>NZ_CP071922.1:0-2594 GCF_017584085.1 Halomonas sp. BM-2019
TCCAGTGGTGCGCATTCTAGCGAATCCGCGGTGCCTGTCAAGCGAGGAAATCTTCGAAGCATCCGAAAACCCCAAGCAGAACAACCACTTCTACCACCCTTCACCGCCTGCAACCTTGCTGGTTGCCGGCAGCGGATGCGTACTTTACGGCTTCCCCCCGCCGGCCGCAAGCCCTTCCGGCAAAAAAGTTTCAGAAGCCTGTCCGAGCCGTGACGGCATGATGACAAACGGCGGGTGGCCGCCTATCCACCCACCCACTTATTCACAGGGCCGGCGCCAGAAGCGGGTGTGGACAGCTTTCGGGGTGGGACCCGCCGCGGCGCCGGCCCGACAGCCAGCATGGTCGCAGAAGCAGAGACGACAGCGCCCGCACTGGGGCGGGCGCTGCGTCCACTGGCCGGGCCGGCCTGGATAACCGGCGTTACTTGAGCGTCACTCGAGCGTATCGCTTCTTGCCGGCCTGGATCACGTAGCTCGCGCCCGTGGCAAGCATATGGTCGCGCTCAACCACCTCGCCGTCGACCTTGACCCGGCCATTGCCGAGCATGTCCTTGGCCTGGGCGCTGTTGTTGGCGAGGCCGGAGCGGTTGAGCACAGCGGCGATGGGCGCCTGCGCACCGCCCTCGAAGTCAACTTCCACCTCGGGCAGGTCGTCCGGCAGCTCGCCCTCGGCCAGCTGGTTGCCCGCGGACTTGTGGGCGTTGGCCGCCGCCGCCTCGTCGTGGTAGCGGGCGATCAGCTCACGGGCCAGGATCATCTTGATGTCGCGAGGGTTGGCGCCGGCCTCGACGTCGCGCTTGAGCGCCTCGATCTCCTCGTTGCCCTTCAGTGAGAGCAGTTCGAAATAGCGCCAGATCAGGCTGTCGGGCATGGAGACCAGCTTGCTGAACATCACGCCCGGCGCCTCGTCGACCCCCACGTAGTTGCCCAGCGACTTGGACATCTTCTGCACGCCATCGAGCCCCTCGAGCAGCGGCATGGTGATCACCACCTGGGGCGCCATGCCGTGATGCTTCTGTACCTCGCGCCCCATCAGCAGGTTGAACTTCTGGTCGGTGCCGCCCATCTCGATATCGGCCTCCAGCGCCACGGAGTCGTAGCCCTGTACCAGCGGGTAGAGGAACTCGTGGATGGAGATCGGCTGGCCGGCCTTGTAGCGCTTGTCGAAGTCGTCACGCTCGAGCATCCGTGCCACGGTGCTCTGGGCCGCCAGCTCGATCATCTTGGCCGCGGAGAGTTCGCCGAACCATTCGGAGTTGAAGCGCACCTCAGTCTTCTCGGGATCGAGGATCTTGAACACCTGCTCCTTGTAGGTCTGGGCGTTGGCGCGGACCTCCTCCTCGGTGAGCGGCTTGCGGGTGACGTTCTTGCCGGTCGGGTCGCCGATGCGACCGGTGAAATCGCCGATCAGGAAGATGATCTGGTGGCCGAGATCCTGAAACTGGCGCATCTTGGTCAGCAGCACGCTGTGCCCCAGGTGCAGGTCGGGCGCGGTGGGGTCGAAGCCGGCCTTGATCCGCAGCTTGCGCCCGGACTCCAGCTTCTTGACCAGCTCCTCTTCCAGCAGGATCTCCTGGGTGCCTCGCTTAAGCAGCGCCAGCGCGCTTGCCACGTCGCTCATCGTCTCCTACTCCACGTAAACGGTTGCCGGGCCCCCGGGGACCCACGAATGGGCAGGGATGGTAGCATGAGTCGGCGCCCAGCGGTGACGCCCCTCGACCCGGGAGATTGCCATGCCCCTCTATATCGGCCTGATGTCCGGCACCAGCCTGGACGGCATCGATGCCGCCCTAGTGGAGATCGACGATGCCACCAACAGCGGCCGACCCCGCCTGCTGGCCACCCACGCCGAGCCGATGCCCGCGCCGCTGCACGAGCGGCTATGGACGCTCTGCCACGCCGAGCGGGTGAGCTTTGCCGAGCTGGCGGCAGCCGAGGATGCCTTCTGTCGACTGCAGGCCGCCGCCGTCGCCGCCCTGCTCTCGAGCAGCGGCACCCGCCGAGAGGCAGTGGCCGCCGTGGGTAGCCATGGCCAGACCATCGAGCATGCCCCGCTGGGACACGCCGGCGGCCCCGCCTACACCCTGCAGCTCGACAACCCCAGCCTGCTGGCGGAGCTCAGTCGGCTGACCGTGGTAGGCGACTTCCGCCGCCGCGACCTGGCGGCCGGCGGCCAGGCGGCGCCGCTGGCACCCGCCTTCCACCAGGCGCTGTTTCGCGCCCCGGGCGAGTGGCGCCTGGTGCTCAACCTGGGCGGCTTCGCCAATCTGACCCTGCTGCCGCCTGCCGAGGACCTTCGGGCACCGCTTGGGTTCGACTCGGGACCGGCCAACGCCCTGCTGGACGCCTGGCATGCCCGCCACCGCGCCGGTGGCTTCGACATGGACGGCGCCTGGGCCGCCTCGGGACGAGTCGACGAAGCGCTGCTGGCAGAGCTGCTGGCTGAGCCCTTCTTCCACCTTCCACCGCCGCGCAGCACCGGACGGGAGCTCTTTCACCTCGACTGGCTGGTGACTCACCTGACAGGAGAGGAGCACCCCGAGGACGTGCAGGCGACCCTGGCGGAGCTGACGGCGACCAGCGTGGCCCTGGCG
>NZ_CP071922.1:2604-6337 GCF_017584085.1 Halomonas sp. BM-2019
CCACAGTCCGGGTGATCCCCTGCGGCGGTGGCGCCCACAACCGCGACCTGCTCGCCCGCCTGGCCCGCCGGCTGCCCGGCTCCCCCCTCACCGACGCCGCAGAGTGGGGTTGGCCGGCCGACTGGCTGGAGGCCGGGGCCTTCGCCTGGCTGGCCTGGCGCAGGCTCAGCGGCCAGCCGGGCAACCTGCCCTCGGTGACCGGCGCCGCCGGGCCTCGGGTGCTGGGCGGCGTCTATGCCCCCTGAGGGAGAGCGAGGGGCTAATAGTCCTCGTCGCTCCTCAGCGAGAGCCGGCTGGCCGCCTCGCGGGCCTGGGTCACTCCCTCGCTGCCCGCATCGCCGTACTTGATCATCATGCGCAGGTCGTTGGCCGAGTCGGCATGCACCAGCGCCACCTCCTCGGTGATCTGGCCTGCCTTGAAGAGATCGAAGAGCGCCTGGTCGAAGGTCTGCATGCCCAGATCCCGTGAGCGCCCCATGACGCTCTTGATCTCGGTGACCTCCCCCTTGCGCACCAGATCACCGATCAGCGGCGACTTGAGCAGGATCTCGATGGCCGGGCAGCGACCGCCATCCACCGTGGGCAGCAGCTGCTGGGCCACGATGGCGCGCAGATTGAGCGACAGGTCAAGCCAGATCTGCTCATGCCGCTCATGGGGGAAGAAGTGAATGATGCGATCCAGCGCCTGGTTGGCATTGTTGGCGTGCAGAGTCGCCAGACAGAGGTGGCCGGTCTCGGCGAAGGTCAGCGCATGCTCCATGGTCTCCCGGGTTCGGATCTCGCCGATCAGGATGACGTCGGGGGCCTGACGCAGGGTGTTCTTCAGCGCCACCTCGAAGGAGTCGGTGTCGATGCCCACCTCGCGCTGGTTGATGATCGCCTTCTTGTGCGGGTGAACGTACTCGATGGGGTCCTCGACGCTGATGATATGCCCCCCCAGCGTCTCATTGCGCTGCTGAATCATCGACGCCAGGGTGGTCGACTTGCCGGTACCGGTGCCGCCCACCACGAACACCAGGCCCCGCTTGATGTTGGCCAGTTCGCCCAGCACCGGCGGCAACGACAGCTCCTCCAGGTGGGGAATCTCCAGGGCGATGCGGCGGATCACCATCGCCGGCTGGTTGCGTTGCTGGAAGGCGCTGACGCGAAAGCGGCCCCTGTTGCTCAGGCTGAGCGCGAAGTTGGCCTCGCGCTCATCCCGAAAGCGCGCCATCAGCGCCTCGGGGAGGGCGGCAGCGACCAGTTCGTTGACCTGCCCCACGGAGAGCCCCTGCTCCCCCATGGGAGTGAGCTTGCCGGCCATCTTGAGGGTCGGCGGCGCGTTCACCGAGACCAGCAGATCCGACGCCTCCTGCTGCACCATGATGTCCAGCAGCTGGTAGAGCCATTCTTTCGCCGTCATGTCCCTGCTCCTGTCGTTCCTGTCGTGTCTAGAGCACGCCCTTGGCCTTGGTCTGGGCCTCGTCGCGCGCCACCACGTTGTCGGCCACCAGCTTGGCCAGCGAGGCGTCGAGGGTTTGCATGCCCAGGTTGCCGCCGGTCTGGATGGCGGAGTAGATCTGCGCCACCTTGTCCTCGCGGATCAGGTTGCGCACCGCCGCGGTGGCGACAAGGATCTCGTGCGCCGCCACGCGCCCGCCTCCCATGCGCTTGAGCAGTGTCTGGGAGATCACCGCCTGCAGCGACTCCGAGAGCATGGAGCGCACCATGGCCTTCTCCTCGCCAGGAAAGACGTCGATGATCCGGTCGATGGTCTTGGCCGCCGAGGTGGTGTGCAGGGTGCCGAATACCAGGTGGCCGGTCTCCGCCGCGGTCAGCGCCAGCCGAATAGTCTCCAGGTCGCGCATCTCGCCCACCAGGATCACGTCCGGGTCCTCGCGCAGGGCACTGCGCAGCGCCGGGGCGAAGCCGTGGGTATCGCGGTGCACCTCACGTTGGTTGATCAGGCAGCGCTTGCTGCGGTGGACGAATTCCACCGGATCCTCAATGGTCAGGAGATATGCTCGTAGCGGTTGTCGTTGATGAAGTCGATCATCGCCGCGAGCGTGGTGCTCTTGCCCGAGCCGGTAGGCCCGGTGACCAGCACCAGGCCGCGGGGCAGCATGGAGAGCTGGCGGAACACATGGCCCAGCCCCAGGTCCTCCAGGGTCAGCACCTCCGAGGGGATGGTGCGGAACACCGCCCCGGCGCCGCGGGCGTGGTTGAAGACGTTGACACGAAAGCGCGACACCCCCGGGACCTCGAAGGAGAAGTCAGTCTCGAAGAACTCCTCGTAGTCGCGGCGCTGCCGGTCGGCCATGATGTCGTAGATCAGCTTGCGGACCTCGCGGTCCTCCATGGCCGGCACGTTCAGGCGGCGGATGTCGCCATCGACCCGGATCATCGGCGGCAGGCCCGCCGAGAGATGCAGGTCGGAGGCCATCTGCTTTGCCGAGAACGCCAGCAGTTCGGTAATATCCATACGTTTTCCCTAGCTCCCGAGACCCTGGTGACAATTTGTAATGTTCAGCATGACAGAGCTTGCCACATGACGGCGCCGTCTGCCTCCACGACCACCGCCGAGTCGCTGGCCGCCGTGCGCCGGCGCCTGGCCGAGGCCCTGGCCGCCGCCGGTCGACCGGCCAGCGACGCGCGCCTGCTGGCGGTCTCGCTGATCCGCGAGGCCTGGCACCTCGGCCAGCGCGAATTCGGCGAGAACTACGTCCAGGAGGCCCTGGAGAAGCAGGCCGAGCTCGCCGAACTGGATGACATCGTCTGGCATTTCATCGGGCCGCTGCAGTCCAACAAGACCCGCGACGTCGCCGAACACTTTGCCTGGGTACACAGCGTAGACCGTGAGAAGATCGCCCGACGCCTGAACGATCAACGCCCGGACGGCCTGCCGCCGCTGGAGGTCTGCCTGCAGGTCAATATCAGCGATGAGGCCACGAAGTCCGGGGTGAGCCTTGTCGAGCTGCCGGCTCTGGCTGAGGCGGTGCTGACGATGCCGCGCCTGCGCCTGCGCGGCCTGATGGCGATTCCGGCTCCGGCCGAGGGCCTGGCCGCCCAGCGCGAGCCCCTCGCCCGGCTGCGCGAGGCCCTGGAGATGCTGCGCGAGCACTTCCCCGAGTCGCCGCTGGACACCCTCTCCATGGGCATGAGCGCGGATCTCGAGGCCGCCATACTGGAAGGTGCCACCCTGGTCCGGCTGGGCACTGCCCTCTTCGGAGAGCGCGAAACGCCCCGCTGAGGGGAGCGGAATACCGAAGCCGCCGGCCCCGCACCGGCCCACCATTCGTCGAGCGATACAGGACAGACCGCATGGCCACCAGAGTCACCTTCATCGGCGCCGGCAACATGGCCAGCGCCATCATCGGCGGCATGATCGACAGCGGCTTCTCGCCCTCCGCGATCACCGCCACCTCGCCCAGCGACGCCTTTCTGGCACCGGTGCACGAGCGCTATGGCATCCACACCAACACCGATAACGCCGCGGCGGTCAGCCAGGCCGATGTGGTCGTGCTGGCAGTGAAGCCCCAGGTCATGCAGGAGGTGTGCGAGGGGCTCACCAGCGTGGTACAGCGCCGCCGCCCGCTGATCATGTCGGTGGCCGCAGGTCTCGATGCCGAGACCCTGGAGCGTTGGCTGGGCGGCGACCTGGCCATCGTGCGCTGCATGCCCAACACCCCTTCGCTGGTGGGC
This sequence comes from Halomonas sp. BM-2019, assembly GCF_017584085.1. NCBI lineage: Bacteria > Pseudomonadati > Pseudomonadota > Gammaproteobacteria > Oceanospirillales > Halomonadaceae > Halomonas > Halomonas sp. BM-2019. The sequence continues at coordinate 6,286 of NZ_CP071922.1, forward strand.
ACCGGCGCCGCCGGCCTCTTCGCCAATGCCCGAGTCAGCGATGAGCAGCGCG
>NZ_CP071922.1:6437-6714 GCF_017584085.1 Halomonas sp. BM-2019
CGGCGGCCCGCCCACGACATGGAGGAACCCTCATGGGAAATGCCGGCCTGCTGCTGGTCAACACCCTGATCAACCTGTACATCTTCCTGCTGATGCTGCGCTTCCTGCTGCAGGCATCCCAGGCCGACTACTACAACCCCATCAGCCAGTCGGTGGTCAAGATCACCCAGCCGGCGGTGCGCCCCTTCCAGGGGTTTCTGGGCCCGGTGATGGGGCGCTTCGACATGGCCACCCTGGCCGCCGGCTTCGTGATCAAGGCGGTCAGCATCGTCATCAT
>NZ_CP071922.1:6724-12327 GCF_017584085.1 Halomonas sp. BM-2019
GCACGGGCCAATGCCATCCTCAAGATCTACTTCTTCGCGCTGATCGTGATGATCATCCTCAGCTGGGTGGCGCCCAATGCCAGCCACCCGGGGGCGCTGCTGGTGATGCAGTTGGTGGAGCCGATCATGGCGCCGCTGCGCAAGGTCATTCCGCCGCTGGGCATGATCGACCTCTCGCCCATCGTGGCATTCATCGCCATCAGCCTGATCGATGGTATCGTGGTGGGTTCGCTGACCCGCGCCGCCGGCGTCGCCGGCGCCCTGGTCGGGCTCTGAGCCCGGCCCCCGGCTCCACCGCAACGACTGGACACGGAACGACTGATGCCCGAGCTCCCTAGCGACTCGGTCGGCCTGGTGACGCCACAGACGGCGCACTTCGACGACCCCCTGGCCCTGGCCTGCGGCAGGACGCTGCCGGCCTATGACCTCGTCTACGAGACCTACGGCACCCTCAACGCCGACCGCTCCAACGCGGTGCTGATCTGCCATGCCCTCTCTGGCCACCACCATGCGGCCGGCTACCACGCCCCCGACGAACGCAAGCCGGGCTGGTGGGATGCCCATATCGGCCCGGGCAAGTCCATCGACACCAGCCGCTTCTTCGTGGTTTCGCTCAACAACCTGGGCGGCTGCCACGGCAGTACCGGTCCCAATCGCGAGAACCCGGACACCGGCCGCCCCTGGGGTCCGGAGTTTCCGATGATGACGGTGGGCGACTGGGTGCACAGCCAGGTACGGCTGGCCGACCGCCTGGGCATCGAACGCTTCGCTGCGGTGATCGGCGGCAGCCTGGGCGGCATGCAGGTGCTGCAGTGGGCGATGGTCTACCCGGAGCGGATCGCCAACGCCGCAGTAATCGCCGCCACCCCCAAGCTGTCGGCCCAGAACATCGCCTTCAACGAGGTGGCGCGCCAGGCGATCCGCTCGGACCCCGAGTTCTTCGACGGCTGGTACACCGAGCATGGCACGGCTCCTCGCCGCGGGCTCAAGCTGGCGCGCATGGTGGGCCACATCACCTACCTGTCCGAGGATGCCATGGGCAGCAAGTTCGGCCGCGACCTGCGCGCCGACGACCTCAACTTCGGCTTCGACGTGGAGTTCCAGGTGGAGTCCTACCTGCGCTACCAGGGCGACACCTTCTCCACCTCCTTCGACGCCAATACCTACCTGCTGATGACCAAGGCCCTGGACTACTTCGACCCGGCCGCGGCCCACGGCGGCGACCTGGCGCAGGCGCTGGCGCCGGCGACCTGCCCCTTCCTGGTAATCAGCTTCAGCACCGACTGGCGCTTCCCGCCCTCGCGCTCCCGGGAGCTGGTCGATGCCCTGGTGCGCGCCGACAAGCCGGTCAGCTACGCCAACATCGACTCGACCCACGGCCACGACGCCTTCCTGATGCCCGAGCCCCGCTACCAGGCGGTGTTTGCCGCCTTCATGGACCGCGTGGCCCATGACCTCGGCCTGGAGGCGCGCCCATGATGAACCGTCCCGACTTCAAGCTGATCCACGACTGGGTCCCCGAGGGCGCCCATATCCTCGACCTGGCCTGCGGCGACGGCAGCCTGCTGGCGGCCCTGGCCCGCGACAAGGACGTCACCGGCTATGGCCTGGAGATCGATCCCGACGGCATCACCGCCTGCATCTCGCGCGGGGTCAACGTCATCGAGCAGAACCTCGACGAGGGGCTTGCCAACTTCGACGACGACGCCTGTGACCTGGTGATCATGACCCAGGCCCTGCAGGCCCTGCGCCGCCCCGACCGGATGCTCGACGAGATGCTGCGGGTGGCCAGCGAGGCGATCATCACCTTCCCCAACTTCGCCTACTGGCGCCATCGGGTGCACCTGGGAATCCGCGGCTACATGCCGGTCTCCAAGTCGCTGCCCCACGCCTGGTATGACACCCCTAATATCCATCTGTCGACCTTCAACGACTTTGAACAACTCTGTCGTGACAAGGGTCTGATCATCGTCGACCGGGCGGTGGGCATCGGCGACCACGAGGGCCACTGGACCTCCCGGCTATGGCCCAACCTGTTCGGCGAGATCGCGATCTTCCGGGTCGCCCGCGGCTGACCCGGCAACGGCAGGAGGGAATACCATGAGGCGAGGCTTACTGAGCGGTCTGCTCGCCGCGGGCCTGCTGCTGCTGACGGCGCCGCTGGCCGCCCAGCAGTACGAGCAGGTCGGCCGCTACCAGATTCACTACAGCGCGGTGAACACCAGCTTCCTCCCCGAGGAGGTGGCCCGCGAGCACGGCATCCAGCGCAGCCAGGTGATGGCGCTGCTCAACGTCAGCGTGCTCGAGGAGGGCGAAGACGGCACCACGCGGGCCATTCCGGTGTCCGTGAACGGCACCGTGGGCGGGCTGAGCCGCGGTGATGAGCGCACGCCGCTGAGCTTCCGCACCCTGCGCGGCGGCGACGCCCCCTCCCAGGTGGCCGTCTTCCGCATCCACGAGGACGAGCCCATGCGCTTCGATCTCGAGGTTCGCCACGACCGCAATGCCGACCCGGCCAGGGTCAGCTTCATCCAGCGCTTCTATATCGACAGGTAACACTGCATGGCCGCATCACCGCCGGCGACCCACGAGGCGCTCGAGCCCGCGCTGCTGACCTGCGCCCGAGGCGACATCGCCGGCTTCCAGGGGCTCCAGCGGCTCGGCCTGCCGAGCCTGCTGGCCGTCGCCGGTCACGTCCTGAAGGAGAGCCGGCAGGTCGAGCCCGTGGTCCATGACACCCTGCTGCTGGCCTGGCGCAACGCCTACCGCCTCGCCGACAGCGGCCTGCCGCCGGGACACTGGCTCTACAGCATCCTGAGCTGTCGACTGCACAACCAGCTGAGCGCGATGGCAGGGGCCCTCCCACCGCCGAGCCCGACCGAGGGCTTGGGTCCGCCGGCGGTGCCGGAGCGCATTCCGGCCGAACGCCGCGGCCCCGCCCTCTGGGACCTGGCCCAGCGGCTGCCCCCGGCGGCCCCCGGCCAGGCCCTGCAGGCGCGGCTCGACCAGACGCACCAGGGGCTGCAGCTGGCCTCCCGCCTGCCGCTGACGCCGACCGGGGAGACCGTGCACCCCCCCCTTTATGACCCGAGCCTGCGGCGCAGGATGCTCACCTCGCGCCTCGCCTACCGGGCCAAGATGGCCTTCCAGCAGGCGCTGGGGCGCCCGTTCGAGGAGCGCCTGTTCCGCCGCTGGCGGGCCCGGCGTGACGCCTCCCGGATGCTCGAGGCCCAGGGCCTGCCCCGCCGCAGCCTCGAGACCGCCCTGGCCGAGCGGCTGGACCTGACGGTGGAGCCGCGCCGCCTGGTGCGCGGCTTCAGCTACCCCGCGGGCTTCCCCGACCGCCTGGCCCGGCGCAAGGCCTCCAACCTCTTCCTTTGGGACGGTGACTGGGACCTGCCGCGCCACTACCTGGTCGACAGCGGACGCACCCACTTCATGCAGGACCTGTGGCGCCACCGCCTGGCGCCGGAGCAGAGTACGGCCTTCCAGCAGCTCCAGGCGCGGGCCGAACAGGGCGATCCGCTGCGCTCCCATCACCGGGGGCTGCTGCTGGACAGCCGGGAGCGGATCCTCGAGTACCTGCGCCTCTACCTGCTCTACATGGAGGACATGGCCTGCTTCGGCTTCGATGCCGGGGCGGGCAAGGATCGCCTCGGGGTGGCGGTCGACCGACACGGCCGGCTGATCAAGATCAACAAGGGGCTGCATCGGCTGGCCATGGCCCAGGTATTGGGCGTGCCACGGGTGACGGTGCGCGTGCGCAGCGTGCACCGCCGGTGGTGGGAGGCCCAGACCGCGGGCGCCGGCGGCGACGAGGCGCTGGAGCGCCTGGCCCGGGCGCTCCCCCACTGCGACCCGGCCCGGTGACGGCGCCCCTCGCCCGCCTCGACCAGCTCAGCGCCACCTCGGCGCTGGGTGTGACCCTGCCCGACAGCGGCGAGTGCGTCTTCGGCCCCTGCCAGGGCCAGCGCCTTGCCCCGATCCCGGTGTCAGTCGACGCCGAGGGACAGATCCACCTCGCGGTGGAGTGACACCGGCAGCGTCGGGCCGAGGCGGATCGCCACCGGCACCCCGCCCCGCCGCACCACCTCACAGCGCTGCGCCAGCACCTCCACGCCGCACGCCACCGCCCGGCGCAGCGTGGCCGCGTAGGCGGGATCCAGGTGAGCGGCCGGCGCCACGTTCTCGATGCCCTCATGGGCCACGCAGAACAGCAGCACCGCCCGCTGGCCCTGCTCGGCCAGCGCCGCCAGCACCTCCAGGTGCTTGCGGCCCCGCTCGCTCACCGCATCGGGGAAGTAGCCGTGACCATCGGCCTCCCTCAGGGTCACCTGCTTGACTTCCACGAAGGCGGTGCCACGCATCGGGTCATCGAGGCGGAAGTCGAGCCGAGCCGCAAGACCGCCCGCCAGCACCACCTTCGCCTCGCGCTTCAGTTCGGCATAGCCGGCCAGGGCCGGTACCCGCCCCTCGTGCAGCGCCTCCTCGACGATGCGATTGGCCCGCCCGGTGTGCACCGAGGCAGCCGCCCTGGTGCCGTCGGGCCAGGGCAGCTCGATCAGCTCCCAGGTCCAGGCCAGCTTGCGCGCCGGGTTGTCGCTGGACGAAAGCCACACCCGGCAGCCCGGCACGTTCACCGCCCGCATGGAGCCGGTATTGGGGCAGTGGGCGGTGACCTCGCGGCCGTCGTCGAGGCACACCTCGGCGAGGAAGCGCTTGTAGCGGCGCAGCAGGGTGCCCGGCACCAGCTCGGGATACTCCATGGGGCCTCCTACAGGCGAGCCAGGAAGCGCGCGAGGCGGCCGACCGCCTCCTCCAGGCGCTCGACCCCGGTGGTAAAGGCGATGCGCACCTGGTGCTCACCGCCCTGGAGGGCGAAGTCGATCCCCGGCGTGATCGCCACGTTCTCCTCCTCCAGCAGGCGCCGACAGAAGGCCTGGCTGTCGGCGCTGTAGCGGGAGATATCGAGCCACAGGTAGAAGGCCCCCTGGGGCGGCAGCGAGGGGGCAAGCCCCAGGGGCGCCAGGGCCGCCAGCAGGGCATCGCGGCGCCGGCCCAGCTCGGCGCGCCGCGCCTCGAGGAGCTCCCGGCACTCGGGCGTGAAGGCGGCCAGGGCGGCGTGCTGGGCCGGCGTGGGGGCCGCCAGGAAGACGTTCTGGGCCAGACGGGTCAGTGGCTCCACCGCCGCCTCCGGCGCCAGCAGCCAGCCCAGGCGCCAGCCGGTCATGCCGAAGTACTTGGAGAAGCTGTTGACCACGAAGGCGTCCGGGGTGATCGCCGCCACCGAGAGCGGGGCGAGATCGAAGCAGAGCCCCTGATAGATCTCGTCCACCAGCAGCTGGCCGCCCTTCGCCGCCACCGTCTCGGCCACCGCTGCGAGCCGGCCGGCATCGAGCATATGCCCGGTGGGGTTCGAGGGGGTGGCCAGCATCGCCAGGCGGGTGGCGTCGCGCCAGTGCGCCGCCACCAGGCCGGCGTCCAGCTGCCAGCCGCTCGCCGGGCCCACCGGCACGGCGTCCACCTCGGCGCCGGCCAGGGCCATGAAGTGGCGGTTGCAGGGGTAGTTGGGGTCGGCCATCAGCACCCGGTCGCCGGGCCCG
>NZ_CP071922.1:12427-18850 GCF_017584085.1 Halomonas sp. BM-2019
GGTCACCGGGGCCAGCCAGCAGCTGGCTGGCCAGCAGCAGGGCCCCCGAGGCCCCCGGGGTGACCAGAACCCGGCGGGGGTCGACCGCGGCGCCGAAGCGCTCGGCATAGTGGTCGGCGATCGCCTCGCGCAGCGCCGGCAGCCCCGCCGCCGGCGTGTAGCGGGTGTGCCCCGCGCTCAGCGCCGCCTGGCCGGCCGCCAGCACCGGTTCGGGGGTGGGGAAGTCGGGCTCCCCCACCTCCAGATGGATGACGTCGTGCCCGGCCGCCTCCCGGGCCTGGGCGGTTTCCAGCAGGCTCATCACCCGAAAGGGGGCGATGCGATCGATGCGCGAACTCCACGACATGCTCGGGCTCCTGTCGGCAATCCCTGGGACGCGAGGGGAGAGTCTCCGCCATCGCGTGGTCAAAGGGGCACATTGTAGCGACTTTGGTGGCAATACCGCAGGCGCGTGGGCGTGGCGTGTTGCAAAGAGTTGCAAAGCGCGGATTTTTCCGCTAAACAAGCACCCCTTTGGCGTGAGATACCTTGCACCGCGGCGGGTATTGATCAGCAGTCACTAAAGTAACGAGGCAGTCCCATGCCAGTAGCCGACAAGAAAGTGGAAGCGCCCAAGAAATTCACCCCCTATGAGCCGGCAGCGGGTGAAGAGTACATGAACGAGCAGCAGCTGGAGCACTTCCGACAGATCCTGCTGGGCTGGAAGCAGGAGCTCATGGAAGAGGTAGACCGCACCGTTCGCCACCTGCAGGAAGAGGCCAACAACTACGCCGACCCGGCCGACCGCGCCACCCAGGAGGAGGGCTTCAGCCTGGAGCTGCGCACCCGGGATCGCGAGCGCAAGCTGCTCAAGAAGATCAACGAGACCCTCGACAAGATCGACGAGGATGACTACGGCTTCTGTGAGGCCTGCGGCGTCGAGATCGGCATCCGTCGGCTGGAGGCACGCCCCACCGCCACCCTGTGCGTCGACTGCAAGACGCTGGCCGAGCTCAAGGAAAAGCAGCTGGGCGGCTGATCCGGGCATGTCGATGCCACGGCCGAACCGCCATGACGGGCACCCCTGGGTGCCCGTTTGCATGTCGGTGACCCCCTCGGGGTGCCTGCCATGATCCGCTATCGCGGTCGCTTCGCCCCAACGCCCTCCGGCCCGCTGCACTTCGGCTCGCTGGTGGCCGCCCTGGCCAGCTTCCTGGACGCCCGGCGGGTCGGCGGCGAGTGGCGGCTGCGCATCGAGGACATCGACCCGCCGCGCTGCCCCGCCGGGGCCGCCGAGTCGATCCTGCGCCAGCTCGAGGCCTTCGGCCTGCACTGGGACGGCCCGGTCCTCTGGCAGCACGACCGCGACGACGCCTACCAGGCGGCCCTGAATCAGCTGGCCGAGCAGGGGCTGGCCTATCCCTGCAGCTGCTCGCGAAAGCAGTGGCGCGACCATGCGGTCTACCCGGGCTGGTGCCGCGAGGGCGTCCGCGAGCCCGGCAGTCCGGTGGCCTGGCGGCTGCGCAGCGATCTGGGCCAGCGCCCGGTGGTGTGGCGGGACCGGCTGTTCGGCGAGCAGCGCTTCGACCCGGCCGCGCTCGGCGACGTGGTCCTCCGACGCAAGGATGGCCTCTGGGCCTACCAGCTCGCCGTGGTGGTGGACGACGCCGACCAAGGCATCAGCGACGTGGTGCGCGGCTTCGACCTGCTCGACAACACCCCCTGGCAGCGCCAGCTGCAGCACGCCCTGGGCTACCCGGCGCCGCGCTATCTGCATCTGCCGCTGATCCTCGGCGAGGGCGGCCAGAAGCTCTCCAAGCAGAACCTAGCCCCGGCGCTGCCCACCGCTGACGCCGCCGTGCGCCCGCTGCTGCACGCCGCCCTCGTGGCCCTGGACCAGGCCCCGCCCGCGGCGCTGGCCACGGCGCCGGTGGCCGAGCAGCTGGCCTGGGGCATCGCTCACTGGGACAGCGCCCGCCTGCGCCCCGAGCCCCACCGCACCGCCGGGGACGGCACTCCCCCCGCCAACTGAGAGGCTGCCATGTACGTCTATCGCATCCTGATGTTCCTGGTGCTGGGCGGCTACCTGCTCTCGCCGCTGCTGATGAGCGGCTGGGCCAGCCCCGGGGTGGCCTGGTACCGCCCCTTCCTGATCTGGGGGGTGCTGATCGCCCTGACCCTGTGGCTGGAGCAGAAGAGGAAGCTCGATGAACGCTAGCCTGGCCGGGATGTTCGCCCTGGGCACCGGCTTCCTGCTGGTGCTCTTCCTGTGCGCCCTGGCGGTGGAGCGCGGGGCGATCGGCACGCGCATCACCCGCCACCCGCTGATCTACACCCTGGCACTGGGGGTCTACGGCAGCCTGGAGCTCGCCGCCCCCTCCGGCTACGGCTACCTGGCCTACTACCTGGGCGTGGCCGGGGCCTTCCTGCTCGCCCCGGTGCTGCTGGTACCGATCCAGCGCATGACGCGCACCTACCAGCTGGCCTCGCTCTCCGACCTCTTCGCCTTCCGCTTCCGCTCGCGCTGGGTCGGCACCCTGATCACCCTGATCAGCCTGCTGGCGGTGCTGCCACTGCTCGCCCTGCAGGTGCAGACCATGGGCGACGCCATCTTCCTGATGACCGGGGCCGCCTCGCCGTCGCTGCTGGCGCTGGCCTTCTGCGCCATGATCGCGCTGTTCGCCATGCTGTTCGGCGCCCGCCAGGGCCGCGTGGATGGTCACCACGACAGCCTGTTGGCGGTGCTCGCCCTCTCCTCGCTGGTCAAGCTGGTCGCCATGCTCGGCCTCGGCGCCTTCGCCCTGTTCGTGGTCTTCGAGGGGCCCGCCGACCTCCAGGCCTGGCTCGACGGCCCCGGCCAGGCCTTCCAGGCCGGCGTGGTGCAGCCCGACCCGGCCCACTGGCGCACCCTGCTGCTGCTGTTCTTCGCCGCGGCCCTGCTGATGCCGCACATCTTCCATATCATCTTCACCGAGATCCATTCGCGACACGCCCTGCTGCAGGCCAGCTGGGCGCTGCCGCTGTTCCTGCTGCTGATGGCCCTGCCGGTGCCGCTGATCCTGTGGGCGGGCCAGCAGCTCGGCGCCGGCGATCTCCTGCCGTCCGCCTACCTGGCCTTCGGGCTGTCGGAATCGCTGTGGATACAGTCGCTGGCCTTCATCGCCGGGCTGGCCGCCACCAGCGCCACCATGGTACTCATCGCCCTGGCGCTCGCCGGCATGATCCTCAACCACGTGCTGCTGGTGGCCCACCCCCCCGAGGCCCAGCCCGACCTCTATCGCTGGCTGCTATGGCTGCGCCGCTCGCTGATCGGCGCCGTGGTGCTGGGCGGCTGGCTCTTCTACCGCACCGTGGGCGTGCACCACGACCTGACCACCCTGGCGCTGGCCGCCTTCGTCGGCATGGCCCAGTGTCTGCCGGGGCTGCTGGCGCTGCTCTACTGGCCCGGGGCCAATCGCAAGGGCATGGTCGCCGGCCTGGTGGCGGGCCTGCTGGTGTGGCTGCTCGGCCTGTGGGGGCCGCTGCTCACCGGGCTGCCGCCGCTGGTGCTGATCCCGCCGGGCCTCGAGGCCCTGGCCGGCGAGCCGGAGTGGTACGCCATCACCCTGGTCTCCCTGGCCGGCAACGCCCTGGTGCTCATCCTGGTGTCGCTGGCCACGCCGACCTCCGAGGGGGAGCGGGCCGCCGCCGAGGCCTGCTCGGTGGACGCGGTGATCCGCCCCAAGCGGCTGCCGCTGGACGCCGCCAACGGCGAGGAGTTCAAGGCCTGCCTGGCCCGCGCCCTGGGCGACGAGGTCGCCCGCCGCGAGGTCGACCGGGCACTCGACGACCTGGGGCTCTCCCCGCTCGACGGTCGCCCCTACGCGCTGCGCCGCCTGCGTGACCGCCTGCAGGCCAACCTCTCCGGCCTGATGGGCCCCTCGGTGGCCCAGGACATCGTCGACCGCTACCTGCCCTACCGCCAGGACGCCCCCCGTGCCACCGGTGACATCCACTACGTTGAGAGCCGCCTGGAGGCCTATCGCTCGCGGCTCACCGGCCTGGCCCGGGAGCTCGACGGCCTGCGCCGCTACCACCGCCGCACCCTGACCCGCCTGCCGGTGGGCCTGTGCGCCTTCGGCGAGGATGGCGAACTGCTGATGTGGAACGACGCCCTGGCCGCCCTCTCCAGCATCGAGGGCGACAGCGTGATCGGCGCCCGGCGCGACAGCCTGCCCGCGCCCTGGGGCGAGCTGCTGGGGCGCATCCTAGCCGCCCCCCATCGCCAGCTCTACAAGCAGCCGGTCACCCTGGAGGGCGGGGTGCGCTACCTGAGCCTGCACAAGGCCGAGCTGGAGAGCGAGGACAGCGAGCCCGGCGGCATGGTGATCCTGGTGGAGGACCACAGCGAGATGAAGTGGCTGGAGGACGAGCTGGTCCACGCCGCCCGCCTGGCCTCCATCGGCCAGCTGGCCGCCGGGGTGGCCCACGAGATCGGCAACCCCATCACCGGCATCTCCTCGCTGGCCCAGAACCTGCGCTACGACACCGAGGACCCCGAGATCCTCGAGACCGCCGAGCAGATCCAGCAGCTCACCGATCGCGTCTCACGCATCGTCTCCTCGCTGGTGGGCTTCGCCCACGGCGGCCGCCACCTGGGCGGCCAGACCTTCACGCCGGTCTCCCTGGCCGAGGTCACCGACGAGGCCATTCACTTGATCCACCTTGCCCGCTCGGGCGACGATGTCGTTTTCGAGAATCGCTGCCCCGACACCCCCCGGGTCCCGGGAGACGCCCAGCGGCTCCTCCAGGTGATGGTCAACCTGCTCGGCAACGCCCGCGACGCCAGCGACCCCGGCGATCGGGTGGTCATCGAGGCGACCCCCGAGGCGGCCGGGCTCCGGCTCACCGTCACCGACGAGGGGCACGGCATCGACGAGCGGGTCCGCGACCACCTCTTCGAGCCCTTCATCACCACCAAGCCGCCCGGCGAGGGCACCGGACTGGGCCTGCCGCTGGTCTACAGCATCGTCGCCGAGCACCACGGCCAGATCGAGATCGAGTCGCCGCCACCGGGGCGCGAGCGCGGCACCCGCATCAGCCTCTGGCTGCCGCTGAATCCACAGGAGGGCGAGACACCCCGATGAGCCGGATCCTGATCGTAGAAGATGAAGCCATCATCCGCAGCGCCCTGCGCCGCCTGCTGGAGCGCCACGACTACCGGGTCGAGGAGGCCGGCTCGGTGGATGAGGCCATCGGCCTGGACCCGCAGCGCTTCGACCTGGTGATCAGCGACCTGCGCCTGCCCGGGAAGCCGGGCACCGAGCTGATCCGCCTGGCCGCCCCGGTGCCGGTGCTGATCATGACCAGCTACGCTAGCATGCGCTCGGCGGTGGATGCCCTGAAGCAGGGGGCGGTGGACTACGTGGCCAAGCCCTTCGACCATGACGAACTGCTCGAGACGGTGGCCCGGGTGCTGCACCTGCAGGCCTCGCGCCGCGCCGAACCGCCGGACATCACCGAGCCGAGCGGCCAGGCCCAGCCGATGATCGGCAACTGCCCGGCCATGCAGCTGGTCTACTCGCGCATCCGCAAGACCGCGCCGGCCGACGTCACCGTGCTGATCCAGGGCGAATCGGGCACCGGCAAGGAGCTGGTGGCCAGGGCCCTGCACCAGCAGAGCAAACGCGCCCAGGCCCCGCTGATCTGCGTCAACTGCGCGGCGATCCCCGAGACGCTGATCGAGTCGGAGCTGTTCGGTCACGAGAAGGGCGCCTTCACCGGCGCCAGCGCCGCCCGCACCGGCCTGGTGGAGGCCGCCGACGGCGGCACCCTGTTCCTCGACGAGATCGGCGAGCTGCCGCTTGACGCCCAGGCCCGCCTGCTGCGGGTGCTGCAGGAGGGCGAGATCCGCAAGATCGGCTCGGTGGAGACCCGCCATGTCGATGTGCGCCTGATCGCCGCCACCCACCGCGACCTGCGCGCCCTGTCGAAGACCGGCGAGTTTCGCCTCGACCTCTACTACCGCCTCAACGTGATGCAGATCGACCTGCCGCCGCTGCGCGACCGTGAGGACGACGTGCTGCTGATCGCCGATGTCCTGCTGGAGAAGGCGTGCCGACGCCACGACCGCGAGGGCCTGCGCCTCTCCCGGGCCACCCGCCGCGAGATCCGCGACTACCCCTGGCCCGGCAACGTGCGCGAGCTGGAAAACGCGCTCGAACGCGGGGTGATCCTGGCGGAGGGCCACCTGATCCACCCGGACGACCTGGGGCTCCTGCCGCCCAGTGCCGCCCCCGCCCCCCCGCGCAAGCCCGCTGGCACCGAGCCCACCCCCGCCAAGGCCGCCGATGCCGAGGGCAGCGGCGAGGACGACCTCTCCCTGGAGGACTACTTCCAGCACTTCGTGCTGGAGCACCAGGACCAGATGAGCGAGACCGAGCTGGCTCAGAAGCTCGGCATCAG
>NZ_CP071922.1:18950-37941 GCF_017584085.1 Halomonas sp. BM-2019
GCCCCAGGATGGGGCCCCAGGGGTAACACTTGGCCCCAGCTCCGCGAGACCAATGCCAGAGATAAGAATCAATGCATTGATTTTATTGAACAAAAATCAAGATGGCACGCCGGATGCTATATATCTTGGCAAGAAAAACAAGTTCCGGTGTTACCCCCTGCGCACAACAACAATCCCGCAGGCCGAGGTGACAGGGCCCGTCCCGCCAACAACAACAATCACCGCGGGCCATAGCTGCAAAGGCGCGATCTCTCAACAAGAACAAGATCCGACGCGCCCAGCCCCTTGCTCAAGAACAACAACAAGCCAATGCGAGGTCCGGAAATTCAGGACGCGGCGCATCAGCTCGGCCAACAACACGTCCAAGGCCGTCGAGAGGCACCCCCGGCAACAACATCAACAAGCCGGGGGGAGGCAGATTCCCTGCCGTCGTGGTTGGATTATTGTTTTGAATACGAGGCGGTCACCACCAGGAGCGCCAATAAGGACAACAATACAGCTAGCCTGATCTACTCCTTGGTGACTGTGGTGCGTATTCAAGGCGATGCGCCATCACGAAGAAGAACCAGCAGCACGGACGCTGCAAGACTGCTTGAGGGGGAGGCCGCGAGGCCTCCCCCTTCTACTTCGTGGCGCCGCGCCGGCGCCAGCCAGCCGGGTCGGGAGCCGGGCGACGCTATGCAAGGTCCCGGGGGTCGGCTACACTCACCCCCTTTGCACCCTTTTTTTTGCCCTGCGAGGCGATATCGCCGCATGTTCAAAGGATTTACCCGCTTCCTGCAGAGTCCGGGCGAACGCCTGAAGTCCCTCTTCGGCCCCAACAGCGCCGCCAGCGGCTCGCCCGAGCCGCGCATCATTCCCCGCCAGGAACACCCGGTGTCGCGCCAGCACTTCAGCGACGCCGCCCTCAAGGTCCTCTATCGCCTTCACAACGCCGGCTTCGAGGCCTACCTGGTGGGCGGCTGCATCCGCGACTCCCTGCTCGGGCGGATGCCCAAGGACTTCGACGTGGCCACCGACGCCACGCCGGAAGAGGTCAAGGGGCTGTTTCGCAATTCACGGATCATCGGCCGCCGCTTCCGCATCGTGCACGTGCGCTTCGGCCGCGAGGTCATCGAGGTCACCACCTTCCGCGGCACGCCGGGCGACGACCACGCCGACCATGTCTCCCAGCAGTCAGACGATGGGCTGCTGCTGCGCGACAACGTCTGGGGCAACATCCAGGAGGATGCGCTGCGCCGCGACTTCACCATCAACGCCCTCTACTACAGCATCGCCGACTTCTCGATCCACGACTTCGCGGGCGGCGTGCCGGACATCGAGGCCCGCACCCTGCGCCTGATCGGCGACCCGACGACCCGCTACCGCGAGGACCCGGTGCGCATGCTGCGGGCGGTGCGCTTCGCCGCCAATCTCGACTTCCACCTGGACCCCGCCTCCGAGGCACCGATCCGCGAGCTCTCCCCGCTGCTGCTGCAGATCCCGCCGGCGCGGCTGTTCGACGAGATCCTCAAGCTGTTCATGGCCGGCCAGGGCGTCGAGACCTTCCGCCTGCTGCGCCACTACGGCCTGTTCGAGATGCTCTTCCCGGAGGCCGCCGAGGCCATGGAGGAACTGCCCTGGGCGGAGCCCTTGGTGGAGGCGGCGCTGGCCAGCACCGACCGGCGCATCCACGAGGAGCGCCCGGTGACCCCGGCCTTCCTGTTCGCCGCCCTGCTGTGGGGGCCGGTCGTGCTGCGCCAGGCCGAACAGGAAGCCAACGGTCTGCCGCAGATCCCGGCCCTGCAGGCGGCGTCCCAGCAGGTGGTCGCCCGTCAGCTACAGCATATCTCGATCCCCAAGCGCTTCAGCCTGCCGATGCGCGACATCTGGGACCTCCAGCAGCGCCTGCCCCTGCGCCGTGGCCGCCGCGTCTACCAGACCCGCGAGCATCCCCGTTTCCGCGCCGCCTACGACCTGCTGCTGCTGCGCGAGGCCGCCGGCGAACTCGCCCCCGGCCTCGGCGACTGGTGGACCGCCTTCCAGGAGGCCGACGAGCACGAGCAGCGCCGGCTGCTCGACAAGGCCGGCGCCAACCCGGCCGGCAGCGGTGCCCCGCGCAAGCGCCGCCGGCGTCGGCGCAAGCCGCGCGGCAATGGCAACGGCGAATCATGACCCTCCATCGGGCCTGGGTCGGCCTGGGCAGCAACCTCGACGATCCGCGCCGTCATATCGAGCGCGCCCTGGAGGAGCTCGACCGCCTGCCGCTGACCCGGCGCCTGATGGCCTCGCGGCTCCATGTCAGCCGCCCGGTGGGCCCCCAGGACCAGCCCGACTTCATCAACGCTGTGGCCCTGCTCGAGACGCGCCTCTCCCCGCTGGCCCTGCTCGACCAGCTGCAGGCCCTGGAGCAGGCCCACCGACGGGTGCGCGCACGCCGCTGGGGGCCCCGCACCCTGGACCTGGATCTGCTACTGTTCGATGACAGCGTGCTGGCCCTGCCCCGCCTGCGCGTGCCGCATCCCGAATTGACGCATCGCACCTTCGTGGTCCTGCCACTGCTGGAGCTGGCACCCGACCTGGTGCTGCCGGACGGCCGCCCCCTGGCGCCACTGGCCTCCCGGCTGCCGAGCGACGACCCGACGCCGGTGTTACCGGGCGCCTGACACGGCCGAGAAAAGTGTTACCTATCGACACGCCGGCGCGATTTGGGTAACAATCACGAGTTACTTTCAGCACAGTTCCAGGCGAGACGGGCCGCCACCCTACGCCTCCCCTGCTGCCACAACGACGAGAGCACGCCATGAAAACCGTCACCCTGAGCACGCTGCAAGCCTTCAAGCGCGCCGGTGAGTCCTTCAGCTGCCTGACCGCCTACGACGCCGCCTTTGCCCGGGCCGCCAGCGATGCCGGCATCGAGGTGCTGCTGGTCGGCGACTCCTTGGGCATGGTCCTGCAGGGGCACGCCAGCACCTTGCCGGTCACCCTGGAGGAGATCTGCTACCACACCCGCTGCGTGGCGCGCGGCAAGGGGGCGAGCCTGCTGATGGTGGACCTGCCCTTCATGGGCAATGCCAGCATCGAGCGGCTGCTGGAGAATGCCGGCAAGCTGATGCGCGCCGGGGCCGAGCTGGTCAAGGTGGAGGGCGAGGCCTGGATGGCCGACGGCATCCGCGAGCTGACCCGCCGCGGCGTGCCGGTCTGCGCCCACCTCGGCCTCACCCCGCAGACCGTCTATCAGCTGGGCGGCTACAAGGTGCAGGGACGGGAGGCCGAGCGCGCCACCCAGATCCTCGAGGACGCCCGCACCCTGGTCGAGGCGGGCGCCTCGGTCATCCTGCTCGAGTGCGTGCCGGCGAGCCTCGGCCGGGCCATCACCGAGGCGCTGGAGGTGCCGGTGATCGGCATCGGCGCCGGCCCCGACACCGACGGCCAGATACTCGTGATGCACGACATGCTCGACGTCACGGCGGGCCGCAAGCCGCGCTTCGTCAAGAACTTCATGGCCGAGGCCGAGGACATCCAGGGCGCCTTCCGGCGCTACCACGAGGAGGTCAAGGCCCGCCGCTTCCCCGCCGAGGAACACTGCTTCTAGCTGGAGCTACCCCATGCGCACCCTCAGAGAGATTCCCGCCCTGCGCGAGGCGCTGGCGGATGTTCGCCGGCGCGGCGAGCGGATCGCCCTGGTCCCCACCATGGGCAACCTCCACGACGGCCACCTGGCCCTGGTCGGCGCGGCGCGTGAGCGCGCCGAGGTGGTGATCGCCACCATCTTCGTCAACCCCCTGCAGTTCGGGGCCGGCGAGGACCTCGACGCCTACCCGCGCACCCTGGAGGCGGACCAAGCCAGCCTCGAGGCGGCCGGCTGTGACCTGCTGTTCGCCCCCGAGGTGGCCACCGTCTACCCGCGCCCCCTGGCGGATCAGACTCGCATCGTCGTCCCCGGGGTCACCGAGGGGCTGTGCGGCGCCGCGCGCCCCGGCCACTTCGACGGGGTCTCTACCATCGTCGGCATGCTCTTCAACCTGGTCCAGCCCGATCTGGCCTGCTTCGGCGAGAAGGACTACCAGCAGCTGGCGGTGATCCGCCGCCTGGTGGCCGACCTGCACTTCCCCATCGAGATCCTCGGCGTGCCCATCGTGCGCGCCGAGGATGGCCTGGCCCTCTCCTCACGCAACGGCTACCTGAGCGCCGAGGAGCGGGCCAAGGCCCCCCGGCTCTACCGGACTCTGTGCGAGCTGCGTGACACCCTGGAGGGCGGCGGCGACATCCAGACGACGCTGGCCGAGGGCTCCCGGCGCCTGCACGACGCCGGCTTCGTGCCGGACTACCTGGAGCTGCGCGCCGCCGACCTGGCGCCGGTGACGGCCGCCACTCGCGAGGCCGTGCTGCTGGTCGCCGCCCGGCTCGGCAGCACGCGCCTGATCGACAACCTGACCCTGACCCTGCCGCGCTGAGGCGGCCCACCCGGAGGACCCTGCTTCCATGTACACCATCATGCTCAAGGCCAAGCTGCACATGGCCCGCGTCACCCATGCCGTACTCAATTATGAAGGCTCCTGCGCCATCGACGGCGAGCTGCTCGACCTGTCCGGCATCCGCGAGAATGAGCAGATCCAGATCTACAACGTCGAGAACGGCCAGCGCTTCACCACCTACGCCATCCGCGCCGAGGAGGGCTCGAAGGTCATCTCCATCAACGGCGCCGCCGCCCATCTGGCCGGCCCCGGGGATCGCGTGATCATCTGCAGCTACGCCCACTACAGCGATGCCGAACTGGAGGCGCATCAGCCCGCGCTGGTCTACCTTCAGGAAGGCAACGCGGTCAGCCACACCAGCCACGCCATCCCCGTGCAGATGGCCTGACCCCCTGCCCCGGAACGGCCCACAGGCCGGATCCGGGGACCGTCTCGCCCCTCCGGCCCGCTGGACGCCGCGCCATGCTCCTCGGACAATGCCCCTCTTGACCCACGTAAGCATTGCCGCGGCGCACAAGCCTCCCCTATGCTGAGAGACCCGGTCATGTCCGGTTGTCGCGACAGGGCCGTAACCTCGTCATCCGATTCAGGAGAACTCCCCCATGCAAGAAGTGGTAATCGTTGCCGCACGCCGCACCGCCGTCGGCTCCTTCGGCGGCTCCCTGGCCGGCATTCCCGCCAGCGACCTGGGTGCCTTGGTGATCAAGGACCTGCTGGCCGCCACCGGCGTGTCGGGCGACCAGGTCGACGAAGTGCTGATGGGCCAGGTGCTCACCGCCGGCGTCGGCCAGAACCCGGCCCGCCAGGCCGCCATCAAGGCCGGCCTGCCCGACACCGTCCCCGCCATGACCATCAACAAGGTGTGCGGCTCCGGCCTCAAGGCCCTGCACCTCGCCACCCAGGCAATCCGCTGCGGCGACGCCGAGCTGATCATCGCCGGCGGCCAGGAGAACATGTCCGCCTCGCCCCACGTGCTGCCCAACTCGCGCAATGGCCAGCGCATGGGCGACTGGAAGGCCGTGGACACCATGGTCCATGACGGCCTGTGGGACGCCTTCAACAACTACCACATGGGCATCACCGCCGAGAACCTGGCGGAGAAGTACGGCATCACCCGCGAGGAGATGGACGAGTTCGCCGCCGCCTCTCAGCAGAAGGCCACCGCCGCCATCCGCGACGGCAAGTTCAAGAGCCAGATCGTTCCGGTGGAGATTCCCCAGCGCAAGGGCGATCCCGTCGTCTTCGATACCGACGAGAACCCCCGCGAGGTGAGCGCCGACAAGCTCGGCGGCATGCGCCCCGCCTTCAAGAAGGACGGCACCATCACCGCCGGCAACGCCTCCTCCCTCAACGACGGCGCCGCCGCGGTCATCCTCTGCTCAGCCGAGAAGGCCAAGCAGCTCGGCCTCGAGCCGCTGGCGCGCATTGCCGCCTACTCCAACGCCGGCGTCGACCCGGCGATCATGGGCATCGGCCCGGCCCCGGCCACCCGCCGCTGCCTGGAGAAAGCCGGCTGGAGCCTGGACGATCTCGACCTGGTCGAGGCCAACGAGGCCTTCGCCGCCCAGGCGCTCTCCGTCAACAAGGAGCTCGGCTGGGATACCGACAAGATCAACGTCAACGGCGGCGCCATCGCGCTGGGCCACCCCATCGGCGCCTCCGGCTGCCGGGTGCTGGTGACCCTGCTGCACGAGATGATCGCCCGCGACGCCAAGAAGGGCCTGGCCACCCTGTGCATCGGCGGCGGCCAGGGCGTGGCACTGGCCATCGAGCGGTAAGCGCCGGGCGCCTAGCGCCTAGCGCCTAGCGCCTAGCGCCTAGCGCCTAGCGCCTAGCGCCTAGCGCCTAGCGCCTAGCGCCTAGCAGGATACTTGCTGCTCCATACCAGGCGTCAACACGAAGAACCCCCGTCGGACTCGGTCCGACGGGGGTTCTCGCTTTCTACCTCAACACCTGCTGCCCGTTGCCTATCTGCTGGGCGCTAGGCGCTAGGCGCTTACAGCTGAGGTTCCGCTTCGGCCTCGAAGGCCACCTTCTCTTCCGGGGTGATCTCCTTGATGGTGAGCTTCACCCGGTTGCGGTTGTCGATGTCGAGCACCTTGACCACCACCTCGTCACCCTCGTTGAGGAAGTCACGCACGTCGTTGACCCGCTCCGGCACGATCTGGGAGATGTGCACCAGGCCGTCGGTACCCGGCATGATGTTGACGAAGGCGCCGAAGTCGGCGATGCGCACCACCTTGCCCAGGTAGAGCTTGCCGATCTCCGCCTCGGCGGTGATCGCCAGTACGGTGTCGATGGCCGCCTTGGCCGCCTTCTTGTCCTCGGCGTAGATGCGCACGGTGCCGTCGTCGTCCAGGTCGATGGAGGCGCCGGTATCCTCGCAGATCTTGCGGATGGTGGAGCCGCCCTTGCCGATGACGTCGCGGATCTTCTCCGGGTCGATCTTGATGGTGGCCATGGAGGGGGCGTTCTCGGAGACCTCGGTGCGGCTCTGGCCGATCACCGCATTCATCTGCTCGAGGATGTGGAGGCGCGCCTCCAGGGCCTGCTGGAGGGCCTGCTCCATGATCTCCTCGTTGATGCCCTCGATCTTGATGTCCATCTGCAGGGCGGTCACGCCCTCGGAGGAGCCGGCCACCTTGAAGTCCATGTCGCCCAGGTGGTCTTCATCGCCGAGGATATCGGTCAGCACGGCGAAGCCACTGTCGTCCTTGACCAGACCCATGGCGATGCCCGCCACCGGCGCCTTCATCGGCACGCCGGCATCCATCAGCGCCAGGGAGGTGCCGCAGACCGAGGCCATGGAGCTCGAGCCGTTGGACTCGGTGATCTCGGAGACCACGCGAATGGTGTAGGGGAACTCCGCATCGTCGGGCAGCATGGCCTGCACGCCGCGGCGCGCCAGGCGGCCATGGCCGATCTCGCGACGCTTGGGGCCGCCCATGAAGCCGGCCTCGCCCACGCAGTAGGGGGGGAAGTTGTAGTGCAGCAGGAAGCGGTCCTTGCGCTCGCCTTCCAGCGACTCGATCAGCTGGGAGTCCCGCAGGGTACCCAGGGTGGCGACCACGATGGCCTGGGTCTCGCCGCGGGTGAAGATGGCCGAGCCGTGGGTCTTGGGCAGGGTGCCCACCTCGATGGCCAGCGGACGCACGGTCTTGTGGTCGCGGCCGTCGATGCGCGGCTCGCCCTTGACGACCCGGGAGCGCACCATGCGCTTCTCGAGGCCGGCGAAGGCGCCCTTCACCTCGTCGGCCTCGAACTTGCCTTCCTCTTCACCGGCCAGCTGCTCGACGGCCTGCTCCTTGAGGGCGGAGAGGGCGTCCTGGCGCGCCATCTTGTCGGTGATGCGGTAGGCCTCGCCCACCTTGGCCTCGAAGGCCGTGGCCAGGGCGGCCTTGAGCTCGGTGTTCTCCGCCGGCGCCTGCCACTCCCACTTCGGCTTGCCCGCCTCGGCGACCAGCTCGTTGATGGCGGCAATGGCCACCTGCATCTCCTGGTGGCCGTAGAGCACGGCGCCCAGCAT
The DNA here is from genome assembly GCF_017584085.1 of Halomonas sp. BM-2019. Lineage (NCBI taxonomy): Bacteria > Pseudomonadati > Pseudomonadota > Gammaproteobacteria > Oceanospirillales > Halomonadaceae > Halomonas > Halomonas sp. BM-2019. The sequence goes on from NZ_CP071922.1 coordinate 26,934, forward strand.
CTCGTCCTCGAGGAGTTCGTCGGCCTCGGACTCGACCATCAGCACCGCCTTCTCGGTGCCGGCCACCACCATGTCCAGCTCGGAGCTGGCCAGCTCCTCGACGGTGGGGTTGAGGAAGTAGCCCTTCTCCTCGTCGAAGCCGACGCGAGCCGCGCCGATCGGGCCGCTGAAGGGCACGCCGGAGATGGCGAGGGCCGCGGAGGTGCCGAGCAGCGCGGCGATATCCGGATCATGGTTGCGGTCGGTGGAGAGCACCGTGCAGACGACCTGCACCTCGTTCATGAAGCCCTTGGGGAAGAGCGGACGGATCGGGCGATCGATCAGCCGCGAGGTGAGGGTCTCCTTCTCGGTGGGACGCCCCTCACGCTTGAAGAAGCCGCCGGGAATCTTGCCGACCGCGTAGGTCTTCTCCTGGTAGTGGACGGAGAGCGGGAAGAAATCCTGCCCCGGCTTGGTGTCCTTGCGGGCCACCACGGTGCAGAGCACCACGGTGTCGTCCATGGTGACCATGACGGCACCGGTGGCCTGGCGGGCGATGCGCCCGGTTTCCAGGGTGACGGTGCTGCGACCGTACTGAAATGTCTTCTTGACCGGATTCACGGCGACTTCCTTCCTATCTACTTTTCTGTGTTGGGGTCGTTTTGACTCGGCGACCATTTTAGGGGTTGACGCGCCCCGCGGCCACCGGATAGCGACATTTCCACCCTACAGACGCGAAACGGGCAGCCCGAAGGCTGCCCGTTTTGTTGCGCTGGCGCGGTTTCGCTTAGCGGCGAAGACCGAGGCGCTGGATCAGAGCCTGATAGCGCTCGAAGTCCTTGCGCTTCAGGTAGTCCAGCAGCTTGCGGCGCTGGTTGACCATGCGGATCAGGCCACGACGGGAATGGTGATCCTGCTTGTTGGTCTTGAAGTGGTCCTGCAGGCCATCGATGTTGGCGCTCAGCAGGGCTACCTGCACTTCGGGGGAACCGGTGTCGTTCTCGCCACGACCGAATTCGCTGACGATTGCGGACTTCTGCTCGGCTGTCAGTGCCATCTGTCTCTCCAGTAAGCAATATGCCTGAATGATGAATGGGTGAGACCACGCATATTTGCAGTCTCGGGCGTTTCTCCCTTCAATCGGCTGCGCTGCTCAGCAGCCGTTTCGGCGCCACCTCCTGTGGCGTCGTCACCACGCCGAGGCCCAGGAAGGCCCCGTCGCGATAGAGTCGTGGCGTCTCGCCCACCGCCATGCCGGAGGCATCGAGGCGGGCCGGCTGACCGTGGGTCAGCCGCTGTGCCGCCGCGGCGTCGACCTCGAGCCATGGCAGGTGCGCGACCAGCACGTCCACCGGCAGCAGCACGGCCTCGCGGGCGGCCTGGTCGGGCAGGGCCTCCAGCGCCTCGAGGGTCAGCATGCCGTCCCCACCGCGGCTGTCGCTGTCGAAGGGGCCGGTGGCCAGGCGTCGCAGCATGCTGATATGCCCGCCGCTGTCCAGCGCCCGGGCAATATCCTCGGCCAGGGTGCGCACATAGGTGCCCTTGCTGACCCTGACCTCCAGCTCGAAGGCGTGACCCTCGAAGCCGAGAAGCCGGGCATCATACACCGTCACGCGCCGTGCTGCACGCTCGATCGACTTGCCCTCGCGGGCCAGCTCGTAGAGCTTGCGCCCTTGGTGCTTGAGCGCCGAATACATCGGCGGCACCTGATCGATCTCGCCGCGGAAACGCTCGAGCACGCCTGCCACGTCGGCCGCGGTGAGCGACGGCACCGCACAGCGCTCGATGACCTCGCCCTCGGCGTCGCCGGTGTCGGTCACCGCGCCCAGCTCCACCCGGGTGCGGTAGACCTTGTCCGCCGCCAGCAGATGGGCCGAGAACTTGGTGGCCTCGCCGAAGCAGACCGGCAGCAGGCCGGTGGCCATGGGGTCCAGGGTACCGGTATGACCGGCCTTCCGGGCCTGGAAAAGCCGCCGTGCCCGCTGCAGGGCGTGGTTGCTGGACAACCCCTTGGGCTTGTCCAGCAGCAGCACCCCGTCGACCGGCAGGCCGCGACGAAGACGCGCCATCAGCGGCTTTCGCCCTCGTCGCCGCCCTTGTCCTCGTCGCTATTCTCGTCACCGCTCGTATCGGAAGAACGGGCGCGGTCGCTCTGCACCGCCTCCTCGATCAGCGAGGAGAGCCGCTGCCCCCGCACCACGCTCTCGTCGTAGTGGAAGCGCAGCTCCGGCACGTGGCGCAGCTTGATGCGCCGGGCGATCTGCCCGCGCAGGAAGCCCGCGGCCTGCTTGAGCACCTTGAGGTTCTCCTTGATCCGCTCCGGGGTATCCTCGCCGAGCAGGGTCACGTGGACATCGGCGTAGCCGAGGTCACGGCTGACCTCGACGCCGCTGACGGTGACCATGCCCAGGCGCGGGTCCTTGACCTCGCGCTGGATCAGCACCGCCAGCTCCTTCTGGAGCTGGTCGGCCACCCGGTCGGTTCGCTTGAACTCGCGCATGCTTGGCTCCTGACGCTCAGAGCGTCCGCTCGACCTTGACCTGATCGAAGACCTCGATCTTGTCGCCGACCTGGACGTCGTTGTAGTTCTTCACGCCGATGCCGCACTCCATGCCGTTGCGCACTTCCTGGACGTCGTCCTTGAAGCGGCGCAGCGACTCGAGCTCGCCCTCGTAGATCACCACGTTATCGCGCAGCACGCGGATCTTCTTGTTGCGGTAGACGGTGCCCTCGACCACCATGCAGCCGGCCACGGCACCGATCTTGGGCGCGCGGAAGACGTCGCGAACCTCGGCCACGCCGACGATCTCTTCCTTCCACTCCGGGGCCAGCATGCCACTCATCGCCTGCTTGACCTCGTCGATCAGCTGGTAGATGACGCTGTAGTAGCGCAGATCCAGGCCTTCACGCTCGATGATCTCGCGGGCCGCGGCGTCGGCGCGCACGTTGAAGCCCACCACGATCGCCTCGGAGGCCAGCGCCAGGTTGGCATCGGTGCCGGTGATGCCGCCCACCCCGGAGGAGACCACGGCCACCTGCACCTCGTCGGTGGAGAGCTCCTCCAGCGCGCCCTTGATCGCCTCCAGGGAGCCCTGGACGTCGGCCTTGAGCACGATATTGACCTTGGCCACCTCGTCCTGGCCCATCTGGCTGAACATGTTCTCCAGCTTGGCCTTCTGCTGGCGCGCCAGGCGCACCTCGCGGTACTTGCCCTGACGGAAGTTGGCGACCTCGCGGGCCTTCTTCTCGTCGGCCACCACCATGAAGTCGTCACCGGCGTCAGGGGTGCCGTCGAGGCCCTGGATCTCCACCGGCATGGCCGGGCCCACCTGGTCGACCTGCTGACCCAGCTCGTTGGTCAGGGCGCGCACGCGCCCATAGTGCAGGCCGGCCAGCACGATATCGCCCTTCTTCAGGGTGCCGTTCTGGACCAGCACGGTGGCCACCGGGCCGCGCCCCTTGTCCAGGCGCGACTCGACCACCACGCCCTTGGCGGGCGCCTCGGGAACGGCCTTGAGCTCGAGCACCTCGGAGACCAGCAGCACGGCCTCGATCAACTCGTCGATGCCTTCGCCGGTCTTGGCGGAGACGTGGATGAACTGGGTGTCGCCGCCCCACTCCTCGGAGATGACGCCGTGCTGGGAGAGCTCATTCTTGACCCGATCCGGGTCCGCCGCCGGCTTGTCGATCTTGTTGACCGCCACCACCATGGGCACCTCGGCGGCCTTGGAGTGCTCGATCGCCTCGATGGTCTGGGGCATGACGCCGTCGTCGGCGGCCACCACCAGGATGACCACGTCGGTGGCCTTGGCACCGCGGGCACGCATGGCGGTAAAGGCCGCATGGCCGGGGGTGTCGAGGAAGGTCACGCCGCCGTGCTCGCCTTCCACGTGGTAGGCACCGATGTGCTGGGTGATGCCACCGGCCTCGCCGGTGGCCACCTTGGCCTTGCGGATATAGTCGAGCAGCGAGGTCTTGCCGTGGTCGACGTGGCCCATGACCGTGACCACCGGTGACCGGGTGATCTCCTCACCCTCGTAGGAGATGCCCTCGAGCATCTCGGTTTCGAGGGCATCGTCCTTGATCAGCTTGGGTTTGTGGCCCATCTCCTCGACCACGATGGCCGCGGTGTCCTGGTCGATGGTCTGGTTGATGGTCACCGCCGCACCCATGGTGAACATGGCCTTGATGACCTCGTTGGCCTTGATCGACATCTTGTCGGCCAGGTCGGCGACGCTGATCGACTCGGGGATCGAGACCTCGCGGACGATCGGCTGGGTGGGCTTCTGGAAGCCGTGCTTGCCGCCGCCCTGGGCGCCACCGCGACGGCCGCCGCGACGCTCGGCACGTTTGGCCTTCTTGCCGCCACCGCGGCGACGCTCGTCGCGATCGTCGTCGTCGCGCTCGTGACGGCCCTTCTTGGCAGATGCCTTCTTGGGCGGCGCGGTGCGGCGGTCGGTGCGGCCCTCCTTGGGCGGCGCGGGCGGCTCGTCACCGGACGGGCCCTCCTCGAGTTCCGGCACCGGGATCTGCGGCTCGGCGGCGGCCTTCTCGGCCTCGAGCTTGGCCGCGGCCTCGCGGGCGGCCTCCTCGGCGGCGCGGGTTCTGGCGGCCTCGGCCTCGCGGGCCTCCTGCTCGGCATGCGCCTGCTGGGAATCGGCCATGTCGCCGACCAGCTGACGCGGCCCGGCGTCTTCCACCGGCTCCGGCTTGGTCTCTTCCTCGGCACGCTTCACGTAGGTGCGCTTCTTGCGCACCTGCACCTCGATGGTCTTGCCTCGCTCGCCGGTCTTGATGCGGCTGCGCGTCTTGCGCGTCAGGGTGATGCGGTTCTTCGGTGCCGCGGCGCTGGTGTCACCGCCGTGGCTCTTGGTGAGGTAGTCCAGCAGCTGACGCTTGTCCTCCTCGGACACCGCATCGCCCTCGGACTTGTGGCCGAGACCGGCCTCTTTCATCTGTTCCAGCAGGCGGGGCACGTCGCGCCCCACCTTCGCTGCGAAATCCTTAACGGTCATCTCTGACATTACGACCCTCCTGAGCCCGTGACCCCAATGCTTCGCTTCGAATCCTCTCGCCCGGCCAGTCGGTGCCGGGCAGGGCGTCTGTTACGCCCCTTCGCCTTCGAGCTATTCGTTTTCAAACCAGGGCGCACGGGCGGTCATGATCAGTGCCGCGGCGCGCTCCTCGTCCATCCCCTCGATGTCCAGCAGGTCATCGACGGACTGCTCGGCGAGATCCTCCATGGTGACGATCCCCCGGCTGGCCAGGATGAAGGCCAGGTGGCGCTCCATGCCCTCCATCTCCAGCAGGTCCTCGGCCGGCTGGGCGCCGTCGAGCTCCTCCTCGGAGGCGATGGCCAGGTTGAGCAGCTCGTCCTTGGCGCGGGCGCGCAGCTCCTCGACGATCTCGTCGTCGAACTCCTCGATCTCGAGCATCTCCTCCACCGGCACGTAGGCGATCTCCTCCAGGGAGGTGAAGCCCTCCTCCACCAGCAGGCGGGCGACATCGTCATCGATGTCCAGGTGCTGGATGAAGTGCTCGACCAGGCTGTCGATCTCCTGCTCGCGCTTGGCCTCGGCATCGGCCTCGGTCATGACGTTGATCCGCCAGCCGGTGAGCTCGGAGGCCAGGCGCACGTTCTGGCCGCTGCGGCCGATGGCCTGGGCCAGGTTGTCCTCGGCGACCGCCACATCCATGGCGTGGGCGTCCTCGTCCACCAGGATGGAGGCCACGTCCGCCGGCGCCATGGCGTTGATCACCAGCTGGGCGGGGTTGTCGTCCCACAGCACGATGTCGACGCGCTCGTTCTGCAGCTCCGAGGAGACCGCCTGGACGCGCGAGCCGCGCATGCCGACGCAGGCCCCCACCGGGTCGATGCGCCGGTCATTGGTCTTGACGGCGATCTTGGCCCGGGAACCGGGATCGCGGGCGGCGCCCTTGATCTCGATGAGCTGCTCGGCGATCTCCGGCACCTCGATGCTGAACAGTTCGATGATCAGCTCCGGACAGGTGCGCGAGAGGATCAGCTGGGCGCCGCGCGCTTCCGGGTCCACCTTGACCAGCAGGGCGCGCACCCGCTCGTTCATGCGGTAGCGCTCGCCGGGGATCATCTCGCCGCGGGGCAGGAAGGCTTCGGCGTTCTCGCCCAGGTCGATGATCAGGCCGTCGCGGGTGGTCTTCTTGACGATGCCGGAGACCAGCTCGCCCTCGCGGTCGGCGTAGAGGCGCACCACCTCGGCCCGCTCGGCCTCGCGCACCTTCTGCACGATCACCTGCTTGGCGGTCTGGGCGGCGATGCGGCCGAAGTCGGCGTTCTCGATCTTCTCCTCCACCACGTCGCCCAGGCCCAGGGGTGGGTCGCGCCGCTCGGCGAAGGTGAGCTTGATCTGGTGGTCGGGACCGTCGAAATCGTCGTCCTCGACCACCTCCCAGCGGCGGAAGGTCTCGTAGTCACCGGTGCGCCGGTCGATATGCACCCGCACGTTGGCTTCCTCGTCCTCGAAACGCTTGCGGGACGCGCTGGCCAGGGCCGCCTCGACGGCCTCGAAGATCACCTCGCGGGGAACCCCCTTCTCGTTGGAGATCGCGTCAACGACCGCCAGAATCTCTTTGCTCATGCCATTGCCTCGCCAGAAAACCTGTCCTCGAGCCTCATGCTCATCCGCCCCGCCGGGGACGGCGGCCTCTCAATCCTCGAACCGCGGCACGATGCGCGCCTGGTCGATCCCGTCGATGGGGAAGCAGTACTCCTCGCCGTCCAGCTGCAGCAGCACCTCGTCGCCCTCGACCCCGGCCAGCAGGCCCTGGAACTTGCGGCGCCCGTCGAAGGGCACGCGCAGCTTCAGCGCCACCTCGTGGCCGCGGTAGCGGGCGAACTGGTCGAGGGTGTAGAGCGGACGGTCCATTCCCGGCGAGGAGACCTCGAGGCGATACTCACCGCGGATCGGGTCCTCGACGTCGAACACGGCACTCACCTGTCGGCTGATGTCGGCGCAGTCATCGACGTTCACGCCGTTCTCGTGATCGATGTAGATCACCAGGCGGGTGTGCTTGCCCTGGGAAAGGTACTCGATGCCCCACAGTTCGAAACCCATGGCGGTCACCACGGGTTCGATCATTGCGTGCAGTGCAGCATCCTTGATAGCCACGGAAATAAGCTCCTACAGCCGTTGCATCAGGCACCTGGCCGGGAGTGAACAGGAGAGTCAGGTGGCTGATTGGCGTTGCCCGGGGCAGCCGCCGGGCGCTCTCCGCCTGGCATGCTGCTAACAAAAAGCCCCTTCACAGGAAGGGGCTTTTACATGAAACCTGTAGACCATCCGGCGATTCTGACCGCCCCTTCATTCGATACCCGTCTCGATGACATCATCCACGAGCGTGACTCGAAAGGCGCCAGACCGGAAGATGGTAGCGGGGGCCGGATTTGAACCGACGACCTTCGGGTTATGAGCCCGACGAGCTACCAGACTGCTCCACCCCGCATCAATCTAGGTCGGTGATTCTACGCATCGCCGCGACTTGCGTCAAGCGATGCCCACCGCGATATACCAATCCTGCTTCTGTCTGAAGGACTGCTCGCTCACCAGTGGCAGCGGCAGTGAATCAGATGGTGCCGAAGGCGGGACTTGAACCCGCACGACCGTAAGGTCACTACCCCCTCAAGATAGCGTGTCTACCAATTCCACCACTTCGGCATCAGGGGAGGCTGGATGCTCGACGACTCAGCCGCCGTTCTCCTCCAGCACTGGCGCCGCATTATCCACATCCGCCGGCGCGTCGTCAAGCGTCGGGACGCCCCGCTGCTGATCGATGAGACGCGAATCGGGAATGCCGGCCTCTGGCGCCTGGCCCGCCTGGGAGGCGAAGTACGCCAGGGTCAGGGAGGTAGCGAAGAAGGCCGCGGCCAGCACCGCCGTCGTCTTGGAGAGGAAACCGCCGGTCCCGCGCGAGCCGAACACGGTCTGGGAGGCGCCGCCACCGAAGGCGGCACCGGCTTCGGCGCCCTTGCCCTGCTGCAGCAGGACGAGGACGACCAGGGCGATGGCGATCGCCACGTGGATCATGAGAATGGCAACTTGCATGGGATCAACCTGCTGACTGACAAATGGCTAGGAAATCGTCGACCTTGAGCGAGGCACCGCCCACCAGGCCGCCGTCGATATCGGGCTGGGCGAGCAGCTCCGCGGCGTTGCCGGCGTTCATGCTGCCGCCGTAGAGCAGCCGCAAGCCGGCGGCCAGCTCGCGATCATAGCCCGCCTGATAGGCGCGGATGCCGGCCATGACCTCCTGGGCCTGCTCCGGGGTGGCCGTGCGACCGGTCCCGATCGCCCAGACCGGTTCGTAGGCGATCACCACCCGCGGACGCTGCTCGGGCTCCAGGCGCGACATGACGAAGCCCACCTGGCGCAGCACCACCTCCATGGTGCGCCCCGCATCGCGCTCCTCGAGGGTCTCACCCACGCAGAGCACCGGGACGAGATCGACGCTGAGCGCCGCCAGCAGGCGATCATGGACCTGCTGGTCGCTCTCGCGGTAGAGCTGGCGGCGCTCAGAGTGGCCCACCAGGGCGTAGCGAACGCCGAATTCACAGAGCATGCGGCCGCTTACCTCACCGGTGTGAGCACCGGAGTGGAGCGGGTTCAGGGTCTGGGCCCCGAGCCAGAGCGGCGTCCCGGCGAAGGCGCGCCGCGCCGCGTCAAGGTAGGGAAACGGCGGGAAGATCGCCACCTCGAGCCCATCCGGAAGCTCGGCCTCGGTAAAGGCGCGACCGAACGCCTCGACCAGCTCGGCCGAGCCATTCATCTTCCAGTTGCCGGCAAGCAGCGGGGTACGCATGGGGTGTCCTCTTCAAAAGAGCTGCAAAATGGTATAGGAGCGACCCTGTCAAGACAACCGCAGGACGCTCGCCGACGGGGCCCGCCGGGGCGACGCCCTCAGCCCAACAGCGCCTCGACCCGACCGGCCAGGCGGCGCGCCAGGCCGTCGACATCGAGGTGGGGGCGCCCCTCCACCATGACGCGGATCAGCGGCTCGGTCCCGGAGGGGCGCAGCAGCACGCGCCCCTCGTCGCCCAGCTCGGCCTCCACCTCGGTCACCGCCGAGCGGAGTTCCGCCCGCTCCATCACCGCCCGGGCATCGCTGCCCGGCGTCAGACGCACATTGACCAGCGCCTGGGGCGCCTTCTCCATCCCGTCCAGCAGGCGCTGCAGCGGCTTGCCCTCGCGCACCATGATCGCCAGCACCTGCAGCGCCGAGACAATGCCGTCGCCGGTGGTCTGCACATGGCCGCAGACGATATGACCGGAGGATTCGCCACCCAGCTGCCAGCCGTTGGTGGCCAAGCGCTCCACCACGTAGCGGACTCGGTCGCCGTCGCCGTCGAAGGCCACGCCGAGATCGGCGCCCTGCTGGATCACCGCTGCGCGCAGCGCCGCCGGGTGGGTGGAGCCCACCTCGCGGTTGATGTTGAGGCCGTCGGGGCTCGCCCCGATCAGGCTTACCTCGGCGCCCAGCTCGCGGAAGACGCTCGGCGCGATGTGGTAGGTGGCACCATGGGCACAGTCCAGCACCACCTTGAGGCCGCGCAGGCTGACCCGGTCGGGGATGGTGGACTTGCAGAACTCGATGTAGCGACCGGCAGCATCGTCGATGCGCGCCACCTTGCCCAGGCGATCCGGGGCCACCGTGGTCAGCGGCTCCTCGAGCATCGCCTCGATACGCGCCTCCACCGCGTCGCCCAGCTTGGCCCCCTCGGTGGAGAAGAACTTGATGCCGTTGTCGGCGAAGGGGTTGTGGGAGGCCGAGATGACGATGCCGGCATCGGCGCGGAAGGTGCGCGTCAGGTAGGCGATGGCGGGCGTCGGCATGGGGCCGAGCAGCGCCACGTCGACGCCGGCGGCGGAGAGGCCCGCCTCCAGCGCCGACTCGAACATGTAGCCGGAGATCCGCGTGTCCTTGCCGATCAGCACCCGGTGGCGACGATCGCCGTTCATGCCGATCAGCACCCGGCCGGTGGCCCAGCCCAGCTTGAGCATGAAGTCGGCGGTGATGGGCGGCTCACCGACGGTTCCGCGGATCCCGTCGGTGCCAAAGTAGCGTCGTGTCATCAGCATCCTTCCTTGAGTACGGCCCAGGTCATGTTCACCGCATCCACGCTGGGGCCAACGTCATGGACACGCAGGATACGGGCGCCGCGCTCCACCGCCAGGGCCGCCAGCGCCAGGCCGCCGGGCAGGCGCTCCTCCACCGGACGCATCAGCACCTTGCCGATCATGCTCTTGCGCGACATGCCCACCAGCAGCGGCAGCTCGAGCTCGGCGAGCCGCTCCAGGCGGTTGAGCAGGCGCAGGTTGTGCTCCACGGTCTTGCCGAAGCCGAAGCCCGGGTCGATCAAGAGACGTCCGCGCCGCAGGCCGGCCGCCTCGCAGGCGGCCACCCGCTCGGCGAGGTAGTCGACCACCGCCTCCTCTATGGGCCCATCATAGCGGGGCGCCTCCTGCATGTCGCGGGGCTCGCCCTGGCGATGCATCAGGCACACCGGCAGGCCGCAGCCGATCGCCGCGGCCAATGCGCCCTCGCGCTCCAGGGCACGCACATCGTTGAGCATGCCGGCCCCCAGGGCGGCGACCTCACGCATGTCCACCGAGACCAGGGCGTCCAGTTCACGCACCAGCGCCTCCACCACCGGCGCCACGCGGTCGAGCTCCTGCTGCGGCGACACCGGGTCGGCGCCGGGACGGGTGGACTCACCGCCCACATCGATGATCGCCGCCCCCTCCGCCAGCATGCGCTCGGCGTGGCGCAGGGCATCGTCCAGGGCCACATGGCGGCCGCCGTCGGAGAAGGAGTCGGGCGTGATGTTGAGAATCCCCATCACGCGAGGGAAGGAGAGGTCGAGGCGGTGGCGACCGCAGGCCAGGGAGGCACCGGTGGAATTCATCATGTCTCGAAAGCGGCAGTTTGGGCGGGTACAGGCTCAGAAAGGCGCAGGCGCCCCACGTGGGGCGCCTGATACGGCATGGACGCAGCG
>NZ_CP071922.1:38041-48722 GCF_017584085.1 Halomonas sp. BM-2019
ATGTCATTGAGCTGATCGGCGTCGATGGTCTCGTACTTCATCAGCGCCTCGGCCATGGCGTCGAGCTTGTCGCGGTTCTCCTCGAGGATCTTCTGGGCCTGGGCGTAGCAGTCGTCGATGACCTTGCGCACCTCCTTGTCGAGCTTGGAGATGGTCTCGCCGGACTTCATCTTGCCGCCGCCCTGGCCCGGGGCGCCGAGGAACTGGTGGGACTCGTCCTCGTCGTACATGATCGGGCCCATCTCCTCGGAGAGCCCCCACTTGGCCACCATGCTGTGGGCCAGCTCGGTGGCACGCTTGATATCGTTCGAGGCGCCGGTGGTGACGCCGTTGGGGCCCAGGGTCATCTCCTCGGCGATACGGCCGCCGAACAGCGAGCAGATCTGGCTGAGGATCTGCTGGCGCGACAGGCTGTAGCGGTCCTGCTCGGGCAGGAACATGGTCACGCCCAGGGCGCGGCCACGCGGGATGATGGTCACCTTGTAGACCGGGTCGTGCTCCGGCATCACCAGGCCGATGATGGCGTGGCCCGACTCGTGGTAGGCGGTGTTGAGCTTCTCCTTCTCGGTCATGACCATGGAGCGGCGCTCGGCGCCCATCATGATCTTGTCCTTGGCCAGCTCCAGCTCCTCCATGCCCACCAGGCGCTTGTTGCGGCGCGCGGCGAACAGCGCCGCCTCGTTGACCAGGTTGGCCAGGTCGGCGCCGGAGAAGCCCGGGGTGCCACGAGCGATCAGCGACGGCTTGACGTCGTCGGCCAGCGGCACCTTGCGCAGGTGCACGTTGAGGATATGCTCGCGGCCGCGGATATCGGGCAGCGGCACGACCACCTGGCGGTCGAAGCGGCCCGGACGCAGCAGCGCCGGGTCGAGCACGTCGGGACGGTTGGTGGCGGCGATGACGATGATGCCCTCGTTGGCCTCGAAGCCGTCCATCTCCACCAGCAGCTGGTTCAAGGTCTGCTCGCGTTCGTCGTTGCCGCCGCCCATGCCGACCCCGCGGGAGCGGCCCACGGCGTCGATCTCGTCGATGAAGATGATGCAGGGCGCCTGCTTCTTGGCCTGCTCGAACATGTCACGCACGCGCGAGGCGCCCACGCCGACGAACATCTCGACGAAGTCGGAGCCGGAGATCGAGAAGAAGGGCACCTTGGCCTCGCCGGCGATGGACTTGGCGAGCAGCGTCTTGCCGGTGCCGGGCGGGCCCACCATCAGCACGCCGCGGGGGATGGTGCCACCCAGGCGCTGGAACTTGGTGGGGTCGCGCAGGAAGTCGACCAGCTCCTCGACCTCCTCCTTGGCCTCGTCGCAGCCCGCCACGTCGGCGAAGGTGGTCTTGATCTGGTCCTGGGAGAGCAGCTTGGCCTTGGACTTGCCGAAGCTCATGGGCCCGCCCTTGCCGGCCCCGCCCCCCTGCATCTGGCGCATGAAGAACATGAAGATGGCCAGTATCAGCAGGATCGGGAAGCTGGCGATCAGCAGCCGCGTCCACAGGCTCTGCTGCTCCGGCTCCTTGCCCACCACGGTGACGTTGTTGGAGAGCAGGTCGTCGATCAGCTTGGGATCCTCGGCCGCCGGCCGGATGGTCTGGAACGCCGAGCCGTCGGTGCGCTCGCCGGTGATCTTGTAGCCGTCGATGGTGACGCTGCGCACCTGCTGGTTCTGCACCTGCTGGACGAACTGGGAATAGTTCATCGACTGGGGTGCCGTGTCGACGCTGAAGTTGTTGAACACCGTCAGCAGCACCGCCGCGATGACCAACCACAGGATCAGGTTCTTCGCCATATCGTTCAAGGGACTACCCTCAATATCTGAAATCTGTCGGCCGCCATGGCCTGGCGCCTTGTACACGCACTGTATAGGACACTACAGGAGCCCGCCGCGTTCGGCCACCGCCCATCCCGAGCGGTCCCCGTAGCGAATACTGTGACACACTTTGGTGCCTGCTGTCCGGCAATCACCCCGTTAGTCGAGGACTATCGATCGCCTCTCTCTTGTCGCTTGCTTGCGCTGCCGGGGCCGAGCGCCCGCTCAGCCGCGGAAGCCCTGCGCCAGCAGGTAGACCTCCCGGGAGCGGGCACGCGACGCCTCCGGCTTGCGGGTGACCACCCGCGCGAAGCTGCCGCGCAGCGCCTTCAGGTAGTCATCGAACCCCTCGCCCTGGAACACCTTGGCCAGGAAGGTGCCGCCGGGGCGCAGGGTCTGGCCGGCCAGGTCCAGCGCCAACTCCACCAGGTACATCGCCTGGGGCTGGTCGATGGCGGCCATGCCGCTCATATTGGGGGCCATGTCGGACATCACCAGGTCCACCGGGCGCCCGCCCAGGGTGGCCAGGATCGCCTCCAGCACGCTCTCCTCGGTGAAGTCCCCCTGGATGAAGTCGACCCCGGCCAGGGCGTCCATCTCGAGGATGTCGGAGGCGATCACCACGCCTTCGGGGCCCACCTTCTCGGCGGCCACCTGGCTCCAGCCGCCCGGCGCCGCGCCCAGGTCGATCACCGTCATGCCGGGCTTGAAGAGCCGGTCCTTCTCGTCCAGGGCCAGCAGCTTGTAGCTGGCCCGCGAGCGATAGCCCTCCTGCCAGGAGCGCTGCACATAGGGGTCGTCGAAGTGCTCCTTGAGCCAGCCGGCACTGCTCTTGCTGGCAGTGCGCTTCCGGGCAGCGTTCTTGCCGGCCGGACGACCGGAGGAGTTGCGAGACGAAGGGGGCGTGGCCAAGACGTCACCTGAGTAGCGGGTCTGTAGAGCGATGCAGCGGGAGGACGAGCGTCGAGCGGACTACCGGCAAGATGGTGCGCCAGACGGCGCCGCGGCTTTCGCCGCAGGGTTTTTCATGTACTATTTTCATGTACTATGGGCGGCTGCGCGCAACCGAGAAGACGCAAGATACCATGAGCTTGTCACAGGCACAAAAGAAAGCATTCCGCAGCATCGGCCACCACCTCAATCCGGTGGTCATGGTCGCCGAGAACGGCCTCTCCGAAGGCGTGCTGGCGGAGCTGGAGCGGGCGCTCGCCGACCACGAGCTGATCAAGATCAAGCTGGCCCTGGCCGAGCGCGACGACCGCGCCACCCTGCTCGCCGAGCTGGTCGCAGCCAGCCGCGCCGAGCTGGTCCAGACCATCGGCAAGATGGCACTGCTCTACCGCGCCAACCCCAAGGCCAACCCGAAGCTCTCCAACGTGCAGCGCGCTTCGAGGGGCATCACGGGCGGCATTGAGCGCCTAGCGCCTAGCGCCTAGCGCCTAGCGCCTAGCGCCTAGCGCCTAGCGCCGCAGGATAATGCCACTGCCGAGTGTGGCGTCGTCAATGAAGAAACCCCGCCAAATCGGGTACCCGGCGGGGTTTCTCGTTTGTGGCCTCAACATCTGCCGCCCGTAACTGAGCAGCTGGGCGCTAGGCGCTTGCAGCTCGGCGCTGCCCGAAGGGCTACAGGTGCTCCACGCCGCCGATCTCGTACTCGACGTTGCCGCCGGGGGTCTTGACCACCACCACGTCACCCTCCTCCTTGCCGATCAGGGCGCGGGCGATGGGCGAGGTGACCGAGATCAGCCCCTGCTTGATGTCGGCCTCGTCCTCGCCGACGATGCGGTAGGTCACCTCCTCGTCGGTGTCGAGGTTGAGCAGCTCGACGGTGACGCCGAAGATCACCTTGCCGGTGCGCGGCAGCTTGGTGACGTCGATCACCTGGGCGCTCCCGAGCTTGCCCTCGATCTCCTGGATGCGCCCCTCGATGAAGCCCTGCTGCTCCCGGGCGGCATGGTATTCGGCGTTCTCCTTGAGATCCCCGTGCTCGCGAGCCTCGGCGATGGCGGCAATCACCTTCGGACGCGCCTCGCCCTTGAGCTGCTCGAGCTCCTTGCGCAGGCGCGTCTCTCCGGCAACGGTCATCGGGACCTTGTTCATTGTGCAGCTCCTGCATGCAGTTCCTGAAGCCGCCGCACCGTGATCGCGTTGCCGTACTCCAGCGCCATGCAAACGGCATTGGCCCCCGCCAGCGTCGTGGCGTAGGGCACCTTGCGGGCAAGCGCGGTGCGGCGGATCACCGAGGAGTCCAGGATCGCCTGACGACCCTCGGTGGTATTGACGATATAGGCGATGTCGTCGTTCTTGAGCAGATCGACGATATGCGGGCGCCCTTCGAAGACCTTGTTCACGACCTCCACCTCGATACCGGCGGCCTGCAGGGCAGCGGCGGTACCGCGGGTCGCGCACAGCGTGAAGCCCAAGGTTACCAGAGAACGGGCCACCTCGATAACACCCGCCTTGTCCGGCTCGCGCACCGAGAGGAACGCCTTGCGCTCGCCGGCAAGCGCAGGAATCGCCTCGCCGGCGCCCAGCTGCGCCTTGTAGAAGGCCTCGGCGAAGGTATCGCCGGAGCCCATCACCTCGCCGGTGGACTTCATCTCCGGCGAGAGGATCGGGTCGACGCCGGGGAACTTGTTGAACGGGAAGACCGCCTCCTTGACGCTGAAGAAGTGCGGCACGATCTCGCGGGTGAAGCCCTGCTCGGCGAGGGTCGTGCCGGCCATGCAGCGGGCGGCGATCTGAGCCAGCGAGGTGCCGATGCACTTTGAGACGAAGGGCACGGTGCGCGAGGCGCGCGGGTTGACCTCGATGACGTAGATCTCGCCGTCCTGCCAGGCCAGCTGCACGTTCATCAGGCCCTTGACGCCGAGCTCCACGGCCATCTGCCGGACCTGCTCGCGCATCGCGTCCTGCACCTCGGCGGGCAGAGAGTAGGGGGGCAGCGAACAGGCGGAGTCGCCGGAGTGCACCCCGGCCTGCTCGATGTGCTGCATGATGCCGCCGATCACCACCTCCTTGCCGTCGGAGACCGCATCGATATCGATCTCGATGGCGGCGTTGAGGAAGTGGTCGAGCAGCACCGGGGAGTCGTTGGAGACCTTGACCGCGTGGGTCATGTAGTTCTCGAGTTCATCCGCCGAGTAGACGATCTCCATGGCGCGACCGCCCAGCACGTAGCTGGGGCGCACCACCAGCGGGTAGCCGATGGTCTCGGCCTTGGCGAAGGCCTCCTCGAAGCTGCGCGCGGTGGCGTTGGGCGGCTGCTTGAGGCCCAGCTTGTCGATCATCTGCTGGAAGCGCTCGCGGTCCTCGGCGCGGTCGATGGCGTCCGGGGTGGTGCCGATGATCGGCACGCCGGCGGCCTCGAGCTCCCGGGCCAGCTTGAGCGGGGTCTGGCCGCCGAACTGCACGATCACCCCCACCGGCCGCTCCTTGTCGGCGATCTCCAGCACGTCCTCCAGGGTCACCGGCTCGAAGTAGAGGCGGTCGGAGGTGTCGTAGTCGGTGGAGACGGTCTCCGGGTTGCAGTTGACCATGATGGTCTCATAGCCGTCGTCGCGCATGGCGAAGGCGGCGTGGACGCAGCAGTAGTCGAACTCGATTCCCTGGCCGATGCGGTTGGGACCACCGCCCAGCACCATGATCTTCTGGCGGTCCGTGACCTCCGCCTCGCACTCCTCCTCGTAGGTGGAGTAGAGGTAGGCGGTGTCCGAGGCGAACTCGGCGGCGCAGGTGTCGACGCGCTTGTAGACCGGGCGGATGCCGGCCTGCTGGCGGGTCTTGCGGAACTCCTTCTCGGAGACGCCGAGCAGGCTGGCCAGGCGGGCGTCGGAAAAGCCCTTGCGCTTGAGGCGGAACAGCTCACGGGCATCGAGCTCGGAGAGCGAGCGCTTGGCCACCTCGGCCTCGGTGGCCACCAGGTCCTCGAGCTGGACCAGGAACCAGGGGTCGATCCGGGTCAGCGCGAAGACCTCGTCGCGGCTCATGCCGGCGCGCATGGCGTCGGCCACGTAGAAGATGCGCTCGGCGCCGGCGGCCTGCAGCTCGCCCTTGATATGGGCCAGGGCGTCGTCGGTGAACTCGGTGACGATGGGGTCGAGGCCGTCGTTGCCGGTCTCCAGGCCGCGCAGGGCCTTCTGCAGCGACTCCTGGAAGGTGCGGCCGATGGCCATGACCTCGCCCACCGACTTCATCTGGGTGGTGAGGCGGTCGTTGGCCTGGGGGAACTTCTCGAAGGTGAAGCGCGGGATCTTGGTGACCACGTAGTCGATGGCCGGCTCGAAGGAGGCCGGGGTGCGCCCGCCGGTGATGTCGTTCGAAAGCTCGTCCAGGGTGTAGCCCACCGCCAGCTTGGCGGCGATCTTGGCGATCGGGAAGCCGGTGGCCTTGGAGGCCAGCGCAGACGAGCGCGACACCCGCGGGTTCATCTCGATCACCACCATGCGGCCGGTATCCGGGTCCACGCCGAACTGGACGTTGGAGCCGCCGGTCTCGACGCCGATCTCGCGCAGCACCGCCAGCGATGCGTCGCGCATGATCTGGTACTCCTTGTCGGTCAGCGTCTGGGCCGGGGCCACGGTGATGGAGTCGCCGGTGTGCACGCCCATGGGGTCGAAGTTCTCGATGGCGCAGACGATGATGCAGTTGTCGTGCTTGTCGCGCACGACCTCCATCTCGTACTCCTTCCAACCCAGCAGCGACTCGTCGATCAGCAGCTCGTGGTTGTTGGAGAGCTCGAAGCCGCGGGTACAGATCTCCTCGAACTCCTCCTTGTTGTAGGCCACGCCGCCGCCGGAGCCGCCCATGGTGTAGGAGGGGCGGATGATCACCGGGAAGCCCAGCGTCGCCTGGATGCGCCAGGCCTCCTCCATGCTGTGGGCCACCTCGGCCTTGGGGCACTCCAGGCCGATGCGCTTCATGGCCTGGTCGAAGAGGTCGCGATCCTCGGCCTTGTTGATGGCGTCGGCGTTGGCGCCGATCATCTCCACGCCGTACGTCTCGAGCACGCCGTGCTTGTCCAGGTCCAGCGCGCAGTTGAGCGCGGTCTGGCCGCCCATGGTGGGCAGGATGGCGTCGGGGCGCTCGGCCTCGATGATCTTCGCCACCGCCTGCCAGGTGATCGGCTCGATGTAGGTGGCATCGGCCATGGCCGGATCGGTCATGATGGTGGCCGGGTTGGAGTTCACCAGGATGACCCGGTAGCCCTCCTCGCGCAGCGCCTTGCAGGCCTGGGCGCCGGAGTAGTCGAATTCGCAGGCCTGGCCGATGACGATGGGGCCGGCGCCAATGATCAGGATGCTCTGGATGTCGGTACGCTTGGGCATGGTGCTTCCCGCAGAATAAGGGTGACGAGGGGCGACGTCTCTCGAGTCAGGTTCTCAACTCAGGCTCTCGCGCTCTGGCTCAGGCCCGGCGGGCCTTCAGCATCTCGACGAAGCGGTCGAACAGCGGCGCGACGTCCTTCGGGCCGGGGCTCGCCTCCGGGTGGCCCTGGAAGCCGAAGGCCGGGCGGTCGGTGCGCTCGATCCCCTGCAGGGTGCCGTCGAACAGCGAACGGTGGGTGGCGCGCAGGCTGGCCGGCAGGCTCGCCTCGTCGACGGCGAAGCCGTGGTTCTGGCTGGTGATCATCACGCAGCCGGTGTCGAGGTCCTGCACCGGGTGGTTGGCGCCATGGTGGCCGTGGCCCATCTTCACCGTTTTGGCCCCGCTGGCCAGCGCCAGCAGCTGGTGGCCCAGGCAGATGCCGAACAGCGGCAGTTCGGTCTCGAGGAGCTCGCGGATCGCCGTGATGGCGTAGTCGCAGGGCGCGGGGTCGCCGGGGCCGTTGGCCAGGAAGACGCCGTCCGGGGCCATGGCCACCACCTCGCTGGCCGGGGTCTGGGCCGGCACCACGGTGAGACGGCAGCCGCGGGAGGCGAGCATGCGCAGGATGTTGCGCTTGACGCCGAAGTCGTAGGCCACCACGTGATAGGGGCGCTCGGCCTTGCCATCGGGGCCGGCGGTATCGGCATAGCCCTCGCCCAGGGTCCACTCGCCCTCGCTCCACTCGTAGGGGCTCTGGCAGGAGACCACCTTGGCCAGGTCCATGCCCTTGAGGCCCGGGAAGGCGCGGGCCGCCTCCAGGGCGCGCGCCACGGCGTCCTCGCCGGAGGCCAGGTCGCCGGCCAGGATGGCGCCGTTCTGGGCGCCCTTGTCGCGCAGGAGGCGGGTCAGGCGGCGGGTGTCGATATCGGCGATGCCCAGCACGTTCTGGCTCTTGAGATAGTCGGAGAGCGACTGCTCGGAGCGGAAGCTGCTGGCCAGCAGCGGCAGGTCGCGGATCACCAGGCCCGCGGCGGCGATGGCGCCGGACTCCACGTCCTCGGCGTTGACGCCGGTGTTGCCGATATGGGGGTAGGTCAGGGTGACGATCTGGCGGGTATAGGAGGGGTCGGTCAGGATCTCCTGATAGCCGGTCATGGCCGTATTGAACACCACCTCACCGCTGGTCTGTCCATCGGCACCGATGGCCGTGCCGTGAAACACACTGCCGTCTTCCAGGGCCAGTATCGCGGGTCTGTTCAATGCAACGTCCTCCCATATCTGTGTAACGACAGCCATGCAACGACAGCTCGTCAAGGAATAGTGTTACCGGTGGCCAGCCCGCAAAAAAGCGGGACGAAACCCGATGAAGACCGGTTTCATCCCGCTTGTTGTCATTCGCTCGGAACTGGTTCGTTCAGAACATCAGAACACTGGGGGCCGACGCAACAAGCGCTGTGTAGGGGGCTTTCGCCCAGACGCCCGGCCAAAATTTTGGGGATATTACAGGATTGGCCGCCTGTCGACCACCCCTTTAGTCGAGCCCCCTCACGCCAGGCCCAGTCACTTCAGACACGGTCTGTCAGACCGAGCACGTCCTGCATGGCATAGCGGCCGCTGCCCTGGCCGGCGACCCAGCGCGCGGCGCGCACCGCGCCCTTGGCGAAGGTCATGCGGCTACTGGCCTTGTGGGTGATCTCGATGCGTTCGCCCTCGGTGGCGAACATCACGGTATGCTCACCGACGATGTCGCCGGCGCGCACGGTGGCGAAGCCGATCTCCTGGTCGGTACGCGGCCCGCACTGCCCCACCCGCTCGAAGACACCGTGCTCCTTGAGGGTGCGGCCCAGGGACTCGGCCACCACCTCGCCCATCTTGAGCGCGGTGCCGGAGGGGGCGTCGACCTTGTGGCGGTGATGGGCCTCGATCACCTCGATATCGTAGCCCTCGTCGCCCAGCGCCCTGGCGGCCGTCTCCAGCAGCTTCAGCGTCAGGTTCACCCCCACGCTCATATTGGGGGCGAAGACGAAGGGCAGCCGGTCGCGGTAGCCGTCGAGCTCGGCCAGCTCCGCATCGTCGAGCCCGGTGGTGCCGATCACCATGCGCTTGCCGTGCTCGGCGCAGACCGCCAGGTTGGACAGCGTCACCCGGGGCGCGGTGAAGTCGATCAGCACGTCGAAGTCGTCGACGATGGCCTCCAGCGAGTCCACGGCGGCCACGCCCAGCTTGCCGACGCCGGCCAGCTCGCCGATATCGGCGCCGGCCAGGGTGCTGCCCGGCTCTACGACGCCGCCGGCCAGGGTGGCGCCGTCATCCTGCAGCACGGCGTTGACCAGGGTGCGGCCCATGCGGCCGGCGACCCCGACGATGGCGATACGGGTCATGTGGACTCCTGCGAATTCGATGGCTTTTCGTGGCGGGGGATTATACCAGAGGCACCAAGGCCTCAGGCGGCATCTCTCGGCAACACGTCCCGCTCGATCTCCTCCCCATGGTCGCGCTCGACCCTCTTGAGGTCGTAGGCGGCCTGCAGGTTCAACCACGACTGGGCATCACCACCGAAGTAACGCGCCAGCCTCAATGCCGTATCCGCCGAGACGGCACGACGCTCCTTGACGATCTCATGCAGGCGCGTCGCGGGCACGCGCAGCTCCCGTGCCAAGGCGTTGACGCTCATCCCCAGCGGCTCGAGATAGTCCTCCCGCAGCACCTCGCCGGGATGGATAGGTCGCATGCCATTCTTGCTCATGCTGATGACTCCTGGCCGAAATGGTCAGTGATAATCCACGATCTCGACATCGAAGGCGGCCCCCCTCTCGAAGCGAAAGCAAAGGCGCCATTGATCGTTGATACGAATACTGTATTGACCTTGCCTGTCTCCCTGCAGTGCCTCGAGACGGTTGCCGGGCGGCGAGCGCAAGAAGTCCAGCGTGGTCGCGGAGTCCAGCAGCTGCAGCTTGCGCTCAGCCTGGCGCCGAAAGGCACGAAATGCCTTGGGGCACCCGGCCCCCTCGAAGAGCTGCCGCGTGCGCTTGCAGGCAAAGGACTCGATCATTCCGCCAATCTATTACGCTTCACGTAATACGTCAAGCGGAACCCTCCATCCGCCGAGCGCAAGAATTCACCTGGGCTGCGGCAAGCTGATCACCCACACTGGGCGTATCGAGGCAAGGGTACCGCCATGCCAACCCCACCAGAGTGCTTATCGACGGCCCACCCCCTGGCGGCGCTGCTGCACCGCCACCGCCGGGTGCTGCTGGCCGGCGCGCCGGGCAGCGGCAAGAGCACCCTGGCCCGCGTCCTCGCCGCCCACCTGGCCGAGGGCGGCAGGGAGTGCCGCTGCCTGAGCGCCGATCCGGGCCTGCCGGGCGTCGGCCCGCCCGGCGCGGTCTGCCTGGGCCGCTGGGCCGATGAGGGCGGGGGCGGCTGGCGGCTCGAAGCCCTGGCCGCCCTGGCCAGCCTCAACGCCGCCCGCTTTCGCCTGCCGCTGGTGGAAGCGGCGCGCCGCCTGGCCCGCCAGGCCGGGGAGGGTGTGCTGCTGGTCGACGCCCCCGGAGTGATACGCGGCGTGG
>NZ_CP071922.1:48822-49190 GCF_017584085.1 Halomonas sp. BM-2019
TTCGAGCGTAATCGGTTCGAAATACAAGCGATCAGATGTATCGTAGTCGGTCGAAACCGTTTCAGGGTTACAATTCACCATAATGGTCTCGTAGCCGTCTTCACGCATAGCAAGCGCTGCATGCACACAGCAGTAATCGAATTCGATGC
Organism: Halomonas sp. BM-2019; assembly: GCF_017584085.1. Classification (NCBI taxonomy): domain Bacteria; kingdom Pseudomonadati; phylum Pseudomonadota; class Gammaproteobacteria; order Oceanospirillales; family Halomonadaceae; genus Halomonas; species Halomonas sp. BM-2019. The sequence continues at coordinate 48,972 of NZ_CP071922.1, forward strand.
CTTGACCAATACGGTTTGGACCACCGCCAATGACCATAATTTTTTCTCGGTCGCTCGGCCGTGCTTCGCACTCTTCGTCGTAGGTCGAATACATGTAGGCTGTTTCTGAAGCGAACTCTGCCGCACAGGTGTCGACGCGCTTGTAGACCGGGAAAATGTTGAACTCTTCGCGACGCTTACGCACTTCACTTTCATGCACGTCGAGAATTGCGGCTAAAC
>NZ_CP071922.1:49200-50797 GCF_017584085.1 Halomonas sp. BM-2019
GTTTCAGGTAACGCAGGCTATCAGCATCCATTCCCGCTAAGCCGAGTTGCTCAACTTCACGTTCTAACGCGATAATTTCTTCCAACTGAATGAGGAACCAGCGATCGATCTTGGTCAGGTTAAAGACCTCGTCCACACTCATCCCCATGCGGAATGCATCACCGATATACCAAATGCGCTCGGCACCCGGTTCTTTTAGCTCACGAATGATTTTGGTTCGCGCTTCGTCAGGCTCGCTTAAATCAACAATTGGGTCTAAGCCATTCATACCAAGCTCAAGGCCACGTAACGCCTTCTGCATAGACTCCTGTTGATTACGACCAATCGCCATCACCTCACCCACGGACTTCATTTGCGTGGTTAAGCGATCGTTCGCACCAGCGAATTTTTCAAAGTTAAAACGTGGAATTTTAGTGACGACGTAATCAATTGCAGGCTCAAACGAAGCCGGCGTCACACCACCAGTAATGTCGTTGGCCAATTCGTCCAAGGTGTAGCCCACAGCCAACTTGGCTGCCACTTTCGCAATGGGGAAACCTGTCGCTTTTGAGGCCAGCGCCGAAGAACGGCTCACCCGCGGGTTCATTTCAATAATGACCATCCGGCCCGTGTCTGGACAAATACCAAACTGCACGTTCGACCCACCGGTTTCAACGCCAATCTCGCGCAGAACGGCCATCGAGGCGTCGCGCATGATTTGATATTCTTTGTCTGTCAATGTTTGTGCTGGGGCAACGGTAATCGAGTCACCAGTGTGCACACCCATGGGGTCAAAGTTTTCGATCGCGCAGACAATAATGCAGTTGTCATTCTTGTCACGAACCACTTCCATCTCATACTCTTTCCAGCCGATTAACGACTCGTCAATGAGGAGCTCTTTGGTGCGTGATAGTGACAAACCACGTTTACATATCTCTTCGAATTCGTCACGGTTGTAGGCGATACCGCCGCCGCTGCCACCCATAGTGAATGACGGACGAATGATACAAGGGAAACCGATGCGCTCAAGAATATCGAAGGCTTCGTCCATACCATGGGCGATTTCAGCGCGTGGCGTTTCCAAACCAATCTTTTTCATCGCCTTGTCGAAACGATCGCGGTCCTCCGCTTTGTCGATGGCATCAGCCGTCGCACCAATCATTTCAACATTATACTTTTCTAAAACACCTTGGGCGTCGAGCTCAAGCGCACAGTTCAGTGCAGTTTGCCCACCCATGGTGGGTAAAATCGCGTCTGGACGTTCACGTTCGATAATTTTCTCAACCACTTCCCAGTGAATTGGCTCAATGTAAGTCGCATCGGCCATTTCTGGATCAGTCATAATCGTGGCTGGATTCGAGTTCACCAAAATAACTCGATATCCTTCTTCGCGCAGCGCCTTACACGCTTGCGCACCCGAGTAGTCGAACTCACACGCTTGGCCGATGACAATAGGACCCGCGCCGATAATTAAAATACTTTTTATGTCTGTACGTTTTGGCATCGTGGCATCCCGTCTTTATTGCTTCGCAGCTTCAAGCAGTTCAATGAAATGATCGAACAGTGGCGCAGCATCCTGCGGCCCTGGACTCGCTTCTGGGTGACCTTGGAAACTAAA
>NZ_CP071922.1:50897-53710 GCF_017584085.1 Halomonas sp. BM-2019
CTTGTTGTCCGCCGCCATCTCCCTCTCGCCTTGAAGCACCTTGATCCCGACCTGCTGCTGGTTGTCCGCAGCAGTGGAAAACACCTGTGACTTCTTGGTGGGAATGGTGGTGTTGCGATTGATTAGCCTGGTGAACACTCCGCCGAGGGTTTCTATGCCCAGGGACAAGGGGGTCACGTCCAACAACAGGATGTCCTTGACATCCCCCTTCAAAACACCGCCCTGGATGGCAGCGCCCATCGCAACCACCTCGTCGGGGTTGACGCCTCGGTGCGGTTCCTTCCCGAAAATGCTTTTGACCAACTCCTGGACCTTCGGCATGCGAGACATGCCTCCCACCAAGAGAACCTCGTTGATCTCTCCTGCAGAAACGCCAGCATCCTTGAGTGCGTTAATGCACGGGCTCCTGGTCCTCTCCAACAGGCCGCTCACCAGAGACTCGAACTTGGATCGGGTGATGGCGACGTTCAGGTGCTTTGCACCGCTGGCATCCGCTGTGATGAAGGGCAGATTGATGTCCGTCTGAGAAGAGCTGGACAGCTCGATCTTGGCCTTCTCGGACGCTTCGCGCAAACGCTGCACCGCCAGCTTGTCCGTGGTCAGGTCGATCCCTTGTTCCTTCTTGAATTCTGTGACGAGGTGCTGCAACAGGGCGTTGTCAAAGTCCTCTCCGCCCAGAAATGTGTCCCCGTTGGTCGATTTCACCTCGAACACGCCGCCGCTGATTTCCAGGATACTGATATCGAACGTGCCGCCGCCCAGATCATAAACCGCCACAAGCCCTTCCTTCTTGTCCATGCCGTAGGACAGGGCAGCAGCAGTGGGTTCGTTGATGATACGCAGGACGTCCAAACCGGCGATCTTCCCTGCATCTTTTGTGGCTTGCCTTTGAGAATCGTTGAAGTAGGCAGGCACCGTCACCACGGCTTGGGTCACCTTCCTTCCCAGGTAGGTTTCGGCTGTCTCCTTCATCTTCTGCAGCACGAAAGCGCCCACCTGCGAGGGGGAGTACTTTTGGCCTCCTGCTTCTACCCAGGCGTCTCCGTTATCTGCGCGGATGATTTTGTACGGCACCATCTTTGCTTCTTTCTCCGTCTGAGGATCATCGAAGGGCCTGCCGATCAATCGCTTGGTGGCATAAAGCGTGTTGGTGGGATTGGTGACGGCTTGCCTCTTGGCTGGGAGCCCGACCAGTTTCTCGCCCTTGTCCGTGAAGGCCACGACGGACGGCGTGGTCCTTGCCCCTTCTGCATTTTCGATGACTTTGGCCGTCTTTCCCTCCATGACTGCCACACATGAGTTGGTGGTGCCCAGATCGATACCGATCACTTCACTGGCCAGGGTCCTCGTGGAGCTTCGCATGTTCGAATTGCGTCAGTTCCACTGATTCGTTCCGCGATTCCTTTTTACGCGTCGTTCCTCGTCCACGGCACGCACCTGAAGCTCCGCAGGCATCCAAGCACGCCACGTGTGACGTTGCTTTGGTTCGTCGCCTTTGACGTCGAGCGTTTTGAATCCTCGTCGGTCAGCATTCGTTCCAGTATCGTTCTTGGCTCGCATTGTTCGCTGCAAATTCCCACGGAACGTTCCTGCTACGCGCACGTGGACGTTCGTGGTGTGCCGTACGACGGTCCGTTTGCACCGTCGTTTGGTGACGTGTGTTTCCATCGGGCCATTGTACGAGCGCGTCGTCTTGGACGTGTTCGATTTCGTCGTCTGGCCCGGTTCCTTCGTGTGTTTCGCTGGACGTGGACGTGTGGTGCGTACCAAAGGCAGTGTTTGGAAGTTGTGCGTCACGTGTCCGGTGGCTTGCTTGGCTTGGATCCAGGCTTGTGTGGATCGCATCGCCGTCCACGCGGCTTGTCTGGCACGCATGTTTCCCTTCTCCTCCTCTTGTTCGACCTTTCCTTCCTCCCTCGGACGCTTCCTTGCGACGTCGATGCAGGCGTCGTCCAATGCGACGTGTGCGCCGCCACGTCGTCGGTCCACTCGCTCACACTCTCTCACTCACTCAGGCACACTCCATCTCTCACTCACTCACACACAGACTCCCAGGATCTCACACACACTCCCAGGCCCTCTCACTCACCATCTGTCATTCACTCTCCCACAGACTCAGGGACAGTCACCCTCACACACATTCACCTTCACGCTCGCACAGTTGCCTGGTCTGGTGCAGGTGGCGTGGAGGGATGATTTCCTGGGATGGACTGGGTCCAAGAGATACGTGCCATCGCATGCGTTCTTCCGCAATGGGAACACTCAAGTTCTCCGTGGGTCCGTGGGTGTGGGTGTGTTTCTGAGGTGGATAGGGAAACAGACGTACTGCACAGGAGATCCACAGAAGAGAAGGTGGGGGAAGGAGGGATCTGGAAGGTCCTCTTCTGAAGAGAAAAGAGGTCCATGTGGATATGGAAAAAGTGATACAATGAGGTGCAGAAGCATCCGGATCCCACACCGAATGGACCCTGAAGATCTCCATCCATAGATCCAACAAGTACAGGAGACTCAAGAAAAAAATGAACACGATCCATGCCTGTCCACGCGCGAAATATGGAATCCATGGCGATAGTCACGCGCAACCCGGCACATCCCGTGCTTGTGAACTTCAAGAAACGGACCATGCATCCAACACCGCTTCCAAAGCGTACGCCCATTGGGTCCAATGGGTGCCACCCTGGCAATAAATAGCAAACGGAGGACGGAGCGGACCGTCCGCAGACAATTCGCTGGTGGAACCGTCCACAAACGCACCCTCCGCAAACAGCACGTCGCAGGGATAACCAGGGGTGGCACCGGCCACCGGCAAGACG
>NZ_CP071922.1:53810-72485 GCF_017584085.1 Halomonas sp. BM-2019
GAACACCGCCTCGCCGAGGCCGAAGCGCAGCCCGCCGGCCTCGCCCAGCGACTCGGCGAAGGCCAGGCCCAGGGCGCCGGCCGCCCCCAGGCCCAGGATGGCCGGCAGGCGCCAGCCGCGACGCTCCACCCGGAATCCCAGCCCCAGCAGGAAGGCCAGCAGCGGCACCGTGACGTAGAGGGTGGCCATGGAGAGGGCCGTGGCGTGGTGGGCCGCCCAGAACATGGCGCCGAAGAAGCCGGCCAGGCAGAGGCCCATCAGCCCATAGAGGGGCAGTGCCCGCGGCGGCGGCACGAAGCCCGGGGCGCGGCGGGCCAGCCACCAGAGCCCGGCACAGGCGATGGCGAAGCGCAGCGCCGTGAGCGAGAGCGGCGGCAGCTCGCTCATCAGCCCCACGGCGGGAAAGGAGAGCCCCACCAGCAGCGCCCAGAGCAGCATGCCCAGGTGGGCAGCGCGGGGGGACACCGCCACGCTCAATTCTCCCAGATGATCTCCAGGACCTCATCGCCGGCCATGCGCTCGAGGTGGCTGGCCACCACGCCCTCCAGGCGGTCCAGGCCCTCCTCGTCCAGGGCCTCGATGGCCACCACCAGCTTGCCCTCCTCCACCTGCATCAGGCAGGTGCCGCCCTCAAAGGTCACCCGCCCCTCGCCCTCCTGGTACGCCACCTCCAGCTTGTGGGCCCAGTGCTTGCACAGCCGCCGAATCAGCTTCTCGCCGGACTCGGTGGCGATCTCCGCGCGTGAAATGGGCATGCTCGCCTCCGCTCGTCGCTCGATGAGCCTCCAGACTATGACGGCACCGCCTCCGCCGCCAAGCGCCTCTTGCAGCAGAGCGAAGGGTTCGATCAGCCGGGTCACCGGGAGCTACCTCACCGCCTGGGCAGTGAGTGCGTTTCTGCACCCGCGACCGGCGCTCGAGCGCTGCCGGCGTGGTAACGTGAGCCAAAGCTTCCGAGGTCAGGAAAGGAAACCGTATGGAGGAATCACTGGAGTGCCTGGTTCGCCTTAGGGTCGACAGGAAAGGTGGCCAACCCGCACCGCATCAACCCTGTTTGCTACTGGCAATCATCTGCGAGATCCAGGCTGGCCACATCACTTCACCGCTGGTTCGGATCGATACGCGCCTGATAGCCCGCTACCATGACATCTTCGAAACAGCCACGGGTGAGCGGCATAGAGCCCGCCCCTGGATGCCGATCTGGGCCCTGAGGAACAGAAAGGGGCCCACCGGACTTCTCTGGCGCCCCGAATACCTCCCAGCTGTTCGGGACTTGGCCGATCAGATGGGCCAGCCGAAGTCCTTGAAGCAGCTCGAGCAGCGCTTTTGTGCCGCTTCCCTCGATCCCACCCTGTTTTCAGCCCTGGAAGACAGCACGACTGCCAGAGAGGCCTGCGCACTTCTGACTTTCACCTACCTCGCCACCGATGGAGATGCCTATTCCAGAGTTGGCGAGTATCTCGAGACGGCATTGACCAGCGGCGATTACGAGAAGCATCCCGAGCGGCTAAGAGGCAGTGTCCAGGAACCACAGCAGCAGTATGCCCGCTCCGCCGCCTTCCGCTCCCTGGTACTGGAGGCCTACGACTACCGCTGCGCGGCGAGCCGCTTGCGCTATATCACCCCGGACTATCGCTATCTGGTGGAGGCGGCCCACCTGATCCCCTTCGCCGAGAGCCAGGACGACCGCCCCGTCAACGGCCTGGCGCTGACGCCCAACCTGCACTGGGCCATGGACAATCACCTGATCGCCCCCGGTCCCGACCATCGCTGGCACCTGAGTCCTACAGTGGACGCCCTGGTGCCCGACAACCGCTGGCTCTGCGAGCTGGACGGCCAACCCCTGGTGCTGCCCCGGGACCCGCAGTGGCATCCTGCCAAGGAGGCCCTGGCCTGGCGACTGGACCGCCTGCAGCGCTGAGACCGTACACGAGAGGGCCCCGGCATCTGGCGATGCCGGGGCCCGTCGATCTCCGCGAGGCGTGATGCCGTTTACGGCTTCATATCCTCGAAGAACTTCTTCACGCCGTCGAAAAAGCCACTCTTCTTGGGCGAGTGGTGGGCGCTGTTGGTGCCGCCGAGGCTCTCCTGGAACTGGCGCAGTAGCTCCTTCTGCTCCTCGTTGAGCTTGACCGGGGTCTCCACCACCACCTTGCACAGCAGGTCGCCGGGGGCGCCGCCGCGCACCGGCTTCACCCCCTTGCCGCGCAGCCGGAAGAGCTTGCCGGTCTGGGTCTCGGGCGGGATCTTGAGCTTCACCCGGCCGTCCAGGGTCGGCACCTCCAGCTCGCCGCCCAGTGCGGCGTCGACGAAGTTGATCGGCACCTCGCAGTGCAGGTGCTTGCCGTCGCGCTGGAAGATATGGTGCGGCTTGATGTGCACCTGGACGTAGAGGTCCCCGGGCGGCCCGCCGTTCATGCCCGCCTCGCCCTCGCCGTTGAGGCGAATGCGGTCGCCGGTGTCCACCCCGGCGGGAATCTTCACCGAGAGGGTGCGGGTCTCGCGCACGCGGCCCTCGCCGTTGCACTTGTGGCAGGGCACCTTGATATGCACGCCGCTGCCGTGACAGGTCGGGCAGGTCTGCTGCACGGCGAAGAAGCCCTGCTGCATGCGCACCTGGCCGTGGCCGGCACAGGTCGGGCAGGTCTCCTTGCTGGAACCCGGCTCGGCGCCCTCGCCATCGCAGCGCTCGCACTCCACGTGGCGCGGCACGCGGATGTCCACGCTGGTGCCGGCCACGGCGCTCTCGAGGTCCAGCTCGAGGTTGTAGCGCAGGTCGCTGCCGCGGGCCGGGGCGTTGGGGTGGCGACGCCCGCCGCCCCCGCCGAAGATGTCGCCGAACACATCGCCGAAGATGTCGCTGAAGCCGCCGGCCCCGGCGCCGCCGAAGCCACCGCCGCCGAAGCCGCCGGCCTGGCCGTCGACGCCGGCATGGCCGAACTGGTCGTAGGCCGCGCGCTTCTCGCTGTCGGTCAGGACCTCGTAGGCCTCGGAGACCTCGCGGAATTTCTCGGCGGCGCTGTCATCGTCCGGGTTGCGGTCCGGGTGAAACTTCTGGGCGAGCCGCCGGTAGGCCTTCTTGATCTCTTTCTGATCGGCCCCGCGCTCTACGCCCAGCACCTCGTAATAGTCACGTTTGGACATCGGTCTGTCCGCCTCCGTCGCGGTACCGCGGAAACACCAACGCGGGAGTCAGGCCCCCGCGCTGGCGTCATCCGTGAATCAGATGCGTGGTTTACTGCTTCTTCTGGTCGTCGTTGACTTCTTCGTACTCGGCGTCGACCACGTCATCTTCCGGCTTGGCGCCGGCCTCGCCGGCCTCACCGCCAGCCTGCTGGGCGGCCTCGGCCTGGGCGGCGTACATCTTCTGCGCCAGGTTGCCGGAGGCCTCGGTCAGCTTGTCCAGCTTGGCCTGGATGTCGTCCTTGTCATCCCCCTTGATCGCCTCCTCGAGCTCCTTGGCGGCGCTCTCGATGGCCTGCTTCTCGTCCTCGCTGGCGTGCTCGCCGGCCTCCTGCACGGTCTTGCGGGCGGCGTGGACCATGCCGTCGGCCTGGTTGCGCAGCGCCACCAGCTCCTCGAACTTCTTGTCCTCGTCGGCGTGGGCCTCGGCGTCGCGGACCATCTGCTCGATCTCATCGTCGGAGAGGCCGCTGGAGGCCTTGATGACGATCGACTGCTCCTTGCCGGTGGCCTTGTCCTTGGCGGAGACGTGCAGGATGCCGTTGGCGTCCAGGTCGAAGGCGACCTCGATCTGCGGCACGCCGCGCGGCGCCGGCGGGATGTCGGCCAGGTCGAAGCGGCCCAGCGACTTGTTGCCGCCCGCCTGCTTGCGCTCGCCCTGCAGCACGTGGATGGTCACGGCGGTCTGGTTGTCATCCGCGGTCGAGAAGGTCTGGGTCTTCTTGGTCGGGATGGTGGTGTTCTTCTCGATCAGCGGGGTCATCACGCCGCCCAGGGTCTCGATGCCCAGGGTCAGCGGGGTGACGTCGAGCAGCAGCACGTCCTTGACGTCGCCGCCCAGCACGCCGCCCTGGATCGCCGCGCCCACGGCCACCGCCTCGTCCGGGTTGACGTCCTTGCGCGCTTCCTTGCCGAAGAAGTCGGCCACCTTCTGCTGGACCATGGGCATGCGGGTCTGGCCGCCCACCAGGATGACGTCGTCGATCTCGGAGGCCGACAGGCCGGCGTCCTTGAGGGCGATCTTGCAGGGCGCCAGGGAGCGCTGCACCAGATCCTCCACCAGCGACTCCAGCTTGGCCCGGGTCACCTTGACGTTGAGGTGCTTGGGCCCGGTCTGGTCGGCGGTGATGTAGGGCAGGTTGACGTCGGTCTGCTGGGCGCTGGAGAGCTCGATCTTGGCCTTCTCGGCGGCTTCCTTGAGGCGCTGCATGGCCAGGTTGTCGCCGGAGAGGTCGATGCCGCTGTCGGCCTTGAACTGATCGACCAGGTAGTTGATCAGGTGCATATCGAAGTCTTCGCCACCCAGGAAGGTGTCGCCGTTGGTGGCCAGCACCTCGAACTGGGTCTCGCCGTCGACGTCCGCCACCTCGATGATGGAGATGTCGAAGGTGCCGCCGCCCAGGTCGTAGACCGCGATGGTCTTGTCGCCGCGGGCCTTGTCCATGCCGTAGGCCAGCGCCGCCGCGGTGGGCTCGTTGATGATGCGCTTGACCTCGAGGCCGGCGATGCGCCCGGCATCCTTGGTGGCCTGACGCTGGCTGTCGTTGAAGTAGGCCGGCACGGTGATCACCGCCTCGGTGACGGGCTCGCCCAGGTAGTCCTCGGCGGTCTTCTTCATCTTCTTAAGCACTTCGGCGCTGACCTGCGGCGGCGCCAGCTTCTTGCCCTTCACCTCCACCCAGGCGTCGCCGTTGTCGGCCTCGGTGATCTTGTAGGGCACCATCTTGATGTCCTTCTGGACGACGTCGTCCTTGAAGCGACGGCCGATCAGGCGCTTGATGGCATAGAGGGTGTTGGTCGGATTGGTGACCGCCTGGCGCTTGGCCGACTGCCCCACCAGGGTCTCGCCATCATCGGTGTAGGCGATGATGGACGGCGTGGTGCGTGCGCCCTCGGCGTTCTCGATCACCTTGGCGCTGTCGCCGTCGAGCACGGCGACACAGGAGTTGGTGGTCCCCAGGTCAATACCGATGATGCGTCCCATAGGAAGTCCTCGAAAAGTCGTTGCAGTGTATCCGGAATGGTGTTCTGCGGCCTGCGCCGCGGAGTTGACGTCTATCTGGGGGCCGCGGATGCCATTTCAAGCCCCGCGGCCAGGATTTGTTGCGGCTCAGCCGGCAGCCTGACTCACCACCACCATGGCCGGGCGCACCAGGCGCCCATTGAGCAGGCAGCCCTTCTGGAACACCTCCATCACGGTGTTGGGGTCGAGTTCCGGGTTGGGCACCATGGCCATGGCCTCGTGGTACTGCGGATCGAAGGGCTCGCCGGCCGGCTCCAGCATCTCCACGCCGAACTTGCCCAGCACGTCGAGCTGCATCTTCAGCGTCATGGCGACGCCCTCGCGGTGGGCCTCGTTGGCCTCCTCGCCCATGGCCTCCAGCGCCTTCTCCAGGCTGTCCACCACCGGCAATAGCTCCTTGACGAACTTCTCCAGGGCGAACTTGCGGGCCTTCTCGGCCTCCTGTTCGGCGCGGCGGCGCACGTTCTGGGCCTCGGCGGCGGCGCGCAGCGCCTGGTCCTTGGCCTCGGCGACGCTCGCCTCCAGCTCCTCGACGCGGGCGGCCAGCACATCGGCCTCGGGGTTGTCGCTCGTCTCGGCGGCGACCTCGGGGCTGTCGCTCGTCTCGGCGGCGGCCTCGGGGCTGTCGCTCGTCTCGGCGGCGGCCTCGGGGCTGTCGCTCCCCTCGGCGGCGGCCTCGGCCTGCTCGGCCGCCTCGACGGCCTCCTCCAGCTCGCCCTCTACCGGCTGCGGTTCGGCCTCCTGCTCACGGCGGGCAAGCTCATCGTCCAGCGGAGTCTGGGTATCTCTGGCCATGGGTCTCTCCTGACAGGGAGGCGGCGACCCAGGGTCGCCGGCTCGACAATGAATGACGGGATATCACGAGTCTGCCGGGTATATGGGGACGGGAGACGGGAACTCAAGGCGAGGCCGGCGACCGTGCATTGTGGGGCACTCTGGACTACTGTATAAACGCACACATAGTGGATGGATACCCAGTAGCCCGAGCAGGGCGTATCGACTCCCGGGAGGCCTCATGCTGACAGAGCTTGCCATTCGCGACTTCGCCATCGTCGATCACCTGGAGCTGGAGCTCGCCGGCGGCATGACCGCCATCACCGGCGAGACCGGCGCCGGCAAGTCGATCCTGCTCGGGGCCCTGGGGCTCTGCCTGGGAGAGCGCGCCGATGCCGGCAGCGTGCGCCACGGCGCCGAGCGCGCCGACCTCAGCGCCCGCTTCGACATCGCCGCGCTGCCCGAGGCCCGCGCCTGGCTGGCCATCCGGGAGCTGCCCGACGACGACTGCCTGCTGCGCCGCGTGGTGAGCGCGGGCGGCCGCTCCAAGGCGTGGATCAACGGCCAGCCGGCCACCGTGGCCGACCTCAAGGCGCTGGGCGAGCGGCTCATCGAGGTCCATGGCCAGCACGCCCACCAGGCGCTGCTGCGCGAGGAGACCCACCTGCGCCTGCTCGACGACTTCGCCGGCCACCGCGAGGCAGTGGCCGAGATGGCCGAGACCTTCCGCGCCTGGCAGGCCGCCCGGCGCCGCCTCAAGCGGCTGGCCGAGGACGGCGACGAACTCGCCGCCCGCCGCCAGCTGGTGCGCTACCAGGTCGAGGAGCTCGACCAGCTGGCCCTGGCCGAGGGCGAGCTGGGCTCCCTGGAAGAGGAGCAGGAGGCGCTGGCCCACGCCGAGGAGCGCCTGCGCGAGGCGCAGTTCGCCGCCGAGTGCTGCGACGGCGACGAGGGCGGCGCCATGACCCTGCTCACCCGGGCGATCAACCGCCTCTCGGCGCTGCCCGGCAGCGACCGCGGCCGTGTGGCCGAGGCGCTCACCATGCTCGGCGACGCCCGCATCCAGGTCGAGGAGGCGGCCCGGGAGCTGCACCACGTTGCCGAGGCCACCGAGCTCGACCCGGAGCGCCTGGCCTGGGTCGAGGAGCGCCTCGGCGAGGTCCACCGCCTGGCCCGCAAGCACCATGTGATGCCCGAGGAGCTCACCACCCTGCACCAGCGCCTGCAGGGCGAGCTGGCGGGCCTGGAGGGCGGCGAGGAGGACCTCGAGGCACTGGAGGCCAAGGTCGACGCCCTGCGCGAGCGCTGGCGCACCCAGGCCCGCCAGGTCGGCGAGGCACGGCGCCAGGCCGCCGGGCGCTTCGGCCAGGCGGTGCAGGAGCAGCTCGCCTTCCTGGCCATGGGCAAGGCGCGCTTCGAGGTGGAGCTGCTGGCGCGAGAGACCCCGGCCGCCGAGGGATTGGAGGGGGCGCGCTTCCTGATCAGCGCCAACCCGGGCCAGCCGGCCCGGCCGCTGGCCCGGGTGGCCTCCGGGGGGGAGCTGTCGCGCATCAGCCTGGCGATCCAGGTGGTGGCCGCCCGCCACTCCACCATCCCCAGCCTGGTGTTCGACGAGGTGGACGTGGGCGTCTCCGGGGCCACCGCCGAGATCGTCGGCCAGCTGCTGCGCCGCCTGGGCGAGCAGGGCCAGGTGATGACCGTGACCCATCTGCCCCAGGTGGCGGCCCAGGCCCACCGGCACCTGCATATCGAGAAGCAGGCCGAGCGCGACACCACGCTCACCCGCATGGCGCTGCTCGACGAGGCCGGCCGGGTCGGCGAGCTGGCCCGCATGCTGGGTGGGGTCAACCTCTCCGAGCGCACCCTGGCCCACGCCCGGGAGATGCTCGACGCCAGCCAGCGCCCGCACCACTGAAAGGATGCAACCTCTCCGAGCACTCTCGATACCCCCGGCCCACGCCCGGGAGATGCTCGACGCCAGCCAGCGCCCGCACCACTGAGCCCGTCACAACGGCAAGCGGCCCCGATCCAGGATCGGGGCCGCTTGCTGAGACAGTCGCGGTGCCTCGCGTTCGCCTACTTCTTCGCCGGGCCGTCCTGGCGGGTCACGCGGGAGCCGCGCGGCCGCACATAGAGCACCAGCGCATGGTCGACGAGCTCGAAGCCATGCTCCTCGGCGATCTCCTGCTGGCGGCGCTCGATGGTCTCGTCGAAGAATTCGATGATCTCGCCGCTCTCCAGGCACACCATATGGTCGTGGTGGTCCTCCTGGGAGATCTCGAAGACGGCGTGACCGCCATCGAAGTTGTGGCGCACCACCAGGCCCGCCGACTCGAACTGGGTCAGCACGCGATAGACGGTGGCCAGGCCCACGTCCTCGCCGGCTTCCAGCAGGGTCTTGTAGACGTCTTCGGCGCTCAGGTGATGCTCGCCCTGCACGTTCTCCAGGATCTGCAGGATCTTCACGCGGGGCAGGGTCACCTTCAGACCGGCCTTGCGCAATTCATGGTTCTGGTCGGCCATGGTCACTCTTCGCAGTAACGGGTAGGGTCGGGTATGATCGACCGAATCCACGATAGTGAAGAACAGGCGCAAATGCAAAAGTTGACTAGAATCGTCACCCTTTCGGCGGCGCTGCTGATGGTCAGCGGCTGTGGCTACTTCGGGGTCTACAAGCGCGACATCCCCCAGGGCAACCTGGTGACCGCCGAGATGGTGGAGCAGCTGCGGCCGGGCATGACCCGCGACGACGTGGTCTACGTGATGGGTCGCCCGCTGCTGGAGGCGCCCTTCGATGCCAACCAGTGGGACTATGTGTTCCGCCTCGACGAGGCCTACGCCGGGGTGGAGCGCCGCCGCGTGACCCTCACCTTCGACGGCAACCGCCTGGTGGATATCCAGCGCGAGGGCGACCTGGAGCGCGATATCGAGCTGCGCACCATCGAGGGCGCCGGCCCCCAGGTGGAAGGCGCGGACCCGCTGGACGCCACCCCGACCCCGGAGCCTCAGCCCGAGGGCGGCGCCACGGTGCCCATGGGCGGCGAGCCGGCCAGCGACTTCTGAGCCAAGCCGGCGCCGATCATGACGCCCCGCTGCGGCCCTGCCGCGCGGGGCGTCAGCCTTTCTCGCGGGCCGCTCGGGCCTGCCTGGCCGCCATGGGGTCGATCGTCAGCGGGCGATAGATCTCCACCCGGTCGCCGGCCCGCAGGCGCTGGTCGCTCGGTTCGCGCAGCCGCCTGCCGAAGATCCCCAGGTCGGCCTGATCGAAGGTGTCGCGGGGCAGCTCGGGGAAGTGCGCCGGCAGGTCGGCCAGCGCCACGGCCTCCCGGGCCGTGGTCCCCAGGGGCACGCTCAGGGCCACCACGGCCTGACGTTCGGGCAGGGCGAAGGCCACCTCCACCGGGATCTCGGCCATGGCTCAGCGCCCGTAGAGGTCGTCGGCCCGGCGGGTGAAGGAGTCCACCAGCTGTCCCGCGACCTGCTGGAAGAGCTTGCCGAATGCCATGCCCAGCAGGCGGCTGGCAAACTCGAACTCCATCTCCAGGCACACCTTGCAGGTGTTCTCGCCCATGGGTATGAACAGCCAGCGGCCGCGCAGCCGCTTGAAGGGGCCGCTGACCAGCGACATCTCGATGCGCTCCGGCTCGATGAGGTCGTTGCGGGTGGCGATGCTCTGCTCGATGCCGGCCCGACCCAGGGTCATCTCGCCGATCAGGTGGGAGTCGTCGCGCTCGAGCAGCCGCGCGCGTCGGCAGCCCGGCAGGAACTCCGGATAGCGTTCGAAGTCGTTGACCAGGTCGAACATCTCCTGGGGGGTATGCCGCACCATGGCGGTTCGGTTGACCGTTGGCATTGAGCTCTCCGCTGACTTCACAGTGCCCAGGGCGTATCATGAGCCGTTATTTCAGGCCTTGAATGGTATCACGCTTCCCTCCATATCGAAGGGCAAGCCGCCACAGGCACGGACAGACACGAGGTTTCATGGCCAACAAGAAAGGCAAGGGCAAGGGGCCCGGCAGCAACGTCATCGCCCTGAACAAGAAGGCGCGCTTCGAATACCACATCGACGAGGTGTTCGAGGCGGGCCTGGTGCTGGCCGGCTGGGAGGTGAAGAGCCTACGCGCCGGCAAGGCCCAGCTCACCGATACCTACATCCTGATCAAGGGCGGTGAGGCCTGGCTGCTGGGCAGCCATATCATGCCGCTCAACACCGCCAGCACCCACGAGGTGGCCGACCCGACGCGGACCCGCAAGCTGCTGCTGCACCGCAAGGAGATCGCCAAGATCTTCTCGCGCACCCAGGACAAGGGCCACACCTGCGTGCCGCTGAAGCTCTACTGGAAGGGCAACCGGGTGAAGTGTGAGCTGGCGCTGGTGACGGGCAAGAAGCTGCACGACAAGCGGGCCACCGAGAAGGACCGCGACTGGCAGCGACAGAAGGGCCGGGTGATGCGGGAACAAAACCGCGCCTGACCTGTCACAAAGCCGCACATCCTGTTAGGATGCGCGATGAGGGGGCGACATGGTTTCGACGCCGGTGACAACCCCTGCGGTGCATGCCGAGAGCGTGATGTATCTCGTAAATCCAACATCACAATTGAATAGTCGCAAACGACGACAACTACGCTCAGGGCGCGCTGGCAGCTTAACAGCCGCTAGCTTCTAGTCCGGCCCCAAAGTGATGTGCCCATTCATCACGGCGGGGATACGAGCGACGATTGATGGGATCGCAACTGGCGGCGTCTTCACGTCAGTTGTTAAAACTCTGAAGAATCGCGTTGCTGGATCCTGACCGTCGGAGCCAGAGACGCTAAACCAAATGACGGAACCTAAGCATGTAGAGCCAATGGGCGAGTGCTGGCGGACGCGGGTTCAATTCCCGCCGCCTCCACCACACAAGTCGACGAATCAAGCACCTACGGGTGCTTTTTTCGTTTTGCGAGCCGCCGGCTGAGCGGCATCTCTCCCCCAGAGAGGCTGCTCCATGAGCCCCTACCGTCCGCCCTACACCCTGACCCCGGCGATGCTGAATCTTGTCGCCGAGATCAGCGAAGCCATCGGTCGCTACAGCGCCCTGGCGGAGCAGGACCTGACGCCTCGCCTGCGCCGTGAGAATCGCATCCGCACCATCCAGGCGTCATTGGCCATCGAGAACAATACCCTGACCCTGGAACAGGTCACAGCGGTGATCGAGGGCAAGCGGGTGCTGGGACACCCCCGCGAGATCCAGGAAGTCCTCAATGCCTTTGCCGCCTACGAAGCCATGGAGGACTGGACCCCAGGCTCCGAGAAGGATGTGCTGGCTGCACACGCGCTGCTGATGAGAGGCCTGGTAGACGAGGCCGGCCGATACCGCTCGGGGGGAGTCGGCATCTACCTGGGCGAGCAGTTGGTACACATGGCGCCACCGGCCAACAGAGTCCCGACGCTGATGGACGACCTGCTGGCCTGGCTCGACGGCAGCCACGAGCACCCTCTGGTGGCCAGCTGCATTTTTCACTATGAATTTGAGTTCATCCACCCCTTTGCCGATGGCAACGGCCGCATGGGCCGGCTATGGCAAACCTTGATCCTGCGCAGCTGGAAACCCCTGCTGGCATACCTTCCGGTCGAGTCCGTGATGCGCGACCGCCAGGGGGCCTATTACCAGGCCCTGGCACAGGCCGATGAACAAGCGGATGCCGCGCCGTTCATCGAGTTCATGCTCCTCGCCCTGCGCGATGCGATTCACGAGGCAGCGGGCACCGACCAAGTAACCGACCAAGTTGCCGCCCTGCTCCGCGCCCTTGGCACCGGCGAACGGGGCAGCCAGGAACTGATGCAGGCGATGGGACTCTCCCACCGGCCGACCTTTCGTGACAACTACCTCAACCCCGCCCTGGAGGCAGCGTGGATCGAGCGTACCCAACCTGGAGCCCCTCGCAGCCCGACACAACGCTATCGCCTGACGCCCAAGGGGCAGCGCTGGCTGAAACGGCACAGCGGAGGGCATCCGGGTTAGTGAATCGTCACCTTGCTTCGCCCCTAGTGCCCATCGCCAGACTGTCACGATACCCGGCCAGCCTGCTGACACCCCGGCCGCGACCTTCGTCTAACCCTTGACGCGAAAACCACTTGATACCAGCCTCAGGGGGCGCCATTATCAGCGCCCACTCGTCTACCCCCCTCCCGGGGAGCCGGGCGAGGGCCAAGACCGGGGTGGCATCGGGTCGGGGGCGCCGAGGCGCTTCACTACCGATAAGACCCTACCACTGTTGACATTTCCCGATCTGGATTCGAAACCCCATGAGCAAAGTCCTGATTATCGGCGCCGGCGGCGTCGGCGGTGTGGTGACCCACAAGTGCGCCCAGCATCCCGAGATCTTCAGCGAGATCCTGCTGGCCAGCCGTAACGAGGCGAAGTGCCAGGCGATCGCCGCCCAGCTGGATCGCCCGATCCAGACCGCCCGGGTGGACGCCGACAGCGTCGACGAGCTGGTGGCGCTGATCGAGTCGTTCAAGCCCGACGTGCTGATCCACGTGGCCCTGCCCTATCAGGACCTGACCATCATGGAGGCCTGCCTGAAGACCGGCGTGCCCTATCTGGACACCGCCAACTACGAGCACCCCGACGAGGCGAAGTTCGAGTACAAGGAGCAGTGGGCCTTCCAGGACCGCTACCAGGCGGCCGGCAACATGGCCACCCTGGGCTGCGGCTTCGACCCGGGCATGACCAACATCTACTGCGCCTACGCCCAGAAGAACCTGTTCGACGAGATCCACCGCATCGACATCCTGGACGCCAACGGCGGCGACCACGGCTACCCCTTCGCCACCAACTTCAACCCGGAGATCAACATTCGTGAGATCACCGCGAAGGGGCGCTACTGGGAGAAGGGCGAGTGGAAGGAGACCGACCCGCTGGCGGTGAAGCGCACCTTCGACTTCGACGGCATCGGCGAGAAGGACATCTACCTGCTCTACCACGAGGAGCTCGAGTCCCTCAGCCAGAACATCAAGGGCCTGGAGCGCATCCGCTTCTGGATGACCTTCTCCGACAAGTACATCACCCACCTCAAGGTGCTCGAGAACGTCGGCATGACCCGCATCGAGCCGATCGAGGTGGGCGGCGCCAGGATTGCCCCGCTGGAGTTCCTCAAGGCGGTGCTGCCCGACCCGGCCTCGCTGGGCCCGCGCACCAAGGGCAAGACCAACATCGGCATCATCGCCGACGGCATCAAGGACGGTAAGCGGCGCAAGGTGTACATCTACAACATCTGCGACCACGAGCAGTGCTACGCCGAGGTGAAGTCCCAGGCGATCTCCTACACCACCGGCGTGCCGGCGGTGACCGGCGCCATGCTGATGCTGGAAGGGATCTGGAAGGGCGCGGGCGTGTTCAACGTCGAGCAGCTCGACCCCGACCCCTTCATGGCGCGCATTGGCGAGATGGGCCTGCCCTGGCAGATGGTCGAGCTCGACCCCGACGTCGACCTGCTGGGCTAAGCCACGATGGCAGACAAGGCCTACCCTTTCGACATCCACGCCTGCCCGTCGCCGGCCTATGTGGTGGACGACGCCCTGCTGCGCCGCAACCTGGAGCTGCTCGGGCAGGTCCAGGAACGCAGCGGCGCGAGGATCCTGCTGGCGCTGAAGGGCTTCGCCATGTGGGACTGCTTCCCCATGATCCGCCAGTACCTGGTGGGCACCACGTCCAGCGGCCAGGACGAGGCGCGGCTCGGCGCCGAGACCTTCGGCGGCGAGGTGCACTGCTACTCGCCGGCCTTCACCGAGGAGGAGATGGCCGTGGTGCTGCGCTATGCGGACCATTTGAGCTTCAACTCCCCGGGCCAGTGGCGGCGCTTTCGCGAGACCATCGCGGAAGCGCCCCGCCGGGTCTCCTGCGGCATGCGGGTCAATCCGGAGCACTCCACCGGTTCGGTGCCGCTCTACGACCCCTGCGCGCCGGGCTCGCGGCTCGGCACCCGGGCGGCGGACCTCCTCCCCGAGGTAATGGAAGGGCTCGAGGGGCTGCACTTCCACACCCTGTGCGAGCAGAACAGCGACGACCTGGAGTCGACCCTGGCGGCTTTCGAGGCGAAGTTCGGGCACTACCTCGCCGGCCTGAAGTGGGTCAACTTCGGCGGCGGGCACCATATCACCCGCGCCGACTACGACGTCGAGCGGCTGGTAAGGGTGGTCCGTGACTTCAAGGCGCGCCATCCGCACCTGACGGTCTACCTGGAACCCGGCGAGGCGATCGCGCTCAACACCGGCTACCTGGTCTGCACGGTGCTGGATATCGTCGAGAACGAGGGGCCCATCGCCATCCTCGACACCTCCGCCACCGCGCACATGCCCGACGTGCTGGAGATGCCCTACCGACCGCAGATCATCGGCGGCGGCGAGCCGTTCGAGAAGGCCCACACCTATCGCCTGGGGGGCATGACCTGCCTCGCCGGCGACGTGATCGGCGACTACTCCTTCGAGGCGCCGCTCGCCATCGGCGACCGCCTGGTGTTCACCGACATGGCCCACTACACCATGGTCAAGACCACCACCTTCAACGGCATCCGCCTGCCGTCGATCTGTCGCATCGACGAGAAGAGCCGCGCGGTGCGCACGGTCAAGACCTTCGGCTACGTGGACTACATGCAGCGGCTCAGCTGAGCCGCCCGCCCCACCGCTGCAGCACCCCCTGAAGCCCCCTCGTGGGGCTTCACGGCGTTCTGGCCCCGGACGATCGACGCTGCCCGCGAGAGGCACCACCCCTTCCCCGCCGCGGCCCTGGCCTCTAAGGTGAACGGACAGCCATCGCTCAGGGAGTCCGTCATGCCCCAGGTCTACAAGTTCGGCGGCGCCTCGATCCAGGACGCCGATGCCTTTCGCCGACTGGGCACGCTGCTCGCCGAGGGGGTCGAGCGCCCCCGCGCCCTGGTGGTCTCGGCCATGGGCAAGACCACCAACGCCCTGGAGGCGCTTCTCGCGGCAGCCCGGGAGCAGGACGAGGCGGACTATCGCCAGCGGCTGACGGCGATCCGCGACGACCACCTGGCCGTGGCCGAGGCGCTGTTCGGCCCGGACAGCCGGGTGGCGGCCGAGCTGTCTCGGCTTGTCGATGAGCTGGACGCCGCCCACGCCGCCCACCGCCAGGCCTCCTACCCCTTCCACTACGACCAGACGGTGGGCTTCGGGGAGCTGCTCTCCACCACCCTGCTGGCCGCTTGGCTGAACGCCCAGGGGGTGGCGACCCGCTGGTGCGACGCCCGCGAGCTGATCGTCACCGACGACCGCCACCAGGCCGCCAGGATCAACTGGTCGGCGACCCGGGCGCGCATCACGGGAGCCGCCGCCCGGGACGAGGCGCTGCTGCTGACTCAGGGCTTTATCGGCGCCACCCCGGCGGGGGCCATGACCACCCTGGGCCGCGAGGGCTCCGACTTCAGCGCGGCGATCCTCGCCGAGGCCCTGGCCGCCGAGGGACTGACCATCTGGAAGGACGTGCCGGGGCTCTTCAACGCCGACCCGCGACGCTTCCCCAATGCCCGGCAGATCCGGCGGATCAGCTACGCCGAGGCCCTGGAGCAGACCTGGCACGGCGCCAAGGTGATCCACCCCCGCACCCTGGCCCCGCTGCAGCGCGCCGGCATCCCGCTGACGGTACGCTCCTTCCTGGAGCCCGAGGTCCCGCCGAGCACCATCGGCCCGGAGCCGGGCGACGGGGATCACCAGCCCGCCCTGATCCTGCGCGACGAACAGGTACTGCTCGAGGTGAGCGACCGGGAGGGCGGCTTCATCGAGGCGGGCCTGATGGCCGACGCCCTGAACGCCCTGGCCGAACAGGGGCTCAATGCCAACCTGCTCGAGGTGGAGGCGCAGCGGCTGCGCCTGGTGGTGAACCGCCAGGAGGAGCGGCTCGCCCCCCTGCTGGAGCGGCTGAATGCGTGCGGGGCGGTTAGCCACCGCGAAGACCTGGCCCTGCTGACGGTGCGCCACCCCGGGGAGGGACTGATGGCCGCCCTCGACGCCGGCAGGACGCCGCTGGTGGCGCGGCAGAGCGGCGCCACCGCCCAGCGCCTCTACCCGGCCGCCGAATGCCCGGAGCGCTGGCAGATCCCCGAGCCCTGAGCATCTTCGCCGGCCCGCCGCCGCCCCAGGCCCTGGCCGTGCCGGTCGTCGCCCAGCGGCGACGATATACATGACCTGTACAACGCTACGGCGCTGCGACAACCCGGGTGTTGTCAACGAGCAAAGTCAGTATCATGCCGACAGCATGATCGGCCCCCCCGACACGACACCTCGCCCCACACGCCAAGAGACGGAGGTCACAGCGTGAACCCCATGCGATCCCTTCCCCTGCTGCTCGGTTGGCTGCTGGTCGCCCTGCTGGCGCTGGCCGGCCCGGTCCAGGCCCAGCCGGCCGACGCGGGTGACCGGCCGGCCAACGCCACCCTGGCCGACCTGCTCGAGGACGAGCAGACCCGCCAGCAGCTGATCGACCAGCTGCGTGGCATGGCCGAGACGCCCGCCGCCGAGCCCCCCCCGGAGGAGGCCACGCCCTCCCTGCCGCGCCAGCTGGCCGAGATCACCAGCCGGGTCGCCAGCGATATCGGGGGCCAGCTGGGTAGTGCCCTGGACGTGCTGCGCAACATGGCAAGCGGCGACCTGGACACCGACTTCGACATGGCGGCCTTCACCAATGCCACCATCAACCTGGGCCTGGTGATCCTCGCCACCCTGGTGCTCTTCGTCGGCTTCCGGCGCCTGGCCAAGCCGCTGTTCGCCGGGATCAGCCAGTGGTCGCTTACCGGCGACGGCCTGACCCGGGTGCTGCGCCTGGTGATCTGCGTGGCCCTGGCCGCCGTGGTCGACGTGCTGATCGTGGCCTTCGCCTACCTGGGCGGCAACCTGATCGCCACCTTCGCCATCGGCGAGACCGGCGAGCTCTCCACCCGCGCCTCGCTGTTCCTCAACGCCTTCCTGGTGATCGAGCTGCTCAAGGCGGCGGTGCGCATGCTCTTCGCCTCCCGCTACGAGGGGCTGCGCCTGCTGCCCATCACCTCAGAGGAGGCCTCCTACTGGAACCGCTGGATCGCCCGTCTGATCGGCCTGGTGGGCTATGGCCTGATGGTGGTGGTACCGCTGGTCAACTTCTACATTTCGGCCGCCCTGGGTCAGACCGTCGGCACCCTGATCATGGTGGGCGCCTACCTCTATGCGGTGATCGTGGTGCTCAAGAACCGCCTGCGGCTGCGCAACGCCATCAACGACAAGGCGCGCCGGAGCACCATGGCCGCCAGTCGCATCTCGCTGCAGCTGTTCGCCCGCACCTGGCACCTCTTCGCCCTGGCCTACTTCACCATGGTGCTGGTGGTGACCCTGACGCGCCCGGTGGATGCGCTGCCCTTCGTGCTCTTCGCCACCCTGAGAACCATCGCCGCGGTGGTGGTGGGGCTGTTGCTCTCCAGCTTCCTGACCCAGACCATCGGCCGGCGCATCCGCCTCTCCGATGACCTGCGCCGCAAGCTGCCGCTGCTCGAGCCGCGCCTCAACAGCTACGTGCCCAACGCCCTGAGGGCGATCCGCACCGTCATCCTGGTGCTGGTGATCATGCTGGTACTCAACGCCTGGGGGGCCTTCGACCTGGCGGCCTGGTACGCCTCGGAGGCGGGCAGCACGCTGATCGGTAAGCTGGTCAGCGTGGGGGTGATCCTGGCGTTCGCCATCGGCGTCTGGCTGGCGCTGGCCAGCCTGATCGAGCACAAGCTCAATCCCGAGACCGGCACCGGCGAGCCCGATGCCCGCGCCAAGACGCTGCTGACCCTGTTCCGCAACGCCCTGGCCATCGCCCTGGTCACCATCACCACCATGATCGTGCTGGCCGAGATCGGCATCAATATCGGCCCGCTGATCGCCGGTGCCGGTGTGCTGGGCCTGGCCATCGGCTTCGGCGCCCAGAAGCTGGTCCAGGACATCATCACTGGCATCTTCATACAGGTGGAGAACGCCATGAACACCGGCGACGTGGTTACGGTGGGCGGCATCACCGGCACCGCCGAGCGCCTGAGCATTCGCTCGGTGGGCATCCGCGACGTCAACGGCACCTATCACATCGTGCCCTTCTCCAGCGTGGATACCGTCTCCAACTATATGCGCGAGTTCGGCTACCACGTGGGCGAGTACGGCATCGCCTACCGCGAGAGCATCGACGGGGCGATCATCGCACTGCGCGAGGCCTTCGACGAGCTGGCGGCCAGCGAGGAGCACAGGATGAACATCCTCGCCCCGCTGGAGGTGGCCGGCGTCACCGCGCTGGCCGACAGCTCGGTGAACATCCGGGTGCGCATCAAGACCACCCCCGGCAACCAGTGGGCCGTGGGTCGCGCCTACAACCGCCTGGTCAAGCTGCACTTCGACGCCCAGGGCATCGAGATCCCCTTCCCCCACACCACCCTCTACTTCGGGGTCGGCAAGGAGGGCGAGGCGCCCCCGGCCAACCTGCGCCTCATGCAGCAGGACTTCGATATCGACGGGCGCCCCGGCGGCCAGCCCCGCTCCGGCGAGCAGAGCCGCGCCGGCGAGGAGGACCCGCGCTCGAAGCCCAATCCCAAGTTCAAGGGGGACTTCGACGACGAGGACTGAGTCGACGGCTCACGCCTCGCCACCCGGAGCGGGCTGCCCTCGGCAGCCCGCTCTATCGTTGATGCTTACGCAAA
>NZ_CP071922.1:72585-75531 GCF_017584085.1 Halomonas sp. BM-2019
CGCAAAGGGGGCGCCGGATGGCGCCCCCTCGGGTACGACTGCCTGAGCGTAGCCGGCGTCAGGCGGATTTCTTCTCGTCGGCCGGCTTCTCCTTGGCCGCCTGCTCGCCGACAGGCTTCTCGTCGGCCTCCGGCGCTGCCGGCGCGTCGGGCTTCCCGGCCGCATCCGGCTTGGCCCGGGACGGGGTCTTCTCGGCGAGCACGTCCTTGTCCTCGCGGGGCTGGGGCAGCGAGGGCAGCGAGCGGTCGAGCAGCTCGACGCTCTGGCGATAGAAGAGCTGGCTCTTGTTGTGCTCGCCCAGGTTGGCGTAGAGCCGCGCCAGCTCGGCGCACACCACGCCGCTGGGGCGCTGGCGCTGGCTCGCCTCGAAGTACTCCTGGGCCTTGCCCCAGTAGGCATTGCGCAGCGACAGGCGACCCAGGGTGAGCAGCAGGTCCGGGTCGTTGGGCCGCTCCTGCAGCCACTTCTCGGCGGTCACCAGCTGACGGGCGGCGTCCACGTCAAGCAGGCCGTAGCGCAGCACCAGGCGGCTGTCCCAGTGCTCCTTGAGGGAGTGGCGCAGCAGCCGCTCGGCGATGGGCTCCTGGTGGCCGCGCACCAGCGCCTCGGCATAGAGCACGATCAGATCGATGTTGCCGCGCAGGTGGTCAGGCATGTCGGCCCACAGACCGCGCACCTTCTCGATGTCGGTGCCCTCGCGGGCCTCGCGCACGATCAGCTCGCGGTAGGCGCGCTGCTCGAGCTGGTCGCGCTCCTCCTTCGAGATCAGCTGCTGGGCGCCCAGCCGCGGCATCAGGCGGCGCAGGCCATCCCAGTCGCTGACGCTGAGGTAGGCCTGCTTGAGCTGCTTGAGCACCTGGGGGTGGTTGGGCAGCTGGCGGTCCAGGCGGGTGAGGATGGCCAGGGCCTCCTCGTACTGCTGGCGGTCCAGCATCAGCTGGGCCTGCATCAGGCCCACCGCGGTGTCGGCCCCCTCGGTGCTGAGATGCGCCCGCTTGAGCAGGGTATCGGCCTGGTCGAAGCGGCCCTGGTAGTGGGCCGCCAGCGCCGCGGAGAGGTAGTTGACCAGCGGCGTGCTGGAGTCGTCGGCGGCCTTGACCAGCGCCTTCTCGGCCTTCTTCCAGCGCCCCTCGGCCAGCGCCACCAGGCCGCGCACCGTGCGCTTCATGGCGTTGCGGTTGCGGGTGCGGCTGTTCCACACCTTGAAGCGCGAGACCGGGCGCGTCAGGCGGGTCAGCACGCGCAGGACGAAGTGCAGCACCAGGAAGCCGGCCAGCAGGAGCACCAGCCCGAACCAGAAGGAGGTCTGCACCGAGGTGTCGCCGACGCGCACCAGCCAGTAGCCGGGTACCGACATCATCAGCTGGCCGAACAGCGCGCCGAGCGCCAGGCCCAGGACGACGATCAGGATCAGCTTTCTCATGCGTCATCTCCCCGGCGCGACTCGAAGCGGCGCTCGATGAAGGTGGCCAGGGCCTGCTGGGAGCCGCTGATGTCCGGCAGCTCCGGGCGGATCGGCTCGGCCCTGAGTTCGCGCAGGCGCTCGGTGACCGACTGAACGCCGCTGCTGCCGGTATCGTAGTAGCCCTCGATGAGGGTCAGGGCCTTGTCGAGGCTCGCCTCGAAGAGCGCCTGCTCCTCCTTGAGCAGCGCCAGCTGCGACTGCTCCAGCACCAGGCGCACGCTCTGGCGCAGGTAGGACTCCTGCTCCGGGGTGATCAGCGCCTCGAGGTCGGCGTCATGGTGGCGGATGGTGACCAGCTCCCTGAGCTCCTGGCCGAAGCGCGACAGCTGCTGCTGCCAGGTGCCGGTGGGCACTTCCTCGATGCCGGAGCGCACGGTGACCTCCTCGATCTCCTGGGAGAGCGGCTGGCCGGCGATCTGATCCTGCTGGGCATTGAGGGCGAGCCACAGGCCGGTACGGTCGACCCTCGGCACGGCCTCCAGGGCGGCCAGCTCGCTGGCGATCTCGCGGCGCACCGGCACCAGGGCGGGGTTGTCGGCCTCGCGCAGGCGCTCGTCGGCGGTGCGCAGCAGGGCCGCGGCGCCGGTCACGTCGCGCTCCAACTGCAGGCGCTGGTTGGCCAGGCGCAGCAGGTAGGCCGCCTCGGCGTGGAGCCAGTCGCGCTCGTCGGCCTCCTGCTCGCTGGCCAGCTCGGCCAGCACCTGGTCGAGGGTCTCGTTGACCTCGCCGCGGTAGTCGGCGAACTCCCCCTGCAGGGTCTGGATGGCGGCGTCCAGGGCGGCGTCGCGCTCGCTCTCGCCCTGGTCCAGGCGACTCTCCAGGTCGGCCAGGTCCGAGGCGCTGGCCAGCTGGCCGGTGGTGGACTCCAGCTCGGCGATGCGCGCCTGCTGGGCGTCCAGTTTCTGCCAGGCCTGCCAGCCGAGGAACACCACGGCGACGGCCAGCAGCAGCACCAGCACGATGGCCGCGAGTCCCGCCTTGCCCCCCTTGCCGCCACCGTCGCCTCCGGCGGGGCGAGTCGCCGCGCCAGCGCCACCGCCACCGGAAACCGGCCGGGGCTCGGCAGGCTGGGCCGGGGCGTCAGTGCCGGACTTCCCGGCGGATGCGGCCTGGGCGCCGGCCGGCGCGGCCGGCTTCCCCTGGGCTGCCGCCGCCGGCTTGTCCGCGGCGTCCTTGGCGGTGGCCGGAGCGTCGCCATTGACGCGGGGGCCGCTCGGGGCCGACGCTTCGGGCTTCGCCGCCGCGCCCTCCGCCGCCCGGGCCGGCGCGCTCGACGCCGACGTGCGCTGCGGGTTCGCCTTGTCATAGCGCCGCGAGCGCCGTCGGCCCTGGGCGCCGCCCTTGCCCGCCTCGCTGCCCGAGGTCGCGCCGTCAGACGCCTTCTGTTCGTCCTGCTCGTGTGGTTGCTTGCTCATCTTGTCGCTAGCCCTTTTCGAGATCGTCTTGATCGACATCGGCTTCCTGCGGGTCACAGGCGGTGG
>NZ_CP071922.1:75631-77121 GCF_017584085.1 Halomonas sp. BM-2019
CCACCAGCAGCACCTGCTCGCCGGTCAGCTCGCGGAGCGAGCCCAGGCGCAGCAGCGCCTCGCTGGTGTCCTCGCCGGCGGACGCTGGCGGCACATGGACCCGCACGCCGAGTCGCGCATGCAGCGCCTCGGCGGTGGCCGCCCCCACCGCGTAGTAGTCGATGCCCACCGGCAGCTGGGGCCAGTAGCGGTCCAGCGCCTCCGCCAGGCACTCCGCGGCGAAGGGGCTCACCACCACCACCCGGCGGAAGTGGTCGAAGTCGAGCCAGGCGGCGCGCGGCGCCGACGACTCGGGCAGCGCCGCCAGCACGTCGCCCCGCTCCCCGGGCCGGGTGATCACGACCGGTGCGGCCGCCATCAACCGGCGCCGTAGACCTCGGCGAGGATCTCGCCGGCGCCCATCTCCAGCAGCTCCTCGGCGACGCGGATGCCCAGCGCCTCGGGTTCGTGGATCGAGCCGCGCCCCTCGGCGCGCAGCACCCGGCTACCGTCCGGGTTGCCCACCAGGGCGCGCAGCCACAGGGTCTGGCCATCGCCCTCGAAGACCGCATGGCCGCCGATGGGCACCTGGCAGCCGCCCTCCAGGCGGGTGTTCATGGCGCGCTCGGCGCGCACCCGGGTGGCGGTGTCGGGGTCATCCAGAGGCGCCAGCAGGCCGATCAGCTCGGGGTCGTGCAGGCGGCACTCGATGCCGAGCGCCCCCTGGCCGCAGGCGGGCAGGCACACCTCCGGGGGCAGCTCCATGGCGATGCGCTCCTCCAGGCCCAGGCGCTTGAGGCCGGAGGTGGCCAGCAGGATGGCGTCGAACTCCCCGGCATCGAGCTTGGCCAGGCGGGTCTGGACATTGCCGCGCAGGGTGAGGATCTCGAAGTCCGGGCGTGCCTCCTGCATCTGCAGGCCGCGTCGCAGGCTGGAGGTGCCGATGCGGGCGCCTTCGGGCAGCTCGTCGAGGCTCTTGTAGTGGTTGGAGACGAAGGCGTCGGTGGCCTCGGCGCCGGCAAGGATCACCGAGAGGCCCAACCCCTCGGGGAAGTGCATCGGCACGTCCTTCATGGAGTGAACGGCGATGTCGGCGCGCCCGTCGAGCATCGCCTCCTCCAGCTCCTTCACGAACAGCCCCTTGCCCCCCACCTTGGCCAGCGGCGTGTCGAGGATCTTGTCGCCGCGGGTGGACATGGCCACCAGCTCCACCGCGAGGCCGGGATGAATCGCCATGAGGCGGTCGCGAACGTGTTCGGCCTGCCACAGGGCCAGTTGACTCTTGCGGGTGGCGATACGCAGCTTGGTGATGGGTTGCACGAGAATCTCCCTGTACCGGTTCCCTTGCTGGCGGCCAGCGGCGCCGGCGCCCGGTGATAATGGCGTTCTGTAGTGTCGCGTTACCGTCATCATAAAGCACCCGGAAGGGCAGGAGAAATCGGCGCCTGCCGCGGCGCCCCGCCCCTCGCCACGCCGGTGGACTCTGGTACACTGCCGGGCATGTCCAGAGC
>NZ_CP071922.1:77171-77594 GCF_017584085.1 Halomonas sp. BM-2019
AGATTCCACCACCGCCGGCACCAACCAGTCCTGGGGCGGCCGCTTCAACGAGCCCACCGATGCCTTCGTCGCCCGCTTCACCGCCTCGGTGGACTTCGACCGCCGCCTCGCCTTCCACGACATCCAGGGCTCCATCGCCCACGCCACCATGCTGGCCCGGGTCGGCGTGCTCACCGACGCCGAGCGCGACGCCATCCTCGAAGGGCTGACCGAGATCGCCGGCGAGATCGAGCGCGGCGAGTTCCAGTGGTCGGTGGCGCTGGAAGACGTGCACATGAACATCGAGGCGCGGCTCACCGACAAGATCGGTATCACCGGCAAGAAGCTGCACACCGGCCGCTCGCGCAACGACCAGGTGGCCACCGACATCCGCCTCTTCCTGCGCGACGAGATCGACCGGGTCGCCGCCGAGCTGGCCCGCCT
>NZ_CP071922.1:77764-91097 GCF_017584085.1 Halomonas sp. BM-2019
GGTGAGCGATCGCGACTTCGCCATCGAGTTCACGGCCTTCGCCAGCCTGCTGCTGATGCACCTGTCGCGGATGAGCGAGGAGCTGGTGCTCTGGACCAGCGCCCAGTTCGACTTCATCGACCTCCCCGACCGCTTCTGCACCGGCTCCTCGATCATGCCGCAGAAGAAGAACCCCGACGTGCCCGAGCTGGTGCGCGGCA
The DNA here is from genome assembly GCF_017584085.1 of Halomonas sp. BM-2019. NCBI lineage: Bacteria > Pseudomonadati > Pseudomonadota > Gammaproteobacteria > Oceanospirillales > Halomonadaceae > Halomonas > Halomonas sp. BM-2019. Next base: position 77,965 of record NZ_CP071922.1, read on the forward strand.
AGTCGGGCCGGGTCTACGGCCACCTGATGGGCCTGCTGACCCTGATGAAGTCCCAGCCGCTGGCCTACAACAAGGACAACCAGGAGGACAAGGAGCCGCTGTTCGACGCCGTGGACACCGTCAAGGACTGCCTCAAGGCCTTCGCCGACATGGTGCCGGCCATCGAGCCGAAGAAGGCGCGGATGGCCGAGGCGGCGCGGCGCGGCTTCTCCACCGCCACCGACCTGGCCGACTACCTGGTGCGCCGCGGCGTGGCCTTCCGCGACGCCCACGAGATCGTCGGCCTCTCCGTGGCCTACGGCCTCAAGCAGCAGAAGGACCTCTCCGAGATGAGCCTCGAGGAGCTGCGGCAGTTCTCCGACGTCATCGAAGGCGATGTCTTCGAGGTGCTGACCCTGGAGGGCTCGGTGGCCGCCCGCAACCATATCGGCGGCACCGCCCCGGATCAGGTGCGCGCCGCCGCCCAGCGCGCCCGCGACGCCCTGGCCTTGATGGAGAACCCGATGGAGAGCCCGATGGAGAGCGCCCCGGAGGCCGAGGCCTGATGCGTCGCCTCGCCCCTGCCACCCTGGCGCTGAGCCTGGCACTGGCGATGGCGCTGGGCCTGGCCGGCTGCGGGCAGAAGGGCCCGCTCTATCTGCCCGACGACGAGCGGACCGCGGAGCGCTATGGCCCGCGAGACACCGACGACAACGAGACCTAGGCATGGACCATTTCGAATACCGCGACGGCGTGCTCTACGGCGAGGAGGTCCCCCTGACCCGCATCGCCGAGCAGTTCGGCACGCCCTGCTACGTCTACTCCAAGGCCACCCTGGCCCGGCACTTCCGCGCCTACACCGAGGCGCTGGGCGGCCACCCCCACCTGATCTGCTACGCGGTGAAGGCCAATTCCAACCTGGCCGTGCTGGGCCTTCTGGCGCGGATGGGCGCCGGCTTCGACATCGTATCAATGGGCGAACTGGAGCGGGTGCTGGCCGCCGGCGGCACCCCCGCCCACGTGGTCTTCTCCGGCGTCGCCAAGCAGGAGGCCGAGATGGCCCGGGCGCTGGAGGTGGGCATCAAGTGCTTCAACGTGGAGTCGCGTCCCGAGCTCGAACGCCTGAACGAGGTGGCCGGCCGGCTCGGCAAGGTCGCCCCGGTCTCCCTGCGGGTCAACCCGGACGTGGACGCCGGCACCCACCCCTATATCTCCACCGGGCTCAAGGAGAACAAGTTCGGCATCCCGGTGGACGAGGCGCTGGCCGTCTACGAACTGGCCGCCCGCCTGCCGGGGGTGAAGGTGGTCGGCCTGGACTGCCATATCGGTTCCCAGCTTACCGAGCTGGCCCCCTTCCTGGACGCCCTGGATCGCCTGCTGGTGCTGCTCGAGCGCCTGCGCGAGCGAGGCATCGAGGTGGAGCACCTGGACCTCGGCGGCGGCCTCGGTGTGCCCTACCGCGACGAGCGCCCCCCCGCCCCCTTCGACTATGCCTCGGCGCTGCTCGAGCGCTTGGCCCAGTGGGAGGGCAGCGAGCGGCTGACGCTGCTCTTCGAACCGGGCCGCTCCATCGCCGCCAACGCCGGGGTGCTGCTGACCCGGGTGGAGTTCCTCAAGCCCGGCGAGACCAGGAGCTTCGCCATCGTCGATGCCGGCATGAACGACCTGATCCGCCCCGCGCTCTATCAGGCCTGGCAGGCGATCCTGCCGGTGGATACCCGCCGCGCCCGGGATACCGCCAGCTACGACGTGGTGGGTCCGGTGTGCGAGACCGGCGACTTCCTCGGCAAGGAGCGTACGCTTGCCATCGCCGCCGGCGACCTGCTGGCGGTGCGCTCCGCCGGGGCCTACGGCTTCGTGATGGCCTCCAACTACAACAGCCGCCCGCGCCCCGCCGAGGTGATGGTGGACGGTGATGCCGTCCACCTGGTGCGTCGCCGCGAGCGCCTCGAGGAGCTGTGGGCCGGTGAGACGCTGCTGCCGGAGGAGGCCGACTGATGCTGCTGCACTTCACCAAGATGCAGGGCCTGGGCAACGACTTCATGGTGATCGACCTGGTGACCCAGCGGGCCCGCCTGCAGGATGACCAGATCCGTCGCCTGGCCGACCGCCGCTTCGGCGTCGGCTTCGACCAGCTGCTGATCGTCGAGCCGCCCCGGGACCCGGAAATGGACTTCCGCTACCGGATCTTCAACGCCGACGGCAGCGAGGTGGAGAACTGCGGCAACGGCGCGCGCTGCTTCGCCCGCTTCGTGCGCGACCAGCGCCTGACCCACAAGCACGAAATCCGCGTGGAGACCGCCGGCGGCCCCCTGGTACTGCTGGTGGAGGACGATGGCCGGGTGCGGGTCGACATGGGGGAGCCGCGCTTCGCCCCCGAGGCCCTGCCCTTCGACGCCGCCGAGGAGCGCCTGCTCTACCCCCTCGAGGTCGAGGGCCAGCGTGTCGAGATCGGCGCCGTCTCCCTGGGCAACCCCCATGCGGTGCTGCGGGTCGACGACGTCGAGCGCGCCCCGGTGGCGCGTCTGGGGCCGGCCATCGAGGCCCACCCGCGCTTCCCGAAGCGGGTCAACGTGGGCTTCATGGAGGTGGTCTCGCCCCACGAGATCCGCCTGCGGGTCTACGAGCGGGGCAGCGGGGAGACCCTGGCCTGCGGCACCGGCGCCTGCGCCGCCGTGGCCTGCGGCGTCCGCCAGGGCCTGCTGGAGAGCCCGGTCACCGTGCACCTGCCCGGCGGCGACCTGGCCATCGAATGGGCAGGGCCCGGCACCCCGCTGGCCATGACCGGCCCCGCCGTACGGGTCTTTGATGGCCGCATCGCCCTGAGCTGATCCATGGCGCGACCGCCCTAGGAGTAGGTATGTCACGAGCCGTTCCCGAACCGCGCAAGACCCTCGACCCGGACCGGGTGGCCGAATGGCTGGCCACCCACCCGGACTTCTTCGTCGGTCGCGAGGGGCTGCTGCAGCAGCTGCGCGTGCCGCACCCCGAGGCCCGCGGGGCCACCTCGCTGCTGGAGCGCCTGGTCCACGACCTGCGCAGCCGTGCCGAGCAGGCCGAGTGGCGCCTGGAGCAGCTGCTGGAGTCGGCCCGCCACACCGAGGCCCAGTACCGTCGCACCCGCGAGCTGGTGCTGGCGCTGCTGGAGGCCGAGGATGGCGACGCCCTGGGCCAGGCGCTGGCCACCCAGTTCTGCGAGCGCTTCGAGACGCCGGCGGTGGCGCTGTGGTGCCCGGCCAGCCTCACCGATGCCGAGCCCCGGCCGCCCCAGGCGCCGCGCCAGGTGCTCGACGAGCACGCCGGCTCACGTCTGGCGGCACTGCTCGACGGTCGCACCAGTCGCTGTACCCGGCTGACGCCCACCGACTGGAAGCGGCTACTGCCCCATGCCACTGCGCCGCGCAAGTCGGGTTCCTGCGCCATCACCCGGCTGACCCTGGGCGAGCCCCTGGGCTTCCTGGTGCTGGCCAGCCCCGACCCCGACCACTATCGCGCCAGCATGGACACCCTGTTCACCGAGTACGTGGGGGACGTGGTGGCGCGTTTGCTGGTGCGCCACGCGTCACGCCATGACTGAGCCGCCCACCCGGTGCGGCACCCTGAGCGGGGAGGTCGAGGCCTTCCTGGCCGGCCTCGCCCGCACGGCAAGCCCCGCCACGCTGGATGCCTATCGCCGCGACCTCACTTCCCTGCTGGTCTTTCTGAGCGAACGCGAACTCGATGGCTGGCGGGCCCTGAACGCCCAGCTGCTGCGCCGTTTCCTGGGCGGCGAGCGGGCCCGGGGCCTGGCACCGCGCAGCCTGGCCCGCCGCCGCTCGGCGATCTCGCGGCTGGCCGACCACCTGGTGGCCCGAGGCCTGCTCGACCACAATCCGGTCGCCCTGACCCGGGCGCCGCGCCAGCCCCACCACCTGCCGAGCCCGCTCGACGTGGACCGGCTCGCCCGGTTCCTGGATACCCCCCACGACGGCTCACCCCTGGCGGTACGCGACCAGGCGATGCTGGAACTCTTCTACTCCAGTGGCCTGCGCCTGGCGGAGCTGGCCGGTCTCGACCTCGGCGACCTGCAGACCGGGCGGGTGCGGGTGCTGGGCAAGGGCAGCAAGCCCCGCCAGGTACCGGTAGGCCGAGGGGCCCGGTCGGCCCTCGACGCCTGGCTCGCCATCCGCGATACCCTGGCCGCCCCGGGCGAGACGGCGCTGTTCGTCGGCACCCGCGGCACGCGCCTCGGCCACCGCGCCGCCCACCCCCGGGCGCGGCGCCGCCCGCCCCGCCACGACGACGAGGCCCCGACATGAGGCTCGAGGCGATCACCTTCGACCTGGACGACACCCTGTGGGACAACGGCGGGGTGATGCGTCGCACCGAGAGCGGCCACTACGCCTGGCTGGACGAGGCGCTGCACGAATGGTTGGAAGAGCGGCTCGGCGAGCACGACGACGGGGCGTCGCCGCCAGGCGCCAGCGGCCGCTTCGCCGAGCGCTTCCCCCTGGAGGCCTTCATCGAACACCGTCTGCGCCTGGCCGGCGCCCACCCGCTGCGGCGCGGCGACTTCACCTGGCTGCGCCGCCGGGCGCTGACCGAGCTGCTGGGGGCGTACGGCCTGGCGCCGGCCCACGCCGAGGGCTGGGCCATCCGGGCCATGGAGCGCTTCATGGCGCTGCGCCACGAGGTCACGCCCCACGACGAGGTGGAGGCGCTGCTGAGCGAGCTGGGCAAACGCTACCGGCTGGCCAGCATCACCAACGGCAACGTGGAGATCGCCCGCCTGCCCCTGGGGCGCCACTTCCCGGTGGCCATCGCTGCCGGCGAGATGCTCGCACCCAAACCCGACCCACGCCCCTTCCTGGCGGCCCTGGCCCGGCTCGGCGCGCCGCCCTCCCGAGCGCTGCATGTGGGGGATTCCTGGGCCGAGGACGCCCTGCCGGCGAGGCGCCTCGGCATGCAGGCGGCCTGGATCGGCCCCGACGACCGCCCGCTGCCCGACGGCATCCACCGCCTGGACCATGTGCGCGAACTGCCGGAGCTGATCGCCTGGCTGGAAAAAAAGAATCATCGCAATCCGGCGTGAATATGTGAGGCAGGTGACAGGGTGGGAGGCCGGGTCCCCCGGGCGAATGGAGGCCGAAGGCCTCCTGGCGGGAGATACCAACCTCACCCACACCCTAGGGCGCCTGCGGCGCCATTCGCGCGGCAGAGCCGCCCTCCCACTGGGCTCTGTCCGAATACTGGCTGCGCTCGGCCATACTGCCAAGACTCGAAAAAGGGGCTAGTCCAGCAGCCAGGCGTCGAGGCGCGCCTCCAGGGTATCGATGCCCTGTCCCTTGAGGGACGAGAAGAGCTGAATGCTGACCAGATCCTCCCATTCGCGCAGGCGGGAACGCACCTGCTGCAGGGCGCTCATCGCCGCGCCGCGCTTCAGCTTGTCGGCCTTGGTGAGCAGGATATGCACCGGCATCGCCTGGTCGTCGGCCCAGCCCAGCAGAGTCTGGTCGAACTCGGAGAGCGGGTGGCGAACGTCCATCACCAGCACCAGGCCACGCAACGAGGCGCGCCGCTGCAGGTAGTCGGAGAGGTGGCGCTGCCACTCCAGCTTGACCTGCTCCGGCACCTTGGCGAAGCCGTAGCCGGGCAGGTCGACCAGGCGATGGTCGGTGTCCTCCCCCAGGCCGAAGAAGTTGATCAGCTGCGTCCTCCCTGGGGTCTTGGAGGTACGTGCCAGCGCCTTCTGGCGGGTCAGGGTATTGATGGCGCTGGACTTGCCGGCGTTGGAGCGGCCGGCGAAGGCCACCTCGGCTCCGCCGTCGGATGGGCACTGGGCCAGGGTAGGGGCACTGGTGAGAAAACGGGCGGTCTGGTAGTTGAGTCGCGCCATGGCGATGACATCCTGACGATGGTCGAAGGGGGCGGGGCGCGGCTTGCATTCCCGCGGCCGGGGGGATTCGGTATAATGCAGTGTCTTTTCTCTGCGACCCGGGGCACGCTAGTGTACCACCGCGCCCTCGACGTCCGCGAACAGCCGCCTGTGGCAAGGCCCGGCGGCTCGCGATCCGGGCGGCACCCAGGGTACGTACCGGTCAACAACGTAACGGCATAGTGGATTAGCGATGAGAAAGTTACTGGCAAGCCTGGCAATCACCATGGGCGCCGTCGGCGCCGCCCACGCCGACCTGGAGGCCGACGCCGACGCGGCGGCGGGCCGCGAGAAGGCTCAGAACTGCGCCGCCTGTCACGGTCAGGAGGGCATCAGTCCGTCTGCCTCCTTCCCGCACCTCGCCGGGCAGCAGATGTCCTATACGGCCAAGCAGATCATGGATATCCGCGACGGTCGCCGCCTGGTGCCGGAGATGGTCGGCCAGGTGGACGATTTCTCCGACCAGGACGCCTGGGACGTGGCCAAGTTCTACGCCGAGCGGGATGCCAACCTGGGCCAGGTCAACCCCGACCATACGGAGCAGCTGGCCCGCGGCGAGGAACTCTATCGCGCCGGCGACATGGCCAAGGGCATCCCCTCCTGCGCCGCCTGTCACACCCCCACCGGCGAGGGCATCGGCAGCGCCGTCTACCCGGCGCTCTCCGGCCAGTTCATCGCATACACCGTCTCCACGCTGCAGGACTTCGCCGCCGGCGAGCGGGCCAACGATCCGGGCAACATCATGCGCGACATCGCCGCCAAGATGAGCGATGACGACATGGAAGCCGTGGCCACCTACATGTACGGCCTGCACTGAGCCTGGCCCGCGCTGACGGCAGTCGACGCAGAATCGACGACGCACCAGGGCGGCCCACGGGCCGCCCTGAGCCTATCTGCAGTACCAGCATGGCCGGGAACCCTCGGCGGCGGGTGGGCTCAAAGGCAGCGACGCCCGGCCCCTGCCGGATCATCCAAGGAGAGAGTCAACCGATGTTCAAGCCCCTGATGTTTGCCCTGGCCGGCCTCGGCCTGTCGAGCCTGGCCCAGGCTTCTCCGCTCGTCGAAGGCCAGCACTACGAGGTGCTGCCCCAGCCGGTCGAGACCCGGGTCGCAGACGGCCAGATCGAGGTCATCGAGGCGTTCTGGTACGGCTGCCCGCACTGCTACAACCTGCAGGAGCCCATCACCGCCTGGTACGCGACCCTGGACGACGACGTCAGCGTGGAGCACCTGCCGGGCACCATGGGGGGCGACTGGAACAAGCATGCCGCCGCCTTCTACGCCGCCGAGGAGCTGGGCATCCTTGAGGCGGTGCACGCCGACTTCTTCGACGCCATCCACCAGCAGAACCGCCGCCTCACCGAGGCGGACGACATCGCCGCCTTCTACAGCGACTACGGCGTCAGCGAGGAGGAAGCCCGCCAGGCGCTGGGCTCCTTCGCGGTGAAGAGCAAGGTCAACCAGGCCCACGCGCGGCTGCGCGACATGCGCCTGATGGGCGTTCCCGCAATCGTGGTCGACGGCCGCTACCTGGTCACCCCGAGCAGCGCCGGCAGCCTCGCCAACATGCCGCAGATCGCCGACGCCCTGATCGCGAAGGTCCGCGAGGAGCGCGAGGACTGAGATGACCCATCTGGCTGACGCCAGGACGCCGCCCCTGGAGGGCGGCCACCTGAAGCTGCTCACCTTCAACCTGCAGGTGGGCATCCAGACCTCGGCCTACCACCACTACCTGACCCGCAGCTGGCAGCACCTGCTGCCGCACCCCAAGCGCCTGCGGCGCCTGGACATGGTCAGTGAGGTGCTGGGCCGCTTCGATATCGTCGGACTCCAGGAGGTCGACGGTGGCAGCTTCCGCTCCAACCACGTCAACCAGGTGGAGTACCTGGCCAGCCGCGGCGGCTTTCCCCATCACTTCCAGCAGCTCAACCGCAACCTGGGCCGTATCGCCCAGCACAGCAACGGGCTGCTGTCACGCTTGAGCCCGAGTCGCGTCGAGGAGCACCGCCTGCCCGGCACCCTGCCCGGGCGCGGCGCCATCCATGCCCGCTTCGGTGAGGGCCCCGATGCCCTGCATCTCTTCGTGGCCCATCTCGCGCTGGGCCATCGCACCCGGGTGCGCCAGCTCGACTACCTCAGCGAGATCATCCAGCCCCTGCGCCACGTGGTGGTGATGGGCGACCTGAACTGCACCCCGGAACAGCTCCACGGGCACCAGCGCTTCTGCGCCTCGCTGCCGCTGCATCCGGTGCGGCCGCTGCTCAGCTACCCCTCCTGGCAGCCGCGGCGCGCCCTGGACCATATCCTGCTGTCCAACTCGCTGCAGGCCGACGAGGTACGGGTGCTCGACCATCTCTTCTCCGACCACCTGCCGATCGCCGTGGATGTCCAACTGCCGGCGGCCTGCCTGCAGGCCATGACCACCCGGCTCAAGGCCGAGCACCGCTGAGGGCCGCCGCATCCCGGGGTGGCACAAGGGGTTGAAACCCTGAGCTGAGACTCGGGGATGACGATCGCCGCCGAATCGGCGATGATGCCCGTCGTTTCCGCTTCCGCTCGAGACTTCCCATGACACCCCCCGCCCGCGAACCGGCCCTGCTCCGGGGCCTGGACGCCTTTACCGACCGCATCGGCACGGCCGTCGCCTGGCTGGTGATCTTCATGATGCTGGTGCAGTTCGCCATCGTGGTGATGCGCTACGTCTTCAGCATCCACAACATCGTGATGCAGGAGTCGGTGATGTACATGCACGCCGCCGTCTTCATGCTGGGCGCCGCCTGGACCCTGCGCCGCGACGGCCATGTGCGTGTGGACATCTTCTACCGTCGCCTCTCCGCCCGGGGGCGCGCCTGGGTCGACCTCTGCGGCACCCTCTTCCTGCTGATCCCCGTGGCGCTCTTCATCGCCATCGGCAGCGTCGGTTACGTGCGAAGCAGCTGGGCGATCCTGGAGCGCTCGCCGGACGGCGGCATCCCCGGCGTCTACCTGCTCAAGAGCCTGATCCTCGTGATGATGGCGCTGCTGCTGATCCAGGGCATCGCCCAGCTGATCCGCCAGGTGCTGATCATCCGCCACCGCCTGCCCAGCGACGCCCCGCCCCACGAGGAGCTCCTGTGATGCTGGCCACCCTCCTCGAGTTCCTGCCGCTGGTGATGTTCGCCGCGGTGTGCGGCGTGCTGATGCTGGGCTACCCGGTGGCACTGTCGCTGGCCGGCACCGCGCTGATCTTCGCCGGCCTCGGCTATGTGCTGATCCAACTGGGCGTGCCGGTCCCCTTCGAGACCCGCTACCTGGGCGCCATGCCCAACCGGCTCTACGGCATCATGACCAACCAGACGCTGCTGGCGGTGCCGCTGTTCGTGCTGATGGGGGTGCTGCTGGAGAAGTCGCGCATCGCCGAGACCCTGCTCGACGCCATGTCGCTGGCCTTCGGTGCCCTGCGCGGCGGGCTGGGCATTGCCGTGGTGCTGGTGGGCATGCTGCTGGCGGCCTCCACCGGCATCGTCGGCGCCACCGTGGTGACCATGGGGCTGCTCTCGCTGCCCACCATGCTCAAGCGCGGCTACTCGCCTCAGCTTGCCACCGGCAGCATCTGCGCCACCGGCACCCTGGGGCAGATCATTCCCCCCTCCATCGCCCTGGTGCTGCTGGGCGACGTGCTCAACAACGCCTACCAGCAGGCCCAGCTCGCCATGGGGGTGTGGAGCCCGCGCACCCTCTCGGTGGGGGATCTGTTCATCGGCGCCCTGGTACCGGGCCTGCTGCTGGTGGTGGCCTATATCCTCTACCTGGTGATCACCGCCTGGCTGAAGCCCGAGGCGGCCCCACCCGCCGACCGCCGCTCGCTGATGGCAGAGCTGGGCCATACCGGCAGCCTCTGGCCACTGCTGCTCAAGGGGCTGGTGCCACCGGTGCTGCTGATCGTCGCCGTGCTGGGCTCGATCCTCGGCGGCTTCGCCACCCCCACCGAGGCCTCGGCGGTGGGCGCCTTCGGCGCCTTCCTGCTGGCCCTGGTGAACCGTCGCCTGAGCGTACCGGTGCTGCGCGAGGTGGTGCAGTCTACCGCCCAGGTCACCAGCATGGTGTTCCTGATCCTGATCGGCGCGGCCCTCTTCTCCCTGGTGTTCCGCGCCTTCGGCGGCGAGGAGCTGGTCACCGAGCTGTTCGAGGCCCTGCCCGGCGGCGTGGTAGGCGCCACCCTGGTGGTGATGGTGGTGATCTTCCTGCTCGGCTTCATCCTCGACTTCATCGAGATCACCTTCGTGGTGGTGCCCATCGTCGGGCCGGTACTGCTGGCCATGGGGGTCGACCCGATCTGGCTGGGCATCATGATCGCGGTGAACCTGCAGACCTCCTTCCTGACGCCACCCTTCGGCTTCGCGCTCTTCTACCTGCGCGGGGTGACGCCGGACACCGTGCCCACCTCGGCGATCTACCGGGGGGTGATCCCCTTCATCGGCATGCAGCTGGCCATGCTGCTGGCGCTGGCGCTGATGCCGGGGCTAGCCACCTGGCTGCCCTCGGTGCTGTAGCGCCCGGCCTTGGGCTTGTTTACTGGCAGAGAGGCGCCAGCCACTGGTGGGCCAGCAGCAGCACCACGGCGTAGCGCCCGCCCTTGGCCAGGGTGATCAGCAGGATGGCCCGCCACCAGGGCAGCCGGAAGACGCCGGCCAGCACGGTGAGCGGGTCGCCCACCACCGGGGCCCAGGAGAAGAGCAGGCTCCACTCGCCGAAGCGGAAGTACCAGCGCTCGGCCCGGGCCAGCCCCGCCGGCGAGGCGGGAAACCAGCGCCGGTCCTGGAAGCGGCGCGCATAGCGCCCCATCCAGACGTTGATCAGGCTGCCCAGGGTGTTGCCGGCGGTGGCCACCGCCCACAGCATCAGGGCCGGCTCGCCCAGGCACCAGAGCCGCGCCAGCCATACCTCGGAGCCCCCCGGCAGCAGGGTGGCGCTGACCAGGGCCACCACGAACAGACTCAGCATTGACCCTTGCCGTCAGGTGACTTCATGAACGATGCATCCTCGACTCCCAGACACGTGATTCCCAATGTGCTGACCATCGCCGGCTCCGACCCCAGCGGGGGCGCCGGCATCCAGGCCGACCTCAAGACCTTCTCGGCGCTGGGCGCCTATGGTACCAGCGTGATCACCGCGCTGACCGCCCAGAACACCCGCGGCGTCACCGGCGTGCACCCGGTGCCGGCCGAGTTCATCGCGGCCCAGCTCGAGACTCTGCTCGACGACGTGCTCATCGACGCGGTGAAGATCGGCATGGTGGCGAGTCGCGAGGTGGCCGAGGTGATCCGCGCGGCGCTGACCCGCCGCCGCCCGCGCTGGGTGGTGCTCGACCCGGTGATGGTGGCCAAGAGCGGCGACATCCTGGTGGATGATGCCGGCATCCGCGCGGTGCGCGAGGTGCTGGTGCCGCTGGCCGACCTGGTCACCCCCAACCTGCCGGAGGCCGCGGTGCTGATCGACGCGCCGGAGCCGGGCGACCGCGACGGCATGCAGGCCCTGGCGCCGGCGCTGCGGGCACTGGGCGCCGGTGCCACCCTGCTCAAGGGGGGTCACCTGAGCGGCGAAGAGTGCCCCGACCTGCTGATCACCCCCGAGACGGCCACCTGGGTGGAGGGCGCCCGGGTCGACACCGCCAACCTGCACGGCACCGGCTGCACCCTCTCCTCGGCCATCGCCGCCCGCCTGGCCCTGGGCGAGGCCCTGCCGGCCGCCGTGGCGGCTGCCAAGCAGTGGCTAGGCGCGGCCCTGGCCGCGAGCCAGCGCCTTGATGTGGGTCAAGGGCGCGGCCCGGTGCACCACTTCCACGCCTGGTGGTAGGGCACCTCCGGCGCTTTGCTCCTTGCAGGGGCGGCGCCGGCCTCCCATCCTGAAGGTCCCACCTTTCGGGAAGCGGAGACCGCCACCATGACCCAGACCCTGCTGTTCGCCTGCGACCTCTCGGCCGAGAACCGCGCCGCCTTCGCCCGGGCCCTGCGCCTGGCCGGTGAACAGGGCGCCCGCCTGGACGTGATCCACGTGCTCGACCCCTACCTGCCGCGGCGGGTGCTGCATGACCTGGAGGAGGCCGTGGTGGCCGACATGCAGGCCATGCTGACCGATATCCGCGAGGACTACGCCCTGCCCGAGCCCCAGGTGCTGCTGCAGACGGTGGCCGGCGCCCCCTACGCCGAGATCATCCGCGAGGCCCACGAGCGGGAGGTGGACATGATCATCCTCGGCGCCCACCGCAAGCGCGGCCAGCCGGACCTGGTCGCCGGCACCACCCTGGCCCGGGTGCTGCGCAGCGCCCCCTGTCCAGTACTGACGGTGAGCCACCTGGCCAGCCAGGAGTGGCGCGACATCCTGGTGCCGGTGGACTTCTCGCTGACCTCGCGCCATACCCTGCGCGAGACCCTCAAGCGCTTCCCCGAGGCACGCCTCACCCTGCTCCACGCCTGGGACATTCCCGGCGAGCGCGAGCTGGGCTCCGACAGCGACTACGCTCGCTGGCGGGATCGCGAGGTGGCCCGCCTGCGCGCCCAGCTCGAGCGCGAGACCGAGCAGCTGATGGCCGAGCTCGACGACGTGCCGGAGCTGGAGCTGGTGCTGGAGCAGGGCGACCCCCTGGAGGTGCTGATGACCCGCCTGCGCCGCCTGCCCCCGGACCTGCTGGCGCTGGGCAGCCGCGGCCAGCTGGGGCGCCAGAGCCATATCACCGAGCAGCTGCTGGCCGAGCCCCACTGCGACATCATGCTCTGTCGCGCCTGGTAGGCCGCCCGTCCCATGCTACCCTTGGCCGCTTGAAACCAGAGGGAAGGCATGATGAAGGCACTGATTCAGCGCGTCTCCCGGGCCAGCGTGGCCGTGGAAGGGCGCACCCTGGGCGCCATCGACCACGGCCTGCTGGCCCTGGTGGGCGTGGAGAAGGGCGACGACGAGGCCGCCGCCGAGCGGCTGCTGCACAGGCTGCTGCACTACCGGGTGTTCGGCGACGCCGACGACAAGATGAACCTCAACCTGCAGCAGGTCGACGGCGGGCTGCTGCTGGTCTCCCAGTTCACCCTGGCGGCGGATACTCGCAAGGGGCTGCGCCCTAGCTTCTCCAGTGCCGCGCCGCCCGCCGAGGGCGACCGCCTCTTCCACTACCTGCTGGAGCGGGCCGAAGCGGCCTGGCCGAAGGTGGCCTGCGGCGAGTTCGCCGCCTACATGCAGGTCTCGCTGGTCAACGACGGGCCGGTGACCT
>NZ_CP071922.1:91107-116324 GCF_017584085.1 Halomonas sp. BM-2019
GGATGATGCCGCCAGTCATGCGGCCGTCAAGTGTCTCGACTCGGTACCAGCCGCCCGTCACTGAACGGCTGGGGGCTAGGCGCTTGCAGCTAGGCGCTGCCCGAAGGGCAGGCTAGGCGCTGGGCGCTTGTAGCTCGGCGCTTTCCAAAGCCTCCTCGGCGGAAAGCCACTCGGCCTCCAGGTCATCCAGGCGCGACTTGAGCTCGCCCTGACGAGCCAGGGTGGCGGTGAGTTGCGCCTTGCGGGCCGTATCGGTGTAGAGCTCGGCCTCGCCCAGCGCCTCCTCCACCGCGGCGAGCTCCGCCTGGACCTTCTCCATGGCCTGCTCGGCGCGGTCGCGCTGCTTCTTGAGCGGACGCAGCTTCTCGCGCAGCTCGGCGGCGGCGCGCCGGGCCGCCTTGCGATCCTCCCTGGGGGCCTCCTCAGCCTTGTCGGCCCGGGCCTCGCGGCGCTCGCCCTCGAGGCGCGCCTTGAGCCAGGCCCGGTAGTCGTCGAGGTCGCCGTCGAAGGGCTCGACCCGGTGGTCGGCCACCCGCCAGAACTCGTCCACGGTGGCGCGCAGCAGGTGGCGGTCGTGGGAGACGATGATCACCGTGCCCTCGAAGGCCGCCAGCGCCTCGGTGAGCGCCTCGCGCATCTCCAGGTCCAGGTGGTTGGTGGGCTCGTCGAGCAGCAGCAGGTTGGGCTTCTGCCAGGCCACCAGGGCCAGCGCCAAGCGCGCCTTCTCGCCGCCGGAGAAACGCCCCACCTCACCGAAGGCGTCGTCGCCCTGGAAGCCGAAGCCGCCCAGGAAGTTGCGGATCGCCTGCTCGCTGGCCGCAGGCGACAGTCGCTGCACGTGCATGAAGGGGGTCGCGGCGAGGTCGAGCCCCTCCAGCTGGTGCTGGGCGAAGTAGCCGATGGCCAGGTGCTCGCCGGGAATCCGCCTGCCGGCCAGCAGCGGCAGCTCGCCGGTGAGCGACTTGATCAGGGTCGACTTGCCGGCGCCGTTGGGGCCCAGCAGGCCGATGCGCTGGCCGGGCAGCAGGGTCACCTTGACCTGATCCAGCTGGACCTTCGCTTCCCCCGCCTCGTCCCGGTAGCCGAGCCGCGCCTCATCCAGCACCAATAGCGGATGGGAGGTCTTGTCGGCGGCAGGGAGGCTGAAGTGGAAGGGGGAGTCGGCATGGGCCACGGCGATATCGCCCATGCGCTCCAGCATCTTCAGGCGGCTCTGGGCCTGGCGCGCCTTGGTGGCCTTGGCCCGGAAGCGCGCCACGAAGCGTTCGATCTCCTCGCGCCGCGCCTGCTGCTTGGCCGCCTCGGCCTGCTGCAGGGCGAGCTTCTCGGCCCGGGTGCGCTCGAAGGTGGAGTAGTTGCCCCGGTAGAGCGCAAGCATTCGGCGGTCGAAGTGGACGATGTGGTCGCACACCGCGTCGAGGAAGTCGCGGTCGTGGGAGATCAGCAGCAGGGTGCCGGGGTAGCGAATCAGCCACTGCTCCAGCCACAGCAGGGCATCCAGGTCCAGATGGTTGGTGGGCTCGTCCAGCAGCAGCAGGTCGGAGGGCATGAAGAGGGTGCGCGCCAGATTGACCCGCATCCGCCAGCCGCCGGAGAAGGCCGACAGCGGGCGCACCAGGTCCGCCTGGCCAAAGCCCAGCCCCACCAGCAGCTGCGCGGCGCGGGCCGGGGCGCTGTAGCCGTCCAGGGCCTCGATGGCGCCGTGCAGCTCCGCCTCGCGGTGGGCGTCGTGGGCCTCCCGGGCCGACGCCAGGGCCGCCTCGGTCTCGCGCAGCTCGCGGTCGCCGTCCAGCACGTAGTCGACGATGGGGCGGTCCAGTGCCTCCACCTCCTGGGCCATATGGGCGATGCGCTGCCCGCCGCTCATCTCGACCTCGCCTCGATCCGGCGCCAGCTCGCCGAGCAGCAGCTTGAACAGACTCGACTTGCCGGCGCCGTTGGGGCCGACGATCCCCGCCTTGTGGCCGGCATGCAGGGTCAGGTCGGCGCCCTCCAGCAGGGCCTGGGTGCCGCGTTGCAGGGAAACGTGACGCAGTGCGATCATGCGGGCTCCACGGGCATTCGGGGCCGCCGCCCCGGGCGACGGCAGGGAAATGGGGATGAAAGGCGATTCTACCGAAATGGCGGCCGTTCTGCGGGCTCGCCTGCTTGACGATCCGCTCTGGGACTTCGCCCTGGCCCTCTACGCCCGCCCCGGGGTCGAGGCCGCCTGCCTGGCCCTGCAGGACGAGGCCGGCGTGGACGTCTGCGAGCTGCTGTGGCGCTGCTGGCTGCTGCACCATGGCGCCCGGCCCGGCCCGTCAGCGGAAGCGGGGCTGGCCGCGGTGCGATGCTGGCAGGCCGAGGTCACCGTCCCGCTGCGGGCCCTGCGCCGCCGGCTCAAGCCCGAAGCGGCGACCCACTCGGGGATCGCCTCGCTGCGCGAGGCCCTCAAGCACGCCGAGCTCGAGGCCGAACGGGAGACCCTGGGGCGGCTCGAAGCCCTGGCCCTCGAGGCCTCCCCGACCGCCTTGTCACCGTTCCACGAGGGCGCCGAAAAAGCCCTTGTCAACGCCCTAAAATTGCAGAAAAAACGCGACATTTCAACGCTTCAGCCGCTGACCCGCCTGCTTGACCCTCCCCCTGAGCCAGACTAGCCTGAACCTATAGGTGCGGGCCTGTAGCTCGCGTCATGACCGTCATTTCCGCAAGAACATGACCACACATGCGTAAGGGGAATACAAGAATGAAGGCAACCAAGCTGATGACCACGGCCACCGTCGGCGCCCTGCTTTTCGGGATGTCCGCGGCCGCCTATTCCGCCAATTGGCGCTATGCCCATGAGGAGTTCGAGGGCGATGTCCAGGACGTCTTCGCCGTCGCCTTCAAGGAGTACATCGAGGAGAACTCCGACAATACCATTCAGATCTATCGCTTCGGCGAGCTGGGCGAGTCCGACGACCTCATGGAGCAGACCCAGGCCGGCATCCTGCAGTTCGTCAACCAGTCACCCGGCTTCACCGGCGCGCTGATCCCCGAGGCGCAGATCTTCTTCGTTCCCTATCTGCTGCCCACCGATGAAGAGCATGTCATCGAGTTCTTCAACACCAGCGTGGCCATCAACGAGATGTTCCCGGAGCTCTACTCCGAGCAGGGCTTGGAGCTGCTCAAGATGTATCCGGAAGGCGAAATGGTCGTCACCCTGGACGAGCCCTTCACCACCCCGGAAGAGCTGCGCGGCAAGAACATCCGTACCATGACCAACCCCCTGCTTACCGAGACCTACCGGGCCTTCGGCGCCAGCCCCACGCCGCTGCCCTGGGGCGAGGTCTACGGCGGCCTGCAGACCGGCATACTCGACGGCCAGGAGAACCCGATCTTCTGGATCGAGTCCGGCGGCCTCTACGAGGTGTCTCCCAACCTGGTCTATACCGGGCACGGCTGGTTCACCACCGCCATGATGGCCAATCAGGACTTCTTCAACGGCCTCTCCGAGGAGGAGCAGCAGCTGGTGCGGGACGCCGCTGAGCATGCCTACGAGGTGACCATCGAGCATATCTCCGGCCTGGCCGACGAGTCCCTGGCCAAGATCCAGGAGGCCTCCGACGAGGTCACCGTCACCCGCCTGACCGAGGAGCAGATCCAGGCCTTCCGCGATCGGGCCCCGCGCGTCGAGGAGCGCTTCATCCAGATGACCGGCGAGCGCGGCCAGGAGCTGCTCGATCAGTTCCACGCCGACCTGGACGCCGTGATGGCCGACGACTGATCCGTCGACGCTCGTCATCACCGCTGATGCGAGGGGGTGGCCGCGAGGCTGCCCCCTTTGACTTCCTGGCCCGACCGACGGCAGCCGGCCGGCCAAGCAGCGTTGAAGCCGCCGCAGCGCCACGGCCAGCGAGGCGATACGCTCAAAGACACGAAAGCGCACGGGCAACGACAGGAGCCTGCCGAGATGGACATGCACGAAGACGACATTGCCGAGAAGAACTACCGCTCGACCCTGCCCGGCCCCCTGGGCCCCATCGACACCTGGATCAGCCGCATCGAGTCGGTGATCCTGGCCATGGGGGTGATCCTGATGGCGGTGAACACCATCGCCAACGTGCTCAGCCGCTTCCTCCTCGGCGAGAGCCTGCACTTCTCGGAAGAAATCAACCGCATCCTGATCGTGATGATCACCTTCGCCGGCATCGGCTATGCGGCCCGTCACGGCCGGCACATCCGCATGTCGGCCATCTACGACGCCATCCCCACCGGGGGGCGACGCTGGATGATGATCTTCATCTGCCTGTTCACCGCCCTGGTCATGTTCGTGCTCTGCTACTACTCGATCGGCTACATCAACACCGTCTACTCCCGCGGCCGCGTGCTGCCCTCGCTGAGCATCCCGGTGTGGATCATCTACGTCTGGGTACCGATCGGCTTCGCCATCACCGGCATCCAGTACCTGCTGACCGCCATCAAGAACCTGACCTCCCGCGACGTCTACCTCTCGACCCACGTGGTGGACGGCTACAAGGACACGGAAACGGAAGTCTGATCCCGAGCGAGGCACTTTCCCATGACAGCCATCATCCTCTCCATCATGATCGTGCTCCTGCTGCTCGGATTCCCGATGATGATCCCCCTGGCCACCGCGGCCTTCGTCGGGTTCTACATGACCTTCGGCGGCCTCGGCCAGATGGAAACCCTGATCCAGCAGATGATGGGCGGCATCCGCCCCACGGCGCTGATCGCCGTGCCGATGTTCATCCTGGCCGCCGACATCATGACCCGCGGCCAGTCCGCCAACCGCCTCATCAACATGGTCATGAGCTTCGTCGGCCATATCAAGGGCGGCCTGGCGGTCTCCACCGCCGCCTCCTGCACCCTGTTCGGGGCGGTCTCCGGTTCCACCCAGGCCACGGTGGTCGCCGTGGGCTCGCCGCTGCGCCCGCGCATGCTCAAGGCGGGCTACAAGGACCCCTTCACCCTGGCGCTGATCATCAACTCGAGCGACATCGCCTTTTTGATCCCGCCAAGCATCGGCATGATCATCTACGGGGTGATCTCCGGCACCTCCATCGGCGAGCTGTTCATCGCCGGCATCGGGCCGGGGCTGCTGATCCTGGCCATGTTCTCGGTCTACTGCGTGATCTACGCCACCGTCAAGCAGGTGCCGACCGAACCGAAGTCGACCTGGAAGCAGCGCGCGATCTCGGTCAAGGATGCCCTCTGGCCGCTGGGCTTCCCGGTGCTGATCGTCGGCGGCATCTACGGCGGCATCTTCAGCCCCACCGAGGCGGCGGCGGCCTGCGTGCTCTACGCGGTGATCCTCGAGTTCGTGGTGTTCCGTTCCCTCAAGCTCCACCACATCTACGCCATCGCCAAGTCCACGGGCCTGATCACCGCCGTGGTGTTCATCCTGGTGGCCGTGGGCAACGGCTTCTCCTGGATCATCTCCTTCGCCCAGATCCCGCAGACGGTGCTGGCCGCGGTGGGTATCCACGAGGCGGGCCCGACCGGCGTGCTGATCGCCATCTGCGTGGCCTTCTTCATCGCCTGCATGTTCGTCGACCCGATCGTGGTGATCCTGGTGCTGACGCCGATCTTCGCCCCGGCCATCGCCGCCTCGGGCCTCGACCCGGTGCTGGTGGGCGTGCTGATCACCCTGCAGGTGGCGATCGGCTCGGCGACGCCACCCTTCGGGTGTGACATCTTCACCGCCATCGCCATCTTCAAGCGCCCCTACTGGGAGGTGATCCGTGGCACTCCGCCTTTCGTCTTCATGCTGGTGCTGGCCGCGGCGCTGATCATCATGTTCCCGCAGATCGCCCTGTTCCTGCGTGACCTGGCGTTCCGCTGATCCAAGGAGGCATCGACGATGTTCAATCGGATACTGGTCCCGGTGGACGGCTCCAAGGGCGCACTCAAGGCGCTGGAGAAGGGCGTCGGCCTGCAGCTGCTGACCGGCGCCGAACTCTACATCCTGTGCGTCTTCAAGCACCACAGCCTGCTGGAGGCCTCACTCTCCATGGTGCGACCCGACAAGCTGGAGATCCCCGACGACGCCCTCAAGGCATACGCCACCGAAATCGCCGTACAGGCCAAGTCCCACGCCCTGGAGCTGGGCGTGCCGCTCGAGAAGCTGCGCGCCTTCGTCAAGGGGGGGCGCCCGTCACGCACCATCGTACGCTTCGCCCGCAAACGCGAGTGCGACCTGATCGTAATCGGTTCCCAGGGCACCAACGGCGACAAGAGCCTGCTGCTGGGCAGCGTGGCGCAGCGTGTGGCGGGTTCCGCCCACTGCCCTACCCTGGTGGTCTGATCCCCTCCGGCCGGGTCAGTGCGCGCCGCCGCCAGCGAGTGCGGAACCGGTCCGGCCCTGTTAGAGTCCCATGGTTTCCACTCACCGAGGCGCCTCTGCGCCGCACCACTCAGGCATGGCGCCTGCGCGCCGAACCACAAGGCCCCTTCATGAAGAGACTGCTGACATCCGCTTCCCTGATCACCCTGCTCGGCGCAGCCCCCCTGGCGCTGGCCGCGCCGGAGTCCGACGAGGCCCGCCTCGGCTATAGCCTCGGCGTGACCCTGGGCCAGAGCATCCAGCAGGACGTCAGAGACCTGGACGTGGACGCCTTCACCCAGGCGATTCGCGATGTCTTCGACGGCGGCGAGCTCGAGATGACCGACGAGGAGATGGCCGAGACCCTGATGCGCTTTCAGGAGCAGGCGATGGCGGCCCGGCAGGCCGAGGCCGAGCAGCTGGCCGAGAACAACCGTGCCGAAGGCGAGGCGTACCTGGCGGCCAATGCCGAGGCCGAGGGCGTGGAGGTCACCGAGTCCGGCCTGCAGTACCGCGTGCTGGAGTCCGGCGACGGCGCCACCCCGGGACCCGAGGACAGCGTCGAGGTGCACTACGAGGGCACCCTGATCGACGGCACCGTTTTCGACAGCTCCCTCGAACGCGGCGAGCCGGTCAGCTTCCGCGTCGACCAGGTCATCGACGGCTGGCAGGAGGCCCTGCAGCTGATGAGCGTCGGCGACAGCTGGGAAATCGTGATCCCCGCGGAGCTGGCCTACGGCGCCCAGGGGCAGGGGCCGATCGGACCCAACGAGACCCTGGTCTTCCGGGTCGAGCTGCTCGACGTAATCGATGACTGAGCCCGACGACTGAGCCTCCATGACCTCACCCACCCTTGCCGCCGCCGGCCTTGCGCTGGCGGCCTTCGTTGCGGCGCCGGCCGCCGCCGAGCCCCTCGTCGACCTCCCCGGGCTCGGCCTGGAGTCCGGCGAGGCCAGCGTGATCGGCGTCTCCTCCGGCGGCTACATGGCCGCCCAGCTGGCGGTGGCCTGGCCGGAACGCTTCAGCGGCCTGGCCGTGCTGGCCGCCGGCCCCTGGTCCTGCGCCCAGGGCACCCTGAGACGCGCCCTGGGTCAGTGCATGACCACCCGGCTCGGTCCCCCCGACCTCGCCGAGCTGGAGCTGCGCCTGACCGACTACCGGGAGCATGAACGCGTGGGCAGCCGCGCCGACCTGGCCGAGCTGCGCGCCTTCGTCTGGCACGGCGAGGCCGACGACACCGTCGCCCCCGCCCTGGGCGCCGCCCTGGCCGACCAGCTCGCCGGCTGGCTGGCGGACCCCGAGAGGCAGCTGCGCTTCATGACCCACGACAACGTCGGCCACGGCTGGCCCATCGGCCATGGTGACGCCCTGCCGCCGGCCACCGAGCTGGGCGACTGCCATCACGGCGGCGGCACCCACCTGCTGAGCTGCGGCCTGGATATCGCCGGCGAGGCCATGGCCTGGCTCCACGGCGGGGCGTCAGGCGCCGACGACGACGCGGCGGCCAAGCCCGCCGGGGCCCTGGTGCGCTTCGACCAGGGCGACTTCGCCGTCAAGGGACTCGACTCGGCAGGCTATCTCTTCGTGCCCGAGCGCTGCGAGGCGGGCGGCTGTGCCCTCACCGTCGCCCTGCACGGCTGCGGCATGGGCGCGGAGCAGATCGGCGAGACCTTCGTGCGCCACAGCGGCCTCAACGAGTGGGCGGCCGCCCATGACCGGGTGGTGCTCTACCCCCAGGCCGAGACCAGCCTGGCCAACCCCCAGGGATGCTGGGACTGGTGGGGCTTCGCCGAGAGCACCTGGCAGCTTCACCCGCTTCATGACACCCGCGAGGGCATTCAGGTCCGCGCGCTGATGGCCATGATCGATCGCCTGCAGGAGGCGCCGGCCCCGCGCTGAGGCGGGCCGGAGGGCATGCCGGGCGGTCCTACAGGGTGTCGTCCAGGGCCGAGAGCAGGCCGTGGGGGGCGGGCGAGTAGAGCACCCGGCGCAGGATGGTGCCCTCGCGGTCCACCAGGTAGAGCGACGAGCTGTGGTCGACGGTGTAGGCCATGGCCGATTCCGGGGTCTCGACCCGGCGCCAGATCACCCCGTAGCGCTCGGCGATCTCCTCGAGCTGGGCCACGCTGCCGGTGGCGCCGATGAAGGCCTCACCGAAGAAGCCGATATATTCCGCCAGGCGCTCGATGGTATCGCGCTCCGGGTCCACCGAGATCATCAGCGGCACCACCCGGTCGCGGTCGGCCTCGTCCAGCTCGGCCAGGGCCTGGCGCACCACGGCCAGGCTCATGGGGCAGACGTCGGGACAGTAGGTATAGCCGAAGAACACCACGGCGAGCTGGTCCTCCTCGAGCTGGGTCAAGGAGAAGTCCCCTTGGGTCGAGGCGAGCTCGATGGGCCCGCCAACCGGCCCGCTGTTACCGCTGCCGCTGCCGAACTGCTGCTGGAACCAGCCGTAGCCGCCCACGCCCAGCATCAGCACGATCAGCGCCACACCCGCCCAGAGTCCCTGTCGTTTCATAGTCGGCTTCTCTCTACCTCGAAATCGAATCCGCTCCCCAGCCGGCCCTGCTCGGTGGCGACGATCACCCTGGCCCGCCAGGGCATCATCGCCTCGGTGCAGATCGGGATCTGCCCCTCGCCGCGGAAGGCGCCGTCGGCCTGTCGCGCCAGCGGGTAGCGGTGTAGCCCCATGTCCATGTCGCGACCGACGAAGTCCACCATCACCGACTCCGCCTCGACGCCCTCCAGGGCGACCGCCATCGGCAGCGGCTCCAGGGCGCGGACCTCGCCGTCGGCGCCCAGGTCCAGGGCCAGGCTCCTGCCCTCGCCCAGCGGCGCCCGACAGGGTCCCTGACGCAGGTCGCAGCCGGCTTCCTCGGTAAACCAGCGAACGTCATCGCTTCCGCGAAGACTGTAGCTGGTCAGATACCAGAGTGCCACGATCACGGTTCCCAGGGTGAAGAGAACCAGCAGCCGCAGCAGCGGCGGGCGCGAGACTTCCGGGTCGGTGGAGGCGGAACTGGGCATGGTGACGAGGGAAACGGCTCGAATCGGGGATGAGGCGGTAAGCTTATCAGTATTCGCCCGTGGCAGACTGCGCAAGGATGTCGCAGGGCACCTCGACCAAGGAGACCGAGATGACGGGAGTGGCGAATGCGCTGGGGCCCCTGTTCCTGCTGATCCTGCTGGGCACGGCGCTGGGCCGCCTGCGCCAGCCGGGCGGCGACTTCTGGCCCCAGCTGGAGCGGCTGATCTACTTCCTGCTGTTTCCCGCCATGCTGGTGGCGACCCTGGCCACCGCCGATGTCAGCCAGGTACCGGTCGCCCGAGTCGCCGCGGCGCTGCTGGGCGCCATGGGCCTGTTCGGCGCCCTGCTATGGGCCCTGCGCGGCTGGCTGGGGCTCGCGCCCCCCGCCTTCACCTCGGCCTTCCAGGGGGCCCTTCGCTTCAACACCTACGTGGGGGTGGCCGGGGCCGCGGCCCTGCACGGCACGCCGGGCGCCACCGTCGCGGCGGTGGCCGTGGCGCTGATGGTGCCGGTGGTCAACGTGCTCTGCGTGGCCAGCTTCATCGCCGCGGGGACACTAGGCGCCGGCAGTCTCGGCAGGAGCCTTGCCGCCCTGGGGCGCAACCCGCTGATCCTTGCCTGCCTGATCGGCATCGGCCTGAACCTCTCCGGCATCGGCCTGCCGGGCTGGAGCGAGGCCACGGTGGAACTGCTCGGCCGCGCCGCCCTGCCGCTGGGCCTGGTGGCGGTGGGGGTGGCGCTGCGCCCGGCGGCGCTGCTGCGCCTCGACCGCGGCGTCTGGGCCACCAACCTCATCAAGCTGGGGCTGATGCCGGCCCTGGTGCTGGGGCTCGCCCTGCTGCTGGGCCTCGACCCGGTGAGCCGCGACGTGGCGCTGCTGTTCGCCGCCCTGCCCACCGCCACCTCCGCCTATATCCTGGCCCGCCAGCTGGGCGGCGACGCCGAGATGATGGCGGCGCTGATCACCGCCCAGACCCTGCTGGCCATGGCCACCCTGCCCCTGTGGCTGCGCCTGGCGGGATGAAGGGCCACCATGGAAACGCAAATTAAAAATATTCGCATTGGCATTGACACCACAAATGAGAATGATTACTCTTGCCTTCAGTGGCGTTGATGAGCCGCCACTGCCAGGGCAGGCCCCGCCAGTCGCCTGCCGTGGTTTCTCCCTCCTCATTGCTAGTCACGGTCTTGCCGCCGCCCTCACCAGGGCGGCTTTTTTTGGTCTGGAGGATCTCTCCTCATTGCTGCGCTTTACCACCCCAGGGTCTTGCCGCCGCCCCATCGAGGGCGGCTTTTTTTGGCTCTTCGCACTTTAGCGTGAACATGTTTGGCAGGCTTCAAGGTGGGAGGCCGGCTCTGCCGGGCGAATGGAGGCCGAAGGACTCCCAGGAGGCTGGCGCAAGCGTAAGCAACACCACTGGGGCACCTTCGGCGCCATTCGTCGAGGCGTCGAACCGTCGGTGAACCCGAGCTCCCACAAGGCAGCTTCACGCTGATCTGCGATGAACCGTTTTTTTCGTTCCATCAAACGACGAAGCCCCCGCACAGGCGGGGGCTTCGATGAACGAGGGAGGCGCGAGATCAGTCGACGCGGCGATAGATCAGGTCCCAGACGCCGTGGCCGAGGCGCTCGCCGCGGGCTTCGAACTTGGTCAGCGGGCGGAACTCCGGCCGCGGCACATAGGGGGCGGTCTCCGGCGCGGCGGTGTTGGCATAGCCCGGGGCGGCGTCCATTACCTCGGCCATCCACTCGGCGTAGGGCTCCCAGTCGGTGGCCAGGTGGAAGGTGCCGCCGACCCTGAGCCGGGTGCGCACCAGCGCGACGAAAGCAGGCTGCACGATGCGCCGCTTGTGGTGCTTCTTCTTCGGCCAGGGGTCGGGAAAGAACAGCTGAACGGTGTCGAGGCTCGCCTCGGGCAGGCACTGCTCCAGCACCGCCAGGGCGTCCTCCCGGTAGACCCGCAGGTTGGTCAGCCCGCGCTTGTCCGCCTCGTCGAGCAGCTTGCCGACGCCTGGGGCGTGCACCTCGATGCCGATGAAGTCGGTGTCGGGGTGGGTCTCGGCCTGCTCGATCAGCGAGGCCCCCATGCCGAAGCCGATCTCCACCACCCGCGGTGCGCGGCGTCCGAACAGGGCGTCCAGGTCCTGGCGGCCGTCGGCCAGGGTCAGCCCGAGCCGCGGCCACACCGCCTCGAGGCCGCGGGTCTGGGCCTGGGTCATGCGCCCGGCGCGCAGCACATAGCTCTTGATGCCGCGGCGGTGCAGGGGGGCCTCCGGGCCTTCCGGCCCGGGGGTAGCGGAATCGTCGCGGGAGTGATCACTCATCGGTCGTTGCAGCTCTCGGTTGGCCGAATCAGCCATTGATGCGGCCGGCAAAGGGGGAAGAGGGGTCGGCGCTCTGGCGGCGCGGCATGCGGCCGGCCAGGAAGGCCTCACGGCCCGCTTCGACGGCCTTCCTCATGGCGCTGGCCATCAGCACCGGCTGGCGGGCATGGGCGATGGCGGAGTTCATCAGCACGCCGTCGCAGCCCAGCTCCATGGCCAGGGCCGCGTCGGAGGCGGTGCCGATCCCGGCGTCCACCAGCACCGGCACGCCGGCCTGCTCGATGATCAGGCGGACATTGTGGGGGTTCTGGATGCCGTGGCCGGAGCCGATCAGTGAACCCAGCGGCATGATGGCGCAGCAGCCCAGACGCTCCAGCTCCCGGGCCACGATGGGGTCGTCGCTGGTGTAGACCATGACATCGAAACCGTCGGCGATCAGCGTCTCGGCGGCCGCCAGGGTCTCCACCACGTTGGGGTAGAGGGTCGAGTCGTCGCCCAGCACCTCGAGCTTGACCAGGCTGTGGCCATCGAGCAGCTCCCGGGCCAGCTTGCAGGTGCGCACCGCGTCCTTGGCCGTGTAGCAGCCGGCGGTGTTGGGCAGCAGGGTGTAGCGCTCCGGCGGCACCACGTCGAGCAGGTTGGGCTCGCCGGCCTCCTGGCCCAGGTTGGTGCGGCGCACGGCGAAGGTGACCACCTCGGCGCCGGAGGCGGCGATCGCCTCGCCGGTCTCGTCGAAGTCCTTGTACTTGCCGGTGCCCACCAGCAGCCGGGAGGCAAACTCGCGCCCGGCAATGCGCAGGGGCTGGTCCTGGAAGAAATCTGTCATCGCGTCTGCCTTCTATGGTTGTCGTCGCGAAAGGGTGCCGAGCGTGGCATTCAGCCACCGCCGATGGCGTGCACCACCTCGACCCGGTCGCCCTCGGCCAGGCGGGTGGCGGCGTGCTCGCTCTTCGGCACGATCTCCTCGTTGACCTCCACGGCGATGCGGCGGTCGGCGAGCCCCAGGGACTCGACCAGCTGGGCGACCGTGGGGGCCGGAGTGAGGTCGGGCGCCAGGGTGTGCGCCTCGCCATTGAGCTGGATCTGCATGGCGTTCTCTCTGCGCTCTGGTTGCGGTCGTTGATGTCGTCGCGTTCGCGCCCGACCCCGCCGCCAAGGCGTCGGGAGGCGGAAATCGCGGGGCCTCCATTGTAGCCGAACCCGCCCGGCCGGGGTACGGTGGCGGCCAAGAGGCGCGCGCCCGCGGCGCTGGGCCCGCTCAGTCGCGGTCGGGCAGGGCGTAGGTGGCGGTGACCAGCGCCACCGGCTCCTCGTCGCCGGCGGAGAAGAGCTGCACCTCTCCCACCGCCAGGCGCCGGCCCAGCTTGAGGAGGCGCGCGGTGGCGAGGATGTCGCGATCGCCCCGTGGGCGGCGCAGGAAGCGACAGTGCAGGTCGCTGGTGACCGCCATGGGCTCGGGGCCGATCTGGGCGAGGATCGCCACGTAGAGACAGACGTCGGCCAGCCCCATCAGGGTGGGGCCGGAGACGCTGGCGCCGGGGCGCAGGTGCTCGTCATCGATGGCCAGGCTCATGGTGGCGCGCATGTGATCGACGGCCTCGATGGTCCCGATTCGCTGGGGGAACACCTCGTCGAGAAAGTCCTCGATGGTGGCGGCGGTCATCACGGTCATCGGCGGGCTCCTTGCAGTGGATGGGGCGAATTGACGCTGGCGTCAACATAACCGAAAGCGCCCCGGGCAGATACCCGGGGCGCTCTGGTTCACGGCAGGCCGCGTCGGCCTGCTCGATGCCTGGTTACTTCGCCTTGTGCACGGCGCGCCAGTGGTGCAGCAGCGGCTCGGTGTAGCCGGAGGGCTGCACGCGGCCCTTGAAGATCAGGTCGCTGGCGGCCTGGAAGGCGCTGGAACGCTCGTAGTCGGCGCTCATCGGCGTGTAGGTGGGGTCGCCGGCGTTCTGCTCGTCCACCACCTTGGCCATGCGCTCCAGGGTCGCCTGGACCCGGGCGGCATCCACCACCCCGTGGTGCAGCCAGTTGGCGATGTGCTGGCTGGAGATGCGCAGGGTGGCGCGGTCCTCCATCAGGCCGACATCGTGGATATCCGGCACCTTGGAGCAGCCCACCCCGTGCTCGACCCAGCGCACCACATAGCCGAGGATGCCCTGGCAGTTGTTGTCGAGCTCCTGCTGGATCTCCTCGTCGGACCAGTTGGCCTCGGCGGTCACCGGCACGGTCAGCAGGTCATCGAGGAGCTTTTCAAGAAGGGCAGGCTCGCCCTGGGCCTCCAGCTCGCGCTGGATGCCGGTGACGTCCACCTGATGGTAGTGCAGCGCGTGCAGGGTGGCGGCGGTGGGCGACGGCACCCAGGCGGTGTTGGCGCCGGCCTTGGGGTGGCCGATCTTCTGCTCGAGCATGGCGGCCATCAGGTCGGGCATGGCCCACATGCCCTTGCCGATCTGGGCGCGGCCGCGCAGGCCGCAGGCCAGGCCGACCTGGACGTTGTTCTTCTCGTAGGCGCCGATCCAGGCGGCGTTCTTCATGTCACCCTTGCGGATCATCGGGCCCGCCTCCATGGCGGTGTGCATCTCGTCACCGGTGCGGTCGAGGAAGCCGGTGTTGATGAACACCACGCGAGAGGACGCCTCGGCGATACACGCCTTGAGGTTCACCGTGGTGCGGCGCTCCTCGTCCATGATGCCCATCTTGAGGGTGTCGGGGGCCATCCCCAGCAGCTCCTCGACGCGGCCGAACAGCGCGTTGGAGAAGGCGACCTCCTTGGGGCCGTGCATCTTGGGCTTGACGATATAGACGGAGCCCTCGCGGGAGTTGCGCGCTTCGCCATCACCCTTCTTCAGGTCGTGCAGGGCGATCAGGCCGGTGACGACGGCGTCGAGGATGCCCTCGGGCAGCTCGTTGCCCTCGGCGTCGAGCACCGCCGGCGTGGTCATCAGGTGGCCGACGTTGCGCACGAACATCAGCGAGCGGCCCGGCAGGCTCAGCTGACTGCCGTCGGGGGCGGTGAACTTGCGGTCGGCGTGCAGGCGGCGGGTAATGGTCTCACCACCCTTCTCCACCTGCTCCTCCAGATCACCCTTCATCAGGCCCAGCCAGTTGGCGTAGACGCCCACCTTGTCCTCGGCGTCCACCGCGGCCACGGAGTCTTCGCAGTCCATGATGGTGGTCAGCGCCGCCTCGACCACCACGTCCTTGACGCCGGCCGGGTCGGTCTTGCCGATGGAGTGGTTCGGGTCGAGCTGGATCTCCAGATGCAGGCCGTGGTTGGCCAGCAGCACCGACTCGGGGGCCGCCGCCTCGCCGGTGTAGCCCACCAGCTTGCCGGGCTCCTTGAGGCCGGTGTCGCGGCCGCCCGCCAGGGTCACCACCAGATGGCCGTCACGCAGGGCATACTTCACGGCATCGCGATGCGAGCCAGTGGCCAGCGGGGCGGCACGATCCAGCACGCCGCGGGCGTAGGCGATTACCTTCTCCCCGCGCTTGGGGTTGAAGCTGGTACCCTTCTCCGCGCCGTCCTCCTCGGAGATGGCATCGGTGCCGTAGAGGGCGTCGTAGAGGCTGCCCCAGCGCGCGTTGGCGGCATTGAGCGCATAGCGGGCGTTGCTGACCGGCACCACCAGCTGGGGGCCGGCCTGGACGGCGACCTCGCGGTCGACGCCCGCGGTGGTCACTTGTACCTGGGCCGGCGCCTCGGCCAGGTAGCCGATCTCCTTGAGGAAGGCGCGGTAGGCGGCCATGTCGCCCACCGGGCCGGGATTCTCGCGGTGCCAGGCGTCGAGCTGCTCCTGCAGGCGGTCGCGCTCGGCGAGCAGTTCGCGGTTCTTCGGGGTCAGATCACGAAAGAGGGCGTCGACGCCGGCCCAGAATGCCTCGGCATCGACGCCGGTGCCGGGGAGCGCCTGCTCGCTGATGAAGCGGTCCAGCTCGGCGGCCACTTGGAGGCGGTGACGGGGGACACGTTGGGTCATGGTGGATCTCCTCGTGCTTGGCAGCCGGCGGGTCGCGTGCCAGTCTGCCGGGACAGGGGTGGAGTGACTGCGTCGCTCCAATTTTGTGGAAAATGATTCCATATGTAAACCCGCAAAGCGTCGGGATCGCGCTCAGCTAGACCAAAAGATAAGGCAGGGCCGGACATTGCGCCTGCCTACCATGGTGCCACCGCCCGCCTGGCACCCGCTCGGGAGGGACCCGCGGAGGAGACGATGAGCGACTTCACCCCACTGCAGGCACTGGGCCCGATGCGGCTGTTCGAGCCGAGCGGCTCGGAGCCCGACGGCGACCATCTGGTCCGCTACCTGGGCCACTATGGCCTGGCCCCCCTGCTGGCCGAGCACGTGGGCCTCTACGTGGGCTACGTGGATGCCCGGGACTTCCGCCTCTGGACCCAGGTCTGGAGCCCCGCCGAACCGGTCGGCACCGCTTTCGTGGTGCATGGCTACTTCGACCACCTGGGCCTCTACCGCCACCTGCTGGAGCGCCTGCTGGAGCGCCACTGGCGGGTCGTGCTGTGGGACCTGCCCGGTCACGGGCTCTCCAGCGGCCCGCGCGCCTCCATCGATGATTTCGACGACTACGGGGGCTGCCTGGAGGCCCTGCAGGCGCACCTCGAGGCAGAGGAGCTCGCCCCGCGCCCCTGGCTCGGCGTCGGCCAGAGCACCGGCGCGGCGATACTGGCCACCGACGCCCTGACCCGCGGCGATGACGGGCACTGGGCGGGGCTGGCGCTGCTGGCCCCGCTGGTACGTCCCTGGGGCTGGAGCCAGACCAGCTGGCTGCATCTGCTGGCCGGACCCTTCGTACGCTCCATCCCGCGCAAGTTCCGCGCCAACTCCACCGACGCCGAGTTCGCCGCTTTCCTGCGCGAGCGAGACCCGCTGCAGACCGATCGCGTCGAGGTCGGCTGGGTCAGCGCCATGCGCCGCTGGATGCCACGGCTGCTGGCGCTGCCACCCAATCCGGTGCCGACCCTGATCCTGCAGGGGGAACAGGACCTGACGGTGGACTGGGAGTGGAACCTCGGCGTGCTGGAGCGCAAATTCCCCAATGCCGAGATCCATCGCCACCCCGAGGCGCGCCATCACCTGGTCAACGAGGCCGAACCGATCCGCCTGGCACTCTTCGGCACCCTGGACCGCTTCATCGACGACCTGGCGCCAGCCGGCGCCCCACGCGAGATCCTCCGCCCATGAACGCCCACCGCCCGTTTCTCCTGCTGCTCGCGCCCCTGCTGCTGGCCGGCTGTGCCGCCGCCCCCGACCGCCCCGAAACCCTGCGCCAGGCGCTGCTCAACCTGGGCGAGCGCGCCGCCGATCGGGTAATGGAGGCCCCCTCCCTGCCGCGACCGCCTGGCGACCAGGTGCTGCTGCTGGCTGCCCCGGAGGTGAACGGCGAGCTCGGCATCGGCCAGGAGCGCTTCCTCGAGAGCCTGACCCGGGCACTGCTGGCGGTGCGCGAGGGTCCCCAGGTGCTCGACTGGAACGACAGCATGGCCGAGGGCGCCGGCGACAACCAGTGGCGCCTGGAGAGCCACCTGATGGCCGACGGCCCGCGCCTGCGGCTCTCCGACCGGGAACTGCTGCCCTATCGCCTGACCCTGGTATTGCGCCGCCCCGGCAGCGAGTCGGCGCTGTGGGAGGAGAGCCTGCAGGGCGCCCTGGACGCCTCGGCGCTCTAGCCTCCCCCCGAGCCCTCCTACCCCTTGAGCAGCCGGTCCAGCTGCCGATAGCCCACTGCCTCGATCAGCTGCTCCCGCGCCGGCCTCGGCGCGCCCGCCAGGTCGGCCAGGGTCAGCGCCACCCGCAGCACCCGGTGATAGGCCCGCGCCGAAAGCTTGAGCCGCTCCAGCACATCCGCCAGCCAGGCCCGGTCGGCGGCGCCGATGGCGCAGGCCGCCTCCAGCTCGCGTCCGGCCAGGTGGGCATTGAGCGCACCCCGGGCCCGCTGCCGCTCGCGGGCCGCCATCACCCGTTCACGCACCGCCGCCGAGGACTCCCCGGTCGTCGCCGCGGTGAGCTGTTCCGGCGGCAGCGCCGGAACCTCCACCTGCAGGTCGATGCGGTCGAGCAGCGGCCCCGAGAGACGGGCCTGGTAGCGCTGGATCTGGGCCGCGGTGCAGTGGCAGGCCTGCCGCGGATCGCCCAGGTGGCCGCAGGGGCAAGGGTTCATGGCCGCCACCAGCATGAAGCGGGCCGGGTAGCGGCGTTCATGACTGGCCCGGGCGATATGGATTTGCCCAGACTCCATGGGCTCGCGCATCACCTCCAGCACGTGGCGGGAGTATTCCGGCAGCTCGTCGAGGAACAGCACCCCGTGGTGGGCCAGTGAGATCTCGCCGGGACGCGGCTTCGAGCCGCCCCCCACCAGGGCAGCGGCGCTGGCGGTATGGTGGGGTGCACGGAAGGGGCGCCGGCCCCACTGGGCGGCCAGCGGCAGGCCGCTCACCGAGCGCACCGCTGCCACCTCCAGGGCCTCCGCCTCGGTGAGCGGTGGCAGGATGCCGGGCAGGCGGCTGGCCAGCATGGTCTTGCCGGTACCGGGCGGTCCGGCCAGCAGCAGGTTGTGTGAACCGGCGGCCGCCACCTCCAGGGCGCGGCGCGCCTGGTGCTGGCCACGCACCTCGGCGAGATCCGGTAGCGGCTGCGTCGCCTCGGGCGGGCGCGACAGGCGATGGGGGGCGATGGGGGCCTGCCCCAGCAGGTGGCCGACCACCTCGAGCAGGTGGTCGGCAGGCAATACCTCAAGGTCGCCGGCCAGGGCGGCCTCATCGGCGTTGGCCCGGGGCACAACCAGCCGGCGCCCGGCCCGGCGGGTGGCCAGGGCCAGGGGCAGCACCCCGTGAACCGGGCGCAGCCGGCCATCCAGGGCCAGCTCGCCGACGCTCTCGATGCCCGCCATGGCCTGCGGGGGCAGCTGCCCCGAGGCGAGCAGCAGCCCCAGGGCGATGGGCAGATCGAAGCGCCCACCCTCCTTGGGCAGGTCGGCGGGCGCCAGGTTGAGGGTGATGCGCCGCAGCGGGTAGTCGAAGCCGGCGTTGACCAGGGCGCTGCGCACCCGCTCGCGGCTCTCCTTCACCGCCGCCTCGGGTAGCCCCACCAGGGTCATCCCCGGCAGGCCATTGGCCAGATGGACCTCGACCTGCACTTCGGGGGCCTCGAGACCGAGGCCCGCGCGAGTATGGACGATTGCCAGCGTCATGGGCGTTCCCTCGCCTGGAGTCTTGCCCTCAGGCTAGTCCAGCGGTTGCCGGCCTGCCCGGCAGGCTCAGCGACCGGCCCCCTCCTCGGGTGCCTTGCTGTCGCCGGTCGCCTCCGGAGCGGCCGCCGGCGGCTGCGCCGCTTCGGTGCGCGCCTCCAGCAGCGCCTCCAACGCCGCCACCTGCGCCTCCAGCGCTTCCACTCGGGCCCGGGTACGCTGGAGGACATCCATCAGGATGTCGAAGTCCTCTCGGGACACCAGCTCCAGGCGGTCGAAGGCCCCGCGAACCACCTGCTGAATCCCCTTCTGCACCTCCTCCGGTGCCTGGGAAGCGCCCTGCAGGCGCTCGCCGATCTGCTGGGCCAGTCGGCTGATACGGTCATGGCTCACCATGGGTCTCTCCTGAACGTATGGAATCCTGCTGACAGGATACGCATGCCCGGTCACGAACGCATGCCCCCGCCACTGCGCCAGGATGGCGCGCCTGCACCACCGCCGAGCACCAGCGCGGTGCAGCCCCGCTCTCCCCCTGACTACAACCGCCGCCGACGCGAGGCCGCTCCCTGCCCAACCTGTTGTTTTATCGAGACGCAAGCGCAAAATGGCACGCTTCGCGCTAAATGCGGAGCATGCGGCCGCCGAGCCGATAGCCAACGCAACCGGGGAGACAAGGGATGAAACTCATCACCGCCATCATCAAGCCATTCAAGCTCGACGACGTCCGCGAGGCGCTGGCCGACAACGGCGTTCAGGGCATCACCGTCACCGAGGTCAAGGGCTTCGGCCGCCAGAAGGGCCACACCGAGCTCTACCGGGGCGCTGAGTACGTGGTCGACTTCCTGCCCAAGGTCAAGATCGAGGTGGCCGTGGACGACTCCCGCCTGGAGAGCGTGCTCGACGCCATCTGCAGCGCCGCCAACAGCGGCAAGATCGGCGACGGCAAGGTCTTCGTCACGCCGCTGGAAGACGTGATCCGCATCCGCACCAGCGAGCGCGGTGCCGAAGCCGTCTGACCGCCCGTCCCTGACCCGCTCCTGGAGAGACCGTCATGAGTGAACTGACCGAGTTGAGCTACGCGCTCGATACCTTCTATTTCCTGATCTGCGGCGTGCTGGTGATGTGGATGGCCGCCGGCTTCTCGATGCTCGAGGCCGGGCTGGTACGCTCCAAGAACACCGCCGAGATCCTCACCAAGAACATCGCGCTGTTCGCCATCGCCTGTACCATGTACCTGCTGGTGGGCTACTACATCATGTACTCCAGCGCCGAGGGCGGCTTCCTGCCCAACCTGGGCTTCCTGCTGGGCGGCGAGAACAGCGTCGACGCGGTGCTGGCCGGCGGCGACGATGCCCCCTACTACTCCATGCGCGCCGACTACTTCTTCCAGGTGGTGTTCGTGGCCACCGCCATGTCCATCGTCTCCGGGGCCGTGGCCGAACGCATGAAGCTGTGGGCCTTCCTGGCCTTCGCCGTGGTGATGACCGGCTTCATCTACCCGGTCTCCGGCTACTGGACCTGGGGTGAGGGCTGGCTCGACGCCGCCGGCTTCTCCGACTTCGCCGGCTCCGGCATCGTGCACATGGCGGGTGCCGCCGCGGCCCTGGCCGGCGTGCTGGTCCTCGGCCCGCGCAAGGGCAAGTACGGCAAGGACGGCAGCATCTACGCCATCCCCGGGGCCAACATGCCCCTGGCCACCCTGGGCACCTTCATCCTGTGGATGGGCTGGTTCGGCTTCAACGGCGGCTCGGAGCTCAAGGTCTCCGACGTGGAGTCCGCCAACAATGTCGCCCAGGTGCTGGTCAACACCAATGCCGCGGCCGCCGGTGGCGTGCTCGCCGCGCTGATCCTGGCCAAGCTGTGGTTCCGCAAGGCCGACCTGACCATGGCCCTGAACGGCGCCCTGGCCGGTCTGGTGGCCATCACCGCCGAGCCCCTGGCGCCCTCCGCCCTGGGTGCCACCCTGATCGGTGCCGTGGGCGGCGCCATCGTGGTCGCCGCCATCGTGGCCCTGGACAAGCTGAAGATCGACGACCCGGTCGGCGCCATCTCGGTGCACGGCGTGGTGGGCATCTGGGGCCTGCTGGCCGTGCCGCTGACCAACGCCGACGCCACCTTCGGCGCCCAGCTCCTCGGCCTGGTGGCCATCTTCGCCTGGGTCTTCGGCGCCAGCCTGGTCGTCTGGCTGATCATCAAGGCCGCCATGGGTGTCCGCGTCAGCGAGGAGGAGGAGTACGAGGGGGTCGACCTGGCGGAGTGCGGTATGGAGGCCTACCCCGAGTTCACCACCACCAAGGTTCGCGGTGGCGGTGGCGGCTCCGGCCGCAGCCAGCGCGGCGAGCTCGGCCAGGGCGCCCACCTGGCGCCCGGCACCGAGTAACAGCACCGGCAGGGCATCGACCCTCGTCCAGGCCCCCTCGCGGGGGCCTTTTTTCTTAGTGGGCAACGCGGTGTATGCTAGGGGACGATCCGGCCTACGCGGGTGGTACGACCACCGCACCGAACACACAAGGAGCCCGACCATGAAACTGGTGACCGCCATCATCAAGCCTTTCAAGCTCGACGACGTGAGGGAGTCCCTCTCCGAGATCGGTGTCCAGGGCATCACCGTCACCGAGGTGAAGGGGTTCGGCCGCCAGAAGGGCCATACCGAGCTCTATCGCGGCGCCGAGTATGTGGTCGACTTCCTGCCCAAGGTGAAGCTGGAAGTGGCCGTGGATGACGAGATGGCCGAGAAGGTGATCGATGCCATCACCAGCGTGGCCAATACCGGCAAGATCGGCGACGGCAAGATCTTCGTCACGCCGCTGGAGCAGGTGATCCGTATCCGCACCGGTGAGACCGGCAAGGATGCGGTCTAAGCGCCGAGCGCCGAGCGCCGAGCGCCGAGCGCCGAGCGCCGAGCGCCGCAGGATGATGCCGCTGCCAGTTGTTGCGACGTCAATGAAGAACCCCCGCCGGACTCGATCCGACGGGGGTTCGCACGTTCTACCCCTAACCTGCCGCCCGTTGCCGACCTGCTGGGCGCTAGGCGCTTACTTCTCCACGAAGGCCCGCTCGATCACGTAGTCGCCGGGCTCGCCCATGCGCGGGGAGATCTTGAAGCCCAGGTCGTCGAGCAGCGCGCTGGTCTCGTCGAGCATCGCCGGACTGCCACAGATCATGGCGCGGTCCTGCTTCGGATCCATGGGGGGCAGGCCGGCATCCTCGAAGAGCTTGCCGGTGCGGATATGGTCGGTGAGGCGTCCCATGGTGTGGAACTCCTCCCGGGTCACCGTGGGGTAGTAGACCAGCTTTTCCTTGATCTCGTCGCCCAAGTACTCATGGGCCGGCAGCTCTTTCTGGATGAAGTCGGCATAGGCCAGCTCGCTGACGCTGCGCACGCCGTGGATCAGCACCACCTTCTCGAAGCGCTCGTAGACCTCCGGGTCCTGGATCAGGCTCATGAAGGGCGCCAGGCCCGTGCCGGTCGAGAGGAAGTAGAGATTGCGCCCCGGCAGCAGGTCGTCGCAGACCAGGGTGCCGGTGGGCTTGCGGCTGACCATGATCTGGTCGCCCACCTTGAGGTGCTGCAGCCGTGAGGTCAGCGGGCCGTCCGGCACCTTGATGCTGAAGAACTCGAGGTGATCCTCGTAGTTGGGGCTGGCAATCGAGTAGGCGCGCATCAGCGGCTTGCCGCCCACCTCCAGGCCGATCATCACGAACTGGCCGTTCTTGAAGCGCAGGCTGCGCTCCCGGGTGGTGCGGAAACTGAACAGGGTGTCGTTCCAGTGATGGACGCTGAGCACCTCTTCCAGGGCAAACTTGCTCATGCCGGCTCCTTGTATTCCAGAAAGGTGTTATATTCCATAAAGAAATAAGTGATTGGATAATATTTGCATTGAATTCTAAGAGAAGAGGCGTTATCTGTTAAATGGATTGTATGGATAACCCTTATTGATAACCTTGATATAGATCATCAGAGCCCTTTGCCATGCGTTTCACCCTGCGCCAGCTGGAGGTCTTCGTCGCCGTGGCCCAGCACGAGAGCGTCTCCCGGGCGGCCCGGGTGCTGTCGCTCTCCCAGTCCGCGGCCAGCACCGCCCTGGCCGAGCTGGAACGCCAGTTCGATGCCCTCGGCTTCCAGCTGCTGCCCAAGGCGGTGGCGCTGCTCGATCGCGCCGAGGAGGTGGAAGAGCTGCTGCGCGGCCGGCAGGGCATCGGTACCCTGGATGTGGGCGCCACCCTGACCATCGGCAACTACCTGGCCACCCTGCTGATCGGCGACTTCATGCAGCGCTTCCCCGGCAGCCGGGTGCGCCTGGCGGTGCGCAACACCCGCGCCATCATCGAGGGCGTCCGCCACCATGAGCTGGACCTGGGCCTGATCGAGGGACACTGCGAGGCGGAGGACGTGATCACCCAGCCCTGGGTGGAAGATGACCTCGCGGTGTTCTGCGCGCCGGGCCATCCCCTGGCGAGTGCCGGTCCGGTGGAGCTCGAGCGGCTGCTACGCGAGGCCTGGATCATGCGCGAGGAGGGCTCGGGCACCCGCATGACCCTGGAGCAGGCCGCCCGCCGTCGCCGGGGGCGCTTCAACATCCTGCTCGAGCTCGAGCACACCGAGGGGATCAAGCGGGCGGTGGAGTCGGGGCTCGGCATCGGCTGCGTGTCGAAGCTGGCTCTACGCGACGCCTTCCGTCGCGGCAGCCTCGCCCCCATCGAGACTCCAGAGCTGGACCTGGGCCGCCAGTTCGCCTTCATCTGGCACCGCCACAAGTACCTGGCCCCGGGCATGCGCGAGTTCCTCAAGCTCTGCCGGCAGATGACCGAGGGCATCACCCGCAGCGATCAGATCGAGCTGCCGCCCGTGCCCTGAGCCGGGTCGAGGAGGGATAAGGGATACAACGGCACCGGACCCGGCAGCGCCGGGCCCGGTGGAAAGGGGAAGCGAGGTGTGGGCTCAGCGCATATCACTGACCGCCGCCTGGATATCCTCCAGGCTGGCCTTGGAGAGGTCCTTGGACAGGGAGTGGATGACCAGCTTGGACGTGGGGCCGTCGAGCTTGTCGCGCAGCTGCCCCAGGAAGCGCGGCGGCGCCACCAGGATCAGCTTCTCCAGAGTGTTGTCGACCCGGGCCCGGTAGATGCGCTCGGCCACCTCCTTGGCGAAGATCATCTCCTCATGGGTGCGGGCGGTGCTCTCGCCGCCGGAGGAACGCGCCGTCGTCGAGGTCGATTCATGCACGTCGGCACCGCGGTCCGTCACCAGGTCACCTTCGTGCAGCCGACTGGCCGCATGCACCAGGCTCTCCTGCTCGACCAGCTTGAGGGCGTCGCGGGTGAAGATTCGCGCCCGTGCTGCGTCTGCCACCACGATGTATGTCGTCATAGCCACTCCTTGATGCAGGTTCATCCGAGACCGGGGCCCTCGGGCCTCGGCGGCACTTCTTC
The DNA here is from genome assembly GCF_017584085.1 of Halomonas sp. BM-2019. Taxonomy (NCBI): domain Bacteria; kingdom Pseudomonadati; phylum Pseudomonadota; class Gammaproteobacteria; order Oceanospirillales; family Halomonadaceae; genus Halomonas; species Halomonas sp. BM-2019. Next base: position 115,407 of record NZ_CP071922.1, read on the forward strand.
TCCAACATTGGCAAGCCGCCGAGGGTTGGTCAACCCGCGGCGGAGCGGCGACACCGGGAACTGCATGCGCGCCCATTCTGGGGTAGCATGCGGGCCTGGTCGGCAGGGATGCCGGCGCACCTCATCCCCACGCTGTGATTCCCGGGAGGACCCCGATGCGACAGTTCCTGTTCCCCCGCCGCCCGCTGTCCCGCGGCACCCTGCTCTTCTGCCACCTGGCCCTGCAGCTCGGTCTCGCGGCGGGCGTCGCCCTGTGGCTGGCCCCCCGGACCCCCTGGCTCGCGCCGCTGGGCTGGGGCGATGCCTGGCCAACCCTGGCCCTCGGCGGCGGCCTGTGGCTGCTGGCCGCGGTGGCCCTGCGCCTACTCGTCGAGCTGTGGCTGCTGCCCCACCACCTGGCCGGCCAGCGCGGCGCGGGGTCGGTGATCACCCGTTCCTGGGAGCGTCGCCCGGCGGTGCATGACCCGGACGCCGCCTGGACCAGCGAGGCCCGCCCGCTGGAGGCCGACGACAGCGCAGCAGGCACGGCGCGGGTACGCCGGGAGCCGCGGCTCTAGGAGCCGGCCGGGCGCGTTCAGCGCGGGATAAGGACGCGGCGCAGGCCCGCCAGCAGCAGCACCGCGAAGGCGGCGCCGAGGCCGTTGGCGAGGATGTCCCACCCGTCGCCGCCGCTGCGGCCCGGTACCGGGATCTGGGCGTACTCGATGGCGATGCCGTAGAGCACGGCCGCGAGGAAGGCCAGCGGCAGACGCACCCCGGCCAGGCCGATCAGCCCGGCGAGGCCGGCGTAGCCGACGAAGTGATTGAACTTGTCCCAGGGCAGGCTTTCGGGCATCTGGCTGCCCGGGGTCAGGCTGCCGACCGCGATGGCCAGGGCCCCCACGACGGCCAGCACCGCCCACAGGCGGCGCCGGTCAT
>NZ_CP071922.1:116424-120589 GCF_017584085.1 Halomonas sp. BM-2019
ACTCCATGAAGGCCGTCACGCGGTCCGGATCGGTGAACTGGCTGATGCCGTGGCCCAGGTTGAAGACGTGGCCGGGGCCTGCGCCGTAGCTGTCGAGGATGCGCGCCACCTCGGCGCGGATCGCCGCGGGGCGGGCGAACAGCACGTTGGGGTCCAGGTTGCCCTGCAGGGCCACCTTGTGGCCGACCCGCGCCCGGGCGCCGGAGAGCTCGGTGGACCAGTCCAGGCCCACGGCGTCGGGGCCGGCCAGGGCGATATCCTCGAGCCACTGGCCGCCGTTCTTGGTGAACAGGATCACCGGCACGCGGCGCCCATCGTGCTCGCGGATCAGCCCGGCGACGATCTGCTCCATGTAGCGCAGCGAGAACTCCAGGTAGGCCGGGGTGGAGAGGGCCCCGCCCCAGGTGTCGAAGATCTGTACCGCCTGGGCGCCGGCGCGGATCTGGGCGTTGAGGTACTCGGTCACCGCAGTGGCCAGGGTGTCGAGCAGGTCATGCATCACGCTGGGCGTGTCGTAGAGCATGGTCTTGACGTGGCGGAAGTCCTTGCTGGAGCTGCCCTCCACCATGTAGGTGGCCAGCGTCCAGGGGCTGCCGGAAAAGCCGATCAGCGGCACCCGGCCGTTCAGCTCGCGGCGGATGGTGGAGACCGCGCGCATCACGTAGTCCAGGTCGCGCTCGACGTCGGGCACGGCAAGGGCCGCCACGTCCTCGGCGCTGCGCACCGGCTTGCGGAACTTGGGCCCCTCGCCGGTCTCGAAATAGAGCCCCAGCCCCATGGCGTCGGGGATGGTGAGGATATCCGAGAAGAGGATCGCCGCGTCCAGCGGGTAGCGCTCCAGGGGCTGCAGGGTCACCTCGCAGGCCAGATCCTGATTGCGGCAGAGGTCCATGAAATCGCCGGCCTCGGCGCGGGTGGCGCGATACTCCGGCAGGTAGCGGCCGGCCTGGCGCATCATCCACACCGGGGTGCGGTCCACAGGCTGACGCGCCAGGGCGCGCAGAAAGCGATCGTTCTTGAGTTCCATGCAGGCGGTCATCCACGGGAAATGTGGGCCTCATTGTACCCGATTGGCACCGGCGCGGCTGCGGTCGTGAGCCGCGCCCGGCTTCCTGCTAGAATGAGCCCTCACCCGCCGGCATTGCCCTGCCGTGGATCAAGAAGGGCCTGACACCGAGGTACTCCGTGACGATTCGCTTCATCGCCGCCTCCCGGCTGCCCACCCCCTGGGCCACCTTCACCATGCACGGCTTCGAGGACGAGGCCACCGGCAAGGACCATATCGCCCTGACCCTGGGCGACGTGGCCGACGGCGAGCCGGTGCTGGGCCGGGTCCACTCCGAGTGCCTGACCGGCGACGCCCTCTTCTCCATGCGCTGCGACTGCGGCTACCAGCTTCAGGAGGCGCTCAAGCGTATCGCCGACGAGGGGCGCGGCGTGCTGCTCTACCTGCGCCAGGAGGGGCGCGGCATCGGCCTGCTCAACAAGATCCGTGCCTACCACCTGCAGGACCAGGGTGCCGACACCGTGGAGGCCAACGAGCGGCTGGGCTTCGGCGCCGACCTGCGCCGCTACGACCTCTGCGTGCCGATGCTCGAACACCTGGGCGCCGCCTCGCTGAGGCTGATGACCAACAACCCGCGCAAGGTCGAAGCCCTGACCAAGGCCGGCGTCACCGTGGCCGAGCGGGTCCCGCTCACCACCGGCTTGAACCCCCACAACGAGCAGTACCTCTCCACCAAGGCCGGCAAGCTCGGCCACATGATGGCGCTGGGTGACTTCACCCAGGCCAGCGACGTGGATATCGAACGCAAGGGCTAGCCCAGCCGGGCCCGGATCGCCTCCTCGATGCCGGCGGCGTCCAGGCCGCATTCGGCGAGCAGCTCGGCGGGCTTGCCGTGTTCGACGAAGGCGTCGGGCAGGCCCAGTTGCAGCAGCGGCACCTGAACGCCTTCGGCGGCCAGCAGCTCGCCCACCGCGCTACCGGCGCCGCCGGCCACCACGTTCTCCTCCAGGGTCACCAGCAGGTCGTGGTCGGCGGCGGCGCCCAGCACCGCCTCGCGGTCCAGCGGCTTCACCGAGCGCATGTTGAGGTGAGTGGCATCCAGCCGCTCGGCGACCGCCTCGGCCGGCGTGTTGAGGCTGCCGAAGGCCAGCAGGGCGATTCGCGCCCCGGCCTCGGCGCCGCCCCGGCGACGCCTCTCGGCCCGGCCGATGGCGAGCGGCTCGAGGTGAGCGGGGATCGCCACCCCGGGCCCACCGCCGCGGGGGTAGCGCACCGCGGCCGGTCCCGGATGGTGGTAGGCGGCGCTGAGCATGGCGCGACACTCGGCCTCGTCGGCCGGGGCCAGGATCACCAGGCCGGGCACACAGCGCAGGTAGGCGAGGTCCAGGCTGCCGTGATGGGTGGGGCCGTCCTCGCCCACCAGGCCGGCGCGATCGATGGCGAAGGTGACATCGAGCTCCTGCACCGCCACGTCGTGGATCAGCTGATCGTAGCCGCGCTGCAGGAAGGTGGAGTAGATCGCCACCACCGGCTTCATGCCCTCGCAGGCCATGCCGGCGGCCAGGGTCACCGCGTGCTGCTCGGCGATGGCCACGTCGAAGTAACGCGCGGGATACGCCTGGGAGAAGCGGATCAGGTCGGAGCCCTCGCGCATGGCCGGGGTAATGCCGATCAACCGCGGGTCGGCCGCCGCCATGTCGCACAGCCAGTCGCCGAAGACGTTGCAGTACTTCTTCGGCTTCTTCTTGGGCAGGGGCACCACCACCGGGGCAAGCGGCGGCGCCTCGTCGTTCTTCTCCAGCTTGGTGATGGCGTGGTAGCCGATGGGGTCGGCCTCGGCGGGCAGGAAGCCGCGCCCCTTGCGGGTCTTGACGTGCAGGAACTGGGGGCCCTCCAGGTCGCGCATGTTGCGCAGGGTCTGCACCAGCAGCGGCAGGTCGTGGCCGTCGATGGGACCGATATAGTTGAAGCCCATCTCCTCGAAAAGCGTGGCCGGGCTGACCATGCCCTTCATGTGCTCCTCGGTGCGCCGCGCCAGCTCCAGCGCCCCCGGCAAGTGGGAGAGCACCTTCTTGCCCCCTTCGCGCATGGTGATATAGGGCTTGCTGGCCAGGATCCGCGCCAGGTAGCTGGCGATGCCGCCGACGTTCTCGGAGATCGACATCTCGTTGTCGTTGAGCACCACCAGCAGATTGGCGTCGACGTGGCCGGCGTGGGCCAGGGCCTCGAAGGCCATGCCGGCGGTCAGGGCGCCATCGCCGATCACCGCACAGGTGCGCCGCGTCTCGCCCCGGGCGCGGGCGGCCAGGGCCATGCCCAGCGCCGCCGAGATCGAGGTGCTGGAGTGCCCCACGCCGAAGGTGTCGTACTCGGACTCGGCACGCCGTGGGAAGGCCGCCAGCCCGCCATGGTGGCGAATGTTGGGCATCGCCTCACGGCGCCCGGTGAGGATCTTGTGGGGATAGGCCTGGTGGCCTACGTCCCACACCAGGCGGTCGAAGGGGGTCTCCAGGGCCTGATGCAGCGCCACGGTCAGCTCCACCACGCCCAGGCCGGCGCCGAAGTGACCGCCGGAGACGCCCACGCTGTAGAGCAGGTAGGCGCGCAGCTCGTCGGCCACCTGCAAGAGCTGGGCGGTGGACATGGCGCGCAGCGCGGCCGGCGTGTCCAGGGTGTCGAGCAGCGGCGTCGCCGGACGCTCGACGGGGATGTCATCGAACAGCTTCATGTGGGCTTCAGTCGTGTCAGTGGTCACGCTCGATCATGTAGCGGGCCAGAACCGCCAGGGGCAGGCCGGCCTCGCCCAGCGGGGCCACCGCGGCCACCGCCTCCTCCACCAGCGCCGCGGCGCGAGCGCGGGCGCCCGCCAGGCCCAGCAGCGTGGGGTAGGTGGGCTTGTCCCGGGCGGCATCCGCCCCCGAGGCCTTGCCCAGGGTCGCGGTGTCGCCGGTCACGTCGAGTACGTCGTCATGGATCTGGAAGGCCAGGCCGATGGCACGGGCGTAGGCGTCCAGGGCGGCGAGGCGCGGGTCCTCCTCGGCCACGGCGACCAGCCCGCCCAGGCGTGCCGCCGCGCGAATCAGCGCGCCGGTCTTGTGGCCGTGCATGGTAGCCAGCGCCGCGACGTCGGGGTGGCCGCCCACGGCGGCGAGGTCCAGC
>NZ_CP071922.1:120689-124458 GCF_017584085.1 Halomonas sp. BM-2019
CGTCCAGGCGCGGCACCGTGGCGGCGCGCCCATCGAACAGCCCCGTCAGGCGGGCATCCACCCGGGCACGATCCGCGGCCAGTCGGGCCGCCAGGCTCTCAGCGTTCACCCGTGGCCTCCCCCTGAGGCCCCGCACCGGGCGTGAAGGGCCCAAGCTCGATGCCGCCCCCCTCGCCTTCGGTCAGGGTGCGCACCCTGAGCTCGGCCTCGTCGAGGCGGCGCTGAGCGTCGCGGGTCAGGCGAATGCCCTCCTCGAAGGCCGACAGGGAACCCTCCAGCGTCAGCTCGCCGGACTCCAGCCGCTCCACCAGGCCCTCCAGGCGCTCGACGGTAGCGGCGAAGTCCAGCGACGCCGCCGCCGAATCGCCCTGGCCCCTGGACCGCTGCTTGCGTTCCGCCATCTCTCTCCTCGCCTCGCTTGCGCCGCATGCGGCGTCCCGAAAGGCCACAGTATACACGCTCCCCCCCGGGGGTCGTCTGCCCCGGCGGCTCGGGGCCCTACATGCATGGCGCTCATCATGACTGCGCGGCGTTTTCATCCTGGCTCATCCAGCGGCTGTGCTAACATGGCGCCCTTCCACTACTACCTGTCACTGCATGCGGCTCGCGCCGGAAGGGGTTGATTCGACCATGGCCAAGACGTCCCTGGACAAGAGCAAGATCAAGGTCCTGCTGCTCGAGGGGGTCCACCAGAGCGCGGTGGACAATCTGCATAACGCCGGTTACACCAACATCGAGCATCTGCCGACCTCCCTGGACGAGGCGGCGCTGATCGAGAAGATCCGCGATGCCCACTTCCTGGGCATCCGCTCGCGCACCCAGCTCACCGAGCGGGTGTTCGCCGCCGCCGAGAAGCTGGTGGCCGTGGGCTGCTTCTGCATCGGCACCAACCAGGTCGATCTCACCGCGGCCCTGGTGCGCGGCATCCCGGTGTTCAACGCCCCCTACTCCAACACCCGCTCGGTGGCCGAGCTGGTGCTGGCCGAGGCCATCATGCTGCTGCGCGGCATCCCCGAGAAGAACGCCCTGGCCCACCGCGGCGGCTGGCAGAAGAGCGCCAGCAACTCCCACGAGGCCCGCGGCAAGACCCTGGGGATCGTCGGCTACGGCAGCATCGGCTCGCAGCTCTCGGTGCTGGCCGAGTCGCTGGGCTTCGATGTCATCTACTACGACGTGGTGACCAAGCTGGGCATGGGCAACGCCCGCCAGGTCGCGACCCTCGACGAGCTGCTGGCCCGCGCCGACGCGGTCAGCCTGCACGTGCCCGACCTGCCCTCCACCAAATGGATGATCGGCGCCGAGCAGATCGCCCGCATGAAGCCGGGCGGCATCCTGATCAACGCCGCCCGCGGCAGCGTGGTGGTGATCGAGGCCCTGGCCGACGCCATCAAGGCCGGCAAGCTCAATGGCGCGGCCATCGACGTCTTCCCGGTGGAGCCCAAGGGCAACGATGAGGAATTCGAGAGCCCCCTGCGCGGCCTGGACAACGTGATCCTGACCCCGCACATCGGCGGCTCCACCCTGGAGGCCCAGGAGAACATCGGCATCGAGGTCTCCGAGAAGCTGATCACCTACTCCGACAACGGCACCACCGTCACCTCGGTCAACTTCCCCGAGGTGGCCCTGCCGGCCCACCCGGGCAAGCACCGCCTGCTGCATATCCACGACAACGTGCCGGGTGTGCTCTCCGAGATCAACCGCGTGCTCTCCGAGAACGGCATCAACATCGCCGGCCAGTACCTGCAGACCAACGACAAGGTCGGCTACGTGGTGATCGACGTCGACAAGGCCTACGGCCCCCAGGCCCTCGATGCCCTGCGCCACGTCGCCCACACCCTCAAGGTGCGGGTGCTCTACTCCGAGGCCGGCCAGCCCGCCTGACCCTCGCCGCCATCGTCCCGCTCGCCGCCGCGTCGCCTCGACGCGGCGGTTTTTCGTTGCCGCCTGATGGTGACAACTCAAGTCGTCGGCGATGACTCCAGCTCCTCGGTGACGCTGCGGAAAGCCTCAAGCCCTGACTCCAGGTGCGCAATGATCTCCCCCACCAGCACATGCGGCTCAGGCAGATTATCCAGGCCCCCCAGGGAAGCATCCTTGAGCCAGAACAGGGTATGGCAGAAGCTCCAGACCTTGGAGGCAAGGGTTTCGGCGTTCATTCTGGCTATCTTGGGTCGCCTGGCGTCACGTAGGCTTGGTCAGGCCGGTTGGGATCATCCTGGTACCGATATACCAGCTCACCCTCCTGGCGCATCGGTGTAATGTATTCTTTTTGCAAGTATTCCTGGTTCCGCCGCAGTAGCATGGCAAGTTCGACTGCACGATATAGCCGCTCGGCGCAGAGGGCTCGCAGCACCTCACGTACCTTACGCTTATCTCGTGAGCGCTGTCCGATTGCCTCAAGACGGGAAACCAGCCATTCAGGTAGCCCAGCCACCAGGAAGTCCCTAGATAACCCCTCCGACTCCGGAGGTAAGCTCCCTGACTCCGGAGGTAAGCTCCCTGACTCCGGAGGTAAGCTCCCGAGGTTGTCAGGCAAAGCCTTGCCCTCCAGCGGAAAACCGGCCTGGCCATTCGACAGTAGAGGGGCACCGACTGCAGGTTCAGGGAAGTGTTCGCCCGGCACATAATAGGTTGCCGCCCCCCTCGGTACTTGCTGGAGGATATGCAGGGCCCGCAGACGAGCAAGCTGCTGACTGGCCGTCAGCGTATCGACTCGATTCTGGTCCCGGTAGTCGGCGTTGGTGATGCGCCCCGTCTCGCGCACGAACAGCAGCGCACGACACTCCTCCTCGGAAAGCGCCCAGTGACGGAAGTGCTTGAGCCACTCGACCGCTTCGGCGTCCAGGAAATGCACGAACAGCAGCGTCGCCATGAATCGATCCTCATGGCGCACCGACTCGAAGACCGGCGGCGTCAGCCCCGCCTGCTCCATCTGTCGACGCATGACGCGGATACCGCTACCCTTGGTTTCGGCATAGCCAATCTCGTGGAGCACGGTGGCCAACGTCGGGTTGCGCCAGGCGCTTCCCGGCTGGCCCAGCTGCTCCTCGGGCTTGAGCGAGTAGCCGGGATTGCGTATCTCAATGCGGTTGCTGAAGCGGATGACCTGCACCGGCTGGTTGGCGCGATAGTTGCGATGCATCACCGCATTGACGATGGCCTCGCGGATTACCTTGGCGGGAATCAGTGGCTTGTCCTCGCGCCGCGCGCTGCCCTGGGGGAGATGGAAGACCGAGGGTAGATCGTCCATCACGGCGGCCGAGGCGCAGCTGCTCGAGCAGCTCGGCGGTCGACACTTTCATGCCTTGGCCTCGGTTCCAACCACGGCCTGGCCGTACACCATCTGCAGACTGGTGCCGGCGGGAGAAGTGTGTACCGCCACACGGCCCACCACCTTGGGCGCCAGCTCGTGCATCGACTGCACCATCCACCCGGATTCATCCAACTGTCGATCGATGCGGCGCCGCGCCTGCTGCTCCGGGCTCACTCCCTGCGTTTCCGATCCCATTTCAAGCGCCTTGTTGGTTTGCCCCTCTTGCCAGAGGATCAGCCCAGCATACTAGCGCTTGTCATATCCTTCACCTCAGGCATGCCCCCTCGACGCCAGATCACCCCCATGCTAATTGTTAACATCCAAACAAAAACTCACTCCGCCTCCACGGAACTCACGACATGCCGACCGGACTCGCCTACCTGATCGTGGTGCTGGTATGGGCCTCCACGCCGCTGGCCATCAAGTGGAGCGCCGAGGCCGGCGCGCCGGTGGGCA
>NZ_CP071922.1:124468-134012 GCF_017584085.1 Halomonas sp. BM-2019
GTGCTGCTGCGCATGCTGATCGCCTTCCTGGTCGGGCTGGTGATCCTGCTGGCCCTGAGGCGCCGGCTGCGCCGCGACCGCCGCGCCCTGGCCAGCTATGCCGCGGCGGTGCCGGGGGTATTCGGCGCCATGGCGCTGAGCTATCACGCCTCCCAGAGCCTGCCGTCGGGGATGCTCTCGGTGATGTTCGGCATGGCCCCGCTGATCTCAGGGCTGATCCTCCAGGCGCTGCCGAGGGCCACGCGCCTGCGCCGCTGGCACTGGCTGGGCTGCGCCCTGGGGGTGGTGGGGCTGGCGGTGGTCTTCGCCGACAGCCTGGTGCTCGGCAGCGATACCCTCATCGCCCTGGCCATGATGCTCGCCGCCGTGACCCTGTTCAGCGGCAGCGGCATCGCCGTGCAGCGGGTGGCGGCCGGCGTCGGCCCGCTGGAGCAGACCCTGGGCGCTCTGGCCCTCAGCCTGCCCTGCTTCCTGGCCCTGTGGCTGGCCAGCGGCGAGCCCCTGGCCGTCCCCCTGAGCCCGCGCGGCCTGTGGGCCGTGCTCTACCTGGCGCTGTTCGGCTCCCTGGTGGGCTTTCTCTGCTACTTCCTGATCCTCTCGCGGCTGCCCGCCGCCAGCGTGGCGCTGGTGACGCTGATCACCCCGGTGCTGGCGCTGGGGCTGGGCATGGGGCTCAACCAGGCGCCGCGCTGAGTCTCGTCGCCCTGGGCGCCTACCTCTTCGGCGATCGCCTCACCCGGCTCAAGGCCGCCGGCGAGCCGGCGCCGGCCTCCCTGGCGGCAGTGCGTGGACGGCGCGAGCCACGCTAGGCTGGTAGCGAACGCCAGGGCATCGACAACCATCGGGAGGTTCTCATGAGCGACTCGACCCCGCCCCTGCTGCGCCGCGACAGCGGCGGCGTGGCCACCCTGACCCTCAGCCGCCCGGAGAGCTTCAACGCCCTCTCCGAGGCGATGCTGGTGGCCCTCAAGGAGGAGCTCGGCCGCCTGGCCAACGACGGTAGCGTACGCTGCGTGGTGATCGCCGCCGAGGGGCGCGCCTTCTGCGCCGGCCACGACCTCAAGCAGATGCGCGCCCACCCCGACAAGGCCTACTACCAGGAGCTCTTCGCCCGTTGCGGCCGAGTGATGCAGGCCATCGTCGCGCTGCCGGTACCGGTGATCGCCCGGGTGCAGGGCATCGCCACCGCCGCCGGCTGCCAGCTGGTGGCCAGCTGCGACCTCGCCGTGGCGGCGCGCTCGGCGCGCTTCGCCGTTTCGGGCATCAACGCCGGGCTGTTCTGCTCCACCCCGGCGGTGGCGCTGTCGCGCACCATCAGCCGCAAGCGCGCCATGGAGATGCTGCTGACCGGCGAGTTCATCGACGCCGAGACCGCCCGGGACTGGGGGCTGGTCAACCGGGTCGCCGAGGACGACGCCCTGGACGATGCCGTGGCCGAGCTCACCACCAGCCTCTGTGCCAAGAGCGCGGTGGCGGTGCGCAACGGCAAGGGCATGTTCCAGCGCCAGCTGCAGACGCCCCTGGACGAGGCCTATGCCTTCGCCAGCGAGGTGATGGCCAGCAACATGATGGCCGAGGACGCCGGCGAAGGCATCGACGCCTTTATCGAGAAGCGCGTCCCCTGCTGGCGGCATCGCTGAATCTGGCACCCTGCCGGCGCCGCCACGCACAGGGAATGGAAGCGATTTCCGCAGGCGCGACAGCCCGCGGTCGACAGGGTATCCTGTGGCCAACAGCAGGCAACCGGCACGAGGAGAGTCGAGGGTGAGCGAGGTCAAGCGAAGGACAGCGGGACGCCCCGCCGGATCGGGGAAAGCCAGCGGCGGCCACAGCCAGTCGCTGGTGCGCGGGCTCAATCTGCTCGAGCGCCTCTCGGCGAGCCCCGGGGGCCTGGCGCTCTCGGAACTCGCCGAGCAGGCCGACCTCGCTCCCTCGACCACCCACCGCCTGCTCCAGGCCCTGCAGGGCCAGGGCTTCGTTACCCAGGACAGCGAGCTCGGCGTGTGGAGGATCGACGTCAAGACCTTCCGCATCGGCAACAGCTTCCTCGAGGCCCGCGACTTCGTCGGCACCAGCCGCCCCTTCCTGCGCCGCCTCACCACCCTGACCGGCGAGACCGCCAACCTTGGCATCCGCGACGGCGGGACCGCGGTCTTCCTGGCCCAGAGCGAGTCGCCGCAGATGATGCGCATGATCACCCGCATCGGCTCCCGGGCGCCGCTGCACGCCTCCGGCATCGGCAAGGCGCTGATGGCCTGGCTGCCCGAAGACGAGCTCGAGCGCATCCTCGCCGAACAGGGGCTCTCCCGGGTCACCGAGAACACCCTGCACACCCCCGAGGCGCTGCGCGAAGGCCTGGCCGAGATCCGCCGCCAGGGCTTCGCCTGCGACCGCGAGGAGCACGCCATCGGCCTGCACTGCGTGGCCGCCTGCCTCCACGACGAGCACGGCATCCCCCTGGCGGCCATCTCGGTCTCCGGACCGGTGGCCCGTATCCCGGAGGCTCGCCTGCTGGAGCTGGGCGCGCTGGTACGCGACACCGCCGCCGAGATCACCGCCCGACTGGGCGGACGGGTACCGGAGGCCTGATCAACTCGCCCTGTCAACGACACCGAAGCGCCCGGCCATGGCCGGCGCTTCGGTGTCGAATGGCGGCTGATCTAGCCGATACGCTCGAGCTGCCGCTCGAGCTTGCGCATCACGTTGAGCAGGTCGCGATACTCGCCGGCGCTCAGGGTCGCCACCAGCTCCGCCTCCCAGGCCTGGGCCTCGGGCACCAGCTCGGCCAGCAGCGCCTGACCCGCCTCGGTCAGGGACAGATCGTGCAGCCGCTGGTCCTTCGGCGAGGGGGTGCGGCTGATCAAACCGCGCTCCTCCAGAGCCTGGATGGCCCGGGAGACCCGCGCCTTGTCCATGTTGGTATAGGCGCAGATCTTCTTCGCCGTCAGATCGTCACAGTGGCTGAGCCAAGCCAGCACACGCCACTGAGCCACGTTGAGCCGGTAGCGCTCGGCGTAGAGTTCGGCCAGCGCCTGGCTGATCTGATCCGCCAGCCGGTTGAGCCGATAGGGCAGGAACTGGTTGAGATCCAGCTCCACCCGGGGCGACGGGGAGGCTCCCTCCCCCTCCCCTCGGTCGCCGGACCGACCGACTTCCTCCATCGTCATCGTGAGCCTCCTCGGCCAGTCGTCATCGTCACCGGAGCCGTCGTCAATAGAGCAGCTGGGGCAGGAACAGCACGATAGCCGGGAACACCAGCACCAGCAGCGCCCGTATCGTACCGGCCACCCAGAACGGCGTCACGCCACGGAAGATCGTCCCCGTGGAAACGTCCGGCAGCACCGCCCTGAGCACGAAGACGTTCATCCCCACCGGTGGCGTGATCAGGCTGATCTCGATCACGATCACCACCAGGATGCCGAACCACACCAGGTCGTAGCCCAGCCCCGCCACCACCGGGAAGAACACCGGCACGGTGAGCAGCAGCATCGACATGCTCTCGAACACGCAGCCCAGCACCACGTAGATGGCAATGATCACCAGGATCACCACGAAAGGCGCCACGTTCAGCCCGTTGACCAGCGCCAGCAGATCGCCCGGCAGCCCGGCGCGGTTGACGAAGTTGGCGAAGATCAGCGCCGTCAGCACCACCGCGAACAGCATCGCCGTGGTGCGCACCGTGTCCATCAGCACCGCCATCAGCACCTTCGGCGTCAACGCCCGGCGCATCAGGGCGATCAGGAAGGCGCCCATGGCGCCGATGCCGGCCGCCTCGGTGGGCGTGAACACTCCCAGGTAGATGCCGCCGATCACCAGCACGAACAGCGCCAGGGTGCTGCCCACGCTCTTCAGCGCCTTGATTCGCTCCGCCCAGGGCACCGCCTCCGCCGCAGGTCCCGCCGCCGGGTTGCGCCATAGCACCCACTTCACCGCGCCCAGGTAGAGGAAGATCCCCAGGATGCCGGGGATGAAGCCGGCCGCGAACAGCTCGCGAATGCTGGTCTCGGTGAGGATGCCGTAGATCACCAGCATCACGCTGGGCGGGATCAGGATGCCCAGGGTGCCGCCGGCGGCGATCGACGCCGCGGCCAGCGAGTCCTGGTAGCCGTACTTGCGCATCTGCGGCATGGCGACCCTCCCCATGGTGGCACAGGTGGCGAGGCTCGAGCCGCAGATGGCGCTGAAGCCGCCGCAGGCGACGATGGTGGCCATGGCCTGGCCCCCCTTGCGGTGGCCCAAAAAGCCGTTGGAGGCCCGGAACAGCGCATCCGAGAGCCCGGCGTGGGAGACGAAGTTGCCCATCAGGATGAACAGTGGGATCACCGACAGCCCGTAGTCCATGGCGGTGTCCACCACCCGCCGGGCGGCCATCGCCTCGGCGGCGTTCCAGTTGCCGGTCAGCAGATAGAAGCCCACGAAGCCGACGATGCCCATGGCAAAGGCCAGCGGCACCCGCAGGAACACCAGGAACAGCAGCGCGGCGAAGCCGTAGAGTGCCTCAGTCATGGGTGCCTCCCGGGCTCAGCGGACCGCCCTGCTTGACCACCCGGAACCCTTCCAGCAGGTAGAGCACCGCCCGCGCCAGGGTCAGCAGCGCCGAGAGCGCCAGCATGGCGGCGATCAGCCCGACCAGGTAGCCGCGCGGGATGCGCAGGAACTCGGTCACATCGCCCCACTCGAAGGCGCGCTCGGCCAGCGCCCAGACGCGCCGCGCCATCACCCACAGCGCCGCCGTCACCAGCAGGTTGACTATCACCTCGCGTACCCACACCAGCCGGGCGGGAAAGATCGCATCGAGCAGATCGACGCTGATGTGCTCCTGACGCCAGCACACTACCGGCAGCGACAGGAACACCAGCGCAGCCAGCATCAGCTGGGTCAGCTCCACGGCGCCGAGGATCGGGGAATTGAAGAAGTAGCGGCCGGTCACGTCGGCGGTGGTCAGCAGCATCATGCCGAAGAGGGTGGCACCGGCCACCCCCTCCAGCAGCAGCTGCAGAACCCGACCGAGGCGCGGCCAGAGGAGTGCTGAGGTCGACATGGTCATCTCTCGAGTTGCCGGTCGATTCATTCACTGACGACTTGGTCGGCGATGCTCTCGCCCTGGGCCGCCTCGGCCAGTTGCTCGCGGAAGAAGGCAAGCGCTGAGGCGGCATCGACACCGCGCGCTTCCACCGCCTCGCTCCACTCGGTCACCAGCGCATCCGTGACCGCGCGCAGCCGCTCGATATCGGCCTCGGGCACCTGAGTGAAGGTGGCTCCACGCGCCTCACCAAACTCGACCCCGCGTTCGTCGGATACGTCCATCATGTAGCCGAACAGGCGTGACAGGCGCTCGCCGGAGACCGCTTCTATGGCTTCACGATCTTCCGGGGAGATCTGGCCCCAGAACATCGGATTCATGACGATGGTGAAACTGCCGCGGTAGAAGCCGCCATCCACGGTCAAGGTGTGCGGGGCGACCTCGGCCACGCGGAAGCTGCGCAGGCTTTCAAGGGTCAGCATGGCGCCATCGACCACCCCCTGAGAGGCGGCCTCGTAGACGCCGGTCGGCGGCAGGGCCACACCCGTCACCCCCATGGCATCGCCCAGGCCGCTCATCACGCCACCGCCGACTCGCAGGCGCTTTCCTGCCAGCTCGTCGATGGACTCGATCCGGTCACGAGTGAAGATTTGACCGGGACCGTGGACGCCGGTAGCCAGCACATCGACGCCGCGATGTTCATTGGCCCTGGCCAGATGCTCCCGGTGGGTATGCCAGTAGGCGGCCGAGGCATCCTCGGAGGAGAACTCCTCGAAGGTGGGAAATTCCGGCAGCTGGGTGGCGAGAAAACGGCCGGCCATATGCGCATGGAAGATCCAGCTGGCGTCGGCGATACCGTCGGCGACCATCTCCATCTGAGAGGCGGGCGGCCCCATGTCGTGGACCACCTCGACGGTCACGCGACCCTCGGTGACCTCCTCGATCCAGGCCCCCCAGGTTGGCCAGACGAGGGTATTGATCCCATGGTTGGGCCCTCCCCAGGTGCTGACGGTGAGCGTGGTCTGGGCCAGGGCCGGCAGGCTGGCGACCAGGCCGGTCAAGGCCACGGCTCCGAGGGCAAGGCGAGAGGACTTGTTCATTGCTGTTCTCCTGGGTCGTCTGGCGGCGATAGGGGTTGTTATGCGGTGCAGGGCGGCGCGGGTGGCGCCCGGGCCCTGTTACGCCCGGGGCAGCCTCGGTCGTCACCTTGCCGCCAGACAGTCTCGTGCGCAACTAATTTGCGAGATTATTCACTTAGACTTAGGTATAAAAACCCGGTAAAAACGTTGATCTGAAGCAGATTTTTGCCGAGCCCCGCCGATACTGCCGGCGTCAAACCGCCCGATAGGCTGGACATTTAGTTTCAACAGCAACTATGATCAAGCCACACAACAGCGCTTCGCCCCTACATCAGGGCGTCAGCCACATCTGACGCCCAGACGACCCGGAGGAACCATGAGCAAGAAGTTCGCGTCCCACGCCGATACCGAAGAGAAGCAGGTCAGCTTCACCCAGCTGGCTGAGGGCCTCTACGCCTACACCGCCGAGGGCGACCCCAACACCGGCATCGTGATCGGCGACGACAGCGTGATGGTCATCGACACCCAGGCCACCCCGATCATGGCCCAGGACGTGATCCGCCGGATCCGCGAGGTCACCGACCTGCCGATCAAGCACGTGGTGCTGACCCACTACCACGCCGTCCGCGTGCTGGGCGCCTCCGCCTACGACGCCGAGAACATCTACGCCAGCCAGCACACCTATGACCTGATCGTCGAGCGCGGCCAGCAGGACTACGAGTCCGAGGTCGGCCGCTTCCCGCGCCTCTTCCAGGGCGTGGACTCCGTGCCCGGCCTGACCTGGCCCAACATCGTCTTCCAGCAGGAGCTGACGGTGTTCATGGGCAAGCGTGAGGTGCGCATCATCCACCTGGGCCGCGGCCACACCAAGGGCGACACCATCGTCTGGCTGCCCGAGGAGAAGGTGATGTTCTCCGGCGACCTGGTGGAGTACGGCGCCACCCCCTACACCGGCGACGCCTATCACGAGCACTGGCCCGCCACCCTGGAACGCCTGGAGGCCATGGCCCCCCAGCAGCTGGTGCCGGGCCGCGGCGAGGCCCTGACCACCCCCGAGCAGTGCCAGGAGGCCATCCAGGGCACCCGCGACTTCCTCAACGACATGTACGAGAGCGTCAAGGCGGGCAAGGCCGCCGGCAAGTCCCTCTCCGAGTGCTACGCCGAGACCTATGCCCTGCTCAAGCCGAAGTACGGCCACTGGGTGATCTTCGATCACTGCGTGCCCTTCGATATCACCCGCTGCTATGACGAGGCGGGCGGCGAGCACCCGGATCCGCGCATCTGGACCGCCGAGCGCGACACCGCCATGTGGCACTCGCTGCAGGAAGTGGTCGAGAACCAGTAAGGGTCCCTCGGAACGTGATCCGCCATCGGGCGCACTGCGTCCGATGGCTCATGGGAGCATCGCATGCCAACCACCTATAACAATCCCGTCTATCCCTACCGACGCCCCCCCGAACTCGATCAGGCCGAGGTGCGCCACTGCCCGGTAGTGATCGTCGGCGCCGGCCCCTCGGGCCTCACCGCCGCCATCGACCTGGCCCAGCAGGGCATCGATAGCGTCCTGCTCGACGACAACAACACCGTCAGCGTCGGCTCACGCGCCATCTGCTTCGCCAAGCGCACCCTGGAGATCCTGGACCGCCTGGGCGCCGCCCAGCCCATGCTCGACAAGGGCGTCACCTGGCAGCACGGCCGCGTCTTCTTCCAGGAGCGCGAGGTCTACGACTTCAACCTGCTGCCGGAGGAGGGTCACCGCGTACCGGCCTTCATCAACCTGCAGCAGTACTACCTCGAGGAGTACCTGGTCGACCGCGCCGACGCGCTCGGTGAGCACATCGACCTGCGCTGGCTGCACAAGGTCACCGAGGTGGACAGCCGACCGGACCAGACGGTGATCACCGTCGCCACCCAGGACGGCGACTACCGCCTCGCCTGCGACTACCTGCTGGTGGCCGACGGGGCCAACAGCAGGATCCGCGATCAGCTCGGTCTGGAGAGCAAGGGGCAGGTCTTCCAGGATCGCTTTTTGATCGCCGACGTGATCATGAAGGCCGACTTCCCCACCGAGCGCTGGTTCTGGTTCGACCCGCCCTTCCACCCTGGCCAGTCGGTGCTGCTGCACAAGCAGCCGGACAACGTCTGGCGCATCGACTTCCAGCTGGGCTGGGATGCCGACCCGGAGGAGGAGAAGAAGGAGGAGAACATCCGCCCCCGCGTGCAGGCGATGCTCGGCGAGGAGGTGGAGTTCGAGCTGGAGTGGGCCAGCGTCTACACCTTCCGCTGCCGCAAGATGGATGACTTCATCCACAACCGGGTGTTCTTCATGGGCGATGCCGCCCACCAGGTGTCGCCCTTCGGCGCCCGCGGCGCCAACGGTGGCGCCCAGGGCATCGACAACCTGGCCTGGAAGCTGGCCCGGGTGATCAAGGGCCAGGCCCCCGCGGCGCTGCTGGCCACCTACAACACCGAACGCCAGCACGGGGCGGCCGAGAACATCCTCAACTCCACCCGCGCCACCGACTTCATCACCCCCAAGAGCCGGGTGAGTCGGCTGTTCCGCGACAGCGTGCTGGAACTGGCGGAGCACTACCCCTTCGCCCGCAGCCTGGTCAACAGCGGCCGCCTGTCGCTGCCCTGCCGCTATGAGGACTCGCCCCTCAACGGGCCCGACGACTGCCGCTTCCCCGCCGAGCTGCGCCCCGGCAGCCCGGCCAAGGATGCGCCGATCCGCCGGGACGGCGAGAGCGCCTGGCTCCTCAACCAGCTGGGCAATCGTTTCGTGCTGATGCTGGACGGCCGCGTCACCACCGGCCAGGCCGACGCCCAGGCGGGGGAGCTGGCGGCCCTGCTGGACGAGCAGCCGGATCTGGGCCTGCTCCTCCTCGGCCCGGCCCCCCAGGCGCTGACCCAGCTGCCGCGCACCACCCTGATCGAGGACACCGAGGGCCTGGTCCAGGCGCGCTACGGCCTCACCGCCGGCGCCGCCTACCTGATCCGCCCCGACCAGCACGTCACGGCCCGCTGGGCCGAGTGCCGCCGCGAGGCGGTGAGCCAGGCCATCGATCGCGCCCTGGGCAAGCAGCTTGCCCCCCTTCACCAGATTCAGGGAGGCCGCCATGTCACGGCTTGAGCTGTCCGCCAACTTCACCGATCCGGACGCCTTCTACGCCGCGCTGACCGAGGCCCACCGCGATCGCAGCGAGGCCGAGAGCGAGCAGATCAACGCACGACTCATCCTGCTGCTGGCCAATCACATCGGCGACCAGCAGGTCCTGGAAGAGGCCCTGGCCCTGGCCATCGCCGGCCGGGCCAGCGGACCGGCCGCGGCTCAAGGCCGCTCGGCCCAACAGGAACAGCATTGAACGAGGAGAGGCCCATGACCACCGAGACACTCGAG
Source organism: Halomonas sp. BM-2019 (assembly GCF_017584085.1). NCBI lineage: Bacteria > Pseudomonadati > Pseudomonadota > Gammaproteobacteria > Oceanospirillales > Halomonadaceae > Halomonas > Halomonas sp. BM-2019. The sequence continues at coordinate 133,971 of NZ_CP071922.1, forward strand.
TACCAGAGCGGTTTCCGCAACCATTTTTCGACCGAGGCCCTG
>NZ_CP071922.1:134112-137239 GCF_017584085.1 Halomonas sp. BM-2019
CGAGGCCCTGCCCGGGGCCCTGCCCGAGGGGCAGAACTCCCCTCAGAAGTGTGCCTACGGCCTCTATGCCGAACAGCTGACCGGCTCGGCCTTCACGGCGCCGCGCCACCAGAACCTGAGAAGCTGGCTCTACCGCATCCGCCCCTCGGTGGTGCAGAGTGCCTACCGGCCGCTGGAGAACCGCCGGGTTCACACCTCGCCGCCCAGCAAGCCCGCCGCCGATCCCAACCAGATGCGCTGGGATCCGGCCCCGCTGCCCTCTGAGCCCACCGACTTCGTCGACGGCTTGCTGACCATCGCCGTCAACGGCGATGCCGGCGCCCAGACCGGCGTGGGCGTGCATGTCTACGCCTTCAACCGGGACATGACCGAGCGCTTCTTCTACAACGCCGACGGCGAGCTGCTGTTTGTTCCCCAGCTGGGCGCGCTGCGGCTGCGCACCGAGTTCGGCGAGATCGAGGTGGGCAACGGCGAGATCGCGGTGATCCCCCGCGGCGTCAAGTTTCAGGTGCGCCGCGCCGCCGGCGTCGAAGCCGCGCGCGGCTATCTCTGCGAGAACCATGGCAGCCCGATGGAACTGCCCGGCCTCGGCCCCATCGGTGCCAACGGCCTGGCCAACCCGCGTGACTTCCAGAGCCCGGTGGCCGCCTTTGAAGACCTCGAGGGCGACTTCTCGCTGGTGGCCAAGTTCTCCGGCCGCTTCTGGGAGACGCGCCTTGGCCACTCGCCCCTGGACGTGGTGGCCTGGCACGGCAACTACGCGCCCTACAAGTACGACCTGGCCCACTTCAACACCATCAACACGGTGAGCTTCGACCACCCCGACCCATCGATCTTCACCGTGCTGACCTCCGCCTCCGACACCCCGGGGATGGCTAACCTGGACTTCGTGATCTTCCCGCCGCGCTGGATGGTGGCCGAGAACACCTTCCGCCCGCCCTGGTTCCACCGCAACCTGATGAGCGAGTTCATGGGCCTGGTCCACGGCGAGTACGACGCCAAGGCGGAGGGCTTCCTGCCGGGTGGCGCCAGCCTGCACAACTGCATGTCGCCCCACGGCCCGGATGCCGAGACCTTCGAGAAGGCCAGCAACGCCGAGCTCAAGCCGCAGCATCAGGGCGATACCCTGGCCTTCATGTTCGAGAGCCGCTACGTCTACCACCCCACCGAGGCGGCGCTGGAGGCGGAGTATCGCCAGCGCGACTACGTGGACGTCTGGTCGACCCTGCGCTCGCACTTCGACCCCACCAAGGCATAAGCACCACCGCGTGGGAGGGCGCTTTAGCGCGCGAAAGGGTTAAGCGGCAACCGATACAGCCGCCCCCCAGGCGCCTCACGGCGCCATCGCCCGATGAATCGGCCTCCCACCACAACCGCACTTGCCTCGACGACAAGGATTAACCCCCCATGAAACTCGCCACCCTTAAACTGGATACGCAAGAGCACGGCCGCGACGGCGAACTGATCATCGTCTCCCGCGACCTCTCCCGCGCCGTCTCCGCCGCCGATATCGCCCCCACCCTGCAGCAGGCCATTGAAAGCTGGGACGCGCTGAGCCCCAGGCTCGAGGCGCGCTACGCCGAGCTCAACGAGGGCCGCGCCGAAGGCGCCTTCGCCCTCGACCAGAGCGCACTGCATTCGCCGCTCCCGCGCACCTACCACTGGGCCGACGGCTCCGCCTACCTCAACCACGTCAAGCTGGTGCGCCAGGCGCGCAACGCCGAGATGCCCGAGACCTTCTGGACCGACCCGCTGATGTACCAGGGCGGCGGCGACAAGTTCCTCGCCCCCTGTGATGACATCGAGGCGATCAGCGAGGAGCACGGCATCGACTTCGAGGGCGAGATCGCCGTGATCACCGACGACGTGCCCATGGCGGTCACCCCCGAGCAGGCGACCGGCCACATCAAGCTGGTGATGCTGGTCAACGACGTCAGCCTGCGCGGCCTGATCCCCGGCGAGCTGGCCAAGGGCTTCGGCTTCTTCCAGGCCAAGCCCGCCTCGAGCTTCTCGCCCATCGCCGTAACCCCGGACGAGCTGGGCGACGCCTGGCAGGAGGGCAGGGTCCACCTGCCGCTCACCGTGCACCTCAACGGCGAGAAGTTCGGCGAGCCCGAGGCGGGCCCCGACATGGTCTTCGGCTTCCCCGAGCTCATCGCCCATGCGGCCAGGACCCGGTATCTCGGCGCCGGCGCCATCGTCGGCTCCGGCACCGTCTCCAACCCGGACGCCGACGGCGGCCCCGGCAAGCCGATCAGCGAGGGCGGCGTGGGCTACAGCTGCCTGGCCGAGGTGCGCATGGTGGAGCAGATCCTCCACGGCCAGGTAAAGACCCCCTTCCTGCGCTTCGGCGACCGGGTGCGCATCGAGATGTTCGACCGCGAGGGCAAGAGCATCTTCGGCGCCATCGACCAGCAGGTGGCGAAGTACCAGCCCTGAAGTATCAAACCAAGTAAGGAGGGCCCCATGACCACGCTCTACGGCTACTTCCGCTCCTCGGCCGCCTACCGGGTGCGCATCGCCTTGAACCTCAAGGGCCTGGCCTATGACCAGGTCCCGGTCAACCTGGTCAAGGGCGAGCAGCGCGGCGATGCCAACCTGGCGCGCCATCCCCAGGGGCTGGTGCCGAGCCTGGTGACGGACGACGGCCTGGTGCTCACCCAGTCCCTGGCGATCTGCGAGTATCTGGACGAACTCCACCCCAGGCCGGCCCTGCTGCCCGAGGCGCCGGCGGAGCGTGCCCGGGTGCGGGCCCTGGCCCAACTGGTGGCCTGCGAGATCCACCCGCTCAACAATCTGCGGGTGCTCAAGTACCTGGTCCACGAGCTGAAGCTGGACGAGGAGGCCAAGCTGGGTTGGTACCGCCACTGGGTGACCGGCGGCTTCGACGCCCTGGAGACGATGCTCTCCCGGGAGGCTGGCAGCGGCGACTTCTGCCACGGCGACACCCCCACCCTGGCGGACCTCTGCCTGGTGCCCCAGGTGTTCAACGCCGAACGCTTCGCCTGCGACCTCTCGGCCTACCCGCGGATCCGGCGCATCGTCGCCAACTGCCGGACGCTGCCCGCCTTCCAACGAGCGGCCCCGGGCGCGCAGCCGGACGCCGGCTGAGCTATAAGCCGGCTAA
>NZ_CP071922.1:137349-163597 GCF_017584085.1 Halomonas sp. BM-2019
GCCGGGTTGCTGAGATTGACCTCCCCCGCCACCGTGGCGGTCCTGGCGGCCTTGACCGCCCTGGGCCCGCTGGCCACCGACATGTACCTGCCCGCCATGCCGGCCATGGCCGAGGCGCTGGGCACGGGCCCCGACCGGGTGCAGCTGACGCTGAGCTTCTACATGGCTGGCTTCGCCCTGGCCCAGCTGTTCTGCGGCCCGCTCTCCGACCGCTTCGGGCGCCGCCCGGTGATGCTGGGGGGCTTCGTCCTCTTCCTGCTGGCCAGCATGCTGTGCGCCTTCGCCCCCAGCGTCGAGTGGCTGCTGGCCGGGCGCTTCCTGCAGGCCCTGGGTGGCGCCGCCGGCCCGGTGCTGGCCCGTGCCGCGGTCCGGGACATCCATGGCCCGCTGGAGGCCGCCCGGGTGCTCTCCTACATGGCCAGCACCATGGCCCTGGCCCCCGCCCTGGCGCCGGTGGTGGGCGCCGGCCTGCTGCTGGTCTTCGGCTGGGAGTCGATCTTCCTGCTGCTGGCCGCCTATGCGGTGGTGATGCTGGCGATCCTGACCTGGCTGATGCCGGAGCCGCTGGCCCCCGAGCGGCGTCAGTCCATCGCCCCGCGCGCCATCCTGGCCAGCTATCGCCTGCTGCTCGGTCAGCGCGCCTTCGTCGGCTATACCCTGACCAACGCCGCCGCCTTCGCCGGGATGTTCGCCTTCCTCTCCGGCTCCTCCTTCGTGCTGATCGAGTTCATGGGGGTCTCACCCGGCCTCTACGGGGCGCTCTTCGCGCTGATCGTCGGTGGCTTCTTCATCGGCAGCCTGATCAGCGGCCGCTACAGCCGGCGCCTGGGACGCGACCGCCTGCTGCGGCGCGCCACCCTGCTGTGCGCCGCCGGCGGCGTCATCATGGCGGCCCTGTCGCTGCTCGGCGTCTTCTCCCCCTGGGCGGTGATCCTGCCCCATATGCTCTACATGGTGGGCTTCGGTATCGTCATGCCCCAGAGCATGGCCGGCGCCCTGGCGCCCAACCCGGAGCGCGCCGGTGCCGCCTCCTCGCTGTTCGGCTTCCTGCAGATGACCCTGGCCGCCCTGGCCGGCGCCCTGGTCGGCCAATTCCACGACGGCACCTCCCACACCATGGCCGTCGCCATCGGCCTCGGCGGCGTGCTGGCGCTGCTGGCCTATCGCGGCCTGCTCGTCTCCGCCGAACGCACGGCGGCGCTGGCCACCGAGACGCCGGAACGGCAAGGGTGAGCCCATGAGTGCCTCGCCACGGGTGATTCCGCTGCTGGCCCTGGCCGGCGTCTGGCTGCTGGCGCTGGGCCTGGTGTTCGCCCGGCGGCTGCGCCGTTCGCACCTATTACAACATCGAGCTGACGGTGAAGGCCGGCGCCGACGTGGCCAGGCCTTCTGAACCCCCAGTACCGGGGGGGCGCCCCTCATCAATGAGCCCGCTATCCGTTGCCGGATGGCGGGCTCGTTATAGTGACATCGGGACAGAACAGCCTGCGCTGTGCCCTTGGGCGGAGCGGGGTCACGCCCACGGATTCAGCAAGGAAGGGTACCCCCGTGGCCCCGAAATCGGCCACATTGCGCGTCACGACCGACATTCCATGAATGAGTGCCGTCGCGGCGATGAGTGCGTCACGTTCTGCATGAGGATCGGGGACATGCAACCGGGCGCCCTGTGCCGGGTCGCGGCGCTCGACCCGCAGGACACCGATTTCCAACTCCAAGAGCGTTACCGCTGAAATGTAGAATTTCGCCGCGTCTTCCTGGGCGAGCCATGCTGTGACCTTGGCCTCCGCCTTGCCGTCTCCGGCCTTGCGCAGCTCGGAAAGGACGTTGGTATCGAGCAGGAACATCAGGAGAAGTCCGCTGGCCGGCTGCGAATGTCAACGCGCGGCGCATCGAACTCGATATCGGAGAGTCCTGGCATCGAGAGCGCCTCGACGAGACTCCGATGCTTGCCGGTCAGTCGCTGGTACTCCTCGATGCTCAACAGGACATGGGCGGGCTTGCCGCGATCGGTGATGAATACCGGACCGTACCTGGCCGCCTTCTTGGCTCGGCCAATGTCCTGATTGAGCTCGCGGCTGATAAGGTCGTGATGGTCATGGGAACTTCCTGTGAACGCTCAATGTAGTTACATGACTACCTGGTGCGTGGAGCCACAATAAACAAATCAGGCCCTCACCTGGTCGAGATCTGGGATCCGATGGGCCATGACAGTGTTGCGCACAAGCCGATGACGGGGCCATCGGCACGCAGGGTAAGCGTCGAGGAAGGCACCGGGGCGCGAGGCCTGGACGAGTGATGCCCGCACCCCGGTGGTTCATCAGAAGTGGAACTGCACGCTGGCCTGGATGCGGTGGGCGTCGTCCGACTCGCCGTTGACCCGCTTGATATCGGAGTGCTGGTACTCGATACCGGTGGAGAGGCGCTGGTTGACGTCCCAGATCAGGTTGACATAGGAGTACTGCACCCGATCCAGCCCGGCCTGAAAGCCGGCAATGTCGTCGGGCAGGTCCTGGCTGAAGCGCGCGGTGCCGATGGCGCTGGACCAGTCGGCGTTCCAGCGGTGATCCAGGGAGATGCCGTAGGCCTGGGAGTCGACGCTCTTCAGGGCGCCGTCGGCGTCGACATAGGCGTCCGGGGTGCGCGCGCCGGCCACGGCGTCCGGCACATAGCTCAGGTAGCTGCCCAGGCCGCTGCCAACGGTGGCGTTGGCCTTGAAGGTGGTGGCATCCCCCAGGGGCACGGCCAACTGGGCGGCCACGCCATAGCCGGTGGTGCTCTCGTCGACACCGCTGGTGGCCTCGTTGGTGGAAAGTTCCTTCACCAGGGCGGAGATGCCGAAGTTCTGGCTGAACTGGTAGCGGGTGGTCAGGGTCGGCAGGCGATTCTCGGTATCGACCCCGGCGCTGCCGATAGGCGAGAGCGCAAAGGAGGGCTCCTCCAGGGAGACCGCGAAGGTATTGGGGCCGCTGCGGTGGGTGTAGCGCAGCTGTGTCGGACGACCGGTGGCATAGCCGATGGGGCCGCCCAGTTTGAGGATCCGCGGCGAGCCGAGGAAGTGCATGAAGTTGGTCCAGCTCTGCCCGGCCAGGAAGGGCCCGAACTCGCCGTAGGCGTGGCGCAGGTTGAACTTGCCGTCGGGCAGGAAGTGCCCCTCCAGGAAGGTGCTGACGGTGCCATAGTCGGTACGGGTCTGGGTGCGGAAGTTGATCCGCGACTCGTAGGCGGTGAAGTTGGTGCGCCCATCAGTCTGGTTGCTCGGGTTGAGCAGCGCCAGCGGATCAGTGCTATCGCCCTGGTCGAAATCGAAGTCGTAGAAGGCGTCCAGCTTGATATAACCACCGAAGGCCACGTCGGTATTGGTGCCGGGGATGTTGAAGGTGGAGCGGTGGTTCCAGGGCGGCCCCACGCGGCTCGGCTCGCCGGTGACGACGGGTTGACCAGCCTCGACCACATCGAAGGCCTGGGAAATGGAGGCAGCAGTCAGCCCCACCGGCAGCATCGCGGCCAGTGCAAATACCTTGTTGTATTTCATTGGAAGTTCCTCTTGAACTCGAAGGTCAGGACATTGGTTGTTATCGGTTCCACTGCGCGGTTGTCGTGGTGTTCACCTCCTGGGTGTCGATCTCGGGCCAAGGCTCCCCCTACCCCCGGCACGAACCGGGGGGGGGCTCAGGTATGGTTCAGTAGAGCGTCTTCTGGGGCGGGCCGGAGAACTTGAGTTCGCCGACGCTGGGCATGTCCACCTCTACCAGGGCCGGGCCGGGATGCCCCACCGCCTCAGCCAGCACCGCGGCGAACTCATCGCCGTGGCTGACCTTCCAGCGCCGGATGCCCATGGCATCGGCCAGCTGCTGGAAATCGGGGGTGTGCAGCTCGTTGTAGTACTGACGCCCCTCGAAGTACTTCTCCTGGATGCCTCGCATCACCCCGTAGCCGCCGTCGTTCATGACGATCAGGGTCATGTCGAGCTGCTCCTGGGCCATGGTCGCCAGCTCGCCGATACCCAGCGCCAGGCCACCGTCGCCGACCAGGGTGACCACCTTGCGCTCGGGCTGGGCCACGGCGCAGCCGATGCCGTGGGCGAGCCCCAGGCCGATGGCCCCGGCCAGGGAGTGGATATTGGTGAGCGGCCGCTCGATGGGCAGCAGTCGGCTGCCCCAGGTGCTGCCGGAGACGGTGATATCGCGCACGAAGATGCCATCCTCGGGCAGGGCGGCGCGCACCGCGTCGCTGAGCTTGGCGTACTCGCCCACCTGGGTGCGCAGGGCCCGCTCGGCCTCGCTCACCGCCGCGGCCACGGCAGCGTCATAGGCGGCATCCGGCGTGCGGCCCGCCAGGCGGTCGGCCAGGCGGCCCAGCACCTCGGCGCAGTCACCGCACAGGAAGGCGTCGGCCCGGTAGTTGCGGTGGGCGGCGGCGGGGTCGATATCGATCTGCACCAGGGGGCGCGGCAGTTCGACGGAGTAGGTCTTGGTCTCGTTGCTGCGCAGCCGGGAACCGGCCACGATCATCAGGTCGCTCTCGGCGAACAGCGCCTCCACCGAGGCGGCGTTGTGGAAGGCGCGCAGGCTGCGCGGGTGGCCGTCGGACAGCACGCCCCGGGCATGGGTGCTGGAGACCACCGGGATACCGGCATCCGCCAGGCGCTTGACCGCCTCCCCCGCCTCCAGGGTGCCGCCGCCGATCCACAGCAGCGGACGCTTGGCCGCGGCCAGGCGCTCGGCCAGGGCGTCGATCTCGGCATCGCTGACCGGGGCCGGGGCGGCCGGGGCCACCGGGGCCGACTCCACCCACTCCACCGGGGCGGCCTGGATATCGATGGGGATCTCCAGGCTCACCGGGCCCCGGGGCAGGGTCATCGCCTCGCGGATGGCGCGGTGCAGCAAAGGCACCGCCTGCTCCGGGGTGCAGACCCGAAAGGCCGCCTTGGAGCTGGCCTTGAGGAAGGTGAGCTGATCCTTGGTCTCGTGGATGAAGCCGGCGTCCCGATCCAGGTAGGCCTTCTCCACCTGGCCGGTGATGTGCAGCAGCGGCGTGCCGGCGTTGAGGGCCTCGAGCAGGGCGCCGATGGCGTTGCCGGCGCCGGCCCCGGTGCTGGTCAGGGCCACGCCCAGGCTGCCCACCCGGGTATGGGCGTCGGCCATGGTCACCGAGCCGGCCTCGCCGCGGGCCGGCACGAAACGGACCTTGTCGCGGCGGCCGATGGCATCGGCGATCGGCAGGTTGTGGATGGAGATGACGCCATAGACGGCGGAGACCGCATAGGCTTCGAGGGTACGGGCGATCGCTTCGCCGACGGTGATGGTGCTCATGGTGAATTCCTTTGTTGTGATGGCCGGCGCGGCGTCAGTTGGCCCAGCCCATGGGGGCGCTACCCAGCCCCAGGTAGAGGCTCTTCTGCTGCATGTAGGCCTGGATGCCCTGGCGTCCCTTCTCGCGCCCCAGACCGCTCTCCTTGAAGCCGCCGAAGGGGGTGGAGATGGCGAACTTCTTGTAGGTGTTGATCCACACGGTGCCCGCCTCGAGACGGGCGGCCAGGCGCAGGGCGCGACGGTAGTCGGCGCTCCAGATGCCGGCGGCCAGGCCGAAGACGTTGTCGTTGGCCAGCCCCACCAGCTCGTCCTCGTCGTCGTAGGGCAGCGCCACCAGCACCGGGCCGAAGATCTCCTCCTGGCACACCGCGCTGTCGTGGGGCAGCCCTTCGATGAGGGTCGGCAGGTAGTAGCTACCCTGGTCCAGCTCGGGGGCCTCCGGGGCCTGACCGCCGCACAGCACCCGACCGCCCTCGGCGCGGGCCTGGTCGACGTAGGCGGCCACGCTGTCGCGATGGGCCTGACTGATCAGCGGCCCCAGGTGGGTGCCCGGGGTCTCGGGATGACCCACGCGCAGGCCACGGGTGATCTCGAGCAGGCGGGTCATCACCTCGTCGTAGCGACTGCGCGGGATGAAGAGCCGCGAGCCGGCGATGCAGGCCTGGCCGGCGGAGCTGAAGATGCCGTAGGCGATGCCCTGGGCGGCCTCCTCCAGGTCGGCGTCCTCGCAGACGATGGTGGGCGACTTGCCCCCCAGCTCCAGCGAGGTGCCGATCAGCTTGTCGGCGGCGATATGGGCCAGGTGACGGCCGGTGCTGGTGCCGCCGGTGAAGGAGATCTTGCGCACCTTGGGGTGGCGCACGATGGCCTCGCCGATCACCCGGCCTCGCCCCGGCAGGACGCTGAGCAGCCCCTTGGGCAGGCCCGCCTCCTCGAACAGCTCGGCCAGCTTGAGGGCCAGCAAGGGGGTCGCCTCGGCGGGCTTGACCACCACGGCATTGCCGGCGGCCAGCGCCGGGGCGATCTTCTGCATCTCGCTGGCGATGGGCGAATTCCAGGGGGTGATGGCGGCGATCACGCCGAGCGGCTCATAGGTGCTCAGGGTCATCAGGTCGGCGCTGCGCGGGGTGGGCAGCTCCCCCTCCAGGGTCTCGCAGGCAGCCGCGAAATAGCGGGCGGTGCCGGCGGCGCTGGCCACCAGGGCGCGGGTCTCGGCCAGGGGCTTGCCGTTGTCGCGGGTCTGCAGGGCCGCCAGCTCCTCGAGACGCGACTCGATCAGCTGGCTCACCCGGTAGAGGATGGCAGCCCGCTGGTGGGGCACCAGGTCGCGCCACTCGGGACGACGCCAGGCGGCATCGGCGGCCTCGATGGCCTCCTCCACGTCCTCGAGGCTGGCCGCGTTGAGCCGGGCGGTGACGGAGCCATCGGCAGGAAAGGTCGAGGCCATGGGGTCGCCGCGGCCCGGGCGCCATTCACCGGCGATAAAGATCGGTTGCGTCATCGTCATGCTCCTTTCGCTCACACCGTCACCGGATCCAGCACCTGGCGACAGGCGCGGACCACCGACAGGGCGGCGAGCATCGAGGTCTTGGGATTGCTCTCCAGGGGCCGGCCGTTGAGTTCGATACGGAACTCGCCGAAGCGCCCCTGGACATGAATGCGGTGGGTGTTGCGGCTGGCCGCCGGGTCGGCGGTGAGGCGCACGGTGGTGGCCTGCATGCCGATGCCGGCCAGGGCGATGGTGGCCGCCACGTTGGCGTTGGCCGGGAAGAGCCGCGCCGCCTCGCCGGCGGTGCCCTCATAGAAGACCGTCGCCTCGCTGAGGGCGTCGAGATCCACCAGTTGCTCGGCGTGGCTACCCTTCCAGCTCTTGGGCGCCTTGCAGGCCTCGTAGGTCACGCTGTCGAGACCCCCTTCCCGGGCGGCGGACAGGCCATCCATGCCGGCCACGGCGCCGGAGAGCACCAGCATGCGCCCGTCGCCACGCTCCGCGGCCTGGCGCAGGCGACCGTAGAGCCCCTCATCGGCCAGGGCGCCGGTGGCCACGATGGCCAGGGTCAGGCCGCGGGTGAGCACCGCCTCGCCGTGCTCGGCGAGGCCCGGCTGGCCGGCGCACTCCACCACCAGGTCGGGACGCCCCTCGCACTGGTCGATTGCGGTCAGCACCTCGACCCCGGCACCCAGCCGCTCCCGGGTGGCGGCCACCAGGGACTCGGGTACCACCACCCAGGCCAGGTCCAGGCCCGCCGGCAGCAACCGGTGCACTTCCTGGGCCATGGCTCCGTAGCCGATGATCATCAAGCGTTTTGTCGTCATGGGGATGTGGTCCTCGGCTCAAAGGTGGTGGTTGAAGCCACCGGAGACGTCCAGGGCGGCGCCGGTGGTGAAGGAGGCCAGGGGCGAGGCCAGGAAGACCAGGGCGCGGGCCGGCTCCTCGGGGCGCCCCAGGCGCTTCATGGGAATGCCGCGCTTGGCGGCGATGCCGGCGATCCACGCCTCCCAGTTCTGCGACCGGTCGTCGCGGGCCTCGAAGCGGCGTCGCCACTGGCCCGACTCCACCATGCCCAGCAGGATGGAGTTGACCCGGATGCCCTCGTCGACCAGCTCATGGGCCAGGGAGTGGGTCATGTTGAGCAATGCCGCCCGGGCCGCCGAGGTGGCGATCATATGGGGCTCCGGCTGCAGCGCCAGCAGGGAGTTGACGCAGGTGAGCGAGCCGATCTCGGAGGCGGCCAGTTGGCCACGGAAGGCGTTCAGCGGGTTGATCACCCCGAACAGCTTGAGGTTGGCCTCGGCGAGCCAGGCCTCCCGAGGGGTGTCGTCGTAGTGGGCCACGTAGCCCTGACCGGCGTTGGCGATCAGCATGTCGGCGCCGCCGAAGCGCTCGGCCACCGCGGCGGCGAAGTCGACACAGGAGGCCTCCTCGAGCACGTCGCAGGTCTGGGTCAGCAGCTCGGCCTCGGGAAACGCCTCGCGCAGCTCGGCCTCGGCGGCGGCCAGTCGCTCGGCATTGCGGCCGCAGAAGGCCACCCGGGCTCCCTGGGCCAGCAGCAGGCGCACGGCCTCCAGGCCGATGCCGGAGGAGCCGCCGGTGACCACGGCGACGCGTCGTTCGATCAGAAAGCTCATGGGGTCTCCTAGGGTGTCTTCGAGGCGTCGGCCGCACGGAGCAGCGGGCGGGTGAAGTCGTCCAGGGCCGCGGCGAAGGCCGCCGGGGCATCGATATAGCTGGCGTGACCGGCCCGCGGGATATCGCGATAGGGCACCCCCAGGCGGCTGGCCAGGGCCCGGGCATCCTCGGGCGGGGTGATGCGATCCTCGTCGCCGCAGATCACCAGGGTCGGCACCGTCGGCGTCGCCGGCAGATAGCGCACCAGCAGGTCATTGGCGAGCATCCCGTTCGCCTGGATGAAGCCCGGCAGGTTCAACTTGTGCATCTCCGCCTCCACCCGGGCGATATCCGCCGGGTCGGCGCCCTCGCGCAGCAACCGTGGCGCCCGCTCCCGGGCGAAGGCCACATGGCCCTGTGCCTCGAGCTGGGTCCAGCGGCTGCGGTAGACCGCATCACGCTTGGCGGCGTCGGCATCGCCGTAGCCCTGAGCCGGGTCGGCCAGCACCACCCCGGCCAGCCGCCCCGAATGGGCGGCCAGATAGGCGGCGGCCATCATGGCGCCCAGGGAGTGGCCCACCATCACGCAGCGCTCGACACCGAGTCCGGCGAGCCAGGCCTCCAGGCGCGCGGCATAGTCGGCGGCCGTGGGTGCCTCCATCGCCAGGGGCTGGCTGTCGCCATAGCCCGGGGCGTCCCAGGCCAGCAGTCGGTAGCCGGGCAGCCGCTCAGCGAGCTTGGCCCATGAACCGGCACTGGAGCTGATGCCGTGCAGCAGCACCAGGGTCGGGGCCTGGTCCGGCGCCCCAGGATTCCCTTCCCGGTAGCACTGCACGCCGCCGTCCAGCTTCAGGTTTCTGGCATCCACGGCCGGCCTCCTCAGCTGCGCTTGACCTTGGAAAGAGGATGATCCTCCGGATAGGTGGGGATCTGCGGCCGCGGCGTGCCCAGCATCACGCACATCAGCGCCTCCTCCTCGCCGTGATTAAACAGCCCCCGATAGATGCGCGGCGGGATGGAGATGACGTCGCGCTCCTCGAGCACCGTCTCCATGTAGTCGTCGCCATCCTTGATGAAGAGGGTGATGGTGCCCCTGAGCACGAAGAACACCTCCTCCACGTCGTCATGTACGTGCAGCGGGCCCTCGCACTTGGACGGCAGCACCATGGTGGAGAAGGTGAAGTTCTCGGCGGGGATGGTGTTGGCATCGGCCTTGACCCCGGTGGCGCCGGTGCCGATATAGCGCATCTGGGCACGGCGATACTTGGGATCGTAGTCGGCCTGGAACTTCAGGGCGCCCCAGTCGTACTTGCGTCCCTTGAAGCGGGCGATGCGGGTCTGCATCCACTCTTCGAAGCTCTTGTCTTCGGGTTTCTTCCAGGTTTCCAGGAACTCTGACATTGTGGTTTCCTCTCGTTGGCTCACTGCGGTATTTCAGTACCGGGCGGTTTTTCTGGCAGCGACGCTGCGACGCGAGACAAAGGGGCCCCCAGGACACCCATGTCGGGCATCTCGGCCATTACCATCGTTCGTCATGTCGAAATGATCGGGCTTGTCTTGCGTCGGGCTCTCTGCCTCGGGTTCGTCAGGGTTATCGCTTTATTGTCATTGTCTCGACTGATCGTCGTCTTCAGGCTTCCGTCTTCTTCTGGCGCCGGGTCTCGGCATCGATGCCGCCTTCCACCGCCCATTCGGTGAAGGACTCCAGCGAGTGCTGCATCTCCCTCGGCACCCAGGCCTCGGTGAGGTAGTCCTCGTTGGTGTAGTACTCAAAGGCGCCGCCCAGGGGGCTGTTGACGTACCAGAAGTAGGCGGAGGAGATCGGGTGGCGCCCCGGGCCCAGGAAGGTGCTCCACTGCTTGCGGTTCATCGCCAGGCCGCCGCCGATCACCTCGTGGATATCGCGCACGGTGAAGGCCACGTGGTTGAGGCCAGCGCCGCGGTGGGGCAGCTTGAGCAGGAAGAGGTTGTGGTGGCCACCCCGGGCCTGCATGCGCAGGAAGACCGCCCGATCGGTATAGCGGTCGGAGACGGCGAAGCCCAGCGTCTCGCGGTAGAAGGCCTCGGTGGCCTCCAGGTCGTCGACGAAGAAGACCGCATGGCCGATGCCCGCGGGGGTGGCCCGCTCATAGACCGGGCTCGGCTGGTCGACGCGACGCATGTCGCCGTACTGGTTGATCGGCGTGACGTCGAGCTCGACCTCGCGCAGGGTGCTGACCCGAATGGCCACCGTCATGCCGTTGGGGTCGCGGCACTCGATGAGATCGCCGCGATCCACGAAGCCCGGCTGGTCGGCTAGGCGCGCCTTCAGCTCGGCCAGGGCGGTCGCGTCGTCGACCCCCCAGGTCATGCGGCGCAGGGTCGAGCCAGGCTCGAAGGCCGGCGGCAGGGCCGGATCATCCACCGGCGCCAGGCTCAGGCGTGCGCCGTTGAGGGTCTCAAAGGTGGTCTCGTCCACCGGGGAGAGGCCGAAGTCGGCCAGGAACCGCTTGCCGACCTCCAGGTCCTCGACGCCGAACTCCAGGGCTTCGATACTAACGATGCTCATGCTCTTGTACTCCTGCGTCGCTCGACGCGCTTGTCGTTGCTCGACCCACGAGGGGCCTTCAGAATCGCCGGCCGGGCCGGCTCAGCGTTCAGATCGCGCTTCCGACCGCTCCGCCATGCCGCGGTAGCCGAGCAGTCCGGAAATGGTGGCCGCCGCCTCCTCGACATTCGGGCGCAGCCGCTCCCGCTCCTCGGCGGGGATCTCGTGTACCGGCACCATGATGCTCACCACCGCCTCGATCTCGCCGTCGGCGTTGCGGATCGGGTAGACGATGGAGGAGATGCCGAGCTGGAAGAAGGACTCCGCCACCACATAGCCGCGCTGGCGATCCTCCTGGACCAGTGTCCAGAGCGCCTCTCGGCTGGCCGGGGCGCCAGGCTGGCTGTCGGGGAGTTCTTCGTCGGGATAGAGCGCCTCGAACTCCTCGCGGCTCATCCCGGTGAGCAGCATGCGCCCCAGGGAGGTGCGGTGCACCGGCAGCCGGGTGCCGACGCTGACCCGGCGGATGGTGGCGTTGGCGGCGCTGACCCGGGCCACGTAGATGACGTCCTGGCCATCGCGAATGGCGATATGGCTGGAGCAGCCGGTGGCGTCGCGCAGCGACTCGATCACCGGCTGACCCACCTGCACCACGTCCAGGGAGGCCACGTACTCGAAGCCGAGGCGCAGGACATTGACCCCCAGGGAGTAGAGCCCCGTGGTGGGGTGCCGGCGCAGGAAGCCCATGTACTCCAGGGTCTGGATCGCCCGGTAGGCGGTGGCCTTGGGAATGTCCACTCGCTTGGCGATCTCGGCGAAGCTCATCTCGCGATGGTTGCGACTCAGCTCCATCAAAATGGTCAGGCCGCGCTCCAGGCCGGGGATCAGGTATTTGCGCGCGTCTTTTTCACTCATGGTAGGCGTCCTCTCCGATAGGGGTCGTTCCAGGCTCCAGCATACCCCTGCCCTTGACCATCGGCATGCCGTCGCGGGCGCCGGGGGGTGACCCTGGAGAGAGTCGATCTCGCGTTGTTTTAAATATGAAAACTGATTTCTTATTTGATACAACCAAGATAGGCGCTCATCGGGTCCTTGTCAAGGCCGGATCGCACAAAAAATAATATCAGCAAGGCTTTGTTTTTAAACGAACAAATGCCTATCGGCGACAACGGGAGGTGTTGGTGGACGGACGACTGGCTTCAGGCTCGGGCGGTGGCGACCAGGCTGCGGTCGCGCAGGGCCACCAGGCGCTGACTGAGCCGCTGCTGCAGCTCGAGTCGAATCTCGCGGCAGACCGGGTCATCCCAGCGGTTGTCGAGTTCATGGGGATCGACGTCGAGATCGTAGAGCTCACCGCCCTCGAGCCCCTCGAAGAGGCTCAGCCGCCAGCGCTCGGTGACCAGGCTGAGGATGCTCGAGCGGGCCTCGCTGTCGCGGAACACCTGGATGCCGGGGTCCTCCACCAGCACATCCGCCGCCGGGCCCTCGCCGAACAGATCCTGGCCCTGCATGCCGATCGGCACCTTGAGCCCGGCGCGCTGCAGCAGGGTCGGCGCCAGATCGATGGCGCTACCCAGCCGTGACGACACCCGCCCCCCTTTCGGCGCCCTGGGGTCGTACCAGATCAGCGGCACCCGCACTACGCTCTGGAAGTGCAGGCCCATCTTGAGCACGCAGCCGTGATCGCCCATGTAGTCGCCATGATCGGAGGTGAAGGCCACCACGGTCTCCTCGGCCAGGCCCTGGGCCTCCAGGGCGGCCAGCACCTCGCCCACGGCGTCGTCCACCATGCTGATGCTGCCGTAGTTCAGGGCGATGATCTCCCGCGCCTGGCGCTCGCCCACCGCGAAGGGCCAGTGGCTCTCGGGATCCTCGGCCCCCCAGCGGTAGGCCTCCAATGCTTGGGGAGGGAGGCCGCGGATCGCCTCCACCGGATGGTGGAAGGAGGCCGGCAGCTCGACCTCGTCGGGATCGTAACGTGACCAGTAGCGCCCCGGTGGGGTGAAGGGGTGATGGGGATCGGGAAAGGAGACCACCAGCACGAAAGGGGTCTCGGCGTCCTGGGCCGCCAGGAAGTCGCAGGCCTGCTCCTTGACGTAGCTGGTCGGATAGAGCGCCTCGGGCAGCGCGGTGCGCCAGCACTGGGGAGCACTGAACCCGGGCGCCGCCAGGGCGTTGGCCGGGCCCCGAAGGGAGTCGGGATCGGGATGGCGCTCGCGCAGCCAGGCGGTGTAGTGGCCCTCCACCAGGTCGCCGTGACCGATGCACAGCCGGGCATGCTCGAAGCCGTAGTAGGAAGCGGGCAGATCGAGATCTGGCCACTCGGCCCAGCGCCGGCGCACCTCCCAGCCCTAGTCCGGCCCCGCGCGCTGGGCCCGCCGGGCCAGCGCCACCCCCGCCGGGGGCGGTTCGCCCTGACCGGCGAAAACCCGCGGCGGCGCCGGGATATCGGTGACATTCTGGAAGTGGGCCTTGCCGATGTAGCCGGTGCGGTAGCCGCTCTCGCGCAGCACCTCGGCGAAGGTGAGGCTGTCGAGCCCCAGGGGGATGCCGTTCTGGCGCACCCCGTTGACCGAGGGCATCTGGCCGGTGACCAGCGCTGCCCGGTTGGGCTGACAGATCGGCGTGGCCACGTGGAAGCGCGTGAAGCGCACGCCGCGGGCGGCCAGGCCGTCGAGATAGGGCGTCTTCACCGTGGGGTTGCCATAGCAGCCGAGGTGATCGGCGCGCTGCTGATCGGTGATGAAGAGCACGAAGTTGGGGCGTCGCATGAGCTTGTCTCCTCCGACCGGCATCGCTCAGCCGAACATCCAGCCGACGGGCGCGGTGACGATCTGCGGGAAGACGAAGATGATGCCGATGGCCAGGAAGTCACAGATCAGGAAGGGAATCGCCGCCCTGTAGATGCTGCCCATGGTGGTGCCCTGGGGAGCCACTGCCTTCATCACGAACAGTGCCGCGCCCAGGGGGGGCGAGGTGGAGCCGGTCTCGATGGCCAGCAGGAAGAGCACCGCGAACCAGATGGTGTCGAAGCCCATCTGATCCACCACCGGCACGAAGATCGGCAGGGTGATCAGCATGATCGGCAGCGGCCCCATGAACATCCCCAGCAGCACCACGGTGAGCACCATGGCCAGCACGATCATGTGGTCGCTGACCGGCAGGTTCATCACCGTATCCATCAGCCCGAAGGTGGTGCCGGTGAAGGCCAGCAGCTGGCTGAAGGCCACCGCCCCGGCGACGATCAGCAGCACCATCACCGAGATGTTGGCGCTCTCGAACATGGAGCGGCTGAAGTTCTCCACCGTCAGGCGGCGCTTGACCAGGGCCAGCAGAATGGTGGCCACTGCCCCGGAAGCCGCCGCCTCGGTGGGCGTGGCGAGCCCCAGGAAGATCACCCCCACCACGGCGAAGACGATGAAGCCGATGGGCAGGATATTGCGAATGCCCGCTTCCACCTTGACCTTGAGCGGGGTAGCCGGCACGTCGAAGGAGGGAGCCAGGTCCGGCTGCAGGGTACAGCGGCCCCAGATATAGAGCGCATAGAGCACCGCCATCAGCAGGCCCGGGGCGATGATGGCGATCAAAAGCCGGCCGATGGAGATCTCCGCCACCACACCGAGCACCACCGCCAGGGCGCTGGGGGGAATCATGATGGCCAGCCCCGCGGAACCGATGATGGGCCCCAGCGACATGGGCTTCTTGTAGCCCCGCTTCTCCATCTCCGGGGTTAGGCTGGAGCCCAGCAGGGCGATGGCGCCCATGCTGTTGCCGGTGAGGGTGGAGAAGAGCACGCCGCCCCCCACCGCCATGAAGGCGAGCCGCCCCTTGAGCTTGCCGAACCACTTGTCGAGGGTGTCCATCAGGTCATTGGCGATGCCCGAACGGAACATCACCTCGCCCATGATCATGAACATGGCGATGGGCACCAGGGTGAAGCTGGTCAAGGCGTCGGTGGTGTTGATCACCAGCTGTTCGATGCCGGAGCTGCCACCGAGAAAGATGTAGGCGCCGACCAGATTGACCACCAGGAACGCGAAGGCCACCGGCAGCCCCAGCATCATCAGGGTCAGCAGGCCACCGAGAATAAGCGATAGCGTAAGCCACCATTCCATACCATACCTCCATTGGAACCCGTCGAGCGGGCCGAGTCGATCAGCGCTTCAGGCAGGCCTCGGCCTGGGCCAGGAACTGAATGGCGACAAGGAACAGGCCGAGCGGAAAGACCCAGGTGAGCAGATAGCTGCGAGGCGCCAGGACGGTGGTCTCGCGGATCCCGAACTGGTACTGATCGAGGGTCACCTGGAGGCCATACCAGGCCGCATAGAGAGAGGCCCCGGCACCGATCAGCGCCATCACGAAGGCCAGCGGCATCCGAAGGCGCGGCGGCAGATGCTCGGTCACGACATCGATGGCCACATGACGGTTCTTTTCCAGCAGGTAGGGCGCACCGAGGAAGGTCATGTAGAGCAGCGCATAGCCGCTGACCTCGACCACCCACAGCAACGAACGGCCGAAGAAGAGCCGGGAGAGAATCTCGCAGAAGACGGCCAGGGTGGCGACCACCAGCACGGCCGCGCTGATTCCCGCGAGCAGCAGATTCAATCGGCTGACGCCTTGCATCACCACCGACAGGAAAGTCTCGCCGTGGGAGTGTGCTTGTCGCATATCGAACCACCTGAAATCGATGAAGTACGCCGAAAGGGCGTGTCTCGGGAGTTTGGCCGATGCATGGCATATCGCCCGAGAGGGGCGACTCGATGCGCCCCGAGTACCGGGGCGCATCGCCATGGCATGGCACGTGTCAGTCGACCAGCATGGCCCGCAGTTCGGCGGTCAGCTCGTCGTTACCGATCTGCCCTGCCATGTACTCCCAGGCGGCATCGATGGCGGTCTGCAGGTAGCGCTCGGCCTCTTCGTTATCGAGGGCGATCTCCTCGAAGCCGGCGGCCTCCACCTCGGCATTGCCGGCGGCGATCACCTCGTCCCAGCTGCGATCGAGCTCGGGCCCCAGGGTGTAGCGCACATAGTCGGTCAGCTCCTCGCGCAGCTCCTCGGAGAGGCGCCCCAGGGCACGGTCGCTGACCAGGACACTGAAGCCGGCACGATAGAAGGAGGGGGTGAGATAGTAGTTGACCACGTCCTCATACTGCTCGGCCCAGCCCAGGTTGCCCTGCATGAAGCCATCGATGGCACCACGCTCCATGGCGGTGTAGATCTCGCCGATGGGCAGCACCAGGCCGTTGGCGCCCAGCGCCTCGATGAACGGCAGGCCGGTGGGGAAGACCCGGATACGCTTGCCCTTGAGATCGTCCAGGCCGTCGATACGATCCTTGAAGAAGAGGAAGAATTGAACGTCGGAGGCGGGAATCTCGCCCAGATAGTTGAGGCCCCGGTCGGCGTGGATCTCGGTCATGCGGTCGTAGTAGCCGCTCTCGAGGATCTCTTCGTAGTTCTTGAACGACAGGTTGGAGGTGGTGGATGAGGGTACCAGTCCCGAGTAGTAGCTGGGGCTGAGCAGCGCCATGTCGAGGGAGTTGTTGCGCACCGCATCGGCCAGACGGAAGGGCGGCATCACCTCGGGACCGCCCCGCCAGTTGAGGTGGAGGCGCCCCTCGAACTCCTCGTTGACCGCCGCGACGAACTTCTCGAAGCCGGCGGAAACCGCCGCGGTCTTGGGGGTGAAGCTCACCAGGTTGAGGGTGACCGCGTCGGCGGCGGCGGTGAAGGAGAGACCGGCCAGCGACAGACCGGCGGCGAGTTTCGTCAGGGTTGAAGTCTTCATGGTGACTCTAGCGCTCTTGTGATTGTGTGGTTGTGGATATGGCTGTGGTCGAGAACCGGTCAGTCGTCCAGGGTCACACCCCAGGCATCGTAGCCGTAGACCCAGTCGGCATTGCCTTCACCCTTCAACCATTCATTGGCGAGGGAGCCGCGCTGAACCTTGGCGGTGCGCGCCTTGCGGGCGTTCTCGTAGCGCTGCAACGCCGCCGGTACCCCGTCGAGGGTCGCCTCGGCCAGGCAGCGGGAGAGCACCACGGCGTCCTCGATGGCCATGCAGGCCCCCTGGGCCATGAAGGGCACCATGGGGTGGGCGGCATCGCCGAGGATGGTGACATGCCCCTTGGACCACTGCTCCATGGGTTCGCGCACATAGAGGGCCGACTTGGTGACGCTGTCGCAGGCCGCCAGCAGGGCGCGCACGTCGGGGTGGAAGTCCTGATAGACCTCGCGCAGCTCCTCGACGTCACCGGGCAGGGTCCAGGACTCCTCGCGCCAGCCCTCCTGGGGCGTGGTGGCGAAGATGAACACCTCCTCGCCGCGGGTCAGCGGGAAGACCACCACCTGGACGTCCGGGCTCGGCCCCCACCACTTGGTGAAGGCATCCAGGTTCTCCACCTCCGGCACCGCCGAGCGCGGCACCACCGCCCGGTAGGAGACCAGGCCGGTGAACTCGGGGCTGTCGTCGCCGAACAGCGAGCGGCGTACCGCGGAGTGAATGCCGTCGGCGCCGATCACCACATCCAGGGTCGCACTGTCACCGTTCTCGAAGTGCACCACCGGTGACTGGCCCTCGACCTCGACCCGGGCCGCCTTGTGGCCCAGGCGGATCACCGATTCCGGCAGCCTCGCCTCCAGAGCCTTGAGCAGGTCACCGCGGTGGATGGTCAGCTGGGGGGCGCCGTACTTCTCCTCGGCGGCGTCGCTCATGGGCAGCCGGGAGGTGATCTCGCCGCTGTCCCAGGTACGACTCAGACGGTCGGTGGGCCGCGCCGCCGTTTCGCGCAGGACCTCGCCGACCCCGAGCCGGTCCAGGGCCCGCACCGCATTGGGGGTGAGGTTCACGTCGGCGCCGATGCGCAGGAACTGCCGGGCCTGTTCGAAGACGGTGACCTCGTGGCCCGCCTCACCCAGGGCGATGGCCGCACAGAGACCACCCACGCCACCACCACAGATGCCAATCTTTAGTTTTGTCATACCCCACCTGTCTCTTGGGCTCATGGAGAAAGCGGCGGGTCTCCCGGGATCCAGCAGGGCGCTGGGAGAAGGAGTGCCACTCTCGGTTCGATGTTCGCGGTTCGATGATCGCCGAGGCGAAATATCAAATATGAAACAGAGTTTATTATTTGATAGTGAGACTGTAGGCCGCCGCTCGGGCTTTGTCAAACCCTTCAACGCAAGATCGACGCCGCCCCACTTGGGCCGGTGAGACAAGGGGAGACGACCGGGCTCCACCGGGCCGACAGCAATGCAGAGGGAAAGGCAGAAGGACAGGAAGCGGCCGCCAGGCCGGCAAGTCGCCGTCAGGAACGGCGGATCAGCCTGTCGGCCAGGCGCAGCACCAGCGGGCGCCCGACGGTGATCAGGGAGAAGGCGATTGGCCAGGAGATCAGGAAGGCCTTGATCCAGCGGCCGAGGAAGCCGGCCTCGAGGCCGGTGTTCACCAGGGTGATGGCCAGGGTCATCAGGCCGGCCATGTAGGTGGTCATCAATACCGAGACCACCAGGGGGGCGTAGCGGGGCGGAAACAGCATGGGGAACTCCGAACGGGCGGCAGGCCCCGTCACGTCAGTGACGGGGCCCTCTCAGCAAGACCACGAGAGGCGATGCCCAGGCACCGCCCCTCGCCTCAGCGCAGCGTCATCAGGTTGTAGTTCGGATCGCCCAGGTCCCGGGGATCCAGCATGCGTTCGGCGGCCAGCCAGCGCTTGCCCAGCTTGATCGCCCGGGGCTGGTCGAAGGCCACCATCTGCACCAGGCGATTGTCGCCGTCCAGGTAGAAGAACACGGGGCCCTGGGGCTCCCGGCGCACCACGCAATGGGTCTCGCCGCTCGGCACCCCGAGGATCTGGATATTCACGCCGTGCTGGTCGGACCACAGCCAGGCCG
Source organism: Halomonas sp. BM-2019 (assembly GCF_017584085.1). Classification (NCBI taxonomy): domain Bacteria; kingdom Pseudomonadati; phylum Pseudomonadota; class Gammaproteobacteria; order Oceanospirillales; family Halomonadaceae; genus Halomonas; species Halomonas sp. BM-2019. Next base: position 156,188 of record NZ_CP071922.1, read on the forward strand.
GCTCGTCGTAGTGCGCTTCCTTGCCGAGCATGGCGTCGGCCACCACCCGGGCCTGGTTCTGGGCATAGGCCCAGGACTGCAGGCAGAGCCCCAGGTGGGGATGCTGGGCGACGTCGCCGGCGGCGAAGATCTTCGGGTCGGAGGTGTGCCCGGCGGCATCGACGATGATGCCCTGCTCGGTGCGCAGCCCGGCGTCCCGGGCCAGCTCCAGGTTGATCTCGACGCCGACGCCGACCACCACCAGGTCGTAGGGCTCATGGGCGTGGCCGTCGGCGGTGACGGTCACCCGGCCATCCTCCCCCTCGCTCAGCCGGATCTCCTGGCGGTTCAGCTCCAGGCCCACGCCGTGACGCTCGTGGAGCTCACGGATCGCCTCGGCCACTTCGGGACCCACGCTGCGGCCGCAGAGTGCCGGGGCCCGCTCGAAGACGTCCACCTCGACGCCCAGCTTGCGGGCGCTGGAGGCCACCTCCAGGCCGATCCAGCCGCCGCCGATGATGCCGATCCGCTGGCTCTTCTCGAGCTGGGCCTTGAGCCGGGTGGCGTCGTCCCAGGTGCGCAGGGTCATGACGTTGGCGATGTCCGACCACTCGGCCACCGGCATGCGCGGTCGGCTGCCGGTGGCGATCAGCAGGCGGTCGTAGGCCAGGCGCTCGCCATCGTCGAGGACCACCTCGCTGGCCTCGCGATCGATCTCCACGGCCCGGCGGGGACGGCGCCACTCGATGTCGAGGGCTGCGAGACTCGCCTCGGGGAAGAGCCGCGGCAGCGGCTCGCTCTCGGTGACGACCCCCTTGGAGAGAGGGGGTCGTTCGTAGAAGTCGTGGGGCTCGTCCGCGACCACCGTCAGGCGGCCCTCGAAGCCCTCGCCGCGCAACGCCTTGCAGGCGTAGCCGCCGGCCTGGCCGCCGCCGATCACCACGATACGCTGGATATCGCTTGTCATGTTCGCCGCTCCTCAGTTGAAGACGAAGCCACCGTTGATCGGTATCACCTGACCGGTGACGAACTTCGCCCAGTCCGACAGCAGGTAGAGGATGGTGCCGTCCACGTCGTCGGGCTGCTGTTCGCGTTTCAGGGCACGGCCCTGGGCGTAGAAGTCGTAGCGCTCCTGGGGGACGTACTCGGTGGCCTCGCAGCGGGTCAGACCCGGGGCCACGGCGTTGACGCAGATCTCGCGCTCGCCGAGCTCGCTGGCCATGGCCCGGGTCATGGCGATCACCGCGCCCTTGCTGGCGACATAGGCCATCAGCTTGGGGGCGCCCCACAGGGCGGTGTCCGAGGCCAGGTTGACCACCCGGCCGCCGCCGCTGGCCTCCAGCAGCGGTACGGCGGCCCGGGTCATCAGCCACAGGCCCCGCACGTTGACCGTCATCACCCGGTCCCAGAGGGCCATGTCGTAGTCCATCATGGTCTCGCCGCCGACGCCGGTGGCGATGGCGGCGTTGTTGACCAGCCCGTCCAGGGGGCCGCCCTCGGCGACCCTGGCCAGGCCCGCCTCGATGGAGGCGGGGTCGGCCTGGTCGATGACCAGGGCTTCTACCTCGGCGCCGCGTTGCCGCAGCGCCTGGGCGGTGGCCTGCAGTTCCTCGGCGAGGATGTCGCTGAGCACCAGACGCGCCCCCTCGGCGGCGGCCGCCCCGGCGACGCTACGGCCCAGGCCGCGGGCTGCACCGGTCACCAGGATGCGCTTGCCGGAAAGCATCTGGGCCATCTCAGGCCGCCTCCTGGCGCTTGGCCAGCTGCGCCTTGGCCATCTTCAGCATCACCCGGCGCAGCCGCGAGAGACCCACGTCGTGCTGGTAGAGGTTCTCGTGGTGGCGGGCATCCGGAGCCAGGTTCTCGAGGATGATGCGATCCTGCTCCAACACGTCCCAGTGCAGCCCCTCCAGCTTGGTGCGGTAGAAGAAGCGCCACACCTGGCGCTGCCAGCCGTCGACCTTGCGCACCCGCCAGAAGAAGACGCGGCAGTTGTCCTGGTCCTCGGGCACCACCATGCCGACGATCCAGAAGGGGCCACCGGGGCCGAAGCGCTGCTGGTAGGGAATCGACAGGCGCAGCCAGAGGACACCGCTGGCGCCGTACTCCACCCAGTCGAAGTTGACCCCCGACTGGCCGGTCTTCTTGAAGATGAAGCCACTCTCGGTGGGCTCGAGCACCATCTCGGCCTGGCGGTCGCCCTCGGCCATGGAATGGGAGTCGGCATGCAGGTAGGTGCCGTGCATGGGGTCCATGACGTTGTCGACGGCGTACTGGTAGTTGCACTTCCAGGTGGCGGTGCACAGGAAGTGGCCGTAGGTCTCGCCGTCGGTCAGCTGCTCGGGCAGCACCAGCTCACAGGGTTCCTCGTCCAGGGTGGTGCCGAAGTAGACGAAGATGGCGCCGTGCGCTTCCTGGATAGGATAGCGACGCACGCAGGCCTGACCGACCAGCGGGCTGTTGCTGATGGCGGGCACGTCGCAGACCTCGCCGTCGCCGTTGACCTCGACCCCGTGATACCAGCAGGCCAGGCGGTCGCCCAGGTTCCAGCCCTTGGACAGACGGGCGCCACGGTGGGGACAACGGTCCTCGACGGCATGCAGGGTGCCGTCATGACCGCGCCACAGCGCCAGGTTCTCGCCCAGGCGGGTGATGCCCAGGGGGTTGCTGCCGACCTCCCAGCTGGCGGCGACGGGGTACCAGAGGGAACGCAGTCCGGTGTCCAGGTAGTCTTGAACGGCGGTGTCGACGGAGGATGCACTAGTCATGACTCGACCTCGTTGTGGATTGTACGAAGAGGTGGGCGGGGGCTTACTGCCCCAGGACCGCCATTTCCTGGAGGAGGCTTTCCTGGGTCCAGGGCTGACCGTTACGGTCGTGGCGGTCGCGGGCATTGAGGCCTTCGACCAGTGCACCCAGCTCGGTCACGCCCTCGGCGAAGACCTCCTCGAGAGCCTCCACCAGCTCCAGCTCGAAGGGGCCCGGCACGCTCGAACGGGTCTGCCAGACAGGGTTGGCGAAGCCACCGGGGACCTCGATATGCCCCTGGCCGGGCTCTCTGGAGGGGATGATGCGCTGCCAGGTCTTGAGTTGGGGGTTGTAGTCTTGCTGGGCCATGGTTCAGCTCTCCTCGCTCATCTGGAGTTGTACCTCGTCGTCGATGATCCGTACCGGATAGACATGGAGGTCGCGGTCGGCCGGCTCGCGCAGGCACTTGCCGGTCTTGATGTCGAAGGTAGCCTCGTGGAGCGGGCACTCCACCTGGCCATCCTCGACGAAGCCTTGGGACAGCAGAGCATAGGCGTGGGGACAGATGTCCTCGAGGGCGTAGTATTCGCCATCCAGCACGTAGACGCCGATCTCCTTGTCGCCCAGCTTGGCGGAGAAGGGGAAGTCTTCCTGCACCTGTGCGGTCTTGCAGACGGTGGTCCAAGTCATGGGGATACCTCTTTTCAGAGTCGCGGTGCGCCATATCAAATATGGAACGCATTTTATTATTTGGTCCTGCCATGAGGAGTATAGCCGACCCGCCAGGCCTGTCAAATACTATATAGTATTTATTTCGACGCGCCACAAGGGGCGCGCAGCGGGACGCCCCCGCCACCGACGAAGCGGCAGGGAGCCGCCTGTATTGCGGGAACCTGGCCGTGCCCTTCAGGCGTCCGGCTGTCTCAGGGGAGTGGTGAGGGTGAGGCGATAATCGTTTGGGGGGATGTACATCAGTTGCCAGGCCAGCACCCGGCCTTCGGCGTTGCGGTAGCGGGTCTCCAGGCGCAGCCCCAGGGGTGGCGTCTCGGCCAGTTCCGGGACGATGGCAAGCGCCACCGCCTTGGGCAGCCGAGCGTGGCCGATGCGATTCTCCGCCGTACTGGGCTCGTGGCCCTGGGCCAGCAGCAGCGGCAGCACGCTATCGTGCTCCAGGGTCTCGGCGGGCAGGGTCCCGATCTCGCCGGCCTCGTCGGCCCGCAGGTAGATCTCGGTGTAGCAGTCGAAGGCGCCGTCGATGCGATCCAGGCGCACCAGATGCAGGTAGCCGGCCGGGCACTCGCCGAGCACCTCGTCCCAGGCACCGCGGCGCCGCACCACCTCGCGCTTGAGCAGGCGGATCAGCAGCATCCTGACCCGGCCGCCGTCGGGGCGCAGGAAGGTGAAGGCGGGGGTGGTGATCTGGCGGCGTCCCTCGCTGCCGGCGACGAAGGTTCCCAGGCGCCGACGGCGGGTGAGCGCACCGCTCTCCACCAGGTCGCGCAGCGCCTTCTGCACCGTGCCGAGGCTGACAGGAAGGGCCGCGGCCAGCTCCTGCTCGGTGGGCAGGCGGGTGCCCTCGACCAGCTCACCCTCGTCGATCAGCTCGACCAGGGCATCGCGCAGGCAGAGGTACTTGGGGGTACGGGGGGAATCCTCGAGGTGTCGGCCGACACGCTCGGCGAGCTGGGACAGCACGGCAACGCCTTACCGGAGAGTGGAGCGCCAAGTCTAACCGCAATCGCCCATTGGCGCCCCTACACGGCTCAGGGCGGTGACTCATCCGGCGGGGAGCGACCGTCCTCGACCACAGCGGACCGCGCCTCCTCGATGGCGGCCATCACCCGCTCGAGATCGGGGATGCGGTGGGCCAGCGCCAGGGCCAGCGGGGCGAGGAAGGCCCGCTCCCGCTCCTCGGGCAGGGCGTCGAGGGTCTCGGCCAGGCGCTCGTAGACCCGCTCCAGGTCGGCGAAGGGCAGTGTCGCTTCGGTCATGATCTTTCTCCTTCCAGGGCCCAACCTTGTGCATGGTTCAGGGCATGGTCGAGGGCGGCAGGGTCGAAGGCCCGCCAGCGCGCCGCCACATGGCGGTCCGGACGCACCAGGTAGGCGCTGCCGGGCGCGGCGCCGTAGGCGGCGAAACAACCACCGTCGGCATCCACCAGGGCCCCCTCGGCCCCCGGCCGCCTGGCGATGGAGACCACGGCGAGCTCGTGGCCCCGGGCCCGCAGCGTGGCCAGCCGGTCCGCCAGTCCCGGGGCGAGCGTTCCGTCCTCGCCGAACCGCAGCAGCGTGAAGCCTGTCCCCAGGTGGTCGAGCAGGTAGTTGTCCTCGCCCAGGCGCCGGTTGACCAGCGGCGCCCCGGGGATCGGTCCGGCGGTGAAGCCGGGATCGTCGGCCAGGGTCAGCGGGCTCTCGGCATAGGTGTAGGGGGTGACCTGGCGCGGGTCGGCGAAGCCGCTGGCGTAGTCGTTGGCGAGCGCCAGGGAGAGGGCCGCATCGCGCATCAGCCGGTGGCCGCGGCTCGGCGGCGTCATGAAGCGGGTGCTCTTGCCGGCATTGGCGAAGACGTCCAGGGTCGCACCGCGCCGCTCCGGGCTATAGCTGTCGAGCAGCCGCTCGGGGGCCAGCCCCTCGAGCACCCAGGCCAACTTCCAGCCGGCGTTGGCGGCATCGGCCAGGCCGTTGTTGAGGCCACGCACCCCGAAGATGGGCACCAGATGGGCGCTGTCGCCGATAAACAGCACCCGGCCGTGCCGGTAGTCCTCCAGCGCCAGGGTGTAGGCCTTGTAGAGGCTCCACCACTCCAGCTCCCACTCCTCCCCCTCCTGCATCACCTCGCGCACGATCAGGCCGACCTTCTCGCGGATGCTGGCCTCTTCCACCGCCCGGTCCGGGTCCTCGTCGGGGCCGAGCTGGTAGTCGATGCGCCAGATGTCGTCGGGCTGCTTATGCACCAGGACGGTGGTATCGGGCAGCGCCTTCGAGTGGAAGAAGGCACGGCGCTCGGTGGGAAAGTCGGACTCGAGGCGCACGTCGGCGATCACATAGCGCCCTTCGTAGGCCTGGCCGTGCAACGCCAGCCCCAGGGCTTCGCGCACCCGGCTGCGCCCGCCGTCGGCGGCCAGCAGATAGTCGCACTCGAGCCGGTAATCCCCCTCGGGGGTGGCCACCTCCAGGGTCACGCCCTCCGCGCCCTGGCTCACCCCGGTCACGGCGCTTTGCCAGCGCAGTTCGATCCGCTCGCTCTCGGCGGCCTTGTCGATCAGGAACCGCTCGATGTACTGCTGCTGCAGGTTGACCATCGGGGCGTAGCGCTCCTGGTCGGAGTGGGGCATACGGAAGCGGAGGATCTCCCGGTCGCGATAGTAGGTGCGCCCCTGGGTCCAGCCCAGTCCCTTCGCCGTGAAGGGCCCATCGACCCCGAGCTGCTGGAGGATCTCGAGGCTGTGGCGGGAGATGCAGATCGCCCGGGAGCCGTCGTTGACGGTGGCCTTGTCGTCCAGCACCACCGAGGCGATGCCGTGGCGGGCCAGCTCCAGGGCGGCGGTCACCCCCACCGGGCCGGCACCGACGATGGCCACCCGGTGGCGCACCGCCTCGCCGTCCAGCTCGGGAGGACGCACGAAGGGGAAATGGGGATAATCGAAGTAGAGCGAGTCGTGCTCGCCCTTGCCGGCGGGTCGCATGGGGCACTCTCCTGTCGGGGCGTTGTGAGTCTGGCCCCAGCCTACCCCGTCGGCGCGCCCCTGGCTGTCCCGCAGAAACCGGGACAAGCGCCATGACGCCCGGACCGAGGAGCCCACCCCATGCCCGAGCTCCGCCCCGATACCGCCCTCGACTGGCCCGAGCTGATGCCGGCACTGGCCGCCTGCGTGGCGAGCCTGGGCGAGGCCGGCTTCGACGAGCACCTGCTCGCCCTGCTGCGCCGGGCGGTGGGCATCGAGCAGTGCATGATCTTCGCCTATGGCGGCGAGGACGCGGTGGACTGCCTGCTGGCCGCCAACGAGCGCCAGCCGCGGGTCGCCGACCGCCTGGCCGAGCTCTACGCCGGCGGCCTGTTCCGCCAGGACCCCAACTACCAGCGGCTGCGCCGCCTGGTGGACGCCGGAGGCGAACCCGGCGACGCCGAACTCGCCCCCATGCAGGCCGAGGCCATGCCGGAGGCCTATCGCAGCCACCTCTTCGCCTTCCCCGACCTGGTCGACAAGGTGGCGCTGGCCAGTCCCGGTGAGACCGGCGCCTTCTACCTCAACCTCTATCGCGGCACCGGGGCGGGCCCCTTCACCGGCGCCGACCTGGCCGGCCTCAACGCCCTGGCGCCGCTGCTGGCCAGCCTGATCCGCCGCCACTATCGTCATCACCTCGCCCAGGGCGGCGGCGTCTCGGCCGCCCAGCACCCCAGCGACGAGGAGGCCGCGGTGCTGGCCCCGCTCTCCGAACGCGAGCGCCAGCTCTGCCTCTTCCTGCTGCGCGGCCACACCCTCAAGACCGCCGCCGCCGAGCTCACTATCGCCCTCTCCACCGCCGAGACCTACCGCAAGCGCGCCTACGCCAAGCTGGGCGTGCCTTCCAAAGCCAGACTGGTGGCCCTCTGTCGGCGGCAATGAGCGAGCGCTTGCCCCCCACGCCAGCTCTCTTGCCAGTCCCTCCAAGGCGCGCATCGCCACCCTCTGCCAGCGTCGGG
>NZ_CP071922.1:163697-187998 GCF_017584085.1 Halomonas sp. BM-2019
CAGCAGCAGGGCCAGGGCGGCCCCGGCGGGGCCGCCGCCGGCGATCAGCACCTCACCCGCGGCGCGCCTCGTGATCAGAAGAACACCCCCACCAGTAGCTGGGCGTAGAAGGACGTGTCGGCATCGCCGAGCTGGATGCCGCCCTCGGCCGCACTCTTGTCAGGACTGTACCAGCCCAGCAGCGGCGAGACATAGAGCCAGTCGGTGGGCAGCCACTCCGCATAGAGGTTGAGCTCGCGCCCGCCCATATCGGGCTGGTCGACGGTGTCGCGGCTGGAGAAGTCGTAGGCCAGCAGCCCCAGGTGCAGGCTCTCGTTGACCGAGCCCTCCAGGCCAAGCCGCCACACCTCGGCATTGCTGTTGAAGGGGCCGGCATAGTTGCCCGCTACCTCGCCCTGGAACCAGGTCCCGTAGCCGCGGGTAAAGCCGTAGAACAGCGGATCCCACTCGGAGGAGAAGCGGCTGTAGCGCAGTGACAGCGTCGGCTGACCGGGTAGCTCACTGAAGGTCCAGGCAGGCTCCAGGGCCCAGGCATTCTCGCGGGTGTCCTTGCGCTGATGGGCAAACTCGCCGCGCAGGGTCAAGGCTGCATCCAGCAGGCGCTGCTCGAGGCGCACCCCGTAGACGTCCATGCCGTCGCGCTCGGCCAGGAAGTCATCGGCCTGGGCCTCATCGACGCCCAGGCCGCGCAGGTAGGTGGCCTCCACCAGGCCGCTGCCATGGTCATGGGCCAGGACAAGGGCCGCCATCTCGGTGCTGGCCTGGGCCGGGTTGTCGGACTCGAACCAGGACAGCTGGCCCTGCCAGCCCGAATGCCCAAGGGTCACCACGGCGGTACGATCGAAGGCCTGGCGGCCGGCCAGGTAGTAGGCGCCACCGCGGTCGAGCTCATCGCCCAAGGCGTCGCCCAGGTTGAGGGCATCGCCGGCTATCAGGAAGCCATCGCCCAGGGTGATCGCCTGGCGCCCGGCGGAGACGTCGAGAGACCAGGGCGAACCGCCCAGAGCCTCACTGCGGTAGCCGACGATGACGTCCTCCAGGTCCAGCTTCCGCTCGTTGCCGGAGGTGAAGCCGGCGGCGTCGCCGTCGCCCCAGGTGGCGGTGCCCACGGTGCTGACCCGGCCATAGAGGCCATCATCCTTGGGGATGAGTTCGGCACCCAGGGTCAGCACGCCCTCCTGCCAGCGATAGCGGCGCGCCTCGGCGGCGCCGGTGGCATAGCCGCGATCGCTATGGAAGGCGCCCAGCAGCGCCTGGAAGTCGAGTTCCACCGTGGAGTGGCCGAGATCGGCCATCTCATAGGCCTGGGCGGGCAGGGCGGCGGCCAGCAGCAGGCCACCCAGCGCCCGACGCGGGAGTCTCTTGTTATTATGCATGGGGATGTCCCTTGGGGTGAAAGGGGCCCCGGCCCGATGCCGGGGCCGAGTCATATCAGACGATCATCACGACCGATTTCTGCTCTGTGTAATGCTCGATCAGGGAGTCGCTGAGCTCGCGACCGATGCCCGACTGCTTGACGCCACCGAAGGGCATGCAGGCATCCAGCAGGTTATGGCCATTGACCCAGACGCTCCCGGCCTCGATTTCCGGGACCAGGCGGTTGACCGCGGCGAGGTCGTTGGACCAGATGCTGGCAGCCAGGCCATAGGGGGAGTCGTTGGCAAGCGTCACCAGCTCGTCCAGTTCGCGGAAGGTCTGCACCACCACCACCGGGCCGAAGATCTCCTCCTGGACACAGCGGCTAGACTGGGCCAGGCCGGTGATCACCGTGGGCTCGACGAAGTAGCCGCTGTCGCGTCCCGTGCCGCCGCCGGTGACGATGGTGCCGCCGTCGGCGCGGGCCTGGTCGATGTAGTCGAGCACCCGACGCTGCTGCTTGGCGGAGACCAGCGGGCCCAGGGTGGTGGTGGGCTCCCAGCCCGGCGCCAGGGTCAGGCCCCGGGCCTGGTCGGTGAGCCGGGCGACGAAGGCGTCATGGATCGACTCGTGGACATAGATCCGCGAGCCGGCGGTGCACACCTGGCCCTGGTTGAAGAAGATCGCCTGGGCGGCGCCGGCGGCGGCGGCCTCGACATCCGCATCGGCCAGCACCATCACCGGCGACTTGCCGCCCAGCTCCAGGGTGGTGCGGGTCAGGTTCTCCATGGCGGCGTGGCCGATCAGCTTGCCCACCGGCGTGGAGCCGGTGAAGGCCACCTTGTTGATGCCCGGATGGGCAGCCAGCGCCGCCCCGGCGGTGTGTCCCAGGCCAGTGACCACGTTGAGGGTGCCGGCGGGGAAGCCCACCTGCTCGACCAACTCGGCCAGCAGCAGGGCGGTCAGGGGAGTGTCCTCGGCGGGCTTGAGCACGATGCTGCAGCCGGCGGCCAGCGCCGGGGCCACCTTCCACGCCGCCATCAGCAGCGGAAAGTTCCAGGGAATGATGGCGCCCACCACGCCGATGGGTTCGCGGCGGGTATAGGCCACGATCTGCTTGTCATCGGGCACGAAGGGCATGGAGGGAGTCATGCTGCGGCCTTCGATCTTGGTGGCCCAACCTGCCGTATAACGAATGAAATCAATCGCCAGGGCCACGTCCATGTACCGCGAGAAGGTAACCGGCTTGCCGTTGTCCAGGGTCTCGAGCAAGGCGAAATCATCGACGCGGGCCTCCAGGGCGTCGGCCAGATCCAGTAGCAGTCTTTCGCGTTGGACCGGACGCGACTTGCGCCAGGTGCGAAAGGCCTTCCGGGCGGCGTCGACTGCGGCGTCGATATCGGCGGCGTCTCCTGCCGGGACCCGGCTTATCACCGCGGCGGTGGCGGGATTATAGACGTCCAGGGTCTCGCCGCTGGCAGCAGGGCGCCACTGGCCCCCGACAAAGAGGGCGTGACTCTTGTCCAGCCAGGATTGAATGGCGACGGAGGGCTGCGTCATGGTTGTGCTCCTGTGGGGCTGATTTATGATTGTGGGGAGACCGCGCCTGGCGCCGCACGGCCCTGCGACTCACTCTGCAAGCCCCATGCCAGCCATGGCATGACAAAATAATCACAATTATATCAGCGCCTTAGCGACTTCCCGCGCACCTTGAACAGCGTTGTCGCGTCGCCAGACACGACGGCTGTCGCATCCTGGGACAATTCGCTAACAGCGCTGGGAGAGGCCCATGATCACCAGAGCCGCCCTGAGAACCCCCGATGTGATTCGCCAGGCCCACGAGCATCTGCGCCGAGGCCAGCTGCCGATAGACCTGCTCGATGCCAGCATCGGCCGCTCCTGGCAGCGCTGCATGGAATACGGCCTGCGGCTCGATACCAGGCCCGAGCTGCCGCGGCTCGAGAGTAGCGAGCTCCGTCAGCAGCGCGAGACCCACCGCCGCCTGCTCGAACTGGCCGACCCTTTGGTCAGCCGGGTGGCCGAGGACCTGCACGGTTGCCAGTTGCTGCTGGCCACCCCGGATGCCACCGTCCTCAAGAGCTACGGCCGGGACTTCGTGCTCGCTGACCGCTTCAAGATCGGAGCTGGCATCAATCTGGACGAACGCTGGTTTGGCACCAATGCCCCAGCCCTTGCGCTCATCGAGCGAGCACCAGTGCTGGTCAAGTCTTGTGAGCATCTGTTGTTCCCCGACAACCCGGTTTCCTGCGTGGCCGCCCCGCTGTTCGATCTCGATGGCGACTGCCTGGGCTTGATCGACCTCACCTTCGATGCCGATCACCCCCGGCCCGAGATCTTCCTGCGCCGAGTGCAACAGCTCACCGGCGCCCTGGAACAGCAGCTGTTCCGCCAGCGCTACCAGCAGCGCTGGGTGCTCCAGATGCATGCCTCACTGGCCGAGCTTGATGGCGTGGCCTGCGGTCTGGTGGCCATCAACGACGCCGGTCTGATCCTGGCGGCGGACCCCCAGGCCACCCAATGGCTGGGGCACGCCTCGGCATCACTAATCGGCCAGCACATAGAGGCGTTGTTGGGTAATACATGGACAGAGATTCGTCGCCAGTGCGAGGGACGCTCGGCCCTGCTGGGGCTGCCGCTCGCCGGCGGCCATCTGGTGGGGCGGCTCAATCCTCCCGAAGCGTGGCAACCGGCAACGCTCGACGGCGAAGCCACCGTCATGCCGATTTCTTCGCCCAAGCCCGCTCGCTCTCGTGACCTGGAGTCGCTGGTGGAAGGCTGGCCGGTAGCACTGGCCCGAGAGGTGCACCGAGCCAGCCGGGCACTGGCGGCGGGGCTTCCCGTGCTGCTCCAAGGCGACACCGGCACCGGCAAGGAACAGCTGGCCCGGGCCCTGCACGCCAGCCTGAGCGAACAGAGTCCCTTCGTGGCGCTCAACTGTGCGGCCCTGCCCGAGAGCCTGATCGAGGCGGAGCTGTTTGGCTACGGAGAAGGCGCCTTTACCGGCGCCCGCAAGGGTGGCTACAGCGGGCGCCTGGTGCAGGCCAATGGCGGTACCCTGCTGCTCGACGAGATCGGCGACATGCCGCCGGCGCTTCAGGCCAGGCTTCTTCGGGTGCTGCAGGAGCGAGTGGTAACACCGCTGGGCGATCACCGCGAGGTACCCATCGACTGCAGGGTGATTGGCGCTAGCCATCGAGACCTGGAAGAGTTGGTGGCAGCCGGCGACTTCCGAGAGGACCTCTTCTATCGCCTGGCCGGGGTGATCGTGGAACTGCCGTCGCTGAACGAGCAGACCGACCTTGCCGAACGCATTCGTGAGCGCTGGACCGCCTTGTGCCATCGCCACAACCGCCATCTCACCCTGGACGACTCCCTGGTCGAGCGCCTGGCGGCCTATCCCTGGCCCGGTAACTGGCGGGAGATGGAACACTGCCTCGAGGCGGCTCTGGTGGGCACGGAAGCAGAGTGCCAACGGCTCACACTGGAGGGGCTCTCGCCGCGCTGGCAGCGCAGGCTGTGGGGACACGCCGCCGGCGGCCCAACCAAGGGGCAAGCCACCGCGGCTGACTCAACCAGCAACGCTCCCCAGGAGCTACGGGAGCTGGAACAGATCCATATGGAACGCACCCTGGAAGCCCATGGCGGCAACATGACCGCCGCCGCCCGGGCACTGGGCATCAGCCGCTCGACGCTCTATCGGCGGCTGGGGTAGGCCTGGCAGGGAGAGGCAGTTCCTCCGGCACCCTGGATCAAGCCGCCCCTTGGCTCTGGTGATAGCGTCATGACCACTAGCCAGGGGTGCCTCCCTTGCCACCATCCAGACCGAGGAAGTAGTCCAATGAGCCAGTCCACGATCCCCCGCCTGCCTGAGGTGGATGACTTTCTTTCCCGCGCCAGCGGGTCCTTCATCGACGGTGAACACATCCCCGGCAGCGGCCGCCACGCCGAGGTCTTCGATCCCTCCAGCGCTACACCGCTGACACACCTGGGCCTCGCCGACAAAGCCATCGTCGACCGGGCCGTTGCCGTCGCCAAGCAGCGCTTCGTTGAAGGTGCCTGGCGTGGCATGACGCCCGCCCAAAGGGAGCGCATCCTGTTACGTTTCGCCGACCTGCTGGAACTGCGTGGCGAGGAGCTGGCCCAGCTCGAGAGCCTCAACCAGGGTAAATCGATCAATATCGCACGCATGATCGACGTGGGCTTCTCGGTGGACTTCATGCGCTACACCGCGGGCTGGACCACCAAGCTGGAGGGCCAGACCACCGATGTCTCCATCGGGGTACCGGATGGCACCAATTTTCATGCCTACACCCTGCGCCAGCCGGTCGGGGTGGTCGCCGGCATCGTGCCCTGGAACTTCCCGATGATGATCGCCCTATGGAAGGTGATCCCGGCCCTGGCAGCGGGCTGCTCCATCGTCATCAAGCCGTCCACGGAGACTCCGCTCAGTGCCCTGCGTCTGGCGGAACTGGCCATAGAGGCAGGTGTCCCCGCCGGCGTTTTCAATGTGGTGGTGGGCGCTGGCTCGATCGCCGGTCAGCGCCTGGCGGAGCATCCGGATATCCGCAAGGTGACCTTCACCGGCAGCACCGCGGTGGGCAAGCAGATCGGCCATGCCGCCGTCGACCACATGGCCTGCTTCTCGCTGGAGCTCGGTGGCAAGAACCCCATGCTGGTACTGGCCGATGCCGACCTGGACAAGGCAGTGAACGGGGCATTGATGGCCGGGCTGCTCAATCAGGGCCAGGTGTGTGCCGCCGCCTCGCGCTTCTATATTCACCGTTCCATCCATGACGCCTTCTGCGAGCGCCTGCACGCCGCGATCCAAGGCATGCGCGCCGGCCCCGGTCTGGACCCCGAGGCGACCGTCAACCCGCTGGTCTCCCATCGCCACCAGCGCAGTGTACTGGCTCATATCGAGCGGGCCGAGGCAGAAGGGGCCCGGGTGCTGCGCGGTGCTGAGGTCCCCGAAACGGGCTTCTACGTCTCGCCGGTGGTCCTCAGCGGGGTCACCCAGCAGATGACGGTGGCCCGGGAGGAGGTCTTCGGGCCGGTACTCTCGGTGATCCCCTTCGACGAGGTCGAGGAGGGGCTGGCCATGGTCAACGACAGCGACCTGGGCCTGGCCGCCAGCTTGTGGACCAATGACCTGTCCCAGGCCATGCGCCTGATCCCGCGTATCGAGGCCGGCACGGTGTGGGTGAACACCCATGTGACCCTGGATGCCAGCCTGCCCTTCGGCGGCGTCAAGCAGTCCGGCGTCGGCCGGGAGTTCGGCCGCGAGGCGGTGGAAGCCTGCACTGAGCTCAAGTCGGTGTGTATCGCCTACTGAGGCTCCTGCCTCTCTCCCTGTTTCTCTTTTTGCGCCCGATGCCATGCCACATCGGGCGCTTTTTTCGTGCCTCTCTTTCAAGGTGCAACAAAACCCTCAATGCAGGCAGTGGCGCTGCCGAAAGTCTCTGGGCGATTCACCGTAGGCCTTCTTGAAGGCTCGGCTGAAGTGTGCCGAATCGGAGAACCCCCAGCGAAAGGCGATCTCGGTGATGGAGAGATGCACCTGCCCCGGGCTGGCAAGCGCTTCCGCACTGCGCTGCAGTCGGTTGCGCTGAATGAAGCGACACACGGTATCGTCGTGGGCCTCGAACAGACGGTAGAGCTGGCGTAGTGAGACGTTCATCCGCTCAGCCAGCGAGGCCGGGGTCAGGTCGGACTCCTGAAGCTGCTGGTCGATCAGCTGGCAGGCGCCCTGGTAGAGGAGCTCGGGGGCCGCCTCCGTCATCCGCTCTCGCCCGGGCTCCAGCGTCAGAGGTATGAGCAGAGCGCTGAGCGCTTCGCTGATCGCCCCTCCCTCGGCAGAGGAGTCATCACCCTCCAGCTGTCGAGAAACGATCCGATTGACCATCAACTGAAGCAGCTGGCCACTCGCGCCACGCGTCTCGACCTTGCCGAAGGGGAGCTGCCGGCCGGGCATGCGGGCTGCCACCCTGTCCCGGGGCAGATGAAGGGAAGCGTGTTCGATCAGGCCTCGGGGCAGGATCTCGAAGGCACGCGCCGAGTCCACCAGCGCCATCTCTCCAGGCATCAACTCCAGGGACCATCCGTTCTGGCTGATACCGGCCTGCCCACGGCGCTGCACGATCAAGAAGCAGTAGCGATCATCTCCCAGTTGGGCGTCACGTTGCCGACGGGCGATCGAGCCCGCGTTGGTACGAATCTCCGCAAGTTCGAATCCACAGGTCTCGCGTGAGCCGATCTCACCGTGAAAAGGGAGATGGTGCGCCGGAGGCCGGGAGTCGAAACGGCCACAGATCCGGCGCAGGGATGTCATCCAGGCGTCGAACGCCGGCTGGGAAGCATGTGTCAGGGTCATGGGCTTCTCGCATGGGCGATTATGGTTGTTTGTGAAACTATTATGGCCGCCATTTATCCCTCTGGCCATCCCCTCCGCCATTACCTGCCGGAAAGATGCCAGTCCCAACGGTGACACCTCACTGTGCCTCGAGACGCACTTGCGAGACCTGGCGTGCAGATGGCGTGGAGCGTCAACTCGCTGACAAGGGCAGGCAAGACGTCGATCGGCTTTGGCCACAGTCTGTTCCTCAGGTTCCAGAGCGCAAGCGCAGCGAATCTAGGCACGACAACGGCAATAACAGGCCTTAGGAGGTTCACGATGATCGATTGTACGCCCGCTCGAGGCGCCAACGAGAGTATCCACCGCCCCAGCTCACCGGGCATTGGCTTCAAGACCATGATCGCTATCTGCGTCGGCTGCGTCGTGGTGCAGGGTGCCATGGCCTCGGCGCTGATGGGCTTCGGCATCGGTGGGCTGAGCTTCCTGGCCGCCATGGGGCTAGCCCTAATTTTCGCTTTCTGTAATGCGATCAGCTTTTCAGAGCTCTCGCTGATGTATCCCTCCTCGTCGGGCACGCTGGCGACCTATACCCAGAAGGCCATCGGCCACTTCCCGGCGATCGTGTCCGTGTTCGCGGGCTACGTGGTGGTGGCGATGTTCGGCCTGTCGGCGGAGCTGATCCTGGTCGATCTCCTGTTGCAGACGCTCTTCCCCGGCGTGCTGCCTCCTTATCTGGTGCCACTGCTGCTGCTTATCGGCCTGGCAGTGCTGAACATCCTGGGCACCGATGTCTTCGCCAGGACGCAGAACCTGTTCACCTTCGCCATGATCGTCGCCATCCTGCTGGTCGGCGCCACGGCGCTGCTGGACACGCCCTCGGCGTCGGTCGCCCAGGTGGCGGCCGGCATCGGCTGGGGCCAGGAGGGCATCTTCGATGGCAGCTTCATCGCACTGACGGCGCTGGCTATGTGGATGTTCGTCGGCTGCGAATTTATCTGCCCGCTGATCAAGGACATCCGCCAGCCGGAACGCCGCGTACCACGGGCGATGTTCGCGTCGCTGCTGATTATCTTCGTGCTGTTTACGCTGTTCTGCCTGGGTGCCGGGCGCTATCTCTCCCAGGAGACGTTGACGACCTCCCCGCTGCCCTATCTTGACCTGGTCGACGGTGTCTTCGGTCAGGCGGGGCTGATCATCGCCACCGTCATGGGGCTGACCGCCACCTGCAGCACCGTCAACACCGTGCTCGCCTCGGTGCCCCGCATGCTCTCCGGGATGGCCGACAACGGCCAGGCGTTCGCCGTCATGGGCCGCATGCATTCGCGCTTCGACACCCCCTGGGTCGGTATCCTGTTCCTGGCGACGATCGTGGCGATCCCGTTTCTGCTCGTCAGCCCGGATCACATCATCATGCTGCTGATCGGCGCCTCGACCAGTTGGCTGCTGGCCTATATCGTCGCCCATATCAACGTTATCGTGCTGCGTGCCAGAAAGCCTGACCATGCACGCCCCTATCGAACCCCCTTCTACCCGATCCCGCAGATCATCGGCATCCTAGGCATGGGCTATGTGGCCGCCAACGCCTCGCCGTCGCCGGACATGACGGCCACCGTCTACACCCTGCTCGGAGCGGTGCTCGGCATCGTCGCCGTGATCGCGCTATTCTGGGTCAAGTTCCGGATGAAGATGGGGCTCTTCGCGCCAGACCTGACCGATTGACGGCTGGCGCATCGAGCGCGCGTCCCCGTGCCGTCCACCGCCGGGTCGTGGTGGCAGCCGGGGCGCACCGCGCCTTGGGGGCGAATTGTGAGCGACCGCCAGATCTCCTTGCTGACCCAGGCCGTCGAGTCGCTGCGCTCGACACGCTTCACTGCGAGCCTGGTGGCCCTGTTGTACGACCTGATCGATTTCGACTGCGCAATCATCATCGGCCATCGCCCCGGCCATGCGCCCATCTACCTCTACGACTCCCTCTCTCAGCAGCGCAACCTGCTGTTCCAGCGCTACCTGATGCAGGCCTGGCGGGGAGACCCCTTCCTGGTCGCCCTCGATAACCACCGCCGGGAGGGGCTCTTCCGGCTCGTCGAGGCCCTGGAGGCCGCCGAGGGGCGGGGCGACCCGGAGTACATGGCGGCCTTCTATCAACAGACTGGCTGGCGGGACGAGCTGTGCCTCGCCGTTTGCCTCGACGCGTCCCGCTGGATCGTCATCTACCTGGGGCGGCTCGCCCCGGGGCCCGGGTTCTCCAGCGAGGCGTACCAGCGCCTGCACGAGCGCTTCGACCTGCTGGCCGCGCTCTGCCGCCAGCACTGGGCGAGCGACCCCTTGACGCTTTCGCACCCAGCCAGCGGCGACAGCGATTCGGTAGGCCTGCTGACGCGTGCCCTCGAGACCTTCGGCGAGGCGCTGCTGACGCCCCGCGAGCGCCAAGTGGCCGCGCTGATGGTACAGGGGTTCACCCCGGAGGAGATCGCAACCCGGCTCGCGATCACCCCGGGCACCGCCAAGAATCATCGCAAACGCCTCTACGCCCGCCTCGGCATCGGCTCCCGGGGGGAGCTGTTTCGGCTGTTTCTGAATCATGCCATCACCCTGGCGACCCAGGAGGGGAGCGTCGGGAAGGGCGATGCCGGAAATTGTCCTTTTAAGGACATCGCCCCTCGGGTGGCCGACCGCTAGCCTCTTTCTCCAGACGCCCCCTTTCTGGAGCCAGACGATGGCGAACGATGCCCACGCCCTGCTCAACGATCTCGAACGCCGCGGCCTGATCGCCCAGTCGAGCCACCCCGAAGCATTGAGGGCGGCACTCGACGAGTCCCAGGTCGTCTACTGCGGCTTCGACCCCACGGCGGGGAGCCTGCATATCGGCCATTTGGTACCGCTGCTGATGCTCAAGCGCTTCCAGGACG
Source organism: Halomonas sp. BM-2019 (assembly GCF_017584085.1). Classification (NCBI taxonomy): domain Bacteria; kingdom Pseudomonadati; phylum Pseudomonadota; class Gammaproteobacteria; order Oceanospirillales; family Halomonadaceae; genus Halomonas; species Halomonas sp. BM-2019. Next base: position 174,336 of record NZ_CP071922.1, read on the forward strand.
CCGGCCACCGGGGCGTAGCGCTGATCGGCAGCGCCACCGGCATGATCGGCGACCCCAGTTTCAAGGCCAGCGAGCGCCGGCTCAATGCCCCCGAGACGGTGCAGGGCTGGGTCGACGACCTGGGCCGGCAGATCCAGCAACTGATGACGCCGCATCTCGATCAGGCGCTGCGGGTAGTCAATAACGCCGACTGGCTACGCGAGATCAGCGTCGTCGATTTCTTCCGCGACGTGGGCAAGCACTTCTCGGTCAACGCCATGATCAACCGCGAGTCCGTGCGCCAGCGCCTGGAGCGCGCCGAACAGGGCATGTCCTTCACCGAATTCAGTTATGGTCTGCTGCAGGCCCGGGATTTCGCCCATCTCAACCGCGAACTGGGCTGCCGGCTACAGATCGGCGGCAACGACCAGTGGGGCAACATCGTCGGCGGCATCGACCTGGTGCGCCGCCTCAATGGCGAGCAGGTATTCGGCCTCACCCTGCCGCTGATCACCAAGGCCGACGGCACCAAGTTCGGCAAGACCGAGAGCGGCACGGTGTGGCTCGACCCGCGCCAGACCTCTCCCTACCACTTCTACCAGTTCTGGCTCAACGTGGAAGACGCCGACGCCTACCGCTTCCTGCGCTACTACACCTTTCTCTCCTGCCACGAGATCGAGGCGATCGAGGCAGAGGACCATCAGGCGCCGGGCAAGCCTTCGGCACAACGTATCTTGGCTGAGGAACTCACACGTTTCGTGCATGGCGAGGCAGGACTCGGCGCGGCACAGCGCATTTCGGCAGCACTGTTCAGCGGCGAGGTGGCCACCCTCAACCGGGAAGAGCTCGAGCAACTCGAGCTCGATGGTCTGCGCTACGTGGCGATCACCGCCGAAAGCACGCTGGAGGAGGCCCTGGTGTCGGCGCAGTTGGCGCCATCCCGGCGTCAGGCCCGCGAGCTGCTAGGACAGGGCGCAGTGCGCGTCAATGGCGGGCGAGTCGAGCAGGGCAGACTCGGCGACACCTTCGCCCTCTTCGATCGCTACTGGATCGTGCAGAAGGGCAAGAAGCAGTTCTGCCTGCTCAAGCGGGCTTGACGCGCTTCTCGATCGGATCTCGTCACTACAACAACAATGTCAGGAAGCAATCCCATGACGATAGCGCTCCATCACTGTGAGGATATCACTGAACATGCCCGCCGGCTGGATGGCTGGCAGCAGGAATACGATCAGCTCGAGGAGGGACATTTCTCCGGCGATATCGTCGACATTGCGGGACGTGAAATGCGACTGTTCCGCGAGAGTGTCAACCTGGGTCTGTCCCAGTCGATACACTTCCCGGAAACCCAGTGGCACCTGGTCCTGCCGACCCACGGGCCAAGCGATGGGCTCTTTCCTGCCGATGCCCTCACGGTGCTGCCACGCTGCGAGCAGTTCTGGAGCGTGGCCCCGGGGCGCTACGACCTGCTGGTGCTGTCTATCGATCGCCACCGCTACGGCTGGCTGGAGCGAGACGAGCGGCGGCTGCGCACCCTGGCGGTGCCGGCGCCCCTGCTGGCCAGTGTCAGACAGCAATGGCGGGGGATGACGGATTATCTGCTGGCGGCGCAGGCCCAGGGCGGCCCACCGTCGAGGTTACAGGCCGTGCTCTCGCGACAGCTCGAGGAGGGCGTCGCACTGCTGCTGGATGACTGCTCGAGATCATTGAGACTCGACCCGGCCTGCTACCGTACCCGGCGCTATATCGTCGATCGCTGCCAGGCGCTGACCCGAGAGCGACCGGACGATCCCCCCTCGCTGATGGCGCTGTGCCGCCGGCTGAAGATCTCGCGTCGCACCCTGCAGTACAGCTTTCAGGCGGAGACCGGCCAGTCGCCGGTACACTACCTGCGCGCGCTGCGGCTCAACGCGGTGCGGCGCAGCCTGCTGCGGGAGCCCAGCCAACGCATCGCCGATGCCGCCGCCCAGCAGGGGTTCTTCCATCAGAGCTATTTCGGGCGCGAGTATCGCCGGCTGTTCCGGGAAGCGCCCTCCACCACCCTGAACCGCGCCTTGGGTCAAGAGTCGCGAGGCGGCCGCCACGCCCCTTAGCCACGTCCCTTAGAAGCGATCGAAGCGGTAGGGGGCCGGATCGATGATGGGGTCGTCACCGAGTAAAAGGTCAGCCGCCAGTTGACCCGCAGCCGGCGAGGTGCCGAAGCCGTGGCCAGAGAAGCCAGAAGCGACAGTCAGCCCCGGTACGCCGGGGACCGCCCCGATCACCGGATTGGAGTCCGGGGTGATATCGATCATGCCGGCCCAGGCGGCTTCCACGCTGGCCCCCTCGAACACCGGCCAGGCGGCGGCGAGATTGCGCCGGGCCTCGTCATTGATCTTGGCATTGGCCGGTGGGTCCATGGTACGCAGGCGCTCGAAGGGTGAGCGCTTGCCGGCCCCCCAGCGCCTGGGTAGCGCCAGATCGCGCAGGAAGTGCTTGCCCAGCGAGAGCCTCAGGAGGTGGCGCTGAGAGCGCAACGCGCCCAGATAGCGGGAACCGATCAGCAGATGATCCAGCATCAGGGGGGCATCGAGGGCGCCACGCTGGGTGACGATAAAGCCGCCATCCCGGTGCTTGCGGAAGGAGAAATCCGGTGCCCCCACGGCGATCTCCGTCGGCCCCTCCATCGGCGCGGTCTTGAATACCGAACAGATCAGCGGCAGCGTCGGCAGCGACACCCCGAGGTTGCCCAGGAAACGCCGCGACCAGAGGCCACCGGCCAGCAGCGCCTGGTCGCAGCAGATCTCGCCCTTCTCGGTCACCACGCCGCTGACCCTGCCACCCGTCATCGAGAGAGTACGCACCGCGCAGTTCTCGACGATCACCGCCCCCCTGGCCATGGCGGCCCTGGCGATGGCGCTGGAGGCCAGGGTGGGCTCGGCCCTCCCGTCGGAGGGGGTGTAGATGCCGCCGGCCCAGTCCCCCTGGCCGCCGGGCACCCGGCGGTCGATCTCCCGGGAGCTCAGCAACTGCGAGTCCAGAGACAGGGACGCCACCGACGTCAGCCAGGCCTCGTGCACGGCCAGCTGCTCGGCGGTACGGGCCAGGAACATGATCCCTGACCGGCGATAGCCGACATCGCTGCCGACACGCTCGGCCATGCCGGCCCACAGCCGATCCGCCGCCTGTGACAGGGGCACGTCCTCCGGATGGCGGCTGGTCTTGCGGATCCATCCCAGGTTGCGCGAGGACTGCTCGCCGGCGAGGCGTCCCTTCTCCAGCACGACCACCGGGATCCTGCGCTCCGACAGCGCCAGGGCCGCGGTGAGGCCGATGATGCCGCCACCGATGATCACCACGCTCGTCGAGGCAGGGAAGTCGCTGGACGTTTGAACTGGCGCTATTGTCGGTGCCATGGCAGGAAGCCCTCGAGGTATCGGAATATCAACGAAGCGGCGGCGGCCCGCCCTGCAGGCCGCACCGGAAAGCGAGTGGACTGCGTTACTGGGCGGAGGTGTCGATCCGCTCCACGTCGGCGCTGCCGGCGCCTCGATAGGCGGTCACTTCCAGCTCGACCTTGTAGACCTCGGCGCCCAGCGGCGGGCAGGTCACGGTGATGGAGGGATCGACGCCGCGCATCTTCTGGCCGAAGAGGGTCATGACGGTTTCGGTATCGGCCGGGTTCTGGATGAAGATCTTCGCGGCAACGATGTCGGACAGGCCGCTGCCCACCGTGCCGAGCGCCCCTTCGATGTTGGCAAAGACCTGCAGCAGTTGCTCGCTCACGTCTTCGGGGATCTCCTTGGTGTCGGGGTTGCGGCCGGCGGTGTTGGACACGAGGATCCAGTTGTCGACGGCCACCAGGCGCGAGTAGCTGGCGTGTTCCTCGAACTTCGAACCTGTCTTGACTTTGACGATCTTGGTCATGGTGTTGTCCTGTTGGGAATGAGAGAGGGGAGCCGGCGGCGCCTTGCGGGACGGGCCGGCAGGTCGTGCGGTGGCCCTCAGCGCAGCAGCGGCTCGTCCCACAGGTTGAGCTTGACGCCGATGCCCTGCTCGATCGCCTTGCGATAGACCACGGTGGCCCAGGCCACGTCCTCGACCGGCATGCCACCGACCGACATCAGGATGATCTCGTCATCGTTCCGGCGGCCCGGCGCATCGCCGGCCACGATCGCGCCCAGATCCTCGAGGGCGTCGGCGGAGAAGCTGCCCTCCTCGATCATGTCCATGAACTTCATGCCGACCAGCGGAATGCAGTGGTGGGCAGGCTTGGGCACTTCCTCGTACCAGGCCTGGTAGAGGCCAGTGTTGTCGAGCACCTTGCGCACGTCCGGTGCTTCCATGCCGGCGTCGAAGTTGCAGGGGGCCGGCATGGCCAGGAAGGTGCCCGGGCTGACCCACTCGCGCTTGACCAGCGGATAGTCATCGGGGTTGCCCACTTCTCCCGAGGCGCAGTAGGTCACGATGTCGGAATCGCGCACGACCGCTTCGATGTCGTCGACCACCCGGATGGTGGTGATCTGTGGGTAATTCTCACGAACCCAGTCGGTGAAGATGTCGAGGCTCTTCTGCCCGCGCCCCTTGACCTTGACGGTGTCGATCTGCGGACAGGCGGCAACGAAGGCGGCCAGCGAGGTGCGCGCCATCACGCCGGGCCCGAAGATGCCCACGACCCTCGAATCCTTTCTCGCCAGATGGCGGGCACCGACGCCCGGCACCGCGCCGGTACGGTAGGCCGAGAGCAAGTTGGCCGACATGTACGCCAAAGGGGCGGCGGTGTCGGCATCGCTGAGCGTGAACATCAGGATGGAGCGCGGTAGCCCCTTCTCCTTGTTCGCGATATTGGAGCCGTACCACTTGACGCCTGCCGTGCAGAAGTTGCCGCCCAGGTAGGCGGGCATCGCCATCATGCGGCGGTCGGCGGTGGGCTTGGGCATGGTGGGAAAGGGCGACTCTTCGGGGAACATGATCATGGCCCCGTGGGAATCGTTGTTCGGCCCCGCCATGCGGTAGTCGCCGTGATGAAGAAGCCCGAACATCTCCTCCATGGTGTCCACGCAGGCCGCCATATCGGTGACGCCGGCTCGAACCATGTCGGATTCCGAGAGATAGATGAAGTCGATACGAGTGTCATGGGTCATGGCTGAATTCCGATTTATTATTGGATACCGGGCTGCCAGAGCAGTTATCGGTATTCATGTTGCGCGCCGGTATCCCCCGGCGTTAGCACAAATCGGCAATTCAGTGATCGACGGAATCGAGTCCATCGGTTGCCACCCATCGTTCATCTGCACGATGGTCAGGGCTTCCCGAGGCGGCCAAGATGCCTACATGGCCCGTTTTACTGGCCACTTCAATAACAACAACGGTACCCGACGATGACCAAGCCCGATGCCGCGGCGTCCGACGACCTGCTGGGCGCCTTCAGTCAGCTGCTCTGGGATCTCAACCGGCTCGCCCAGGAGCAGCCGCTGCCCGACTTCCACCCCGCCGCCCTGGCGCGGCTGCAGGAGCTGCTGGCCTTCGACTGCGCCTGGTGGGGACGCACGGCGCTGGTCGACAGCCAGATCGAGGAGCACAGCCGCTACCTCTTCGAGCTCCCCGAGGCGTATCTGGCCGACTGGCGCGCTATCGAGCACCAGGACGTCACCGTGGAGCGCGCCCACCGCCAGCCTGGCCAGGCGGTGATCGTCGATATGCGCGCCACCACCCCAGGGCTCGCCTGGCTGGGAGAGCGCCATGGCCTGGGCGAGCTGCTCTGCGTGATCCACACCAACCCGCGCACCCGGCTCAGCGATCACCTCTCCCTCTATCGGCGCCCGGGATCCCCCCGCTTCGGCGAGCGGGAGCGCCGGCTATTGACCCACCTGATCGCCCACCTCTCGGCGGCGGTGGACGCCAGCCAGATCCGCACCCTGGTGGCCCGCCGCGAACACCTGGAGAGCCAGCAGCACCTGGCCCTGGCGGTCTGCGATCGCCAGGGCGTACTGCATAGCGCCGAGCGGGGCTTCAGCGACCTGCTCTGCGACGAGTGGCCCGACTGGCAGGGGCCCAGGCTTCCGGTGGACCTGGACGAGACCGGCTACCAGGGTGAGAGAGTCCACATCCAGTGCCGCCCGGTGCTCGACCTCTGGCTGCTCACCGTCTGCCGCCTGGGCCCCCTGGCCTGCCTCAGCGACCGGGAGCTGGTGGTGGCCCAGCACTTCGGCGTAGGCCTCACCTACAAGGAAATCGCCCGGGAACTGGCGATCGCCCCCAGTACGGTGCGCCACCACCTGCGCAGCATCTACCAGAAGCTCGGCGTTCACGACAAGGCCAGCATCGCCACCCTGGTCGACCGCTCGCCACCGGGCTGACCCGACGCGGGCTCCGCCCCTCCCAACCGGCTCCATGCCATCACCGCTATCGCCCGCTTTTGCCGGGTGACGGGCCCGCCTATGCCCGCGATTTCCCAACCGAGAGGACACACCATGACAACGCCTCCCACGCTGCGACGCCTCGCCACCGGCCTGGCCACGGCCCTGGCGCTGGTCGCCACCAGCACCCAGGCCGCCGATCTCAATGCCCGCGACTTCCTCACAGCCCCGGCAGGCACCTCGGTGGGGGTGCTCTACCTGGCCAACCAGCAGGCCGATCGCTTCCACGGCGCCGCCGACCCGGAGGGCCGCGCCCGCCTCGACGTGAATGCCCTGGCCTATCGCCAGCTCTGGTTCAGCGACGTCTGCGGCCGCCTCTGCACGCCCCAGTTCATCCTGCCCCTGGTGGAAGTGGATGCCCGCCTCCCCGGCGCCGCCGAGCGGGAGCGCCAGAGTGGCCTGGGGGATCCCCAGGTGGGCGGTACCCTGTTTTTCATCGACCGTCCCGAGAGCCGCACTGCCAGCGGCCTGCTGACGCTGCTGACCCTGCCCATCGGCGATTACGACAGCCAGCGCCCGGGCACCTCCCCCGGCGCCAACCGCTGGGCGACCACCTTCGTCTACAACCATACCCAGGGTGTGGGCGACGACTGGATCCTGGAGGCCAACCTGGAGGCCCAGCTCTACGGCGACAACGACGACTACCTGGGCATGACCCTGGAGCAGGACCCGCTCTACCGCCTCCAGGCCTTCGCCTCCTATGACATCACCTCCAGCACCTATGGCGCGCTGCGACTGATCCATGCCCGGGGCGGCGCCCTGCACCTGGAGGGGCAGGCCCTGGACAACACCCGCCAGCGCTATACCCAAGTGGGCGTGGAGCTGGGTTACCAGCTCACGCCCCGTAACCAGCTGATGCTGGCCCTCTCCCGTAACGTCGACACCGACAACGCCTTCCACGGCAGCCAGGCCCTGCTGCGCCTGGCCCATGTGTGGTGAGCCACAACAACCCGGAGATCCCCTCATGACTCTCGAGACATCGGTTCCCGCTCGCACCTCGCAACGCCGAATGATCCTCGCCATCGTCGCCTTCGCCGCCCTGGCCCCGGCGGTGCTGATGGCGGCCCCCGCCATCGCCGGCCAGTTGGTCGCCCAGCTAGGGCTGGGGCCGGCCCAGGTCGGCAACCTCTTCTCCGCCGAGCTGGGCGCCATGAGCCTGGCCACCCTGCCCGCCTACTGGTGGCTGCCGCGGGTCTCCTGGCGCCGGGCGGCGCTGCTGGCGGGCCTGGTGTTCATCATCGGCAATATCGCCTCGGCGCTGGTCGGCCACACCGACTTTGGCCTGCTGATGGCCCTTCGCATGGTGACCGCCTTCGCCGGCGGCTCGCTGATGATCCTGTGCATCTCGGCGGCGGCCCTGACCGCCAACAAGGATGGCGTCTACGGCCTCTGGGTGATGGGCCAGCTGGTGGTAGGCGCCCTGGGCCTGGCGCTGCTGCCGCCGCTGTTCGAGGCCTTCGGCCTGGCGATCCTCTACTGGCTGCTGGCGGGGCTGATGCTGGCCTGCCTGCCGCTGGTCACGGCGCTGCCGGCGCGGGCCACCCGACAGGCCGCGGCCCGGCATCGTCCGCCGCTGCCGCGCCTCGAGGCGGGGCTCGGCATCCTGGCGATCCTGGCCTTCTATATCGGGCTCAGCGGCGTCTGGACCTTTATCGGCGCCATCGCCACCGAGAGCGGCATCTCCGCCGAGCGCAGCGGTACCATCCTGGCCCTCGCCACCCTGCTGGGGGTCCTCGGCGCCGCCTGCGCCAGCCTGCTGGGCGGCTGGGCCGCCAAGGGGCAGGGGCGCCGCCTGATGCTGCTGGGTGGTTATGGTGTCATGGTCGCCGCCACCCTGGCGCTGATCGGCTACCCGGGGCTGGCCCGTTTCGTGATCGCCGCCCTGGCCTTCAAGTTCACCTGGACCTTTATCCTGCCCTTCGCCCTGGCCAGCCTGGCCGAACTGGACGCCTCCGGGCGGTTGATGAACACCATCAACCTGGTGATCGGCGGCGGGCTGGCCCTGGGGCCCCTGCTCGCCGGCCGGCTGATCGAGGCCCAGGGCAACCATACCGCCATGCTGCTGGGCGCCGCCCTGATCGGCCTGCTCTCCCTGGTCCTGATCCTTTTCGCCGGCGGCGCCTCGGCGGCGTCCCGTGCCACTCGACCCACCGCATCCCGAGGAGCGACCCCATGAAACGCCGTACCGCCTTCTTCTTCGACGAACACTGCCTGTGGCACAGCGCCGGCCAGCACGCCCTGATCATGCCAGTGGGCGGCTGGGTGCAACCCCCCGCCGCCGGCGGCCTGGCCGAGTCACCTGAGACCAAACGCCGCTTCAAGACCCTGATGGATGTCTCGAGGCTGACCCGGGCCCTCGACCTGCGCACGGCGCCGCCGGCCAGCGAGGAAGCGCTGTTGCGGATTCATCCTGCCGACTACCTGGCCCGCTTCCAGGCGCTGAGCGATGCCGGCGGTGGCGAGCTGGGCGACTTCGCCCCCATCGGCCCGGGCAGCTACGAGATCGCCCGGCTCTCCGCGGGGCTGGCCATCGAGGCGGTGGCCACGGTGCTGCGCGGCGAGGCGGACAATGCCTACGCCCTGTCGCGGCCACCGGGTCACCACTGTCTGCCGGATCGCGCCATGGGCTTCTGCATGCTGGCCAATATCCCCATCGCCATCGAGGCCGCCAAGGCCCGCTTCGGCCTGACGCGGGTCGCGGTGATCGACTGGGACGTGCACCATGGCAACGGCACCCAGCACATCTACTACGAGCGCGACGATGTGCTGACCATCTCCCTGCATCAGGAGGGCTGCTTCCCGCCGGGCTACAGCGGTGCCGAGGATCGCGGCAGCGGCGCCGGCCTCGGCCACAACCTCAATATCCCGCTGCTGCCCGGCGGCGGCGAAGACGCCTACCGTCACGCCATGGCGCGTCTCGTGGTGCCGGCCCTGGAGCGCTTCGAGCCGGAGCTGATCCTCGTCGCCTGCGGCTTCGACGCCAACGGCCTCGATCCGCTGGCGCGGATGCTGCTGACCAGCGAGGCCTATCGGGAGATGACCCGAACGCTGCGCGAGGCCGCCGAGCGGCTCTGCGGCGGGCGCCTGGTGATGGTCCACGAGGGCGGCTACTCGGAGGCCTATGTGCCCTTCTGCGGCCACGCGGTGGTGGAAGAGCTCAGCGGCATACGCACCGAAGTCGAGGATCCCATGCTCGACTTCCTGCGCCAGCAGCAACCCAACGCCGAGCTGCAAGCCTTCCAGCGGGAGCAATTGGATCGTCTGGCGGCCAGTTGGCGATAGAAGTTGGGCAAGGACAGGAAGAAGTGGGGATGGGCTCGGCCCACCGGCGTGGCTATCTGTGCGGCGTGTAGTAACAGCCGTACCGCAGCACCCTTCGGCAGAGCCCGATGCCATACGGCCTCTCCTATCCTTGGATAGCAGAGGCCGTCAGCATTGACACAAGATCATTCTAGGAAGCCGAGACACCCTTTTCCTCGAAGGCCGGGGCGTTGGGGCAGAAGGTGCGGCAGGTGGCGGCATCGGCGCCGTGGCGCAGGGCGCTCCAGCAGCGGCCCACGGCGGAGCAGCGGTTGCAGGTACGCTCGAGGCCCGTCAGCTCCTGATCCGCCTCGAACTGCACCGGGGACACGCCGAAGCGGACCATCATCTCCGGCATCAGAGTCCGGGCCGGGATCAGGCCGGCGGTGTCACCGCTCGCCAGGCGGTGGGCCACCGCCGCCTCGAAGGGAGGCGCCAGGGGCGTCTCGAGATCACCGATCAGCTGTTCATAGACGCTGGGGGCTTCCGAGCGGATGTCTCGAGCCATCTGATTGGCGGAAGCCTCGAAGCAACGCTCGACGAAGCGCTCCAGCCAGCTGGAACCTTGGGTGACGGGGGTGTCGTGGGCAGGGGTCATGGCACTTCTCCGTAACGAATTTTGCATGCTCACAGTATCCGCCCCCTCTCGGCGAGGCGCCTTGACCCAGGTCATTAAAGTTTCAAGCGAAACCATATCGGCAGAGCGTGCCCGCAGAGGGTGGCTGGCGCTACACTACGCACCACCCTTCGCCGCCACCTTCGAGGCCTTCGATGAGCCGCCACCTGCTCTCCGTCGATTCCCTGACCCGTGACCACGTCGACCACCTGATGCGCCTCGCCGCCCGCATGGAACCCATCGCCCAGCGGCGCCAGGTCACCCGGGTGCTGGAGGGGGCCGTGCTCGGCAACCTCTTCTTCGAGGCCAGCACCCGCACAAGGGTCAGCTTCAACGCCGCCTTCTGCCGCCTGGGCGGCAGCGTCTGCGACACCACCGGCTTCACCTTCTCCTCCATGGCCAAGGGCGAGTCGCTCTACGACACCAGCCGAGTGATGAGCGGCTACTGCGATGCCATCGTGATGCGCCACCCCGACCAGGGCTCGGTGGCGGAGTTCGCCGCCGCCATCAACGTGCCGGTGATCAACGGCGGCGACGGCCCCGGCGAGCACCCCAGCCAGGCGCTGCTCGACCTCTACACCATCGACAAGGAGTTCGCCCGCCTCGGCAAGCGGCTGGCCGGCGCCCACGTGCTGATGACCGGCGACCTCAAGTACGGGCGCACCGTGCACTCGCTGATCAAGCTGCTCTCGCTCCACGATCCGATGCGCATCACCCTGGTCTCCCCACCGGGGCTGGAGATGCCCAGCCACCTGGTCGACCTGGTGGCCTCGCGCGGGCACCGGGTGGAGCAGCGTGACAGCCTGGCCAGCGACTTCTCCGACCTGGACGTGGTCTACACCACCCGCATCCAGAAGGAGCGCTTCACCGAGGAGATGAGCGAGAGCTTCGCGGGGATCTCCGAGGAGTTCGTGGTCAATCGCGCCTTCCTCGACCAGCGCTGCAGCGACACCACCATCGTCCTGCACCCGCTGCCCCGGGACAGCCGCCCCGGCGCCAACGACCTCGACGTGGACCTCAACGGCGACCCGCGCCTGGCGATCTTCCGCCAGACCGATAACGGCATCCCCGTGCGCATGGCGATCTTCGCCAGCCTGCTCGAGGTGGACGAGCTGATCGAGCAGGAGCTGGGCCCGGTGCGCTGGTTCGTGCCGAAGCGCCTGGGCGTTGACGACCGCGAGCTGTGACGGGCGGGCGTCGCCGCGCGCTTCGCCTATGCTTGATGTCTAACGTCAGCCCGGGAGGAGAGACCCATGAGCCTGCAACGCGCCTACCGCCTTCTGGCGGTGTTCTATTCCCTGCTGCTGCTGATCGGGGTGATCGCCCTGCTGGCCGGTGGCGGCACCCCGCTGGCCCTGGCCCACCTGGTGGTGGGGGGCCTGGCGGTGGCCGGGCTCTGGGGCTATGTGCTGGAGCGGGGGTTCATGGGGCCGCGAATGTGGCGGCCGCTGGCCGTGGTGCTCGCCTTGGGCGCGGTGGTGCAGCTGCTCGCGGTGCTGACGATCTCCCTGGACGGCGTCACCCTCACCTGGATGCTGACCAGCGCCGTCTTCGCGCTGCTGGTGGTGGTGATCCTCTACCGCTACGGTGACCGCGACCAGGCGATCTGGGCCACCCCCGAGGAGCTCGAGGCCGCCCGGCGGCTGGACGCGCTGCTGGAGGGCAAGGCACGGCTCGAGGCCCAGAAGCGCGAGGGGGGCCGGGAGGCCAGCGTGCAGGTGGTGAAGGCGGGCAGCGAGTACCGCGCCAGCGTGACGCGCCGCCGCGACGGGCAGCAGGAGCGCTTCGAGGAGCGTTTCCACCACCCGGCCACCCTGGTGTTCTTCCTCGACAAGTTCACCGGGCTCTCGGTGAACGACTTCCAGCGCCCCGACGCGGCCTGAGGAAGCGGCCGCCGCAGGCCCCCCGGCGTCAGCGCGGGCGGCGAACCAGCGCTCGACGATCAGCACCGCGCTGATGCCGTCGACGCTCGCCTCCCGGTAGTTGCCGCGGTGGCCGCGCTCCCGGGCGATCACCTTGGCCTCGCCGGTGGAGCCGCGCTCGTCGACCATCTCGCAGGGCACCCCGAAGCGGCCGAACAGGCGCTTGCCGAACTTGCGGGCGCGGGTGCTCATCGGCTGCTCCTGCCCGTCGGCGGTCAGCGGCAGCCCCACCACGAAGAGATCCGGCCGCCACTCCTCCACCAGCCGGGCCACCCGGGTCCAGTCGGGAATCCCGTCGCGGGCCGGCAGGGGCTCGAGCTCGCGGGCGCTGGCCAGCAGCTCGTTGCCCACCGCCACGCCGATGCGCCGGGTGCCGAAGTCGAAGCCCAGCACCAGCCGCTCGCCGGCTCTCGCCATCAGCGACCTGCCTTCATCGGCTCGACGCCGGCATCAGGAGTGCCCCGCCTCGCGGGTCATCAGGTTGAGATCGACGCCGAGGATCCCGGCCGCCGCCCCCAGGCGCTGCTCCGGCGGCACCTCGAAGAGGATATCGGCGCGCCCCTCCACGGTGAGCCAGGCGTTGTCGAGGATCTCCTGCTCCAGCTGACCGGCCTCCCAGCCGGCGCAGCCCAGGCAGATCAGGAAGTCCTCGGGGCCACGGCCCTCGGCCAGCGCCTGGAGCATGTCCATGGAGGTGGTCAGGGCCAGCTCCTCGCTGACCTGGATGCTGGAGTCCCAGGGGGTGCTCGAGCCGCGATGCAGGATGAAGCCGCGATCCTTGTGGACCGGGCCGCCGTAGTAGACCGGGGCATGGCGGTGGGGGCTCTCCTCGCCGCCCAGCTCGAGCTGCTCGAAGAGCGCCTCCAGGGTCAGCTCCAGCGGCCGATTGACGATCACCCCCATGGTGCCCTTCTCGTCATGATCGCACAGGTAGCTGAGGCTACCGGCGAAGTTGGGGTCTTCCAGGTGCGGCATCGCCAGCAGGAAGTGGTCCTTCAAACCGAAATGTTGCATGAGACTCCCCGGCGGTCCTATCGCACGCCGTAGTGATTGCCTTTGCCGAACCGCCAGACGCGCGTGATGGAGAGGCTGTCCAGGTTGCCCATGTCCGCGTCGAAGGGGCGATAGGGCGCGGCCCCGTGCACGGTATCCAGCGCGGCCTGGTCGAGTTCGGCATGTCCTGATGATTGTATCACCTCCGCCTGGCGAAGCCCGCCGTCGGCGCCGATCACCACGCGGATGCGCAGCTGCCCCTGGAGGTGGCGCGGCGCCGGGTGCACGCGGTTGCCGTAGTCCTCCACCCGGCGGGTCCAGTCGTCGATGTAGCGCGCCTCGGCGGCGCGCTGGGCGGGGGGCTGCGCGCCCTCGCCGGCGGGACCGGCCGCCTCCGGGCTGAGCCCCTGCTCGCGGATGCTGCGGGTGGCCTGGGCCAGCAGGTCGCGGCCCGAGGC
>NZ_CP071922.1:188162-188644 GCF_017584085.1 Halomonas sp. BM-2019
GGGGGGCTGGGGGGGGGGGGCCTGGGCCGGCTCCGGCTCGGCGGCGGGCGGTACCGACTCCTCGGGGCGCGCCTCGGGCTCCGCCGGCGCCGGCTCCGGCTCGGCGGGGGTCGCCGGGTCCACGTCCGTGACGCTCTCCTGCACCGGCGGCAGCTCCGCCAGGGGCGCGGCGAGGGACTCCGCCGGCGCCTCCACCTGCGGCTCGCCGGCGGCCTGCTGGGCCGCCTCGGCGATGGCCTCGGCGTCCACCGGCGCCTCGCTGGGCCGCGTCACCAGCACCACGTCGAGGCTCGAGCGCTCGGCCGGCGGGGCGGCGAACTGCCAGCTGGCCACCACGCCGATCAGCGCCAGGTGCAGCAGCAGGGCCAGCGACAAGGCCAGCCAGCGCCGGTAGGGCCGGGTGACCGGGGCATACAGGATGGGATCGCTGGCGCTCCAGGACATGGCGGCCACCCGGCTCAGCCCCGCGCCGCCTCGAGGCG
>NZ_CP071922.1:188654-190522 GCF_017584085.1 Halomonas sp. BM-2019
CTCGCGCACGCAGGTGGGGCTCGTCACGTTGATCTCGGTGATGTAGTCGCCGATCACGTCGAGGCCGACGAACATCAGGCCCTTGTCTCGGATCGTCGGCTGCACCTGCGCGATCAGCCAGCGGTCGCGCTCGGTGAGCTCGCGGCTGACGCCGGTGCCGCCGGCGGCCAGGTTGCCGCGGGTCTCGCCGGCCATGGGCACCCGGGCCAGGCCATAGGGCACCGGCTCGCCGTCCACCAGCAGGATGCGGGTGTCGCCCTCGGTGATCTCGGGAATATAGCGTTGGGCCATGATCTGGCGCCGGCCGCGCTCGGTGAGGGTCTCGATGATCGCCCCCAGGTTGCGGCCTTCCGGGCGCACGTGGAAGACCCCGGTTCCGCCCATGCCGTCCAGGGGCTTGTAGATCACATCCTGGTGCTCGGCGTGGAAGGCGCGCAGCTCGGGCTCGCTGCAGGAGACCAGGGTCGGCGTGCAGCAGTGGGGAAACTGCTGGGCAAAGAGCTTCTCGTTGCACTCCAGCAGCGCCTGAGTCGGATTGACCACCAGCACGCCCTCGCGCTCGGCGAAGCCCAGCAGGTAGACGGCGTTGAGGAAGTGGGCGTCCACCGGCGGGTCCTTGCGCATCAGGACCACATCGAGCTCGGCCAGGGGACGCGGCTCGGGCTCGCCCAGCTCGAACCAGTGGCCCGGATCACGGTGCACGGTCAGGTCGCGCAGCCGGCCGAAGGCGCGACCGTCGCGCAGGAAGAGGTCCTCCTGCTCCAGGTAGTGCAGCGAGGCGCCGCGGTCCTGGGCGGCCCACAGCATGGCCAGGGTGGTGTCCTTCTTGTAGGCGATATCGGCGATGGGGTCCATCACCACGCCGATCTTCAGCGCGCGTTCGCTCATGGCGTCGGGTTTCCGGTCCAGGGTATCGATGCGGCCAGTATGCCGGCTACTCGCCGCCGGGCGCCAGCCGGATACCGGTCGCCTCCAGGGTGATCAGCCGCCGCTTGTAGAGCCGGCCGATGGCCTGCTTGAAAGCGTTCTTGCTCACCCCCAGCCGGGCCTTGATCTCGGTGGCATCGCTCTTGTCGCCCAGCGGCAGGTAGCCGCCGCTCTCGCGCAGCGCCTTGAGCACCGTCTCGCCCACCACGTCCAGGCGCGCCGCCCCCGGCGGCAGCAGCGAGAGGTCCAGGCGGCCATCCTCGCGCAGGCGCTTCACATAGCCGCTCAGGCGCTGGCCACGGCGCAGCGGGCGGGTGATGTCGTCGCGGTAGAGCAGCCCCCAGCAGCGGTGGTCCACCACCGCCTTGAGACCAAGGTCGGTCTGCTCGGCGATCACCAGGGTCACCTCGTCCCCCGCCGCGAGCCCTTCGGCCTCGTCGGAGACGAAGCGGTCGAGCCGCTGGGAGGCCACCGGCCGGCCCTGCTGGTCTTCATAGATCCTCACCAGCACCCGCTTCCCCGGCGTGGGGCGGAAGCGCTGCTCCCCGAAGGGCAGCAGCAGCTCCTTGGGCTGGCCCCAGTCAAGAAAGGCGCCGGTCTCGTTGACGGTGACCACCTCCAGGTAGGCCACCTCGCCCACCGCACACCTGGGGGCGCGGGAGCGGCGGCCGATGCCGGGCCGATCGGGACGGCGGTCGCGGGAATCGGGCATGTCGGGGCTCCTCGAAGCCAGGGGTGACAAGGGGTCAGGAGTGCTCACAGATCCCCGAAGCGGTGCTGCAGCAGGCTCAGCGCCACCACCGGGGCGGTCTCGGTACGCAGGATGCGCGGCCCCAGGGTGAGCGGGGCGAAGCCGGCGGCCCGGGCGGCCTCGACCTCGGCCTCGGCGAGCCCGCCCGCGGGGCCGATCAGCAGGGCGACGCTCGCCGGCGAACCCTCAC
>NZ_CP071922.1:190622-191960 GCF_017584085.1 Halomonas sp. BM-2019
CGGTTTCCTGGACGGCCGCGACATGCCGCCCAAGAGTGCTCAGGCCTCCATCGAGCGCACCGACAAGGGCCTCGCCGAGCTGGTCGGCGCCGAGAACGGCTTCGTCGCCTCCCTCATCGGCCGCTACTACGCCATGGACCGCGACAACCGCTGGGATCGCGTCGAGAAGGCCTATCGCCTGCTGACCGAGGGTGACGGCGAGTTCGAGGCGGTGAGCGCCGAGGAGGGCCTGCGCGCGGCCTACGAGCGCGGCGAGACCGACGAGTTCGTCGCCGCCACCAGCGTGCGTCCCGCCGGCGCCCCGGTGGTGCTGGAGGAGGGCGATGCCGCCATCTTCATGAACTTCCGCGCCGACCGCGCCCGGGAGCTGACCCGCGCCTTCGTCGAGGAGGCCTTCGACGGCTTCCCGCGCCGCGTGCGGCCGCGGCTCGCCGCCGACGGCCTGGTGACGCTGACCCAGTACGCCGCCGACATTCCCGCCCCGGCCGCCTTCCCCCCGGCCGAGCTGACCAATACCCTGGGCGAGGTGATGGAGGCCCGCGGCCTGACCCAGCTGCGCATCGCCGAGACCGAGAAGTATGCCCACGTCACCTTCTTCTTCTCCGGCGGCCGCGAGGCCGAGTACGCGGGCGAGACCCGGGTGCTGGTGCCCTCGCCCCAGGAGGTCAGGACCTACGACGAGAAACCGGAGATGAGCGCCGTCGAGGTCACCGACAAGCTGGTGGCGGCCATCGAGTCCGGCGACTACGACCTGATCGTCTGCAACTACGCCAACGGCGACATGGTCGGCCATACCGGCGACTTCGATGCCGCGGTCAAGGCCATCGAGGCCGTCGATACCTGCGTGGGCCGCGTGGTGGAAGCGATCGAGCGCGTCGGCGGCGCCTGCCTGGTCACCTCCGACCACGGCAACGCCGAGCAGATGGTCAACCCCGAGACCGGCAACCCCCAGACCGCCCACACCACCTTCGACGTACCGTTGATCTACGTGGGCCCGCGCCCGGCGCGGCTGCTCGATGACGGCAGCCTGTGCGACATCGCCCCGACCCTGCTGACCCTGATGGATCAGTCGGTGCCCGAGGAGATGACCGGCCGGGTACTGATCGAGCTCGACCCCACCTCCTGACGGGGTCCGGGCCATGGCCAGCCCAGGACGCCGGGTGGGGCGCCTCGTCGTGCTGCTGCTGGCCCTCGGCCTGGTCGGCCCGCTGGCCGCCCAACCCAGCGAACGGGCGGCCCAGGAGCGACTCGACGCCATCGGCGAGGAGCTCCAGGGCGTCGCGCGGCGCCTGGCGGCGACCCGGGAGGCCCGGGATGAGGCCAGCCGCGAGCTGCGTC
>NZ_CP071922.1:192060-194806 GCF_017584085.1 Halomonas sp. BM-2019
CTTGCCGCCCGTTCCAGCGACCTGGCCGGCCAGATGCGCGAACGTGGCGAGCTGGTGGCACGGCTCGACGCCCGTCACGTCAGCGAACAGTCTCGCCGGGCGGCCCTCGAGCAGGACCGCAGCGACGCCGAGCGCGTCCTGCGCCAGGTGCAGGAGGAGCTGGCGCGGCTCGAGCGCCCGCCCCCCTCCACGGCCATCGAGCAGACCCGGGGCGACCTGCCCTGGCCGGTACAGGGCAGCCTCGCCTCGCGCTTCCGGGCCGGCGACGGCGTGCATCGCAACGGCATCCTGATCCAGGCCGCCGAGGGCACCCCGGTCAGGGCCGTGCACGCCGGCCGGGTGGTCTTCGCCGACTGGATGCGCGGCTTCGGCAACCTGCTGATCATCGACCACGGCGACCAGGTGATGACCCTGCACGCCCACCTGCAGCAGTTCGGCGTGCAGGTCGGCCAGGCGGTCTCCCGGGGCGAGGTGCTGGGGGCGGTGGGCGCCAGCGGCGGCCAGGGCCGGCCGGCGCTCTACTTCGAGGTGCGCCGCGGCGGCGATCCCATCGATCCCCAGTCGTGGATCGCCTCGCGCTGAGCGGGTGTTTCCCTGGCCGTCGCGGCCGGGCTATGCTGGTCTTCCACCGTCACGCAACAGCGGAGATCGCATGATCCCAGCGCATCCCTCGCCTGGCAGGGCCGGCCTTGCCCTCTCCCCGCGGCGCCTGCTGGCCTGGCTGCTGCCCGTCGCCCTGCTGGCGCTGCCCCTGCCGGCGGCGGCCGCCTCCTCGGTCGACGACCTGCCGGTGGAGGAGATCCAGACCTTCGCCGAGGTCTTCGAGCGCATCAAGCGCGCCTACGTGGAGGAGGTGGATGACGCCACCCTGCTGCGCAACGCCATGCGCGGCATGCTCAGCGAGCTCGACCCCCACTCCGCCTTCCTCGACCGCGAGGAGTTCCAGAGCCTGCGCGAGACGACCGAGGGGGAGTTCGGCGGAATCGGCATCGAGGTGGGGCTGGAGGACGGCCAGCTGACGGTGATCACCCCCATCGATGACACCCCGGCCTCCCGCGCCGGGCTCGAGGCCCGCGACCAGATCCTGCGCATCGACGACACCCCCACCGAGCGCCTCTCGCTGCAGGAGGCGGTCAACCTGATGCGCGGCGAGCCGGGCACCAGCATCGAGCTGACCATCCAGCGCCGCGGCGAGAGCGCGCCGCGCACCCTGACCCTGACCCGCGAGGTGATCCGCACCGAGAGCGTGCGCAGCGAGATGCTGGAACCGGGCTACGGCTACCTGCGGGTCAGCCAGTTCCAGTCCCGCACCGCCGACCAGGTCGGCGAGCATCTCCGCCGCCTGGAGCGCGATGCCCCGCTGAGCGGCCTGGTGCTCGACCTGCGCAACAACCCGGGCGGGGTGCTGCAGGCGGCAGTGGGTGTGGCCGACGCCTTCCTGGAGGGCGGCCTGATCGTCTATACGGAAGGGCGGCTGCCGGACACCCAGATGCGGTTCAGTGCCGGCCCCAGCAGCGCCGCCCCGGAGGTGCCCCTGGTGGTGCTGATCAACGGCGGCAGCGCCTCGGCGGCGGAGATCGTCGCCGGCGCCCTGCAGGACCAGCGCCGCGCGGTGGTGATGGGCACCGAGAGCTTCGGCAAGGGCTCGGTGCAGCAGATCATGCCGCTGGGCAACGGCGAGGGGGTCAAGCTGACCACGGCGCTCTACTACACCCCCAACGGCCGCTCCATCCAGGCCCAGGGCATCGAGCCCGACGTGGAGGTGGTGCGCGGCCGGGTGGAGGTGACCGAGACGGGGCGTGCGGTACGCGAGGCGGATCTCGAGGGCCACCTGCGCTCCCGGGAGGCCCCGCGGGAGCGACGCGAGCTGAGCGAGCGCCTGCGTGAGGACTACCAGCTCGGCGAGGCCCTCAACCTGCTCAAGGCGCTCAACGTGCTGAGCCGGCGCTGAGTCCCTCTTAAACAAAGGGGGAGCCGAAGACTGGCGTGAAAACTCCCATGTGGGAGGCCGGGTCCCCCGGGCGAATGGAGACCGAAGGGCTCCCTGGCGGCAGGCACCCAGCGACGGCAACACCGCCATTCGTCGAGGCGTCGAACCGGCGGCAAAGCCGCCCTCCCACTGTGCATCTCCGCAAGGGGCCACTGGTTCTCAGCGGCAGGAGGCGGGTAGACGCCCCCGGTGGCCGATGGCCTGCTGCATCAGCAGGCGCTTGAGTGGCGTAAGCCGGTCCACGGCGCCCATGCCCAGGTTGCGGGCCAGGGCCAGCGCCGGGTGCCGGGCGCCGAACAGCAGCCGGAAGCCATCCATCAGCGCCAGCATGCCGGCGTTGTCGCCGCGCCGACGCCGCGCGTAGCGGGCCAGGATCCGCTCATCGCCCAGCCCCACGCCGCGGCGGCGTGCTTCCAGCAGCTCTTCGGCCAGCACCGCCGCGTCCATCAGCCCCAGGTTCACTCCCTGGCCCGCCAGCGGGTGGATACTGTGGGCCGCATCCCCCACCAGCGCCAGGCCGGGCAGCACATAGCGCTCCGCGTGGCGCTGCATCAGCGGGAAGGCCAGCACCCGATCCACCACCCTGATCTCGCCCAGGCGATGGTCGATGGCAGCCGCCAGCTCGTCCCCCAGCGCCTCGCTGGAGAGCCCCTGCAGCCGCCGCGCCTCCTCCGGCGAGGTGGACCAGACGATGGAGCAGTGGTGGCGCTCGCCCTCCAGGCGCAGCGGCAGGAAGGCCAGCGGCCCGGTGGGCAG
>NZ_CP071922.1:194850-197722 GCF_017584085.1 Halomonas sp. BM-2019
CATATGGCCGGTGTCGCGCTCCCGCGTCTCGATGCCGGCGAGCTCCCGCAGCGGCGAGCGCGCCCCGTCGGCGGCCACCACCAGGGGGGCCACCAGGCCGCGGCCATCCGCCAGGCGCACCCGGCGGCGCCCCTCGGCCGCCGGCTCCAGCCCGGCCACGCGACTCCCCAGCAGCGGGCGCACCGAGGGCAGGGCCACCAGGCGTCGCTCCAGGGCGGCCAGGGTCACGTCGTTCTCGACGATATGGCCCAGGGTCGGCACGCCGGCCTGCTCGGCGGAGAAGCTCACCTCGCCGCTGCCCTCGGCGTCCCATACCTGCATGAAGCGATAGGGGCTCACCCGGCGTGCCGCCATCCACGGCCAGGCACCGAGCCCCTCCAGCAGCCGCCGGGAGACCGGCGTCAGCGCGCTGACCCGCCTGCCCGGCTGGCCGCGCCCCACCGCGTCGGGGTCCAGCAGCGCCTCCCGGGCATCCACCAGGGCCACCTCGACCCCCGCCTCGCCCAGCAGGCAGGCCAGGGCCGCGCCCACCATGCCGGCCCCCACGATCACCACCTCGGCGGTCTCCTGGCGCGCCTCGTCCCGTCCCATTTCCATCGGGTCCTCCATTCGCTTCTCTTCCTTCTTCACCTGGCGTGCGGTGCCCATGCTCAGCCTCCTAGCGTTCCAGGCCCATGGCGCGCCGGGCCAGGCCGCGACGCAGCGGCCCGGCCAGGTTGAGGCCGATCAGTCCCGCCGCCCGGGCATGGGAGAGCAGCACGCTGTCGATGCCGAACAGCCGCACCAGACCATCGCTGAAGCGGATCACGTTATGGCGGTCGGCGTGGCGCCGCGCCTCGAAGTCGGCCAGTACCGCAGGGCTGCCCGGCGCCTCGCCGCGCTCCCGGCCGGCCTCCAGGCCGGCCTCCAGGGCGGCCACCAGATCGATCACCCCGCGCAGCGCCAGGTTGAAGCCCTGGCCCGCCACCGGGTGCAGGGCATGGGCGGCGTTGCCCAGTACCGCCAGGCCAGGCCGCGTCGTTTCGCGGGCGGTGACCAGGCTCAGCGGATAGGCGTGGCGACTGCCCACCCGCCGGAAGCGCCCGGCGCGGTCGCCGAAGGCGCGCTGCAGCTCGGCCAGGAAGTCGCCGTCGCCAAGCGCCAGCCGGCGCGACTCCGTGCCCAGGGGGTGGGTCCAGACCAGCTCCATGGCCTGACCGCCCAGGGGCAGCAGGGCGATGGGCCCCTCCGGGGTAAAGCGCTCCCAGGCCACGCCGCCGTGGGGTCGGCTCAGCTCGACGCTGGCGATCAGCGCCACCTGGTCATAGGGGTGGGCGTCGCTCTCGATGCCGAGCCGCTCCTTGAGCCCCGAGCGGCCGCCATCCGCCAGCACGGTGAGCCCGGCCGCGAGGCGCTCCCCATCGCAGAGGGCCAGCCGATGGCCGCCTGGCGTCGGGACGATGCCCTCGACCCGGGCCGGGCAGTGCCAGGCGATGGGCAGCTCGCCCAGTCGCCGGTGCAGTACGCGGCCCATCCAGGCGTTGGGGATCACGTGGCCCAGGGCCTCCACGCCCAGCTCCTCGCAGGCCAGACGAGTCGCCCCGAAGCGCCCCCGCTCGCTGATATGGATGCGCCGGATCGGCGCGGCGTGCTCGGCCATCGCCGCCCACAGTCCCATGTCGGCGAAGTGGCTCGCCGAGCCCTGGGCGATGGCGCTGGCCCGGGCATCGAAGCTGGGCTGGAAGGGCGCCTCGGTCATCTCGAGGAGGGGGGCGGCCTCGATGACCGCCACCGAGAGGCCATGGCGTTCGATCAGCGGCACCAGGGCACAAGCCAGGCTGGCCCCCACCAGGCCGCCGCCGACGATGGCGATATCGACCCGGCGCTCGGTCGGGGTGGGCGATGCCGAGGCGCCGGCGGGCATTCGCGGTTCGTTCATGGCGTCTCCGGGCAGGAATTCTTTCGTAACGTAAATTACATAACATTCATCTGGGCGGCGATGAGACCGATCACTTACTCGCCATCAGCGATTCGATCTCGTCGAGGCGCTTGGGCACGCCCGCGGTCAGCACCTCATGCCCCTCGGCGGTGACCGCCACGTCGTCCTCGATGCGGATACCGATGCCGCGGAAGGCCTCGGGGATGTCGTCGTCGGCGGGAATATAGAGGCCCGGCTCCACGGTCAGCACCATGCCCGGCGCCAGGGCGCGGGGCTCACCCGCCTCGCGGTAGGCCCCCACGTCATGGACGTCGAGGCCCAGCCAGTGGGAGGTTGAGTGGAGATAGAAACGCTTGTAGCCCTCGTCGTCGATGCGCGCCTGCACCTCGCCGTCGAGCAGCCCCAGGCCGATCAGCCCCTCGGTGAGGCCCCGCGCCACGCCGTCGTGGAGCTCGGCCAGGGTGACGCCGGGCCGGATCGCCGCCACGGCCCGCTCCTGGACCTCCAGCACCAGGGCATAGAGGGCCCGCTGGGCCTCGCTGAAGCGGCCGTTCACCGGGAAGGTGCGGGTGATATCCCCGGCATAGAGGTCGAATTCGGCCCCGGCGTCGATCAGCACCAGGTCGCCGTCCCGCAGCGGGGCGCGGTTCTCGATGTAGTGCAGCACACAGGCGTTGGCGCCGCCACCGACGATGCTCGCATAGGCCGGCCCCGTGCCGCCCTGCCAGCGGAACTCGTGCTCCAGCTCCGCCTGGAGGTGGTACTCGGCGAGGCCCGGGCGCGCAGCCCGCATGGCCCGCAGGTGGGCTCGGGCGGAGATCGTCGCGGCGTGGCGCAGCAGCGAGAGCTCCGCCTCGCTCTTGAACAGCCGCGCCTCGTGGAGCAGCGGCGCCACGTCGATCAGCGCCTCCGGCGGCCGGGCGCCGCGGCGCACCCTGGCCATCAGGGCGGCAC
>NZ_CP071922.1:197822-204895 GCF_017584085.1 Halomonas sp. BM-2019
GGCGCCGGGCAGCAGCACGGCGCTGTCGGCGGGTAGCGCCGCCATCAGGGCACGGCGCCGGGCCAGGTACTCGGCGTTGGCGATGGGGGCGGGACGGGGCAGGATCTCGGACGGCATGACGGCTCCTGTGGCTGGCAGGGTGAAGGGCATCAGTGGCGGGTATCGTTGTCGGTATCCTCGACCTGGGGCCGGCCGGGGTGCTGCTCGGTATAGAGCAGCATGGCCGCCATGCGCACGTGCTCGGTGAGGGCGAAGAGGTCCCCCTCGTTCTCGGCGCTCTCCTCGAGTTCGTCCTCGAGACCGGCGATCCCCTCGAGGTCATCGAGGGCCTCGCGCAGGGCCGGCGACCAGGCCTCCCGGGGGGCCTCACCGGCGTCGTGCACCACTTCCAGGAAGCCCTGGGTCCATTCCTTGAGCCCACGGGCGCGCTCGGCCAGGGAGAAGAGGTCGTCCGGCAGCAGCGGCTCGAAGCCGAGCTCGCTGCCGGCCAGGGCCTCGAGAGTCTGGCGGCGCCAGCCCAGGAAACGCTCGGCGGAGGGCTCGTCGCGGGGCTGCTCGACGCCCAGTGCCAGGCAGATCTCCTCGAGCCACGCCTCGGCGCTGAGGTCATGCATGGCCAGACCGGCGCAGAGGCGACCGTCGAGGAAGGCCGGCGACTGCATGCTGCCATGCAGCAGGAAGAGGTCGGCGATGGTGGAGAAATCCTGGCGTTCGTTGATCAGTGACATGGGCAGATCCGTGATGGGAGCGGGCGTGGGGAGTCCCCCCGAGGCGGCGGCGCGTTGACCGCCGGAGAAGGGCTCTCTTATAGTGAGGTCCGAAACCTTTCCTGCCACGGATGTTAACGCATCGGGCCCCCGGGGGCGCGACACCTCCCCCGGCAGGCCGACCCGGAGCCCGCCGATGACCGACGCCTCGCGGCCGACGACCGATATCACCCTGCTGGGACGCAGCTATGTGATCGCCTGCCCGCCCGACGAGCAGGACAAGCTGGAGCGCGCCGCCCGCTACCTGGATCGTGCCATGAGCGGCATCCACGCCCAGAACAACCTGCTGGGCACCGAGCGAATCGCGATCATGGCGGCCCTCAACATCACCCATGAACTGCTCGAGACCCTGGACGCCCAGCGCGACCGGGAGCGCCGCCTGGACGAGCTCAGCACCCGCCTGGAGCGGGCCCTGGACGACGCACCACCACGCTGAGCTTGCCCCACCGGAAGGCGTTGGCCAGACCCGCCGGCTCTGTTAGGATGAAGAGGTTCCCTGGGGTGTTTGCCAGTCGTTTATCGTCCCTCGAGCCTATGCGCAGTACCCAGGGGGCCATATGCTAGCCGGACCCGTGTGCATGTCCGTGCGTCGGGAAGCCTGACGGTTCGGCTGCGGCCACCCACCTTGAACCACTGGGTTCAAGGGCCAGAACGACAGCGGCACTCTGGGGAACCTCGTCCGCCATGACCCATCTCATGACGACACCTGCCGCACCCCTCACTCCGGATGCCTTCGGTGGCTCGCGAAGTGCGCTGCGCGCCGAACTGCGCCGCCGCCGCCGTGCCCTCACCCCGAGACAGCGCCTCGAGGCCAGCGAGCGCCTGTGCCGAGGGCTGCGCCGCCTGCCCGAGGTCCAGCGCACCCGCCGCGTTGCCCTCTACCTGCCCAACGATGGCGAGATCGACCCCACCCCGCTGATCGACTGGTTCCGCCGCCGCGGCGCCCGCGTGCACCTGCCGGTGCTCCGGCCGCTCTCGCGCAATCGGCTGTGGTTCGTGCACTACCACCCCGGCACGCCCATGGTGACCAACCGCTACGGCATCCCCGAGCCCCACACGCGTCACGGTGCCCACCGCGCCCGACGCCTGCCCGCCTGGGCCCTGGACCTGATCCTGCTGCCCCTGGTGGGCTTCGACGAGGCAGGTCAGCGCATGGGCATGGGCGGCGGCTTCTATGACCGCAGCCTGGCCTTTACCCGTCGCCCGGGCCCGCGGCCCCGGCTGATCGGCCTGGCCCACGAGTGCCAGCGGGTCGAGCGCCTGCCGGCCGCCCCCTGGGACGTGCCCCTGGACGCCATCGTCAGTGATGCCCGGGCCGTGCGCCCCTGAGTCGAGGCCCGAGACCAGGACGGGGGGTCATGACGCTGTCGGCTGTTCCGGGCTCAGCTGCCCACCAGCGCCTGGGCGTAGCCGGTCGCCACCACGCCGATGCCGAACAGCAGCACCAGTGCCATGACCAGATCGGGCTTGCGCTTCATCATCGACTCCGTAGGGGGGTAAGAAGAGCGGGCCGCGGCTTACAGGGTGCTTACAGGGCCGTCGCGGCTTGCCGACGACTATAGGACCATCGGCCCCACCAGACAACCGCTCTCGCACCATCCTTACATAATGAAACATCCGGGTGGCACGGCCCCGGGGCGAGTCAGCGCTTACCCCGCGCCGCGGCCTGATGGCTCCGTGTCAGGCCATGAACAGCCGGTAGGCGGGGTTGTTGGTCTCTTTCCAGTAGCGATAGCCGATCTCGTCGAAGCGCTCTTCCACGTGGGCGCGATCGCCGTTGGGAATCTGCATGCCCACCAGCACCCGGCCATAGGCGGCGCCGTGATTGCGGTAGTGGAACAGCGAGATGTTCCAGTCGTGGGGCAGGTGAGTCAGGAAGTTCATCAACGCCCCGGGGCGCTCCGGGAACTCGAAGCGGTAGACCTCCTCGTCGAAGTGCTCCTTGGGCCGGCCGCCACCCAGATGGCGGATATGCAGCTTGGCCAGCTCGTTGTCGGTGAGGTCCTCCACCGGGTAGCCGGCCTCGCGCAGCCGGTCGATCACCGCCTGGCGGTCCTCCCCCCCCGGCTTGACCTGGACGCCGACGAAGATATGGGCGCTCTCCGGGTCCGCGTAGCGGTAGTTGAACTCGGTGACCATGCGCTTGCCGATGGTCTTGCAGAACTTCTTGAAGCTGCCCGGCTGCTCCGGGATGGTCACCGCCAGGATCGCCTCGCGCTGCTCGCCGAGCTCGGTGCGTTCGGCAATATGCTGCAGCCGGTCGAAGTTGGTGTTGGCCCCAGAGTTGATGCACAGGAGCGTCTGCCCCTCGGCGCCGGTCTGCTGGATGTACTTCTTGAGGCCAGCCAGCGACAGCGCACCGGAGGTCTCGGAGACGGCCCGGGTGTCGTCGAAGATGTCCTTCACCGCGGCGCACATCTCGTCGGTGTTGACGGTGATGACGTCGTCTATCAGGTCACGGAGGATGGAGAAGGGCACCTTGCCGATCTGCGCCACGGCGACCCCCTCGGCGAAGACCCCCACCTGCTCCAGGGTGACCCGGCGCCCCGCGTCCAGCGCGGCCTTGAGGCAGGCGCTGTCTTCGGCCTCGACGCCGATCACCTTGATGTCCGGACGCAGATACTTCACGTAGGCGGCCACCCCGGCGATCAGGCCGCCGCCCCCCACCGGCACGAAGATGGCATCCAGGCGACCGGCGTGCTGGCGCAGCACCTCCACGGCCACGGTGCCCTGGCCGGCGATGACGTCGATATCGTCGAAGGGGGGGATATATGTGTAGCCGTGCTCCGCGATCAGCTCCTGGGCATGCTCGGCGGCCGCGGCGAAGGCGTCGCCCTTGAGCACCACCCTGGCGCCCCGGGCGCGCACCGCCTGGACCTTGATCTCCGGGGTGATGCGCGGCATCACGATCACCGCCTTGACGCCCATCAGCTTCGCCGCCATGGCCAGGCCCTGGGCATGATTGCCGGCGGAGGCGGCGATCACGCCCTTGGCCTTCTGGGCCTCGCTGAGCTGGGCCATCTTGTTGTAGGCCCCGCGAATCTTGAAGGAGTAGACCGGCTGCAGGTCCTCGCGCTTGATCAGGATGGTGTTGTGGAAGCGGCGGGAGAGGAAGGGTGCCGGGGAGATCGGCGTTTCCCGGGCGGCTTCGTAGACCCGGGCCTGGAGAATCTTCTTGACGGTAGCTTCGAGCATCCTGATATCCCAGAGGCGTGACGCGAGGGGGCCGCGGCGCCCTTTGCTGCGCCGCAGAGAACCCCTATTGGTAGCATCCCGGCCGGCCTGGCGTCCAGCGCGAGCACGCCGCCCCTCGGAGCGAGAGGCGCCGGGGGCAGGCCGAAGAGGGGGTCCTATGCCAGGGGTGAGGAGGATTCCTCCGAACGGGCTGGCCATGGATGGCCAGCACCGGACCTGCAAGCGGAGCGGGACGCGAGAGCGCAGCAGGGCATCGGTAGCGCCCAGGGAGGGGTTCACAGCGCCCCCTCGTCGGTCCGGCGCTCCGGGGCCTGCCGCCGGATCAGCCTCGAGTTTGCGGCCATGCTGGATCGAGTCGCATCGGCAGACGGGCCCGGCTGGCCTATAATGGCGCCGGCTTCCCGCCTCATCCCCTGTTCCATCCCCTGTTCCATCCCCTGCTTACCGGAGAGCGACCATGACCCAGGACGGCCTGTCCCAGGACCAGTTGAAGGACGCCGTGGCCGCGGCCGCCATCGACGAGATCACGCCCTGGCTCGAGCGCGATACCGTGCTCGGCATCGGCACCGGCTCCACCGCCAACCGCTTCATCGATCGCCTGGCCAGGCTGCGCGACGACTTCAAGGGCGCCGTGGCCAGCTCCGAGGCCAGCGCCGAGCGCCTGCGCGGTCACGGCATCGAGGTGTTCGAGCTCAACAGCGTCGGCACCGTGCCCTTCTACATCGATGGTGCCGACGAAGTGAACGCTCACCTTCAGATGATCAAGGGCGGCGGCGCGGCCCTGACCCGGGAGAAGATCGTCGCCGCCTGTGCGGAGAGGTTCATCTGCATCGCCGACGCTTCCAAGAAGGTCGAGCGGCTGGGCGAGTTCCCGCTGCCGGTGGAGGTGATTCCCATGGCGCGCTCCTACGTGGCCCGGGAGCTGGTCAAGCTGGGCGCCGATCCGGTCTACCGCGAAGGGGTAGTCACCGACAACGGCAACCAGATCCTCGACTGCTATGACTTCCTGATCGATGACCCGGTGGCCATGGAGGCGCGCCTCAACGCCATCGTCGGCGTGGTCACCAACGGCCTGTTCGCCGCCCGCGGCGCCGATGTGCTGCTGCTCGGGACCGCGCAGGGGGTGGAGCGGCTGACCCCAGCATGATCCCGCGCCCTTCCACAAAGTAAGCGCTTACTTCGGCGGCAGCAGCCGCGCCAGGCCCTCCAGGGTGCGCTCAAGCGCCCCCCGGTTGGCCGCCACCACGGCGCGGCCCGCCTCCCCCAGGCGGTGCCGCTCGGCGGGGTCGCCGAGGAGTTCCGCCAGGGCGGCGGCCAGGGCCGCCTCGTCGGCCACCTCCACCAGGGCATCGGCCGCGAGCAGCGTCTCGGCCACCTCCGCGAAGTTGGCAAGCTCGGGACCGGTGAGCACCGGTACCCCCAGCGCCGCCGGTTCCAGCAGGTTGTGGCCCCCGATCGGCACCAGGCTGCCCCCCACGAAGGCCAGATCCGCCGCGCCATAGAGCGCCAGCAGGTCGCCCATGGTATCGCCCAGGTAGACCGCACACTCCCCCGTCGGCCACTCGCCGCGGGAGCGGCGCGCCACCCGCATGCCCGCCCGCGCGCAAAGCGCCGCCACCGCGTCGAAGCGCTGGGGATGGCGGGGCACCAGCACCAGTAGGGCCTCGGGACAGGGCTTGGAATAGCTCTCCCGCAGCCGGGCGTGGGCGGCCAGCAGCCGCGTCTCTTCGCCCTCGTGGGTGGAACCGGCTACCCACACCGGTCGCTCGCCAAGCCGGGTGCGCAAGCGCTGACTTACCCCGATAACCGTGTCATCCGTGGCGATATCGAACTTGAGCGAGCCCACCACCGCGGTGCGCTCGCGCGCCATGCCAAGCCACTCGAAGCGCTCGGCGTCGGCGCTCGACTTGGCCGCCAGCCAGTCGACGCAGGCCAGCGCCTCGCGCATCAGCGGGCGCAGCCGACGGTAGCCGCGGAAGGCCCGCGGCGAGAGGCGCCCGTTGACCACCGCCACCGGCACGCCGCGGCGCCGGCAGGCCGCCATCAGGTTGGGCCACAGCTCGGTCTCGAAGAGGAGCGCCAGCTCCGGCCGCAGTCGCGAGACGAAGCGCGCCGCGGCGGCGGGAAAGTCCAGGGGGATGAAGCGGGAGATGAGACGCGCATCATCCCGCGCGGCCGCCAGGGCCCGGGCGCGTTCCGCCCCGGTGGCAGTCATGGTGGTGAGGGTGAGGCGATGCGCGGGGTAGCGCGCCAGCAGCGCCTCGATCAGCGGACGAGCCGCCAGCACCTCGCCCACCGAGGCACAGTGCAGCCATAGCATGCGCTCGCCGGGCGGCGTCTCGGGGATGCGCCCCAGGCGCAGCGTGCGGGGACTCTCACCAGCCCCCCCGCGAGAGTCAGTGAGCGCATGCTCATGCCGGACGCGACGCCAGATCAGCGGCGACAGCAGATGCAGCGCCGCCGAGTAGAGGCCCCGGGCCCAGCCCATCAGGCCTCGCGGTCGAGGATGGTGGAGATCATCGCCGTGGTGGAGACGCCATCCTCGAAGCCCAGCACCCTTACCTCGCCGCCGGCCTCGCGCACCGCCTCGCCGCCGGCGATCTGCTCGGGGCGGTAGTCGCCCCCCTTGACCAGCACATCGGGCAGCACCGCCTCGATCAGCCGCTGGGGGGTGTCCTCGGCGAAGGGCACCACCCAGTCCACGGCGCCCAGGCCCGCCAGGACCTGCATGCGCCGCGCCAGGAGGTTGATCGGCCGCGTGGGGCCCTTGAGCCGGGCGATGGAGGCGTCGTCGTTGACCGCCACGATCAGCCGGTCGCCGAGTCGCCGCGCCTGCTCCAGGTAGGCCACGTGGCCGGCGTGCAGGATATCGAAGCAGCCGTTGGTCATCACCACCCGCTCGCCTCGGGCCTGGGCAGCGCGCACCGCCTCGATCAGCGGCGCCTCCTCGATCACCCCGAACTCGGCCAGCTTGTCCCCCTGCAGGGCGGTGTAGAGCTCGGCGATGGAGAGGGTCGCGGTGCCCTGCTTGGCCACCACCAGGCCGGCGGCCAGGTTGGCCAGGGTCATCGCCTCGGGGAAAGCGTGTCCGGCGGCCAGCGCCAGCCCCAG
>NZ_CP071922.1:204995-212344 GCF_017584085.1 Halomonas sp. BM-2019
CAGCCCCAGCACGCCGATCACGGTATCGCCGGCGCCGGTAACGTCGTAGACCTCCCGGGCCCGGGTCGGCAGGTGCAGCGGCTCGTGGTCGCCGCGGATCAGGGTCATGCCCTTCTCGCTGCGGGTGATCAACAGCGCCTCGAGCTCGAGCTCGACACGCAGCGCCTCGCCGCGCTCGGCGAGCTCGGCGTCATCGCGGCAGTGGCCCACCACCGCCTCGAACTCGGCCAGGTTGGGGGTGATCACGCTGGCGCCGCGGTAGCGGGAGAAGTCGCTGCCCTTGGGGTCCACCAGCACCCGCTTGCCGCTGGCCCGCACCAGGCGAATCAGCTCCTGGACGCGATTCAGGGTGCCCTTGCCGTAGTCGGAGAGGATGACGAGGTCCGCCTCGGGCAGCGCCGCCTCGACCTCCGCCAGCAGGCCCGAGGTGTCCACCTCGCCGAGCCCATCCTCGAAGTCGAGGCGGATCAGCTGCTGGTTGCGGCTCATCACCCGCAGCTTGGTGATGGTGGGAACACCGGGGCTCTTGGCGAAGTGAGTGCCCACTCCGGCATCCTCCAGGCGCGAGGCCAGTCGACTGGCGTTGTCGTCGTCGCCCACCAGGCCGGCCAGGGCCGCGCGGGCGCCCAGGGAGGCGATATTGAGCGCCACGTTGGCCGCGCCGCCGGGGCGGTCCTCGCTCTGCTCGACCCGCACCACCGGCACCGGCGCCTCGGGGGAGATCCGCGAGGTGCCGCCGTGCCAGTAGCGGTCGAGCATGACGTCGCCCACCACCAGCAGGCGTGAGCGCTCCAGGGCGGTCAGATCAAGTTTCATCGTCGGGAAGCTCCCTTTCCGGGTGGGTGGCGGCGGCGTGGTCGAGCAGCGCCTCCAGCTGCGCGATCACCTCCTCGGCATGGATCAGCGACATGGCATCGGGATGGCGCACCCGCTGCCCCCAGGGTATCTCCTCGAGGGACTTGTGCAGGTAGATGCGCACGGCGTCGGGGTAGCGGTTGACCACGAACTCGCGCCAGCGATAGGGGGCGGCGCGATCGGGGTTGGTGGTGGCATAGAGCCCCACCACCGGCGTGTTCAGGGCATTGGCCATGTGCACCGGCCCCGAGTCCGGGGCGATCACGGCCCGGGCACGGTCGATCAGCGCCAGAAGTCCCTTGAGGGAGGTGCCACCGATGGCGTCGATAACCGCCCCCGGCTCGCAGAGGGCATGGATGCGCTCGCCCATCTCGCGCTCCTGGGTGCTACCGCCGCCGGTGAGCAGGGTTGGCAGGCCGTGGTGCTGCCAGGCGTGCTGGATCACCGCCGCATAGCCCTCGGCGGACCAGTTGCGGAAGTTGCGCAGCCGCGGGTTCGAGCAGGGGCTCATCAGCAGGTAGGGCGCATCATGGGTGAGGGCCCGCGCCTCGTCGAAGGCTGCATCGGGCACCGGCAGGTCCCACGCCAGGGTAAGGTCCTCCACGCCGAGCAGGCGGGCGAAGTCCAGGAAGGACTCCAGAACGTGGGCCCGGGGATGGGGCGTCAGCTGGCGGTGGGTGAACCAGTGCTGAGCGTCCTTGGCCCGCGCCTTGTCGTAGCCCACCCGTACCTCGGCCTTGAGCCCCAGCGAGAGCACGCTGGCACGCAGCGCCTGCTGCATGTGCAGCAGCACGTCGAAGCGGGTGTCGGCCAGCTCGCGCCACAGCGCGCGCATGCCGGCGAGCCCCGAGGCCTTGTCGTAGACCACGAACTCGACCCCGGAGAGGCCCGTCAGTAGACTGTGTTCGCCCTTGCCGATAATCCAGGTGATGCGCGCCTCG
This sequence comes from Halomonas sp. BM-2019, assembly GCF_017584085.1. NCBI lineage: Bacteria > Pseudomonadati > Pseudomonadota > Gammaproteobacteria > Oceanospirillales > Halomonadaceae > Halomonas > Halomonas sp. BM-2019. The sequence continues at coordinate 206,792 of NZ_CP071922.1, forward strand.
GGCCACTGACGCTGCAAGGCACGAACCGTCGGCACCAGGTTGCAGACATCGCCCAGAGCGGAGAGTCGCAGCACGCCGATGTGCCGGGGTTGTGCAGGCAGAGGATGCTTCATGAAGTTGGCAACGTGTCGAGCGAAGAGAATGGCATTCTACCCCCACACCACGACAGCGGTCACACCGTGCAAGGCCTGTGGCTCTCGATGCCACCCTGACACCACTCTGGAAGCCTGACATGCCCGAACCTTCGACGCGCATACGACTCGCCCATATCGAGCCGCTGACCAGTGGAGGATCGCGCCTTATCTATCCCGATCCCGAACGGCCCGGCAGGCTGATCAAGGTGGTCAGGCAGGGGTCGGTGCGCCTCAAGGCACGCTTTCAGGTAACCCGCCAGCTGCGCGAGCTTCGTGAATATATCCGTGTTTTTGGGAAACCTGATGACAAACTGATCTGTCATCTCCCCGCCATCGCCGGGCTCATCGCCACCGACTTGGGATTCGGGCTCAGCGTGGAAGCGATTCGGGGAGCCGACGGTCGGCTTGCACCGACCTTCTCCCAGCTGCTGCGCGAGTCGCGCGTCAAGCCTCACCACCAGGACCTGCTTGCCACCTTCTTCGACCGTCTGCTGGCCTCGTCGGCCATCGTCGGCGACCTGAGCCGCAACAACCTGGTGCTCGGTCGCGACCCGAACGGCAACGACTTCTTTGCGCTGGTGGACGGGCTCGGCGACAACACCCTGATACCGATGTACGCCTTGGTTCCGGGCCGCAACCGCTACAGGAAGCGAGAGGCAGCACATCGCTTCATGGCCGCTCTCGACGCAGCACTGGATCCGTCGCGGCGGCCGACGGCGGTGCCGTCCGTGCCGCCGAGGAGTTGATATGCCATTGGCGATACGCCATGTCGCAGCCATGTCGATCCTCTTCGACAGCCAGGCTGCCCGCTGGTCCACGACGCTCCCCGGCATCGGCCCGCAGGCCTTCGACCCGCAGGCCTGGCGGGAGGCCGCACGGGTCACCGGCGAGGCCCCGGGGCGCGGCGCCAGTCTCTTCCTGGACGCCGGCGACGGCCGTGAGTGGGTGCTGCGCCCCTACCGCCGCGGTGGCCTGATCGCCCGGCTCAGCGCGACTCGCTACCTGTGGACCGGCCTCGAACGCACCCGCGCCTTCCGCGAGCTTCGCCTGACCGCCACCCTGCATGAGCGCGGCCTGCCGGTGCCCCGCCCGGTGGCCGCCGCCGTGACCCGCCTTGGCCTCACCTACGAGGCCACCCTGATCACCGAGCGTATCCCCGGCGCCCGCGCCCTGGCCAGCCGCCTCGAGGCGGGTCGCGCCGATGCGGCGCTGCTGGAAACGGTCGGAGAAACGATCCAGCGCTGCCACGACGCTGGCCTCGACCATGTGGACCTCAACGCCCGCAACCTGCTGATCGACGACGAGGCGCGCGTCTGGCTGATCGACCTGGACCGCTGCCGGCTGCGCGCGAAAGGGGCCTGGCAGGCCGCCAACCTGGCGCGGCTCGAGCGCTCCCTGGTGAAGTTCGGCGCCCTTGACGCCATGGCGCCGATCCGGCGGGGCTATGAGGCCTCGCCGACGGCCGGCCGACGCGGTGACTCGCGCTCGGGGTAGACCCGCACCAGCAGCTCCTCGAGCCCCTGGAGGATATCGGCCCTGCCCGGCACCTCGCCGCTTCTCAGGAACACCGCCTCGTGGCAGGCCTCGTAGCGCGGCCAGTAGCGGTAGGGCAGCGTTCGGAAGAAGATGCCCAGGGTCGGGGTATGGGTGGCCAGGGCCAGGTTGCGCACCCCGGTATCCCCGCAGACCAGCGCCGAGACATCGGCCATCCAGGGCCCCAGCGCCTCCAGGGGCGTCCGCGGCTGGACCGCGACGTTGGCGTGCCGGGCCGTTACCTCGGCCAGGAAGTCGCCGGACTCCTCGGCCTTGTGGCCCTCCAGCAGCATGTGGCGGTAGTCGGGAAACTCCGCCGCGGCCTGGTCGATCAGCTGGCTCCAGGCGTCCAGGGGGAGCGATTTCTCGGCCTGGGAGGCAAAGGGAAAGTAGGCGATGACTCGAGGCGCCTTCGCTCCCGGGTGACAGGGCATGGCGAAGTCGAGGGGATAGCGCGGCTTGTGGCCCATCACCTTGAGGAAGTCGAGCAGGACTTCGGCCTCATAGTGGTAGTTGGAGCGCCGCAGTCCCACGTCGTAGAGCAGGTGGTTGAAGAAGCTGCGGTAGGGGAAGCCGAACTTGATGGCGGCGGGAGCCATTAGCGTCAGCACCCGGGAGCGGGAGGTATCCGCCAGGTCGAAGAGCATGTCCACCGGCTCGATGGCGCGCAGCGAACGCCACTGCGCCGCCAGGTTGCCACGCGTCTCCTGCACGTAGACCGCGTCCACCAGGTCCTCCGGCACCGCATAGCGATAGGTGGTCACCGTGGCCAGGGTGATATGAGCCTCGGGAAACAGCCGGCGCAGCTCCACCAGGAAGGGCCGCGCCGCCATATAGTCGCCGAAGGCGCACTGGCGGATCACCAGGATGCGCTTCACCTCATTTACCGCGGTGCTCTCCAGACAGCGCCGTCCGCGCCGGCTCAGGTAGGCACACTTGTCCGTCCAGGCCCTCACGGCTCCTTGGCTCCCTCGGTCTGGTATTCGTTGATCAGGCTGGCCACATGGGCCGCCAGGGTAAAGTCCGCCAGCACGCGCGCCCGGGCGGCCTGGCCGAGGCGTCGGCGCAGCTCGGCGTCCACGGCCAGCGCGGCCAGCGCGGCGGCCCAGGCCGCGGCATCCTCGGCGGCCGCCAGGCGGCCCGTCTCGCCGTCGAGCAGTTCGGGAATCGCCCCGCTGTCGCTGCCGATGACCGCCTTGCCGGCAGCCATGGCCTCGATCACCGTCAGCCCGAAGGCCTCGTTGCGCGAGGGCACGCTGACGATATCGAGCGCCTCGAAGAGGCGCGGCAGGTCGCGGCGAAAACCGGTGAAGGTGATATGCGACTCGAGCCCCAGATCGGCGATACGCCGCTGCAGGGCCGCCACCTGGGCCTCGTCGCTCCCCTCCTCCGCCGTCAGCCCGCCGATCAGTACGCCGTGCCAGGCCAGCCCGGGGGCCGCCTCGGCCAGCCGGGCCAGCGCCTCGACCCACACCTTCTGGCCCTTGCCCTGCGTCAGCCGCGCCGGCAGGCCGATGGCCACGGCGCCCTCGGGCACGCCCAGCTCGCGGCGCAGCGCGGCGCGCCCCTCGTCATCGAGGCGGGGTGCATAGGGGTCCGGGTCGATGCCCAGGTAGAGGCGCCGGATGCGCTCGGCCGGCAGCGGGAAGGCCGCCAGGTTGCGGGCCCGCGTAGCCTCACTGATGGAGAACAGCCGGGTGACCTTGCCGTAGGCCCAGCGGTGGTAGGGGTCCTTCTTGGGGCGGGTGACCCCCATATGATCGGTGAAGAACAGGCGCAGCGATGGCCGCAGGCTGACCAGCAGCGCCCCCAGGCGCAGGTCGCTGGACTTGTGGCAGTGGAGCACGCCGATCTCGTGGGCCTTGAGATAGGCCAGCAGTCCCCCCACCGCCAGCAGCGCGCGCCCCGTCGAAGCCTCCGTCAGCGGCTCCACGCCGGCCTGGCGAAAGCTCGCGGCGACCCGGGAGCCGGTCAAGGCCAGGCCATGGACCTGCCACCCCTGGCGGGTCAGCTCGGGTATAATCCGAGACGGATACATTTCCAGTCCGCCCCAGCCGCGGGAGAGGCAGATATGCAGGACCTTGCGCGACAAGGCTGACTCCTTCGGTGACTCGGGGCTCGGGAGCCCGGATGACTGCTACTTCCGCTGCCCCTGGCGCGTCCCCGCGCCTGCTGGTGGTTCGCAACGACAAGCTCGGTGACTTCATGCTGGCCTGGCCGGCCCTGGCCCGCCTCAAGGCGGCTAGCCCCGTGCCGCAGGTGAGCGTCTTGGTGCCCGCCTATACGGCGCCCATGGCCCGGCTCTGCCCCTGGGTCGACCAGGTGCTGATCGATCCAGGCGAACACGCCTCCCGTACCGAGCTTAGACGACTGCTCGCCGCGGTGAAGGCGGCACGCTTCGATGCGCTGCTCACCCTCTTCTCCACACCGCGCATCGGCTGGCTGGGTTGGCGGGCGGGCATCCCGCTGCGCCTGGCCCCGGCCACCAAGTGGGTGCAACTATTCTACAACCGAAGGGTGGTCCAGCGCAGGTCGCGTTCGGAAAAGCCGGAGTACCGCTACAACCAGGAGCTGGCCGAGGCGCTGTTGGGCGAACTGGGTCTGATTCCGGACGCCGCGCCCGAGCCCCCCTACTGGCCGCTGCCGGCGAGCGAGCGCGGGGCCCAGCGCCGGCGCCTCACCGAGGAGCTCGGCCTCGATCCGGTGCGACCCTGGGTCTTCCTGCACGGTGGCAGCGGGGGCTCGGCGGTGAACCTCTCCTCCGCCCAGTTTGCCCGGCTGGTGCGGGAAGTGGACGCTCGCCTCGCCGGCGAGGGGCGAGCCCAGTGGGTGCTGACCGCCGGCCCCGGCGAGACGGCCACCGCCGAGGCGATCGCCGCGCCGCTGCGCGAGGCCGGTATCGAGGCCCATCACCTGCCGCCCCGGGCCGGCCTGGATGACTTCGCCCATACGCTGGCGGCGGCGGACCTCTTCGTGGCCGGCTCCACCGGGCCGCTGCATATCGCCGGCTGCCTGGATATCGCCACCGCCGGCTTCTATCCGGCCCACCGCTCCGCCACGCCGCTGCGCTGGCAGACCTGCAACCGCGCCGGGCACCGCCTGGCCTTCTGCCCACCCGAGGGGGCGGGCGAGCAGGAGATGACCAGCATCGACCTCGATGCTGCCGCCGCCGCGATCAGCGATCTGCTGCGCCGCCTTCCGGCGGCGGTGACGTCCGGGTCCTGATCCAGAGGTCGGCGTACTTGGCGAAGGTGGAGTGAGCCGAGAGCAGTGCCAGCAACAGCCCCTGACGGCCATCGAGGAAGCCCGCCTTGAGCAGGTACATGCGCAGGAAGCAGCCGAGGCCGTGCCCGATGCCGGCCGCCAGGCTGCCTCGCTTGCCGCGCGCCGCTCGTTGCTCGGCCCAGGCCTGGGCGTAGTGGGCCGACTTCTCGAGGTAATGGCGCAGATCGCGATAGGTGTAGTGCAGCAGGTCACCCTCGAGGGGCCGCACCGGCAGCCCCTGGGGGTTTTCCAGCTTCTCGTGGACCAGCGCCGCGTTGTAGCCGGCGCGGCCGCGGGGATAGAGCCGGGCCACCCGGTCCGGGTACCAGCCGGAGTGGCGAATGAAATCGCCGAAACACCAGGAGAGACGCGGCAGGGTGTAGATCGCCGGCGTCGCCTCGGCCAGGACGCCAAGAATGCTGTTGCGCAGTTGGGGGGTGACGCGCTCGTCGGCATCCACCATCAGGATCCAGTCGCTCTGCACCAGCGACTCGGCGCGCCGGCGCTGGACGCCGAAACCCTGCCAGTCCGCCTCCACCACCACCCTGTCGGTAAACTCGCGGGCGATGGCACAGCTCTCGTCGTGGCTACCGGCATCCACCACCACGATCTCGTCGACCCA
>NZ_CP071922.1:212444-220310 GCF_017584085.1 Halomonas sp. BM-2019
AGGCCCTCAGGTGGTCCTGCTCGTTCTTGATGATGAGCACGGCGGCGATCGACATGGAGGATTCCTGGCAGCGGTATGGCGGGCCCAGTGTAAGTCGGCGCCCCAGGTAGCACCAGCCGACCCGTGTGTGACACCCTCGAGGCTTGGTAAGCTCACCGATGACTTCGCCCGGGAAGATGCCCATGTTTCGCCGTCCACCGCCCCCTTACCTGCGCCACCCCCGCTGGTGGGCCCTGCTCGTCATCGGGCTCTGCCTCGGCTACGCCATCGTCACCGTGAGCCTGATGCCGTTCTGGACCCTGCCGACCGTCGCCGCCGCCTGGGTCGGCGCCGGCTGGCTGCTGCGCTGGGGCGCTCCGCGACAGGCCCGGGAGCCGGCCAGGGTCTGGCCCTGGTCGATGGTGCCCCTGGCCCTCTGGGGCCTCTACGTCTACCTCAACGACAGCTTTGGCATCGTCGACCTGGGGGCGATCTTCTTTCACCTCCAGGCCGGCATATCCGACCACGGCGGCAGCGACCGCATGGTGGCCGCGGCGCTCTATACCCTGAGCATGCTCGCCCTGCTGGCGGCCTTCACCTGGCTGGTGCGGGTCGACCACCGCTGGCGTCTGGGCGAGCGCCTGCTGGCCCTGGTGCTGCTGGCCAGCAACCCGCTGCTCTACGGCATGACCCAGCGCGGCGCGGCCATCGTCACCGACGACGGCGCCTGGCTGGATCGCCGCTACGTGACGCCGGTGATCCAGGAGGCCCCGTCGGATCCTCCCAACCTGCTGCTGCTCTACCTGGAGAGCATCGAGCGCACCTACGCGGATCGCGAACGCTTCGGCGACGCCTACGCCGACCTCGACGTGCTCGGCGAGCGGGGCCGGGTGTTCGAGGGGGTCTACCAGCTCGACAACACCGGCTGGACCATGGCCGGCATGATCGCCAGCCAGTGCGGCACGCCGCTGATGCCCGCCGGTCTGCTGCATGATCGCCAGTTCTCGCCGCTGGACAAGGTGGTGCCCGGCGTCGACTGCCTCGGCGACCTGCTGGCCGATCAGGGCTACCGGCTCAGCTACCTGGGCGGCGCCAGCACCGCCTTCGCCGGCAAGGGGCTCTTCTACGAGGGCCACGGCTTCGACACCGTGCTCGGTCGCGAGGAGCTCGTCCCCCGGCTCGACGACCCCGACTACGTCAACAACTGGGGGCTCTATGACGACTCCCTCTACGACTTCACCGTCGAGGAGATCCGCCGCCTCGAGGCCGAGGGCGAGGCCCCCTGGGGGGTGGTCAACCTGAGCATCGCCGGCCACGCCCCCCACGGCTACCCGGCCCAGGCCTGCATCGATCGCCAGGGGGAGTTCGACGGGGTGGATATCCTCTACTCGGTGGAGTGCTCGGCCTGGCTGGCCCGGGACCTGGTTGAGCGCCTCGAGGCCGAGGGGCTCCTGGACAACACCCTGGTGGTGATGGCCAGCGACCACCTGACCATGCGGGTGTCGGTCTGGGACCAGCTGATCACCGGCGAGCGCGACAACACCTTCATGCTGCTCGGCCCTGGCATCCCTGCCGGCAGCCGCACCTTCCGGGAATCCTCCATGGTCGACCTCTTCCCGACCATCCTCGAGGCCATGGGCTTCACCATCGACGACCACCGCGCGGGGCTCGGGGTCTCGCTGCTGGCCGGGCGCGAGGCCGAGACCCTGGTGGAGCGCCACGGCCTGGAGGGCATCAACGCCCGGATGCGCGAGGAGAACGCCCTGCAGCAGCGCCTGTGGAAGGGGCTGGTGCCGGAGCGCCCCGAGGAGGAGACCCGCCAGAGAAGCGAGGAGCAGGTGGTGGAGTCACCCTACGATGCCGCCGGCGAGGAACCGGCCAGCGTCCAGTAGGCCGGCGGTCACCCGACGGCGATGCGCCGCTCGGCGCCCAGCACCGCCGCCAGCAGCCTCTCGGGCGAGAGCTCGGTGAGGCAGCGGGTATGGCCCAGCGGACAGGTGCGGGCGAAGCAGGGCGAGCAGTCGAGGGCCAGATAGTGGATCTCGGCGCTGTCGGTCAGCGGCGGCGTATAGGCCGGCGAAGAGGAGCCGTAGAGGGCATGCACGCGGGTGCCCACCGCCGCGGCCACGTGCATCAGCCCCGAGTCGTTGGTGACCACCTGGTGGCAATCGGCCAGCAGGTCCACCGCATCGGCTAGCCGAGTTCGCCCACACAGATTGTGAACGTGATCCACCCCGGCAGCGATGGCCTCGCCGGCCCCCTCATCCTTGGGGCCGCCCAGCACCCGCACCTCGAACCCCTCACCGACCAGGGCTTCGGCCAGGGCCCGGAAGTGCGCCAGCGGCCACTGCTTGGCGGGGCCATACTCGGCGCCCGGCATCAGGCCGATGGCCGGCCGCGACGAGAGCCCGTGGGCCCGACGCAGCTCGGCGAGATTGGCGGCATCCACGGCGAGGCGCGGCCGAGGTAGCGGGAAGTCACCCCTGGCGGCCTCCCCGGCGGGCAGCCCCAGGGCCACGAAACGCTTCACCGTCTGGTCGAGCACCTCCTTGTCGAGCCGGCGGCGCTCGTTGAGCAGCACGACCCGCTGCTCGCCGGTAAAGCCGGTTCGCCGGGGAATGCCGGCCAGGAAGGGCACCAAGGCCGATTTCCAGGAGCGCGGCAGCACGATGGCGTGATCGAAGCGCCCGCGCAGCGAGCGGGCCACCCGCCGCCGGATGCCCCAGCCGAACTCGCCGTGACCGATGTCCAGGGCGATCGCCTCGTCCACCTCCCCCATCCGGTCGAGAATCGGCAGCGACCAGCCCGGCGCCAGCACGCCGATGCGACAGCCGGGATGATGATGTTTCAGGGTCATGAACAGGCTCTGGGCCATCACCATGTCGCCGACCCAGGAGGGGCCGACCACCAGGATGCGCTGGCCCGTGGCGGCCGGCTCAGCCATTCAGCCACTCCAGGTACTCGCGCACCCCTTCGGCCACGGTGCGAAACTCGCGATCATAGCCCGCCTCGCGCAACCGGGAGATATCGGCGCGGGTGTAGCTCTGGTAGCGCCCCTTGAGTTCCTCGGGGAAGTCGATGTACTCGATGGTGCCGCGGCCGTAGTGGTCGATCACCGCCTCCCCGATCGCCTTGAAGGGTTCGGCGCGACCACTGCCCAGGTTGAAGATACCGGAGACCTCGGGGTGGTCGAGGCACCAGAGGTTCACGTCCACCACGTCCCCCACGTAGACGAAGTCGCGGCTCTGCATGCCCGCCTCGTAGCCGTCCCAGGCGCCGAACAGCTTGACGCTTTCGCCCGCGCGGATCTGGGTATGGTGGTGGTAGGCGACGCTGGCCATCTTGCCCTTGTGCTGCTCGCGGGGACCATAGACGTTGAAGTAGCGAAAGCCCACCACCTGGCTCTCGAAGCTGTCCCAGCGGGCGCGCACATACTGGTCGAAGAGCAGCTTGGAGTAGCCGTAGACGTTGAGCGGCTTCTCGTGCTCCGGCGCCTCCACGAACACCTCGCTGCCGCCGTAGGTGGCCGCCGAGGAGGCGTAGAGAAACGGGATCCGACGCTGCTGGCAGAAGTGCAGCAGCACCTTCGAGTACTCGAAGTTGTTGTCGAGCATGAAGCGGCCATCCCACTCGGTGGTGTCCGAGCAGGCCCCCTCGTGGAAGATCGCCTCGATCGCGGGCAGGCCCGAGGCCTCGCCGCGCAGCTCCGCCTCGACGCGACGACGGAAGTCGTCCTTGTCCAGGTAGTCCCCCAGCGTACAGTCGGCCAGGTTGACGAACTTGGTGCCGTCGGTAAGGTCGTCGACCACCATCACATCCTGGCGGCCGCGGGCATTGAGGGCCTTGACCAGATTGGAGCCGATGAAGCCGGCTCCGCCTGTCACTACGATCATGGGGAGAATCCTCTGTCTCGGGGCGTGCGCCTATAACCGATCTTCCGGTGATTGTATACTTGACGCCCTGTGAATTCATGGCCAACGGTGCATTCCCCAATGACTCTCTCGTCCTCGACACCCGCGTCGACCCCGGCCCCCGGTGCGGTGCCAGACGTCGCAACCTTCCAGGGGCTGATCCTCGCCCTGCAGCAGTACTGGGCCGAACAGGGCTGCGTGATCCTGCAGCCCCTGGACATGGAGGTCGGTGCCGGCACCTTCCATCCGGCCACCTTCCTGCGCGCCATCGGACCCGAGACCTGGAACTCCGCCTACGTGCAGCCCTCGCGGCGCCCCACTGACGGCCGCTACGGCGAGAACCCCAACCGCCTGCAGCACTACTACCAGTTCCAGGTGGTAATGAAGCCCTCTCCCGCCGACTTTCAGGCCCTCTACCTGGGCTCGCTGGAACGCCTGGGCATCGACCCGCTGGTGCATGACATCCGCTTCGTCGAGGACAACTGGGAGTCTCCGACCCTGGGCGCCTGGGGGCTGGGCTGGGAGATCTGGCTCAACGGCATGGAGGTGACCCAGTTCACCTACTTCCAGCAGGCCGGCGGCATCGAGTGCTACCCGGTGACCGGCGAGCTGACCTACGGCCTGGAACGCATCGCCATGTACCTGCAGAACGTAGACAGCGTCTACGACCTGGTCTGGACCGTGGCCCCGGACGGCACCCGGGTCACCTACGGCGACGTCTACCTGCAGAACGAGCGCGAGCAGTCCGCCTACAACTTCGAGCAGGCCGACGTCGACTTCCTGTTCGGCGCCTTCGACCAGCAGGAGCGCGACTGCGCCCGCCTGCTCGAGGCCGGCCTGCCACTGCCCGCCTACGAGCAGGTGCTCAAGGCCTCCCACACCTTCAACCTGCTCGACGCCCGCCACGCCATCTCGGTGACCGAGCGCCAGCGCTATATCCTGCGGGTGCGCACCCTGGCCCGGGACGTGGCCCACGCCTACTACGATTCCCGCAAGGCCGCCGGCTTCCCGCTGGCCCCCGAGGCCCTGCGGAAGGACCTGCTTGCCGACGAGGGAGACGCTTGAGCATGGCTGCCAATACCCTACTGGTTGAACTGGGCGTCGAGGAGCTCCCCCCCGGCGCCATCGACGCCCTCTCCGATGCCCTGGCCGCGGGCATCCAGCGCGGCCTGGGCGAGGCCGAGGTCGGCCACGGCGCCGTCCACGCCTACGCCACCCCGCGCCGCCTGGCGGTGCGGATCGAGGCGCTGGCCGAGAGCCAGCCCGACCGCGAGGTGGAGAAGCGCGGCCCGGCGCTGGCCGCTGCCTTCAAGGATGGCCAGCCCACCAAGGCCGCCGAGGGCTTCGCCCGCTCCTGCGGCGTCGGGGTGGAGGAGCTGATCCACCTGGAGACCGACAAGGGCACCTGGCTCGGCTACCGCGAGCAGCAGCGGGGCGAGGCCACCGTGGCCCTGCTGCCGGCCATCGTCGAGAAGGCCATCGCCGGGCTGCCGGTGCCCAAGAACATGCGCTGGGGCGCCTCCCGGGTGGAGTTCTCCCGCCCGGTGCACTGGCTCGTCATGCTCTACGGCAGCGAGGTGGTCGCGGCCGAGGCCTTGGGCCTTGCGGCCGGCCGCACCACCTACGGCCACCGCTTCCACGCACCCCAGGCCATCGAGCTCGGCCACGCCGAGGACTACCTCGCCGCCCTGGAGCAGGCCTGGGTGCTGGCCGATCGCCAGGTACGCCGCGAGCGCATCCGCGAGCAGGTGCTGGCCGAGGCCGAGGTCCAGGAGGCCACCGCGGTCATCGACGAGGATCTACTGGTCGAGGTGAGCGGCCTGGTGGAGTGGCCGGTGGCCCTGGCCGGCAGCTTCGACGAGCGCTTCCTGGAGGTCCCCGCCGAGTGCCTGATCTCCTCCATGAAGGCCAACCAGAAGTACTTCCACCTGCTCGATGAAGCGGGCAAGCTCAAGCCGCTGTTCATCACCATCGCCAACATCGAGAGTGCCGATCCCCAGCAGGTGATCGAGGGCAACGAGAAGGTGATCCGTCCTCGCCTCGCCGACGCCGCTTTCTTCTACGATACCGACCGCAAGCGCCCGCTCGCCTCGCGCATGGCCGACCTCTCCGGCGTGGTGTTCCAGAAGCAGCTCGGCACCCTCGCCGACAAGGCCCATCGCAGCGCGGCTGTGGCCGCCTTCATCGCCGGACGCATCGATGGCAACGTGGCCCAGGCCCGGCGCGCCGCCGAGCTGGCCAAATGCGACCTGGTCACTGAGATGGTGCTGGAGTTCCCCGAGCTGCAGGGCATCATGGGGCGCTACTACGCCGAGCATGACGGCGAACCCGCCGAGGTAGCCCAGGCCCTCGAGGAGCAGTACCTGCCCCGCTTCGCTGCCGATGCCATTCCCCACAGCCTCACCGGCCTGGCCCTGGCCCTGGCCGACCGCCTCGATACCCTCACCGGCATCTTCGGCATCGGCGCCCGACCCACCGGCACCAAGGACCCCTTCGCCCTGCGCCGCGCCGCCATCGGGGTCATCAATATCCTGGTCAAGGGCGAGCTCAACCTGGACCTGCGCGAACTGCTCGAGCTGGCGGCGGCCCAGCACCAGGAGCTGCCCTATGCCGAGAGCCTGGTCGACGAGGTGCTCGACTACATGCTCGATCGCTTCCGCGCCTGGGGCCATGACGAGGGCATCGAGGCCGGGGTCTACCTGGCCGTGCGCGCGCGCCCGGTGACCCGCCCGCTGGACTTCGCCCGCCGCCTGCGCGCCGTGCACACCTTCACCGGTCGCGAGGAGGCCGCCGCCCTGGCCGCCGCCAACAAGCGGGTCTCCAATATCCTGGCCAAGCAGCAGGGGGAGGCCGGCAGCGAGGTGGCGGCCAGCCTGCTGCAGGAGGCCTCCGAGCAGGCGCTTTACGAGGCGGTCAGCGCCCAGCGCGAACGGGTGATGCCGCTCTTCGCCGAGGGACGCTACGCCGAGGCGCTGGATGCCCTGGCCGGCCTGCGCGATCCGGTAGACGCCTTCTTCGACCAGGTGATGGTCATGGCCGACGATCCGGCCATTCGCGCCAATCGCCTGGCGCTGCTGGCTAGCCTGCGCGCGCTCTTCCTGGAGGTGGCGGATATCGCCCAGCTGCAGCAATAGGTCATTCAACAGAAGCACCCGAGGCCGGCCGCTACCGCTGCCGGCCTTTTTTCGTGCCCAGCACCCTGCCCTGCCCATGTTTCACGTGAAACACACCCAGCTCGCCTCGCGCCTCGCGCCTCGCGCCTTGCGCCTTGCGCCTTGCGCCTTGCGCCTTGGCAGAGAGTGTTTCACGTGAAACACTCTCTTCCCTTACGCACTGCCATAAGGAGCCGACTTGATGCCCTCCCCGGACCGCCTGGTAATCCTCGACCGTGATGGCGTCATCAACCGTGACTCCGACGACTACGTCAAATCCCTTGAGGAGTGGATCCCCTACCCCAGCGCCATCGACGCCATCGCCCGACTGAGCCAGGCGGGGTGGACCGTGGCAGTGGCTACCAATCAGTCCGGCATTGCCCGAGGCTACTACGACGAGGCGACCCTGGCCGAGATGCATGCCGAGCTGATCCGGCTGGTGGGCGAGGCGGGTGGCGAGATCGCCCATATCGCCTTCTGCCCACACGGCCCGGATGATGGCTGCGAGTGCCGGAAACCCTTGCCCGGCCTGCTCGAACAGATCCGCACGGCACTTGGCATGGAGACGCTGGCCGGCAGCTGGATGGTGGGCGATAGCCTACGCGACCTCCAGGCCTGCGAACCCATGGGCTGCCATCCGGTGCTGGTCCGCACCGGCAAGGGCGAGCGTACCCTGGCCCAGAACCCCGAGCTGGTATCTCAGGGTAATGACACACGGGTCTTCGATGACCTGGCTTCATTTGCAGATTGGCTAATTAAGCAGGAGAGATAGGAGCAAGGAGCAAGGAGCAAGGAGCAAGGAGCAAGGAGCAAGGAGCAAGGAG
>NZ_CP071922.1:220410-224824 GCF_017584085.1 Halomonas sp. BM-2019
GCCATCATGCCCATTGAAAACCCCATCAACACCACGGGTGCTTCGCGGAAATGATGCATCACGTGATCGCGAATCAGCTCAAGATTTGGCAAGCCAAATGCCATTGGATTACTCTCCGTAGGTCCAGCAATAATCAACGGACGAAACCCCAGTGAACGCAACCAAACCCCAGTCGGCGCGAACAGATGAGCGGATTGCATGCCATAGCCTGGCGCGACGATCACCACGGGCGCATCGATGGCGAGTTCTGGAAAACGGAAAATCGTTTCCTCAGAGAAGTATTCATTCAAGCTGCGATCTTTTTCCAGATCTGAGCTTATGCTCAACGTCCATGTAAAGTCCTCATGCGCCTTGAGGCCATCATCGTATCTCACTTCAATTACGGCTAAATCAAGATAATTTAAGCACTGATGGGTAACCGCTTCGTCACAAATTTGTTGTCGATTCGGGGCCACTGCAAACTCGACACTGGCCATCCCGCTTACTGGCTCCATATTCAGTATCTGGCGTTCGACGAGGCTCGTGCAGCCAGCCAACAGAGCAACTGCACTCAAGGCCGCACTGGCAACGGCCACCCTTGCTAATGAACTCATTTCTATTCCCTATTTAAAATCACAATCAATGAGATGATCATTGACCATACCGACCGCTTGCATAAACGCATAAACAATCGTCGGGCCAACAAAGGTAAAGCCAGCTTTCTTCAACGCCTTGGACAACGCTTGCGATTCTGCTGTTTCCGTCGCTATGTCTTGCATCGACTTGGGCTGATTCTCGACCGGCGAATGGCCAACGAACGACCACAGCCACTGGGCGAAATCAACGCCTTGCTCATGGAGCCGAACAAACGCATCGGCATTTTTAAAAATCGCATTTATCTTCAGCCGGTTGCGAACAATCCCCCTATTCTGCATTTGCGTTTCGATAAACGCGGCACGTGCATCGCCTTGAACTTGCGCGAGTCGATACGGGTCGAAACCGAAAAATGCAGATTCATAACCTGCTTGTTTGCGCAATATCGTAATCCAACTCAATCCCGCTTGTTGACCGTCTAGGCATAGCTTGGCAAAAAGCTCGACGCTATCGTGCACGGGTTTACCCCACACTTGGTCGTGGTATTCCTCGTAATCTGCGTGTCCGACACACCAAGGGCAGCGATTAATTGAATCTTTGCCGGTTCCCATGCGGATTCTCCCTATAATTTATGCGCTTGCTCGGTGTATAATCACACAAATCCCATGCCGCTGCACAGCGGAAATTCGGCCGAATTGAAGTGGAAATCTCATGGAAAAATTTGACGTTAATTTCAGGGTTTAATTCTCGCCCTACAAGATTACTGGGCACAGCAAGGTTGTGCGATTGTTCAACCGCTTGATATGGAAGTGGGTGCGGGTACCTTTCATCCGATGACCTTCTTGCGCTCCATCGGACCGGAACCATCAAGCTACGCCTATGTGCAGCCCTGCCGCCGCCCCACCGACGGCCGCTATGGTGAGAACCCGAACCGCCTGCAGCACTATTATCAGTTCCAAGTGATCATGAAACCCAATCCAGCTGATTTGCAGGAGCTATATCTCGGCTCGTTAAAATTGCTTGGATTTGATCCGCTTGTACACGATATCCGCTTCGTTGAAGACAACTGGGAATCACCTACCCTTGGCGCTTGGGGACTCGGCTGGGAAGTCTGGTTGAATGGCATGGAAGTCACCCAATTTACCTACTTCCAGCAAGTTGGTGGCTTAGAGTGCAAACCTGTAGCCGGCGAAATTACTTATGGTCTTGAGCGTTTGGCAATGTATATCCAAGGCGTCGACAGCATCTACGACTTAGTCTGGACCACTGGCCCACGCGGCACGATTTACTACCGTGATGTTTTTCATCAGAACGAAGTTGAGCAATCGGCCTATAACTTCGAGCACGCTGATGTCGCCGTTTTGTTCGAGCGCTTTGAGTCCTGTGAAAAGGAATGTGAATTGCTCATCAGCAAAAACCTGCCGTTGCCAGCCTACGAGCAAGTGATGCGTGCGTCACACGCATTTAATTTACTCGACGCTCGGCACGCTATCTCGGTGACCGAGCGTCAGCGTTATATCTTACGCGTTCGCACCATGGCAAAGGCCTGTGCGGAGGCCTACTTCGCTGCGCGTGCCGAACTTGGGTTCCCATTAGCGGAAAAGGCAGACGCTGAAGCAGCTCTCGCCGTGCATCGCAAGAATCAAGAGAAAGCGCAAAAGAAAGGAGCCAAAGCATGAGTCAGCGTCACGATTTGTTAATTGAGCTGGGTACTGAAGAGCTACCACCGAAAGCGCTGAAAGGCTTAAGCGAAAGTTTTACCGCTAGCTTCGTTGCCGAATTAAACCAAGCGCGGTTAGCGTTTGAGTCCGTCGAATCGTTCGCCACACCGCGGCGGTTAGCGGCATTAATTAAAGGCGTGGACGCGCAACAAGCGGACGAAGTTGTTGAGAAGCGTGGACCTGCCATTCAAGCCGCCTTTGATGCAGATGGTAATCCGACTCGCGCAGCCGAAGGTTGGGCGCGCGGTTTAGGGATTACCGTCGACGATGCTGAACGTTTAAAGACCGATAAGGGTGAATGGCTACTTTATAATGCGACAGTCGCGGGTAAAAGTATTCATGACTTAGTGCAAGGTTTTATCGACCAAGCCGTCAAACAATTGCCGATTCCAAAGGCAATGCGCTGGGGCTCTACTTCTTATCAGTTTATTCGGCCATTACACACACTTACCGTGCTACTCGATAGCGATGTGCTCGATGCTGAACTGTTTGGGGTGAAGAGCAACAATAAGGTGAACGGACATCGATTCCATCACCCAGAACGATTGACCGTGGATCACGCCGCTAACTACGCTGATGTCCTAGCCTCTGGGCATGTGGTCGCAAGTTTCGCCGCGCGTCGCGAAACCATCCGTGAATCCGTGATCGAGCTCGCTAAAGCGGAAGATGCCGTACCGGTTTGGGATGAAGACCTTATTGATGAAGTCGCCTCCCTCGTGGAATATCCGGTGCCTATGGTCGCAAGCTTCGATGAGTCTTTCCTTGCGGTTCCCAAAGAAGCGCTGATTTATACCATGAAGGACGACCAACGTTACTTCCCGCTGGTGAACGAAAACGGTGATTTACTTCCACGTTTTATTTTCATTAGTAATATCCAAAGTCGTGACCCGCAGCAAGTCATCCAAGGCAACGAAAAAGTAATTCGTCCGCGCTTAGCCGATGCTCAATTCTTCTTTGAATCAGACAAGAAGACCAAACTAGCCGATCGCTTGGACAAGCTTGACTCGGTTCTCTTCCAGAAAGAGCTTGGCAGCATTGGCGATAAAGCCCGTCGGATGGAAGCCACATCACGATTTATTGCGGATGAGCTGAAAGCGGACAAGAACGCTGCCGCGCGCGCTGGTTTACTCGCGAAGGCCGATTTAGTCAGTTCCATGGTCATGGAGTTCCCTGAAGTCCAAGGCATTATGGGCATGCACTATGCGCGCCACGACGGTGAAAGTGAAGCGGTCGCTAGTGCGATTGAAGCCCACTATCGCCCACGCTTTGCCGGCGATGCATTACCGACAAGTTTAGAGGGATGCGCAGTGGCTCTCGCCGACAAGCTTGACACCCTCGCTGGAATTTTTGGCATTGGACAAATTCCAACAGGCGATCGTGACCCATTCGGTTTACGCCGCGCTGCGATTGGCATGTTGCGCATCTTAGTTGAGAAGCAACTGCCATTGGACTTAGAGACACTCGTACGCAGCGCCGTCGCTAACTACGGCAACATTATTAAAAATCCAGACGAAGTGACCACACAAGTGGTCGACTTCCTCCTTGGTCGTTTCCGCGCATGGTATCAAGATCAATCCATTTCGGTCGATGTTATCCAAGCCGTTTTAGCTCGTCGCCCAACTGTCGCACTCGACTTTGACCACCGCGTGAAAGCCGTTGCTGAGTTCCGCTCGAATCCACAAGCGGAAGCGCTAGCAGCGGCGAATAAGCGGGTCAGTAATATTCTCGCCAAGAGCGAGATGAAGCTCGCAGCGGTTGATACGTCGTTGCTACAGGAAGATGCAGAAAAAGCGCTCCATAACGCGCTAAGCGGCCTTCGCGATACAGTTTCGACTGCTGCTATTGATGGCGATTATGCAGCCGCTTTGAGTGCGTTAGCGACGCTCCGTGAGCCTGTCGATCGCTTTTTCGACGAGGTCATGGTTAATGCGGACGACGAAGCGATTCGTCGCAACCGCCTAAGCTTGCTTAATGAACTACGCGACCAATTCCTCAACGTCGCTGATATTTCGTTGTTACAGTCGTAAGCTAGCGATGGCACAAGTCATTCGGCTTGTGCCATCAGTCTCACCGGCGAAGGAGAAGCATGATGGCCTTTTTAGTTTATTTAGCCGTTATTT
>NZ_CP071922.1:224870-227026 GCF_017584085.1 Halomonas sp. BM-2019
AGCAAATGGCTCAGTTATTCGTTGTGCGTAACAATGCCCCTGTTATTGGTGACCGTCGTTGCAGCATTGCGCTGGTACTTTGACCCCAACCTCGATTTCGTCGGATTACTAACCGTACTCGCCACTTTCCTCGGCCTCACCGGAATCATGACAGCACTCATCGTGCGTCATATGGTATTGAAAACACCCCAAGCACCAATTAGAAAAAAGCCCCGCTAACATAAGTTGCGGGGCTTTTGCGTTATTGCATTGCGCTATGCATGTCGCGGACTAGACATCCAAGTTAGCAACTTTCAGAGCATTACTCTCAATAAATGCGCGACGTGGTTCAACGTGATCACCCATCAAGGTCGTAAACAATTGGTCAGCACCAATCGCGTCTTCGATCGTCACTTGTAGCATCCGGCGCGTATCGGGGTCCATGGTGGTTTCCCACAATTGGTCCGGGTTCATTTCGCCCAAACCTTTGTAGCGTTGGATATATAAACCACGTTTCGATTCGTTAATTAGCCACTCAATGGCCTCAACGAAATCGTCAACCGGCTGTACTTTCTCGCCACGCTGAACATAGCCGCCTTCTTCCACTAAGCCGTTAATCTCCGAGCCGACAGACGCTAAGCGGTCATAGTCGCGTGACACGAGGAACTCATAGGTCAGTGGGAAATCCGTGAATACACCATGACGACGCAAGCGAATCATCGGCAAGAACACACCGCGATCTTCATCGTTGGTCACTAAGACTTCGTATGTCGCTGAGTCTTTTTCCGTTGCCATCATATCGGCGCAGAATTTCTCTGCCCATGCGTTGACGTACTGCTCGTCTTTCATATTCTCAGCGGTTAAGCGCTCTGCATAGACGAGACGGTTGAGCACATGTTTCGGTAAGCGACGGCTTAAGCGAGCAATCGTGTCGAGTGCAAATTGATAGTCACGCACCATTTTCTCTAAGGCCACACCGGTAATACCTGGCGCATCTGCGTTGACATGCAATGAGGCTCGGTCAAGCGCCAACGATGTCAGGTATTGAATCAAGCCTGGATCGTCTTTGATGTAATTTTCTTGCTTACCTTTCTTCACTTTATACAGCGGCGGTTGCGCAATATAAATATAGCCACGTTCAATCAATTCTGGCATTTGTCGATAGAAGAAGGTCAACAGCAAGGTACGAATGTGCGAGCCGTCGACGTCGGCATCGGTCATAATAATGATGCGATGGTAACGCGTCTTGTCTGGGTTATATTCGTCACGGCCGATACCACAGCCCATCGCTGTAATTAAGGTTGCGACTTCTTGTGACGAAAGCATTTTGTCAAAACGCGCTTTCTCGACGTTTAGAATTTTACCTTTCAACGGCAGAATAGCTTGGTTCTTGCGGTTACGGCCCTGTTTCGCCGAGCCACCCGCAGAGTCACCCTCCACAATATAGAGTTCAGAAAGTGCTGGGTCCTTTTCTTGGCAGTCAGCAAGCTTACCCGGCAAACCAGCTAAGTCTAAGGCGCCTTTACGCCGCGTCATTTCGCGAGCTTTTCGTGCTGCTTCACGAGCACGCGCAGCGTCAATAATCTTCTGGACAATTACCTTCGCGTCGGTTGGGTTTTCCAACAAGAAGTTCGCTAAATGCTCGCCCATAGCTTGTTCTACTGCTCCCTTCACTTCTGAAGACACTAGCTTGTCTTTGGTTTGCGAAGAGAACTTCGGATCAGGAACTTTCACTGATATAACGGCGGTTAGACCTTCACGCGCATCATCACCACTGGCGTTGGTTTTCGCCTTTTTGGTGTATCCTTCCTGCTCCATATAGTTGTTTAAGGTCCGTGTCAGTGCCGCACGGAAACCTGCCATATGGGTTCCACCATCGCGTTGTGGAATCGTATTGGTGAAGCAATAAATGTGTTCTTGGAATGAGTCATTCCACTGGAGGCCGACTTCAACCGATATACCGTCTTCGCGTTCAACACTAAATTGGAATACCTTAGGGTGAATCGGCGTCTTCTTATCATTCAGATACTGAACAAAGGCTGCGATACCACCGTCATATTTGAAGTGGTCACGACGGTCAGCGCGCTCGTCGATCAAATGAATCGAGACGCCAGAATTCAAGAACGACAATTCACGCACTCGTTTGGCAAGAATGTCGTAGTGAAATTCTGTTTGCG
>NZ_CP071922.1:227034-231875 GCF_017584085.1 Halomonas sp. BM-2019
AGCTTTGCAGACAGAGCGTTTACAACAGAGACACCCACACCATGCAAACCGCCCGATACTTTGTACGAGTTGTCGTCAAACTTACCGCCAGCATGAAGTACAGTCATAATAACCTGTGCAGCGGAGACGCCCTCTTCGGCATGCATTTCAACCGGAATACCACGACCATCATCACGAACAGAGACAGAGCCGTCTGAGTGCACCGTGACGTAAATTTCGTTACAGTGGCCTGCCAGCGCCTCATCGATAGAGTTATCGACCACCTCAAACACCATATGGTGTAAACCTGTACCGTCGTCGGTATCGCCAATGTACATTCCTGGACGTTTACGTACCGCGTCCAGACCTTTCAACACCTTAATACTCGACTGATCGTAATTACTAGCAGACATAGTTTCTTCCTGTTTAATCATTTTTGATTGTTCCTTGTTCCACGTGGAACAATCGAACTTCGGCATTCTCAAAACGATGTTGTAATTCTTCTTTGCGAATCGCTGTGATAAATACCTGACTTCCACTTTCCAACAATGCGTTGCAAAGTCTCTGTTGGTTATCCGCGTCTAGCTCAGCGGGTAAGTCATCGACTAAAATGACACATCGCTTGCCTAAACGCTCCGCGTAGTCAGCACTTTGCACTAACCGTAACGCCGCGACTAATAGCTTGAGCTGTCCACGTGACAACCGTTCGCGAGCGTCGACACCATCTACGCGGATTTGCCATTCCGCCTTAGTTGGCCCCACACTGGTGAAGCCTTGGCGCAAATCCAATTCAAGCTTGGCCGCTAATGCCTCGCTTAATGTTTGTTGCTCTTGCCACCCCTGCAACAAACGAAATTCAAATTCGTATTGCGGTAAAAACTGCTGGCAATACTTATTCAACTGTCGGTTTAGCCCGGTCAAATAGGCAGCACGCGCTTTTGTTACTGCTTCCCCAGCTGTGGCCAACTGTTGGTCCCAGTAAGCGCCACCCTGCTGATGGTAGCTGCGTTGCTTCAACAAACTATTTCTTTGCTTCAACAGTCGAGAAAACGTTAGCCACTGCGGATAATAACTTTGTTCCACGTGGAACAAGCCCCAATCCATGTATTGTCGACGCTCTTTCGGACCGTCTGTGACCAAGGTCACTCCTTCCGGTGTAATCAACTGAATCGGCATCAGCTTGGCTAACAAACTAAAGCGTTTTTCCGACTCGCCATTCATCCGAATCTCGGTATCGCCGTTACGAAAGCGACGAAAACCGACTTTTTGCATTTCGCCGTCTTCCGCGTCCTGAACGCGGGTAAACAAGGTTAATGCTTCGTTCTCATCTTGCACCACTTGGCGCACTTGATGCGTTCGAAACGAACGGCCAAAGCCTAAGCTATAAATCGCTTCGAGAACACTTGTCTTACCGCTACCATTCTCACCATAAATAATATTCACATGGCGACTGGGCTCAAGCTGGGCATTGGTAATATTTCGAAAATGCGCAATGACCAGCTGATTAATTTGCATAATGAAGTAGTGAACGCCTACAGACGCATTGGCATAACCACATAAAGCGCACCTTCGTCTTGATTATCTTCGACGATAGCACTGCTATTCGGGTCGCTTAAGGTGATTTTTACTTGCTCGCCGTGAATCGAATTCAACACATCCAGCAAATACGTCACGTTGAAGCCAATCTCAAACACAGGCCTGACGCAACAAGTCGCGATCCGCGACCACAATCCGGTCGCCACCGGTTGGCAATACACGACGGTAGTCTGGGAAACGGCCGTCAAGCAACTTACTGGTAAAGGTCATTCGGCCAGTCGCAACACGAATGTGATTCTGTCCTAGCGACAACGACACAACACTGTCGTCATCTTCCAATAACCGTAACAATTCAGAGACACCTTTGCGCGGCACAATCACTTGCTTATGCGGTAACGCCGCTTGTTCGAGTTTTACCGCAGAGAGCGCTAAGCGATGGCCGTCGGTTGCGACCGTACGCAAAATGTCTTCGTTAACTTCGAACAACATGCCGTTGAGGTAATAACGAACGTCTTGGTTCGCCATGGAAAAATGCGTTTTATCCATCAAGTCGCGCAAGTCGCCTTGCTCCATCTCGATTTGAACTTCACTTTCCCATTCATCAATGTTTGGATAGTCACTCGCCGGCAGCGTGCTCAATGAAAAGCGGCTTTTACCCGACTTGACTAAAGCCTTATCATCGCTGGCGGTAATCGTCACTTCAGCGCCTTCCGGCAACGAGCGAATAATATCGAGGAGTTTCTTCGCTGGAATGGTCACATCGCCCGGCTGTGCTTGCTCTAAGGTGACTTCCGACACCAATTCGACTTCAAGATCCGTGCCGGTTAAACGCAAACTCTCTTCGCTCACTTGCAACAACACGTTACTGAGAATCGGTAGGGTCGTCCGACGCTCAACAGCACCACTAACGACCTGCAACGGTTTGAGCAAAGCATCCCGTGAGATTGTAAATTTCATGCGGTTAACTCCTCTTCTTATTATTTAGTTGTCGCATCAAACCGATAAGGTCCGGTTCAAGTTACGATAGTCTTCCTGAATTTCGTGGTCTGATTCAATGAGTTCTTTAACCTTCCGGCAAGCATGCAATACCGTGGTATGGTCACGACCGCCGAATGCATCACCAATTTCTGGCAAGCTGTGACTCGTTAACTCTTTCGCCAACGCCATCGCCACCTGACGAGGACGCGCGACTGAACGCGTTCGGCGCTTCGAGGTTAGGTCGGACACCTTAATATGATAGTACTCCGCCACCGTACGCTGAATGTTATCGATTGTCACCAGCCGCTCTTGGGCTGCAATCAAGTCACGCAAAGCTTCTTTGACAAAATCTATGGTAATGTCACGACCAGTCAGCGTCACATTGGCAATGACCCGGTTCAACGCACCTTCTAATTCGCGAACGTTTGAACGTAAGCGCTTGGCAATAAAAAAGGCGACCTCATGAGGTAGTTTAATCTTACGCTCTTCCGCCTTACGTTCCAAAATGGCCACACGCGTCGGCAATTCCGGCGGCTCAATCGCGACCGTCAAACCCCAACCAAACCGTGACTTCAAACGTTCATCCACCCCTTCGATTTCTTTCGGGTAAACATCGCTTGTTAATATAACTTGTTGATTTCCTTCAAGAAGCCAGTTGAATGTATGGAAAAACTCGTCTTGAAAGTGGTCCTTTTTCGCAAAAAATTGCACGTCATCGATCAACAATGCATCGACACTGCGATAACTCTCTTTGAAACTGTCGATTTTGTTGTGTTTCATGGCATAGACCATGTCTTGAACAAATCGCTCTGCGCGCAAATAAAAGACTTTTGCGTCTGGTTTATTGGCCAAAATCCCATTGCCAATCGAATGCAACAAATGGGTTTTACCTAAACCGGTACCACCATAAATAAATAAAGGGTTATAGGCCTTACCTGGATTCTCTGCGACTTGTAATGCCGCTGCACGCGCTAACTGATTCGAACGGCCTTCAACGAAGTTCTCAAAGGTATAGGTCGGTTGCAGGTTGCTGTGTTGCAAAGAAATCGGCCGATCAGCCGGATTCGTTGTTGGCTTGGCTGGCTCTGCTGGAGCACGACTTGGAGCTGGAGCTGAATTGCGCTCAGGTGTTGCGGCTCTCGTCGCACTCGCACCGAGATCTTGCGGCTTCCGCGCACCACCCACTCGTAACTCGACATTCGGCGCTTCATCACCGGCGGTTGAGCGGAGAAAGGTCATGATTTGTTTTAAGTATTTGTCTTTCACCCACTCCATGACATAGGTGTTGGGTGCATAAAGAAAGAGCGTGTTGTTCTCGAAGTCCACCTGCAGCGGGCGGATCCAAGTACTGAATTGCTGCGCAGGCAATTCATTTTGTAATCGTGTCGCACAATTGTGCCACAGTGAATTACTCACGAAACACTCCTCTTCCTCGATTTTTATTGTTATCACTTTTGTAGCGAACAACCACCACAAGCCCTTTGCGAGCGATTCGGATCCTTGTCGTGATCCTTACTTGCGATCGCGCTTCACCCGACCTTCCATTCTACGTAAAATAGCCCGTCTAAGCTAGCTTTTTGCCACTGAAAAGGCAAAGTTATCCACAGGCATTAATTTCGAATTTAAGTTGACAGCGATCCGTTTTACTTGTAGAATCCGCGCTCATTTTGAAACCCAGATCAGCTACGGAATAACAGCTATGAAAAGAACATTTCAACCAAGTGTATTAAAACGCAAGCGTACTCATGGCTTCCGTGCGCGTATGGCAACCAAGAATGGCCGTCAGGTCCTGGCTCGCCGTCGTGCCAAAGGACGCAAGCGTCTGACTGCTTAATTCAGTTAAGCTCAGGCACCTGAGTGACTCAGTACGCATATTCTCGGGAGTTACGTCTGTTAACTCCCGCAGAATTCCAAAACGTCTTCAATAATCCCCCTGTAAAAGCCGTCAGTCGCGAATTCACGATGCTCGCGAAACCAAATGACTTGGCCTATCCTCGCTTGGGCGTCACAATAAGCAAAAAAACCGCCAAACGTGCTGTCGACCGCAATAAAATTAAACGAATTGTGCGCGAAACTTATCGTTTAAAGCAGCATAAACTGTCAGGCTTTGATATTATCGTCATCGCGAAGCCAGGGGTGACCAAATTAGACAATCATGCCCTGAGCGAATTACTGAATTATTTATGGCGAAAATTAAGCAAGCGCTGCGTGCAATACTCGTCGGCCTCTTAACAGGCTGCATTCGACTTTATCAGTGGTTTATTAGTCCACTGCTAGGTCCGCGTTGTCGTTTTGTCCCAACCTGTTCAGAATATGCGGTCAGCGCTTTAAAGAAGCATGGCGCTCTG
>NZ_CP071922.1:231885-234908 GCF_017584085.1 Halomonas sp. BM-2019
TTGCTCGCCAGTCGTAGAATTAGTAAATGTCATCCGGGTCATCCCGGTGGTTTTGATCCGGTTCCCGGAACAGAGTCGGAGTGGATAGACGAAGAAACCTTGTCTGCCGAACTTCGCGAACTCGAGACTAGGAAATCACAAAAAGAGAAAGAGTAACTATGGATTCGCAACGTACAATTCTGGTTATTGCCCTTTTGGTACTATCATTTTTTATGTTCCAACAGTGGCAACTAAAAGGTGGTAACACGCCGGGCATCGACCGCAGCAGCGCCCCTACCGAACAAGTGGGCAACGGTCAAAGCGACGTACCATCCGATGTTCCGGCTCTCGACGGTGACATTCCGGTTGCTGGCGGTAATGACAGCGTTCCTGCAGCCGATACCACTGCCGTACTTGGTGACACCATTACGGTTGAAACCGACGTTTTACGCGTGAAACTCAGTTTGCGTGGTGGTGATTTAATCCAAGCCGAACTGCTACAGCACGCAGAAACACTGGGCGAGCCAGCACGCTATACCATCTTGTATCAGCGTCCGGGACATTTACACATCGCTCAAAGTGGTCTGATTGGTCCTGACGGCATAGATAATGCCGAAACCCGTCCACTATTCCGCGCTGAGCAAACGCGCTTTGAATTGACCGGCGACACCCTTGAAGTTCCGCTCTATTATGTCAAAGAAGACGGTTCTGAAGTCATTAAGCGTTATACATTTACCCGCGGCGATTACGCGGTGAAAGTTGCCTTCGACGTTACCAACCGCAGCGACGCACCGAAAACCGTGAACTTCTATGGTCAGTTAAAGCAAACCATGGTCGACGGCGGACGTAGCAGTATGTTTATGCCGACATACCGTGGTGCGGCCTACTCCAGTGACAGTAACCGCTATAAAAAATACAGTTTTAGTGACATCCAAGATCGTAACTTTAGCACCAATACACCGGCCGGCTGGGTCGCCATGTTGGAGCATTACTTCGTTACCGCATGGGTACCAGACCAAGAATCAACCAATCGCCTTTATACCAACCGCAACGCGCTTGGCGAAGGCATGATCGGTTTTATTGGACCAGCACACACCATCGCGCCGGGCCAAAATATTGTTCTTGAAAGCGCCTTGTACATGGGTCCGAAAGACCAAGCGCGCTTGCGTGAATTGGCTCAGCATCTCAACTTAACCGTTGATTACGGATTCCTGTGGTGGTTAGCACAGCCGATTTACTGGTTGTTATCACTGCTACAATCGGTCGTCATCAATTGGGGTCTAGCAATCATTCTCGTCACCATTATTGTCAAGACACTGCTTTACCCGCTGACCAAAGCACAATATGTGTCGATGGCAAAAATGCGTAAAATTGCGCCGAAAATGAAAGAAATGCGGGAAAAATTTGGCGATGACCGGCAAAAACTTTCACAAGCCATGATGAAGATGTACCAAGAAGAAAAGGTCAATCCACTCGGTGGCTGTTTACCGATGTTGCTGCAATTACCGATCTTCTTAGCGCTCTACTGGGTGCTTTTGGAAAGCCCGGAGATTCGTCATGCTGACTTCGTTTTCTGGATTAACGATTTGTCGAGCCGTGACCCGTTCTTCATTTTACCGCTGCTCATGGGTGCAAGTATGTTCCTCATGCAGCGCTTACAGCCAACGCCAGTCACTGACCCGATGCAGGCGAAGATTCTCCAGTACATGCCGGTTATGTTTACTGTGTTCTTCCTGTTCTTCCCCGCAGGTTTGGTTCTTTACTGGTTAGTCAGTAACTTAATTTCAATTGCCCAAATGACCTATATCTACCGGCAAATTGATAAGAAGGAAGCGGCCAGCGGTAAACGCCGATAGCCCCAGCTCCTACTGACTAAAGCCCTCAATATTTGTTTACAATTATTGAGGGCTTTTTGCTTGGTGTGGTTCAAAAATTCAACTATATTAGAAACTCTCGTTATTCAAAATGATGCCCCCTAAGGAAAAGGTGCCAACATGCTTAAGATGGATCTTCGAACACTAATGCGATTTTCGCTACTCATGCTGTCCATCACTTGGGTGTCTCCAGTGGTCGCAGCAGACCACGAGCTAAAAACCATTCGCATTGGCACACTGCACGGCATTCAAAAGCATCACCCTACCTTCGAAATTATTCAAGAAGCCTATCGTCGCATCGGGGTGAACGCTGAGCTAGTCACCTTGCCGTATGAGCGCAGTGAATACGAAGCAAACCGGGGACTCATCATTGACGCGGAACTTGCTCGTACCGAAGAAGCAAGTGCAGCATTGGCGAATTTGGTCCGTATTGAGCCGTCAATTTTTCCCGTTTATACCTCCGTATTCACCACGCGAACCGATCTGGATATTACCAACTGGGAGTCTTTACGTGGCCTGCGTATCGACACGGTGCGCGGCATGCACACCGTCGCTGATCGGCTTGGTGATATTCCATTCAACGAAGTTGGCAGTATCGAACAAAGCATCCAACGGGTCTTATCTGGCCGTACCGACGTGGCTGTATTGCCCGGCTTTGAAACCGAACAACTACTTGACGAATTAAACATCACCTCTGTTTATCGATTATCACCTGATTTAGAAACCTTTTTGCTCTATCATTACCTGCATCAGAAACATGCAGACCTAGTGCAACCGTTGCAAGCCTCGTTATGGCAAGTCGTTAACGAGCGTCAATTGCAGCAGGCTGCTTTACAGGACAACGATGAGCAACTTGAGCACCACTACCCACACTGAAAATTTTAGCACCGACGACACCATAGTCGCGCAAGCAACGCCGCCCGGTAAAGGCGGTGTTGGCATTGTTCGCGTCAGTGGCAATGACGCCAAAGCCATCGCTAGCGCACTGCTCGGCTATTGCCCCAAGCCCCGTTACGCGGACTACACCGAGTTTAAAGACACTGACGGTAATCTGCTCGACAAGGGCATCGCTCTCTTTTTCCAAGGCCCAAATTCCTTTACCGGAGAGGACGTCCTCGAATTTCAGGGACATGGTGGTCCGGTCGTCATCGACATGCTGATCAAAGCGAT
>NZ_CP071922.1:235008-270219 GCF_017584085.1 Halomonas sp. BM-2019
ACACCGCGTCACACATCGAGATTGGCCACCAGCGCATTGCGCTCGATAAAGTCGCGGCGCGGCTCCACCTCGTCGCCCATCAGGGTATTGAACATCATGTCGGCGGCGACGGCATCCTCGATGGTGACCCGCATCATGCGGCGGGTCTCGGGATTCATGGTGGTCTCCCAGAGCTGTTCGGGGTTCATCTCGCCGAGGCCCTTGTAGCGCTGGATCGACAAGCCGCGCTGCGCCTCGCTCATCAGCCACTCCAGAGCCTGGTAGAAGGTCGTGACCCGTTTCTGACGTTCGTTGCGAGCTACATAAGCCCCTTCCTCCAGGAGACCATCCAGAGTCTCTCCCAGGGAGGCGATGGCGCGATAGTCGGCACTGGTAAAAAAGTCGATGCCCCAGACATAATCCGTCGTCACGCCGTGGGCCGTCAGGGTTACCGCCGGCAGATAGAGGCTGCGCTCGGTGTCCTCCTCGAGCCGGAAGGTGTAGCGGGGTCCGCCCTCGTAGGCGACCAGGGCATCCATCTCGCCCTGCAGATAATCAATCCAGTTCTGCATGGTCACGCGGTCGAGCAGGCTGCCCTCGCCCTCGAGATGGGCCGCATGTACCATCCGCCGCAGCACCTCGTTGGGATAGACCCGCGACAGGCGATCGATGCGACGCATGACGTCCCTATACTGGTTGACCAGCGCCTCGAGCTGGGACCCGGCGATTCCCGGTGCATCGGCGTTGACGTAGAGGCGGGCACTGTCCAGGGCCGTAGTGGTCAGGTAGTCGGTCATCGCCTGCTCATCCTTGAGATAGAGCTCCTGCTTGCCTCGCTTGACCTTGTAGAGCGGTGGCTGAGCGATGAACACATGGCCGCGCTCGATCAGCTGTGCCATCTGGCGGAAGAAGAAGGTGAGCAGCAAGGTCCGTATATGGGAGCCATCGACATCCGCGTCGGTCATGATGATGATGGAGTGGTAGCGCAGCTTGTCCGGATTGAACTCTTCTCGGCCGATGCCACAGCCTAGGGCGGTGATCAGGGTCCCCACCTCCGCCGAGGAGAGCATCTTATCGAAGCGCGCCTTCTCCACGTTGAGGATCTTGCCCTTGAGCGGCAGGATGGCCTGGGTCCGCCGATCGCGGCCCTGCTTGGCACTGCCGCCGGCCGAGTCACCCTCTACCAGAAAGATTTCGGAGAGACTCGGATCCTTTTCCTGGCAGTCGGCCAGCTTTCCCGGCAGCCCGGCGATATCCAGGGCCCCCTTGCGGCGGGTCATGTCCCGCGCCTTGCGGGCCGCCTCCCGGGCGCGCGCGGCGTCGAGCATCTTGTTGACGATTGCCTTGGCCTCGTTGGGCTTCTCGACCAGGTAGTCGGAAAACAGGCGGCCCATCTCCTGCTCCACCGCGGTCTTCACCTCGGAGGAAACGAGCTTGTCCTTGGTTTGAGAGGAGAACTTGGGGTCGGGAACCTTCACCGAGATGATCGCCGTCAGGCCTTCCCGCGCATCGTCACCGGTGGTGTTGACCTTGGATTTCTTGAGTAGTCCCTCGGACTCGATATAGGCGTTGAGGGTACGGGTAAGAGCGGCACGAAAGCCGGCCAGGTGCGTGCCGCCATCCCGCTGGGGAATGTTGTTGGTGTAGCAGAAGATGTTCTCGTTGAAGGAGTCACTCCACTGCATCGCCACCTCGACCCCCACCCCGTCCTCGCGCTCCGCATTGAAATGGAACACCGGATTGAGCACGGTCTTGTTGGTGTTGAGATGGTCGACGAAGGCCCTCAGCCCACCCTCGTAATGGAACAGCTCCTCCTTGCCGCTGCGCTCGTCAATCAGGCGAATGGCCACGCCAGAATTCAGGAATGAGAGTTCGCGCAGCCGCTTGGCCAGGATATCGAAATGGAACTCGATATTGGCAAAGGTCTCGGGCGACGGCCTGAAGTGCACGCGGGTCCCGCTCTTCTCGGTCTTACCGACAACGCTCAGCGGCGCCTGGGGCACCCCGTGATGATAGAGCTGCTCATGCACTTCGCCGGCGCGCCAGATGGTCAGCCTGAGCTCCTCGGAGAGCGCATTGACCACCGATACGCCCACCCCGTGCAGGCCGCCGGAGACCTTATAGGAGTTGTCGTCGAACTTGCCGCCGGCATGCAGGACCGTCATGATCACTTCGGCCGCCGAGACCCCCTCCCCTTCATGGATATCGGTGGGGACCCCGCGACCGTTGTCGCTGACCGTGATCGATTCATCCGGGTGGATGATGACGCGAATCTCGCTGCAGTAGCCGGCCAGTGCCTCGTCGATGGAGTTGTCCACTAGCTCGAACACCATGTGGTGCAGGCCCGTGCCATCATCGGTGTCACCGATGTACATGCCGGGACGCTTGCGTACGGCATCCAGCCCCTTGAGTACCTTGATGCTCGACGAGTCGTAGGCCTGTTCGCTCATTGACTGCTCCATCATGAAGTCTGTCGTTCCAGTGACACCAACCGACCCGCTCCCGAACTCGAGTGTTTCACGTGAAACATCGAGACCGGCGTGTCGGACTGCCACAGATCTGCCAGGGCATCGTGATCCACGCTGGTAATAAACGCCTGGCAGTGCATGCTTTCCAGCCAGCGGCAGAACACCCGCCGATGGGCGCTGTCCAGTTCGGCCGGCAGGTCGTCGATCAAGTAGACGCAGCGCCGCCCGGTGGAGGCCTCCAGCAGCCGCCCCTGAGCCAGCTTGAGCGCACTCACTACCAGCTTCTGCTGCCCCCGGGAGAGCACCTCCACCGCAGGTCGGCGTTCGAGGCGCAGGCCGAGGTCGGCCCGCTGCGGCCCCTGTTGGGTGAACCCCATCTGTCGATCGACCTCCCTGCCCTGCCTCAATACTTCGCTCAATTCGCGGCGCCGGTCCCAGCCACGCGTATAACGAAGGCGCAGACCCGGCAACGGCATCAGCCCGGCCAGGGTCTCTTCGAACACCGGGAGGAAGGCCTCGACCCAGGCGCTGCGCAGGGCATCGATCTGCTCGCTCCAGTGGGCGAACTCGAACTCCCAGGCCGAAAGGGAAGCGTCGTCCATTCTACCATGCCTGAGCAGGGCATTCCGATGTTTCAGCGCCCGTCGCGACCGCTGCCACGCCTCGAGAAAGTCATGTTTCACGTGAAACACTCCCCAGTCGAGAAACTCCCGGCGGCCCGCAGGGGAGCCCTCCAGCAGACGGAACGCATCAGGGTTGATCAGCTGCAGTGGCAGCGTCTCGACCAGGCGCGACAGCCGTGCGACGCGCTCACCGGCGAGGCGGATCTCCAGCTCATCCTCGTCGCGTCGTCGGCGCAGGCCAAAGGGGAGCGGTGGTTCACCGGTCAGACGGCCATGCAGCACGAGTTCCTCGGCATCGTGGGCGATCACATGGCGCATGTTGCGGGTGCGGAAGGAGCGTCCCATGCCGAGAACATGGATGCCCTCCAGCAGGCTCGTCTTGCCGCTTCCGTTGTCACCGCTGAACAGATTGATCCGACAACCCGGTTGAAAATCAATGGGTTGAAGGTTACGAAGACCCTGAAAGGCGAGGCGATCAAGCGACATGGGCGCTGGCGGGCAGGCGGCACCCGAGGCGCCCCCGCCCAGGCTAGAGGCGCATCGGCATGACGACATAGAGGGCATCGCCACCGCCCGGCTCTTCCATCAACGCACTGCTGTTGGGATCGGCCAGGGTCATCTGGACGCGATCCTCGTCCAGGGCGTTGAGCACGTCGATCAGGTAGCCGACATTGAAGCCGATCTCCATCCCCGGGCCGCTGTACTCGATGGCGATGTTCTCCTCGGCCTCCTCCTGTTCGGGGTTATTGGCCATCACCTTGAGATTGCCCTCCTCCAGGTGGAGGCGGACGCCGCGGTACTTCTCATTGGAGAGGATCGCGGTGCGCGACAGCACCTGGCGCAGCTCGGCACGCTCGGCGATGAACACCTTGTCGCCACCGCGGGGAACCACCCGCTCATAGTCGGGGAACTTGCCGTCCACCAGCTTGGAGGTAAAGGTGAAGTCGCCGGTGTGGGCACGAATATGGCTCGCGCCCAGGGTCAGGCTGACCGGCTCCTCACCATCGTCCAGCAGGCGCACCAGTTCGAGGATGCCCTTGCGCGGCACGATCAGCTTCTGGGCCGGCTCTACCTGGATCTCCACCGGGCGTGAGCAAACCGCCAGGCGATGGCCATCGGTCGCCACCGCCCTGACCAGATTGGCACGCATCTCCAGCAGCATGCCGTTCAGGTAGTAGCGCACGTCCTGCTGGGCCATGGCAAAGGCGGTGGCATCGATCAGCTGCTTCAGGACCCCACGGGGCAGGCTCAGCTCGGTGCTACCCTGGCTATCCTCGATATTGGGGAATTCCGCCACCGGCAGGGTGGAGAGGGTGAAGCGGGAGCGGCCGCTGCGCAGCACCGCCCTGCCCTCCTCCAGGGAGAGCTGGATCTCGGCCTGGTCCGGCAGTGACTTGCAGATATCCATCAGCTTGCGTGCCGGCACCGTGGCGGCGCCGGGCTCATCCACCTGGGCGGCCACGGTGCGACCGATCAGCTCCACTTCCAGATCGGTGCCGGTCAGCGCCACCTGGTCCTGCTCGACCTGGATCAGCACGTTGGAGAGTACCGGGAGAGTCTGGCGTCGCTCCACCACGCCGGCCACCAGCGTCAGCGGTCGCAGCAGCGCTTCGCGGGAGATGGAAAATTTCATGTCGGCTCCACATCTAGTCCTGAAGGGTTGCAGCCCGCGCGGCTCGGACCGAAAGGCATGGCAGTCATTTAACCACAGCCGGGCAAGGCGAAGGGCCGGGCCGGCTAGCTGGTCAGCAGGCGCAGCAGGTTCTTGTAGTCTTCGCGAATATCGGCGCTCTCTTCCTGCAGCGCCTTCACCTTGCGGCAGGCGTGCAACACCGTGGTGTGGTCACGGCCGCCGAAGGCATCACCGATCTCCGGGAGACTATGGTTGGTCAGCTCCTTGGCCAGGGCCATGGCCACCTGCCGCGGCCTGGCCACGGAGCGTGAGCGCCGCTTGGAAAGCAGGTCGGCGAGCTTGATCTTGTAGTACTCGGCCACGGTGCGCTGGATATTGTCCACGCCCACCTGCTTGTCCTGCAGGGCCAGCAGGTCCTTGAGCGACTCGCGGATGAAGTCCTGGGTAATCGGCTTCCCCATGAAGTGGGAGTCGGCGATCACCTTCTTCAGGGCCCCTTCCAGCTCGCGAACGTTGGAGCGAATCTTCTGGGCGATGAAGAAGGCGGCGTCGTGGGGCAGCTCCACCTTGGCCTGATCGGCCTTCTTCATGAGGATCGCTACCCGGGTCTCCAGCTCCGGCGGTTCGATGGCCACCGTCAAGCCCCAACCGAAGCGCGACTTGAGCCGCTCTTCCACCCCGCTGATCTCCTTCGGGTAGCGATCGGAGGTGAGGATCATCTGCTGGCCGCCCTCGAGCAGGGCATTGAAGGTGTGGAAGAACTCCTCCTGGGAGCGCTCCTTGCCGGCGAAGAACTGGATATCGTCGATCAACAACGCATCGACGCTGCGGTAGAAGCGCTTGAAGTCATTGATGGCATTGAGCTGCAGCGCCTTGACCATATCGGCCACGAAGCGCTCGGAGTGCAGGTAGACGACCCGGGCATTCTCGCGGCGCCCGGCCAGGGCGTTGCCCACCGCATGCATCAGGTGGGTCTTGCCCAGCCCTACCCCACCATAGAGAAAGAGCGGGTTGTAGGCCCCGCCCGGGTTCTCCGAGACCTGCCGTGAGGCGGCCCGGGCCAGCTGGTTGGACTTGCCCTCCACAAAGGTCTCGAAGGTGAAGTTGGGGTTCAGGCCACTGTTGTGCTTCAGGCTGCCCTCGACCTGAACCTGGCGCTCGGCGGCGGGCCGACGAGCCGCTCCCTCCTCGCGCATCGCATCGATCTCGCGTTCATCGGCAACCCTGTCGCCGCGGGGGGGGACCTGGACGGCTGGCGCTGCCGGCCGACGCGGGCTAGCCGACACGGGGTTACCCAACTCACGCGGCTGGGGACTGGGGGCACTGCGCCGGCTTCCCACCGACAGCACCACCTTGGGCGGCTTGGCCGGGGAAAGCTCCCGCATCAGCTCACCGATGCGCTTGGCATACTTGTCGCTGACCCAGTCACGAACGAAGCGATTGGGCGCCAGCAGACACAGCTCGCCCGACTCCCCTTCTTCCGCCTGCAGCGGGCGGATCCAGGTGTTGAACTGCTGGGAATTCAGCTCGTCCTGCAGGGTGTCCAGACACTGTTGCCAGAGAGCAAGCGACACGCGACCTCACCATCGATTGGAAAAAGGCCGATCATTGTAGCGTTCCCGGGAGCGGTTATCCACACCCCGCGGCGCGACACCTGGCTCTGTGGACAACTCTTGTCGAACCCTCGGGACCTCGACCCGACAACCCTGGGGAAAACACCTGGCGGTGGACAAGTTGCTGACTTATCCACCGCCGGACCACCGCAAATCCCCGCCTCCAGCAGCGCTAATCCACAGCCATAGAGTTGCTCCATTACCTTGATATCTAACTGGAAAGACAGATTATCCACAGAACGTGTCCCCAGTATTAATAACAAGCCTAATTAAAAGGGCTCTATATAGTGATGATGGAACCTCAGGCTGTCCGAGCCCCCCGGCGCCCCTTTCACGGCATTCGCCCGCACGGAAAAATTGCGCCGCGGCCCGGATATCACTACAATTTCCGGTCTTGAGCCGAACACTCCCGGATTCCCCGACGGAATCCGGACGCCTCGAAATTGTCGAATCGTCCTAAAAACCACGTGGGAATAACGAGTTATGAAGCGCACTTTTCAACCCAGCGTTCTCAAGCGTAAGCGCGTGCACGGTTTCCGTGCCCGCATGGC
The DNA here is from genome assembly GCF_017584085.1 of Halomonas sp. BM-2019. Classification (NCBI taxonomy): domain Bacteria; kingdom Pseudomonadati; phylum Pseudomonadota; class Gammaproteobacteria; order Oceanospirillales; family Halomonadaceae; genus Halomonas; species Halomonas sp. BM-2019. The sequence continues at coordinate 241,876 of NZ_CP071922.1, forward strand.
CACCAAGAGCGGTCGCGCCGTCCTGGCACGCCGTCGTGCCAAGGGTCGCAAGCGCCTGAGCGCCTGATCACGGACCCTGAGTGTCCCGTCAGGACTTTCCCCGCCGTCTGCGACTGCTGACGGCCGGGGACTATCGGCAGGTCTTCGAGCGAGCGGTCTTGAAGGTTCACGGCAAGGGTCTCATGGCTCTGGCGGTACCCAATGACCTGGGACATCCCCGTCTGGGGCTGGTCGTCAGCAAGAAGAACCTTCGCCGAGCCGTCGATCGCAACCGCGTCAAGCGGATCGTTCGCGAGTCCTTTCGTCTGCGGCAGCAGCGTCTTCCTGCCGTCGATATCGTGATCCTGGCAAGGCGTGGCGTAGGGGATCTGGATAACGATACTCTGCACCGCCAGCTGCACGGCATGTGGCGACGCTTGGAACGCGAGGCAAGCAAGGCCGAGTCCGACAAGGGCCATCGCGCCGGCAGTCCCGCCGCAGGCGTCCCGCAGGGCGGATGAGCGGAGAGCCTTTCCATGGCGCCCCTTGAGCCTGCCGGAAGCACCGCCGAGAGTCCGTGTTCGGCATCCAGCCTGCCTCTGGCAGGCTTTTGTCTATCTCGGGCGTGCGCTCGCCGTCACGCCCCTGACATGTTCACCACCCATCGGGCAGAACCCTCATGGACGTAAAACGACTTCTCTTGCTGATCCCCCTGGCGGTGCTGGCCTACCTGATCGTCGTACAGTGGAATCAGGACTATGGCCAGGTCGCGCCTGAGCCGGAGGCCCCCACCTTCATCGCCTCCCCCGACGAGGAAGCCGCCGAGCCGGACGAGGAGGGACTGGCCGTCCCCACCGCACCGCGTCCCGAGGCCGAGACCACGATGCCGATGGAGCCGGACCGTCCTGCCGTCAGCCGTGACCTGATCACCGTGGTCACCGATGTGCTCGACTTGCGCATCGACCCCCAGGGTGGCGACATCGTCTACGCGGCGCTGCCCCAGCATCGCATGACGCTGGACTCGGAGCGTCCCTACGTGCTGCTCTCCGACAGCGAGACGCGCAGCTATGTGGCGCGCTCCGGCCTCCAGATCGACGGCCAGGCCGGGCGCATCGCCTTTACGCCGGGGCAGACCGAATATCGCCTGACCGAGGGCGACAATCGCCTCGAGGTGGACCTGACCGCCGAGGTCAACGGCGTCGACATCATCAAGCGTTTCAGCTTCGAGCGCGGCAGCTACGCGGTGGACGTCAATTATTACCTGGCCAACAACACCGAAGCGCCGGTCAGCGCCCGCTTCATCGGGCAGCTGGCCCGCGACAACAGCCCCGACCCCTCCAGCGGCGTGGCGCTGGGCATGAGCTCCTATCTCGGCGCCGCCTTCTCCTCACCCGACACCCGCTACGAGAAGGTCGACTTCGACGATATCCAGCGCGGGCGCTTCGATAATCGCGATGTCCAGGGCGGCTGGGCGGCCATCCTCCAGCACTACTTCGTCTCGGCCTGGGCACCGCCCCAGAACCAGCAGAACCTCTACTACGCCACCACGGATTCACGCAATCGCAACGTGGTGGCCTTCGCCGGTCCTGTGGCCAGCGTGGCCGCCGAGGGCGAGGCCCGTCTGGGCGCCACCCTCTACATGGGCCCCAAGGTACAGGACTACCTGGAGGCCGTGGCGCCCCATCTGCGCCTCACCGTGGACTACGGCTGGCTGTGGTTCATCGCCAACCCGCTGTTCTGGCTGCTCGACCAGATCCACAGCCTGGTCGGTAACTGGGGCTGGTCCATCGTCTTCCTGACCATCCTGGTCAAGCTGGCCCTGTGGCCGCTCTCCGCCAAGGCCTACAAGTCCATGGCCCGCATGCGCAAGCTGGGTCCGGAGATGCAGCGCCTGAAGGAGCAGTATGGCGATGACCGCCAGAAGATGTCCCAGGAGATGATGAAGTTCTACCAGAAGGAGAAGATCAACCCGCTGGGCGGCTGTCTGCCGATCCTGGTCCAGATGCCGGTCTTCATCGCTCTCTACTGGATGCTTCTGGAGTCGGTGGAACTGCGTCACGCCCCCTTCATGTTCTGGATCCAGGACCTGTCGATCCGCGATCCGCTGTTCATCCTTCCGATCCTGATGGGCGCCTCCATGTACGTCCAGCAGCTGCTTAACCCGACCCCGCCGGACCCCATGCAGGCCAAGATCATGAAGATGCTGCCCATCGTCTTCACCTTCTTCTTCCTGTGGTTCCCGGCCGGCCTGGTGATCTACTGGGTGGTGAACAACATCATCTCCATCGCCCAGCAGTACGCCATCACGCGCAAGATCGAGAACGATCCCAGCGTCGGCAAGGGTATGAAGACCAAGTAGCCCGAGGCATCAGACCCCGCCCCAGACCCCCGCCCCGTGCGGGGGTCTGGCGTTGGTGGCGCCCGAATCGGACAATGGTCCCGCCACCCCGAGGAGATTCTCATGGCCCGCCTCCATGACCAGGACACCATCGCCGCCCTCGCCACCCCGCCCGGTCGCGGCGGAGTTGGCATCATCCGCGTCTCTGGGCCGCTGTGCGCGATGATCGCCAAGGCGGTGGTGGGCCTCTGCCCTCCCGCCCGCCGCGTCCACTACGGACCCTTTTGGGGCGATTCTGGCGTGATCGACGAGGGCATCGCCCTGTACTTCGCAGGCCCCCACTCCTTCACCGGCGAGGACGTGCTGGAGCTGCAGGGCCATGGGGGGCCGGTGATCATGGACCTGCTGCTGGAACGCTGCGTGCAGCTCGGCGCTCGCCTGGCCCGCCCGGGCGAGTTCTCCGAGCGCGCCTTCCTCAACGACAAGCTCGACCTGGCCCAAACCGAGGCGATCGCCGACCTGATCGACGCCAGCTCCCGGGCCGCCGCCGAGAACGCCCTGCGCTCGCTGCAGGGCGACTTCTCGCGGCGGGTCGAGGCGCTCGTCCAGCGGCTGATCGAGCTGCGCATCTACGTGGAGGCGGCCATCGACTTTCCCGAGGAGGAGATCGACTTCCTGGCCGACGGCAAGGTGGCCGAGAAGCTGGCGGGCGTGATGGCCGAGCTGGCCAAGGTGCGGGCCGCCGCCGGCCAGGGTGCCCTGATGCGCGAGGGCATGAACGTGGTGATCGCCGGGCGCCCCAATGCCGGAAAATCAAGCCTGCTCAACGCGCTCACCGAGCAGGAGACGGCCATCGTCACCGATATCGCCGGCACCACCCGGGACGTGCTGCGCGAGCATATCCACATCGACGGCATGCCGCTGCACGTGATCGATACCGCCGGCCTGCGCGACACTCCGGACGCCGTGGAGCGCATCGGCGTGGCCCGCGCGTGGGCGGAGATCGAGACGGCGGACCGAGTGCTGCTGCTGGTAGACGCCACCACCACGGCCTCCACCGATCCCATGGCGATCTGGCCCGAGTTCGTGGCTCGGCTGTCTGACCCGTCGCGGCTGACCCTGGTGCGCAACAAGATCGACACAAGCCGGGAGGCACCGGGAAGCGACTTGTCCACAGCCACCCCGGTGGTGAGGCTCTCCGCCCGCACCGGAACGGGTGTGGATAACCTCAAGGCGCACCTCAAGGCGGTGATGGGCTACAGCGGCACCGCCGAGGGGCGCTTCTCGGCGCGGCGGCGCCACCTGGACGCCCTCGACCGGGCGCGCCAGGCTCTGGAGAACGGCGAGACCCAGCTGGCCGGCTTCGGCGCCGGCGAGCTGCTGGCCGAGGACCTGCGCGACGCCCAGCAGGCGCTGGGCGAGATAACCGGCGAATTCAGCGCGGACGACCTGCTCGGCGAGATCTTCGGCAGCTTCTGCATCGGGAAATAGCAGCGCAGTCTCCCCTACTCCTCTACCCACCAGCCGCTGCGATAGCTCCCCGGCGCGCCCAGGTGGGCCACCACGGGTGCCATCGCCGCGGCCAGGCGCTCATCGAAGCCCCAGGGCGGATTGACCACCAGCATACCGCTGCCATACATGCCCCGCTCCCCCGCCGCCGGCGTTTGCCGGGTAAACTCCCCGTACCAGACCTTGCGCAGGTCTCCGTCCCGGACCCCTTCCAGCAGCTCGCGGTGCTGCCCCGACGGCAGCAGCGGATACCACACCAGCACCACCCCGTGACGCGCCTTGCGCATCGCCGCCAGCAGCGTCTCGGCCACCTCGGCATACTCTGCCTTGCGCTCGTAGCTGGGGTCGATCAGCACGCAGAGCCTCGGGGTCGCCACCGGCAGGCGCTCGCGCAGGCCCCTGAGGCCATCGGCACGGATACGCTGGACCGCCGCGGGAAGCGCCTGCTGCGCCAGGTGCTCATGCTCCCCCGGGTGCAGCTCGAAGAGCCACTGGCGATCCCCCGCCCGCAGGCGGTGGCCAATCCACCAGGGCGAGCCGGGGTAGTGGGTCAGCCGCTCCGGGTCGGGCTGGGCGGCCGCCAGGCTGGCCAGCCAGTCGCTGAGCAGCGGGGTGTCGGCCAGCTCGGCGCGAGCCCGCCAGAGCGGCAGGATCCCTTGCCGATACTCCTGCAGCCGGGCGGTTTCTGCCCCATCCAGGGGGTAGTCCCCACGCCCGGCATGGGTATCAACATACGTAATGGAGGATTTTTTACGTAACAGATGATCGATGACCCCATGCAGGGTCAGGTGCTTGTGGACATCGGCAAAGTTGCCGGCGTGATAGGCGTGCTGGTAGGAAAGCATGGAAGGGATTCCGCGACTCGGCAAGGATGAGGGTGACCAAAAAAAGGGCCTGCCGCCGCAGGCGACAGGCCCCTGACAGGTCGGCCGGAGCTTACTGGAACTGGCTCTCGATGGGCGAGAGGGTGATCTCGACGCGACGGTTCTGGGCACGCCCCTCCTCGCTGGCGTTGCTGGCCACAGGCTGATTCTGGCCGTAGCCCCTCATCTGGAGCCGATTACGGGCGACGCCGGACTGGGCCAGGTAGTTGCCGACGGACTCGGCGCGTCGCTCGGAGAGCCGCTGGTTGTAGTCGGCGTTGCCGGTGCTGTCGGTGTGGCCGGCGATGTTGACGCGCGTATCGGTGTATTGGCTGAGGATCGACGCCACGTCGTTGAGCGCGCTGCGCGCGCTGTTGGTCAATTCGCTGGAGTCGAAGCCGAAGGTCACGCTGCTCGGCATGTTGAGAACGATATCGTCGCCGCGGCGATCGACCTCGATCCCGGTGCCCCGCGTGCTCTCGCGCAGCTGCTGCTCCTGGCGATCCATATAGGCACCGATTCCGGCACCGGCGGCGGCGCCCACGGCGGCACCGACCAAGGCGCGGTCGCGGCGGCTGGTGCTGCCGCTTCCGGAGAGCGCGCCCGCGGCGGCCCCCACGGCGGCACCGATGCCGGCACCGGTGGCGGTCTGGCTGCGCTGGGTCTGGCCGCTGTAGGGATCGGTGGTGGCACACCCCACCAGAAGGGCGGCAGCGGCCAGAGGAACGAACAGGCGTTGGATCTTGATCATGGGGTATCTCCTTGATATCGGGATGGCAGCTCCGAGCCACCCTCCTGGCGGCACCGGATCAGCGATGTGCGATGAGTCGATTAGCGCGTCAATCCTGGCTGATCAGTGCCAGCAATTCATTCAAGAATAATAGACCCCGAGGTGATGCCTGCAGTCGCGCGGCATCTTCCACCAGAAGTCCTTTTTCCCGCGCCTCGGCGAGCCGGGACTCGAGGGCCGCCAGCGGGCGCCCGGTCATGGCGGGCCAGCTCGCGAGTGGCACGCCCTCGACCAGGCGCAGCGCGTTCATGGCGAACTCCAGCGGCAGCTCGGCCTCGGCGATCCGGTGGCGACCGGCCACGAAGCCCCGGGGATCATGGCAGCGGCGCAGATAGGCCGCCGGCTGGCGGGCCTTCCAGCGTCGCTCGATGGCCAATCGACCCTGGCCGTCAGCGACGCTCAGCTTGCCATGGGCGCCGGCACCGATGCCCAGGTAGTCGCCGAAACGCCAGTAGTGGAGATTATGCCGCGAACGATGCCCAGGTCGCGAATAGGCGGAAATCTCGTAGCGGGAGTACCCCGCCGCCTCCAGCCGAACATGGCCGAGGTCCTGGATATCCCAGAGGACTTCCTCCTCGGGCAGGCGCGGCGGCCGGGAATGAAACTCCGTGTTGGGCTCCAGGGTGAGCTGATACCAGGACAGGTGTTCCGGGGCAAGCGCCAGGGCCCGCTCCAGGTCGTCGAGGGCCAGCTCGGGCGTCTGGTTCGGCAAGCCGTGCATCAGATCGAGGTTGAGGTTGTCGAAGCCGGCCACCCGCGCCTCGGCCACCGCGGCCTCGGCGTCGCGGCCCGTGTGGATGCGCCCCAGGGAGTTGAGCTGGGCATCCTGGAAACTCTGTACGCCCAGGGAGAGGCGGTTGATGCCCGCCTCGCGATAGCCGGCGAAGCGCCCGCGCTCCAGGGTGCCCGGGTTGGCCTCCAGGGTGATCTCGATATCGGCGGCCAGGGGGAGCCGCTCGGCGAGGCCGGCCAGCAGCTCCCGGTAGAAGGCCGCGGACATCAGGCTCGGCGTGCCGCCGCCGATGAAGAGACTGATCAGCTCGCGACCGGCGGCCAGCTCCAGGTCGGCGTCGAGGTCGGCCAGCAGCGCCACCAGGTAGTCGGCCTCCGGCAGCTCGGCGTCCCGCCCGACGCCGTGGGAGTTGAAGTCGCAGTAGGGGCACTTGCGCACGCACCAGGGCACATGCACATAGAGGGAGAGCGGGGGCAGGGCGGTCATCGCATCCCGCCGGCCTGACCCAGCGCCTCGACCAGGGCCTGGAGGGCCCGACCGCGATGGCTGAGCCGGTTCTTCTCCGTGGCCGGGAGCTCGGCCACGCTCACCCGCTGATCGGGCAGCCAGAACAGGGGGTCATAGCCGAAGCCCCCCTCACCACGGGGCTGGCCCAGGATCACGCCCTCCCAGCTGCGCTGTACGATCAGCGGCACCGGGTCCTCGGCGTGGCGCAGGTAAACAAGCACGCACCAGTAGCGGCCGGTGCGCCTTCCTTCGGGCACCTCGGCGAGGCACTCCAGAAGCCGCGCGTTGTTGCGCGCATCGCTCTTCGGCTCCCCGGCGAAGCGGGCTGAATAGATGCCGGGCGCACCGTGCAGCGCATCCACCTCCAGACCCGAGTCGTCGGCCAGCGCCGGCAGCCCACTGATGCGGCTCGCCTCCCGGGCCTTGAGCAGGGCATTCTCCACGAAGGTGAGACCCGTCTCCTCCACCTCACGCACCGCGTATTCCGCCTGGGCCCTGACATCGAAGCCCAGCGGCGCCAGCAGCTGATGGAACTCGCGAAGCTTGCCGGGATTGCCGCTGGCGAGGATCAGGGGGTTCAAGGTCATGATGGGGCTTCCTGGCGATTCACGAGCCACCATTCTAGGACGTGCGCCAGCCGCAGGAAAAGTCTCGGTCGACCCCTTATTAGATGACTCATAACTTTTCTGTACTCGAGACTGATCTTACTCATCGTGCCCTGGTGGTTTTTCCCCGCGCGAAACACCGCGTCACCTCGACAAGCTATAGTTAAAGCATTGATGAATTGAGATAAGGCAGTATGCAGTGCAGCAATAATAGCTTATAAATATATATAAATAACAAAATAACAGTAACGAAAAGTTACAAAGTGACCGAGACTTCACTCTGATCGGATCACACCACTCAACCCATACCCAGGCATGAGAGCGAGTCGGGTTACCTGAGGGGGCAAATATGGACAAGGGCACAAGCCTGCTGCTGGTGACCGCCAGCAATCCCCAGTGCCAGCTTTTTATCGACTACCTTCGACAGCGGCTGGACTGCCCTGTCACGGTGCTGCCACCAGGCAGCGAGTGGAAGTCCCGCGAGCTCCAGCGCACCCTGATCCTGCTGGATGCCGACCATATCTCCGATGACCTGATGCAGAAGTGGCACGCCAAGACCATGGAGCACGAGCACCTGTCGCTGGCCGCCTTCAACCTGCAGGACGAGGACCACGCCGTCGAGACCCTCTCGGCCCTGCACCTCCAGGGAGTCTTCTACCGCAGCGACGACCTGGACATGATCTGCAAGGGGCTCCAGGCCCTGATGGCGGGCGAGCTGTGGATGTCACGCTCCCTGATGACCCGCATGATTTCCTTCCTACGCCGCCAGCAGCTCAACTCCTACCGCCCGGTCTGCGGCCTCACCCATCGCGAGCTGGAGATCATCGGCCTGCTGGGCTCCGGTGCCTCCAACAGCGACATCGCCGACCGCCTCTTCGTCAGCGAGCACACCGTCAAGTCACACCTCTACAATATCTTCCGCAAGATCGATGTCCACAACCGCATCCAGGCCGTCAACTGGGCGCGCCAGAATCTCGGGGTGCCACCTCCCCCGGACCTGGCGCGCCGGCGCCATGACGGCAAGGAACCCGGTGGACAGGGTCGATGATCCTCGAGCTCAGCCGAGCCTGACGTGCTCCTCGATCAGGTCGACCAGCGTCTCCGCGGCGTTGTCGGCGGTGGTGTCCAGGTGCACCAGGTTCAGGCGTTCCTCATCGGCGAAGGCCTCCCGCTCGGCAAGCTGACGCTCCAGTACCGACAGGCTGTTGGCTAGCTCGACGCCCTGATGCCGGGCCCGCTTCTCGATGCGCCGGCGCAGCGTTGCCTCGTCGGCCTCGAAGCTGACCACCAGGCAGGGGAGGCCCCGCGCCTCGGCCTGCTGGCGTAGCAGGTCGCGCTGCCAGCGCTTCAGGCAGGTGGCATCCACGCAGGCCGGGATGCCCGCATCCAGCAGGGTGCCCGCACAGCAGGCCAGATGGCGGTAGGTGCGCTCGGTCGCCGCCTCATCGAAGATATCCACAGCGGGATCCAGGGCAGCCCCCTGGGGATAGGTCATCTCCGCGGGCAGCTCGTGGAGCCGACGGCGCTCGGCATCGGAGCAGACGCGAATCGCCCCCAGCCGCGCCACCAGCCCCGCCGTGAAGCGGCTCTTGCCGCTGCCCGACACGCCCACGGCAATCACCAAGGGTGGAAAGCGGAACTCGGCGATACGCTCGGCGAGGTCCAGATAGCGCCGGCACTCGGCCATGCTCTCCGCCAGCCGGGCGGGATGTTCCGGGTCCTGGTCCTCCGCGGGCCGACGCTGCAGGGCCCGGCGGGCGCCGCTCAGCGCATGGCAGATCCCGAACAGCGACAGCAGCCGCGCCTGCGGGTAGTCGCCGGAGAGCCGCAGGTAGCGATCCAGGGCCAGCCGGGTCAGCGCCGACTCGCCCCGTGCCTCGAGCCCCACCAGCAGGGCCGCCAAGTCGCTGGCCGCATCCGCCGCCAGCTCGTTTCCGGGCACCGTCGGATCGCGCCCGATGGCATTGACCAGCAGGGTACGGCCCTCATGGCACAGGCGGCTCTCCGGATGGGCCAGCGCCCAGCTGGTCAGCTGACGCTCTCGCCGGGACTCGAGCAGGGGCGCCAGGCGTACCAGGTCCTGCGCCAGCCACTCCCCCAACTGATCGACCCGCCGGCGCTCCTCCTCATCGAACAGGGCAGGGCGGATCACCGCCAGCGCTTCCCTCGCCATGACCTCCAGCGGCCGGCGCGGGTCAGCCGTCGAGGCCGTCGGCCGCGCATCGCGATGGTAGGCCACCAGGGAATCGATCAGCGACTCCAGGCTCTCGGTGGCGTCGCTGTCCTTGCCAGGCGGGTCGGCGAGATGGTGCATGGCGAGTCTCCCGGTGGAGGGGTTCGGGTTGCGGTTAGCCTGCCTGCATGGCCCGGAAGGCCTTCTCGGCGGCGTCCAGGGTCAGCTGGATATCCTCCGGCGTATGGGCGCTGGACATGAACCCCGCCTCGTAGGCGGAGGGCGCCAGGTAGACCCCCTCGTCGAGCATCGCCGAGAAGAAGCGCCGGAAGGCGTCGGCGTCGCAGGCCGTGGCCTGGGCGAAGTTGTCGACGCGGCTCTGGCCGGTGAAGAAGAGCCCGAACATCCCGCCGACGCGCTGGGTGATCATCTCCACCCTCGCGGCATCGGCCCGCTCCTGGAGGCCGTGGCAGAGCGTCTCGACCCGCTGGGCCAGGGCGTCGTGGAAGCCGGGCTGACGCAGCTTGGTGAGCAGGGCGATGCCGGCCGCCATGGCCAGCGGGTTGCCGGACAGCGTCCCCGCCTGGTAGACCGGTCCCAGCGGCGAGATGTTGGACATGATCGACTCGCTGCCGCCGAAGGCGCCCACCGGCATGCCGCCACCGACGATCTTGCCCAGGCAGGTGAGGTCGGGACGGATGCCGTAGTGCGCCTGGGCACCGCCCAGGGCCACGCGGAAACCGGTCATCACCTCGTCGAAGATCAGCACGCTGTCGTGGGCGTCACAGGCCCGACGCAGGCTTTCGAGGAAGCCCGGCTGGGGCGGAATGCAGTTCATGTTGCCGGCCACCGGCTCGACGATGATGCAGGCGATCTGCTCGCCGATCTCCTCGAAGCACTCTTCCACGGCGTCGATGTCGTTGTAGGGCAGGGTCACGGTGTGCTCGGCCAGGGCCGCCGGCACGCCCGGCGAGCTGGGCTCGCCGTGGGTCAGGGCCCCGGAGCCCGCCTTGACCAGCAGGGAGTCGGAGTGGCCATGGTAGTTGCCCTCGAACTTGACGATCTTGTCGCGCCCGGTGACCCCGCGGGCCAGGCGGATCGCCGACATGGTGGCCTCGGTGCCCGAATTGACCATGCGCACCATCTCCATGGAGGGGAGCATCTCGCAGATCAGGTCCGCCATGGTGGTCTCGATGGCGGTGGGGGTCCCGAAGGAAAGGCCCTTGTCGAGCCGGTCGCGAACCGCCCCCAGCACGTCCGGGTCGGCGTGGCCGGTGATCATCGGCCCCCAGGAGCCCACGTAGTCGACGTAGCGCTTGCCCTCCACGTCGAACAGGTAGGCGCCCTGGGCACGCTCCATGAACACCGGCGGCCGCTGCAGCCCCTTGAAGGCGCGCACCGGCGAGTTGACGCCACCGGGAATGTGTCGGCAGGCCCGTTCAAAGAGTTCGGCGGATGTGATCATGGCGTGTCTCGTCCTCGCAAGCTTGTGGATAGTTCTCTGGATAAGCCCTTCACCAGCGGTGAATAGCGCGGAAAGTTCGCGCGTCGTCGCCCCTCGGGGCCCGCTCTCCTGCTCTCCATTCTCAGTGCTTGGCCCGCCGATGGCCAGCGCTGCCTCAGCTTCCCTGCCCGGACGGGTCGGGCACCTTGACCGATGTCACGGGCAGGCGCCATAGCCGACGCGGCAGGCTCTGGCCCTCGGGACTCGGCTGCCAGGCGTGGGCCAGCGCCTGCCAGGTGAAGGCCTGGGCCTGCTCGCAGGCACTCATCAGCGACTCCCCGGCCGCCAGTCGCGCCGCCAGGGCCGCCGCCAGGGTACAGCCGGAGCCGTGGTAGCGCCCCGCCAGCCGGGGCCAGCTCCACTGGCGACTCTGGTCGGGTGTGTGCAGAGTATGCGCCACCCGATCCCCGGGGGTACCGGCGGCCGGCGAATCGGTCCCGGTGACCAGTACCGCCTGACAGCCCAGCGTCATCAGCTCCACCGCCCGCTCGGTATCCTCCCCGGGCGACCGCGACAGGCGTGACAGCTCGTCGCGGTTGGGCGTCAGGATATCCACCAGGGGCAGCAGGCGCTCGCGGAAGGCGTCCACCAGCTCAGCTGTGGATAACTCCCGGCCGCCGCCGGCCCTGAGCACCGGGTCGACCACCAGCGGCACGCCGGGAAAGCGCCGGATGATATCGGTCACCGCATCCAGGCTGGGCAGGTCGGCCACCAGGCCCACCTTGATGGCCGCGACCTCGAAGCCGTCCAGCGCCGCGGCGGCGGCGCGCATGGTGTCGGGGTCGCCGGGAACAACCGCCTGGACGTCGCGGCAATTCTGCACCGTCAGTGCGGTGGGGATGGTCAGCGCCCAGCCGCCACAGGCGGCGACCGCCTCGGCGTCGGCGATCAACCCGGCGCCGCCGGTGGGGTCGTGGCCTGCCAGCACCAGCACCACCGGCAGGTGCGGCGCGATAGGTGTCGTCTCGGCCATCAGAAGGGCTTCAGCACGGCAAGGACGATGATCACCAGCAGGGCGATCACCGGCAGCTCATTGAACCAGCGGAAGAACACATGGCTCTTGGTGCAGCGCCCATCGCGCAGCTGCTTGAGGTAGATCAGGCAGACATGGTGGTAGGCCACCAGCAGCGCCACCAGCAGCAGCTTGGCGTGCAGCCAGCCCTGGGTCAGCCAGAAGGGCATCAGGTAGAGTAGCCAGCCACCGAACACCAGCACCGCGATCATCGAAGGCGTCATGATGCCGCGATAGAGCTTGCGCTCCATCACCTGGAAGTGGTCGATGGCCTGCTGCTCGCCACGGTCCCGCGCCATGGCGTGGTAGACATAGAGGCGCGGTAGATAGAAGAGGGCGGCGAACCAGGTCACCATGGCGATCAGGTGCAGGGCCTTGATCCACAGGTACATAAGGGCTCCAAGACGGCGGATGGGGGAGGGCAGGCGGTGCAGCCACCCGGTGGGGAGGCGGGCTGCCGAGATGGCTGATCCACGGGACGGTCAGTCGCCGAGACGATAGTAGCGTTCGATGGCCCCCCGCGTGATGATACCCGAAATCCGCTTCCTTTTCGGGCGGTTGCCGTGCTCCACATAGAGCGCATCCACCGACTGGTCATTGAGCCGCTCGAAGGCCTCGGAGAGCGTCGCCTGCAGATGGATGGGCGCCAGTTCCAGGCGCAGGCCGGGAATCTCCATCAGGTCGATGAGCTCCGCTTCTTCCCCCTCACCGCCCCCATCATCCTCCCGCGGCTCCGACTCGGCCTCCATCAGCCAGCGCGCCAGGTCGGCGGCCTTCAATGCCAGCACCGGCTTGTCGTCGCTGGAGCGCTCGATCAGGACCCAGATCGGGTTGCGGGTCAGCAGCATCCGGGCGCGCTCCCGGGTCATCATCCGGGGCGCGCACTCCAGGCTTCGCTCCATCACCGCCGGCACCGACACCCGTGAGAGTGCCTGCATCAGCGGCTGCTGCAATGGGTGCAGGCCGTGGCGGGTCGCACTGATGAAGAACCCGTCGCAGCGGCACAGCTGCCGGGAGGTCAGTCCCGAGACCACCACCGCCAGCATGCCGGGCAGGAGGATATTGGGATTGTGGGTCAGTTCCAGCAGCGCCATCAGCGCGGCCAGGGGCGCCTGCAGCACCGCTCCCATCATCGCCGCCATGCCCAACATGGCGTAGAGCCCCGGCTCGGCCCCCCGTTCAGGCCAGATCCAGGCCCCGAAGAGCCCCATCAGGGCCCCCGCGGCGGCGCCGACCACCAGCACCGGCCCGATGATGCCGATGGGGATGCCGCTGGCTACGGTGATCGCCGTCAACAGCAGCTTGGCCACCACCAGCGCCAGCAGCACGTCCACCGTCAGGTCGCCGGTCAGGGAGGCAGCCAGGCTGTCGTAGCCGATGCCCTGCACCTCGGGATACCACCAGGCCACCGTGGCCGTGGCCACGGCCACCAGCGAGAGGCGCAGCCATACCGGCACTCCCTTGATCCAGTCGCTTCTCGCCACGTGGATGAAGAGCCCGGCCAGGAGTCCGATGACCAGCGCCGTCACCACGATCCACGGCAGGTTCATCAGCGTGCCGAGGGTCACCGAGGGCACCTGGAAGGCGGGCTCGGGGCCATAGACCAGTTGGGCCACCACCGCCCCCATGGTGGAGGCAAGGATCACCGGCATGAAGCCGGCAATGGTGTACTCCATCATCACCACTTCCATGGCGAAGATGACCCCGGCAATGGGCGTATTGAAGGAGGCGGAGATACCCGCGGCGGTGCCACAGGCCACCAGCACCCGCAGGCTGTTGTGGGGCAGGCGCAGCTGCTGGCCGAGGCCGCTGGAGGCGGCGGCGCCCAGGTGGATCGCCGGCCCCTCGCGACCCGCGGAGAGCCCGCCGAGCACCGTGACCACGCCGACCCACCACTGGTTGAGCCAGTTGCGCAGGGGGAAGCGCCCCTGGTGGTAGGTGAGCCGCTCCATCACGTGGGCGACGCCCATCTTGCGGGCCCTCTCCGGCTGGCGCCACAGGAAGACGCCCACCAGGATCACGGCGAGGATCGGCAAAGCCGAGCGCACCAGCGGCGAGAGCCCTTCGAAGGCCTCCGGGTCGCCGCCGGGCATGAAGGCCAGGGCGCCGAGATCGATCAGCAGCCGGAAGCCGACCATGAAGCCGCCGGTGATCAGCCCCGACACCACCCCCAGCACGCAGAGCTGGGGCAGGGCATCGACGCTGGCCAGGCGCTGGCGAAAGCCCTCCAGGCTGAGGTCCGGCAGTGTGAAACGCGGCACGGCGAAATTCCTGTTCTGCCAGTGACGGAGCCGGCTGGGTCGGCCCCTGCCTTCTTGTGTATCATAGTCGTCACAACCGAGCCCAGCCCCAGGCCAAGCGGAAGGAGTGCAACGTGATCAAGGTCGGAATCGTCGGCGGCACCGGATATACCGGGGTCGAACTGCTCAGGCTGCTGGCCCAGCATCCCGAGGTCAAGGTAGAGGCCATCACCTCCCGCTCCGAGGCGGGCCTGGGGGTCGCCGAGCTGTACCCCAACCTGCGCGGCCACTATGACGACCTGGCCTTCAGTGAGCCGGATGCCGAGCGCCTCGGCGCCTGCGACGCCGTCTTCTTCGCCACGCCCCACGGTGTAGCCCACGCCCTGGCCGGCGAGCTGCTCGAGCGCGGCACCCGGGTCATCGACCTCTCCGCAGACTTCCGCCTGCGCGACGCCGAGGAGTGGGCCGAGTGGTACGGCCAGCCCCACGGTGCCCCGGCGCTGCTGGACGAGGCGGTCTATGGCCTGCCCGAGGTCAATCGTGACAGGATCCGCCAGGCGCGACTGATCGCCGTGCCCGGCTGCTACCCGACCGCCGTGCAGCTCGGCCTGCTGCCGCTGCTCGAGGCGGGGCTGATCGACGCCGACCACGTCATCGCCGACTGCAAGTCCGGGGTCACCGGCGCTGGCCGCGGCGCCAAGGTGCCCTCGCTGCTGGCCGAGGCCAGCGAGTCGATGAAGGCCTACGGCGCCCCCGGCCACCGCCACCTGCCGGAGATCCGCCAGGGCCTGACCGATGCCGCCGGCGTCCCGGTGGGGCTCACCTTCGTGCCCCACCTGACGCCGATGATCCGCGGCATCCATGCCACCCTCTACGGGCGTCTCACCGGCGAGCCGGGGGACCTGCAGGCGCTCTTCGAGAAGCGCTTCGAAGGCGAGCCCTTCGTCGATGTCATGCCCGCCGGCAGCCACCCGGAGACCCGCAGCGTCAAGGGTGCCAACCTCTGCCGCATCGCCGTGCACCGCCCGGGCAACGGCGATACCGTGGTGGTGCTCGCGGTGATCGACAACCTGGTCAAGGGGGCCTCCGGCCAGGCGGTGCATAATCTCAACCTGATGTTCGGCTTCGCCGAGAACGCCGGCCTCGCCGCCCCGGCGCTGATGCCCTGACCCCACTCCCCCAGCAAAAGTTGACCAATTTGCTGGGGATTGGGGATAATGGCCGGTCGAATTCTCCATTTCCCTTCAGGGAGCTCACCATGAGCGGTGCCGAATCCTTTGTTCCCACGCCCCTGATGCTCTCCGACAGCGCTCGCCAGCGGCTGAAGTCGCTGATCGAGGAAGAGGGCAACAGCCAGCTCAAGCTGCGGGTCTACGTCACCGGCGGCGGCTGCTCGGGCTTCCAGTACGGCTTCGACTTCGCCGAGGAGGTCACCGAGGACGACACCGTCATCGCCTTCGGCGACGTCGCCCTGGTGGTCGACCCGCTCTCCTACCAGTACCTGGTGGGCTCCACCGTGGACTTCGAGGAGGGTCTCGCCGGCGCCCGCTTCCTGGTCCAGAACCCCAACGCCACCACCACCTGTGGCTGCGGCGCCTCCTTCATGGTGTGATCGCGGCAGGGTGTCATCGCAGCGTTGTCCCCCGAACTTGACGCTCTCTGGGATTCTCGCCAAGGTTGAAGAGGCGAGACCCATCAGAAAAGCCTCAATAACGGGGAATCTCATGACAAGATCAACTTGCGCTTCACCCTTCCTGAAGCAATCCGCACTGGCCGCCACCCTGGCGCTGGGCCTCGGCCTGGCCGGTTCGGCGCTGGCCGATACGCCTCGCGTCAATGTGGTGACCGACCCCAGCTTCGTGCCCTTCGAGATGATGGATCCCGAGACCGGCGAGATGATCGGCTTCGACATGGATATCATCAACGAGGTCGCCGAGCGCGCCGGCTTCGAGGTCAACCTGACCACCATGGAGTTCGCCGGCATCATTCCGGCCGTGCAGACCGGCAGCCAGGAGATCGCCATCGCCGGGGTGACCATCACCGAGGAGCGCGCCCAGATCGTCGACTTCTCGGACCCCTACTACGACTCCGGCCTGCAGATCATCGTGCGCGCCGACAACGACAGCGTCGAGGCCATCGAGGATCTCGAGGGCCTGTCCATCGCCACCCGCATCGGCTCCACCAGCTACGACTTCCTCCAGGAACAGCTGGGGAATAGCGCCAACATCGTGCCCTATCCGGGCAACAGCGACATGTACATGGCGCTGCTCGGCCGCAACGTCGACGCCGCCTTCTACGATGCGCCCAACGTCAACTACTTCGCCCAGACCCGCGGCGAGGGCCGCACCAAGGTGGTCGGGCCGCTCTACGAAGGCCAGCAGTACGGCATCGTCTTCCACAAGGGCAGCCAGTGGGTCGAGCCGGTCAACGAGGCCCTGGCCGAGATGCGCGAGGACGGCACCTACGCCGAGATCTACGAGAAGTGGTTCGGCGAGGCGCCCTCGGACGACTGAGCCTCAGCGCGCCCCGAATCCTCACCTTGACGAGACGACGAGCTGACCAGCGGGGCCGGGCGGTGTGACCGCCCGGCCCCGCCTCGATGCCCGCCATCGCGGAGAAACGCCCATGGACGTGACCTTTCAATTCGACTGGGCGGCGGCGTTCCGCTCCATCCCCCACCTGCTGCCCGGCATTCCCTGGACCCTACTGATCTCCTTCGGCGGGCTGGCCATCGGTTTCATCATCGGCATCGTCTTCGGGCTGATGCGCATCAGTCCGTCGCGTCTGCTGCGTCTGCCGGCGATCCTCTACATCGAGGTGTTTCGCGGCACCCCCATCCTGGTCCAGGTGCTGTTCATCTTCTACGGCCTGCCCCAGCTGCTCGGCGGCCCCATCAACGCCCTCACCGCCGGTATCGCCGCCATCGCGGTCAATTCCGGCGCCTACATCTCGGAGGTGGTACGCGGCGGCGTGCAGTCCATCGAGCGCGGCCAGCGCGAGGCGGCGCTGTCGCTGGGCCTCTCCCGCACCCAGGCCTTCCGCTACGTGATCTGGCCCCAGGCCTTCCGGCGCATGATCCCGCCGCTGGGCAACCAGGGCATCATCAGCATCAAGGACACCTCGCTGTTCTCGGTGATCGGCGTGGGCGAGCTGGTCCGCCAGGGCCAGATCTACATCGCCACCACCTTCACCGCCCTGGAGGTCTACTTCATGGTGGCCATGATGTATCTCGCCATCACCTGGACCCTGTCGCTGCTGCTGCGCCAGCTCGAGCGCCGCGGCCTGGTCGGCCAGTGAAGGGGGCAACAATGAACAAGGGGAGCCAACGCATGACACAGAACGCGACCACGACCGCTCCCATCGTACGCATGGAGAAGGTCAACAAGCACTTCGGCAGCCTACATGTGCTCCAGGACATCGACCTCGAGGTCACGCCCGGCGAGGTGGTGGTGATCATCGGCGCCAGTGGCTCCGGCAAGTCGACGCTGATCCGCTGCATCAACGGCCTGGAGCAGTTCCAGGCGGGCCATATCGAGGTGGATGGCAACGAGCTGCTGCCCGACGGCAAGAGCGGCCGCGCCCTGCAGCGCATCCGCACCGAGGTCGGGATGGTGTTCCAGCAGTTCAACCTCTTTCCCCACCTCAGCGTGTTGGACAACGTGATCCTGGCGCCCATGAAGGTGCGCGGCTGGAGCCGCGCCGACGCCGTGGAGACCGCCGAGCGGCTGCTGGCACGGGTCGGCATCAGCGACCAGGCCGCCAAGTACCCCAGCCAGCTCTCCGGCGGCCAGCAGCAGCGCGTGGCCCTGGCCCGTGCCCTGGCCATGGAGCCACGCCTGATGCTGTTCGACGAGCCCACCTCGGCGCTGGACCCGGAGATGATCGGCGAGGTGCTCGACGCCATGCGCGAGCTGGCCCACGAAGGCATGACCATGATCATCGTCACCCATGAAATGGGGTTCGCCCGCGAGGTCGCCGACCGGGTGATCTACATCCACAAGGGCGAGATCGCCGAGCAGGCACCACCACAGCAGATCTTCGATCGCCCCGCCGATGAGCGCACCCGCAGCTTCCTGGCCCGGGTCCTCAAGCACTGATCCCGGCTTCACCGATACCAGGACGGCCCTGTCGGCAGCGACGGGGCCGTTTTTTTGCCTGTGGACAAAAGTGCGAGGCGAGAGTGGCGAAACAGCGCTAACCGGCGGTCAGGCCTGGGGTTCGGGATAAGTCTCGTGGTTGTTCACAGGCGCGTGCACAAGCCCGGTAGCCAGCGGTGGACAAGGCGTGTAACGCTGCCGCTGTGGGCAAGTCGCCACACCATCCACAGGCTGCAGACTGGCTGTACGCAGGCGGTCATCCGCTTGTCCCGCCAGTAGTCAACAGTACAAGTTATTGATATATAATAGAGAAAATCACTTATCCACGAGATTTTTCCACACCAGCAGTTACAACCACAGCAGAACTTCTCTCTTTATATACTGATTATTACTGTTAGGAAGGAAGGTAGATTCCTTGAGAGGTGGGACGGTGTGGAAAACCCTGACGATTACCCACAAGGTGTTTATACTGGCGGGCTGATTTCACCCCCTTGAAGGAATGACGGCGCCCCGGCGCCAATGAGGTGCACCTTGGATTACCCCGACCGCTTTGACGTCATCGTCATCGGCGGTGGCCATGCGGGAACCGAAGCCGCTCTGGCCTCCGCCCGCATGGGCTGTCAGACCCTGCTGTTGACCCACAACATCGAGACCCTGGGCCAGATGTCCTGCAATCCCGCCATCGGCGGGATCGGCAAGAGCCATCTGGTCAAGGAGATCGATGCGCTTGGTGGCGCCATGGCCCTGGCCACCGACTTCGGCGGTATCCAGTTCCGCGTGCTCAATGCGCGTAAAGGACCCGCGGTTCGGGCCACCCGGGCCCAGGCGGATCGGGTACGCTACAAGGCGGCGATCCGCGGCCTGCTGGAGAACCAGCCCAACCTGACCCTCTTCCAGCAGGCCGCCGGCGATCTGATCGTCGAGGGCGACACCGTGCGTGGCGTGGTCACCGAGATCGGTATCCGTTTTCATGCCGAGTGCGTGGTGCTGTGCACCGGCACCTTCCTCGGTGGGGTGATCCATATCGGCCTCGAGCAGAGCCGCGGCGGGCGCGCCGGCGACCCGCCTTCCAACCGGCTCGCCGAGCGCCTGAGGGCCCTGCCGTTCCGGGTCGACCGCCTCAAGACCGGCACGCCGCCGCGGCTGGATGCGCGCAGCCTCGATTTCTCGCAGCTCGAGGAGCAGCCCGGCGATACGCCGACGCCAGTGATGTCCTTCCTGGGCCACCGCCAGCAGCACCCTCGTCAGGTCAGCTGCCATATCGCCCATACCAATGCGCGCACCCACGAGATCATCTTCGCCAACCTTGACCGCTCGCCCATGTACTCCGGAGTGATCGAGGGGGTGGGACCCCGCTACTGCCCCTCCATCGAGGACAAGGTGCACCGCTTCGCCGACAAGTCGAGCCACCAGGTGTTCATCGAGCCCGAGGGCCTGGATACCCATGAGCTCTACCCCAACGGTATCTCCACCTCGCTGCCCTTCGACGTGCAACTTGAGGTGGTGCGATCGATCAAGGGGCTCGAGAACGCCCATATCACCCGGCCCGGTTACGCCATCGAGTACGATTTCTTTGATCCGCGAGACCTCAGGCACTCGCTGGAGACGAAATTTATCCACAACCTCTTCTTCGCCGGGCAGATCAACGGCACTACCGGTTACGAGGAGGCCGGCGCCCAGGGCCTGCTGGCCGGGCTCAACGCCGCTCGCCGGGCCAAGGGGCTGGAGGCGTGGTGGCCGCGCCGCGACGAGGCCTATCTCGGGGTGCTGGTGGACGACCTGATCACCCTGGGTACCAAGGAGCCCTACCGCATGTTCACCTCCCGGGCCGAGTACCGCCTGCTGCTGCGCGAGGACAACGCCGACCTGCGCCTGACCGAGGCCGGCCGCGAGCTCGGCCTGGTGAACGAGCGCCGCTGGGCTGCCTTCAGCGCGAAGCGCGAGGCGATCGAGGCCGAGCGTGTGCGACTCATGACCAGTTGGGTGCAGCCCGGCAGCGCGGCCGCCGCGGAGGTGGCCGAGAAGACCGGCAAGGCGCTTTCCCGGGAGTACAGTCTGATGGACTTGCTCAAGCGCCCGGAGCTCGGCTACGCCGACCTGGCTGAGCTGCCCGGCCTCCCGGGGGTGGCGGTGAGCGACGAGAGAGTCGCCGAGCAGGTGCAGATCCAGGCCAAGTACCAGGGCTATATCGACCGCCAGCAGGAGGAGATCGACAAGCTCAAGCGCCATGAGGCCACGCCGCTGCCAGCGGATCTTGACTATGCCCGGGTCGAGGGGCTCTCCCACGAGATTCGCCAGAAGCTGGCCGAGGCGCGTCCCGCGACCCTGGCCCAGGCCTCACGAATCTCCGGGGTGACGCCGGCGGCGGTTTCGCTCCTGCTGATCCACCTCAAGAAGCGCCGCCTGCTCGATGAGCACAGGGCGGCCCGCGCATGACGGGAGTGGATCCGGCGGTCGAGGCACGCCTCGACCAGGGACTAGAACGCCTGGGGATCGCCGTGGACGCCGAGCAGCGGCAACGCCTGCTGGGCCTGGTCGCCCTGTTGCACAAGTGGAACCGCGCCTATAACCTCACCGCGGTACGCTCGCCCGAGGAGATGGTGGCCCGCCACCTGCTCGACAGTGCCGCCGTGCTGCCCTTCGTGAAGGGACCCTCCCTACTCGACGTGGGGGCCGGCCCCGGCTTTCCCGGGCTGGTGCTGGCGATTCTTCGGCCGGAGCTCGCCGTCAGCCTTCTCGACAGCAACGGCAAGAAGGTACGCTTCCAGCGCCAGGCGGTGATGGAGCTGGGCCTGACCAACGTCACCCCGGTGCAGGCCCGGGTTGAGGCCTTCGACGGGCAGTTCGACCAGGTGATCTCGCGGGCCTTCGCCAGCCTCGGCGACTTCGTCGCCCTGACCCTGCCGCTGGTGGCGCCCGATGGACAGTGGCTGGCCATGAAGGGCCCGGCGGTGGCGGAGGAACTGGACGGCGTGACCTCAGGCGTGGTCCCGGTCGCCCGGCACGCCCTGGAGGTCCCCTTCGAGGTCGGCAGTCGGCTGCTGGTGGTCCTCGAGCGGGTAGACGATGCCCCGTGCCCATGACAACCCGAGTTTCCCAGCAAGGGAGTTGCCCGTGACCAAGATCATCGCCTTGACCAACCAGAAGGGTGGCGTCGGCAAGACCACCACTGCGGTCAACCTCGCCGCCAGCCTGGCGGCCCTCGACCGTCGCGTGCTGCTGGTAGACCTCGATCCCCAAGGCCATGCCACCATGGGCAGTGGCATCGACAAGTACGAGCTGGACGGCAGCGTGCTGGACGTGCTGCTCGGGGATCGCGGCGCCACCGAGGTGATCCTCGACTGCCCTGTGGCGGGTTACGCGCTGCTTCCGGGCAACGGCGACCTCACCGCCGCCGAGGTGGCCCTGCTCGACCGCGAGGCCGGCCGCGAGCGCTGCCTGGATCGGGCTCTGGGTGACGTGTCCGGCGAGTATGACGTGGTACTGATCGACTGTCCGCCGTCGCTCAACATGCTCACCGTCAACGGCTTGACCGCCGCCAACGGCGTGCTGATCCCCCTGCAATGCGAGTTCTATGCCCTGGAAGGGCTCTCGGCGCTGCTCGATACCGTCGAGCAGATCAAGGACAGCGTGAACCCGGAGCTTGAGGTCTATGGCATCCTGCGCACCATGTTCGACGCCCGCAACAGCCTCACACGGGATGTTACCAAGCAGCTGCGCGACTACTTCGGTGACACCCTGCTCAAGGCCACCATTCCGCGCAACGTGCGGGTAGCCGAGGCGCCGAGTCACGGCCTGCCGGTGACCAAGTATGCCCGCTTCTCGCGGGGCAGCCAGGCCCATCGGGTACTGGCCAAGGAACTGATCCGTCGGCTGTCGCTGTGACGATGCCTGTCGCACCCAAGCCGTAACTGCTGTAGATGAGGGACTGTCGATGACGCGTAAACGCGCCCTGGGACGTGGACTGGATGCCCTGATCGGGGCAGGCGCCCGTCGCCGCGAGAGCCTGGACCTGCCCGAGGTCGATATCGAGGGGGAAGAGGAGACGCCGTTGGCCCAGGCCCCGGATGCCGGCGATCGTCTCGAGCGCCTGCCGCTGAGCCAGCTGACCCGCGGCAAGTACCAGCCGCGTCGCGACATCCAGCCCGAGGCCCTCGAGGAGCTGGCCGATTCGATTCGCGCCCAGGGCGTGATGCAGCCCATCGTGGTGAGGCCCATCGACGAGCAGCGCTACGAGATCATCGCCGGCGAGCGTCGCTGGCGGGCTGCCCTGCTGGCCGAGCTGGACACCATTCCGGCGGTGATCCGCGAGGTCAGCGACGAGGTGGCCCTGGCCTTGGCGCTGATCGAAAACATCCAGCGCGAGAATCTCAATCCGGTGGAGGAGGCGCTGGCCCTGAAGCGCCTGCTGGAGGAATTCGCGCTGACCCAGCAGCAGGTGGCCGATGCCGTGGGCAGATCCCGCGCCCAAGTGGCCAACCTGCTACGGTTGCTGGCCCTGGATCCCGAGGTGCAGACCTTGCTGGAGCGCGGTGACCTGGACATGGGCCACGCCCGCGCCCTGCTGGCGCTCTCCGGGGCGAAGCAGCGCCGGGCGGCCCACGAGGTGGTCAACAAGGACCTCACAGTGCGCGATACAGAGGCACTGGTGAAGCGACTGCTGAGCGGGGAGCCGAAGCCGGCCGAGAAGCCACCGGCAAGCCCCGACGTGACGCGCCTGGAGACCCGCCTCGGCGAGCTGCTCGGGGCCCCGGTGACGATCCAGCACGGCCGCGGCGGGAAGGGGCGGCTGACCATCCGCTACACCAGTCTCGACGAGCTCGACGGTATCCTCGAGCACATTCGCTAAACGGTAGGCACCCCCGTTGCTCCGGGCTGTCGACAATTCCTGCATCTTTGGTCGCAAGAAGTGCATTGGAGCGGGAAATTCGACAGGGCGTCGGTTGAAGCCGTGATAGCCCTTCCCTATAATCCGCCGGTGTTTGCCTGAATGACTGGTGTGGCAGCAGCGGTGAAGGCGGCCCCCGGAGTCAGGGGCCAGGATGTCGACAGGATGCACAGAGCCACCGCCAAGGCGACGCGCCGACAACTGGATTTCACGCGGCTGTTCCTGGCCCAGGGCCTGGCGGTCTTGCTGGTGGCCCTGCTGGGACTCTGGCGCGCGGGAGCTCCCGGCGCGGTATCGGCCCTGCTGGGTGGCCTGGTCAGCCTGCTGCCATCGCTCTACTTCGTGTGGCGGGGGTTGCGCAGTCGCGGCGGCAAGCGAGTGCGGGTCAACGTACTCAATCTCTACCAGGCGGCGATGGGCAAGTTCGGTTTGACGGTGGTGCTGTTCGTGATGGTGTTCGTCACAGTGCCCCCCTCAAACCCGGCTTTATTCTTTGGCGCATATGTGGCGGCTCAACTCATGCACTGGCTGACACCCTGGCTGATGCGTGAGCGGTCGACCCCCCGAACCTGAGGTAAGCAGCGTATGGCAGCAGATAACGAAATATCGGCCATTTATTACATACAGCACCACCTCCAGAACCTGACCTTCGGCTACCACCCTCAGAACGGCTGGTCACTGGCCAGTACGTCCGCCGAGGCCACCGAGATGGGCTTCTGGGCCATCCATCTGGATACCATGGGCTGGTCGATCGCCATGGGCGTGCTGTTCCTCTGGCTGTTCCGCAAGGCCGGCCAGATGGCCACGACCGGGGTTCCCGGCGGGCTGCAGAACGGTGTCGAGATGGTCATCGAGTTTATCGAGAACCTCACCCGCTCCACCTTCCACGGCAAGAATCCGCATATCGCGCCCCTGGCGCTGACGCTGTTCATCTGGATCCTGCTGATGAACAGCCTCAAGATCCTGCCGGTCGACTACTTCCCCGAGATGTTCGGTCGCCTGGGCTTTGAATACATGAAGATCGTGCCGACCACCGACGTCAATGCCACCCTGGGCATGGCCTTCGGCGTGTTCTGCCTGATCGTCTACTACAGCTGCAAGGTCAAGGGCGTGGGCGGCTTCGCCAAGGAGCTCTCGCTGACGCCGTTCAACCACTGGTCGCTGATTCCCTTCAACCTGGTCCTCGAGGTGGTCGGCCTCATCGTCAAGCCGATCAGCCTGGGCCTGCGTCTCTTCGGCAACATGTTTGCCGGCGAGGTGATCTTCATCCTGATTGCCCTGCTGCCGTTCTGGGCCATCTGGGTGCTGGACGTGCCGTGGGCGATCTTCCACATCCTGGTGGTATCGCTGCAGGCCTTCATCTTCACGACGCTGTCCATCGTGTACCTGAGCGCCGCACACGAGCACCACTGAGAACCGAGCAACGCTTCACCAAACCAACCCCTAAACCCTTGTTATTCAAACTATCAGGAGTATTACCATGGAAATCGTCTACCTTGCTGCTGCCATCATCATCAGCGTCAGCGCCCTGGCTACCGGTCTCGGCTTCGCCCTGCTGGGTGGCAAGCTGCTCGAGTCCACCGCTCGCCAGCCGGAGCTGGGTGACCAGCTGCAGACCCGTACCTTCATCATGGCCGGTCTGCTCGACGCCGTGCCGATGATCGGCGTTGGTATCGCGATGTACCTGATCTTCGTCGTCGCCGGTTAACGACAGCACCGAGCGCCCCGCGCTCGGTTTGCTTGTTTCCGGTCGCCACGAACCTGTCAGAGGTACAGTCCTGTGAATATCAACATGACGCTGATCGGGCAGACGATCGCCTTCGCGATCTTTGTCTGGTTCTGCATAAAGTACGTGTGGCCGCCGATCAGTTCCGCGCTCCACGCGCGCCAGAAGAAGATCGCCGACGGCCTCGACGCGGCAAGCCGTGCCTCTCGTGACCTCGAGCTCGCCCAGGAGCAGGCCGCCCAGACCCTGCGCGAGAGCAAGGAGCAGTCCTCCCAGATCCTCGAACAGGCCAACAAGCGTGCCTCTCAGATGATCGAGGAGGCTCGCGAGCAGGCCCGCGCCGAAGGCGAGCGCCTGGTTGCCAGCGCCCGCTCCGAGATCGAGCAGGAAATCCATCGCGCCAAGGAAGAGCTTCGCGCCCAGGTATCGCGTCTTGCGGTCACCGGTGCCGAGCGGGTCCTGGAAGCCTCCATCGACGAGAAGGCACACCGCAAGCTGCTCGACAAGCTTGCCGCCGAACTGTGAGGAGGTGATCCATGGCGGAACAGTCTACCGTCGCGCGGCCCTATGCCAAGGCGGCGTTCGAGTACGCACGCGATCACCAGGCGCTGGACGCCTGGTCCGAGATGCTGGGCACCCTGGGCCAGGTCATGGCCAGCCGGGACGTCCAGGCGCTCGTTGCCAGTCCGAAGCTCACCGCCGAGAAGAAGGTGGCGCTACTGGTCGAGGTGGCCGACATCAAGGTGGGCGACGCCGAGCGTCGCTACCTCGATGAGCTGGCCGACCAGCGTCGTCTGCCGACGCTGGCCGCCATCGCCGGGCAGTTCGAGCAGCTGCGTGCCGACCACGAGCAGCGCATCGACGTGACCGTGGTCTCGGCCTTCAAGCTCGACGCCAAGCAGCAGCAGAAGCTCGCCGGTGCGCTCAAGAAGCGCCTCAATCGCGAAATCTCCATTACCACTCAGGTGGATCCCGGGCTTATCGGGGGCGTGATCCTGCGCGCCGGCGACACCGTCATCGACGGGTCGGTGCGCGGTCGACTGAACCGCCTCGCCGAAGCCCTTACCGCCTGAGTCTGAGGGACATGGCATGCAGCAACTGAATCCTTCCGAGATCAGCGACATCATCAAGCAGCGTATCGAGAAGCTTGACGTCGCATCCGAAGCCCGTAACCAGGGCACCATCGTCAGCGTTTCCGACGGCATCGTGAAGATCCACGGGCTCGAGGACGCGATGTTCGGTGAGATGATCGAATTCCCCGGCAGCATCTTTGGCATGGTGCTCAACCTGGAGCGTGACTCCGTGGGCGCCGTGGTGCTGGGCGACTACCTGCAGCTGGAAGAGGGCATGACCGCCAGCTGTACCGGTCGCATCCTCGAGGTGCCGGTGGGCCCCGAGCTGAAGGGCCGCGTGGTGGATGCCCTGGGCAACCCGATCGACGGCAAGGGCGACATCAACGCCCAGCTCACCGACGCGGTGGAAAAGGTCGCCCCGGGCGTCATCACCCGTCAGTCGGTCGACCAGCCGATCCAGACCGGCTTCAAGTCCATCGACGCCATGGTGCCGATCGGCCGCGGCCAGCGTGAGCTGATCATCGGCGATCGCCAGATCGGCAAGTCGGCCATCGCCATCGATGCGATCATCAACCAGAAGGGCAAGGGCGTCACCTGTGTGTACGTCGCCATTGGCCAGAAGCAGTCCACCATCGCCAACGTGGTGCGCAAGCTCGAAGAGCATGGCGCCATGGAGCACACCATCGTGGTCGCCGCCGGCGCCGCCGACCCGGCCCCGATGCAGTTCCTGGCCCCCTACGCCGGCTGCACTATGGGCGAGTACTTCCGCGACCGCGGCGAAGACGCCCTGATCGTCTACGACGACCTCACCAAGCAGGCTTGGGCCTACCGTCAGGTCTCCCTGCTGCTGCGTCGTCCGCCGGGCCGTGAAGCCTACCCGGGTGACGTCTTCTACCTGCACTCCCGCCTGCTGGAGCGCGCGGCACGGGTCAACGTGGAGTACGTCGAGAAGTTCACGGGCGGCGAGGTGAAGGGCAAGACCGGCTCGCTGACCGCGCTGCCGATCATCGAGACCCAGGGCGGCGACGTCTCCGCCTTCGTGCCGACCAACGTGATCTCCATCACCGACGGCCAGATCTTCCTCGAGACCGACCTGTTCAACTCGGGCATCCGTCCGGCCATCAACGCCGGTCTGTCGGTCTCCCGTGTGGGCGGCTCGGCCCAGACCAAGATCATCAAGAAGCTCGGCGGCGGCGTGCGCCTGGCCCTCGCCCAGTACCGCGAACTGGCGGCCTTCTCCCAGTTTGCCTCCGATCTGGACGAGTCCACCCGCAAGCAGCTGGAGCATGGTCAGCGCGTCACCGAGCTGATGAAGCAGAAGCAGTACTCGCCGCTCTCCGTGGCCGAGATGGGCGTGTCGCTGTATGCCGCCAACGAGGGCCATCTGGATGATGTCGACGTGAGCAAGGTGCTGGACTTCGAGCGTGCCCTGCACGACTACATGAAGTCCGAGCATGCCGAGCTGCTCGACAAGATCAACGAGACCGGCGACTACAGCGACGAGATCCAGCAAGGGCTGAAAGCGGGTCTCGAGAAGTTCAAGGCCACTCAGAGCTGGTAATCCCGCTGGCCCGTCCCGCCTTAGGGGCGGGCCCAGGAGCTTTCTGAGGGCCACGAACGGAGTAGATCGCTATGGCAGCTGCAAAAGAGATACGCACCCAGATCGGGAGCATCAAGAACACGCAGAAGATCACCAGCGCCATGGAAATGGTCGCTGCGTCGAAGATGCGTAAGGCACAAGATCTGATGAAGGCCGGCCAGCCTTATGCCCGCCAGATCCGCAACGTCGTGAGCCATATCGCCGACGCCAACCCCGAGTACAAGCACGATTACATGATCGATCGCGAGGTCAAGCGGGTGGGCTATATCGTGGTCTCCACCGATCGCGGCCTGTGCGGTGGCCTGAACGTCAACCTGTTCAAGGCCGTGCTAAGGGATGCCAAGGCGTGGCGCGACGAGGGGGCGGAGCTCGACTTCTGCGCCCTGGGCAAGAAGGCCAGCGGCTTCTTCAAAAGCTATGGGGGCAACCTGGTGGCGGCGAAGAGCGGCCTGGGCGAATCGCCCGAGGTCGAAGGGCTGATCGGTAGCGTCAAGGTCATGCTGGATGCCTATGACGAGGGCCGATTGGATCGGCTGTTCGTGGTGTATAACGAGTTCATCAACACCATGACCCAACAGCCGGTGGTCCGTCAGCTGTTGCCCCTGTCCCCGGACATGGGGGCGGAATCGCATCATGAGGAACACAAACGTCCCGGAAGCTGGGACTACCTGTATGAGCCGGATGCCAAGGCGCTGCTGGATGGTCTG
>NZ_CP071922.1:270267-277429 GCF_017584085.1 Halomonas sp. BM-2019
GCAGGCGGCGCGGATGATCGCCATGAAGAGCGCCACCGACAACGCCGGTGGCCTGATCGACGACCTGGAGATGGTCTACAACAAGGCCCGCCAGGCCGCCATCACCCAGGAGATCTCCGAGATCGTCGGGGGCGCTGCCGCCGTATAGCGCCGGGGAGGGCGCGGCCCTCCCGGCATACAGGCTTCATTTGCAGGTTTTTGAGAGGATCGCAAGATGAGCGGACGTATCGTACAAATCATCGGCGCGGTGATTGACGTAGAGTTTCCGCGGGACGATGTTCCCAAGGTCTACGACGCGCTGAACGTCTCGAAGGTCGAGACCGTGCTCGAGGTCCAGCAGCAGCTGGGCGACGGCGTGGTGCGCACCATCGCCATGGGCTCCACCGAGGGTCTGAAGCGGGGCATGGAGGTCGCCAACACCGGTGCCGCCATCTCCGTGCCGGTGGGCAAGGAGACCCTGGGCCGCATCATGGACGTGCTGGGTCGCCCGATCGACGAGGCCGGCGAGATCGGCGAGCAGGAGCGCATGCCGATCCACCGCAAGGCGCCGACATACGCCGAGCAGGCCGCCTCCAACGAGCTGCTCGAAACCGGCATCAAGGTCATCGACCTGGTCTGCCCGTTCGCCAAGGGCGGCAAGGTCGGCCTGTTCGGCGGCGCCGGCGTGGGCAAGACCGTCAACATGATGGAGCTGATCCGCAACATCGCCACCGAACATAGCGGCTACTCGGTGTTTGCGGGCGTGGGCGAGCGGACCCGTGAGGGGAACGACTTCTACCACGAGATGACCGAATCCAACGTTATCGACAAGGTATCGCTGGTCTACGGTCAGATGAACGAGCCGCCCGGCAACCGCCTGCGCGTGGCCCTGACCGGCCTGACCATCGCCGAGAAGTTCCGCGATGAAGGCCGCGACGTGCTGCTGTTCGTCGACAACATCTACCGCTATACCCTGGCCGGTACCGAGGTCTCCGCCCTGCTGGGCCGCATGCCCTCCGCGGTGGGCTACCAGCCGACCCTGGCCGAGGAGATGGGGGTGCTCCAGGAGCGCATCACCTCCACAAAGACCGGCTCGATCACCTCCGTGCAGGCGGTCTACGTGCCCGCGGACGACCTGACCGACCCGTCCCCGGCGACCACCTTCTCGCACCTGGACGCCACCGTGGTACTGGCGCGCTCCATCGCCGAGCTGGGCATCTACCCGGCCATCGACCCGCTGGACTCCACCTCGCGTCAGCTGGATCCGCTGGTCGTCGGCGAGGAGCACTACGACACCGCCCGCGGCGTGCAGAACGTGCTGCAGCGCTACAAGGAGCTCAAGGACATCATCGCGATCCTGGGCATGGACGAGCTGTCCGACGAGGACAAGCTGGCCGTGTCGCGGGCGCGGAAGATCCAGCGCTTCCTGTCTCAGCCGTTCTTCGTGGCCGAGGTGTTCACCGGGTCGCCCGGCAAGTACGTGTCCCTCAAGGACACCATCCGTGGCTTCCAGGGCATCCTCAACGGCGAGTACGATGAGCTGCCGGAGCAGGCCTTCTACATGGTCGGCACCATCGACGAGGCCGTCGAGAAAGCCAACCAGATGAAGTAATCCCGTCCATCAGGGAGATTCGCTATGGCGAACAGCTTCACTTGCAACATCGTCAGCGCCGAGGCGGCCATCTTCTCGGGCGAGGTCGAACAGCTCGTCGCGTCCGGGATCATGGGAGATCTGGGCATCCTGCCCGGTCATGCTCCGCTGCTGACCGAGCTTCAGCCTGGCCCGATTCGCGTGATCCATGACGGTGGACAGGAAGAGAACTTCTACGTCTCCGGCGGCTTCCTCGAAGTGCAGCCGGACGTGGTGACCATCCTGGCCGATGCGGCATCCCGCGCCGGGGACCTCGACGAGGCCTCCGCCGAGGAGGCCCGCCAGCATGCGCTGAAGGCGTTCAGCGATAAGTCGGCGGAGCTGGACTACACCCGCGCCGCCGCCGAACTCGCCGAGGCCGTGGCCCAGCTGCGCACCATCCAGCAGCTGCGCAAGAAGGCCGGCAAGGGCTGATCCTGCCCGCGCCGAGACGACGCCCCCCGCCCGTGAAATACCGGGGTCGGGGGGCGTTTTCGTCTCTGCTATCATGGCAAACCAGCGATTGCGGTCGGCCTCCATCCGGCCTGCTTACCACTTCACAGGCGTCAGGAGGATGCCATGTCCCTGAACGAGACCTTGATCGAGCAGCACGACGCCCTGATGGCCGCCCTGAAGGCGGAGGATGGCGAACAGCTGGAGAGCCTGCTCCAGGAGATGCGCGCCGCCGATATCGCCGAGATCCTCGAATATATCGCCGAGGAGGAGGAGCATCGACAGACGGTCTTCGCCCTGCTGGCGACGCTCTCCATCGAGCGACGCGCGCATATCATCGGCTACCTGCCCGAGGAGCTTCAGGAAGAGCTGGCCGGCGAGATGAGCGACGAGACCCTGCTGTCGGTCATGGAAGAGATGAGCGCCGACGAGCGGGCCGACCTCTTCAACCTGCTCGGCGAGGATCGCCGCGAGGGGCTGCTGCGGCGCATGGCGCGCCAGGAGCGCGAGGACCTCAAGCGCCTGGCCAGCTACGAGGAGGGCACCGCCGGGGCCCTCATGACCTCGGACTATGTGGCCATTCCCAGCGGCATGACCGTCTCCCAGGCGATGATGCGGGTGCGCCAGACCGCCCCCGACGCCGAGACCGTCTATCAGCTCTATATCGTCGAGCCGGACGGTCGCCTGGCCGGCACCCTGTCGCTGCGCCAGCTGATGGTGGCGCGCCCCGGGGCCCAGGTCGACGACCTGATGATCAAGGACGTGATCAGCGTGCCGGTGGACGAAGAGCAGGAGGAGGTCGCGCGGCTGATCGCCCGCTATGACATGCTGGCGGTGCCGGTGGTCGATGGTGACGCGCGCCTGGTCGGGATCATCACCCACGACGACGCCATGGACGTAGCCGAGGAAGAAGCCACCGAGGACATGCACAAGGGGATGTCCATCGGCAAGCTCGAGGGCGGGCTGCGCAGCGCCAGCCTCTTCGATCTCTACCGCAAGCGGGTGGTGTGGCTGGTGCTGCTGGTATTCGCCAACATCTTCTCCGGCGCCGGCATCGCCTACTTCGAGGAGACCATCGAGGCCTATATCGCCCTGGTCTTCTTCCTGCCGCTGCTGGTGGACAGCGGCGGCAACGCCGGCTCCCAGGCCGCCACCCTGATGGTGCGCGGCATGGCCACCGGCGACGTGCGCAGCCGCGACTGGGCCAAGCTGCTGAGTCGTGAAGTGGCGGTGGCCATCGGCCTCGGCCTGACCATGGCGCTCGCCGTCTCGGTGGTGGGGGTGTTCCGCGCCGGCACCGAGATCGCCATGGTGGTGGCCATGAGCATGGTGCTGATCGTGATCGTCGGCAGCCTGATCGGCATGATCCTGCCGTTCCTGCTCAACCGCATCGGCTGGGACCCGGCCACCGCCTCGGCGCCGCTGGTGACCTCCATCGCGGATGCGTCCGGGGTGCTGATCTACTTCGCCCTCGCCACCGCCATCCTGGGGCTGCCGGGGGTCTAGGCATGACCGGGGCACGGGGTGGCGCCATTTGAGCCACCCGCTGTGGCAGCGGCTAGGCGAGGATCGGCTGCTGCTGATCGATGCCGGCCAGGCGCTGCCTGCGACCTTGTCGATCGTTGCGCCCTGTCGGATCGTTCATCGGGCGCTACTTCTTCTCGAAGAACGAGCGGATGGCGATGACCAGAGTGAACGTCATCAGCAATGAGAAAAGGAGGAGAAGGATGGAAACGGCAGGCACGATCATGTCGGCGGCCATGGCTGACTCCTGAGGAATCTGGGGAGGGGAGTGCCGGCGTTGGGCGTCGAGGAAGGGGCCAGGGTAGCACGGCGAGCCGGGAAATGCCTCAGGCCAGCCCGCCGGCGATAAGGGTGGCGCGCCTGGCCTCGCGGGCAGGCGGTAGCCAGGCCGAGAGAACCCGCGGGAGATACCCCTGCCACGCCGAAGGTCTCGGGCGGACAAGTGTCGAGGAGGCGTGTATCCTCTGCGCGTTACACCTTCCCCGCCCTTCGGCCCGCCGCCGGCAGGCGTCTTGGCTCGCTTCTGTTATGGGATCGCCATATGGATTGGCTTCAGGTCGTCGTGCTCTCCATCGTGCAGGGGCTCACCGAGTTCCTGCCCATTTCCAGCTCCGCCCACCTGATCCTGGTGCCGGTGCTCACCGACTGGCAGGACCAGGGGCTGGCCTTCGACGTGGCCCTGCATATCGGCAGCCTGGCGGCGGTGGTGCTCTACTTCCGCCATGAACTTGTGCGCATGAGCGTGAGCTGGGCCGGCTCGCTGCGCGGTGGGGGCATGGACCAGGACGCGCGCCTGGGCTGGTGGGTGCTGCTGGCCACCCTGCCGGTGTGCGTCATCGGCTTCGCCTTTCGCGATGTCATCGCGCTGGGCATGCGCTCGCCGGTCATCATCGGCGTGAGCCTGATCGGCTTCGGCCTGCTGCTGGGCTATGCCGACTGGCGTCGTCGCGGGGGACGCAGCGAGTACCAGCTCGGCCTGCGCGACGTGCTGCTGATCGGCTTCGCACAGGCGCTGGCGCTGATTCCGGGCACCTCCCGCTCCGGTATCACCATCACCGCGGCGCTGCTGATTGGCATGAGCCGAGAGGGGGCGGCGCGCTTCTCCTTTCTGCTGTCGATCCCGGTGATCGCCCTGGCCGGCGGGCTCGAGATCCTCGGCCTGATTCGCGAGGCCCACGAGGTGGACTGGCTCGCCGTGACGGTCGGTGCCATCCTCTCCGGCATCAGCGCCTATCTGTGCATCCACTACTTCCTCGCCTTCATCAAGCGGGTCGGCATGCAGCCCTTCGTGGTCTACCGCCTGCTCCTCGGCGGCTGGCTGCTGTGGCTGTTCTGGTAGCTTCGTTTCCCCTTCCTTCATGGAGAGTGTACGCATCATGAAAGCCCCGGCTTCCCTGCTCTTTCTCTGCCTCGTGCTGCTACTGGCGGGCTGCTCGGAGCGCGACCGGCCTCTGGATTCCCCGGTACGCTTCGAGGGCGGCATCTTCGGCAGCTTCTACCAGGTGACCATCGCCGACCCCCTGACCCAGGGCGAGGCCCGGGCGCTGGAGGAGGGCATCCTCGAGACGCTCGAGGCGGTGAATGCCTCAATGTCGCTCTATATCGACGACTCTGAGCTGTCGGCCTTCAACCAGTCACCCCAGGGCGAGTGGCAGCCGCTCTCCGACGAGCTGATGGAGGTGCTGGCGATCAGCCAGGCGGTGGCGGAGAAGAGCGAGGGGGCCTTCGACGTCACCATCGGGGGATTAGTCAACCTGTGGAGCTTCGGCGCCGAGGCGCGCCCTCGGGAGGTACCGGACGAGACAACACTAGCCGAGCGGCTCGAGGTGATCGGCTTCGATGCGGTGGAACTCGACGACGCCGCCCTGCAGGCGCGCCGCACGCGGGATGTCGTCGTCGACCTGGGCGGCGTGGCCAAGGGCCATGCCACCGACCGGGTCGCGGCCTACCTCGACCGCGAGGGCATCGAGCACTACCTGGTCAACCTGGGTGGCGACCTGATCGCGCGGGGCTATCGGGACGCCGAGGCCGAGCCCTGGCGCATCGGCGTGGAGGCGCCCCTGGACGACCGCCAGGAGGCCCAGTACGTGCTGCCCATCCGGGATGTCTCGCTGGCCACCTCCGGCGACTATCGCAACTACTTCGAGGAGGCGGGGCAGCGCTTCTCTCACACCATCGACCCGCGCAGCGGCAGGCCCATCGACCACCATCTGGCCTCGGTGAGCGTGCTACATCCCTACAACGCCTGGGCGGACGCCTGGGCCACGGCGCTGATGGTGCTGGGTGACGAGGCGGGCATGGCCCTGGCCCGGGCACAGGACCTCAAGGTGCTGATGATCGTGCGCGACGGCGATGGCTGGGAGAGCCGGGTCAGCCCCGCCTTCGTGGCATACTTCGGCGAGGCGCGGGTCGCGGAGCTTGGCCTGGCGCCCGAGGCGGAGGCCGCCGCGGAGTGATCTCGGCGGCCGACGGGTCGCACACGAACGGATGAAGAACAGGAGTCATAGATGACACTCGACCCCGAGACGACACTCGATGTCGTGATACTGGCCGCCGGGCAGGGGACCCGGATGCGCTCGACCCTGCCCAAGGTGCTGCACCGGCTGGCCGGCAAGCCCATGGTGCGCCACGTGATCGATACCGCGACGAGGCTTGAGGCCGAGCGCACTCACGTGGTGGTGGGGCATGGCGCCGAGCGGGTTCGCGAGGCCCTGGCCGACTGCGACCTTCGCTTCGCCCTGCAGGCGGAGCAGAAGGGCACCGGCCATGCCGTGGCCCAGGCCCTCCGCGAGACCCTGGCGGCGCTGCTTGCCCGGGTCGACGAGGACCACCTGGGGCTGCTCACCGTGACCCTTGAGGATCCCAGCGGCTACGGGCGCATCCTGCGCAACGCCGAGGGCGAGGCGGTGGCCATCGTCGAGCACAAGGACGCTTCGCAGACCGAGCAGGCGATCAATGAGTGCAACACCGGCATCATGGCGATGACCGCCGCCCAGCTGCGCCGCTGGCTGCCCAGGCTCTCCGCCGACAACGCCCAGGGCGAGTACTACCTGACCGATATCATCGCCATGGCCGCCGCCGAGGGGGTGAAGATCGTCACCGCCCAGCCGGCCAACCCGCTGGAGGTGGAGGGGGTCAACAACCGGTTGCAGATGGCCCGCCTGGAGCGCGCCCACCAGGCCGCCATTGCCGAGCGGCTGATGACCGAAGGAGTGGCCCTGCTCGATCCGGCGCGCCTCGTGCGTGGCACCCTCACCTGCGGCCACGACGTGGAGATCGACGTGGGCTGCGTCTTCGAGGGGGAGGTGGAACTGGGCGAGGGGGTGCGGATCGGTGCCCACTGCGTCATCCGCGACAGCCATATCGGTGCCGAGACGGTGATCGAGCCCCACAGCGTCATCGAGGGGGCGGTGATCGCCGGGCGCGGCCAGGTCGGCCCCTTCGCGCGGCTGCGGCCCGGCACCCGCCTGGCGGTGGGCGCCAAGGTGGGCAACTTCGTCGAGACCAAGAACACCGAGGTGGGCGAGGGCAGCAAGATCAACCATCTCAGCTACGTGGGGGACGCCCGGCTGGGCC
>NZ_CP071922.1:277529-280389 GCF_017584085.1 Halomonas sp. BM-2019
GACCAACCCGATATCACCGAAGTGCCAATAGAAAAAGCCGAATGGATTCTCTGTATTGCTACGCATGGTGCAGGTGAGTATGCCGATTCTATCTTTCCATTTATGCAAGCATTAACGGACCAAAAAACAAACCTATCAACCATTCAATACGCATTGATTGGCATTGGTGATTCAAGCTATGACACCTTTAACCAAGCCGGCCAAGATGCTCAAAACCTCCTTACTCGGCTGGGTGCAAGAGCGCGCTATGAACCGCTTACGATAGATATGCTCACCGAGGTTGATCCTGAGGGAGTTGCGATCAACTGGCTCGATCAATGGAAAGATCAACGGGCTCTGTAGAACGTGCATATGTCTGCTCGCCGATCTTTTCCCGGAAAACTGGGGATAACTTAATCCCCTTCTGAAGCACCGAAATAATCATCGATCACAACAGTTATTCTGATCTTATCCACATATTATCCGGATCATTACCCACGATTTTCAAAAGCTGGGGATAAATAGCGATCTTAACTGTGATCTGATCCGGGTATAGATCTGGGGATAACTTTCATTGTGTATAACTGCAAAGTTATCCCACTGGTTAACCAAGCATAAGATCGCTGTTTATGCACATGGATCGATCTTGCATAAGTACCTGTTTTTAAACTCTAATAATGACATTTCCACAGATCTTGTCCGAGCTAATAATAGAAATAATAAAGATCTTTTAAATAAATATAGATCTAATTACTACCAAAGCAGACGCTGCTCCACCACGCCAGACCACTCTATCTGGAACACGTAAAACTGTTACAACATGACCATGTAAACCCACGATCAAATGGATGTTGCTGACGTTTAAAAGTGCTACAATATTCGGCTATCAGATCCGTCAAGGGATCAATTTAGACGGCTCTAATACGGGTCAAACGACTCTGTTACAGCAGTTAGATCCACAAACGATCATGCAAGTGAAGTTAAAAGTTCGAGGTTATGAGTATCATGGCAAGTGAATTACGGTTCGATGTAATTGTCATTGGCGGCGGGCATGCAGGCACCGAAGCAGCGCTTGCTGCTGCACGGATGGGAAAACAAACCCTCCTGCTGACTCATAATATCGATACGCTTGGGCAAATGTCGTGTAATCCGGCAATTGGCGGAATTGGCAAAGGTCATTTAGTGAAAGAAATTGATGCCCTCGGAGGCATCATGGGTCGTGCAGCTGACCATGCAGGAATTCAATTTCGCACGTTGAACGCTTCAAAAGGTCCTGCAGTTCGAGCAACCCGAGCTCAAGCGGATCGTTCGCTGTATAAAACGTTTATTCGTAATGCTCTTGAAGCACAACCTAATTTGAAAATTTTTCAACAGGCTGCCGATGATCTAATTGTCACTGAAACTGGCATCGGGCCTCGTGTTGAAGGTGTCATCACCCAAATGGGTCTGAAGTTCTATGCGCCAGCTGTGGTGTTAACCACCGGGACTTTTCTGGGCGGTCAGATCCATATTGGATTATCAAATTACAGCGGCGGACGCGCCGGTGATCCCCCATCCATAGCGCTTGCACGTCGATTGCGTGAACTTCCGCTACGTGTCGACCGCCTCAAGACGGGAACACCGCCCCGAATTGATGCCAACACCGTTGATTTTTCTGTTATGCAGGAACAGCCGGGAGATTCACCACGGCCAGTATTCTCGTTTGTGGGAAGCACGGATGATCATCCTGAGCAGATTAGTTGCTACATCACCCACACCAATGACAACACTCATGACATTATCAAAAGTGGGCTTGATCGATCCCCGATGTACTCAGGCGTGATAGAAGGTATTGGCCCACGGTACTGCCCTTCGATCGAAGATAAAGTGGTGCGCTTCGCGGACAAAAATTCGCACCAAATCTTTGTCGAGCCGGAAGGTTTAAATACCCGTGAATTGTATCCAAACGGGATCAGTACCAGTCTACCGTTCGATGTCCAAGTTGCCTTAGTGCATTCCATTCGTGGTTTTGAAAATGCCCATATCACGCGGCCTGGTTATGCCATTGAATATGATTTCTTCGATCCACGAGACTTGAAGCAGTCACTCGAGACCAAGCACGTTCAAGGTTTATATTTTGCAGGGCAAATTAACGGCACCACAGGGTATGAAGAAGCGGCAGCTCAAGGCTTGATTGCCGGTTTGAATGCTGCGCTTGCAGTGGATGGAAAAGAGGCTTGGACTCCACGTCGAGACCAGGCTTATACCGGTGTATTGATTGATGATTTGGCGACACTCGGAACCAAAGAACCCTATCGCATGTTTACTTCACGTGCAGAATATCGTTTGTTGTTGCGGGAAGATAATGCGGATATGAGGTTAACCGAACAAGGCCGCGCGCTTGGCTTAATCGACGATGTTCGTTGGGCCCGCTTTAACGAAAAAATGGAAGCCGTTGCGCAAGAGCAACAACGGCTGCGTAGCACTTGGGTGCATAAAGATCATCCAGCGGTTGAAGCAATTAATCCGATTTTGAAAACGCCGATTAGTAAAGAGGCGAGTCTCGAGGAGTTGTTGCGCCGTCCAGAAGTCACCTATAACGCGCTTATGAACATCGATGGGATTGGTCCAGCGCTGGCGGATCCGAAAGCAGCGGAGCAAGTTGAGATTCAAGTGAAATATGCGGGCTATATCAAGCGTCAAGAAGACGAGATAGCCAAGCAAATTCGCCATGAAAATACCAAGTTGCCATTGGATTTTAACTACAAGAGTATTTCCGGTCTGTCCAACGAAGTGATTGCAAAGCTTTCGGAGCATAAACCTGAAACGATTGGCCAAGCAGCGCGAATCAGTGGGATCACACCCGCCGCGATTTCGATGTTATTGGTCCACCTGAAGAAAC
>NZ_CP071922.1:280489-281631 GCF_017584085.1 Halomonas sp. BM-2019
GTTCCAGCTACGGTGTATGACTTGTTAGTCGATGAAAAACCTGCAGCGAGCGTGATTCAAACGGAAACCAGCGGGAATTATCACCTCTTAGCAGCGAATGGTGATGTGACAGCGGCCGAAATTAAACTGATGGAAGTGTTTGCGCGTGAAACGCGCTTACGCCGAGCCCTCGAACCGGTCCGCGACTACTACGATTTTGTTTTTATTGATTGTCCACCGTCGTTAAATCTGTTGACGGTCAATGCGATGGCGGCGGCTGACTCCGTGCTCGTGCCGATGCAATGCGAATATTACGCGCTTGAAGGTTTAACCGCACTGATGGACACCATCGAACAGCTATCGAGTTTCGTCAATCCACAATTAAAAATCGAAGGCATTTTACGTACCATGTACGACCCGCGTAATCGCTTAGCGAACGATGTGTCGGAACAATTAAAAACGCATTTTGGCGACCAAGTTTATCGAACTGTGATTCCACGTAATGTTCGCTTGGCAGAAGCACCAAGCTTCGGCTCTCCCGCCATGTATTATGATAAAACGTCTTCAGGCTCAAAAGCTTATCTAGCGTTAGCGGGTGAAGTTATCCGTCGCGCAGAAGCGGCGACGACCGTTTAAGAGGGACCAATTATGTCAGTGAAAAAACGAGGATTAGGACGCGGTCTAGACGCACTATTGACCAACAGCGCGAATGCTGCCACCCGTCATCAAAGTCAGACTGATGTGATGGAGGCGTTGGAGAAAGGTGAATTGCGCAAATTACCGGTCGAGTTTTTGCAACCGGGTAAATATCAACCGCGCAAAGACATGGCGCCAGAAGCACTTGAAGATCTTGCGAATTCCGTAAAAGCGCAAGGTATTATTCAACCGATTGTCGTTCGCCCGGTTGCCGAAAATCGGTTTGAAATTATAGCCGGTGAACGCCGGTGGCGTGCGGCGCAACTCGCTGGTTTAGATACAGTCCCCTGTTTGGTCAAAGATGTGCCAGACGAAGCCGCTATTGCCATTGCATTAATCGAGAACATCCAACGCGAAGACTTGAATCCTTTGGAAGAAGCCGTTGCTTTACAACGATTAATGGATGAGTTTGAACTCACTCATCAAAGTGTTGCCGAAGCGGTTGGTAAGTCACGCACGACGGTGAC
>NZ_CP071922.1:281641-284611 GCF_017584085.1 Halomonas sp. BM-2019
AAAAGAGGAGAAAAAGCCTGATCCAGACGTCCAGCAGTTAGAAAACTCATTGAGCGAACGTTTGGGTGCCAAAGTCGCGATTAGCCACAATCGTAAAGGCAAGGGAAAGCTCGTGATTAACTACACCAGTCTTGATGAACTTGACGGAATTTTGCGCCATTTTTCTTAAATTCAATAAACTATCAGAGAATCAGGGAGTTTTGTTGCATAAAAGTAAGTTCCCAGAACTTATAAGGCTTAAAAGCCCGGCTTTAGTTGCAATTTAGCAGCAAAACTTTATAATCTGCGCAGTTTTTTTATGTTCAGTGCACAAACTGCTCAAGAAGTGAACTTTAGCAGTGCGTTTAGGCGCTGAAATCCACAGGTTGGAATGGTCATGCTCGCACAGTCGAATCACCCGTTAACCCGGGCAGGACAGCAGCTTGCGTTACGAACATTAGCCCTTCAACTTGGTGTTGGTTTCGTCTTTGTCATTATTTTTGGACTGCTGATGGCAGGTCCAGGAACCGTGTCAGCGTTCGCTGGCGTTGTCATTGCCCTGGTTCCGAACATAGTATTTTATTGCTATCTGGACCATGGTTACCGCTGTTTGTAACGCTTTTGGTCCTCTTGCACGTGCAATGGCTGGCACCGATTCTTTTAAATTCAAAAACTAGTTAATTGGGTAATTACATGGCTGCAGCAGGAAATACCAGCATCCAAGGCTACATTAACCACCACCTTTCGGATATGACGATTGGTGAAGGTTTTATGGCCGTTAATGTGGGTGCACTCAGTGTCTCGATTATTCTTGGTTTCGTCTTTGTCCTCAGCTTTATGGCTGTTGGCCGCAAAGCAACGACAGGCGTGCCGGGTAAGTTTCAGTGTTTTGTGGAAATGGTCATTGAGTTCATCGCAACCTCAGTGAAAGAAACATTCCACGTCAAAAACAAGCTTATTGCGCCGATCGCGCTAACCATTTTCATGTGGATATTCATGATGAACCTCATGAAGTTGGTTCCCGTGGATTGGTTACCTACCGTATTTGGTGCGGTTGGTCTACTCTTCAACCCAGAGGCGATCAAATACGACGTCGAGGGCTATTCA
Source organism: Halomonas sp. BM-2019 (assembly GCF_017584085.1). Classification (NCBI taxonomy): domain Bacteria; kingdom Pseudomonadati; phylum Pseudomonadota; class Gammaproteobacteria; order Oceanospirillales; family Halomonadaceae; genus Halomonas; species Halomonas sp. BM-2019. The sequence goes on from NZ_CP071922.1 coordinate 282,728, forward strand.
CTACTCGAAAAGATCATGGCGCACCCTTGGAGCTACATGACCATTGCACCGACGACCGATATCAATATCACCATGGGTCTGGCGTTAGGTGTCTTCTTCTTAATCGTCGGTTACTCGATTGCCTTCAAAGGTGTCGGTGGCTTCATTAAGGAGCTAAGCTTTACACCGTTCAATCACTGGGCTCTGATACCGTTTAACTTAGTGCTCGAGCTGGTGACCTTGATTTCTAAACCAGTGTCGCTCGGTCTTCGTTTGTTCGGAAACCTCTATGCCGGTGAAGTTATCTTTATCTTGATCGCGCTGGTCGGTCTCTATCAGCTACCACTGCATTTTGCGTGGGCGGTGTTCCATATTCTGGTTATTGTGTTGCAGGCGTTCTTGTTCATGATGTTAACCATCGTGTACTTGAGTATGGCAGCAGAAGACCATTAATAAACCATCAACTTTTTACATTAACCTTAACTTTTAAAATTGGAGAAAACCCAATGGCAATTGAAACTGCAACATTATTCGCTGTAGCTATCATTCTGAGCGTTGCTGCGTTAGCAACTGCGATCTCTTTCGCAATCATGGGTGGTAAGTTCTTAGAAGCTACTGCTCGTCAACCAGAAATGGCTTCTCAGCTACAGACTAAAATGTTCATCCTTGCTGGTCTTATCGATGCTATCGCGATGATCGGTGTTGGTATCGCATTGTTGCTTTTATTCGCTAACCCGTTCATCGGTTAATCAAGCACAATCGTCGATCACCAACTTAGAGGAGGGTTGTTGTGGATATTAACTTCACCCTTATAGGTCAATCGATTGCGTTTGCGTTCTTCGTGTGGTTCACCATGAAATTTGTGTGGCCACCGTTGAACAATGCGATTGAAGAGCGTCAGAAGAAAATTGCTGACGGTCTTGCCGCTTCTGAACAAGCGAATCAAGACCTTGAAGTCGCTCGTGCAAAAGCCGACGAAGAGCTCAAAGCTGCTAAGTTACAAGCAGCTGAATTAATCGACCAAGCCAAAAAACGTGCGGCGAAGTTGGTTGAAGAAGAGACTCAACGTGGTCACGCTGAGCGCGAAAAAATTATTGCTTCCGGTTATGCCGAAGTGGAAGCCGAGCGTACTCGTGTTCGTGAAGATTTGCGTAAGCAAGTTGCCTTCTTGGCAATTGCTGGTGCAGAGAAAATCATTGAACGTGAGGTCGATGCACAGAAGCAAAGCGACATTGTTGAAAAACTTGTCGCTGAACTGTAATCAAGGGGGTTGAGCTATGTCCGAATATACAACGGTCGCTCGCCCCTATGCTAAAGCAGCTTTTGATTTTGCTGTTGAGCAAGGTGCGTTAGACAAATGGCATGGTATGTTAGCGTTCGCAGCGGAAGTTGTTGAAAATGCTGACGTCGTGACCTTTTTAAATGGTGCGTCAAGCCTCGCTCATCAAAGTGACGTTTTCATCGGGATTTGCGGTGAGCAACTCGATGCCAATGGCCAGAACTTGGTAAAAGTAATGGCAACCAATGAACGCTTGAAGGCTCTTCCGGAAGTCTTGCGGTTATTCGCAGACATGCGGCAAGAGTTCGAAAAAGAGATCACCGTTGAAGTGACTTCGGCGATGGATCTCGACGACGCCCAACAGGCGAAGTTAAGCGCAGCGTTGGAAAAACGTCTTGAACGCAAAGTTAAGCTCAATTGCAGTGTTGAACCGTCTATTGTTGGCGGTTTGCTGATCCAAGCCGGTGACATGGTCATCGACAATACGTTAAGAAGCCAGCTCAAGCGCTTAGCTTCTTCACTGCAATCATAATCGGGGACGAGAGCATGCAACTGAATTCAAATGAAATTGCAGAACTGATCAAACAGCGTATTGAGCAGTTTGAAGTTGTCAGTGAAGCTCGCAA
>NZ_CP071922.1:284620-291994 GCF_017584085.1 Halomonas sp. BM-2019
ATCCGGGTCACCGGTTTGGCTGACTGTATGCAGGGGGAGATGATCGAGCTTCCTGGAAATCGCTATGCAATCGCACTAAACCTTGAGCGCGACTCTGTAGGTGCGGTTGTAATGGGTCCATATGGCGACCTACAAGAAGGCATTAAAGTTAAAGCAACGGGTCGTATCCTGGAAGTTCCAGTGGGACGTGCCCTACTTGGCCGTGTTGTGAACACGCTAGGTATGCCAATCGACGGTAAAGGCGCAATCGATGCTGACGGTTTCGAGCCAGTAGAGAAGATTGCACCAGGTGTTATTGAGCGTCAATCAGTTGATCAACCAGTACAAACTGGTTACAAGTCAATCGACGCGATGATTCCAATCGGCCGTGGTCAGCGTGAGTTGATCATCGGTGACCGTCAGACCGGTAAAACAGCGATGGCCGTTGACGCCATCATCAACCAGAAAGACTCAGGCATTAAGTGTGTGTACGTTGCTATCGGTCAGAAAGCTTCGACCATCGCCAACGTCGTACGTAAGCTTGAAGAGCATGGTGCCTTAGCGCACACCATTATTGTTGCAGCGTCGGCCTCTGAGTCAGCAGCGCTTCAGTACTTGGCTGCTTACTCTGGTTGTACTATGGGTGAATACTTCCGCGACCGCGGTGAAGACGCACTAATCGTTTATGATGATTTGTCGAAGCAAGCCGTTGCTTACCGTCAAATCTCATTGCTACTGCGTCGTCCACCAGGACGTGAAGCATTCCCAGGTGACGTTTTCTATTTACACTCGCGCTTGCTTGAGCGTGCTGCGCGTGTAAATGCTGACTACGTAGAGAAGTTCACCAACGGTGAAGTGAAAGGTAAAACCGGTTCTTTAACTGCGTTACCGATCATCGAAACTCAAGCGGGTGACGTTTCTGCGTTCGTACCAACCAACGTAATCTCGATTACTGACGGTCAGATCTTCTTGGAAACTGACTTGTTTAACGCAGGTATTCGTCCTGCAGTTAACGCCGGTATCTCAGTATCGCGGGTTGGTGGTGCAGCTCAGACTAAGATCATCAAGAAGCTTGGTGGCGGTATTCGTCTTGCATTGGCTCAGTACCGTGAACTTGCAGCGTTTGCTCAGTTCGCTTCTGACCTTGACGAAGCAACACGTGCCCAGCTTGAGCATGGTCAGCGTGTCACCGAGTTGATGAAACAGAACCAATATGCGCCAATGAGCGTTGCGAACATGGCCGTGTCTATCTTCGCAGCCGAAAAAGGCTTCTTGAAAGGTGTTGAAATCGCTAAGATTCAATCTTTCGAGTCTGCTTTGCTGGAGTACTTTAACAGCGAGCACGCCGACCTCATGGCGAAAATTAATGAAACAGGCGATTACAACGGCGATATCGAAGCTGAAATTAAAGCAGGTATCACCAAGTTCAAAGAAACCCAGAGTTTCTAAGAGCCGGGCCGCAGGAAACTGCGGCCTTCCGTCGTTGTAAACGCAGGAGATTATTATGGCCGTTGGAAAAGAGATAAAAACTCAGATCGGGAGTATTAACAACACTCAGAAGATCACCAGCGCAATGGAAATGGTTGCTGCCTCGAAAATGCGTAAAGCGCAGGATCAAATGGCCAGCAGCCGTCCATACGCGGAAGCTATTCGCGAAGTGATCGGCCATATTGCTCAGGGTGACCTCGAGTATCAGCATCCGTGGATGACTGATCGCGAGGTTAAACGTGTTGGATATATCGTCATCTCGACCGACCGCGGATTGTGTGGTGGCTTGAACAGTAACGAATTCCGTATGGTATTACGTGATGTTCAAGAATGGAAAGAGAAAGGTGTTGACGTTAGTTTTGCCGCAATCGGTTCGAAAGCAGCTGCTTTCTTTAAACGGATTACGACAAATATCCTAACCCAAACTTCTGGTTTGGGTGATAAGCCTGCCCTGAACGATCTGATCGGAACGGTATCGGTAATGCTGAACGCATTCGACAGTGGTGAGCTTGATCGTGTGTATCTCGTGTACAACAAGTTTGTCAACACGATGACACAACAACCGGTCATTAACCAACTGTTACCTTTGCCTAAAACAGAAACTGCAAAACGTGCACATGCTTGGGATTACTTATACGAGCCAGACGCAAAAACATTGTTAGATACATTGCTGCGTCGCTTCGTAGAAAGTCAGGTGTACCAAGGTTCAGTCGAGAATTTAGCGAGTGAACAAGCGGCACGAATGGTAGCAATGAAAGCCGCTACCGATAACGCAGGACAACTGATTGATGAGTTGCAGTTAGTTTACAATAAAGCTCGTCAGGCAGCGATTACCCAAGAGATTTCAGAGATTGTCTCGGGCGCTGGCGCAGTGTAAACCTGCTACCCGGCAAAGGTCATGAAGATTTGCAGAGTTAGAGGATAAGTCATGAGTCAAGGTAAGGTCGTCCAAATCATTGGCGCAGTTGTGGATATCGAATTCCCACAATCTAGCGTACCAAAGATCTACGACGCACTGCGCATCGCAGAAGGCGATTTGAAGGGTCTAACCCTCGAAGTTCAGCAACAGCTGGGCGGCGGTGTCGTGCGTACAATTGCACTCGGTACTACTGACGGTCTCCGTCGTGGTTTGAGTGTTGATAATACAGGTGAGCCAATTTTGGTTCCCGTTGGTAAGGCTACCCTAGGACGTATTATGAACGTTCTTGGTGACCCGATCGACGAAGCGGGTGATATCGGTGAAGAAGAGCGTATGTCTATTCACCGTGAAGCACCTTCTTACGAAGATCAGTCAAGCTCTATCGAGTTGCTTGAGACAGGTATCAAGGTTATCGACCTAATCTGTCCGTTTGCGAAAGGTGGTAAAGTTGGTCTGTTCGGTGGTGCCGGTGTAGGTAAAACCGTAAACATGATGGAACTGATCCGGAACATCGCAATCGAGCACAGCGGTTACTCAGTATTCGCTGGTGTTGGTGAGCGTACTCGTGAAGGTAATGACTTCTATCACGAAATGAAAGACTCTAACGTACTTGATAAAGTAGCGTTAGTTTACGGTCAGATGAATGAGCCACCGGGTAACCGTTTGCGCGTTGCATTGACCGGTCTGACAATCGCCGAGAAGTTCCGTGACGAAGGTCGCGACGTCCTCTTCTTCGTCGATAACATCTACCGTTATACACTTGCTGGTACCGAAGTATCTGCACTTCTTGGTCGTATGCCGTCAGCGGTAGGTTATCAGCCTACTCTTGCTGAAGAAATGGGTGTACTGCAAGAGCGTATCACTTCAACCAAGACAGGTTCAATCACGTCAATCCAGGCCGTTTACGTACCTGCGGATGACTTAACTGACCCGTCACCAGCAACCACGTTTGCTCACTTGGACGCAACCGTCGTATTGTCGCGTGATATCGCGTCATTGGGTATCTACCCTGCGGTTGACCCACTGGACTCAACCTCGCGTCAGCTCGATCCACAAGTTATTGGTACCGAGCATTATGAAACAGCGCGTGGCGTTCAGTCAGTACTTCAGCGTTATAAAGAACTGAAAGACATCATCGCCATCCTTGGTATGGACGAGCTGTCTGAAGAAGATAAGCGTGTTGTCGCACGTGCGCGTAAGATTCAGCGTTTCTTATCTCAGCCGTTCTTCGTTGCCGAAGTATTTACCGGTTCTCCAGGTAAGTACGTGTCATTGAAAGACACAATTGCTGGCTTTAAAGGCATTCTGGACGGTGACTTCGATCACATGCCAGAGCAAGCGTTCTACATGGTTGGTACCATCGACGAAGCGGTCGAAAAAGCCAACAAAATGTAATCGAACGGGAGGTTTGTAATGGCGGTATCTACAGTACGTCTGGATGTGGTAAGCGCAGAAGAACGTTTGTTCTCCGGCGATGTACGTTCTATCCAGGTGACAGCTGAAGAGGGTGAAATGGGTATTTTACCTAAGCACACCCCGTTATTGACCGCCTTGAAGCCTGGCATGATTCGTTTGGTGACAGAAGCCGGCGAAGAAGAGCTGTTTTATGTCGCTGGTGGCATTATGGAAGTCCAACCTGACGTTGTGACCATTTTGTCTGACACGGCGGTACGTGGTGGCGAACTTGACGAGCAAGCGATTGAGAAATCAATCAAAGAAGCGCGTGAAGCCATGGCCCACTCGTCACCTGACATGTCCTACGCTGAAGCAGCAGCAGAACTTGCCCGTGCAGTCGCACAGCAAGGCGCTGACTTCATAAACATTTCGCAAGTGGCGTTTCAGAACGCTCGGAACCCTGCTAAAATTGTTACTTTCTTAGTGTCATTTGGTAGAAAGGATCGTCCATGACAACAACCGCTATAAATGCCGTCATACTCGCCGCCGGAAAAGGCACGCGTATGCGCTCGGCATTGCCGAAAGTTCTTCATCCAGTAGCCCAAAAGCCGATGGTCGCGCATGTTATCGAAAGTGCTCAAGCGCTGGGAGCTGAGCGGATTAACCTCGTTTATGGGCATGGCGGTGAACAGCTGCAAACGCGTCTATCGGATTATGCGGTCGACTGGGTTGAACAAGCGGAACAACTCGGAACCGGTCATGCGGTGCAACAAGCAATTCCCCAAATTAATGACCAAGACACAGTGCTTATTCTGTACGGTGACGTGCCGCTAACCCGGATTGAAACCTTGCAGGCATTGCTTGCCGCGAAAGCAGATAGCCCTTTCGCCTTGCTCACAGTCACTTTGCCCGACCCGACTGGCTATGGACGAATTGTGCGGGATAGCCATGGCAACATAACCGGTATTGTCGAGCACAAAGATGCGACGCCAGAGCAACATAAAATAGCAGAAGTAAATACCGGCATTATGGCGGTGAATGGTGAGGCTCTGAAGCGCTGGCTCAGTCAGCTCGACAGCAACAATGCACAAGGCGAATTCTACCTCACCGATATCGTCGCTATGGCAGCAGCCGAAGGTGTAGCGATTGCCAGTAGCCAACCGGCACAAATTAGTGAAGTGGAAGGCGCGAACAATCGTGTGCAACTTGCCGGCTTAGAGCGTGCTTATCAACAGCGCCAAGCTGAAGCCTTGATGATGGCCGGAGCAACCCTGCTCGACCCTGCCCGCATTGATGTGCGTGGCAATGTGACGGTTGGCTCCGATGTGGTCATAGACGTGAATGTGGTGTTTGAAGGCCAAGTCACCATTGAAGACGGTGTGGTGATTGAACCGAATTGTATTATTCGCGACAGCCATATTGCTGCCGGCGCGCATATCAAAGCGAACTCAGTGTTGGAAGGGGCAAAAGTGGGCCCAGCCGCCCAAGTTGGCCCATTTGCACGCTTGCGCCCAGGAACAGAATTAGCCACAGGCGCCGCGGTCGGCAACTTTGTTGAAATCAAAAAGTCTTACCTTGGCAAAGGCGCGAAAGCTGGTCACTTGACGTACTTGGGCGACACACATGTCGGCGCAGAGACAAATATTGGTGCAGGAACAATTACCTGCAACTATGATGGTGTGAACAAGCACAAAACTGAGATTGGCAGTGGTGCATTTATCGGATCGAATAGCTCATTAGTGGCACCGGTACAAATCGGTGACCATGCAACGATTGGCGCAGGCTCGGTCATCACCAGCAAAGTCGCTGCAAACGAACTTGCTGTAGCGCGCGGCAAACAAAGAAATATTGCGGGATGGAAACGCCCAGTGAAAAAGGGAGATAAGTAGCATGTGTGGAATCGTTGGAGCAACAGCTGAGCGCCGCGTCGCTGGGATATTATTAGAAGGACTTCGCCGCTTAGAGTACCGTGGTTATGACTCGGCTGGTGTTGCCTTGCTAAGCGACGCTGGCTTGCAGCAAGTGCGACGGATTGGCAAGGTACAAGCACTTGCAGATGCCTTAGACGAAACTGGCGCGAATGGCTTTAGCGGCATTGCCCACACGCGTTGGGCGACTCACGGCGGTGTGACTGAAGCGAACGCCCACCCGCATTTCTCGAACGACACGATAGCTGTTGTTCACAACGGTATTATTGAAAACCACGAGAGCTTACGCAAAAAACTGCAAGACCTTGGCTATGTGTTCACGTCGCAAACCGACACCGAAGTCATTTGCCACCTCATGCATCATGAGCTGAAAAGTCACAATGACTTGCTGGCTGCATTGCAGTCGACCGTAAAGCAGCTCGAAGGCGCCTACGGTACGGTTATTATGGACAAGCGCCGTCCTGGCGAGCTGGTCGTTGCTCGGTCTGGTAGTCCGTTGGTGATTGGTCTTGGTCTTGGTGAAAACTTCGTTGCATCAGACCAGTTAGCTTTATTGCCGGTCACCCGCGAGTTTATTTATCTTGAAGAAGGCGATGTAGCCCGCATTACCCGTGAAACTGTAGAAATTTTCGATACTCAAGGCCAACCGGTTCAGCGCGAACAACAAACCTCTGATCTGCAATATGATGCGGGTGGCAAAGGCGAGTATCGCCATTACATGCTGAAAGAAATTCATGAGCAGCCCATCGCTGTGCGTAATACCCTAGAAGGTCGTGTCAATGGCGATGAGATCATGGTGAATGCGTTTGGTGAAAATGCCGCCGAGATTTTTAAAGACATTCGTCACGTACAAATCGTTGCCTGTGGTACGTCGTATCATGCGGGTATGGTCGCGCGCTATTGGCTCGAGTCTTATGCCGGTGTGTCGTGTAACGTCGAAATCGCTTCCGAGTTCCGTTACCGCAAGTCGCACGTGTTCCCGGGCAGCTTGCTGATCACAATTTCGCAGTCTGGCGAAACCGCAGACACTTTAGCAGCGTTGCGATTGGCGAAAACCCTAGGTTATCGCTCCAGCTTAACCATCTGTAATGTTGCGACGTCGTCCATGGTGCGTGAATCTGATTTAGCCTTCCTCACACGCGCTGGCGCGGAAATTGGCGTTGCCTCAACTAAAGCCTTCACCACGCAGTTGGTTGGCCTGCTCATGTTGGTTAGCGCACTTGGCCGCTTTAATGGCATGGACAAAGCAACCGAAGCGCGTATCGCCCATGCATTAGCCGCGTTACCGACGAAGTTGGAGCAGTCACTGAAAATTACTGCGGAAATCGAAGAGCTTGCTGAAGAGTTTGCTGACAAAGATCACAGCCTCTTCTTAGGCCGTGGCGATCAATACCCGATTGCCATGGAAGGTGCGTTGAAGCTGAAAGAAATTAGCTACATTCATGCCGAAGCTTATGCGGCTGGTGAGCTCAAGCACGGTCCACTGGCACTGATTGACGCCGAAATGCCGGTGATTGTGGTGGCACCTAATAATGAACTGCTGGAGAAGCTGAAGTCGAACGTCGAAGAAGTTCGAGCTCGTGGCGGTATCATGTATGTCTTCGCCGACAAAGACGCCCACTTCGCCAGCGACGATACCATGCGTGTGATTAACCTCGATCACGT
>NZ_CP071922.1:292094-292473 GCF_017584085.1 Halomonas sp. BM-2019
CCCAGGGGACGTATTCTATCTACACTCGCGCTTGCTTGAGCGTGCAGCACGCGTTAACGCGGACTATGTAGAGAAATACACCAACGGTGAAGTGAAAGGCAAAACCGGTTCATTGACTGCGTTGCCAATCATCGAAACCCAAGCCGGTGACGTATCTGCATTCGTACCAACCAACGTGATTTCAATCACCGATGGTCAGATCTTCCTTGAGACCGACCTATTCAACGCAGGTATTCGCCCTGCTGTGAACGCAGGTATCTCGGTTTCACGGGTTGGTGGTGCAGCACAGACCAAGATCATCAAGAAGCTGGGTGGTGGTATTCGTTTGGCCTTGGCTCAGTATCGTGAATTGGCAGCATTTGCTCAGTTCGCATCTGAC
>NZ_CP071922.1:292501-294983 GCF_017584085.1 Halomonas sp. BM-2019
GCGGACATGGCAGTGTCTATCTTCGCAGCAGAGAAAGGGTTCTTGAAAGGTGTTGAAATCAACAAGATTCAAGCCTTCGAATCTGCGCTTCTTGAGTACTTCAAGAGCGAGCACGCTGAGCTCATGGCGAAAATTAATGAAACAGGCGATTACAACGGCGATATCGAAGCTGAAATTAAAGCGGGTATCACCAAGTTCAAAGAGACCCAAAGTTTCTAAGGACCGGGCCGTAGGAAACTACGGCCTGCAGTCGTTGTAACGCAGGAGATTATTATGGCCGTTGGAAAAGAGATTAAAACTCAGATCGGGAGTATTAATAATACTCAGAAGATCACCAGCGCAATGGAAATGGTTGCCGCCTCGAAAATGCGTAAAGCGCAGGATCAGATGGCGAGCAGTCGTCCTTACGCGGACGCCATTCGTGACGTGATCGGCCATATTGCTCAGGGTGACCTCGAGTATCAACATCCTTGGATGGTTGAGCGCGAGGTAAAACGCGTTGGATATATCGTCATCTCGACCGACCGTGGCTTGTGCGGCGGCCTGAACAGCAACGAATTCCGTAAGGTTATTCGTGATGTCCAGGACTGGAAAGAGAAAGGTGTTGACGTATGCTTCTCAGCCATCGGAACCAAAGCATCAGGTTTCTTGAAGCGAGTGAGCAATAATATCCTGTCGCAAACGTCTGGTTTGGGTGACAAACCTGCCCTGAACGATCTGATCGGAACGGTATCAGTCATGCTGAACGCATTCGACAGCGGTGAGATTGACCGTTTGTATTTGGTGTATAACAAGTTTGTAAACACCATGACGCAGACGCCAATCATCAACCAGCTGTTGCCTTTGCCGAAGTCTGAAGCCGCCAAGCGTGATCATGCTTGGGATTACCTGTACGAGCCGGATGCAAAGTCGCTTCTCGACACCCTGCTCCGTCGCTTCGTAGAAAGTCAGGTATATCAAGGTTCTGTTGAGAATCTGGCGAGTGAACAGGCAGCGCGTATGGTCGCAATGAAAGCAGCGACCGATAACGCAGGACAACTGATTGACGAGTTGCAGTTGGTATACAACAAAGCACGTCAGGCAGCGATTACCCAAGAAATTTCGGAAATTGTCTCGGGCGCTGGCGCAGTTTAGACCTGCAACCCGGCAAAGGTTATTGAGATTTGCAGAGTTAGAGGATAAGTCATGAGTCAAGGTAAGGTCGTCCAAATCATTGGCGCAGTTGTGGATATCGAATTTCCACAAACTAGCGTACCAAAGATCTACGACGCACTTCGCATCGCTGAAGGTGATCTGAAAGGGTTAACCCTCGAAGTTCAGCAGCAGTTAGGTGGTGGTGTTGTGCGTACAATTGCACTCGGTACTACGGACGGTTTGCGCCGTGGCGTAAGTGTTGAGAATACAGGTGAGCCAATTCTGGTTCCAGTCGGTAAGGCAACGCTAGGACGGATTATGAACGTTCTAGGTGACCCTATCGACGAAGCTGGTGACATCGGCGAAGAAGAGCGGATGTCTATCCACCGTGAAGCCCCTTCATACGAAGACCAATCAAGCTCGATTGAACTTCTTGAGACGGGCATCAAAGTTATCGACCTCATCTGCCCGTTCGCGAAGGGTGGTAAAGTTGGTCTCTTCGGTGGTGCTGGTGTTGGTAAAACCGTAAACATGATGGAGCTAATCCGGAACATCGCGATCGAGCACAGTGGATACTCAGTATTCGCCGGTGTGGGTGAGCGGACCCGTGAAGGTAATGACTTCTATCATGAAATGAAAGAATCAAACGTACTCGACAAAGTAGCGCTCGTGTACGGTCAGATGAACGAGCCTCCGGGGAACCGTTTGCGCGTTGCATTGACCGGATTGACCATCGCGGAGAAATTCCGTGACGAAGGTCGCGACGTTCTATTCTTCGTCGATAACATCTATCGTTATACACTGGCCGGTACTGAGGTATCTGCACTTCTCGGTCGTATGCCATCTGCGGTAGGTTATCAGCCAACGTTGGCTGAAGAGATGGGTGTTCTGCAGGAGCGGATCACGTCAACCAAAACAGGTTCAATCACGTCTATCCAGGCGGTATATGTTCCTGCGGATGACTTGACGGACCCGTCACCAGCAACAACCTTCGCTCACTTGGATGCGACCGTTGTATTGTCACGTGATATCGCCTCACTGGGTATCTACCCTGCAGTAGATCCACTGGATTCGACATCGCGTCAGCTGGACCCACAGGTTATCGGTGATGAGCACTACAACACAGCGCGTGGTGTACAGTCAGTTCTGCAGCGTTATAAAGAGCTGAAAGATATCATCGCAATCTTGGGTATGGACGAGCTGTCAGAAGAAGACAAGCGCACCGTTGCTCGTGCTCGTAAGATTCAGCGTTTCTTGTCCCAGCCGTTCTTCGTTGCAGAAGTCTTTACCGGTGCACCTGGTAAATACGTCTCTTTGAAAGACACCATTGCTGGTTTCAAGGGAATCC
>NZ_CP071922.1:295083-300643 GCF_017584085.1 Halomonas sp. BM-2019
CAACGTGGAAGGCATCCTGCTCGAGGGGCTCAGGCGGCTCGAGTATCGCGGCTATGACTCCGCCGGCATGGCGGTGCTCGCCCCGGGAGGGGGGCTGGCGCGGCGGCGCGCGGTGGGCAAGGTGGCGGCCCTGGCCGAGCGGCTGGCGGCCGAGCCGCTTCCCGGGCGCTGCGGCATCGCCCACACCCGCTGGGCCACCCACGGACGCCCCAGCGAGGCCAACGCCCATCCTCACCAGTCCGGCGACGGCCTGGCGGTGGTGCACAACGGCATCATCGAGAACCACGAGGCGCTGCGTCGCGAGCTTGAGGCGGCGGGCTACGCCTTCACCTCCGAGACCGATACGGAGGTGGTGGCCCACCTGGTGGCCCGCGAGGCGGCCGGCGGCGGCGACCTGCTCGCCGCCGTGCAGCGGGTGCTGGCCCGGCTCGAAGGGGCCTATGCGCTGGGCGTGGTGAGCGCCGAGGCGCCGGATGTGATCGTCGGCGCACGCAAGGGCAGCCCGCTGGTGGTGGGCGTGGGGATCGGCGAGGCCTTCCTAGGCTCCGACCCGCTGGCCCTGCTGCAGGTCACCGACCGCTTCATCTACCCGCAGGAGGGCGACCTGGTGCGCCTCTCCGGCGGCGGCCGCATCGAGATCTTCGATGCCGCTGGCGCTCCCGTCGAGCGCGAGGTACAGACCTTCGAGCACGGCGACGGGGCAGCCAGCAAGGGCGACTATCGCCACTTCATGCTCAAGGAGATCCATGAGCAGCCGGCGGTGATCGCCGCGGCGCTCGAAGGGCGGCTGGGCGAGCGCTCGGTGCTGGTGGAGAGCTTCGGCCCCGACGCCGAGGCGCTGTTCGAGCGCGTCCGCCAGGTGCATATCGTGGCCTGCGGCACCAGCTACCATGCCGGCATGGTGGCCCGCTACTGGCTGGAGCGCTTCGCCGGGGTGCCGGTGCAGGTGGAGGTGGCCTCGGAGTACCGCTATCGCCAGGTGGTGGTGCCCGAGGGCACCCTCTTCGTCACCCTCTCCCAGTCCGGCGAGACCGCCGACACCCTGGCGGCGCTGCGCTTCGCCCGGGAGCGCGGCTACCTGGCCAGCCTGGCGATCTGCAACGTGCCGGGCAGCTCCCTGGTGCGCGAGTCCGACCTGACCCTGATGACCCAGGCGGGGCCCGAGATCGGCGTGGCCTCCACCAAGGCCTTCACCACTCAGCTCGCCGCCCTGGCGCTCTTCACCCTGGCCCTGGGCCGGGTCAAGGGGCTCGACGAGCGCGTCCAGTCAGAACTGGTGACGGCCCTGCGCGGCCTGCCGCGGCTGGTGGCCAGGGTGCTGGCCCTGGACCCGGAGATCGAGGCGCTCTCCACCGCCTTCGCCGAGAAGCAGCATGCCCTCTTCCTGGGCCGCGGGGCGCACTTCCCCATCGCCCTGGAGGGCGCGCTCAAGCTCAAGGAGATCTCCTATATCCACGCCGAGGCCTACCCGGCCGGCGAGCTCAAGCACGGCCCCCTGGCCCTGGTGGACAGCGAGATGCCGGTGGTCTCCGTGGCGCCCAACGACGAGCTGCTCGACAAGCTCAAGTCCAACCTGCAGGAGGTGCGGGCCCGCGGCGGGGAGCTTTTCGTTTTCGCCGACGAGGGCGTGGCGCTGGCCGAGGAGGAGGGCATCCGGGTGCTGCGCCTGCCCCATGTGCATGAGGCGCTGGCGCCGATCCTCTATACCCTGCCGCTGCAGCTGCTCAGCTACCACGTGGCGGTGCTCAAGGGCACCGACGTGGATCAGCCCCGCAACCTGGCCAAGAGCGTGACGGTGGAGTGACCCCGACGGCCTGCGCGCCGCGCCTCCATCTGGGGCTGCCCATGTGGGCCAACCCCGAGTGGCGCGGCAGCCTCTATCCGGCCGGCGGCGGCGGGCTTGCGGAGTACGCTCGGGTGTTCGACACCGTGGAGGGCAACACCACCTTCTACAGCGGCGCCCCCCGCGCCGAGACGGTGGCCGGCTGGGCGCGCCAGGCCCCGCCGGGCTTCCACTTCTGCTTCAAGCTGCCGGCGGCGCTGACCCACGAGCGGCGCCTGGTGGGCGTCGAGGCGGAACTCGACGCCTTTCTCGAGGCCCTGTCCCCGCTGCATGACCGCCTGGGGCCGATGATGATCCAGCTGCCGAGGGATTTCGGTGCCGAGGAGCTCCCCCGGCTGGCGGCCCTGCTGGCGCGCTGGCCGGCGGGCCTGCCCTGCGCGGTGGAGGTGCGCCACCCCGAGTTTTTCCACAAGGGGGCGGAGGAGGTCGCCCTCAACCGCCTGTTGATAAGTCACGGCGTCGATCGCGTGATGCTCGACGTACGCCCGCTCTTCTCGACCCTGGCCGAGGCACACCCGGGTCTGGCCAGGGCGCAGCGGGAAAAGCCACGACTCCCTTTACACGTGCTTTCCACGGGAGAGAAGCCGCTGGTGCGCTTTATCGGTCACCTCGACCCCCTGATCAACGAGCGTTGTTTCCGGCCCTGGATTCAGCGCCTTGTGCTGTGGATAAAACAGGGGAAAACCCCTTATCTGATGGTGCATACTCCGGACAATCGCCAGGCGCCCGAGCTGGCCCGTCGGCTGCTGGCCGCCCTCGCCGAACGGCATCCGCTGCCCCCTTTGCCCCCCTTCCCGGGCGACACACAGACGACCCTCTTCTGAGACGACATGATCCACGACAGCCGATCGGCTCGAGTGGGCCAGCTTCGGCTGGTCATCCAGCGTGTGATCGGATAGTTTTATGGCCCTGCATGCCATTCACCATGGATATTTAACGGATATTGCGCATAAACGCGTGGATCCTGCGACTATCCGGCATGCGGCGCTCCCTGCTCCGGGGTAAACCGACCCCCGAACGGTGAGCGTGCACGGCAGCGATCCTGCCTGGATCCTGCCATGCTCTGGAAGGCGCCGTGCGATCCACGGCGTCCTGGACGTGGCAACGACAAGCACAAGCCGTCATCGCGTCAGATCGGCCGATGGCGACACGTACACTCAGGGTGATTCATGTCTAAACTCGTGCATGCACAGTGGTCGTCGAAGATGACCTTCGTGCTCGCCGCCGCGGGCTCCGCGGTGGGACTGGGCAATATCTGGCGTTTTTCCTACATGGTGGGCGACAGCGGGGGCGCCGCCTTCGTGCTTATCTACCTGGCCTGCGTGGCGCTGGTGGGCCTGCCGATCCTGGTGGCCGAATGGCTGATCGGCCGGCG
Source organism: Halomonas sp. BM-2019 (assembly GCF_017584085.1). Classification (NCBI taxonomy): domain Bacteria; kingdom Pseudomonadati; phylum Pseudomonadota; class Gammaproteobacteria; order Oceanospirillales; family Halomonadaceae; genus Halomonas; species Halomonas sp. BM-2019. Next base: position 298,302 of record NZ_CP071922.1, read on the forward strand.
CGGCCAGGAGAACCCCATCAACGCCATGGCCGACCTGGCGCGCAAGAACGGCCGGCTGCCGGCCTGGGCCCTGGTGGGCGTCAGCGGCGTGCTGGCGGCCTTCCTGATCCTCTCCTTCTACAGCGTGATCGGCGGCTGGTCGCTCTCCTACACCCTGAGCTCGGTCACCGGGCGGTTCACCGGGCAGGATGCCGACGCCGTGGGCGACATCTTCGGCGGCCTGCTGGCCAGCCCCGTGGCCCTGACCCTGTGGCACACCGCCTTCATGGCGCTGGTCATCTGGATCGTGGCCCGCGGCGTCACCAAGGGGCTCGAGGGCGCGGTGCGCACCCTGATGCCGGCCCTGGTCATCCTGATGATCGTGCTGGTCGGCTACGGCATGACCACCGGCCACTTCGGCGAGGCGCTGGCCTTCATGTTCCGTCCCGACTGGAGCGCGGTGACCGGCGGCGTGGTGCTGGCCGCCATGGGCCAGGCCTTCTTCACCCTGTCGCTGGGCATGGGCATCATGATGGCCTATGGCTCCTATCTGGGCGAGGACGTCAACCTGATCGGCACCGCCCGCACGGTGATCATCCTCGACACCGCCATCGCCCTGCTGGCGGGCCTGGCGATCTTTCCCATCGTCTTCGCCCACGGCATGAGCCCCGGCGAGGGCCCGGGCCTGATCTTCGTCAGCCTGCCGGTGGCCTTCGGCAACATGACCGGCGGCCTGCTGCTGGGCCTGATGTTCTTCCTGCTGCTCACCTTCGCCGCCCTCACCTCGGCGATCTCGCTGCTCGAGCCGGTGGTGGAGCTGGTGGAGGAGCGCACGCCGCTTTCCCGCCTGGTGGCCACCCTGACCAGCGGTGCGGCGGTCTGGGCGCTGGGGATTGCGGCGCTGATGTCCTTCAACGTCTGGGGGGAGTTCCTGATCCTGGGCATGAACATCTTCGATCTGCTGGATACCTTCACCAGCAAGATCCTGCTGCCGCTGACCGGCCTCGGCGCCATCGTCTTCGTCGCCTGGTGCCTGGATCGCCAGAGCGTGGCGGGGGAGCTCGGGATTGCCGGCGGCGCAGAGCGGCTGTGGCACACCGTGGCACGCTACGTGGCGCCCATCGGGGTGATCCTGGTGTTCGTCACCGGCCTGCTCTAGGCGGGACGTTCGAGAGAGGTCAAGACGCCCTGCGAGCTCCGCCCCGGCGGGGCTCGCATCATTCCGGAGGTGTCCCGGGCCTTCAGCGGCCGGGGAATCAGTGCATCTCGTCGAGCTCGTCCTCGGGCAGCTCGGCGATGTCACGGGTCAGCCGCTTGAACTCCTCGTGGAGCTCGATGCCTCGCCTCGCCCGCAGGTTGCGCTGGGCGGCGGTACGGCTGCGCTGCTCGTGCTCGACGACTTCCATGCTCATGAAGATGTCGAGGAGTTCACTCTTCAGGGAGGTTAACCGTTCGACATTGCGCATGATCGACTCTCCTTGGGCACTACACGACACTACGCTTTCTACTATACCGCACTTGACAGAATGATGACGACGTGAGTGTTTTCATCCCGACGCTGGGCCAATGCACGCGGTGTCGCGTCGGCCTGCCCATCGTGTCCTGCCTTGGGGCATACTGTGGGGCAGAACCCGACGACAGCGTCGTCGCCCCCCGCGGGCGATGGCCCCAAGCAAGGAGTCTTCCGTGAGCCGTGCCCTGTTCGATGAGATGAGACGTCGCATGGAGCACTTTCGTCGCTCCGAGCAGAAGGTGGCGCGCTTCGTGCTGCGCAACCCCGAGGAGGTGATCCACATGCGCATCGTCGACCTGGCCACCGAGGCCAAGGTCAGCGAGCCCACGGTGGTGCGCTTCTGCCGGGCCCTGGGCTGCAACGGCTTCCAGGACTTCAAGCTCAAGCTGGCGCAGATGCTGGCCACCGGCAGCCAGTTCGCCCAGTTCTCCATGAACGACAGCGACTCCGTAGCGGAATTCTCCCAGAGCATCTTCGACTCCACCGTGGGCACCCTGCTGTCGGTGCGCGACCGACTGGACAACGAGGCGCTGAGCCGGGCGATCAACACCCTGGCCATGGCCAACCGGGTGGAATTCTACGGCTTCGGCGCCTCCGGCGCGGTGGCCTTCGACGCCCAGCACAAGTTCTTTCGCCTGCAGATCTCCACCGCCGCCTATGCCGACCCGCATATGCAGAACATGTCGGCGGTGACCCTCAAGGAGGGCGACGTGGTGGTGGCCATCTCCCAGACCGGCCGCACCCGGGCCCTGGTGGCCAGCGTGCGCCTGGCCCGGGAGGCCGGCGCCACGGTGATCGGGCTGTGCCCCAGCGGTTCCCCGCTGGCCGAGGAGGTCTCCCTGCCGCTCTA
>NZ_CP071922.1:300805-333186 GCF_017584085.1 Halomonas sp. BM-2019
CTTGCCCCTTGCCCCTTGCCCCTCGCCCCTCGCCCCTCGCCCCTATGCTAAGCTGTTCGCCCATTTTCCGAGCAGCGATGCCCTCCCCATGGACGACGTCACGGCGATCCTCGACCACCTCAACACCGCCCAGCGCGAGGCGGTCAGCGCCCCCCAGGGCAACATGCTGGTGCTGGCCGGGGCCGGCTCCGGCAAGACCCGGGTGCTGGTCCACCGCATCGCCTGGCTGATGCAGGCCGAGGGGCTCTCCCCCTACGCCGTGCTCGCCGTGACCTTCACCAACAAGGCGGCCCGGGAGATGCGCACCCGCCTGGAGGCGCTGTTGGGCCTGTCGCTGCGCCACGTCTGGGTGGGCACCTTCCACTCCATCGCCCACCGCCTGCTGCGCACCCACTGGCAGGACGCCCGCCTGCCCCAGCACTTCCAGATCATCGATTCCGACGACCAGCTGCGTCTGGTCAAGCGGCTGATCAAGGATCACGACGTCGACGACGAGCGCTTCCCGCCGCGCCAGGTGCAGGCCTTCATCTCCGGCTGCAAGGAGGAGGGTTTGCGCCCCCACCAGGTCGAGGTCCACGGCGACGCCTACCTGGGGCAGATGGTGGCGCTCTATGAGCGCTATCAGCTCACCTGCGAGCGCGGCGGCCTGGTGGACTTCGGCGAGCTTCTGCTGCGAAGCCTCGAGCTTCTGCGCGACAACCCCGCCCTGCTGGCCCATTACCAGGCGCGTTTCGCCCATGTGCTGGTGGACGAGTTCCAGGACACCAACACCCTGCAGTACGCCTGGCTGAAGCTGCTCACCGGCATGCGCACGCCGATGACCGTGGTGGGTGACGACGACCAGTCCATCTACGGCTGGCGCGGCGCCCGGGTGGAGAACATCCGCCGCTTCGAGCAGGAGTTTCCCGGGACCAGGACCGTGCGCCTGGAGCAGAACTACCGCTCCACCAGCGCCATCCTCGAGGCCGCCAATGCCCTGATCAGCCACAACGCCGAGCGCATGGGCAAGGAGCTGTGGACCGCCGGCGCCCGGGGCGAGCCGATCTCGGTCTATGCGGGGTTCAATGATCTGGATGAAGCTCGCTTTATCGTCGACACCCTTCGCGAGCGAGTCGAGGAGGGCATCAAGCGCCGCGAGATCGCCATCCTCTACCGCTCCAACGCCCAGTCCCGGGTGATCGAGGAGACCCTGATCCGCCAGGGCATGCCCTACCGCATCTACGGGGGCCACCGCTTCTACGAGCGCCTGGAGATCAAGAACGCCCTGGCCTACCTGCGCCTGCTGCTCAACCGCGACGACGATGCCTCCCTGGAGCGGGTGATCAACGTACCGGCCCGGGGCATCGGCACCCGCACCGTGGAGCTTCTGCGCACCCGGGCCCGGGAGAGCGGCGTCTCCCTGTGGCAGGCGCTTCACGATGGCGTGAACGACGGCACCCTCAAGGGCCGCGCCGGCAGTGTCGTGCAGGCCTTCGCCGAGCTGATCGAGCGGCTCGACCACGACACCGCGGGGCTGTCGCTGCACGAGATCATCGACCACGTCATCGAGCGCTCGGGGCTGGTGGAGCACCATCGCAGCGAGCGCGGCGAGAAGGGCCAGGCGCGGGTCGAGAACCTGGAGGAGCTGGTCAACGCGGCGCGGGCCTTCACCCAGGGCGAGTCCTTCGACCCGCCGGAGGCCGGCGAGGGGGGCGCTGCGCTGGAGGCCTTCCTCTCCGAGGCGGCGCTCAACGCCGGCGAGCACGAGGCGGACGAGTTCGAGGACAGCGTCCAGCTGATGACCCTGCACGCCGCCAAGGGGCTGGAGTTCCCGGTGGTCTTCATCGCCGGGGTGGAGGAGGGGCTCTTCCCCCACCGCATGTCCGCGGAGGAGCCGGGGCGCCTGGAGGAGGAGCGTCGGCTCTGCTACGTGGGCCTGACCCGGGCCATGCGCAAGCTCTACCTGACCCACGCCGAGATCCGTCGCCTGCACGGCAAGGAAACCTTCCAGCGCGCCTCGCGTTTCCTGCGCGAGATCCCCGCCCAGTACCTGGAGGAGGTGCGGCTGCGCGGCCAGATCAGCCGACCGGTCACCGTGCGCTCCCCGGGCCTGCGCCAGACCGAGGTAAACGGTGGCGGCGACCTGCCGAGCCTGTCGCTGGGCCAGCGGGTCCACCACCCGGTGTTCGGCGAGGGGGTGATCCTCAACGCCGAGGGGGAGGGGGAGCGCGCCCGGGTGCAGGTCAGCTTCGAGGGCGAGGGGGACAAGTGGCTGGTGCTGGGCTTCGCCAAGCTGACGCCCCTGTAGCCGGCCGAGGCGCCGTCTTTCCGTTGACCATTCCGTCAGATCCCCACCTTGTGGGGCAATTCGGCGTTGGCGCATACTGCCAGGAGACGACATCGCGCCGGCCCGCCCTCCGCGCGTCTTTACCTGACAAGCCTTTCGGAGTCATGCCCGCATGCAACGCCGCAAATTCCTGAAGACCGTGGGTGCCGGTGCCGCCGGCGTCGCCGCCGCCCCCTTCGTGTCCAGCGCCCAGGCCCAGGAGACCCTCACCTGGGACATGGTCACCTCCTGGCCGCGCAACTTCCCGGTGCTGGGGACCGGTGCCAACGAGTTCGCCAAGCGTATCGAGGAGCTCTCCGACGGGCGCATGCGTATCCGCGTGCACGGCGCCGGCGAGCTGGTGCCGGCCATGGAGGTATTCGACGCCGTGGCCGCCGGCACCGCCGAGATGGGCCACTCCGCCGCCTACTACTGGCGCGGCAAGCTGGCGGCCTCCCAGTTCTTCACCGCGGTGCCCTTCGGCATGAACACCACCGAGACCAACGCCTGGCTCTACCACGGCGGCGGCCAGGAGCTGTGGGACGAGATCTATGCCAAGCACAACCTCAAGCCCTTCGCGGTGGGCAACACCGGCACCCAGATGGCCGGCTGGTTCAAGAAGGAGATCCACTCCCTCTCCGACATGCAGGGCATCCGCCTGCGCCTGCCGGGGCTGGCCGGCGAGGCGATGAACCGGATCGGCGTCACCACCGTGAACATGCCGGCCTCCGAGATCTTCACCTCCCTGCAGACCGGGGTGCTGGATGCCGCGGACTGGGTCGGCCCCTACAACGACATGGCCCTGGGCCTCCACCAGGTGGCCGACTACTACTACACCTCGGTGTGGAACGAGCCCAGCGCGGTGCTCGAGGGCACCGTCAACCTGGCCGCCTGGAACGCCCTGCCGGATGACCTCAAGGCGGTGGTGCGCGAGGCGGCCAAAGCCTCCAACCTGGCGATGATCAGCGAGTTTGCCTATCGCAATGCCCAGGCCCTGGAGACCCTGGTCGAGGAACATGGCGTGCAGCTGCGTACCTTCCCGGAGGACGTCATGGCCGCCCTCTATGAGGCCTCCACGGAGGTGCTCCAGGCGCAGGTCGCAAGCGACCCGGAGTCGAAGCAGGTCTACGACTCCTACCTGGCCTTCCAGAAGCTGGTGCGGCCGTTCAGCGACGTTGGCGAGTACTCCTATCTCAAGGGCCGCGACACCGTCGGCGCCTGATTCGGGCGGCGGGCAGAGCGACACCGGGGGCGCCAGCTGGCGCCCCCGGTGTCGTCGTGCCTCGCTCGGCTACTGGCGCACGGCGCGGATGCGGCCCTTGTCGTCCAGGGCCACCATCACGAAGCTCGCCTCGGTCACCTTGTGGAGCTCCCGGGGGTCGCGCTCCTGGGGCTGGCGGATCCACACCTCCACGTCGATGCGGATCGAGCTGTGGCCGATCTCGCGCACCGCGGTGTAGATATTGACCATGGCGCCCACGCGCACCGGGCACAGGAAGTCCATGGCCTCGATGGCCACGGTGGCGGTGCGGCCGTGGGCCTCGCGCCCGGCGGCCAGCTCGGCGGCCTGGTCCATATGGGCCACCAGCCAGCCGCCGGCGATGTCGCCGTGCAGGTTGGTGTCCTGGCGGCTGGCCAGCAGCTTGAGGGTCAGCTCGCCCTGAGGGGCGGGGATATCGTCGAGGTCTGTCATCAAGGTGTCATCATCCTGGCTTGTTATTGTGGCCGTAAGCGACAAGAGGCGAACGGATGTCTGAATCGGGGGCCATGGTATATGCAGTCGCCGCCGCCCACCAGCCTTGCCCCCTGGCCGGCGGCGGGGCTCGCCCCCGGGGCGGGAAGGCCCGCGGGCCCTGGCCGCGGGCCGCAAGGCGCTGGCTGGCGGTGCTGCTGCTGGCGCTGCTGCTTCCGGGAGTGGCCCGGGCGGACCTCGACGAGGTGGCCGGCACCCTCGGGGCGGTGGGCTCCGATACCCTGGCGGGGCTGATGCTGCGCTGGGGGGAGGCCCTCACCGAGCGGCACCCCGCCGTGCGCCTGCAGCTGCAGGCCAGCGGCTCAGCCAGCGCCCCCACGGCGCTGATCGCCGGTACCACCCGCCTGGGGCCGATGTCGCGGGCCATGAGCGAGGCCGAGCGGGCGGCCTTCACGGCGCGCCACGGCTATCCGCCCCTGGCGCTCGAGGTGGCCCGGGATGCCCTGGCGGTGGTGGTGCACCGCCACAACCCGCTGGAGGGCCTGACGGCGGCCGAGCTGGACGCCATCTTCTCCGAGTCCCGCCGCTGCGGCGCGGCCTCGCCCATCGAGCGCTGGTCACAGCTCGGCGTCGACCTGCCCGGGCGCATCGCGCTGCATGGTCGCAACGTGGCCTCCGGCACCCACGACCTCTTCCGCCTGCGGGGCCTGTGCGGCGGGCGCTTCCGGCTGCGCGTCAACGAGCATCCCGGCTCGGCCGCCGTGGTGGCCGCGGTGGCCGCGGAACCCTCGGCCATCGGCTTCGCGGGGCTCAACCACCTGACCCCCGCGGTACGTGCGGTCTCCCGTCGCGATGCCGAGGGCGGCGAGCTTCACCCGCCGAGCGCCGCGACGGTGCTGAGCGGCGACTACCCGCTGTCGCGTACCCTCTACCTCTACGTCAACCGGCCGCCGGACCGGCCCCTGCCCGGGCCGGAGCGCGCCTTCCTCGCGCTGGTGCTCTCCGACGCGGGCCAGGCGATCGTGGAGGAGCTTGGCTTCGTGCCCCTGCCCGAGGCGGTGCGCGAACGCCAGCGGGGCCTGATCGAGGCGGCCCCCTGAGGCTGTCACGCAACTGTCATGCGAATGTCGTAGAGTCATGCTGTCCCCCTTGCCGATCACCGACCGGGAGCGGCCATGATCGACCCCCTGCCGCCCACTCCCCCGCCGCGCCGCCAGTGGCGCCGCCGCGTCGGTGACCGCCTGGCGACCCTGTTGATCACCGCGGGCGGCGTCGGCGTGGTGGCGGCGGTGCTGGCCATCGGGGTCTTCCTGGCCCTGGAGGTGGCCCCGCTGTTCCTCGGGGCCGAGCCGACGGTGGGCTGGCGCGAGCTGTGGCAGCCGCGCTGGCAGCCCGGCACCCTGCCGGGGGAGTCTCCCCTGTATGGCCTGCAGCCTCTGGCCTGGGGCACCCTCAAGGCCGCCTTCTGGGCGCTGCTGTTCGCCGTCCCCCTGGCGCTGGGGGCCGCCATCCACTCCGCAACCTTCATGTCCCGCCGCCTCAGGACGCGGCTCAAGCCGACCCTGGAGCTGATGGAGGCGATGCCCGGGGTGGTGGTCGGCTTCGTGGCCGGTCTGGTGCTGGCGCCCTGGGTGGAGCGCCACCTGGCCGGTTTCCTGGCGCTGATGGTGGTGCTCCCGGTGGGGCTGCTGCTGGCCGGGCTGGCCTGGGGGCGGCTCCCCCCTGCCTGGCGGCGTCGCCTGCCGACGAGCTGGGCCGGCCTCTGGCTGATGCCCTGGCTGGCCCTGCTGGTGATGCTTTCGCTATGGCTCTCCCCCGGGCTCGAGGCGCTGCTGTTCGGCGGTGACCTGCGCGGCTGGCTGGAGACGCGCTTCGGGCTCGACTACGCCTCGCGCAACGCCATGATCGTCGGGCTGGCCATGGGCTTCGCGGTGATTCCCGGCATCTACGCCCTGGCCGAGGACGCCCTCTCCGGGGTGCCGGCGAGCCTCGGCGAGGGCGCCCAGGCGCTGGGGGCGACCCGCTGGCAGAGCCTGTGGAAGGTGGTGCTGCCGGCGGCGGCCCCCGGGGTCTTCAGCGCGGTGATGATCGGCGCCGGCCGCGCCGTGGGCGAGACCATGATCGTGCTGATGGCCAGCGGCAACACCGCGCTGATGACCCTGAGCCCCCTGGAGGGCATGCGCTCCCTGGCCGCCAGCGTCGCCATCGAGCTGCCCGAGGCGCTGCCGGGCGGGGTCCACTACCGGCTGCTGTTCCTGGCCGCCCTGGCGCTGTTCGTCTTCACCTTCCTGGTCAACACCCTGGCGGAGCTGGTGCGCTCGCGGCTCAGGCGCCGCTACCGGCAGCTGGCGGAGTCCGCATGATCGGTCGCGCCCGCCTGCCCCGCGGCGAGGGGCCCTGGCCCTGGCTGGCCGCCGGCAGCGTGGCCCTCTCGCTGCTGCTGCTGGCCGGGCTCTTGACCCTGCTGGCGGTGCGCGGCCTGGGCCACTTCTGGCCGGCGCCGCTCTCCCTGGTGACCCTGGAGGATGGTCGCCAGCTCGCCGGCCAGGCGGTTCGCGAGGAGCGCCTGCCCGACGGCGCGGGGCGCGAGCGCCTCTACCTGACCGCCAACCGCGACCTGGACGGCGCCATCTGGACCTGGGTGACCCGGGAGGAGATCGCCGACGAGCGTCGGCCCCGGGAGCTGGTGGTGCTGGAGCGCGCTCGCTGGGGGAACTTCCACGGACGCCTGCTGGCCCTCGAGAATGCCGAAGGGCGCGTCGAGGGCGCGGCCGCCTGGCCGGCGCTGCAGGCGCGCCTGGGGGAGCTGGCGGCGCTGCGGGCGGAGCGCGACCGCCTGCGCGACGCTGCGGTGCCGCTGATGCGTCGCCTGGAGCGGGACCCCGGGGTGGCGGCCGAACTGGCCCGAACCAGCGACCGGATCCGCGCGCTGCAGGCGCGCATGGAGGGCGATACCCTGCACCTGGAGAGCGTCGACGGGCGCCGCCTGGCGCAGCCGCTGGCGCAGGTGCTGGGCGCGTGGCGGCCCAACGCCATGTCGCCACCCCAGAAGCTGGCCGCCTGGGCGAGCGGCGTGTGGCGCTTCCTCTCCGAGGGACCCCGCGCCGCCAATACCGCCGGCGGCGTCTGGCCGGCGATCTTCGGTACCGTGCTGATGGTGCTGCTGATGTCGGTGGTGGTCACCCCCTTCGGCGTGCTGGCGGCCATCTACCTCAACGAGGTGGCCCACCAGGGGCGCTTCACCCGTCTGGTGCGGATCGCCGTGCGTAACCTCGCCGGGGTGCCCTCCATCGTCTACGGGGTGTTCGGGCTGGGGGTCTTCGTCTACGGCATCGGCGGCACCCTCGACGAGTGGTTCTTCGCCGACCAGCTCCCGTCGCCCACCTTCGGCACCGGGGGCCTGCTGTGGGCCTCCCTGACCCTGGCGCTGCTGACCCTGCCGGTGGTGATCGTGGCCACCGAGGAGGGGCTGGCCCGGGTGCCCGACCACCAGCGCGAGGGGGCTCTGGCGCTGGGCGCCACCCGCATGGAGATGCTCACCCGGGTGGTGCTGCCGATGACCGCCCCGGCGATGCTCACCGGGGTGATCCTGGCCATCGCCCGGGCCGCCGGTGAGGTGGCGCCGCTGATGCTGGTGGGGGTCGCCAAGCTGGCGCCCCAGGTGCCGGTGGACGGCGAATTTCCCTTCCTGCATCTTGAGAGGAAGTTCATGCACCTGGGCTATCACATCTATGACGCGGCCTTCCACGGCGGCGATGTCCAGGCGGCGCTGCCGCTGGTCTACGCCACGGCGCTGCTGCTGGTGCTGGTGATCCTGGTGCTTAACCTGACTGCAATATTCCTGCGCCATCATCTGAGGGCGCGCCACGGGGCGCTGCCGCGTCGCTAGCGGTGGCGCTCGAAGGAGTATAAGCCCGATGTCCGTCTTCTCGCCGCGGCCGGCTGCGGCTGGCCCGATCATCGACCTCAACCCGGCGTCCTGCTGCCTGGAGATCGAGGGGCTTAGCCTCGCCTACGGTGGCTCACCGGCGCTGCGCGAGCTGACACTACGCGTGCCACGCCACCGGGTCACGGCCTTCATCGGACCCTCCGGCTGCGGCAAGTCGACGCTGCTGCGCGTGCTCAACCGGCTCCATGACCTCAACGACGAGGTGAGCCTGACCGGACGGATCCGGCTCGAGGGGCAGGACATCCATGCGCCCGAGGTCGCGGTGGCCGAGCTGCGGCGACGGGTGGGGATGGTCTTCCAGGCGCCCAACCCCTTCCCCATGTCGATCTACGACAACGTGGCCTTCGGGCTGCGCCTGCAGGGGGGCATCCGCAAGCGCCAGCTGGACGATATCGTCGAGTGGGCGCTGCAGTCGGCGGCGCTGTGGGAGGAGGTGAAGGACCGCCTGAGGAGCTCGGCCTGGACCCTCTCGGGCGGCCAGCAGCAGCGGCTGGTGATCGCCCGGACCCTGGCGGTGCGCCCCGAGGTGCTGCTGCTCGACGAGCCGGCCTCGGCGCTGGACCCCATTTCGACGCTGAAGATCGAGGAGTTGATCCGCAACCTGAAGTCGCAGCTGACCCTGGTGCTGGTCACCCACAACATGCAGCAGGCGGCGCGGGTATCCGACTACACCGCCTTCCTGCAGGAGGGCGAGCTGGTGGAGTACGGTCCCACCCAGACTCTGTTCACCAATCCGCGCCTGCGGCGCACCGAGAACTACATCACCGGCCGCCTGGCCTGACGGCCGGGCCCAAGGAGAGTCTCATGGACATCACCAGCGATATCCACAGCCGGCACATCTCGCGGCAGTTCAACCAGGAGCTCGAGGAGCTCAAGACCCACCTCATGGCCATGGGCGGCCTGGTGGAGAAGCAGATCCAGGAGGCGGTGGCGGCGCTGCTCGAAGGCGACTCCGCCCTGGCCCGCCGCGTGGTGGAGAATGACCGCGCGGTCAACGACATGCAGATCAAGATCGATGAGGAGTGCACCCAGGTGCTGGCGCGCCGCCAGCCGGCCGCCTCGGACCTGCGGCTGGTGCTGGCGGTGATCCGCGCCGCCTCCGACCTGGAGCGCATCGGCGACGAGGCGAGCAAGATCGCCCGCAATGCCGGCGACCTGATCGCCGCCGACAACGGCACCCGCGGCTTCGTCGAGGTGCGCATGATCAGCGAGCACGTGCGGCGCATGGTGCGCGATGCCCTGACCTCCTTCGCCCGCTTCGACACCGAGCTGGCCCTGAAGCTGGTCCACGAGGACGAGGAGGTGGACGAGGAGTACCGCACCGCCATGCGTTCGCTGATGACCTTCATGATGGAGGACGCCCGCTCGATCTCGCCGATCCTCAGCCTGATGTGGATCCTGCGCGCCCTGGAGCGCATCGGCGACCACGCCAACAACCTGGCGGAGTACGTGGTCTACCTGGTCAAGGGGGCCGGCCACCGCCCCCGGCGGTGGCTGGCGTCGTTGCGATGCCCGGCAGGTGGCCCCGGCGACACCTTGTCGCGTTGAAACCCGCCTGGCCCCTCGCCTGCTATGCTCGGGGAAATCCCCACAAGGACCCCTGACCCATGCGAATGCCTGCCTTCCTGCTGCTGGCCGCCGGCCTGAGCGTCTCTACCGCTGCCTCTGCGTCAGCCCTGGCCCATGAGTACGTGCTGGAGGATCTGGTCGTGGTGCACCCCTTCGCCACGCCTGCCCCGCCCGGCGTGCCCCATGCGGCGGCCTACGTGGATATCCGGGTGGAGGGCGACACCCCCGCCGCGCTGGTGGGTGCCACGACCCCGGCCAGCGACTCGGTCGAGCTGCACGACATGCAGATGGACGGCGGCGTGATGCGGATGCGCCGGGTCGAGCGCATCGAGGTGCCCGCGGGCACCCTCCAGACCATGCGGCCGGGTGGCGGCTACCACCTGATGCTGATGGACCTGAAGGCGCCGCTGCGCCTGGGGGAGCGGTTCCCGATGACCCTGGAGTTCGCCGAGCGCGGCGAGGTCGAGGTGGAGGTGTGGGTACAGGGCGCCGATGCAGGCAGCGAGGCCGCCGACGGCCACCATCACCCAGACTGAGACGGCACCCCGGGGTCAGGCCGTGCCGGTGGCCCCGCTCCGGGCGGCCGCGGTCAGGCGTTGGGCCGGGAAGTGGCAGCGGAAGCGGGCGCCCTGGCCGGGTCGTGAGTCGATCTCCAGCCGGGCGTCGTGGCGCAGCAGCACGTGCTTGACGATGGCCAACCCCAGGCCGGTGCCGCCGGTAGCAGTGCTGCGCCCCTTGTCGACTCGGTAGAAGCGCTCGGTAAGCCGCGGCAGGTGTACCGGGTCGATGCCCTCGCCGTCATCCTCCACCTCCAGGCAGGCGTCGTCGCCCTGGGCGCGCCAGCGCAGCACGATTTGGCTTCCCGGCGGGGTGTAGCGCACCGCGTTGAAGGCCAGGTTGGAGAGCGCGCTATGGATCTCCTGCTCGCTGCCGATCAGCGCCCGGGGCTCGTCCAGTTCCACCTCGATGGTCTGGCGGCCGGCGGAGAGGACCGCCGCATCGCGCTGGACGCGCGCCAGCATCGCCGCCATGTCCAGGCGCACGTGATCCTCGCCGCCCCGGTCGATCTCCAGGCGGGAGAGCAGCAGCAGGTCGCTGACCAGGTTCTGCATGCGTACCGTCTGCTCCTGCATCCGGGGCAGGCCCCGGGCGAAGCGCGACGGCAGCTGGTCGGCATAGGTGGCGTAGGTCTCCAGGTAGCCGGCCAACACGGTGAGCGGGGTGCGCAGTTCGTGGGAGACGTTGGCCACGAAGTCGCGGCGCATCTCCTCCAGGCGATGCAGGCGGGTGATGTCGCGGGCCATCAGCAGCCGCTCGTCGTCGCCGTAGAGGGTGATCTGGCACTGCAGTACCATCTGTTCATCGATGGGCGAGGCGAGGGTCAAGGGCTCGCGGTAGTCGCGACGATGGAAGTAGTCGACGAAGCGCGGGTCGCGCACCAGATTGGTGATGTGGTGCCCGCGGTCATGGGCGGCGCGCAGGCCCAGCATGCGCTCGGCGGCGCTGTTCCACCACTCCATGTCGCCATGGCGGTCCAGCATCACCACGCTGTCGCGCATCGCCTCCGAGGATTCCTGGATGCGGCGCAGGGTGCGCAGCAGTCGCTCCTGGGTCTGCCGCTGGCCCTTCTGGTAGCGGTAGAGGCGATCGAGCAGGTCGCCCCAGATGCCCGAGGCAGCTGGCGGCTCCGACTGGGCATCGAGGGTCAGCCAGCGGTAGAGGCGGCAGAGCTGGCGCAGGTGGTAGCCGAGACAGGCGGCCAGACCCACGGCCAGGCCGGGCCAGGGGAGTGACAGTAGCCAGCCCACCAGCAGGCCGATGCCGACCAGCAGGATGAGGCGCCACAGCTCCCGCCGCCAGAGGCCCACGTCAGACCTTGGCGGAGAACCGATAGCCGGTACCGCGAACCGTCTGGACCAGGTGCTGGTGGCGGTTGCCCAGCGCCTTGCGCAGCCGGCGGATATGCACGTCCACGGTGCGCTCCTCCACGTAGACATTACCACCCCACACCTGATCCAGCAGCTGGCTGCGGGTGTAGGCGCGCTCCTGGTGCGTCATGAAGAACTGCAGCAGGCGGTACTCGGTGGGCCCCATCTCCACGGCATGGCCATCGGCGCTGACCCGGTGGCTTACCGGGTCGAGCAGTAGCCCCTCCACCTCCACGGCCTCCTCGACGCCCTGGGGCGTGGCACGGCGTAGCACGGCCTTGAGGCGGGCCACCAGCTCCCGCGGCGAGAAGGGCTTGGTGATGTAGTCGTCAGCGCCGGCCTCCAACCCCTGGACCTTGTTGTCCTCCTCGCCCTTGGCGGTGAGCAGGATGATGGGCAGCTCCGCGGTGGTCGGCTCGCGCTTGAGCCGGCGAGCCAGCTCGATGCCGCTGGTGCCGGGCATCATCCAGTCGAGCAGCACCAGGTCGGGCTGGTGGTCGACCACCATGGCATGGGCGGCCTGGGCGTTGTCGGCCTCGAGCACGCGGTAGTCGGCCATCTCCAGCGCCACCGCGATCATCTCGCGGATCGGTGCCTCATCATCGACGATCAGTACGGTCTTGGCGGTCATCCGGGAGCCTCATCAGCAGTGACGGATCGATGACGATCACACCATGGGATTATGACACTAGCGTGACATCCCTGCCCGTCAGCTCCCCGCGGTTGGCCACAGGCTGAGGGCGATGCCGGCGAATACCAGCAGGCCCGACCAGTGGTTGTTGAGGAAGGCCCGAAAGCAGGGGTCGCGCTCCCGGGTGCGGATCAGCCAGTGCTGGAAGGCGAAGGTGGCCGCCATGGCGGCCAGGCCCAGCCAGAAGAAGCCGCCCAGTGCCAGCCGGGTTCCGGCCCAGGCCAGCAGCACCAGGGTCATCCCCTGGAGCAGGCCGATCATCAGCCGGTCGGCGCGGCCGAAGAGCACCGCGGTGGACTTGATGCCGATCTTCAGGTCGTCGTCGCGGTCGACCATGGCGTACTGGGTGTCGTAGGCCACGGTCCAGGCGACGTTGGCGGCGAACAGCAGCCAGGCCTCGAAGGGCACATGGCCGAGTACCGCGCCGAAGGCCATGGGGATGGCCCAGGAAAAGGCCGCGCCGAGGAACAGCTGGGGCAGGTGGGTGTAGCGCTTCATGAACGGATAGATGAAGGCCAGCACCACGCCTACCAGGGAGAGCATCACGGTGAAGAGGTTGGTGAACCAGACCAGCACGAAGGCCGCCATCACCAGGATCAGGAACAGCGCCTGGGCTTCGCCCTCGCTGATGCGCCCGGTGGCCAGGGGGCGGTTCCGGGTGCGCTTCACATGGCCATCGAAGTGGCGGTCGGCATAGTCGTTGACCACGCAGCCGGCAGCGCGCATCAGGTAGACCCCGGCGACGAAGATCAGCAGCACATCCCGGCCGGGGAGGCCCTCGGCGGCCACCCAGAGCGCCCACAGGGTGGGCCACATCAGCAGCCAGGTGCCGATGGGACGGTCCAGGCGCATCAGCTGCAGGAAATCGGGTACCCGGGCCAGGCCCTTGGGGCGCATCAGGGAACGGTCCATCTCTACCTCATGAAAGTCGTCGATTACCGCGGTTTCAGCAATGAAGTTGGTTCTTCACACCCGGAGTGAGTCTGTACGGTATGGGAGGTGATGTAGGAGGCCGGCTTTGCCGGGCGAATGGAGGCCGAAGGACTCCCAGGCGGCTGGTACCAGCCTAAGTGGCACAGCCAGGGCGCCTTCGGCGCCATTCGCTCGGAATCCGAGCTCCCACACGGCAGTAGCACGCCTGTTCTGTGAAGAGCCCAGAGCCTAGCGCGAAGGAAGGCCGAGGTCATCCGCCATGGCCTCCAGGAACCACTCCTGGACCAGCACCCGGAAGGCGCCGCGGCGGAACACCGAGCGTCGCCCCCAGGGGCCGCGGGCCTGGTGGAAGCCCGCCGGCGCGGCGGTGACCTCGATCTCCCCGCGCTCGAGGCCCGGCTGGCGGAACAGCCAGGTGCCCAGGGAGCGCTCGCCCAGGTGGGCGAGGTCGTGCTCCGGCAGGCCCTCCAGCGGCGCCACTGAACGGGCCACCACCCAGGGACACTCACCCAGACAGAGCGCCACTTCGCGCAGCCAGGCGCGCTGGCCGGCGGCGATGCCCAGCGCCTGGGCCTCGTCCCGCCGCGGGGTGCCGAGGTGCTGGTCGAGCAGCCGGACGCGGAACGGGCGAGGGGCCCCGGCCTCGGTGAGGCGCAGGGTCAGGGAGTCCCGGGAACCGACCCAGCGGCGCCAGGCGGGACTCATGGCGGGCCGGGCGGCGGCCAGGGGAATCCAGTGCGCCAGGGCACGGCTGTCGGCAGGCAGGAGGTCGGACACCGCAGGCTCCGCGTCGATTCAGGGGCGGCTAGTGTAACATGCGGTGCCATCCCTACCCTGATCGAGGAGTTCCATGAGCACTCCCCTGACCATCATCGGCTCCGGCATGGCTGGCATCGGCCTGCTGCGCGCCCTGCGCGCGCTGGATGCCGAACGCCCCGTCACCCTGATCACCGCCGACAGCGGTGACGACTATTCCAAGCCGCTGCTTTCCGGCGGGTTCGCCAAGCGCCTGCCGCCGGAGCGGCTGGCGGCCCGCAGCGCCCTGCGGGTCGCCGAGGAGCTGAACGTGGTGGTGCGCACCCACACCCGGGTCGAGGCCATCGACCTTGGCCAACGTACCCTGCGCATCGGCGAGGAACGGCTGCCCTGGGGCGAGCTGGTGTTGGCCACCGGCGCGGCACCGGCGATTCCCTTCCCGGTGGCCGAGGCCATTGCCGGGCGGGTCTTTACCATCAACGACCTGGACGATTACCGCGCCTTCCAGGGTGCGCTGGCGGCGCTGGGGCGGCCGGGCCGGGTGGCGATCGTCGGCGCCGGCCTGGTGGGCTGCGAGTTCGCCAATGACCTGCAGGCCGGCGGTCACGAGGTGTGCCTGGTGGCGCCGGAGACGGCCCCGCTGCCGCGGCTGCTGCCCGAGCCCCTGGGACGGGCCCTGGGCGAGGCCTTCGAGGCCGCCGGCATGGAGCTGGCGCTGGGCACCGGGACGACGGCGCTGGAGGCGGCCGGAGCCGACGTGGGCCTGGTCCTCGACGATGGCAGCCGTCTCGAGGCCGATCTGGTGCTGGTGGCCACCGGCCTGCGGCCGCGGACCGCCCTGGCCGAGGCGGCCGGCCTGGCGGTCAGTGCCGCCGGAATCCAGACCGATCGCTATCTAACTACCTCGGCGCCCGGGGTCCATGCCCTGGGCGACGTGGCCTGCGTCGACGGGGTCAACGCCATGTACGTTCAGCCGCTCCAGGCCAGCGCCAGGGCGCTGGCGAAGACCCTGAGCGGTACGCCCACCCCGGTGCGCTATGGCCCCTGGCCGGTGCTGGTCAAGACCCCGCTGCTGCCGGTGGTGGCGCTGCCCCCGGAGAATCCCCCCGCGCGTTGGCGCATCGAGGGGGAGGCCGGTGACTTCACCGCCCTGGCCGAATCGGAGGACGGTCGTTTGATCGGATTTGCGTTGACAGGGGCCTGTGTCCGTCGGAAAGTTGAACTGGCGAGGGCTGCGCCGCCGTTGCTAGGCTAGTTCATCGATGTCGGCGCGTCCTGCGGGCCCTGCCATCGAACCGCCCCGGTGTCATTCGCCTGTCGCCGTCCAGAGGGGGGCGACAGGCGAGTGGCTTGAACGGAAGGTCATCACTACAGTGCTCTCGGCACCGGGTCGGGGGCGCAGAAGCCAATATCAGGAGGGCTGTATGCGTAAGCCAGAACTCGCGTCGGCGATTGCCGAGCGTGCCGATCTGTCCAAGGACAAGGCTAGCCAGGTGCTCAACGTGATCCTCGACGAGATCACCGGGAGCGTCTCCCAGGGGCAGGACGTCTCGCTGATCGGCTTCGGCACCTTCACCGTGCGCGAGCGTGCGGCGCGCACCGGCAAGAACCCCCAGACCGGCCAGCCGCTGACCATCCCGGCCAGCAAGACCGTGGCCTTCAAGCCGGGCAAGGGGCTCAAGGACGCCGTGGCCAAGTAGGACAACGGCTGACACCGGCGGCCCGCCCTGGCGGGCCGCGAGCACTTCTTCCCTCCATGGATTCGGTGGCGATGACGACATGAAGCTGCGACTGATGCTCTGGCTGCTGGCCTTCCTGCTCAAGCGGGCCCTGCGCCGCAAGGCGCGCTTCCGCGAGCTGCTCGGCGAGATGCGCGGCCTCGACTGGGGCATCGCCACCGAGGACCTCGCCATTGCCCGCTACTATCGCATGTCACCCCGCGGCATCCAGTCCGGGCGCGGCCTGCCGGTGGACCTCGACCTGGAGCTGCGCTTCGAGGACGCGGAGACCGCGCTCAAGGTGCTCAAGAAGCCTACCCAGCAGGCCTTCCTCGACGGCATGATGGACGGCCGCGTGCGGCTGGTCGGGGACTCCGCCGACCTGCAGAAACTCCAGAAGCTCCTCAAGCAGCTGTAAGCACCGAGCTGAAAGTTTCGAGCGCCAGTCTGCTCGGAGACGGGGCCGGTGCCGAGACGCAAAGCGACCCCCCTTGGGTCGAGTCTGGCGGCGACCAGGTTGATAGAGGCATCCTCCTGCGGCGCTCGGCGCTCGGCGCTCGGCGCTCGGCGCTCGGCGCTACACCTGCCCATAGCGCCCTGCCGCCTCGCCCAGCCAGCGCCGGATCAGCGGCCGGCTCGCCTCGGGGTGGGTGGCGAGCAGCGCCTCGGCCAGGGGGGCGACGCGCTCCAGCAGGTCGGCGTCCCGCTCCAGGTCGGCGATCTTCATCTGGGCCAGGCCCGTCTGGCGGGTGCCCAGCACCTCGCCGGGGCCGCGCAGCTCCAGGTCCTTCTCGGCGATGCGAAAGCCGTCGTTGGTCTCGCGCATCACCGCCAGGCGTTCCTTGGAGGGGGCCGACAGCGGCGGGTGATAGAGCAGCACGCAGAAGCTCGCCGTGGCGCCGCGGCCCACCCGGCCGCGCAGCTGGTGCAGCTGGGAGAGCCCCAGCCGTTCCGGGTTCTCGATGATCATCAGGCTGGCGTTGGGCACATCGACCCCCACCTCGATCACCGTGGTGGCCACCAGCAGGTCCAGCTCCCCGGCCTTGAAGGCATCCATCACCGCGGCCTTCTCGGCGGCCTTCATGCGCCCGTGGACCAGGCCGATGGCGAGCTCCGGCAGCGCCTCGGTGAGCTCGTCGCGGGTCGCCTCGGCAGCCTGGCACTCCAGCGCCTCGGACTCCTCGATCAGGGTGCAGACCCAGTAGGCCTGGCGCCCCTCGGCGCAGGCGTGGCGGATGCGTGCCACCACCTCGGGGCGGCGCTCGTCGGGCACCGCTACCGTCTTCACCGGGGTGCGCCCGGGGGGCAGCTCGTCGATCACCGAAACGTCCAGGTCGGCATAGGCGCTCATCGCCAGGGTGCGGGGAATCGGCGTGGCGGTCATCACCAGCTGGTGGGGCGTCAGGCCGCCGGCCTCGCCCTTCTCACGTAGCGCCAGGCGCTGGTGGACGCCGAAGCGGTGCTGCTCGTCGACGATGGCCAGCCCCAGGCGCTGGAAGTGCACGTCGCCCTGGAAGAGCGCGTGGGTGCCCACCACCATGCGGGCGCGGCCGTCGAGGATCGCCGCCTTGGTGTCGAGCCGCGCCTTGCCCTTGAGCTTGCCGGAGAGCCAGGCCACCTCGATGCCCAGCGGTGCGAACCAGGCGCGGAAGGCGCGGTAGTGCTGCTCGGCGAGGATCTCGGTGGGCGCCATCATCGCCGCCTGACAGTCGCCGGCGATGGCCGAGAGCGCCGCCATGGCGGCCACCACCGTCTTGCCCGAGCCCACGTCGCCCTGCACCAGGCGCAGCATCGGCACCTCCCGGGCCAGGTCGGCGCCGATCTCGTCGAGCACCCGGCGCTGGGCGGCGGTCAGCGAGAAGGGCAGCTGGGTGAGGAAGCGTGCCTGCAGGCCGCGCCCCGAGGGCAGTGCCGGGGCGCCGTCCTCCTGGATGCGCAGGCGGACCTCCTGCAGGCTGAGCCGGTGGGCCAGCAGTTCCTCCAGGGCCAGGCGGCGGCTGGCGGGGTGGCGACCCCCGGCCAGCTGTTCGGGATCGATCTCCGGCGGCGGCTGATGCAGCACATGCAGGCAGTGGTGCAGCTCGGGCAGGCCGAAGCGGTCGCGCAGGTCCGGGGTGAGCCAGTCGGGCAGCGCCTCCGGATGGGCGTCGAGCCGTTCCAGGGCCTCCTCGATCAGCGCCCGCAGCCGGGTCTGGTGGAGCCCCTCGGTGGTGGGGTAGATGGGGGTGAGGTGATCCTCCACCGGCGGGGCGTCGGCCTTGAGCAGCCGGTACTCCGGATGATAGAGCTCGAGTCCGGTGGCCCCGGCACGAGCCTCGCCGAAGCAGCGCAGCCAGGTGCCGGGCTGGAACTGCTGCTGCTGGGCCGGCGAGAAGTGGAAGAAGCGCAGACTGATCAGGCCCGAGCCGTCGCGCAGCCGCACCAGCAGGCTGCGCCGTCGGCCGCGTACCACCTCGGCGGCCACCACCTCGCCCTCCACCACCGCCTCGTGGCCGGCGCGCAGGGTGCCGATGGGGGTGATGCGGGTGCGATCCTGATAGCGCAGCGGCAGGTGGAAGAGCAGGTCGGCCACGCTCTCGATACGCAGCCGGGCCAGCTTCAGCGCCAGCGCCTCGCCGACCCCCTTGAGCGCGGCAACCGGCGCCTCGAGTGCCTTCCCGTCGGCGCTCATGCCGGTGCGGGGTCGGCCTCGCGGCAGCGGGCGATGGCGGCGGTGACGGCATCGATCGCCTTGGGCCGCGGGAAGCTGGCCCGCCAGGCGATGGCCACGGTGCGCGAGGGGGCGGGGGGGGCGAAGGGGCGGCTGACCAGCAGGCCGCTTTCGTAGTGGATGGTGCCGATGGCGGAACGCGGCAGTACGGTGATACCCAGCTTCGAGGCCACCATGTGGCGGATGGTCTCCAGCGATCCCCCCTCGGCGGTGAGGGTGTTGGAGGGGCTCGCGAGCTTCTGGCTGATCGCCGGGCAGGCCTCGAGGATCTGATCGCGGAAGCAGTGTCCTTCGCCCAGCAGCAGCAGCCGCTCCTTGAGCAGCTCCTCCTTGTGGATGGCCTCGCGCTCGGCCCAGGGGTGGTCAGCCGGAATCAGCACCTCGAACGCCTCCTCGTAGGTCTCGGTGAAGGGCAGCGCCACGATGATGGCATCGAGCTCGCCGCTTCTCAGCTTGCGACGCAGGTTGCCGGTGAAGCCCTCCTCGATGTAGAGCGGCATCTGCGGGGCTTGGCGGCGCAGCTCGGGCACCAGGTGCGGGAAGAGGTAGGGGCCGATGGTGTAGATGGCACCGAGGCGCAGGGGGCTGGCCAGCTGATCCTTGCCGGCGTTGGCCAGCTCTCGGATCACGCTGGTCTGCTCCAGAACCCGCTGGGCCTGCTCGACGATCTTCTCGCCCAGGGGTGTTACCTGGACGGTGGACTTGGAGCGCTCGAACAGGGCGACTCCCAGTTCCTCCTCGAGCTTCTTCACCGCCACCGACAGGGTCGGCTGGGAGACGAAGCAGCGCTCGGCGGCGCGCCCGAAGTGGCGCTCCTGGGCCAGTGTCACGATGTAGCGGAGTTCTGTTAGAGTCATTGGGGTTGCCTTGCAGGCATCCTTTTGAAAATCCAATAGGGACTTTTTATCAGGGGGCAGGGAAAAGGTGAAGACGACAACGCTAATTCTGGGCTGTGGGGACATCGGGGTGACATTGGGCCAGCGGCTGCTGGCGGCCGGCCAGCGGGTCGTCGGCGTGCGCCGCAACGCGGCGGCGCTGGCGGACAGCGGCCTGGAGGCCGTCAGCGCGGACTTCGCCGACCCCGCCACCCTCACGGAGCTGCCGGATGCCGAAGTGCTGGTCTACGTGGCCAGCGCCGACCGCTTCGAGGAGGAGGCCTACCGCGCCGCCTATCTGGAAGGGCTCAAGGCGGTGCTCGGCGAGTTCGCCGGGCGAGACCGGCCTCCGCGGCGCGTCTTCTTCGTCTCGTCCACCAGCGTCTATCCCCAGCAGGCGGGTGAGGTCGTCGACGAGGCGAGTCCCGCCGAACCCAGCGGCTTCGCCGGCGCGCTGCTGCGCGAGGCCGAGCGGACACTCCTCGAGCATCCGCGGCCCGGCACCGTGGTGCGCTTCTCGGGCATCTATGGCCCCGGCCGTGACCGCCTCATTCGCCAGGTCAGCGAGGGACGCATCGCCCCGGCCAGCCCCGCCATGTACACCAACCGCATCCATCGCGACGACTGCGCCGGCGTGCTGGCCCACCTGATCGAGCGCACCCTGGCCGACGAGCCGGTCGACGATCTCTACCTGGCCAGCGACTGCGAGCCGGCGCCGCTCCACGAGGTGATGGCCTGGCTGGCAAGGCAGCTCAAGGTGGAGGCCACCGAGACCATCCAGTCGCCGCTGCGCCGCCGCGCCAGCAAGCGCTGCAGCAACGCCCGCCTGCTGGCCAGTGGCTACGAGTTCCGCTATCCCAGCTATCGAGAGGGCTACGCCCAGGTGCTGAAGGAAGGGGGCTTTTTGCCCGAGAAGGCGTGAAGTTGCCCAATAAATTGGTTCTGGTATGGATCGATCTGTTCTACAGGCGGTTCAGTGTGGGAGGCCGGCTTTGCCGGACGAATGGAGGCCGGAGGACTCCCTGGCGGCAGGTGCAAGAGTAGGCAACACCGCAGGGGCGCCTTCGGCGCCATTCGCTCGGGGGACCCAAGCTCCCACAAGGCAGTTGCACGCCAATCTTCGAAGACTCATTAAACTGGGCTACTGTTGACGATGTTGTGCCCGAGCACAGTCAGAGCGGGAAGCGATAGCCCAGCATCAGGGTCTCGACGCTGTGAATTAGAGAGCGGTCGCTTGATCCCCGGAAGGCTGGGTTTACAGCGGAAAGCGGTAGCCCAGCATCAGGGTCTCGACGCCGTCATTCGGTCGCTTGATGCCGGCGTTGGAGTAGTGGGTCAGCGCCAGTGAGAGCTCCCCGCCGGCCCAGGGCATCCCCACCGCCAGGCGGTCTTCGAACTGGAAGGCGGTGGAGAGGTTGCGCGTCTCCACCCGGGTCTTGAGGAAGAGGGCGGCGCCGATGCCGCCTTCCAGGAACGGCTCCCGCCCAGCGGCGAAGGTCCAGCGCAGCGCGGGTGCCAGGGTCAGGGCGGCGTTGCCGTCTTCCTCCTCGCTGGCGAGCAGCAGCAGACCGCCAGCGAGGCGCAGCGACAGCCGCTCATGAAGCCGCTCCAGAGGCAGCCGGCGATCCAGCTCCGCCTTGACGGCGGCAGTGGATTCGCTGGTCGCTCCGGCGGCGAGGGTGAGGTCGGCGCCCGCCGAAGGGGTAATGAGGGGGGCTATGGTCAGCTGGCCGGCGACAAGCAGGCCGAGGGCGGCTGCCCGGCTCGCAGAACGAGACATTCCCGGTTCCCGTGCATGGCTCAGCGGGAGCGCGCCAGGCTGACATAGCGGCTGCCCCGATCATCGCTGAGCGATTGGATAAGGTGCAGACGATTATAGCGCCAGCGCAGGGCCGGTGCCGGCAGCCGGGCTGGCTCGAAGCGCCGGGCGCGGCGCAGCAGGGTGACGTGGGGCACATAGCGGGCGGGGCGCCCCGCGAACCGCCGGCCCTCCAGCGCCTCCCATAGCCGCCCGTGCAGGGCCGTCAGCGCCGGATCCGACGCCTGTCCACCCACCCAGACGATGCCCGGGCGGTGGAAGTGGCCCCAGGCGTCCAGCCGCCACTCCCCGGGCGGCACCGCGAGGCGGCCCACCCACTCGACCAGCTCCGTCGCCTGCGCCTCGCTCACCTCGCCGAGAAAGGCCAGGGTCAGGTGCAGGCTCTCGTCCGGCATGCGCCGCCCGCCGCAGCGGGCGTGGGCCGCATCGGCCAGCTGCCCGAGTCGCTCGCGCAGCCCGGGCGGCGGCACGAGCGCCAGAAAGAGCCTCATGCTCCTGTCAGTCGCCGATGACCATCACGGCTTCTGCCTCGAACTGGGCGCCCTTGGGCAGCGCCTTGACGCCCACCGCGGCGCGGGCCGGGTAGGGCTTCTCGAAGACCTCCTCCATCACCTTGTTGACGATGGCGAAGTTGTCCAGGTCCACCAGGTAGAGGTTCAGCTTGACGATCTCGCCCAGCGAGCCCGCGGCCTCCTCGCAGACGGCCTTGAGATTGGTGAAGACCTGGCGCGCCTGGGTCTCGAAGTCCTCGGAGACGATCTCCATGGTGGCCGGGTCCAAGGGGATCTGGCCGGAGAGGTAGACGGTGTTGCCGGCCTTGATGGCCTGGGAGTAGGGGCCGATGGCGGCGGGCGCCTGGTCGGTGTTGATCACGGCCTTGTTGCTCATGGTGTGCTCCATTGGGGTGGGTTGCCGATTCGAGTGATGATGACGGGGTAATAACAAGTGGCCCGGCCGCCCGCGGGCGATGCCGGGCCGTCGGGGGAACTCAGTTACCGACGCGGCTGATCCGGCCGATATGGGAGAGGTTGCGCAGCCGCTTGATGATCCGCGCCAGGTGCACGCGATTGCGTACCGCCAGGGTCAGGTGGACCGTGGCCAGGCGCGCGTCGCGCTCCTCGATGCCGATGCGTTCGATGTTGGCGTCGGCGTCGGTGACCAGGCCCGCCAGCTCGGCCACCAGGCCACGGCGGCTCTCCACCTCCAGGCGCAGGGCGACCGGGAAGTCCTCGTCGATCTGGTCGGACCATTCGAGGGCGAACAGCTTGTCGGGGTAGCCCTTCAGTTCGCCCAGGTTGCGGCACTCGGCGCGGTGCACCACGATGCCTTTACCCACCGAGAGATGCCCGATGACCGGGTCGCCGGGCAGCGGGTGGCAGCAGCGGGCGAACTTGATCACCATGCCCTCGGCGCCGCTGATCACGATGGGGCCATGGGAGCGCGGCTCCGCTTCGCCCGCCGGCGACTCGCCGGGCAGCAGATCGAGCAGGCGACGCGCCACCACGTGGGCGACCCGGCTGCCCAGTCCGATAGACTCCAGCAGGGTCTCTTCGCTCTTCAGCGAAAGCTCGGCCAGCAGGGAGGCCAGCGGCCCCTTGGGCAGCTCCTCCAGGCTGGTTTCGAACTCCGCCAGTGACTTGTTGAGCAGCCTCCTGCCCAGCTGCACCGCCTCGGTCTGCTGCTGGTGCTTGAGGGCGTGGCGGATCGCCGAGCGCGCCTTGGCGGTGGCCACGAAGCTGAGCCAGGCGAGGTTGGGACGTGCCCCCGGGGCGGTGATGATCTCCAGGGTCTGGCCGCTCTCCAGGCGGGTGGAGAGCGGGGCCAGGTGGCGATCGATGCGACAGGCGATGGTGCTGTTGCCGATATCGGTGTGCACGCTGTAGGCGAAGTCGATCACCGTAGCACCCTGGGGCAACTCCATGATGTCGCCCTTGGGGGTGAAGACGTAGATGTCATCGGGGAAGAGGTCGTTCTTGACGTGCTCGATGAACTCCAGCGAGTCCCCGGCATGGCGCTGCATCTCCAGCAGTCCCTTGACCCAGGCCCGGGCCCGGGCGTGGCTGCCCTCGGCGATGGGGTGCTGGGTCTGGCCGGCCTTGTAGAGCCAGTGGGCGGCGATGCCGTTGTTGGCCATGGCCTCCATCTCGCGGGTGCGGATCTGCACCTCGATGGGCATGCCGCCGGCACCGAACAGGGTGGTATGCAGGCTCTGGTAGCCGTTGGCCTTGGGGATGGCGATATAGTCCTTGAAGCGTCCGGGGACCGGCTTGTAGAGGTTGTGCACCACGCCGAGGATGCGGTAGCAGCTGTCCACGTCCTCGGTAATGATGCGAAAGCCGAAGACGTCCATGATCTCGTTGAACGACTTGCGCTGGTCGCGCATCTTCTTGTAGATCGACAGCAGGTGCTTCTGGCGGCCCACCACGGTGCCGGGCAGCCCCTCGTCGTCGAGGCTCTGCTGCAGGGCGTTCTGGACCTGGCGGATCGCCCAGCGGCGGTGGCCGCGGGCGCTGGAGACGGCGCGCTTGATGCGCTCGGCACGCATCGGGTGCAGGGCCTGGAAGGAGAGGTCCTCGAGCTCCACCCGGATGGTGTTGATGCCCAGGCGGCTGGCGATGCGGGCGTAGATCTCCAGGGTCTCGCGGGCGATGCGGCGCTTCTTCTCGGGACGCAGGGCACCCAGGGTGCGCATGTTGTGCAGGCGGTCGGCCAGCTTGACGATGATCACGCGAATGTCCCGCGACATCGCCAGCACCATCTTCTGGAAGTTCTCGGCCTGGGCGACCGCCTTGTCCTCGAAGGCGATCTGGGTCAGCTTGGAGACCCCGTCCACCAGTTCCGCCACCGGCTTGCCGAACTGCCTGGCCAGCGCCTCCTTGCCGACCCCGGTGTCCTCGATGACGTCGTGCAGCATGGCCGCCATCAGGCTCTGGTGGTCCATGTGCATGTTGGCCAGGATATTGGCCACCGCCAGGGGATGGGTCACATAGGGCTCGCCGGAGCGACGGCGCTGGCCGTCGTGGGCCTGCTCGGCGTAGTAGAAGGCGCGCTTGACCTGCTGGATCTCATTGTGGGGGAGGTAGCCGCCGAGACGGTCGGCCAGGTCATCGATGGTGAACATGCGGCGCGCCCTGGTTCCTGCGTGAGTGCCCGGGAATGGATGACGGCGCCGCGGCGCCGTCGGGAATCACTCCTCCGCGGTGCCGTAGTGGGGCTCGCGGGTCGGGCGCACGGCGGCTTCCATCGGCTCGTCGAGGACGCTCTCGTCGACCAGGCCGGCGGCGATCTCGCGCAGCGCGACCACGGTGGGCTTGTCGTTTTCCCAGGGCAGATGGGCATCGCGGGAGCCGCGGGCCAGTTGGCGGGCACGCTGGGTGGAGATCATCACCAGCTTGAAGCGGTTCTCGACGTTTTCCAGACAATCTTCGACTGTGACTCGCGCCATGGATGCCTTCCTGAAAGCTTGCGGGAACCCGACAGCGCGCACGGGTATGACGCGCGGGCAGGGCTCCACCTAATATGGGTAGACCCGATAGGTTACTCGACGCCTGGTTCCCGTGACAAGGGCCGCGAGGCCGGCGGGGGCCGGGTCCGGCCCCCGGAGATCATGACAGCAGCGCCTCCAGCAGCGGGGCGTGGGCGGCGCTGGCACGCTGAGTGGCCAGGCGCTGGGTGATCACCAGCGCCTGGAGCTCGCGCAGCGCCGTGGTGAAGTCGTCATTGACCACCAGGTAGTCGTACTCGTCGTGGTGGGACATCTCGCTGACCGCGTCACGCATGCGCCGGGCGATCACCGCATGCTCGTCGGTGCCGCGGCTCGCCAGGCGGCGCTCCAGCTCGTCCCGGGAGGGGGGCAGGATGAAGATCGACACCGCTTCCGGCAGCTGGCTGCGCACCTGGCGGGCGCCCTGCCAGTCGATTTCGAGGATCACGTCCTGGCCGGCGTCCAGCGCGGCCCGCACGGCGGGGCGCGAGGTGCCATAGTAGTTGTCGAAGACCCGGGCGTGCTCGAAGAACTCGCCGCGCTCGATCATCGCCTCGAAGGCCGGCACGTCAACGAAGTGGTAGTTGACGCCGTTCACCTCGCCGGGCCGCCGCTCGCGGGTGGTGTGTGATACCGAGACCTGGATGCCGTCGAGGCTCTCGATCAGCTCGCGCACCAGGCTGGTCTTGCCGGCGCCTGAGGGGGCGGAAACGATGAAGAGGGTACCCTGGGGCATGGTCGACATCCCTGTTTGGCAACTGGTGGCATGGGCCGTGAGGAAAGCGCGCAGTATCGCATGAAACCACGACCCGCTGCAGCGTCGGACGCCCAGGGGCGCGCCAGCCTGACGCCCAGGCGACCCGGTCGCCCCGGTTCGTGTAAGCTCGGGCGTCGACGTCACGCTAATCGAGTCACGACCCGACAGGAAGGCCCTGCCATGAACGCTCGCCTGACCGCCGAAGCGGCCTTTCGCCAGCTCGCCGATGGAATGTCGCGGGCGGGTACGGAGGCCTTCTTCCCTGCCCTGGTGGAGCACCTGGCGGCGATCCTCGACGTGGATCACGTGCTGGTGGCCCGGGTGGAGCCGGCGCATCAGGCGCAGACCCTGGCGGTCTGGTCCCGCGGCGCCCTGCGGCCCAATCTCCGCTACGACCTGGCGGGCACGCCCTGCGAGACCGTCAGCGGCCGCCGGCCCTGCCTCTATCCCCGCGAGGTGCAGCAGCGCTTCCCCGAGGATGCCCTGCTGAAGGAGCTCGGCGCCGAGGGCTATATGGGCTTGCCGCTCTTCGGCCTGGACGGGACGCCCCTGGGGCTGCTGGCCCTGCTCAGGAACGCCCCGATGGCGCTCTCGGGGCTGGAGGAGGAGATCCTGCATATCGCGGCCGCCCAGGCCGGCGCGGAGATCGAGCGCTGCCTGGCCAACCGGTCGCTGCTGGAGAGCGAGGCCAACGCTCGAGAGAGCGAGCGGCGCCTGGAGACGCTGCTCAACCACCTGCCCGGCATGGCCTATCGCGGCCTCAATGATGCCGACTGGACCATGCTGGTGGTCAGCCAGGGGGCGCTGGCCCTGACCGGCTACCCGCCCGCGGCCCTGATCCACAGCCGCGAGGTGAGCCTTGCCGCGCTGATCCATCCCGCCGACCGCCAGCCGGTGGCCGAGGCCGTCGCCAAGGCCGTGGCGTGCCGCTCGCCCTTCCGCCTTATCTATCGGCTGCGCACCGCCGGCGGCCAGCTGCGCTGGATGCTGGAGCAGGGGCAGGCGATCCCCGATACGCAGGGTGACGCCCTCTACCTGGAAGGCTTCATCACCGACATCACCGAGCAGTACGAGGCCCAGCGCGTGCAGGAGGCGGTGACGCGCGTCGCCTCGGCCGTCACGACCCGCATCGGCGATGACTACTTCCATCAGCTGACCCGAGAGCTGACGGAGATCCTCGAAGCCGATGCGGCCATCATCGCCACCCTGGAGGGTGCCCCGGGGGCCGCGGTCGAGGCGAGGGGCTCGGTCCCCCTGCGCTTGAGCACCCTGAGCGCCTACGGGGAGGCGCGTCGTCTCGCCGACTACCCCTTCGACCTGGTCGGCTCCCCCTTCGAGCCCCTGGCCGAGTCCCGGGAGGTGGTGATCCGCGAGCGGGCCCAGGCCTGGCTGCCTGGGGTGGATGGGCACTTCGCGGCCTGGGTCGGGCGGCGCCTGGAGACGACCCGGGGCGAGACGGTGGGGGCGATCCTGGTGCTCTACCGGGAGCCGCCCGATGCCAATGCGTTCGCCACCTCGGTGCTGCGCATTCTCTCCACCGGTGCCGCGGCGGAGATCGAGCGGCGCCAGGATCACCGCCGCATGCAGCAGCTGGCCTACTTCGATGGCACCACGGGCCTGGCCAACCGGGTCCGCTTCATGGAGAACCTCCAGCGGATGCGCCAGGCCGCGGAGCGTGCCCAGACCCCCCTGGCGCTGCTGCTGCTGGACCTTCGCCGCTTCAAGGAGATCAACGACCTGCATGGCCACCAACTGGGGGACAAGCTGCTGGCCGGCGTGGCCGATCGCCTGCAGGGTGCGGTGGTCAACGGGGAGGCGCTGGCCAGGCTCTCCGGGGATGAGTTTGCGCTGCTGGTGCCGAACGCCTCCGAGCGCGTGACCCGGGAGAGCGTGGAGCGGATGCGCGAGGTCATCGGTCGTCCCATCCACCTGGGGCGCCGCACCTTCGCCCTGAAAGTCTCGATCGGCCTGGCCCGCTACCCCCGGGACGCGCTGACGCCGGGCGAGCTGTTCAAGGCCGCCAGCATCGCCCTCTACCACGCCAAGCGCGACGAGGAGGGGGTGTGTCCCTTCAGCGCCTCGATGACCCATGAGCTGGCGCGCCGTCAGCAGATGACCGAGCGCCTGGAGCGGGCGATTGCCGAGGATGCCCTGTCCCTGAACTTCCAGCCCCAGGTCGACCTGCGCAGCGGGCGGCTGACCGGCGCCGAGGCGCTCTGCCGCTGGCACGATGACGCCTGGGGCTGGGTCAGCCCCGGGGAGTTCATCCCCCTGGCCGAGGAGCGGGGCCTGATCCGGCCCCTGGGGGACTGGGTGCTGCAGCGGGCCACCCGGCAGCTGCTCAGCTGGCGCCAGGCCGGCCTGCGGCTCCCGGGGCAGCTCTCGATCAATATCTCCGCCCAGCAGTTCGCCGACCCGCGTCTCGCCGAGCGTATCGGCATGCTGACCGATGGCCTGCCGCCCTCGGCCATTGCCCTGGAGCTCACCGAGAGCGACTTCATGCGTGACCCGGAGCAGGCGGTGGCGACGACCCGCGCCCTGAACCAGGCGGGCTTTCTGCTGGCCATCGATGACTTCGGCACCGGCTATTCGTCGCTGGCCTACCTGCGGCGCTTCGCCGCCCATTCCCTGAAGATCGATATCTCCTTCGTGCGCCACATGCTGGAGAGTGAGCACGACCGCGCCATCGTGGAGACCATCATCGCCATGGCCCAGGCGCTGGGGATGAAGACGGTAGCGGAAGGCGTCGAGACCGCCGACCAGGCCGCCACCCTGGCGGCGATGGGCTGCGATGAGGCCCAGGGCTTCCACTTCGGGCGACCGCAGACGGCTGAGGCCTTCGCCGAGCGCTGGGGTGATCACTTGCACGATCACCATCAGGACCCTTCATGACGATTAGCAGCACCGCGAGATCATCATTCACCGGGGACTGATAGATGGAGCCGTAGTACTCCCCAGACGCAATGGCGTCATAGCCGATATCGAATTTGGTGTCACCAATGAACACGATATCGACATTTTCGTTCGCGTCCGCGGCTACCACAAAGGTTCTTTCATAGGCCGTTTGGTAGCTGTCGACTCCGACATCATTTTGAGTGATTCCGATCCGATAGGGGCTTCGGCATGGCGGCAGGTTTGCTATCGACTGAAAGGCTGGTGAGCAGAACTGCCACAACGCGGTCGTGATGAAGAAATAACCATTCTGGTTATTTTGCTCGGCCAGCCATTGGACAACCCTACTTTCATTACGGTGTACTCGACCTCAACAGTGAGTCCGGTTGCCTGTCCGCCGAGGAAAACCGGTAAACGCCTGGAGGCAGCTCGTCATGTCCAACCCCTGCATCATCTGTGTAGCCATTACCGGCAGCGTGCCGCGCAAGGAAAACAACCCTGCCCTGCCCGTACCATCGAAGAGCAAATAGAGGGCACCCTGGCGGCATTCGAGGCCGGAGCGAGCATCGCCACCAGATCCTCCTGAACGAATGGTCTATCGCCGCTGGGGGCCACACCCGGACTGGCCTCGGGGACAGCCTGCGACGCGACCGCGCTACCCTGGCACCCAACGCCGCCCTCGTGGAACGGGCAGCCGCGCTCTGCGAAAAGTGCGTCCCGTTGCTTCCTGGCAAGAGGCCAGGGGCATCCTCGGCCTGGGATAGCCAGTAGGTCGCTGACCGTCAAAGCTGAGTCGATGTCGCGAACCATCTGCCGGTGCACCCGGCCCAACAGGGTTTCCCTTTTTTCGAGGAGCTGTTCATGGACGTGCCAAGAATCGTGGTAGTGGGTGGAGGTGCCGGTGGGCTGGAACTGGTCAGTCGTCTGGGCCGAAAGCTGGGGCGGCGCGGCAAAGCAGAGATCGTGCTGGTTGATCGCAATACTACGCACATCTGGAAACCCCTCTTGCATGAGGTGGCGACGGGTGCCCTCGATTCCGGTCTCGACGAGGTCTCCTACCAAGGGCACGCCGGCGACAACGGCTACCGGTTCCAGCGTGGGACCCTGTCCGGGCTGGATCGTGAAAATCGCCAGTTGAACCTGGCTCCCGTCCTCGATGAGCACGGTGCGGTAGTCCTGCCCTCACGCACCCTGGACTATGATGTCCTGGTGCTCTCCCTGGGCAGTGTCAGCAATGACTTCGGGACACCGGGCGTCTCCGAGCACTGCCACTTCCTCGACAGTCCTGCCCAGGCGGAGGCCTTTCGGCATGACATGCTCAACACCTTCCTGCGATACAGCGACCCCCAGCAGCAGCGCCTCTCCCGATTGACTGTCGGCATCGTCGGTGCCGGTGCCACCGGCGTGGAGTTGGCCGCCGAGCTCTATGATGCCTCGCGGATCCTAAACAGCTATGGCTTCACCTCCTTGGACAGCAGCCAACTGGAGGTTCATCTTGTCGAGGCCGCCACGGATATCCTGCCGGTGCTGCCCGAACGCATTCGCAAGGCGGTGGCCGCCGAGCTGACCAAGCTGGGCGTCGAATTGCATGTCGGAACTCGAGTCACCAGCGTCGAGGAGGGCGTGGTCGTCACCCAGGACGGGACACACATCGAGACCGACCTCTGCGTCTGGGCCGCCGGCATCAAGGCGCCGGAAATCCTTTCGACCCTGGGTCTTACCACGGAATCCAATCATCGCATCAAGGTGTTTGCCACCCTGCAGAGCCTCGATGATCCGAACATCTTCGTCTTCGGTGACTGTGCCAGTTGTTCCCAGGAAGATGGTTCCACTGTGCCGCCCAGGGCCCAGGCCGCGCACCAGCAGGCCCTACTTCTCTCGCGCAACCTGTGTGCCCGGTTGGACGGCAAGCCGCTGAAACCCTTCGTCTATCGGGATCGTGGTTCGCTGATCTCGCTTGCCCATTTCGATGCCGTCGGCAGCCTGATGCGCGGGGCCTCTGCACGCAGCCTCTTCCTGGAGGGCCACCTAGCGAAGTTCTTCTATGCGTCGCTGTATCGCATGCACCAACGGGCAATTCACGGCACGGTCAAGACGGGCCTGATGGTGATCGTCGACGGGCTCAATTTCTTCCTCAAGCCACGCATGAAACTGCACTGAATCACAAAGCTCATGTTACCCAACTCACTCAACCCAACAGGCGGCGCCCCCTATCCCGGACATTGCACCGGGCATGAAAAATGCGGATGAAAATCGCTTATAATTCAGGAGATTAGACAAGAATTAGCCAGCAAGGTCGCCATGAGAAAACGTACCATGCCCGCTGCCTCCTTTACCACGCTGCAAAGGCTGCCTGATCGTCGCCAGCGTCGATGGCGGTGACGTTACCTCCGATAGCGAGCAGGTGCCGATACTGACCATGATGTGCAACGGCGAGCGGCCCCCTCCTGCTCCAGCATTGGGGTGGTGGACAGGAGCCTGTGAAACCGCTCGGTGGCATGCTGCGATTTCACCACGATGACCATCGATACAAATAATAGACCGCTTACCTCAACGGTGAAGCGGCCTTTCTCTACTGCCAAAGTGATGGGTTACAGGGTCATGAAGGGTTTGGCCTCACCGTCGCGGAACTGATAGATCTCCCAGTCGCCCTGCTTGGGTCCGGGCATGCCCGGGGTGCCGATGGGCATGCCGGCCAGGCCGATGCCGCGGGTGTCCGGGCGCTCCTCGAAGAGCGTCTCCACCGCCTCGAAGGGCACGTGCCCCTCGATGGCGTAGCCGCCCATCTGGATGGTGTGGCAGGAGCCGTGGCCGTAGGGCAGGCCGACGCGCTGCTTGATCCGGCCCACCTCGACATCGTCGATGACCTTCACCTCGACCCCGCGGGCCTCCAGCTGGCGGGCATATTCGCCACAGCAGCCGCACTCGGGGTTCATGTAGAGGGTCGCCTTGTCCGGGAGCGCGGCCTGGGCCGCGGAGGTGGCGCCCAGCAGCAGGGCGGCGGAGAGCATGAGCGTGGAGCCGAGGCGGTTCATGAGCGGGCCTCCGGAAGGTCGCGGGACGTGGGACGTGGCGTGAACAGGTACTTGGCCAGGGCGGCGATGCCGAAGCCGAGCAGGGTGAGCATGGCGATGGGCATGATCCAGCCCAGCCAGGGCAGGTTGCCCATCAGGGCGAGACAGGTATTGAGCATGGGAATATCTCCTGACGAACGGGTACGAGGTGTTCGGGAAGGCGAGCGGCCTTCAGGGCGGAGGCATCCGCCCGCGTTCGTTCAGGCTCTGGGAGGGCGCCTGGGGGGCAGGGGATGGTGCACGACCAGCGCCTTCCCCGGGGTGGCGGTCAGCGGGGTGGGGTCACCCGAGGCCAGCAGGCGCTGGGGAACCGGGGCGATGCAGGTGGCGCAGTGGGCCGCGTCATCGCCATGATCCCCGGCCTGGCCCTCATCGGCCATCCACTCGGCGGTGATCCCGCAGTCGCCGGACGCTGTCGGGGGGGCGGCATGGCTCGACAGGGCGGCCATCGCCAGCAGCACCGCCAGCAGGATCGCCAGCCAGCGGCCTCCCGGGCGTTGCCTCAGCGATGGGTGATCGAGCCGTGTCATGATGGACTCCCCTGATTCAGGCCTACAGCTTGCCTCGGTTCGGGCGAGACTGCCTTGATCCAGCGCAATTCCGCCGCCGCGGATGGGGCCTCCTCAGTCGTCGTGCTGCTGGCCGTGGCGATGCACGAACAGATGCAGCCCCAGGCAGAGTGCCATCGGCAGCAGCAGCAGCCAGGTGCCGGCGCCGAAGGGGTTGCCGCGCCACAGCACGATGAGCATGGCCACGCCCATCAGCACCAGGCAGGCGGTCATCAGCCAGTGGTGACGGTTCATGTCGATTCTCCTTGGGGGGTCTCGCGGATAAAGCGCCGCTTGAGCAGCAGCGAGTTGCCGATGACCGAAAGCGAGCTCGCCGTCATGGCGATCACCCCGATCATCGGGTGCAGCAGGCCCATGGCGGCCATGGGGATCGCCGCCACGTTGTAGCCGCTGGCCCAGATCAGGTTCTGGACGATCTTGCCGAAGGTGGCGCGGCTGAGGTGCATCGCCTCCACCACGCCGGTGAGCTCGCCGCGCACCAGGGTCACGTCGGCGGCCTCGATGGCCACGTCGGCGCCGGCACCGATGGCGATGCCGACGTTGGCCTGGGTCAGCGCCGGGGCATCGTTGATGCCGTCGCCGACCATGGCCACGTGGTCGCCGTGCTTCGCCTGCAGCGCTCGGATGGCGTCGACCTTGCCCTCCGGCAGCACGCCGGC
>NZ_CP071922.1:333194-338188 GCF_017584085.1 Halomonas sp. BM-2019
GCCTCGACCGATTCCTCCTTGAGGGTGTCGGCCACGGCCACCAGGCCCAGGGCCTGGCCGTCGGCGGCGACGATCACCACGGTGCGCCCCTTGCCCTCGAGCTCGCCCATGGCCTCATCCAGGGCGTCGAGGCCGGCCACACCCTCCTCCTCGAGCAGGCGGCGGTTGCCGATCAGCACCGTCTCGTCGTCCACCCGGCCCGAGACGCCCCGGGCGCCGGTGGAGCGGAACTCGCCGACCTCGCCGGGCTCGACGCCGCGCTCCCGGGCGCCCTCGACGATGGCCCGGGCGATGGGGTGCTCCGAGGCGTTCTCCACGCTCGAGGCCAGAGTCAGCAGCCGGGTCTCGTCGACTCCCTCGGCGGCCACCACCTCGGTCAGCTTGGGCTCGCCGCGGGTGATGGTGCCGGTCTTGTCGAGCACCATCACCTTGACGTCCTTGAAGGTCTGGATCGCCTCGCCGGAGCGGATCAGGATGCCGCGTTCGGCGCCGATGCCGGAGCCCACCATCAGCGCGGTGGGGGTGGCCAGGCCCAGGGCGCAGGGGCAGGCGATGACCAGCACCGCCACGGCGGCCAGTATCGCCAGCACCGGGGTGGCGGCCTCGGGGTTCACCCAGGGCAGGAAGCCGGCGCCCCAGTCGAGGATCGGACGCAGGGCGTCGGGCACCAGCAGCCAGATCACCAGGCTGGCCAGGGCGATCAGGATCACCGCCGGCACGAAGCGCCCGGTCATGCGGTCGGCGAACTCCTGGATCGGTACCCGAGAGCCCTGGGCCTGGTCGATCAGGCGGACCACCTGGGCGAGGAAGGTGTCGCCGCCGACCCGGGTCGCCTTGACCCGCAGGCGTCCCTCCTTGTTGAGGGTGGCGCCGATCACGCTGTCGCCGGTGCTCTTGTAGACGGGGATCGATTCGCCGGTGGCGATGGACTCGTCCAGATGGCTCTCGCCTTCCACCACCTCGCCGTCGGTGGGGACCTTGTCGCCGGGGCGCACGACCATGATGTCGCCCGGCACCAGCTCCTTCACCGGCACCTCGACCTCCTCGCCGTCGCGCTCCACCCGCGCCGTCTTGGCGCCCAGGGTCAGCAGGCGGCGGATGGCCTGGGAGGCGCGCCCCTTGGCCAGCGCCTCCAGGTAGCGCCCCAGCAGGTGGAAGGTCATGATGGTGGCGCCCATCTCGATGAAGGAGGTCATCGGGGTGATGAAACCGACCAGGCCGATCAGGTAGGGCGGCAGGCTGCCCATGGAGATCAGCACGTCCATGTTGAAGGTGCCGTTCTTCAGCGAGCGCCAGCTCGAGCGGTGCGTGGCGGCGCCGCCGTAGAGAAAGATCACCGGGAAGGCCAGCACGGCGATGATCGCGAGATACCCCGGGATCGGCTGCCAGAACATGTGCGGCATCATCAGGATCATGATCAGGGTGGTGGGTATCCCGGCGATGATCAGCCGCTTGCGCGCCGTGGCGAGGTAGGCCGCCTCGATCTCGGCGTCGTCGCCGGCGTCCTCCGCCTCGTCGGCCTGGACGGCGGCCACGTCATAGCCGGCGCCCTCCACGGCGCGCTTGAGGGCATCACCATCGGGGCCGCCCGCGGCGACGGTGACGCTGACCCGGTGATGGGCGATATTGGTGTCGATCCGCTCGATACCCTCGAGGCGTTCGAGGGTGCTGCGGATGATGCCGGCACAGTGGTCCGAGCCCATGCCGGGCACCGTCAGGCGGATCGGTGGCTGGCCGCCACCGCTGACCGCGGCCACGTCGTAGCCGGCGCCCTCCACGGCGCGCTTCAGGGCATCGGGGTCGGGGCCGTTCTGCTGGGTGGTCACCCTGACGCGATGGCTGGCGATGTTGGTGTGGATCTCGCCCACGCCATCCAGGCGCGAGAGCGTCTGGCGCACGATGCCGGCACAGTGGTCGCTGCCCATGCCGGGCACCGTCAGGGTGATCGTTCTAGAGGGGGTCTGGCTCATGGGGTGCCTCCTGCTGGCGCTGCCGAGTGGACGGCCAGCCCTGGCCGTCCGGTTGCCGACTCGGTGACCTCCCGGTCAGTGATGGGCGTCGTGGTTGTCGGGATCGACGCCGCTCTCGGGCGTGGCCTGCCGAAGCTGCTGGCGCTGCTCGTCGGTGAGCAGGTCGTGCATGGCGTTACGGATGCGCACCATCTCGGCCATCATCTCGCCGTGCAGCTCGGCCATCCGGCCGTGAAGCGCCTGCACCTCGTCCGGGTCGGGCCGCTCGCCGTGCATCTCGGCCATCAGGTCGTCGCGCAGGTTCATCAGCTGCCCCATCCGCTCGAACTGGGCGGGGCGGTGCTCCCGCATCAGCTCACGCAGCTCGCTGCGCTGGTCGGGCTCGAGCATCGGCATCATGCCCATGCCCATGCCCATGCCCATGCCCATGCCCATGCCCATGCCCTTATCCCCCATCATCGGGCAGGGCATCATGCCTTCACCCATCATGCCCGGACCCATGCCCATGCCGCCTTGGCCGCCGCCCGTCATGCCGGGACCCATGCCCTGTGCCGTCGCGACGCTCGTGCCGGCGAGGGCGAGAGCCAGAGTCATGCCAAGGGCGGTGGTCTGCTTGCGAATGCTCATCTCGGTTCTCCTGTGGGCGGAATCGCCCACTGCTGGGGGGAGCCATGGGCTCCGTGATACGGGAAACTGCGGGCCTGAGGCTCTGGCGCCCAGGCAGGAGTAGCCCGTCGAGGCATCACTCGACAGGGGGAAGGGGCGCTCGCTCAGGAGCGGAAGCGCTGCGTCAGGAGGTAGAGTGGCGGTGAGGCCCGATCAAGCGGCCTCGCACGGGGAGCGCCAAGCACGTTGATGGCATGAGGAGAGGGCCCGGACGCCAAAAGCATCAGGATGAGCAGGTCAGGAGGGGGATCTGGTGTCTCGCTCCGGGGCAGCGCAGGCGAGGCGTGGCGCCAGCCCGGGCCATGGTGGCAGTGGGGATGCTCGGTCGGAGTCGTGTGCTGGAGTGAGGGCGGAGTTGATTCGACAGCGAGCGCCCAGTCGGTCTGGGTCTGGTGATCGGCTGGGCCGGAGAATACCCAAGGATGGGCATGTGCCTGGGACGGAGACACGACCAACAGCAGTACCAGCATGAGTGCCATGCCCAGCGACAGCGATAGGCCAAATGGGCCTGCTTTCGCACTGTTGCCTGGGCTGGGGGGACACATGGCGTGGTGCTCGCGAGTGGTTGGGTATTGTCCTAACCCTAGTCCAGTGGCATCGGCTGTCCATTGATGCATGTCATAAAATCATGGGCAGTAAACCTGTGTGCAGGGCTTAGGTTGCTGGCGTCCCGGAGACCGTGAAATACTTCGTTTCCCACCCCTGCACTGGCTTGTTTGCTACCCCATGCGCCGTTCCTTCTGCTCTTGGTGGCTCTGCCTGACAATGGCCCTGCTGATGGCCATGGCGTCGCCCGTGGCGGCGACCGGGCACCATGGAGATACTGCCTGCCTCGATAGCCTGGCGGCTCCCGAGCAGACAGCCTCTTGGGGCATGGCAGGCGCCGCCGACCTGGATGACACGGACGCCACGGTAGCCGCTTCCTGCTGCCTGCCCTGTGCCCAGTGCGGTACCACCGCGGCCCTGCTGGCCGGCGATGCGCTAGCGGCTTCCCTGCCGTTGAGCGGGCCCGACCTGGGTGGACCCTCGGGCCCTCCTGACCCGTTCGAGCGTCCTCCTCGCAGCTGAACCTCTCCCCCTGATGACACCGCGGGCGATCGATCCGCGGTGAGAGTGTTCATGTCACGAGGATAATTCGATGAATCGTCGCGAATTCCTGGGCTATTCGGCGCTGGGTACCCTGGTGCTGACGACGGCGGGGACCATGGGCTATGCCCTGTCACGCCAACATCCCCAGTCGGCTGCCCCCGCCGTTCTTGCCGCCCCCCCGAAGGGCGGGCAGCCGCTTCAGCCGCTGCCGCGTATCGCCAACCTGAGTGAAACGGCGGGTCGCTTTCGCAGCGCGCTGACCCCGGCCCCCCATGCGGTGCCGCTCGGCGATGAGCTCGAGGCCAGGCTATGGCTCTACAACGGCAAGGTGGCGCCGCTGATCGAGGTGCGCGAGGGCGACAAGCTGGACATCACCCTGATCAACGAGCTGGAGCAGGAGACCACCCTGCACTGGCACGGCGTGCCGGTACCCCAGGCCCAGGATGGTGCCCCCTGGGACGCCGTGGCCCCGGGCGAGTCTCGCCAGTACCGCTACACCTTCCCCGCGGGCAGCGCCGGCCTGCACTGGTTCCATCCGCATCCCCACGAGGGCACCGCCCGACAGGTAGCCCACGGCCTGGCCGGGGCCCTGCTGGTGCGCCCGCCCCAGGACCTGCTGCCCGTCGAGGTGGAGGAGCACCTGCTGGTGGTCAGCGACCTGCGCCTGAGGGCGAACGGCGAGATCGCGCCGCATACCGCCGAGGACTGGATGAACGGCCGCGAGGGCGAGCTGCTGCTGGTCAACGGCCAGCGCGAGCCGCGCCTGGACGTGGCCCCGGGGACCACGCTGCGCCTGCGCCTGATCAACGCCTGCGCCGGCCGCTACCTGCGCCTGCGCCTGGACGAGCATGAACTCACCCTGATCGGCACCGACGGCGGGCTGATCGAGCGACCGCAGCCGCTCGAGGAGCTGCTGCTCACCCCGGGGGAGCGGGCCGACCTGCTGGTGCGGGTGAGCGAGCGGGCCGAAGGGCGCTTCCTGCTGGCCAGCCACCCCTACGAGCGGGGCTGGATGGGCGCTCGGCCGCCCCACCTGGATCAGGTCGCCCCGCTGTTGGCGATCCATACCCGCAACGCCGGTCGACATCCCGCCCTCAGGCTGCCCGAGCGCCTGGGGCGCGTCGAGCCCCTGGGCGAACCGGCCGTGCGCCGCCGGGTGGAGTTCACCGAGGTGATGGACCATGACGATCACGGTGCGGGACACGGCGACCCCCATGCCGCTCACGGTGGCGGCAGCGGCAGTCATCATGGCACCCATGGCCCGGGGGC
>NZ_CP071922.1:338198-358256 GCF_017584085.1 Halomonas sp. BM-2019
ATGCGGACCCTGGCGGGGACGCCGGCGACACCCGCCCGGAGGTGGATTTCCTGATCAACGGTCGTGCCTTCGCCATGGACGAGATCCTCTTCGAGGGCAAGGTCGGCGAGGTGGAGGAGTGGGAGGTCTTCAACAACTCCCATATGGACCACCCCTTCCATCTGCACGGCACCCATTTCCAGGTGATCGCCACCCGCGATGCCGATGGCGACTGGCGCGAGGCGCCCTGGCTGGCCTGGAAGGACACCATCAACCTGGCGCCCTACCAGCGCCTGAAACTCCGCATGGTGTTCCGCGAGCCCGGCGACTGGCTGTTCCACTGCCACATCATCGAGCACGAGGAGTTGGGCATGATGGCGACCATCCGCGTGAGTTGAGGCCGCCCCCGGCACCTCCGATCCCGGGGCCGCCCGGCGGCCCCGGCCTTACCCGAATGAAAGAGAGACTCTTGCGATGCGCGACTTCCGAAGCGTTTTCCTGCTGCTGACCGCCGTGGCGGCCCTGCTGCTGGCGGGCTGCTCCCGCGAGCCGGAGGGCATCAGCCCGGAGCAGCTGCGCCAGCAGACCCATCTCCACGGCCTGGCCTTCGACCGCGCCGACAGAGAGCGGATCTGGCTGGCCACCCACCACGGCTTCCATGTCGTCGGCGTCGATGGGTTGGTGCGCCAGGTGTCGGAGGAGCGCCATGACTTCATGGGCTTCACGCCGCACCCCGCCGACGCCGAGATGTTCTTTGCCAGCGGTCATCCGGCCCGGGGCGGCAACCTCGGCGTGATGGTCTCCACCGATGGCGGCAAGCGCTGGGAGCAGCGTTCGCCCGGCGTCGATGGCCCGGTGGACTTCCATCAGCTCACCGTCAGCGAAGCCGACCCTGACGTGCTCTACGGTGCCTTTGCCGGCCAGCTGCAGGTCAGCCGTGACGGTGGCCATCGATGGGAGGTCCAGGGACGAGCCCCGGACGGCCTGATCGCCCTGGCGGCCTCGAGCCGCGATCCCGAGCATCTCTACGCCGCCACCCAGGACGGCCTGTTGCTGAGCCCGGATGGGGGACAGCGCTGGCGGCCGGTTCACCCCGAGCGCCGGCCCGTCAGCCTGGTGGTGGCCCAGGATGGGCGGCTCCACGCCTTCATGCTGGGGGTGGGATTGATGACGGCCGAGGAGGCCAGCCGCGACTGGGAGGTGGTGAAGCGGGGCTGGGACGAGCGCTACCTGCTGCACCTGGCGGTGGATCCCACCAATCCCGAGCGCCTGGTGGCGTCGGATGACGAGGGTCGGCTGCTGCTCAGCGACAACGGCGGGCGCGACTGGTCGACGCTGTAAGGCGGCTCGCGCGGGGTGGATGCCCGTCGCGCTGCGCCGCATCAGAATGCCCTGAGGGGAAGGAAACGAGATGATGCAATACCCCAATATCGATCCGGTGGCCATCAGCCTCGGGCCGTTCACGATTCACTGGTACGGCCTGATGTACGTGGTCGGCTTCGTCGCCGCCTGGTGGCTGGGGCGCCTTCGCGCGCATCGCCTGGGTTTGAGCCACGACGACATCGGCGACCTGATCTTCTACGGCGCCGTCGGCGTGGTGCTCGGCGGCCGCTTGGGCTATGCGCTCTTCTACGGGGCCGAGCAGTGGCTTGCCGACCCGTTCTGGCTGCTGCGGATCTGGGAAGGGGGCATGAGCTTCCACGGCGGCCTGATCGGGGTGCTGGTCGCGGCCTGGGTGTTCGCGCGCAGGAAGCGGCTCGACTTCTTCCGGCTGACCGATTTCATCGCTCCGCTGGTGCCGATCGGCCTGGGCGCGGGGCGGATCGGCAACTTCATCAATCACGAGCTGCCGGGTCGGGTCAGCGAGCTGCCCTGGGCGATGCCCTTCCCGCACATGGGGCCGGAGCCGCGCCACCCCACGGCACTCTACGAGTTCGCCCTGGAGGGGGTGGTGCTCTTCGCGGTGCTCTGGTGGCTGTCCCGCGAGCCACGCCGCACCGGGCTGATCTCCGGGCTCTTCCTGCTGCTCTACGGCGTCTTCCGCTTCGCCGTGGAGTTCGTGCGCCTGCCCGATCCGCATATCGGCTTCATCGCCTTCGGCTGGGTGACCATGGGCATGGCGCTGACCCTGCCGATGATGGTGGCGGGCGTGGTGCTGATCGGCTGGTCGCGGCGCCAGCCCGTGGCGAGCCGGCAGGGCGAGTCACAAGGTGTGAAGGGGGCTTGATCTGCATCAACGCGGTCGGCACGGTCCCTTGCCATGCTGAACTTGTCGGCGAGCCCTTGTCGGTGTGTCACCGGACTATGGTGGAGAAGGCGTACCCAGATGAGCCTGTTCGGATTGCGCAGATCGCTGGTCACCCGATTGCCGGGAATCCTGCTGCTCTGGCTGCTGGCCGGGGCGGTAGGCGTGGCCTATGCCTGCTCGCCGTCGCTGGACATGGGCGAACAGGCCAGCCAGGTGAGCCACGCCGCTGCCCCCGGGCAGCCCTCCCCGGATCCGGACCACTGCGATGATCACGTGCCCGCCATCACGGCCAGCCTCGGGAAGATGCCGGCAGATGATCTTCGCAACCTGACTGCCGCCGTAGGCCTTCTCCACGGCTGGCTCTCCTTGTCACTCTTGCCTCTCACGGTAGGCGAGGGGTCGGTGCCATCCGGCCTCTCACCGCACTCACCTACTCCCGTTTATCTCGTCACGGCACGGCTGCGTATCTGAGATCGGCTGTTCTCTACGACGTCTCCAGGATTACGCACCATTCGTGAGTCTGGCCCCTGTCTGGCCGAACTCCGCGCCATCCGAGGTGAACGATGAAACATGACAAGCACTCTGCCGACTCCGGCGGCCAGCAACCGTTACGTTTCTGGTTGCCGCTGGGACTCTTTCTCGCCTTCGTGGTGTACCTGCTCTGGGCCGAGCACAGGGTGCACTTCATACAGTTTCTGCCATTTCTCATCCTGCTGGCCTGCCCGCTGATGCATCTGTTTCTGCACGGTGGTCATGGGGGGCATGGCGGACATGGCAAGGATGAGGAGGACGACAAATGAACGCTGGTGAAAGCGCCTACGGGCTATGGATACTGGTCATCCTGAACTCGGCGGTCTTTATCTTCTTCGCCTTCAGCTTCATCAAGCCTCGCAGCCAGACGGACTGGCGAAGCCTGGGTGCCTTCTCGGCATTCATGGTGGCCCTGTTCGTGGAGATGTATGGCTTCCCCCTGACCATCTACTTCCTCGCCGGCTGGCTGGCAAGCCGCTATCCGGATCTCGACCCCTTCTCCCATGACAGCGGCCATTTACTGCACACCCTGCTGGGGCTGGGAGGGGACCCCCATTTGAATCCGCTGCACATCGCCAGCAACATCATCATTGTCCTGGGGTTCTTCATGCTGGCATCGGCCTGGCGTGTGCTCCATCAGGCGCAACGCAAGGGTGAGCTGGCCACGACCGGCTGGTATGCACGCTGCCGCCATCCGCAATATCTCGCTTTCATCCTGATCATGTTCGGGTTCCTGCTGCAGTGGCCCACGCTGCTCACCGTCATCATGTTCCCGATACTGGTCGTCGTCTATGTTCGCCTCGCCCGTCGAGAAGAACGCGAAGCCCTGAAAACGTTTGGCGATGAGTGCCGGGCCTATATGGCGCGAACGCCGGGATTCCTTCCGCAGTTTGTTCACGGTGGCGTTACCCATTCTCGACGAGAATAGTGGCGCTATCAATCGGCAGGTGCTGAGCCTATCAGCGCATTACTTACAGCAGGAATGGAAAGGGAGATGAATGATGAGGAACCACGAGC
Organism: Halomonas sp. BM-2019; assembly: GCF_017584085.1. Lineage (NCBI taxonomy): Bacteria > Pseudomonadati > Pseudomonadota > Gammaproteobacteria > Oceanospirillales > Halomonadaceae > Halomonas > Halomonas sp. BM-2019. Next base: position 341,974 of record NZ_CP071922.1, read on the forward strand.
ACCGTCTCGGTGTAGCCGAGACCAACCTGGTCAATCGTAACCTCAAACTGGAGCCCAGTGATACAGCGTCCCTGAAAGCCGCCATCGATGAAATCGATCGGCTATATGGGCTCGATAGCGTTTCGTTAAACGAGAATAAGCGGATGCTCTATCTGGCCTATGATGCGTCCAGAATCTGCCTCGACTGCGTCGAAGAGATTCTGGACAAGCATGCCATCGAGATAAGCCATGGTTGGTGGACACGTTTCAAGGAAAACCACTATCGCTTTGTCGACCAGAACGTGAAGGACAATGCCAAGCAGGAGCCATGGAGCTGTCATCAGTCGCCGCGAGGAGGAGGAAAGAAGAAGTAGAGGTGGTGCTACATCCTTTTAATGGAGAGACGATCATGAGTCATCTGAAGAAATCTTTGCTGTTGGTTGCCCTGCTGGTGTCATGGGCCGTCGGGCCGCTGCTTGCCGAGGAGGATGGTCACTCCCGGTCGGTGGATGGCATGAACATCTATATCGGGATCCTGCCGGCGGAGATGATCCAGGACCACCGGATCATTCATGAGGGGCGTGAGGGGGTCATGACCCGTGAGCAGCATCTTGTTGTCACCGTGGTCGATCAGGAGACCGGTCAGCGGATCGAGGATGCCGAGGTCGCTGCGCGGATACGGCATGAGGGTCATGCGGGGACTTACCGATCTCTCGAGCCGATGCAGATCGCCGATACGATCACCTACGGCAACTTCTTCAGCTTCCCGGAGGAGGGCGGCTACAGCATTCAACTGCGTATCAACCGCGCCGGCGAACCCACCAGCGAGGTCGAGTTCCGCCATCGCCATATGATGGAGTGAGTGGCGTTGCTTCGACCCCGGCGGTCAGCCCTGTCGCCTGCCACGGCAGGCGACAGGGTGGCGGTCGTTATTGATCCGCACCCCACAATTCCCACGGCAAAGTAGCCACCATTGATGCTGGAGAAGAAGAGAGTGAGTCAGCAAACCCCTGTACAGGAGAGGGTGGGCAAGGCGATCGAGGCCTTGGCGGAGGCTACCACCCCTGTGGGCAAGCGTCGCCTCCTGATGCACCTGGTTGTCGCGCTCACCGGCGCCGTTGTGACCTATCTTTTCTGGATCAGCCGCCTGGAGTGGGATAATGAGATGCGCACCTGGCGGGCCTTCGGTGATGCCGCCTTTATCCTGCTGTTCGTCGCCTTGTCCATCGGCCCCATCGCGCGCCTCTGGCCAAAGGTGATGACCCCTCTGCTGCATTGGCGGCGGGCCGTCGGCATCTGGTTCGCGCTGTACGCTGCCGTGCACGCCTACCTGGTCTGGGACGGCTGGGCACGCTGGTCGATAAGCGGCTTCCTGGGCTACCAACACATTGCCAATATCGGGATTCCGGAGCCGGTACTCGTGGATCCCGGCTTCGGGCTGGCGAACCTGATCGGCCTGGTGGCCCTCTTCTGGGCCCTCGTCCTGCTGGCGATATCCTCCGATCGCGCCATTAACTATCTGGGTAGTCGAGCCTGGAAGCACATCCAACAGTATGCCTACGTCGTCTTCTATCTGGTCATCCTGCACGCCTCGTATTTCCTCTTCCTGCATTACGAGCTCAGCTTGAGGAACCTGGTGTTCCAGCGAGGAATACCGGACCCCAACTGGTTCCGGTTCTGGTTTCTGGGACTCGTCGGTATTCTCTTCAGCCTGCAGACGGCGGCGATGGTCAAGACCCTTCGCCAGAGGCGGGGCCGGGGCTGAGTATTACGGCTCGCGCTCGATTCCCTCGGGCATGGGCGGGGGAGCCAGGATGCGCGTTATCCAGCAGGTTTCGTGGAAATGGCCACAGATGGTGACCAGGGCGATCGTCAAGGGGACGCCGATAAAGGCGCCAGGAATGCCCCAGACGATGCCCCAGAAGAAGATGGAAAAGATGACGGCGAAGGGCGATATGGCCAAGGCCCGCCCCTCGAGTCTTGGGTCGAGAAAATTGCCGATGGAGAACTGGATGAGTGCCATACCGGCGAGCACCACTACCGGTCCCTGCCAGGACTCGAACTGAACGACGGCAAAGAGCGCCGGCGGAAACACGGCCAGGATAGAGCCGACGAAAGGGATGTAGTTCAGCGCGAATGCCAGCAAGCCCCAGACAACGGCGAGGTCCAGCCCGACGAAGAGGGCGAACAGCCATGTCAGCAAGCCCGTGAGCACGCTCACGACCGACCTGACGAGCATATAGCGACGGAACTTCCACCCGAGTTCCGCAAATGCCTTCAATAGCCGCTCGGCGGCATCCGCCCCCAGCGCATGGGGTAGGCGTCGCTGGAAGGCGCTGGCTTCCAACAGGCCCATGATCAGGAAGATCAGGGTCAGCGCCAGGAAACCGAGAACGGCGTTGAGGCGGGTAGCGGTCTCATGGAAGAGGTGAAGCAGCCGACCGGGGCTGAGCTGTTCCGCCATGGCGGGCTCGAGGGCAATGTCTCTCGCCTCGAACCACAGGCCGATGGAACGGTAGGTCTCCTGCATTCGCGCACCGTAGAGCGATAGGCCATCCGCCACGATGCGGGCCCCATAGGCGATCAAGGCGAGCAGGACGGCGATGGCCATCAGCACCAGCAGCACGGAAGCGGCAAGTGCCAAGCCGCGCAGGACCCTTCCCTTGAACACCCGGTGTCGGTACAGGGGCCACACCAGCGCCATCAGGAATAGCGCAAATGCCAAGGGCACGGCGAGAATCCGCAGCCAGTACAGCGCGGCGACGGTGAGGATGACCGTGATTATCCATAGCGGACTCAGGCGAGGCGTCAGATGGTGATCGTGCATGGGGCTCACCCTGAACTTGGTCGTTTGCGGCTGGCGTCGCAGTGCCTGCAGTGGCGTCTGTTGGGCGCCACTACCTTACAGGAGGCCGGGCGGGAGCTCCGCCGGCCGCAGCGCCAGGAAGCCCAGATAGCCGCCAACGGCGAGCAGCAGGATCGCCACGATCGTCCACAGCGAGTGTCGCATCTTTCCCGCCCCGCCCCCTTACGGGGTCGTCTCGGTGTTGATGGCTGACGGCCAGCCATACAGGCCGTGAAACCAGGCCTCGCTCATGCCGTCGCGGATAACACCCGCGAGCTCGAGCCCGGACGCGACCATTCCGCTGGCCAACGCCTCCCACTGCCGAAAGCAATTGTCATCATCGAGCGGCTCGCGCGCGGGTTCCGTCACCTCTGTCAGCCACTTCACGCCGGCCATCCAGGGCGCGACGCGCTCCGACAACATCAGCCGGCTGATGCGGGCCGGATGCAGCTGGCGCAGCGCCTCCGCCGTCCACGGATTGACCGCCAGCCGGACCCAGGGTCCGAGAAATGTCTCGTAGAGGGCCACGTTGTACTCGGACAGCGCGCGCACCCGTTCGAATGCCGGGGCCTGGTCGGGATACTCCAGCTCCTCCACCCGGCGCGCCTCGAAGCGCACCTGAAACTGGGGCTTGTGACAGTCGGGGTCGCCGGTGGGGTTGTCGATTTTCATCTCGTAGAGGCCAGGCGCCAAGTCATTCAGCTCGCCGACGCTCTCGAGGATCGCCCGGTGCTCGAGGCGCGCGACCCTGGAGGAGACGAAGATGCCCAGATGCCCCACATGCGGATTGAGGAGGTAGACGATACGCTGCCCGGCTGCCACGAGGGCTTCTGTGTCCGGATAGACTGCCGGGATCCAGTTGAGCGCCTGGTGGGGCGGGGTGATGTTGTCGCCGCTGGAGGCGAAGATCACCAGCGGGTTGCGGATGCGTCGCAGATCGACGGTGCAACCCGGGCATACCTGGAACTCACCGCGCTCCAGTTGGTTGCCCACGAAGAGGTTCTCGACGATGGCGACGACCTCCTCCTTGCTCAGGGAGTAGAAGCCCGTCCACCAGCGCTCGAACTCGAGGAAGCGTTCGCGCTGGGTATCGATATGGGCGAACAGCTGGTAGTCCTTCTGCCACAGGGTGTTCGCTGGCTTGAGGGTCTCGAAGTTGGCGACCAGGTGGGCGCCGTCGAAGCGCCCGTCCCCCAGATCCGCCACCAGATGCGTCAGCCAAGCCCCGCCCGTGAGCCCGCCGGCCAGCCGCATGGGATTGACGCCGGACTCGCCCGACCAGTAGGAGAGCGGCGAGCCGTTGAGCACTGCCGGCCCGACCAGGCCCTGGCAGTCGGCCGAGAGCAGCGCAATGGCCCAGCCCGCCTGGCAGTTGCCGTAGAGTACCGGTGGCGTGTCAGGGTGGCGCTGCGAGACCTCCTCGACGAAACGCCGTAGCACGGAGAGGACATCGTGCAGGCTCTGGCCGGCCACGGGCTCCGGAAAGAAGGCGACGAAGTAGACCGGGTGGCCCTCGTGGAGGGCCATGCCGACCTCGGAGTCGCGCTTGAAGCCGCCGATGCCCGGGCCGTGGCCGGCGCGCGGGTCGACGATGACCACCGGCGGTTTGTTGGCGTCGAGGCAGTCCTCCAGGCAGTCATCGCCCACCCGGGTGATCCGCAGCAACGCATAGTTGGCGGGGCGCGCCAGCCGGCGGCCATCGAGGACCGTCTCGTAGTCGAAGTCGAGCAGCGGCGGCTTGCCCGCTCGCTCATGCTCGAGCATGTTCTCGGCGCGCTGTCGCAGCGTGTCCAGATAGAGCACACCGCGCTGCCAGAGGTCGATCTGGTAGCGCAGCAGCTCTGTCATGAGGTCGCCGGGCGGGATGTCGCCCGGCGATGCGCGTGTCGCCGCCGTCGAGAGGGTGGGAGTCGCGTCCATTCAGAGATCCCGGGTGCGGTTGGCCTGATGGGCCAGGCGCATCGCTTCATGCCGCTCCAGACACAGCAGCTCGCCGATCAGCGCGCGCGTCTCGGGAATCTCGGTGCGCCCCTCGAGATAGTGATAGAAATCGATGACCTGATTGTGGAGGTCGAAGATTTCCTGGCAGATCTCGTCGAAGCTCATTTCCGCATAGGGCGCGCTGCACGACTGGTGTGGCTTGATCGGCTTGTAGGCAATGTAGTCGTAGAGCCAGGTATTCAGCGCCTTGGGGTCGGCCTGTTTCTCGAAGCCGGCCAGAGTCTTCTCCAGTGCCGCCTCGTGATCCGCCAGATACCCTAGCAGCCACTTGGCGCGCTCTTCTTCCTGCTGCGTCGAGCAGTGCTTCAGGCACCGTGCCAGATGTTCATGGAGGGCGCGCGTCCACTCAATCACGTCATGAAAGGTTGCAACGTACATGAGTCATTCTCGCTGTATTGAAGGATCTCGGGGCATGGCCTCCCGTAGGGGCCAGTTTCAGACCGGGGCAGGCGAATCGGCCTCGCGTCAGATGTCGGCTCACGGGGAGTACATCCGCTGACACCTGAACGGGACGCAATACCGCTCTCGCGTGGCGCTCAGAGGCGCAGGCGCTGGGTGAGCAGATAGACGGGAAGGCCGGACTGGGCCGGCCGATGTCGCGGTGTCCGGACGATGGGCACCAGGAGGGGGGCAGTCACCGGTTCGGCGGTGAGCGTCAGGACGTCGTCGCACTCGACTTCCTGGCGATCGACACGCGGCATGCCCTGCGGCAGTGCGAATTCGCCATGGCCATGTCGGCAAGACGGATCGGCTTCGCGCCACGCTGCGGCAGCCGCAGCGACGGAAGCGGCCTCCGTCGCCACCAAGCGCCCGGGATCGGAGGCCCAGGCGTCTGGCTTATCGACATGGGCCATCGCGAACCCGCCGAGCAGCAAGGTCGCCAGTGCCAGCAACACGACCAGCAGGATCCCTGCCCGCCTCGTGGTAGCACAGGATGCTTCGCGGTCGAACACGCTGTGTGGGAACATGGCTGCCTGATGTCGAGGGGGTCTTTTCACCATAGCTCACCGACACCTGGTGTCACTTGATGGGTATCAAGAAACACCTGCCGTTCAACCTGGGGGCAGGGCACGGCTTGCCTGGCTTCTGGCAGCGTGGAACACTGGCGCCTGTCGTTGGCCACTGCATCGCCCCCCTCCCTATTCTGGAGTTCTGGAGCTTTCACCATGACGGGAGCGCGAGCCGAATGCGGCAAGTCAACTCGGCTGCTGGCCACCCCGGAGTTCAACGTGGCGCTCTTTGCGTTCCTGCTGAACTATCCGTGGGAATTCCTTCAGGTGCCGTTCTTCGCCGAGATGCCGACCATGACGCACTGGGAGGCGGTGCGCTTCTGCACCCGGGCGACCCTGGGGGATGTGCTTATCGCTCTCGTGGCCTACTGGGCCGTGGCCGCGGTACTCCGACGGCGCGATTGGTTGCTCCGTCCCGATATCAGGGCGATAGCCGGCTTCGTGGTCGTCGGCGTGGTGATCACCATCGGGCTGGAGTGGCACGCCACCGCGCTGCAGGATCGCTGGCAATACGCCGAGCGGATGCCCACCCTGCCGCTGCTGGGGACGGGGCTGGCGCCGCTGCTGCAGTGGCTCCTCCTGCCACCGCTGGTCGTATGGCTGGTGCGTCGCCAGATGCTCGGCGAAGCCTGTCTGCGCAGGCGTGACGACGCTGCTTCTGGCCCCGGAAAAGCGGCAACGAGGGCCAAGAAGGAAAGGACCTGAGCACTATCGGCCCCTGGCGGGATACCCACCTTGCAGCCTGAGGATATCGATGGCCAGCCGCGCTGGCATCGGGGGGCCGATCTGCGCTCTCGGCCGCTCGGATCGGTCCAGGCGGCCTTGTCTGCCGAAAAACGTCCTCATGTGGTCTCGAAGTGTTCGCGGAGCCTTTCCTGCTCAGTGGTGCTCCTCCTCGGCAGCGACACATTCATCCATATCCTCGAGAAGCCCGTGGAACTCATCATATCGCTCAAGGTACTCGGTGAGCTCGCCGACGTAGGCACGCACTACCTCCTGAGCAGACGCCACGTCTGTCATTTCCCTGAGGCTCCAGTAATGGGCACGGATCATGTCATCCCGTACCGCGTATATCCCCTCGTCATGGGCCCAGGGATACTGGTGTGCAGCAGGGTCGGGTAGCTCACAACTCCCCAGAAGGTGGACCAGCTCATGAAAGTGTCCCCAGTGGTGCTCGGCACCGACTAGGTAAGTCAGCGTGATGTCGTCAATTTCCTCAGTCGTCTCGGCCGCTAGGATTGCCTCCAGGTAATCGTCTGCCCGATCTCGCTCACGCTCCACCCTGGCGCCCATTCTGTCCAGGAGCTCCTCCAGCAAGACATCGCCGGAATGGTGGTGCTCGTGAGCAGCCAAGGGACCAGATATGATGGCAATCATGGCCAGACCAGCCAGGCTGTAAGCACAACTCCATCTCTTATACATTGTTACGATTCTCCGCTATGCTTCTCTTCGTTCGCACGAGAGCCATCCAAAGTTACATCGTCATCCCCCGTCAGCCTCACAACCTTTCGTCAGCAAGGCTGTCGGATGCCGAAAAGGTCTTGTCACTTTAGCTCACCAACACTTGGTGTCACTAGATCGGAATCAATGAATTCCGAGCCATTCAACCTGGGGGCAGCCCACAGGTTGCCAGCCCGGGTGTGTCGTGGAACACTGGCGCCGCTGCGGCAGTGGTTTGTCTTGCCACCGCTGGTCGTATCGCTGGCGCGTCGCCAGATGCTTGGCGAAGAGTATGTGCTGGGGCGAGACGACAGGATGGCTAGCTCCGGACAATACCATGGGCCTGACCTTTGATGAGCCGCGCTGGTAAGGCCGAGCGAAGTGAGGAACTAGAGCGTGTCATCGCCACCGAACGCGCCTGCCAGGCGTCGCTGGCCCTGGCGCCGGCTCTTGCTAATTCTCGGCATCATGCATCTGGTGGGCCTGGCCTCATCGCTGGACGCCATGATGTCGAGTCGCACCTCCCAGGGGGCCGTGGCCTGGATCGTTTCCCTGAACACCATGCCCTATGTGGCGGTGCCGGCCTACTGGGTGTTCGGGCGTGCGAGGTTCCAGGGCTATGTCTCGGCCCGGCGCGACGAGGACTCGGCGCTGGGGCAGGCGCTGGCCAACAAGCTGGCCGAGCTGCGTGCCCACGGGGTGTCGGCCGCTCACCGCGACAAGCACCTGGTGGGGGTGGAACAGCTGGCCAAGCTGCCGTTTCTCGGCGGCAACCGGGTGGAGCTGCTGATCGACGGCGAGGCGACCTTCGAGAGCCTGTTCGCCGGCATCGAGGCCGCCGAGCGCTATCTGCTGGTGCAGTTCTATATCGTACGCGCCGATGAGGTGGGCCTGGCGCTGCAGGCTCGCTTGATCGAGAAGGCCCGGCAGGGCGTCGAGGTCTACTTCCTGTATGACGAGATCGGCAGCTACGCCCTGCCGGGGAGCTATCTCAGGGCGCTGGAGGAGGCCGGGGTCCGCGTACACCGCTTCCACTCCACCCGGGGCCCGGGTAATCGCTTCCAGCTCAACTTTCGCAACCATCGCAAGATCGTCGTGGCCGACGGTGCCCGGGCCTGGGTCGGCGGCTTCAACGTCGGCGACGAATACCTGCACGGTCATCCCCGCATCGGCCCCTGGCGGGACACCCACCTGATGATCGAGGGGCCGGCGGCCCTGGCGCTGCAGCTGGTGTTTCTCGAGGACTGGCACTGGGCCACCGAGGAGTTGCCCGAGCTGCCCTGGGAGCCGGTGGTGCCCACCCACCATGCGTCGCCGGTGCTGATCCTGCCCACCGGTCCCGCGGACCGTTTCGAGACCGCCAGCCTGATGATCCAGCAGGCGATCCACGCCGCCCATGAGCGGATCTGGATCTCCAGCCCCTACTTCGTCCCCGACGAGGGCGTGCTCGCGATGCTCAAGCTGGCCGCCCTGAGCGGCGTGGACGTACGGGTGCTGATTCCGGAACGCCCGGACAATCCGCTGACCTATTTCGCCGCCTACGCGTTTCTGGATTCACTGCTGGATGCCGGTGTGGAAGTCCACCGCTTCGAGGAGGGTTTCCTGCACGGCAAGGCCTTCCTGGTCGATGACGTCGGCGCCGCGGTGGGTACCGTGAACCTCGACAATCGCTCCTTTCGGCTGAACTTCGAGGTGACGGCGCTGGTGATGGACCCGGCATTCGCCGCCGAGGTCGAGGCGATGTTCGAGGCGGATTTTTCCCGTTCGCGACGAATGCGCCCCGGCGAGGTCGAGGCACAGCCGCTCTGGCATCGGGTGGCGGCACGCGCGTCTTACCTGCTGGCGCCGGTGCTCTGAGGCCGGATGTCGCCGCCGTGGTGCGCATACCCAAGACCAGCCACGACGACTGTCCCTCGATCGGCATCAGGCCGCCGGAGAGGGGACAACCTGGGTGCCGCACCCAGGTTGTCGGCGGATCGGCCAGGCCGTTGCGTGCCTTGATGCCTGCCGGGAAGGTGTCCGATCAGGGCGCGAGTCGGCCGCGCAGCAGCCGCACGCGACTGCGTTCGCCGGGCTGGAAGGTGCTGTGGACCACCGCCAGCTCACCCTCGCCGTTGACGGCCAGCTTGCGCATCAGCAATCCCTGCAGGCCGCCGTTGACGCCCGGCTCCCCGTCGCCGCTGTGCGGCACGATCACGGCGGAGGAGAAGCGGTCGCCGCCGTCGAGCGAGCCGCTTATGCCGAGCCCCCGGGGGCGCTGACCCGGCCGGGGAAACAGCTCCCACAGCACGTAGACGCTGTCGCCGGATACCGCCAGATGCGGGAAGCCCTGATGGGTGAAGCGCTCGGCCAGGGCGCTCGATAGCGTCTGCGGTGTGTCGAAGGGCTCGCCGGCCTCCGCGCGGCTATAGCGAACCTGCGTCATGCGTCGGGGGTCGTCGACGCTCTCGGCATACACCAGGTGCACCCGTCCCCGGTCGTCCACCGCCAGCTTGGGGGCGTCGGCGTGTCCCGCGGAGGGATTCAGCCGCTGCGGGGTGGCGAAGGTCTCGCCCTGGTCGGTGGAGACCGCGTAATGAATATCGGCGGTGGCGTCCTCGCCCAGCGTCCAGGCTAGGTGAACGCGGCCATCGGCCTCCACGGCGAGGCTGGGTCCGCGAGCGGGAAGTTCGTCGTCGCCGGTGACGTGCAGCGGCGACGAGAAGCTCTGCCCGCCGTCGGCGGATCGACCGATCAGCAGCCGCCCCTCGTATTCCGTCCAGGCCGCCCAGAGGGTGCCCTCGGGGCCTTCGGCCAGGTCCAGGCTGCCGTTGTGCCAGTATTGCGTCGTCAGGCGTCCCTTGCCGGCGCCGTGGCGAGTGTTGGAGAGGTTGAGCGGTTCGCTGAAGGTGGCGCCGCCGTCGCGGGAACGGGCGAACAGGATCTCGCCGCCGTGGCTGCCGCCGGTGAAGAGGATCTCCTGCCACAGCACGTAGAGGGTATCCGGCTCGTTGGCCGCCATGACCACCCGTGGCAGCCAGGAGAAGGTTCCGGCGCTGCGCGAGACGTCGCTGGGCTCCTCGAGGCGGGGGCGTCCCCGATCGTCGTAGCGCTGGAAGAGCACCGCCTGGCTGGCCTGGTCGACCCAGACCACGGCCGCCTGGCCGTCCTTGCCGAGGGCCACCGAGGGGTCGTCCACGTAGCGGAAATCCGACTGGTTCATGCGCCAGGGCCCCCGATGGGCATCGCCGCTGGCTACCGTGATGGCTTCGTGCCAAGCCACCTCGAAGGAAGCGGCCGGTGCAGCGGAGAGGCCCGGCAGGGCCAGCGCCAGGATGGCGGCCAGGCGGCGCAGGGCCGAGGGCAGGGCGGTGGGCGGAGGGTGCGGCATGGGGGCTGGTCTGCAAGGGTGTCTAGGGTCGACTCGGGCCATTCGGCTCAGGAGGCGCTGGTCGCATCGCCCTGTCGCCACTCCTCCAGGGCATGCATCAGGTGCGCGATCTCGACGCGCATCGCCTCACAGGCCTGGTCGGCCCCGTTCAGCTCGTCGTCTCTCCCCATCTGCTCCAGGCGTAGGGCCGCATCGGCCGCGGGCCCGGCCCCCAGCACCCGGACGGACCCCTTCAGAGTGTGGGCGGCCTGCAGCAGGGCGTCGGCCTGTTGCCGGGCAATGGCCTGCTCGATCGCGTCGAGCAGCGGGGGGTACTCGCCGCGGAACACCTCGATCAGCTCGGCCAGCAGTTCATCACTGCCTCCGACCTGGGCCATCGCCTCTTCATAGTCGAACGCTGGGGCCATCGCCGGCTCCTCCATCGTCTGTGACCCGATACACTTAAGGGTAGCCGAGTCCGGTTGAGCGTTCCGAGCTCGTCGACGCGGGGCGCACCTTGGAGGTGGGACGATGCCTGGGTCAGATATGCCCAAGTCAGGTGCGGGTTCGCCGAGCCCTCGCGAGGGGAAGGCGGCCTGGTGCCGTCACGGGCCGCTGGCGCTGCTGGTAGCCGCCGTGGGGCTGATGCTCTCCCTGCTGCTGGGGTTCGTGTTGCTGGAGCGCGATCGGCAGGCGGTGGCCGAGGCCCTGGGGGCCTATGTGGAGGCGCGTGCCCAGGCCATCGAAAGCGTCTTCGTCGAGCTGGAGGGGGCCGGCGCGGCACTGGAGGCCTACTTCGCCGGCTCGGCCCTGGTCGAATGGCACGAATGGCCGGCCTTCGCTCAGCCGCTGATGGCGCACAAGCCGCTGGTGATGGCGCTGCAATGGGCGCCGCGAGTCTCGGAAGAGGCCACCGCCGCCGATCCGTCGGCTGACCCCCTGGTACCGCGCCCCCTCTATCCGCTGCCCCGCGAGCTGCACGAGCGGGTGATGGAGGCCGAGAGCCAGGAGGCGTATCGGATTCTCGATTTCGACGCCAGCAGCGGAGGCTTCGTCACGGCCGGCCGGCGGGAGGCGTATTTCCCGGTGGCGTACCTGCATGCCCGCGAGCCGGCGGCCTGGCAGCCGGGGCTGGACTGGTGGTCGCAGCCGGTGGCTCGCGCCGCCATGAGTCGTGCGCGGGATACGGGCCTGGCCTCGGTGAGCGGTCGCTTGGTCCCGACTGGTGCGCAGGCGTCACCGCTGGTGCCGGACGACGACCTGTTGCTGTTGTTCACCCCGATCTTCTTCAAGAACGAACCGGTCATCCCCCTGGAAACCGCCGAGCAGCGTCGCGAGCGACTCAAGGGGTTCGTGGTCGTGCCCTTCCGGATCAGCGAGATGCTGGCCCAAACCCTGCGCTATGTGCCGCCGCGCGGCGTTCAGGTGTCGGTGGTCGACGTGTCCGATGGCACCGAGGAGGTGCTGAACGACGGGAGGCCGAGTGGATCGCCTGTCGCCTCGGAGGCTCCGGCCGAGGAGGTGCGCTTCCAGCATGTCACGACGGTGGCGCTCGGCGGGCGCAGCTGGGAAGTGCACGGCATCCCCTCATCCGCCTTCCTGGCGGAGCGACGGACCTGGACACCCGGCATCGCGCTGGTGGCCGGCCTGCTGGCTACCGGCCTGATGACCGGTCTCGTGCTGCTGCTGCTGTCGCGTACGGATCATGTCGAACGGGAGGTGAGGCTGCGCACCGAGGCGCTGGAGGATTCCCGGCGGGAGCTGCGTGACGCCAAGGAGCAAGCCGAGCAGGCCACCCAGGTCAAGAGCGAGTTCCTGGCCAACATGAGTCACGAGATCCGGACGCCCATGAACGGCATCATCGGTGTGACCGAGCTGCTTCGCGGCACCGACCTCTCTCCCCAGCAGCGGGAGTACCTGGAACTGGTCGAGACCTCCGCCGATTCCCTGCTCAACCTGATCAACGACATCCTCGACTTCTCCAAGATCGAGGCGGGCAAGCTGGAGCTGCAGCCGAGCCGTTTCGACCTGCGCGCGATGCTGGGCGATACCCTGCAGGCGCTGACCGTGCGGGCGACGGAGAAGCCCCTGGAACTGGCGTATCACATTCCACCCGAGGTGCCGGAAACCGTCTACGGGGATTTCGCCCGATTGCGGCAGATCATCATCAACCTGGTGGGCAATGCGATCAAGTTCACCGAGGAGGGCGAGGTTCTGGTCGACGTCGAGGTGACCTCAATGCCCTCGGCGCCGCAGGTGACGATGCACTTCTCGGTGCGCGACACCGGTCCGGGCATACCGCCCGACAAGCAGGAGCTGATCTTCGAAGCCTTCCGCCAGGTCGACAGCACGGCGTCGCGCCACCACGAGGGCACCGGCCTGGGACTGGCGATCTGTCGTCAGCTCATCGACATGATGGGGGGCCGCCTCTGGCTCGAGAGCGAACCGGGGCAAGGCAGCACCTTCCACTTCACGGCGACCTTCGAGCGGGTGGACACCGAGCCGGCGCATCACCTGGAGGAACCGCCGTCGCTGCATGAGATGGCGGTGCTGGTGGTGGATGACAACCCGACCAGTCGTCTGATCCTCGAGGAACTGCTGAACGGCTGGGAGATGCAGCCGCTGTGCGTGGCGGACGGCGCGACGGCGCTGGCCGAGCTGGAGGGTCGGGCGGCGCAGGGCGAGCCGGTGCCGCTGGTGTTGCTGGACTACCAGATGCCGGGGATGGACGGGCTCGAGGTGGCGCGCCGCATCCAGCGGTCGCCGCGGCTAGGGGACCCGGCGCTGCTGATGCTCTCGTCCACTGGGCAGGGTGACGCGCAGCAGGCCAAGGAGGTGGGCATTACCCGCTACCTGATCAAGCCGGTCAAGCCATCCGACCTGCTCGACGCCATCTGCGAGGCGCTGCAGACCGCGCCGGTCAGTGCGAGCCCGGAGACCCTGTCGCCGCCGCCGGTTGCCAGTCGGCCGTTGCAGGTGCTGCTGGCCGAGGACGGCCTGGTCAACCAGAAGGTGCTGACGCGCCTGCTCGAGCAGCATGGTCATCGGGTGACCCTGGCCACCAACGGGGCGGAGGCGCTGGCCGCGGCACTGCAGCAGCGCTTCGACGTGGTGCTGATGGACGTGCAGATGCCGGGGATGGATGGCTTGGAGGCCACGGAGCGGATACGCGCCCATGAATGGACTGCCGGCGGTCATGTCCCCATCGTGGCGATGACGGCATTCGCCATGAAGGGGGATCGCGAACGCTGCCTGGAGGTCGGCATGGACGACTACCTCTCCAAGCCGGTGCGCGCCGAGCTGCTCTACACGACCCTGGACCGGGTCGCCAACCCTCCGGCGGCGAAGGCGCCGGGGGATGGGAAGCGCTCCGATCCATGATCGCCTGCATGCACGGCTGTGACTCTACACGCTCATCAGCTCGTCGAGACGTGTCTCTCTATCCCCAGGTGATAGGGCGCTTGTTAGCACTGCCGGTAGGCCTGGTAGAGATCGTCCAGCAGCGCTCCTGCATGGGCCAGCAGGGTGTCGTCATCCGGGCAGCGCTCTCGGGCGCCGCTCAGCATCAGCTGCAGCCCGGCTGCCTCGGGCACCGGTGCCCCCCCGACGTCCAGGTAGTGCACCAGCTCGCCGAGCCGGACCAGGGCGGTGTCGCCGTCCAGCGTGAAGCTCGCCAGTAGCACCTCGAAGGTGACCTTGTCGTCGACATGGGTAAAGGCGGCACCGTCGAAATCGAATCCCAGCGCCTCAGGCGGGCAGTCCCCCGGGCTCGCCAGCCACAGGAAACGCGCCTCGGGGTCGATGAAGCGCTGGATCAGCCAGGCCGATGCCACGCGATCCACCCACAGGTGGTGACGCGTGGCCCACAGCCGTCCGCGAAACGCTTCCCGGTCGAGCCGGGGAATCGCTGCCCGGGTGGCCTGGGGCTCGTCAGGAACGAAGCGGCGATTGAAGGCGGCCTCGGCCTCGGCCAGCGCAACGGCGGATTGCTCCCTTGCTGCCCCCGGGAAGAAGTCGAGCTCGACGATGGCCTGGAAGCGTCGCTGCAGCTGAAGAAGCCGGCGCTGCGCCTCGCGCTCCTCCAGGCTGGGACACTCTGTCTGCCAATGGGCGACTGCCTCGAGTAACTCCTGATAGTCCGAACCCCGGTCGAAGAGGGCGGGCAACACCTCCGTTGACTCCATGTTTGTCTCGCCTACCTCGAGCAGCAGGCTCTTCCCCCCCAAGGCCTGGATAGCATCGGCCTGGTGTTGCAGCGCCTGATATCGCCCTGGGCTTGCCGGCAACAGGTAGACACCGTCACGCAATACGGCCGCGCCCAGGCTGCGCAGGGCCCGCCAGATCCGCATGCGCGTGCTACCCGCCCGCCCGCTGAGGCTCATGACCAGTATCAGCCAGCGTCTGTCGTCGTCTACCATGTCATCCGTCTTTGTTGTACACGTAACATGTGTGTTATACGCTCTACATCATTATGCCGCCATCGTCTTCGTGAGAGTGTACATGCCCCCCGTCAACGAAACGCCCCACTCGGTTCCCTTCCGCGAGGCCGTGATGGTCTGGCTGCGCGTGGCCATGCTGAGCTTCGGTGGCCCGGCCGGCCAGATCGCGGTGATGCATCGCATCCTCGTCGAGGAGAAGCAGTGGATCGGCGAGAAGCGTTTCCTGCACGCCCTCAACTACTGCATGATGCTGCCGGGGCCGGAGGCCCAGCAGCTGGCGATCTACATCGGCTGGCTGATGCACCGCACCCGGGGCGGCCTGGTGGCCGGCAGCCTCTTCGTGCTCCCCGGCTTCATCGCCATCCTGGCGCTGAGCTATCTCTATGCGACGCTGGGCAACGTGGGCCTGGTGGAGGGGCTCTTCTTCGGCCTCAAGGCGGCGGTGCTCGCGGTGGTGCTGCATGCCGTGGTGCGCATCGGCAAGCGGGCGCTGCGTAACCGGATGATGATCGGCCTGGCGGCGGCGGCCTTCGTGGCGATCTTCTTTCTCGAGATCGCCTTCCCGCTGATCATCCTGGGGGCGGCGCTGATCGGCTTCTGGGGCGGCCGGCGTGGCCTGACGGCCTTCCAGGCGGGGAGCGGCGGCCACGGAGAGGACGGCGGCCAGGGGCTCAGCGACCGCGACTCGCTGCTTGGCGAGGGGCTGCCGGCCCATGCGCGCCCCAACCGCAGCTGGTCGCTGCGGGTCTCGGCGATCTTCCTGCTGCTGTGGCTGACGCCGGTGGCGCTGCTGCTGGTCACGCTGGGGGGCGATAACGTCTTCAGCCAGATCGCCACCTTCTTCAGCAAGATGGCGGTGGTCACCTTCGGCGGCGCCTATGCGGTGCTGGGCTACGTGACCCAGGAGGCGGTGCAGCACTACGGCTGGCTGGCGCCGGGCGAGATGCTCGACGGCCTGGGCATGGCCGAGACCACGCCGGGCCCGCTGATCCAGGTGGTGCAGTTCGTCGGCTTCATGGGTGCCTATCGCGAGGCCATCGGGCTCGATCCCATGCTGGCGGCGACGCTCGCGGCGGTGCTCACCACCTGGGTCACCTTCGTGCCCTGCTTCCTGTGGATCTTCCTCGGCGCCCCCTATGTGGAGCGGCTGCGCGACAACCGCGCCCTCAGCGCGGCGCTTTCGGCCATCACCGCCGCGGTGGTGGGGGTGATCCTCAACC
>NZ_CP071922.1:358356-369438 GCF_017584085.1 Halomonas sp. BM-2019
ACCATCAGGGTCGCCGCCTGGGAGCCGGCGTTGCCACCGCTGTCCACCAGCAGCGGCAGGAAGAACACCAGGGCGATATAGGCCTCAATGGTCTCCTCGAAGTAGGCGATGCCGGCGCCGGAGAAGATGTTGGCGAAGACCAGCAGCACCAGCCAGACGATGCGCTTGCGGTAGAGGTCGAAGAGGCTGGCGGTGCGCAGGCTGCCTTCGATCTTGCCGATGGACATCCCCTTGTGCATGTCCTCGGTGGCTTCTTCCTCGGCCACGTCCATAGCGTCGTCGTAAGTCACGATGCCCACCAGGCGGTCGCCGCCGTTGGTCACCGGCAGGGCCATCAGGTCGTAGCGTGAGATCAGCCTGGCCACCTCTTCCTGAGGGGTCTCCACCTTGGCCACCACCAGCTCTTCGGTCATCAGGCTCGCCAGGGTGTCCTTGGGGTTGGCCAGGATCATCTCGCGCAGCGACAGGGTGCCGAGCAGGCGGCCCTCGTCGTCCACGCAGTAGATCTGGTAGATGGTCTCGGCATTGGGGCCGGTGCGGCGCACCTTCTCCAGGGCGGTGGCCACGTCCGCCTCGGCGGGCACGGCCACGTACTCGGAGGTCATCAGGGCGCCGGCGGTCCCTTCCTCGTAGCTGGCCAGCTTGCGGATGTCCTCGCGCTCGGCGTGGGCCAGGCGGCGCAGCAGGCCCTGCTGACGCCCCTCATCCAGCAGCTTGAAGAGGTCGGCGCGCTCGTCGGCGCTCATGTGGTGCATCAGCTCAGCGAGGGTGGCGTCCTCCATCTCGGCGGCAAGCGCACTCTGGGTCTCCTCCTCCAGGTAGCCGAAGGCGCTGGCCCGCTGCTCCATGGGCAGGTAGTCCAGCAGGGAGACGGTGGTGTCCTCCTGCTCGTGCTGGATGAACTCGGCCAGGTCGGCGAGCTGCATCTCGGCGACCAGGTGACGGATGGCGTCGGTGTCCTGACGCTGAAGGGCGCTGCGCAGGGAGGCAGCGAGAACGGCATAGCTCATGGTGTGGCTCCTTGGCGCGCGTCGCTGTGGGCGCGCAGGAACCACGGCCTAGCGGATAGGCAGGGGCAGGCTCCGGCGCACCACGACGTTCGACGCGGCGCGTACGATCAAGTTGTCGGTCGTGAAATGGCGACTCGGAGGTTCCATCGATTCCTCAAAGGGGTTTCGCTGCCATGCAGCAGCGGGGCGATAGTAGTCACTCGATCCAGTGCGGTCAATATCAGCCGGCGCTTATTGCCCGCCGGCGCCACTGGGCAGGCCGATCGGGTAGACTCGTGCAGCGAGAGGGTGATCAAGACTCGGTCAAGGGAGAACGCCGCATGGGCATTGGGGCATCCAGCTTGCTGCTGGTGGCAGTGGGAGGCGCGCTGGGCGGCATGGGTCGCCTGGCCGTCACCAACCTGTTCAGCCACTGGCTCGGAACGCGCTTCCCCTGGGGGACCCTGGTCGTCAACCTGACCGGCGCGCTGGTGGCGGGCTGGTGGGCCGCACGGCTGGGGATTCCCACCACCCTCGAGCTCTCCTCGGCCTGGCTGGCGCTGGTGGTGGGGCTGCTGGGCGGCTACACCACCGTCTCCTCCTTCAGCCTGCAGACCCTCACCCTCTGGCAGAGCGGCCATCCGCGCCGCGCCGTGGCCAATGTGCTGGCCACCTGCGTGGCGGGCCTGGCCATGGCGGCGCTGGGCTGGTGGCTGGCGGGAGGTGGCGCATGATCCGCTGGTACCCCTACGCGGCCGTGGGCCTCGGCAGTGCCCTGGGCAGCCTGCTGCGCTACCTGGTCTCCATGAGCTCGCTGGCGCTCTTCGGCCCACTCTTCCCCTGGGGCACCCTGGCGGTCAATGTCGTCGGCTCCTGGCTGATCGCCTGGCTGGCCACGCTGGGGGGGCGCTATACCCACGGCCGCCTGGCCCGCTGGCAGCCCTTCCTGGTGGCCGGCTTCTGCGGTGGCTTCACCACCTTCTCGCTGTTCAGCCTCGAACTGCTCCACCTGCTTACCATAGGCCGCCCCGGGTTGGCCCTGCTCTATCTTGCGCTGAGCCTTCCCCTGTGGTTTCTCGCCGCGTGGCACGGCCAGAGGGTGGCGCAGGCACAGGCGCAGGCGCAGGCTGGCCGGTAGTGCCGGCGCCGGGTCGAGGTCGGTTATCTTGAATGAAGCCCGGACAAGCCTCGGCCTGCGAGTACATAAGAGCAAGGGCTGAGGGGCCACTGGAGATGGGGTTGAACGACGTGCGCCTCCGCGAGATCGAGGTCTTCGCCGACGCCGAGCATCAGACGAATCAGGTCGATAAATTTTCCACAAATTGCGAGTCATGAGGGGAGGGGGCAGTGCGGATGACTGGCTGCCCACGACAAGGCAGAATGTGGAAAAGCCCCATGCCACCTGGAGCCGGAGCATGAAGTTCAAGCGGATGACCCTTACCAACTTCCGGCATCTTGTGCATTTCGACACCACGCTGGATGAGCACCTGACGGTGCTGGTCGCTCGCAACGGCCAGGGCAAGACCACCCTGCTCGATGCGCTGGCCATTCTGCTGGGTTCGTTCGTGGGGACTTTCGATATGGGCAAGGGGCGCCACATCGAACGCTCCGACGCTCGCTATCAGCGAGAAGGTGAAGAGGCCGAGCAAGAGCAGCAGTACCCGGTGCACATTGCCGCGATACTGTCTGGCCTTGAAGCGGGTGAGGTTTCCGTTGCGCGTGAGCTGACCGGGCCGAAGAATCGCACCACCGTCAAGGATGCCGCACCGCTGGTCCAGTACGGCAAGGCCCTGATGCGGCAGGTGCGGGGCCTTCAGCCCGTCACGTTGCCACTGGTGAGCTACTACGGCACGGGACGCCTGTGGAAGACCCACAAGAACCTCAAGCGCAAGGCGGTGCTCAGCGAGAGCCGCACGCTGGGCTATGAAGACTGCCTGACTTCGGCCTCCAACTATCTGCAGCTCCAGGAGTGGATGGGCAAGGCCACGATGGCGGTTCTCCAGCAGAGGGAGCGCAAGGAGAACGGGACCGGGCGCCTGGTAGGGCAGCTCGATGCGGTGCTGCGAGCGGTCGACAAGGTGCTCGAGCCCGAGGGCTGGTCGGGTATCCACTACAGCCTGACCCATGAAGAGCTCGCCATGCAGCAGGAAGGCCAGGGCGTTCTGCCGGTCAGCCTGCTCAGCGACGGTGTGCGCACCATGGTCTCGATGGTGGCCGACATGGCCTGGCGGTGTGCCAAGCTCAACCCCCACCTCGGTGCTGAAGCGGCCAGCCAGACCCCCGGCGTGGTGCTGATCGACGAGGTCGACCTGCACCTTCATCCGGCCTGGCAGCAGCGGGTGGTGCAAAGCCTCCAGGCCACCTTCCCCAAGGTGCAGTTCATCGTCACGACCCACAGCCCGCAGGTGCTGACCACGGTCCCCAGGGAGTGCATCCGCCTGTTGGAGGTGCAATGGGATGAGGACACCCATGCCTGGTCGCTGACCTCCATCGAGCCGGACTACCAGACGCTGGGCGTGGCCAGCGCCGAGACGCTGTCGCGCATCATGGGCATCGATCCCGTGCCCGAGGTGGTAGAGGCTCGCATGCTCCATGACTACCGGCGGGCCATCGAGCTCGGCGACGACCAATCCCCGGAGGCCCGCACCCTTCATGAACGGCTTATAGCGCATTTCGGAGAGCAGCATCCCGAGATGCTGGAGTGTGAGCGGCTGCGTCGGTTCCAGGCGATGAAGCGGAGGGTCAAGGGCTGGGAGTCGTCATCGGATGCATAAGCTGGAGCGACCGGAGCCCCCGGGATGCCTTGCCCAGTACCGGCGTGGCGCGAAGGATTGGCAGCGCATCAGCTCGGCGGAGAAGCGAGAGATCTGGGTGCAGCTGGTCGCCATGCAGGGCCAGCGATGCGCCTACTGTGAGGATCTGCTCCACCCAGAGCGCCGCCATATCGAGCATTTTCGGCAGCGTTCGCGATTCCCTGAGGGCACCTTCCAGTGGGACAACCTGTTTGGCTCCTGCAACAAGTCTGGCAGCTGCGGGAAGCGAAAGGACCGCACCGATTACCGGCCAGGCGACATTCTCAAGCCTGATGTCGACGATCCGGACGACTACCTGCGCTTCCTCTCCGACGGAAGCATCGTGCCGCGCCACGGCCTGTCTGCCGACCAGCGCCACCGGGCCGAGGAGACGCTGCGAGTGTTCAACCTCGACCATGAGCGCGGGGCGCTGCGCCAGATGCGGCGCTCGGCGCTCCAGGGGTATTTGTGCCGGGCCGAGGAGCTGCAGGAGTGGTTCGAGCTCGACGAGGCGCTCTTCCTGGAGTTTCTCGAGGATGAGCTGCACGCCATTGCCGGCCTTCCGTTTGAAACCGCTATCCGGCATCTGCTGACAGAGGTATGAAACCGCCTCACTCGATATTCTGGATCTTAAAATAGATCAAAAAGAAATTTTCCAATAAAAGCAATGTCTTGCGCCATAAAGTTGGTTAGGATGGCTGCATGTACTCCCCAAGGTACTACCCACTTGGCTGGTGCATGGCCATCGTTGGTGCTTTCAGCTCCAGATGAGAGGGGACGTGGCCCATCGGCGGCTCGCTGGCCGCTGAGTGCGGGCCCAGCAACAGCCAGTTTGACCGCCTCAGCGCCGTCTGGCCTACCGCCTTGTTGCTGTCAGCTGGCAGCGTACCAGAGTCCGAGGGCAGACGCAGGGCTGTCCATCATGTCAGGTAGTAGCCTCGCGCTTCGTCGAATCTAAGTATTTCCGGGCATCCTGCTCGGCAGGCAGATAGCCGAGCGGTGAATTTATCGCTTCATCAGTTTGCACTCTTCCCTCCCCGCCCTGCATCGCTCGCCGCCTGGAGGATATGGAGGCCCACGACCGTTGCCAGCATCGGATCGAGGCCATGCTCGGCCAACGTATCTTCGGTCTGGCGCTGGGCTACGAAGACCTCAATGACCACCATCCTGGCCCTGCTGGCCCTGCTGGCCCTGCTGGCCCTGCTGGCCCTGCTGGCCCTGCTGGCCCTGCTGGCCCTGCGGCTACACCAGACCTGGCCCGAGGTGAAGCTCGTCTTCCGTGGTGACAGTGGCTTCTGCCGGCCGCTGATCCTCAACTGGTGCGATCGACATGGTGTCGAGTACATCGTCGGTCTGGCCACCAATACCCGGCTCGAGAAGCTGTCATTAGATATTCGCTATGAATCCACCATCCACTGGGATGCCGAGAGCACCAAGCAGCGTCACTTCGTCCGGATCGACTATGCGGCCCACAGTTGGAAGCGCCACCGACGCAAGGTGGTCGTCAAGGCCGAGACTAGCCACCGGGGCTTTAACACCCGCTACGTGGTGACCAATCTGCACGGCAGCCTGAAATGGCTCAACGATCATCACTACTGACACACGCGGCGGCATGGAGAACTGCATCAAGGAGCAAAAGTGGCTGTTCGCCGATCGCACCAACTGCCACGAGTTGGTGGCCTAACCAGTACCGGCTGCCGGAACGGCTACGACGGGTGTACCTGAAGCACACCGCGTACGCCAACGCTCAAGCCACCACCCTGCGTGTGAGGCTGCTGGAGATCGGTGGTGTGGTGATTCGCAATACTCGGCGAGTCAATAGCGAGCGATGGCCAAGCGGCGACGCTCATGAAATATTCGGGCCTCAAGGGCAGGATCGGTCATGGTGTATCCACTCGTCATTGTTGGAGTTTTAGTCTTGATAAAGTAACAAGAGACGCTAACCTTCCTTTCCTCCCATACAACAGACTGATCTACATTCGTCTGACAAAAAGAGGCTCAAGGACGAAATCAGCAACCACAGTTTTCAGTAACAAACATATCCAATTTTTTCTTGACTTTTTGGCTCAGCTCAGGCACTTGTGAATTTGAAGGCGGCAGCAGCTAAGGTCTGAGAAGAACAGATAGGGTAGTTTTGCTAAAGCCAGACCACACAGTTGAAAAAGGGAACTGATGCTATGTGGCATGATAATGAAACGGCTGTCGATTATCTCAACTTTGGTGTTGTCGCAGATGCTTGTGCGAGTCTGCTTAAGCGGACAAACGGCGAACCCATTTCAATCGGCGTCTCTGGTGGCTGGGGTGCAGGTAAGTCTTCTCTCGTGAAGATGGTTGCAGCGCGGTTAAACGATGCAACTGAGCCTGGCAAGAACACGTACGTAGTCGTCACCTTTAATCCTTGGCTCTACCAAGACTTCGAGGGAGCGCGCAGCGCACTGCTTCAACTGGTGGGCGATGAGGTCTTACGCCGGGCTGCCACGGACGAGAGGCTATTCAAGAAGGCAAAACGGCTACTGCAACGAATCAACCTTCTTCGCCTTGCCCAGATGGGGGGAGAAGCAGCAGCAACAATCATCACTGGTGTCCCCGTTGGTGTCGTCGGTCGAACCATTAGCAAGCTTGGCGGGCTGTTTAGTTCGGGTGACACTGAAGAGTCTGAAGGCGAATCTGACAAGGAGGGTGGTGAGCCGGATGGGGTGGACCCACTGCTCAGACCTGCTGAACCAGTTTCTCTCCCAAGTGAGATTCAAGCCTTCCGCGATGCACTTGAAGAGCTCTTGGAGGAACTCAAAATCACGTTGGTAGTCTTCGTCGATGATCTCGATAGATGCTTGCCAAAGACGGCCATCTCGACGCTAGAATCCATTCGACTACTCCTATTCCTCAAGCGAAGCGCTTTCGTTATCGCGGCGGATAACGAGTTCATCCGCGGTGCAGTGCGAGTCCACTTCGAGGGGACGGGCATCACCAGTGACGTAGCCACTAATTATTTTGATAAACTCATCCAAGTTCCCCTACATGTGCCACGACTTGGAGTCAATGAAGCAAAGGCTTACCTGGCGTTGCTACTTTTGGAGCGCGAGAACGCCGATGGGGGCTTCGATGACGACAAGTTTGAGCAAGCCATGAAGGCTGTCCCAGAACGCCTGCAGAGGAGTTGGCGAGGCGACGCAGTGACAACCGATTTTCTCCACGGCCTTGTCGGCGTCGATGACGCAAAGCTGGTGGCGCTAATGGATCTGGCCGAAGGTCTTGCCCCCTTGCTGACGCAATCAAGTGCAGTCAATGCAAATCCGCGTCTGATGAAACGCTTCCTCAACACGGTGTTTCTCCGCTCTGCACTTGCAGAGCCGCAAGGGATTGCTCTGGACATTCCCGCCTTGGCGAAGTGGCACCTTATCGAGCGCTGTGATGAGACGCTTGCAAATGCACTAGCCGCAATGGTGACCTCTGCATCAGACGGTCGCGTTGATTCTCTTCGCGAGGCTGAGGAGGCAACGCACACTGGAGGCAGTCTCCCAGATCCTTTCAAGGACGATTCCTTCACGAGAGAGTGGCTTCAGCTCCAGCCATCATTGGGAGAGGCAGACCTGCGACCTTTGCTGCATTTGAGTCGCGACACAGCGACACGCGACTTCGGTGCGGACAATATGACCCCGGAAGGTCGAGCACTCCGCGACGCACTGATGGTTGCCACGAATGCCAATGGGCCGCTAACGCAAGCCATTCGCGCAGCCGGTCTCTCCCAAGCAGAGATGGCCATGGCGCGAGCATGGCAGTTGAAGGCGCCAAAGCGAACCTGGCGGCAAGGAGAAGACGTTATTGCTCTAGTAGAGCCATGCAAGGTCTTCCCCGAACTGGGTGCCAAGGCAGGGGCATTGCTTAGCCAAGCACCGCTGAACAAAGTCGGTCCTGGAATCATCCCGTCACTGTTCGCCCAGCACTGGGCTCGTCCAATCCTCATTCAATGGATCGAGTCTCCTAATTTGGACCGAAAAGTAAAGAACGCAATTCAACAAGCGGAGAAGAAGGAGCGCTAATGGGGACTTCGACATCCTGTACGGGCGGAAAGGCTGGTTCGCCCTTCGATCCCGAATGGCTCGCTGGCGACCCAGATGAGCATACCTCCGCGGAAGAAGACGGTGCTGACGACAATGCTCAGGTTGCCGGAGAAGCTGGTGACGAACCAAGTAATGGGGGAACGACTGAGAACGACGAAGCGCCTGACGTGCCACAAGTGGCACCGAATAGACGTTTTGCTCCAGCACGTGCCAAGATGGCCGGGTACCTTGCTGGCGGAGGCCGGGACGCTTTGCGTGGTGCAGCGAGGAGCATGATCAACAAGGGCATGGGAGGACCTCGCCGTGCCGCCTCTACGATGCGACGGACAGCTCAAGGTGCAGGGCAACTAGGCCAGTTTCTGGCCGCAGCGCGAGATGGCGTTGACGCTAAGGTCAGAGATTGGGTCGAGCACGTTCGCGCAGCCGGATTGTCTGCGAATGATCTAGTCCTTGAGCTAGTCAAGGAAGTAATACCAGATACCGGAAGCGTTGATGACGAGTCACTCCGTAATGCTGCGGCGGAGGCGTTAGGTAAGCTCTACGAGAACGATCCGGACATCGACATATTTGACCTGACAGACCAACAGATTTCAGATGCTATTGGCTACACGATTAGTAGTGAAGTGTGCAATCGGCTGGACTTGCAATTAGGGCAAACCTATGAACGGCTCAAGTATAGCCCGAAGGAGATTCAGTATTACCGCAATGACATCAAGGAGTGGGTGAACGAAGAAGTGCGAACGATCATGGAGCAATATCGTACAGTCCAGCTCCACCCCCAACGCCTCGCACGAGAGGTACTCACATCTGCCTTAAGGGTCTTCGCCGAATGATGAAGGTTATCTGTACTACTGTAGACTGCTTACCTGCGCATTTGGCCGATGGCGAGCGCGCGTTCACATTCTTCAAAAGTGCAAAGCGGGACGGCGTTGGAACCATCGCCAAGGGGTGGAGAGGTTCACTCAAACGAAAGGGATTCGTTCCAAGCCCACCTGCATGGGACTTTGTTCAGTTTTGTCTCGCAGTATGTGCCGCAGACCTCTGCTCCTTGCGTAGCACTAGTGCTGATGGGTGGACCCGGAAAATTGAACTGACCGTCGGTCTGTATGAGCCGCTTCGATGGCAAGCATGGAAGCCGAGCGCTGAAAAGCTACTCAAGGTACTCACAGGCGACTATTGGACGCTGCATTTCGTAGACGGAGGCGCACCACCACCTGATGGCCGAGGACTACCGATTGACCGAGACTGCGTGTCACTACTTTCTGGCGGGCTTGATAGCCTCATAGGCGGTATTAACCTAGTAGCTGAGGATTGTCGCCCGCTCTTCGTATCCCAACTGGCACACGAGGATTCCAACCGGCAGCGCAACTACGCTGGGTTACTCGGTGGGAACGGCTCGCATCTGCAATGGAGTCACGGAATCAGCTTCCGTGGCTCTCGGGAAGCATCAACCCGTGCCCGCTCGCTTGCTTTCTATGCATTTGCTGTATTAGCGGCGTCAAGGATACATGACGCCCAGCCTGAGGTCTTCATTCCAGAGAATGGATTTATTTGCGTTAACCCCCCTCTTGTACCGGGCCGGGTTTCGAGCTTGAGCACTCGTACGACTCATCCTCTTTTTATCGGGATGCTCCGGGAGCTATTGGACGGGCTTGGTGTCGCCGTGCGGCTGGAACTCCCATACCGTTTCAAGACCAAGGGAGAAATGATGCAGGAGTGCCTCAACCCAGAACTTCTCCAGAGATGGGCATCAGACTCGACGAGTTGTGGGCGATTCCGCACGTACAATCGTACCCATTGTGGACGATGTGTTCCCTGCATGATTCGTCGTAGCGCATTCCATGCCTGGGATTCCAGGCAGGATACGACAAAGTACAAGTACCCCTCACTGGCGAATTGCGAAAAGTCTAGTGGTCCAGACGACCCAATGGCGGTCGCGTTGGCAGTACTCACCGTACGACAGAAAGGACTAAACGCATTTCTGGGCTCTACTCTAGCGTTTGCTCCTCAGTCTGAACGAGACGATTACCGGCGCGTATTAAGCACCGGCATCGATGAGCTCGAGGCACTACTTGCAGCAGACGGGATCCTGTGATGGACTTCCATTGTCATCTTGATCTGTACCCCAACGCCCGCGCCATCCACGCGGAGGCGGCGAGCCGGAATGCCTTTACATGGCTGGTGACCACCAGCCCTAAAGCATTTATTGCCACGTCAAGAGTACTCGGAACCTCATCCACCGTACTAATCACCCCGGGATTGCATCCCGAAATCGCTCATGAGAGATCAGGTGAACTGGACCTACTGCTGAGCCAATTCGAATCGGCACCTGCGGTGGGTGAGGTGGGACTTGATGGCTCTCCTCGTTTTCGTCACTCGTATGCGGTGCAGTGCCACATCTTCGGTGCAGTTGTAGAGAGATGCCGCGAGCTGGGTGGACGTACACTAAGCATACATTCGCGACGCGCAGTTAAGGATGTGTTGACTGAGCTGGGACGGAATCCCGGTTTTGGCACTGCGGTGCTTCACTGGTTCACCGGCAGCACCACAGAGCTAAAAGCTGCAATAGATCTCGGGTGCTGGTTCAGTATCGGACCCGCAGCGTTCAATTCAGCCCACGGCAAGTCACTGGCAAAGAGTCTACCAAAGGACCGGGTGGTTCCAGAAAGCGATGGTCCCTTCGCCCGGGTAGATGGCAAACCTGTCATGCCTTGGAGCCTCGCGAAGACTGCTCATCTTCTTGCTGGTGCTTGGGAGGTTTCACCAAGCGAAGCGATAATATTGCTTGAGATAAATTCGAATCGTTTGCTTCAGGTCATGGGTTTTCCTAGTGAGCTTACTTAGCTGAAATAGTAGTAATGTTTGGTTAATAAATCTTCGTAAATTATCGTTGGGTTGGCCTTGCAAGAAGGGCAGATAGGATAGAGTGGCGTTGTGAAATGTGCGGGAATTTGATGTTCTATAATGCATCAGCCTTTCATTTGGTTGTTGCCACTGACGTCGCTACGTTGTGACGTTTTCCTATCAACCTGAATCCGTGAGGCCGACCCCATTAAGTGCTTCTAACCCACTGACCTGCATGGCAATATAGTGGATATCGCCATTCACCCAGACAGTGCCATGCCCAACGTCAAATTCCGCGCCAGTCGCCGCACCCTCACCAGCCATGCCGGGTTGTCGATCATCGGGCAGTGCCTCGAGATTGCCGGCGTCGACAGCATCGACGGCCGCTTCCCCACC
>NZ_CP071922.1:369538-378582 GCF_017584085.1 Halomonas sp. BM-2019
AGGGCGGCCGCACCCTGGAGATCCAGCGGCTGATCGGCCGTTCGCTGCGGGCCTCGGTCAATCTCAAGAAGCTCGGCGAGTTCACCATCACCGTGGACTGCGACGTGATCCAGGCCGACGGCGGTACCCGTACCGCCGCCATCACCGGCGGCTGCGTGGCGCTGGTGGATGCCATCCGCTACCTGCAGCGCAACAAGCTGATCAAGGGCGACCCCTTCCAGCAGCTGGTGAGCTCGGTGTCGGTGGGCCTCTTCAAGGGGGTACCGGTGGTGGACCTGGACTACCCCGAGGACAGCGGTGCAGACACCGACATGAACGTGGTGCTGGCCGAGGACGGCAGCCTGATCGAGGTGCAGGGCACCGCCGAGAAGGGCACCTTCAGCCGCGCCGAGCTCAACGCCATGCTCGAGCTGGCCGAGAATGCCGGCGCCCAGCTCTTCGACCACCAGCGCGAGGCACTGGGCATCCCGCGCTGAGGCCGAGTCCCCATGAACGCATCACGCCGGCCCATGGGCCGGCGTGATGCGTTCCGGCGAACCGGAACGGCGACGGGGAGGACGTCAGAGCGGCAGGTCGTACTCGACGATCAGCGGCGCGAACTCCGAGAAGGTGGCGTCGTAGTCGATCCAGGCGTCGACCACGTGGCGGCGGAAGTTGGGGCCCACCACCTGGTAGTCGATGCGCCAGCCCTCCTGGCGGGAGCGCGGCACCTCCTGGTCGAGCTTCGGCCACCAGGTATACTCGCCGGCGTCGCGGTTGATCTCGCGGAAGCAGTCGATGAAGCCGGTGGGGCCGAAGACCTGATCCATCCAGGCGCGCTCCTCGGGCTTGAACCCGGGGGTGTCCTGGTTGTCGGCCCAGTTCTCCAGGTCGATGGTCTTGTGGGCGATGTGCCAGGTGCCGCAGATGATGTACTCGCGGCGCTTGCGAGCCATCTTGCTCAGGTACTCCTGATACTGGGCCATGAAGGCCTGCTTGGCGGCGACGTCGCTGCCGTCGGGCATCAGGAAGCTGGCGATGCTGAAGCGGTCGTAGTCCGCCTGCAGGAAGCGTGCCTCGTGGTCGCACTGGGGGAAGCCCAGCCCGTACATGATGGCCTTGGGGATCTTCCGGCAGTAGAGGCCGACCCCGGAGAAGCCGTCCTGCTCGGCGTCGAGGAAGTAGCCCTCGTAGCCCTCCGGATAGAGGATGCTGTCGTCCAGCTCGAAGCTCTTGGCCTTGAGGTTCTGGACGCAGACGACATCGGCATCCTGGCCGGCCAGCCAGTCGAGAAAGCCTCGACCGACGGCCTCGCGGATGCCGTTGACATTGACTGTGGCGATTTTCATACGTGGTCCCTTTACCGTCGCGCGTGTATGATACCCGACGTTTCGACGTTTGGGTAAATGGCCTGCGCCAATAAAGATGATAGGAGCCAGAGGTGGAGCACTACGAAACTCCTGAGCTGCAGGATTACCAGCGTGAATTCATCGAGTTCGCCATCGAGCAGGGGGTGCTGCGCTTCGGCGAGTTCACCCTGAAGTCGGGGCGGGTCAGCCCCTACTTCTTCAACGCGGGCCTGTTCCGCACCGGCGGCGCCCTGGCGCGCCTGGGGCGCTTCTACGCCCGGGCCATCGTCGACCGGGCTCCCGCCTTCGACGTGCTCTTCGGCCCTGCCTACAAGGGAATCCCCCTGGCCACCACCGCCGCGGTGGCACTGGCCGACCACCACGGCCGCGACCTGCCCTACGCCTTCAACCGCAAGGAGGCCAAGGCCCACGGCGAGGGGGGCCATATCGTCGGTGCTTCGCTTTCCGGTGATATCCTGATCATCGACGATGTGATCACCGCCGGCACCGCCATCCGCGAGGTCATGGGCCTGATCGAGGTCGCGGGGGCCCGCGCCGCCGGGGTGGTGATTGCCCTGGACCGCCAGGAGCGCGGCCAGGCCGAGGGTGAAGGGAAGAGCCTGAGCGCCATCCAGGAAGTCGAGGCCCGTTTCGGCATGCCGGTGGTCAGCATCGTGACGCTGGACATGGTCCTGGCCTATCTTGAAGAGCACGCCGGCGAATCGCTGCGCGGCCATGCCGCCGCCATTCGCGCTTATCGGTTACGATACGGCGTGACCGCCGCGGGATAACGGGGGGTGGCGGGGCCCTGACAAGATGGGGATGCTCGCCGAGGCGGCGGGCAGTTGACAAGGAGAGCGAGATGAAATCGACACTGACGCTGCTGACCGGCCTGGCGCTGCTGGGCACCGCGGCCCTGGCCCAGGCCCAGGCCTCCAGCCTGGATCTCAACCTGGGGCCGGATGCGGTGCAGTTCGAGGCGAACGGTCAGGTGGTGGACGGCATCACCCTGGGGGGCGGGGTGGTCCACAGCGAATACCGCGAGGACGCCACGGTGTTCCACGCCCAGCTGCTGGGCACCAACCGCACGCGTGAGCACGATGTGGGCGTCGGCGCACGCTGGACCCAGTACGATACCGATCTCGGCAAGGGCGGCGGCCTGGGGCTGGGCGGCTACGGCTATGTCTATCTGCCCAACCTGCCCGAGGTCTCCCTGGGGGGCTACGGTTTCTATACCCCCAGCGTGGTCGCCAGCCGCGACCTGGAGGACGGCTACGAGATCGGCGTGCGGGCCCGCTACGCCTTCACCCCCAACGTGGATGGCTACCTCGGCCTGCGCCAGCTGGGCGCCGACTTCGATGACACCAGCGGTACCCGCACCCTGGATCGCGGCGCCCAGGTCGGCGTGCGCCTACGCTTCTGACGCTCCTCGCCTGTGTCTCTCCGCTGCGGGCCCCGTCATGGGGCCCGCCTGCGTTACCCCCGCGCCTTGAACCAGGGCTTTCGTCGGAACCTGCCATGCTTGACGTCGTCCTCTACCAACCCGAGATCCCGCCCAATACCGGCAACCTGATCCGGCTCTGCGCCAATACCGGCTTTCGCCTGCACCTGATCGAGCCGCTGGGCTTCGTGCTGGATGACAGGCGGTTGCGCCGTGCCGGGCTGGACTACCACGAATGGGCGGCGGTACGGGTGCACCGCGACTGGGCGGCCTATCTCGAGGCGGCTGCCCCCGCGCGGATCTTTGCGGTATCGACCCGGGGGCGCACCGGCTATCATGAGCCCGCCTATGGCGAGGGCGACGCCCTGGTGTTCGGCCCCGAGACCCGCGGCCTGCCCCAGCCCATGCTCGACGCCCTGCCCGAGGCGCAGCGGCTGCGCATCCCCATGCGCGAGGACAGCCGCAGCCTGAATCTCTCCAACGCCTGTGCGGTGCTGGTCTATGAGGCCTGGCGGCAGCTGGGCTTCCCCGGCGCGGCACCGGTCGATGCCGCGAGGCCCCTGCGATGACGCTTCCCGCCACTCCGCCCACCATCCGGCAGCGCCTGGCCCGGCTCAATCCCCGCCAGCAGGAGGCGGTGCGCTATATCGACGGGCCCTGCCTGGTGCTGGCCGGCGCCGGCTCCGGCAAGACCAGCGTGATCACCACCAAGATCGCCTACCTGGTGCAGGCCTGCGGGATGAGCGCCCGGCGCATCGCCGCGGTGACCTTCACCAACAAGGCGGCCCGGGAGATGAAGGAGCGGGTGGGGCAGATGCTCAAGGGGCGCGAGGGCCACGGGCTCACCGTCTCCACCTTCCACACCCTGGGGCTCAATATCATCCGCCGTGAGCTCAAGGCGCTGGGCTACAAGCCGGGCTTCTCGCTCTTCGACCCCGAGGACGCCAAGGCGCTGCTGCGCGACCTGATGCACAAGGACGCCCAGGTGGACGCCGATCAGATCAACGCGGTGCAGCACCGGATCTCGGCCTGGAAGAACGACCTGGTGCTGCCCGGCCAGGCGATGTCCCATGCCGCCAGCGACGACGAGCTCTTCGCCGCCCGGGTCTTTGAGGCCTATAACCGCCACCTCAAGGCCTACAACGCGGTGGACTTCGACGACCTGATCCTGCTGCCGGTGGTGCTGCTGCGCGACGACCCCGAGGCCCTGGCCCGCTGGCGCAAGCGCATCCACTACATGCTGGTGGACGAGTACCAGGACACCAACGTCAGCCAGTACCAGCTGGTGCAGCTGCTGATGGGGGAGCGCCAGACCTTCACCGTGGTGGGTGACGACGATCAGTCGATCTACGCCTGGCGGGGCGCGCGGCCCGAGAACCTGGTGACCCTGGGCGAGGACTTCCCGCGCCTGCAGGTGGTCAAGCTGGAGCAGAACTACCGCTCCACCGGCACCATCCTGCGCGCCGCCAACACCCTGATCGCCAACAACCCCCACGTCTACGACAAGACCCTCTGGTCGGAGATGGGCGAGGGGGCGCCGATCCGCGTGGTGGTCAATCGCCACGAGGAGGCCGAGGGCTTTCGATCTCGGCTGCTGGAGCTCAAGCTGCAGCACTACCAGGTACCCTACAAGCTCTCCGGCGGCACCTCCTTCTTCTCGCGCAACGAGATCAAGGACGCCATGGCCTACCTGCGGCTGCTGATCAACCCGGCGGACGACAACGCCTTCCTGCGCATCGTCAACGTGCCGCGTCGGGAGATCGGCCCCGGCACCCTGGAGAAGCTCGCCAACTATGCCAATGACCAGGCCACCGGACGCGGCATCTCGCTGTACGCCGCCTGCCACGAGCTGGGGCTGGCGGAGCAGCTGCCGGTCAGGGCCGTCGAAAGGTTAGGGAGATTTACCCACTTTATCGATGGGGTGCGGCGGCGCATGGACCAGGGCGATGCCATCGCCGCCATCCGCGACATGCTGCGCGAGATGGACTACGAGGCCTGGCTCTACCAGAACGCCAGCGCGCCCACCATCGCCGAGCGGCGCATGGCCAACGTCTGGATCCTGATCGACCAGCTGGAGAAGTCGATGCAGGCTGCCCCTGAAGACGAGAGCCCCGAGGAGAGCGAGGCCTCGGAGGAGACCGAGACCGACAGCGTGGAGGCGGCCATCTCGCGGCTGGTGCTGCGCGACATCCTCGAGCAGCAGGCGGAGGAGGATGATTCCGACCGGGTGCAGCTGCTCACCATGCACGCCTCCAAGGGACTGGAGTTTCCCCATGTCTACCTGATGGGGCTGGAGGAGGAGCTGCTGCCCCACCGCAACGCCATCGAGGCGGGCACCGTGGAGGAGGAGCGCCGCCTGGCCTACGTGGGCATCACCCGGGCGCGGCGCACCCTGACGCTGACCCTGGCCCGCCAGCGCAAGGCCTATGGCGAGCTGATGGACTGCACGCCGAGCCGCTTCCTGGACGAGCTGCCCGAGGCGGACCTGGAGTGGGAGGGGCGGCCGGACCGCGAGGACCCGGAGAAGAAGCAGGCGCGAGGGCAGGACGCCATCGCCGGGCTGCGCTCTTTATTGGGGTAGGCCGAGGGCTTTCGATCCAGCCAAGCCGTGGGCTCTGGAGGAGGGTGCCTCAACGTCAGCGGGGCGCCTGAGGCGCCCCGCTGACGTTGGCTCGCTGTCACGCTGTCGGGTGTCTTAGTCCAGCGCGTCAATCATGAAGTCCACGGCGGCCTTCACTTCGTCATCGGAGAGGTTGGCGTGGCCCCCCTTGGGCGGCATGGCGCCGATACCGTTGATGGAGTTGGCGTAGAGTTCGTCCATGCCCTTCTCGAGACGCTCGGACCAGGCACCCTCGTCGCCCTTGATCGGGGCGCCGGCGGCACCGGTCATGTGGCATGCCATGCAGGCCTGGTTGTAGATCGCCTCGCCGTCGATGCCGGCGTGAGCGGGCGCATCCTCGTCGGTTGCAACGTCTTCATCGGTTGCAATGTCCTCGTCAGTGGCGGCCTCTTCGTCGGCCGCGACGTCCTCGTCGGTAGCAACCTCTTCCTCGGCGGTAACCTCGGGAACGTCCATCACCGGCTCCAGCAGGTGGGCGGTGGCGGCGGCGACCTCGTCATCGGAGAGGTTGGGGTTGCCACCACGGGCCGGCATGGCGCCGATGCCATTGATGGAGTTGGCCAGCAGCTCATCCCAGCCCTTGTCGAGGCGGTCGGCCCAGCCATCTTCGTTGCCGCGCACCGGGGCCCCGGCGGCACCGGTCTCGTGGCAGGCCATGCAGACGCGGTCGTAGATTGCACCGCCATCGATGCCGTTGCCATTACCGTTGGCTGCCGGAGCGGCCTCGGCCATCGCTGCGGTGCCGCAGTCCTGGCCCTGCAGGCAGAGCTGGCCGGCCGGCTTGAGACGCTCGGCGATGGCATCACGGTCGACGTCGGCCTGGGCGGAGGCCATGCCGGCGGTCAGGCCCAGGGTGGCCAGGCACCCCATCATCAGCTTGCTGGATTTCACTCTCACCACCTCTTGACGGTCCTGTATGAAGTTATTCGCGGCGCAGGCCCGGATGCCGACGCGGCCGGATGACGCCATGACGCGCACAGTGCCGCACAGTATACCGGCAACCCCGGCGCCAGGAAAATGCCGTACCCCCCGCCATTGGCATGAGACGCGCTGCGCACTGTGCCCCGCGCTGGACAGCCGCGGGCAGGCCGGTTAGGATGGCCACCGCCTGGCGACTGCTGGGCATTGCGCCCGTAGCTCAGCTGGATAGAGTACTGCCCTCCGAAGGCAGGGGTCACAGGTTCGAATCCTGTCGGGCGCGCCAAAAACACCAGTAAAAACGGTCACTTAGCCAGTCTCGGCGGTGGCCGTTTTTCGTTGCAGGGAATCTGCGTAGCGAATGGGTTCCATTGGTCAGGAAGTCGCCGGCCTGGTTCCGGCAACCGGCCGGCAGATGGGCACGCCTCGCCCAAGGCTATCCTGATGCTCGGTTTTCTCCCCCCGCCAGCAGCTTGAGGATCAATAGCGCAAACTGCCTGCCGGTCTCCTCGACCTCCAGCAGCGGCATCGAAAGCTTCTCGTGGTCGCTGAGGGCGGTGGTGATGCCGTTGACGAACAGCACCAGGTCGAGGCGGGGATTGTAGTTCTGGCCGGCGCTCTCGCCGCCCTTGTCCTTCTTGCGGGCGTAGCCGAGCAGGTCCTCGGTGTAGAGCACCGTGGCGCGGTCGTAGCCACTGGCCGTGCCAGCCTGCCAGCCGCCGGCCACCATGGCGACGATGATGTCCTGCTGGAAGCGGGCTTCCCTGCTGTCCGCCGTGTCATGCCCTGCGCTTGGCGTAATGTTGCGTAACAGCCTAGCGCTTCAGGGGTGGAAGGAGAAGGCGACTTAGGCCAGAGCCGGCGGAAGATGCCGCGTTGGAGCCGCCCCAGGGCTTGCATTACCCCTCTTTACCGCCTTCATGTATAATTTTATGCACAGCTGGGTAAAGAGGCGTATTCCATGGTTCCCGGATCCTTTGTCTTCCATCGGCCCGCGCTGGCGGAATCGATAGTGGCCGGCCTCGCTGGCGAGAGCCTGGTCGACTACAGCGGGGGGCTGTTCCTCGCCGCGCCGCGCCGTACAGGCAAGAGCACCTTCCTGCGCCAGGATCTGATGCCTGTTTGCGAGCAGCGGGGCTGGGAAGTGATCTACGTTGATCTCTGGACGAACCGGCATATTGACCCCGGCTTACTCATCGAGCGCGCCATCATGGCCAAGTTGCAGGCCTTCGCGCCGCGCATCAAGAAGCTGTTGAGCGCGGCCGGTGTCGATTCCGTCAGTCTGCATCGGACGCTGACCTGGGACCTCTCACAGCCGGCGCTGCCCGACGAAGCCACGCTGACAGAGGCCCTCCAGGCGCTGCATGAGGCATCGGGGCGCTTGGTGATCCTGTTCGTAGACGAGGCGCAGCATGCACTGAACAGCGAGCTGGGCATGAACACCATGTTCGCGCTCAAGGCTGCCCGAGATGCGCTGACCCTGGGCGCCCAGCAACCGGGCCTGCGCCTGGTCTTCACGGGAAGCAGCCGTGACAAGCTGGCGCAGCTCGTGCTGAGCCGGGACCAACCCTTCTTCGGCAACACCGTCACCCCCTTTCCGCTGCTGAGCAGCGACTTCGTCGAGGCGTTCACGCAGCACGTCAACGCGAAGCTTGCGCCGGGTAACACCTTCCAAGTGGCCGATGTCGTGCAGACCTTCGAGCGCATGGGGCATCGACCCGAGCTGCTTTGGGAAGTCGTCAAGCGAGTCGCGTTGGAGCTTGGACGGGCTTCTGATTTAGGCAAGCTGTTGCAGCAGGGAGCCGAAGCGGTCCAGGCGGACTACTTGGCCATTCTCCAGTCCGATTTCGACCAGCTGACAGTGCTTCAGCAGGCGATCCTGTTCGTCCTGGCGCGGGCATCGGCTGAAAAACGGCCCTTTACGCCATTCACCCAGGAGACGCTGCAAGAGATCCGAGCCCGCGCTGGGCGCAAGACCCAACCGGCACCGTCAACGATTCAGCGTGCCTTGGAGTCACTGCGTGAGAAGGGGTTGGTGTGGCGCTCGGGCCGCGGGGTATACGCCCTGGAGGATAGCGGCATGGGAGAATGGCTGCTGTCTGGCGATAAGGGCCATCAACCACTCAATCCGGATACCCGAAAAAAGTAACCCCCAAGATGCGCATCCGTGAGAGGCGTGGGGGGCGATGCCGGTGTTGAAGAACATGTCGGTGGGCAGGCCGACGATGGCCTCCACCAGGTCGTGCTGCCGCAGATAGCGGCGGATCTCGGACTCCCCGCTGCCGGCGCCGCCGGTGAACAGCGGCGAGCCGTTGAGGATGATGCCAATGCCGATGCGCGAGCCGCCCTCCTGGCGGGGGCGCATCTTGCTCACCAGGTACATCAACAACAGCAGCGAGCCGTCGGAGACCCGCGGCAGGCCGGGGCCGAAGCGGCCGTCATAGCCCTTGTAGCTGTGCTCGCTGGTGATCGCTTTCTGCACCTTCTTCCACTCCACGCCGAAGGGCGGGTTGGAGAGCATGAAGTCGAAGTGCTCGAAGATCTCCCGGGCGTCCTGGCTGAACGACTGCACGTAGCTCATCAGGTCGTCGGCGGTCTGGGTGTCGGAAAGGCTGCCCAGGGTCAGCTTTGATGCGTTGAAGAATGGCTGGATGGCAGCGCGCAGCAGCAGCTTCTCGAGCACGACAACGGGCACCCTCCACGTGGCGTGACGTTCCGTCGTGGGGGCATACCGTGG
>NZ_CP071922.1:378682-394464 GCF_017584085.1 Halomonas sp. BM-2019
ATAGTGGCGCTGGCCCCTCGGTTCGCCCCGGTCTCCTCTGCTATCGTCTCGCTCAGCATATCCGCGCCCGGCCTCCTGCCGGGCGCTTTGCCAGAGGAGACCCCAGATGGCAGAGACGTCCCCCGAATCTCCCGTTTCCCCCGCGATTCCCGCCACCATGTCGGCCATGCTGCTGACCGGGCACGGCGACGTCGACAGGCTGGTTCACCGCGACGACGTGCCGGTACCCCGGCCCGGGCCGGGCGAGGTGCTGGTGCGGGTCACCGCCACCGCCAAGAACAACACCGACCGCAAGGCCCGCGAGGGGCTCTATCCGGTGAAGAAGGGCCAGGTCACCTCCTTTGCCATGGGCGGCGAGCCGACCCTGACCTTCCCGCGCATCCAGGGCGCCGATATCGCCGGGCGCGTGGCGGCGGTGGGCGAGGGGGTCGACCCGGCGCGGATCGGCGAGCGCGGCCTGCTCGACTTCAATCTCTACGCCGACGCCCGCCGCGACATCAACCTGACCCCGGACTACTACGGCCACGGCGCCGACGGCGGCTTCGCCGAGTACGTGGCGGTGCCCTCGGACCAGTTCCACCAGGTGCCCAACCCGGAGCTTGCCGACGCCGAGCTCGCCGCCTTGGGCATGTGCTCCTACCAGACCGCCTACCATATGATGACCTCGGCGAACGTTGCCGCCGGCGAGCGGGTGCTGGTGAGTGGCGCCAGCGGCGGGGTGGGTACCGCGCTGATCCAGCTGTGCCGCATCGTCGGGGCCATTCCCTACGCGGTGAGCCAGCCGGAGAAGGCAGAGGCCCTCAAGGCGCTGGGCGCCGAGGCGGTGGTCGACCGCGGCGACCCGGAAAGCTTCGTTGCACGCGTGCTCGAGGCCACCGGCGGCGCGCCCATCGATGCGGTGATGGACCTGGTCGGCGGCGAGATGACCGATCTCTTCATCGACACCATGATCCACGACATGAAGGCCCGCACCACCTACCCGCGGCTCTCCATCGCCGGGGCCAGCGGCGGCAATATCTCGGAGATCCTCTGGACGCGCATCTACCTCTACCAGGTGCAGATCTTCGGCGTCTCCCACGGTACCCGCGAGGAGGCCGAACAGCTGGTCGCCTGGATCCGCAGCGGTGAGCTCAGGCCGGTGCTCCACGCCGCCTTCCGGCTCTCCGCGCTGCATGAGGCCGAGCGCTACTTCGTCAGCCGCGGCAGCAACTTCCTGGGCAAGATCGTGATCGTTCCCGACAGCCAGTGGGACGAGCACGGCGCCCCCTTCGCCCTTGCCTCCCCCTCTGCCAGCCAGGAGCCGCGCCCATGAGCCGCCCGCTGACCTTCCAGATGATGGACACCCACGCCGGGGGCGACGTCAGCCGCATCGTGCTCGGCGGCATCGAGCCGCTTCCCGGCGCCACGGTGCGCGACCAGATGCACTACCTGCGCGACGACGCCGACGGCCTGCGCAAGCTGCTGCTCTTCGAGCCCTACGGCATCCCCGAGATGTCGGTGGACCTGATCGTGCCGGCCACCGACCCCGAGGCAGCCGCCGGCTACATCATCATGGAGGTGATGGGCTACCCCATCTATTCGGGCTCCAACACCATCTGCACCGCCACGGCGGTGCTGGAGGCCGGCATCGTGCCCAAGCGGGAGGGGGTGCAGCACTTCACCCTGGAGGCGCCGGCGGGGCGGGTCCATATCGAGGCCCGGGTGGAAAATGGCGTGGTGGAGGCGATCACCTGCGAGGGGCTGCCCAGCTACATCGACACCTATCGGGCGTCGATCCAGGTGCCGGAGGTGGGGGACGTCACCTACTCGGTGGCCTACAGCGGCGGCTTCTACGCCCTGGTGGACGCCACGGAACTTGGCTTCTCGCTGGTGCGGGAGGAGGAGCGGGCCCTGGCCGAGTGTGCCCACAAGATCGTCGAGGCGATCCGGGCCGAGCGGGGCTTCTCCCACTACACCCTGGGCGACGTGGGCCCGCTGCCCTTCCTGCACTTCATGGGCCCGGTGGAGCAGATCGCCGACGACTTCTACCGCTCGCGCTCCACCACCTATGTGCACCCGGGGGTGATCTGCCGCAGCACCACCGGCACCGGCACCTCGGCGCGGTTGGCGCTGATGAACCACGAGGGGCGCATCCGCCCCGGCGACCGCCTGGAGACCGTCTCCCTGCGCGAGACCGGTTTCATCGGCACCTTCACCGGCACCCGCCAGGAGGGGCCCCGTACCGTGGTGGAGAACACCACCACCGGCAAGGCCTATGTGCTCGGACACACCGAGGTGGTGGTCAACTGCGACGATCCCCTGGTGGAGTGCGACGGCCTGCACCATATCCTGACCGCCCGCCAGGGCTGAGTCGCACGCAAGCCGCTCAGCGAGGGGCGCCGGTGACAAGCTTGCCCCGCCCCCCTTGACGTAGCCAATTTACCCGCCTGCCCCTTGAGCCCCCTCGCGAAAGGGGGCAGGCTGGCGCTCATTCATCCCCTTCTCCCGGAGGCTTCCATGGCCATCACCAACTTTGCCGGCCTGCTCGGCGAGTCGCGCCTGCAACCCGACGCCCAGCGCCTGCTGTTCGTCTTCACCCGCGCCGAGCTGCCCGACAACCCCACCGACGAGCAGCGCGCCCGCTTCGAGCAGGGCGAGGGCGGCGTGCTCACCCCGGTGCTCTGCGTCGACAAGGCGCCCGAGGAGCTCTCCGATATGGCCGCCCTGGTGGCGGAGTCGCAGGCGACGGGCATCGAGTGGGACATCGTCTTCGTGGGGGCGCTCTCAGGCCGTGGCGGCGAGGCGCCGAGCGGCGAGCAGGCCGAGGCCCAGCTCAACCGCATGGTGGAGTCGCTCAAGATGGGCAATGTCGATCAGTTCCTGGCGCTGGACCGCCAGGGCGAGGCGGTGCGAATCGGTTGACGCTGGGCTGGTCGCCCGGTGCGTGGACCCATAGGGTTGAATTATCAGCTCCATGCCACCATTCAATTTACGCTATCGGAGGATGCGGGCTACCATGTGTCCCGTATCCCAGACACCCCCATACGAAAGTCGAAAGGAGCTTCACGGAATGTCGCTGATCAACACTGAAGTCCAGCCGTTCAAGGCCACCGCTTTCCACAACGGTGAGTTTGTCGAAGTCACCGACGCTGACCTGAAGGGCAAGTGGTCCGTGGTGATCTTCATGCCGGCCGCCTTCACCTTCAACTGCCCGACCGAGGTCGAGGACGCTGCCGACCACTACGAGGAGTTCCAGAAGGCTGGTGCCGAGGTGTACATCGTTACCACCGACACCCACTTCTCGCACAAGGTGTGGCACGAGACTTCCCCGGCGGTGGGCAAGGCCAAGTTCCCGCTGGTCGGTGACCCGACCCACCAGCTGACCCGCGCCTTCGGTGTGCACATCGAAGAAGCCGGTCTGGCCCTGCGCGGCACCTTCGTGATCGACCCGGACGGCGTGATCAAGACCCTGGAAATCCACGACAACGCCATCGCCCGCGACGTCACCGAGAGCCTGCGCAAGCTCAAGGCCGCCCAGTACGTTCGCAACAACCCGAACGAAGTCTGCCCGGCCAAGTGGAAGGAAGGCGAAGAGACCCTGGCTCCCTCCCTGGATCTGGTCGGCAAGATCTAAAGGAAACGCTGATTCATTGCTGCGCTCGATATCTTGACCACCGGCGGTGCTGGTACGCCAGCCCGGTCGAAATCCTGACCTGGTAACGCATAGGCTCCGGTTTCTGTGCTCCGGCGGTGGCCAACCTCTCTTCGCTCGCGACATGAATCATCAGTTTCCTGAGCGGTGTTGCCTCTAGGCCCCGCCCCGGGCCTCGCCGCTCCCCACCCGGGCAGTCCTGCCCGGGTGTTGTCTACCCGCCACAAGCACGCCTTACGCGGCGCCTCCGGTGCTCGCACGGCCCCCTTGTGACTCCGTTTCGCGAACATGAAGGAAACCGCTGTCATGTTGGACGACAATCTGAAAAGCCAGCTCAAAGCCTATCTGGAAAAGGTCACTCAGCCGTTCGAGATCGTCGCCTCCCTCGATGACGGCGCCAAGTCTCAGGAACTGCACGGTCTGCTGACCGATATCGCCGACCTGAGCGACAAGATTACCCTGAAGCGCGATGGCCAGGACGCCCGCCGTCCCTCCTTCGCGCTCAATCGCCCGGGCGAGGAGACCGGCGTGGTCTTCGCCGGCCTGCCCATGGGCCACGAGTTCACCTCCCTGGTGCTGGCGCTGCTGCAGGTGGGCGGCCATCCGCCCAAGGTCGGCGCCGAGGTGATCGAGCAGGTCAAGAGCCTCGAGGGCCCGCTTCACTTCGAGACCTACTTCTCGCTCTCCTGCCAGAACTGCCCCGACGTGGTCCAGGCGCTCAACCTGATGGCGGTGCTCAACCCCAACGTCAGCCACGTGGCCATCGACGGCGCCCTCTTCCAGGACGAGGTCGAGAAGCGCCAGGTGATGTCGGTGCCGAGCATCTACCTCAACGGCGAGCCCTTCGACCAGGGCCGCATGAGCCTGGAGCAGATCCTGGCCAAGGTGGACACCGGTGCCGCCAAGCGCGAGGCCGCCAAGCTCAACGACAAGGCCGCCTTCGACGTGCTGGTGGTGGGCGGTGGCCCGGCCGGCGCCGCGGCGGCGGTCTACGCCGCGCGCAAGGGCATCCGCACCGGTGTTGCCGCCGAACGCTTCGGCGGCCAGGTGCTCGACACCATGGCCATCGAGAACTTCATCTCCGTGCCCCACACCGAGGGCCCCAAGCTGGCCGCGGCGCTGGAGGAGCACGTCAAGGAGTATGAGGTCGACATCATGAACCTGCAGCGTGCGGTCAAGCTGGTGCCGGCGGCCCAGCCGGGTGGCGAGCACGAGGTGCAGTTCGAGTCCGGGGCGAGCCTCAAGAGCAAGACCCTGGTCCTGGCCACCGGCGCCCGCTGGCGCGAGATGAACGTGCCGGGCGAGGCCGAGTACCGCAACAAGGGCGTAGCCTACTGCCCCCACTGCGACGGCCCGCTGTTCAAGGGCAAGCGCGTGGCGGTGATCGGCGGCGGCAACTCCGGCGTCGAGGCGGCCATCGACCTGGCCGGCGTGGTGGCCCACGTCACCCTGATCGAGTTCATGAATGAGATGCGCGCCGACGCCGTGCTGCAGAAGAAGCTCAAGAGCCTGCCCAACGTCGAGATCATCCTGGGTGCCCGCACCACCGAAGTGAACGGCGATGGTACCCGAGTCAACGGCCTCACCTATGAGGAGCGCGCCAGCGGCGAGAGCAAGAAGCTCGACCTGGAGGGCGTCTTCGTGCAGATCGGCCTGGTGCCCAACACCGAGTGGCTCAAGGGCTCCCCGGTGGAGCTCTCCGAGCGCCCACGGCATGACCAGCGTGCCGGGCATCTTCGCCGCCGGTGACGTGACCACCGTGCCCTACAAGCAGATCATCATCGCCATGGGCGAGGGGTCCAAGGCCGCGCTGGGCGCCTTCGACCATCTGATCCGCAGCTGATCGGCGGCGCCGTGCCCCGGGCACCTGCCAGCACGACGACGCCCCCGCAGGCCAGGCCGGCGGGGGCGTCGTCGTGTTGCCGGTCACTCGATCAGCCAGAGAAAGGGCAGCAGGGTCAGGGCCAGGATCACCGCCACCGCCACGGCCACCATCAGCAGGCGGATGGGGTGGTGGCGCAGGCGCGTCCACAGGGTCGGGGCCTCGCCGCGCTCGGCCAGGTCGTCGCGCTCCCGGCGCACCCTCTCGGCGAGCCCCTGCTGGTAGGCGTCCAGCACCTCCCGGGCCGCATCAAACTGGGTCTCGTCGCGCAGCCAGATGGCCGCCACCCCGAGCCCCCAGAAGCCGGCGCGGGTCTCGTAGGTATCGAAGCCGCGGGCGTCCAGCAGCGCCCGCACCTCCTCGGCCTCCTCCTCGGGCACGTTGCCCAGGCGAAACAGCAGTCTTGCCACCCCTTCCTACTCCTCTGCTCGCGGCGGATCAGCCAGGGTACGGGGTGATGCTGGCCGGCGCCAGGGGCGCGCCTTCCCGATGCCGGGTCAGCGGCCGGCCCACCAGGGCAGTGAGCAGGATCTGCAGCGGGTCGCCGTGGCTGACCAGCAGCAGGGTCTCGCCCTGGTGGCGCGCCTCTAGCCCCGCGATCACTCCGCCCATGCGCTCGGCCACCGCGGTCAGCGGCTCCACCCCGAAGGCACGATGCTCGGCGCTCTCGGCGTCGCGGGCCCACACCTCGGGGTAGTGGTGGTCGCCTTGCCCCTCCAGTTCGCCGAAGTGGCGCTCGCGCAGCCCCGGCTCGGCCGCAAGCGCCAGGCCGAAGCGTGCCGCCACCCGGGCGGCGGTCTCGGTGGTGCGCCGGAAGTCGGAGTGGACAATCCCCGTGGGTACCGGCCAGCGCCAGTCGGCCAGCAGGGCCTCGAGCTGGGCCCCGCCCTCGGGGGAGAGGCCGAAGCCGGCCAGGCCGCGCTCGGGGGAGCTGACGATCAGCCCCCGGGCGTTGGCCTGGCTATGGCCGTGGCGCATCAGCAGGTAGCGGTTGCGCATGGCTCAGGGCAGCTCCGCGCGCTCGATCACCACCGGCTCCCGGGGCACGTCCTGGAAGGGGCCGCGGCTGCCGGTGGGCACGCGGCGGATGGCATCGACCACCTCCATGCCCTCCACCACCTGGCCGAACACCGCATAGCCCCAGGTCTGGCCCGACTGAGGGCTGGCGTGGTCGAGGAAGCCGTTGTCGGCGACGTTGATGAAGAACTGGGCGGTGGCGGAGTGGGGGTCGCCGGTGCGCGCCATGGCCAGGGTGCCGCGCCGGTTCTTCAGGCCGTTGTCGGCCTCGTTGGTGATCGGGTTGCGGGTCGCCTTCTGGCGCATCGCCTCGTCGAAGCCGCCGCCCTGGATCATGAAGCCATCGATCACCCGGTGGAAGATGGTGCCGTCGTAGTGGCCCTCCTGCACGTAGGTGAGGAAGTTGTTGACGCTCTCCGGCGCCTCGGCCTGGAACAGCTCGATGCCGATGGCGCCGTGGCTGGTGTACAGGATGACATCGGGCGCGGCCTCCTCGGCCAGGGCCGCGGTGGTGGAGAGGGCGAAGGGCAGCGTGGCGGCGAGCAACAGGGCGGAAATCAGCGGGCGTTTCACGGGACGGATCACCAGGGTCGGGGAACGGACCCCCAGCATAAGGCCCCGGGTCCACGCTGTCAGTGGCTGGTCGGCGACGCCGTTGAGGCAGTGTCCGGCAATGTTTGACATGGGTCACGGGGGAGGGCGGAAAAGAGGTATCGAGTATGGATCTTATGGGGAGATTCCCCGACCATTCGCTGCAAGGGGCCGACGCGACTCGTCGGTC
This sequence comes from Halomonas sp. BM-2019, assembly GCF_017584085.1. NCBI lineage: Bacteria > Pseudomonadati > Pseudomonadota > Gammaproteobacteria > Oceanospirillales > Halomonadaceae > Halomonas > Halomonas sp. BM-2019. The sequence continues at coordinate 385,994 of NZ_CP071922.1, forward strand.
CGGTGAATCCAGATCCGGCCATGCGGTCGGGCGTCACCTGCAGCGGGAGGGGACAGCAGATGGTGGCAGAACTCGGTAACTTCGCGCTGATCCTGGCGCTCTGCCTGGCGCTGCTGCAGAGCGTGCTGCCGCTGGTGGGCGCCCAGACCGGCAGCCTGCGGCTGATGCGCACGGGGCGCTTCCTGGCCAGCGGCCAGTTCGTCTTCCTGGCGATCGCCTACGGCGTGCTGACCTGGGCCTTCCTGGCCAACGACTTCAGCGTGCGCTACGTGGCCAGCCACTCGGCCCTGACCCAGCCGCTGATGTACAAGATCACCGCGGTGTGGGGCGGCCATGAGGGCTCGCTGCTGCTGTGGGTGCTGATCCTCGGCGCCTGGGGCGTGGCGGTGGCGCGCTTCAGCCGCTCGCTGCCCCGCGAGATGCTGGCCCGGGTGATGGCGGTGATGGGCATGATCTCGGTGGCCTTCATCGCCTTCACGGTGTTCACCTCCAACCCCTTCGAGCGCCTCGTGCCCGGCCCCGCGGACGGTCGCGGCATGAACCCGCTGCTCCAGGACCCGGGGATGATCCTGCACCCGCCGCTGCTCTACATGGGCTACGTGGGCACCGCGGTGGTCTTCTCCCTGGCCCTGGCGGCGCTGATGGGCGGCCGCCTGGACGCCGCCTGGGCGCGCTGGTCGCGGCCCTGGACCACCGTGGCCTGGGTGTTCCTGACCCTGGGGATCGCCATGGGCTCCTGGTGGGCCTACTACGAGCTGGGCTGGGGCGGCTGGTGGTTCTGGGACCCGGTGGAGAACGCCTCCTTCCTGCCCTGGCTCACCGCCACCGCCCTGCTGCACTCCCTGGCGGTGAGCGAGAAGCGCGGCGGCCTCAAGGTGTGGACCCTGATGCTGGCGATCATCACCTTCGCGCTGACGGTGCTCGGGGCCTTCATCGTGCGCTCCGGGGTGATCACCTCGGTCCACGCCTTCGCCACCGACCCGGACCGCGGCGTCTTCCTGCTCGCCATGCTGGCGGCGACCCTGCTCGGCTCGCTGACCCTCTACGCCTGGCGGGCGCCCCGGGTCGGGCTCGGCGGCGGCTTCCACTGGCTCTCCCGGGAATCGCTGCTGCTGGCCAACAACGTGCTGCTCACCGTGGCCTTCGCGGCGGTCTTCATCGGCACCCTTTACCCGCTGGTGCTGGACGCCTTCGGCCTCGGCAAGATCTCGGTGGGCCCCCCCTACTTCGATCTGGTCTTCGCACCGCTGATGCTGCCGCTGCTGCTGCTGGTGGGGCTAGGTCCCACGGTGATGTGGAAGCAGGCCAGCCCCGCCGAGGTGATGCGCCAGCTGCGCTGGGTGCTGCTGGCCAGCGTGGTGGCCGGCGGCCTCTGGCCGCTGACCATGGGCGCCTGGCGGCCGCTCACCGCCCTGTCGCTGATGCTGGGCAGCTGGATCGTCTTCACCGCGCTGCTCGATATCCGCAAGCGCCTGGCCGGCCGCCAGCCCCTGGCCACCCGCATCCGTCGGGTGCTGCGCCCGAGCTTCCTGGGCATGCACCTGGCCCACGTGGGGCTGGCCCTGGTGGTGATCGCCATCGCCATGGTCAACACCTACGAGGTGGAGCGCGACGTGCGCATGGAGCCGGGCCAGACCACCTCGGCGGCGGGCTTCGACTTCACCCTGCTGCGCATGGAGGAGGTGCGCGGCCCCAACTATGACGCCGACCAGGCGGTGGTCGCGGTGACCCGCGACGGCCGGCCGGTGGCCACCCTGCTGCCCCAGCGCCGCTACTACGACACCCAGCCCCAGAACCCCATGCACCAGGCCTCGCTGCACCGGGCGGCGACCCGCGACGTCTATGTCTCCCTGGGCGAGCGCCTGGTGGGCGACGCCTGGAGCTTCCGGCTCTACTACAAGCCCTACATGGCCTGGATGTGGAGCGGCGCCATCCTGCTCGGCCTGGGCGGCCTGCTGGCGGCGTCCGACAAGCGCTACCGCCTGGCACGGCGCCGCGAGGCCGAGCCGGCGACGGCGGTGGCCATGAACCGCGAGGTGACCGTCTCATGAAGCTCAAGCTGCTCCTGCCGCTGGTGGCGGTGATGTCGCTGCTCGGCCTGCTGCTGGTGGGCCTCGGGCTCAACTCCCGGGACCTGCCCTCGCCCCTGGTGGGCCAGCCGGCCCCGGCCTTCGCCCTGGAGGCCCTGGAGGACCCCGAGCGGATCCTCACCGAACAGGACTTCATCGGCGAGGTGGCGCTGGTCAATGTCTGGGCCACCTGGTGCAGCACCTGCCGCCAGGAGAAGCCGCTGCTGATGGAGCTGGCCCGCGGCGGCGTCACCATCCACGCCTTCAACTACCGCGACGAGCGCGACGCCGCGCTGCGCTACCTGGAGATGACCGACAGCCCCTACCGCGCCATCGCCTACGACCCCGCGGGCGATGCCGGCATCGACTGGGGCGTCTACGCCACCCCCGAGACCTACCTGCTGGATGCCGAGGGCATCATCCGCTACAAGCGCATCGGCCCCCTCACCCGCCAGCTGCTGCTCGACGAGGTGCTGCCGCTGATGGAGAAGCTGAAGGCGGAGCAGGCCAGCGCCCAGGACGCCCGCGCCAGAGCGGCGGGGAGGGCGTCATGAACCGCTGGCTGGCAGGCCTTCTTCTGCTGCTGCTGATGGCGCTTGCGCCCGGCATCGCCCTGGCCACGGTCATCGGCGAGCCGCTGGCATTCGAGACCGAGGCCCAGCGCCAGCAGTACGAGACCCTGACCCGGGAGCTGCGCTGCACGGTGTGTCAGAGCGAGACGATCCACGAGTCCAACGCCGAGCTCGCCGCCGACATGCGCCGGCGGGTCTACCAGATGACCCGGGAGGGCATGTCCGCCGAGGCCATCGTCGACTTCATGGTGGCCCGCTACGGCGACTACGTGCGCTACCGGCCGCCGCTGCAGGCCAACACCGTCCTGCTCTGGGCCAGCCCCTTCCTGCTCTTCGGCGGCGGCCTGCTGGTCTGGTGGCAGGTGATGCGCCAGCGGGCCCGGCCCGACGACGAACCCCACTTCACCGACCAGGAGCGGGCGGCGCTGGAGCGCCTGCGCCGTGGCGACTGACCCCGGAGGAATGACGAGATGAATGGCCTCTTCCTGCTGCTGGCCCTGGGCCTGTGCCTGTTGGCCCTGGCCTTCGTAATGATCCCGCTGTGGCGTGAGCCCCGTGGGGCCGGCCCCGACCGCCGCGAGGTGCTGCTGGCGGTGCACCGTGATCGTGTCGCCGAGCTCGACCAGGACCTGGCCGCCGGCACCCTGAGCGAGGCGCGCCACGCCCGCGCCCTGGCCGACCTGGAGCGCGAGCTGCTCGACAGCGGCGCCCTGGAGGCAGCCGACGCCGGCGGCGAGGGCCGCGGCCAGCGCCGCCTGACCCAGGTCGCCGCCCTGGCCAGCATGGCCCTGCTGCCCTTCATGGCGGTGGGCACCTACCTCACGGTGGGCTACAGCGAGGAGGTGTTCGCCGCCCGTGCCCCGGCCGGGCAGGTGATGCCGCCGCCCGAGCTGGCCGAGCCCAGCGACGAGGAGATGGCCCGCGAGTTCACCCGCCTGGTGGAGGGCCTGCAGGTGCGCCTGGCCCAGGATCCGGCCGACCTGCAGGGCTGGGTGCTGCTGGGGCGCACCCTGACCTTCCTCGACGACTTCGAGGCCGCGGGCCGCGCCTTCGGCGAGGCCCTGCGCCACGGCGGCGACCGCGACCCCGAGGTGCTGGTGCGCTACGCCGACGTGCTGGCGGAGCTCGAGGGCAGCCTGGCCGGCGAGCCGGCGGCGCTGATCGAGCAGGCGCTGGCCATCGACCCCGAGCACGCCCAGGGGCTGTGGCTGGCCGGCACCCGCGCCTACCAGGCCGAGGCCTTCGACGAGGCCCGCGCCTACTGGGAGCGCCTGCTGGCGGTGCTGCCGGCGGATTCGCCCGAGGCCGGGGTGATCCGCGGCAACCTGACGGAGCTCTCGCTGCGCTAGGCGAGCGCGTCGTCGTGGTCCGGGGCGAGGCGGCCTCGGGCCACTCCCACCGCGGCGGTTGCCTGCGAGGGCGCCAAGGAGATCGTGATGACATACCGCTTCAGCCGGGAGACCCTGCGCACGGTGCGCCAGGTGCCGCTGTTTGCCGGGCTCGGCGACGAGACCCTGGCGCTGCTGGGCCGGGGCGCCCATGAACGCTGCTGCCCCCGCGGCACCCGGCTGTTCGCCCAGGGCGAGCCCGCCGACCGCTTCTATGTGGTGCTCGACGGCTGGGTGAAGCTCTACCGCGACAGTCCCGACGGCAGCGAATGCCTGGTGGGGCTCTTCAGCCGCGGCGAGTCCTTCGCCGAGGCGGCGATGTTCGACCGCCAGGGCTTCCCGGTCAACGCCAGCGTGGCCGAGGACGCCCGGTTGATGGTGTTTCCGGCCGAGCCCTTCCTGGACACCCTGCTCGAGCACCGTGCGCTGACCCTGAACCTGCTGGCCAACCTCACCGGCATGCTGCGCGCGCTGGTGCTGCAGCTCGACCAGCTCACCAACCAGTCGACCCACCAGCGGCTGGCGGCCTTCCTGCTCTCGCTGTGCCCGGATGGCGCCGCCCACGCCACCGTCTGCCTGCCCTGCGACAAGATGCTGATCGCCGCGCGGCTGGGCATGAAGCCGGAGAGCTTCTCCCGGGCCATGGCCCGCCTGCGGGGGCTCGGCGTGCGCTGCGAGCGCAACTGCGTCCACCTCGAGGACCTTCCGGCGCTGCGCCTGTTCGCCCGCGGCGGCGAGACCCGCCCGCAGCCGGCCTGCCCCGGACTCAATGGCGCGGGGTGTGGTTCCCCCCTTTCGTCGCGACCCATGACATAAGTCAACTCCCCGGATTGCCACTTGACCACTGTCAAGTGAGCAAAGAGGTAAAGCTGCTACTACTTATCTGCAGGTGGAGGGTGTCACCCGGGGTTGACTGGCTGCACGTGCGGGCCACGCGAGACTCCCTCCAGACCCAGCCCCACGGGGAAACAGAGCGAGGCACGTTATGCACAAGAAGGCACTGAGCAAGGGGATCTTCGCCCTCAGCTTCCCGCTGGCCGCCATGATGGCGGGCGGCGTGCAGGCTGATGCACCGGAGATGACCGCAGAGGAGATGGACCGCGCCGGCGATATCTACTTCCAGCGCTGCGCCGGCTGTCACGGCACCCTGCGCAAGGGCGCCACCGGCCCGGGCCTGCTGCCCGAGGACACCATCGGCATGGGCCAGCGCCGCCTGGAGAGCATCATCTCGCTGGGCACCGAAGGCGGGATGAACAACTTCGACGGCATCCTCGACGAGGACGAGATCGAGCTGATCGCCAAGTACATCCAGCAGGAGCCGGAAGAGCCGCCGGAGATGTCGTTGGCCGACATCCGCGACACCTGGACCATCGTGGTGCCCCAGGAGGAGTGGCCGGACGAGCCCCAGCACGACCGCAACTGGGAAAACTTCATGGTCACCATCCTGCGTGACCGTGGCGCCATGGGCATCATCGACGGCGACACCAAGGAGCTGGTCACCGAGGCCGAGACCGGCTACGCCGTGCACGTGGCCAAGTCGAGCTCCGACGGCCGCTTCTGGTACGTCCAGGGCCGCGACGGCCGGCTGTCGAAGATCGACCTGTGGATGGACCCGCCCCAGGTGACCGCCGAGGTATTCATCGGCATCGACGCCCGCGACGTGGCGGTCTCTCACTATGGCGAGTGGGCCGACAAGTACGTCATCGGCGGCGGCTACTGGCCCCCGCACTTCGTGATCGCCGACGCCCACACCATGGAGCCGCTCAAGGTCATCTCCACTCGCGGTTACGATACCGAGGGCAACTACGTCCACGAGGCCCGCGTGGCGGCGCTCTATGACACCCCCCATGCGCCGACCTTCCTGGTCAACGTCAAGGAGACCGGACAGATCTGGCAGGTCGACTACAGCGATATCGAGAACCTGCGCATCGATCACATCCAGTCGGCCGAGTACCTCCACGACGGCTTCTTCGACTCCACCGGCCGCTACTTCATGATCGCGGCCAATTTCAGCCACAAGATGGCCTTCGTCGACACCGTGGAGCGCAAGCTCGTCGGCCTGCTCAATACCGGCGAGATCCCGCACCCGGGGCCGGGCGCCAACTGGATCGACCCGGAATGTGGCCCGGTGGCCGGCACCACTCACCTGGGCCAGGGCCTGGTGACCTTCTGGGGCACCGATCCGGAGAACCATCCGGACCACGCCTGGGAGATCTGCGGCACCGTCGAGACCGACGGCCCGGGGCTCTTCCTGCGCAGCCATCCGGATTCCCCGCACGTCTGGATCGACCAGTCGATGCACCCGGAGGCCGATGTCAACCAGTGGGTCATGGTCATGAACAAGGAGACCCGCGAGCTGACCCCGATCCACGTCGCCGACCGTCCGCGTGAACATGACGCCGTGGCCCTGCACTTCGAGTACGACAAGGCCGGGAGCGAGGTGTGGGTCTCCATCTGGGCTCGCGGTCGCGGCCATCAGGACGATGGCGCCATCGTCATCTACGACGACGAGACCATGGAAGAGATCGGTCGGGTCGAGAACCTGAACACGCCGACCGGCAAGTTCAACGTCTACAACCGTCTGAAGAAGTACGAGCGCGGCTAAGCCGAGCTGCCGGAGCGCCCCAGGGCGCTCCGGCCCCTTCTTCAGCCGTTTCGCGTCCGGCAAGGTCGCGGAGCGGCTGAAGAAGGGGCCGGCCACAACCCATAACAAGGCGGCAGGGCAGACCGATAACCGCAACGGGCGTCATGAAACTTTCGGGAGATTGATCATGGGGGAGCGTCTACGCAACTGGCGCAAGGTCACCATCATGGGGGCGTCACTGGGGGCCGCGACGGCCTTCTTCGTGTTGGGCATCCTGTTCTGGGGGGGCTTCAATACCGTGATGGAGGCCACCAACAGCATGCGGTTCTGCAGTTCGGCCTGCCACGAGATGACCTGGGTCTACGAGGAGTACAAGGACCGGGCCCACTACCAGAACCCCACCGGCGTGGGGGCCACCTGCGCCGACTGTCACGTGCCTCGCGAGTGGGGGCCCAAGATGATCCGCAAGATCGAGGCCAGCCGCGAGGTGTGGCACTGGATGCTGGGGACCATCAACACCGAGGAGAAATTCGAGGGCAAGCGGCTGCACCTGGCCGAAAACGTCTGGCGCTCCATGCTGCGCACCGACTCGCGCGAGTGTCGCAACTGCCATGACTGGTCGGCCATGGATCTCGAGGAGCAGGCCCCCCGTGCGGCCCGCGAGCACGCCCGGGGCTTCGAACAGGGCCAGACCTGCATCGAGTGCCACCAGGGCATCGCCCACGAGCTGCCGGAAGACTGGGACGAGTCCGATGTCTGGCTCGCCCGCTTCGATCACGACGAGCCGGTGACCGACCTTGCCGAGCGCGGCGAACCGGCGATGCCGCTGGAGGCCGAGGAGCTGGGCGACGCCGTGGTGGCCGAGGGCGATATCGCCTCGACCCTGGAGTGGGACGATGTCCCGGCGCTGGACGTGACCCTCTTCCTGCCCGGCCAGGCCTCCATCGAGTGGATCCAGGACGGCAGCGAGCACGGCGGCGGGCGCGCCTTCAGCTTCGGCGACCGCTGCATCTGGTGTCACGCCGGCGAGGAGCAGCAGATCGGCCAGATGGCGGTCGATGCCGAGAAGATCGAGACCTTCGATCTGGGCGACAAGCGCGGCCATATTCCGATGACCGTGCAGGCCTCCTTCGACGACGACTACCTGTTCATGCGCTTCCAGTGGGAGGCCGGCGAGCACGCGCCACTGCCCTTCGTCGACGGCGGCCGCATGGATCCCGACAACCCCATGAAGCTGACCGTCAGCTTCGCCGACGATCGCGTCGACATGGCCGACCGCGGCGGCTGCTGGGCGAGCTGCCACCACGACTCCACCTATATGCCGGATGCCCCGGACGAGGAAGCCCTGGCGCAGAGCGAGCTGGCCGAGCGTCTGGCGCTGATGAACGGGGTCACCAAGTACCTGTCGGAAAGCCGTACCGAGATCGAAATTCGCGGCCGTCGCGGTGCGGCCCGGGGCGGCTGGGACAAGCTCAAGGAGGAGGAAGAGATCGCCGATCTGCTGGGCGGGGGTGTCTACCTCGATATCGCGCGCTACAACAGCGGCGAGGCGCTGACCGAGAGCGGCTATATCCTCGAGAAGCGTCACCTCTCCGAGAGCGAGGCGGTGGTGATGACCGCCGAGGAAGCGGACGGCGTCTGGACCGCCTATCTGACCCGGGCCCTGCGCACCGGGGTGGAAGGCGACAAGCCGCTGTCGACCGATGGCAAGTACAGCTTCAACGTCGCCCTGCACGATGACTACGCCGCATCGCGCTTCCACCACGTCTCCTGGCAGTACGGCCTGGCCTTCGACGCCGAGGTGCCTGGCGATTTCGACGACGACATGGTGGAAATCAACGCCACGCGCATCACCCGG
>NZ_CP071922.1:394564-413193 GCF_017584085.1 Halomonas sp. BM-2019
GTTGTGGCACATCAGGGCGTTGATCACGTCGTGGCGCAGGCGGTCGTCGTCGTCGAGCCGATAGCCGTGCATCACCGGCAGCCGTCCGCTCTCCAGCGATGCCGGTACTGGGCGGTCTCCTTGACGTTCTGGCTGTAGCTGTCGCCCACCTTGCCGATGGCGGTGATGCCGAGCCCGGTCAGATCGCAGTCGGCATGGGTGCGCAGGGGGAACGTCGGGGAAAAAATTGCGCTTCATGAATGAGGCGCCTTTCGTGTAAAACATGGGAAAAGCACAGCTCACAATAACAACAAAGGTTTTGCATGAAGCCTCGGCTCAGTCTCGTTGGTCGTTACTCCTTCCTGTCGCTGACACTGATGATCGGTTCGGTGGCGGTGCTGAGCGCGCTCTATGCAACGGTCGCGAATTCGGTCACGGAGCGCCTGGCCGGTGAACGGCTGGAAGCCCAGGTGGCAGGCACGGCCAACCGGCTGACCAACTTCATCGAGAACCGCATCTATCAGCTCGAAACCCTTTCGACCCACCCCTCCATGCCCCTGTACCTGCTCTACAGCGATGCTGTGCCAGAAGGCCTGCAGGAGCTCGTACGAGTGGAAGCCGACGCGCCCGATCTCTATGGCATTCTCTTCTTCGACGCCAATGACAGACTGTCCGATGTGATCCCCGGTCAGGCGGCATCCGGGCAGCCCTACTGGGGTCGCGACAACTGGTCAATCCGCGAGCTGCCTTCCATCTATCTGGGCACCAGCGAAATCATCGGCCCGAGCCTGACCTCGGGCTCTGGCCCCGGCTGGCTGCTCATCCGCCAGCCGCTGAGAGATATCGCCGGCCAGAGCACCGACGGTGCGATAGCGCTTCATGTGCGCCTGGCTTCCCTGACCGAACTGATGCGCACCGAAAGCCTGGCCGGCGTGCTACGGCCGTTCCTGAGAACGCCCACCGGCGACCTGCTGGACCCGACGGGGAACCTCAAGAGCAGCGAACCGGAAGGGCTACGTACCGGCCCGGAAGTGCTGCCCGGCTGGCGCATTGACTATCTGGTTTCCGCCGACGACATTCTCAGCCCGCTGCGCAACGCACAGTTCGGCCTGTATGCGTTTGCCGGCGTAATGGCACTCGGCATCGTCGCCCTGTTCTGGGCATTGGCAAGAAGCCTGCGCCGACGGGTGAGCCGACTGGTGGCAGGGGCCGAAGCCTTCGCCTCCGGCAACCTGCACTTCCGGCTGCCGACCCCCAGAAACGACAAGGATGAGATCGATGTGGTCGCCCATGCCTTCAACGCCATGGCCGACCGGCTGCAGGAGATGATCGAGCGAACCGTGCAAGCAGAGAAGATGGCGGTGCTCGGCGAATTCGCCACTGGCGTGGCCCATGAAGTGCGCAATCCGCTGGCAACGATCAAGCTGACGGTGCAGGCCCTGGAAAAAGGCGAGCCGGACAGCCGGCGCCGGGACCTGCTGATCTCCGTGGAAGAAGAGATCGACCGGCTCAATCGTGTCGTCGGCGACCTGCTGGATTACGGCCGGCCGGTCGCCGGTGAGCCGCAAGCCGTGGCGATCGGCCAGGTATTCAGGCACGCTTCCATCTTGACCTCCGGCCTTGCCGACAGGCAGGGGGTTGCCGTCACCGTCAGTGGCAACCCGTGCCCCGCCGTCTATGCCAGCCCGGATCAGGTGATCCAGTGCCTGGTCAACCTGGTCGCCAATGCCATCCAGGCGTGCGAACCGGGCTGCCAGGTGCAGCTGAAGGCGTTTCCCAGCGGTGACAGCGTGACGATAGAGATCATCGACGACGGCTGCGGCATGGATGAGACGATCCTGGCCCAGGTGATGAAGCCGTTCTTCACCACCCGCCAGGAAGGCACGGGGCTCGGCTTGAGCATTACCCATCAACTGGTAGCCCTGAATGGTGGCAGGCTGGAGATTCACAGCACCCCGGGAAAGGGCACGACCGTCTCCATGCAGCTCCCTCTGGTGCCGGTCGACGCCATAGCACAGCAGGAGTCAGCACAGCAGCATTCGTAGCGCTGCTACCATAACAAGAGCAACAATCAGAAAACGCCATGCACACAGATATCCTGATCGTCGATGACGAAAAGAGCTTCGTCCGTTCGCTGACCTTCGCCCTGGAAGAAGCCGGCTTCACCACCCGCAGCGCCCACTCCGGCGAAGCGGCCCTGACCGCACTGGCGGACGCCCAGCCAGGGCTGATGCTACTGGATCTGCGGCTGCCGAAGATGAGCGGCATGGAGGTGCTCGATACCGCCGCCCGCCTTTACCCGGCGCTGCCGGTGGTGATGGTGTCGGCCCACGGCGATACGCGAGCCGCCGTGCAGGCCGTCAAGGCCGGCGCGACCGACTATCTTACCAAGCCCTTTGCCCTGGACGAGCTGCTGCATCTCGTCGGCGCCATCACCGAGCGCGCTCAGCTGCGCGATGAGCTGGCCTACCACCGTAGCCGTGGCGCCTCCTCCTCGGGGCTGGTGGGGAGCAGCGATGCCATGGAGCAGCTCTGGCAGACCATCCAGCGCATCGCCGGCAGCAGTGCCGGCCGCATCCTGCTGCTGGGCGAGTCCGGCACCGGCAAGGCCGTGGTCGCCAGGGCCATCCACGACCAGAGCCCGCGCAGCGACAAAGCCTTTGTGGAGATCAACTGCGCCGCCCTGCCGGAGCAGTTGATCGAGGCGGAGCTGTTCGGTGCAGAGAAGGGGGCTTACACCGGCGCGCATCAGAAGCGATCCGGCCTGGTGGCCCTTGCCCATGGTGGCACGCTGTTCCTGGACGAGATCGGCGAGTTGCCCCTGCCCCTCCAGGCCAAGTTCCTGCATTTCCTCGAGAATGGCGACTACCGACCGGTGGGGGGGTCTGCCAGCCATACCGCCGATGCCCGTGTCATTGCCGCGACCAACCGCTCACTGGAAGCCGAAGTCCGCAAGGGGCACTTCCGGGAGGACCTGTTCTTCCGCCTCAATGTCATTGAACTCTCCATCCCCCCGCTGCGCGAACGGGGCGCGGATATCGAAGAGCTGCTGCATGTCTTCATCGACGCCCAGGCCCGGGAGGAGGGTTGTCGGCCCATCACCGTGCCCAGGGAGACGCTCGACCTGCTGATCGCCTATAGCTGGCCGGGCAATGTGCGGGAGCTGCGCAACCTGGTAGAGCGCCTGACCATTCTGTATCCCGGCCAGCGGATTCGCCCCGGCCAGCTACCCACCGAGTTCCATCAAGGCCCGGCAGCGAGCGATCAGGCTCAAGACCCCTCTCTCAGCGAGCGCCTGCAGAGTACCGAACGCCAGCTGGTGCTCGATGCGCTCGACAAGGCCGGTGGCCACAAGGGCCAGGCCGCCCAGCAGCTGGGGCTGTCTCGCCACGCCTTCAAGCGCCGCCTGCAACGCCTGGGGCTGGCCTAGCCGAAGGCCCTCACCTGGCCGCAGGCTCTCGCCTAGCCGAAGATCCTGGCCGAGCGGTAACCGCTCACCTTCTCGCGCCGATGCGCGCTATCCGCTCACTTCCCGTACCGCTGTGGCCGAGAGAACCCCGGAGATGGGGCACTCTCGGCTTGGCACGCTTATTGCCTATGTTATAGACCAGCAGGTTTATAACAACAATCACCGACCACACGCCGGACTCAACCGGTCCAGGAGGCAACCATGCCGGGACTGATAACTCGCCAGCGCTCCACACAGAGCGCTCGTGTTTTCGCCACCACCCTGATGCTGGCCCTGTACGGCCTGCCTGCCGCCCATGGCACAGAGGCCATGAACGAGACGACCTCGGTGGGCCGTGTGGAACTGGGTGCGGACGCCGCAGACGCCGACGCCACCATCGCCTGCCTGTATCCGATGACCGGCCGCTCCGCCAGCTATGGGCGCGACAGTATCGTCGCGATTCGCATGGCCCTCGACGAGTTGGCCACCGACCCGGCGGCGCCCCGCCTGCGGGTCATCGTCGATGACTCCCGCTCCAAGGTTTCCTTCGCGGTGCGCATGGCCGAAGACTTCATCGAGCAGGATAACGCCAACATTCTCTGCGGCATGGCCAGCTCCGGCGTCGGCATGGCCGTCAGCCGCCTGGCACGGCAGCGCAAGACCATCCTCATCGGCACCAACCATGCCTCCTCCCGCGCCGTGCTGGAAGAGGGTCATCGCTACTACTTCAGGGTCTCAAGCGATACCTGGCACTCCCAGGCCGCCGGTGCGCGATACCTGCAGGAACTCCAGCAGCAAGAAGGCTGGAACAAGATCGCCTTCCTCGGCCCCGACTACGAATATGGCCGAGTCACCTGGCGCGACCTGCAGGAGGCCTTTGACCTCTACGACGTCGACTACCAGGTCACCGGCAGCTACTGGCCGAAACTCTACGAGCCGGATTACTCCCTCTATATCCAGTCGCTGCTCGAGTCGCCGCCAGACGTGCTGGTGGTCGCGCTGTGGGGCGGGGATTTCACCGCCTTCATCGACCAGGCCCGCACGACCCGTCTGTTCAGCCTGATGCGGGTGGCCAACTTCGATACCGGCGGCGACTACGAGACCCTGGTTGCCCTCGGCGACACGCCGCCGGAAGGCCTGATTCTCTCCGCACGCCACCACGTCAACTGGCCCCCGACGGCGCTGAACAGCCAGTTCGTGGAAGGGTTCCACGAGCGCTCCGGCCGCTACCCCAACTATTCGGCCCAGGGTGCCTGGGCCGGCATCCTCACTGTCGCCAAGGCCATCACCCTGGTCGGTGACGTGACAGACACCGAGGCGATGGTCGAGGCGTTGAAAGGCCTGGAGATCCACTTGCCCAAGGACCCGAAAGGCTACGTCTCCTACATCGACGCCGAGACCCACCAGATCATCCAGGCCCAGGCCATCGGCACGCCGGTGCCCAGCCAGGATTATCCCCCCGCCCAGGTGGTGCTGGGGAACTGGAAAGTCTACGACGCCGAGTCCCTGAAACCCTCGCCGGCTCTCGTCGAGAGGCGACGCGGCACGCCCGGTGGTGGCTAGCCCCTCCACCGTTTCCTTCACGTACCACCCGCACCTTGCGAGACAACGACGCACCGCAGAACGCAGCAACGCCACATGGCACACAACAACAATCAAGGAGTAGAACCATGAAATACACCACTCAACCCGGTAGCTGGAAGCGTACCCTGCTCAGCACCACCACCGCCGCGGCCATCGCCTCGGCGGGGATGATGGGCATCAGCGCGACAGTCCAGGCAGAAGAGACCTTCAAGGTCGGACTGGTCACCTTCCTCTCCGGCGGCGCCTCGGGGCCATTTGGCGTTCCCGCCGCCCAGGCGGCGGAAACCGTGATCAAGGCGATCAACTCGCCCGATATCAAGGCCGGCCACACGGTCGCCGTCGTCGGCTCGGTGGCGTCGGGCTCAATTCAATAATGAGTACAAGCTAAGGTCATGCATATTATGAAAGTTAGCAATTTCAAGAGCGCTCATCGTCTGATCACGGGACACCAGGCTTCGACAGAACTTCGGCCCCAAGTTCAACGCCTCGGCATGCAACAACCACTGATCGTCACGGATCAAGGCGTACTCCAGTCGGGTACGCTGACACTCATCACTGAACAGCTCGACGCATTCGACTATGCCATCTATGACGGCGTGACCCCCGAACCCGAAGTGGCCATCGTCGAGGATTGCACACACACCTTTCGCACCGGGGGGCACGATAGCCTGATCGCCGTTGGCGGCGGAAGCGCCATGGACATTGCCAAGTGCGTGGCCGTCTATGCCCATCACGACGGCCCCCTTCAGGAGCTGTTCGGCGAAGGCCAGGTGAGCCGGCGCAGCATCCCCTTGATCGCCATTCCCACCACCGCTGGCACCGGTTCGGAAGTCACCAATATCGCCATCTTGTCGGATGCCGAGCAACAGATAAAGAAAGGCATCGTCAGCGACCATCTGCTGCCCGATGTCGCCATAGTGGCGCCGGAGATGACACTAAGCTGCCCGCGTTCGGTCACCGCAGCCAGCGGCGTTGACGCCCTTGTCCATGCCATCGAGGCCTACCTATCGAACTTCGCTTCGCCGATCACCGATGCCTTAGCCATCAAGGCAATGCAGCTGATCATTCGGGCGTTGCCCAAGGCCTTCGCCAATCCCGGACACATCCAGGCTCGCGAAGACATGGCGACCGGCAGCCTGCTGGCCGGCCTCGCCTTCGGCAATGCTGGCGTCGGTGCCGTCCACGCCCTGGCCTACCCGCTGGGCGGGCGCTACCACCTTGCTCACGGCGTCTCCAATGCTCTGCTACTGCCTCATGTCATGGAGTGGAACAAGTCCGCCTGCGTCGAGCGCTTCCGAGATATCGCCATAGCCTTCGGAGAGCCGGTCGACAACCTCACCGACAATGAGGCTGCCGAGCGGGTCATACGTCGCTTGCACCGCCTATGCACCGATGTGGAGATCCCCGCCGGCCTCAGCACCTTCGATATCCCCGAACCGGCGCTGCCCGAACTCGCCGCCGAAGCCATCAAGGTGGAACGGCTGCTGCGCAACAACCCTCGGGTACTAACGCTGGCCGATATCGAAGCGATCTACCGGGCCGCCTACTAAGGCGCCCGGCGCATTACGAGCATCACAACAACACTAAACATCCGGAGACATTCCATGAGCACCTGGAAGCACCGCATCGACGGTGAGGAAACCCCCTATACGCCCCTCGGGCCCTTCAAACTGCGCCTTCCCTTCCTTCACTATCGCTTCGAGCTGCCCGACTACCTGCAGGGCCTGCTGATGTGTGCGGTGGATCTCGCCGCCATCCCCTTGATGATGCAGCTACTTGGCATGCCCTTCGAAGCTGCCCTGGCCATCGTGATCCTCAACGGTCTGCTGTATCTGCTGCACCACCTGCTCGGCGACCCCGTGGTTCCCGGCTGGATAACCCCGGCCATTCCCCTGCTGATGGCCTATGTGGCCACCTTCCCCGAAGGGGTGGACAGGGTACACGCCCTGATCGCCTTCCAGATGATGCTCGGGATACTGGCGATCGTCCTCGGCCAGACCGGCATGGCCAGCAAGGTGGTCCGCTTGATTCCCTCCGCCATCAAGGCCGGCGTGATCATGGGAGCGGGTCTTGCCGCCATCGTGGTGGTATTCGATGAAGGCGGCCGCTTCGAGCAATACCCCTTCACCATCACCATTGCAGTCGGCCTCGCCTTCTACTTGATCTTCTCTCGCCACTTCAATCAGCTGAAGGCAAAGGGTGGCATCTGGGGCACCATCGGCAAGCTCGGTATCTTCCCGATCATCGTACTCGCCATTATCATCGCCCCGCTGTTCGGCGAAGCCCCCTGGCCGAACGTCGAGTGGGGCTTCAGCAAGCCCGACTTTGGCCTGATGTTCCGCGAATACACCGTTTTCGGCGTTGGCTTGCCACCGCTGATGATGTTCATCACAGCGATACCGACCGTCTTGGCCGCCTACATCGTGCTGTTTGGCGATGTCCTGCAGAGCAAGGCATTGCTGGAAGAGGCTGACGAGAAGCGCCGTGACGAGAAGATCGACTACAACCCCAACCGGTCGCACTTGATCTTCGGTGGCCGGAACTTCGGCATGAGCATCTTCGGCCCCGATGTGGTGATGTGCGGCCCGCTCTGGGCGGCCATGCATGTAGTGACCGTGGAGCGTTACAAACAGGGCAAGGCGGCCATGCACTCGATCTTCGGTGGCTCGGGCTCCTTCCGCTGGGGCACGAACACTGGCCTGCTGCTGCTGCCAATCGTCAGCTTAGTGCAGCCGATCCTGGGCATCGCCCTGGCGCTAACCCTGCTGATTCAAGGCTATGTCAGCGTACGTATCGGCATCCTGGAGGCGCGCAGCCAGCGCGATCTGGGCATCGCCGGGATCATAGCCGCTATTCTGGTGATCAAGGGAGCCACCTGGGCCTTCGCCGTCGGAGTACTCCTCTGCGCCCTGATCTACGGCAAGCGCTTCTTCTCCGGCGAGAACGACAGGACATTCGTCAAGGACCTGGACGCCTCCCGGCCACTGGACACCGACACCAGCCTTCCCGGAGCCGAGAGGATGCAGGATCCACGCCCCCAAGCTGACGTAAATTGACAACTTGACCATCGCCTGACGACCACCCCCAACAACACCCAATGATGAGAGACTCTTGCATGCAGATTCATGACCTCCCCTTTTTCAAGCAGCAATGCCTAATCGACGGCGCCTGGATCGATGCCGACACGGGTGAGCGATTCGCCGTGACCAACCCGGCCACCGGCGACGAGATCGCCCAGGTACCGGCCCTCGGCGCCGCTGAGACTCACCGTGCCATCGAAGCCGCCCAGGCCAGCCTGGCCACCTGGCGCGCCCGCACGGCCAACGAGCGTGCCGCGCTACTGAAATGCTGGCACGCGCTGGTGCTGGAACATGAAGAGGCCTTGGGACGACTGATGACCCTGGAGCAGGGCAAACCGCTGATGGAAGCGCGCGGCGAGATCGCCTACGCCGCCAGCTTTATCGAGTGGTTCGCGGAAGAGGCCAAGCGCCTCTACGGGGATACCATTCCCGGCCATGCTCGCGACAAACGGATACTGGTCATCCGTGAGCCGGTGGGCGTTTGCGCGGCCATCACCCCGTGGAACTTCCCCGCCGCCATGATAACCCGCAAGGTTGCTCCGGCCCTCGCCGCCGGCTGCACCATTATCGTCAAGCCTGCCGAGGAGACGCCTTTGACGGCCCTGGCACTGGGCGCCCTCGCCGAGCAGGCCGGGATCCCGAAGGGGGTGCTCAACATCGTCACCGGCCCGGCCCGAGAGATTGGTCCGGTACTCACCGACAGTCCCGTGGTGCGCAAGCTGAGTTTTACCGGCTCGACACCGGTAGGTGCGCACCTGATGGCCGCCTGTGCCCCCACGGTGAAGAAGGTATCACTGGAATTGGGCGGCAACGCCCCCTTTATCGTTTTCGATGATGCCGATCTCGAGTCCGCCGTCGAGGGCGCCCTGGACAGCAAGTTTCGCAATGCCGGCCAGACCTGTGTCTGCGCCAACCGCATCTACGTGCAGAGCGGCATCTACGACGCCTTTGTCGAGCGCCTGGCCCAACGGACCGCTGAACTGAACGTGGGGATCGGCACCGAGCCGGGAGTCGAGGTGGGGCCGCTGATCAACGACAAGGCCGTCGAGAAGGTCGAAGCTCATATCAATGATGCCCTGGCCAAGGGCGGGCGCCTCATCACCGGGGGACAGCGTCATGCACTGGGTGGCAGCTGGTTCGAGCCGACCGTCGTTGCCGATGTGACTGACGAAATGGTCTGTGCTCGGGAGGAAACTTTCGGTCCGCTGGCCCCGGTCTTCCGCTTCGACGACGAAGCATCGGTCATTGCCCAGGCCAACGATACCGAGTATGGCCTGGCCGCCTACTTGTATTCCGAAAACGTGACACGCATCTGGCGAGTCGCCGAGGCTCTGGAGTACGGCATGGTGGGGATCAATACGGGGTTGATCTCCACGGCCTCGGCGCCCTTTGGAGGCATGAAGGCATCCGGCGTAGGTCGCGAAGGCTCCCGCTACGGAATCGACGAGTACACCGAGCTCAAGTATCTGTGCCTCGGCAATATCGCCTGAGTCACAATCACCCACTCTGCTGGATCGGAGTCTTGCGGCGCCCTTAGCGGGCGCCGCTTCGGTTTCGTACCTGGCCCCTCACTCATACCGTCCGTGAGTAGCGATTCTCCTCGGGCTTGAGGTAGGCATCGAAGGCCATGGCGGCATTGCGCATCATCAGCCGACCGGCGGGCAGCACCTCGATCTCGTTCTCGCGGATCGCCAGCAGGCCGTCGTCGGCCATCTCCTGCAGCTGCCCCAGGGCAGCGGCGAAGTAGTCGCGGAAGACGATGCCGTGCTGGCGCTCGATGGGGGCGAAGTCGATGCGGTTGTGGCACATCAGGGCGTTGATCACGTCGCGGCGCAGGCGGTCGTCGTCGTTGAGGCGGTAGCCGCGGAACACCGGCAGGCGCCCCTCCTCCAGGCGGTGCTGGTACTGGGCGGTCTCCTTGACGTTCTGGCTGTAGGTATCGCCGACCTTGCCGATGGAGGTGATGCCCAGGGCGATCATGTCGCAGTCGGCGTGGGTGGAGTAGCCCTGGAAGTTGCGCTGCAGGGTGCCGTTCTCCCGGGCCAGGGTCAGCTCGTCGTCGGGCAGGGCGAAGTGGTCCATGCCGATATAGACGTAGCCGGCGGCGGTGAGGCGGCGGATGGTCAGCTCGAGCAGCTCCAGCTTGCGCTCCGGCGGCGGCATGTCCTCGGGGCGGATCAGCCGCTGGGCCTTGAACAGCTGCGGCAGGTGGGCATAGCTGTAGGTGGCGATGCGATCCGGGCGCAGGGCGATGATCTTGTCCAGGGTGGTATCGAAGCTGGCGACGGTCTGGCGGGGCAGGCCGTAGATCAGGTCGACGCTCACCGACTGGAAGCCGGCCTCCCGGGCCGCCTTCACCAGCTCGACCACCTGCTCCTCGCTCTGCAGGCGGTTCACCGCCTCCTGGACGTCGCGATCGAAGTCCTGGACGCCGAAGCTGAGACGATTGAAGCCCAGGTCGTGCAGCTCATGGATCTGCCCGGGGGTCACGGTGCGCGGGTCCACCTCCAGGGAGAACTCGCGCTCGTCGGGTGCGGCGAAGTGGAAGGCCTCATCCAGCGCCGCCATCAGCTCGCCGAGCTGGGCGTTGCTCAGGTAGGTGGGGGTGCCGCCACCCAGGTGCAGCTGGGTCATGCGCCGCGACTCGTCGAACAGGGCTCCCTGCACCCGGATCTCCTGCTTGAGCCATTCCAGGTACTCGGCGGCGCGCTCGGTGTTGTGGGTGATGATCTTGTTGCAGGCGCAGTAGTAGCAAAGGCTCTTGCAGAAGGGGATATGCACGTAGACCGAGAGCGGCTTGGGCGTCTCGGCCCGGTTGCTGCGCTCGGCCGCGGCACGGTAGTCGTCCTCGGCGAAGGCCGCATGGAACTGGGGCGCCGTGGGGTAGGAGGTGTAGCGCGGCCCGGGGCGGTCGTACTTCTCCACCAGGGGGCGATCGAACAGCAGGTCGTCTTGCATCGTGAAACAGCCTCTTGAACCGGAGGGCGGCGCCGCGGGCGCCGCCGTATGGGGCAGAGTATGCCATTCAGGGTCGGGCGCGTCGGTACCCTTCTCGAGGTAGCTGACCTGGATCAAGCCTTCGAGGGCGGCGCACCCCGCGAAGGTACCAGCGGATCAGTCGCCAGCGGGAACAGCCAGCGCCAGGCAGGTGTGGTCACGACCGCTGGCGAGGGCCCGGGATCGAGAGGCTTTGCGCCCCACCTAAATATGCATTTAAAATACTACTTACTGACAACCACCACTACTTGGGAGGTATTGCCATGGCACTTCGGGCCTCACGCCTCGCCTGGGGCAGCCTCGCCTACGGCTGCATCGGCCTGGGCACCGCCGGGCTGGTGGTGCCGCTGCTGCCCACCACGCCCTTCCTGCTGGTGGCGGCCTGGGCGGCGCCCAAGGGCTCACCGCGCCTGGCTCGCTGGCTCGATGAACACCCCAGGCTGGGCCCGACCCTGCATGCCTGGCGGGAGCAGCGGGCGGTACCGCGACGGGCCAAACGCCTGGGGCTGGTGCTGCTGGTGATCAGCTGGCTGGTGCTGTGGGCCGGCGGGGCATCGCCGAACGTGCTGGCGCTGACCGCGACGCTGTTCTGCGGCGTGGCGGCCTTCCTGCTGACGCGACCCGATGTCGCTGGCGACAGAGCGCCCTCCCCCGGGGGGGAATAAGTGGTAAAATACTAGCAACTTATTAAATTAGTTTTGATTAACATCAAGCCGAGAGGTGCTAGCCCTCGTATGCATCTGACCCGCTTTACTGACTACTCCCTGCGCGTGCTCATCTACCTGGCGGTGAAGGGGGAGGAGCGCTCCACCATCCACGAGATCGCCGGCCGCTTCGAGGTCTCCCGCAATCATCTGATGAAGGTGGTCCAGGACCTGAGCCACAAGGGCTATATCACCGCCATCCGCGGCAAGAACGGTGGGCTGGTGCTCAAGAAATCCCCGGAGGAGATCCGCCTGGGCAGGCTGGTGCGCGATACTGAGAACGACCTGCAGTTGGTGGAATGCTTCGGTGAGAAGAACGAGTGCAAGATCACCCCGGCCTGCCGGCTCAAGCCGATCCTCGCCGAGGCGCTGCGCGCCTTCCTCGCCGTGCTCGACAAGTACACCCTGGCCGATATGCTGGGCCCCCAGCAGCCGCAGCTGGCCCAGCTGCTGAAGATCGAGCCGCTCGGCGCCCCTCCGGACCCGGGCACGGCCAGCTGAGTCGACCAGCCGAGGCGGGTGCCACCGCCCGGCAACGCTGACTACAAGAGTCAGTCATGATATATGTCATGGCGCCCCATGGGCGACTGCGCCATCATGGGCCCAGACGTCGGAGGCGTGGTTGCCATCCGATTTTTTCACTGCCAAAAGATGCATTCCGGAGATATGTTCATGAAGCGACTGGCTACCCTGACCCTGACCGGCGTCGCCGCCCTGGCCCTCTCGGCCACCGTCCAGGCCGAGCCCGATGGCGAGGCGATCTACAACCAGGCCTGCATGGCGTGCCACATGACCGGTGCCGCCGGCGCCCCGATCAAGGGCGACGAGGCCGCCTGGGCGGATCGCCTCGAGAAAGGCATGGACGAACTCTACGCCAACTCCATCGACGGCATCGGCGCCATGCCGCCCCGCGGCGGCTTCGCCAACCTCAGCGACGAGGAGGTGAAGGCCGCGGTGGACTTCATGCTCGAACCGGTGCTCTGAACCCTCGCCTTTCCCGGCGCGGCCCCCGACTACCGAGATACACAGCGCCCCCGGCAGCCTGGCTGCCGGGGGCGCTTCGCGTCAGGGCCTCTCCCCAACTCGTCCCGGCGCTCGGCATCGAACCTGTGACCCACGTCAAGCCCAACACCCCTGTCAGCTGCCATCATGGGGACACCAGCCCGGCCACGCCTTTCGTCGTCGGGCCTTTCAAAGCATCAAAAGATGCATTTTACATGCTTATTGATGGCCTCGCCCCACAGCGGGCTCCCGGCCTCCAAGGACTGCCCCCATGTCGAACCGGCGCTCCGCCCCTCCCTTGCACGCCCTGAGCTGGCTCCTCGGCCTGCTCCTGCTGCTCGGCTCCCTGACGGCCCAGGCCATCGAGCTCGAGCAGATCGCACCCGGCTTCCCGGAGGCCACTCGCCTCGCCGAGGCCGAGGGGGAACATCCCGCCAAGGCGGTCTATGCCGGCGAGACCCTGCTGGGCTACGTCTTCGAAACCGACGCTATCGCACCGATCCCGGCCTACTCCGGCAAGCCGATCAGCATGCTGGTGGGCATCGATCTGGAGGCCCGGATCACCCAGGCCACCATCCTCGGCCACGAGGAGCCGATCATGCTGGTGGGCATTCCCGAGCAGCGGCTGGTGGACTATGCCGATGCCCACGCCCCCCATCACGTCAACGAGCGCCTGCGGGTCGGCGAGAACCTGGACGCCATCTCCGGCGCCACGGTCACAGTGATCGTGCTCACCGAGACGGTGATGCGTTCCGCCCGGCGGGTGGCGGCCGAGCAGGGGCTGATCGAGGACCCGCTGGCCACGCCGCCGGCCGAGGTGCGCTACGACGTCTTCGAGCCGGCCGACTGGGAGACCCTGGTGGGCGACGGCACCATTCGCCGCCTGCACCTGACCCATGGCCAGGTCGATGAGGCCTTCGTCGGCACCGCGGCGGAGCATGCACCGGAGACGGGACGCCATGAGCCGGAGCAGACCTTTATCGACCTCTATGTCACCTACCTGAACGCCCCCACGGCGGGCCGCAACCTGCTCGGCGACATCGTCTACGAGCAGCTGATGGAGCGCCTCGATGAGGGCGAGCACGCCATCGGCGTGATGGCCCGGGGCGACTACTCCTTCAAGGGCTCGGGCTATGTGCGCGGCGGCATCTTCGATCGCGTCGAGGCCGCCCAGGGCAACACCAATATCGCCTTCCAGGACCGCGACCACCGGCGCATCGTGCGCATGGCCGTCGAGGGCGCGCCGCGGCTCACCGAGCGCGACATCTTCATCATCCGCGAGGAGGCCGAGTTCGATCCCGGCGAGCCCTGGGAGCTGGGCCTGCTGGTGCGCCGGGCCGCCGGGCCGCTGGAGACCGAGTTCGTGCGCTTCAACGCCCACTACAGCATCCCCGAAGCCTATATCGAGCGCTTCGAGCCGCCGGTGGAGGAGGCGCTGTGGGTGCAGGTGTGGCGCGACCGCACCTTCCAGATCGTGGTGCTGGGGATCGGCCTGAGCGTGCTCACCGCCATCATGCTGTTCCAGGACGTGCTGGTGCGCTACCCGCGCGTGCTCGAACCGCTGCGGATCGGCTTCCTCATCTACACCGTGACCTTCATCGGCTGGTACTCCCTGGCCCAGCTCTCGGTGGTCAATATCCTCACCTTCGTGCACTCGCTGATGGGCGGCTTCAGCTGGGAGTCCTTCCTCATCGACCCGATGATGTTCATCCTCTGGTCCTTCGTGGCGGTGACGCTGCTGCTCTGGGGGCGCGGGGTGTTCTGCGGCTGGCTGTGCCCCTTCGGCGCCATGCAGGACCTGATCAACAAGGCCGCGCGCAGGCTCCGCGTGCCCCAGTTCGAGGTGCCCTTCGCCGTCCACGAGCGGCTCTGGGCGCTGAAGTACATCATCCTGCTGGCGCTGTTCGCCGTGTCGCTGCATTCGCTGGGGCAGGCCGAGCGCTACGCCGAGGTGGAGCCCTTCAAGACCGCCGTGACCATGCGCTTCCAGCGCGAGTGGGCCTTCCTGCTCTACGCCCTGGGACTGCTCACCATCTCGGCGTTCACCCACAAGGCCTACTGCCGCTACATCTGCCCGCTGGGCGCGGGGCTGGCCATTCCCGCCCGCCTGCGCCTGTTCGACTGGCTCAAGCGCCATCGCGGCAGCTGCGGCACCCCCTGCCAGATCTGCGCCAACGAGTGTGAAGTGGCGGCCATCCATCCCGACGGTCGCATCAATGCCAACGAGTGCCACTACTGCCTGGACTGCCAGGTGACCTACCACGACGACCAGCGCTGTCCGCCGATGGTCAAGCGCCGCAAACGCTACGAGAAGGCCACCCGGGCCTCGTCGAAGCCGGGTGGCGTCAACCTCTACCCGGCCGATGCTGCGCAGGGTAGCGGAGCCAAACTGCAGCGCATTCCCACTCTTCAGGAGGAGTGAACCATGAGCGACAAGAACGACCACATCAAGGACCTCAGCCGCCGGCACTTCCTGCGCAACAGCGCGATCACCGGCGTGGCCGGGGCCGGCCTGGCGGGCGGTTTCGGTGCCGGCGCCCTGGTGCGCAGCGGCCCCGCCGAGGCGGCCGCCAACAACGAGCATCACGTGGAGCCGGGCGAGCTCGACGAATACTACGGTTTCTGGAGCGGCGGCCACTCCGGCGAGGTGCGCATCCTCGGCGTGCCCTCCATGCGCGAACTGCTGCGCATCCCGGTGTTCAACGTCGACAGCGCCACCGGCTGGGGCCAGACCAACGAGTCCAAGCGCGTGCTGGGCGAGAATGCTCCGCTCAACGGCGACACCCACCACCCCAAGGTGAGCTACACCGACGCCCGCTACGACGGCCGCTGGTGCTTCATCAACGACAAGCTCAACACCCGGGTGGCGCGCATTCGCCTCGACATCATGCGTGCCGACAAGATTGTCACCGTTCCCAACGTCCAGTCGATCCACGGCCTGACCCTGCAGCGGGTGCCCAAGACCGAGCGGGTCTATGCGGCGGGCGAGATGATCATGCCGCTGGGCAACAACATCGAGCACATGGACAATCCGGCCGAGTACTGGACCATGATGTCCTGCCTCGACGCCGAGACCATGGAGATCAAGTGGCAGGCGATCGTCGACGGCAACCTCGACAACTGCGACACCGACTACACCGAGAAGTACCTGGCCGCCTCCTGCTACAACTCCAACCGCGGCCTGACCCTGCCGGAGATGATGGGCCCGGAGCGCGACTGGACGGTGATCTTCAACGTGCCGGCCATCGAGCAGGCGGTCGCCAACGGTGACACCACCACCGTCGGCGACTCCGACATCCCGGTGGTCGACGCCCGGGAGCAGGCCCACGACGGCCGCAATCCCTTCGCCCTCTACGTGCCCACCCCGCGCAGCCCCCACGGCGTCAACACCATGCCCCCGGAAGGCAAGTACTGCGTGGTCAGCGGCAAGCTGTCGCCGACCTGCACCGTGATCGAGTGGGCCCGCGTCGACGAGTGGTTCGCCGGCAACCTGGACGACCCGCGCGACACCGTGGTGGCCGAGCCGGAGGTGGGCCTGGGGCCGCTGCACACCACCTTCGACAACCGCGGCAACGCCTATACCTCGCTGTTCCTCGACAGCCAGGTGGTGAAGTGGAACGTGGAGGACGCCATCCGCGCCTACGACGGCGAGCAGGTGAACTACATCCGCGACCGCATCGACGTCCACTACAACATCGGCCACATCAAGGCCTCGCTGGCCTGTAGCCGCGACGTCGACGGCAAGTACCTCGCCTCGCTGAGCAAGTTCTCCAAGGACCGCTTCCTGCCGGTGGGCCCGATGCATGCCGAAAACGATCAGCTGATCGATATCTCCGGCGAGCAGATGAAGCTGGTGCACGACGGCCCCACCTACGCCGAGCCCCACGATGCGCTGATGATCCGCGCCGACCAGCTCAACCCGTCGCAGATCTACTCCCGCGACGATCCCTACTTCGCCGAGACGGTGGCCATGGCCGAGGCCGATGGCGTCACCCTGGAGACGGACAACACGGTCATCCGCGACGGCAACAAGGTGCGGGTCTACATGACCTCCGTGGCGCCCAACTTCGGTACCACCGAGTTCCGGGTCAAGCAGGGGGACGAGGTCACCGTCGTGGTGACCAACATGGACTCTATCGAGGATGTCAGCCACGGCTTCGCCATGGTCAACCACGGCATCAACTTCGAGATCCATCCCCAGCAGACCTCCTCGGTCACCTTTGTCGCCGACAAGCCTGGCGTACACTGGTACTACTGCAGCTGGTTCTGTCACGCCCTGCATATGGAGATGTCGGGTCGGATGCTCGTGGAACCCGCATGATGTCCCGGGCCGGCCCTTCGGGGCCGGCCCCCGCAACGAGAGGTAGCCGCTTTGCTACGATTCATCCTCGGCTGCTGCCTGCTGATGCTGGCAACGCAAGCATTCTCCGACCAGCGCGTCACCCCTGACAGCGAATCTCTGCAGGCCCGTATCGATGCGGCCGCCCCCGGCAGCGAGCTGCTGCTCGCCGAAGGGGTATATCGCGGCGGCATCGTGATCGACAAGCCCCTGACCCTGCGCGGCGAGCCCGGCGCCATCCTGGACGCCGAAGGCGAAGGCGACGTGATTCGCGTCACCTCCCCGGACGTGCGCCTCGAAGGGCTGACCCTGCGCAACTCGGGGTTCAACCTGACCGACATGAACGCCGGCGTCCACGGCGAACGTGACGCCCACCGAATTCACATCGAAGCCACCGAGATGGAGAACGTCGCCTTCGGTGTCTGGCTCTGGCATCTGGAAGCCCCGACCGTCATCGGCAATCGCATCCGCGGCAATACCGAGGTGCGCTCCCAGGACCGCGGCGATGCCATCCGCCTCTACAACATCACCGGCGGCCTGATCGCCGACAACGACGTCCGCGACAGCCGCGACGCCATCTACGTGGATACCAGCCGCGACCTGGAATTCCGCGGCAATCGCCTGCGCGACTCACGCTTCGGCATCCACTACATGTTCACCCATGGCGGCCGGATCGTCGACAACCATACCAGCGGCACCCGCGCCGGCTATGCCCTGATGATGTCCCGCGACCTGGAAGTGGTGAACAACCGCGCCGAACGCGACCACAACTACGGCATCCTGATGAACTACGTGAACTACAGCACCATCGCCGGCAACGACATCCGCGGCATCACCGCCTGGCACGGCCCCGGCGGCAGCGAACACGGCGTGACCCTCGGCGCCGAAGGCAAGGCGCTGTTCATCTACAACTCCCAGGCCAACGAGATTCATCACAATCGCATGGCCGACAGCGAGATCGGCATCCACCTCACCGCCGGCTCCGAGAACAACCGCCTCCACGCCAACGCCTTTCTCAATAACCGTCAGCAGGTGATGTACGTGGCCACCCGCACCCAGGAGTGGTCGGTGGACGGCCGGGGCAACTACTGGAGCGACTACCTCGGCTGGGATCTCGACGGCGACGGCGTCGGCGACACCGCCTACGAGCCTAACGACGCCGTGGACCGGCTGCTGTGGCGCTTCCCCAGCGCGCGGCTGCTGATGAGCAGCCCGGTGATCGAATGTCACGGCCTGACCAAGCGTCACGGCAACCTCACGCGTCTCGCCGAGCTCGATCTGCAGGTGCAGGAGGGCGAGGTGCTGGCCCTGCTCGGCCACAACGGGGCCGGCAAGACGACGACCATGAAGCTGATCCTGGGGCTGATCTCGCCCAGCGCGGGCAGCCTCTCGGTGCTCGGCGGCGCCCCGGACGGCCCCCACGCCGAGACCCTGCGCCGCCACCTGGGCTACCTGCCCGAGAACGTCAGCTTCTATGAGCAGCTGACAGGCCGCGA
>NZ_CP071922.1:413293-415717 GCF_017584085.1 Halomonas sp. BM-2019
CGCCGACCGGCGCGTCAAGACCTACTCCAAGGGGATGCGCCAGCGCCTGGGCCTGGCCCAGGCGCTGCTCGGCGAGCCGCGCCTGCTGCTGCTCGACGAACCCACCACCGGCCTCGACCCCGCGGCCACCCGCGACTTCTACGAGACGGTGCGCGAGCTGCGCGAGCGCGGCTGCACGGTGCTGCTGTCGTCCCACGTGCTGCCCGGCGTCGAGCCCTATATCGATCGGGCGCTGATCCTCGGCGCCGGCCGGCGCCTGGCGCTCGGCAGCCTCGACGAGCTGCGCCAGGCGGCCGCCCTACCGCTGACGGTGCGCGCCCGCGGCAGCTGGCCCGGCACCGACTGGGCCCAGGGCTGGGACGATGCCCATATCACCCCCCGCCACCTCAACGGCCACGCCCTGGAGCTCGGGGTTCACCCCTCGGCCAAGATGGCGGTGCTGCGCCGGCTGGCGGAAACCCCCGGCGTGGAGGACATCGAACTGCTGCCGCCGACGCTGGAGCACCTCTACGCCCACTTCTCCACCCCCCTCGAGACCGGTGACACAGGAGGCCACTCATGAACGCGACCCTGACCGTTGCCCGCAAGGAGTTCCAGGATGGCCTGCGCAATCGCTGGGTGCTGGCCATCGCCCTGATCCTGGCGGCGCTGGCCGTGGGCATCGCCTGGTTCGGCGCCGCCGCCAGCGGGGGGGTGGGCTTTACCACCCTCTCCACCACCGTGGTCAGCCTGTCGACCCTGGCGGTCTTCCTGATCCCGCTGATCGCCCTGCTGCTGGCCTATGACGCCGTGGTCGGCGAGCAGGAGTCCGGCACCCTGCTGCTGCTGCTCACCTACCCGCTGAGCCGCACCGCCCTGCTGCTGGGCAAGTTCATCGGCCACGGCCTGATCCTCGGCGCCGCCACCGCCCTGGGCTTCGGCATCGCCGGCGTGGTGATCGGCATCGCCGCCGACGGGGTCGATACCCGCCAGCTGGTCGCCAGCATGGGCCTGCTGATCCTGAGCAGCGTGCTGCTGGGCTGGGTCTTCATCGCCTTCGCCTACCTGATCAGCGTCTGGGTCAGCGAGAAGGCCCGGGCCGCCGGCCTGGCCCTGGGCGTCTGGTTCCTGTTCGTGCTGGTCTTCGACCTGGGCCTGCTGGCGCTGCTGGTGAGCGTGCAGAGCGGCGGCGACTGGCTACCCTGGCTGCTGCTGCTCAACCCCACCGACGGCTTCCGCCTGATCAACATGGTCGGCTTCGATTCCGCCCAGGCCTATACCGGCGTCACCGCCATCGCCAGCGATATCGACTTCCCGATCGGCTGGCTGGTGCTGGTGCTGATCGGCTGGATCGCCGCTCCCCTGGGGTTGGCGGTGCTGCGCTTCCGTCACCACTCGGCCTGAGGGCTCGGGTTTATATCCAGGAGTCACACCCATGATTCGCCTCTCTCTCGCCGCCCTGGGCCTGTCGGCCCTGCTGCTGACCGGCTGCGGCAGCGACGATGTCGCCCTGGCCGACCCACAGCCGATCACCGACGGCGACAGCTGCCACGTGTGCGGCATGCTGATCAAGGATCTGCCCGGCCCCAAGGGCCAGGCCTTCATGGACCGCGATCAGCACGCCCGCAAGTTCTGCTCCACCACCGACCTCTTCGCCTTCCTGCTGCAGCCGGAGAACGAGCGGCGCCTCAGCCACGCCTGGGTGCATGACGTGGGCGTCACGCCCTGGACGACCCCCGGCGATGACGCCTTTATCCTGGCCAGCGAGGCCTACTACGTGGTGGAGCATGAGCGGCGCGGCGCCATGGGGCACACCCTGGCGCCCTTCGCCGAGGCCCGGCTGGCCGAGGCCTTCATCGAGACCCACGGCGGACGCCTCCTGACCTTCGAGGAGATCGACCTGGAGCTGCTGACCAAGCTGGGCCGCCAGGACGCCACGATGCAGCCCAACGGCCACCACGACGGGGCCGGCCACGGGAACCACATGCACGGGCACTGACCCCCACCCTCAGGAGGACCCCACCATGTCTGCAACCCCCGCCTCCCCTTGCGTCGCCGTCTTGCTGCTTGTCCTGGCCGTCGCCGGCCTGGCCGGTCACCCACCCAGCCGGCGGGCGATGCCCGCCGCGGCGCCGAGCTGGCACCGCTGTGCACCAGCTGCCACGGCCGCGATGGCCGCAGCCAACTCTCCCGCTACCCGAGCATCGCCGGGCTCGAGCCAGAGCGATTCCGTGAACGCATGGCGGCCCTGCAGGCGGGCGAGGGGGGCCACCTGCTGATGCGCATGACCCGGAACCTGAGCGAGCAGGACATCGCCGACCTGGCCGCCCACTTCGCCACCCTGGAGTAGCGCGGCGGTCGGCGGGCCCCGGCACCCTGATGCCGGTCGGCAGGCAATCGGCAGGGTGCTACCATCGGCGGCTGGTCCCCAGGAGCCCTGTCCAT
>NZ_CP071922.1:415817-424584 GCF_017584085.1 Halomonas sp. BM-2019
CTTCGCCCCCATCGAGCGCCAGCACGGCATCGTCTTCCGCGACTACTTCGCCGCTGCCCTGGGGCAGCTGCAGGAGATGGCCGACGACGGCCTGCTGGCGATCCGCGAGAACGAGATCGAGGTACTGCCCGCCGGTCGGCTGATGATGCGCAATGCCGCCATGGCCTTCGATGCCTACCTCAAGCCCGAGGAGAACCGCTACTCGCGCACCGTCTGAGTACCGCTGACCCACCCGATACGGCGCCGCCCCGTCATGGATGTGGGCGGCGTCGTCGCGTCGATGCCCGCTATCTCGGGCGCTCTCGCTGTCAAATGAAAAAGGGTCAAGTTGCTCTCCCTCAGGCACTATATATAGCGCTTGCGAGGGTAATATTGCCTATATATGGTAGATGGGCGTCGGATGAAGGAGCCTGGCCCGCGCTTGATGCATATCAGTGCAGGCCCGGGAAATTCGGCCCAGGATAGGCGGTTCGGCGGCCCAGGCCGCGTCGATCCCATCAGGAGAGCTGTCATGTCCCTGTCGTTGTTGCCTTTACCGTTACAGGCCCTGCCGCGCCTTCCCGCCCCCGTCCGTTTGATCCGCGCCGTCGATCCGCGAGTGCCGATTGTCGTGAAGCGCCGCCTGGTGGAGCCGCTGCTCAACCGCACCTTCGCCGAGCCCCTGGCCGAGGGGGAGTTCGACGCCCTGGAGGGGCGCCGCATCACCCTGGCCCTCGAGGACCTGGGCGTGGCGCTGACGCTCACCCTCGAGGCGGAGCGCCTGAGGGTGTGCGGCGAGCCCGGCGAGGCGATCATCCGCGGCGGCTGGCGCGAATTCCTCTGCCTGGCCACCCGGCGCGAGGACCCCGATGCGCTGTTCTTCCAGCGCCG
Organism: Halomonas sp. BM-2019; assembly: GCF_017584085.1. NCBI lineage: Bacteria > Pseudomonadati > Pseudomonadota > Gammaproteobacteria > Oceanospirillales > Halomonadaceae > Halomonas > Halomonas sp. BM-2019. Next base: position 416,688 of record NZ_CP071922.1, read on the forward strand.
CCTGCTGATCGAGGGCGACACCGAGCTCGGCCTGATGGTCAAGAACCTCCTCGACGGTCGCGAGGAGGGCCTGGCCCAGGGCCCCTTCGGTGAGCTGCTGGTGCGCCTCGAGCGCCTGCTGCGCCCCGCACGTTGAAAAATTCGAACCGTTGACCCTTACTGGAGATCCCTGAATGAGCACTTCCACCAAGGCCGTCAAGACATCCCACGAGGTGCCCATGCAAGCGCCCTCTCGCGATATTTGGGACGCCAAGTATCGCCTCAAGGATCGTCATGGCCGGCCCGTCGACCAGGACGTGGCCGCCACCTGGGAGCGCGTCGCGCGGGCCCTGGCCGCGGTGGAGGGCGACAAGGCCGAGGAGTGGCTGCCCAGGTTCCGCTGGGCGCTGGAAAACGGCGCGATTCCCGCCGGTCGCATCATGTCCAACGCCGGCGCCGAGGCCTACAAGCCGGCGGTGAGCCTGATCAACTGCACGGTGTCACGCACCATCCGCGACTCCATGCACGATATTCTCGACTCCGTGGTGGATGCCGGCATGACGCTGAAAGCCGGGGCTGGAATCGGTTATGACTTTTCCACCCTGCGCCACAAGGGTGCCTTCGTGTTCGGCGCCGGGGCCGGCACCAACGGCCCCCTGGCGTTCATGGATATCTACGACAAGATGTGCTTCACGGTGGCCTCCGCGGGCGGTCGCCGCGGTGCCCAGATGGGCACCTTCGACGTCGGCCACCCCGACGTGCGCGCCTTCATCGAGGCCAAGCGCGAAGCGGGCCGCCTGCGCCAGTTCAACCTGAGCCTGCTGATCACCGACGAGTTCATGGAGGCGGTGAAGCAGGACGCCGACTGGCCGCTGGCCTTCCCGCTGCACCCGGGCGAGAAGGATGACGTCGACGAGAGCGAGCTGATCTACCGCGACTGGCCGGTGGTGGAAGAGGGCTACACCCTCGACGCCGAGGGCCGCGTGGCCTGCCGCATCGTCGAGGTGATCCGCGCCCGCGAGCTGTGGGACACCATCATGCGTTCCACCTACGACTTCGCCGAGCCGGGCTTCATCCTGATCGACCAGGTCAACCGGATGAACAACAACTGGTTCTGCGAGGAGATCCGCGCCACCAATCCCTGCGTGACCGCGGATACCTGGGTACAGACCACCGAGGGGCCGCGTCAGGTCGCGCAGCTTGTCGGCCGTTCCTTTACCGCCGTGATCGATGGCGAGGCCCATCACAGCGGGCCGGAAGGATTCTTTCCAACGGCAACCAAGCCGGTGATTCGCCTCCAGACGGCCGAAGGCTATAGCCTGAAGTTGACCCCTGACCACCGAGTGCGGCGCGTGTCAGCCTTTACTCGCTATCGTACGGAGACGGAGTGGTGTGCCGCAGGAGAGCTGCAGGCCGGCGACCGCGTGTTGCTCAATGACCATCGTGATGCCCCGGAGTGGGGAGGCCAGCTCGATGAGTCGCAGGGCTATCTCCTGGGACTTTTGGTCGGCGATGGCACGCTCAAGAGCGACAAGGCGGTACTGTCCGTATGGTCGCAGGCCGCCGTGGCCAACGGTGACGATGGCGCTCTGAGTGAGGGAGTGCGTTCCGTCATGGCGCGGGCAGAGGCGGCAGCGAGAACCCTGCCGCATCGCGCCGACTTTGCCGGTTGGCAGCAGGTAAATGGGCGCGCGGAGTATCGTCTGTCGACCGCAGCGCTTCGTGACCTGGCGCTTCAGCTGGGCATGCGTCCCGGCGCCAAGACGATCACACCTGAGCTGGAGCAGGCGTCCTCGAGCGCCTACGCAGGGTTCCTCCGCGGCTTCTTTGATGCCGATGGATCGGTTCAGGGCGGTCAGGAAAAGGGGGTCAGTGTTCGGCTGTCACAGTCCGACCTTCCCCGTCTCGAGGCCGTGCAGCGGATGCTGCACCGATTGGGTATCGTCTCCACGATCTACCGTGATCGGCGCCAGGCATCGAATCGCCAGCTGCCCGATGGGCATGGTGGGCATCGGGAATATGCCACCCAGCCTCAGCATGAGCTGGTCATCGGTGGCGAGAACCTCGAACATTTCGCCTCGCGTATCGGCTTTGGTGATCGTGACAAGCAGGCGCGCCTGGAGGCTCTCCTGGAAGGCTACCGCCGTCGCCTCAATCGAGAGCGTTTCGTGGCTCGAGTCGTGGGTCATGAAGAAGCGGGTGTCGAAGAGGTCTATGATGTCCAGGTGCCGGGCCTAAATGCTTTTGATGCTAATTGTTTTCATGCGCATAATTGCGGCGAGCAACCATTACCGCCCGAGGGCGCCTGCCTGCTGGGCTCGGTGAACCTGACCCGCTTCGTCATCGACCCCTTCGGCAAGAAGCCTCGCTTCGACTGGGAGCGCTATCGCCAGGTGGTGGCGATCTTCACCCGCATGCTCGACAACGTGGTGGAGATCAGCGGCCTGCCGCTTCCGGGCCAGCGCCGCGAGATCGAGGCCAAGCGCCGCCACGGGATGGGCTTCCTGGGCCTGGGCTCCACCCTGACCATGCTCAAGATCCCCTACGGCTCGCCGGAGTCGTTGGCCTTCACCGAGGAGGTGAGCAAGGTGATGGCCATCGAGGGCTGGAAGCAGGCCCTGGAGCTCTCCCGGGAGAAGGGCATGGCTCCGGCGCTGGCCGAGGAGTACGCGATCACCCCGAAAATGCTGCGCGAGCGCCCCGAGCTCAAGCAGGACGGCTACGAGATCGGCGACAAGGTGCCGGGCCGCATCCTGCACGCCCGCTACAGCCGCTACCTGCAGAAGGTCGCCGAGGTGGCGCCGGAGCTGGTGGCGGCGCTCGCCGAGCATGGCGCGCGCTTCACCCACCACAGCTCCATCGCGCCTACCGGCACCATCTCGCTGTCGTTGGGCAACAACGCCTCCAACGGCATCGAGCCGTCGTTCTCGCACCGCTACTTCCGCAACGTGATCCAGTCGGGCAAGAAGACCAAGGAGCAGGTGGAGGTGGTCTCCTTCGAGCTGGCGGCCTACCGCCACTTCATCGCTGCCGACGCCGTGGAGAGCGACCTGCCGGACTACTTCATCACCGCCGATGCGGTGAGCCCCAAACAGCACGTGGCGGTTCAGGCCGCCGCCCAGGCCTGGGTCGACTCGGCGATCTCCAAGACGGTGAACGTGCCCACCGAGTTCCCCTTCGAGGCGTTCAAGGACCTCTACCTGGACGCCTACGCCAGCAAGCTCAAGGGCTGCACCACTTTCCGCTTCAACCCGGAGGCCTTCCAGGGCGTGCTGGTGCGCGAGGACGATCTCAAGAACACCACCTATGTGTTCGAGCTGGAGAACGGCGAGACCATCGAGCTTGCCGGTGACGAGAAGGTGATCTACGACGGCGAGGAGCACAACGCGGCCAATCTCTATGATGCGCTGAAGGAAGGCACCTATGGCAAGTGGTAACTCACGACCTACTGCGCTCGCCGAGGCGGCGTTGCAGTCTTTCTCGGAATGCTCATTTACGGCTCGTAAACTCCGCTTCCTCGAAATCCTACTCCTTGCCTCGCCTTCGCTCGTGACGGTCGTCAATGACCGTCACTCGAGCGTCACCGCACAACTTTCTGCAGGAGCCTCCTGATGGCCGTCGAGATCACGTCCAAGATCGTTTCCTACAGCGTCAAGAAGGCGGTGGAAGAGCCGCCGCTGGCCGAGGAGAATCCGCTCACGGTACGCATTCCCTCGCGTCCCGAGGGCACCCTGGAGGCCGTGTCGGAGAAGATCTCCTACGTCGGCGCCGAGGGGCGCAAGAAGGTCTACCTGCTGGTCTCCTTCATGCCCGTGGAGGGGGTGCTGGGCGGCAAGCGGGTGGTGATCGAGCGCCCGGTGGAGTTCTTCTTCCCCTCCGGCCAGCTCTCCAGCGAGCACCAGTGGATCACCGCCACCATGCGCAGCCTGTCGCTGGCCGCCCGCGGCGGCTACGTCACCCAGGCGGTGGCCGACCTGCGCAAGGTGGCCTGGGACAAGGGCCTGGTGCGCTGCGGCATGAACCGCTGGGGCAAGCCGATGTTCCACGACTCCGAGGTGGCGGCCATCGCCTGGTCGATCCAGCAGATCCTCTACCGCCGCGGCTTCCTCGACCAGGACGGCAACCAGGTGCCGGTGGAGGAGCTGGTGGCCCGCTACGCCCAGCGCCAGGCCAGCGGCCACCTGTGGCAGCCGCCCACTCCCGAGGAGCTCGAGGCGGCCGAACGCAAGGCCCGTGGGGCCGCCCAGGCCAAGGGCGACGGCCCCACCGTGGTGGGCCACTGCCCCGAGTGCAACGGCGAGCTGATCATGATGGACGGCTGCCCCACCTGCTACGCCGGCTGCGGCTGGTCCAAGTGCGGTTGACAGGAACGCGGTTAGCCACCGTGCGGCCAGGCTGACCCCCAGCCGACGAACGCCCACCGCCCCGGGTCACGAGAATGGCCCGGGGCGGTGGCGTTTAGGGGTTACTGATGCTGGACGACATCGCTCATAGCCTGACCCCGGTGCGTGCGGCGATCTCGAAGATCGGCGGGTGTTCGCCTCGGCCTGGGTAGTCGATCAGCAGGTCGATCTTCTGCTCCCCCAGCGCCTGCTGGACCTTGACCTGGAAGTGGATCTCGGCGCGAACGATCTCCTCGACATCGCTCATGTCGGTCGCAATCAACAGGTCGATATCCCCGCCACGTGCGCTATCGTCGGTGCGGGATCCGAACAGGGTCACACTCGCTCCGCGACCGAAGCAGTCGCGGGCGGCCTGACGGATGACATCCTGCTGATGAGGCGTGAGCCGCATCATGCCCTCCTGATCGCTTCTCAATTACAGTAGCTTAGCACAAGGAGGTGGCGGCTAGCCCCGCACCTCGAGGTGGTCGAAGTGGCGCCTGAGTCGCCGCACCAGGGCCTCCAGGCCGGCGATCGGCAGCTGGATCGCCGCGTCCGGCTCGGGGACGAGGAGAATCGCCATGGCGTTCACCCGAGGCTGGCCCGGCTATGGTCCATGCCGGGGCGGCCATGCCAGTAGCCGTCGCAGATCTCGGCATCCACCAGGCTGAGCGGGTCCGGCCCGGGCAGCTCGCCGCGGCGCGATGCGTCGAAGGCCGCCACCACCTCGGCCATGCCCTCGGGGCGGGGGCTCAGGCGGGCGATGCCCACGCCCATCTCGGCCATGGCGGGAAGCTCGTGGCGCAGGTCCTGACAGGCGCCGGAGAGGGTCTGGATGCCGTTGAGGGTGAACACCTGCTGGTCTTCCTGGGAGCGCAGGACCAGGCCCTCCGGGTGCTTCTGGCAGACGAACTGGCAGCGATCCTTGGGCTTCTGGTAGCGGCGTGCGGTGAAGCAGCGCGACGACCAGGCCAGCGGCAGGTGGCCGTAGGCGAACACCTCGCATGGGGCCTCGAGCCCCGCTTCGAGGCAGTCGGCCAGCAGGCGGGCCAGGTCATCCCGTGACATCTCCACCGGCGCCTGCCAGCGCCGCATGCCGGCCCGGGCCAGCACGGAAAGTGTGGCCGGGTTGTAGAGGTTGAGCGCGGCGCCGGCGACGAAGGGCAGGCCGGCCGAGGAGAGACGCTGCAGGGCACTCTGGTCGTTGGCCTCGACCAGGAACTCGCCGTTGTCGCAGAGCCTGCGCAGGTCACGCAGGTCGGCCTCGGACTCGATCAGCGTCTGGCTCGAGAGCACCACCTGCTTGCCGCTCTGAGCCAGCTCGCGACCGATGCCGAGCCAGTCGTCTAGCTTCATGTCCCGGCGCCGGGAGCAGACCGACTCGCCCAGGTGGACGATCTCGACGGGCCAGTCGGCGGCCCCGCGGTAGAAGTCGGCGTAGCGCGCGCGGGTCCAGTAGAAGAGCACCGGGCCCAGGGACAGCTGGAGCTTGGGGGTAGCGGACATGGGGCTCTCTCCTATTTCCAGCGGCGCTCGTAGGCGCCCAGGGTGGTGGTGCTGCCTTCGGAGACCTCGCCGAGGCCGCTCATCCAGGCGGGGTCGGCGTGGAAGCGGCCGGGGGCCCGCGCCAGGCGATCCAGGGCCTGGCGCCAGATGCCGGCCACCTTCGACACATAGGCCGGGCTACGCTGGCGGCCCTCGATCTTCACCGCGCTGATGCCCAGCTCCGCGAGCTCGGGCAAGAGCTCCAGGGTGTTGAGGCTGGTGGGCTCCTCGATGGCGTGGTAGGTCTCGCCGCCCACCTCGAAGCGCCCCTTGCACAGGGTGGGGTAGCCGGCGTTCTCGCCCTCGCCGTAGCGGTCGATCAGCACGCCGTTCAGCCGCGACTCCAGGCCCTCGGGGGTCTCCTCCCAGCGCACATGGGCGGCCGGCGAGCAGACGCCGCGGGTGTTGGGGGATTCGCCGGTGAGATACGACGAGAGGTAGCAGCGCCCCTCGGCCATGATGCAGAGGCTGCCGAAGGCGAACACCTCGAGCTCCACCGGGCTCTGCTTGGCCAGGTCCCGCACCTGGGTGATGGAGAGCACCCGGGGCAGCACGGCGCGCTTGATGCCGAACTGGTCGTGGTAGAAGCGCAGCGCCTCATGGCTGGTCGCCGAGCCCTGCACCGAGAGGTGGCGGGCGAGGTCCGGGTGGCGGCGGGCGGCGTAGTCGAGCAGCCCCATGTCGGCCAGGATCAGGGCGTCGACGCCGAGCTCCGCGGCCTGGTCCACGGCGCGGGTCCACAGGGCCCAGCCGTCCGGCTGCGGATAGGTGTTGATGGCGCAGAAGACCCTCTTGCCGCGGGCGTGGGCGTAGTCGATGCCTTCCCGGGCGCGCCTGTCGGTGAAGTTGAGCCCGGCGAACTGGCGGGCGTTGGTGGTGTTCTGGAAGCCGAAATAGACGGCATCGGCCCCTTCGTCCACGGCGCGCTTCAGGGCGGGCAGGTTGCCGGCGGGGCAGACGAGCTCCATGGTGAGCCTCCTGTGGTGGGAAACCCGACCATGCTAGTCGACCCTCCCCGCCGGGCCCTTGACTGGCGTCATGGCAAGGAACATTCGCGGATGGGCTGATCCAGGTCATGCCGGGGGCAGGAGGAGGGCGCCGGTCGCGAGCGCCTGGCCTAGTCTGGGTAAGGGCAGGCGCGCCGGGCGGGGTGGTCATGGATATCGAACGACTCTTCGATGCGAGCTACCTGCGGGTACTGGGCCGGGAGGTCGAGGGGCAGGCGTTCTTCGCGGCCTTCTACGAGCGCTTCCTGGCGGCCTCACCGGAGGTGGCGAGGAAGTTTCGCCATACCGACATGGTGCGCCAGCAGGCGATGCTCAAGAAGGCCTTCTATCACCTGCTGGCGTTCTACGCCTCGAGCCACGCCGACTACTACCTGCAGGAGGTGGCGATCAGCCACGATCGCGCCCACCTCGATATCGTCCCGGCGCTCTATGATCTGTGGCTCGAGTCCCTGATCGATACCGTGCGTGCCTTCGATGATCAGTTCGAGGATGAGATCGAGCTGGCCTGGCGGCTGGTGATGGCACCGGGCATCGTCTTCATGAAGTTCCACTACGACCGAGCCCCCACGGACGCCGTCCATGGGGGCGGGTGATCCATTCGATCGCCGGCTCAAAGCGGACTGGGCCGCCCGGGATTCAGCCGGCGCGTTCGAAGAGCAGGTTGTTCTCCAGGTGGATGTGCTGCATCAGGTCGTCGCGGAATTCGCGCAGCCCGGTGTAGAGGGCGCGCCAGGTGGTGCAGGCGCCCTTCGGCGGGGTGATGTTGTCGGTCAGCGCCAGCACCTGCTCGAGGTTCTCGCCGTGGTCGTCGTGCTCGTGGCGCATCACCGCGATGGGGCCCTGGGCCTGGGCGCCCATCCCCCGGCGCAACATCGGGAAGAGGATCTGCTCCTCCTTCTGCATATGGCTCTCCATCTCCTGGTGGATGAGGGTGAGCAGGTCGGCCAGGCCGTTGGGGCAGGTGTCGCGCTCGCCGTGGACCTG
>NZ_CP071922.1:424684-424973 GCF_017584085.1 Halomonas sp. BM-2019
CCATCTCCTGGTGGATGAGGGTGAGCAGGTCGGCCAGGCCGTTGGGGCAGGTGTCGCGCTCGCCGTGGACCTGCTCGACGCGTCGCGCCATGCGCACCAGTTCGGGTAGCTGCTGGCGGTGGACGTCGTGGTAGCGGGTCAGGATATGGTCGATCAGCTCGTCGTTGCTGGCCGTCTGCCAGTCGCGCTCGTCGCTCGAGCCTTGCGGCAGCGCCTCGAGCTCGGCGACCAGGGCCTCGGGGGACAGGCCGATGCGCTCGGCGGCCTCGCGCAGGCTGATGCGCCCGCC
>NZ_CP071922.1:425090-425442 GCF_017584085.1 Halomonas sp. BM-2019
CATGGAAGGCTCCTGGTGATATGAAATGAACTGAAGTGAGGTGAGGTGAGGTGAGGTGAGGTGAGGTGAGGTGAGGTGTTGCATGCCGTTGTGACTCGGGGGCCATGCCAGCCACCGGTAAGGCGCCCTGCCCTTGCCCCCGCCCGCCGAGTCAGCGCCTCCGTCCTCAGGCGGCGTCGAGGGGACGCGAGGGGCCGAAGTGCTCGTAGTGGCGGCGCTCGGCCGGCACGCCGAGGTCGGCCAGCGCCCGGTCCAACGCACTCATGAACCCCTGGGGGCCCACGTAGTAGCAGCGTGCCCCCTCCGGCAGCAGGCGAGCCAGCAGCGCGCGGTCGATGCGGCCGGTATGGTC
>NZ_CP071922.1:425495-453872 GCF_017584085.1 Halomonas sp. BM-2019
GCGGAAGGCATGATGCGCGGCGTCCAGGGCGGCGTGGAGGTAGACCACGCGACGGCCCTGGGCGAGCGCCTGGCGGGCCAGGGGCAGCATCGGGGTCTGGCCCACGCCGCCGGAGGCCAGCAGCAGCGGCTCGTTCCCCTCGGTCAGGGTCAGGTCGCCGGCCGGGGGCAGCAGCTCCAGGGTGTCGCCGACGGTCAGGGCGTCATGCAGGTGGCGGCTGGCGCGCCCTTCCGGCTCACGCTTGACGGAGATCCGATAGGTGCTGCCGTTAGGCAGCGCCGAAAGGCTGTAGTGGCGATAGAGCGGCTCGCCATCCACGGTCAGCTTGACGCCGATATACTGGCCGGGCGCATGCTCGGCCACCGGTCCGCCGTCCACCGGCGCGAGCACGAAGGAGCGGATCACCGCGCTCTCCTGGCGGGTCTCGGCGATGCGGAAGGAGCGGGTACCGCGCCAGCCGCCGGGGCGCCGTTCGAACTCCCGGTAGCGGTACGCCTCCAGCTCGATCAGCAGGCCAGCCAGCTCCTCGTAGAGGCCGCTCCAGGCCTCGGCGACCTCCGACGTCACGGCGTCTCCCAGCACCTCGCCGATCGCCGCCATCAGGCACTCGCCCACGATCGGGTAGTGCTCGGGGCGGATGTCCAGGGAGACGTGCTTGCTGACCACCGTGGCCAGGGTCTCGCGCACCTTGGCGCGATCCTGGCGCAGCTGCACATAGGCCAGCACGGCGCCGGCCAGGGCCCTCGGCTGGGCGCCATCCTGCTGGTGGGCCTCGTTGAACAGCGGCTTGACCTCGGGATAGCGCTCGAACATCAGCGGATAGAAGCGCCGGGTGATGGCATCGAGGTGCTCGGCCACGGTGGGGGCGGTGGCGTCGATCAACTGCTCCTGATCTGTCGTCAGCATGGGGGTCCTTATGTTCGTCTTCAGGGAGATAATTGGAGTCATTAACGTCATCGGCATGACACGGCAGATAAAGCAAAGGGTGAGCCATCTTCCCTTACTGATAGAAAATATATCTTTTTATCAATGATATGTGACGAAGGCGTCAGATCTCACAGACGCCCTGCCTGAGCCAAATATTGGCAAAATGACAGTCTTGATGCTGTCAATATCACAATGATGTGTCATAATGACAATTATGACCGATTTTCTGCGTGCCCTGCGCGCGCTGCTGGCGCGGCTGGCAGAGGACGAGCCGGGCGATTCCCTGGCCGCCGACTGGACGGCGCTGCTGTGCGCCCTAGTGGGTGGCTACCCCTGTGACGCCAGCACCCTGATGGTGGTCGAGGAGGAGGCTGCCCTGCGTCCGGTGGCGGTGCTGGGGCTGCCCGACGAGGTGCGGGGGCGGCGCTTCTTGCTCGGCGAGCACCCGCGGCTGGCCGTCATCGCCGCCCACGCCGGTGTCTGTCGCTTTCCTCTCGACACCGAGCTCCCCGACCCCTTCGACGGCCTGATCGACGAGGCGCATAGCCAGGTCCATGACTGCCTGGGGATCGCCCTGCGCGACGGCAGCCGGCTGATTGGCCTGCTGACGCTGGATGCCCTGAACCCCGGGGATCTCGATGCCCTGGACGAGCCGGGCCTGCTGGCCGCTGCCGATCTGCTAGCCACCTGCCTGCGCCTGGCCGAGCGGCTCAGTGCCACCCGCTCCCGGCTCAATGAGGCGCTGGACAGTGAGCGACGCCGGGTATCGCTCCAGGAGTGGAACAGCCCGGCAATGCGCCGACTGATGGAGTCCGTCGAGCTGGTCGCACCCACCGACATGAGCGTGCTGCTTTCCGGGGAGACCGGGGTGGGCAAGGAGCGGGTGGTGCGGGCGCTGCACACTCGCTCCGGGCGTCATGCGGGGCCGCTGGTGCAGGTCAACTGCGCGGCCATTCCCGAAAGCCTGATCGAGAGCGAGCTGTTCGGGTATCGCCGCGGCGCCTTTTCCGGAGCGGTCAAGGATCATCGCGGCCACTTCGAAATGGCCGACGGCGGCACCCTGATGCTCGACGAGATCGGCGAGCTGCCGCTTTCCCTGCAGCCCAAGCTGCTGCGGGTGCTGCAGGAGGGGGAGATCCAGCCGCTGGGCAGCGAGCATGCCAGGCGCCTGGATGTGCGGGTGGTGGCGGTAACCAATCGCGACCTCACCGACGAGGTGGCGGCGGGACGCTTCCGCGAGGATCTCTATCATCGCCTCAGCGTCTTCCCGCTGCAGGTGCCGCCGCTGCGCGAGCGGCCCGAGGATGTTCCGCTGCTGGCGGGGCACTTCCTGGAGGACAACCGTGTGCGGCTGGGCGTGGCCAACCTGCGCCTGGACGCCGAGGCCGAACCAGCCCTGTTGCGCTGGCACTGGCCGGGCAATGTGCGCGAGCTTGAGCATGTGCTGGCGCGTGCCGCGCTGCGCGCCCTGGGCGAGCGCGAGCCGCGGTCATCGCTTGAGCAGCATCAGATGGTGATCCGAATCCGCGCCGATCATCTGCAGCTGCCGCCGGATGGCCCTCCCACTGGCGGCGTCCCTGTCGTGGGCGTGGCGCGCGATTCGGTCAGGGAAGCGGCACCGCAGCAGGGCCTGCGTGAGGCCACCGAAGCCTTCCAGCGGCAGCGGATTCTCGCCACCCTGGACGCCGAGGGTGGCAACTGGGCAGCGACCGCTCGAGCCCTGGAGATGGATGCCGGCAACCTGCACCGCCTGGCCCGGCGCCTGGGGCTCAAGCCGTTGCGCTGAGCCTCTTCCTAGTCCCCTTGGTCACAGCCTGGCCGCCTGGACGTGCATCCAGTCGAAGTTGCGGGCCCGGCCAAGGCTGATCCAGCCTTCCTCCTCCCAGATTTCCCACCAGGTATCGTACTCGGGTCTCGCCAGGCGGGCACGGTCGCGCCCCCAGCGCAGCTTATTGTGCGACGGGTCCCAGTCGATGGCGATCGCCCAGGCGTGGGTGGACCAGGAGGAGCCGCCGCGCTTGCGCCGGCAGTTGTGACAGCCACCGTAGCGGTGGAGCCCCAGCTCTTTGAGCCGCTCCGAGCCGTAGTGGTCATGCACTCGCGCCAGGACCCGTTCCAGGCTCTCGGCGACACGCCTGTGGCAGCCGATGCCGCTCACTCGGGTCTGCAGGTCCCAGGCCAGTACCAGCGGCCAGGGGCAGGGCACCGTGACCTGCGGTACCTCGCAGGGCTGGCCGAAGACCTCGCTGATCGATGCTTCCCGCGGCCAGCCGTTGGGATTGGCATCGCGCTGCGGTGGGTCGCGCCAGGGCCGGGGGGGCTCGCCCGTCGCGAACAGCTCGGCCAGGGCATCCGCGGCGAAGTCGGTTTGGGGGCCCCACAGACCATCGATCGGGCCCACTTCGATCTCGCGCTCGAGACAGCCAATTTGCAGGCAGGCGATGGCACGGCGACGCTCGGACCACTTCCCGGCGCCCGCCGGCAGCTTGTCGGCATGGGACTCGAGCATGGCCTCCACCGCCTGGCGGGTTAGCGGACCACGGATACCGTCGATGGCGCCCTGGTAGGTGCCCGCTTCTGCCAGCACGCGCTGGAGGGTACGGATGGCTGTCTTGTTCATCGGGGGCCTCCTGGGCACCGCCGATGCGCGGGGGCATCGGCGGATACCGGCCAGAGCGTCTCGAGGTATTCGAGCAGAGCCCGCTGGTCAGCTTTCGACAGCTACCCCGCGTCCGACAGACGGCTAAAGCCCGATACGATGTGCCCGATGTGTGAAGAAGATACCGCTGGGCGACTCGGCCGACAGGCGGGCGATCTCCTCGAAGGTACGAGTATCGTAGACCACCACCTGGCCGCTGTCCCGGGCGGAGATCCAGATATGCTCGCCGCGGGGGGTGAACTCCTTGTGCAGGATCGACTCGCCGGGGGAGAGCGTCTCGATCACTTCCCGGGTGCGGGTATCGATCACCTGGACCCGGTCGTTGTCGGGGTGGGCGAAGGTGACCCACACCTGCTGCTCGTCGGGGCGGCTCATCACGAAGATCGGCTGGCCGTGCACCTCGATGCGCTCGCTCAGCGACCAGTCGCGGGTGTCGGCCACCAGCACCTCGTTGCGGCCCACGGCGGGGAAGAAGGCCTGGTCGCCGGCCATGGCCCAGCCCTCCAGGTGGGGCATCTTGTAGACCGGCAGGCGCTCCTCGCCGCGGCCGTAGTCGGGCAGGATGCGCTGCACGCCATTCTCCGGCTGCCACAGGTCGAGCATCGCCATGCCGTCCTCGCCGAACAGCCCGGCGATATAGTAGCGGCCGTTGGCGGTGATCAGGGCGTCATAGGGCATGCTGCCCACGTCGCGGTACTTGGTCAGCTCGGGCTCCTCGGTGGACATGTCCAGGGTCCAGATCTCGCCGGCCTCGAACAGGCTGAACACGAACTTGTTGCCCGGCACGTCCACCACGCCCACCACCTTGGCCTGGTCGGTGGTGCCGTCGGGCCGCTCATAGGTGGCCGGCACGTCGACGACCAGCTCCATGGTCTCGACGTCGAACACCTTCACGCCGCCCGGCTCGTAGTTGCCCACCGCCACGTAGCGGCCGTCCTGGGAGACGGCGCCGCCGATGCTGTTGCCGCCCTGGATGATGCGCCCGTCGATCTCGCCGGTGAGCAGGTCGAGCCGGGTCAGGCCGCCGTCGCGGCCGAACACGAATGCGTGCCGGGCGTCGCGGGTGAACTTCACCGAGGCGTGGGAGAGGTCGCCGAAGCCCTCGATGTGCTTGAGCACCCGCTTGTGGGTGGTATCCACCAGGGCCACGCTGCCGGTGGCGCGCTCGATCACCACGCCCAGGTCGCCGGTGCCGCGCAGCTCCGGGGCAGGGTCGGCGAGGGCAGGGCCGGCGGCCAGCAGCGACAGGGCGCCGGCGGCGACCAGGGTCTTCAGGGGGCGAATCAGCGGCATGGCGCACTCCTCGGGGGAAATCAGTCGTCCAGGGTCTTCAGGCGGTTGTCGGTCTGCAGGTGCTCGGCGATCCAGCGTGCCTCTTCCTCGCTGAGCAGCGCCTTCCAGCCCGGCATGGCGGAGCCGGGGATGCCGTGGCGGATGATGTGGACCAGCGCCTCGGGGCTCAAGGCCTGCATGCGGTCCCGGGGCAGGGCGGGGCCGAGGCCGCCGCGCAGGGTCATGCCGTGGCAGGAGCCGCAGTCCTGGTAGAGCAGGGTCTCCAGGCGTTCGGCATCCAGCGGCGCCGCGTCGCGGCCCGTCTCCGCCACGGCCGCCTGGGGCAGCAGCCAGGCCAGGCCGAGTAGCAGCAGGTGTCGGGCTCTCTTGGGCATGTCGGGACTCGCACGAGTGTGGCTGGGATCGGTTATCGAGTGTCGCCGTCGGCGCGCCACCCTGTGTTGATGAATATCAAGCTGCGGGCCGGTTGCGAAGCGCGCGGGCGCATTAAAGGGCATTCCGGATGCCTCTTTTGACTTGTGTCAACCACCGCGGAGTTCTCCGCTTGCGGTGTCCGGGCTGCAGGTAAGATGCTCGGGAAAGGCATCTTAATGCGCCGGAGGCGCGCACCATGGTCACACTCGACACCCTGGATCGCCGGCTGATCGACGCCTACCAGCGTGGGCTACCGGTCTGCGAGCGCCCCTTCGCCGCCATGGCCGAGCGGCTGGAGTGCGGCGAGGCGGAGCTGCTCGAGCGCCTCGCGCGGCTCGAACGCCTCGCGGTGCTCAGCCGGGTGGGGCCGGTGTTCGACCACGCCCGGGCCGGCGCCAGCCTGCTGGCCGCGGTGGCGGCCCCCGAGGCGGAACGTGACGCCGTGGCCGAGGTGATCAACCGCGCCCCGGGGGTCAATCACAACTACCTTCGCGAAGACCCGGCGCGCAGCGCCCTGGCCCGCGAGCACGACTTCAACCTCTGGTTCGTGATGACCGCGCCGGACGAGGCGGTCCTAGAGGCTCGCCTCGATGCCCTGGAGGCCGAGCTCGGGCGCGAGGTCCTGCGTCTGCCGATGCTCGAAGGCTTCCACATCGATCTCGGCTTCCCGATCCCCTGGCACGAACTGGAGGTGCCATGAACGCCCATCTTCCGCTCTCGGCCCTGCGCCACGAGCCCCCCGCCGAGCGCCGCCTGCGCGCCCTGGTCGAACAGGGGCTGCCGCTGGTGCCGCGCCCCTGGCAGGCGCTGGCCGAGCGATGCGGGCTGACCGAGGCGGAGGTGATGGCCTGCATGCGCCGCTGGCAGGAGGAGGGGCTGGTCAAGCGGCTCGGCCTGGTGGTGCGCCACCGCCCGCTGGGGATCACCGCCAACGCCATGGTGGTGTGGGATGTGCCCGACGCCGAGGTGCGCGAGCTGGGCCGGCGCCTGGCCGTCGAGCCTGCCGTCACCCTCTGTTATCGCCGGCCGCGGCGCCTGCCCGACTGGCCCTACAACCTGTTCTGCATGATCCACGGCACCCGCCGCGAGCGGGTGCTGGCCGCCCTCGACGAGATCGTCGAGCGCCAGGCGCTGCAGGCCATTCCCCGCCGCGTGCTGTTCAGCCTCAAGGCTTACCGCCAGCGCGGCGGCCGCTATACCCGCGAGGAGCGCCCATGACCGCCATGCCTGCCCGCCCGCTGAGTGCCGCCGCCACGCCGGTCGCCGAGCTGGACGCCGCCGACCGCCGCCTGATCAATCGCCTGCAGGATGGCCTGCCGCTGGTGGACGCGCCCTATGCCGTCGTCGCCGCGGAGCTCGGCCTCTCCGAGGGCGAGCTGCTCTATCGCCTGGAGCGGCTGCTGGAGGCGGGAGTGCTCAGCCGCTTCGGCCCCATGTACCACGCCGAGCGCCTCGGCGGCGGCCTGACCCTGGCCGCCCTGGCCGTACCCGAGGCCGACTTCGAGCGGGTCAGCGAGGCGGTCAACGCCTTCCCCGAGGTGGCCCACAACTACCGCCGCGAGCATCGCCTCAACATGTGGTTCGTGCTGGCCACCGAGACCCCGGAACGCATCGCCGAGGTGATCGCCGAGATCGAGGCCGCCACCGGCCTGCCCGTCTTCGATATGCCCAAGCAGGAGGAATTCCATGTCCGTCTCCACCTGCCCGTCTGAGTCCTCTCCGGTGCTTGACGCCACCGATCGCGCCATCGTGCTGGCCACCCAGGCCGGCCTGCCGCTGGTGCCCGACCCCTGGGGAGCGGTGGGCCGCTCGCTGGGCCTGGCCGGCGAGGAGGTGCGCGCTCGCCTGGCGCGCATGCAGGAGGCGGGCATCGTGCGCCGCATCGCCGCGGTACCCAACCACTATCGGCTCGGCTACGTGGCCAACGGCATGACGGTGTGGGACGTCGACGACGCCCGGATCGACCGCCTCGGTCGCGAGGTGGCCCGGCTGCCCGGCGTCAGCCACTGCTACCGCCGCCCCCGCCACCTTCCCGACTGGCCCTACAACCTCTTTGCCATGCTCCACGGCCACACCCGGGAGGCGGTGGAACGCCAGGCCGAAGAGCTGCGTGAGCTGCTCGGCGAGGCCTGCCGTGACCACCGCATCCTCTACAGCTCCCGCATTCTCAAGAAGACCGGCCTGCGACTGGCCGGCCGACCCGGTGCCGGGCGAAAGCCCGAGTCCAGGAGGTAAGCCATGTTTCGCGTCACCCGCTATATCAAGTCGCTGCTCGAGCCTGGCCCGGTGCCTCCGGCTCGCAAGCCCCCCGGCCCGGTGGTGATCTGGAACCTGATCCGCCGCTGCAACCTCACCTGCAAGCACTGCTACACCACCTCGGCGGACATCGACTTCGCCGGCGAGCTCTCCAACGCCGAGGCCCACGCGGTCCTCGACGACCTGCACGGCTTCCGGGTGCCGGCGCTGATCCTCTCCGGCGGCGAGCCGCTGATGCGCCCGGACATCTTCGAGCTGTCGCGGCGGGCGAGGGAGCTGGGCCTCTATACCGGGCTCTCCACCAACGGCACCCTGATCAACGAGTCCAATATCGACGCGATCGCCGCCATCGGCTACGACTACGTGGGCATCAGCATCGACGGCCTGGAGGCCACCCACGACGTCATCCGCCAGCGCCAGGGGGCCTTCCGCGAGTCCATGCACGCGGTGAAGCTGTGCAAGGAGCGCGGCATCAAGGTGGGGCTGCGCTTCACCCTGACCCGCGAGAACTACGAGCAGCTCGGCGATATCCTGGCGCTGATCGAAGCGCATGACGTCGACAAGTTCTATCTCTCGCACCTCAACTACGGCGGCCGCGGCCGGCGCCACAGCAAGCAGGACGCCTGGTACCGCATGACCCGTGACGCCATGACCCGGCTGTTCGACCACTGCCGTGACGAGCTCGAGCGCGGCGTGGAGCGCGAGTACGTCACCGGCAACAACGACGCCGACGGCCCCTTCCTGCTGATGTGGGCCCGGGAGCACTTCCCCGACCAGGCCGACGCCCTCAAGCAGCGGCTGATCAACTGGGGCGGCAACGCCTCGGGCGAGCACATCGCCAACATCGACAACCTCGGCAACGTCCATCCGGACACCTTCTGGTGGGACCACGACCTCGGCAACGTCCGCGACCGGCCCTTCTCCGATATCTGGCACGAGACCACCGACCCGCTGATGGTGGGTTTCCGGCAGCGGCCGCGGCCGCTCAAGGGGCGCTGCGCCGAGTGCCGCTTCCTCACGATCTGCAACGGCAACACCCGGGTGCGGGCCTGGAAGGTGACCGGCGACCCCTGGGAGGAGGATCCCGGCTGCTACCTCACCAACGAGGAGATCGGCGCGAGCGACGCCGGCGAGCGGCGCGTGGCGGCGCCCTACCAGGCCATTCAGGCCATCGAGCTCTGAGCGCCGAGCGAGACAACCGACCGTGATGCTCCGGGAGAGCGAGCCATGACAGCATTCCGACAGACCCAGACCTGCCACTTCGGCCTCGACGAGGCGCCGCTGGCGCCGGGTGAGGTCGCCATCGTCGGCGCCGGCCCCGGCGATCCGGGCCTTCTCACCCTGCGCGCCCTGTCGCTGCTGCAGCAGGCCGAGTGCCTGGTGTTCGATCGCCTGGTCTCCGCCGAGATCCTCGCCCTGGCCCGGCCCGAGGCGCGCCGCTACTACGTGGGCAAGGCCTCGCGCTGCCACGCCTTGACCCAGGAGGAGACCAACGCCCTGCTGGTGCGGCTGGCCGGCGAGGGCCGGCGGGTGCTGCGCCTCAAGGGCGGCGACCCCTTCATCTTCGGCCGCGGCGGGGAGGAGGCCGAGTACCTGATCGAGCACGGCGTCGGCTTCCGGGTGGTGCCGGGCATCACCTCGGCCTCGGGCTGCTCCAGCTATGCGGGCTTCCCGCTGACCCACCGCGACCACGCCCAGAGCGTCACCTTCGTCACCGGCCACTGCAAGGGCGACCAGGACCTGGCCCTCGACTGGGCGGCCCTGGCCGTGCCCCACCACACCACGGTCTTCTACATGGGGCTGGCCAATGCCGAGCTGATCCGTGGCGAGCTGCAGCGCCACGGCATGCCCGCCGAGACCCCGGTGGCCCTGGTGGAGCGTGGCACCACCCCGGAGCAGCGCCACGTGCTGGCCACCCTGGGCGACCTGGTGGAGGTGATCGAACGCGAGGCGTTCCGTCCGCCGACCCTGATCGTGGTGGGTGCGGTGGTGGGCCTGGCCGAGACCCTGGCGCCGGCCATGACCCGCCTGGCCCGGGCGCCGGATGACGCCCTGACGGACCCGGGGCCGGACCTGGGGAGGGTGGCACTGTGAGGCGAGCCGTGACGACCCTGCGCACCCTGCTGCTGGGTGGCCTGCTGGCCGCCCCCGCCCTGCCTGCCCTGGCCGACGAGCCGGACGCCAACGTGCTCTACAACCACCACTGCGCGATCTGCCACGGCGTCAGCCGGCTGGGCGGCATCGGCCCGGCGCTGCTGCCGGACAACCTCTCGCGGCTCAAGCCTGACGAGGCGAAGTCGGTGATCCTGGACGGCCGACCGGCCACCCAGATGCCGGCCTATCGCGAGCTGCTCTCGGAGGCGGAGGTGGCGGCCCTGGCCGAGTGGATCTTCGAGCCGCCGGAGCACGAGCCCAGCTGGGAGGAGGCCGACATCCTGGCCAGCCACGAGGTGTCACACCCCTACGGTAGCCTGCCCGATGCGCCGGTGTTCGAGGTCGAGGACCTCAAGAACCTCTTCATCGTGGTGGAGATCGGCGACCACCACGTCAGCCTGCTGGACGGTGATACCTTCGAGCGCATCACTCGCTTCCCGAGCCGCTATGCGCTGCACGGCGGGCCCAAGTACAGCCCGGACGGCCGCTACGTCTACTTCGGCTCCCGGGACGGCTGGGTCACCAAGTACGACATCTATAACCTCGAGGTGACCGCCGAGGTGCGCGCCGGCATCAACATGCGCAATATCGCCGTCTCCGCCGACGGCCGCTACGTGCTGGCGGGCAACTACCTGCCCCACAGCCTGGTGCTGTTCGACGCCCGGGACCTCGACCTGATCGCGGTGATCCCGGTGGAGGGCCTCAACGGCGAGACCTCGCGGGTCAGCGCCGTCTACACCGCGCCGCCCCGCGACAGCTTCGTGGCCGCCCTGCGCGATATCCCCGAGGTGTGGGAGATCCGCTGGCCGGAGGAGCGCGCCGAGGGCGACGAGGCCATCGTCGGTGACTTCGCCCTGCACCGCATGGAGGCGCCGGACTACCTGGACGACTTCTTCTTCGACATGGAGTACCGCTATATCGTGGGCGCCGCCCGCGGCGGCCAGGGCGGCCAGGTGTTCGACATGGACGAGGAGCGCAAGGTGGCCGATCTGCCCCTGGAGGGCATGCCCCACCTGGGCGCCGGCATCACCTGGGAACTGGACGGTCGGCGGGTGATGGCGATCCCCCACATCGACAAGGGGCAGGTCTCGGTGTTCGACATGAGCGACTGGTCGCTGATCACCCATATCGAGACCGACGGTCCCGGCTTCTTCATGCGCAGCCACGAGAACTCCCCCTATGCCTGGGTGGATGTCTTCTTCGGCCCCAACCACGATCGCATCCACGTCATCGACAAGCAGACGCTCGAGATCGTCGAGACGCTGATCCCTGAGCCGGGCAAGACCGCCGCCCACGTGGAGTTCGACCGCCGCGGCGAGACCCTGCTGCTGAGCATCTGGGACGACGACGGCTACCTGCTGTGGCTCGACGGTAACACCCTCGAGGAGCTCGGGCGCATGCCCATGAAGCGCCCCTCCGGCAAGTACAACGTCTGGAACAAGACCCAGTACGAGGAGGGCACCAGCCATTGAGGGCTGGGATAAGAAGCATTCTTGATACCTGTCATGGTCCCGGCGGGCACCGGCAAGGCACAATGGATCAAACCCAAGTGCAACCGTCGGGATTTCTGCCATGACGTTACCCCTCTCCGA
This sequence comes from Halomonas sp. BM-2019, assembly GCF_017584085.1. Taxonomy (NCBI): domain Bacteria; kingdom Pseudomonadati; phylum Pseudomonadota; class Gammaproteobacteria; order Oceanospirillales; family Halomonadaceae; genus Halomonas; species Halomonas sp. BM-2019. Next base: position 436,791 of record NZ_CP071922.1, read on the forward strand.
GCCGGCCGGCGTGCCCGTCGCCCGGCTCGCCTTTCGCCCCTTCTTCCTGCTGGCCTCGCTGTTCAGCGTGCTGGCCCTGGTAGTGTGGTTCGCCTTCTGGCACGGCGATATCCTGCTGCGTCCCCACGGCGGCCTGATGTGGTGGCACCAGCACGAGATGATCTTCGGCTTCGGCGCCGCCGTGGCGGTGGGCTTTCTGCTGACTGCGGCCCAGAACTGGACCGGCCAGCCGAGCCTGCGCGGGGCGCCGCTGCTGGGGCTGGTCGGCCTCTGGCTGGCGGCGCGGCTGCTGCTGGCCTTCCCCCTGGGGCTGCCGGCCGGGGTGCTGATGGCGGTGGACCTGGCCTTCCTGCCCCTGGCGGCGCTGGCCCTCGGGCGAATGGTGGCGGCGGCGCGCCAGTGGCGCAACCTGGTCTTCGTGCCGATCCTGCTGCTGATGGCGGTGGCCAACCTGGCCATGCACCTGGGGGTGATGCGCGGCCAGCTGCCGCCGATCCGCGAGGGCGGCTACCTGGGGGTGCTGCTGATCGCCACCCTGATGGTGCTGCTCGGCGGCCGGGTCATTCCCTTCTTCACCTCGCGCAGGCTGGGGCGTCCCAAGCCGGCCGACTGGACGATGCTGGAGCGCCTCTCGCTGTGGTCCATCTATGCCGTGGTGCTGCTGCAGCTGGCGGTGCTGCTGGAGGTCGAGCTGCCCCGCGGCCTGCTGGGCTGGACCATGCTGGTGGCGGCCGCCGCCAACGGCGTGCGCCTGGCGCGCTGGGACGGGCTGCGTACCCTGGGCGAGCCGCTACTGTGGGGCCTGCACCTGAGCTACGCCTTCATCGTGGTGGGGCTGGTGATGTGGGCCCTGGCGCTGACCGGGGTATTCCGGGTGGAGCTGGCGCTGCACGCCCTGGCCATCGGCGGCATCGCCTCCATGATGCTGGCCATGATGTCACGGGTCTCGCTGGGCCACACCGGACGCGAGATCCGCACCCTGCCGGGCATCGGCCTGGGCCTTGCGCTGATGTTCGCCGGCGCCGTACTGCGCTCGCCCATCCTCGCGATGTTTCCCCAGATCACCCACTGGACCTACAACCTCAGCATCCTGTTCTGGTGCATCGCCTACCTGGTCTTCCTGTTCCATTACACGGTGCCGCTGCTGAGCACTCGCGCGGACGGCAAGGACGGCTAGGCTCAGCTAAAGCCTGGGCCTTATGCGAGGTTCGAGATGATCGAGCACTACTTCCTGGTCAAGCACCTGCATGTCACCACGGCGATCCTGAGCCTGCTGTTCTTCCTGGTGCGGGCCTGGTGGTCGGTGCGCGAGTCGCCCTGGCTCAAGCGCCGCTGGGTCAGGGTGCTGCCCCACGTCAACGACACCCTGCTGCTGACCCTGGGGGTGCTGCTGATGGTGATGCTGCGGATGTGGCCCCAGCACCACCCTTGGCTTGCGGCCAAGCTGATCGCCCTGCTGCTCTATATCGGTCTGGGCACGGTGGCGATCAAGCGCGGGCGCAGCCCTGCGGTGCGCGGCGCGGCGGGCCTGGCCGCGGTGGCTACCTTTGCCTATATGCTGGGGGCGGCGCTGCACAACAGCCCGCTCTCCTGGCTGGCGGCCGCCTCAGGTGCGGCATGACGCAGGGCGCCCGAGCTCTCTATACTGCCGGGACATCACCTGACAGGAGGAGCGATTCGATGAGCCAGGAAACACTTCCCGCCGGCGCCGGCAAGGTCGCCGAGCACAACCCCGAGGTGTGGAACGCCTACGCCGAGCTGGGCCGTGCCTGCGCCGAGGCCGGCCCCCTGGATGACCGCACCCGCCGCCTGGTCAAGCTGGCGCTGGCCGTGGGCGCACGCGCCGAGGGAGCGGTTCACTCCCACGTCCGGCGTGCCACCGAGGAGGGTATCGAGCCCGCGGCGCTAAGGCAGGTGGCCATGCTGGCCATCCCGACCCTGGGCCTGCCCACCGGCGTGGCCGCCCTGACCTGGATCGAGGATCTCACCGAGCGGTGAGTCGCCGCCGGCAGCGCGCTGCCGGCACCTTCTGCCCCTGCCCATCCTGCCCCGGCTGACAAGCCCTGCATCCACCATTCTCTCTCCGCCCAGTTGACCGGCGTCAAAGTCAGGGACGGCACCCCGCTGCTACCCTTTAACATGCATGCTGAATGCATATTCAAGGGGGCGGACGCGGCGGATTCGGATCTTCGCAGGTGACCGCCGGCTCCGATAAGAATGCCAGACTAGCAAGGGAGTATGGTCCATGACCGAAGGCCTGACAAAGGCGGCGGCCCGCAACATCTTCTACGGCGGGTCGCTGTTCTTCTTTCTGGTGTTTGCCGCACTGACGGCACACAGCCATTTCTACATCGTCAATACGTCGACCCAGCCCATGAGCGACTCCGTGAGGCTGGGCAAGCACGTCTGGGAGGAACACAACTGCATCAACTGCCACACCATCCTCGGTGAAGGCTCCTACTTTGCGCCGGAGGTCGGCAACGTCTGGACCCGCTACGGCGGTCACCAGAACCCCGAGGGCGCCCGCATGGCGCTGGCCGCCTGGATGCGTGCCCAGCCCACCGGCGCGCCGAACCGTCGCCAGATGCCCTACTTCGAGATCAACGACGAAGAGATGGAAGCGCTGATCGACTTCTTCGAGTGGACAGACGCCATCGACACCCAGGGCTGGCCGCCCCACCCGGCCGGTTGATCCGGACGCCATGACCCTGCCGGATTCCCGAACCAAGGAGAGCCGAACCGATGAAATATGAAACGCAGAAGGTGGCCTTGCCATTCTTCATGGTCGCGATGGCGCTGTTTGCCCTGCAGATTATCTTCGGGCTTGCTGCCGCCGCCGCCTATGTCTGGCCTCACTTCATGTCCGAGGCCATGCCCTTCAACATCACCCGAACCAGCCACACCAACCTGCTGATCGTCTGGCTGCTGATCGGCTTCATGGGCAGCACCTACTACCTGATGCCCGAGGAGGCCGAGAACGAGATCTACAGCCCGAATCTCGCCTACCTGCAGCTGGGCCTGTTCGCCATCGCCGGCGCGGGTGCCCTGATCAGCTACCAGTTCGGCATCCACGAGGGGCGCCACTACCTCGAGCAGCCGCTCTGGTCGAAGATCCTGATCACGATCTCGTTCTTGATGTTCCTGTTCAACACCAGCCTGACCATGCTCAAGGGGCGCAGGACGGCCATCAACATGGTGCTGATGCTGGGCCTCTGGCTGGCGGCGGTGTTCTGGCTGTTCGCCTTCTACAACCCCGACAACCTGGCGCTGGACAAGCTGTGGTGGTGGTGGATCGTCCACATCTGGGTGGAAGGCGTGTGGGAGCTGATCATGGCCTCCCTGCTCGGCTACCTGCTGATCAAGATGACCGGCGTCGACCGCGAGATCATCGAGAAGTGGCTCTACGTGATCGTCGGCCTGGCGCTCTTCTCCGGCCTGCTGGGCACCGGTCACCACTACTACTGGATCGGCACCCCTGCCTACTGGCAGCCGATCGGCAGCATCTTCTCCACGCTCGAGGTGATCCCGTTCTTCGCCATGGTGGTGTTCGCCTTCTACATGTTCTGGAAGGGCAACCGCAACCACCCCAACAAGGCCGCCATGCTGTGGACCCTGGGCTGTGCCGCCGTGGCCTTCTTCGGCGCCGGCGTGTGGGGCTTCATGCACACCCTGTCGTGGATCAACTACTACACCCACGGCACTCAGGTCACCGCGGCCCATGGCCACCTGGCCTTCTATGGCGCCTACGTGATGCTGATCATGGGCATCATCACCTACGCCATGCCGCAGCTGCGCCGCGTGCAGCCCTATAACCAGGTGCTCAACATGTGGGCCTTCTGGATCATGACCTCCGCCATGTGGTTCATGACCTTCACCCTGACCTTCGCGGGCGTCGTCCAGACCCACCTGCAGCGGGTGCTCGGCATGAACTTCATGCAGATCCAGGAACAGCTGCACCTCTTCTACGTCATGCGCTTCGGTACCGGCATCTTCGTCGGCATCGCCGCCCTGATGTTCATCTACGCGGTCTTCGGGCCGGCGCGCGAGCAGGTGCCCGCCACCAGCAAGCCGCTGACTGCCACCGAGTGACGCCCACGGCGGGCCGCGACCGGGTCGCGGCCCGCCCACCCCTGGAGTGATTCATGACCCATATCGCATCGGTATCCGAGCTCGACCGGGAGCTGCCCTTCTACCATCCGGTCGGCAACGAGTGCGCCCTCTTCGAGCAGGCGTATCAGCAGCGCCTGCCGCTGCTGCTCAAGGGACCCACCGGCTGCGGCAAGACCCGTTTCGTCAGCCATATGGCGGCCCGGCTCGGCCGCCCGCTCTACACCGTGTCATGTCACGACGATCTCACCGCCGCCGATCTCACCGGGCGCTACCTGCTGCAGGGTGGCGAGACCCGCTGGGTCGACGGCCCGCTGACCCGCGCCGTGCGCGAGGGTGGCATCTGCTATCTCGACGAGGTGGTCGAGGCGCGCAAGGACGTCACCGTGGTGCTGCATCCGCTCACCGATGACCGCCGCCTGCTGCCCCTGGAGCGCACCGGCGAACTGCTCGAGGCGCCCGACGACTTCATGCTGGTGGTCTCCTACAACCCCGGCTACCAGCATATCCTCAAGTCGCTCAAACCCAGTACCCGCCAGCGCTTCGTGGCGATGTCCTTCGACTTCCCGCCGCCGGATATCGAGTGCGGCATCGTCGCCCGGGAGAGCGGCCTCGCCCATGAGCGCTGCGCGGCCCTGGTCAACCTGGCCAGGCGCCTGCGCGAGCTCAAGGGCCAGGACCTGGAGGAGGGGGTCTCCACCCGCCTGCTGGTCTACTGCGCCACCCTGATCGCCGCCGGCATGCCGATCCTCGAGGCCACCCGCGCCACCCTGGTGGAGCCGCTGACCGACGACCTGGACGTCCAGGAAGGGCTGCTGGAAGCCATCAACGCTACCTTCGGTTGAGCCAAAGGGGAGTCCGCCATGCTGCACTTTCTCGAGGTCGAGGAGTTCGTCGGCCGCCACTGGCACCGCTGGGCCTCCAGCGCCGCCAGCTACCGGCGTCACCCCGAGGCCGCCGTGGCCCTGGAGGAGCTGCGCCACGTGCTCGGCGTCTTCTTTCGCGCCAGCGGCGGCGAGTGCGGCCTGGAGGTCGCCGCCATCGTGGCGCGCAGTTCCCTGCACCGGCTCTCGCTGCGCCAGCGCCTCGGCTTCGACGACGAGGCCGTGGACCAGGCGCGCCGCGACGAGGAGAACCTGCTGCTGCCGCCGACCCTGGACCTCTTCCCCGAGGCGCGCCTGAACCGCGACCTCTATTTCTGGCTGACCGCCTACCTGGCGGTGGCGCGGCGCCCGGGCGTGCATGCCGATCCGCTGCAGAACGACCTGGCGCGGCTGCGTGAGGCGATGCGGGCCACGGAGGCGGCCCTGGCCCGCTTCCCCGGCCTCGCCGGGCGCTATCGCAACCTCTGCGCGGTGCTGCTGGCGGTTCGCCCGGCCCGCCGCAAGCTGCCCCCCCTTGAGCAGGCCCTGGAGGCCACGCTGCGCGCCCTGCTGGGTGACGATACCCCCCTGGAGGGCTGGGCCGCCTCCATGGCCGCCGCGGTGGCCGACCCGGCAAGCCCCCTCGAGCCGTTCCAGGCGCCCCGCGGCTATCGGCCGCCGCTGCCGGTGCCGCTGTGGGGACAGGTGGTGCAGCTGGGCCTGGGCCACGGCCGCGAGGAGCGCGACGAGGACCCCCACGACGGCGAGGCCAACAGCGCCCAGCAGGCCAGCGAGGGCAAGCGCAAGGCCGATCGCCGCCACCAGGACCAGTCCGAGCGCGACGATCCGCTGGTGGCCAACCGTTTCGAGAAGATGCTCTCCTGGACCGAGATGGTGAACCTCAACCGCCTGGTGGAGGACAACGAGGATGAGGAGGCCAAGCGCGCCGCCGAACAGATCGAGGAGATCGTCATCAGCCCCCACAAGCAGCGGGCGGCGACCCGGCTCAAGGTCGACCTCGACCTGCCGCCGAACGAGGTCCTCGGCGAGCGGCTGCGCGGCAAGCACCTCTACCCGGAGTGGAACTACCGCAAGGCGTGCTACCTGCCCGACCACTGCCAGGTGCATACCGACCTGCAGAGCGAGGAGGGCGAGCAGTGGGAGCCGGACGAGGCCACCCGGCGACGCATCCGCCGGGTGCGGCGCGAATTCGAGGCGCTGCGTCCCCGCCGCGAGATCCTGCGCGGCCAGCTCGACGGTAGCGAGCTCGACATGGACGCGGTGATCCGCTCGCGCTGCGACCTGGCCGCCACCGGCGAGGCCAGCGACCGTCTCTACATGGCGGCCCGCGAGCAGGCCCGTGACCTGGCGGTGGATATCCTGATCGATGTTTCGCTCTCCACCGATGCCTGGCTGGAGGATCGTCGTGTACTCGACGTGGAGAAGGAGGCGCTGCTGGTGCTGGGTCACGGCCTGGCCGGCTGCGGTGATGACTATGCCATCCACTGCTTCACCTCACACCGCCGCCAGAAGGTGTGGGTCAACACGATCAAGGCCTTCGAGGAGACCATGAGCGAGCGGGTGGCGCGGCGCATCTCCGCCCTCAAGCCCGGCCACTACACCCGCATGGGGCCGGCGATCCGCCATGTGACCCAGGAGCTGGCCAAGCGCCCCAACCGCCACCGCCTGCTGCTGGTCATCACCGACGGCAAGCCCAACGACACCGACTACTACGAGGGGCGCTACGGCATCGAGGACACCCGCAGGGCGGTGCTCGAGGCGCGCCAGCAGGAGGTGCGAGTGTTCGGCGTCACCGTGGATCGCGAGGCGCACCAGTACGTCTCGCACCTGTTCGGCCGCGGCAGCTACGCCATCGTCAACCGCCCGGAGCACCTGGCCCTGGCGCTGCCGGGCATCTACCGCCAGATCATCGGCCACTGAGGAGGGCTGCCATGAGCAACGCCGCCGCGCCGAACCGTCGTCCCGCCATCGCCGTGGTCGTGGGCCTGCTGGTGGCCCTGGTGGTGATCTCCACCCTGGCCTGGTTCATCAACACCCGCGACTGGGGCATCCTGGTGATGTTCGCGGTGCCCTTCGCCGTCTGGGGATTGATCTGGCTGGGCCGCCGCCTGGCCGACTGGGCCGGCGTCGGCCCGCCGCCCTGAGCCCTATCCACCAGACCGTTTCAGCAGAGAGACGCGCCGCCCGTGATGGGCGGCGCCTCTCGCTACAGGCTTCCGAGACAGCGAGAGGCTAGTTCAAGCCACCTGGGCCACCAGGTAGCCGGCGCCCACCAGCAGCAGGGTGAAGAGGGTCAGGCCGGTGAAGGCGCCGCGCCAGGCCGGCGTCGAGTCCCCCAGGCCCAGATAGACCATCAGCACCCGGTGGGCCTTGAAGAAGGTGGTGGCCAGCAGCAGCGCCGCCGACCAGAGCGGCAGCGCCTCCAGGCGTGCCTCGCCGCCGAGCCGCGCCGAGGCCATGGTGATCAGGGTCAGGCCCATCAGCACCGCCCAGGTGATCAGCAGCCGGCGGGTGGCCGAGTCGCCTGCGACTGTCTTCATATCGCCCATGGGCTCACCTCAGCAGGTAGATGATGGGATAGAGCAGGATCCAGATCAGGTCGACCATGTGCCAGAAGGCGGCGGCGGTCTCGACGTTGTCGTGGGAGAGCTTCCAGGCCACCAGGGCGATCAGCCCCAGGCCGAAGAGCACATGGGCGAAGTGGAAGCCGGTCAGCAGATAGTAGAAGGTGAAGAAGGTGTTGGTCTCTGGCATGAGGCCCTGGCCGAGCTTGTCGGCGTACTCCACCACCTTGACCACGCAGAACACCACCCCCAGGGCGAAGGCCCCGGCCAGCCACTGGCGGCAGCGCCGCCTCTCGCCGCGGCCGATGGCCTGCACCGCGAGGGCCGCAAAGAGCCCGCTGGTCAGCAGCACCAGGGTATTGAGGCCCCCGGCGACCGGGTCGAGCAGCTGCTGGGAGGCGTCGAACACCTCCCGCTCGCCGGCGCGCAGCCAGGCGAACAGGCCGAAGAAGGCGGCGAACACCAGCATCTCGCTGAGGATCAGCACCCACATCAGCGGATTGCCCGGCAGCGCCGAGAGCGGCCCCCAGCCGGGGTTGGGCAGCGCCTTGCCCGGCCGGGCGTCGCGTTCGGCCATCTCAGCCCCTTTCATCTCAGCCCTCGGCGGGGACGGGCATGCGCTCGAATTCGGCGCGCACCGCCGGGGTGCTCAGCTTCCAGCCGGCCCAGGCGAAGAGCGCGGTGAACAGGGTGGCCACGAGGATCAGCCCCCCCAGCAGGCCCACCAGACCGGCCACCGGATCGGAGGGGTTGACCGCCTCGCCGGTGGCCGCCTCGGGCAGCAGGCCGAAGGTCAGCGGGGTCAGCGCCGCACCGCCCAGCACGCCCACGAAGCCGGCCGCCATCAGGGCGATGAAGGCGCGACGCGCCCAGGCGAGGCGGCACAGCAGGGCGATGGCCAGGGTCAGGGTCACCAGCGCGCCCAGCATCAGCAGGCTGGCCACACGGGCGCTGCGCTCGGCCAGCCAGGCCACGCCGCCGGTCAGCCCGCCGCTGCCGACCTCGACTCCCAGGGAGGCGGCCAGTGCCTCTCCCGGGGCCAGGGGCAGGGCAAGCAGCCCCAGCACGGCCAGCGAGAAGAGGATAAAGCCCCAGGCCAGGCCGGTGACCCCCGCGGAGCGGGCTGACGCGTTGGCGCGTGGCATTGCGGTACGGCGCATGGCGACTCCTCCGTCAGTCATTGAGGCGCACCGCGGCGCCACCGAACAGCAGGCTGCGCGGGTTGTCGAGGGGGCGGCCGGCCATCAGCCGATGGATGCCGACCCCGCAGCGACCGATGGTCCAGGCCAGGCAGGCGGTGAAGAAGCCGTAGCCCAGCGTCCAGGAGGCCCAGGCGGGGGCGCCCACCAGGCCGAGCAGGTTCCAGGCGGCGAGGGCGGCGGCGGCGGCCAGGGCGCCCAGCCAGAAGGTGCGGATCTGGAACTGCAGGTGGCTGTCGGCCAGCGCCGAGACGCGGCCGCGACGCAGGTGCGCGAGCAGCACGCCGATCGGCGCGGTGATCACCGCCATGATGCTGCCCAGGTAGAGGATATAGACCGCGGCAGCCAGGCCACGGCCGCGGGTGTCGAGGGTTGCGTCGGTGACGCTCGAGAGTGAGGTGTCGGACATGATGGCCTCCCGCTGAAATGGCTGGGGCAGGGGCGCAGGGCCCCGCCTTCCAGACGCTGTTCCTGCACTATGCCTCGTCCTGCCGGCAGGGTCCTTGTCGAAGATCAAAGTCGCAGTGAGACACTCGGATATGGGCGGTGCTGGGTGTTGCCGCTCAGGCCTCCTGGCGCCGGGGTTCGACCACGGTGGCCTGGTGGTAGGCGTCGCGGGTGAACATGGGCACCCGGCGCTCCGTCCACCACATCCAGATGATCGAGACCAGGGTCACGCCGAAGCAGAGCATCCACACCGAGGTGGCCACGCCGGTGATATCCACCAGGGCGCCGAACATGATCGGCAGCAGGAAGCCGCCCACCCCGCCGGCCAGGCCCACGATACCCGAGACCAGTCCCAGATTGCGGTCGTACTCGTCGGAGAGGTACTTGAACACCGAGGCCTTGCCGATCCCCCAGGCGATGCCCACCACGAACAGGGCGAAGGTGAACAGCCAGATCGGGATGCCGAAGCTGAACTGCAGCTGACCGCCATCCACGGTCTGGATCGCATAGCTGGTATGGGGATAGGACATCACGAACAGTGCGGCGAGGCTGGCCCACATGCAGGCCCAGGTCACCGCGTGGGCGCCGAAGCGGTCGGAGAGCCAGCCGCCGAAGGCCCGGATCACCCCGGAGGGCAGCACGAAGATGGTGGCGATCAGCGCCGCCAGCTGGATGCCCATGCCGTACTCGTTCATGTAGTAGCGGGTCAGCCACAGCGAGACCCCCACGTAGCCGCCGAATACCACCGAGTAGTACTGGCAGTACTTCCACACCTTGGGGTCACGCAGCACCGCGATCTGCTCGCGCAGGGAGGGGCGATCGGCATTGCGATGCCCGGGATCGGTGAAGGTGAAGAACCAGAAGAAGAGCGCGGTGATCAGCATGATCGCCGCATAGATGTTGGGCACCGCCTGCCAGCCCAGCAGGATGATCACCGTGGGGGCGATGTACTTGGTGACGGCGGCCCCGGCGTTGCCGGCACCGAAGATGCCCATGGCCAGCCCCTGGCGGTCACGCTGGAACCACTTGGCCGTGTAGGTGATGCCCACCGAGAAGCCGCTGCCGGCCAGGCCCACCACGGCGCCGAGCAGCAGCAGCTGCCACAGCTGGGTGGCGAACTGCACCGCCCAGATGGCGGGCACGGTGGCCAGCATCAGTACCATGAACACCGGCCTGCCGCCGATGCGGTCGGTCAGGGCCCCCAGCGGCAGGCGCATCAGCGCCCCGGTGAGGATCGGCACCGAGGTCAGCAGGCCGAACTGGGTGTCGCTGAGGTCGAGCTCCTCGGCGATCGGGACGCCGATTTCGCCGAACATGGTCCACACCATGAAGCAGATGGTGAAGGCGAAGGTGTTGGCCGTCAGTACCGAATACTGCTTGTAGCGCTGTGACGCCATGGCTCCCTCCTGTTGGAAAAGGCGATGGCCGGCATGGGCCGGCCATCGGGTCGGGGTGTCGTGTCCTCAGGCCCGGCCTGCGGCCTTCAGTCGCTCCTGCTCCTCGAGCATCTTGTCCACCGAGGAGAGGTAGTACTCGTCGGCGAAGCCGCTCTCCGGCTCCTTGAGCCAGATGAAGCAGACCAGCCAGCTGAAGAAGGCGCCCGCCGCCAGGATGTAGAAGAACTGTGTCGGGGTGACGAAGGTGAAGAGGGTCAGGTAGACCACCGCCCCCACGTTGCCGTAGGCGCCGGCCATGCCGGAGATCTGGCCGGTGATGCGGCGCTTGATCGAGGGGATGATGCCGAAGGTGGCGCCCTCGGAGCCCTGAACGAAGAAGGAGGTGAAGATGGTGATGGCGATGGCCAGGATCAGCGGCCAGGTCTCGTTCATCATGCCCATCAGGGTGAAGCCGATGCCGATGCCGAACATGTAGCTGAGCATCACGAAGCGGCGGTTGCCCATGCGGTCGGAGACCGCGCCGCCCATGGGGCGCGCCACCAGGTTGACGAAGGCGAAGGACGAGGCGATCAGGCCGGCGGCGGCGGCGGTGAGTCCCCAGGTCTGCTCGAAGAACATCGGCAGCATGGAGATGACCGCCAGCTCCGCGCCGAAGTTGGCGAAGTAGGTAGTGTTGAGCGCGGCCACGCTGTTGAAGTGGTACTTGTCGTCCTCCGGCACGCCCTTCTTCAGGATCGGCACGTTGACGCGGATGATCTGCACCACCTGGTAGATGACGATGGCGAGGATCGCCAGGTAGGAGAGCACCGCCGCGGTGACGGACATGAAGCCCATGTCCTGGATGCGCCACACCAGGATGGCCAGACAGCCCACCAGCGGGATGGTCCAGAGGATCAGCTTGATCATGTCGCCCCAGCTGCTGACCTCCATGGCCAGGGCCTTGCGGGTCTTGCGGTGGGAGGTGGCGGAGGGGCCGTCGGTGATGGCGAACCAGTAGTAGACGCCGTAGGCGGCCATCACGAAGGCGCTCTGGGCGATGGCCCAGCGCCAGCCCTCGTCGCCGCCGTACCAGACGATGGCGATGGTGGGCAGGGTCATGGCGGCGGCGGCGGAACCGAAGTTGCCCCAGCCGGCGTAGAAGCCCTCGGCGAAGCCGATGTGCTTGGGCTTGAACCAGAGCGCGGTCATGTGGATGCCGACCACGAAGCTGGCGCCGATGGAGCTCAGCACCAGTCGGGCGACCAGCAGCTGGGTGAAGGTGTTGCCGAAGGCGAAGGCCAGGGCGGGAATCGCCATGGTCACCATCAGGATCGAGAAGACCCGGCGGGGGCCGAAGCGGTCCAGCGCCATGCCGACGATGATGCGCGCCGGGATGGTCAGCGCCACGTTACAGATGGCAAAGAGGCGGATATGGTCCTGGGTCAGCCAGTCGACGTCGCGCAGCATGCTGGTGGCCAGCGGCGCCATGTTGAACCAGACGTAGAAGGTGATGAAGAAGGCGATCCAGGTCAGGTGCAGGGCCCTGATCTCCGGCGTGCGTACCTTGAAGAGGTCGGCGACTTTCATGGTGAGGTCATCCTGAAGGGGAAGGACGCGGTAGTGGCGCTGAGGCGATCCAGCGGGCTCACGGGCTCGGGAAGATCAGCAGCGGGACCTCGGCGCGGCGGGCCAGGAAGGAGCTGACGCTGCCGAAGGTCATGTAGTCGAGCTCGTCGACGAAGTAGCTCAGCGACTGGGCGATGATGCCGCCGTCGGGCTTCTGGCTGTGGCGGGCCATCACCAGCAGGTTCGGCTTGAGCTTGCGGGTGGCCTCCAGCAGCTGCTTGCGGGCGTCCCCCTCGGCGATATGGGTCTCCACCGCGAAGCCTTCCGCCTCGGCGAAGGCCTTCGCCTCGGCGAGGGCGGCGGTCAGCTCCTCGACCTCCTCCTGGAAGAGGTCCTCGTTGGCGTCGGTGGCGTCCCGCGGGTTCTCGGCCACGGCCACCAGGATCAGGAGCGGGGCGTTGCAGCGGAACATCTCCACGGCCTGGGCCAGGGCCAGCTTGGCATTTCGCGAGCCGTCATAGGCGAGCATGATCTTCATGGGGCACCTCCAGCAGTGGGGGTAGAGGCGAGGCGGCCGGGGCCGGCCGCCGGGCAGAGGAAGCGGTGAATCACGGGTTCTTCACGTAGGCGTTCTTGCGCAGGTAGAACCACCAGTTGATCACCAGGCAGAGCGCATAGAAGATCGCGAAGCCGTACATGGCGAGCTCGGGGGTGCCGGCGCGAATCTGGCTGCCCATCACCACCGGGGCGATGAAGGCGCCGTAGGCGGCTATCGCGGAGGTCCAGCCGAGCACCGGGCCCTTCTGCTGGGCATCGAAGATCACGCCGATGCTGCGGAAGGTGGAGCCGTTGCCGATGCCGCTGGCGGCGAACAGCACCACGAACAGCAGCATGAACAGCCAGAAGTAGCTGTTGGGGTCGGTGGAGTTGTAGGCCAGCATCATCACGTAGCCGGTAACGGCGGAGGCCACCACCATGACCACCGAGATCACCTGGGTGACGATGGAGCCGCCCACCTTGTCGGAGATCCAGCCGCCGATGGGACGGATCAGGGCGCCGACGAAGGGGCCGATCCAGGCCCAGGTCAGGGCGCTGGGGGCATCGGGGTTGGCCACCCGGGTCACGCTGCCGTCGGCGGCCACCTCCATCATGCTGCCGAAGATCACGTTGATGGAGAGCGGCAGGGCGGCGGAGAAGCCGATGAAGGAGCCGAAGGTCAGGATGTAGAGCACCGTCATCGACCAGGTGTGCTTGTTCGAGAAGATCGCGAACTGCTTCTGGATATTGGGCTTGATCTCGCCGGGAATCAGGCGCAGCAGGCCGAGGGTCAGCAGGATGGTGAGCGGCAGGGCGACCCACATGCCCAGCCAGCCCAGGGCGATGACCCCGGCCACGGTGGCGAGGATGCCGACCCCGTAGAGGCCCAGGATCTTGCCGAAGGCCTGGACCGGGGCGCCCGGGTTGGGGGTGATGGGGCGCAGGTTGTTCATGCCGAACCAGCCGGCGAAGGCCAGCGGGATCAGGAACAGCAGCCAGATGAAGCCGGCGTTCTGGATCCAGGTGTCGGTGCCCGCCTCGATGCGGCCGATCAGGGTACCGCTGGCGCTCTGCAGCTGCATGGGGTCGCCGGCGATGGCGCCGAAGAGGCCCACGGTCATCACCAGCGGGATCAGGATCTGCATGGTGGTGACCCCGAAGTTACCGAGGCCGGCGTTCATGCCCAGGGCGTAGCCCTGCTGCTTCTTGGGGAAGAAGGTCGAGATGTTGCTCATGGAGGCGGCGAAGTTGCCGCCGCCGATGCCGGAGAGCAGCGCCAGGGCCTGGAACACCCAGAACGGCGTGTCGGGGTTCATCAGCGCAAGGCCGGTGCCGGCCGCTGGGATCATCAGCAGGGCGGTGGTCAGGAAGACCGTGTTGCGTCCGCCGGCGATACGGATCATGAAGGAGGCCGGGATGCGCAGGGTGGCGCCGGCCAGGCCCGCGATGGCGGTCAGCATGAACAGCTGGTCCACGCTGAACGGGAAGCCCAGGTTCTGCATCTGGGTGGTGATCATGCCCCACATCATCCAGACCGCGAACCCCATCAACAGGCTGGGAATGGAGATCCACAGGTTGCGGTTGGCAACCCGCTTGCCTTCCCTCTCCCAGAACTCCTCGTTCTCGACATCCCAGTGTTCGATATCGGCATTCCTGGCGGTCCGCGTGGCGCGTCCGCTCTCGGCACTCGATCTTGCCATGGTGATTTCCCCTTGAGGTCCAACGGTGGGCTCCGCGGTTGATCGATATCAAGCCGAGCCTTATGGAGGGAAAGATACGCCGCTGCCGAGGGGCGCGAAACGGGCCGAAATCGGCCCGCCGCGGGCGAAGTACCTCCAGGGAGGTAGAGGGGATAATCTGATAACCAGCTGTTTTTGTTGTGCTTTGTGGTGAGAGGGGTGCAGGGGGAGGGGCGCGCTGGCGCCCCGGGGTTATTTGGAGGTATCCACAGAGAACCGCCGGCGGCTAGCGGTTGGCGCCCTCCTGCACCGCCCAGACGGCGGCCTCGACCCGCGAGCGCAGGTTGAGCTTCTTGAGCAGGTGCTTGACGTGGACCTTCACCGTGCCCTCGGTGATGTCCAGCTTGCGGGCGATCATCTTGTTGGAGAGGCCACCGGCCAGTTCGCTCAGGATCTCCCGCTCGCGCTGGGTGAGGCTGTGGATATCCGGCGCCGCCGGCTGGCTGCGCTGGCTGCGCAGTGCCTCAGCCAGCAGGGCGGTGAGGCTCTCGCTGATCACCATGCGGCCCAGCGACGCCTGGCGCAGCTGGCGGATCATCTCGTCCGGGTCCATGTCCTTGAGCAGGTAGCCGTCGGCGCCCCCCTGCAGGGCGGCCACCACGTCCTCCTCGTGGTCGGAGACGGTAAACATCACCACGCGGCCGGCGTAGCCCTCGTCGCGCAGGCGCTTCAGGGTCTCGATGCCGTTCATGCCGGGCATGTTGAGGTCGAGCAGCACCATGTCGGGGTCGAGTTCCAGGGCCAGGCGGACGCCCGCCTCGGGCTCGCCGGCCTCGCCGATCAGCGTCATGTCCTCCTCCAGCTCCAGCAGCTGGGAGACGCCGCGGCGCAGCAGCGGGTGGTCGTCGATGATCAGGAGGCTGGCGGGGGTCTCGTCGGTCGTATCGGTCATCCTGGCTTACTCCCTGTGGCCGTGGCGATCGGTGGCGATGGTGTCGAGGCGCGGGTCGACGGGGGCGCTGGCGGTGCCGACGTGCTGGTGGATCAGGCGCGCGGTCTGGGGGGTGAAGACAAGCGCCACCCGAGTGCCGCCCTGGGCGCGGTTGGCGAGGTTGAGCTCGCCGCCGAGGGTCTCGGCGCGGTCGCGGATGATCACCAGCCCGTAGTGCATGGGCGGCGAGCTGTCGTCGGCCAGGCCCACGCCGTCGTCCTCGACGACGACATGCAGCTGGGCGGCACGAAAGACCACCGACACACCCGCCCAGTGGGCGTTGGCGTGCTTGACCACATTGGCCAGCGACTCCCGCACCACCTGCAGCACATGGATCTCCTCGTTGGGGTTGAGCAGGTGGGGCGGCAGGTCGACCTCCAGGTCGATGCGAGTCTCCAGCCGCTCGCCGAACTCGGCGACGGTCTGGCGCAGGGCGCTGGCGAGCCCCGGGCCCTCGAGCTTGAGGCGGAAGGTGGTCAGCAACTCGCGCAGCTGGCGATAGGCGCTGTCCAGGCCGGTGCGCAGCTCGTCGAACACCGGCGCCTGGGTCTTCGGCGGCATGCCCTTGGCCTGCATGCGCTCCAGGCGCGCCACCTGCATCTTCAGGTAGGAGAGCGACTGGGCCAGGGAGTCGTGGAGCTCCCGGGCGATGATGGTGCGCTCGTTCATCAGCGTCACCTGCTGCTGCTCCTCGATGCGCCGCTGCAGATAGACCGCGGTGGCCAGCTGGTCGGCCAGGGCGTTGAGCAGGCGGCGCTTGCTGTCGGGCAGCGGTGAGGCCTTCGGGTACCACACCTCCAGGGTGCCGAGCATCAGCTCGCCGACGCTGACCGGCAGCAGCAGGCATTCGCCCGCCTCGGTCTCCTGCAGCAGCAGCGGCTGGGGGTCGAGCAGGCAGGCGTGACAGTCGTGGTCGCGGCAGTACTCGGGGCGCCGCGCCGAATGGGTGGCGAGGATCGGGACCTGGCGGTCGTCGTAGGGATCGTGGAGCGACAGCCGGATGGGGCCGATCTCCAGCAGCTGCCCCAGGCGGCGCAGCATGGGCGCGGCGCTGGCGCAGAGATCGTTGCCGCCGCCATAGAGGGCGCGGCTGCCGTCGTGCATCACCTGCATGGCGCGGTTGCTGCGCTCGAGCTCCGCCTTCTTGCGCGAGACGCGCGCCTCCAGCTCGGCGTAGCTGGCGCCGAGCTCCTCGGCCATGGCGTCGAAGGTGCGCCCCAGCAGCGCCAGCTCGTCGTTGCCGGCGAGCCGCGTGCGGTGGCCGAAGTTGCGGTGGGCGGCCTCGCGGGCCAGTACCACCAGGTGGCGCAGCGGCATCACCAGGTTGTGACGGATATCGTAGAGGGCGATCACCACCACCACGGCGGTGAGGCCCAGGAAGAGGATCTGCAGGGCGCTGAGCAGCTGGATCTTCGACTCGCTGTTCTGCTCCAGCAGGGTGACCATGGCGTCGATCTCGGCGACCAGGTCGTCGAGGGTCTCGCGCAGGGGGTCGGGCTCCACGCCGCCGCCGGCCGTGGCCAGCGCCACCCGGGGGGCGAGCTCCTCTTCCCAGCGCGCCTGGAGCGATTGGTGCTGGCGCTGCAGGGGGTGGTCCTCGGCCCGGGGCATGGCATCGGTCAGCTCGGGGCTCGCCAGGCGCCGCTCGAAGCGCTCGGCCAGCTCGGTCACCCGGTCGCGCGTCTCGGCGCCGGGCTGCTGCTCGTAGCGCTGCAGGGCGCTGACGATCTGG
>NZ_CP071922.1:453972-476011 GCF_017584085.1 Halomonas sp. BM-2019
GATGCCCCTTTGACCTCGAGGGCCGCGCTCCCGAGACTTTCCGCAGACACCCAGCGCTTGCGGCCCCCGATGATGCCAGCCGACCAGCAGCTCGACCAGGAGCTTTACCAGGACCCGACCGGGGGCTATCGGCCCCTGGCCGTCGTGCTGCTCTCGCCCCTGGCCTTCGCGCTGGTCTTCGCCAGCTGGACCATCTTCGCGGTGCTGGGGGTGGAGCTCAAGGCGCTGCTCGGCTTCGGCGAGGGGCGCTTCGCGCTGCTGCTGGCCACGCCCATGGCCATCGGCGCCCTGGCCACCCTGCCCATGGCCCAGTTGGCCCAGCGCATCGGCGGGCGACGGGTGATGATCGCCTGCCTGCTGCTGATCTGCCCCTTCCTGTGGGGCCTCTCCCACTCCCGCGACTACTACCACTTCCTGCTGGCCGGCGCCGGCCTCGGCCTGGGCGCCGGGTCGCTTTCGGCGGGGCTGGTCTATGTGGCGGGGCTCTGCCCGCGGCGCCATGCCGGCCTGGCGCTGGGCCTCTACGGCGCCGGCATGGTGGGGGCCGGGCTCAGCTACCTGCTGCTGCCGCTGGTCAGCCAGGCCTACGGCTGGCGCGCCGCGCCACTGCTCTACCTGCTGCCGGTGCTGCTGGTGGCCGCGCTGCTGTGGCTGTTCGCCGACGACCGCGAGGAGGAGCCTGATGAGCCGGACGCGCTGCGGGATACGCCGCCTCGATCGCCGGCCGTCACGGCGCTGCTGCGCCGCCTGGCCTGCTGGGGGCTGTGGCGGCTGGCCCTGGTCTACAGTTTCTTCTATGGCGCCTTCGTGGCGCTGGCGCTGTGGCTGCCCGCCTACCTCAGCGCCCAATACCAGCTCCCGCTCAAGGAGGCGGCGCTCGCCGCACTGCCCTTCACCCTGACGGTGGGCATCGGCCAGGTGCTCGGTGGCGCCCTGGCGGATGTGCGCGACTTCCGCGCCCTGCGCTGGTGGCTCAGCGCCTTCGTGCTGGTCTGCCTCTTCCTGCTCTCCTACCCCCCCTTCGCCATGCAGATCGAGGGAGTGCGCGGCGTGATCGCGCTGCACTACGAGGCCCCGCTGTGGGGCTTCCTGCTGCTGCTCTCGGCCATGGGCCTGGCCATGGGGGTCGGCAAGGGCAGCCTGATGCGCCTGATCCACCGCGACCACCGCGACGAGATGCCCCTGGTGGGTGGCCTGGCCCTGACCCTGGGCGGGCTCTTCGCCGCCCTGCTGCCGCTCGCCTTCGCGCTGGGCAACCAGTGGGTCGGCATCCGCACCGCCGGCTTCATGTTCCTCTACGGCTCGCTGGTCGTCTGCATGCTGGTGATGGTCTGGGACCACGCGAGTGGCCGGGATCGTCAGGCCTGAACCCCGGGGTTATCCCCCCGGCTCGAGGGGCCTATCACCTTGGGGGTAGAGGGGCGGTATATGGAGGTAAACCCGCAGTAATCCGCCTCCCGATCGCCCAGAATCCCCCCAAGGTTCCTGCCTGGCGTGCGGTCCATCGCGCCACGCCGCACGGCAGGCCGGGTGGCCCAGGGCGGTCACACCCTCTTTCCAAGAAGCCTGGAGATCGACCATGAGTCACTTCATTGATCGGCTGAACTTCTTCCGCAAGACCCGCGAGCCCTTCGCCAACGAGCATGGCGAGACTCGCGAGGAGTCGCGCGGCTGGGAGAACAGCTATCGTCAGCGCTGGCAGCATGACAAGGTCGTGCGCTCTACCCATGGCGTGAACTGCACCGGTTCGTGCAGCTGGAAGATCTACGTCAAGAATGGCCTGGTCACCTGGGAGACCCAGCAGACCGACTACCCGCGCACCCGCCCGGACCTGCCCAACCACGAGCCGCGCGGCTGCCCGCGGGGTGCCAGCTACTCCTGGTACCTCTACAGCGCCAATCGCCTCAAGTACCCGCTGATCCGCAAGCCGCTGCTCAAGCTGTGGCGCGACGCCCTCAAGGAGAAGCAGGACCCGGTGGACGCCTGGGCCTCCATCGTCGAGGACCCGGCCAGGACCAAGCAGTACAAGCGCGCCCGCGGCATGGGCGGCTTCGTGCGGGCCAACTGGGAGGAGCTCAACGAGCTGATCGCCGCCTCCAACGTCTACACCGCCAAGCAGTACGGGCCGGACCGCATCATCGGCTTCTCGCCGATCCCCGCCATGTCCATGGTCAGCTACGCCGCGGGCAGCCGCTACCTGTCGCTGATCGGCGGCGTCTGCATGAGCTTCTACGACTGGTACTGCGACCTGCCGCCGGCCAGCCCCCAGACCTGGGGCGAGCAGACCGACGTGCCCGAGTCCGCCGACTGGTACAACTCCGGCTACATCATCGCCTGGGGCTCCAACGTGCCCCAGACCCGCACCCCGGATGCCCACTTCTTCACCGAGGTGCGCTACAAGGGCACCAAGACCGTCTCCATCACCCCGGACTACGCCGAGGTCTCCAAGCTCACCGACGAGTGGCTGTCGGTCAAGCAGGGCACCGACGCGGCCATCGCCATGGCCATGGGCCACGTGATCCTCAAGGAGTTCCACCTCGACAAGCCCAGCGCCTACTTCACCGACTACGTGCGCCGCTACTCCGACATGCCCTTCCTGGTGGAGTTGGAGAAGCGCGAGGACGGCAGCTACGTGCCGGGCAAGCAGATGCGCGCCAGCGACTTCGATGGCCGCCTGGGCCAGGACAACAACCCCGAGTGGAAGACCGGACGAGACCCGCGACCAGCTGGTGGTGCCGCGCGGCTCCATCGGCTTCCGCTGGGGCGAGGAGGGCAAGTGGAACCTCGAGCCCCGCGACGCCGCCGGTGACGAGATCAAGCCGCTGCTGACCCTGGCCGAGAAGCATGACGAGGTGGCCAAGGTTGCCTTCCCCTACTTCGGCGGCCTCAAGCACGAGCACTTCGACCACGTCGAGAGCGGCGGCGCCAGCGACGAGCTGCTGTTCCACAGCCTGCCCGCCAAGCGCCTCAAGAAGGCCGACGGCAGCGACGTGCTGGCGGTCACCGTCTTCGACCTGATGTGCGCCAACTACGGCATCGACCGCGGGTTTGGTAAAGAGGGTGAGGACGATGGCGCTACCTCCCTGGACGAGGTGAAGCCCTACACCCCCGCCTGGCAGGAGAAGATCACCGGCGTGCCTGCCGAGCAGGTCGCCCGCATCGCCCGGGAGTTCGCCGAGAACGCCGACAAGACCCAGGGCCGGTCCATGATCATCGTGGGTGCCGCGATGAACCACTGGTACCACATGGACATGAACTACCGCGGCCTGATCAACATGCTGGTCCTGTGCGGCTGTGTCGGCCAGAGCGGTGGCGGCTGGGCCCACTACGTCGGCCAGGAGAAGCTGCGCCCGCAGACCGGCTGGACCCCGCTGGCCTTCGGCCTCGACTGGAATCGTCCGCCGCGCCACATGAACTCCACCTCCTTCTTCTACAACCACTCCTCCCAGTGGCGCTACGAGAAGCTCGAGATCAAGGAGATCCTCTCGCCGCTGGCCGACCACAGCCGGTACACCGGCAGCCTGATCGACTTCAACGTGCGCTCCGAGCGCATGGGCTGGCTGCCCTCGGCGCCCCAGCTGGGTGCCAACCCGCTGCGCCTGGCCGAACCCGCCAAGGCCGCCGGCCTCTCCACCAAGGAGTACGCCGTCGAGCAGCTCAAGGCGGGCAAGCTGGCCTTCGCCGCCGAGGATCCGGACAACCCCCAGAACTTCCCGCGCAATCTCTTCGTGTGGCGCTCCAATCTGCTGGGCAGCTCGGGCAAGGGCCACGAGTACATGCTCAAGTACCTGCTGGGCACCCGCCACGGCATCCAGGGCAAGGACCTGGGCGACTTCGGCGGCCAGAAGCCGGAAGAGGTCAAGTGGCATGACGAGGCGCCGGAGGGCAAGCTCGACCTGGTGGTGACCCTGGACTTCCGCATGTCCTCCACCTGCCTCTACTCGGACATCGTGCTGCCCACGGCCACCTGGTACGAGAAGAACGATCTCAATACCTCGGACATGCACCCCTTCATCCACCCGCTGACCGCGGCCACCGACCCGGCGTGGGAGTCGCGCAGCGACTGGGATATCTACAAGGGGATCGCCAAGGCCTTCTCCAAGGCCTGCGAGGGGCACCTGGGCGAGGAGACCGACCTGGTCACCCTGCCGCACCAGCACGACTCCCCCGCCGAGCTGGCCCAGCCCGAAGTCCTGGACTGGAAGAAGGGCGAGTGCGAGCCGATCCCCGGCAAGACCATGCCGGCGCTGATCGAGATCAAGCGCGACTACCCGGCTACCTATGAGCGCTTCACCTCCGTGGGCCCGCTGCTCGAGAGCATCGGCAACGGCGGCAAGGGCATCAGCTGGAACACCGAGTCCGAGGTGGAGCTGCTCGGCAAGCTCAATTACCGCAAGGCCGACGGCCCGGCCAAGGGGCGCCCGCAGATCGAGACCGCCGTGGATGCCGCCGAGATGATCCTGGCGCTGGCCCCCGAGACCAACGGCCAGGTGGCGGTGAAGGCCTGGGAGGCGCTCTCCAGGATCACCGGGCGGGATCACACCCACCTGGCGCATCCCAAGGAGGAGGAGAAGATCCGCTTTCGCGACATCGTCGCTCAGCCGCGCAAGATCATCTCCAGCCCGACCTGGTCCGGCCTCGAGGACGAGCACGTCTCCTACAACGCCGGCTACACCAACGTCCACGAGATGATTCCGTGGCGCACCGTGAGCGGCCGCCAGCAGTTCTACCAGGATCACGCCTGGATGCGCGCCTTCGGCGAGAGCCTGCTCACCTACCGGCCGCCGATCAACACCAAGACCCTGGTGAGCTTCGAGCAGCCGGCCGACAACGGCTACAAGAGCAAGGCGCTGAACTTCATCACGCCGCACCAGAAGTGGGGCATTCACTCCACCTACTCAGACAACCTGCTGATGCTGACGCTCAACCGCGGCGGCCCGGTGGTGTGGCTCTCCGAGACCGACGCCGCCGAGGTGGGCATCGAGGACAACGACTGGGTCGAGCTCTACAACGCCAACGGCTCCATCGCCGCGCGAGCCGTCGTCAGCCAGCGGGTCAAGGCTGGGATGGTGATGATGTACCACGCCCAGGAGCGCCAGGTGAACGTGCCGGGCTCCGAGGTCTCCGGCACCCGCGGCGGGATGCACAACTCCGTGACCCGGGTCTGCCCGAAGCCGACCCACATGATCGGCGGCTACGCGCAGCTCTCCTATAGCTTCAACTACTACGGCACCGTCGGTTCCAACCGCGACGAGTTCGTCCTGGTTCGCAAGATGAAACACGTCGACTGGCTGGATGGCGAGGGCAATGACACCGTGCAGGAGGCCGTGAAATGAAGATTCGTTCCCAGGTAGGCATGGTCCTCAACCTCGACAAGTGCATCGGTTGCCACACCTGTTCGGTGACCTGCAAGAACGTCTGGACCAGCCGTGAGGGCGTCGAGTACGCCTGGTTCAACAACGTCGAGACCAAGCCCGGCATCGGCTATCCCAAGGAGTGGGAGAACCAGACCAAGTGGAAGGGCGGCTGGCTGCGCCGCAAGGACGGCAAGATCGAGCCGAAGATCGGTGGCAAGTGGCGGGTGCTGGCGAACATCTTCGCCAACCCCGACCTGCCGGAGATCGACGACTACTACGAGCCGTTCACCTTCGACTACGAGCACCTGCACACCGCCAAGATCGGTGAGCACCAGCCGGTCGCGCGCCCGCGTTCGCTGATCTCCGGCGAGCGCATGAAGAAGATCGAGTGGGGTCCCAACTGGGAGGAGATCCTCGGCACCGAGTTCGCCAAGCGTCGCAAGGACATGAACTTCGAGAAGGTGCAGGCCGATATCTACGGCCAGTTCGAGAACACCTTCATGATGTACCTGCCGCGCCTCTGCGAGCACTGCCTCAACCCCACCTGCGTGGCATCCTGCCCCTCCGGCGCCATCTACAAGCGCGAGGAGGACGGCATCGTCCTGATCGACCAGGACAAGTGCCGCGGCTGGCGGATGTGCATCTCCGGCTGCCCCTACAAGAAGATCTACTACAACTGGAAGACCGGGAAGTCCGAGAAGTGCATCTTCTGCTACCCGCGCATCGAGGTCGGGCAGCCGACCATCTGCTCCGAGACCTGCGTTGGCCGCATCCGCTACCTTGGCGTGCTGCTCTACGATGCCGACCGCATCGAGGAAGTGGCCAGCTCCCCGGACGAGCGCGACCTCTACCATCGCCAGTGCGAGATCTTCCTGGACCCCAACGACCCGGAGGTGATCGCCCAGGCGCGGAAGGACGGTGTGCCGGATAACGTCATTGCCGCCGCCCAGGCGTCGCCGGTCTACAAGATGGCCATGGAGTGGGGCCTGGCGCTGCCACTGCACCCGGAATACCGCACCCTGCCCATGGTCTGGTACGTACCACCGCTCTCGCCGATCCAGTCCGCCGCCGAGGCCGGCAAGATCGAGTTCGATGGCGTGATGCCGAAGATCGAGTCGCTGCGCATCCCGGTGCGCTATCTCGCCAACATGCTCACCGCCGGCGAGGAGGCCCCCGTGGTGCTGGCGCTCAAGCGCCTGATGGCCATGCGCCTCTACATGCGCGGCAAGCATGTGGACGGCAAGGCCAATGTCGAGGTCCTGGATGACGTCGAGCTGACCGAGGCCCAGGTGGAGGAGATGTATCGCTACCTGGCCATCGCCAACTACGAGGATCGCTTCGTGATCCCCACCAGCCACCGCGAGATGGCCACCGAGGCCTTCCCGGAGCGCGGCGGCTGCGGTTTCAGCTTTGGCGACGGCTGCCACGGCGAGAGCAAGCCGAGCCTGTTCAACGGCCGCACCCAGACCACCACCCTGGTCCAGCCGGTCGAATCCTATGACCCGAAAGCCGAGGAGGCCCGTCATGGCTGATGCCGCCCTCAAGATGGCCGAGCCGGCCGTCGGCATGCGCAGCCTGCGCGTGCTGGCCCGCCTGCTCGACTACCCCACCCAGGAACTCCAGGCCGCGGCCGGAGAGCTGATCGAGGTCATCGACCAGGAGCGCCGCCTGCCGGCGGCGCTGCGCACCGCCCTGATGGAGTGGTGCCAGCGCATCCATGACGGCGACCTGCTCGAGCTGCAGTCCGAGTACGTGGCCCGCTTCGACAAGGGGCGCGCCACCTCTCTGCTGCTCTTCGAGCACGTCCACGGCGAGTCTCGCGACCGCGGCCAGGCCATGGTCGACCTGATGGCGGAGTACCAGGCCGCAGGCTTCGAACTGGACGCCCGGGAGCTGCCCGACTACCTGCCGATCTTCCTGGAGTACCTCTCCACCCGCGACGAGGCCGAGATCGGCCGCTGGCTCGGCGAGATCCGCCATATCCTCGGGCTGCTCACCGCGCGCCTCGAGGAGCGCGGCGCCGACCACGGCCTGGTGCCCCGGGCGCTGCTGGCGCTGATCGGCGCCGAGGCCGAGGTGGACGCCCACCGCGAGGAGGTACGCGGTGAGGCCCGTGACGACACCCCCGAGGCGCTGGACGCGGTCTGGGAAGAGGAGGCGGTGCGTTTCTCCGCCGAGTCCGACCAGGACTGCGCCCTGCAGTCCGCCGAGGGCCGCCGCCTGGCCGAGCGCAAGCAGGGCGTGCAGAGCGAGGCCGTTCGCATTCTCTCACCCGAGGCGCTGCCTCCGGTGACGGGTCGTTAACAGGAGAATCACCATGTCCGCATTCGGCACCTATCTCGACCACTTGATCTACGGCTACTACCCGTACCTGGTCGGCACCGTATTCCTGGTCGGCAGCCTGCTGCGCTATGACCACGGGCAGTTCACCTGGAAGGCCGGCTCCAGCCAGATGCTCTCGTCGAAGAACATGCGCCTGGCCAGCAACCTCTTCCATATCGGCATCATCGTGATCTTCTTCGGCCACCTGTTCGGCATGCTGACGCCGCAATGGGTCTACTCCCCCTTCCTGCATGCCGGCACCAAGCAGCTGCTGGCCATCGTGGTGGGCGGCATCGCCGGGGCCATGTGCCTGGTGGGTGGGGCCATGCTGCTGCATCGCCGCATCACCAACCCGCGGGTGCGGGCTTCCTCCAGCACCATGGACACCCTCATCCTTGGTCTGATCGTCTTCCAGGCCTTCCTGGGCATGGTCACCATCATCTTCTCGCTGGGCCACATGGACGGCGAGATGATGGTCACCCTTTCCAGCTGGGCCCAGGCCATCGTCTTCTTCGGCGGCGGCGCGGCGCAGTATATGGACGGCGTGTCCTGGATCTACAAGCTGCATATCTTCCTGGGGCTGACCATCATCCTGCTGTTCCCCTTCTCGCGCCTGGTGCACGTGTGGAGCATTCCGCTCGGCTATATCACCCGTCGCTACCAGATCGTACGCAAGCGGGGCTGAGCGCTCGAGCCGAAGGGTTGTGGCAGGGGCGCCGGGGGCAGGCCGAAGAGGAGGTCCTATGCCAGGGATGGCATCGGTAGCGCCCAGGGATGGGTTCACAGCGCCTCCTCGTCGGTCCGGCGCTCCGGGGCCTGCCGCCGGATCAGCCCCGCTCGCCGGCGTTGGGTCCATGAATTGAGCTGTAAGGATTTATCACCATGCAGAAGATCGATATTGAAATGATCCCGGGGGGCGCAAGCCCCCCTCCCATCAAGGTGGGTGCAGTCACCATCGAGGAGGCCGACATCGCCCAGGAGATGCAGTACCACCCGGCGGACTCCGCGGGTGGCGCCCAGCTCAAGGCGGCCCGGGCGCTGGTGGTGCGCGAGTTGCTGCGCCAGCGCGCCGCCGAGCTTGGCCTGGCCGAGGTATCGGGCGAGGCGCTGGAGGAGGGCGACGCCGCCATCGCCGCCCTGTTGGAGCAGGAGCTCGATATTCCCGTGCCCTCCGAGGCGGACTGCCGCCGCTTCCACGCCGCCCACGTCGAGCGCTTCAGCGAGCCGACACGCCTGAGGGTGCGCCATATCCTGCTCCCCGCGGCACCGGACGACGCCGAGGCCCGGGATGCCGGCTACCGCCAGGGCGAGAAGCTGCTCAAGGAACTCGCGACCGCTCCCGAGCGCTTCACCGAGTTCACCATGCGCCACTCCGCCTGCCCCTCCAAGGAGCAGGGCGGCGAGCTGGGCTGGCTGGCGCCGGGGCAGACCGTCGCCGAGCTGGACCGCGCCCTGCACCACCTTCCCGAGGGGCTGCACGACCGCCCCCTGGCTTCCCGCTACGGCTGGCACCTGGTCACCATCGACGAACGCCTCGAGGGCCGCGAGCTGCCCTTCGAGGCGGTGGCCGAGCGCGTCCGCCACAGCCTGCGCGAGCAGTCCACCCGCCGCGCCCTGCGCCACTACCTGCTGGTGCTGGAGTCGGAGATCGGCGTCGAGGGGGTTGCCCTGGATGATGACGCCGCCGGCAGCCTGATGCAGTAGAAATGCCTGCGCGGGCGAATCGCTGTGTTGCAAGGCGCTGGAGCACCAGCCTGGTCGAATCCTCACCTAGACCACTAGGCTCCGGTTGCTGCGCGCCTTGCGCCTTGCGCTTCATCCCGCTCGGCGATTTCTACACCTTGCTGATATTTCATATGCATGCCGCCGCCCGCGTGGCGGGCGGCGAGGAGACCCCCATGGCCCACGTTCACGCCCATACCCCCTTCGCGCCCCTCGGCATCGCCGTGCTGACCGTCTCCGACACCCGCGGCTTCGACGAGGACGGCAGCGGCGATCTGCTCGCCGAGCGACTCACCGAGGCCGGCCACGCCCTGGTGGAGCGGCGTATCGTGCCGGATGACATCTATCGCGTCCGTGCGGTGGTTTCCAAGTGGGTGGTGCGTGACGATATCCAGGTGGTCCTGGTCAACGGCGGGACCGGCTTCACCCGGCGAGACACCACGCCGGAGGCCCTGATGCCACTGTTCGACAAGGCCATCGACGGCTATGGCGAACTGTTCCGTCACCTGTCGCTCGAGAGCATCGGCACCTCCACCGTCCAGTCACGGGCCGTGGGCGGAGTGATCGATCGCACCTTGGTGTTCGCCATGCCCGGCTCGCCCAAGGCCTGCGCCACCGCCTGGGACGGCATCCTCGCGGCCCAGCTCGACGCCCGTACCCGGCCCTGCAACTTCGTGGCCATGGTGCTGCCCGAGGCGGCTCGCCGCTGCGCGAGCCGCCAGCCACGCAGGGAGGGTGCCTCGGCCGACTCCCCGGCTCCTCGCAAGGAGGCCGAATCATGAGCGGCTGCGGATGTGCCGAGGTGGTCACTCCGGGCCTGCTCGATCTCTTCGATGCTCGCAGACGAATGATCGAGGCGGCACGCCCCGTTGATGGCATAGAGACGGCCGCCCTGGGTGAGGCCTATCGTCGGGTGCTGGCCGAGGATGTCCTCGCGACCCTCGACATGCCCGGGGTCGACAACAGCGCCATGGACGGCTATGCCCTGCGCCGGGCCGAGCTGGGTCCGGAAGGCCTGCCGGTGGTGCAACGTATCCCCGCCGGGGCCGGCGTGCTGCAGCTTCCCGAAGGGGGCTGCGCACGGATCTTCACCGGCGCACCGGTGCCCCTGGGCGCCGATACGGTGGTGCCCCAGGAGCGGGTGACCCTGGATGATCAGGGGCGGATGCAGGTCGCGGGTGAGCTCGCGGAGGGGGCCAATATTCGCCGCCGCGGCGAGGAGACCCGCGCCGGCGCGCTGCTGCTGCCCGCCGGCGCGCCCCTGGACACGGCGGCCATCGCCTTGCTCGCCAGCC
Source organism: Halomonas sp. BM-2019 (assembly GCF_017584085.1). Classification (NCBI taxonomy): domain Bacteria; kingdom Pseudomonadati; phylum Pseudomonadota; class Gammaproteobacteria; order Oceanospirillales; family Halomonadaceae; genus Halomonas; species Halomonas sp. BM-2019. The sequence goes on from NZ_CP071922.1 coordinate 464,669, forward strand.
ACGGCATCGGCGAGGTGGCGGTGATACGCCGGCTGAAGGTCGCGCTGCTCTCCACCGGCGACGAGCTGATCGAGCCCGGTGCCATTCGGGCGCCCGGCCAGGTCTACGACAGCAACCGGGCCATGCTCAAGGCGCTGCTGGCCCAGGCCGGCGGCGAAGTGCTCGATCTGGGCGTGGTGGCGGACGCTCCTCTTGACCTGCATCAGGCCTTTGCCCGGGCTCGCGACGAGGCCGATCTGGTAGTCTGTACGGGCGGCGTGTCGGTGGGGGAGGAGGACCATGTGCGGCCGGTCATCGAGTGGCTGGGCGGCATCGCCTTCCACGGCGTGGCCATGAAGCCCGGGAAGCCCTTCGCGCTGGGCTTCCTGGGCGAGTCGCTGGCGACGGGCACGCCGCTGATCGCCCTGCCGGGCAACCCCGTGGCCTCGCTGGTGGGCTGGCAGCTGTTGGCGCTGCCCTTCGTGCAGGTCCGCCAGGGGCGCGAGGCGGCGCCGCTGCAGCAGTTTCCGGTGGTGGCCGGCTTCGCGCGGCGCGGCCCCCGGGGGCGGCGTGAACTGCTGCGGGTGGTGCTCGACTGGAGCTCGGGGACGCCGGTGGCGCGCCTGGCCGGCGGCCAGGGCTCCCATATGCTCGGCGCGGCGAGCCAGGCCCATGGCTACCTGGTGATCGATGCCAACAATAACGTGGAGGAAGGCCATGCCTACGGATACTGCCCCGCCGCCCAGTTCCTCGACTGAGCTGCTCTTCAAGCCGAAGCAGCTGCGCGATCTGGTGCGCGGCGTGCCCTGGCTCGCCGCCCTCTCCGATGAGGAGGTGGAGGCACTCCTGGACAAGACCGAGCTGCGTACCCTGAAGTCGCGCGAGTGGCTGTTCCGTCAGGACACCCCGGCCGAGTGGCTGCATATCGTGATCAGCGGCACCGTGCGCCTGGTGCGCAGCGCCGGCGACGGGCGTATGGCCACCATCCGCTGCGTGGAGCGCGGCGGCACCCTGGGCGAGCTGAGCATGGTCTCCCGGGAGGGGGTCTACCTCTACTCCTCCGAGGCCCTGCGGCGCACCCACGTGCTGTCGATTCCCGCGGCGCGCTGTCGAGAGATCCTGGATCACCAGCCTGAATGCCGGGCCGAGTTCATGAGCCGCCTGGCGCTGGAGCTCACCGATCGTCTCGAGGACCTGGCGCTGCTGACCCAAGGCGATGCCATGTCGCGGCTGGTCAGCTATGTGCTGCGCCAGCTGCCGTCGGGCCGCACCAAGGCCCCGCGGGTGATCCGGCTGACCATCCCCAAGCGCTGGCTGGCCGCCCAGCTGGCCATGACCCCGGAGACCCTGTCGCGGCTGCTGGCCAAGCTGCGCGACAGCGGCGCCATCAATATCGATCGCCAGCGGCTCACCGTGCTCGATGAGCAGAAGCTGCGCGACTTCATGATGGCCGACGACTGAGGTCCACCCCGACGTCGGGAACCCACTGGAAGAGAGAGGCAGCATGTCCCGAGCCACCAGCAAGCCCCGAACCCTGGTCTACTCCTGCTCCGGCTGCTCCGATGTGGCCCAGCTGGCCAACGACGTGGCGCTGCGCCTCGACCACGGCGGCGTGGCGGAGATGTCCTGCATCGCCGGCGTCGGCGGCGGGGTGCCGGGCCTGGTCCGCACGGCGCGCTCCGGCCGGCCCATCGTGGCCATCGACGGCTGCCAGATGCACTGCGCCAGCCACTGCCTGGCCCGGGCCGGGGTCACCCCCACCGAGCACGTCAAGCTCTACGAGCGCGGCCTGCGCAAGCGGCGCGGTCGGTTCTTCGACGAGGCGACGGTGGCCGAGGTGGCCGGCGAGGTGGGCGAACTGATCGCCCGGCTGCCCATGGGCGCCGCTTCCGGGGCGGCCGGCGTCGGGAGCCGCCCATGAGCGCCCTCGTCGACGGCTTCGGCCGCACCGTCCGCTACCTGCGCCTCTCGGTCACCGATCGCTGCGACTTCCGCTGCGTCTACTGCATGGCCGAGGAGATGACCTTCCTGCCCCGCGCCCAGGTGCTCACCCTGGAGGAGATGGCCACCCTGTGCCGCGCCTTCGTCGAGCTCGGCGTGGAGAAGATCCGCCTCACCGGCGGCGAGCCGCTGGTCAAGCGCGGCATCGAGACCCTGGTGGCCGAGGTGGGCGCCCAGCCGGGACTCGCCGACTTCGCCATGACCACCAACGGCGCGGGCCTGGTCAGGCACGCCCGGGCCCTGCGCGCGGGGGGGCTCAAGCGCCTCAACGTCAGCCTCGACACCCTGGACCCGGCGCGCTTCCGCGCCCTGACCCGCACCGGTGACCTGGCGAAGGTGATCGCCGGCATCCGCGCCGCCCGGGAGGCCGGCTTCGCGCGCATCAAGCTCAACGCCGTGATCCTCAAGGGGCGCAACGACGATGAGGTGCTCGACCTGGTCGAGTTCGCCCGCCGGGAGCGGGTGGACATCAGCTTTATCGAGGAGATGCCGCTGGGCCAGGCGATCGGCCACGACCGCGCCACCACCTTCTGCTCCAGTGACGAGGTGCGCGGGATCATCGAGTCCCGCCACCCCCTGATGCCCACCACCGAGACGACGCTGGGCCCCTCGCGCTACTTTCGCATGGCGGATTCCGACAGCCGCATCGGCTTTATCTCCCCCCACAGCCACAACTTCTGTGACGCCTGCAACCGCGTGCGCGTCACCGCCGAGGGGCGCCTGCTGCTGTGCCTGGGCAACGAGCACTCGGTGGACCTGCGCGCCGTGCTGCGCCGCCATCCCGGCGACACCGAGCGCCTCAAGGCGGCCATCGTCGCCGCCATGACGAAGAAGCCGGAGCGCCACCACTTCTCCACCGACGGCGAGGTGCAGGTGGTGCGCTTCATGAACATGACGGGGGGCTAGCCGGAGGCGCGACGGGGTGCGACTGGACTACAGAGGGCCGCTGCCCCTGGCCGAGATCGCCAGGCGCTGCGGCATCACCTCCCGTCAGCTACAGCGGCTCTTCGCCGAGCACCTCGCCAGCACGCCCCGGGGCTGGTACCTCGGCCTGCGCCTGGAGCACGCCCACCAGCTGCTCACCGAGACCGATCTCGACGTGCTGGCGGTGGCGCTGGCCTGCGGCTTCGCCTCGTCTTCCAGCTTCTCCCGCGCCTTCCGGGCGCGCTACGGCCAGGCGCCGCGAGAAGTGCTCTAGGCCGGCTTATGGCTCGGTGATGCGCCGTTGCCGCCGGGCGTCGAGGGACTTGCGGAACAGCGCGAGCAGCACGCCGGCGGTCATCACCAGGATCACCCCGCTCAGCGGCAGGGCGGCGGCGATCAGCGCGGTCTGCAGGGCGGTGAGGCCTCCGGCCACCAGCAGCACCGCGGCGACCAGGCCGATCACCACGCCCCAGAAGACCCGGAAGCCGCCGGGGGCTCGTTGTCGCCCAGCGACAGGATGGTGGTCAGCACCAGGGTGCCGGAGTCCGAGGAGGTCACGAACCAGCTCATCAGCAGGAACACCATCATCGCCGAGAGCAGCCAGCCGAAGGCGCCGGTGCCAACGATGCCGTCGGCGGTGGCGGGCGACCCGGTTCTCCTGGGGGGGAGCGTGGCGTCAGCGCCGAATGGCGATGGTGCGCCCGGCGAGTTCCGGCCAGGCATCTGTCTCGGCGTGGGGCAGGGCGGCGAGCGCCTCGGCCACCGGCGCCGGGAAGGCGTCGGGCCGGCCGCTCTGCTGGTTCATGCCCATCAGCATCTGCTCGCTGGTGGCCAGCAGGTTGCCCTCCTCGTCATGCAGTGCGAAGAAGACATGCAGGCGCTTGGCGTCCCGGTCCAGCAGGGTCAGGTCGACCGCAAGCGGCTGCCCCTCATGGGCCTCGCGGCGGTAGCAGAGGTGGGTCTCCAGGGTGTAGAGCGTGTAGCCGTGGCGGGTGCGACCCGCGGCGTCGAGGCCGATATGGTCCATCAGCGCCTCCACCGCCAGGGAGAAGACCCGGGCGTACTCGGCGTCATTCATATGGCCGTTGTAGTCGACCCACTCCGGGGCGACGCGGGTGTTCAGGATCTTCATCAGATTCGCCCCTCCAGGCCTTCGGCCTCGGGCCAGTAGTGCTGGACCAGAGCGAGCAGCTCCACCAGGAAGGCGTCACGGCGGCGGTCGAGCTCGGCCACCGAGCGACCCGCGGCCTGGTGCTCGCACCCCTCGATCACGCGATCGATCAGCTCCTCGGTCAGCTCGGGAGCCTCCAGCTTCGTCCAGGGCAGCTTCAGCGCCGGGCCGAACTGCTCGAGCATGTGGCGCATACCCGGCTCGCCGCCGGCCAGGTGGAAGGTGAGGAAGGTGCCCCTCAGCGACCAGCGCAGGCCGCCGGCGGTGATGTTCATCACGATATCCACCTCCGCCTCGCGCACGCGGGCCATCACCTCGCGGAAGTGCTCGAGCGAATGGCTGACGGCGCCGGTCTCGGGGTCGCGCACGTGGATATGCGCCACGCTGGCCCCGGCCCGGGCGGCGACGATGCAGTCGTCGGCGATCTGCTTGGGCGTCACGGGCACATGGGGGCTCTTGGCAGTGGTGTCACCGGCACCGGTGACGGCGCAGGTGAGGATCACATTGCGGTTCATGATCGGCTCCTGGGGGACGGATGGCTGATGTCAGGAGCAGTGTGACGGCGGCGAGGGGGAAGGACTTTACCTCAGGCGACGATCAAGCCACCTCATGCGACGTTATCGGCGTGAATCGGAAAAGCGCCTCTCCATGCCGCATTTCAAGCATAACTGGCTGTATTTATTTGGTATTTCGTCTATCAATGCGGGCATTTGCACTAGTCATTGGTCGCGCCACGCGAGCCTGGCCATAGTCAGTTTCACCAGCAGTAACCTGCATGACATGGCAAGCGAGGGGCGACAGCAACCGGCAAGAAGGGCCGGAACCGCCCGGGCTGGTAAGGCGATACCCTGGAACAACGAGGAGATAACAAGATGCAACTGCCGTCACTGATCGAGATCCCCAACGGTGAGAAGGTCGTCCCGACATTTTCGGATGCCGAGATGCAGGGACGCCTGGCGCGCCTGCGGGACTACATGGCGAAGAATGACGTGGATGCGGTGGTGCTGACCTCCTACCACAACATCAACTACTTCAGCGACTTCGTTTACTGCAAGTTCGGTCGCGACTACGGCCTGGTGGTCACCCAGGATCGCTTCACCACCGTGACCGCCAACATCGACGGCGGCCAGCCCTACCGCCGCAATCGCCTGGGCGACAACATCGTCTACACCGACTGGCAGAAGGACAACTTCTTCAAGGCGGTCAAGCAGCTCTGCGAAGGCAAGCGTCGCGTCGGCGTCGAGTTCGACCACCTGACCCTTCAGAACCAGCAGAAGTTGCTGGCCGCCCTGGGTGACGTGGAACTGGTCGATGCCGGCGTGCCCACCATGAAGATGCGCATGATCAAGTCCGCCGAGGAGATCGCGCTGATTCGCCAGGGGGCGCGCGTCGCCGACGTGGGCGGCGTGGCCGTGCGCGATGCCATCTACGCCGGGGTGCCGGAGTATGAAGTATCGCTGGCCGGTCAGGCCGCCATGGTGCGCGAGATCGCCAAGACCTATCCCAACAGCGAGCTGATGGACACCTGGGTCTGGTTCCAGTCCGGCATCAACACCGACGGCGCCCACAACCCGGTGACCAGCCGTCGCGTGCAGCCGGGCGATATCCTCAGCCTCAACACCTTCCCGATGATCTCGGGCTATTACACCGCCCTGGAGCGCACCCTGTTCCTCGGCCACGCCTCCGACGAGCACCTGCGCCTGTGGGAGGTGAACTGCGAGGTCCACCGCCGTGGCCAGGAGCTGATCAAGCCCGGCGCGCGCTGCTGCGACATCGCCCACGAGCTCAACGAGATCTTCGCCAAGCACGACCTGCTGCAGTACCGCACCTTCGGCTACGGCCACTCCTTCGGCACCCTGAGCCACTACTATGGCCGCGAGGCGGGCCTCGAACTGCGCGAGGACATCGATACCGTGCTCGAGCCCAACATGGTGGTCTCCATGGAGCCGATGATCATGGTGCCGGAAGGGCGCCCGGGGGCCGGCGGCTACCGCGAGCACGATATCCTGGTGGTCAACGAGCATGGAGCCGAGAACATCACCGGGTTCCCGTACGGCCCGGAGCATAATATCATCAAGTAAATGATTGAATATAAAGGGGAGCTGGGCTCCCCTTTTTTGACGGTACGATGCTTGGGGAGGGTGAGATGAACACTGTCAGCATTGAGAAGATGGACTGGGTCACCTACAGGGAGTTAACCGAGAAAGGAAACCGCAAGATCATACTGCCGGTCGGCGCCATCGAGCAGCATGGCCCCCATATGTCGCTCAATCCGGATGTGCTGATTCCCAGCTACATTGGCGAAAAGGTGGCGGAAAAAGCCGGCAACATGCTGGTGGCACCGGCAATCACCTATGGCTACAAGTCCCAGGTCAAGTCGGGCGGGGGAAACTTCTTCCCGGGTACCACCTGCGTGTCGGGGAGCTCCCTGGAAAACTACGTCTTCGATGTGCTCCGGGCCTATGTGAATCACGGCAATCGTGAATTCATCCTGATCAACGGCCACTTCGAGAACTCCATGAGCCTGTGTGAGGCGGCGGACAAGCTGGTCAACCAGTGCCGGGCGGAGGGAATCACGGTCAAGGTCTACCTGCTCTCCTACTGGGATTTCATCAGCGAGGAAACGATCGCCAAGGTCTTCCCGGACGGCTTCACCGGCTGGGCCGTCGAGCACGGCGGGGTACTCGAAACCTCGATCATGCTGAAGATCCATCCGGAACTGGTGGACATGTCCAAGGCGGTGGATGTGGCGCCGGCGACCTTCCCGCCCTACGACGTGTTCCCCGCCGACCCTTCGTGGGTGGCGCCTTCTGGAACGCTCTCATCGCCCTTGAAGGCAACGGCAGAGAAGGGGGAGCTGATCCTCGATGAGTGTATCTCGGGGATTGTCCACCACCTGGGCTGAGGACTCGCTGTTTCGCCCCCCCCCCGGGGAGGTCGACCCACCCCGGAAGCCGTTGGCCTGATTACAACAACAGAGAGGTAGAGCAAAGTGCCGAGCCATCATGATTCCGACAAGCAGAATGAGCCGATGGAGCCCGTTGTGATTCCCAGGTTCACGGGCCGGGACCTTCCACCGATTGGTAGGCTGGTCATCCAGTTCACGCCGCCGCTGGCGATCTTTGCCCTGATTGTCATGGTGCTGAACCGGCCAGAAAGCGTCGCTGAAACCATCTACAACATGCGAACGTTCGTTACCAGCGGCTTTACCTGGCTTTTCATCCTGTACTCACTGTTTGCCGTGGCGGTATGTGCCTGGCTGGTGTTCAGCAAGATCGGCAAACAAGTGCGCCTGGGCGGGCCCAGCGCGAAGCCGGAGTACAGCAACTTCGCCTGGTACTCGATGCTGTTTGCCTGCGGGCAGGGGATCGGACTGATCTTCTGGTCCGTGGCTCAGCCGATCATGCTGAGGGATGAGAGTCCGGTGGTTCAGACGCTGGGCGACAACGTGGCGGGAAATGGCCTTGTCTGGGCCTATTTCCATTGGGGCTTCACCGCCTGGGCCATGTACTGTGTCGTGGCCGTCTGCCTGGCCTATTCTCATCATAACCTCGGCAAAAGCCTGACGTTTCGTGAGGCGACGGTGGACATCCTGCCGCACTGGGCCCGCGGTGGCGCCGGTGTGGTGGTGGAGCTGCTGGCGATCATGGCCACCATCCTGGGGCTCTCGACCTCGTTCGGCTTCGCGGCAATGCAGTTCTCGTCGGGGCTCTCCTCCTTCACCGGCGTGGCATCCGGGCCTGGCCTGTGGCTGTTTGTCATCGTGGGCCTGGGTACGGCGGCGGCAATTTCGGCGTTCTTCGGCATCAGCAGGGGGATGCGCATGATCAGCGAGACGAACTCGGTGCTGAGTATCGTCCTGGTGGTCGCCGCCTTCATCTTCGGGCCCACGCTGTTCATTATTTCCAATATCACCGAGAGCTTTGGCGCCTTCTTCATGAACTTCATCGCCATGAGCTTCTGGACCGATGCGCCCAGTACGGCAGCCCCGCTGAATTCCTGGCAGGAGAGCTGGAACGGGTGGTGGACCGTCTTCATCTGGTGCTGGGTCATTGCCTTCTCCCCCTTCGTCGCGGGTTTTATCGCCCGGATCTCCCGTGGCAGGACGCTGCGTGAGTTCGTCATCGGCGTCACCGTGATTCCCTCACTGATCGTCATGGTGTGGATCGGCGTTCTCGGATCGGCGGCCATCTACTACGATAACCTGACCGATCGGGGAATATCGGCGGCCGTGAGTGACAATGTGGCCAGCGGGCTCTTCGTGATGCTGGACGCCGTGCCGGTGGTGGGCAGCCTGCTGTTGGTCGTGGCGACGATCCTGGTGGCCACCTACTATGTCACCTCGCTGGATGCCGGCACCTATGCCCTGGCCGACTTTGTCTCGGCTCCGAAGCGTGCGGGCGCCAGGTTCCGCGTGGTCCTGGTCATCAGCATTGCCACGGTGGCCAGTATACTGCTGACCCTGGGCGGCACGGCGGTGGTCGATACCGTTCAGACCGGCACCATTATCGGCGCCTTCCCCTTCTCCATCGTTATCCTGCTCATGATCATCAACATGATTCGGCGGCTCCTGAACCGTAACCGGGAGATCAGGGCGCTGGAGAAGATGGTCAACGACCCTGATCCGAGGATGACGGTGAGAGTCAACGATGAAGGTGAGGTGCTGGCAAACGACGATGGCGATCTCGCGCCAGGAGGTGCCGTGCCGCGCTAGGCGAAGGACAATGGCTGGCCTCTATCCTGGCCGCGCGAACAGGGAACCAGGCCAGTAAGCAGAGCGACTCGAGAGGGGTCTGGCAGCCACACCTTGGTTGCCAGGCCTTTCTCGCCAAGGCGGCAGGGGAAGCCCAGCCGCGGTCGCGGCTTACATGTTGGCGATGCCGGAGCGCAGAAAATCGAGGACATGGCGCGACGCGACGTTCAACTCATTTTCCTTGTAATACAATCCGATACATACCCTTTCCAGGCTAGGAAGCATATCCGTACTGCCGGTATGCTTGAGGTGGTCCGGGATAACCGAGCTGGCCATTGCGGTAATGCCCAGCCCCTCTTCGACGGCGGAGAAGATACCGAGCAGGCTGGTGCTCGTATAGGTAAAGCGGTACGGGTGCTGTTGTTTCTGGAGGGCTTCTTCCATGATGGAGCGATAGACGCAACCCTGAGGATAGGCGATCAGCGGAATGGGCTCATCATGACGATGAATCAGCCGCGTCTCCTTGTAGACCCATTCCAGGTTTTCCAGGCGGTAATCGCGCGAATCCCTCTCTTCGCTGTTCTTGGCACGCTCCATGGCCAGGGCAATGTCGTAATGCCCCTTCTGATAGCGTTGCAGGATGACCTTGCTGATCTCGCAATCGACCTCGATGATGATGTTCGGGTAGACCTTGGCAAGATTTCTCAGCGCCTTGGGCAGAAAGGCGAGCTCGAAGTCGTTGGGTATGCCCAGGCGCACCTTCCCCGAAACGTTGTCCCCCCTGATCTTGGCGATGATCTGATCATTGATTTCCAGGATCTGCCTGGCGGCCGTGTAGAGGTATTCACCATCCTCGGTGAGCTCCAGGCTGGACCCCCTGAGAAAAATCTTGGTGTCCAGGATTTCCTCCAACTTCTTGATCTGAAGGCTGATGGCCGGCTGCGAGCGGCCAAGCAGTTCGCCGGCGCTGGTGAAGCCGCCCAGATCCTTGATGGTGACGAAGGTTCTCAGCAGATCTGTCGGAATGTTTGTCATGATTATGCCATTTTGAACTTTTATGAGGCCATTGTGCTTACCAAACAGCGCGCAAAGCATCGCCCAATCGGGCGGTGATATAAGCGCGCACCGCGCAGCGGTGCCACGTTGAGATGGCCAATAATCCCTGATAAATTTCCAGTATGACAAAGCGCGCCTATAAAGAGCGGTTCTACCCCACCCCCGAGCAGGCTGAGCTATTGGCGCAGTCGTTCGGATGTGCGCGTTTTGTCTGGAACAATACGTTGGCTTACCGCACCAAGGCGTATCAGACGCACGGGCAGTCGATATCGCACTCAGCGGCGGAAAAGCGGCTGGTCGCCCTCAAGGCCGAGTATCCCTGTTTGAAGGACGTATCCAGCGTGATTCTGCAGCAAGCGCTGCGGGATCAGCAAGCCGCCTTCGATAACTTCTTCAACCCCCAGCTCAAGGCGCGCTATCCGCGCTTCAAGCGCAAGGACGGGCGCCAATCCATCCGACTGACCAAAGCGGCTTTTCGCTATCGAGATGGCGAGATCACCATTGCCAAGACACAGGCACCGTTGCCGATCCGCTGGAGCCGACCACTGCCCTGTGCGCCCTCCAGTATCACCCTCTCGCAAGACCGTGCGGGGCGCTACTTCATCAGCTGCCTGTGTGAGTTCACGCCGGACGTGCTGCCGGTGACACCGACGATGACGGGGATCGATCTGGGCCTGACCGACCTGTTCATCACCAGCGAGGGCATGAAGATGAAGTCGGGCAATCCGCGCCACCTCAAACGCTATGAAGCGAAGCTGGCGTACCGGCAACGCCGGTTGGCGAAAAAGCAGCAAGGCTCGCGCAACCGAAACAAGCTGCGCCAGAAGGTGGCGCGACTGCATGCCAAGATCGCGGATTGTCGCCGCGACGCTATCCATAAAGCGACCCGCACGCTCGTCAACGAAAACCAAGTGCTGTGTGTCGAGACGCTCAACATCACCGGCATGATCAAGAACCGTTCCCTGGCCAAGGCCATCAGCGATGCGGGGTGGGGCGAATTTCTTCGTCAACTCAGCTACAAGGCAGAATGGGCCGGGCGACACCTGGTGAAAGTGAGCCAGTGGCTGCCGAGCAGCAAGATGTGCCACGGCTGTGGGCACAAGGTCGAGAAGCTGCCGCTCTCGCAGCGCCGCTGGCACTGTGAAAGCTGCGGTCACGCCATCGACCGCGACATCAACGCAGCCAGGAATATCCGAACCGCCGGGCTGGCGGGGTTAGCCTGTGGAGCGACTGGAGCGGGGGCAGCGGCCTAGCCGCTGCCTAGTGAAGGCGTGTCGAAGCAGGAAGGTTCTGGGGGTGACCTTAGAACCCTCGCCCAACGCGCGAAGCGCGGCGGGCGGGGAGTGTCAGCTGCTACATGTTGGTTCATGCCGGTGCTACCTACCTGCGGAGGGAACTGAAGAGAAAATCCGACAATGACTCGATGAGGAAATGATCATGGATGCCTACAAGCTGTTCAACTGGGGCCTCCGGATCCTGAGCTTCGGCCTGCTGATCTATCTGGGCTTCCTCTTGTCCA
>NZ_CP071922.1:476033-480009 GCF_017584085.1 Halomonas sp. BM-2019
CTCGGCGCCGTGCCTGTCATCTGCACCTGGTACAGCTTCGACCCTGCACTCTGATGAGCCAACACTGACCCGTCTGGTGCAGGTGTCGGTGATCTTGTCCAGTCGTCATGCGCAAGAGATCGTTGCCCTGTGCCGACTGTTCCCCAGCGGGCTCGCTTCCTGCTTTCTTTTGGTAGTGGCCCCGGGGGTTCGAAAGGGTATGCTGGCAAGCAGGAATCGGACCCTCGGGCGGTAATGCGATGTCGTCAACCGTGACCCTCAATCGCTCCTCTCTCGACGAGCCCCTCTCCGTGGGCTTCGTCCTGCTGCACCGCTTCACGCTGCTGCCCTTTGCCGCCTTCGTCGACTGCCTGCGCCTGGCCGCCGATGAGGGCGACCGCAGCCGCCAGCTGCGCTGTCACTGGACCTTCATGACCAGCGTCGGCCAGGAGGCCCACTCCAGCTGCGGCGCCACCATCTCGCCCTGCCAGACCTTTCGAAACCCCACGGAGTTCGACTACATCGTGGTGATCGGTGGCGTCCAGGACGAGCGGGATCGGCCCGACACCACCGCCCTGGCCTATCTGCGCCAGGCGGCGAACGCCGGGGTGCCGCTGGTGGGGCTGTGCACCGGGGTCTTTGCCCTGATCCAGGCGGGGGTGATGAAGGGGCGTCGCTGCTGCGTCAGCTGGTATCACCACCGCGACATGATGCAGCGCTTTCCCACCATCCAACCGGTGGCTGATCGCCTGTTCGTCGACGACGGCGACCGGCTCACCTGTGCCGGCGGGGCGGCGGCGGCCGACCTGGCGGCCTATCTGGTCGAGCGCCACCTGGGCAAGGCCTGGGCGATGAAGAGCCTGAACATCATGCTGCTTGACGAGGCCCGGACGGGGGCCCACCCCCAGCCCCAGCCGGTGGTCTTCGGCAAGATCGAGGATCGCCTGGTGCGCCGCGCCATCGCCGTGCTCGAGCAGCATCTGGGCGAGGCTATCTCGATGGAGGCGCTGGCCGAGCGGGTCGGCACCTCGCGCCGCAACCTGGAGCGCCGCTTCCGCGAGACCCTGGGCGTCGGGCCCCAGAAGTTCGCCCGCGACCTGCGCCTGCGCTACGGGGTGTGGCTGCTCCACTACACCGGCAAGAGCATCACCGAGATCGGCGAGCGCTGCGGCTTCGCCGATACCGCCCACTTCTCACGCCACTTCCGCAGCGCCTTCGGCATGACGCCGTCGGAGATGCGCAAGCGTGCCGGCGAGCCCGGCAGCGACCGCGTCGACCCCTTCTTCCTGCATGTCGAGAGCCGCCCGGGGCGCTGATCGCCCCCGCTTTCCCGCGGCACCCCGGGGGTCGCGCCTTCTGCGTCAAGTGCTTACGCGCATGAGCCCGGACGGCATCGTTGCGGCGGACGTTCAGCCAGCCTGTCGCATTTGTTCAATTCATCTCCGCCGCCCTCGCCTTTAATCACCCTGTAGCCGGATAAGCTGCGCAGCGGTTATCTGCGCATAAGGATTTCAAATTTTTCACCTGGGCGGGTCACCGATAGATTCAAGGAACAGCCTGCCACCAGCGATAACAACAGGAGTCAGACATGAACCAGGTTTCTCTCGCCGCCTTCGATGCCCAGGTCGCCGCCGCCGTCGCCGACGAGGTGGTGCGCCAGGAGGCCCACGTCGAGCTGATCGCCTCCGAGAACTACGCCAGCCGGGCGGTGATGGAGGCCCAGGGCACCCAGCTCACCAACAAGTACGCCGAGGGCTACCCGGGCAAGCGCTACTACGGCGGCTGCGAGCACGTCGACGTGGTGGAGACGCTGGCCATCCGCCGCGCCTGCGACCTGTTCGGCGCCGACTACGCCAACGTCCAGCCGCACTCCGGCGCCCAGGCCAACGCCGCGGCCTTCATGGCGCTGGTCAAGCCGGGCGACACCATCCTCGGCATGAGCCTCGATCACGGCGGCCACCTGACCCATGGCGCCGCCCCCAACTTCTCCGGCAAGTACTACCACGCCGTGCAGTACGGCCTGGATCCCGAGACCGGCGAGATCGACTACGCCGAGGTCGAGCGGCTGGCGCGCAGCCACAAGCCCAAGCTGATCATCGCCGGCTTCTCGGCCTACGCCCGGGTGGTGGACTGGGCGCGCTTCCGCACCATCGCCGACGAGGTGGGCGCCTGGCTGCTGGTCGACATGGCCCACGTGGCGGGCCTGGTGGCGGCCGGCCTCTACCCGAGCCCGCTGCCCCACGCCCATGTGGTGACCACCACCACCCACAAGACCCTGCGCGGCCCCCGCGGCGGCCTGATCCTCTCCGCCTGCGGCGATGAGGCGCTCTACAAGAAGCTCAACGGCGCGGTCTTCCCCGGCCAGCAGGGCGGCCCCTTGATGCACGTGATCGCCGCCAAGGCGGTGGCCCTCAAGGAGGCCATGAGCCAGGAGTTCGTCCAGTACCAGCAGCGGGTGATCGACAACGCCCGGGCCATGGCCGGAGTGTTTATCGAGCGCGGCTATGACGTGGTCTCCGGCGGCACCGATGACCACCTCTTCCTGGTCTCGCTGATCAAGCAGGGCGTGACCGGAAAGGACGCCGATGCGGCCCTCGGCCGCGCCCATATCACCGTCAACAAGAACGCGGTGCCGGGCGACCCCCAGAGCCCCTTCGTCACCTCCGGGCTGCGCATCGGCACCCCGGCGGTGACCACCCGCGGCTTCGGGGTCGAGGAGTGCGAGGCGCTGGCGGGCTGGATCTGCGACATCCTCGACGTCCTGGCCGCCGGTGACGACACCGCCGGCATCGAGGAAACCGTGCGCGGCAAGGTCGCCGCGCTCTGCGAGGCCTATCCTGTCTATGCATGATGCCCGCGCGATCGCACGGTTGCGTGCGGTCGCGCGTCAAAGAGAGACGGGTGAGTTCACACAACACGGCAGTCAGCAAGGTGGTGCAGCATGTCAATCAGCGTCTTCGACCTGTTCAAGATCGGTATCGGGCCATCGAGCTCCCATACCGTTGGCCCCATGCGGGCGGCCCATGACTTCATCGGCGAACTCAAGGAGCGGGCGCTGCTGGAGCGGGTGGCCCACCTCGAGGTCCAACTGTTCGGCTCCCTCTCGGCCACCGGCATCGGCCACGGGACCGATCGCGCCGTGATCATGGGGCTGATGGGCGAGCGGCCGGATCACATCGACCCCGCCCTCATCGGCCCCTGCATCGAGGAGGTCCGGGAGTCCGAGACCCTGCGCCTGGACAGCCGGCACAGCGTGCCCTTCCTGTGGGCCCGTGACCTGCAGCTGCTCGAGGAGAGCCTGCCGCATCACCCCAACGCCATGCGGCTGATCGCCCACGGCCACGGCGGCGAGCTCTACCGCAACACCTACTACTCGGTGGGCGGCGGCTTCGTCATCGACGAGGCTCAGGCCGCCCGGGGCGAGCTCGATACCGATGCCACCGCGCTGCCCTACGACTTCCAGACCGGGGACGAGCTGCTGCGCCTGTGCCGGGAGAACGGCCTGCGCATCAGCGAGCTGATGCTGGAGAACGAGAAGGCCTGGCGTAGCGAGGCCGAGATTCGCGAGGGCCTGCTGACGATCTGGGCTGCCATGCAGGCGTGCGTCAGGCAGGGCATGGAGGCCGAGGGCGTGCTGCCAGGGGGCTTGAACGTCAAGCGCCGCGCCAAGGCTCTCTACCAGCGCATGCTGGCCAGCAAGGACGACCACTCGCTGATCGCCTCGACCATGTCGGCCATGGACTGGGTCAACCTCTATGCCCTGGCGGTCAACGAGGAGAACGCCGCCGGCGGGCGCATGGTCACCGCCCCCACCAACGGCGCGGCGGGCATCATCCCGGCGGTGCTGCACTACTACATGCAGTTCCAGCCGGGCGCCGGCGAGCGCGACGTGGTGGACTTCCTGCTCGCCGCCGGCGCCGTGGGCATCCTGTGCAAGAAGAACGCCTCGATCTCCGGCGCCGAGGTGGGCTGCCAGGGGGAGGTGGGCTCGGCCTGC
>NZ_CP071922.1:480109-480622 GCF_017584085.1 Halomonas sp. BM-2019
GGCAGCAGCCGATTACCGGTGTGGATCCAAAAGACGTCGTTCGTGTGGCGCGTGAGTTTGGTCGTAACGCCGATAAAACCAAAGGTCGCTCAATGGTGATCGTTGGTGCCGCACTGAACCACTGGTACCACATGGACATGAACTACCGTGGCTTGATCAACATGCTGATGATGTGTGGCTGTATTGGTCAAAGCGGCGGTGGCTGGGCGCATTACGTCGGCCAAGAGAAATTACGCCCGCAAACCGGTTGGGCACCACTGGCCTTTGGCTTGGATTGGCAGCGTCCACCACGTCACATGAACGGCACGTCGTTCTTCTATAACCACTCGAGCCAATGGCGTTACGAAAAGTTAGAGATGACCGAAGTGGTGTCTCCGTTGGCGAACCCGAACAAGTGGAAATCGAGCATTATCGATTACAACACGCGTGCAGAACGTATGGGCTGGTTACCGAGTGCGCCGCAGTTAGGCACCAACCCGCTCGGCATTGCTGCGGCAGCAGAAAAAGCTGGCA
>NZ_CP071922.1:480632-483341 GCF_017584085.1 Halomonas sp. BM-2019
GTGGTTGATCAACTGAAAAATGGCAGCTTGAAGTTTGCTTGTGAGCAACCCGAGAACCCACAGAATTTCCCACGCAACATGTTTATTTGGCGCTCTAACTTGCTTGGTTCATCCGGTAAAGGTCATGAGTACATGCTCAAGCATTTACTCGGCACCAAGCATGGCTTGCTCGGTAAAGACTTAGGTGAATTCGGTGGTCAGAAGCCAGATGATGTTGAATGGGGCGGTGAAGGTGCCGAAGGTAAAGTGGACCTATGGGTGACCCTCGACTTCCGCATGTCGACCACTTGCTTGTATTCAGACATCGTTTTACCAACCGCAACTTGGTATGAAAAAGACGACATGAATACTTCGGATATGCATCCGTTTATTCACCCATTAACTGCCGCCGTTGATCCGGTTTGGGAAGCGCGCAGTGATTGGGAAATCTTTAAAGGCATTGCGAAAGAGTTCTCGCGGGTTTGCGTTGGTCACCTTGGTGTTGAAAAAGATTTGGTCACGGTACCGATGCAACACGATACACCGAACGAGTTAGCCCAGCCCTATGGCGTGAAAGCTTGGTGGAAAGGCGAATGTGAGCCAGTCCCTGGCCAAACCATGCCGAATTTGGTGGAAGTCGAACGTGACTATCCGAATACCTATCACCGTTTTACTTCGCTTGGTCCACTTATGGACAAACTTGGCAATGGCGGTAAAGGCATTAATTGGAATACTCAAGACGAAGTTGATTTCCTTGGCAAACTCAATCGCAAGCATGTCGAAGAAGGCGCCAACCAAGGTCGGCCGAAGATTGAAACGGCAGTTGATGCGTGCGAGGTCATACTCTCGCTGGCGCCAGAAACTAATGGTCAAGTTGCGGTGAAAGCATGGGGCGCACTAAGCGAGTTTACTGGGCGTGATCATACCCATTTAGCCAAGCCGAAAGAGGACGAAAAAATCCGCTTCCACGACATCGTGGCGCAACCACGGAAGATTATCTCTTCGCCCACTTGGTCAGGTTTGGAAGACGAGCACGTGTCCTATAACGCAGGTTACACCAACGTTCATGAATTGATTCCATGGCGCACCATTACCGGTCGCCAGCAGTTCTATCAAGATCATGAATGGATGCGTGACTTCGGTGAAACCCTGTGCGTTTACAAGCCACCGATTAACTTGAAGACGGTGCAGCCGGTACTGAACAAGAAGCCGAACGGTAACAAAGAAATCGTTCTCAACTTCTTAACGCCGCACCAGAAGTGGGGAATTCACAGCACCTATTCGGACAACTTGCTTATGCTGACGTTGTCGCGTGGTGGCCCGATTGTGTGGCTCAGTGAGATCGACGCTAAAGCAGCAGGTATTGAAGATAACGACTGGATCGAAATCTTCAACGTTAACGGTTCAATCTCAGCGCGCGCGGTTGTTTCGCAGCGGGTACCGGAAGGGATGAGCATGATGTATCACGCTCAAGAGCGGATTGTGAACGTACCAGGCTCAGAGATGACCGGAACCCGCGGTGGTATTCATAACTCGGTCACGCGTGCAGTTATGAAGCCAACCCACATGATCGGTGGCTACGCGCAGCAGAGCTACGGCTTCAACTACTACGGCACGGTCGGCTGTAACCGCGACGAGTTTGTCATTGTCCGCAAAATGGACAAGGTTGATTGGCTGGATACGAAGTGATGAGTTGGCGCTTGCTGCTTAGTGCGCAAGCGCCCGACCTGCACCAGATTTTAGGATGACGATTATGAAAGTTAGAGCTCAGATAGGCATGGTGTTGAATCTGGACAAGTGTATCGGTTGTCATACTTGTTCAATCACCTGTAAGAACGTCTGGACCTCACGTGAAGGTGTGGAGTACGCCTGGTTCAACAACGTTGAAACCAAGCCTGGCGTAGGCTTCCCGAAAGAGTGGGAAAACCAAGACAAATGGAAAGGTGGCTGGGAGCGCACTAGTAAAGGCAAGTTGCAACTGAAAATCGGTGGCAAACTGCGTATTTTGGCGAATATCTTTGCCAACCCAGACTTACCGCAAATCGACGACTACTATGAGCCGTTCGATTTTGATTATCAGCACTTACACAATGTTGGCGATACCAAACACCAACCGGTTGCGCGTCCGCGTTCACTGATTAGCGGCCAGCGCATGGAAAAGATAGAGTGGGGGCCAAACTGGGAAGAGATTCTTGGGACCGAGTTCGAGAAGCGGAAACGCGACACCAACTTCAACGAAGTGGTGCAAAAAGACATCTATGGTCAGTTTGAAAAGACCTTCATGATGTATTTGCCACGTTTGTGTGAGCACTGCCTAAACCCAGCCTGTGTGGCAGCCTGTCCTTCTGGCGCGATTTATAAGCGCGAAGAAGACGGAATTGTCTTGATTGACCAAGACAAATGCCGCGGTTGGCGTATGTGTGTATCGGGTTGTCCGTATAAGAAGATTTACTACAACTGGAAGACCGGTAAATCAGAAAAATGTACCTTCTGTTACCCACGGATTGAAGCGGGTCAGCCAACCACTTGTTCAGAAACTTGTGTCGGCCGGATTCGTTACTTAGGCGTGTTGTTGTATGACGCGGACAAGATTGAAGCGGCAGCCAATACCCCGAATGAGAAAGATCTCTATCAAGCACAGTTAGACCTGTTCTTGGATCCGTTTGACCCAGAAGTCATTGCCGCGGCCAAGAAAGAAGGGATTGCCGACAACTGGTTGAAAGCAGCACA
>NZ_CP071922.1:483441-486250 GCF_017584085.1 Halomonas sp. BM-2019
CGCGCCCATATCACCGTCAACAAGAACGCCGTGCCGGGCGACCCCCAGAGCCCCTTCGTCACCTCCGGGCTGCGCATCGGCACCCCGGCGGTGACCACCCGCGGCTTCGACGAGGCCGAATGCACCGAGCTGGCGGGCTGGATCTGCGACATCCTCGATGTGCTGGCCGAGCAACGCAACAGCGACGCCGTGGAGGCCGAGGTGCGCGAGAAGGTGGCCGAGCTGTGCGTCCGCCACCCGGTCTATGGCCAGGCCGCCGTCGAGGCTGCCGAGCCCTCCATCGCTTGAGCCCGCTCCCCGCCGGCGCGCCGGCGGGGCCTTTGAGGAGAAGACCCCTATGCAACGTTATTCAGGCTTCGGGCTGGTCAAGCACGCGCTGAGCCACCATGAGAACTGGGAGCGCCAGTGGCGCAACCCCACGCCGAAGAAGCAGTACGACATCATCATCGTCGGCGGCGGCGGCCACGGCCTGGCCACCGCCTACTACCTGGCCAAGGAGCACGGCATCAAGAACGTCGCCGTGATCGAGAAGGGCTGGCTGGGCGGCGGTAATACGGCTCGTAATACGACGATCGTACGCTCCAACTATCTGTGGGACGAGGCGGCGGCCCTCTACGAGCATTCCATGAAGCTGTGGGAGGGCCTCTCCCAGGACCTCAACTACAACGTCATGTTCTCCCAGCGCGGCGTGCTCAACCTGGGCCACACCCTGCAGGACATGCGTGACATCCAGCGCCGGGTCAACGCCAACCGCCTGAACGGCATCGATGGCGAGGTGCTGGATGCCAAGGGCGTCCAGGAGATCGTGCCGATCCTCGACTGCTCGAAGAACGCCCGCTATCCGGTGCTCGGCGCCTCCTGGCAGCCGCGCGCCGGTGTGGCGCGCCACGACGCCGTGGCCTGGGGGTTTGCCCGGGGCGCCGATGCCCTGGGCGTGGACATCCTCCAGCAGACCGAGGTCACCGGCTTCAAGATCCGCGACGGCCGCGTCTATGGGGTGCACACCAATCGCGGTGACATCGAGGCCAAGACCGTCGGCTGCGTGGCCGCCGGCAACTCCGGCGTGCTGGCCAAGCTGGCCGGGATCAAGCTGCCGCTGGAGTCCCATCCGCTCCAGGCGCTGGTCTCCGAGCCGCTCAAGCCGGTGCTCGACACCGTGGTGATGTCCAACCATGTCCACGGCTACATCAGCCAGTCGGACAAGGGCGACCTGGTCATCGGTGCCGGCATCGATGGCTACAACGGCTACGGCCAGCGCGGCAGCTATCCCACCGTGGAGCACACCCTGCAGGCGATCGTCGAGATGTTCCCGATGTTCTCGCGGGTGCGCATGAACCGCCAGTGGGGCGGCATCGTTGACACCTGTCCGGACGCCTGCCCGATCCTCTCCAAGACCCAGGTCAAGGGGCTCTACTTCAACTGTGGCTGGGGCACCGGCGGCTTCAAGGCGACCCCGGGTTCGGGCCATGTGTTCGCCGCCAGCCTCGCCAAGGGCGAGATGCATCCGATCGCCGCGCCCTTCTCCATCGACCGCTTCCATACCGGGGCACTGATCGATGAGCATGGCGCCGCCGGCGTGGCCCACTGATCCCCGCAGAGGAGACTTCCCATGTTCTATATCCATTGCCCCTACTGCGGTGAGCTGCGCGAGGAAGAGGAGTTCCATCCCAAGGGCCAGGCGCATATCGTCCGGCCCCAGGACCCGGAGGCGTGCAGCGACGAGGAGTGGGGCGACTATCTGTTCTTCCGCGACAACCCCCGCGGCATCCACCACGAGCTGTGGGTCCACGCGGTAGGCTGCCGCAAGTTCTTCAACGTCACCCGCCACACCGTGACCTACGAGATCCTCGAGACCTACAAGATAGGCGAGCAGCCGTCGATTACCGCCGAGTATCCCGAGGGTCGGCCGTCCCGGGACGTCACCGATCAGGCAACGCTTCGTCAAGGAGTCCGCGCATGAGCCAGGTCAATCGCCTCACCCAGGGCGGGCGCATCGATCGCCGCCAGCCCCTGAGCTTCACCTTCAATGGCCAGGCCTACCAGGGCTATGCCGGCGACACCCTGGCCTCGGCGCTGCTGGCCAACGGGGTGGACATCGTCAACCGCAGCTTCAAGTACTCGCGGCCCCGCGGCATCGTCGCCGCCGGCGCCGAGGAGCCCAATGCGGTCGTCCAACTGGGCAGCACCGAGGCGGCCCAGGTGCCCAACGTGCGGGCCACCCAGCAGGCGCTGTTCGATGGCCTGGTGGCGCGCGGCACCAACGGCTGGCCCAGCGTCCAGCGTGACCTGATGAGCCTGGTCGGCAAGCTGGGGGGCAAGTTCATGCCCCCGGGCTTCTACTACAAGACCTTCATGGCCCCGGCCTCCCTGTGGATGACCTACGAGAAGTACATCCGCAAGAGCGCCGGCCTGGGGCGCAGCCCCATGGAACGCGATCCGGACAGCTACGACCACCTCCACCAGCACTGCGACGTCCTGGTGATCGGGGCAGGCCCCGCCGGCCTGGCCGCCGCGCTCAGCGCCGCCCGCAGCGGCGCCCGGGTGATCCTGGCCGACGAACAGGAGGAGATGGGCGGCTCGCTGCTCGACAGCCGCGAGCTGCTCGACGACGAGCCGGCGGGAGAGTGGGTCGCCGCCGTGGTGGCCGAACTCGCCGGCTACGACAACGTCACCCTGCTGCCGCGCACCACCGCCAACGGCTATCACGACCACCACTTCGTGACCCTGCACGAGCGGCGCACCGAGCACCTGGGCGAAGTGGCCCCGCGCCTCGAGGGGCGGCGCCAGGTGCGCTCGCGGATGCATCGGG
>NZ_CP071922.1:486259-510797 GCF_017584085.1 Halomonas sp. BM-2019
AAACGGGGTTGATCCGCGGACTCAGAAAGCAGGATCACCGGCAGTGCGGTGATCGAGGCCCAGGGCAGCACCCGGGTCACCGCCGCCCGGGTGGCCCCCATCGATAGCGACGGCTTCCGGGTCACCGGCACCGTACAGTCCCTGGCCTGCGACACCATCGCCAGCTCCGGCGGCTACAGCCCGGTGATCCACCTGGCCTCCCATACCGGCAGCCGGCCCACCTGGCGTGACGACATCCTCGGCTTCGTGCCGACCCTGGTGAAGGGCGTGAGCGCTGCCGGTGGCGCCCAGGGCGTCTATGCGCTGCCCGAGGTGCTGGCCGGTGGCGCCGCGGCGGGTCGCGAGGCCGCCGCCGCCAGTGGCTGCCCGGCCGCCGAGGTCGAGCTGCCCCAGGTGGCGGCGATCCGTGAGGGAGCCGCCTGCGCGCTCTACCAGGTGCCCCACGAGAAGCCGGCCCTGCGCGCGCCCAAGCAGTTCGTCGACCTGCAGAACGACGTCACCGCGGCGGGCATCGAGCTGGCCACCCGCGAGGGCTTCGAGTCCATCGAGCACGTCAAGCGCTACACCGCCATGGGCTTCGGCACCGACCAGGGCAAGCTCGGCAACATCAACGGCATGGCCATCGCCGCCCGCTGCCTGGGGCGCGCGATCCCCGAGGTGGGCACCACGGTGTTCCGCCCCAACTACACCCCGGTGACCTTCGGCGCCATCGTCGGCCGTCACTGCCGCGAGCTGTTCGACCCCGAGCGCTACTCCGCCATGCACCAGTGGCATGTGGAGCACGGCGCCGAGTTCGAGGACGTCGGCCAGTGGAAGCGCCCCTGGTACTTTCCACAAGTACGCCCCGACGCCGTCAACGGCGAACGCGAGAGCATGGCGGAAGCGGTGGCCCGCGAGTGCCTGGCGGTGCGCGAGAAGGTCGGCATCCTCGACGCCTCGACGCTCGGCAAGATCGACATCCAGGGACCGGATGCCCGCGAGTTCCTGGCGCGGGTCTACACCAACAAGTGGGAGAAGCTCGCCGTCGGCAAGTGCCGTTATGGCCTGATGTGCAAGGACGACGGCATGGTCACCGATGACGGCGTGACCAGCTGCCTGGCCGACAACCACTTCCTGATGACCACCACCACCGGCGGCGCCGCGGCGATTCTCGAGTGGCTGGAGCTGTGGCACCAGACCGAGTGGCCGGAACTCGACGTCTATTTCAGCTCGGTGACCGATCACTGGGCGACCATGACCGTCACCGGCCCGGAGGCACGCAGGCTGCTCGCCGAGATCACCGATATCGACCTCGACAAGGACGCCTTCAAGTTCATGGACTGGCGGGCCGGCAAGGTGGCCGGGGTGCCGGCGCGGGTCTTCCGCATCTCCTTCACCGGCGAATTGACCTACGAGATCAACGTCCAGGCCAACTACGCCCTGCACGTCTGGGAGACCCTCTTCAAGCATGGCGAGAAGTATGGCCTGACGCCCTACGGGACGGAGACCATGCATGTCCTGCGGGCCGAGAAGGGCTTCATCATCGTCGGCCAGGACACCGACGGTTCGGTGACCCCGGAAGACCTCGGCATGCAGTGGTGCGTGGGCTACGACAAGCCGTTCTCCTGGATCGGCAAGCGGGCCCTGACGCGGCCGGATACCGCGCGCAGCGAGCGCAAGCAGCTGGTGGGCCTCAAGCCCAAGGACCCCAAGGTGGTACTGGAGGAGGGCGCCCAGATCGTCTTCGATCCGAAGCACGCCATCCCCATGCCCATGGCGGGGCACGTGACCTCCAGCTACTACAGCCCGACCCTGGACTCGGGCTTCGCCCTGGCCGTGGTCAAGGGCGGTCAGCAGAAGATGGGCGAGACCGTCTATCTACCCATGGCCGACGGCCAGGTCCACGAGGCCGAAATCGTCAGCCCGATCTTCATCGATCCCAAGGGAGAGCGCCAGCATGTCTAACGCCGCCACCTTCGATACCCGTACCGAGGCCAGGATCCCGGTGGAATCGCCGCTGGCCTACTCCTACCGCCGCTCGGGGGCCCCGGCCCCCACCCGCGCGAGCCGGGTGGTGCTGCGCGAGCGGCCCTTCCTCGGCCACCTGGTGCTGCGCGGCGGGGCCATCGTGCTCGACGAGGCGGTGCGCGAGGTGCTCGGCGTCTCGCTGCCCGGCGAGCCCCAGGGGCTGGTCCAGGACGCCGAGGGCGTGCGCTCGATCCAGTGGCTCTCCCCGGACGAGTGGCTGGTCATCGTCCCCGGCGGCGAGGAGTTCGAGCTGGAGAACCGGCTGCGCCAGGCCCTGGGCGGCGCCCACTTCGCCATCAGCAACGTCAGCGGCGGCCAGACCCTGCTCGAACTCGAGGGCGAGGCCGCCCGGGAGCTGTTGATGAAGTCGGTGGTCTACGACGTTCATCCCAGCCACTTCCCGGTGGGCAGGGGCGTCACCACCGTCTTCGCCAAGGCCACGGTGATCCTGCGTCGGCCCGCGGAGTCCCGCTGGGAGCTGGTGGTCCGCCGCAGTTTCGCCGACTACACCTATCGCTGGCTGCTGGATGCCGGCGAGGAGTACGCCATCGGCGTCGAGCGCTGAGCCAGGCCGCTCTCCTGCTCGCCTGGCGTAGCGCGAGCAGGAGGGCGGCAGCGACCCGTATCGGGATTCTCAATGAAACTACAACGACCATGGAGAGGAAACATCATGACCAACAAGATCAAGCTGCTGCGTGACGCCCAGCCGGACGTGCTGCTGGATGCCAGCTCCTGGGAAAAGCTCTCCGGCGACCCCCATACCGTCAACCTCAATGCGTACGCCTCTGAGGACGGCACCAAGACGATGGGCACCTGGATCTGCACCCCGGGCCGGTGGGCCGTCAACTACACGAAGTGGGAATACTGCGATTTTCGCGAAGGCTACTGCGTTATCACCCCGGAGGGCGGCGAGCCCATCCACCTGAAGGCCGGCGACATCTTCATCGTCGAGCCGGGCTTCAAGGGCACCTGGGAAGTCGTGGAAACCGTTCGCAAGTATTTCGTGTTTGCCTGATCGAATGAGCGGCGATTTCCTCGCCCCGCCAGTCGCTCCGGCGCGATAACAAGAGGAGAGAGGATGATGGCGCCCAAAGACAGCAGTTGGATCCTGGTGGCCCAGTGCCCGAGCCGGCTCGGTACCGTGGATGTGGTCACGCGCTTTCTCAAGGAGAGCCACTGCTATATCACCGAGCAGCACTCCTTCGACGACCGTCAGAGCGGGCGCTTCTTCATCCGCACGGAGTTCCGGCCGGAGGCGGAAGGGTTCGATCAGGCGGCCTTCGAGGCCGGCTTCGCCGAGCGCGCCGCCGCCTTCGACATGACCTATGAGCTGACCGCCCCGGGCACGCGGATGCCGGTGGTGATCATGGTCTCCAAGGCCGATCACTGCCTGAACGACCTGCTCTATCGCTACCGCATCGGCCAGCTGCCCATCGACATTCGCGCCATCGTCTCCAACCACCCGGACCTGGCGGCCCTGGCGGAGTGGCACGACATCCCCTACCACCACTGCCCGATCACCGCCGACACCAAGCCCCAGCAGGAGGCGAAGGTGTGGTCGGTGGTCGAGGAGACCGGCGCCGAGCTGGTGATCCTCGCCCGCTACATGCAGGTGCTCTCCAGCGAGATGTGCGAGAAGCTCAGCGGCCGCGCGATCAATATCCACCACTCCCTGCTGCCGGGCTTCAAGGGCGCCAAGCCCTACCATCAGGCCTACGAGAAGGGCGTGAAGCTGGTCGGCGCCACCGCCCACTACATCAACGACGACCTGGACGAGGGGCCGATCATCACCCAGGGCGTCGAGCCGGTGAGCCACGCCGACTACCCGGAGGACCTCGTCGCCAAGGGGCGCGATATCGAGTGCCTCACCCTGGCCCGGGCCGTCGCCCTGCACGTGGAGCGCCGCGTCTTCCTGCACGCCAACCGCACCGTGGTCTTCGACCGGTAACCCTGACAACAACTATCGTTTTATCGAGAGTATCCGCCATGCCAATCAGCGTCTTCGATCTGTTCAAGGTCGGCGTCGGGCCGTCCAGCTCGCACACCGTGGGCCCCATGAAGGCGGCCCATGACTTCGTCGATGAACTCAGGGAGCGCGAGCTCCTCGAAGGCGTCTGTCGCCTCGAGGTCCAGCTCTTCGGTTCGCTCTCCGCTACCGGCATCGGTCACGCCACCGACCGGGCGGTGATCATGGGGCTGATGGGCGAGCGCCCCGACCGCATCGACCCCGCCCTCATCGGCCCCAGCATCGAGGCGCTGCGCGAAACCGCCACGCTGCGACTCGATAACCGCCACCCCGTGCCCTTCCTGTGGGAGCGGGACATGCAGCTGCATGCCGACAGTCTGCCCCACCACCCCAACGCCATGCGCCTGATCGCCCACGGCCACGGCGGCGAGCTCTACCGCAACACCTACTACTCGGTGGGTGGCGGCTTCGTCATCGACGAGGCCCAGGCCGCCCGGGGCGAGCTCGATGCCGATACCACCGAGCTGCCCTACAACTTCCAGACCGCGGCCGACATGATGCGCCTGTGCCGGGAGAACGGCCTGCGCATCAGCGAGCTGATGCTGGAGAACGAGAAGGTGTGGCGCAGCGAGCCCGAGATCCGTGCTGGCCTGTGGCAGATCTGGCTGGCCATGAAGGACTGCGTGGCCAAGGGCCTGGAGGCCGAAGGCGTGCTGCCCGGTGGCCTCAACGTGCGCCGGCGCGCGCGCTCCCTGCACCAGCGGCTGCTGGCGGCCGAAGACAATCACTCGCTGATCGCCTCGACCCTGTCGGCCATGGACTGGGTCAACCTCTATGCGCTTGCGGTCAACGAGGAGAACGCCGCCGGCGGGCGCATGGTCACCGCCCCCACCAACGGCGCGGCGGGCATCATCCCGGCGGTGCTGCACTACTACATGCAGTTCCAGCCGGGCGCCAGCGAGCGCGACGTGGTGGACTTCCTGCTCGCCGCCGGCGCCGTGGGCATCCTGTGCAAGAAGAACGCCTCGATCTCCGGCGCCGAGGTGGGCTGCCAGGGGGAGGTGGGCTCGGCCTGCGCCATGGCCGCCGCCGGCCTCACCGAGGTGATGGGCGGCAGCATCGATCAGGTGGAGAACGCCGCCGAGATCGGCCTGGAGCACAACCTGGGGCTGACCTGCGACCCGGTGGGAGGGCTGGTGCAGGTGCCCTGCATCGAGCGCAACGCCATCGCCTCGGTGAAGGCGATCAACGCCGCCCAGATGGCGCTGCGCGGCGACGGCGAGCACTTCATCTCCCTGGACAAGGTGATCCGCACCATGCGCGACACCGGGGCCGACATGCAGGCCAAGTACAAGGAGACCTCGATGGGGGGGCTGGCGGTCAACGCCATCGAGTGTTGAGTGCACGGGGGGTGTGCCGGGAGGGGCAGCCGGGTAGACTGGCTGTATAGACATTAGGTCCCTTCGACAGGATGCCCCATGGCCAGCGCCCCCCCCCTCTATCAGCAGATCCAGCAGCACCTGCTGGACAAGATCCACAGCGGCGACTGGCCGGCGCACCACCAGATTCCCCCGGAGGAGCAGCTGGCCCGGGATTTCGCGGTCAGCCGCATGACCGCCAACAAGGCGATCCGCGACCTGGTACAGCAGGGCTACCTAACCCGCCAGCCGGGGGTGGGCACCTTCGTCACCGACCGCAAGGCGGAGTCGTCGCTGGTGGAGGTGTACAACATCGCGGAAGAGGTGCGCTCGAGGGGGCATCGCTACCGCAGTGAGGTGCTGACCCGCGAGGTCATCGAGGCCGATGAAGAGGTGGCCCTGCGGCTGGGCGTCCGGCTCGGCAGCCGCGTCTTCCATACCCTGATCATTCATCTCGAGAACGAGGTGCCGATCCAGCTCGAGAACCGCTACGTCAACCCGCGCTGGGTGCCCGACTACCTCGACGCCGACTTTTCCCGCCACACGCCCAACGAGGTGCTGGTGGCCGCCTGCCCCATCACCGATGTGGAGCACATCGTCGAGGCGGTGCTGGTGGATGACCAGACGGCCGAGTGGCTCTCCATCGCTACCGCCGACCCCTGCCTGAGCATGATCCGCCGCACCTGGTCGGGCGAGCAGCTGATCAGCTACGCCCGGCTGATCCATCCCGGCGACCGCTACAAGCTGCGCTCTTCGATGCGCCGCGAGGCGAGCTGACCCTCCACAGAGCCGAGACGATCGATAGCGGTCGGGAAGCCCCGGCCGCTATCGCGCCTGATTGATCAATGGCTCAACCGACCAGCGTCTGCACCAGGAGGCCGGTGGGTACCGCCAGCAGCAAACTCAGCGCCACGCGGATGAACCATACCAGCATCATGCGTCCCACCGACAGCGGGATGCTGGTGGAGAGAATGCAGGGGATGGAAGCCGAAAAGAACAGCACGGCGGATACCGACACCACGCCGGCGGCGAAGCGTGCCGCGAACTCGGCCTCGGCCATCAGCAGCGCCGGCAGGAACATCTCGGCAAGCCCCGCGGCGGAGGCCTGGGCCAGGGCGGCCGCATCCGGGATGCCCCAGATTGCCACGAAGGGATAGAAGAGCCAGCCCAGCCATTCGAACAGCGGGGTGTACTTGGCGGCGAGCAGGCCCAGCAGACCCACCGACATGATCGAGGGCAGGATGCTGATGGCCATCACCAGCCCCTCCTTGAAGTTGAGCGCCACGCTGCGATGCAGCCCCGGCGCCCGGGCGGCTACCTCCAGGCCGGTCTGCCAGGCGGTGGCCAGGCGCCGGCCGGGCTCGGCCTCCGGCTCCCCGTTGTCCGCCCTGGCATCCATGCGGGAGAGGGGCGGCAGGCGCACGGTGACGGCGGTGACGATGAAGGTGATGAGTAACGTCAGCCAGAAGTAGAGATTCCAGACCGTCATCAGATCGAGGGTGCGCGCCACGATGATCATGAAGGTGGCCGAAACCGTGGAGAAGCCGGTGGCGATGATGGCCGCCTCACGGGCCGAGTACTGCCCCGCCTGATAGACCCGATTGGTGATCAGGAGGCCGATGGAGTAGCTGCCCACGAAGGAAGCGACGGCGTCGATGGCCGAGCGGCCCGGTGTGCGCCAGATGGGGCGCATCACCGGCTGTACCAGCACGCCGATCAGTTCCAGTAGCCCATAGCTGATCAGCAGGGCCAGGAAGATGGCGCCGATGGGTACGATCAACCCTACCGGGATCACCAGCCGCTCGAAGAGGAAGGGCAGCATGTCCGGCTCATGCAGGAAGGCCGGCCCCCAGCCGGTCAGTGCCATTACGGCCGCGGCCACACCGGTAATCTTCAGCACGGTAAAGATGCGCTCGGTGAGAGAGCGCCGCCAGTAGCCCCTGATCAGCGGATAGGTGGCGCCGGCGATGATCAGCGCCAAGGCATAAAAACCGCTGTAGTCGCCCATCACGGCGCGGGCGCCGGTGACCATATGGTCGAGCAGGATGGTCCGTCTGCCGCCGAGTTCGATCGGCACGAAGAAGATCAGGATGCCCAGAGTGCTGGGAACGAACAGCTTGAGAATCGTGGCGATGCGGGCTTGCTGTGGCGAACTTGCGGTTGGGGTCTTCATGGGGGGCGCCTCGACGTTGTGGCGGCGGTAGGGAGCTAGGCGTCCTGCCTTAATGTATATACATAAGCTACCCTCAGGCTGACTGATCCGCCAGTCTGCCATCTTAGACATTGGTCTATGTTGCGGGCGGACTTGCACATGATTCTCATCAAAGAATAAATTTTAATTCATTGATAATAGTATGTTTTTACGGGCACGGTCGATTTGTTTCCCATGGCTGGTCGGGTAAAAAAGGATCATCGGGAGGGTGACGCAGA
Source organism: Halomonas sp. BM-2019 (assembly GCF_017584085.1). NCBI lineage: Bacteria > Pseudomonadati > Pseudomonadota > Gammaproteobacteria > Oceanospirillales > Halomonadaceae > Halomonas > Halomonas sp. BM-2019. The sequence goes on from NZ_CP071922.1 coordinate 494,081, forward strand.
GCGATTTCGGCGCTAGCCTATCTGTATATACATTAAGCGCCCCGCCCGAGGAGGTCCCATGTCCCGCACCGTCACGCGTCGCCTGTGGCGCGATATTAATGTCTTCGATGGCCTGCGTACCCTGCCGGAGCCCATGGCCGTGATCACCGAAGGAAGCCGTGTCGCCTCCCTGGTCGCGATGCGTGACTTCGACGAGGCAAGTGCCCAGGGCTGCCGGGACATGGGGCGAGGCGGGGTGATGACGCCCGGACTGGTGGACTGCCACACCCACCTGGTCTTCGGCGGCTCCCGCGCCGACGAGTTCGAGCAGCGCCTGGAGGGCGTCAGCTACGAGGAGATCGCCCGACGCGGCGGGGGCATCCTCAGCACCGTGACCGCCACCCGCGAGGCCAGCGAGGACGAACTGCTCGAGTTGGCCCGGCCCCGCGTCGAGGCGCTGATCGCCGACGGTGTCACCACCGTGGAGATCAAGTCCGGCTACGGCCTGACGGTCGAAGACGAGCTGAAGATGCTGCGCGTGGCGCGCCGCCTCGGTGAGGCGCTGCCGGTGCGCGTCGTCACCACCCTGCTGGGCGCCCATGCGCTGCCGCCGGAGTTTCAGGACGACAGCGACGGCTACATCGAGCTGGTGTGCGAGCAGATGATACCGGCCGCCGCCGCCGAGGGGCTCGCGGATGCGGTGGACGTCTTCTGCGAGAAGATCGCCTTCTCCGTCGCCCAGTGCGAGCGGGTCTTCGAGGCCGCCCACGCCCATGGCCTGCCGATCAAGGCCCACGCCGAGCAGCTCTCCAACCTGGGCGGCACCGCCATGGCGGCCCGACACGGGGCGCTCTCCGCCGACCATATCGAGTATCTCGACGCCGCTGGTATCGCCGCCATGCGTGAGGCCGGCAGCGTCGCCGTGATCCTGCCCGGCGCCTTCCATACCCTGCGCGAGACCCAGCAGCCGCCCATCGCCGCGCTGCGCGAGGCGGGCGTGCCCATGGCGGTGGCCACCGATGCCAACCCGGGTAGCTCGCCGCTGTTCATGCCCACCCTGATGCTCAACCTGGCCTGCACCCTGTTCCGCCTGACGCCCCAGGAGGCGCTGGCGGGCATGACCGCCCACGGCGCCACGGCGCTCGGGCTCAAGGGGGAGGGGCGGATCCAGGAGGGGGCCACCGCCGACCTCTGCGTCTGGGACATCGACACTCCGGCCGCGCTGGCCTATGCCGTCCAGCCGGGTCGGTTGCGCCAGCGGCTCTTCGACGGGGAGCTGACCCATGGCTGAGCGCATCGACCTGTCGCCCTGGCAAGGGCGGACCGACCCGGAACCCGACAGCCAGCGCTGGCACCAGGTGATCCAGCCGCTGACCGAGGGTGTTACCCCTGGCTGCGCGCTGCTGGGTTTCGCCTGCGATGCCGGCGTGGCGCGCAACCAGGGTCGCGTCGGCGCCGCCGAGGGACCCGCGGCCCTGCGCCGGGCCCTGGCGCCGCTGGCCTGGCATCGCCGGGCCCCGGCCTATGATGCCGGCGACGTGCGCTGCGAGGGAGATGCCATGGAGGCCGCCCAGCAGGCGCTGGCCGAGCGGCTCGTCCCGCTGCTGGGTGAGGGGCACCTGCCCATCGTGCTGGGGGGCGGCCATGAAGTGGCCTTCGGCAGCTGGTCGGGGCTGGCCCGTCATCTGGCGGCCAGCGGCGAATCGGCTCCGCGCCTCGGCATCATCAACTTCGATGCCCACTTCGATCTGCGCGACCCTACCCATGTGCGTTCCTCGGGGACGCCCTTCGCCCAGATCGCCGACGAGTGCCGGGCCCGCGGCTGGCCCTTCCGCTACGCCTGCCTGGGGGTGAGCCGTGCCGCCAACACTCGGGCGCTGTTCCAGCGCGCCGCCGAGCTCGGCGTGCTGGTGCGCGAGGATCGCGAGATCACCGCGGCGCGCCTGGATGACATGGTGCGCGAGCTGCAGCGTTTCATGGCCCGCTGCGACCACCTCTACCTGACCATCGACCTGGACGTGCTGCCTGCCGCCGAGGCCCCAGGGGTCAGCGCCCCGGCCGCCCGCGGCGTGTCGCTCGCCCTGATCGAGCCGCTGATCGAGTGCATTCGCGACAGCGGCAAGCTGCGCCTGGCCGACCTGGCGGAGCTCAACCCCGGCCGTGATAGCGACGGCCGCACCGCCCGCGCGGCGGCGCGGATGATTCATCACCTGACGCTCCACGGCTGATACGCAAAGCCCCAGGCGTCACGACACCCCACACCGAACGACCCAACCAAGAGGCGACTCCCATGACCCAGCGCGATCCCCGTCACGACCCCTCCCGCCAGATCGGCGCCCCCACCGGCACCGAGCGCAGCTGCAAGAGCTGGCTCACCGAGGCGCCGCTGCGCATGCTGATGAACAACCTTCACCCGGACGTGGCCGAGCGCCCCGAGGACCTGGTGGTCTATGGCGGCATCGGTCGCGCCGCCCGCGACTGGCAGTGCTACGACACCATCGTCGAGACCCTCCGGCGCCTGGAAGACACCCAGACCCTGCTGGTGCAGTCCGGCAAGCCGGTGGGCGTCTTCGAGACCCACAAGGACGCCCCGCGGGTGCTGATCGCCAATTCCAACCTGGTGCCGGCCTGGGCCAACTGGGAGCACTTCAACGAGCTGGATCGCAAGGGCCTGATGATGTACGGCCAGATGACCGCCGGCTCGTGGATCTACATCGGCTCCCAGGGCATCGTCCAGGGCACCTACGAGACCTTCGTCGAGGCCGGGCGCCAGCACTACGACGGCCACCTCAAGGGCCGCTGGATCCTCACCGCCGGCCTCGGCGGCATGGGCGGCGCCCAGCCCCTGGCGGCCACCCTGGCCGGGGCCTGCTCGCTGAACATCGAGTGTCAGCAGTCGAGCCTCGACTTCCGCCTGCGCACCCGCTACCTGGACGAGCAGGCCGACGACCTCGACGATGCCCTGGCGCGCATCGAACGCTACACCGCCGAGGGCAAGGCAATCTCCATCGGCCTGTGCGCCAACGCCGCCGACGTGCTGCCGGAGCTGGTCAAGCGTGGCGTCAAGCCCGACATGGTCACCGACCAGACCAGCGCCCACGACCCCCTGCACGGCTACCTCCCCCAGGGTTGGACCTGGGAGGAGTACGTGGCCCGCGGCAAGACCCAGCCGGAAGCCACCGTCAAGGCCGCCAAGCAGTCCATGGCGGTGCATGTCCAGGCCATGCTCGACTTCCAGGCGATGGGCGTGCCCACCTTCGACTACGGCAACAACATCCGCCAGATGGCCCTGGAAGAGGGGGTCGCCAACGCCTTCGACTTCCCCGGCTTCGTGCCGGCCTATATCCGCCCGCTGTTCTGCCAGGGCATCGGTCCCTTCCGCTGGGCGGCGCTCTCCGGCGATCCGGAGGACATCTACAAGACCGACCAGAAGGTCAAGGAGCTGATCCCCGACGACGAGCACCTGCACCGCTGGCTGGACATGGCCCGCGAGCGGATCAGCTTCCAGGGACTGCCGGCACGCATCTGCTGGGTGGGTCTCAAGGACCGCGCCCGCCTCGGCCAGGCCTTCAACGAGATGGTCGCCAGCGGCGAGCTCAAGGCGCCCGTCGTGATCGGCCGCGACCACCTGGACTCCGGCTCGGTGGCCAGCCCCAACCGCGAGACCGAGGCGATGATGGACGGCAGCGACGCCGTCTCTGACTGGCCGCTGCTCAACGCCCTGCTCAACACCGCCGGCGGCGCCACCTGGGTCTCGTTGCACCACGGCGGCGGCGTGGGCATGGGCTTCTCCCAGCACGCCGGGGTGGTGATCGTCGCCGATGGCAGCGATGACGCCCACGCCCGCCTCGGCCGGGTGCTGCGCAACGACCCGGGCACCGGGGTGATGCGTCATGCCGACGCCGGCTACGAGATCGCCAAGCAGTGCGCCCGCGACAACGGCCTCGACCTGCCGATGCTGGACAGGTAAGCGCCCTTCATCGCGACATGACAATGCATCCCGCCCTGGCGAGGAGCGCCGGGGGCAGACCGAAGAGGAGGTCCGATTCCAGGGAAGGAATCGGTAGCGCCCAGGGAGGGGTTCACAGCGCCTCCTCGCAGGTCTGCCCCCGGAACAGCTCCGATCCAGCGAGGTGCTGAAACAAGCCCAAGAGGCAAACAGGAATCCCCGTCATGACCCATCTCGAGATCCAACCCGGCAAGATGACCCTGGCCCAGGCGCGCCGGGTCTTTGAAGCCCCCCTCCCGGTCAGCCTGCCGGCCAGCGCCGACGCCGCCATCCAGCGCAGCGTCGACTGCGTCAACCGCGTCGTCGATGAGAACCGCACCGTCTACGGCATCAACACCGGCTTCGGCCTGCTGGCCCAGACCCGCATCGCCAACGACGAGCTGGAGGACCTGCAGCGCTCCCTGGTGCTCTCCCACTCCACCGGGGTCGGCGAGCCCATGGATGACGCTCTGGTGCGCCTGATCATGGTGCTCAAGGTCAACAGCCTGGCCCGCGGCTTCTCCGGCATCCGCCGCGAGGTACTCGATGCCCTGATCCGTCTGATCAACGCCGAGGTCTACCCCCATATCCCCCTCAAGGGCTCGGTGGGCGCCTCCGGCGACCTGGCCCCGCTCGCCCATATGAGCGTGGTGCTGCTCGGCGAGGGCAAGGCCCGCCACCAGGGCGAATGGCTGCCCGCCCGGGAGGCCCTGGCAATCGCCGGGCTCGAACCCCTGAACCTGGCCCCCAAGGAGGGCCTGGCACTGCTCAATGGCACCCAGGTCTCCACCGCCTATGCCCTGCGCGGCCTCTTCGAGGCGGAGGACCTCTACGCCGCCGCCACCGTCTGCGGCGCCCTCACCGTGGAGGCCACCCTCGGCTCCCGCTCGCCCTTCGACGCGCGGATTCACGAGGTACGCGGCCAGCGCGGCCAGATCGATGCCGCCGCCGCCTATCGCCACCTGCTAGGGGAGCAGAGCGCCATCGGCGACTCCCACGCCCAGTGCGACCGGGTGCAGGACCCCTACTCGCTGCGCTGCCAGCCCCAGGTGATGGGTGCCGCCCTCACCCAGCTGCGCCAGGCCGCCGAGGTGCTGGTCGTCGAGCTCAACGCCGTCTCCGACAACCCCCTGGTGTTCGCCGAGGACGACGACATCATCTCCGGCGGCAACTTCCACGCCGAGCCGGTGGCCATGGCGGCGGACAACCTCGCGCTGGCCATCGCCGAGATCGGCTCGCTCACCGAGCGGCGCATCTCGCTGATGATGGACAAGCACATGTCGCAATTGCCGCCCTTCCTGGTGGAGAAAGGCGGGGTCAACTCCGGTTTCATGATCGCGCAAGTGACAGCCGCCGCCTTGGCCAGTGAGAACAAGGCCCTGGCGCACCCGCACAGCGTCGACAGCCTGCCCACCTCGGCCAACCAGGAGGACCACGTCTCCATGGCCCCGGCCGCCGGCAAGCGCCTCTGGGAGATGGCCGCCAACGTGCGTGGCATCGTCGCCATCGAATGGCTGGCCGCCTGCCAGGGGCTGGACCTGCGCACCGACGCCGACGGCCAGCGCCTCACCACCACCGAGTCCCTCGAAGGGGCCCGCGCCACCCTGCGCGAGCGGGTCGGCCACTACGAGCGGGACCGCTTCTTCGCCCCGGATATCGAGGCCGCCACCGCGCTGCTCGCCGCCCGCACGCTGAGCCCGCTGGTGCGCCCCGGTACCCTGCCGAGCCAGCACTGACGCGCTTGAGATCCCCCCGCGGCGCCGGGCCGCGGGGAGTCGATCGCCCTCAATTCCAACGACAAGAGACGGCTTCCATGAATGCTATCGTCCTGGCCATCCTGGTGATGGTCGGCCTGAGCCTTGCCCGGGTTTCCGTGGTCTTCGCGCTGATCGTCGCCACCCTGGTGGGGGGGCTATACGCCGGCATGCCCATCGGGGAGATCCTCGACGCCTTCAACGACGGCCTCGGCAACGGCGCCACCATCGCCCTCTCCTATGCGGTGCTCGGCGCTCTCCCGTTCCGGGGTCACCGAACTGCTGGCCAACCGGGCCATCCGCCGCTTCCATGTCGACGAGTCGGGCGACAGCCGCCGTATGGTCACCTACACCCTGCTGGCGGCGCTGCTGGCCGCGGCGGTGAGCTCCCAGAACCTGATTCCGGTGCATATCGCCTTCATCCCGGTGCTGGTGCCGCCCCTGCTCAAGCTGATGAATCATCTGCGTCTCGACCGACGCCTGGCGGCCTGCGTGATCACCTTCGGCATCACCGCCCCCTATATGCTGCTGCCGGTGGGCTTCGGCGCGATCTTTCTCAACGACATCCTGCTCACCAACCTCAACGAGAGCGGCGCCGCCCTCGGCCTCGAGGTGACGCGCCAGATGGTACCCATGGCCATGGTGATCCCCATCGGCGGCATGGCGCTGGGGCTGGCGGTGGCGGTGCTGTGGAGTTACCGCAAGGGCCGCGACTACGAGGATCGCGACCTGGCCCACGGCGACGAGACCCCGGCCCAGGCCGCCCGTCACCTGGCCGGCTGGCAGAAGGCGGTGCTGGGGGTCGCCCTGGTGGGCACGGTGGCGGTGCAGCTGCTGACCGGCTCCATGGTGCTGGGCGGCATCTTCGGCTTCGCCCTGCTGTCGCTCAGCGGCGTCTTCCACTGGCACGAGCAGGACGGCATCTTCACCGAGGGCATGCGCATGATGGCCCTGGTGGGCTTTATCATGATCTCGGCGGCGGGCTTCGCCAGCGTGATGCAGGCCAGCGGCGAGGTGCAGGGCCTGGTGGCAAGCTCCGCCGAGCTGATCGGTGACAACAAGGGGCTCGCGGCGCTGATCATGCTGCTGGTGGGGCTCTTCATCACCATGGGCATCGGCTCCTCCTTCTCGACGATTCCCATCATCGCCTCGCTCTATGTGCCCCTGGCGCTTGGCTTCGGCTTCTCGCCCCTGGCCACGGTGGCGCTCGTCGGTACCGCCGCCGCCCTGGGCGACGCCGGCTCGCCCGCCTCGGACTCGACGCTCGGCCCCACCGCCGGCCTCAACGCCGACGGCCAGCACGACCATATCTGGGACAGCGTGGTACCCACCTTCCTGCACTACAACATCCCGCTGGTGGCCTTCGGCTGGGCGGCAGCGATGATCCTGTAAGACAAGCGAACACCACCGCACTGGAATCATCACCGGGGTGAAGATCCACCCCGGGCATCACTTCAACCTCACGAGTTATCCCTCATGACTACACTGCAAGCTCTTCTTCGTCCTTTGCTGAGCCTGGGGCTGATCCCCCAGATCGCCATCGGTATCATTCTCGGCATTTTGCTCGCCATCGTCTCGCCTGCTTCGGCCCAGTCCGTTGCACTACTGGGGCAACTGTTCGTCTCTGCCCTGATGGCGGTGGCACCCATCCTGGTCTTTATCCTTGTGGCGGCGGCCATCGCCGGCCATCGCCAGGGGCAGCCCACCCATATCAAGGGGGTGCTGATGCTCTACGTCATCGGCACCCTGGCCGCGGCATTGGTGGCCGTGGTGGCCAGTTTCGCCTTTCCCATCACGCTCACGCTCAACGTGCCGGAGGCCGGTGGTAATCCGCCTGGTGGCATTGCAGAGATCCTCAGCAACCTGCTGCTCAACGCTGTCGCCAACCCGGTGGCAGCGCTGATGGAGGCCAACTTTATCGCCATTCTGGCCTGGGCCATCGGCCTCGGCTTGATGCTCCGCCATGGCAGCGAGACCACCCGCGGTGCGCTCAATGACCTCTCCAATGCCATCTCTGGGATCGTGCGTATCGTGATTCGCTTCGCACCGCTCGGCATCTTCGGCCTGGTGGCCAACACTCTGGCAGAATCGGGGATGGGGGCACTTCTCGAGTATGGTCACCTGCTGGCCGTGATCGTCGGCTGCATGCTCTTCGTGGCCCTGGTCACCAATCCGCTGATCGTCTACTGGCAGACCCGTCAGAATCCCTATCCGCTGGTATTCACTTGCCTGCGTGGTAGTGCCATTACCGCCTTCTTCACCCGTAGCTCGGCGGCCAACATCCCGGTCAACATGGAGTTGTGCAAGCGACTCAAGCTGGATCCGGACACCTACGCCATCTCGATCCCGCTGGGGGCCACCATCAACATGGCCGGCGCCGCCATCACTATCTCCGTGGCCACCCTGGCAGCCGCCAATACCCTGGGCATCTCCGTCGATTTCGGCACTGCGCTGCTGCTCTGCGTGGTCTCGGCGCTGGCAGCGTGCGGCGTTTCCGGTGTGGCGGGTGGCTCACTGTTGCTGATTCCCATGGCGGCCAGTCTGTTCGGCATCTCCATCGATGTCGCCATGCAGGTCGTTGCCATCGGCTTTGTGATCAGCGTGGTGCAGGACTCCACCGAAACGGCGCTGAACTCCTCCACCGATGCGCTCTTTACCGCAGCGGCCTGCCGGGCGGCCGAAGCCGAACAGGTGAAGGAGCCGGCCTGACGGAAGGAGATAACCCATGGCTATCAGCGTCTTTGACCTCTTCAAGATCGGCGTCGGGCCATCGAGCTCCCATACCGTTGGCCCCGTGCGGGCGAAGTACAAGGAAACCTCGACGGGAGGGCTGGCGGTCAGCGCCATCGAGTGTTGAGATCAGCTGCCAGCTGCTTGAGATAGCACTCCAGGACCAGGTTGGGCGGCGCCCCCTTGCGGGTGATGGCGCTATAGTGGGTGTGATAGTGCCAGCGCTCGGGGTTCAAGGCGCGCATGCGCCCGTCGCGCACCCAGCGTGCGGCGTAGTGGGTGGGCAGGTAGCCGAGATAGCGACCGGAAAGAATCAGGAAGGCGATGCCTTCCCGGTCGCTGGCCGAGGCGGCCGCCCTGAGCGGTTCGTGAACGCCCTTGATCTCCGGCGTCTGGGCGTAGGCGGGCACGACGGCGTCGTGACGGGAGAGCGCCGCCTCGTCGACCGTCTCCTCGGCGAAAAGCGGGTGCTCGTCCGAGCAGTAGAGCCGCGACGCCTCTTCGTAGAGCGACAGATAGTTGAGCCCCGGCAGGGTCTTGAGGTCCGGAATCACCCCGGTGTGCAGCCGACCGTCGAGCACCGCCAGCTCGATATCGCTGGGCGGGATCATGCGGATATTGATGTGCACGTCGGGCCCCCGCTCCTTGAGCGCGCTGAGGGCGTGGGTGATGTGCATGTCGGGCATGGTGACCAGGTTGTCTGTAATGCCGATGTTGAGTTCGCCCTTGAGGCGGGCGTGAAGGCCATTGACCCGCGTGCGGAACCCCTCCACGGAGGCCAGCAGCTGCAGTGTCGCCTCGAAGACCTCGGCGCCTTCGTCGGTCAGCGAGAAGCCGCTGCGGCCGCGCTGGCAGAGGCGCAGGCCCAGGCGCGTCTCCAGGTCGTTCATGGCCATGCTGATGGCGGCCCGGCTGATGCCCAGTTCCACTTCGGCGGCGGAGAAGCCGCCGCACTCCACCACCTTGCGATAGATCCGCAGCAGGCGCAGGTCGGCGTCGCCCGGCTGCCCCATGGGGGTGCTCCTGCGCTGTGCCATCGCTGGTACTCCTGATGTAGGCCGGGTTCGCCCCGACGTGTCGCCTCTATCAGTTAAGCATTCGCTTGCATGACATTAAACAACTCTTGATTTAACTGATGCAAAGCGGGAGCTAGCCTGAGTCATAAGCGCCTGTCGATGCCTACAGCGACCTTCATCACCTCACCCGTAGCAGGGGGCCAACGCCATGACCGCTCAGGGATTTCCCCACGCCTCCGGCCTGAGCGCCGAGCAGCTGGACGCCTACTGGATGCCCTTTACCGGCAACCGCCAGTTCAAGCGAGACCCCAGGATCATCGTCGAGGCACAGGGCAGCTACCTGGTGGATGCCCAGGGGCGCCGGGTCTTCGATGGCCTCTCGGGCCTGTGGACCTGCGGCGCCGGCCACTCGCGCCCCGAAATCGCCGACGCGGTGAGCCGCCAGCTGCGCGAGCTGGACTATGCGCCGGCCTTCCAGTTCGGCCACCCCAAGGCCTTCGAGCTCGCCCACCGCCTGCGTCAATTGACGCCCGAGGGGCTGGACCACGCCTTCTTCACCGGCTCCGGCTCCGAGAGCGCCGACACCTCCCTGAAGATCGCCCGCGCCTACTGGCGCAAGAAGGGTAAGCCCACCAAGACCAAGCTGATCGGGCGCGCCAAGGGCTATCACGGGGTCAACTTCGGCGGCATCAGCCTGGGCGGCATCGGCGCCAACCGCGCGCTGTTCGGCCAGGGCGTCGACGCTGACCACCTGCCCCACACCCTGATGGCCGAGAACGCCTTCACCCGCGGCCTGCCCGAGCGCGGCGCCGAGAAGGCCGAGGAGCTGCTCGAGCTGATCGCCCTGCACGACGCCTCCAACATCGCCGCGGTGATCGTCGAGCCGCTGGCCGGCTCCGCCGGGGTGATCCCGCCTCCGGTCGGCTACCTGAAGCGCCTGCGCGAGATCTGCGATGCGCACGATATCCTGCTGATCTTCGACGAGGTGATCACCGCCTTCGGGCGCATGGGTGCCATGACCGGCGCCGAGGCCTTCGGCGTGGTCCCCGACATGATGAACGTCGCCAAGCAGCTGACCAACGGCGCGGTGCCCATGGGCGCGGTGATGGTCAAGGGCGAGATCTACCAGACCTTCATGGAGCAGGGTGGCCCCGACTACCTGCTCGAGCTGCCCCACGGCTACACCTACTCCGGCCATCCGGCGGCCTGTGCCGCGGCCCTGGCCACCCTGGATATTCTGGAGCAGGAGAAGCTCATCGAGCGCGTCCAGCAGATGAGCCCGCTCTTCGAGGAGGCGCTGCACGGCCTCAAGGGCACCCGCCATGTCAGCGACATCCGCAACTACGGGCTCGCCGGCGCCCTGCAGATCGAGCCCTATCCCGGCGAGCCGGCCCGCCGCCCCTTCGAGATCGCCATGAAGTGCTGGGAGAAGGGCGTCTATGTGCGCTACGGCGGCGACACCATCCAGCTCGGCCTGCCCTTCATCGTCGAGCGCGAGGAGATCGACCGGATCGTCAACATCCTGGGGGAGGCCATCGGCGAACTGGAGTAAGCCCCCGGGTCGAGAGACCCGCTCGCTGCACTTCGCCGAGCTGGCCCGGGAGGAGTACGACTTCTACCTGCTCGGCTGGGGCGTGCCGACCATGGACTCCGAGTACGTCTTCAACTATCTCTACCATACCAAGGAGGATGACCGCGGCAGCTGGAACTTCACCGGCTACAGCGACGAGCGGGTCGACGAGCTGACCGTGGCCATGGGCCAGGAGATCGACGAGGCGGCGCGCAACGAGATGATCGCGGAAGCCTGGCAGATCGTGCACGACGAGATCGTCTATATCCCGATCCACCACCAGATGCTGACCTGGTCGATGCGCGAGGATATCGACTTCCAGGTACAGAGTGAGAATACGCCGCACTTCAAGTACCTGAAGTTTAACCGCTAATCGGAACAGAGCCCGCTTCCCGGCTGCCACCCGCGGCCGGGGGGCGGTGACGTGGAGATCCCATGCTAGCCTTTCTGATCCAGCGCGTGCTGCAGGCCATCTTCGTGATGTTCGTGGTCGCGCTTATCGCCTTCTCGCTGTTCCACTACGTCGGCGACCCGGTGCTCAACATGCTCGGCCAGGAGGCCACCGAGGCCGACCGCGCCGCGCTGCGGGCCCAGCTGGGCCTCGACCAGCCGGTGGTGGTGCAGTTCTGGCACTTCATCGTCAATGCCGCCCAGTTCGAGTTCGGCATCTCCTACCGCTCGGCCCGGCCGGTCACCGACATGATCCTCGAGCGCCTGCCGGCGACCCTGGAGTTGGCCATCATCTCGGCGATCTTCGCCGTGGTCATGGGCATCGCCCTGGGCATCTACACGGCCCTGCGTCGCCGCAGCTGGCTGGCCCACTTCATCATGACCACCTCGCTGATCGGGGTATCGCTGCCCACCTTCCTGATCGGGGTGCTGCTGATCTATGTGTTTGCCGTGGAGCTGGGCTGGCTGCCGGCCTTCGGTCGCGGCCAGACGGTGCGCCATGCGCTGAAGAACACCATGATTCCGGTGATCACCATCATCGGCCTGCAGCTCGGCACCATCATCGCCTTCGCCATCATCACCGAGACGGTCTTCCAGTGGCCGGGGGTGGGGGCGCTGTTCATCACCGCGGTGCGCTTCGTCGACATCCCGGTGATGGCCGCCTACCTGATGATGATCGGGCTGGTGTTCGTGGTCATCAACCCGGTGCTGGGCACGGCGCTGGGCCTCTCCGCGGGCTTCCGCGGCGGCTGGCGCGACGCCCTGATCATGCGCATCGCCGACGTTCAGCTCACCTTCCCGTCGATCCTGATGGCGCTGCTGATCTTCGGGGTGATCCGCGGCTTCCTGCCGCGCTCGATGCACGCCGAGGTGGCGATCATCGTGCTGATCATCGCCATCGGCCTCTCCGACTGGGTGCAGTACGCTCGCGCCGTGCGCGGGGCGACCATGGTGGAGAAGAGCAAGGAGTACGTGCAGGCGGCGCGTGTCATCGGCCTGCCGGCCCGCAAGATCCTGGTCCAGCACATCCTGCCCAACGTGATGCGCCCGGTGCTGGTGATCGGCACCATCGGCCTGGCGCTGGCGATCATCGCCGAGGCCACGCTCTCCTTCCTGGGGGTCGGCATGCCGGCCACCCAGCCGAGCCTGGGGACCCTGATCCGGGTCGGCCAGGACTACATGTTCTCGGGAGAGTGGTGGATCCTGCTCTTCCCCGGAATGGCGCTGCTGATGCTGGCGCTCTCCGTCAACCTGCTGGGAGACTGGTTGCGTGATGTCCTCAACCCCAAGCTCCGATAATCCACGCCCCGCGCCCCAGGCCACGGGCGAACCGGGTGAGACGCCGGTCCTTAGCGTGCAGCATCTGCGGGTGGAGTTTCCCACCCGCCACGGCACCCTGGTGGCGCTGGACGACGTCTCCTTCGATATCGCGCCGGGTGAGGTCCTCGGCGTGGTGGGCGAGTCCGGCGCCGGCAAGTCGATGACCGGCAATGCGGTGATCCGTCTGCTGGAGCCGCCCGGTCGTATCGCCGGCGGCGAGGTGCGCCTCGGCGGCAAGCGGATCGATAACCTGCCGGAAGAGCGGTTCGTGCCGCTGCGCGGCCGCCATATCGGCATGATCTTCCAGGACCCGCTGACCAGCCTCAACCCGCTCTTCTCCATCGGCGACCAGCTCTTCGCCACGCCGCACCACCCCTATTCGCAGATGCTGCTGGCGGCGGTGCCGTCGCTGGAGGGGGCGGGCAAGGAGCGCAGCGTGATCCAGGGCGAGGTGCCCAACCCGGTGCATCCCCCCTCGGGCTGCGCCTTCCACCCGCGCTGTCCCCACGCCAACGAGCGCTGCCGGCGCGAGGTGCCGCAGCTGATTGCCAGAAGCGACGGCAGCGAGGTGGCCTGTCACGGGGTGGAAGAGCAACGCCTTCCGGCATGATGGCGCTGCTCGAGGCGCTCTCGCCGCTCGCCGGCGGTGTCAATGCCGCCCTGGTGCTGGTCTCGGTGCTGACCTCCGCCGTCACCGCGGCCGTAGGCGTGGGCGGCGGCCTGCTGATGATCATGGTCATGGCCCAGGTGATGCCGGCGGCGGCGCTGATTCCGGTGCACGGCATGGTGCAGCTCGGCTCCAACGCCGGGCGCGCCCTGCTCACCTGGCGCCATGTGGACCGGGCGCTGCTGGCGGCCTTCCTGCCCGGCGTGGCGCTGGGTGCCCTGGCCGCGGCCTGGCTGCTGGTGCGGCTGCCGAGCGGGGTGCTGGAGCTGTGCATCGCCGCCTTCGTCTTCTACTCCTGCTGGGGGCCGGGGCTGCCGAAGCGTGCCCTGGGGCGCACCGGCACCCTGCTGGCCGGCGCCCTGACCACGCTGCTCTCCAGCCTGGTGGGGGTCAGCGGGCCCCTGGTGGCGGCCTTCATCAAGCAGGGCGCCGAGGGGCGGCTGGGCAAGGTGGCCACCTTCTCCGCCTGCATGAGCGCCCAGCACCTCACCAAGGCCTTCGTCTTCGGGGTGGCCGGCTTCGTGTTCCGCGACTGGCTGGCGCTGATGCTGGCCATGGTGGCCTCGGGCTTCCTCGGCACCTGGCTGGGCCTGCGCCTGCTGCATCGGGTCTCCGAACGCCGCTTCGACACCCTGTTCAAGTGGGCGCTCACCCTGCTCGCGCTGCGCCTGACCTGGCTGGGCGTGGCGCGCCTGCTGGGCCAGGGCGGGTAGCGGCGAGCGAGCGCTGGCGCCACCTTCCCGGTCCCGGCAGGGGTAACGAAATGTGAAAGCTCACGCCCTTCCCGTTTTTCCCCGGTTAACGCCCTGTACAGACGAGGATTCCTGTTCATAATGCTCTATGAGACAGTGCCGTCCCGACGGCACGCAGGGGAACGCAGAGGGAACGCAGATGGTGACCGCAACCATAACCAGACTACGGCGCCATGGCATCGGCTCGCTCGCGCTGCTGGCGTGCCTGGCCATCGTCATGGCCAACACGGCCCAGGCCAACCCGCGCTATGCCGCCATCGTGGTGGACGTGGAGAGCGGCGAGGTGCTGCACGCCGCCAATGCCGACGAGACGCGCTATCCGGCTTCATTGACCAAGATGATGACCCTCTACCTGCTCTTCGAGCAGCTGGAGACGGGCGCCATGCACCTGCGCCAGCCGCTGCCGGTGTCGGCCCAGGCCGAGGCGATGCCGGCCTCCAAGCTGTGGCTCAAGCGCGGTTCCACCATCACCGTGGAGGAGGCGATCCTGGCGCTGGTGGTGCGCTCGGCCAACGACGTGGCCGTGGTGGTGGCCGAGGCGCTGGCCGGCAGCGAGCGCCAGTTCGGCCATATGATGACCGCCAAGGCCCGCGAGCTGGACATGCGCAACACCGTCTTCCGCAACGCCTCGGGCCTGCCCGACAGCGGCCAGACGACCACCGCCCGGGACATGGCCACCCTGTCGATCCGCCTAATGCAGGACTTCCCTCAGTACTACCACTACTTCGCCACCCAGAGCTTCACCTACCGCGGTACCACCCACAACAGCCACAACCGCCTGGTGCGCAACTACGCTGGGGCCGACGGCATGAAGACCGGCTTTATCCGCGCCTCGGGCTTCAACGTGGCGACCTCGGCGGTGCGCGACGGCCGTCGCCTGGTGTCGGTGGTGATGGGCGGCTTCACCGCCGCCTCCCGGGACACCCATATGGCGGACCTGCTCGATCGCGGCTTCGTGCGCGCCTCCCTGTTCGGACGCGGCGACTGGGTCGCCCAGGCCGACTTCTCCGGCGAGCGCATGGGCCCCGCAGGGTCACCGGCCCCGGCGGCGGCGCCCGTGACCCCGGCCCCGGCCCGGGAGCCGGAGATCCGGCTCGCCAGCCTCCAGGCGCCGGAGCCCTCGCTGCCGCGCACCGCCCAGGGCTCCGCCAACGACCCGATTCGCGACCTGATCACCCGCAGCGAGCCGCCCGCCGCGCCGCGCACCGAGACCCTGCACCGCCTCGAGCCGGTGGGCGCCAGCGGCGGCTGGGGGGTGCAGGTGGGGGCCTTCTCCAGCTCCGACAACGCCCGCGTTCACGCCAGCCGCGCCGCCGACCGGCTCAGCCAGGAGCTCAATGCCCAGGTGGATATCCACGAGGTCGCCGGTGCCCAGCAGATCTTCCGCGCGCGCCTGGTCAACCTGGACGAGAACCAGGCCTATCGCGCCTGCCGTACCCTGGTCCAGGAGGGGATGGACTGCATGGTGATCAACGCCGGCCTGTAGTGCTCACACCGTTTCTTCCACTACCCGGGCCCGGTCGGCACTTGCCGCACCGGGCTCGGGCGTTTCCGGCTCCAGCGACAGCCGGCGGTCGCAGATCCGCTCGACCAGCGCCGGGTCGTGGCTGACCAGCATCACGCCACAGCGGCGCTCCCGGGCCAAAGCCACCAGCAGCGTCAGGGTCTCGCGCTGGGTGATGGGATCGAGGCGCGAGGTGGGCTCGTCGGCGAACAGGAAGCGCGGCGCGAGCAGCAGCACCCGCAGGATGGCGAAGCGCTGCAGTTCACCGCCGGAGATCTCGCCGGGGCGGCGCCCGAGCAGCGCCTCGTCGAGCCCCAGGCGCGCCATCAGCGGGGCGATGGCGGTGCGATCCAGGCGGTGGCGGCACACCAGGTCGTCGAGCAGGCGCGCCAGCCGCCAGTGGGGCGAGAAGGCCGCCGGTGGATCCTGGTAGAGCTTCTGGCAGGCCAGCGGCGAGTCCACCTCGCGCCGGATCTCCCCGGCATCCGCGGCGCCGAGCCCCAGCAGCAGATCGCCCAGGGTGCTCTTGCCGCAGCCGGAGGGACCCACCACGCCGACGATCTCGCCGGGCTGGACGGAGATATCCAGCCCGGCGAACAGCTGGCGTCCGCCGCGGGCCTTGGCCAGCCCGCGGGCGGTGATCACCGGTGCCGTGCGGGCTGCCGTCAGCGGCGGCGGGGCCGGCCAGCGGGTCGGCTCGGCGGCCAGCAGGCGCCGGCCGTAGTCGCTCTGGGGCGCCGCGAGCAGTTGCGCGGCGGGACCGCGCTCCACCACCTCGCCCCGGCGCAGGAGGATCACCTCGCCGCCCAGGCGCCGGGCCACCTCGATATCGTGGGTGATGGTCAGCAGGGCCCCGCCGGCCTCGGGCGTCCTGGCCAGCAGCGCCACCACGGCATCGCGGCGCGCCGCGTCGAGCCCCTTGGTGGGCTCGTCGGCGATCACGATGGGCGCGCCGCTGGCGCTGGCCGCGGCGAAGGCGACGCGCTG
>NZ_CP071922.1:510897-515064 GCF_017584085.1 Halomonas sp. BM-2019
TCCGGGTATTGTCGTCGCTATCTGAAGCTGATCTGCAAGCGGCGCATCAAGTCGATGCGGAGCAAGCGTCGGCGGTGCGACCGATTGCCCTTTTAGGGGTGCCGGAGTCACTCGGTCCACGCGCCAATTTAGGGCGCGGTGGCGCGGAATTAGGTTGGCAAGCGTTTCTCCAGCAATTTTTGAATTTGCAGGACTCGGGTCGCCTGCCACTTGCGCACTTACTCATGGCAGGTTCGGTCGCTTGTAGCGACTTGCAGATGCGCAGTGAGCATTTAGATCCGCAAAATCCTGAAGAACTGCAACAACTGCGCGCACTTTGCGCCGAACTTGATACGCGTGTCGCGTCGGTTGTGTCTGCTTTGTTCGCCGCTGATATTGAAGTGATTCTAATTGGTGGTGGCCATAATAACGCCTTGCCACTGTTGCAGGGTTTAGCCTCCACGCAAGAACAAGCCGTGGCTGCGGTCAATCTTGATCCGCATTCCGACTTTCGCCCGCTTGAAGGTCGCCATAGTGGCAACGGCTTTAGTTACGCCCACGAACAAGGCGTATTAGCGCATTATCATGTGGTTGGTTTGCATGAAGCGAAAAACTCCAAGACAACACTCGACCAATTGCAGCAAGCCGGTTTCAATTATATCCGTGCGCAGCAGGTACAGCAGCTCAGTATGCGTAAGGTGATGCCGTCCGTTGTCCGCGACGTGGTTGAATGGGGCACGCCATTTGGCATCGAGCTTGATGTCGACGTGATCATGCAAGCGCCGGCAAGTGCGTTGAACTTCACCGGAATTGGCTTTGACGATGCCTGCACCTTTGTTCGCGAGCTTGCTGCGCTGCCACAGGTCCGTTATTTACACCTTGCGGAAGCAGCGCCGTCTTGCCATCCGTCAGGTCTTGATGCCGGCACTCGAGCTGCGGGTCAAATCCTTAGTGAATTAGTGCTCACTTACATTCTTGCCCGCAATCCACAGTGATTGTAGAGGGTTGCCGCCGAATTGGTAAGTAATTTCCTCGGGCGCCGTTAAATCCCACAGGGCGAGATCAGCACGCTGGCCGATGGCGAGTGTACCTTGCCCGTCATCGCCCAGAGCTCGCGCAGCGTTACGTGTGACGCCCAACCAAGCTTCTTCCGGTGTGAGTTGCCACAAGCTGCAAGCAAAATGCATCATCAATGGTAGCTGAATGAAAGGTGACGAGCCGGGATTGGCGTCGGTGGCAATGGCGATTGGTACGCCCGCGTCACGTAAAGCCTGAATCGGCGGTAATTTGGTTTCCCGTAAAAAGTAAAACGCGCCCGGCAACAACACGGCCACCGAACCAGCTTTGGCCATGGAGTCGATTCCGCTTGCGGACAAATATTCTAGATGATCAGCAGACAAGCCATCATAGGCAGCCACTAAAGCGGCCCCATCTTGGTCACTGAGTTGCTCAGCATGCAGCTTCACCGGTAAGCCATAGTGTTTAGCCGCTTGAAAAACTCGCTCCGTTTGTTCACGAGAAAAGCCAATATTTTCACAAAACACATCCACTGCATCGACTAAATTCTCGGCGACTGCCGCCGGCAAAATGGCGTCAATGATGTGATCGATATAACCGTCCGCGTCATTTTTAAATTCCGGCGGTAACGCATGGGCAGCTAACAAGGTGGTGCTTACTTTCAACGGCAGGCGCTGGCCAATTTCCCGCGCGACCCGCAGTTGTTTCAGTTCATCGTCCAAACTCAGGCCATAACCTGATTTAATCTCAATATGCGCAACGCCTTGTGCCATCAGTGTTTCTGCGCGCGGCAGGCTCAATGCCAAGAGCGTGTCCGCCGAAGCTGCACGGGTGGCTTTAACGGTGCTGAGAATTCCACCGCCTTGTGCAGCTATTTCAGCATAGCTGGCGCCGTGCAATCGCTGACGAAATTCACCCGCACGCGATCCCGCCCAAACGAGGTGAGTATGGCAATCCGTCAGCGCCGGGGTGAGCAAACGACCGTGGCCGTCAATAAGCTCTGCCTGAGCATAGTCGCTGGGTAAGGAAGCGCTCGGCCCAACCCACTGAATGACGCCGTCAGCGAAGACGACCGCTGCATCTTTGATGAGTCCGAGATCTGCACTGGTCATACAGGCGGCTTGCACGGAATGAATAACGGTGGCGGTCATCGATTTACCCTTTTTCGGAACAGACAGAAAGCGAAAATGATTGCTTTTTGAAAGTAAGCTTTGCTAATGTATATACAACATATCATAGCAAGCTTTTAAAATTACTCAAGGTGTAACCAAGGTAAGACTATGGCTAAATTTGCCCACATCAAAGAGTTTATCTACCGCAAAATTGAGTCCGGTGAATGGCCTGAATATCACCCGGTCAGCTCGGAGAACGTGCTTGCTCAGCAATTCAATGTGAGCCGCATGACCGCGCGTCGGGCATTGCAGGAGTTAGCGGACGAAGGGCTGGTCACGCGTACCCGCGGTTCGGGCACCTTCGTCGCACCGCTGAAGTCACAGTCCGCACTACTCACCATCCGTAATATTCGTGACGAGATCGAACTTCGTGGTCACCGCCATCATGCGGTTGTCCAAGTTTTGGAGCGCGTTCCAGCGACAGCAAACTTAGCGACCGCTTTGCAGGTTGCTGCTAACACCGAATTACTGCGTTCAGTGATTACCCATTACGAGAATGGCCAAGCGGTGCAAGTCGAAGATCGCTACGTTAACCCATGGTTAGTCCCGGAATATTTAAATCAAGACTTCACCGTCATGACACCGCATGAATACTTGTGCGAAGTCACGCCATTGACCGAAGCGAGTCATTTAATCGAAGCGATTATGCCCACGAACGAACAGATTCAGTGGCTAGGGTTAACCGAGCCAGAACCATGTCTACAAATTCAACGGCGAACAAGCTGCAGAGACGGTGTGGTCAGTCAAGCAACATTGACGCACCCGGGCAGTCGTTTTCGTCTTGGCGGCCATATGACGTTCAAAACCACGCGTCGCCGCGATCAAGAATAATATCCAGGATTGGAGAAATCATCATGAGTTTTACCCGTATTGACGAAAGTCGCGTTGTTCGAGCAGCAACCGGTAGTGAGAAAACAGCGAAAAGCTGGCAAACCGAAGCAGCGAAACGCATGCTAATGAATAATCTCGACCCGGACGTTGCCGAGCACCCGCAAGGACTTGTGGTTTACGGTGGCATTGGCCGTGCCGCCCGGAGTTGGGAATGCTTTGACAAAATTGTTGAGGTGCTCGATCGCCTTGAGGACGACCAAACCCTACTTGTTCAAAGCGGTAAGCCAGTCGGCGTATTTCCGACCCACGCCGACGCGCCACGTGTCTTGATTGCAAACTCGAATTTGGTGCCGGAGTGGGCGAACTGGGAGCACTTTAACGAGCTCGATAAGAAGGGCTTGATGATGTACGGCCAGATGACGGCCGGCTCATGGATTTACATCGGCTCGCAAGGCATTGTGCAAGGCACGTACGAAACCTTTGGTGCGGTTGCCCGGCAACATTTTGCCGGTGACGCGAGCGGCAAATGGGTCTTAACCGGTGGTCTTGGTGGCATGGGTGGTGCGCAACCATTGGCTGCGACCATGGCCGGCTTCAGTATGCTGGCCTGTGAAGTTGACGAAAGCCGTATCGATTTTCGTTTACGCACGCGCTATGTGGATGAAAAAGCAACGGATTTAGATGATGCCTTGGCACGTCTTGAGCGCGCGAAACAAGAAGGCCGTGCCGTGTCCGTGGGGTTGTTAGCTAACGCTGCTGATGTGTATGCCGAGCTCGTGCAACGTGGCGTAACCCCGGATGTGGTCACGGATCAAACCTCAGCGCATGATCCATTGAATGGCTACTTACCGCAAGGCTGGACCATGGCAGAAGCCGCGGCAAAGCGTGAAAGTGCACCACAAGAAGTGGTGGCGGCAGCAAAGCAGTCAATGGCGGTGCAAGTTGAAGCTATGCTGGAATTCCAAAATCGTGGTGCCGCCGTGCTCGATTACGGCAACAACATCCGCCAGATGGCAAAAGATGTCGGTGTCACCAACGCATTCGATTTTCCCGGCTTCGTTCCGGCTTATATTCGTCCATTATTCTGCCAAGGTATTGGTCCGTTTCGTTGGGTTGCGCTGTCTGGCGACCCGGAAGACATCTACAAAACAGACCAAAAAGTAAAGGA
>NZ_CP071922.1:515164-518054 GCF_017584085.1 Halomonas sp. BM-2019
GAGCTCGTAGGGGCCGAAGCGCAGCGCCACGGCGGCGAAGGGGATGACCACGGCGATCAGCAGCAGGGTGGCCAGCAGGTCGCCGATCACCGAGGCGAGCAGGCCGACCTTGAGGGCCTTGCGGGGCTTGCCGGTGCGGGCCATGGGGAAGCCGTCGAGGCAGGTGGCGGCCGAGGAGGGCTCGCCGGGGGTGTTGAGCAGGATCGCCGAGACGGCGCTGCCGGCGGCGGTGCCCTTGGAGAGGCCGATCAAAAAGGCGATGGCCGCATAGGCAGACATGTAGAAGGTCAGCGGAATGGCGATGGCGATGGCCACGGCGCGGTTGAGGCCGGGGATCACCCCGACGATGTAGCCGAGCAGCACGCCGCCGAGGATGACGGCGATGGAGTGATAGTGCAGGGCGTCGGCGAAGGCGGCGAGGATGGCGTCGAATCCGATCATGTCACACCACCCCGATGCGCATCAGGTGCACGGTCAGGCCGTAGAGGCCGACGGCGGGAAGGGCGGCGGTGAGGGCCACCACGTGCCAGCGCCGTTCGCCGAGGATCAGCAGCAGGCCGGCGATCAGCGCCGGGGCGACCCAGGTGAGCGGGACGCGGTCGATGGCGACGATGAAGGCCAGCACATAGAGGAAGGGCCAGGCCTGGTGCCAGAGGTGGCCGAGGCTGGGCAGGGCGACGAAGGGCTCGCCGCTGCGCCTGAGGGCGATGGCACTGACCAGGGTGAGGGCCAGGGCGCAGCCGAGCATCAGCCAGGCGCCGAGGGTGGCGAGCAGTTGGGGGGGCAGGCCGAAGGCGGCCCCGCGTCCGCCCCAGGTGGGAATCACCCAGGTGAGGAGGACCAGGGCGACGAGGCTGACGCCCAGTCCGGACCAGAAATTCTTGCGTATCATGGTGTTGCCTTCGGTCATTGTTATTGAGGTGTCGAGCGCATGAAATAATTGAAGCAGTTGCAGGCGGCGGTGGGATTTGGCGCTCCGTTGCACTCCAGTGCACTATCCGCAAAGCTGAGTGCGTCAGACTGCACCACCTCCCCCGCTCGGGCACCGAGGACCCTCCCTATGCATGACGATTTCGTCGCCAACCTGCGTCTGCTGTGCGGCTACTACCCTTCCATCGCCGAGGTGTGCCGGCGGCTGGAGATCAATCGGGCCCAGTTCAACCGTTACCTGACGGGGCGCTACCGTCCCCGGCATGCCGCCATGCGGCGCCTCTGCGCCTTCTTCGGCGTGGAGGAGCATGAGCTCTATCTGCCCCATGAGGACTTCTGCACCCTGGTGCAGGCGGGACGGGGACCGACCGAGTCGACCCAGGAGGCGGGGGTGGGTTGGCCGGATGAGCTGCTGCACCGCGGCCGCGAGGGCATGGCACGCTACCTGGGATGCTATTTCGAGTACTACCACTCGATGTCGCGGCCCGGGCACCTGATCCGCACCCTGGTGTGTCTGGAGGAACGGGAGCGCGGCGTCGTCTACCAGCGCACCGAGCGCATGCAGACCCCGGCCAATCCCCGTCCCTGTCACAACCGCTACCAGGGCGTGGCCGTCAGGCTGGCCGACCGCATCTTCCTGGTGGATCACGAGACCCTCAACGGCCACGAGGTCACCCAGACCATCCTCTTCCCGAGTTTCCAGAGCCAGGTGAAGCGGCTCACCGGCCTCAAGCTCGGCGTGGCGGACAACAGCGAGCGCATGCCCTGCTGCGCACGGGTCCTCTATGAGCGTCTCGACGAGCAGGTGGGCCTGCGCGAGGCCCTGGCCCAATGCGGGCTGCTCGCCCTCGACGACCCCTCCCTGGATGCCGAGCTGCTGGCAGCTGTACGCAACGACGTGGCGCCGGACGAGCCGCATTTCCGGGCCCGCTACCCCTAGGTGCCTGCGGCAGGCACCTGTCGGACCAGCCTAGGCGAAGGCGTAGACGTCCATGGCCAGCACGCCGTGCTCCACGCTGTGGTGCAGCCGTTCGCCGGCCCCGCCGGCGCCCATGGCCACCAGCAGCGGCTGGAAGTGCTCGGGGGTGGGGTGGTTCTCGCGGGCCTTCGGGGCCGACTCCCAGGCCAGCAGGGCCTCGCGATCGTCCTCGGCCAGGCGCGCCTCGACCCAGTCGGTGAACTCGCCCACCCAGGCCGGCATGGCGGCACCCTGGGGCTGCATCTCGTAGAGGTTGTGGGTCAGGCTGCCGGAGCCGATCACCAGGATGTTCTCGTCCCGCAGCGCGGCGAGCCGCTCGCCCAGGGCCGCCAGCTCGGCGTTGGACCACTGCACCGGCAGCGACAGCGAGACCACCGGCACCTCGGCGTCGGGGAACAGCAGCGACAGCGGCACCCAGGCGCCGTGGTCCAGGCCGCGCGCCACCGGCAGGGCATTGAGTTCCCGGGCCAGGCGCCGGGCCAGCTCGGGCTCGCCGGGTGCGGGGTACTGGCACTCGAAGAGCTCGCGGGGGAAGTTGCCGAAGTCGTGGATCGTCTCGGGGTGGTCGCTGGTGCTCACCAGCAGCTGGCGGCTGGCCCAGTGGGCCGAGACCACCACCACCGCCGTCGGGCGCAGCCGCTGGCCGAGTTCGCGCAGGAAGTCATGGGCCGGCGTCCGGGTCAGGACCAGAGATGAAGAGGCTGGGCAGCATGATGGCGATCTCCTGGTCATGGGACGACGCCGCCTAGGGGAGGCGGCGTCGGGTGGACGGCGTCGAGGCGTCGGGGGTGTCAGGCGAAGCGACGGTTCAGGGTCAGACTACCGCTGCCGAGGCCGGCCTGCACCAGCAGGACCAGGGTCCAGAAGGCGGGGAACTCCCAACCGCCACCGGCGTTGGAGAAGACCCAGCCGTTGCCGAGGTGGACCCAGGTGGCGCCGAGCAGCACCGGGACCAGGGCCAGGCTCACCCAGCGGGTGTAG
>NZ_CP071922.1:518320-521723 GCF_017584085.1 Halomonas sp. BM-2019
CTGGGTGGCTTGGGCTTGGGTCAGGGCTTGGGTGGTCATGGGGGTGATCTCCGTCGGGGGTGTCGTTTATGGGTGTCACTCTACCCGCGACAGAGAAAGAGATAATCTCGCCGATACGAAAATGACTGTTGCGAAATTCGCGACAGTCAGCGCTGTCTTAGAGGCCCAGTTCGCGCTCCCAGATCGGCGGCTCGCCCCAGGCCGCGGCCAGCCCGTCGAGGAAGCGTTCCACCTTGGCCGGCAGGTGGCGCCGCACGGGATAGATGCCGTGAATATCGAGGAAGATCGGCGCCTCCTCGGTGAGGATCGGCACCAGGCGACCGCTGCGCAGGCTGTCGGTGATCAGGAAGCTCGGCTGC
The DNA here is from genome assembly GCF_017584085.1 of Halomonas sp. BM-2019. NCBI lineage: Bacteria > Pseudomonadati > Pseudomonadota > Gammaproteobacteria > Oceanospirillales > Halomonadaceae > Halomonas > Halomonas sp. BM-2019. The sequence goes on from NZ_CP071922.1 coordinate 518,680, forward strand.
TGGACGATGCGGCCGCCGAACTGCCAGTCGGTGGTGCCGTGGCCGGAGCGGTAGCGCAGGCAGCGGTGGTGGTCCAGCGCCGCCAGGCTGTCCGGCTCGCCATGCTCGGCGAGGTAGCCGGGGGCGGCACACAGCAGCAACCGGCAGCGGGTCAGGCGACGCGCCACCAGGCTGGAGTCGGGCAGGCTGCCGATGCGGATCGCCAGGTCGTAGCCCTCCTCCAGCAGGTCGACCCGGCGGTCGTTGAGGTCGAGGCGTACCTCCAGGGCCGGGTGCTCGACCATGAAGCGGGCCACCTGGGGGGCCAGGTAGCGGGTCCCGAAGCTCATCGGGCCGTTGATCCGCAGCCGGCCGCGGATCTCGCTGGTGCTCCTCCAGGGCCTGGAGGATCCCCAGGGCATGGGCCAGGTAGCGCTCGCCCGCCTCGGTGAGGTGCAGGCGGCGCGTGGTGCGCTGCAGCAGGCGCACCCCCAGGTGCTCCTCCAGGGCCATCACCTGACGCGACAGGCGGGTGCGGGAGAGGTCCAGCGCCTCGGCGGCGCGGGTGTAGCTGCCCAGCTCGGCGACGCGGACGAAGGCGGTGATGGCATCCAGCAGGTTCATCGGTACTCCTCTCAGTAGCCGGTCATCTCCAGATAGCCCGCCCCCAGGCGCTCGCCGCTGTCGCGGTCGCGGGCCACCACCTCGCCCTCCCAGTAGGCCACCGTGGTGGTCATCCAGCGCTCGGCGTGGGGCGCCTCGACGATCAGGTCGAGCCCGGCCGGGGGCACCTCGAGGCGCCAGCGGGTCGGCACCCGGCGCCCGGCCACGGCCGAGGTGGCCAGCGGCGTCAGCGCCAGCTCGTCGGGGGCCAGGGGGCGGGGCGTGCCGTCCGGGGCGATCCAGGTCCCCGAGCGGTAGTCGCCACCGGCCTCGCCGCCGCCGCGCAGCCGGAAGGCCATCAGCTTGTGACCGTCGTCCAGATGCAGCGAGAACCAGTCCCAGCCGGTCTGCTCCGGGCCCAGCAGCTGGCTGCTCCACTCCCGGTCCAGCCAGCCGCGGCCGCGCACCGCGCGGGTCTCGCCGTCCAGGGTCACCTCGCCCTCGACGCGCCAGAAGGGCTGGCTGACGTAGTAGGAGCCCTGGCCGTCGGCGGACTTCTGGCTGAAGCCGGCCTCGCCGTGCAGGACCAGGGGCCCCTCGGCGTCGAGCTCGAGCCGGTAGCCGAGGCGCTCCTCGCCCTCGCCGTCGAAGGCGCTGAGGGCCAGGCGCTCGAAGGTGTCTTCGTCCGCGGTATCGACCCGGCTGGCCAGGGTCCAGTCGTCGAGCCAGGCGCGGAAGGGCTGGGCCACCGCCCCGGCCTGGCCGCTCTCATCGCCTGCCTGGCTACGGGCGAAGCGCTCCGCCACCGCGTGGCGCTCGCCCCGGGACACCGCCAGGTGCGCCATCCACAGCTGGTCGGCGACCCAGGGGGCGGGCGCGGGGCGCTCGTCCGGCGGGAGGAGCGCCTGGCGGAACAGGGTCCACTGCAGGCCGAGCGGCTCGCCGGTCTCGTCCTCCAGGTTGGCGGTGAGGTACCACCACTCGATGCGGTAGTCGGGGTGGGCGCCGTGATCCTCGGGGAAGCGCAGTGGCGTGCCGGGGCGGGCCTGGGCGAAGCCCTCGGCGTCGCTGCCCAGGCCGGCGAAGCCGGCGTCGGCGCGCTCCGGCGCGGGTTCCCCACAGCCGGCCAGGGCCAGCAGCGCGGTCAGCAGCGGGAAGAGCAGCCGGCGGCTCATGCGAGCTCCTCCTCGGCCAGCAGGGCCCGGGGCGGGGTGCGCCACAGGCGCAGCACCGGCAGGGCCGCGGCGGCCAGCGCCACCGCCACGGCGGTGGCCAGCGTCAGGGCCATGGCGCCGGGGAAGAGGTAGAGCGGCAGCCGCCAGCCGAAGGCGGCCACGTTGATGATCGCCACCAGTCCCCAGGCCAGGGCGATGCCCAGGGGCAGGGCGAGCAGCCCGGTGACCAGCGCCGCCCCGCCCAGTTGGGCCAGCTGCACCGCGGCGAGGCGCGTGCGGGGCACCCCCAGGGCCCAGAGCGGGGCCAGCCGGCGGCGGCGTTCCCGGGCCTGGGCCAGCAGGCTGGCCAGCAGGGCGAGGGCGGCCACCCCCAGGGTCAGGGCGCCCAGCGCCCGGGTGATGGTGAAGGTGCGTTCGAAGATGGCGGTGGCGAGGCGTTTCACCTCGCGCTGGTCGCGCAGGGTGTCGCGGGGCAGGGCGAAACGCGCGGCCAGGGCGTCGCCCAGGGCCCCGGCCTCGGCGCCCTCGGCCAGCACCAGGCCCAGGGTGCCGGGCGGGGCGGCGAAGCGGCGGGCCAGCTCGGGGGTGGCCAGCAGCACCTCGCCACGGGGATTGCCGTAGTCGGGGTAGATGGCCACCACCTCCAGCGTCTCGCGGGTGGGTTCGTGACGACCGGGGGCGCTCAGGGTGAGGCGGTCACCGGGGGCCAGCCCCTCGGCGATCGCCAGCTGCTCGTTGATGAAGGCCGCCCCCTCCCGAAAGGCCTGCCAGGCCGCCTGCCGCCCGTCGTGGGTCTCGAGCAGCGGCCAGTGGGGCACCAGGGCCTCGCCCGGGGTGATGCCGTAGGCGCTCATCGGGCGCGCCCGGGGGCGGGGGGCGTCATCGCCCGCCTGTACCGCCACCAGGGTCGCCTCGACCCGGCGGGTGGCCAGGCGTTCGCGCACCTCCGGACGCCCGGCCAGCCAGGCGTCGATCTCGTCGTACTGCGCAGGCGGCGGGCGGAAGTAGAGGTCGGCCACCAGGCGCTGGTCGAGCCAGTCGAGGAAGGTGAGGCGAAAGCCGCCCACCATGCTGCTCACCCCCAGGTTGGCGGAGAGCGCGATCAGCAGCGCCATCAGCGGAAGCGCCAGCCGTGGCAGCTGGAGCTGCAGGTCGGCGAGCGCCCACTGGCCGAGGGGACGGCGGCGCGCCAGCCGGGACAGGCCGGCCAGCCCCGCCGCCAGCAGCGGCGGCAGCCAGAGGGCGCCGGCCAGCAGCAGGGCACCCACCAGGGCGAAGCCGGCCGTG
>NZ_CP071922.1:521753-522565 GCF_017584085.1 Halomonas sp. BM-2019
CCGCAGCTGGCGCAGGAAGCGTTCCCGCCAGGCCTGGGCATGCCCCAGGTCGAGCAGGCTCAGCCTGGCGGCGCGCCACAGCACCCCGCCGCCGGCCAGGAAGAGGCCGCCCAGGATCACCGCCAGGGCGCCCAGCCAGGTGGTCCAGGCCAGGCGCAGCTCGCTGCCGACCCCGGCGCCGAAGAGGCTGCCCAGGGTGGCGGCCACGTCGGGCAGCAGGGCCCGGGCCAGCCAGGCCCCGCCGACCAGCCCGGCGAGGGCGCCGGCCAGGCCGAGCAGCAACAGTTCCAGGACCAGCAGCCCCACCAGGGCCCGGGCCGAGACGCCCAGGGCGCGCAGGGTGCGCAGCATCCCCAGGCGCTGCTCCAGGGCCAGGGTGAGCGCCGCCTGGACGATGAAGAGCCCTACCACCAGGGCCAGCAGGGCCATGGCGGTGAGGTTGAGGTGGAAGCTCTCGGTGAGCTGGCCCGGCGACACCAGGGTCTCGGCACGGCTCAGCACCAGCCCCTCGGGGGCCTCGGCCAGGCGCACCGGGGCGGCCACCAGCCGGGTGATCCGCTCGCCGCTCGCCAACAGGGCCGCGGCGGCGGCGATATCCATCACCAGGGTGTCAGGGGGCAGCGCCGGGGCCAGGCTCAGCGGCGGCAGGGGTCGACCGTCGGCCAGGGCGGGGGTGGCGCCTTCGGCCACGCGTGCGCGCACCTCCAGGGCGGCCAGGGTGTCGGGGGCCAGCCGGGTCTGCCAGGGGGGCGTGAGAAAGTCGCTGAGATCCCCACCGCCGGCGGTGGCGAACTCGCTGTCGCCGGGCAGGG
>NZ_CP071922.1:522665-531143 GCF_017584085.1 Halomonas sp. BM-2019
CCCACGCTGTTGCGCACCATGTTTGCGACGCCGCCGGAGCTCGTCACCGCCGCCGATGCCGCCGAGCGAGGCGGCCGTCAGGGCGACGCGCTGGAAACTCCGCCCGAGTTCCACCCAGTGGCGTTTGTCGTGGCGGCGTGCGACGAACAGCAGCAACAGCGCCGAACTCCGGATCGCCCGCACCTGTTTCCTGGCCTCGCCTTCCGGCCTGACGAGCCGCGTCATGATCCAGGTTCCCAGCCACCGGGGGATGGACGGAAAGCCCAGCGCCGCGGCGGTCAACCCATCCTGGCGATGACGGGCTTCCTGCTTCGAGAAGCGGATCCAGGAGACCAGTTCATCGACGAAGGCCGCATCCCGGAACTGGGCCAGGTTGCCCGCCTCGACGAAGTCGATGAGGGGTTCGACCTCCGGCTGGTCGGGGCGAAACGCCAACAGGGTCACCGCGTCGTGGCGATTGGCGGCCAGCAGCCGGGCGACGGCGTCATCCGGGATGCGCTTCCCGTCATAGCGCCGCCGGTTCGACTGGCGCAGGGCAATCGCGCGAAACAGCGCTTCCTCGCCATCGTCACCCTCGCCGTTCGGGGTCAAGCGGACCCGAAGGCAGGCGTCCTCCTCGTCCGCCGGGAAGTAGTCGACCGTGGCGGCCAGGCCGTGATGCGTGGCGGCAATGACGAGATTCTCCAGCGCGCAGCCGAGGCTGATGTAGAGGGCGTGGTCATCGGGGTCGACGATCGGTAGCCGGCGGCCGAGATCCGGATAGATCCGGATGGTGTCGTGGTCCGCCGAGAACCGCCACGGCTGGGTGTTGTGGCCGGAGGGTGCCAGCGTCGCATGATGGATCAATGACGTGATCGGCGGTTCCATCTTCCTTCCCCCTAGCCGTGGCGTAGCACTTGTGGGCCCGGTGGAGGCCAGGCATGGCGGGACTGTCAGGCGAAGAGTCGGTTGAACTCCTCGGTGAAGTCGTCGCTGGCGGGGCGGATGTCGAGCAGGGTATCGCACAGTTCGAGCAATCGCCGGGCGCAGCGATAGAGCATGTCGCTGAGTTGATGCAGGAGATTGAAATGCTCGGCGATCTCCCCGTAGTCCGTGGCGTAGTCGTGAGCCGCCATGTTGCGCACGGTCCGGCAGCGCTGCCAGTCACCCATGGTGTCGATGACCCCTTGTTTCTCGAAGAAAGCCAGCACCTTGAGGAAGCTGTCGGTGGGTTCGCCCATCAACAGGGCGCTATGGCGCATGGCGGATGCCAGGGTGTCCTGCAGTTTGGCAAAACGTTCGTTGATGGCGGCCAGGGTCTCGAAGAGCTCCACGTCCTTCTTGTGCTTGCCCAGCCAACCTGCCTCGATGGGCCAGTCGATCTTGGCCTCGGACTCATGGAGGAACCAGGCACAGCGCTGGATGGCCTCCAGCAGCCTGGCCAGGTGCCGATGTTGCTCGGCAAGCAGATCGGCACTCATGCGGCATCATCCAGGGGCTGGGCCTGCGAGAGGGCGATGGCCTGGAAAGGTGTGGGGGGTTGGCCCTGTGGATAATTCAGGATATCCACAGGCAGGTAGAGTGCCTGCTCAAGCGCGTACTTGAGGTCGGCCAGCGTCAGACGCGGCAGCGGCTGCGCGGTGATGATCAGGATGTCGAGGTCTCCGCCGCGGCGACTGTCGTCCAGGCGGGAACCGAACACCCGGACCTCGCTGCCTACTCCTGCGAACTCGCGGACGCAGGATGCGATGGTCTCCCGTTGTTCGCGGGTGAGTCGCATGGGGTGGGGCTCCTTGTGATGACGATGGACCAATGCCCGTGACAGCCATAGTTTAGCATTCTCCCAATAGCTGGCGGCGGCCACGAAAAGGGGCGCCCGAAGGCGCCCCTGGATCACTCAGGCAAGGCCGGCTCAGTGGCTATGCCCATGGCCGTGGCTATGCCCATGATCGTGGCTATGGCCGTGATCATGCCCATGGTCGTCGTGGCCCGGCTCGGCCAGGGCGTCGTGCAGGGTCTGGGCGTTGTGGCGCATCATGCCCAGGTAGGTGCTGGCCTCGCCCTCCGCGGCCAGGGCGTCGGCGTAGAGGGTGCCGGCGATGGGCAGGCCGGTCTCCTCGGCGAGCTGGTTGATGATCGCCGGGCTGGTCATGTTCTCGTGGAACAGCGCCTTGACGTTCTGCTCACGGATCACGTCGATCAGCCGGGCCATGTCGGCCGCACTCGGCTCCGCCTCGGTGGAGAGCCCCACCGGCGAGAGGAAGCGCAGGCCGTAGGCGTTGGCGAAGTAGCCGAAGGAGTCGTGGCCGGTGATCACACTGGTGGAGGCGGGAATCTCGCCGATCAGCCGACGCATCTCCTCGTCCATGGCCTGCATCTCGGCGATATAGCGCTCGGCGTTCTCGCGGTAGGCGGCCTCGTTGTCCGGGTCGGCCTCGATCAGGCCATCGAGGATATTGCCCACATAGACCTGGGCCTTGGCGAGATCCTGCCAGGCATGGGGATCATAGTCGCCGTGCACATGGTCATGATCATGGTCATGTCCGTGATCGTGGTCATGCCCATGGTCGTCGTGATCGTGGTCATGCCCATGGTCGTCGTGATCGTGGTCATGCCCATGGTCGTCGTGATCGTGATCATGCCCGTGGTCATCGTGATCGTGGTCATGCCCGTGATCATCGTGATCGTGGTCATGCCCGTGATCGTCGTGGTCATGTCCGTGATCGTGATCATGCCCGTGGTCATCGTGATCGTCGTGGTCATGGCCATGGGCGTGGTCATGGTCGTGGCCGTGGTAGTCCAGCCTGTCGATGCCGTCGGTGGCGGTCACCAGCGGGCCGGCATAGTCGCTGGAATCGATCAGCCGTTCCATCCAGCCCTCGAAGAGCAGGCCGTTGAAGACCACCAGATCGGCCTCGGCCAGGGCGCGGGCGTCGCGCGGGGTGGGCGAGAAGACGTGGGCGTCGCTGTCGGGGCCTACCAGGGCGGTGACCTCGACGTGCTCGCCGCCGACGTTCTCGACCATGTCGGCCAGGATGCTGAAGCTGGTGACCACCTGGACGCGCTCGGCGGCGATGGCGGCGGGCAGGGCCAGCAGGGCCGAGACGCCGAGCAGGGCGGCAGAGGGCTTGAGAAGGGACATGGGGTAACGACTCCTTGCTTGTTGGCTATCTTGCTTAGTGGCTATCGGTTGGCTTGGTGGCCGATCAGTGGGGCTCGGGCGCGCCCAGCGGCGCGGCGCGGTGGCGCAGGCGCCGCAGCAGGCTGTGGTGACGCCCGAACAGGGCGGAGAACAGGTAGCCGGCGCCGGCCAGCAGGATGATCGCCGGGCCGGAGGGAATGCTCAGGTGGTAGGAGAGCAGCAGCCCCCCGGCGCTGGCGACCAGGGCGATGGCGATGGCCACGCCGATCAGGCCCTCCAGGCGCTTGCTCCAGAAGCGAGCGGCCGTGGCCGGCAGCATCATCAGGCCCACCGCCATCAGGGTGCCCAGGGTCTGGAAGCCGGCGGTGAGGTTGAGCACCACCAGGCCCAGGAAGACGCCGTGGGCCAGGCTGCCGCGCACCCCCTGGCCGCGCAGGAAGAGCGGGTCGAGGCACTCCACCACCAGGGCGCGGAAGATCACCGCCAGGGTGATCACGATCAGGCTGCTGATGGCGGCGATCAGCAGCAGCGAGGTGGAGTTGACGGCCAGGATCGAGCCGAACAGCACATGGGTGAGGTCCACGCTGCTGCCGCCCAGGGAGACCAGCATCACCCCGGCGGCCAGCGAGATCAGGAAGAAGCTGGCCATGGCGGCGTCCTCGCGCTGGCCGGACATCTGCGACACGCTGCCGGCCAGCCCCGCCACCAGCAGGCCCGAGAGGATGCCCCCCAGGCTCATGGCCGGCAGCGAGAAGCCGGCCAGCAGGAAGCCCAGCGCCACCCCGGGCAGGATGGCGTGGGCCATGGCATCGCCGATCAGGCTCATGCCGCGCAGCACCAGGAACACGCCCATGGGGGGCGCGGCCAGCGACAGGGCGAAGCTGGCGATCAGGGCGCGCTTCATGAAGCCGTAGTCGAAGGGGGCGATCAGCCACTCGTGCAGTGATGCGAGCAGTTCGCCTAGCATGCGGCCACCCCGCTGATCCCCCGGGAGAGGAAGGGCACCGGTGCCTGGGCCTGGGGCGACTGCAGGAAGCTCTCCACGGAGACCCAGCGGGCATGGCCGCCGGCCAGCACAACCGCCTCATCGGCCAGGTGGGCCAGCTGCTCCAGGTCGTGGAGCACCACGATGAGGGTGACGCCGTCGTTGGCCATGTCGCGCAGCACGGTCATCAGCACGTCGACCGTCTCGGCATCGACGTTGGCGAAGGGCTCATCGAGCAGCAGCAGCTCGGCCTCCTGCATCAGGGTGCGGCCGATCAGGGCGCGCTGGCGCTGGCCACCGGAGAGCTCGCCCAGGGGGCGGTGGGCCAGGTGGGAGATGCCGAGCCGGGCCATGATCTCGCGCCCCTTGCGGTAGTGGGCGGCGCAGTAGCCCTTGAGCGCGCCGTGGCTCGGCCAGCTGCCGGTCATCACCAGCTCCTCCACGCTCATCGGGAAGGAGAGGTCGAGGGCCAGCTGCTGGGGCAGCCAGGCGCGCCGCTCCCTGGGCACTCGGCATTCGACGCGGCCGGCGATGGGCTTGAGCATGCCCATGATGCCCTGGATCAGGGTGCTCTTGCCGGTGCCGTTGGCGCCGACCAGGGCGGTGATGGCGCCGTCGCGGAACTCACCTTCGACGTGCTGGAGGACGGTGCGGCTGCCCTGGGCCAGCTGCAGGTCGCAGAGGCGCAGACGGGGGGGGGCGGGGGCGGCCATCAGCTCCACCACCCCGCGGCCCAGGCGACCGCCAGCCACAGCAGGGTCAGCGGCAGGACGACGAGCAGCAGCCGTCGGCCGACCGACAGCGACATCAGCGAGAAGTGGCAGGGCCCTTCGGGGCGGTGATGGTGTGACCGGTGTGCCATGGGAGAGACCTCGTTCACAAAACACGAAGTTATAACATAACGGTCGGCGCCCAGAAATGATCGGGCAGGGCGGAAGGGTCAAGCCTGCCGGGCGACGGCGACGCGCGCCAGGGCAACCCTGATGGCCTCAGGAATGTTATAACATATCGGGTAGAGGCGAAAGGAACAAGCATCGGATTCCGGCGCCGGCCACGGCGGCCGGGCAGCAGGCTCAGTAGCGCAGGGCGACGCCCAGCTGGTTCGGCCCCACCAGCAGGGCGTATTCCCCCTCCAGGCGCAGCTCGCCCATCGACACCCGGGCCGGCTGGAAGCGGTTCACCGCCGCCGTGGCCTGGCGCGGCTGGGTCTGCAGCTGCAGTTCGTTGATCAGCATGCCGGTGGCGAAGTTGAGGGCGCCGTCGCGCTCGCGGCCATCGCCCACGGCGATCAGTAGCCCCGCCGCGGTATTCACCGCCAGGGAGCCGAGCCGTGCCTCCAGGCTGCGCCGCCGGCGCTCCTCCTCGGCCACCGCCTCGAGCAGCCGCCGGGCACCCGCGATATCCCCCGGCTCGCCCGCCTGGAGCTCGTCCAGGGCGGCGGGGTGCGGCTGGCGGTCGAGGAACATGCCGCCCAGGGCCAGGGCCGACTTCACCACCCCCACCCGGGCGTCGTAGCGATCGTCGCGGTCGCTCGCCTCGCTGGCCTGCCAGGCGTTGAGCGCCAGGCTGCCGGCATAGAAGGTCGTCCAGCCCGCCTGCCAATAGCCGGCGTGGCGGGCCCCGTCGACCAGGGCCGATTCATAGGCCTGCCATTCGCTGTCCGGCCCCTGGGCGAGGGCGGGCAGGGGCAGCAGCAGGGCCAGCAGCAGGGCGGCGAGTCTTCGGGCGGCGGGGAAGCGGGCCATGGGCGTCTCCGGTATCGGCGATGAGACAAGCCTAGCACCGCCGCGGCGCCAACACCCTGTCGCCGCCCCCCCCCCCACACGAGGCTCGCGGCGAGGGTGTCGTCCCTTCACGCTCCCCTGCGGAGTGCTACCTTGCAGGGCGGTGCACAGCCCCCGGCCCTCCCCCGAGGCAGCGAGCCGGGGCGGCGAGGCCGCCATCAAGGCTTGTCATCAAAGTGTCACACGGGGAGGATACCGTGCGCGCACTGACATGGAACCGTCATCGTATCGTCACGAAGGGATCGTCCACCAACATGGCAGACCGCTCATGTCGAACCTCGGAGCCCCATCCGATCGTCCCGCCCTCTCCCGCCAGGCGCCCCGCGAGGTACCCGCCTGGCTGAGGGGCATCTACGCTGGCCTGTGCCTCTACCTCTTCCTGGCCGCCCTCAACGTGCTGGGCGCCGGCCTCGGCACCTTCGGCGGCGACAGCGATGTCCTGACCCGCGCCTTCGCCTACGGCGAGAACCCCTTCATCGCCCTGATGGCCGGCGTGCTGGTCACCATGGTCGTGCAGAGTTCATCGTTCACCTCGGCGCTGATCGTTACCCTGGTCGCCAGCGGCGAGATGACGCTGGGCACCGCCGTGTTCGCCATCATGGGGGCCAATATCGGCACCGCGGTGACCGGGGTGATCGTGGCCCTGGCCAACGTGCGCATCAAGCGCAACTTCCGCCGCTCCTTCACCGCGGCGATGATGCACGACTTCTTCAACATCCTCACCGTGATGGTGGTCTTCCCCCTGGAGTGGCTCACCGGGCTATTCCACGAGGGCGGCCGCGGCATCTTCAGCCGGCTGGCCGGCTGGTTGGCGGAGCTGATCGGCCTCGAGGAGGTCGCCCGCCCCAACAGCCCCATCAAGGTGATCACCGCCCCCATCGTGGATGCCGCCAACTGGCTGGGCGCCACCCTGATGCCGAGCCCCGCCGCGGCGGGGCTCTTCGTGGCCGGCCTGGGCATGGCGCTGATGTTCGCGGCGCTGGTGTTCATGGTGCAGAACCTGCGCGGTGCCCTGCTGCGCCATATGGATGGCCTGTTCCGCACCTACTTCTTCCGCACCGATGCCCGCGCTTACGGGGTGGGGGTGATCTCCACCGTGCTGGTGCAGTCCAGCACCATCACCAGCAGCCTGATGGTGCCGCTGGCCGGGGCCGGGGTGGTGCGCCTGCGCCGGGTGCTGCCCTTCATGATGGGCGCCAACCTCGGCACCACCGTGACCAGCGTGCTGGCCGCCACCGCCAACCCCGTCGCCGCGGCCATGACGGTAGCGCTGTTCCATGTCATCTTTAATCTGTCGGGCACCGCCATCTGGTGGCCACTGCGCTATATCCCGCTTCGCATCGCCACCTGGTACGGCCGCCTGGCAGGCCGGCAGGTTCGTTACGCCTTCCTGTTCCTGATCGGCGTATTCCTGGTGGTCCCGCTGCTCGGCATCACCGCCACCGAACTGTTCATGCGCCTGCGCTGAGCGCGGCCAACCGGGAGGTACCCATGTTTCGACAGCTCTATAGCGCGCTCACCACGGAGAACAGCATCGACCTGGCCTACGAGGATCTGACCCGGATGCTCGAGCACGGCGCCTGGATGTTCACCCGCGCCAACGAGGTGCTCTACAGCACCGTGCCCGCCGAGAAGGTGCGCGACCCGCTCTACAAGCGCGACGGCGCCGTCAACGAGCTCGAGCGCTCCATCCGCCGCAAGGTGCTGCGCCACCTGACCGTCAACCCCGGCCATGACGTGGCCATCTGCCTGGCGCTGATGAGCGTGGCCAAGGACGCCGAGCGCATCGGCGACTACTGCAAGAACGTCTTCGAGGTGGGTATCTTCTACAGCGAGGGCTTCCATGTGCCGCGCTACCAGAAGCCCCTGGACGAGATGGCCGAGGCGCTCTCCGGCCTGTTCAAGACGCTGATTGCCGCCACCCGTGACTCCGACGAGGCCAAGGCCCACCGGGTGATCGCCGACACCCGCACCGTCCGCGGCCGCTGCGATGACCTGATCGAGGCGCTGCTGCGCGAGGAGGAGGCGATCGAGTTCCACGAGGCGGTGGCCTACTCGCTGCTCGCCCGCCACTACAAGCGGGTGGCCTCGCACCTGGCCAATATCGCCACCGCGGTGACCGGCCGCCTGGAGGACCTGGACTTCCCCAGCGACGCCGACGACCGCGCCCTGGACTGAGGCCTTCGCCCCTGCGGCCTGCCCCTGCAAACGAGAACCCCGCGTCGGCGTCAGCCGGCGCGGGGTTCGGCGTCTTTGGCCCCGTGATGGCCCGGGGCCGTCAGGCGAGGTTGAACGCCTCGGTATCGATCTCCGCCTGCAGCCCCGTGCCGTAGCGCTCGCCCGCCACCCGGTCCGGGGAGAGCACGGCGTCCAGCCGGGTGACCGTGGCCGGCGCCAGGCGCAGCGCCTCGGCGGCCAGGTTCTCGCGCATATGCGCCACCGAGCGGGTGCCAGGGATCGGCAGGATGTCGTCGCCCTTGGCCCGCAGCCAGGCCAGGGCGAGCTGGCCGGTGCTCACCTCGAGCTCCTCCGCCACGGCCCGAAGCTCGGCCAGCTGCGGCAGGTTGCGGGCGAGGTTCTCGGCCGTG
>NZ_CP071922.1:531243-546753 GCF_017584085.1 Halomonas sp. BM-2019
CATGTTCACCGACTGTTGGCTGCCGCCCAGGCAGCTCAGAAAACGCAAAGCGATACCGGGAGCGCGAGAGCATCGTTGGCTGCCGCCCAGGCAGCTCAGAAAGACAGGCAGATGGACAAGGTGCGCAATGCGGCGTTGGCTGCCGCCCAGGCAGCTCAGAAATGGGCCGCCATCACGATGGCCGCAAGACAGAAGTTGGCTGCCGCCCAGGCAGCTCAGAAACAGCGGCGATGCACGGTGCACATTGAAGTGGTGTTGGCTGCCGCCCAGGCAGCTCAGAAAAGGCGGCTTGCAGGGCTTCCAGGGTCTCCCAGGTTGGCTGCCGCCCAGGCAGCTCAGAAATGCTCTGCCGGCGGCACCACGCGATAGCCCTTGTTGGCTGCCGCCCAGGCAGCTCAGAAACCCAGGAGCAGCCGGACCAAGGGCCAGGGACAGTTGGCTGCCGCCCAGGCAGCTCATAAAAGCTCGGCAAAGCCCTGCGGATAGAAACCTCAAGCTCAGCTACGAGATGGCGATCCAGGCCAAGTCGCGGCCCGCCCGGGCCGCGCGGATAGAAACCCCTCGGGCAGCTTAGCGGGCCAACTCCCGGCTGGCCAGAAAACCCACATCCGTAGCGGGATTCCAGCCAGAAGGACCTCTGTGGGAAGGCGCTCACGACTGGCAGAAATCGACCCCGAGCGGCCATGCTGAAAAGGCAGCAGGCATTTTCATCGAGTGAACCAAACCGCCCCGGCGGTAGGGGGTAAGGCATGGCAACCGTAACGGTTAACGGCGTTCGGCTGTGTTATGAGCTGCACGGTACGGGCGACACGCCTGTCGTTCTCGTGCATGGGTCTTGGGTGTCGCACCACAGCTGGGACCTGGTGGTGCCGGGCTTGTCCGAGTCGTTCCGAGTACTGGTCTACGACCGACGCGGCCACAGCGAAAGCCAGCGTCTCGCGGCCCAAGGAAGCGTCCGGGAAGATGTCGCCGACCTGGCGGCGTTGATCGAGAACCTGGGGCTAGGCCCGGCGTGGGTCGTCGGTAACTCCTTTGGCGCGTCGATCACGCTGCGGCTGGCCGGCGAGCGTCCCGAGCTGTTCAGGGGGCTTGTCGCCCACGAGCCGCCGCTGTTCGGGCTGCTCGCGGACGATCCGGCCATGGCGCCGATGCTCGAGGAAGTCGAAAACAGGATCGGTGTCGTGGTCGACCGCATCGCTTCCGGCGATCCGGCCGGTGCCGCGGAGCGGTTCGTCGAGACGGTGGCGCTCGGCCCCAACACCTGGGCGCAGCTTCCGCCCGACTTCCAGCAGACCCTGATCGAAAACGCGCCGACCTTCCGGGACGAGACAAACGATCCCGAGGAACTTGCCTTCGATCTCGAATGGGTCAAGGGCTTCTCTCCCCCTGCGCTACTTACCCGCGGCGACCGAAGTCCGCCGACCTTCGCTCCGGTCGTGGCGCGGCTCGCCGGCGTGCTGCCCAGCGTGGAGACCATTGTCCTCCCGGGCGCTGGCCATATTCCCCATTTCACTCACCCGGATGCCTATGTCGAGGCGATCAGGTCGTTCATTCGCAGGCATCCGCGGTGACCGTTACCGGCGAGGATGGTGAGCGACGCGGGTAGGCGTATCACCACCGGCCGCGCCCGGCCGCTCGCTGGCGGCCACCCCGGTGGTGGGGAGCCTCCCGCCACGTCAGGAGCTGTCACCCGAGGGCTGATCCATCGTGATGGCTATTGCCGGCCGGTTTGAGCGAGGAGGGCCCGTGGCGTCGCCGCAATCCGATAGTGTCGCCCTTCAGCAGGGGCGGAGGCCCGATACCCGACGGGTCCTTCGTTACTAACCGTTACAGAAAAATTCTGAACGCGGGGCGGCGGCTATCGTCACAGGGGGCACATGCACGCAACGCCCCTTGGTTGGGGCGATTTTCTGGAGGTATCAATGCAACGGATAACTGCCCTGTTCTCTGCCGCCCTGCTCAGCGCTGGCCTGATGTCGGCCACCGCCCACGCACAGCAGGACCCGGCGGCCGCCCCCGAGCAGCCTCAGGCCGCGGCACCGGCGATGGATTTCTCCGATGAGCAGCTGCAACAGTTTGCGGATGCATCCGAGGATATCGTGGTGATTTCCGAAGAGTATACCGAGCGTCTGCAGACCGCCGAGGATGAGGCTTCCCAGCAGGAAGTGCAGATGGAAGCCAACGACAAGATGGTCGAAGCGGTCGAGGACAGTGGCCTTGACGTGGATACCTTCAACGCCATCGGTCAGGCCGTTCAGCAGGACCCCGAGCTGATGCAGCGCGTTCAGGAGAAGGTCGATTCCTGAGGCTGGCGGCCATGAGGCCCATGGCAAGCCGGTAGCGTGACAGTCAGTCTTTTGCAGGTGTTCCCCTGCGCGGTCGGCCACGTTGCCCTGTCCCCTCAGCACGTTGGCCGACCCGCTCCTTGCCCCCGCAGCCGCGGGGGTTTTTTGTACCCCGATCCCGCCAGTCGTAGCAAGACTGGAGTCGCTGCGGTCACGGGCAGGCACGCGACAGCGGCGAGCTAGCCGGGGTCGTCTGCGGGCGGCATCACCACCCACTCCGGCTCCTCGAACTCGCCGATCAGGCGGATCTCGCAGAAGGGGGCCGCGCGGCGGATGATCGCCTTCACCTCCGGGTCGTGCTCGGCCTCCATGGCGTCCCGGCTGGCCTTGCTGTCCCAGTGGGCGATGGCGATCAGGGTGGTGGGGTCGCCGATCCTGCGATGCAGCTCGGTGCCTCGCGCCCCAGGCGCCCGCTGGATTCGCTCGCTGGCGCGCACCCAGGCCTCGGCGTAGTCCTCGGCCCGGTAGCCGTCGCGAATATGCACCTCGAAGATATATTTCATCGCGCCTCTCCTTCACTGCTCCTCGCTCTTCGATCAGTGTATCCCGCAGATGGACTGCCATCGTCCTGATCCAGCCGCTACGCTGATAGGCTGACGAGTCAGCGCGAACGATCCACCCTCGATCACAAGGAGCGAACATGTCCGATACCCCCTATGCGAAGACCCTGGCCGCCCTGGATGCCCTGCACGCGGAGGATCCGCGGCGGGTGGAGGTGGCGGGCGAGTCCCTGCCCCTGGAGCTGTGGCACGCCGGGCGCATGAGCGCCTGGCTGGAGCGCCTGGTCGCGGCCCCCGACGAGCTGGTGCGGCTGGCGGTGCGGGCCCAGCACCTGCAGCGCTGGCAGGTGCCGCGCGGCGACTACCCGGAGGGGCGCATCGGCTACCTGACCTGGCGCCGCGACCAGGGGCAGCGGGCCGCCGAGACCACCGCGCGGCTGATGCAGGAGGCGGGCTACGACGCCGAGGCGCCCGAGCGGGTGGCGCGCATGGTGCGCAAGCAGGGGCTGGGGCGCGATCCCGGCACCCAGGCGTTGGAGGATTGCGCCTGCCTGGTGTTCCTGGAGAACTACTTCGCCGACTTCTCAAAGCAGATCGACCATGACCACCTGATCCGCATCGTGCAGATGACCTGGAAGAAGATGTCGCCGCAGGCCCATGCTTTGGCCCTGCAGCTGCCCATGAGCGACGAGGCGCGCGGCCTGGTGGAGGAGGCCCTGGCGGGGGCGGGCTGAGCGGCCCGGGGGTGCCGCGCCTTGACAGGGTGAGCGAGGGCGTCTAGATTCTCGATTGCAAATGATAATGATTGTCATTAATCGAGATGATCAGGGAGGTCGCATGTCCTATCGCATCAATACCGGGCTCAAGGGCGCCCACCCCACCCTGCAGATCTGTGATGCCACCACCGGCTCGGTGCGGGTGGCCTGGGAGTATCCCCGGGAGCCTGCCGAGCTGACCGAAGAGGAGCGCGAGCTGTTCCACCTGCGTCGCGAGGAGGCAATCCACGACCTGTTCCGGCGGCTGTTCCTGCTGACCACCGAGCAGTACCTGAAGGGCGATCTGGACGAGCCGCCGCGGCTGGGTGCCTGGCGGCGTCGGGGGCGGAGCTAGGCGAGCGTCACCACCAGCGCCTCTTCGGTCTCGCAGGGCTTGCCGTGGCGCAGGGTCAGGCGCCGTTCGGTCAGGTTCATGACCACCCCGAAGAGCGTCTCCATGCGCTCCTCCGGGGGCTGGGCGGGGTTGAAGTGGCGGCAGATCGACAGCGGCTCGCCGTCGTGGTCGCTGAGGATCTCGAACAGCGCGGCCTCATCCACCGGGGCCTCAGTGGGGAGCCGGCTGCGCAGCAGCTGGTCCAGGCGCGCCAGGCGTGGCCGGGAGTCGGGGCGGGGAAAGTCCTCCACCTGGCAGGTCACGGCCTGGGCGTAGAGGTGGTTGGTGTGGGTCACCACGCCCTCCTCGGCCTCGAGCCGGCCGGGCTCGCCGGGATGCACCTCGAGCCCCACCGCCTGGTCCGCCTGGTCGCCGGCCTGAGCGGCGGCGATCAGGAAATGGGCGGGGGAGCAGACCCGGTCGCGGGTGGCCACCGCCACGGCGCTCTGGATGTCGGGGCTCTCGAGGATCTTGCGCAGGGCCACGTGGATCGGCAGCCCCTCGCCGCAGGTCCGGGAGCGGATGGCGTTGAGGCAGACGCCGACGCCGTGGGCATTGAGGCCGATCTTGGCCACCATGCCCGACTCGCCAATGGTGATCAGCGGGGCGCGACCCTCGCCGGCGATGCGCAGCACCACCACGTTGTGCAGCTGGTCGGTGCGCCAGTCCCAGTTCTGGGCCAGCCACTGGGTGTTGGCGCGGGTCAGGGCGAAGGCGGAGCAGCCGTCGCTGGCGCGGGTCAGCGAGATCTCGCTGCGGCAGTTGAGGGTGAGGATATCGAGGGGCTCCACCCCGGCGCCCTCGGCGATGGCGTCCATCTCCTCGAGGATCTCGGGGAAGTCGCGTTCGATCATCTTGCCGAAGCGGCCGGCCTCGACCCTGGCGCGGGCCCAGCCGATGCCCACGAAGTCGTGGAACAGGCGGTCGTAGACCTCGATGCTGCGCTGGATCAGCCGGGCATGGGCGCGGCCGTGGGCCAGGCCGATGTCGCGGCGGCTCCCGGCGAGCTCGGTGACGGAGAGCAGCTGCTGGAGCATGGTTACAGCACCTCGTCGAGCTGGATCAAGAAGGCGCTCCAGGCGCGGGCGTCGGCGTGCTCGCGGTAGCGGTCGTCGCCGAACACCGTGAAGCCGTGGGGCGCCCCGGAGTAGACCTGGATCTCGTAGGTGAGCTCGGCGGCCTCCAGCTCCTCGGCCAGGGTGGCCACGTCGCCCATGGTGACGGAGGTGTCGGCGCCGCCGTGGAGGATCAGCAGCGGCGGGGTCTCGGTCGGCCACGACTGGTCCTCGGGGGTGCCCAGGCCGCCGTGGAAGCTGGTATAGCCCATCACCTCCTCGGCCTCGCCGGAACGGGCGATCTCCAGCGCCACGGCACCGCCGAAGCAGTAGCCCATCACCACCGTGGGCACGGCGGCGCCCTGGGCACGGGCCTCGTCGAGGCCGGCCAGGGTCAGGGCGCGCATCCGCTCGCGATCCTGGTAGAGGGCGCGGGTGGCGGCCTGGCGCTCCTCCATGGTCTCCGGGCGGTGGCCCTGGCCGAAGAGGTCCACGGCGAAGGCGTCGTAGCCCTGCTCGGCCAGCATGTCGGCGCGCTGGCGCTCGTAGTCGTCCAGGCCGTTCCAGTCGTGGACGATCAGCACGCTGCCGCGCGCCTCGCCGGCTGCCTGGGACAGGTAGCCTTCGAAGGCCTCCCCCCCCACCTCGTAGACGACGTCGCTGCCGGCGGGGGTGAAGGCCTGGGCGCTGCCGGCGGCGAGGCCCAGGGCGGCGAGCAGGGCGAGGGAGGATGTCAGCGGGCGCATGGCGCGGCTCCTGTCGATGGGCGGGGCGAGATATTTCAGTATAGGCACTGGCACCGCCATCTCGCCGCGCCGGGGGCAGTTGAGGGCCCGACCGGCCAGCGTTGGCTGTAACGGCTTGTGTTTTCCCTCGCCCCCTTCCAGATTGAGGCCAGGGAGACCCTGAAAGACTCCTGAACATCGCAACCACCACGGGACCACAGCATGAAGAAGAGCATCCTGTCGATGGCGGTCGCCGTCTCCGCCCTGGCCCTGGCCGGTGCGGCCCAGGCCGAGGTGAAGGTCGGCTTCCTGGGCGGCTTCACCGGGCCCATCGAGAGCCTCACCCCGCCGATCTACGAAGGCGCCCGCCTGGCGGTGCAGCAGATCAACGAGCAGGGTGGGATCCTGGGCGGCCAGACCCTGACGATGCCGAGCGCCGATACCACCTGTGCCGATGCCTCGGCGGCCTCCAACGCGGCGGACCGCATGGTCAACACCGAGAACGTCACCGCCATCGTTGGCGCCCTGTGCACCGGGGCGACCATCGCCGCGGCCAACAACGCGGCCATTCCCGGCGGCGTGGTGATGGTGTCGCCGGCGTCCACGGCCCCGGCGGTGAGCGAGCTGGACGACAACGACCTGGTGTTCCGCACCGTACCCTCGGATGCCTTCCAGGGCGAGATGCTGGCCAAGCTGGTGCTCGATAAGGGCATCGACTTTGTGGCGGTCACCTATGTGAACAACGACTACGGCCGCGGCCTGTCGGACGCCTTCGCCGAGGCCTTCGCGGCGGGCGGCGGTGAGGTGGCCGAGAACCTGGCCCACGAGGATGGCCGCGCCGACTACCGCTCCGAGCTGGGCTCGCTGTCGGCAACGGGGGCCGAGACCCTGGTGGTGCTGGCCTACGCCGACTCCTCCGGCCAGACCGTGCTGCGCCAGGCCTACGAGGCCGGCACCTTCACCCAGTACGTGGGCGCCGACGGCATGGTGGGCGACAGCCTGGTGGAGGCGGTGGGCGCCGACGTGCTCGAGGGCATGATCGCCACCCGCCCGGGCAGCCCCGATCTGCCGGGCACCGAGCTCTTCAACGAGGCCGCCGAGGCCGCCGGCATCGACCCTTCCGCGGTGTTCGCCGCCCAGGCCTACGATGCCGCCTTCCTGGTGGCGCTGGCCATCGAGCAGAACGGCAGCGCCGAGCGCGAGGGGCTCTCCGCGGCGCTGCGCAGCGTCGCAAGCGAGCCTGGCGAGGTGATCCTGCCCGGCGAGTGGGAGAAGGCCGTGGAGCTGATCGCCGCCGGCACCGAGATCAACTACGAAGGCGCCTCCGGCAGCCACGAGTTCGACGAGAACGGCGACGTGGCCGGGGTGGTGGTCGAGATGGTGGTGGAAGGAGGGACTTTCGTCAGCAAGGGCTTCGTCGAGCCCTGAGCGCACCGCGCTGAGCTGACCAGAGCGCTCTGACCAAATAGGCCCCGGCGGTTTCCCGCCGGGGCCTTTATGTTTGATTCTCACAACCTCGCGAGACTCCTCCAACCTCACGACGCTTGAAGTGACTGGTGGGAGATCGGCTCCGCCGGCGGTTCGACGCTTCGACGAATGGCGCCGCAGGCGCCTCGGCGGCGTTACTGGCGTTAGCGTATACCGCCCAGGAGCCCTTCGGTCTCCATTCGCCGGGCATAGCCCAGCTCCCACACTAAGTTGTCAGCCTCAACTGAGATCACGCGTTGCTCTCTACCCGTGGTGCCTGACCTTCTCGGGCAACAACCCCTGGGGCGCGAAGCGCAGCACCAGGGTGATCAGCAGGCCGATCACGAAGACCCGGGCCTGCAGGGCACGGCTCTCCAGGCCCCGCGGCGGTTCCCAGCCGAACCACAGGTCGCCCAGGTGCACCGCCAGGTTCATCAGCGCCAGTGCCAGGGGCTCGGACATGATCCAGATGATGTAGACCGCCACGGCCCCGAAGAGGGTGCCCAGGTTGTTGCCCGGCCCGCCCAGGATCACCATCACCAGCACCAGGAAGGTGTGGTTGAGCGGCAGGTAGCCCTGGGGATCGAAGAGGCTGTTGAAGGTGGCCAGCACGCCGCCGCCGAGGCCCATCAGGATGCAGCCCAGCACGAAGATCTCCAGGCGCCGCCGGTTGATGTCCTTGCCCATGGCGGCGGCGGAGACCTCGTTGTCGCGGATGGCGCGGATCATGCGTCCCCAGGGGGCGTGGTAGGCGCGGTGCAGCAGGAAGAAGATCACCGCGATCATCGCCGCGGTCACCGAGAGGTAGAGCGCCCGGGCCAGGGTGAAGCCCAGCTCCGCCGGGCCCGGGGTGGGCCAGGGCAGCGGCGAGACGGTGGCGGTGCCGCGGGTCAGCCAGTCGGAGTTCTTGAGGAAGGCCTTGATGATCTCGGCGATGCCCAGGGTGGCGATGGCCAGGTAGTCGCTACGCAGCCCCAGGCAGATATGGCCGATGAAGTAGCCCACCGCCCCGGCCAGCGCCCCGCCGACGATCCAGCCGGTCCAGGCCGGCAGGCCGAGGCCGCCGATAAAGCCGGCGCGGGACTGGATCTCCCCGGTGACGCCGCGCAGCAGGCTGATCACCACGAGATAGAGCACTACCGCCAGCACCACGGCGATCAGGGTGCGCAGGCGCCTGGGGACGCCGAGGCGGTCGAGCTTGGTGGTGCCGTAGACCAGCAGGGTCGCCGCCGCGGCGTAGAGCAGCACCCGGCCCAGCTCGCCGGGCAGCTCGCTGCCCCAGAAGGCGGGATTGACCGGTACGCTGAAGGCCATGGCGCAGTAGCCGCCGAGTGCCACGAAGCCCATCACCCCCGCGTTGAACTGCCCCGCGTAGCCCCACTGGATGGTCAGGCCCAGGGCCAGGATGGCGTAGCAGGCGGCCTCCACCAGCATGCGGGTGCTGTAGGCCGCGCCCATCAGCGCATAGACGCCGAGGATGGCCGCCAGCAGGGCGGTGAAGAGCACCACTTCGCGCAGCGGGAAGCGCGACGGGTCGGCGACGAGATCGGTGCGTTGCTCGTGCTGGGTGCTCATGTGATCACCTTGCCCTTGAAGAGCCCGGTGGGGCGCCACACCAGGATGGCGACCAGGATGAAGAAGGGCACCACGATCTTGTACTCGGTGCCGACGAAGGCGAGGCTGCGGGGGATCTCCAGCCACTCGGGAAAGTGGTGGGCGATGGGCCGCAGCAGCACCGCCCAGTTGAACACCGCCAGCGTCTCGGCGAAGCCCACCACGAAGCCGCCGGCGATGGCGCCGTAGGGGTGGCCCACGCCGCCGACGATGGCCGCGGCGAAGATCGGCAGCAGCAGGAAGAAGCTGAGGTCGGGCTTGAAGGTGACGTCCAGCGACAGCAGGGTGCCGGCGATGGCGGCCAGCCCCCCGGCGATCACCCAGGTCACCGCCACGATGGCATTGGTGTTGATGCCCGAGGCCCGCGCCAGGTCGGGGTTGTCGGACATGGCGCGCATCGCCTTGCCGAGCCGCGAGCGGCTGAGGAAGAGGTGCAGGCCCACCACGCAGGCGAGGGTCAGCACGAAGAGGATGATCTGCGGCTCGGTGATCACGATGGGCGCGCGGACCCCCTCGAAGGGCAGGGCGAGGCGGTAGATCTCCTTGCGCTCGCCGGCCATGTAGAGGTTCTGGGCGCTGGTGCCGGCGAACAGGCGGATCAACCCCTGCAGCATCAGGGTGACGCCCAGCGAGCCGATCACCATGACGATGGGTTTGACCCCGTGGGCGCGCAGCGGCTTGTAGAAGGCCTTGTCGATGCCCACGGCGAGCAGGGCGGTGAGCACCATGGCCGCCGGCAGCATCACCACCGGGGTGGGCAGTCCCAGGCTGCCGCCCACGCCGGGAAAGGCGGCGGTGAGCAGCAGCACCATGAAGGCGCCGAAGGTCATCATGTCGGCATGGGCGAAGTGGGCGAAGCGCATGATGCTGAAGATCAGGGTGACGCCGATGGCGCCGATGGCGTAGATCGAGCCGGTGACGCTGCCGGCGATCAGCACGTTGTTGATGAAGAAGACGAGTTCGTTCACGACGGTTGTTCTCCTGCCCCTGGCTCAGCCGCCCAGGAAGCTCCTGGCCACTTCCGGGTCCGCCAGCAGGGCGGCGCCGGTGTCGGTGAAGCGGTTCTGGCCGGCCGCCAGCACGAAGCCCTTGTCGGCGATGGCCAGCGCCTGCTTGGCGTTCTGCTCTACCATCAGGATGCCGACGCCGGCGGCGTTGATCACCTGCACCCGTTCGAGGATCTCGTTCATGTAGAGCGGCGAGAGGCCGGCGGTGGGCTCGTCGAGCAGCAGCACCTCGGGCTCGGCCATCAGGGCCCGGCCCATGGCCACCATCTGGCGCTGGCCCCCGGAGAGTTCGCCGGCGGGCTGGCGGCGCTTCTCCTTGAGCGGGGGGAAGAACGCATAGACCTCGTCGAGCATGCGTCGGACGTTCTGCGGCTTGAGGAAGGCCCCCATCTCGAGGTTCTCCTGTACGGTGAGGCTGGGGAAGACGTTGTGCTCCTGGGGCACGAAGCCCATGCCCTTCTGGACCAGGGTGTGGGGGGGCAGGTTGTGGATGGGCTCGCCGCGCAGCCGGATCTCGCCCTGGCTGACGGTGAGCAGGCCGAACACCGCCTTGAGCAGGGTGGACTTGCCGGCACCGTTGGGGCCGACGATCACGCCGATTTCGTCGGCCTCGATGGCCATGTCCACCCCGTTGAGGATGTTCATGCCGCCGTAGCCGCCATGGACGTCCCGCGCTTCAAGAAGTGGCATGGAGGGGGGCTCCGAAGTAGGCCTCGATCACGGCGGGGTTGTTGCGGATCTCCTCGATGGTGCCCTCCACCATCACGCTGCCCTGGGCCAGCACGATCACCGGATCGCAGAGCCGGGCGATCATCTCCATGTCGTGCTCGATGACCAGGAAGGTGTAGCCCAGCTCGCGGTTGAGCCGCTCGATGTTGGCCACCAGGTCGCCGAGCAGGGTGCGGTTGACCCCGGCGGCGATCTCGTCGAGCAGCACCACCCGGGCGTCGGCCATCATGGTGCGGCCCAGCTCCAGCAGCTTCTTCTGGCCGCCGGAGAGGTTGCCGGCCAGCTCGTTGCGCACATGGTGCAGGCCGATGAAGTCGATCACCTCCAGCGCCTTGCGGCGGACCTCGGCCTCCTGGGCGCGCACCCGGCCGGGCTTGAGCCAGGCATTGAAGAGGTTCTCCCCGGCCTGGGCCGGCGGCACCATCATCAGGTTCTCCAGGGCGGTCAGCCGGGAGAACTCCTGGGCGATCTGGAAGGTGCGCAGGAGGCCCTTGTGGAACAGCTCGTTGGCGGGCCGGTTGGTGATCTCCTCGCCGTCGAACATCACCAGGCCGCTGTCCAGCGGCAGGGCCCCGGCGATGATATTGAAGAGGGTCGACTTGCCGGCGCCGTTGGGGCCGATCAGCCCGGTGATGGAGCCCGCTGCCACCGAGAGCGAGCAGTTGTTGATGACCCGAAGGCCGCCGAAGGCCTTGTGGACGTGTCGCACGTCGATCATGGGTGCCATGAGGGTGTCCATGGTTCTTGTCGATGGCGTCTGTTCTTGTCGATGGCGTCTGTTCTGGTTGATGGACGCTGTGCCGCCGCCCGGGCGGCGGCGGCGCGGGGGTCACTGCTCCTGGCTGTCCTCCACCAGGAAGGTGCGCCCGGCGGCGAAGGCACCGACGATCACCAGGGCGCCCACGGTGGGAATCAGGTAGCCCTCCACCTGGGGAATGGCGCGCAGGAAGACGAAGGAGACCGCCGCCGGGGCGACGAAGCGTACCAGGAAGCGCCAGATGCTGAACCAGGTCTCGTTGGTGCGCATCTCCTTCATCACCTCGGAGTGGGTCAGCGCCCAGCCGGCGAACAGCGCGATCAGCAGGCCCCCCAGCGGCATGAAGATGTTGGTGAGCAGCTCGATGAAGTCGAAGGCGCTGCGCCCGACCAGGGCGTGGAAGAGGGTGCCCTCGGCCCAGACGTTGAAGCTGACCACGGTGAGCAGGCCCAGCGCCCAGCTGGCCACCACCATGGCGAACACCGCCTGGGGTCGGGTGAGGTCGAAGCGCTCCACCAGGAAGGCGGCCACCGGCTCGATCAGCGAGATGGAGGAGCTGATGGCCGCACCCAGCACCAGGATGAAGAAGACCCCGCCGATCAGCGCGCCGAAGGGCATCTCGGCGAAGGCCAGCGGCAGGGTGACGAACATCAGCCCCGGGCCCTGGCCGGCATCCAGGCCGGCGCCGAACACCAGCGAGAAGATCGCCAGGCCCGCCACCATGGCCACGGCGGTGTCCACGAAGGCGATGGCCACCGCGGTGCGGGTCAGGGAGAGGTCGCTGGACATGTAGGCGCCGTAGGCCATGATCGCGCCCATGCCGAGGCTCAGGGTGAAGAAGGACTGGCCCATGGCGGCCAGCCACCCCTCGAGGCTCAGGTCGGCGAGGTTGAAGGTGAACAGGAAGCTCGCCGCGGCGCCGAAGTCGCCGTTGGCCATGCCGTAGGCCAGCACCACCAGCAGGATGACGAAGAGCGCCGGCATGATGATGCGCAGGCCGCTCTCGATGCCCTTGTGGATGCCCATGCCCACGATCAGCCCCGAGGCGATGATGAACAGGGTGTGGTAGAGGGTCAGCAGGCTCGGGGAGGCGAGCAGGGCGTCGAAGCCGGCGCCGATGGTGGCGGCGTCAGCGCCGACCAGGGTGCCGGTGAGCATCTGCCAGGTGTAGTGGATCGCCCAGCCGGCGATCACCGAATAGAAGCTCAGGATCAGGAAGGCCGAGCTGGCGCCCAGCCAGCCGATGGACTCCCAGGCCCGGGAGGTGTTGTGAGTGCGGGTCAAGAAGCGCATGCCCATGATCGGGCTGCGGCGGCTGGCGCGGCCGAGCATGGTCTCGGCGATCAGGATGGGGATGCCCACGGCGAAGATGGTCAGGGCGTAGACCAGGATGAAGGCGCCGCCGCCGTTCTCCCCGGTGAGGTAGGGGAAGCGCCACAGGTTGCCGAGACCCACCGCCGAGCCGACCGCGGCCAGCAGAAAGGTCCCCTTGTGGGTCCAGACGTTATGCGTACTCATGAAGGCTCCCGAACGCGAGTCGTGTGGCCTGGTGGGCCCGTGACGCCACTGTGCGACAAAACCGCATCGGGAGCCAGCCATGCAGCGTTTAGCAGGCGTTAAGGTCGGTGCCGATGGCGCTATCGACTAGCGTGCCTCGTCGTCCTCTTCGTCCTCTTCCTTCGCCTCGCCGGTGCGCGGCTCCAGGGCGCGGGCCTCGTCGGGCAGGCGCACGGTGTCGCCGAGGGTGAGCTTGCCGTGGGACTTGAGGCGCCGGCCGTTGTTGACGGCGATAAGGGCCGCCACCTCGCCGATGCTGGTGCCCTCCACGTAGGCCTCCACCTTCACCCGGACGATGGCGCCCTGGTAGCGGGCCGAGAGGATGTCGCCGGTGCCGGGAGCCGAGTGGCCCATGGGGTCCTTCTCGAAGTGGCGCATCACGCTGTCGGCGCCGGGGTCGTCCCACTCCACGTGCTTGTGCATGCTGGTTCTCCTGTCTGGCCGCCAATCGGGGCTGGCAGGCTACCAGCATAGAAGATCCCGGGGCCGAGAACGACGACGCCCGCCGCGGGGATCCCCGGGCGGGCGTCGTGGCGCGCTGGCCTTGCCTTACTTCTTGCTGGCGCGCTTGCGCTCGTTCTCCTTGAGGAACTTCTTGCGCAGGCGGATATGGTTGGGGGTGATCTCCACCAGCTCGTCGTCGTCGAGGAACTCGATGGCCTGCTCCAGGGTGAACTTCACCGGCGGCGTCAGCACGATGTTCTCGTCGTTGCCCGAGGCGCGCATGTTGTCGAGCTTCTTGCCCTTGGTGGGGTTGACCACCAGGTCGTTGGCGCGGCTGTGGATGCCCACCAGCATGCCCTCGTAGACCTCGGTGCCGTGGTCGATGATCAGCTTGCCGCGGTCCTGCAGGGCGTAGAGGGCGTAGGCCAGGGCCTTTCCGTCGACCATGGAGACCATCACGCCGTTGCGGCGCTCGACGGCGGCGTCGGGCTTGAGCGGGCCGTAGTGGTCGAAGCGGCTGGTGAGGATGCCGGTGCCGGAGGTCAGGGTCATGAACTGGCCGCGGAAGCCGATCAGGCCGCGGGCGGGGATCATGAAGTCCAGGCGCACCCGCCCCTTGCCGTCGGGGTTCATGTTGGAGAGCTCGCCCTTGCGGTAGCCGAGCTCCTCCATGATGGCGCCCTGGTGCTGCTCCTCGCAGTCGATGATCACCTCTTCGTAGGGCTCCTGCTTGACGCCGTCGATCTCGCGGATGATCACCTCGGGGCGACCCACCGCCAGCTCGAAGCCCTCGCGACGCATGGTCTCGATCAGCACCGAGAGGTGCAGCTCGCCGCGACCGGAGACGATGAACTTCTCCGGGCTCTCGCCCTGCTCGACGCGCAGCGCCACGTTGTGGATCAGCTCCTGCTCGAGGCGATCCTTGATGTTGCGGCTGGTGACGAACTTGCCGTCGCGGCCGGCCATGGGCGAGTCGTTGACCTGGAAGGTCATGGAGACGGTGGGCTGGTCGACGGAGAGCGGCGGCAGCGCCTCGACGGCGGCCGGGTCGCACAGGGTGTCGGAGATGGAGAGCGGGTCGAGGCCGGTGATGCAGACGATGTCGCCGGCGGTGGCCTCCTCGGTCTGGACCCGCTCCAGGCCCAGGTGGGTCATCACCTGGCCGATCTTTCCCTTGCGGGTGGCGCCGTCGGTGCCGATCACGGTGACCTGCTGGTTGGGCTTGACCGAGCCGCGCTTGATGCGGCCCAGGCCGATGACGCCCACGTAGCTGTTGTAGTCCAGCGCGGATATCTGCATCTGGAAGGGGCCGTCGGCCTCGACCTGGGGCGGCTCGACGATATCGACGATGGCCTGGAACATGGGGCTCATGTCCTCGGCCAGCTGGTCCGGCTCGGGGCCGGCGATGCCGTTGAGGGCCGAGCAGTAGATGATCGGGAAGTCGAGCTGGTCGTCGCTGGCGCCGAGGTTGTCGAAGAGGTCGAAGATCTGGTCGATGACCCAGTCTGGGCGCGCGCCGGGGCGGTCGATCTTGTTGACCACCACGATGGGCTTGAGGCCCTGGGAGAAGGCCTTCTGGGTGACGAAGCGGGTCTGCGGCATGGGGCCGTCGACCGCATCCACCAGCAGCAGCACGCAGTCCACCATGGACATCACCCGCTCGACCTCGCCGCCGAAGTCGGCGTGTCCGGGAGTGTCCACGATGTTGATGCGGTACTCCTCGCCGTCGGGCGCCTGCCAGCGGATCGCCGTGTTCTTGGCCAGGATGGTGATGCCGCGCTCACGCTCCTGGTCGTTGGAGTCCATGATGCGCTCCTGCCCCTCGGCCTTGCGGTCCAGGGTGCCGGACTGGCTGAGGAGCTTGTCGACCAGGGTGGTCTTGCCGTGGTCGACGTGGGCGATGATGGCGATGTTGCGCAGCTTGCTGACGTCTGAATGACTGGCGGTCGTGCTCATGAGGTGTGTCTCACTGATATGTACGCACCTATGTACACGTTTGATGGAAGTACCCTAGGCGCGGGGCAGGGAATGTAGGGCGCGCATTGTACAGGCTCCCTCGGCTCGGTAATAGCGGATTCGCGCTTTCGATGGGCCGTCAACGCAGCGCCGGCGCCCGGGGGGCGCCGGGGGGGGGAGGGGCAGGCGGGCTGGTGAGCGCCGG
>NZ_CP071922.1:546853-549038 GCF_017584085.1 Halomonas sp. BM-2019
TTCCCAATACGCATAACAAAAAAGCCCTACTTTTTGACAGTAGGGCTTTTGCAGTTTAGGAAATAGCGTTACTCGGCGCTTTCCGCTTCACGAGACGCGCGCTTACGCTCGTTCTCGGTTAAAAGCTTCTTACGGACACGAATCGACTTCGGCGTTACTTCAACCAGCTCGTCGTTATCAATGAACTCAAGCGCACGCTCGAGGCTCATTTTAATCGGTGGCGTCAAGGTTAATGCTTCATCAGTACCCGCAGCACGAATGTTGGTCAGCTGCTTACCTTTCAAACAGTTTACGGTTAAGTCATTGGCACGGTTGTGAATACCGATAATCTGACCTTCGTAAACTTCGTCTGCGTGTGACGCAAACAAACGACCGCGCTCTTGCAGGTTAAACAGGGCGTAAGCCAATGCCTTACCTTGCGCATTTGAAATCAGTACACCGTTAATCCGCTGACCGATTTTACCGCCTTTGTGTGGGCCGTAGTGGTCAAATGCGTGATACACCAAACCGGTACCTGACGTTAAGGTCATGAACTCCGTTTGGAAACCGATTAAGCCACGGCTTGGCACCATGAAGTCAATGCGCACACGGCCTTTACCGTCGGGTGACATATCGGTCATTTCAGCTTTACGCAAACCAAGCGCTTCCATCACTGAACCTTGGTGCTGATCTTCGATGTCAACGGTTAAGGTTTCGTACGGCTCCATCTTCTGACCGTCTTCGTACTTAATGATAACTTCTGGACGTGACACGGCTAATTCGAAGCCTTCACGACGCATGTTTTCAATTAAAACACCTAAGTGGAGTTCACCACGACCAGAAACACGGAATTTGTCTGGGTCTGGCATTTCTTCAACACGCAAGGCAACGTTGTGCACTAATTCTTGCTGCAAACGCTCGAGAATCTGACGTGAAGTTACGTACTTACCTTCTTTACCAGCAAATGGCGAGGTGTTGACCTGGAAAGTCATGGTCACAGTCGGTTCATCAACACTTAATGGTGGTAAGGCTTCGTTGTGGCCAACCGCACAGACGGTGTCAGAAATCTTCAGCTCGCCTAAACCGGTAATCGCACAAATGTCGCCGGCGTGTGATGAATCAACTTCCATCCGGTCCAAACCAAGGTAACCGAAGACCACGCCAATTTTACCGTTACGGGTTTTACCGTCCGCACCAACCACAGTCACTTGCTGGTTAGGCTTCACAGTACCACGACGCACGCGACCGATACCGATAACGCCAAGGTAGCTTGAGTAGTCAAGCTGTGAAATTTGTAGCTGCAATGGACCATCAATTTCTGCTTCTGGTGGAGCAACTTCACGCACAATTGTTTCGAATAATGGCGTCATGTCGGTGCCATGCACTTCTGAGTCCAACGACGCGAAACCGTTTAACGCTGAAGCGTAAACGATTGGGAAGTCGAGCTGCTTGTCAGTTGCACCAAGGTTATCGAACAAATCAAAAACTTGATCAACAACCCAGTCAACACGCGCACCTGGGCGGTCAACTTTGTTCACAACCAAGATAGGGTTCAAGCCGTGGGCGAACGCCTTCTGGGTTACGAAGCGAGTTTGCGGCATTGGGCCGTCAACCGCGTCAACGAGCAACAATACCGAGTCTGCCATTGAAAGAACGCGCTCAACCTCACCACCGAAGTCAGCGTGACCAGGGGTATCAAGGATATTGATGTGGTAATCGCCCCAGTTAATTGCCGTGTTTTTGGCAAGAATGGTGATACCGCGCTCGCGCTCAAGATCGTTAGAGTCCATGATACGCTCTTGCTGCTCGCCACGGCTTTCGAGGGTGCCGCTTTGTTGCAGAAGCTTATCAACCAAAGTTGTTTTACCATGGTCAACGTGCGCGATGATTGCGATATTGCGAATTTTCTCAATAGCTTTAGACATAAACCGTATTTGTAACCTGTAATGTAGGGCCGAATCGGCCATAGGGGGGCGGATTGTACGTGGTTTTTGCTGAATAAAAAAGCACCTCTTGTACAGGAGGTGCTAAATTTAACGAATCTGTAACCTTTAGTAAGGGCTTTAGCCTAGTTCGCTGCGTAAATAGTCCGATCACGTCCCTCGCTTTTCGCTTGGTAGAGTAAGTCATCAAGTTTTTTAAATGTCGCTTTGGGCGACATCGAGGTCGACAACTCAACTAGGCCCGCACTAAAGGACAACTCAAT
>NZ_CP071922.1:549138-550763 GCF_017584085.1 Halomonas sp. BM-2019
CAAAAGTTAAGCGACATGGCACATCCTTTGCTATACATCTAAGCAACACTCACAGATGTGACCAGCAACCGGAGGATACTATGTCTGTACAGGACATTCTGGCTTTAATTGAAGAGGAAGAAATTCGTTTTGTTGACCTGCGTTTTACCGACACCAAGGGTAAAGAGCAGCATGTGACTATTCCTGTGTCCCAGATCGACGAAGAATTTTTTGAAGACGGTAAAATGTTCGATGGCTCTTCTATCGCAGGATGGAAAGGCATCAATGAGTCTGACATGGTGCTGCAACCTGACACCGAGAGTGCCGTTATTGACCCATTCTCTGAAGCGCCTACGTTGATTGTACGCTGCTCAATCCTAGAGCCAGACACGCGCCAAGGCTATGACCGCGACCCGCGTTCAATTGCGCGTCGGGCAGAAGAATATCTTGCATCGACGGGAATTGCGGACGCTGCACTATTTGGCCCAGAGCCAGAATTCTTTATCTTTGATGATGTACGCTTCCAGACAGACATGAGTGGTTCGTTCTACAAAATCGACTCAGAAGAGGCGAAGTGGAACTCAGGCCGTGATTATGCAGAAGGAAACTTAGCGCACCGTCCAGGCGTGAAAGGCGGCTACTTCCCAGTGCCTCCGGTGGACTCATCACATGAAATTCGTAACGTCATGTCAGAAACCATGGAAGCAATGGGCTTGGTTGTCGAAGCGCATCACCATGAAGTTGCGACTGCGGGCCAGAACGAAGTGGCTACGCGTTTTAACACGCTGGTCAACAAAGGCGATGAAATCCAGATCTATAAGTATGTGGTCCACAACGTCGCGCACGCCTTTGGTAAAACCGCGACTTTCATGCCGAAGCCAATTGTCGGCGACAACGGATCAGGTATGCACGTTCACATGTCATTGTCGAAAGACGGCAAGAACCTGTTCAGCGGTGACAAGTACGGCGGTTTGTCTGAGACAGCGTTGTATTTCATTGGCGGTATCATCAAGCATGCGCGTGCATTGAATGCCTTCACCAACCCATCGACCAACTCGTACAAGCGTTTGGTCCCAGGTTTTGAAGCGCCGGTCATGCTGGCCTATTCAGCGCGTAACCGCTCTGCTTCAATTCGGATCCCATTGGTCGCAAATCCGAAAGCGCGCCGTATTGAGGCCCGTTTCCCTGACCCAGTATCGAACCCATATTTGGCGTTCACGTCATTGATGATGGCGGGCTTGGATGGAATTCAAAACAAAATCCACCCAGGCGATGCAATGGACAAAGATCTGTATGACCTACCGCCAGAAGAAGCGAAAGAGATCCCAACCGTCGCACACTCACTTGAGATGGCGTTGGAGTGTTTGGATAAGGACCGTGACTTCTTGAAGGCCGGTGGCGTTATGACGGACGACATGATTGATGCTTACATCAAACTGAAGCGTTCAGAAGTTGAAACGTTGAACAAGACCACACACCCGGTCGAGTTCGATATGTACTACTCGTGCTAACTGCACACTTTGCCTGAGGGCAGTAGGAGCCGCACCGAGCGGTGTGGCTCCTTTTTTCTTCCCCTCACTTGTATGCCGCACCAAATTGGTGCAAGCTTTGGCTTCTGCTTGCGAACCCTGTTTCTTGAGAAACGA
>NZ_CP071922.1:550863-556020 GCF_017584085.1 Halomonas sp. BM-2019
GTTGTTCAATTCTTGAGCCAGACTCACGCATGGGCTACGACCGCGACCCGCGTTCTATCGCTCAACGCGCAGAAGAATACCTCGCATCAACGGGCATCGCTGACACCGTATTAATGGGCCCAGAGCCAGAGTTTTTCATGTTTGACGACGTGCGTTTCCATACCGACATGAGCGGCTCTTTCTATAAAATCGATGACATCGAAGCGAAATGGAACTCAGGCAAAAGCTACGAAGACGGCAACAAAGGC
The DNA here is from genome assembly GCF_017584085.1 of Halomonas sp. BM-2019. Lineage (NCBI taxonomy): Bacteria > Pseudomonadati > Pseudomonadota > Gammaproteobacteria > Oceanospirillales > Halomonadaceae > Halomonas > Halomonas sp. BM-2019. The sequence goes on from NZ_CP071922.1 coordinate 551,112, forward strand.
CACCGTCCTGGCGTGAAAGGCGGTTACTTCCCAGTACCACCGGTTGACTCGTCGCACGATATCCGTAGCGAAATGTGTGAAGTCATGGAAGAAATGGGTTTAGTGGTTGAAGCGCACCACCATGAAGTGGCGACTGCAGGTCAAAACGAAGTGGCGTGTAAATACAACACCTTGACCAACAAAGCGGACGAAATTCAGATTTTCAAATACGTCGTGCACAACGTTGCCCATGCCTATGGTAAAACGGCGACCTTTATGCCGAAGCCATTAGTCGGTGATAACGGTTCAGGTATGCACGTACACATGTCACTGGCGAAAGACGGCAAGAACCTATTCGCGGGCGACAAATACGGCGGATTGTCAGAAACTGCATTGTATTACATCGGCGGTATTATCAAGCACGCACGCGCTTTGAATGCGTTTACTAATCCAAGCACCAACTCGTATAAGCGTTTGGTTCCAGGCTTTGAAGCGCCGGTCATGCTGGCCTACTCAGCGCGTAACCGCTCGGCGTCAATTCGGATTCCATTGGTTTCAAACCCGAAAGGTCGTCGGATTGAAGCACGTTTCCCTGATCCAACAGCAAATCCATACCTTGCGTTTACCGCATTGTTAATGGCTGGCTTGGACGGCATCCAAAACAAAATCCATCCTGGCGATGCCATGGACAAGGATTTGTATGACTTGCCACCGGAAGAAGCGAAAGAAATTCCAACGGTAGCGAGCTCACTGGAAATGGCTTTAGATGCGCTCGAGAAAGACCACGACTTCTTAACTGCTAGCGGTGTCATGAGCAAAGACATGATCGACGCTTACATTGCCCTGAAACGCAAAGAAGTTGAGCGTTTAGCAATGACTGTGCATCCGATTGAATTTGACATGTACTACTCAAGCTAAGCTTGAATCGGCCCGGCTTCACGACGAAGTCGGGCCATTTCGGTGCAACGATTGCCGTTTGCACCAAATTGGTGCAAACTTCAGGGAGTGGCAGTTTTGCATCGCGATTTTGAATCAGCTCCTTTCCTGCCGTCGTCATTCTCGTTTTACCAAGAGGATCAGCTATGGCCCCTCCGTCGCCACCGCAATTGACCGAAGCACTCGCTGACCAGCTAGTGACCGCTATTTTAGTGCTCGACGGCCAACTGATTGTGCGTTATGCCAATGCCGCTGCCGACGCTATTTTCGCCGCCAGCGCACGGCGTTTAGAGGGCACTCCGGTGGACAGTCATCTGCGTTATAGCAGCTTTGACTTAGCCCTGTTGCCCGGCGTGTTGCAGTCGCAGCAAACATTGTCGGATAGCGATGTGACCTGGGTCTTTCACGATGGTAAAAGCGTCAATGTCGAACTCACCGCGTCAGTCGCTGAAGTTCCCGGCCAAGGCCTAACGATTCTCTTAGAAATGCGCCAAATCGATTTAATTCGCCGTATTAATCAAGAACAAACACAACAACATCAACTCGCTGCTGCGCAGCAACTTGTTCGCGGGCTAGCCCATGAGATTAAAAACCCACTTGGCGGGCTGCGCGGTGCCGCACAGCTGCTCGATGCCGAATTGCCGGAATCGCAACGTGAGTTTACCCAGCTGATCATGGCGCAGGCCGATCGTTTGCGGAATCTGGTCGATCGCCTACTCGGACCGAATCGCCCAAGCGAGCGTCGGCAAATCAATATTCATGAAGTCTTGGCGCGCGTGCTTGATTTGATTCAACTTGAATGTCCAACCAACGTGAGCATTCGCAAAGATTACGACCCGAGTGTCCCGCCGTTGTGGATTAGTCCCGAGCAAATCGAACAGGTTTTACTGAATTTAGTGAAGAACGCGCTGGAAGCGGTGGGGACTGCGGGCCAAATTGTGGTACGCACGCGGGTGAGCCATCAAGAAACTATTTATGGCACGCGCTATCGGCAATGCCTGTTGATTACCGTGCAAGATGACGGTCCCGGTGTGCCAGCTGAGCTGCGTGATACGCTGTTCTACCCCTTGGTCACTGGCCGCGAGAATGGCTCGGGTCTTGGGCTTTCCATTGCCCAGAGTTTGGTGCACCAACACGCCGGCAAAATCGAAGTGAGTAGCCGCCCACAATGTACTGAATTTACCGTGTACTTGCCTTATCAACGCCCGGAAGTGGAGGACGCAGCATGAGCCCCTATCAGGTTTGGATCGTCGACGACGATAGTTCCATCCGTTGGGTGTTAGAGCGCGCGTTTAACGCTGCGAGTGACTGGCAGCCTCGCGTATTCGCCGAGCCGGCGGAGCTACTTGCGGCTCTACAACCGTCTTGCGCCGATCGTGCCCCGGACTTAGTCATCACCGACGTGAAAATGCCCGGTATTGACGGGATGCAGGTGTTGCGGCAGATACAGGAACGCTGGCCGGACTTACCTGTGATTGTGATGACCGCGCACTCGGACCTCGACAGTGCGGTGAAAGCCTTTAAAGGTGGCGCTTTTGAGTATATTCCTAAGCCTTTTGACCTCAATGAAGTCATCGCAATCGCCGGTCGCGCGGTCAAGCTGAAGCAGCAAGCGCCGCAACCCGAGCCGATCGAGCGTGGACAAGGCACCGGCATGATCGGCGAGTCACCGGCAATGCAGGAAGTTTTCCGTGCGATTGGCCGGCTTTCCCGCTCGTCGGTGACCGTCCTAATCACCGGCCAAACTGGCACAGGTAAAGAGCTGGTCGCGCGCGCTTTGCATGACCATAGCCCGCGATCTGAGCAACCGTTTGTGGCGTTGAACATGGCGGCAATTCCCGGTGAATTGATTGAATCGGAGCTGTTTGGCCACGAGAAAGGTGCATTCACCGGCGCCCAAGCACGTCGGCCGGGTCGGTTTCAGCAAGCCAATGGCGGAACGCTATTTTTGGATGAAATTGGTGATATGCCGTTGGCGGTGCAAACACGTTTGTTGCGAGCGCTGGCGGAAGGGCAGTTTTATCCGGTTGGCAGTCATCAATTAGTGAGCGTTGACGTGCGCGTGATCGCCGCCACACACATTGATTTGCGGAAAGCGATTGCCGAAGGCACCTTTCGAGAAGATTTGTATCACCGCCTCAACGTCATTCATTTGCGCCTGCCGACTTTAGCTGAGCGGCGCAGCGATATCGCCGCCTTGACGGAACATTTTTTGGCCAGCGCTGCCGAAGAATTACAGATGTCACCAAAGCGCTTAACCGCTGACGCCTTGGCGCGACTTGAACAAGCGCAATGGCCGGGTAATGTGCGTCAACTTGAAAACGTGTGTCGTTGGCTGACGGTGATGGCGAGTGGCGATGTTGTTGATACCGACGAATTGCCGGCCTTAACCTTTGCGCCCGATGACGAGCCGGTAACGGAATGGCGCGACGGACTGCGTCATGAGTTGCAGCAGGTCTTTACCACCGATGCGAGCTACGCTGACTTAGCTCAGGAGTTAGAACACATTGCCATTGACGAGGTACTCAAGATAACCTCTGGGCACCGGCAGCAGGCGGCGGAGAAGTTGGGCTGGGGGCGCAATACCTTGACACGAAAACTGGCTCGCAATCGTTCAAAGGACTAGTCTTTACAATTGTAAAGAAGCTGCAAATGCGCTCGCGTTGAAATGTAAAGACGCTAGATTGTTTGTACGACAACAGAAAAGGATACATCCCGTGGTACATATCTTACTCATTGATGACGACCTAGATTTGGGCAGCATGTTGACCGACGTGTTTATGCGCGAAGGCATTAAAGTGACCCATGTTGAAGACGGTAAAACCGGACTTGCACGGGCAAGTTCAGAATCGTTTGCGCTCATCTTGCTGGATATTATGCTGCCGGAAATTGATGGTTTACAGGTGCTCAAGCAACTTCGTCAAAGTGGCGTTGAGACGCCGGTACTCATGTTGACCGCCCGCGGTGATGATGTCGATCGCGTCGTTGGCCTTGAGTTAGGCGCGGATGATTATCTGCCGAAACCCTTCTATCCACGGGAGCTGATTGCTCGCGTGAAAGCACTATTGCGTCGCAGCAAGAGCCAAGACAACAAGCCTGTGGTTGAAAAGCTGCGTTTTGCCGGCTTTGAACTGGACGTAACGAATGCAACGGCGCTGTGCGATGACGCGGAACTGACGTTAACACCGACCGAATTTGAAGTGCTGCGCCAATTGGTCATGCACCATGGTCAGTTGGTCACCAAAGAAATGCTCTCTGCGCAGGTGCTTGGTCGGCAACTGGGGCCGTTTGACCGCTCGCTGGATGTCCATATAAGTAATATCCGGAAAAAATTACCCACCCACCCTGACCGTATTCAAACGGTTCGTGGTCGCGGGTATCGCGTCATGGAACCTGAATTGTTGGAATCGTAAATTATGGTTGAACGCCGCACGCGGTGGTATCAGTCGCTGACGTTTCGGCTGCTGACCGTCTTTTGGTTTTTAATTACCTTAACCGCAGCGGCGGCGTTTGCTGCCATTCTCTATTTAGCTCGACCACCCGGACCCGAGCCCATTAGCGCTGAGTTTGATCGTGCGTTAACGCCCATTCTCACCCACCCGTCCAGTGCCGGCCTTCTGCAGCCCGGACGACTACTGGTCGGTCAGTATCGCCTTATTGCCATCACCCGTGACGACATTGAATTTGTGCCGGGGATGTCGCAAATGGAATTGGCAGCGGCCATGCAAGTTTATGATAGCCCCGAGCCGGTGCAGATCGTGGTCGGTGACAGTGTCTATGCAGGGCCGCTGGCCAGTAACGAAGGTTTTGTGGTGGTCAGTCGCCCAGCGACAGCCGCCGAGCTACAGGCGATTCAGGAAAGTCAGGAAGACCGTGATTTCTTGCCCCGACTGGCGTTGTTTTCAGTCATCGCGTCCTTTTTAGGTGCGTTAATCCTCGGTTGGTGGTTCGTGCGGCCACTAAAACAACTGCGCAATGCCACACGGGAAGTTGC
>NZ_CP071922.1:556030-558906 GCF_017584085.1 Halomonas sp. BM-2019
GGAGCCTAATCTAAAACGTCTACCACGCCGTCGTGATGAGTTAGGTGAGCTGGCGCGAACATTAAAACGTACGGCCTTGGATCTCGCGACCTCGCGTGACGCTCAGCGCCGTTTGTTAAGTGACGTCTCGCATGAACTGCGTTCGCCAGTCGGCCGCTTGCAAGTGGCTCTCGACTTATTGGAAACGCCAGAGTTGCGTCAGAATCGTAATTTCAAACAACTGCACAAAGACATCTATCGCTTGGGCACTATTATTGACTCGATTTTGTGGTTATCGCGCTTGGAAAATGGCCTCGAGAAGCTGGTCAAAGACGAAGTGGATGTGGTGAAGCTCCTCGAGGAATTGAAAGACGATCTGGACTATTTCTATATTGCCCAACTAGGTGATGACCAGTGGCAAGGGCAAATTACCTTGCCGACCAATGAACTACCGCGTGTTGCAACGGACCCGGTGCTATTGCGGATGATCGTTGAGAACTTGGTGCGTAACGCGTTTCAATATGGCCCGCAAGACGGCACGGTTGAGGTTTCGTGATCACGGCCCCGGCGCACCTGAAGAAAAGCTGGCGAAGCTGTTCGAACCCTTCTATCGCGGCGACCCATCACGACACCACGGTGCCGGCGTCGGACTCGGGCTAGCGCTTTGTCAGCGCGCAGTCGCCATTCTCGACGGCGACATTCACGCCCGCAACCACCCCGAAGGTGGCCTCGAAATCACCGTCAGCTTCCCGCGCTAATCTTGTCATCCCACCGCAATCACGTACAATCGCAAAAACATTCCGGCTCGGAGCCGCAATACGCATTCCGGCTCCGAGCCGGAAAGGTAAGTTACTGAAAAGGAAGGGTTATGGATTTGTGTCAATTAGCGGGTGAGGTTTTGGCTGAACGGCCGGCGGATACGGATCCGGCATGGTCGCAATGGTCATTGAACAGTCTTACACGTTTCTATCGACACATTGAGCATGCTGAATTTATCAGCCGTGACGGCAAAGAAATCCATTATGGCTTGTGTCGTCCAAACGAGGCGATTGCTTGGGTGGTCATTTCTCCAGGTCGGGTCGAGTCCTATATAAAATATCAGGAAGTGGCGCTTGAATTAGTTGCTGCCGGCTATGCGGTGGCGATGATCGACCACCGTGGTCAAGGCCATTCCAGTCGCTTAACGCCAAACCCGCAGCAAGGCCATGTCGGCCGCTTTATCGACTACGCAGAAGACTTCGCTGAATGGCTTGAGTATCTGCAGGAACAGTTTGAAAACAAGAACGTCTTTTTACTGGCGCACTCGATGGGTGGCGCGATTGCCATGACTTACTTGCAGCAAGTGGCTGGGCGCAAAAAATACCAGCCTTCGCCATTTAGCAAAGCAGCGTTAAGTGCGCCGATGATGGGAATTAACACCGCGCCGTGGCCGCTGTGGCTAGCAAAACCCATGACTCGGTCGCTCGCTGCACTGAACCAGCTGATGTCGCCAAAACGCTATTGGTATGCCCCTGGCACGGGCGATTACGCCACCGAGCCCTTCGCGATTAACCGCCTTACCCATAGCGAAACGCGCTATGATTGGTTCTCACAAATGTATACGGATTTACCGGCGATTAAAGTCGGTGGGCCGACCAATCATTGGGTTGCTGAAGGGGTTGCTGCCGCTGACGAAGTCGTCCGACTCGCCAGCAGAGTTGAGATACCCGTGCTATTGCTTCAAGGTGATCAAGACATCATCGTCGCCACTGAACCGCAAAAGCGCTTTATCGACCAATTGCCGCACCCGCAAAGTAACCTACTTCCGGTTGCTGGCGCCAAACATGAAATTTTGATGGAAACGGACGCCATTCGGAACCCGGCGATGCAGGCTATCCTCGATTACTTTCAGGATGAAGCTTAATTTCCGCCGACAAAGTCGAGCTGGCGCCACGCTTCATAGCTGACCAAAGCGACCGTGTTGGACAGATTCAGCGAACGATTATTCGGCATCATCGGCACCCGCAAGCGCTGTTCAGGCGCGATTTGTTCCATCACTTCCGGTGGCAAACCGCTGGTTTCTGAACCAAAAAGCAATACATCGCCCGCTTGGAATGGCGCGTCGGTATAATTCACCGTGCCCTTCGTCGTGATAGCAAAAATGCGATGCCCCGAAAATTTGGCCGCAAACGCAGCAAAATTTGGATAACGCTCGACGCGACTTAAGTCATGATAATCCAAACCCGCCCGGCGCAATTTCTTCTCTTCAAAATCAAAACCCAGCGGTTCAATTAAATGCAAGGTACAGCCGTTATTCGCTGCCAGGCGAATGACATTACCGGTATTCGCAGGCATTACAGGCGTGTGCAAAACAAGGTGGAACATGCTTTTCTCCTAACGCTGGGCGCAACCCGGCACTAAATTCTTTACGAAATTAATCGCCAGCAGAATGACTTAGCAAAATAGCTGGGAATTATAGCCTGAATTAGTCAGCTAAAGCTGAAGTTTTGCACCCCCTTGCCGATAGAATTGGTAAGAACGAGTGCCTAAGAATAACGTTCGTTAAATTTTGTAAATCAAAGGTTGTCTAGTCCACTTTTTTCCTGTTGAATAGCAAAAAGTGACGCAAGTTGTCGCAACCGACGAAGGATGATGTACCTACTGTGACGTATAACTCCCGAACTGCTGCCAGTGCTGCTTATTACTTTGCTGCGTTAACCGCGGTGATGCTGGGTATTATCGGGAGCTTTTTTCACTTCAGTGTCACGCAACAAACGCTCATCGATATAATCGCCCTGCGCACGCCGGTAGCGGTGTTGATCACAGGCATCGCCTTTTTAATTGCCGCGCGTCGCCACTCCATCATTCTGGTCGTGCTCGGTGTAGCTTTCATGACATTGGCGGTCTACTCGATTGTC
>NZ_CP071922.1:559006-559405 GCF_017584085.1 Halomonas sp. BM-2019
CGGGCGCAGCCCGACGCTGACGAAGCCCAGGGCGGCCCTGGCCAGCACGGCGCTGGCGGCGCCGAAGGCGGCCAGGGTCAGCACCTGGGGGGCGAGCTCGGGCCACAGGTGGCGACGCACCAGATAGAGGCGGCCGAAGCCCAGCAGGCGGCTCGCCTCCAGCTGAGGAGAGGCCACCAGCACCCGGGTGCGGGCGCGCACCACCCGGAAATACTCGATCCACAGCACCAGGGCGATGCCCACGTAGAGGGCCCAGAAGTTGCCGGGGGCGATGGCCGCCAGCAGCAGCACCAGCAGCAGGCCCGGCAGGGCCAGGCAGGCATCGGCCAGGCTGCCCAGCACCCGGTCCAGCCAGCCGCCGCGCCAGCCGGCGATCACTCCCAGAATCACGCCGGGCAC
>NZ_CP071922.1:559545-567586 GCF_017584085.1 Halomonas sp. BM-2019
ACCAGCCAGGCGAAGGCCAGCAGCAGGGCGAGCAGGCTCCCGCCCAGGCGCTGGCGGGGGCTCAGGGCGCGCCACGTAGAGCGGCCCGGGCGGGTCGCGGTCAGGGCGGTCATGGGGTCTGCCTCCTCGGGTCGAGCCAGTGGCAGATCAGGTCCACCAGGGTGTTGAGGGCCACGAACATCAGGCCCATGACCAGGGCGGTGCCCTGGATCATCGGCACGTCCCGGGCGACGATGGCGTGCACCAGGGCGTGGCCGATGCCGGGCCAGGCGAACAGGGTCTCCACCACCACCACGCCCTCGATCAGGTAGACGAACTGCACCCCCAGGTAGGCGACGATGGGCACCGCGGCGTTGCGCAGGCCGTGGCGGCGGAAGCTCAGCCGCTCGCCGAGCCCCTTGGTGCGCGAGAAGCCATAGTAGGCGGAGCCGGCGACGTCGGCCATGGCGTTGCGCGCCACCCGGCTGGAGACCGCGGCCAGCGCCAGGGCCAGGGTCAGGGCCGGCAGCACGAAATGGGCCGCGCGGCCATGGCCGGCGGCGGGCAGCCAGCCCAGGCCCACCGAGAAGAGCAGGATCAGCAGCAGGCCCAGGGCGAAGGGCGGCAGCGCCCGCAGCACACTGGCGGCGACCTCGCTGGCACGGTCCAGCCAGCCACCGGGCCTGAGGCCAGCGGCCAGCCCCAGGGGCGGCCCCAGCAGCAGCGAGAGCAGCACCGCCAGCGCCGCCAGCCCCAGGGAGTGGCCGAGCTGGTGCCACAGCTCGGCCAGCACCGGCTCGCCGCTGACCAGGGAGCGGCCCAGGTCGAACTGCACCAGGTCCCGGAGCCAGCCGAAATAGGCGGAGAGCGCCGGCTGGGCCAGCGCGGCGCGCACCGCCTCGGCGGCGGCGGTGTTGACCATGTCGTGGCCGTAGCGGCCGGCGGCGATGCGGTAGGCCATGTCGCCGGGCAGGGTGCGGGTCAGCACGAAGGTCAGGGTGCCCACCAGCCAAGCCACCAGGCCGGCCTGGAACAGCCGCGGCAGCAGCAGGCCGCCGAGCCCGGTGCGCCAGCCACGGGGCGGCGCGAGCGTCGTCGTGTTCACTCGGCCCACCTCAGTTCCTCCAGGCGGTAGCTGCGCTCCAGCGGATCGATGGAGAAGCCCTCGAGCGCGGCGTTCACCGCCGCGGTCTGCTGGTACCAGGCCACCGGGATGACCGGCATTGCCTCGTTGAGGCGCCTGGCCACTTGGGCGGCCAGGGCGTCGCGGGTCTCGGGGGCGGCGTCGTGGCGCAGGGTGGCGAGCCAGCCGGCCAGCTCGGCGTCCGTCCAGCCCATGGCGCCCCAGTCGCCGCCCATGGCGGCCGGATCGCTGCCGAAGTCGTCCAGCAGGGTGCCCAGCGGATCGGGCACCAGGCCGTAGTTGCGCGCCGCCAGGCCCAGCTCCAGGCTGCCGTCGCGATGGCCGGAGGGAATCTCGCTGGCGTTGCCCACCGCCACCTCGAGTGCCACGCCCAGCTCGCGCCACTGGTCCTGCAGGGCGGTGGCCACCAGCGGCAGCTCGGGGCGGTCGGAGAAGGTGCGCAGGGTCAGGCGGAAGGGCTCGCCGTCACGCTCCAGCACGCCCTGGCCGTTGGCCGCCCAGCCCAGTCCGGCGAGCCGCTCGCGGGCCGCCTCGAGATCCCGGGCCTCTCCGGCGTCGAGGCCCCCATGGGTGGTCAACCCCAGGTGCCAGGGCCCCAGGCTCGCCGGGAAGAGCTCCGGGGCGGCCGCCTCGGGGTCGCGCAGCAGCCCCGCGGCGATGCCGGCGCGGTCGATGGCCTGGCTCAGCGCCCGACGGGCCTCCTGCTGCTCGAGGAAGGGGTGGCCGGCGTTGACCTTGAGCACGATGGTGCGCGGCAGCGGCTCGGCGTGCAGGGCGAGGCGGTCGTGGCGGGCCAGCCGGGCGCGGCTCGCCGGGTCGAGGGTGAAGACGATGTCGGCATCGCCGCTCTCGGCCATCAGCGCACGGGTTTCGCCGCGGCCCACGGCCAGGTAGCTGGCCGCCGCGATGGCCGGGGCCTCTCCCCAGTAGTCGGCGAAGCGCTGGGCGGTCAGGCGCTGCGGGGGCGAGAGCGTCTCGAGCCGGTAGGGGCCGGTGGCGATCACCTGGCGCACCTCGCCGTTCTCGCCGTAGGCGGCGGGCGCCAGGATCAGGGTGGTGGAGTGGGCGAGCAGGGCGGGCAGCGGGGCGAAGGGCTCCTCCAGGCGGATCACCACCTCGTCCCCCTCGGCCGCGATGGCGACGATGGGGGCCGAATCGAGCATCCCCGGCTTGCGCCAGGCGTGGTCGAGGCTCGCCGCGGCGGCCTCGGCGGTGAGTGGCGTGCCGTCGTGGAAGGTCACGCCGTCGCGGAGCCGGAAGTGCCAGCTCAGGCCGTCGTCGCCGACCCGCCACGCCTCGGCCAGCCCGGGGGCCGGCTGGCTGGTCGCGTCGACGTCGACCAGGGTCTCGGCGATGCCCATGCGGGCGAACACATAGCCGGAGGTGGAGGGATCGCTGCCGGTGATCTCCCAGGGGGCGACCACGGCCAGCGGGCGCTCATGGGAGAGTGCGGGAGTCGTGAACAGGGCCAGCCCCAAGCCGGCCGCAAGGGGTAAGAAGTGTCGCATCGAGGTGCCTGTATGGTTAAGTCGCAGGAAGATGAAACTTTATAACATAACATGGTGGGCTGCGGGCAAGGTGGCGTGCGGCCAAGGCCCGTCCTTGCCGCCCCGCGGCATAACCGCTAGCCTCGGATGACAGCCACCACCCCGCCGCCCTCTGGGCCGGCGGGGTGGTGTTTTTGGGTCACCGATGGCATCGCAGGGAGGCAGGGCATGTCAGCGTCGTTCAAGGGGATCGGCTTCATGTGCCTGGGGGTGCTCTGCCTGGCCCTGGGGGACGCCATCGCCAAGTGGCTCGGCGAGACGCACTCGCCGCTGCAGATCATCTTCTTCCGCACCCTGGTGTCGCTGCCGCTGATCGCACTGCTGGCCCATTTCGGCGGGGGACTGCGCAAACTGCGGACCCGGCGCCCCGGCGTGCACCTGCTGCGCGGGCTCATCTATACCGGCACCATGGTCTGCTTCGTGCTGGGCCTGACCCTGCTGCCGCTGGCCGAGGCCACCGCCATCGCCTTCGTGGCGCCGCTCTTCGTCACCCTGCTGGCGCTGCCCCTGCTCGGCGAGCGCATCGAGGGGCCGGTGCTGGCGGCTTCCCTGGTCGGCTTCCTGGGGGTGCTGATCGTGGTACGCCCGGGCGGCGAGGCCTTCCATCCGGGCTCTCTGGTGCTGGTGGGGGCGGCGCTCTTCTACGCCCTGATGATGATCACCGCGCGGCGCTGGGGTGGGCGTGAGCATCTCTGGGCCATGGTCTTCTACATGACCCTGGTGCCCTTCGTGATCACCGGCCTGGCGCTGCCCTGGGTGTGGCAGGCGCCGCTGCCCTGGCACTGGGTGGGGTTTCTGGGAGCGGGCGTGTTCGGCGTCGGTGCCACGGCCTTCATCACCCTGGCCTTCCGCCATGCCCCGGCCGTCATCGCCGCGCCCTTCGACTACACCGCCATGCTCTGGGCGGTGCTGCTGGGCTGGTGGTTCTGGGGCGAGATGCCCGATCCCTGGGTCTTCCTGGGCAGCGTGCTGATCATCGGCAGTGGCCTGGCCATCGCCTATCGGGAAGGGCGCACGACCCTCAAGCGCCGCCCGACCTCATGAGACCGGGCGGTTGAAGCGCCAGCGCCGCCAGCGCCGCGCGATCAGCCCGTGGCGGGGCGCGAGCAGCAGGGCCAGCAGGAAGAGCCCCGAGGCTACCAGCACGATGGCGCCCCCCGAGGCGACGTCCAGCCTCACCGACAGCACCAGGCCGGCGACCGCGGAGAACACGCCGACGCCCACCGAGAGCGCCAGCATGGTCGTGAAGCGGTCGGTCAGCAGGTGGGCGGTGGCGCCCGGGGTGACCAGCATCGCCACCACGAGGATGATGCCGACGGTTTCCAGGCTGGCCACGATGGTCAGCGTCAGCAGCATGATCAGGCCGTAGTGGATGGCGCTGACGGGAAAGCCCAGCGCCTGGGCCTGCTGGGGGTCGAAGGTATAGAGCAGCAGCGGGCGATAGGCCAGCCAGATCGTCAGTGCCGCCACCAGGCTGGCCAGCAGGGTCAGCATCAGCGCCGAGGCCTGCACGCCCAGCACGTTGCCGAACAGGATATGCATGAGATGCGTGCTGGTGGTGATCTTGCTGATGATCACGATACCCAGGGCAAAGGCGGCGGTGAACATCAGCCCCATGGCCGCATCGGACTTGATGCGGGTATGGCGCTCGATGGCGCCGATGCCCAGCGAGGTCAGGGCGCCGGTCACGAAGGCGCCGACGAAGAACGGCCAGCCCAGCAGGTAGGCGATCGCTACACCGGGCAGCACCGCATGGGAGATGGCATCGCCCAGCAGCGACCAGCGCTTGAGCACCACGAAGCAGGAGAGCAGCCCGCAGGTCGCGCCCACCAGCACCGAGGTCAGCAGCGCGCGCTGCATGAAGCGGTACTCGAAGGGCGCGGCCAGGCTCTCGGGCAGCAGGCCCACCACCAGCATCAGCGCCGCGGTCAGGGTGTCGATCACCCCGGTGGTCAGGGTCTCAAGCGGCAACACTCATCCCTCCTGCGGGCAGCCGCGGGGCGCCCACGGCGAGTCGTGCCAGCATGCTGTCGCTGAGCATCGTCTCCGGTGCGCCCATGCCGATCACCCGGCGGTTGATCAGCAGCGCCTGGTCGGCATGGCGGCGCGCCCCCGGCAGGTCGTGGGTCACCATGATGATGGTGCGACCGGCCCGGCGCTGACGCTCGAGGGTGGCCATGATCAGCGCCTCGCTGGGCGGGTCGACGCCGGCCAGGGGCTCGTCGAGGAGCAGGATGGGGGCCTGCTGGGCCAGGGCGCGGGCCAGCATCACGCGCTTCTTCTGTCCCCCCGACAGCTCGCCGATGGGCCGAGCGGCCATCTCGGTCATGTCGACGGCATCCAGGGCCTCCTCGACCGCATGGCGGTGGACGGGATTGGCCCAGCGCTTGGGGAGCAGGCGCTGCCACAGCGGGTCCTGGCGCATCAGGCCGAAACGCCCGGTCATCACCGTGTCGCGGACCGAGATGGGGAAGTCCCACTCCATGCGATCCTGCTGCGCCATGTAGGCGATGCTGCCGGCCCGGCGCTGGGCCCGCGGGGACCGGCCGAGGATCCTGAGCTCACCGCGCAGGGGCGAGAGGGTACCGACCACCACGTTCAGCAGGCTGGACTTGCCGCCGCCGTTGGGCCCCACGATGGCGGTCCACTGGCCCTGGGGCAGCGACAGCGAGATCTCCTCGAGTACCGGCTCCTGGCGGTAGGCGGCATAGAGCCCCCGGACCTCGAGGGCCGGCGTGGTGTCAGGGGTTGGACTCGCCATCGGCGCCTCCCAGGGTCTCGGTGAGCAGGCGGGCGTTGTGGCGCAGCAGGCTGATGTAGTCGGGGGCCTCGCCGTCCGCCTCGCTGAGGGAATCGACGAACAGCGGCCCGGCGATTGCCACCTCGGTCTCCTCGGCCACGCTGCGCACGTGCCGATCGGAAATGGTGCTCTCCCAGAAGATGGCCGCGGGGCGGCGCTCCTCGATGAGATCCACGATGCGCATGATCTGGCGCGGCGTGCCCTCCTCCTCGGCATTGGTGCCCCAGATGCCGTCGTGCTCGAACCCGAAGGCCTCGGCGAAGTAGAGGAAGGCGGCCTCGCTGGTGATCAGCAGGCGTCGGTCGTCGGGGATGGCGGCCAGGGACTCCTGCAGCTCGGCGTGCAGCTCGTGCAGCGACTGGCCGAGCGCCTCGCCGCGTTCCGCGAAGGCGTCAGCCGCCTCGGGGCGGGCCTCGCCGAGCGCCTCGGCGATGACCCGCGCATACTCGGCCGCGGCGCGCGGGTCCATCCACAGATGGGGGTCGGCCTCACCGGCGTAGTCGCCGGTCACGATGGGTTGGGTGGCGTAGCCGCTCTCCTCGGCCAGGGCGATCAGCGGGACCCCGTCGCGCACGGTGGCACGCACCTGGCCGAGCCACTGCTCGAGGCCATAGCCGTTGTAGAGCACCACGTCGGCGCGTTCCAGCGTGATGAAGTTGCTCGGTACCAGCTCCCATTCGTGCACCTCGGCCCCGACCGGGGTCAGCACCTCGATCCGAGCGTCGTCACCGGCGACCTGCCGGGCGAGATCGCCGATCACCGAGAAGGTGACCGCGACCCTCAGCGGCGGCTGATCGGCCTGGGCGGTAGCGGGAAGCGCCAGCAGGAGGGCGGCGACAAAGGGCAGGGAGCGCAGCAGGGGCAGCATCGAGTTCCTTTCCTTCTTGGGTGGAGGTGGTAGCGACGCGCTGGGCGGTCGCCGGGGCCGCAAGGATAACCCTATCGTGAATATCTTAGCCAAGGTTAACTTGTAGGGTAGTAGGAAATTTCTATCGAGGCGATGTTGTCGATTGAAGCGGGCATTGGCTATATTGGCCCGACAGTCCCCCATGCCGACCCTGTGATGCCCTATAGCCTGAACAAGTCCGATGCGCTTCCGCCCAGCGATCAGCACGCTAGGCAGTATGCGGCCGTGCGCAATGCCCATGAAACCGAGCTGCTGGAAGACTATGTCGAACTGATCGGTGACCTGCTCAAGCACCAGGGGGAGGCGCGCTCGGCCGACGTCGCGGCGCGCATGGGAGTCAGCCAGGCCACGGTGTCGAAGACGGTGGCCCGGCTCAAGTCGCTCGGCCTGGTATCGAGCCAGCCCTATCGCTCGCTGTTCCTGACCGAGAGCGGCGAGGCCATGGCCGAGATGGCCCGTCGGCGTCACGCCATCGTCCTGCAGTTCCTGCGCGCGCTGGGCGTCAGCGACAGCACGGCCAGGATCGACGCGGAAGGCATGGAGCATCACGTCAGCCAGGAGACCCTGGAGGTCATGCAGCGCTTCACCCAGCAGCAGGGCGATATCTGACGCGTCCCGCTGGGCAATGTCACGCCAGTCTGCGAAGACCATTCTATTTCCTCCCGCCGTCTTTCATCCCCGTAGGGGTCTCGCCGGGGGGGGGCCTAGCGGTCGTGGCCAAACGCCCGTGCCGCGGCCTCCGGATCGGGCCGGCCGCAGATCGCCGAGATCACCGCCAGGCCCCGGGCGCCGGCCTGGCGCACCGATGCGGCGTGCTCGGCCTTGAGCCCGCCGATGGCCACCGCCGGCAGAGGGCTCGCCGCCACCAGTGAGGCCAGGCCGGTAAAGCCCAGGGGCTCGGCGTGGTCGTGCTTGCTGGGGGTGGCGAACACCGGCCCCAGCCCCAGGTAGTCGAGGCGCTCGGCATCGAGCCGGGCGAGCTGCTCCAGGGTCTGTACCGAGAGGCCCAGCAGCGCCTGGTCGCCCAGTTCGGCTCGGGCGGCGGCCACCTCGCCGTCGTCCTGGCCGATATGCAGGCCGTCGGCGCCGCTCTCGAGGGCCACCGCCAGGCGGTCGTTGATGATCAGCGGCACGCCGCTGCCGGCCAGCGCCGCCTTGAGCCGCCGCGCCTGGTCGATCATCTCGCCATCGGAGGCGTGCTTGTCACGCAGCTGTACCACCGTTACCGCCGCGCACCGCGGCGACCACCGTCTCCACCAGTCCGCGCTCGGCGCACAGGCCGGGGTCGGTGACCAGGTACAGGGATAGATCAAGTCTCATCGGTTATCTCCAGTCGCAGGCGGCCTCTCAGGGTCTCGCCATCCAGGGCATGCAGGGCGTCGAGGAAGTCCACCGCGAAGCTGCCCGGGCCCCGAGCGGTCTCGCCGGCAAGCGCCCCGGCCGCGGCGTAGCAGGCCAGGGCCGCCACGCTGGCGTCGAAGGGATCCTCGGCGCCGACCAGGAAGGCGGCCACCACCCCGGTGAGCGAGCAACCCAGGGTAGTCACCTTCGGCATCAGCGGGTGGCCGCCGGCAACGCTGGCCGACCGGCGGCCGTCGGTGACGAGATCCACCTCGCCGGTCACCGCCACCACGCCGCCGAGGCGGCGGGCCAGGCGAACGGCG
>NZ_CP071922.1:567608-597003 GCF_017584085.1 Halomonas sp. BM-2019
CTCCAGCAGGCGAGCGCCGGTCTCGCGCCGGAAGGCGGTGGCACCCACCGCCACGGGGTCCAGCACCCACGGCTTGCCGGTCAGTCGGGCCGCCTCGGCGGCCTCGATCATGGCGTCCACCCAGTGGGGCGAGAGGGTGCCGATATTGACCGTCAGGGCGTCGGCGATGGCGGTGAACTCCGCGGCCTCCTCTCGGGCATGGATCATGGCCGGTGAGGCGCCGATGGCCAACAGAACATTGGCCATGGTGTTCATGGCCACCAGGTTGGTGATGTTGTGGACCAGCGGAGTGCGCTCGCGCACTCGCGCCAGGTGGGCGGCGACATCCAGAGATGGGGAAAGCACGGTGGGCATGGGGCCTCCCGGGCGCGGGAGGTGCAGGCAGGCGGGCCCCGGCTGCACGACTCCCTACGCCGGCATGATCCGGGTCAGGTTCCAAGGGTGCGTCTCAGCCGCGGCGGCATCGAGCCGCGGCGCCCCTGTCGTAGGCTTCCCACTATCCATGCCGGCCATGCTCCTGTAAAGCGCCCGGGCTCAGGCCGCCTCCTCTCTCACGACCGCGACGTGCTGCTGCTCCCGGTGCCATTTTCCCTGCGGCTTGTCGAGGTACTGGAAGTGCTCGTTGGTGAAGCTGCCCTGGGTACAGGCGTAGCGGTATAGCACGGTATCCAGGCAATGGGAGTCCAGCACCCGATTGAAGACGCCGGGGCCGGTCATATCGAAGACCCCCTTGATCGTGTTCTCCTCGATATTGGTGTTGATCGCCCGGATCACGGCCCCCAGCTCGGATGTGTGGGGTCGGCTGGCGATGAAGAAGTTGTTGAGGGTGCCGCGCTTGGTGCGGATGAACAGCGCTGACCGGTCGGCTCCGAGCAGGCGGCCCAGCGGCCACGTCAGGTGGGCGTCGATATCCAGATAGACGCCGCCATGGGCTTGCAGCACGAGGACTCGCCAGAAGTCCGCCTGCGCAGCACCGATCTGCAGCCGGGAATAGTTCCCGAAAGTGTGTTTGGAATAATGCTGTCTGATGAAGTCGGCTCGGGCCTCGGTGATCATGAAGCGATACTCGAAACCGGGCGCCATGAGGCGATTGAACAGGTAGTTCAGGTAGACCGGCAGGGTCACGCGGTCGGTGAAGTTGGTCTGCCAGAGGATGCGGGGAATGGCGGTCGGCTGCCGGCTCCGGATCCACGGGCTGGCCTTGGAAGGCAGGGTGAAGCGCTTGTCGGGGAAGGCGAAGTGGAAGGGGTAGCAGGCGAGCTTGAGCAGGTTGGCAACAAGCTTGATCAGACGGCTCGTCAGCAGTCTATGCAGCGGCTTCATGGGGATGCCTATGGTGTTGGATTCGAGAGCGGCGCGCCGGGGGGCGTCGCGTACCGGCTCCATCGTCCAGGGTGAAGCTTAAGGCTGGCTTAAGAAGAGATGACGATTTGGCGTCAGTGGTGTGCCTTCCGCCGTGGCAGCATGGCCACGGCGCGCAGCCCCCCGTCCGGGGCATCTTCCAGCGCCAATCGCCCGCCGTGGCGCTGCAGAAGCCGGACGACGATGGAGAGCCCCAGGCCGGCACCGGCACCCGGCCCGGCCCGGTGGAACCGCTCGATCACCCGCTTGCGCTCCTCGGCCGGAATGCCGGGGCCCTGGTCGTCGACGCACAGGGTGGCGCGGTCATCGCCGGCCGACAGCGTGACCCGGATCGTCCCGCCTTCGGGCGAGTGCTGGAGGGCATTGCTGACGAGATTCTGGATCAGGGTGTCGAGGGCTCCGGGCTCGACCTGCAGCTGCCAGTCCACCGCCTGGTCGGCGTCCAGTAGCAACTCGATGCCTAGGTCGGTGGCCAGCGGCGACAGCTTGGCCAGGGCCTCACGCACCTCCACCAACAGGTCGCTGCCGGTGGCATCGCGGGGTTCCTCATCGGGATCGAGGCGGGCCAGGGTGAGCAGCTGGGTGACCAGGTGGGTGGACCGGGCGACGCCCGCGCGCAGCTTGTCCAGTGCCTCGCTGCGATCCTCGGGGGTCTCGGCCGTAAGGGCGTTCTGGGCGTGCAGGTCGAGCACGGCGAGGGGGGTGCGCAGCTCGTGGGCGGCATCGGCAATGAAGCGCTTCTCGCGCACCCGCAGGGCGCGGATACGCTCCAGCAGACGGTTCAGGGCGTCGACGACGGTGTCCAACTCGCGGGGGAGGGGGCTCATCACCAGCGGCTGCAGATTGTGAGGGTCGCGCCGACGAATCTGCTCGGCCATCCGCGAGAGCGGGTTGAGCCCCCAACCGATGGCCCACCACAGCAGCAGGGCGAGTACCGGCAGCCCCAGCAGTTCGGGCAGCAGGGTTTGCAGGGCAATCAGGGCTACCAGTTCGCCGCGGACGTCTTCCCGTTCCCCCACCAGCACGCGCAGCGGTCGTTCGGGGTTGCTCAGGGCGTAGACCCGCCATCCGTGTCCCTCCAGGCTGGCATTCTCGTAGCCCTCGGTCAGCGTCGTGAGCGGTGCCTCGGGTGCGCTGGCCGAGCGCAGCAGCAAGGTGTCGTCCTGCCAGATCTGGAAGGCCAGCTTGCTCTCGTAGCGATGGCCGGCCAGCCGCTTGTCCGACGCCTCGGCACGCAGCAGGGCGCTCTCCAGGCTGGCCAGCATGACCGCGCGCTGATCGGCGGGCAGGGGTGCTTGGATCAGCCCCTCCATCAGGCGGGCGTTCTGGGCCAGGCTGGCGTCATAGAGCTCCTCGATCTCGTGGGAAGCGTAGCGGTAGCTGACCAGCCCGATGGCCAGCATGCTGATCCCGAAGACCAGCAGCACCAGGCCCAGGGTGCGACGGCGGATGGAGGTCATGCTTCAGCCTCATGGGTGGTGCGGTCCATCACGTAGCCGATGCCGCGCACCGTCCGGATCAGGCCGGGAAACAGCTTGCGACGCAGGTGGTGCACGTGCACCTCGATGGCGTTGCTCTCCACATCCTCTTCCCAGCCGTAGACCAGCCGGGCCAGGGTATCGCGGGTGAACACCCGTCCCGGGTGGCCCATGAACTCCTGGAGCAGGGTGAACTCGCGGCGCGATAGCGTCACCGGCTCGCCGTGGTAACTGACGCTTCGTGTGTCGGGATCGAGCCGGATGTCGTGCACCACCAGCACGTTGCTGGCTAGCCCCTGGCTGCGGCGCAGAAGGGCGCGCAGCCGCGCCAGGAGTTCGGCCACCTCGAAGGGCTTGACCAGGTAGTCGTCGGCGCCGGCATCCAGGCCGGCAATGCGGTCGTCGACGGCGTCCCGGGCGGTCAGCACCAGTACCGGCACCCGGTTGCCGTGTCGCCGGACCGCCTTCAGCACCTCGAGGCCGTCTAGCCCTGGCAGGCCCAGGTCGAGGATCACCGCATCGAAGGGCTCTTTGCCCTTCAGGGCGGCCAGGGCCGAGAGGCCGTCGGCGAGCAGGTCGACGATGTAGTGCTCGGGCTTGAGTGCCAGGCGGATGCCCGCCGCCAGGCTGGGGTCGTCTTCCACCAGCAGTATGCGCATAGCCTGTCCGGTTATTCCTTCAGCTGGGCAAGCAGGCGGCCATCGCTTTGCCAAGGTCGGCATCGGCGAGCTCTCGGCCGGGCCGCTGTCGAAGGCTCAGGGCGCGACCTGCGCCGCGCCCAGGAAGCGCTCCTGCCAGTAGGCGAGCTCCACCGGCGCCGTTTCCACCCGGCGGCCGCGACCCGGGGCGTGAATCATCTGGCCGTCGCCCCGGTAGATGCCCACGTGGCTGGCCTTGCCGCGCCCGGCGGTGTCGAAGAACAACAGGTCGCCGGGCCGGGCCCGAGTTGCGGCGGGCAGCGCACGGAACTGGTCGGCGGCGGTGCGCGGCACCGGAATGCCGGCGGCGCGGTAGGCCAGTTCCACCAGCCCCGAGCAATCCAGGGCCTCCGGCGTGTTGCCGCCGAAGCGGTAGGGGGTGCCCAATGCATTCTGCGCGGTGGCCAGGATCAGCACCCGCTCGATGGAGAGACCCTCCGCGGGGGCGGGGGCGGGGGCGTGGGTCGCCGGCTCTCGCCCGGCACAGCCGGCCAGCAGGCCGAGCAGTGCCAGGCAGAGAACGAGGCGACAGGGCGACGAGGTGAGCATGCCGGGGCTCCCGCAAGTGGACATGCCGCTACATTAGCCGCTGCCCCTGGACTCGGGAAGCCTCAGCGAAAGGAGATGCGGGTTCCGTGGGCGAGCATCTCGTCCGGGGTCATCGCATGGCCCGGCACGCCGATCATCTCGTCGCCGCACTGGTCCGACCAGGTCAGCACACCATGGGTCAGGCCGATGCTGCCCAGCAGGTCGCGAATCTCGCCGGTTCCGGCGAAGGTTCGGGTGTTGCCCTGGGCATCCGAGAGTTCCGAGACGCCGGTGCCGTGGTGAAGCCGCACCGTGTAGATGCCGTCCATGGACTCTACCTCGACGATGGGAGAGAACCCCTGGGAGACGGCGCTGGCCAGCTCCTTGAGGGTGATGTGGTCGCTCAGCTGGTAGGCGCGGGCCGACATGGTAACCTCCGGGTGGCATTATATTGGTGCTGTATAGGAAATGTAGAATTATTCCGGCGCTTTTCAAGGAAACCGAGCGGTGTAAAGGGGGCGGGATTGTAACAAATTGATAGAATTGTATAGCCCTTGTGTCGGCCGTACTGGAAAAAGCCGCGCGCTGTCTGCATGCTCTTGAAACATTCCGACAGCAACAGGAGCAGCCCATGAGTTTTCAGGGAGAGCAGCACCCCGGCGTCCAGACCCCCACCGCCGATTCCGCGGGCTTTCGGCTCAACCACACCATGCTGCGGGTGAAGGATCCCGAGAAGTCGCTGGCCTTCTACTCCCGGGTGTTCGGCATGCGGGTCCTGCGCCGGCTCGACTTCGAGGAGCTGCGCTTCTCGCTCTACTTCCTGGCCAAGCTGGAGGAGGGTGAGGTGGTACCCGAGGACGCCGGTGAGCGTACCGTCTGGACCTTCGGCCAGCGGGGTCTGCTGGAGCTGACCCACAACTGGGGCACCGAGAACCAGGCCGATTTCGCCTATCACGACGGCAATGCCGAGCCCCAGGGCTTCGGCCATATCTGCTTCAGCGTGCCGGACCTGGATGCCGCCGAGGCCTGGTTCGATGCCAACGGCGTCGAGTTCGTCAAGCGCGCCGACCAGGGCAAGATGAAGGACGTGGTGTTCGTGAAGGACGTCGACGGCTACTGGATCGAGGTGGTCCAGGCCGACCGCCTGGCGCAGCTGGGCGACTGACCCGGGCACTGCACGGAAGCGGCGGTGGGCGGCGCCATCGCGCGTTTCAGCCCGCCGCGGGCAGGCTCATCTCGCCGCGCAGCGCAGTCGCCATGGCTTGGCGCAGTGTCGCTCCGCGCAGGCCGCGCCCCAGCAGTACCTGCAGCTTGGTCAGCGCCGCCTCCGGGGTCAGGTCCTGCCCGGCGATCACGCCCGCCGCATTGAGGGCGCCGCCGCTGGCATAGGCGCCTTGGCGAACGCCGCTGCGGTGACACTGGGTTACGTTGACGATGGCCACGCCCCGCGCCGTCGCGCGTGCGAGGTGGGCGGCCAGTTCGCCGGAGAGCTCCGGCGGGTTGCCCGTGCCATAGCTGACCAGCACCAGCCCCTGAAGCGTGGGGTCCTCCAGCAGGCTCGCCACCAGCCGGCGCGAGAGGCCCGGGTGGCAGTGGAGCAGGGCCACCCGGTCAT
Source organism: Halomonas sp. BM-2019 (assembly GCF_017584085.1). Taxonomy (NCBI): domain Bacteria; kingdom Pseudomonadati; phylum Pseudomonadota; class Gammaproteobacteria; order Oceanospirillales; family Halomonadaceae; genus Halomonas; species Halomonas sp. BM-2019. Next base: position 573,290 of record NZ_CP071922.1, read on the forward strand.
CCTCGAAGCGCGCCGCGGTGAAGTCGGGTTGGCCGGCGGGCAGGGCTGCGGTGGTGTCCAGCTGCAGCTCGATTCCAGCCTGGCCCAGCCAGGGGGCGTTGGGGGAGTCGAAGGCGGCCATCGCCAGGCTGTCGACCTTGCGGGCGCGGTTGCCGCGCAGCAGCCGGTCGTGGAAGGCGAGGCACACCTCGCGGGGGGCCGCGGAGTGTGCCGCGGCCTGCATGGCCAGCGCCAGGTTGCCGGGGGCATCGCTGCGGGGCTGGCCAAGGGGAATCTGGGCGCCGGTGAGGACCACCGGTTTGTCCAGGGCGCCGAGCATGAAGGAAAGTGCCGAGGCGGTGTAGGCCAGGGTATCGGTGCCGTGGAGGATCACCATGCCGTCGTGGTCGGCCCAGTGGCGGGCGAGGGCCTCGACGAGACGGTTCCAGGCCTGTGGCTCGAGATTGGCGCTGTCGATGGCGGGGGCCATCTCTACCAGCCGATAGGTGGGTAGCGCCTCGCCGCCATGGGCGGCCAGTTGGGTCTCCAGGCGCTCGGCGAATCCCTCCCCCGGCACATAGCCGGCGGGGGATGGCCGCATGCCGATGGTGCCTCCGGTGTACAGGATCAGCAGACGGGGCATGCTCACGGCTCCAGGCGGGGGGCCAGCATGGCCTGGGGGCTCAGCAGCCGGTCCAGCTGCGCCTCATCGAGCAAGCCCTCCGCGAGGATCAGCTCGCGGAGCGTGGCGCCGCTCTGCAGTGCCTGCGAGGCCATGCGTGTCGCGTTCGCATAGCCGATGTGCGGCACCAGTGCGGTGACCACGCCGATGCTGTTGTCGAGATGGTGGGCACAGCGCTCGCGGTTGGCCTGGATGCCTTCGATGCAGCGGCTCTGCAGCATGGTGCAGGCCTCGCACAGCATGCGCATGGCGTTGAGCAGGTTGTAGACGATCAGCGGCTCCATGGCGTTGAGCTGCAGCTGCCCGGCCTCGGCGGCCAGGGTCACGGCCAGATCGCTGGCGATGACCTGGTAGACCGTCTGGTTCACCGCCTCGGGGATCACCGGGTTGACCTTGCCCGGCATGATCGACGAGCCGGGCTGCATGGCCGGCAGGGCAATCTCGCCAAGCCCGGTGCGTGGCCCGCTGGAGAGCAGCCGCAGGTCGTTGCAGATCTTGCCCAGCTTGACGGCGAAGCGCTTGAGCACCCCGGAGAGGTAGACGAAGGCGCCCATGTCCGAGGTGGCCTCGACCAGGTGCGAGGCCGCCACGATCGGCTTGCCGGAGAGGGCCGCGAGGTGCTGCACCGCCAGCGCCTGATAGCGTGGATGGGTGTTGATGCCGGTGCCGATCGCGGTGCCGCCGAGGTTGACCTCGCACAGCAGCCGACAGGCTTCCTGGAGTCGGGCGATGTCCTCGTCGAGGGTCACCGCAAAGCCCTCGAACTCCTGCCCCAGGGTCATGGGCACGGCATCCTGCAACTGGGTGCGCCCCATCTTGACCACGTCGGCGAACTCCACCCCCTTGCGCAGCAAGGCGTCGCGCAGCGCGGCGATGATCTCGATCAGGGGATCGGCGGCGAACTGCAGGCTCAGGCAGGCCGCCGTGGGGTAGGCGTCATTGGTCGATTGCGAGCGATTGACGTCGTCGTTGGGGTGGAGGTAGCGGTAGTCGCCCTTCCCATGGCCGAGCTTGGTCAGCGCCAGGTTGGCGATGACCTCGTTGGCGTTCATGTTGGTGGAGGTGCCGGCGCCGCCCTGGATCAGGTCGACCACGAACTGATCGTGCAGGGCGCCCTCGATGATGTCCTGGCAGGCGGCCTGGATCGCCTCGGCCTTGGGTGCCTCGAGCGCCCCCAGCTCCCGATTGGCTTGGGCCGCGGCCGCCTTGACCATGGCCAGGGAGCGCACCAGCTCGGGGAAGTGGCCGATGGGCATGCCGGTGATCTTGAAGTTGTCTACCGCACGCTGGGTCTGGATGCCGTACCAGGCCTCTTGCGGCAGGGACATCTCGCCCAGCAGGTCGTGTTCCGTGCGTGTCGTCATGATGAGGTCTTCCATCGGTGGAACCAACAGGGGGCCGGACCTGCCTGCGGGGGCAGGCCCGGCCGAAAGGGCATGTCGTTGCCGGCTCAATTGCCGGCGCGGGCCGCTACCTCCTGGGGGTGAGGCGGCAGGCGCTCGAGATCCTCGGGCTCCAGCTCCCAGGCCTTGGGATCGAGGTCGAGGTCGGGGTGTCGCCGCACATCGAAAACGGGCTGGGCGACGCCGCGGCGGATCTGGTCGTCGAAGTCCTTGAGGATGCGCAGGCCGGGCTTGAACAGCATGATCAGGGCGACCAGGTTGGCCACCGCCAGCAGGCCCATGGTGACGTCGGCGAAGCCGAAGATCGTGCCGAGGTCGGTGGTCGCGCCCCAGCACACCAGCAACACCACGGCCACGCGGAAGGCGTTGAACAGCTTGCGGTTGCTGCGGCTGAAGTAGTTCAGGCTGTTCTCGCCGAGGTAGTAGTTGTAGAGGATGGTGCTGAAGGCGAACAGCAGCAGCGCCAGGCTGACGAAGCTCCGTCCCCATTCGCCGACGTGATCGGCCAGTGCCGCCTGGGTCAGGGCGATGCCACCGACGTCGCCGGCCGCGCTCGGGTCGTAGATACCGCTGAGCAGGATCAGGAAGGCGGTGCAGGAGCAGAGGATCAGGGTGTCGATGAACACCGAGAAGGCCTGCACGATGCCCTGGTTGGCCGGGTGCGGCACATAGGCCACGGCGGCCACGTTGGGGGCGCTGCCCAGGCCCGCCTCGTTGGAGAACAGGCCGCGCCGGAGGCCCATCATGATCGCCGCGCCGATGCCGCCGCCGACGGCCGGCTCGAGGCCGAAGGCGCTCTTGACGATCAGGGTCACCATCTCGGGCAACTGGCCGAGGTTCATGCCCAGCACGATCAGGGCGATCAGCAGGTAGCCGACCGCCATGACGGGGACCACGACTTCGGCGATGCGCGCGATGCGCTTGATGCCGCCGAAGACGATCAGGCCGACCACCACGGCCAGGGCGATGCCGGTGAGGAGCACCGGCACGCCGAAGGCGTCATCGAGGGAGGTGGCCACGGCGTAGGATTGCAGGGCGGTGAAGGCGAAGCCGAAGGTGAGCAGCAGCAGCACGGCGTAGAAGCCCGCCAGCCAGCCCCAGTTGCGGCCCAGCCCCTTGACGATGTAGTAGGCCGGCCCGCCACGGTAGGTGCCGTCGCCCTCGGCCTGCTTGTAGGTCTGGGCCAGGGTGCACTCCAGGAAGCTCGTGGCCATGCCCATCAGGCCGACCATCCACATCCAGAAGATGGCGCCCGGGCCGCCCAGGGTAATGGCCACGGCGACCCCGGCAATGTTGCCGCCGCCGACCCGACCGGCGACCGACAGCACCAGGGCCTGGAAGGAGCTGAGGTGGCCGTGCTTGTCGTGCTTGAAGGCCTGGCCCGCGCCGAGGATCTGGAACATGCGGCCGAAGTAGCGAAACTGGACGAAGCGGGAAGCGATGGTGAAGCCGACGCCGACGGCCACCAGCAGCACGAGAAGGATCTTGCCCCACAGGAGGTCATTGAGAAGATCGAGCATGGAACGTCTCCGCGGTTGTTGTAGAGAGTGCTTTGTTGAGAGCGCGAGACGATTTAAGCAACTGCGAGCGCGAAGCGAACTTGGCGCTGCGTTGCACTCCAGTGCACTCTCCGCCCACCGAGTGCATCGGACTACACCACCCGGCCTGGTGCAGCTGGTGCCAGCGCAATAATCGCAAAAAAGAAACGCCCGAGGCCGCTCTTCGCGGGCCTCGGGCGCAGGGAGGATGCCCGGTCAGGTCGGGCAGCGCGCGGCGATCACTCCGCGTCTTCCGGCATGCCGCCGAGCTCCTCGAGCAGGGCCTTGTAGCCGGCGACCTGGTCGGTGAGCAGGGCGGTGACCTCCTCCTCGGGCATCCAGGTCACCGGCATCAGGATGCGCTCCTCGGTGATCTCGATGAAGCGCGGATCCTGGGTGGCGACCTCGAGGGCCTCGGCGAGGCGCTCGACGTGGCTGTCCGGGGTGTTCCTGGGCACCATGGCCACGCGGATCTCGGCGGCGTTGACATCGTAGCCGGCTTCCGCGAGGGTCGGGGCATCGGGGAAGGCCACCAGGCGGTCGGTCGCCAGGCTCAGCAGCACCGGCATCTCGCCGGTCTCGGCGTAGCCGGAGTGGGTGCCGCCGCTGTAGGCGAAGGCGACGTCGCCGGAGAGGATCAGCGGGGCCATGCCGGCGCCGCCGGCGGTGGGCACGATGCGCAGCTCGAGGCCCTCCTGCTGGGCGATGTACTCGATGATCATGCGGTCCAGCGCGGTCTGGGTGGCGTAGCTGGTGCCGGGGTTGTCGCGGGCGTACTCGACCAGCGCCTCCCAGCTGTCGCCGAAGGGGCGGTTCTCGCCGGTGACGATGGCCGACTGGCCGAGGGTGACGCCGGCCACGTAGCGGAAGTCGTCGAGGCCGTAGGTGGTCTCGGAGGAGAGCGGGCCGAAGGTGATGGTCATGGAGGTGCCGAACACGAAGGTGTAACCCTCGTCGCGGCTGTTGGCCAGGCGCGCCAGGGCCACGCCGCCGCCGGCGCCGGGCTGGTTGACCACGTTGACCGGCTGGCCCAGCTCCTCGCTCATGATGTTGGCCAGCACGCGGGCCTGGATATCGGTGCTGCCGCCGGCGCCCCAGCCCACCACCAGGGTCAGCGGCTTGCTCGGGAAGTCATCGGCCTGGGCCATGCCGAGGGAGGCGACGGTCACGGCAGAGGCGAGAAGAGCGGAGCCCAGCAGTTTGATTGTCATGATCAGAACCTCACGGTTGCGTTGTTGTGGTGGATGGTTGAGGTTAGAGCGCGTTGGCGGCGCCGCCGGGGGTTGGGTAAGGGCCCCGGGCCGGCCGGTCATGCCTTGGGCGTCCTGTGCCGCCTGCGCAGCCACTGGCGATAGCTGCTCCAGCCCAGGTGCAGCGCCATCAGCACGGTGAAGACGACGAAGGCCAGGGCGATGGGGCGGTCGAGCAGGATGGCGATGTCGCCGCCGGAGAGGATCACCGACTGGCGCAGGTTCATCTCCAGCATCGGGGTGACGATGAAGGCCACCAGGAAGGTGACGAAGGAGTAGTCGAACTTCTTCAGGAAGTAGCCGAAGATCGCGAAGGTAAACACCGTGATCAGCCCGAAGGTGCCGTAGCCCTGGACCTGGATGCCGGCCAGGCACAGGAAGATCACCACCGGGATCACGATGTGGGCCGGCACGCTGGTGACCCGGGCGAAGATGCGCAGGCCGTACCAGCCCACGGCGAGCATCAGCAGGCTGGCGACGATCATGCCGGCGAACAGGGTGAAGAGCATCTGCGGATGGTCGCGCAGCATCAGCGGGCCGACCTGGATGCCGTGGATCATGAAGGCGCCGACCAGCAGCGCCGCGGAGACGCTGCCGGGGATGCCGAGGCCGAACAGCGGGATGTAGCTGGCCGGGATCACCGCGTTGTCGGAGGCCTCGGCGGCGGCGATGCCCTTGGGGTTGCCCTTGCCGAAGCTCTCGGGGTCCTTGTCGGTGCGCTTGGCCAGGCCGTAGGCCATGAAGGCGCCCACCGAGGGGCCGAGGCCGGGCAGGGCGCCGACGAAGGCGCCGATCCCGGTGCTCTTGACGATGGTCGGCAGGGTGCCCTTGAACTCCCGATACGAGAGGTCGTCATCGGCGCTGTTGCCCAGCTTGATCACGCGGCCGCCCTTGTTGCGGCGGTACTCGTCGAGCTGCACGAACATCTCGGCGAGTGCCAGGGTGCCGATCACCAGGGGCAGGATCGGCACCCCCTCCATCAGCTCGGCATAGCCGAAGGTCAGGCGCATGGCGCCGGTCTCGGGGTCGAGGCCGACGGTGCCGAGAATCACCCCCATGCCGCCGGCGGCCAGCCCCTTGAGGAAGGAGCCGCCGGCCATGCCGGCGATGAACACCAGGGCGAAGATCAGGATGGCGGCGAGCTCGTAGGGGCCGAAGCGCAGCGCCACGGCGGCGAAGGGGATGACCACGGCGATCAGCAGCAGGGTGGCCAGCAGGTCGCCGATCACCGAGGCGAGCAGGCCGACCTTGAGGGCCTTGCGCGGCTTGCCGGCGCTGGCCATGGGGTAGCCGTCCAGGCAGGTGGCGGCCGAGGAGGGCTCCCCCGGGGTGTTGAGCAGGATCGCCGAGACGGCGCTGCCGGCGGCGGTGCCCTTGGAGAGGCCGATCAAGAAGGCGATGGCCGCATAGGCGGACATGTAGAAGGTCAGCGGGATGGCAATGGCGATGGCCACCGCGCGGTTGAGGCCCGGGATCACCCCGACGATATAGCCGAGCAGCACCCCGCCGAGGATGACCGCGATGGACTCGTAGTGCAGGGCGGCCATGAAGGCGCCGAGGATGGCGTCGAATCCCATGTCACACCACTCCTATGCGCATCAGGTGGACGGTCAGCACATAGAGGCCGCCGGTGGGGATGGCCGCGGTGAGCAGCAGCACATGCCAGCGGCGCTCGCCGAGGATCAGCAGCAGGCCGGCGATCAGCGCCGGGGCGACCCAGGTCAGCGGCAGGCGGTCGATGGCCACGATGAAGGCCAGCACATAGCCGAAGGGCCAGGCCTGGTGCCACAGGCCGGCGAGGTCGGGGCGGACCACGAAGGGCTCGCGGGCGCGCAGCAGGGCGATGGCGCTGAGCAGGCTGAGGGCGAGGGCGCAGCCGAGCATGCCCCAGGCACCGAGGGTGGCCAGGGTGCGGGGGTGCATGCCGACGGCAAAGCCGCGGCCGCCCCAGGTGGGGATGACCCAGGTGAGCAGCAGCACCGCGACGGCGGCGACGCCCAGGCCGGACCAGAAATTCTTGCGTCGCATCGCTTGGCTTTCGGTCATTTGTTATTGCACATGGGCGATCTATCAGTGAAGTCCGCAACCCTATCGGCGACCAGAGCCGGTCTCAATGCCCGCATGTCACGACCTGTCAACGCATTCGCTATGGCTTATCCACCGTGACCGGCCTGTGCCGTCAGTAGGTGTTGCCACTGACCCTGGCGCCGCAGGCGCGTAGGCGCTCCACCAGTTCGCCGATCGCCTCGCCGTCCAGTTCGGGGTCGCAGCCGCCGATGCGTTCGAACCAGTCGCGTGACAGGCACAGGCCATCGCCGCTGGGCAGTCGTCTCACGCGGGCCAGCAGGCGGTGGAGCAGGCCATGGTGCAGCGTGGGCAGGGCGCTGGCGTCCAGCTCATGGGCGACGATGCGCGCCGCCAGGCGTGACAGCGCCTCGGTGGTAACCGCATTGCCAACAGCAGGGAACACCAGGACCTCGCCTCCGCTCTGGGCGACGGCCTCGTTGAGGCGTTGGCCGAGTGGCGTCTGGGGCAAGGAGATCAGCCGGGCGCCGAACCGGCGGGCGATGCGTGGCAGGCGGGTATCGCCGGTGTCGTCCACCAGCGTCAGGGAGAAGTCCGGCGGGCTGCGGCGACACAGCGGAGCGACCACCGCCAGCTGCCGGGGCAGATGGGCGCCGACACTGCGGGCGTCGATGAGGATGCAGCCGGTGAAGGTGGCCATGCGAACTCCATAGTGGGACCGCGCCAGTGGATCCGCAGGTCGGCGGCCATGGGGTTCGCTGCCGGGATCTCGTTGTTGTCGTAATAGAGTGTACTCCTTGGTGTTTTATTGTCTCAAAGCGTGGCGGTATGAAATTTTCGGAGCCCGCGTTCCGCTTGTCTCCACTTTCTGGGCTGACGTGGGGCATCGCCAGAGCGCAGCCGGCACGCGTTAGACGGGAGCGCGCCCTCCATTGGTGCACATGGGATCTTAGGTGCACCGCAAGTGTGCGCTGCCGATATCCGATGACTGGATGCCGAAGCGCTCCTGCGGCCCGTGATTCAGGCTGGTGCGTGTTGGTGATCGAGTTTATATTTAAATATCAATTACTTGTTTATGTTGCGATGTATCGGGGTGCATTATTGGCATGCGCCGTGCATTGTGTGGGGCGGCGTCGGGCCTTGGCCTGGCGGTCGTGGGCAGATTGCCCGCGACGTGCTAAACCTTTTGCGACACCTCGACACTTCGAGCAAGTTCAACCCCGGAGGACACCATGTCTGCCAAGACTCTCGCCCTGATTGAAGAACACGACGTGAAGTGGGTCGACCTGCGCTTCACCGATACCCGCGGCAAGGAGCAGCACGTCACCATCCCGGCCCGGGATGTCGACGAGGAGTTTTTCGAGAACGGCCAGATGTTCGACGGCTCCTCCATCTCCGGCTGGAAGGGCATCAACGAGTCCGACATGATCCTGCGTCCGGAAGATGGCACCGCCTTCCTCGACCCCTTCACCGAGGATTCCACCCTGGTGCTGCGCTGCGACATTATCGAGCCGGCCACCATGCAGGGCTACGAGCGTGACCCGCGCTCCATCGCCAAGCGCGCCGAGGCCTACCTGCAGTCCACGGGCCTGGGCGACACCGCCTTCTTCGGCCCGGAGCCCGAGTTCTTCATCTTCGACGAGGTGCACTGGAAGTCCGATATCGAGGGCTCCATGTACAAGATCACCTCCGAGGAGGGGGCCTGGGCCACCGATCGCCCCATCGAAGGCGGCAACCTGGCCCACCGTCCGCGGGTCAAGGGCGGCTACTTCCCGGTGCCCCCGGTAGACAGCTTCCACGACATCCGCGGTGCCATGTGCAACACCCTGGAGGCCATCGGCCAGAGCGTCGAGGTGCACCACCACGAGGTGGCCAACGCCGGCCAGAACGAGATCGGGGTCAAGTTCAACACCCTGGTGAAGAAGGCCGACGAAGTTCAGGAAATGAAGTACGTGATCCACAACGTGGCCCACGCCTACGGCAAGACCGCCACCTTCATGCCCAAGCCGCTGGTGGGTGACAACGGCTCCGGCATGCACGTCCACCAGTCCTTCTGGAAGGATGGCAATAACCAGTTCGCCGGCGACGAGTACGCAGGCCTCTCCGAGATGGCCCTCTACTACATCGGCGGCATCATCAAGCACGCCCGGGCCCTGAACGCCTTCACCAACGCCTCCACCAACTCCTACAAGCGTCTGGTGCCGGGCTTCGAGGCGCCGGTGATGCTGGCCTACAGCGCCCGCAACCGCTCCGCTTCCATCCGCATCCCCTACACCGCCAGCCCCAAGGGCAAGCGCGTCGAGGCTCGTTTCCCCGACCCGACCGCCAACCCCTACCTGTGCTTCGCGGCGATGCTGATGGCTGGCATCGACGGCATCAAGAACAAGATCCACCCCGGCGACGCCATGGACAAGAACCTCTATGACCTGCCGCCGGAAGAAGGCAAGGCCGTGCCCACCGTGGCCAACAGCCTCGACCAGGCCCTGGAAGCCCTGGATGCGGATCGCGCCTTCCTGACCGAGGGTGGCGTCTTCACCGACGACATGATCGATGCCTACATCGAGCTCAAGATGGAAGACGTGGAGCGCATTCGCATGACCACGCACCCCGTCGAGTTCGACATGTACTACAGCTGCTGACGACGCGCCTTCAGTGCCGGCGGCCGGGTCCCGCGAGGCCCGGCCTGCCATCGACGCTGCGGCGTTGATCAAGAAAGGGGTTCCGCCATGGCGGAACCCCTTTTTCTTGTTCACTATCCAAGGGGGAGTCGCAGACACCATCCACAGGCCGCCGGGGCGGCGGCGACGCAGGGGGTAGCCATGAACAAGGCCTTGATGGCGCTGGCGGTGGGGCTGTCGTTCAGCCTGACACTCCAGGCCCAGACGATCTATCGCACCACCGATGCCCAGGGCAACGTGGTGTTCACCGACAACCCGGAGCGGGGCGGTGAGCAGGTGGAGCTGGCGCCGGTGACGGTGGTGCCCTCCACCGGCGAAGTGCGCACCGGAGAGGCCGTGCCGCGCGTCGATGGCAGCGGTGCGGCGGCAGTGACCGCCCGGCCGGGCCAGCCCTTCATGCCGTACGACAGCTTCCGCATCCTCTCGCCGAGCCATGAGCAGGCTTTCCCGGTGGGGGCGGCGGGCAACGTGCCGGTGGAACTCGGCATCGAGCCGGAGCTGCGCGAGGATCACCGGGTTCGCCTGTTGGTGGATGGCCAGCTGAGCCAGACGGCCATGCACACCACCGCCTTCATGGTGGCCAACATGAACCCCGGCGAGCACGTGCTGCAGGCCGAGTTGCTGGACGGCAGCGGCGAGGTTCGCCACCGTACCTCGCCGGTGACCATCTTTGTGCACCGGGCCAGTGTCAACCGTCCCGCCGATTAGCTGTCCCCTCGCTGGGCACCCTGGCCGTGGTGCCCGGACGGTAGCCCGAGGCCCTGCCGCTCCCCGCAAGGCGAGTCACGGCCGCCCCATCTCGTCAAGCCGGCGCCCCCGCCCGCCGAGGTGCCCTCGCCGCTCCGTCGTAGTGCAGAACCCGCCCGTCGGCTGCCCGATGAGGAACCGATCCTGCGTCGCCAAGAGGAGCGCGGATCGGCCCGGTGACCCGAAAGAAGGCAGGCGATGCCCCGTCAGGGCCCGAGCCTGGGTGCGCATCGCTCCACTTTGCACTGGTTTGGTGCGTGCGCGTCGCGTTGATGGCCGGCAAGCCCCGAAAACCGGGCTCCTGGGGCCTGGCGCGCTTCTTGCAAGAATAATGTTGTGTAAGTGCCTTTTGAAAGAGCTTCCTGAAAGAACCTTTTGCATGAGCCTTCTGCAAAGAACGGGTATCCCTGGATCCGACATGGCGCAATCGATGTACCAACGCTTGATGGAGCACCTCACCACTGCCGTGGTCCTGCTGGACGGCGAGCTCAGGCTTCGGTGGATGAACCCCGCCGCCGAGGCGCTGCTGGCGCTGAGCTTCAGTCGCGTGAAGGGCATGGGGCTGGATGGCCTTTTCGAGAGCGACGGCGGGCTGGGTGAGGTGCTGGGCAAGGCGCGGGATGAGTTCCACCCCTTCACCCAGCGCGAGGCGCGCCTGGTCATGCTCTGCGGCGAGACCCACACCGTGGATTACACGGTCACGCCACTGTCGCGAAATGAGCTGCTGCTGGAGGTGGAGCCCCGCGACCGGCTGATGCGCATCTCCCGGGAGGAGGCACTGCTGACCCGTCAGGAGACCATCAAGGTGCTGACCCGCGGTCTGGCTCATGAGGTGAAGAACCCCCTGGGGGGCATCCGCGGGGCGGCCCAGCTGCTGGAGCGCGACCTCGATGATCCCGAGCTCAAGGAGTTTACCCGGATCATCGTCGAGGAGGTGGACCGACTGCGCGACCTGGTGGACTCCATGCTCGGGCCCAACCGGGTCAGCCGCCACGAGCCGCTCAATATCCACCAGGTGCTGGAGCGGGTGCGCTCGCTGCTGATCGCCGAGCACCCCGCGGTGGCCATCGAGCGCGACTACGACCCCAGCCTGCCGGCTCTCTCGGGTGACGAGGCCCAGTTGATCCAGGCGGTGCTCAACGTGGCGCGCAATGCGGTGGAGGCGATGAGCGAGGCCGGCACCCCCGAGCCCCGCTTGGTGCTGCGCACCCGGGCACGCCGCCAGTTCACCCTGGGGGCCGAGCGCCACCGCCTGGTGTGCGAGGTGGCCATCATCGATTGCGGCCCCGGTGTGCCCGCGGCGCTGCAGGAGACCCTCTTTTACCCGATGGTGTCCGGTCGCGCCGAGGGCAGCGGCCTGGGTCTCTCCATCGCCCAGGCGATCCTGCACCAGCACCAGGGCCTGATCGAATGTGACTCCGTGCCCGGCCAGACCGAATTTAGACTGCTGATTCCCCTGGAGAAGCGCCATGACTGACGTCGCACGCGTGGTGATCGTCGACGACGACCGCGCCATACGCTGGGTACTCGAGCGTGCCCTCGCCCAGCCCGACCTGGAAGTGGAGTGCATCGAGCGGGCCGATGCCGCCCTGCCGCGCCTGCTGGACCAGCCGCCCGATGTGTTGGTCACCGATATCCGCATGCCCGGCATCGACGGCCTGGACCTGATGGCCCGGGTGCGCGAGGTCCATCCGGACCTGCCGGTGATCGTGATGACGGCCCATTCCGACCTGGACAGTGCGGTGGCCTCCTACCAGGGCGGGGCCTTCGAGTACCTGCCCAAGCCCTTCGACGTGGACGAGGCCCTGGCCCTGGTGCGGCGCGCCGTGGCCCATGCCCGGGAGCGCCAGCGTCCGGTCAGCGTCCCCGAGGGGCTGGATGCCGAGATCATCGGCGAGGCGCCGGCCATGCAGGAGGTGTTCCGCGCCATCGGCCGACTGTCCCACTCCCACATCACCGTGCTGATCAACGGCGAGTCGGGAACCGGCAAGGAGCGGGTGGCTCGAGCGCTGCACCAGCACAGCCCGCGGGCCGGCAAGCCGTTCATCGCCCTCAACATGGCGGCGATCCCCAAGGACCTGATCGAGTCGGAGCTGTTCGGCCACGAGAAGGGCGCCTTCACCGGGGCCACGGCCAGCCGGCAGGGGCGCTTCGAGCAGGCCAACGGCGGCACCCTGTTCCTGGACGAGATCGGCGACATGCCGGCCGAGACCCAGACCCGCCTGCTGCGGGTGCTGGCCGACGGCGAATTCTACCGGGTCGGCGGCCATACCCCGGTGAAGGTGGACGTGCGGATCATCGCTGCCACCCACCAGAATCTCGAGGGCCTGGTGGATGACGGGCGCTTCCGCGAGGACCTCTTCCACCGGCTCAACGTGATTCGCGTGCACCTGCCCAGGCTGTCCGAACGCCGCGAGGACATCCCGCGGCTGGCCCGCCACTTCCTGGCCGAGGCGGCCAAGGAGCTCGCCACCGACGTCAAGGTGCTGACCGCGGACGCCGAGACGCATCTGACCCGCCTTGCCTGGCCCGGCAACGTGCGCCAGCTGGAGAACACCTGCCGCTGGCTGACGGTGATGGCCTCGGGGCGCGAGATCCTGGTGGAGGACCTGCCGCCCGAGCTACGCGTGGATGACGGCGGTACCGCCCCCAGCGGCGACTGGCGGGCGGCCTTCCGCGACTGGGCCGACCGCGCCCTGGCCGCGGGGCACACCCACCTGCTGGAGGAGGCCGTCCCCGACTTCGAGCGCATCCTGATCGAGACCGCGCTGCGCCATACCGGCGGGCGCAAGGGCGAAGCCGCGGAGCTGCTGGGCTGGGGGCGCAATACGCTGACGCGCAAGCTCAAGACGCTGCTGCCGGCCCTGGCGGATGGGGAATAGGCTAGCTCAGGAGTCGGCGAGCCAGCAGCCGCGGCATGTTGCGGCGGCTGTCGGCGATCAAGTAGACGACCACGCGGTCGTCGTGACGTCGGTAGATAATGCGCACCGGCGGCTCGATGACCTGCCGATAGTCCCGGATGCCCAGCTCCAGCAGTTCCCGGGGGTGGCTGCCGCGCTCGGGATGCTCCCCCAGCGACATGATGCGCGTCTCTATCGCGGCCAGCAGCCGTTGGGCAGCCGGCGGTGAGTCCTCTGCGATGAAGTCGATAAGCTCACGCAGGTCGGCGAATGCCGAGGCGGTCAGCTCGACGCGATGGGTCACCGGGCTTCCGCGTCGCGGCGCAGCCGGTCGAAGCACTCGGTGGCGTCCAGAGTCTCGCCCCGCGCCACCTCCTGGTTGCCCAGTGCCAGGAGTTTCAGCAGTGCCAGGGTCTCCTGGGTCTGCTCATAGCTCTTGATGTCCTGCACGACCATCCTGGCTTCACCGTTCTGGGTGATCACCATGGGTTCGCGCAGCTCGTTGAGCGAGCGGGAAATCTCGGCGGCATGGGCCTTCAGGTAGCTGATCGGTTTGATGTTGTCGGAATATTTCATCGCAGAGCCCTGCCGAATGGATGGCATGGACTGAATTTAGTCCTTATTTGGTTGTTCGGCAAGGTGCGCAGAGCCGACGATGGCAAAGCGCCGACCGGCAGTGCCAGAATGGGTCTCTCAAGGAGAGAACGCCCATGACGCAGATGAGCTGGGGGCGGCTGCTGGATCCGAGCCGCCTGCACGACCGGCGCGACGCGCGCTCCGGCGGTGGCCGTGACGAGATCGGCCGCAGCCCCTTCCACAAGGATCACGACCGGATCGTCTTCGCCGGCTCCTTCCGGCGCCTGGGGCGCAAGACCCAGGTGCATCCGCTGACCGACAATGACCATATCCACACGCGGCTGACCCACTCCCTGGAGGTAGGCTGCGTGGGGCGCTCGCTGGGCATGATCGTCGGCGAGCGGCTCAGCGGCCGGCTGCCCGACTGGACGACGCCGGCGGACCTGGGGGTGATCGTCCAGGCGGCCTGCCTGGGCCACGACATCGGCAACCCGCCCTTCGGCCACGCCGGCGAGTACGCCATCCGCGACTGGTTCAAGCGCGCCGAGAGCGACGGCAGCGGCCTGCTCGAGGGACTCACGGAGCTCGAGCGCGAGGACCTGCTCACCTACGAGGGCAACGCCCAGGGCTTTCGCATCGTCACCCAGATCGAATACAACCAGTTCCGCGGCGGCATGCGCCTGACCACGGCGACCCTGGGTACCCTGCTCAAGTACCCCTGGACCGTGGAGCATGGCGGCGCGGCCGGCAAGTTCGGCTGCTACCAGAGCGAGCGTGTGCTGCTCGCCGAGGTGGCCGAGCGGCTGGGCCTGCTGTCCCTGGGCCCGGGGCGCTGGTGCCGCCACCCGCTGGCCTGGCTGGTGGAGGCCGCCGACGACATCTGCTACGCGCTGCTCGACCTGGAGGATGGCCTGGAGATGGGCATCCTGCGCTTCGAGGAGGTCGCCGATGTGCTGATCCAGATCGCTGGCGGCGAGCCCGCCGACTATGCCGCCATGCAGCGCCAGGGGGTCTCCCAGCGGCGTCGCATCGCCGCCCTGCGTGGGGCGGCCATGGAGCGGGCGGTGAACGACGTGGGCGCGGTCTTCGTGCAGCACGAGGCGGAGCTGCTGGGCGGGCGTCTCCGGGAGGACCTGCTGGAGCTCTGCCATCCGGACCTGGGCTGGGGGGTAAAGGCGGCCAAGCAGCTGGCACGGGAGCGGATCTTCCAGAACGAGCGCAAGGCCAAGCTGGAGATCGGCGCCTACACGACGCTGGGCATCCTGCTGGAGGCCTTTATCGGCGCCGCCCACGAGCTGCACCACACCGGGCGCTCCACCTTCAAGCACCAGCGGGTGCTGGCGCTGATCGGCGAGAACACCCCCCGCCCCTCCTGGCCGCTCTATGACAGCTACCGGCGCATGCTCGACTTCATCGGCGGCATGACCGACCACTATGCCGTGGACCTGGCCCAGGAGATGGGCGGCCGGCTGAGGGGGGACTGAGGCCCGGGGCGCCGGGCGATGTCGGCCTAGCCGATGTGGCCCGGCAGGCGCTCCAGGCGGGCGGCGCGCGCCAGCAGCACGCCGATCACCGCGTCGTGGGTTTCGGCGTCGAACTCGCCTGGGCAGAGCCCGGCGAGCTGGTCGGCGAGGCGCTCGCCGCTGACCACCAGCAGGTCTTCGGGGCCCTGGGAGGCCTGCACATCCCAGCCCGGCAGGGTCAGCACGCCCATGACCGGCACCTCGCGCCCGGTGAGCTCGGAGAGCCAGTTGCCTAGCCAGCGGGTCAGCTCGCGGGTCTTATCCAGCGGGACGTGCTCGCTCCAGCCGGGGAATCGCAGCCCTTTTGGCTCGACGTTGACCAGGTTGATCTCCCGGCCCGAGGGGGTGAAGGGGCGGGTGCGCGCCCGGGTCTCCACCACGAAGACGCCACAGGGAGTGACCACCACGTGATTGATACGGGTGCCCTTGGCCGGCACGTCGTGGAACACGTAGTAGGGGTGCGCCTCGGGACGGATCAGCCGCTCGAGCTCCTGGCCCACCGCCAGCTCGCAGGCCAGCCCCAGCTTGAGCCGGCGGATGCGTTGGAAGTCGCGCATCAGCAGGAAGCAGAACAGCAACACCAGCAGGGTGCTGAGCATGCCGTACAGCCCCCATTCGATCCAGTCCTGTTCGCTGGCGAAGAGCATGCGGCCCATGCCGTAGACCAGCGGTGCCAGGGTGACGATGGGGCCCAGGGCGCCGTCGAGGAACAGGCCGGCGAAGGCGCGGTCGAGGCGGTCGCGCAGCGCCTGGCCGGGCTCGCGCAGGGGGTGGGCGTCGAAGGGGGAGCGGACCCGGGCATCGTGGAGATTGCGCAGCGCCACCACGATCACCGCCAGGGCGGCCAGGGGAAACAGGAAGATCAGGGGGAGCAGGTATTCCAGCCAGGCCATCGGGGTTCCTTGCCCATGCAGAGTGGGGTGGCGGGGTCGTGGGCCCATTCTAGACAACCTCGGCCCTTCGGGGCCATGCTCTATCGGTTCGAGGGGTGAGGGTCGTCGAGAAGGGGAGAGGCGAGTGGAAGAGCGAAGCATGCAGCCGGCGGGGATCAGCGAACGGGACCGCGAGGGGCTGTCGGCCCTGATGGGGCGGTATTCGCGCCTGGCGGTGCTGACCGGCGCCGGGATCAGCACCGCCAGCGGGATCCCCGACTACCGCGATCGGCACGGCGACTGGAAGCGCTCACCGCCCATGCAGCATCAGCAGTTCATGGGCAGCCACGCCGCTCGCCAGCGCTACTGGGCGCGGGCCCTGGTGGGGTTTCGCGCCCTCGGCGAGGCGCGGCCCAATCCGGCCCATCGGGCGCTGGCCGAGCTGGAGGCCTTGGGCCGGGTGAGCGGCGTGGTGACCCAGAACGTCGACGGCCTGCACCAGCGCGCCGGCTCCCGGCGGGTCATCGATCTCCACGGTCGCGCCGACCGGGTACGCTGCATGGCCTGCGGCGCCCATCGCATGCGCCACGACCTGCATGCCGAGCTGGCGCGGCTCAATCCGCACTGGGCGAGCGTCGCGGCACGGACCGCCCCGGACGGCGACGCCGACCTGGAGGCCGACTTCTCGGACTTTCGGGTGCCCGACTGCGGCCGCTGCGGCGGCGGGGTCTGGAAGCCCGACGTGGTGTTCTTCGGCGACAGCGTGCCCCGGGAGAGCGTGGCGCGCGCCTTTGCCCTGCTCGAGGAGAGCGATGCGCTGCTGGTGGTGGGCTCGTCGCTGATGGTCTATTCGGGCTACCGCTTCGCGCGGGCCGCGGCCCGGGACGGCAAGCCCATCGCCTGCCTCAACCTCGGCCGCACCCGCGCGGATGACCTCTTCGCCCTCAAGGTGGAGGCGCCGCTGGAAGTCTCCCTGGCCGCCCTGCGGGCCCTCTGCGAAGGCGGCGCCTGACGCCGCTCAGCCGCCGGCCAGCTTGACGGTATGGCCGCGCCGCTCCAGCTCGGCCTTGAGCCGCTCGCGATGGTCGCCCTGGATCTCGATCACCCCCGCCTTGACGGCGCCGCCGGTGCCACACACCTTCTTGAGCTGCTTGGCCAGAGCCTTGAGTTCGGCCTCGGGCAGCGCCACGCCGGACACCGTGGTCACTCCCTTGCCCTTGCGGCCGCTGGTCTCGCGGCGGATGCGCACGACGCCGTCGAGCTCGGCCAGGCGGGCCTGCTCTGCCAGTTCGGCGCAGCAGCAGGCGTCCTTGGGCTCGCCGCAGTCGGGGCAGATGTCGCCATGCTCGGTGGAGTAGACGAGGCCGCGCAGCTGGTCCTGGAGTGAAGGCATGACTCGGGCTCCCTGACGATTGAAGGGTGGGGGTGGGGTCGAGGGAAGATGATAGCGTTCGCGGGCGCCGCCTGCATGGGCTTCGGCGCCGCGAGCGTAAGGGCGTCAGTGGGCGGCGGTGCGGTGAGGGGCCATCTCCCTGGCCAGGCGGGCCACCACGGTGGGCAGCTGGAACATGCTGGTGATCATGATGGCGCCCTCCGGGGTCTCCTCCACATCCGGATAGCGATTGAGGTGGATCACCGTCATGCCGGCGACCAGGGCGGCGCGCACCCCCACCACGGAATCCTCGATGGCCAGGCACTGCGCCGGGGCATAGCCCATCTCTTGCGCCGCATGGAGGTAGAGGCAGGGGTCGGGCTTCCAGCAGTTGGCGGCGTAGGCGCTGAACAGGCGGTTGCCGAACAGGTTATCGAGGCCGGTGGCGCTCAGGGAGGTGCGAATCTTGTTCACCGGGCCGTTGGAGACGACGCCCATGGGGTAGTCGTGCAGCAGTGCCAGGGCCTCGGGTGCACCCTCGATGGGGGTCAGCTCGGTGGCCAGCCGGTGGTTGAGGTTGGCGCGCATGGTTGCCTCGAGGGGCTCCAGGGTGGTGGGGTCCACTCGGCCGTGTCGGCTCTCCAGTTCGGCGACGATTCGACGGAAGCGGGCCCCGCGGAATTCGCCAATGTAGTCGTTGGCCTGGAAGGGCAGGCCCACGGCGTTGAGGGCGGTGGCCATCTCGTCGGCGAGCAGCGGCTCGCTGTCGACCAGGGTACCGTCGCAGTCGAAGAGCAGGCAGATCGGGCGTGCCATCACCAAACCTCGCGGGCGTTTCCGGGCATGATCACCTTACTATTAAAGACCAGTTCGGGCGCTTTGTGAACAGTGTTTTTCAATTGTGCCTGGCTCTTGCTGCCGCCCTCAGGGCTTGACCACCTGGCTGGCGGCGAAGAGGTAATAGTCCAGCTCGTTCTCGTCCTCGATCGTGCTGGCCTCGAAGAGCATCCCCTTGATGTTCTCCAGGTGTTGCCACATGGCCTGGCGAGCGCCTTCCGAGTCGCGGCGTATCAGTGCCTTGAGGATGGCGTCATGATCATCGCACCAGCTGTCCAGCGACTCGCGGCTGTCGATACGCTCATGCAGCTTCTGCCACAGCGGGTTACGGTCGCGCTGGTACCACATCTTCTCCACCAGGTAGACCAGCACCGCATTCTGAGTGGCCTGGCCGAGCTGCGTGGGGTGGAATTGGCGGTACGTCAACTGACCGCCTGAGCGTCACCTTGCTACCAAGAAAGACGGGCCCCGCCGATCGCTCGGCGGGGCCCGTGGTGTTACCGGTGCCGGTGGGTCAGCGGCCGGTGGCGGCGACCTGGCCCTCCGTCAGGGTCGCGTCGGGGGCCTGCTCCATGCGCCGGCGCTCCTCGTCGAGGATCGCCAGGGCCTGTGCCGGGGTGACCCGGGAGGCCGGAGTCAGCAGGCTGACCACCACCCCCGCGGCCAGGGCCGCCAGCACCGCCGGGATGCTGGGATTGCCCCAGTAGGCGCTCCAGTCGGCGTTGGCGATGATCGAGAGCGAGGTGACCGAGGCACTGACCAGGGTGGCCACGGCGCCCTGCCAGTTGTAGCGCGGCCAGAAGCGGCCCAGCAGGGCGCAGACGAAGAGCCCGGACATGATGGTGGCGATCATGCGGGTGATGTAGGTGATCACGTTGTCCGAGGTCAGGGCGAAGAGCAGCGCCAGGCCGATGGTGGCCACCAGGGCGATCCGCGAGAAGCGCACCACGTTGCGGGCCGAGGGGGTGTGCCCGGTGACCAGCACGTAGAGGTCACGCATCAGCGTCGAGACCCCGGCGATGGCGTCCGAGCTGGCGCTGGACATGGTCGCCGACAGCCCCGCCACCAGCAGCAGCAGGCCGAGGCCCAGCGGCAGGATCTCGGTGGCCAGGAAGGGGAAGGCGAAGTTGCTGTTCTCCAGGCCCGGGTTGAGGGCGTGGGTGGCCATGCCGATGATCGCCGGGATGATCGAGAAGCCCAGGTAGAGCACGCCGGTGATCACGAAGGAGCGGCGCACCGTGGCCACCGACTCGCCGGAGTAGATGCGCTGGCGGAAGGAGGGGGTGGCCAGCACGCCCACGGCGATCACCGTGGCCAGCGACAGCGCCGGCAGGGCGCCGATCTTGTCGATGCCGAGGAAGCTGGCGGCGCCGGCATCCATGCTGGCGGTGAGGCCGGCGAAGCCGCCCACTTCCACCAGGGCCAGCACCGCCATCAGCAGGAAGCCGGCGAACAGCACCACCGCCTGGATGGTGTCGGTCCAGATCACCGCGAAGTAGCCGCCGATCACGCAGTAGACGCCGAAGCCCAGCGCCACCAGGATGCGCGCGGTGGTCAGGTCGATATCGGCCATCCAGGAGAGGTAGAGGCCGCCGCCGAGGATATGGGCGCCCAGCCAGCCGATGCAGGCGATGTAGATCAGCAGCGCCACCAGGTTGCGCACCAGGCGGTTGGCGCCCACGTAGTAGGCGAGCTCCTCGCTCATGGTCATGAAGCGCAGCTTGCGCACCGGGGCGAAGAGCAGGGCCAGCAGCAGCACGCCCACGGCACCGCCGATGCCGTAGAGGGCACCGGCCCAGCCGTTGGCGTAGCCGAAGCCCACCGCGCCCATGCTCGAGCCGGTGCCGACCATGGTGGCCACGGTGGTGCCGATGGTGAGGAAGAGCGGCACGCTGCGCCCGCCGAGCAGGAAGTCGTCGCCGTTGCCGCGCTTGTGGCGGGAGACCCACCAGCCGAAGCCGATCATGGCGACGATGTAGGCCACGAAGGTGGCGAGGAAGATTTGACTATTCATGGTAGCCTCTTATCGTTGTTTGCCCGGCCGTTGCCGCGGCCGAGGGTAAGCAATGTGATGGTTGTCGCGGCGTCTCCGTCGCTAGGTCACCGCGGCGATCCGGTGTCGTGCTCCTTGCCGGGAGCACGGCACCCCTCCCTTTCCCAGAGGCAGTTCACGATCTCGCGAGCTAAGGCCAGACAAGGCGAAATCGGGTGAAGAAGCGCAGTTTACGGGGTGTAAATGAGCATTCTGAACACGATTTCAACGCCGTATGGCCGACGCGCAGCAGATCATGAACAGCCTCTCAGGCTCGGTCGGCCCGGAAGCACTTCACATCCACCTCCACCTTGCAGTCCACCACCAGGTCCTGGACGCTGCAGATGCGCGCCGGCGGGTGGTCGCCGAAGATCTCGCGGAACACCTTGTTGAAGGACGGGAAATAGCGGGCGTCGGTGAGCACCGCGGTGACGTGCACCACGTCCTCCACCCCGTAGCCGGCCTCGCGCATGATCGCCAGGCAGTTGTCGAAGGCCAGCCGGGTCTGCTCGATGATGCCGCCCTCGACCACTTCGCCGTCGGTCATCGGCGTCTGGCCGGAGACGTAGAGCCAGCCGCCGGCCTCCACGGCGCGGGCGAAGGGCAGCTTCTGGCCGCCGGTACCGACGCCGCCTTCGACGCCGTAACGGGTGATGCTCATGGGGAATCCTCCATGCATTGAGTCAGGGTATTGGGGATAGGCCGGGTACGGCGCAGCATGCGCCCGGCGCGTTCGCCGGTGGCCGTGCCCCGGCGGTAACCGATGACGCCGTTGACCACCACCAGCTCGATGCCCCGGGCCGGGGCGATGGGGGTGGCGTAGTCGGCGGTGTCCTCGAGGGTGGCGAGGTCGAAGAGCGTCAGGTCGGCGAAGGCCCCCTCGCGGATCACGCCGCGGTCGACGAGGCCGAAGTTGGCCGCCGAGAGCGAGGTCATCTTGCGCACCGCCTCGGCCAGCGGCATCAACCCCAGGTCGCGGCTGTAGTGGCCCAGCACCCGGGGAAAGGCCCCCCACAGCCGCGGGTGCGGATGGGGATCGTTGGGCAGGCCGTCGGAGCCGACCATGGCCAGCGGGTGGGCCAGCACCCGGCGCATGTCGTCCTCGCTCATGTTGTGGTAGACGGCCCCGGCCGGCTGCAGGCGCGCGGCGGCCTCCCGCAGCGACAGCTTCCACTCATCGGCGATCGCCTTGAGCGGGCGGCGGGCCTGCTCGGGGTGCGGCTCGGACCAGGTGATGGTGATCTCGATCTCGTCGGTGACCTGGCCCAGGTCGAGGGTCGAGGAGCCGGCGGTATAGGGGTAGCAGTCGCAGTGGGCCCGCTGGTGGCGGGCCGCCGCTTCGAGCCTCTCCAGGGCGCGGGGCGCGCCGCCCCAGTTGCCGGCGCCGGCGCACTTGAGGTGCGAGATCACCAGCGGCACCTGGCCGTGGCGGGCGGTGGCGAAGGCCTCGTCCATGGCGCCGAGCAGGCCGGCGAACTCGTCGCGCAGGTGAGTGGTGTAGACGCCGCCGGCCTCGCCCACCGCGGCCACCAGCGGTTCCATCTCCGCGGTGGGCGCCTGGAAGGCGTTGCGATAGGCGAGCCCGGAGCTCAGCCCCAGGGCGCCTTCGGCCAGGGCCCGGCGCAGCAGCCGCTCCATGGTGGCGATCTCGGCATGGCTGGCCGGGCGGGCGAAGTCATCCATCACCTGGCTGCGCAGGCTGGTATGACCCACCAGGGCGGCGACGTTGACGCTGGGGCTCGCGGCGTCCACCGCCTCGGCATAGGCGACGAAGCTGGGGTAGCGGAAGTCTTCGACGTGGCCCAGCAGGTTCATGGGGTCGGGGACCTCGCCTGCGAGGGTCACGGGGCTGGCGCTGATGCCGCAGTTGCCCACCACCACCGTGGTCACCCCCTGGGAGAGCTTGGGCAGCATCGCCGGGGTGCGGATCACGTTGGTGTCGTCGTGGGTGTGCACGTCGATGAAGCCCGGCGCCAGGTAGTGGCCCTGGCCGTCGATCACGCGCTCGGCCGTGGCGCCGTCCAGGGTGCCGATCGCCGCGATACGCTCGCCGCGTACCGCGACGTCGGCCCGGAAGGGGGCGGCGCCGGTGCCGTCGAGGATCCGCACATCGCGGATCAGCAGGTCGTAGGGCATCTCAGTCTCCCAGCGGCTGGCGGTTGTCGCCGCCGCGGTGGGCGTCGAGGGTGAGTTTCAGGCGGCGCAGCTTGTCCCGCGAGCGCTCCCGGTGGCGCAGGGCCAGTTCGAGGGCCAGGACATCGATGGCGGCGAGCATGGCGTAGCGGGAGGCGGAGGGGTGATAGATGAAGTCGGTCTCCCGGGCCGCCACCGGCAGCACCACGTCGGCGGTCTCGGCCAGGGGCGAGCCCTGGGCGGTGATCGCCACCACCCGGGCGCCGTACTGGCGGGCGATGCGCGCCGACTCCACCATCTCCGGCGTGTAGCCGGTCACCGAGAGCACCACCACCACGTCCTCGGGCTCCAGGGTCGAGGCCACCATGCGCGGCAGCAGGGCCTGGGGATAGGCGCTCACCGCATAGCCCAAGCGCACCAGGCGGAACTGCAGCTCCTGGGCGAGCATGCTGGAGCCGCCGCCGGCGCCGAACACCAGGATCTGGCGGGCGGCGTCCAGGCACTCCACGGCCCCGGCCACGTCGGCCTGGGCCATCAGCTCGCGGTTCAGCGCCAGGGTCTGGGCGGCGATCTCGTAGACCGCGGCGGGGCCGTCCGGCCTCCTGGATGAAGCGCCGCCCGGCGGCCAGCGCCCGGGTCAGGCGGGTCTTGAGGTCGCGCACGTTGGTGCAGCCCACGGCGCGGGCGAAGCGGGTCACGCTGGCGTCGCTGACTCCGGCGCGGGCGGCAATCTCGCTGATGCTGGCCTCGGTGACGAAGTCGATATCGGCGAAGATCAGCTCGGCGACCTTCTTCTCGGCGTCGCGCAGGGCGGCGAAGTCCGCGGTGATGCGCGACAGGATGTCGATCTCTTGGCTCACTGGAGGGCTCCTGTGACTTGCCTTGGTTGAAAAGTATGTTAGTTTCTAACCTATCGTCAAGAATGTTTGAAAATATCTTTCACCGAGGCGTTGTCATGAGCGCGTGGCCGCCGGCATGAGGAGAGCGAGCGATGAGTGAAGTGGGGATCTGTTGCGACAAGGGCACCGTGGAGACCGGGCCCGAGCTGCTGACCGGGGTCAGCCTGCCGGCGGCGGTGCTCCATGAGGCGCCCCTGGCCCACAACCTGGCCTGGATGCAGGGCTTCGCCGAGGCCCACGGCGCCCGTCTGGCGCCCCACGGCAAGAC
>NZ_CP071922.1:597011-607750 GCF_017584085.1 Halomonas sp. BM-2019
CTGGGGCATCACCCTGGCCACGGCGCCCCAGTGCCGGGCCGCCTTCGCCCATGGTGTCAGGCGGCTGTTGATGGCCAACCAGCTGGTGGGCGAGGCCAATATGGCCATCGTCGCCGAGCTGATCGAGGGCGGCGCCGATTACTACTGCGTGGTGGACGGCGCCGAGAACGTGCGCCAGCTGGGGCGCTTCTTCGCCGCCCGGGGGCTCGAGTTGCAGGTGCTGATCGAACTCGGGGTGTCCGGCGGGCGCTGCGGCTGTCGCGACGCCGCCCAGGTCGAGGCGCTGGTGGCGGCAATCGCCGAGCAGCCGGCCCTGCGGCTGGTGGGGATCGAGGGCTACGAGGGGATGATCGCCGGCGGCGACGAGGTCGCGGCGGTGCGCGCCTACGGCGAGCGGCTGGTCGAGACCGTCAGGGCGCTGCAGGCCAGCGGCGTGCTCGCCTGCGAGGCACCGATCGTCACCGCCTCCGGTTCCAAGTGGTTCGACCTGATCGCCGAGGCCTTCGACCAGGCGGAGCTGCGCGAGCACTACACCCCGGTGCTGCGACCGGGCTGCTATGTGGTGCACGATCACAGGCTCTATGCCGGCGCCATGGCCGAGGTGAAGGCGCGCCAACCGCGCCTGGAGGGCGAGCTGCGGCCGGCGCTGGAGGTCTTCGCTCATGTGCAGTCGCTGCCCGAGCCGGGGCTGGCCGTCGTCGCCCTGGGCAAGCGCGATATCGGCCACGAGCCGGACCTGCCGCTGCCGCTGCGGCTCTATCCGCTGGTCTCGCAGCCGGGCGCGGCCTCGACGCCGGTCGACGTCACGGCCTGGCGCACGACCCATATCATGGATCAGCACGTCTTCCTGGCGATTCCTCATGATGCTGAGATGGATAGTGCCGGCATCGCCGTCGGCGACGTGATCGCCTTCGGCACCTCCCACCCCTGCCTCACCTTCGACAAGTGGCGCCGGCTGCTGCTGGTGGACGAGGCGCTACGGGTTCAGGAGAGTCTGGCGACCTGTTTTTGAGCCTGTCGGACTTAACGCTGATCTACTACGAGATCCGGACTTCCGGCCAATTTCATTCGATCTAATTCGTTAAATAGCACGCTATACGCCCTATCGGTTCGATAAACTTGTCTCAAGATTTGAATCTCTCGCGACGATCGGTCAAATTCGACAGGCTCCTGGGGGTGTGGAATCCTACCGGGTCGTTATCCCTGGCCCCGGCCAGCTGGCAGGCAGCTGGCCTACTCCGCGAAGAACACATTGAGCACGTGGTCCAGATGGACCTCCATGGCGCGTCGTGCCGCCTCCGGGTCGCGCTCCTCGATGGCCTTGACGATGCGTTCGTGATCGCCCTGGGAGCGCTGGGGCATGTCGGTCTCCATGAACAGCTCCTGCAGCCGCCGGAACATCACGCCATATTGGTGGCCGAGAAGATGCTTGATCAGCAGGGCGTAGGCCGCATTGCCCGAAGCCTCGGCGATGCGGATATGCAGCAGGCGGTCACCGGCCAGGTTGCCACCGCCATGGGCGTTGTCGTAGACGTTGCGTTCGAAGGCGGCGCGAATGGCCTTGATGTCGTCTTCGCTGGCATTCATCGCCGCCAGGGCGGCGTTTTCCGGCTCGAGATAGCGACGCGCCTGCAGCAGGGCGAAGGGGGGGATCTCCTCGTCGAGGTTGATCTCGATCTCGCTCTCGAACTCCGGGTCGATGGCCCAGGGCTCCTTGCTGGCGGCGGCACGCATCACCGATCCCGTGGCGGTGGAGCGCGGCTCGAGGACCACCACCCCATGCCCGACCCGCACCTCCACCTGCCCGACAACCTCGAGAGCGATCAGCGCTTCGCGCACCGAGGCACGGCTGACCCCCAGCGACTGGGCGAGCTCCCGTTCCGGGGGCAGCAGGGTGCCCGGAGGGAATTCCCCCTCGATGATCAGTTGCTGCAGCTGGTCGGCGATCTGGCGATACAGGCGCTGTGAGCGAATCGTCTGGATCGGCATGTCGGCATCTCCTGCGCTTGTCTGGTCCCGTTTCGGTCTGAGCCGCAGCGTACGTGACCCTGGTAGTTACGACTAAAGTTCACCCGAAAATTCCGTGCGACACGGTTTCGGGGATTGCCAAGCACCGCCGGCTATCCCATACTCGGACCAATGGTCAGGCCATTGGGCGTCTGGATGTTTGGTCTGATTCATGTTCCCACGATTTTCAGGGATGCGCTACCACATGAGACTCAAGCACAAGACCGCCCTGGTGACGGCGGCCGCCAATGGTATCGGGCGCGCCACCGTCGAGCGATTCGCAGCGGAAGGGGCGCGGGTGATCGCCACCGATATCGACACGGCTTCCCTGGAGGGACTGCCAGGCGTGGAGGCACGCCGCCTGGACGTCACCGACGCGACGGCGATCCGCCACCTGGCCGATGAGTTGCCTGCCCTGGATGTGCTGTTCAACTGCGCGGGGATGGTGCCCAGCGGCAACGTCCTGCAGTGTGACGATCTCACCTGGGAGCGCAGCTTCGCGCTCAACGTCACCTCCATGTACCACACCATCCAGGCCTTCCTGCCGGCGATGTTGAGCCACGGCGGGGGGAGCATCGTCAACATGGCCTCGCTGGCGTCGAGCCTCAAGGGCGTGCCCAACCGCTTCGCCTATGGCGCTACCAAGGCGGCGGTGATCGGCCTGACCAAGGCGATTGCCGCCGACTTCATGGCGCAGGGTATTCGCTGCAACGCCATCTGTCCCGGCACGGTGGAATCCCCGTCGCTGCATCAGCGCATCGAGACCCAGGCCCGCCAGGAGGGGCGCAGCGCCGTCGAGGTGCTGAACGCCTTCATTGCTCGGCAGCCCATGGGGCGACTGGGCCGGGCCGAGGAGGTGGCGGCCCTGGCCACCTTCCTGGCCAGCGACGAGTCGGCCTTCATCACCGGCACCGCCCAGCTGATCGATGGCGGCTGGGCCAACTGACACACCTTGCGAGGAGACTGCTTCACCATGAAACTGCTGCGATTCGGCCCTGAGGGCCAAGAGAAGCCCGGCCTGCTCGATGGCGACGGCACCGTGCGTGACCTGTCGGGGGTCATCGACGATCTCGCCGGCGGGGCGCTGGAGAGTGAGAGCCTGCAACGACTGCGCGAGTTGGACGTTGCCAGCCTGCCGGCCGTGGCACCCGAAGTGCGGCTCGGACCCTGTGTGGGGCGAGTCGGCAAGTTCATCTGCATCGGTCTGAACTATTCCGACCACGCCGCGGAAACCGGCGCCGAGGTACCGCCGGAGCCGGTGATCTTCAACAAGTGGACCAGCGCCATCTGTGGCCCGAATGACGACGTCGAGATCCCGCGTGGCTCGCAGAAGACCGACTGGGAGGTAGAGCTCGGTGTGGTGATCGGTCAGGGCGGACGCTACATCACCGAGGAGGATGCCCTGGATCATGTGGCCGGCTACTGCGTGGTCAACGATGTCTCCGAGCGGGAGTTCCAACTCGAGCGCAGCGGCACCTGGGACAAGGGCAAGGGCTGCGACACCTTCGGCCCTCTGGGCCCCTGGCTGGTGACCCGCGACGAGGTGCCGGACCCCCACGCGCTGGCGCTCTGGCTGGAGGTGGACGGGCGGCGCTACCAGGACGGCAGCACCCGCACCATGGTCTATCGCATCCCCTTTCTGATCAGCTACCTGAGTCGCTTCATGAGCCTGCAGCCCGGTGACGTTATCTCCACCGGTACCCCGCCCGGTGTCGGCATGGGGCAGACGCCGCCGGTCTATCTGCGTCCCGGCCAGCGGATGCGGCTTGGTATCGAAGGCCTGGGTGAGCAGTCCCAGCGTGTGGTGCAGGCCTGAGGGCCTGCACCCTTCGACCTATGTCTAACTCTTGATCCCCCGATAACCCTTGAGTCAGGTCCCTGAGTGGGGCATCGTGTGCCATCAAAGGCCTGACCACTGGATCAAAGAACCTGTCAGGCCTTTTGCGACATGCTGCACTGCGCCTGACCCAGAGGAACCCGATATGCACGTTCTCGTCTGTACACAGCCCCATCAGCTGGAGCTCCGGGAGGCACCGATGCCGACCTGTGGCCCGGGTGAGGCGCTGGTCAGGATCCGTCGCGTTGGCGTCTGCGGCACCGATATCCACGCCTATGGCGGCAATCAGCCCTACTTCGACTATCCCCGAGTGCTCGGCCATGAGCTCTCCGGCGAGGTGGTCGCCGTCGGCGATGCCGATCGCCAGGCCCTGGTGGGGCAGAACGCCTACGTCATCCCCTACCTGCACTGCGGCGAGTGCCGCGCCTGTCGCAGCGGCAGGACCAACTGCTGCCAGCACATGCAGGTGATCGGCGTGCATCGCGACGGCGGCATGGCCGATTATCTGGTGGTGCCGGTCGAGCACCTGGTGACCTCAGCCACGCTAGACCCCGAGCGGCTGGCGCTGATCGAGTGTCTGGCCATCGGCGCCCATGCGGTGCGCCGCAGCGGTATCGGCGCAGGTGAACTGGCGGTCGTCGTCGGCGCCGGTCCCATCGGCATGGGGATTCTACAGGTCGCCCGCAGCCGTGGGGCGCGCACTCTGGTGGTGGATACCAATCCCAAGCGCCTGGCGTTCTGCCGGGATACGCTGGGCGCCGATGCCGTGGCACACGCCTTGGATGACGACGTGGTGGCGCGCATCGAAGCCCTCAACGAGGGCGCCCTGGCGGAGGTGGTCTTCGATGCCACCGGCAACCCCCGGGCCATGAACCGCGGCTTCGACTTCGCCGGCCATGGCGGTCGCTACGTGCTGGTCAGCGTGGTCAAGGCCGATATCGCCTTCCACGACCCCGACTTCCACAAGAAGGAGCTGTCGCTGCTGGGCAGCCGCAACGCCACCCGGGAGGATTTCGAGGCGGTGGCACGCCTGATGGAGGCCGGCGAGCTGCACGCCGAGGCGATGATCACCCATCGCGGCGCCCTGGGCGAGATGCCCGAACTGATGCCCCGGTGGTGCGATCCGGCCAGCGGCGTCATCAAGGGCATGATCACTCTCGACGATACCCAGGAGGTGTGGCCATGAGCGAGCTGATCACCCGCCAGGCGGCGCGGCTCAGCCTGCGCGTTCACGCCCTGGACAACGTGCGGGTCGCCCTGACCGATCTGCCCGCCGGTACCGTCATCGAAGAGGACGGCCACACCCTCACCCTGCCGGCGGCGGTGCGCCACAAGCACAAGTTCGCCCTGACAGCCTTGGCGGTGGATGACCTGGTGATCATGTACGGCGTCACCGTGGGGCGCGTGACCCAGCCCATCGCGGCGGGGGAGGCGATCACCACCGAGAACCTCGAGCACTCCACCGCCGATGCCCGCCCCCAGGGGCGCCACGATAGCTGGCAGCAGCCCGATGTCAGCGCCTTCCAGGGCGTAACCTTCGACGGCTATCACCGCCCGGACGGTCGCGTCGGTACCGCCAACGTCTGGCTGGTGGTGCCGCTGGTCTTCTGCGAGAACCGCAACATCGAGGTGTTGCGCCAGTGCGTGGCCGATGCCCTGGGCGACGACCCCTATCGGGACTACAAGCGGCTGGCCCGTCAGCTGCTGCACGGTGAGGCGGCGGAGCTTGAGGCGAAGCGGCCCGGGGAGCGCCTCTTTCCCAACGTGGATGGCGTGCGCTTCCTGACCCACCACCTGGGCTGTGGCGGCACCGACGGTGATGCCGAGACGCTGTGCCGCCTGCTGGCCGGCTATATCTGCCACCCCAACGTGGCCGGTGCCACGGTGCTGAGCCTGGGGTGCCAGAAGGCCCAGATCGCCATGCTTCAGGCGGCTATCGCCGAGCGCGATCCCCAGGGCCTGAAGCCGGTGGACTACTTCGAGCAGCAGCGCAGCGAAAGCGAGGCGTCGCTGATCCGCGAGGCCCTGACCGCGATCTTCGCGGGCCTGAAGCAAGCCAACCGGGTGGCGCGGCAGCCGGCGCCGCTTTCGGAGCTCACCCTCGGCGTCGAGTGCGGCGGTTCGGACGGCTTCTCCGGGCTCTCCGCCAACCCCCTGGTGGGTGCGGTGGTTGACCGCCTGGTGGCCTTGGGCGGCAGCGGCATTCTCAGCGAGTTTCCGGAACTCTGCGGCGTCGAGCACGAGCTGCTGGCCCGCTGCCGCGACGAGCAGGTCGGTGAGCGTTTCCAGCAGCTGATGGATGCCTATCAGCGCCATGCCGCGGCGGTGGGCGCGCACTTCTCCATGAACCCGTCGCCCGGCAACGTGCGAGACGGCCTGATCACCGATGCCATGAAGTCGGCCGGGGCGGCCAAGAAGGGCGGCGATAGCCCGGTGGTGGACGTGCTCGACTACACCGAGCCCGCCACCCGCAAGGGGCTCAACCTGCTCTGCACGCCGGGCAACGATGTCGAGTCCACCACCGGTCTGGTCGGCTCGGGTGCCAACCTGGTGCTCTTCACCACCGGCCTGGGAACGCCCACCGGCAACCCGGTGGCACCGGTCATGAAGATATCGAGCAACAGCGAGCTGGCCGGCCGCATGCAGGATGTCATCGATTTCGATGCCGGCCCGATCATCCGTGGCGAGGTGGAGATCGGCGAGCTCGCCGACGAGCTGCTGAAGCTGTGCATCGAGGCGGCCTCTGGGCGCTACGTGCCCAAGGCCGTACGCCTGGCTCAACTCGACTTCATTCCCTGGAAGCGCGGGGTGTCGCTGTGAGCCTCGCCCTCGACCGGGCCGGTATCGTGCAGTTCGGCACCAGCCGCTTCCTGCTCGGCCATGTGGCGGCCTTCGTCGGAGAGTCGCTGGCCGCCGGGCGCAGCCGAGACAGCATCCTGGTGGTGCAGACCTCGAGCCGCCCGGAGGGCAAGGCCAAGGCGCGCGCCCTGGCCGAGCAGCGCCGCTATCCGCTGAGGGTGCGCGGCCTGCGTGACGGCGCCGCCGTGGACACGCAGCGGGAGGTCGAGAGCATCGCCGGCTGCCTGATCGCCGACGAGCAGTGGCCGGTGCTGGAGCGCCACTTCGTCGAGACCGCCCGCTGGGTGGTCTCCAACAGCGGCGACAACGGTTACCAGGTCGGTGACGACACCAGCCTGGCCGAGGTGCCGAAGAGCTTCCCCGGCAAGCTGACCAAGCTGCTGCATGCCCGCTACCGGGCGGGGCGCGACGGCCTGACCCTGCTGCCTTGCGAGCTGATCAGCGGCAACGGCCGGGTGCTCAAGGAGACCGTGATGGCGCTGGCCCGCCGCGACCATGCCGATCCCGACTTCGAGGCCTGGCTGGACGAGCGCTGCCTATGGGTCGACACCCTGGTGGATCGCATCGTCTCGGCGGCCATCGAGCCCGTGGGGGCCGTGGCCGAGCCCTATGCGCTCTGGGCCATCCAGGCCACGCCGGGCCTGGCCTTGCCCTGTGATCACCCTGATGTCCAGGAGGTCGAGTCGCTGCTCCCCTATGAGCTGCGCAAGTTGCACGTCCTCAACCTGGCCCACAGCTATCTGGTGGATCAGTGGCGCCACCGGGGGCTGTCACCCGGTATATCGCTAGTGCGCGAAGCCATGCAGGAGCCGACGCTGCGCGAGGCCCTGTGCCGGCTCCTCGACGAGGAGGTGCTGCCGGTGCTGGAGCAGGAGCTGCCGGGGCTCGATCTGGCCGCCTATCGCGACGGCACCCTGGAACGCTTCATCAACCCCTATCTCGATCACCGACTGGCCGATATCGCCCAGCACCATCCGCAGAAGATTCAGCGCCGTCTGCAACCGGTGTCCGACATGGCACGGCGACATGGCCTGGCAACACCTCGTCTCGAGGAAGCCATCAGCCGAGCCGCATCACTTGTTGGGTGATTACACCCACCCACTAGACCACAACAACTGAAATGAGGAGCTCAACATGCGCCTGAACAAACTCTCGCTCTTTATCGCTGCCGCCTCCGTGGCCGGCATGGGCCTGACCAGCACCGCCCAGGCGGAGACCGTCATCCGTATCGCCTACGGCAACCAACCCGGTGAGCCGGTGGATGTTGCCGTCAATCAATGGGCCGAGTGGGTCAGCGAGGCCAGCAACGGCGAACTCGACCTGCGTCCCTTCCCGGCCAGCCAGCTGGGCTCTGAGACCGAAGTGATGGAGCAGGCCCGGTTCGGCTCGGCGATCATCGCCATCACCGCCTATAGCAACTTCCTGGATTCGGTGCCGGATCTGGCGGTGCTGGACGCTCCCTACCTGGGTGAAGATTTCGAGTCCAAGCTGAAGGTCTTCGACTCCGAATGGTTTGCCGACCAGCTCGAGCAGGTGCACTCCTCCGGTTATCACATCGTTATCCCCAACACCGTCTATGGCGTGCGCCACTTGCTGTCACGCAATCCGGTCAGCCACCCGGACGATCTGAATGGTGTGCGAATCCGGGTCCAGAACTCCCAGATGTATGTCGAGGCGATCCGCGCTATGGGCGCCACCCCGACGCCGATGTCACTGGGTGACGTCTATCCGGCCCTGGCCCAAGGCATGGTGGATGGTGTCGAGAACCCCGCCGCCGTGCTGCATGGCGGCAAGTTCCACGAGGTGGTCAAGCACCTCAACCTGACCGCTCACATGCATACCGTGGCGCCCTTCGTCACCGGCCTGGCCTTCTGGGAACAGCTCAGCGAGGAGCACCAGCAGATTCTCACCGAGACCGGTCAGCAGATGGCCGAGTATCTGGGTGAGCTGGTGGCCGAAGAGAGCGAGGAGGCCCGGGAGCGCCTGCGCAGCGAGGGCGTCGAGGTGCACGAGGTAGATACCCAGCCGTTCCGCGAGCGGGCCGCCGAGCAGATCCCCACCGCTTTCCCGCAGTGGAGCGACGGCCTCTACGAGACCGTCTACGAGATCATCAACGGCTGAGCGTCCCAGTGAATGACAGGCTCCCCGGCGTGGCCGGGGAGCGTCTTGCAAGGAGCCCTCGATGAAGACGGTCTTTTCCTGGCTTGACCGGATCATGCGCTTGGACGAGGTGGTGGCCACCGCTGCCATGTTCGCTCTGTTCCTGGTCGCCATCAGCAACATCTTCATGCGCTACCTGTTCAATGCCCCCCTGGCCTGGACGGAGGAGGTGCTCCAGCTGCTGCTGGTGTGGGCCACCTTCCTGGGGGCCAGTGCCCTGGTGCGCCGCAAGGAGCACGTGTTCATCAGCTTCCTCACCGATAAGTTGCCGCCTGGGCTGGCGCGCTGGAACGAATGGATCTTCAGCCTCGGTGTGATCCTGATAAGCGCCCTGGTGATGCTCTACTGGGGCATCCAACTGCTCGGTTTCTCCGGGTTTCGTAGCACGCCGATGCTGCAGATTCCCTACTACTGGATTCATGTGGCGATCCCCGTCAGCGCCGTGGTGATGATCTACCACTGCGTGGCGAGGATAGTGCTGCGCCGCTGAGCAATAGAGGTTTCCCTTATGGCTGTTGGTGTCGCACTCGGCGCCCTGTTCCTGCTTTTCTTCCTGGGAACGCCGGTCGCCTTCGCCCTGTTCTTCTCGACCTTCCTGTACTTCTTCGTCGGCGCCGATCAGCCGACCATGATGCTGATCCAGCGCCTGGCCGGTGGGCTGGAGTCCATCTCGCTGCTGGCCATTCCCTTCTTCATCATGGCCGGGGTGTTCATGAACCACTCCGGCATCACCGAGCGCCTGCTGAGGCTGGCCGAGCTGCTGACGCGACGCATGCACGGGGGATTGGCCCAGGCCAACGTCCTGCTGAGTACCTTCATGGGGGGCCTCTCCGGCTCGAACATCGCCGATGCGGCGATGAACTCCAAGCTGCTGGTTCCCAGCATGACCGAGAGGGGCTATCCCAAGGCCTTCTCCAGTGCGATCACCGCCTCGTCGTCGCTGGTCACCTCGACCATTCCCCCCGGCATCGCCCTGATCGTCTACGGTTACGTCAATAACGTCTCCATCGGTCGGCTGTTCCTGGCCGGCGTGGTGCCCGGCATCCTGATGGCGGTCTGCCTGATGGCACTGGTTTCCTGGAAGTGCCGCCAGCAGGGCTATCAGCCACCGCAGCGCACTCGAGTGTCGCGTAGTGAATTGATCAGCGTGACCCGTGCCGGGATCATTGCCCTGCTGCTGCCGCTGGTGGTCATCGGCGGTATCCGCGTTGGCGTCTTCACGCCGACCGAGGCGGGTGCCATGGCGGTTCTCTACGCCCTGATCGTCGGCATGTTCGTCTACCGGCAGATGACACCGCGGACCGTCGCCCTGGCCACCAACGAGTCGCTGATTGCATCGGTCAACGTGCTCTTCATCATCGCCGTGGCCTCGGGGTTTGCACGCTTCCTGACCTGGGAGCAGATCCCCCAGGAGATCGCCATGCTGCTCTCTTCCCAGGTGGGTACGGCGATCGCCTTTCTGCTGCTGGCCAATTTCATTCTGCTGTTGCTGGGCATGTTTCTGGAGGGCAATGCCATCCTGATCGTGCTTTCGCCACTGCTGGCGCCGGTGGCGGCCCAGTTCGGCATCGACCCGGTGCATTTCGGCATCATCTTCATCCTCAATGCCGCCATCGGCACCATTACGCCACCCTTGGGGACGGTGATGTTCACCACCTGCAGTATCACCGGGGTCAAGGTGCCGGAGTTCATCCGCGCGGTGCTGCCCTTCTGGCTGGTAATGGTCGGCGTCCTGCTGCTGGTCACCTTCATACCGGCGCTCTCGCTGGCGCTGCCCAACCTGATCTTCTGATTCCATGACAGGAGCCATCATGCAAGCCATCCATCCCCGCGACTGCCTGCCCGAGGACCTCGACCGTGCGCTGCTGGTCGGCCG
>NZ_CP071922.1:607850-612290 GCF_017584085.1 Halomonas sp. BM-2019
CGCGTTCGCGTCCGCGAAAACCCGCTTCCAGCAGCTCATCAAATTCATTAATGGTTTCTGCTGCTTTGCAAACCGCGTCAAGACATCGACTTAAATACGTCTGAAAACCATCAATCAGTGGACTTGGAATCACCAATTGGCGTCCGGTTACAAGCCCAGCAACATCTTTTGCTTTATTGGCAATTCGGTCTTGTTGCGAGACTAGCTCGAGTAAATCCGTGCGCTCCACTGGCATAAACAGGCCACTAGGTAAGTTACCGCGGATATCTCGTTTAATCTGATCGGCTTCTTTCTCTAGTTGCGAGATGTGGCGTTGAATCTCGCCTGCCTGCTCCCACTTTTCTTGATAAACAGCATTGAAGAATGCATCGAGTTCCACGGTGCATTCGACAATCTTGTTGATATGCTCAATAACCGGCTTAATCGGTGACTTCGCAAACACCCCAAGAATCGAGTTCGCAGGCATACGCCGTCCTTACTAGAAGGTATAAACCAAGGTGACTGCCGTTTCCGTGTCGAGTTTCTCTGGAATACGACCATTCGCTTGCTCAAACACCGTCGAGTTATGGGTCAACGTCAATGAGAAACGCATCGCCAAGCGCGAGTTAATATTCGCTGTCAGCGCACCAACTGCACGGGAACGGGTGTTGTCATCACCGATTTCGGTGGAAACTAGCTGGGTAAAGCGGGCAGTTTCACTAATTTGCCATTCGTAGTTAGCCGCCATCCGGATAATAAAGTCGCCATCCGTCTCGCCCGTACCACGAATTTTGTCGTAGGAATAACCCGGACCAATTTCGAAGTCGGTAAACATTGCGTCATTGATCAACCAGCGCGTACCGTAACCAGCTGCTATCGTCGATTGATACTCGAAACTGTTCAATGCGTCGTCTTCATAAGACCCGTAAAGGAAGAATGACGAATGTTTTGAATTCGCGAACTTGCGGTTACCCTGGCCGGATAAGAACAAGCGGTCCGCATCAACAACAGACGTTCCTTCGTGGGTTTTTCGCTCTTGTCGGTAGTAATCCATCACGGCCCGTTGACGCCAGTTTAGGGTGTCCCGTTCTAGATCGAGCTTACCTTTCCAAGAACGCGAGTCGGTGTTTCCCGACCGAATTAACACACCGACTTCCGCGCTTGCTCGCCATTTGCCATCTTGTGACGCTGGATCGACATCCTGAATATCATCAAACATGAACGTCGATGACATTGCGGTGCTGGAAAAGCCTAATAAAGCGATACTTAATAATGTTAGACGCACGTCGCCCCCTTACTTACTTCACGGTCGCAGCTAACACGCCACTTTCGTATTTTTTGAACATCTCTTCTAATGAGATAGGCTTAATTTTACTCGCGTTACCGGCTGTTCCGAACGCTTCATAGCGCGCCTTACAGATGTCGTACATTGCCTTGGTTGACGCGGCTAAGTATTTGCGTGGATCAAATTCTGATTTGTTTTCGGCTAAAAACTTACGAATCGCACCCGTTGAAGCTAACCGCAAGTCAGTATCGATATTTACTTTGCGCACACCGTGGCGAATACCTTCTTGGATTTGCTCCACAGGCACACCGTAAGTCTCTGGAATTTCACCGCCAAACTCATTAATAATCGCCAACCATTCTTGCGGTACTGATGAGCTACCGTGCATGACCAAATGCGTGTTTGGAATGCGCGCGTGAATTTCTTTAATCCGCTCAATCGCCAAGATATCGCCCGTTGGAGGCCGCGTGAATTTGTAAGCGCCATGTGACGTTCCACACGCAATCGCTAAGGCGTCAACTTGGGTCGCCTTGACGAAATCTGCTGCTTCTTCCGGATCGGTTAACAGCTGGTCGTGTGTAAGGGTACCTTCTGCACCAACACCGTCTTCTTCGCCTGCTTGGCCGGTTTCTAAAGAACCAAGAACACCTAATTCGCCCTCAACGGAAACACCACATGCATGCGCCATTTCCACCACGCGACGGGTCACATCGACGTTATAGTCGTAGTCTGCTGGCGTTTTGCCGTCTTCACGTAAAGAGCCGTCCATCATGACTGAGCTAAAGCCCAATTGGATCGAGCGCTGACAAATTGCTGGTGAAGTGCCGTGATCTTGGTGCATCACTACAGGAATGTGTGGGAACTCTTCGATGGCAGCTAAAATCAGGTGACGCAAGAAAGGAGCGCCAGCGTATTTACGCGCACCTGCAGAAGCCTGCACAATCACCGGGCTATCGGTATCGTTTGCGGCCATCATAATAGCGCGCATTTGCTCTAGATTGTTGACGTTATATGCCGGTACGCCGTAACCAAATTCTGCAGCGTGATCGAGCATTTGTCTCATTGAAATCAATGCCATTTGCGAGGCTCCTTTCTATTTTTTTAAGTTTATTCGCTACCGCGAGCTTCTAAAATTGCGACGGCTGGTAGTTTTTTCCCTTCTAAGAACTCCAAGAAGGCACCACCACCGGTTGAAATATAGGAGATTTCATCGGCAATGCCATATTTATCAATGGCTGCAAGTGTATCGCCACCGCCAGCGATAGAAAACGCACTGCTCTTCGCAATCGCCCGCGCTAAAATTTCTGTACCTTGACTAAACTGGTCAAATTCAAACACACCGACAGGGCCGTTCCAAACAATCGTGCCCGCATTTTCCAGTAACTTCGCCAATGCGTGTGCGGTATCTGGGCCAATATCAAAAATCTGGTCATCGCCACTGACGTCGTCGACGGCTTTTGTCGTCGCCACTGCATCAGGACTGAATTGGTCACCCACGATGACGTCGGTTGGCAACGGAATTTCCGCACCGCGCGTTTTTGCTGATTCGGCTAAACGTGCAGCTTCTTTTACTAAGTCTTCTTCATACAAGGACTTGGCGACATTGTGACCCGCGGCAGCAATAAAGGTATTCGCAATACCGCCACCTACGATGAGCTGATCAACTTTACGCACCAATGAATTCAAGACCATTAATTTGGTCGAAACTTTCGAGCCGCCGACAATAGCGACTAACGGCCGTTGTGGGCTTTTCAATGCTTTGCCGAGGGCATCGAGTTCGGCCGCAAGCAAAGGTCCCGCGCAGGCAATCGGCGCATATTGCGCGACACCATAGGTCGACGCTTGTGCTCGATGAGCAGTACCAAACGCGTCCATAACAAACACGTCACACAAGGCCGCCATGCGCTTCGCCAACGCTGGGTCATTTTTCTTTTCGCCGGCATTAAAACGGACGTTTTCGAACACCACCAGCTCACCGCCAGCGACTTCAACACCGTCTAAGTAATTGCTTTCAAGTCGGACTGGGAAACTGAGTGCTTCAGCAAGGTACTTGACCACAGGCGCCATGGAGTAGGCTTCATCAAATACACCTTCTTCGGGACGACCTAAATGCGACATCACCATGACTTTTGCGCCCTGCTCGAGTGCGCTCTGCAAGGTCGGTAATGCTGCTTTTAGACGCGCATCCGAGGTTACTTTGCCATCTTTGATCGGCACATTTAAATCTTCGCGGATCAGTACACGCTTGCCACGCAGATCCATATCAGTCATATACTTCACAGTCATTTCATAGTCCTTGCGAAAATTTATTCAAAGCAGTTTAGTCTAAACCCGCTAACGTTGCTGCCGACTCCAACATCCGGTTAGCAAAGCCCCATTCATTGTCACACCAACAAAGCACTTTAACGAGACGCTTGTGGCTCACTCGCGTCTGTGTACCGTCTATGATACTTGATCGCGGGTCATGATTAAAATCCGATGACACCAGCGGCAATTCAGTATACCCAAGAATACCGGCGAGGTCGCGCTGCGCGGCATTTCGCAACGCCTCATTGACCTTCGCAATATCGACATCGGCATCGAGCGTGACACTTAAATCCATTGCGGTGACGTTAGTGGTTGGCACCCGTACGGCAATCGCCTCAAAGCGACCAGCAAACTTTGGCAAAATTCGCTCGATGCCTCGCGCCAGCCGCGTATCGACGGGAATAATGGACTGCGACGCGGCGCGCGCTAAACGCAAATTGTCATGATAAGCATCAATGACTTGCTGGTCATTCATCGCCGAATGAATGGTGGTGATCGTGCCGCTGTCGACGCCAAAGGCATCATCGAGGGCTTTAATCACCGGGACGATACAATTGGTTGTGCATGAGCCGTTGGAAATAATTCGGTCACTTGCACTTAAGTCGGCGTTATTGATGCCCTGAATCAGAGTAAAGTCGACATCAGGCGCCGCTGGATGCGAAAACAACACACGTCGCGCACCTGCCTGCAAGTGGGCGTTACCGTCCTCCCGGCTGGAAAATACGCCGGTACATTCAAGCACCACATCAATTTTCAATTCACGCCACGGCAAGTCCTGCAAATCACACCGGTGAAAGACTTGAATTTGGTGCTGGTTAATCTGCAGAACATCGTCTTTTGCACTGACATGTGCAGCGAAGCGACCGTGA
>NZ_CP071922.1:612299-612806 GCF_017584085.1 Halomonas sp. BM-2019
ACCAATTCAATGCGTTGATCCCACTTTGACTCAATCCAAGCGCGCGCGATACTCCGACCAATCCGGCCAAAACCATTAATAGCGACACGAATTTTGTCGCCTTGCGCTGCAGCATTCTGCGCCATCAGGAGTCCTTGCGTAAGTTAATCATAAGCGGCCAATGCCAAAACATGCCTGCACCGACCGCTCAAATATTAGATGGACTGGGCCACCTTGACGACATTCTCAACAGTAAAGCCGAAATGACGGAAGAGTTCGTCCGCCGGCGCTGACTCACCGAAAGTCGTCATGCCCACAACTGCACCGTCGAAACCGGTATATTTGTGCCAGAAACCAGCAATGCCCGCTTCAATCGCTACCCGGCGACGCACGCTTGGTGGCAGCACGCTGTCACGGTAAGTTTTGTCTTGCTGGTCAAATACGCACGTAGACGGCATGGAGACCACTCGCACTTTTTCGCCATTTGCACTCAGCTGCTCAGCCGCTTGCATGGCGAGCTCCACTTCC
>NZ_CP071922.1:612922-613349 GCF_017584085.1 Halomonas sp. BM-2019
TGACGAGTGAAAATCAAACAAGTTGGGCCGTCGGTCCGTTCCACCGCGGCTTGCCAAGCAATCGCTGATTCCACTTGGTCACATGGCCGCCAGGTTTGGCAGTTCGGCGTTAAGCGCAAGTTAGCTAGCTGCTCAACCGGTTGGTGGGTCGGGCCGTCTTCACCTAAACCAATCGAGTCATGGGTGTAGACATGAATCACCGGTTGTTTCATCAACGCGGCCATGCGCACTGCGTTGCGCGCGTATTCCATAAACATCAGGAAGGTTGCACCGTATGGGCGGAATCCACCATGCAACTGAATGCCGTTCATAATCGCCGACATACCAAACTCACGCACACCGTAATAAATGTAGTTACCACTGGCGTCTGCCGCGGTTAACGGCTTGGAATCCTGCCAAATGGTTAGGTTAGAACCCGCAAGGTCAG
>NZ_CP071922.1:613449-614222 GCF_017584085.1 Halomonas sp. BM-2019
GCGCTCGATATCCGCCGGGGCGAGCTCGGCATTGCTGCCGGGGATCACCACGATGCGATTCTCGCTGGCATCGTCGACCTGGATCATGGCGACCCCGGTGGGTCGGGTCCGGCTGCGCCCCACCTGGCGGTGGTGGATGCCCTCGCGGGCGAGGCCGTCGAGCAGGGTGCGGCCGTGGTCATCGTCGCCGACGCAGCCGATCATCGCGGTGGCGGCGCCCAGCCGGGCGGCCGCCACGGCCTGGTTGGCGCCCTTGCCGCCCGGCGTGGTGGTCAGGTCATGGCCGGTCAGGGTCTCGCCCGGGCCGGGATGGCGGGGGGTGCGGACCACCAGGTCCATGTTCAGGCTGCCGACGACGACCACGTCGGCGGCCGGTGCATCGTCATGGGGTTGGTTCAGGTGTGCAACAGTCACAGCAGTCATCCTGGCGTTGTCTGATTGTGTTGTTGCCAACCTAGCCCAAGAAAAACGTTTGCGCAATCGTTTTTCTTCATGCTCCAAGGTATGATTTCGTGGTCGAAACGGCTCAGGAGGCATGGACAGGACGGCCGCTCCCCAAGGGGACTGGCCTGGAGACCTTCCCCGACGAGCGGCGATGTCATTCTTAAATCAATGGGTTATGCTTTCTTGCAGCAGAGAGGAGGGAGACAAGGCGATGATCGGCATGCAACTGACCTGCAAGGAACCCTGGGGCGGAGGGGTCCGATGGTAACGATCACCGATGTGGCGAAGGCGGCGGGGGTGTCCGTCTCTACCGTTTCCCATGTGGTGAA
>NZ_CP071922.1:614232-626348 GCF_017584085.1 Halomonas sp. BM-2019
CGGCGATCGAACGGCTCGACTACACGCCGAGCACCTCGGCGCAGTCACTGAAGAAGAACGTGACTCATACCATCGGGATGATCGTGACCAGTTCCACCAACCCCTATTTCGCGGAAGTCGTCGCCGGGGTCGAGTCTCGGCTCTACGAAGCCGGCTTCAACCTGATGCTCTGCAACTCGGGCCGGGACATCGACAAGCAGCGCAGCTATATCCACACCCTGAAGGGCAAGCGCATCGACGGCCTGCTGATCCTCGAATCCGCGGTCTCCGAGGCCTATCTGGAGCTGCTGGCGTCCTGTTCCTTCCCGATCGTCTTGATGGATATGGAAGCCCCGGGGCTGGCGAGTGTCACCGATGACTCCGAGCAGGGGGGCTACCTGGCCACCGCCCACCTGATCGCCCAGGGGCACCGGTCCATCGGCTGCATCACCGGGCCCGAGGGGCACTTCCAGTCCCGTCAGCGCTATCGGGGCTTCCGGCGCGCACTGGAAGACGCCGGCCTCGCCTTCAACCCCGATTGGGTCTGTGCCGGCAACCTGGAGGCCGAAGGTGGCGAGGCCGCGATCCGCCGGCTGTGCCGGGGGACGACGCGCCCCACCGCCCTGTTCGCCTTCAACGACCTCTCGGCCCTGGGGGCGATGAGCCAGGCGCGCCGGGAGGGGCTGCGGGTGCCCGAGGCGCTCTCGATCATCGGCTACGACGACATCGAACTCGCCCGCCTGTTCGCCCCGGCGCTGACCACCGTGGGCCAGGGGGTCGAGCGCCTCTGCGACGAGGCGACCCGGCTCCTGACCACGGCCATTGCCACCAAGGCTCCCATCATCGAGCAGATTCGGGTCGAGCCGGAGCTGGTCATTCGCGACTCCGTCCGTTCGCCCGCGGTGTCGCCGAACGGCCGACCCGGTTAGGCCAGGTTCTCCAGGTTGGAGAGCGTGCCGGCCGGCACGGCCTTGAGCCCGAAATTCAGCGCGTCCTTGGGGAAGCTCACTCCCTTGCTGCCGCGAGCAGCGCCTCAGCCTGCTTCACCACCTTCGCCACGGTAAG
Source organism: Halomonas sp. BM-2019 (assembly GCF_017584085.1). Taxonomy (NCBI): domain Bacteria; kingdom Pseudomonadati; phylum Pseudomonadota; class Gammaproteobacteria; order Oceanospirillales; family Halomonadaceae; genus Halomonas; species Halomonas sp. BM-2019. The sequence continues at coordinate 615,277 of NZ_CP071922.1, forward strand.
GCCGAAGTGCTCGAAGAGGTCTTCTGCCTTGCCGGACTCGCCGTAGGTGGTCATGCCGATCACCTGGCCCGCCAGGCCCACGTACTTGGTCCAGTAGTCGGCATGGCCCGCCTCGATGGCGAGGCGCTTGGTCACCGCCCGGGGCAGCACGCTCTCGCGGTACTCGGCGTCCTGGCTATCGAAGTGGTCGGTGGAGGGCATGGAGACTACCCGCACGGCGTGGCCCTCCTGCTCAAGCGCGCCCGCCGCCTCCATGGCCAGCGCCACCTCGGAACCGGTGGCGATCAGGATCAGCTCGGGGGTCCCGTCGCACTCCTTGAGCACGCTCCCTTTCAGGACGTAGCCGCCGCGCTGGATATTGGCCAGCTGCTGCTGGGTGCGCGGCTGGTGGGGCAGGTTCTGGCGCGACAGCACCAGGGCGGTGGGGCCGGAGTGGCGCTTCAGGGCGGCATCCCAGGCGGCGGCGGTCTCCACGGCGTCGCAGGGGCGCCAGGTGGCGAGGTTGGGGGTGGTGCGCAGGGCAGTGAGCTGCTCGATGGGCTGGTGGGTGGGGCCGTCCTCGCCCAGGCCGATGGAGTCGTGGGTGAAGACGTAGATGGCGCGCTTGCCCATCAGCGCCGCCATGCGCACGGCGTTGCGCATGTACTCCATGAAGATCAGGAAGGTGGCGCCGTAGACAATGAAGCCACCGTGCAGGGCGATGCCGTTCATGATCGCCCCCATGCCGAACTCGCGCACCCCGTAGTGGAGGTAGTTGCCGTCCGGAGAGCCCTCAGCGGGGGTTGTGGAAGAGCCCTCAGCGGGGTTGTTGGAAGAGCCCGGCGTGATCGCCTTCGCGCCGTTCCAGAAGGTCAGATTGGAGGGGGCCAGGTCGGCGCTGCCGCCGAGCAGCTCGGGCAGCTGGGGGCCCAGCGCGTTGAGGCAGTTGAGCGACGCCTTGCGGGAGGCGATGGTCTCGCCGGCCTGCTGGGCCTGCTCGACCAGCGCCTCGCTGGTGAGCTCGATGGGCAGCTTGCCCTGCATGCGGCGCTGGAACTCGCGGGCCAGCTCGGGGTGGTCGGCGCGGTAGCGCTCGAAGCGCGCCTGCCACTCGGCCTGGGCGGTGCGGCCCGGCTCGCGGGCATCCCAGCCCTGGTAGATCGGCTCGGGGATATGGAAGGGAGCGTGGGGCCAGTCGAGCCGCTGACGCGCCGCGGCGACCTCCTCCTCGCCCAGCGGGGCGCCGTGGCACTCCTCCTTGCCCTGCTTGTTGGGGGCGCCGAAGCCGATGACGGTCTTGCAGATGATCAGGCTCGGCTTGTCGTCATGGCTGCGGGCCAGCTCGATGGCGGCCTTGATCTCCTCGGGCTTGTGGCCGTCGACGTTGGGCACCACGTGCCAGCCGTAGGCCTCGAAGCGCTTGGCGGTGTCGTCGGTGAACCAGCCCTCGACCTCGCCGTCGATGGAGATGCCGTTGTCGTCGTAGAAGGTGATCAGCTTGCCGAGCTGCTGGGTGCCGGCCAGCGAGGCGACCTCATGGGAGATGCCCTCCATCAGGCAGCCGTCGCCGACGAAGCACCAAGTGGTGTGGTCGACGATGGTATGGCCCGGGCGGTTGAACTGGGCCGCCAGGGTCTTCTCGGCGATGGCCATGCCCACGGCATTGGCCAGGCCCTGGCCCAGCGGGCCGGTGGTGGTCTCGATGCCCGGGGCGTAGCCGAATTCGGGGTGGCCGGCGGTCTTGGCATGCAGCTGGCGGAAATTCTGCAGCTCTTCGAGGCTCAGCTCGTAGCCGGTGAGGTGCAGCAGCGAGTAGAGCAGCATGGAGCCGTGGCCGTTGGAGAGCACGAAGCGGTCGCGATCGGCCCATTGGGGGTCGTCCGGATTGTGCTTGAGGTAGTCGTTCCACAGCACCTCGGCGATATCGGCCATGCCCATGGGCGCGCCGGGGTGACCGGACTTGGCCTTCTGGACGGCATCCATGGAGAGGGCGCGAATGGCATTGGCCAGTTCGAATCGGGACGGCATCGGGTAGCTCCTCGCCTGCGGAAGAAATAAGGGTGATGGCCACCGCCGGCGTAGCGCGGGGCATGCAATCTGGCTGGGTTCGGTCGCCGCGGGACAGGCGCGGCACAATGGAATTCGGCCCAATATTGTCGCCGACTTGACGCCCCGCATCAAATCGTGGATGCCTCGCCATGCCCCAGCGTGTAGACTCCTGCCCCCGATAAGACTGCTTCACACTCGGTCGAGGACGCCATGAGCGAATACTCCCTGTTTACCTCCGAATCCGTCTCCGAGGGTCATCCCGACAAGATCGCCGACCAGATCTCCGATGCGGTGCTCGATGCCATCATCGCCCGCGACAAGCAGGCCCGGGTGGCCTGCGAGACCCTGGTCAAGACCGGCGTGGCCATCGTCGCCGGCGAGATCAGCACCACGGCCTGGGTCGACCTCGAGGCGATCGTGCGCGAGGTGATCACCGGCATCGGCTACACCTCCTCGGACGTGGGCTTCGACGGCGAGACCTGCGGCGTGCTCAACCTGATCGGCAAGCAGAGCCTGGATATCGCCCAGGGGGTCGACCGCAGCCAGCCCGAGGACCAGGGGGCCGGCGACCAGGGGCTGATGTTCGGCTACGCCACCAGCGAGACCGACTCCTTCATGCCGGCGCCGATCCACTACGCCCATCGTCTCGTCGAGCGCCAGGCGGAGCTGCGCAAGCACGGCCTGCTGCCCTGGCTGCGCCCGGATGCCAAGAGCCAGGTCACCTTCCGCTACGATGCCGAGGGCAGGCCCTGCGCCGTGGACGCCGTGGTGCTCTCCACCCAGCACGACCCGGGCATCGACCAGGATGAGCTGCGCAAGATGGTCAAGCGCGAGATCATCGAGCAGGTGATCCCCGCCGAGTGGCTCTCCGAGAACACCCGGTACCACATCAACCCCACCGGCAAGTTCGTGATCGGCGGCCCGGTGGGCGACTGCGGCCTCACCGGGCGCAAGATCATCGTCGACACCTACGGCGGCATGGCCCGCCACGGCGGCGGCGCCTTCTCCGGCAAGGACCCCTCCAAGGTGGACCGCAGCGCCGCCTACGCCGGGCGCTACGTGGCCAAGAACCTCGTCGCCGCGGGCCTGGCCGAGAAGTGCGAGATCCAGGTCTCCTACGCCATCGGCGTGGCCGAGCCCACCTCGGTCTCCATCAACACTTTCGGCACCGGCAGGATCGACGACGCGCACATCATCGAGCTGGTGCGCGAGCACTTCGACCTGCGCCCCCACGCCATCACCCGTATGCTCGACCTGCTCCACCCCATGTACCGGCTCACCGCGGCCTACGGCCACTTCGGCCGTGAGCCCTTCGAGACCTCCTACACCTGGACCGACCCCCAGGGTCTCGAGCACACCGAGACCTTCATCGCCTTCCCCTGGGAGAAGACCGACCGCGCCAGCGCCCTGCGCGCCGCGGCCGGCCTCTAAGTCCCGGCGCCACCTCGGATAGCACGACGCCCGGCCTTGGCCGGGCGTCGTGCGTTTTCGGGGAGTTGGCCCTCTCCTTGGCCAGCGTCGCCGGCTGCGGCCTATAGTGAAGGTCACGCCGTTTCCTGCGAAGAGGTGATCCATGACCCAGCCCGCCGTTTCCGCTCCCCCCGCCCAGGACCACAAGGTCGCCGACCTTTCACTGGCCGAGTGGGGGCGTCGCGAGATCCGCATCGCCGAGACCGAGATGCCGGCGCTGATGGCGATCCGCGCCAAGTACCGCGACGAGCAGCCGCTGGCGGGGGCGCGCATCGCCGGCTGCATCCACATGACCATCCAGACCGCGGTGCTGATCGAGACGCTTATCGACCTGGGGGCCAGCGTGCGCTGGTCGTCGTGCAACATCTTCTCCACCCAGGACCATGCCGCTGCGGCCATCGCCGCCGCCGGGATCCCGGTGTTCGCCTGGAAGGGCGAGACGGAGGCGGAGTTCTGGTGGTGCATCGAGCAGACGGTGGCGGGCCCGGACGGCTGGACGCCCAACCTGGTGCTGGATGACGGCGGCGACCTTACCGCCCTCTTGCACGACAAGTACCCCGCACGGCTCGATGCCATCCACGGCATCTCCGAGGAGACCACCACCGGGGTGCACCGCCTGCAGGAGATGCTGCGCGACGGCCTGCTGCGGGTGCCCGCCATCAACGTCAACGACGCCGTCACCAAGTCGAAGAACGACAACAAGTACGGCTGCCGCCACTCCCTCAGTGACGCCATCAAGCGCGCCACCGACCACCTGCTGGCCGGCAAGCAGGCGCTGGTGGTGGGCTACGGCGACGTGGGCAAGGGCTCGGCGGCCTCGCTGCGCCAGGAGGGGATGATCGTCAAGGTGGCGGAGGTCGACCCGATCTGCGCCATGCAGGCCTGCATGGACGGCTTCGAGGTGGTGTCGCCCTACCGGGAGGGCCTCAACCGGGGCAGCGAGAGCATCGACCGGGCGCTGCTGCAGAAGATCGATCTGGTGGTCACGGCCACCGGCAATATCGACGCTTGCGATGCGGCCATGCTGCAGGCCCTCAAGCCGGGGGCGGTGGTGTGCAACATCGGCCACTTCGACAGCGAGATCGACACCGCCTTCATGCGCCACCAGTGGCACTGGGAGGAGGTCAAGTCCCAGGTGCACAAGGTCTACCGCGACAGCGACCCGGGCGACTTCCCCCGACAGCCGCGACTACCTGATCCTGCTCGCCGAGGGGCGGCTGGTGAACCTCGGCAACGCCACCGGCCACCCCTCGCGGGTGATGGATGGCTCCTTCGCCAACCAGGTGCTGGCGCAGATCCTCCTCTACCAGGGGGGCTTCGCCGAGCTCTCCGAGGACGCACAGCGCGAGGCGCTCGGGGTCAGGGTGCTGCCGCGCCAGCTCGACGAGGAGGTGGCCCGCTACATGGTGGAGGGCTTCGGCGGGGTGATCACCCGCCTGACCGAGGCCCAGGTGCGCTACACCGGCGTCCCCGCCGACGGCCCCTACAAGCCCGACAGCTACCGCTACTGATCGGCCTTCAGGCGAGGCGCTGGGTCAAACGAAGGCCAGAAAGCGGCCGGTGGCCAGGACGGCAACCCACAAGGCCAGGGACAGTGCCCCGGCCAGGCGCAGCCGCCGGGGCGAGGCGTTGGCCAGCCCTGGCCCCAGGTTGAGGGCGAGGGCGTTGGCGATGGCCAGGACGATCAGCGTCAGCTTGAGCCAGAACAGCGGCATGGCCGCATAGCCCGGTGGGTCGGCGAGGAAAAGCAGGCCTCCGGTGGCGAGCGCCAGCAGCAACCCGGTGATGGCCACCGGCTGCAGCAGTCGAGCCAGAGGGGTCAGCGCCAGCCGGTGCTGCCAGCCCAGCAGGCGCAGGTCGAGGGCGACGATGGCGCCGACCAGCAGGGCGATGCCCAGCACGTGCAGCGCATTGAGGATCCCATAGCCCCAGCGCGACAGTCGCACCCAGTCGGCAAGTGGCGTCTCGGCCAGCCAGGCCAGCAGGGCCGTCATGGGGGATCAGATGCGTCCGGGATAGAGTACGTAGTGATTGTCGCCGATCCACAGCTGCTCGGCCTTGAGCAGCCGTTCGCCGGAATGCTCGCCCGAGACGCGGATCTCGACTCCTTCGGCGAGATCGCCCTCCTCCAGACCGGCACGGGCATTGCGCCAGGGCTGACCGACCTCCACCGTCCAGGCCTCGCCCTCCACGTCCAGGGTCAGCTCGCCGTGGGGGTTGCCGAGGCGCACCGCGGTGATGGTGCCTGTGAGTTCGATGGTCTCGCCGCCGGTCCAGCCGTGGTGGGCCTGGGCCGGGGCGATGGCCAGCAGCAGGGCGGCCAAGGCCGCCAGCAGCAAGGATCGCCGTCGCATGCTCGACTCCTCCGCCTGTGGGGTTCTCTTCAGGCTAGCCGTGCCCGGGTGAGCTGCAAGCTGGCGTCATCCCCCGGCGTGACGCTGATGGCTGCGAGTTGTGTCAGACTGAAGCGAGGGGCGCCCTGCGGCCCCCTCGTTTTCGCGTTCGACCGATCACCCGAGGTTGCCCATGACCCGACCCATCATCGAGACGCGCGCCTATTCCGATCGCGTGTTGACCGACCGCCACGCCTTTCACCAGCTCCTGCTGGGGCTGGAGGGGTGCGTGGAGCTCGAGGTCGGCGGCCGAGGCGTGCGGGTCGAGCGGGGGGTGCTGGCGCCCGTCGGCGCGGGCGACGAGCACCACTACCTGGCGCCGCGCGACAACGCCACCCTGGTGCTGGACCTGCCGGTGGCCTGGTGCGAGGCGCTGCAGCTGGAGGCGCTGTTCGAGGGTCGGCCACGGCGGCTGCCGGCGACCCTGGCGGCCCGGGGGCGGCACCTCGGGGCCACCGGTGCCCCGGCGCTGGCGGGTTGGCTGAGCGAGGTGCTGGCCGAGGCGGCACCGTTCATGCACGAACCGCGGCTGCGGCTGTTGCGGCTGCTGCCCGAGATCGAGGCCGACCTGGCCCGGCCCTGGCGGGTGCGCGACTGGGCGGCGCGCTGCCACCTGGCCGAGGCCGCCTTCGCCCGCCAGTTCCGGGCGCTGACCGGGCAGTCACCCCATGCCTGGCTGGTGGCGCGGCGCCTGGCCCGGGCCCGGACGCTGATGGGCGCGTCGCTTGCCAGTCTCACCGAGATCGCCCTGGCCTGCGGTTTCGGCGATGCGGCGCACTTCTCTCGGGTGTTTCGCTCGCGCCATGGGTGCTCCCCGCGCCAGTGGCGCGACCGTCATTGCAGGCCGGTAAGCCGCACCAACCCCGCCAGGTAGAGGGGGATCAGCAGCGGCGCGGCCAGGGTCGTCAGCAGCACGGCGATGGCACCCTTCTCCGGGCGGATCGAGAGCTCCATCGCCACCACCACCACATTGGCGGCCACTGGCACCACGCCGACCAGCAGCAGCGCCAGGGCCAGCTCCGTGGAGATCCCCAGGCCGGCCCGCAGGCCGAGCACCGCGATGCCGGCGAGCAGCGGCCAGAGGCCGTAGCGGATGGCCACGCAGGCGCCGATGAAGCGCCCATCCAGCTCGCGGATCGTCACACCGCCCAGCGTCATGCCGATGATCATCATGCCCAGCAGGGTGTAGGTCGGCGGAAAGACCTCGAGTCCCGCCATCACCGCCGCGGGTATCGGCAGCCCCAGAGCGCTGACCAGCAGGGCGGCCAGGAAGGCGTAGATCAGCGGCAGGCGCAGGATCCGGGTCAGGCTCTGGCGTACCGAGAACTGCCCCCGGGCGCTGAGGTAGTAGCCCACCGTGAACTCGTAGAGGGTGATGCCCAGCAGGCAGAAGAGGTAGAGGGTCACCCCCTCCGGCGGCAGCAGCACCATGGCGATGGGCAAGCCGAAGTAGCCGGTATTGCCGGTGCCGGCGGAGAAGGCCAGCACGGCGGCCTCCTGGGCGGGGACGAGGGGACGCACCAGTTGCCTGACCGCGATGGCGATCAGGCTGGCCACCAGGAAGAGCCCCAGGGTCAGCAGCAGGTAGCCCGGTGTGGGCCCGCCCAGGGTCAGGCCGCGAAAGAAGGTCAGTGGGGCGATGATATAGATCAGCAGGGTGGCGATGGGCCGTGGGTCCAGGGACAGGTGCCGCGCACAGAGCCAGCCCAGGCCGACGAAGGCCAGCAGCATCCATAGGGGGCCCAGCAGGGTGGCGCCGAGGTCGAGTTCCATTATCGCAACATTCGCATGTAAAGAGGCTTATCATGCCCGCTCGGGGGGCCGTTGTCAGGGGGCGCGGGAGGTCAGGATTCGACAAGTCAGACTGCGCTTTGGCTGGCAGGCTGGGCACTCCATCGCCTGTTGCCCCCTGATGCCATGACCACGACCAGCCTACCCTCTCCCAACGTCCGCGCCACCGCCATCGGCGCCACCACCGTGCTCAACTGGGCCCTGCTGGCGGCGCTGACGCAGCTCTCGGGGCCCGTGCCTCCCTTCCTGCTCACCGCCCTGGCCTTCTCGATTGCCTTTCTCTGCTTCGCCGCCTGGTTGCTGCTGCGCGGCGAGTCGCTGATCGCCCCGCTGCGCCAGACGCCGGCGGTCTGGGCGCTGGGGGTGGGCGGGCTGTTCGGCTATCACGCCCTCTACTTCGTGGCCCAGCAGAATGCCCCGCCGGCCAACGCTGGGCTGATCAGCTATCTGTGGCCGCTGCTGATCGTGCTCTTCGTGGCGCTGCTGCCCGGCGAGCGCTTGAAGGCCGTGCATGTGATCGGTGCCCTGCTGGGCTTCGCCGGGGCGGCGCTGCTGGTGGGGGGCGATGTGGATGCCGGGGGCAGCCTGCTGGGCTACGGGGCGGCCCTGGCCTGTGCCTTCCTGTGGAGCGGCTATTCGGTGCTGTCGCGCCTCACCCGCGGCGTGCCCACGGCGGCGGTGGGTGGCTTCTGCCTGGTCACGGCGCTGTTGGCGGCGCTCTGCCACCTGCTCTTCGAGCCGACCCGCTGGCCCGAGGGCCTGGGCTGGCTGGGGGTGATCGGCCTGGGCCTGGGACCTGTGGGCAGCGCCTTCTTCACCTGGGACCTGGGCGTCAAGCATGGCGATCTGCGCTTGCTGGGGTTGCTCGCCTACTTCACCCCGCTGCTCTCGACCCTGGTGCTGATCGCCACGGGTTATGCCACGGCCACGCCGCTGCTGGCCCTGGCGGCAGGGCTGATCACCCTGGGCATGCTGGTGGGCAGCGGGCGGCTCAAACATGAAAAACCCTCATGATGGCACCGGGAAACTTTCATTGGTCGCCGTCCGCGGCCATCGGCGAGAATGGAGGCCGATTCGATGACGCAGAGAGACCCGCCCCGTGGCGGGTGACGAGGAGCCAACCATGAGTGCCACCGAGCATCCGCTGGGGATCAGTTTCGAGTTCTTCCCGCCCAACACCGAGGCCGGCCGCGAGAAGCTCCTCGGCGTGCGCGATGCCCTGGCGGCGCGCCAACCGCGCTTCTTCTCGGTGACCTACGGGGCCGGCGGCTCCACCCAGGACCGCACCCTCAACACCGTGCGTCGGGTGCGCGAGAGCGGGATCCCCACCGCCCCGCACCTCTCCTGCATCGGCAGCGAGAAGGGCCAGCTGCGGGAGCTGCTGGCCCGCTACCGGGAGGAGGGCATCGACAGCCTGGTGGCACTGCGTGGCGACCTGCCCTCGGGCATGGGCGGCATCGGCGAGCTGCGCTATGCCAACGAGCTGGTCGAGTTCATCCGCGAGGAGACCGGCGATCATTTCGAGATCGCCGTGGCCGCCTATCCCGAGTCGCATCCCCAGGCGCCCAGCTTCGAGCGAGATCTCGAGAACTTCGCCCGCAAGGTGAAGGCCGGCGCCAATCTTGCCATCACCCAGTACTTCTTCAACGCCGACGCCTACTTCCATTTCGTCGAGCGGGCGCGAGCGCTGGGGGTCGAGGCGCCCATCGTGCCGGGCATCATGCCGATCACCAACTACACCAAGCTGGCGCGCTTCTCCGACGCCTGCGGGGCGGAGATCCCGCGCTGGATCCGCAAGCAGCTCGAGGCCTACGGCGATGACAGCGAGGCCATCGCGGCCTTCGGCGAGGAGGTGATCTCGCAGCTCTGCCAGCGCCTGCTGGAGGGGGGCGTGCCGTCCGGCTACTTCCCTCTCTTCGCCGGCCTCGCCCAGGCCGTCTGCTCGCCGTAACGACCCGGGCCCCGCCAATTGGCGGGGCCCGGGTCGTCTGATCTCGCGGCAAGGGTCAGTCGGTCGTCTCCTCGTCGGTGGCGTCGGCGGTCTCCTCGGCTTCCTCCTCCGCGCGCATCTCGGGGGGCAGCATGGCGCTGGGCACCTCGAGGCCCTGCTCCTCGTAGTAGCGCACGGCCCCGGGGTGGAACCAGATCACTGCGTTCTTGTCGAGGTGCTCCGCCCGGGTCTCCACCGCGGCGGGGTGGATCGCCTCCATGGCCTCGGGGTGGTCGAGCACCAGCTTCATCAGCTCATAGACGAAGTCCTCCGGAAGATCCTTGTGGCCGATGGCGAAGTTCCAGAAGGAGACCGAGGCCTGGGGTGCGTCCATGGCGGCGTAGGTGTCGGCGGGGATCTCGAAGGCCGAGACCGGGAACGTCTCCAGCAGGGTGGCCTGCTGCTCCTCGGTCAGGCCGAACATGCGCACGTTGCGGTTGCGCTCGAGGCGCTGGAAGGCGCTGATCGGCAGGCCGGCGCAGAAGGCGAAGGCGTCGCTGAGCCGCGAGGTGAGGTAGTCGGCCAGGTGGTTCGCGCCGGCATACTGCAGCTGGACGTTCTCGACGCCCAGCGCCCCCAGGAACTGTGGCCAGTAGGCGGCACAGGTGCCGCCCATGGGGCCGACGCCGACGCGTCGACCGCTCAGGTCCTCGATGCCCTCAATGCCCGAGCCGGCGAGGACCACCACGTGGAACGGCGTCTGGTACATGGGGAACAGCGCCCGCACGTCGCGCATCGCCTCGCCGCGGGCGAACTCCGCCTCGCCCTCCCAGAGCTCCTGGGCCGGGCCCAGGGTGACCAGGCCCAGCTCGGCTTCGCCAGTGTGGACCAGGGTCATGTTGTGGTAGGGGCCTCCGGTGGCCTGCGACACGGCCGTGATGCCCAGCTCGTCGCTGATGCGGGTCACCAGGCCGTCACCGTAGACCTGGTAGGTACCGCCCAGCGAGGCGGTGCCCAGCAGCACCTCCGTTGGCCAGTCCGCCCGCTCGTCGGCCTGGGCCAGGGTGTTGCCCAGCAGCAGGCCACAGGCGGCGACCAGCGGGAAGAAGGGGGCATACCGTTGACTGCTCATGGTCACTCTCCTGTCAGTTCTCTGGCCTCGGGCCGGGGCGTCGAGCCTCCCCGGCCCGGGGCCGCACGCGGTCAGCTCGAGGCCGTGGGCTTGGTCTTCAGCGCGGAAGCCTGCCAGGCGAAGACCAGGCCACCGAGCCCGAGGCCGATCAGGTCGGTCATCCAGCCGCCGGCGATCATCGACAGCGCCGCGGCCAGCAGCAGCACGCGCTGCACCGGGTTGACGCCGCCGTTGAGGAACCAGCCCTGGACGGCGGCAGCCAGCAGGTAGATGCCCACCGCGGCGGTGATCGCCACGCGCAGGATCTGCATCCAGGTGCCGTCCATCA
>NZ_CP071922.1:626448-630406 GCF_017584085.1 Halomonas sp. BM-2019
TCAGGTGCACCATGACCCAGTCGGCAGGCGCCGTGCCCCGGGCCTCGCGCAGGAACCAGGCATAGAGGATGCAGAAGGCGGCATAGGCGATGGCCGCCAGGGCGGGAATCATGACCAGCCGCTCGACGCGACCGAGTCGGACCTCGCCGGGGCTGCGATCCAGGGTCATGGCGGCGGTGATGGCGAAGCCGACGGCCAGGCCGCCGGCCACGTGAATGATCCGAAAGGCCCAGGTCTCGATGGGCGATACGTTGAGCGCATAAAGGTGCATGGCGGTGAACAGCACGCAGGCGGCGAACACCGTCTGGCCGAGCAGGCCGGAGAGCACGCGCTCGTTGTGGGCAATGGGAATATCGGCGACCCCTTCGGTGCCGAGCTTCGCGGTTGCCTCTTGGGTCTGGGTGTCTTGGGTCATGCCGGAATGCCTTGAGGGTTGCGGTAGCCTTGAGGGGGGAAGGCGTTGACGCCGGCCTGGCGACCGGCGTCGTGAGCGCGCTGGGGTCAGCCGCGCAGGTCTTCCGGGATCTCGTAGCCGTTCTCTTCGAACCAGCGCACCGCGCCCGGGTGCCAGGGCAGGAAGGTGTTGTGCTCGTAGTTCTCGGGCAGGGTCTCGCTGGAGGCGCCGTGGATCTGCATCATGCGATCGTTGTTCTCCATCACGGTCTTGGTCACTTCATAGACCAGCGACTCGGGCATGTCCTTGTGGGTGATGGCGAAGTTCCAGATCGAGATGGCCGTCAGGTCCTCATCCAGGCTGCTGTAGACCGAGGCCGGGATGGTGGCCGGGGAGAGCTCCGGGTGGTTGTCCAGCACCTGCTCCATGTCCGCCTCGGAGAAGGAGAAGATGTTGACGTCGGTCTGGGCCTCGAGCTGGTTGAAGGCGGAGATCGGGATGCCGGCGGCGAAGGCGAAGGCGTCCAGCAGGCCGTCCTGCAGCTGACCGGCCTGGTCGGCGGCGCCGCCGTTGCGGGTGCGCACATTGAGGCCAAGTTCCTCGAACAACTGCGGGTAGTACATGTCGGAGGTGCCGCCGGCCGGGCCCACGCCCACGGTCTTGCCGTCCAGGTCGGCCACCGAGTTGATGCCGGAGCCCCGCAGGCTGATGATCTGCAGGGTGGTCTGATACATCGGGAAGATGGCACGGATATCGGTGTGCTCGATGCCCGGGCCCATGGTGACCATGCCGAAGTCGTGCTCGCCCATCTGCACCAGGGTGGCGTTCTGCACCGGGCCGCCGGTGACTTCGGCGCCGAAGGAGACGCCGAGGGCATCACCCACCAGGTTGGCCCAGCCGGAACCGTAGATGTAATAGGTGCCGCCCTGGCTGGCGGTACCGACCGTCAGGCTGCGCGGCCAATCGCTGCGGTCATCGGCCTGGGCGCCGGTGGCGACCAGGGCCGTGCCGAGGAGGGTGGTGGCGATCAACTTGGATGCTGCATGTCGCATGACGTAACTCCGTTGCGGTTTGTGGTTGTTGCCCGGAGGGCGGGGCAAGCGTGATCCCCTGTTGCAGTATGGTCGATGCCGCGCGTCGTGCCCGCCGGGCGCTGCAGGGCTTCAACACTCCTGATATAGCAAACCAGGGACCAGGCCGGAGCACCACGAAGTAAATCAAAGGATTGATGGTCGGCTCCTCGACTTTGGTCGATAGGATGCCGAGCGCGCGATGGGAGAGATTCCGCACGGATCCGGCGGGGGAGTGTGCGGAAATCCGCACGGCTCGGCGTCAGGCGGGCGCGAGGGCCGCCACCAGGCGGCTGGCCTGATGCAGGTCATTCATGAGGGTGGAGGCCAGCCAGGGGTCGAGGCGGTGCTGGCGCAGGCGCTCGGCCAGGGCCTGCTGCCAGTGCTGGCGCACCTCGTCGATGGGCGAGGTGATGTCCGCCGAGTCAGGCGCGGCGGCCAGGTGGTTGAGCCCCTGGGCCAGGGCCAGGCGGATATCGTCATGGGCCTCGCGCAGGGGGCTGGCCGGGGCGGCATGACGCATCAGGCTGCGCTGCAGTACCTCGCCGAAGCGCACCGCCTCAACCATGCGCAGGGTGCGGGCATGGAGGCTCTCGAGCCTGGCCTCCTGCGCCGCGGTGAGCGGCATGTCCAGCCGCGAGTAGAAGTCGAGGATCTCCGCCATCAGCGGCTTGATCTGCTCATGGTAGCGGGCGTTGACCATCGGCCAGACGGTGGTGTCGATGCGTGTCTTGACCACCTCCCGGGAGGGCGGGTGGCCGATCACCTCCCCGCTGGGCATCAGGATCGCCGAGCAGAGCAGGTGGTAGGCGCGGCGATTGAGCCGCTGGCACTCCTGCTCCATGGCGGCCAGTGCCGTGTCGGCATGCTCCAGGGCGTTGCTGTTCAGGTACCTGGCCTGGGCGGGGGGCACTCGCGCGGGCTCGGGGAAGAAGCGCTCCAGGCGCGCGGCGAGTCGCGGGATCAGTGGCAGCATCAGGGCGATGCCCAGCAGGTTGAACAGGGTATGGAAAAGCGCCAGCTTCAGCGGCCAGGCCTCCGCGGCCAGGCCGATCCGCGCGCCCAGTTCGTCCACCAGCCAGGCCAGGGGCACCAGCAGCGCCAGGGCCACCGCGGCGGTGACCAGGTTGAACACCACATGGGCACCGGCCAGGCGCCTTGCCGCCGCACCGGCTCCCAGCGCCCCCAGCACCGCGGTGACGGTGGTGCCGATATTGGCGCCGATGGCGACGGCCAGCGCGGGCAGGTAGGGCAGCTGGCCCCCTGCCAGCGCCGCCAGGGTGATCAGCAGGGTGGCGTGGCTCGACTGCATCACCACCGTGGCCACTACCCCGAACAGCACGAAAAGCGGCCAGTGCCAGGCGCTGCCGCCGGCCAGGTCGTCCAGGCGAAGGCCATCCTGCCATGCCTCGAAGCCCAGCTTCATGAAGTCGATGCCGAGAAACAGCAGGCCGATGCCCAGCAACACGCCGGCCACTGCGGCGCGGCCGTCCTTGAGCAGCCGCGAGCCGAGCAGCCCCAGGGCCAGGAAGGGCATGGCGAACTGGGCCAGGTCGAAGCGCAGGCCGAAGGCGGCGATCAGCCAGGCCCCGGTGGTGGTGCCGAGGTTGGCGCCGAACAGCAGGGCAATGGCGCCGGGCAGGGCCACCAGGCCCGCACCGACGAAGGAGAGCGCGAGCAGGGTGACCAGCGAGCTGGACTGGACCAGCGCCGTGGCGGCGGCGCCTACGCCGAGGGCGCGAAGCGGATGGCGGGTGGCGCCATGCAGCCAGCGATCGAGAGTGCCGCCGGAGAGTCGCTTGATGGCGTCCTGCAGGTGGGTCATGCCCCACAGGAAGAGGCCCAGGCCGGCGGCCAGGGTGGCCAGGTCCAGGCGCGCCAGCAGCAGCGCTGCGGCCGCTGCGAGGCCCAACGCCTCCAGATGGTGGCGCCGTGACAGCAGCGCCCCGGCCACTCCCTGGCGGGTCACCTCAGCGTCCCTTGGGGTCGAGGATCCTCACCGGCTGGAAGTCCTGGCGGTCCTGCTCCTCGCGGGGCCGATTGACCCGGGTCTCGAGTTCGGAGGGTGCCTCGTCCTCGATGGGTAGCTGTTCGAAGAAATCGCAGCTGACGCATTCGCGGTAGCGGATACCGTGCTGCTCCCAGCTGCGAATGCGGTCCATCTCGGCGCAGCGCGGACAGATCGCGCCGGCGATAAAGCGTTTGGCGATAGCCATGGGGTCTCCTGGGGCGTGGATAACGCCGCCGGGTCTTCCCGGCGGCGGTGGCGTCGCGATTCAGGTGGCACGGATGCCGCTGTGGCGCAGCAGCGGCTCGACGCTGGGTTCGCGGCCGCGGAAGGCGCGGAAGAGATCGGCGGCGTCCCGGGCGCCGCCCTGCTCGAGGATCTCGGTGCGGAAGCGGCGGCCGGTCTCGGGGTCGAAGATCCCCGCTTCCTCGAAGGCGCTCCAGGCGTCGGCGGAGAGCACCTCGGCCCACTTGTAGCTGTAGTAGC
>NZ_CP071922.1:630416-645331 GCF_017584085.1 Halomonas sp. BM-2019
CGGTTGAAGTCGGCTCTGGGCACCACCGAGACGGCATCGCGCACCGCGTCGAGCAGCGCCTGGATCTCCGCCGCCGAGGGGGCGGTGAGCTCGTGGTGCAGGCGAAGGTCGAAGATCGAGAACTCCAGCTGGCGCACCAGGCCCATGGCGGACTGGAAGTTCTTGGCCGCCTGCAGCTTCTCGAGCAGGTCGGCGGGCAGCGGCGCCCCGCCGTCGACGTGGCCGGCGATCAGGTCGAGGCCCTCGCGCTCCCAGCAGTAGTTCTCCATGAACTGGCTGGGCAGCTCCACGGCGTCCCAGGCCACCCCGTTGATGCCGGAGACGTCGGCGACGGTCTGGCGGGTCAGCATATGGTGCAGACCGTGGCCGAACTCGTGGAACAGGGTGGTGACCTCGTCGTGGGTGAGCAGCGCCGGCTTGTCGCCCACCGGGCGGGTGAAGTTGCAGGTCAGGTAGGCCACCGGCAGCTGCAGGGCCTCGCCCTCCAGGCGCCGCACCCGGCACTCGTCCATCCAGGCGCCGCCGCGCTTGCCCTCCCGGGCGTAGAGGTCCAGGTAGAAGCCGGCGATGGGCTCGCCCTGCTCGAGGATGCGGAAGAAGCGCACGTCGGGGTGGTAGCGCGGCGCCTGGCCGTCCTCCTCGAAGGTCACGCCGAAGAGGCGCTCCACCACCTGGAAGAGGCCGTCCACCACCCGGGGGGCGGGGAAATAGGGGCGCAGCTGTTCCTGGGAGATGGCGTGGCGCGCCTCGCGCAGCTTCTCGCTGGCGTAGCCCACGTCCCAGGGGGTGAGCTCGGCCATGCCCAGCTCATCCCGGGCGTAGGCCTCGAGGTCGGCGAACTCCTCGCGGGCCTGGGGCACGGCGCGGGCGGCCAGGTCCTCGAGGAAGGCGAGCACCTGGGCGGGAGACTCGGCCATCTTGGTGGCCAGCGACAGGTCCGCGTAGGTGGCGAAGCCCAGCAGCTCGGCGAGCTCCCGGCGCAGTGCCAGGGTCTCCTCCATGACCGGGGCGTTGTCGTAGCGGCCGGCGTGGGGGCCCTGGTCGGAGGCGCGGGTGACGAAGGCGGCATAGACTTCTCGGCGCAGCTCACGATCCTCGGCGTAGGTCATCACCGGGAAGAAACTCGGGAAGTCCAGGGTGATGCGGTAGCCCTCCACCCCCTTGGCCTCGGCGTTGGCACGCAGGGCAGCCAGGGCGCTCTCCGGCAGGCCGGCCAGGCGGCTCTCGTCGGCCAGGTCCAGATGCCAGGCCTGAGTGGCGTCGAGCAGCTGGTTGGAGAAGGTGTTGCCGAGCTCGGAGAGGCGCGCCTTGATCTCGCCGTAGCGCTGCTTCTTCGCCGGGTCCAGGTCGACCCCGGCCAGGCGGAAGTCGCGCAGGGTGTTGTCCACGGCGCGGCGCCGGGACTCATCGAGTTCCGCCCAGGCGGGGCCCTCCTTGAGGGTCTGCCAGGCGTGGAACAACCCCTCGTGCTGGCCCAGCCAGGTGCTGTACTCGGAGAGCTTGCCCAGGCAGGCCTGGTAGGCCTCGCGCAGCTCGGGACTGTTCATGGTGCCGTTCAGGTGGGAGACCGGCGACCAGGCCCGGGAGAGACGATCGTTGAGGGATTCCAGGGGCGCGGCCAGGCTCGCCCAGGTGGGTGCCTCGCGCTCGGCCTGCGCCACCAGCGCCTCGATGGCGGTGCGGTTCGCGGCCAGCAGCTCCTCGATGGCGGGCACCACGTGCTCGGGGCGAATCGCATCGAAGGGGGGCAGCAGGTGGGATTCGAGCAGCGGGTTGCGGGACATGCGCACCTCGGGGGTCGGGAGTGTGATGACGCTTAGATGCGGGCGTCGGGCCCGGGTTTCAATGTGGGCGTTTGGCCGGCAGGGGTGGGCCTGCTAGGCTTGCGGCCTTTCCGATGGCCCGGCAGGCGGCAGGAGACAGACGATGAACGAGACGCTGGAGCGCTGGAGCACCCGGCGCGCCTTTATCCTGGCGGTGACCGGCGCCGCCGTGGGGCTGGGCAATATCTGGCGCTTCCCCTATATCACCGGCGAGAACGGCGGCGCTGCCTTTCTGCTGCTCTATATCGTCTTCGTGCTGCTGCTGGGCCTGCCGGTGATGATGGCCGAGATCCTGGTGGGGCGCGCGGGCCGGCGCAGCCCGATGCAGTCGCTGAGCCACCTGGCGTCGCAGGCCGGGGCCAGCCCCCACTGGCGGCTGCTGGGGCTGTTCGGCGCCGTCACGGTGTTCTGCATCCTCTCCTTCTACTCGGTGGTCTCGGGCTGGTCCATCGAGTTCTTGATCACCGCCATCAACGGGGGCTTCGTGGGGGCCAGCGCCGCCGAGATCGGCGCCGGTTTCGACGCCTTCCTCGCCGACCCCGGACGCATGACCTTCAACCACAGCCTGTTCCTGGCCATGACCATGCTGGTGGTGGCGGCCGGGGTGGCCAAGGGGCTGGAGCGACTCAACAACCTGCTGATGCCGGCGCTCTACCTGCTGCTGCTGCTGCTGGCCGGCTACGCCGCCACCACCGAGGGCTTCGGTCCGGCCCTGGCCTGGCTGTTCAGGCCCGACGTCTCGGCGGTGACGCCGCTGGTGGTGATGCATGCCATGGGCCACGCCTTCTTCACCCTGGCGGTGGGAGCCTGCGCGCTGATGGCCTATGGTGCCTACATGCCGGACCACCAGAGCCTGCCCCGTGCCGCCGGCGCCGTGGCGGTACTGGACGTCTCGGTGGCGCTGCTCGCCGGTATTGCCATCTTCTCGGTGGTCTTCGCCCAGGGCATGGACCCCGGCGAGGGGCCGGGGCTGATGTTCGTCACCCTGCCCATCGCCTTCGCCCAGCTGCCCTGGGGGGCGCTGTGGCTGAGCATCTTCTTCCTGCTGCTGCTGCTGGCCACCTGGACTTCCTCGATCAACCTGGCCGAGCCCATGGTGGCCACCCTGCAGGGGCTGGGGATCAGGCGCGGTCAGGCAGCGGCCATCGTGGGCGTCGCCGTGTGGCTGGTGGGGGTGCTCACGGTGCTCTCCTTCTCGACCCTGTCCGAGTGGCGGCCGCTGTTCGGCATGAACGTCTTCGAGCTGGTCAGCACCATCCCGCCGGAGATCTTCCTGCCGCTGGGCGGCCTCTTGATCGCCATCTTCGCCGCCTGGGTGATGCCCGAAGCGGCGGCCCGCCGGGCGCTGGGGGTGGGGCCCGGCGGTTTCGCCCTGTGGCGCGGCCTGGTGCGCTGGGTCGCCGTTCCGCTGACGCTGGTAGTATTGGTGGCCGGCCTGATCTGAAACGACACGAGGAAGCGACGATGAGCGAGACGACGGCGATCCGCCCCTGGAAGGGCACCACCCCCACGCTGGGCGCGCGGGTCTATATCGATCCGGCCAGCCTGGTGCTGGGCGATGTGACCCTGGGCGACGACAGCTCGGTGTGGCCCATGGCAGTGGTGCGTGGCGACATGCACCGCATCCGCATCGGCGCGCGGGTCAGCGTGCAGGACGGTAGCGTGCTGCACATCACCCACGCCAGCGACTTCAACCCCGGCGGCTTCCCGCTGACCATCGGCGACGACGTCACCATCGGCCACCGGGCGATCCTCCACGGCGCCACCCTGGGCAGCCGCATCCTGGTGGGCATGGGCGCCATCGTCATGGACGGCGCCGTCGTGGAAGACGAGGTGATCATCGCCGCCGGCGCCGTGGTGACGCCGGGCAAGCGCCTGGCGAGCGGCCACGTCTATGCCGGCAACCCGGCCAAGGCGCTGCGCCCGCTCAAGGAGCAGGAGCGCGCCTTCTTCCCCTACACCGCCGGCAACTATGTCAGGCTCAAGGACGAGTACCTGGGGCAGGCTCAAGGACGACAACCGGGCGGGGACGGGGAATAATTTCCTAACCTATTGTTTCCTCATGCCGAGGCGGCGATAATCTGGTGATTTATCCAGTGTGTTGAGGGCTCGTCCCGGCATGGCCAATTTTCGCACCCATCTTGGCGTGGCCGCCGCCGGCGGCGCCGTGGTCGCCCATGGCGGCTGGCAGGCGGGGCTGTGGACGGCCTGGGAGGCCCTGCCGCTGCTGGCGCTGGTGGCCCTCGGCGGCATCCTGCCCGACATCGATGCCGACCGCTCGAAGGCCATCCGGCTGATCTTCAATCTGCTGGCGGTACCCGCGGTGGTGGCCGGTGCGCTGCTGCTGCAGGGGCGAGTCGCCTCCGGCACCCTGCTGCTGGCCTGCGGGGCGCTCTACCTCGGCGTGCGCTACCTGGCCGGGGCGCTCTTCTCTCGCTTCACCGTGCATCGTGGCCTGTGGCACTCGCTGCTGGCGGCCGCGCTGTGCGGGACAGTGACCGCGGCGCTGAGCCATCGGCTCTTCGCTCAGCCCGACGCCCTGGCCTGGGCCCACGGGGTGGCGGTGGCCTTGGGCTTTATCATTCACCTGCTGCTCGACGAGCTCTACAGCGTCGACCTCACCGGGGCGCGCATCAAGCGCTCCTTCGGGACCGCCTTCAAGCCTTTCGACTGGCGCTCGCCGGGCAACTCCCTGGCGATGCTGCTGGTGACGGTCAATCTGCTGCCCTGGCTGCCGCCCTGGGCGCCGCTGTGGACGCTGCTGGCTCAGGGCGCCGCGTTCTGGCGGTAGTCCTCGGCCCTGAGGCCGTACTTCCTGAGCTTGTCGTAGAGGGTCTTGCGCGGCAGGCCGAGCTGCTCGCTGACCTCGGAGACCCGGCCGCGGTGGCGCGCCAGGGCCTGGTCGATCAGGCTCTTCTCGAACAACTCCACCTGCTGAGGAAGGGGGAGCTCGCCGGCCTCGCCCTCGGCCCCCTCGAGCAGCGCCTCCAGCCGGTAGTCGAAGGCGGCGCCGAGCAGCACGTAGCGCTCCGCCAGGTTGCGCAGCTCGCGCACGTTGCCCGGCCAGTCGTGGGCCAGCAGGGCGCTGATGCCGGCGGCGTCCAGGGGCGGCGCCTCCAGGCCGCTGCGGTTGGCGGCCACCACCGCGAAGTGCTGGAAGAGCAGCGGGATGTCCTCGCGACGCTCGCGGAGCGGCGGGATCGGCAGGGTCACCACGTTGAGCCGGTAGTAGAGGTCCTCGCGGAACCGGCCCGCCTCGGCGGCGGCCTTGAGGTCCACCTTGGTGGCGGCGATCACCCGGAGATCCAGGGGGACCGGGAGGTTGGAACCGAGCCGCTCGACGCTGCGCTCCTGCAGCACCCGCAGCAGCTTGACCTGCAGCGAGAGCGGCATCGACTCGATCTCGTCGAGGAAGACGGTGCCGCCGTCGGCGTACTCGAACTTGCCGATGCGCCGCTCCACGGCGCCGGTGAAGGCGCCCTTCTCGTGGCCGAACAGCTCCGACTCGATGGTGCTTTCGGGCACGGCGCCGCAGTTGATGGCCACGAAGGGGCGGGCGGCGCGGCGGCTGCGCTCGTGGATGGCTCGTGCCACCAGGTCCTTGCCGGCGCCGGTCTCGCCGAACAGCAGCACGTCGGCCTCCACCTGGCTGATGCGCTGAACCATGGAGGCGAGCCGCTGGATCGCCGGGGTGCGCCCCACCAGCCGCGGGCCGAGGGCCGACTGCTGGGCCTCCAGCTCGGCCTTGAGGCGACGGTTCTCCAGGCTCAGCTGACGCTTCTCGACGCCGCGCCTGACCACCTCGACGAGACGCTCCCCGGCGAAGGGTTTCTCCAGGAAGTCCCAGGCGCCGTCGCGCATGGCCTCCACGGCGGTGGAGATATCGCCGTGGCCGGTGATCAGGATCACCGGCAGGTCGGGGTCGCGGCCGCGTATCTCGCGCAGCAGCGTCATGCCGTCCATGCCGGGCATGCGGATATCGCTGACGATGACCCCCGGGAAGTCGGGTGCCAGGTCGGCCAGGGCCGCCTCGGCGCTGTCATAGGGCGCCGGGGCATAGCCGGCCAGCTCCAGGGTCTGGCCGGCGGTGATGCGCAGGTGGGATTCATCATCGATGATCATCACCGGAATGGCCGCGGCGTCATGCATGGGGGGAGGTCTCCTGGCGGAGGGTGGTGTCGCTGTCCTCGGGGGACGGGGCTCGCGGCAGGTGGATACGAAAGAGGGCGCCACCCTCTGGGTGGTTGGTGGCCTCGAGCCGGCCCCCCAGATCGTCGATGATCCGGGAGGAGATCGACAGGCCGAGCCCCAATCCCTTGCCGGGGGACTTGGTGGTGAAGAAGGGCTCGAAGATGCGTCCGAGGTGGCTCTCGGGGATGCCAGGCCCGTTGTCCGCCACGCCCAGGATCACCTGGTTGCCGGCCTGCTCGATGCTAAGGGTGAGGCGAGGCTTGGGGGTCTCGCCCATGGCCTGTAGCGCATTGCCGACCAGATTGACCAGCACCTGTTCGAGGCGCACGAGGTCGGCACGCACCCAGACGGCTTCCGCGGGCCAGTGGCGCTCCACCTCGACGCCCCCGTCGCGGAGCCGGGCCTGGAAGAGGCGCAGTGCGTAGTCGAAGCAGCGGGCGACCGAGACGCTGGTGAGGAGCTCGCCGCTCTTGCGCGAGAACTGACGCAGCTGGGCGCTGATCTCCGCCATGCGCCCGGTCAACTCGACGATCTGCTCCAGGTTGTGGTTGGCCTCATCGGCACGCTGGCGCTCGAGGAAGGTGCGAGCGTTCTCGGCGTAGGCGCGGATCGCCGCCAGGGGCTGGTTGAGCTCGTGGTTGATGCCGGCGGCCAGTTGCCCGAGGACGGCCAGCTTGGCGGCCTGGATCAGCTCGTCACGGGTCTGGCGCAGGTTGGCCTCGGCGCGGCGACGCTCCTCGATCTCGCCGGAGAGGCGGCGGTTGGTCTCCACCAGGTCGCGGGTGCGACGCTCCACGTTGCGTTCCAGCTCGTCCCGGGCCTGGGCCAGGGTGCGGCGTTCGCGCTCGGCGAACTGCTCGCGCTCACGACGCAGCCGCAGGCGTTGCCAGCCGATACCGATGGCGAGTACCACGATGCCGTAGAGGCCACCGGCAAAGAGTGCTGCGAACCACTGGGCGCGGATCACCGGCGTCAGTGGCTTGAGGATATGCATGTCCCAGCCGAACGCCTCCAGCGGGCGCGACAGGCTCAGGTAGCCACCGTCATCCAGCGGGCCGTCGGGAAAGCGCACCAGTCGGCTGCGTTCGCCCAGCACCTCCTGCACCTCGATGCCCGAGGGGGTCAGGGGTTCGTCGTGATAGCGGCGGGTGGCCAGGAGCGCCTGGCGCTGCGCTTCCGACAGCGGGTGGAGCGCGGCCATGCGGAGTCCCGGGTGGCTGGCCATGAAGATGATCTGGTCGGCGTCGGTGACCAGCAGCTCGGCGTCCTGATCGGCCCAACTGGTCTCCACGGCATCGAGCAGGACCTTGATCACCATGACGCCACCGGGGGGGGTGTCGGGCGAGGTCTCGTCGAGCCAGACCGGAGCGGAGAAGTAGTAGCCGCGCTCCTGGGACTGGGTGCCGAGGCCGAAGAAGCGGCCGCGATGGCCGGCAATGGCATCCTGGTAGTAACTGCGGAAGGCGTAGTTGTAGCCGATAAAGGTGTTGTCCAGGTGCCAGTTGCTGGCCGCCAGGGTGGTACCCGACTGGTCGAGCAGGTAGACGTCGGAGACGTCGGCGACGGCACGGAAGCGGTCGAGCATCAGGTTGAGGGGCATGGGGTCCTGCTGGCCGCGGCCGACCAGGAAGCGCCGGACCTCCTCGCGGGAGGCCAGCAGCTGGGGCAGGTAGTCGTGGCGGGTGAGGTGGCCGACCAGCCCGGCGGCGGAGAGGCGGAGTTCGTTCTCGGCCTCGTGCATCAGGCTCTGCAGCGCCTGCTCGCGGGCGACCTGGGTGGCCTGCCACATCACCAGCGCCAGCCCCATGGGAGCCGCCAGCAGCAGCAGGCGACGCCAGGACCAGGGGCGCTTCACGAGACGGTTTCGCGGCGCGGGAGTGGCATCGCCTGGGCCCGGCGCAGGGCGCGCTGGGCGCGGGTCTCGGCCCGGGCCAGCTCCAGCAGGCCCTCCTCCACGTAGACCAGGTGCTCGTGGGCGCGGGCGCGGGCATCCTCGGCGCGCCCCTCGAGGATGGCGTCGAGCAGCGCCCGGTGCTGGGCCATCAGCCGTCCGCGGGCGTCCTCCTTCTCGAAGAGGTGGGCCAGGTTGTCGACGATGCTGCGTTCGAGCAGGTGGAAGATGCCGCGGATCGTGTGCAGCAGCAGCACATTGTGGGCCGCCTCGGCGATGGCCAGGTGGAAGGCGGCATCGGCCTTGGCCTCGCGGGCCGGATCCTTGCCCTGGAAGCAGGCGTCCAGCTCCTCGAAGCGCTTGATCAGCAGCGCCTTGTCGGTGGGGGTCGAGCGCAACGCCGCGTAGTAGGCGGAGATACCCTCCATGGCATCGCGGAACTCCAGCAGGTCGAGGTGGAATTCGCCGTGGCGCGAGAGCATCTCCAGGATCGGGTCGCTGTAGCCGCTGGTGAGGGCCTCGGAGACGAAGGTGCCGCCGCCCTGGCGGCTGACCAGCAGGCCACGGGCGGAGAGCTTCTGGATCGCTTCGCGCAGCGAGGGCCGGGAGACGCCGAACTGTTCGGCCAGCTCCCGCTCCGGTGGAAGCCGCTGCCCCGGCTGGAGGCTCCCCTCCAGGATCATCGCCTCGAGGCGTTCAGTGATCACGTCGGCGAGGCGGGGTTGGCGGACGGGCTGGTAGGCCATGGTCGAGGGCTCCGGAAAACTGTTGCAGACAATAGGGTACGACAATGAATTGGTAATACCAATGGTTCCGTGGTGATTCGATGCTCGGAGCGGTCAGGTTTTTCTCTGTGCTTTCAGGCGCTTGTCCCAGGCCGTCATGGTGTCAGACCAAAGTATAGGGGTCGTGGACAGGAAAAAGCCCGCCTCAGGTTTGACACTGCATGGGGCGCCTCCTATCGTGCGTCAACGCCTCCTTGTCAATTGGTTTTACCAATTCACCAGGATATCACCCGACAGTTCATCCGCCGAGGATCCTGCCGATGACGCCAGTCAAGTGCTACCCGCCGAGGCCGGAGAAGGTCTACTTCTTCGGGACCTGCCTGATCGATCTCTTCTATCCCGACGCGGGGCTGGATGGTATCCGCCTGCTGGAGCGGGAGGGGATAGAGGTCGTCTTCCCGGAGGACCAGACCTGCTGTGGCCAGCCGGCCTACACCTCCGGGTACCACCAGGAGGCGCAGGCGGTGGCGGCGGCACAGCTGGGGCTCTTCCCCGAGCCCTGGCCGATCATCGTGCCCTCCGGCTCCTGCGGCGGCATGATGCGCACCCACTACCCGCAGCTCTTCGCCGGCACGTCGGAGGAGGTGCGGGCTCGCGAGGTGGCCGGGCGGGTCTATGAGCTGACCGAATTCCTGGTGCACGTCTGTCACCTGAAGCTGGAGGATCGCGGTACCCCCGAGAAGGTGGCCATGCACACCTCCTGCAGCGCCCGGCGCGAGATGGGTCTGGCCGAGACCGGCCCGGCGCTGCTCGCCCAGCTGGGTCAGGTGGAGCTCGTCGAGCAGACGCGTGCCGCCGAGTGCTGCGGCTTCGGCGGCACCTTCGCGGTGCGCCACCCCGAGGTCTCCGCCGCCATGGTGGAAGACAAGACCCGGGCCATCGAGACCGCCGGTGCCGAGCGCTTCGTCACCTCGGACTGCGGCTGCCTGATGAACATCGCCGGGCGCTTCAAGCACCAGAAGAAGACCGTGAAGGGCGAGCATATCGCCAGCTATCTTTGGCGGAGAACCTCATGAGTGACGCGACCCCCACCGTGCAGACCCCCGGTGTCCAGACCTTCAGCCCCCGCGAGTTTCATCGCCAGGCCCATGACGCCCTGGGCAATCCGCAGATCCGCGGCAACTTCCGCAAGGCGATGGACGGCCTGATGGCCAAGCGGCGGGACAGCTTCGGCGACTGGGATCTGGAGACGCTGCGCGAGCTGGGCGCCAGCATTCGCCTGCGCGCCCTGGCCAAGCTGCCCGACCTGCTGGAGCAGCTGGAAGCCAACTGCCAGGCCAACGGAATCCGGGTGCACTGGGCCGAGACCGGGGATGAGGCGTGCCGGATCATCCGTGACATCTGCCAGTCCCATGATGCCAGGTCGGTGATCAAGGGCAAGTCCATGGTCTCCGAGGAGATGCACCTCAATGCCCACCTCGAGGCGGCCGGCATCGAGGCGCTGGAATCGGACCTGGGGGAGTACCTGGTGCAGCTCAACGAGCAGACCCCCTCGCATATCATCATGCCGGCGATCCATCTTAATACCGATGAGATCTCCGAGATCCTGCACGAGAAGACCGGCACCGAGCGCACCCGCGACGTCGACTACATGACCGCGGCGGCCAGGCAGCAGCTGCGCGAGCGCTTCATGGCGGCCGACGTGGGGGTCTCCGGAGTCAACTTTGCGGTGGCCGAGACCGGTACCCTCTGCCTGGTGGAGAACGAAGGCAATGGGCGCATGACCACCACGGTGCCGCCGGTGCATATCGCGGTGACCGGCATCGAGAAGGTGGTGGAGCACCTGCGTGACGTGCCGCCGCTCTATGCGCTGCTGACCCGCTCGGCCACCGGCCAGCACGTGACCACCTACTTCAACATGATCGGCTCGCCCCGCAAGGCGGGCGAGCATGACGGACCCAAGGAGGTTCATCTGGTGCTGGTGGACAGCGGCCGTTCCAGCATCTACCAGGATGACGAGCTGCTCGACACCCTGCGCTGTATCCGCTGCGGGGCCTGCATGAACCACTGCCCCGTCTACACCCGGGTGGGCGGCCACACCTACGGCACCACCTATCCGGGTCCCATCGGCAGCATCCTCTCCCCGCACCTGATGGGGCTGGAGGAGACCAAGGATCTGCCCACCGCCTCGAGCCTGTGTGGCGCCTGCGGCGAGGTCTGCCCGGTGAAGATTCCGATTCCCGACCTGCTGGTGCGGCTGCGCCGAGAGGCGGTGGGGGAGGGGCGCGGCAATGTGCCCGGCGCCGGGGTCAAGCGTACCCGCAAGGAGGCCGCCGCCTGGAAGGGCTTCCAGTGGCTGGCGACCCACCCGGGTGCCTGGCGCAGCGGCACGGCGGTGGCCGGCAGGCTCAAGGCGCTGATGCCGTCGAAGCTGGGGCCCTGGACCCAGTACCGTGCCGCCCCGGAGCCGGCGCCCAGGTCCCTGCATGCCCTGGTCAAGCAGCATCAGGCGGGCAAGTCCCGCGCCGACGAGTCTCGCCAGGAGGAGCGCCCATGAGTGCCCGCAACGCCATTCTCCAACGCCTTCGTGAACGCGCCGACGGCCCCCTGAGCGCACCCGACTGCGACTTCTCGGTGGTGACGAACCGCGGCTGGAGCGCCGATGAGCGCCTGGTTCGTTTCGAGCGCTGGATCACCTCGGTTCACGGTGAGGTGGTGCATAGCGTGCGCTCGGTGTGGACCGATGCCCTGGCCAGGGTCCTCGCCGCCAAGGGGATCCGCCGGCTGGCGCTCGGCCGTGAGCATCCGGTCGCCGCCGAGGCGCGTGAGGCGCTGGCCGGCAGCGACGTCGTGCTGGTCGATGTGGACCGCGATATCGAGGGCTGGCGGCAGGAGCAGTTCGAGCGGGTCGATGCCGGCCTGACCTCGACGCTGGGGGGGATCGCCGAGACCGGCAGCCTGTGGCTGTGGCCGACTCCCGACGAGCCGCGCCTGATCAGCCTGGTGCCGCCGATCCATATCGCCGTGCTGGATGCCGAGACCCTCGAGGACACCTTCTTTGACGCGGTGGAGCACCACGACTGGGCGCGGGGCATGCCCACCAACGCGCTGCTGATCTCGGGACCCAGCAAGACCGCCGATATCGAGCAGACCCTGGCCTATGGCGTGCACGGCCCCCGCGAGCTGGTGGTGCTGGTGCGCCACGCAAGCCATCTGCCGGAGGGCGCCTGATGTCTGACTCGAATGCCGCGGCGTTCCGCGATCTCAAGGCCGCCCTGGCGGGCAGGATCGCCGCCGAGCGGCTGATCGACGACCCGCTGCGCACCCTGGCCTACGGTACCGATGCCAGCTTCTACCGGCTGGTGCCGCAGCTGGTGGTGCGCCCCGAGGATGAGGCCGAGCTGCAGGCGGTGCTGGCCGAGTGCCGCCTCCGCCGACTCCCGGTGACCTTTCGGGCCGCGGGCACCTCGCTCTCCGGCCAGGCGGTGACCGACTCGGTGCTGATCCAGCTCGGTCGCGGCTGGCGCAGCCACGAGATCCTCGATGAGGGGCGCGCCATCCGGCTCCAGCCGGGGGTGATCGGTGCCCGGGCCAATCAGCTGCTGTCGCCCTTCGGGCGCAAGATCGGCCCCGATCCGGCCTCGATCAACAGCTGCATGATCGGGGGTATCGCCGCCAACAACGCCTCGGGAATGTGCTGTGGCACCGCCCAGAACAGCTATCGCACGGTGCGCGACCTGCGTGTGATCCTGGCCGATGGCACCCTGCTGGACACCGCCGCCCCGGCCAGTCGTGAGGCCTTCCGCAGCACCCACGGCCCACTGCTGGCGGGGCTCGAACGTCTGTCGGCGGAGACCCGCGCCAACGAGCCCCTCGCCGAGAAGATCCGCCACAAGTATCGGCTGAAGAACACCACCGGATATGCCCTCAACAGCCTGGTCGACTTCGAGGATGGCATCGAGATCCTCAAACACCTGATGATCGGCTCCGAGGGGACCCTCGGCTTTCTCAGTGCCATTACCTACGACACCGTGGTGGACGAGCCCTGCAAGGCGGCGGCCCTGGCCTTCTTCCCCGACATGGCCACCACCTGCCGGGCCACCATCGCCCTCAAGCCGTCGCCGGTGTCGGCGGTTGAGCTGATGGATCGCGCGGCGCTGCGCTCGGTCCAGGACAAGCCGGGCATGCCCGAGATCCTGCGTACCCTCCCCGGCGGGGCGGCGGCGCTGCTGATCGACGTGCGCGGCCACGACGAGGCGGAACTCCTCGCGCGCATGGAGGAGGTGCAGGCGGCGCTGGAGGGTATCCGCACCCTGGAGCCCGTCACCTTCACCCGCGAGGCGTCCACCTACGAGCTCTACTGGAAGATTCGCAAGGGCCTCTTCCCGGCGGTGGGGGCGGTGCGCGAGACGGGCACCACCGTGATCATCGAGGACGTGGCCTTCCCCATCGAGCGGCTCGACGAGGGGGTGCTGGCGCTGACCGATGTCTTCCATCGCCATGGCTACCCGGAGACGATCCTCTTCGGCCACGCCCTGGAGGGCAACCTGCACTTCGTCTTTCCCCAGGGGTTCGAGAAGCCCGGCGAGGTGGAGCGCTACCAGGCGCTGATGGACGAGGTCGCCCAGCTGGTCGGCGTCGAGTATGGCGGCTCGCTCAAGGCCGAGCACGGCACCGGCCGCAACATGGCACCCTATGTGGAGCTGGAGTGGGGGAGCGATGCCTACGCCCTGATGTGGGAGATCAAGGCGCTGTTCGACCCCGAGAACCTGCTCAATCCCGAGGTGATCCTGAGTCGCAACCCCACCCTGCACCTGGAGAACCTCAAGCCGCTGCCGGCGGCCGACGAGATCGTCGACAAGTGCATCGAGTGTGGCTTCTGCGAGGTGGTCTGCCCCTCGACCGATCTGACGCTTACCCCTCGCCAGCGCATCGTGATCCGGCGCGAGCTGGCGAGGCTCGAGGCGCTGGGGGCTCAGGCCACCGAGGCCGACCAGCAACGCATGACGCAGCTCGAGGAGGCCTATGGCTACCAAGGCATCGACACCTGCGCGGCCACGGGGCTATGTGCCACCCAGTGTCCCGTGGGCATCGATACCGGTGAGATGGTGCGTCAGCTGCGTCGCGACCGCTCGATGGGCAAGGCCCCCTTGGCCAGGCGTATCGGCCGGCACTTCTCCGGGGCCACGCGGGTGGCCCGGGGAGGGCTGAATGCGGCGGGGGCGGCGCGTGCCGTGCTGGGTGTCAACCTGATGGACAAGATGAGTCGCGGCGCGCGGCGGCTGAGCGGCGATCGTCTCCCGCAGTGGAGCCCGGCCCTGCCCAAGGCGTCGCCAATCCGCGTGCTCAAGCGCAACGCCTCCGGGGCGGCCGACCGGGACAAGGTGGTCTATCTGCCGTCCTGTGCGACCCGCATTTTCGGTGCTGCCCACGATGACGTCGAGTCGCGCTCGGTCATGGAGATCACCCTGGCGCTTCTCGACAAGGCCGGGTACGAGGTCATCCTGCCGGAGATGATCGGTCATCTCTGCTGCGGCATGGCGTTCAAGTCCAAGGGACAGTACGACGAAGCGACCCATAAGGCGCGAGAGCTCAACCGCGAGCTGTTGGTGGCAACGCAGAACGGGCGCTATCCGGTGCTCTGTGACACCAGCCCCTGCACCCTGCAGATGCAGGAGCATCTCGATGAGCGGCTCTCCCTGATGGAGCCGGTGAGCTTTGCCCATGATCACCTGTTGCCGCGGCTGTCGCTCACGCCGTTGGATGAACGCATTGCGGTACACGTGACCTGCTCGAGTACCCGCATGGGGCTGACCGACAAGTTCGTGACCTTGGCGCGGGCCTGCGCCAGGGAGGTGGTGGTGCCAGCGGAGATCTCCTGTTGCGGCTTCGCCGGGGACAAGGGGTTCACGACCCCGGAGCTCAATGCGTCGGCCCTGGAGGGGCTGGCCGAGCAGGTGGCGGAGTGTAGCGCCGGCTATTCCAACTCTCGCACCTGCGAGATCGGCCTGTCCCATCACGGCGGCATCCCCTACCGTTCTATCCTCTCCCTGCTGGATCGGGCCAGCCGGGCCGCGGGGGGCTCGCCACGTTAGAGATCCCGGGCGCACGGATGGCGCCCGATCCATCCACAGCTCGCTTCCGGGCGGGGCTGTGGGTGGTTTGCGGTGGCGCCGTTGTCACCTCCCTGACGCCGCTCGGACAGGCTTCTGAAACTTTTTTGCCGGAAGGGCTTGCGGCCGGCGGGGGGAAGCCGTAAAGTACGCATCCGCTGCCGGCAACCAG
>NZ_CP071922.1:645431-647501 GCF_017584085.1 Halomonas sp. BM-2019
ACCAGCAAGGTTGCAGGCGGTGAAGGGTGGTAGAAGTGGTTGTTCTGCTTGGGGTTTTCGGATGCTTCGAAGATTTCCTCGCTTGACAGGCACCGCGGATTCGCTAGAATGCGCACCACTGGATTCGACGGGGCTCGGCAAGAGCTTCCGGCGCCGCCGCCTCGGCAGGATGAGGCGGGCAGTCAGCGGAAACCGGACGGGGTGCCAGGCACCGCCAACCACCGCTTGACAGGCTGCAGCGAATCGGTAGAATACGCCTTCCTCGCAGGGCGCTGGCGAGACGGGAGCCACGGCTCACGCCACGACAGCAAGCGAGACGCTCCCGGCAGTTGGAGCCGCTCTTTAACAATCGATCAGGTAATTCATGTGGGCGCTTGTCGATGAGTTCGGTGACCAGTCACAGAACCATCAAGGCAAGCGACTCGTCAAAGGCCTTCGGGTCTTTTTGAGAACCGTTTGAACCTTGAGCCAAGTTTGGTCCGCTTCCTTCCTTGAGGGGTAAGGACTATATGATCTTAAACTGAAGAGTTTGATCATGGCTCAGATTGAACGCTGGCGGCAGGCCTAACACATGCAAGTCGAGCGGAAACGATGGGAGCTTGCTCCCAGGCGTCGAGCGGCGGACGGGTGAGTAATGCATAGGAATCTGCCCGGTAGTGGGGGATAACCTGGGGAAACCCAGGCTAATACCGCATACGTCCTACGGGAGAAAGCAGGGGCTCTTCGGACCTTGCGCTATCGGATGAGCCTATGTCGGATTAGCTGGTTGGTGAGGTAATGGCTCACCAAGGCGACGATCCGTAGCTGGTCTGAGAGGATGATCAGCCACATCGGGACTGAGACACGGCCCGAACTCCTACGGGAGGCAGCAGTGGGGAATATTGGACAATGGGCGGAAGCCTGATCCAGCCATGCCGCGTGTGTGAAGAAGGCCCTCGGGTTGTAAAGCACTTTCAGTGGGGAAGAAAGCCTTGGGGATAATACCCCCGAGGGAGGACATCACCCACAGAAGAAGCACCGGCTAACTCCGTGCCAGCAGCCGCGGTAATACGGAGGGTGCGAGCGTTAATCGGAATTACTGGGCGTAAAGCGCGCGTAGGTGGCTTGATAAGCCGGTTGTGAAAGCCCCGGGCTCAACCTGGGAACGGCATCCGGAACTGTCAGGCTAGAGTGCAGGAGAGGAAGGTAGAATTCCCGGTGTAGCGGTGAAATGCGTAGAGATCGGGAGGAATACCAGTGGCGAAGGCGGCCTTCTGGACTGACACTGACACTGAGGTGCGAAAGCGTGGGTAGCAAACAGGATTAGATACCCTGGTAGTCCACGCCGTAAACGATGTCGACTAGCCGTTGGGTCCTTCGCGGACTTTGTGGCGCAGTTAACGCGATAAGTCGACCGCCTGGGGAGTACGGCCGCAAGGTTAAAACTCAAATGAATTGACGGGGGCCCGCACAAGCGGTGGAGCATGTGGTTTAATTCGATGCAACGCGAAGAACCTTACCTACCCTTGACATCGTGCGAACTTGGTAGAGATACCTTGGTGCCTTCGGGAGCGCACAGACAGGTGCTGCATGGCTGTCGTCAGCTCGTGTTGTGAAATGTTGGGTTAAGTCCCGTAACGAGCGCAACCCTTGTCCTTATTTGCCAGCGCGTAGAGGCGGGAACTCTAAGGAGACTGCCGGTGACAAACCGGAGGAAGGTGGGGACGACGTCAAGTCATCATGGCCCTTACGGGTAGGGCTACACACGTGCTACAATGGCCGGTACAAAGGGTTGCGAAGCCGCGAGGTGGAGCCAATCCCGAAAAGCTGGTCTCAGTCCGGATCGGAGTCTGCAACTCGACTCCGTGAAGTCGGAATCGCTAGTAATCGTGAATCAGAATGTCACGGTGAATACGTTCCCGGGCCTTGTACACACCGCCCGTCACACCATGGGAGTGGACTGCACCAGAAGTGGTTAGCCTAACTTCGGAGGGCGATCACCACGGTGTGGTTCATGACTGGGGTGAAGTCGTAACAAGGTAGCCGTAGGGGAACCTGCGGCTGGATCACCTCCTTATCGACGACGTCACC
>NZ_CP071922.1:647601-664883 GCF_017584085.1 Halomonas sp. BM-2019
GAAGTGGTTAGCCTAACTTCGGAGGGCGATCACCACGGTGTGGTTCATGACTGGGGTGAAGTCGTAACAAGGTAGCCGTAGGGGAACCTGCGGCTGGATCACCTCCTTATCGACGACGTCACCGACCGTCGGCAAGTGCTCACAATGAATTACCTGATCGACCAGAGCAAAAGACTGTTTGGGTATAGGCCCAGCGTGACCGATGGGTCTGTAGCTCAGTTGGTTAGAGCGCACCCCTGATAAGGGTGAGGTCGGCAGTTCAAATCTGCCCAGACCCACCATTCTCTGAACGGCCGGGTAGCGCAGTTGCTTAGAGCGTACCCCCGGAAGTTTTGTAAAGAGAAGGGTGAGGTCGCGGGGTTTATTCAAATCTGCCCAGACCCACCAAATTTGCAGTGATACTGCGTTGCTCCGATACTCGCATAGCAGGCTATGCGTCGCATCGAAGCGCCTTGTCTCACACAAATTGCTTTCGGGGCCATAGCTCAGCTGGGAGAGCGCCTGCCTTGCACGCAGGAGGTCAGCGGTTCGATCCCGCTTGGCTCCACCAAACTTCCTGATGCGTCGTTGAAAGCCTCCTCGCATAGCATACTATGCGTCGTCGCCTTTCGCCTTGCCTCAGATCGTTTGGCTTCGCCACTCACCACAGTCTTACCTGATCGGATCCGCAGTCATAAGCCAGCATCGCCGCTTGCGATGTCAGGTTTATGACTGTCGATTGACAGTCGCTCTTTAACAATGTGAATCATGCTGACAAACGTTCCTTCCTGGAGAGATTCAGGAAGAACATGAGATACGTCTCAAGCGTATCCGGCAATTGTCAAACTGTCATCGCGGATCAGACCCCTTGGGGTTATATGGTCAAGCGATGAAGCGCACACGGTGGATGCCTAGGCAGCCAGAGGCGATGAAAGACGTGGAAGCCTGCGATAAGGCTCGGCGAGGTGGCAAACGACCTGTGACCCGGGCATTTCTGAATGGGGAAACCCACCCTGCACAAGCAGGGTATCCTGC
The DNA here is from genome assembly GCF_017584085.1 of Halomonas sp. BM-2019. NCBI lineage: Bacteria > Pseudomonadati > Pseudomonadota > Gammaproteobacteria > Oceanospirillales > Halomonadaceae > Halomonas > Halomonas sp. BM-2019. The sequence goes on from NZ_CP071922.1 coordinate 648,616, forward strand.
ACTGAATCCATAGGTGTTAGGAGGCGAACCGGGGGAACTGAAACATCTAAGTACCCCGAGGAAAAGAAATCAACCGAGATTCCCCCAGTAGCGGCGAGCGAACGGGGACCAGCCCTTAAGCATGAGACTGATTAGACGAACGCGCTGGGAAGCGCGGCCATAGTGGGTGATAGCCCCGTAGTCGAAAATCTGATCATGTGAAATCGAGTAGGTCGGGGCACGTGAAACCTTGACTGAACATGGGGGGACCATCCTCCAAGGCTAAATACTCCTGGCTGACCGATAGTGAACCAGTACCGTGAGGGAAAGGCGAAAAGAACCCCGGCGAGGGGAGTGAAATAGATCCTGAAACCGTGTGCGTACAAGCAGTGGGAGCCGACGTGTTCGGTGACTGCGTACCTTTTGTATAATGGGTCAGCGACTTATTTTCAGTGGCGAGCTTAACCGAATAGGGGAGGCGTAGGGAAACCGAGTCTTAACTGGGCGACCAGTCGCTGGGAATAGACCCGAAACCGGGCGATCTATCCATGAGCAGGTTGAAGGTTGAGTAACATCAACTGGAGGACCGAACCAGGATCTGTTGAAAAAGATTTGGATGACTTGTGGATCGGAGTGAAAGGCTAATCAAGCCCGGAGATAGCTGGTTCTCCTCGAAAGCTATTTAGGTAGCGCCTCACGTATCACCGCCGGGGGTAGAGCACTGTTTCGGCTAGGGGGTCATCCCGACTTACCAACCCGAGGCAAACTCCGAATACCGGTGAGTGCCAGCGTGGGAGACACACAGCGGGTGCTAACGTCCGTTGTGAAAAGGGAAACAACCCAGACCGTCAGCTAAGGTCCCCAAATCCTGGTTAAGTGGGAAACGATGTGGGAAGGCTCAGACAGCTAGGAGGTTGGCTTAGAAGCAGCCATCCTTTAAAGAAAGCGTAATAGCTCACTAGTCGAGTCGGCCTGCGCGGAAGATGTAACGGGGCTCAAACCAGGTACCGAAGCTACGGGTTCGTCGAATGACGAGCGGTAGAGGAGCGTCGTGTAAGCCGACGAAGGTGAGTCGAGAGGCTTGCTGGAGGTATCACGAGTGCGAATGCTGACATGAGTAACGACAAGGGGAGTGAAAAACTCCCCCGCCGGAAGACCAAGGGTTTCTGTTCGACGCTAATCGGAGCAGAGTGAGTCGGCCCCTAAGGCGAGGCCGAAAGGCGTAGTCGATGGGAAACGGGTCAATATTCCCGTACCTCACTGTATTGCGATGGGGGGACGAAGAAGGCTAGGTGAGCCAGGCGTTGGTTGTCCTGGTGAAAGCCAGTAGGCTGGGATCTCAGGCAAATCCGGGATCCTAAGGCCGAGAGGCGAGACGAACGGGCTACGGCCCGGAAGTCATCGATGCCACGCTTCCAGGAAAAGCCTCTAAGCTTCAGATACAGTGGGACCGTACCCCAAACCGACACAGGTGGTCAGGTAGAGAATACCCAGGCGCTTGAGAGAACTCGGGTGAAGGAACTAGGCAAAATGGTGCCGTAACTTCGGGAGAAGGCACGCCGCGTTAGTGTGAAGGGACTCGCTCCCGGAGCACGAGGCGGTCGAAGATACCAGGTGGCTGCAACTGTTTATTAAAAACACAGCACTCTGCAAACGCGCAAGCGGACGTATAGGGTGTGACGCCTGCCCGGTGCCGGAAGGTTAATTGATGGTGTTAGCGCAAGCGAAGCTCCTGATCGAAGCCCCGGTAAACGGCGGCCGTAACTATAACGGTCCTAAGGTAGCGAAATTCCTTGTCGGGTAAGTTCCGACCTGCACGAATGGCGTAATGATGGCCACGCTGTCTCCACCCGAGACTCAGTGAAATTGAAATCGCCGTGAAGATGCGGTGTACCCGCGGCTAGACGGAAAGACCCCGTGAACCTTTACTATAGCTTCACACTGGACGCTGATGTTGCTTGTGTAGGATAGCTGGGAGGCTTGGAAACCCGGACGCCAGTTCGGGTGGAGCCAACCTTGAAATACCAGCCTGGCATCATTGGCGTTCTAACTCAGGTCCGTGATCCGGATCGAGGACCGTGTGTGGTGGGTAGTTTGACTGGGGCGGTCTCCTCCCAAAGCGTAACGGAGGAGCACGAAGGTACCCTCAGCACGGTTGGAAATCGTGCAGTGAGTGCAAGAGCATAAGGGTGCTTGACTGCGAGACAGACACGTCGAGCAGGTACGAAAGTAGGTTCTAGTGATCCGGTGGTTCTGTATGGAAGGGCCATCGCTCAACGGATAAAAGGTACTCCGGGGATAACAGGCTGATACCGCCCAAGAGTTCACATCGACGGCGGTGTTTGGCACCTCGATGTCGGCTCATCACATCCTGGGGCTGAAGTCGGTCCCAAGGGTATGGCTGTTCGCCATTTAAAGTGGTACGCGAGCTGGGTTTAGAACGTCGTGAGACAGTTCGGTCCCTATCTGCCGTGGGCGTTGGAAGTTTGAGAAGAGCTGCTCCTAGTACGAGAGGACCGGAGTGGACGCACCTCTGGTGTTCCGGTTGTCACGCCAGTGGCATTGCCGGGTAGCTATGTGCGGACGGGATAACCGCTGAAAGCATCTAAGCGGGAAGCCCCCTTCAAGATGAGACTTCCCCGAGGCCTTGAGCCTCCTGAAGGGCCCAGCGAGACCAGCTGGTTGATAGGTCGGGTGTGGAAGCGCTGCAAGGCGTTGAGCTAACCGATACTAATGGCCCGTGAGGCTTGACCATATAACACCCAAGCGGTCTGTCGATGACAGAGGACGGCCGGGTACGCGAGACGTATCGCCAGCATGATTCACCCCCTTTTCGCCTGACGACCATAGCGAGCGTGAACCACCTGATCCCATGCCGAACTCAGCAGTGAAACCGCTCAGCGCCGATGGTAGTGTGGGGTCTCCCCATGTGAGAGTAGGTCATCGTCAGGCATTTATAGCGAGAAAACCCCGGGCATGCAGATGTTCGGGGTTTTTTCATGGACAGGGGGAAACCCCGCGCTTTCTTCGTGGGGCCGCTTCGCGGTCCGGCCCCTCGCCGGCTCGGGGCGTTCGACCGCCCTCGCGGCGGTGCCGCGAAGGGCCGGGCGGTCTCACCCCCATGTGAGAGTACCGGGACGCCGACCGCCGGGAGGCCGGCCCGGCCATCGTCAGGCATTTATACTGAAAAGCCCCGTGTTCGAAAGAGCGCGGGGCTTTTCGCGTCTTCGGGCCGGCGAGAGTGACTCACGCTTTCACTTCGTAGAGCTCAATAGGGGTGCCGTCGGGATCGCCGAGAAAGGTGAAGCGGGCACCGGTCAGTTCGTCGACGCGGATAGGTTCCGGCTGGGCACCACGTGCCTCCAGGAGGGCGACGCAGGCGTCGAGATCCGGGGTCGCCAGGGCGAGATGACGTAGTCCGCAGGCTTCCGGGTAACTCAGGCGCGCCGGTGGCTCCGGGAAGGAGAAGAGCTCCAACTGGATGCCGCCCGGGAGCCTGAGGTCCAGCTTGTGGCTGTCGCGTTCGGCTCGGTAAGTCTCGCAGAGGATCTCGGCATCCAGTACCTCGAGGTAAAAGCGCTTGGCACGGGGGTAGTCGGCGGTGATCAGGGCGATATGGTGGACGCCCGAGAGCGGTAGGGAGGACTGGGTCATCGGTAGCTCCGGAAATGGCAAGGGCGCCAGGAGGCGCCCTTGCTGAGACCAGCGGATGAGATCGCTCAGCGGCAGAGGGTCTCGAGGGTCTCGATCAGGCTGTCCATCTCGTCGTCGGTGCCGATGGTGATGCGCAGGAAGTCGCGCAGCGTCTCGGTATTGAAGTGGCGCACCAGGATGCCGCGTTCGCGAAGCCCGGCGAACAGCTGTGGGGTATCGTGCTCCGGGTGGGTGACCAGCACGAAGTTGGCCTGGGAGGGCAGGACGCGGAAGCCGAGTTTCTCCAGCCGAGTGCGGATGCGTTCACGGGTGGTGATTACCTTCTCGCGGCACGCCTCGAAGTGCTCGTGGTCCTCCAGGGCGGCAATGGCCACGGTGCTGGCCAGGCTGTCGACGGGGTAGGAGTTGAAGGAGTCCTTGACCCGCGTGAGGCCCTCGATCAGTTCCTGCGAGCCGACCGCGTAGCCGAGCCGTAGGCCGGCCAGGCTGCGTGACTTGGAGAAGGTGCCGGTGACCAGCAGGTTGGGGTGGTGTTCCACCAGCGGAATGGCGCTCTCGCCGCCGAAATCCACGTAGGCCTCGTCCACCAGCACCACGCAGTCGGTCACCCGAGAGAGCAGTTCGGCGATGGCCTCGCGCCCGTGGCCGTGGCCGGTGGGGGCGTTGGGATTGGCGAAGATGGCCCCGCCGCTCTCCCGGGAGAAGGCCGCCAGGTCCACCTCATGAGCCGATGTCAGCGGCAGGGCGCGCCGCTCGACGCCATAGAGTCGGCAGTAGACCGGGTAGAAACTGTAGGTGATCTCCGGCATCTCCAGCGGACGCTCCTGGCAGAAGAAGGCCTGGAAGGCCAGTGCCAGCACCTCGTCGGAGCCGTTGCCCACGAAGACCTGCTCGGCGGTGACGTCGAATTCCCGGGCTAGTGCCTCACGCAGTGCACGGGATTCCGGATCAGGGTAGAGACGCAGGTGGTCGGTGGGGTAGTCACGCAGCACGCTACCGACACCGGGGGCGGGCGGATAGGGGTTCTCGTTGGTGTTCAGCTTGATCAGGCGCTCGCGGGGCTGCTCGCCGGGGACATAGGGCGTCAGCTCGCGCACCCTGGGGCTCCAGAACTGGCTCATGGTCACTCGCTTGGTGTCAAGGGTAGGGTCTGGGACCATGGTGACCTGCCCGAGGCGGCCGCGCAAGCCGGCGCCATGCTAGCCTGTGGAGCATTCGCCATTTCGAATCCAATGAGACTCCCATGACCGCCCAGATCCTCGCCACCCTGCTGCCGGTGTTCCTGATCGCCGGCTGCGGTACCCTCTATGGCCGCTTTCGGACGCCGGACATCCGCAGCATCAACACCCTCAACATGGAGCTGTTCGTGCCCATGCTGGTGTTTGCGGTACTGGCCGACGGCCAGGCGCCGTTGGAGGAGTATGTGGGGCTGGCGATCGGTGGCGCGGTGATCGTGGTGGGTTCCGGCGTGCTGCTCTGGCCGCTGGTGAGGTGGCTCAGGCTGGAGCCCAAGACCTTCCTGCCGCCGATGATGTTCAACAACTCCGGCAACATGGGGATCCCGCTGCTGCTGCTGGCCTTCGGCGAGGCGGCGCTGCCCGCGGCGATAGTGCTGTTCATCGTCGAGATGCTGCTGCACTTTTCGCTGGGACTCTGGATGCTCAGTCCCCGAACGCCCCTGTGGCGCATCCTGCGCATGCCCATCGTGCTGGCCAGTATCGCCGGTCTGACGGTCAACCTGGCCGGGGTGGCGCTGCCGGGCTGGCTGCTGGAAGCCCTGCATATGCTGGGCGGGGTCTGCATCCCGCTGTTGCTGTTCGCCCTGGGCGTGCGCATGCTGGACATCGACTTCGGGGACTGGAAGACCGGCATCCTGGGGGCGGTGCTCTGCCCGCTCTCGGGCCTGGTGCTCGCCGTGCCGCTGATCTGGCTGCTTGGGCTCTCCGGCCTTCAGGCCGCGGCGCTCTGGGTGTTTGCCGCCCTGCCACCGGCGGTGCTCAACTACCTGGTTGCCGAGCAGTACCGCCAGGAGCCCCACAAGGTGGCCTCGCTGGTGCTGATCGGCAACCTGGGGGCGCTGGTGGTGATGCCGCTGGTGCTGGCCCTGGTGTTCGCCCACGTGCATCCGGGGACGGGCTGAGGGAACCCCGCTCCGTTCGGGCTGTCCGCTGATATCATGAGCGGTTATGCTGTCACACAGGTCGCCGTGGTCCACGGCGCCATGCTTATTGCTTAGGAGGACACACATGCAAATCAGGACCCTGCTCGCCGGAACGGCCCTGCTCGCCCTGCTGGCCGGCTGCGCCGCCGGCCCGGCTCCCGGTCCCGAGGCTCCCGGCGTGGACGTCGCCGAGATGCGCTATCAGGGCACCCTGCCGTGCCGCAACTGCGACGGCATCGACCTCGACGTCCTGTTGCAGGGTGACGAGCAGAGCCAGCCGGAAGAGCGCACCTTCACCCTTCAGGCCGCCTACCGCGAGCATCCCCAGGATCCGCCGGACGAGAACTACGCGGGCAACTGGGAAGTGCTCAGCGGTACTGCCACCGACCCGAACGCCACCGTCTATGAGTTGACGCCGGACGGCGAGGGCCAGATCTACTACTTCCTGCGCCTTGACGAACGCACTTTGGAACTGATCGACCCCCAGCGTCGCCGCTTCCAGAACAGCGAGATGCTGCAGCTGCAGCGTCTGTAATCCCCCCGCGGAGCATCACCCTGGGGCGGCCACCGGGCCGCCCCAGGCGTTTGTGGCCTGCCAGGATGCTCACCCATCGAATCCCGAGAAGCGAGGAGTCATGGCCAAGGCAAAGAGCGCCTTCGTCTGCACCGAATGCGGCGCCGAATACCGCAAGTGGCAGGGGCAGTGCACGAGCTGCCAGGAGTGGAACACCCTCAGCGAAGTGCGCCTGGCGGCGGCGCGCCCGGGGGCGTCCACGCTCGGTTCTGGCGCCGGCCGCAGCGGCTATGCGGGAGCCCTGAGCCGCGAGGTGGTGGATCTCGCCAATGTGGACCTCTCCGAGGTGCCCAGGCTCTCCTCCACCTTCGGCGAGTTCGATCGGGTTCTGGGCGGCGGTCTGGTGCCGGGCTCTGCGGTGCTGCTGGGAGGCCACCCCGGGGCCGGCAAGTCGACCCTGCTATTGCAGACCGCCTGCAAGCTGGCCCAGTCGCGCCGTGTGCTCTACGTCACCGGCGAGGAGTCGCTCTCCCAGGTGGCGATGCGCGCCCACCGTCTGCAGCTGCCGGTCCAGGGGTTGAAGATGCTGGCCGAGACCAGCGTCGAGACCATCCTCGCCGTGGCCGAGCGCGAGCGACCGGAGATTCTGGTGATCGATTCCATCCAGACCATGCACCTGGAGGATGTCGCCTCGGCGCCGGGCGGGGTGGCCCAGGTGCGCGAGTCGGCGGCGGCCCTGACCCGCTTCGCCAAGCAGAGTAACACCGTGCTGCTGCTGGTGGGACACGTCACCAAGGATGGCACCCTGGCCGGCCCCAAAGTGCTCGAGCACATGATCGACGCCTCGCTGCTGCTGGAGGGCGGGGCCGACTCCCGCTTCCGGACCCTGCGCGGCCAGAAGAATCGCTTCGGGGCGGTCAACGAACTGGGGGTCTTTGCCATGCTCGAGCACGGCCTCAAGGAGGTGAAGAACCCCAGCGCCATCTTCCTCTCCCGGGCCGAAGAGCAGTCGCCGGGCAGCCTGGTGATGGTGGTCTGGGAGGGCTCCCGGCCGATCCTGGTGGAGGTGCAGGCACTGCTCGATGACTCCCCACTGGGCAACCCCCGCCGGGTCGCCGTGGGCCTCGACCAGAACCGGCTGGCCATGCTGCTGGCCGTGCTGCACCGGCATGGCGGGCTCTTCACCGGCGATCAGGATGTCTTCCTCAACGTGGTGGGGGGCGTGAAGGTGCTGGAGACCAGTGCCGATCTTGCCGTGCTGCTGGCGGTGGTCTCCAGTCTGCAGAGCCGGCCGCTGCCTCGGGAGCTGGTGGTATTCGGCGAGGTGGGGCTCGCCGGCGAGATCCGTCCGGTGCCCAGCGGACAGGAGCGCATCGTCGAGGCAGCCAAGCACGGTTTCACCCGCGCCATCGTGCCGCGGGCCAACGCGCCGAAGGCCTCGCCCCCGGGCATGGAGGTGGTCGCGGTCGACAGGCTCGCCGAGGCCCTGGAGGCCCTGTGAGCCTGACGCTCGGACGGGGCCGGTCCGGCGACTGGGCTCCTGGGCCCGCTGCCTTGATGTAGAATAGTTACAATGCTTGCCAAGGAGATCCCGATGAGCGCCATCCGCCTCACTCAGTACAGCCACGGCGCCGGCTGTGGCTGCAAGATCGCCCCCGACGTGCTTGACGGCATCCTCGCCAAGGCCGGCCCGGGTGCCACCCACTCGCGACTGATCGTCGGCAGCCAGGGGCGCGAGGATGCCGCCGTCTATGACCTGGGCGACGGCCGCGGCATGATCGCCACTACCGACTTCTTCATGCCCATCGTCGACGACCCCTTCGACTTCGGGCGCATCGCCGCCACCAACGCCATCAGCGATGTCTATGCCATGGGCGGTACCCCGGTGATGGCGCTCGGCATCCTAGGCTGGCCCCTGGACAAGCTTTCCGCCGAGGTGGCCGGGGATGTGCTGGCCGGCGCCCAGGCGGTATGCCGGGAGCTTGGCCTGGCGCTGGCCGGTGGCCACTCCATCGACGCTCCGGAGCCGATCTTCGGGCTGGCGGTGAATGGCCTGGTAGAGCTCGAGCACCTCAAGCTCAACAAGGGAGCGAAGCCCGGCGACCTGCTGTTCCTGACCAAGCCGCTGGGGGTGGGCATGCTCACCACCGCCGAGAAGCAGGGGCTGCTGGAGCCGGGCCACCAGGGGCTGGCCCGTGAGACCATGCTCAGGTCCAACCGCATCGGCGTGGCGCTGGCGAAGGTGAAGGGGGTCAACGCCATGACCGACGTCACCGGCTTCGGCCTGGCGGGCCACCTGGCCGAGGTGTGCGCGGCCAGCGGGGTGGCGGCACGGGTGGACTTCCGCCGCCTGCCGCGTCTCGCCGAGGCCGAGGCCTACCGCCGCCAGGGCGCGGTGCCGGGCGGCACCCTGCGCAACCGTCAGGCCCTGGGCGACAGCCTGCCGGAGATGGACGAGGTTCACTGGCAGTGGCTGTGCGATCCGCAGACCTCGGGGGGCCTGCTGCTCTCGGTGGACCCCGCCTGGGAGGATGACGTGGAACGCATCGGCCGCGAGCACGGCATCGCGCTCGCTCCCTTCGGCCAGGTGGTCAAGGCCGAGGGGCCGGCGCTGATCGAGGTAAAGGGGTGAGCGAGCTGCCGCTGGTCGAGCCGGACCTCGCCCTGCTGCGCGAGAAGCGGGTGCTGATCGACGTGCGTGCCCCGGTGGAGTTCGCCCAGGGCGCGCTGCCCGGGGCGGTCAACCTGCCGCTGATGGACGACGAGGAGCGCCGCCGGGTCGGCATCGAGTACAAGCGGCACGGCCAGCAGGCGGCCATCGCGCTCGGCCAGCGGCTGGTCGACGGTAGCATCAGGCACAGCCGTGTGGCCGCCTGGCTGACGGCGCTGGAGGCGCACCCCGACGCCATCGTCTACTGCTTTCGCGGCGGGCTGCGCTCGCAGATCGCCCAGCAATGGATCGGCGAGGCGGGCATCGTCCGGCCGCGCCTCCGCGGGGGCTGGAAGGCGATGCGCCAGGCGCTCTGCGCGCGTATCGACGCCGCCGCCGACCAGCCGCTGCTGGTCGTGGGGGGGCTCACCGGCTGCGCCAAGACCGCGCTGATCCAGGCCCTCGACAACGGCCTCGACCTGGAGGGGTGTGCCCGCCACAAGGGGTCGGCCTTCGGCCGCCACCCCTTGCCGGCCCCCAGCCAGATCGACTTCGAGCACGCCATGGGGCTGAGCCTGCTGGCGCTGCCCGGCCCGCTGGTGGTGGAAGACGAGTCGCGCCATATCGGGGCGGCCAACGTGCCGTTCACCTTCTGGCAGGCCATGGAGCAGGCGCCGCGGCTGCGCGTGGAGATGCCCCTGGACTGGCGCCTGGCGCGGATTCACAAGGACTACATCGATGACCTCTGGGAGGTCTACCGGCAGCAGTGCGGGGAGTGGCTGGGCTGGGCGCTGATGCGCAAGCAGCTGGCCGCTTCCCTGGCCCGGCTGCGCAAGCGCCTCGGCGGTGAGCGGCTGGCGCGCCTGCAGCGCCTCCAGCAGCTGGCCTTCCGCGAGCACGCCCGCGGCAACCGCCAGGCCCATGAGGCGTGGCTGGCGCCGCTGCTCACCGAATACTATGACCCTATGTATCGCTACCAGCTGGCCAAGCACCCCGAGCAGCGCTTCCTTCACGTGGGCGACTGGGAGAGCTGTCGCGAGGCGGCCCGGGCGTGGTCGGCTGAGCAGGCGGCACGCGGCCGGGTGACCAGCGCCCGCGCGGCCGGCTGAGCCTCAGCCGGCCCGCTGCTGGCGGGGCGCTTCGCCGGCCTTCAGCGCGTCCATTGACGCAGCCACTGGCTGAGCAGGCGGTCGAGCAGGGGCGCCAGGCGCACGAAGCGCTGGGGGTCGGCCAGCATGGTCTCGCCGGGCTGGGCGTGGGGGCTCTGGCTGGCGCCATCGGGGGCGGAGCCCTGGCTGAGCAGGGTGGCCACGCTCTCTGGCGTGGCCTCCAGGTGGCAGAGCAGCCCCACCACCCGGCCGGCGTCCCAGCTGAAGCCCTGCAGCGGGCTCGCCTTGCTGCCGCCCAGCGCTACGGCATCCTCGGGGAGCGCGAAGACCTCACGGTGCCACATGAAGGCGTCAAACCGCTCGGGCAGGTCCAGCGGGCTCTCCGGCGCCAGGGTGACCGGGTGCCAGCCGGTTTCCGCGAAGGTGCCGCGGGCCGCCACGGCGCCGAGCGCCTCGGCGATCAGCCGCGCGCCGAAGCCGATGCCGAGCAGCGGCTTGTGGCTGTCCAGGGCGCGTGAGATGAGTTTGCGTTCCCCCTTGAGCCAGGGCTGATCCGCCTCGTCCAGCGGGCCGACCGGGCCATCGAGCACCACCAGGGCGTCGCAGTCGGTCAGCCGGGGCGGCGTCTCGCCGGCGTCCAGGTGGAACACCGTATGGCTGTGCCCCATGCTGGAGAGCCAGTCGGCCAGGCGCGCCGGCCCCTGATGGGGGCTGTGCTGTAGCAGGTGAAGATGCATGGGGAACCTCGCCATCGATGGGTAACGACCCGACAGGGGGCGCAAGGGTACATGAAGCCGACGCTGCGTGAACAGATACTGACGGTGCTGGCAGCCATCCCGCCCGGGCGGGTCACCACCTACGGGCGCCTCGCCGCCATGACCGAGGGGGCTACACCTCGGCTGGTGGCCCGCGCCCTGCGCGAGCTACCCGAGGGGCATGACCTGCCCTGGTTTCGGGTCATCACCGCCTCGCGCAAGCTGGCTGACCATCCCGGTACCGTTGAGCAGCGCGAGCGCCTCGCCGAGGAGGGGATCTTGCTGGATGCCCGCGGACGCGCCCCGGCGGAACGCCTCTGGCCGTGAGACATTGATTATTCAAGGAGAGTCCATGAGCGGTTTCTACCAGCGCCTGCAGCGGCTCGAGTCACGTCGCCAGCAGGCCTTCATGGCGGCGCTCTGCGAGCGCCTATTGCCCAACCATGCCTTTTACCATCAGGCCCGCTACGCCCAGACCACCGGCCGGGGCAACCCGCAGGCGCTGCGGGCCATCCTCGACCTGGTGTGGGAACGGCTCGCGGTGAAGGACGCCAGGATCGACTTCGCTCTGCAGGCGGAAAAGCTCGCCGAGCAGGCTCCCTCTGCGGACGACGACAGCTTCGGCGCCCGCCGTGCCTCGGAGGCGGTGGCGGCGCTCTCGGCGCTGCTCGACACCCTGCAGGGCGAGGCGCCGGAGGCAGTGCTGGAGGTGAGCAAGGCCTCGCGTGGTGGCGTGCGCGCCTTCATCGAGCTGACCGAGGGCGAGGAGGACGGCGAGCGCCTGGCAGCGCTGGTGCGCGACCATCCGCTGATGGCGGACGAGAACGACTTCCAGGATGCCGTGCTCGAGGCCGTCGAAGGCCCCCTGGGCCGCGATGAGCTGAAAGCGCTGCGCCGGCTGGGGCGCAACGAGGGCGTCAGCAATCTTGGGCTCTCCCTGGACTAGAAGCGCACCCCGGCGGTGACCATGAGCCCGGCGGCACCGAACACGATCAGGTCGGTCTCCAGGCGCTTCCAGCTGACGCCCACCGAGGGCAGGATGCCCGGGGCGACCTCATAGCGGTTGAAGGGGATCTTGTCGCGGAACTCCCCGCGGTAGCCGTGCAGGGCCCCGGCGGAGAGCTTGGCGCGGATGCGGGTATCGCCGGATTCCCACATCGTCAGCTCGCGGCCCACGTAGAGGTAGTGTGACACCTGGTTGAAGGAGTTCTTGAAGCGCGCGAAGCCGGTGAACCAGAGGTCGGGGTTGTGCAGTTCCACGCCGATCAGCTGCTGGTTGTTGGTGTGCTCCGGGTCCGGACTGAAGTGGTCGGTATAGAGGCTGGTCTGGACCAGCACATGGCCAAGCTCCAGCCGCGGTGGCCAGTCGATGTGATCGCGCCAGCCGCCGGGCGCCTCGGCCGCGGCAAGGGGCGCCAGCGGCGAGGCGCCCAGCAGGGCGGCCAGCAGCAGGGGGAGGTAGCCACGCAGGGGCATGCTGTCGCCAGTCGCCTGTCTCAAAGGCGCATCTCGATACCGCGCTCGGCCATGTAGCGCTTGGCCTCGGGAATGCTGTATTCGCCGAAGTGGAAGATGCTGGCGGCCAGCACCGCATCGGCGCCGCCCTCGCGTACGCCCTCGACCAGATGGTCGAGGTTGCCCACCCCGCCCGAGGCGATCACCGGCACGCTTACCGCGTCGGCGATGGCACGGGTCACCCCCAGGTCGAAGCCGGCCTTGGTGCCGTCGCGGTCCATGCTGGTGAGCAGCAGCTCGCCGGCGCCGTACGCCACCATCTTCTTCGCCCACTCCACGGCGTCCAGGCCGGTGGGGCGGCGCCCGCCGTGGGTGAAGATCTCCCAGCGCGGCGCCTCGCCCTCGGCGGAGACCCGCTTGGCGTCGATGGCCACCACGATGCACTGGCTGCCGAAGCGCTCGGCGGCCTCGCGCACGAACTCCGGGTTGGTCACCGCCGCGGTGTTGATGGAGACCTTGTCGGCGCCGGCGTTGAGCATGGTGCGGATGTCGTCGCAGGTACGGATGCCGCCGCCCACGGTGAGCGGGATGAACACCTCGCCGGCGATGCGCTCGACCATCTCCACCGTGGTGTCACGGTCCTCGTGGCTGGCGGTGATGTCGAGGAAGGTGATCTCGTCGGCGCCCTGCTGGTTGTAGCGCTGGGCGATCTCCACCGGGTCCCCGGCGTCGCGGATGCCGATGAAGTTGACGCCCTTGACCACGCGGCCGGCGTCGACGTCCAGGCAGGGGATGATGCGCTTGGCGAGTCCCATCTCAGGCTCCTTTCGAGGCGGTGAGTTCGTCGCACAGCCGCTGGCCCTCGGCCACGTCCAGGCTGCCCTCGTAGATGGCGCGGCCGGTGATGGCGCCGAGGATCCCCGGCTCGCCGGCGGCCACCAGGGCGCGCAGGTCGTCGAGGTCGGTCACTCCGCCGGAGGCGATCACCGGCAGACCGCCGTCACGGGCAAGTGCAGCAGTGGCCTCCACGTTGACCCCGTTCAGCATGCCGTCGCGGGCGATGTCGGTGTAGACAATGCTGGAGACGCCATCGTCGGCGAAGCGCTTGGCGAGGTCCACGGCCTTCACCTGTGACACCTCTGCCCAGCCGTCGGTGGCCACGAAGCCGTCGCGGGCGTCGAGACCGACGATCACATGGCCCGGGAAAGCGCGGCACATCTCGCCAACGAAGGCCGGCTCCTTGACCGCCTTGGTGCCGATGATGACGTAGCTGACCCCGGCGGCCAGGTAGTGCTCGATGGTCGAGGCCGAGCGAATGCCGCCGCCAATCTGGATCGGAAGCGTAGGCCAGCGCCGGGCGATGGCGGTCACGGCGTCACCGTTGACCGGCTTGCCCTCGAAGGCGCCGTTGAGGTCCACCAGGTGCAGGCGGCGGGCGCCGGCCTTCACCCAGCGCTCGGCCATGGCCACCGGGTCGTCGCCGTAGGAGGTGGCCTCATCCATGCGGCCCTGCTTCAGGCGCACGCACTGGCCGTCCTTGAGATCGATGGCGGGAATCACCAGCATGTCCAGCTCCTTGGGTGCCTCAGCGGGCCCCGGTTGAAAGTCATGGGCGGGGCTGCCGCCCGGTGTGGCGGCCCCGCAGATGTCTGTGTGAACCTCAGGGGCCCCGGTGACCCGGCGCGGCTCAAGGCGCCCAGGTCACAAAGTTCTCGAGCAGCCGCAGACCGGCCCGGGAGCTCTTCTCCGGATGGAACTGCACGGCGAAGGTGGCGTCGCGGCCGATGGCCACGTGGGCCTGGATGCGGCCGTAGTCGGTGGTGCCGAAGACGCTGGCGTCGTCGGCGGCCGCCACGTAGTAGCTGTGCACGAAGTAGAAGTGCTCGTCCTGGTCGATACCGGCCCACAGCGGATGGTCGCGCTGCTGGTGGACCAGGTTCCAGCCCATGTGGGGCACCTTGAGGCGCTGGCCGCGATCGTCGCGCATGTCGGAGGGGAAGCGCTTCACCTCGCCGCCGAGGAAGCCCAGGCAGCGGATGCCGTTGTTCTCCTCGCTGTGGTCCAGCAGCATCTGCTGGCCCACGCAGATGCCCAGCAGCGGCTTCTCCTGGCTGGCCAGCAGCTCTTCCACCAGGCCACGCAGCTCGGTCTTCTCCAGCTCGCCCATGCAATCGCGTATGGCGCCCTGGCCGGGCAGCACCAGGCGGGTGGCGCCGCGGATGCGGCGGGGGTCACGGGTGATCACCACGTTCTCGTGGGTGACGTGCTCCAGTGCCTTGGCGACGGAATGCAGGTTGCCCATCCCGTAGTCGATGACGGCAATGGTCATGAAGCGCTCCTCGTGTGGTCGTGCGGGGGCCTCACAGGCAGCCCTTGGTGGACGGCATCTGACCGGCCATGCGGGGGTCGGGTTCCAGAGCCATGCGCAGCGCGCGGCCGAAGGCCTTGAAGATGGTCTCTGCCTGGTGGTGCGCGTTGAAGCCCTTCAGGTTGTCGATATGCAGGGTGACCATGGCGTGGTTGACGAAGCCCTGGAAGAACTCCCAGAACAACTGGGTATCCAGGCGGCCGATGCTGGCGCGGGTGAACTCGACGTCCATGAACAGCCCCGGGCGACCGGAGAAGTCGACCACCACCCGGGAGAGCGCCTCGTCCAGGGGCACATAGGCGTGGCCGTAGCGGCGGATGCCACGCTTGTCGCCGATGGCGCGGGCAAACGCCTGGCCCAGGGTGATGCCCAGGTCCTCGACGGTGTGGTGGTCGTCGATATGCAGGTCGCCGACGGCCTTGATCTCCAGGTCGACCTGGCCGTGACGCGCCACCTGGTCGAGCATGTGATCGAGGAAGGGGACGCCGGTCTCGCAGGCCAGCCTGCCGCTGCCGTCGAGGTTGACGGTCACGGTGATCTGGGTCTCCTGGGTGTCACGGCTGACCGTGGCGATACGCTCGGACATGTTGCATCTCCAGCGCCTGGGCGCGTGTCGAACGGAGGCCGATGGCGAGCAGCGGCCTGGGATATCGGGGTGACGGCGGGCGGCCCGCTGCCGGGAAGCTGCCATTATAGAGAATCGCCGACCCCATCCGCTACAATGCACCCACTGCATGGCGGCGACCCTCGCCGCCCCGGCCCAGGGAGACCCATCTATGCCGGTGACACTTCACCCCGTCGACCGAGTCGCCTGGGAAGCGGATGCCCAGGCCCAGCTAGATCTCGCGCGCATCTATGCCGATGCCCCCCGGGAGCGTTTGCCGGCGCCCGTGGGGGCCTTCATCCAGGCGCATCTGGCCGCCGGGCACCGCTTCCTCTGCGCGCGCTTCAACGAGCGGCTGATCGGTGCCGTGGCGCAGCGCGATGACAGTGAGGCCTGGTGGATATCGCACTTCTGCGTGCGCAAGACGACCCGGCGGCGCGGCGTCGGGACCCGCCTGATGACCCTGGTGGGCCAGGCGGCGAGCGCCCAGGGCAGGGCGCTGCGTGCCGAGTTGGACCAGCTGCAGATGGCCGATCAGGTGCTGTTGACCCGGCTCGGCTACCGCTTCGAGCGTGAGGGCGACTACTTCGAATTCATCCTGCCCGGCGAATGGGGGTGTCGATGAAGCGCCTGCTGAGCACCCTGCTCGCCGCGATCGGGATCCTCGCCGTGGTGGCCGTGGCCGCCGTGGTCTATGTCACCACTTTCGTCGACCCGGAAGACCTCAAGCCGCGGCTGATCGAGGTGGTACGCGAGCAGAGCGGCCTGGAGCTCGCCCTGGAGGGGCCCCTCACCTGGTCCTTCTACCCACGTCTCGGGGTGGGCGTCGAGAAGGCCGAGGCATGGCTGCCCGACCAGGCGGTGGGCGATGAGGAGTCCTTCGTGGCGTTCCAGCGCGCCGAGGTGAGCCTGGCCTTTGCGCCCCTGCTGCGCGGCGAGATCGCCATCGACGGCCTGACCCTGGACGGCATGCGCCTCAACCTGGAGCGTGACGAGACGGGGCGTGGCAACTGGGAGAC
>NZ_CP071922.1:665132-667490 GCF_017584085.1 Halomonas sp. BM-2019
CTCGGCTCGTCAGCGATGTCACCCTGGAGGGGCGCGTGACCCTGGGGCTGGCCGAGCGGCGCTACCTGCTGGACGACCTGTCGCTGACCAGTGCTAGCCGACTGGCGGGGGTGGCGGGCGAGCAGAAGCTGACCCTGAAGGGCAGCCAGCTGATGCTGGACGCCATCGGGCGTCGCCTTCACCTGGAGGATGGGCGTCTTGAGGCCACCCTCGAGCATCCGGCACTGGGCGAGTCGCCGCTGCCACTGTCCACGGCCTTCGGTCTGGAGGCCGATCTGGTCGAGGAGACCGCCCGGCTGCGCGACCTGACGCTGAGCGGCGAGCATGGCCTGAGCCTGAGTGGCCACCTCAATGTCAACGGCCTCCGGGAGGCCCCGATCTACGATGGCCAGCTGCGCCTGGCGCCCTTCTCGCTGCGCCCCTGGCTGGAGCGTTTCGGCAGCCTGCCGGTGACCGCCGACGCCGAGGCGCTGAGCGAGGTGGCGCTGACCAGCCCGCTGCAGGGTGACCTGTCGCGGCTGGAGCTGGACGGCCTGACCCTGACGCTGGACGACAGCACCTTCAGCGGCCGGCTCGCGGCGGGCCTGGACGGGCGGCTGCTGGACTTCGAGCTGCAGGGCGATCGCCTGGACCTGGATGCCTACCTGCCGCCGGCCGAGCCGCAGGGCGACAGCGCTGCCCGGGGCGGTGTGCCGGGCATCGCGCGGGCCCACGCCGAGGAGGCTCCCGGCACCCTGGTGCCGGCGGAGTGGCTGGCCGCGCTGGCCCTGGACGGCGAGCTGAGCCTGGGGCAGCTGGGCCTGGCGGGGCTCGACTTCCAGGACGTGGGCCTGGCCCTGGAGGGCGGCGACGGACGTCAGCGACTGACCCGCTTCGCGTCCGGCTTCTACGAGGGCAGCCTGGCGGCCAGCGGTGAGCTCGACCTGACCCGCGACCCGATCCACTGGCGGCTGACGCCGCGCGTCGAGCGGGTGCGGATCGGTGAGCTGCTGGAGGCCCTGGGCGACGAGGCGGCCCCGCTGCGCGGACGCCTTTCCGCCGAGGGGGAGCTGACCACCCGCGGCAATACCTGGCCGTCGCTGAAGCGCCACCTGGACGGTCGCCTCGCCTCGCATATCGAGGACGGCGCCATCCTCGACGTCAACGTCTCCCGCGAACTCTGCACCGCCGTGGCGACGCTGGAGGGACGCGAGACCACCCGTGACTGGCACCCGGACACGCGCTTCGATCGCGCCGAGGCCACCTTCGTGATCCGCGATGGCACCCTGAACAGCGATGACCTGCTGGTGGCCATCCCGGGCATCGAGCTGGGCGGCGAAGGGTGGCTGGACCTCACCAGCGAGCGCTTCGAGCTGCTTGCCGCGGCACGGGTGGTCGATACCGCGGATGCCGCCTGCCGGGTCAATCCGCGCCTCGAACGGGTGCCCTTCCCGGTGCGCTGCGAGGGGAACCTCTCGGGCGAGAGCGGGGAGTGGTGCCGCTTCGATCGTCAGGCCTTCCAGTCCGCCGTGGGCGAGGCGCTGCGCGAGGAGCTGGGCCGTCGCGCCGGCGAGGAGGTAGATCGCCGCCTGGAGGGTGCCCTGGAGCGACTCGATGAGCGCCTGGGAGAGGGCAGCGGTCAGGAACTTCGTGACGCCCTGCGTGGTCTGTTGAACTGAGCAACGTCAGTCCCTGCGCCGGCACCCCCTGTCGGCGCTTTTTTTCGCCTGTCACTTCGTCCGAGGGCTTGCCGGCCCTCGGGCGTTCGCATCCTGGAGCCCGCATGTCGGAGATGCCCGAACCCGTTCTCCCCCCCGAGGCCTTCCAGCGTCGCCTGCTGGCCTGGTTCGAAGCCCACGGCCGCCACGACCTGCCCTGGCAGCGGGAGCGCAGCCCCTATCGGGTCTGGGTCTCGGAGATCATGCTGCAGCAGACCCAGGTCGCCACGGTGATTCCCTACTTCGAGCGCTTCATGGCGCGCTTCCCGGACGTCCAGGCGCTGGCGGCGGCGGAGCAGGACGCGGTGCTGCACCTGTGGACCGGGCTCGGCTACTACGCCCGCGGCCGCAACCTGCACCGCGCCGCCCGGGCGGTGGTCGACGACCATGGCGGCGAGCTGCCGCTGGCGCTCGAGGCGCTCTCCGCCCTGCCGGGCATCGGGCGCTCTACCGCCGGGGCGATCATCGCCCAGAGCAGCGGCCGGCGCGCGGTGATTCTCGACGGCAACGTCAAGCGTAGCCTGGCTCGCCTGCACGCCCTGGAGGGCTGGCCGGGGCGCCCCGCAGTGGCGCGCCGGCTGTGGGCCCTGGCCGAGCACTACACGCCCGACGTGCGACTGGTGGACTACACCCAGGCGATGATGGACCTGGGCGCCACCCT
>NZ_CP071922.1:667590-672612 GCF_017584085.1 Halomonas sp. BM-2019
GTGCCACGCGCATGCTGCTGCTGCGCGACGCGCGGGGCCGGGTGCTGCTGGAGCAGCGCCCGGCCAGCGGGCTGTGGGGCGGTCTCTGGAGCCTGCCGCAGTTCGACGATACCGAGGCGCTGCAGGCCTGGCTCGATAGCCACGCCCCGGGCAGCGAACTCTCGCCGGCCTGGTCGCCCTTCACCCACGTCTTCAGCCACTTCCGCCTGGAGATCACGCCCCAGCCGGCACGCATCGAGCGCCTCGATGCGGTGGGCGAGACGCGACGCTGGTACGATCCCGATACCCCGGATGCCATCGGGCTGGCGGCGCCGGTGAAGTCGCTGCTGGCGAGCCTGTCGGCCTTCACCCTGAACGCACCACCGAGTCCCTGAATGCCCAACCACGAGGAGCCGTTCCCATGAGCCATACCGTCTTCTGTCGCAAGTACCAGCAGGAGCTCGAGGCCCTGCCCTTTCCCCCCTTGCCCGGCAAGCAGGGGCAGGAGATCCAGGCCAGCGTGTCGAAGCAGGCCTGGGAGGAGTGGCAGGCGCTGCAGACCCGCCTGATCAACGAGAAGCACCTCAACATGCTCGACTCCGCTTCCCGGGAGTACCTGATGGACCAGATGGAGCGCTTCCTCGACAATCGCGAGACCGACCAGGCCGAGGGCTATGTGCCGCGGGAATCCTGACCACAGCCCTGGGCAATGTTGTCCATCGTTTTGAAACGGAAGGGGTTGACGCTGCATGCCGGCTGAGGTTTAATACGCACCGTTGGCAGCGGCCAGATAGCTCAGTTGGTAGAGCAGGGGATTGAAAATCCCCGTGTCGGGGGTTCGATTCCCTCTCTGGCCACCACACTGCTGGGGTATCGCCAAGTGGTAAGGCACCGGTTTTTGGTATCGGCATTCCCAGGTTCGAATCCTGGTACCCCAGCCATCGCCAACCTTGATTATTAAGGCCGTGGACTCAAGTTCACGGTCTTTTCTTCTCGGGAGAGGTGTCTCTCCTGATATGCTGATTGCGATCGTTGCCATTGCCGGCATAGCTCAGTTGGTAGAGCAACTGACTTGTAATCAGTAGGTCCCGGGTTCGACTCCTGGTGCCGGCACCATCCATAGGATGGGTTCTGATGCAACGGTTTTGCAGATCAGCATATCAGCACGAGAAGGCCCCCTAGGGGGTAGTGTGGACGAAGCTATCTTCGTGAAATAGCTACATAATCGCCAGCCTTACACTTGTTTCCATCCGGAACCGAGGTGAGGTTATGCGCGTTGTTTCTGTTGTTTCGACCAAGGGCGGCGTCGGCAAGACCACCGTCACTGCCAATCTGGGCGGCCTCCTGGCCGATGCGGGCCTCAGGGTCCTGTTCATCGACCTGGACAGCCAGCCGACCCTCTCCAGCTACTACCCTCTTCGCACCGAAGCCCCCGGCGGTACCTATGAGCTGATCGCGCTCAGCGACACGGCTCCCGACCGCGTCATATCGCAAACGGCCCATCCCAACCTGGATGTGGTGATCTCCAACGATCACGCCGGCCAGCTTCCTCAGCTGCTGCTCAACGCCCCGGACGGCCGCTTCCGGCTCGCCCAGCTGCTCTCCAGGCTGTCAGACTATGATCTCGTCCTGATCGACACCCAGGGCGCCCGCTCCATCACTCTGGAGATGGCGGTTCTGGCCTCCGATCACGCTCTCTCTCCCATCACCCCCGAGCTGCTCTCAGCCCGTGAGTTCGTGCGCGGCACCGTCGGCCTGCTGCGCGATCTCGAGGCGCTCAGCCAGTTCACTCACCTCTCTGTTCCCCCCGTTTCCGTACTCGTGAACCGCCTGGATGAAACCGCCGAT
This sequence comes from Halomonas sp. BM-2019, assembly GCF_017584085.1. NCBI lineage: Bacteria > Pseudomonadati > Pseudomonadota > Gammaproteobacteria > Oceanospirillales > Halomonadaceae > Halomonas > Halomonas sp. BM-2019. Next base: position 669,418 of record NZ_CP071922.1, read on the forward strand.
GCGCGGGGCATCCACCAAACGCTGGCGGAGATGTTCGCCGCCGGTGAGCAGGGCGTCACCGTGATGCAGAACACCATTCGCGCCGGTGTGGCCTTCCGGCAGGCCGCCAGCGCCGGGCTGCCGGCTCACCAGTTCGAGCCGCGCAAGCCCGCCGGCCGCAAGTCGCCCGCCGCTGCCGATCAGGTCAAGGCGATGGCCTGTGAGCTCAATCCCGGCTGGCAGCCGCTGATCGACACCCTGGTCTGCACCACCGCCATGCAGGGAGGCTGCCACGATGAGTGCCATTGAGAACCTGGTCCAGCTCCGAGTGGCCGAGGAGCGCTCCGACGCCGGCTATCTGCCTCCCCACAGCCTGGAGGCGGAACAATCGGTGCTGGGGGGGCTGCTGCTGGACAACGCCATGTGGGACGAGGTCGCCGACCGCCTGGCGCCGGCGATGTTCTACCAGCAGGCCCATCGCTTGGTGTTTCAGGCGATCCAGGGGCTGGCCGAGCGCGACCAGCCGATGGATGTGGTGACGGTCTCCGAAGCGCTGGAGGAGGACGGCCAGCTGGAGCCGGTGGGAGGGCTCGCCTTCCTGGCAGAGCTGGCCCGCAATACGCCCAGCGCGGCCAACGTCGTGGCCTATGCCGAGATCGTGCGGGACCGCCATGCGCTGCGGGAGCTGATCCACACCTGCTTCACGCTGAACCAGCAGGCCCTGAACGCCCAGGGCCGCACGGCCGCCGAGCTGATCGAGGAGGCCGAGCAGAAGTTATTCGCCCTGACAGAGGAACGCCATGAGCGGTTGAGCTCCATGAAGGAGATGCTCGGTGAGGCCATCAACGTCATCGATCAGGCCTTCAATGCCCAGGGCGGGGTGACGGGTATCCCGAGCGGCCTGAGCGAGCTGGACGCCATGACCGCGGGCTGGCAGCCCGGGGATCTCATCATCCTGGCCGGCCGCCCCTCCATGGGCAAGACCGCCATGGGGCTCGGCTTCGCGGAGCATGCGCTGACGGCAGAGGAGGTTGCCGGTCCGGTCTTTATCTTCTCCCTGGAGATGCCGGAGTCGCAGCTGATGCTTCGGCTGATCGCCAGCCTGGGCAATGTCTCCCTGCAGCAGCTGCGCACCGGAAAGATGGAAGACGAGGATTGGCCTAAGGTGACCGCCGCGGTCAGTCGACTCACCCAGCTGGACGGGAAGCTTCTGATCGATGATGCCTCTGGCATCACCGCCTCCAGCCTGAAGGCGCGCGCTCGCCGTATGACGCGCCGCTTCGGGCGCCCCTCCCTGATCCTGGTGGACTATCTGCAGCTGCTTCAGGAGCCGGGCAGCGAAAACCGCACCCTCGAGGTGGGCAAGGTCAGCCGCATCCTCAAGGAAACCGCCAAGGAGCTGCGCACCCCGGTGATTGCACTGTCGCAGCTCAACCGTTCCCTGGAGACCCGTCCCAACAAGCGAACCTGCATGGCCGACCTGCGTGACAGCGGCGCGCTGGAGCAGGATGCCGACGTCATCGCCTTCATCTACCGCGACGAGGTCTATCACCCCGACAACGAAGAGAGCCACGGCCTGGCCGAGCTGATCCTGGGCAAGCAGCGCAACGGGCCCACCGGCACCGTGCACCTGGCGTTCCAGGGAGAGTCGGCGCGCTTCAAGCCGTTGGCCTGGCAGCATCAGGAGGTGACCCCATGAGCCAGTATCGCGTGAGCACACCCGAACCCCGTTCCCGGCTTTCACAGGCTCTGGCTCAGGTCATGAACGAGACCCGCCAGCGTCAGCTTGAGGCTGAGCAGCAGGCGCTCCCAGCCCTTGAACAGCTGATCCGTGTGGCCCAGGGCCACAGCGGCCAGTCTCATCACCTGCGCCGCCTCCTCCTTGGGCTCTACAACGGCTACCGCTGGCCCTTCGAGATGCAGCGGCTGCGCGGGCTGGATGCGGACCTGCAGGCGGATGCCCTCGCGGTGATCCGGATGGCCACCTATAGCGGCCACGAGATCCACACCTTCATCGAGGGCGGTGATGCCTTGCTGAAACGCTTCTGGGAGATCGAGGAGGCCAACGATGAGTAAGTCGCTGTCGGCAGCACGCGGGTGCAAGGGGATGCAGCGCCTGGTGCGCTATGCCGCCACCCGGGGATGGGAGGTGCAGCGTACCAGCGGCGGGCATCTGAGGTTCAGCAAGCCCGGCTGTGCGCCGGTCTTCACCTCCTTCACCACCAAGGATCGCCGCGCCGAGCTCAATGCGCGCTCCCAGCTGCGTCGGGCGGAGTGGCAGCAGGGGTGCCGCCATGACGAGTGATGCCACTGTCATCAGCACCCAGGCGCCGCCTGCCGGCGCCACCTCTGCCCGCTTCGTCTCCGAGGGATACCGCCGATGAAACGTCCGACCGACCAGCAGCTTCGCGAGCGCCTGATGCAGCCCGGTCCCAAGCGTCAGGGGCAGCCCGTGGATGCCGTGACACCACCCGACCAGGAGATGGCCGTCTGGGTCACCCTGGACATGCTCAAGCCCTACGAGCACAACCCCCGTCAGGTCCAGAACCCCAAGTATGAGGAGATCAAGGCCTCGATCCGTGCCGCGGGCCTCAAGCACAAGCCCCCGATCACCCAGCGGCCGGGGGCGAAGCACTACACCATCTGCGACGGTGGCAATACCCGTCTGCAGATCCTGCGCGAGCTCTATGAAGAGACCGGCGAGTCGCGCTTCCACGCCTTCTATGCCCTGTACCGACCCTGGCAGTCGGAAGTGAAGATGCTGACGGGGCACCTCAGCGAGAACGACAACCGCGGCCAGCTGCTCTGGATCGAGCGTGCCAAGGGCGTAGTGGATGCCAAGGCGATGTACGAAGAGGAGAGCGGCGACACGCTCTCGCAGCGCGAGCTGGTCAAGCGTCTGGGTGAGGACGGCTATCAGGTCGCCCAGAGCCATATCAGCAGAATGCTCTATACCGTCGAGCATCTGCTGCCCACCCTGCCCAACACCCTCTATAGCGGACTTGGCCGCTCACAGGTCGAGAAGCTGATCAGCTACCGGGAAGCCTGTCGGCTGATCTGGGAGCGCTGCACCGAGGAGGTCGCGCCCGAGGGCTTTGCCGAGGCCTGGCACCAGACCATGGCCTGGTTCGATGACGAGGGCCAGACCGAGATGAACTGGAGCATCGTGGTGGATCGGCTGTGCGGCATGCTGGCCGACCACACCGGCGTGCACTT
>NZ_CP071922.1:672622-676559 GCF_017584085.1 Halomonas sp. BM-2019
GCAAGCGGCGCGGGGACCTGGAAGAGCATCAGGCCTTCGAAGCCTTGGACGTTGAGCTGCAACAGATGCGCGACCCCGACGCCCAGCCGCCTTCGCTCTATCCACCGCTGCCCGATGCCTCTGCCGAGCCGGCAGCGGGTAGCGCCCCGAAGGAAAAAAAACCCACGCCTGACGCTGAGTCCAAAACCGAACAGCTGCCATCGCCGCGCACCCTCGGAAGAGACGTGCGGCCGGATGAGGGGCGGACGGAGAGCGCCGAGCTGCTTCGGCTTCGTGAGCAGGTTGCCGCGCTGGAGCGTGAAAAGGAGCGGCTCGCCGAATCACAGCCCGCTGCGGAGCCTGGATTCGAAGAGCCTGTTCCAGCACCTGTGGCCGTGTACTCGGAGGAGGAGGTCGACTGGCCAGAGGGTGCCGCTCGGACGGAGGCCGAGCAGGCCACCCGCCTCGATGGGCTGACCCAGTCCAGCTGGGAGGAGAGCCCGGGGAAGCGTGGCTACCGCCACCATCTGGCCAGCGAGCTCGGCGTGCCCAGCTTCGACTTCGAGCAGCTGGCCCCCCTGGCGGCGCCGGTGCTCTCCGGCGAGATCACCCCGCCCATTGCCGACGTCTGGTTTATCGAAGGGGTGGAGGATGAGCCCCGCTCCCTGCGTATCCGTATCCGCGAACTGGTGCAGGTCATTGCCCGCTGGGGAGGCTTCGGCGGCAGCGACGTGGTGGTCGCCGAGGACGACGGCATCGGTTTCGACCTCAACCCGTTGTCGGACGCCGGCGACCGCCGTGCACGCTTCGCCTGGCAGGCGCTGGCGAGCCTGCGCGGTGAGCTCAATCCCGAGTACCCCGCTGACGCCACCCTATGGGGAGCGCTGCTTGGCACCCATCGGGAAGAGGGCGATGAGAGTGCCTGGGACGATGCGGTACTGCTTCGTTTCTTCCGTCTGGTGCGGCTGATTCGCCGCCTTCGTGAACACCTGCAGGGACAACAGGAGGCCCAGTCATGAGCTCTTCATCCGCCAACCTGAACCAGGCGCTGCTCAGCCAGGTCATGGGATTTCTTCGGGAGGGCAACATGCGCCGAGCGCTGGCCCTCGGCTTCAGCGAGGATGAGCTGCGCACCCTGCGGCGGCTGAGAGCGAGCGATATCGACTCGCTGGCCTGCGCAGGGCCGGTGGTTGCACGCTTCTCGGTGGATCATGCCGCACTGCGCGGGGTTCTGGCGCGCATCGACCGTGACCAGGACCGTGAGACCCTGATCGACCGCTGCCTGAGGCTGGGGGCCAGCGTCAGCATGATGGGGGCCTTCTTCGGCCTGACCGGCAACGACTGCTCGACGCGTCGCCAGCTGCTGGGCATCGCGCCTCGCCAGGGGCGGCTGGCGATGCCGTCGGAGCAGGCAGAGCACGATGCCTGGGAGCGCTGGCAGCACATCGCCCTGGACCCCAAGGCGACCGACGACCTGCAGGGCATGGTCACCCTCGCCGAAGAGACCGCTATCCCGCTGGCGGTGGTGTGGCACCTGATCAAGCAGTGGGTCGACCCCGGCCAGCCGCGCACGGCGCCCCCGGCCGAAGAGTGGACGTCCCCTGCGGGAGAGCGGTGATGGTGCAGCTTCGGGACGCCACTCGGCAGGGGCTGGATCGCCTGATCGGCCAGGCGGCTTCCGAGATGACCCAGCGCCGGGGCGAGCCCCCGGCGTCTGCCGTTGTGAACGGCGAGACGGAGCGGTCAGGAGAGGCAGCGTCAGGCCTCGATGGCCTGCTGTTCTTCGGGAACCCCCATGAAACCGTGCCGCGGGCGCTGCTGTTGGATCCGCGCCTCGGGCACGTCGACAAGCTTGGCTGGCAGATGATGCGGATGCTGGTCAATCCGGACCGAACCACCGCGGTGCCGACCTATGACGAGCTGCAGCCCTTGCTGCGCGGGGCTCCGGGCCAGAAGGCCTCACGGGCCACGGTCGCCCGCGTCATCGCTGTGCTTCGCCTGACCCGCTGGGTGAGCCTCGGGCACCGGGCGCGTAACGCACAGAACGGCCGCATCATCGGCAACGTCTACATCCTGCACGATGAGCCACTCTCTCCCGCCGAGGCCTCGGTGTTGGATGCCGATTACGTGGAGTATGTGTGCCGCTGCCTGGATCACCAGAACAAGGTGGTCAAGGCGGTGGCGGCCATCGTATTCGAGGAACTTCAGGAGGCCGGGGCGCTACATGAGTTGCCGACGCGCCTCGATACCCTGGCGTCTCGGTCCAGGAAGACCCAGCTCCAGTCGCCTGTCAGGCGTGAGGCTGCCCAGTTCTCCGCCGCGACTGAGCAGAAGAACCAGGGCAGAAACCAAGGCAGGGTGCCGAGTTCTCAGCGAGAACCCGGCCGGGTGAGCCGAGAGAACTCCCCCGGTTCTCAGAGAGAACCAAGCCTAGAATCAAAAGCTTACCGGGCTTTCGGGGCAGTTCTCGATGAAAACTCGCGCAGTTCGTCACGTACAGTACGTACTTCACACTGTGTAAAACCCACAGGTACCTCAGCCGAGAGCCTGCACTGGCCGGCCTGCCTTGCGCTGGATGAGAGCGAGCGACAGGCCACTCAGCTCCTCATGGCGGATCTGGCCGGTGACACCCAGCAGGCGATTCTCGATGAGGCGGCAGGGCGTGTGAGCGGCGGTTCGGTGAGAAACCCCAAGGGCTTCCTGCGGGGCTTGATCAAGCGAGCCATCAGCGGCGAGTTCGTGGCGACCGGCTATGCCCAGACTCAGGCTGAGCGCCGAGCGGGCAGTGCGCACCAAAGTGCTCCCACCGCCGTGAAGCCGCCGGCGGCTCGAAGGGTGGCGCCGCCCTCCACCCAGGCCTCGGTGCCGTCGAGCACCGAGGCGAGTACCACCTCACCTGAGGAGGCCCGAGAGGCTCGAGAGCAGTGCCTGCGCACGCTGGGGTTATGGCCTTCAGGCGGGAAAAACTCACTCAGCAACCATTAACGATTCCCCTGTCTTCCCTGCATCAACTGATCGACAGTGCCTGCCATACCGCGGACACATATCAGCATGAGGACAACGCGACATGGCCGTTGATCGCCTGGGAGCACTGCGCAGCAAGATCGAGCTGACGCTACATACCCATCACGCAGCACGGATCTGGAAGGGGCGAGGCGTCGAGACAGGGCGCCCCCAGATCATCGGCATGCGGCAGTTTCTGCTGATCTGCGGTGCGATCAAGCAGAACGCCGCCAAGGACGACCCCTACGCGGATCACTGGCTGCTGCAGCTGGATGCCAAGCTCGCCGATACGCGAGTTCAGCTGGACCAGCGCCTCCAGGAGTTGGATAGCCTGATGGCGCAGCTGCCGCCAGAGCTGGACGTGGAAGAGAACCTCAACCAGCAGCCCCTCAAGATTCCCGTCTATACCGGCGGCCAGCATGGTTGGCTCGCCCTGCGCCTGCTGATCGACTTCGACCGCTTCGTCAGGCGCGTCATGCTTGCCCACCATATCGCCCTGATTGGCCGGCGACAGATGGAGGAGTACGTCCGGGTCGGTGGCCACCTGTTGCGTAGCCTGTGCGCGAGCACCCAGAAGTACCCGGGCTTCAGCGGTGCCACCCGGGACGACTTCGCCGCCAACAATGCCAAGGCCCGAGACGCCATCGAGAAGTTCGGCGCACTGCCTGACGACGTGCTCTCCGGCAAGCGGCGCAGCGAGTTTGCGCCGCCGATTCCCAAGCCGGCGGAGGCCGGGGAGGCAAGTAGCGAAGGAGAGTCGAAAAGTGCCCCACCGCCTTCCGCGGAAGAGTAGCGAGTGACACTCCTGGGGTGATGCCAGTGGCATCACTTAGGCAGCGATGGCGAGGAGGTGTTCTGGGGTGATGCCAGTGGCATCACCTGGGCAGTGGTGCCGGGGAGGTCTTCGAATTGATGCCAATGGCATCACTTGGGCAGTGGTGCCGGAGAGGTATTC
>NZ_CP071922.1:676659-704044 GCF_017584085.1 Halomonas sp. BM-2019
TCACAGCAAGAGCATGAGGGAGGGGGCAGGGTGAATCGCGCATCGAACAGCTATGGCAATGACGCATTCAACAGCTACGCAAAGGGTTTTTTAAAACCCTTTAAGGGTAAGGGGGAGCTGATTCGGCTCCGTGACGAGCTGGAAGAGGCGGCAAGAGCGGCGCGGCAAGAGGCGATCGATATGGCGTCGCAAGCGAATGGCGGCTTGCTGAAATCGACCGACCTTTGGCTCACCCCATGGGGGAAGTCAGGCATCCCAGCAAGAACTCTTCAGTGGCGTGATAACAAGCAGAGGAGCATGGGGCTTTGGCTGCTGGAGACATTCCTGGCGCGTGACGATATATCCGAGGCGATTCGGCAGTCCGTCATCGACCTCGAGGTTCAGCGCTGCGTGTTCAATGCCAAGGCGGCCACGATCAACTGGTCGATCAAGCGTATCGGCAAGGCGCTGGCCGATATCGAGCATGCCATCTCATTTCAGCGATAACGACCAAGGAGGATACCCATGGGAACACGCTTCTACGGCGAGGGAAATATCGGCAGCGATCCGGAGGTTCGGACCTTCCCCGTGCGTGATAACCAGCCGCCCCGCACGCTACTCAGGCTCAATGTGCGGTTCGATAACCTGGTCCCCAAGGACGGAGAGGTCGTGGATCGTGGTGGCTTCTGGGCCGATGTGGAGTGGTGGCACCGCGACGCCGAGCGCTGGTCGCGGCTGTACCAGCGGGGCATGCGGGTGGTGGTGGTAGGTAAGATGGTTCAAGACAGCTGGGAGCAGAACGGCGAGACGCGCACGGCGTTCAAGGTGCAGGCGGACCGGGTGGCTATCTTGCCTCATCGGGTGGCTCAGGTAATCATGGATACCCCCCATAGCCATCAGCAGCCGGCTGAGCAATATGCCAGCGGCCCGGGGGCCAGCCAGGAAGGCTACGGGGGCTAGCCGCTGAATGATCATGGATGAATCAAGGAGAAGAGCGATGAAGGGAGCCAGGAGGGTGCTGTGCTGGATGGGCCTGGGTGCTGCTGTGACCTTGGCAGCGGGCTGTGCCACCCAGGACCATCTCTACTCTCAAGGGCGCTGCCTGACCTGCATCAATAACCCGGTGACCGGGGAGCCAGTCAATTACGATCCCGAGCAGCAGCCTGCTATCGACGAGGAAGCTGTGGCAGCCAGCAGAGGCCAGGAGGTATCCGCAAGCAGCCGGCATGGCCGTTTCAGCATGTCATCGCCGCTGGACGTGGATACGGCCTATGCTCGGGTGCGTTCCGAGTTCGGATTCCGCTCCGAGGCGGACTTCAACCCGAACAGCAACTCTGACCAGTGGGCGATGATGGACAACGCCTGGCACTTCGATGCCACGCCCGGCGCCTTCTATCAGATGAGTGACTATGCCAGGCAGACCGTCAACGGTGCCGAGCACTCCCTGGTGCTGAGGGCACAAATTCAGCGCGACGGCAGCGGCTCTCGCATCAGCGTTGAGTACCTGCCGGCGACCAATGCCGGGTACGATGGGGATGCCATGGGCGTGGCGCTCGAGGAGCGTTTCCGCATGGCGCTCCGTTAGCGTAGAGAGGAGGGCATTAGGTGACATCGCCAGCACTGAGAAAAGAGCGGATCGGCATCGGCCACACGGCTCAGCTGCTGGGCGTCCGTGTGACCGAGCTCAAGGATGCCCTTCGGCATGGCCGCGATCTTCGCGGCCATCCGCCACCCCAGCCCATAGTCAGAGGCGCCGGTTCGTCCGGCACGCAGATGCTGTTTCTCCTGGGCGACGTGATGGACGTCGCCGAGCTAATGGCCAATCCTTGAAGGCGGCGGTGCAAAGCCGTTTCGCTGACGTTCCCTTTCTTGCTTCGCTCCCTCCCACTGCCTTGCCATGCTGCCCTCCACGCTGATGAGGGAGGCGAGCCAATGCGTGTATTCCTGTGCGAGAAGCCTTCGCAGGCCCGAGATATTGCCCGCGTGATCGGTGCCGGCCAGCGCAGCGAGGGCTTCCTGAAGGGCGAGGGGTGTGTCGTGACCTGGGGCTTCGGGCACCTGCTCGAGCAGGCCCCGCCGGAGCAGTATGACCCGGCGCTCAAGCGCTGGTCGCTGGAGGCGCTGCCGATTCTGCCTTCGACCTGGAAGATGGAGATCAAGAAGAGCGGCCGCAAGCAGTTCGGTGTGGTGAAGAAGCTGCTGGGCCAGGCGACCGAGGTGGTGGTGGCCACCGATGCCGACCGGGAAGGGGAAACCATCGCCCGTGAGCTGCTGGATTACTGCGGCTATCGGGGGCGGGTCACACGCCTGTGGCTCTCGGCCCTGGACGACGCCTCGATCCGCAAGGCCCTGGCCGGCATCAGGCCCGGCGAGGCGACCTACCCGCTATACCTGGCTGGGCTTGGGCGTAGCCGGGCCGATTGGCTGGTCGGGATGAATCTGACCCGGGCCTATACGGTGCTGGCCCAGCGACAGGGGCATCAGGGGGTGCTCTCGGTGGGACGTGTGCAGACGCCTGCGCTGCGGCTGGTCGTGGATCGCGACCGGGAGATTGCCAACTTCGTTCCCCAGCCTTTCTGGGAGGTCGTGGCGCATCTGGAGGCGTCGGACGGCACCCTCCAGGCGAAGTGGCAGCCGGGTGATGCCTCGATCCAGGATGCTGCAGGGCGCTGTATCAGCGAGGAAGCCGCCCGGTCGCTGGCTCAGCGAGTCACTGGGCAGCAGGGGCGTGTCAACCACCTCGAGACGAGCCGCAAGAAGGAGGCGGCGCCTCTGGTGATGGACCTGTCATCGCTGCAGCAGGAGGCCTCGCGCCGCTTTGGCTACGGTGCCCAGCAGGTACTGGACATCGCCCAGGCGCTCTATGAAGCCCACAAGGCGACCAGCTACCCGCGAACCGACTGTCGGTATCTGCCGGAGTCGCAGTGCGAGGAGGCCGAGCGCATCGTGACGATGCTGCTGCACTCGGATGAAGAGCTGCCGCCGCTTCGCCAGCGCCTGGACACGAACCGCAAGAGCCGCGTCTGGAACGACAGCAAGATCACCGCACACCACGGCATCATCCCGACGGCGGCATGCGATCCGGCCAAGCTGAGCGATGCCGAGCGCAACGTCTACGACCTGATTCGTCGCCACTATCTGGCCCAGTTTCTGCCGGCTCACGAGTATGATCGGACCGAGCTTCGGGTGGACCTGGATGGCGAAGCGTTCGTGGCCTCAGGGCGGCAGGTGCATGTGGAGGGGTGGCGCATGCTCTTTCCCCGGGCGGCTGCTGGAGAGGGCGATGAGGAGGAGCGGGAAGCGCCTCCGCTGCCGTCGCTGAGCGAGGACGAATCCTGCCAGGCCCGGCAGCTTGAGGTGCTGGCCAAGCAGACGGCACCGCCCAAGGCTTTCACCGAGGGCACCCTGATCGCCGCCATGAAGCATGCCGCTCGATTCGTGACAGACGAGCGCCTGAAGGCGCGCCTCAAGGAGACGGCTGGGATCGGTACCGAGGCAACGCGGGCCGGCATCATCGAGACGCTGCTGAAGCGGGGCTTCATCAAGCGGCAGAAGCGCGCCCTGGTCTCGACGCCGACCGGCCAGCAGCTGATCGATGCGCTGCCTTCCGTCATCACCAATCCCGGCATGACGGCGCTCTGGGAGCAGGCGTTGGATGACGTCGCGGCAGGGCGCCTGGCGCTGCAGGAGTTCATGGGGCGTCAGGCCGGCATGGTGGAGAAGCTGGTGCAGCATGCGCGGGAGTCCACGGTGACGATGCCTCAGCCGAAGAGCAAGACGTGCCCGGAGTGTCAGGCGCCCATGCGCAAGCGCCAGGGCCAGTATGGGACCTTCTGGGGCTGCTCGCGCTACCCGGAGTGCCGCGGCATGTTGCGCGACAAGGCGCCCGGGAAAGGTGCCGGCAGCCGGCGTAAGGCGCCATCGCCTTGACCGTGAAAGGGGCAGGCTCAATAATAGGACTTGTACCCCGTTGGTTGCTGACGGTCATCACGCAACGCCCTTTGAGCGCCAACGCTCAATCCCCCAAAGTATTCGCACCTCGCGAGACGAATACGCCCCATCCCGCCTCTACGGCTCACACTGCATCATCAACAGTCGGGGTTCGAGGTTCATTAGTCCCAGGCCAGCTTGGTTGGTTGGCCATCTCCTTCATACGACGACCGGCCTGCCGGCTACCTTGATCCAGGGAAGCCGGCAGGCCGGTTGACGTTTCCACGCTGGAAACGCCTGCCCTTCTGCGGAGCCCGCCGCATCACCAACGGGAGCCCTTTGTACAGGGATCTGTGCTTGATCGACCGAATGCGTCCGCGAAGAGATTCGGGTGCCACCGTGAGCGAAGCATGGCAACGAGGGACATGCCTTGGCTCCAGTTGCATGGCGGACATCCTGGTACTTGTCGATACGGCGACGACCCTGTTGATGCCCTCTATGGTCTTCAATCCCAAGGCGTGGTGTGCCGCGTCTTGCGAGTGGGGATATCGAGGAGACGCTGCCGACGTGACGGGCAGCCTCCCAGTGGGCAAGTGCCGCCGCTGGCGGCCCGGTGGTCTCGGCCGGCTCCAACCGAGACACCCAGGCACCCAGGCGTTTCAAGGGTGCACCGCTTGGCGGTACGCCACCTCCCAAGGCCTCGCGCATCCCGAGACGAGGCCGCCCATCAGGGCCGGATGCCACTGCTACCACCCATTCGGGGAGATGCCTCCCCAGGGGGGCGGACCCCCTGGAACCTGGAGGAATACCCCATGGCCACGATTGTCGACGACCATGTCATGGTCTGTGACGACTGCCTGATGATCATCGCCAACGACGATGCCACCGGGCTCGATCACTTCCTGGATGAAGAGAGCGCCGCCGCCCGCGAGCGGGAGGTGCGTGACGCCATCGCCGCCACGCAGCGCGACGGGAATACCCTCGTCGTCGGCGATAGCGAGCAAGACGAGGCGTTCTCGACGTCATCCTGCGACTGCTGCCACACCCACCTGGCGGGCTCTCGGCACCACTGCGTGCTGATGGGCTGAGCCAGCGCCTGAATCCACCTCTTGCCCACCCGGGAAGCCACTCGACTTCCCAGAGGGGGCGAGTGTCTCCCGGGCGCAGACTGAAACCACCGAGGAGACACACCATGACGGTCACCACTCACCCGAGTGCCACCACTGGCTTCTTCGACCTGCATATCACCGGCCTTGGCTACCTCAACCGCATCCGGGAGGTAAAGCCGAAGCGCGGAGAGGCGTTCTGGGCATGCGATATCGCGGCCCTGAATGGCCCCGCATCCGATGTGGGCTACACCCGCTTCGACTGCCGGATCAGCGGCCGCGAGGCCGAAGCGCTCGTCAAACGCTGCCGTCAGGCGGTGTACCAGGGCCGCAAGGTGCTGATCGGCTTCAAGCTGGGCGACCTCTGGACGGACACCTTCGTCTACTCCAAGGGTGACAAGGCCGGCCAGACCGGCGTCAGTCTCAAGGCCCGCCTGCTGTTCATCAGTTGGATCAAGGTGAACGGCGAGATGGTTTACCAGGCGCCCCGGCGCGACGAGCAGGGTGCCGGTAACGACAGATCCGCTGACTCAGCGGAGCTGCCTGAGTCCGGCAACGGCTACGCCGCTGCCCACTCGGGAGAAGCGGCCGGCTCATTCGATTCGCCGGCCATGCATTGATCCACAGCGCTTCGATCAATCGCCAACCCGCGAAGAACGCCCCACCCCGGGGCGTTTTTCCTTTCCCCGCCTGATTACGCTTTTCAATCGACCCGCCCCTGCAAACCCGAGAATCTCCTGCCTCAACGCCATTGAATGGACTCCCTTGAGGCAACGCATGTTCAACCTTCCCACCCTCTCGACCGCTGCGCTGATCGCCACCACGCTGCTGGCGGGCTGCGCCCATCAGCCACCACAGACTCCCGACCCCTCGAGCGCCGATCCTCTGGTGCTCTCGCTGCCGTACTTCGACGTAGACGGCGAGCGGCATCGGGCCGTGGTCACCGGCCCCAACCCGCCGACGACCGAGGCGGTGACCCCGGACATCTACAGCGACGAGCTGCCTTCCGTCGAGGTGATTCGCACCGGGCGTTACCAGCTGGTAGCGACCCAGGCCTCACTGGGGCAGCGCTATCTCCTGGAGCAGACCATCGACGTGCGCATTCCGGCATCCATGACCACCACCGTGGAGGAGGCGCTGCATCACACCCTGCGCCATACCGGCTATTCGCTCTGCCCCGCACCCGGTCCCGCCCAGCGCACCCTCTACCGCAAGCCGCTGCCGGCGGCCCACTACCGGCTGGGTCCCATGCCGCTGCGCGAAGCCCTCCAGGTGCTGGGCGGTGACGCCTGGGAGCTGGAGGTCGACCCCGTCGCCAGAGAGGTCTGCTACCAGGTGCGGGATATCCGCTATGCGCCGGGGCACGGCGACGACAGCCGTGACGAGAGCAATGCAGCGGTGGCGGAGGTGAGCGATGAGTGAGCCCACCGGGCTGTCGCCCGACCAGAGGCCGACAGAGCCGCAGCATCGCGGCAAGCGCGGAGCAGGGAAGGGCGGCAGGAAGGCCCTCTACGGCCTGCTGGCGGTCAGCCTGGCCGGCGCCGTGGTGTCAGGGGCTCTGCTGTTGAGGCCGGCGCCCGAGGAGGTGCCGCTGGAATCCCTGGTGCAGTCCCAGGTACATCAGGCGGTGGTGCCCTTGGAGGAGACGCTTGCCCGAGTGGAATCACTGCAGGCGGCGCTGGAGCAGCGCCTGACGGAGCTGGATCAGCGTCTCGAACGGGCCGAGCAGCGAGGGCAGGAGAATGCCGCCGGCATCACCGCCGTACAGGCTCAGCTGGATCAACTGGATCCGCTCGAGCCCCGCCTGTCTGAGCTTTCCGAGACGCTGAGCCGCCTGGATAGCGAGCTCAACCTGCGCGTTACCGCCCAGAACGAGCAGATCCAGACGCTGGAGGAGCGCCTTGAGCAGAGCCGGCAGGCGGCGTCACGCCCGGCACCTGCCCGCCAGGCGCCGCGGCCAGCGACCCCGCCGTCTCCCCCGTTCCAGGTCACCGGTGTCGAGTCCCGGGGCGGGCGCCCCTACGTCGGCGTTTCGCCCAACGGCCTGTCGAGCCTGCGGGATATCCGGCTGCTGGGCGTCGGGGATCGCCAGGATGGCTGGGAGCTGACGAGGATCCGCGGCACCCACGCCGTCTTCAGCCGCAACGGCCGCTCGGTCGACGTCCAGATTCCCTGAGCCCACCGGAGAGCCTGCGATGACCACCCTGACACTTGCTGTTCTGCCCGCGATGGCCGTTGCCGTGGCGCTGCTGTCAAGCCAGGCCGATGCCCAGCCCACCCCGGAGAGCCGCTCCGACGCCTCCGTCGTGATTCAGGAGGCCCAGCGGCTGCTCGAGAGCGAGCGCACCACGACGCGCACGCAGCGAGCAGAGGCCTGGAAACTGACCGAGCGCGACTGGGAGCACTACGAGACGCTGATGGAGGGGCCGCGAGGGATCTGGTCGCCCAACCTCGACCCCATCACCGCCCTGGGCGTGGAGGCGCGCAGCGCCGAGGAGCGCCGCCGCTATGCGGAGCTGCTGGTGGAGGTGGAGCGCGCTCGCACCGAGCGCGAGCTGGCGTTCCAGCGAGCCTATGACGAGGCCTGGCAGCGCCTCTACCCCGACGAGATGCCCGTGGATGAGTTCACCCTGCGGCCGCGTGCGGCCTTCCACTTCACCGACGAGGGCGCACTGCAGGCGCGGCTGACGGTGTATGTGGCACTCGAGGCGTGCGAGCGCTGCGACAGCACCGTCAGCGAGCTGATGGCTCAGGGCGCCCAGATGGACATCTTCGTGCTCGACAGTGACGGAGACGACGCCGTGATACGCGACTGGGCGAGCCGCGTGGGCGTGCCGGCGGATCGCGTGCGGGCGCGGGACATCACCCTCAACCACGGCCAGCCGGACCCCGAGCACGGCATCACCGTGGGGTCGCTGCCCCAGGTCTACCCGAGGTGAGGGGGTGACATGAGGCTGACGGTATGCCGACGCCTGGTGATGGGCTGCGCGCTGGGCGGTGGCCTGGCGGTGGTGTCATCGCTGGCTAAGGCGGCCGCGGTGCCGCCGGCCTATTTCGATGCGGCAAGCCTGCATCAGGTCCCGCCCGAGGTGCTCTATGCGGTGGCCACGGCGGAGTCGGTGGTGAGCCTGAAGGCGGGGCGCCGGCCCTGGCCCTGGACCCTGAACGTGGCGGGGGAGGGCTTCCACTTCGCGACTCGCCAGGCGGCCTGCGATGCCCTGGTGCTGGCCCTCGAGGAGACCCGCGTCGTGGACGTGGGCATCGCCCAGCTCAACGTGCGCTGGCAGCCGCAGCTGTTCGGCGCCGGCAAGCGCTTTCCCCATCCCTGCGATGCCCTGGACCCCTACGCCAACCTGGAGGAGGCGGCGCGCCTGCTGCGCGGCCACTTCGAGGCCACCGGCGACTGGGTGCAGGCGGCCGGGCGCTACCACCGTCCCGCCGGCGGAGAGCCGGCGGCCCGCTACCGCCGCATCGTCGCCGCCGAGCTCGAGCGGCTGAAAACGTCTCGCCAGCGGCAGCTGGCAGCCAACTGAGGGAGATGCCATCGATGACCTGCTCTGCCCCCTATCGCTGCCCCTACTGCGGGGCACCGGCCTGGCGCGAGCCTCGCGAGATCGAGCCGCCTATAGATTACTGCCATGAAGAGGCCCATGGCTCCCGGGAGGAGTATCGGGAGGAGTGCGGTGAGGATGCGTCGGGGGAGGTGCCTGATGCGTGACCGTCGCTGCCGGACGTTACCCGCCCTGCTGGTTTGGCTCCTTGGGCTGCATGTCACTAGCGCCCAGGCCGAGGCGATGCCCCGAATGTCCCTGGCCGAGCGGCCTCCACTGGAGGTGCTTGCCGACCACGGCGGGAAGCCGGCCCGCCCCTACTTCGTCGCCATCGGCATGGCCGACGTGCCCGAGGAGGAGGGCTATGCGCCGGACCCGCGTGCGCCGGTGCCGTTCAGCGAGGCGGATATGCTGCCGGTGACCAGCGAGCGGCTATCGCCCGGCGAGGTGCGCTTTCGTCCGCTGGAGCTGCCGAGCCGCATGACGCCCTTCTTCCTGGTCGGCGACGATGCGCTGTCGCTGCGCTGGCTGGAGGCCCGCGGAGAGGTTCTGCGCGAACTCAATGCCGTGGGACTGATCGTCGAGGTGGCCACGCCCGAGGGGCTTGAGCGCCTGCGCGAGGCGGCGCCGGGGCTCGAGCTGCGCCCCACGCCGGGGGACGACCTGGCCGGTCGGCTGGGCCTGGCCCACTACCCGGTGCTGGTGACGGCTCAGGGGCTGGAGCAGTAGGAGCGCACGATGAACCAGACACACCCCCTGGAGGCGCTGCTGCGCCCCGCGGTAGAGCTCAACACCGCCCTGGTCTGCCTGGCCTGTGCGGTTCTCTGCATCATGGCGCCCTGGTCGCTGGCTCTGTCGCCCAGCGTGGGCTACGGCATGGCGGCAGGCTTTGCCGCCTTTGGGCTGTGGCGTGCTCGGCAGGCCTGGGTGGTGCTCCGCTACCGTCGCAACATGAAGCGCCTGCCGCGCTTCGCGCTGCGCAGCCGGCAGATCCCGGTCAGTCAGCGGCTGCTGTGGATGGGCAAGGGCTTCAAGTGGGAGGCGCGCCACACCCAGCGGCTGCATGAGAGCCAGCAGCCCCACGTGCAGCGCTACCTGCGCCCGGGACCGGCCTACCGCCTGGCCCGGGAGCTGGAGAATCGTCTGGAACGCTATGGGGCCGGTCGGCCGCTGGTGAAGCTGCTCGCCGCGGACGTGCCCTGGAATCCGGTGCGCCCGCTGCCGCCGGTGGGCGGCATGGCGGCACTGCACGCCGTGGAGTGGAAGGAGCGCGACGTCTACCTACCCCTGGGGGAGCGGGTGGGTCACACCCTGGTGGAGGGCACCACCCGGGTCGGCAAGACCCGGCTCGCCGAGATCCTGATCACTCAGGACATCCATCGCGACGACGTGGTGATCGCCTTCGACCCCAAGGGCGACGCCGACCTGATGATCCGCATGTATGCCGAGGCGCAGCGGGCGGGCCGCGGCGACGCCTTCTACGTCTTCCACCTGGGCTGGCCGGATATCTCGGCGCGCTACAACGCCGTGGGCCGCTTCGGGCGCATCTCCGAGGTGGCCACCCGGCTTGCCAGCCAGCTCTCCGGAGAGGGCAACAGCGCCGCCTTCCGCGAGTTCGCCTGGCGCTTCGTCAACATCGTGGCCCGGGCCCGTCATGCCCTGGGGCAGCGCCCCACCTACGAGCAGATCCTCTCGGACGTGGTGAACATCGACGGCCTGATGATCGAGTACGCCCAGCAGACCCTGACCCGCCACGACCAGCACGCCTGGGAACGCATCACCACCATCGAGGGCAAGCTCAACGACAAGAACATCCCCCGCCAGTTTCAGGGCCGCGACAAGCGGGTGGTGGCCATCGAGCAGTACCTGCAGCAGGTCAAGGTGGTGGACGCCGTACTCGAGGGGCTGCGCAGCGCCGTGCGCTACGACAAGACCTACTTCGACAAGATCGTGGCGAGCCTGCTGCCGCTGCTGGAGAAGCTGACCACCGGGCGCATCGCCGAGCTGCTTTCGCCGGACTACGACGACATCGAAGACCCTCGGCCAATCATCGATTGGCAGCAGATCATCCGCAAGCGCGGCATCGTCTACGTGGGCCTGGATGCCATGAGCGACTTCGAGGTGGCCCAGGCGGTGGGCAATTCCATGTTCGCCGACCTGGTCTCGGTGGCCGGCCATATCTACAAGCACGGCATCGATGACGGCCTGCCGGCGGTGAACGGTCAGCGCATGGGCAAGGTGCCGATCAACCTGCACTGCGACGAGTTCAACGAACTGATGGGCGACGAGTTCATCCCGCTTATCAACAAGGGGGGCGGCGCCGGCATCCAGGTCACCGCCTACACCCAGACCCTCTCCGACATCGAGGCGCGCATCGGCAACGCCGCCAAGGCCGGCCAGGTGGTGGGTAACTTCAACAACCTGGTGATGCTGCGAGTGCGCGAGGAGAAGACCGCCGAGCTGCTGACCCGGCAGCTGCGTCAAGTCAACGTGGCCACCCGCATGCTGGTGAGTATGGCCTCCGACTCTAGCGACATCGCCAACGATATCGACTTCACCAGCTCCGGCGGCGACCGCATCAGCACCGTGCAGGTGCCGATGATCGAGCCGGCGGACGTGGTCTCGCTGCCCAAGGGGCAGGCCTTCGCCCTGCTCGAGGGCGGCCAGCTCTGGAAGGTGCGCATGCCGCTGCCGCTGCCCGACAGGCACGAGGACATCCCCGGCAGCATCGCCGAGCTCGCCGAGCGCATGAAGCGTGACTACACCACCGGCGAGCAGTGGTGGACCGCGGTGATGCCGCCGCCGGTGAACCTGGAGCTGGGCGAGCTGGGGGCCGAGCTCCCGATGCGGGCCAGCGATGCCCAGGAGCCGCCGCCTGCGCAGGCAGAAGCCCGAAGGGAGGAGCATGACAAGGACGAGTCCAGAACGCGCCGGCAGGGGGAGGAGGCCGAGGATCAGCTGCTCGACGAGTGGCCGCTGGCTCAAGAGAGGGAGAACCGTGATGAACACCGAGACAACGCCCATGACGCCTGATACCGCGGCAACCGCCATCGTCTCCAGCGTCGCCCTGGAGAGCGGCTCTTTGAGTGAGCTGCCGCCGGCCCTGTACGGGCTGCTCGACTACGTGGTCATCGGCATCGACCGCGTCGAGCTGACCCAGCGCGCCTATCGCAAGGGGCTCTCGCCGGTGTGGGAGCAGGGCGAGCACCCCCATGAGGGGCGGCTGATCCTGCACTACCACGACCGCCGCTGGTCCCTGCTCTGTTCGCTGACGCCGGTAAGGGTGCACTGAGATGGCCACGGCAGAGCGCGCCCAGGAAACCCGACGCGGCTGGCTCTCCACGCTGTTCGGCCTGCCGTTTCAGATCATGGCGGTGCTGGTGGTTTCGCTGCTGATGTCGGTGCTGATCGAGTGGGCAGGGATCTACTGGCAGTGGTGGAGCCAGCCCGGGGCCCAGCATGCCCTGGAGACCCTGGAAGCGGAGATGGCCCGGCTGGATACCACCTTCACCCGCTCGCTGCTCGTATCGGACCCGGTCGCCCTGGCGACGGGCGCGGTCAGCCGCGCCTACGACTGGCTGTTCGTGAGGAGCGGGGTAGCGGCCTGGCTCGAGACCAGCGCCCATCACGGCGGCTGGCTCGGCACCCTGCACGTCTACGTGCAGGCGGCGCTCTACGTCACGCTGATGACCCTGACCCGGGTGGTCATCCTGCTGCTGACCTCGCCGCTCTTCGCCCTGGCGGCCCTGGTCGGCTTCGTCGACGGCCTGGTGCGCCGCGACCTGCGCCGCTTCGGCGCGGGGCGCGAGTCCGCCTTCATCTATCACCACGCCAAGCGGGCCATCACGCCGGTCTTCGTGGTGGGCTGGCTGCTCTACCTGAGCGTACCCTTTGCCATCCACCCCAACGCCTTCCTGCTGCCCTGCGCGGCGCTCTTCGGCCTGCTGGTCAGCATCGCCACGGGAAGCTTCAAGAAGTACCTCTGAGGCCTCACGTCGGGGGCCATCTTGCCGCCTCGCCGCTATCGTCCGGAGCCTGTGCGGGCTCCGGTGCTCGGATGCCTAGGGTATTGAGCGGGCACAGATAAACGACGTGTGCAGCGCTTATGGTTTCCTGCTGCGCTGCACCCCGGCAGGCGACAGGATGACGGCAATGCCAGCCAACGGATGGACTGTCTTGCCATGACGCTTCGCCGCTTGCCAAGGGCCCTGTCGCCCCTGCTCCTGACGCTGCTGACCGCCCAGTTCGGTACCGCCTATGCCGCCGAGCGCGACGGCGTGCGCGATGAGATCGCCCGCCAGGACCTGGCCCTGATTCAGGACCAGCTGGCCCAGATCCAGCGCATCGTGGATCGGCTCGAGAATCGCGTCGGGGAGTTCGACCCCGATACCACCCGCGTCTTCCTGGACGTGCCGCGTCTGCGCCGTGACCTCGAGGCGGTGGCCGAGGGCATCGATGATGTGCTCGCACCCCCTCGCTTGCCGCCCCGGCAGCCGGCACCGCTCGCCGGCGACTACCTGCGGGAGCGGTACTGATGGAGGCCTTCGCCGCCGGTGCCGGCTTCGAGGCGCCACCCCTGGGCGTGCTGATTGCCGGGGTGGGCTGCACCGTGGTGCTGCTCTGGGCGTGCTGGAGCGCCATCTCCTCCTACCGCGGCTACGCCAAGGGGCGCGTCAGCGGCGACGACTTCGGCTTCGCCGCCCTGCGTGCCGTCTTCCTGGTCGTGGTGATGTTCTGGATTTTCCTCTGAGGCCGCAGGCCTCGCACCTTCGTCATTCAGCAATTCGTCATTCAAGAAGGAGCTCGTTATGACTACCGTGCGTTCACTCTTCTCTCGTGCCCGTGCTCATGCCTGTACCCGAGGCTTTGCCGCGCTTGCCGCAGCGGGGCTCGTGCCGGCCCAGGCCATGGCGCAGGGGCTGCCCACCATGGAGGCGCCGTCGCGAGGGGAGGGGGAGGGCCTGCTGACCACCCTGCAGAACTACCTGTTCGACTTCGGCGCCCTGGGCGGCCTGATCCTGGCCACGGTGGCCTTCCTGATCGTCGCCATCGCCGCCATCGCCACCTTCAACGAGGCGCGGGTACGCGGCGAGTGGTCGAAGTTCGGCGTGGTGGTCGTCGTGGGGGTGGTGCTGATCATCGCCATCATCTGGCTGGCCACCAAGGCGGCGGAGATCCTCTGATGGCCAACCGTCTCGACTTTCTGCCGACCCGCCTCAACGCCGCGCCGGTGGTGTTCCGGGGGATGACCGGGCATGAGGTTGGGATGATGGCCCTGGGCGGCCTGGCCGCGGGCCTGCTGCCGGGCGCGATCGGCGCCTGGCTGCTGGGGGCCATCGCCATGGTGCCCACCGTGGCCTTCGCCTGCGCCGGCATGGCGCTCTACTTCGGTGGGGCCGTCATGCGGCGGCTGCGGCGCGGCCGTCCCGCCGCCTGGCTCTATCGAAGCCTGCAGTTCCGCCTGGCCCGGCAGGGCATACGCCTGTGGGGCGGCGAGACCCTGATCACCCGCTCCGGCCCCTACTCGCGGCGGCGGATGCGCTACCAGCCGGGAGGACGGCCATGAGTCGCTTTCGTCACGCCCTGAGCGCCCGGGATGCCCATATCACCACCCTGCGCCTGGTCATCGCGGTGCTGGCCCTGCTGAGCGCCGGCCTATGGTGGGGCTGGAAGTCGGCCCCGGAGAACCTGACCATCCATAACCCGCCCGACCTGCGCTCCGGCAGCACCCGCGCCTGGTGGGAGGTCGACCCCTCGAGCGTCTATGCCTTCGGGTTCTACGTCTGGCAGCAGATCAACCGCTGGCCCGCGGACGGCCAGAGCGACTATCAACGCAACCTGCAGGCCTACTCGCCCTTTCTCACCCCCTCCTGCCAGCGCTACCTGGACAACGACTACGAGACCCGCAATCGCCGTCAGGAGCTCTCCGGGCGCGTGCGCGGCATCTACGAGATCCCCGGGCGCGGCTATCGCGCCAGTGCCGTCGAGGTGCTGAGCCGCGACGCCTGGATCGTGACCCTGGATATGGCCATCGACGAGCAGTATGCCGGCACGCCGGTGCGCGACCTGTTCATTCGTTATCCGCTGCGTATCGTGCGCGCCGATGTGGACCCCCAGCGCAACCCCTGGGGCCTGCAGGTGGACTGCTTCGAGGGCACCCCGCAGCGCCTGGCGGTGCCCGGCCGTGAGGATGAAGGAGACCCGCTATGAAGCGCCTGATCCTGGCCTGCCTGGGGAGTGCGGTGCTGGCCGGCGACGCCCTGGCGGTGGAGATCATGCACTGGGAGCGCCGCCCCCTGGCGATACCGCTGCCGGTGGAGGAGGAGCGCATCGTCACCCTGGACCGCAACGTGCGGGTGGGACTGCCGCCGGCCTTGGCCAACCCCGAGGTGCTGCGCGTCCAGAGCGCGGGGGGCGTGCTCTACCTGAAGGCCTTCGAGGCCTTCGAGACCCAGCGCGTGCGGGTGCAGGACGTGGAGAGCGGAGATGTGCTGCTGCTGGACCTCTCGGCCCGGGAGGGAGCCAGCAGCGAGGAGATCCTGGTGGTGGACAGCCGCGAGGCGTCACCGGCCAGGACAAGCGTGTCGCGCGCCTCGTCGGGCGCGTCCTCGGGTAGCCGCGGAGAGCAGTCGTCAGAGGCGTCCCGGCCGTCGACTCAGGCGTCAGGCCGTGAGGCTCAGCAAGCTACCGCCACGCCGGTGCCCGTGCTGCTGACCCGGCATGCCGCCCAGTCTCTCTATGCGCCCCAGCGGACCATCGAGCCCCTGCGCGGGGTCTCTCGCGTGCCCATGCGGCTGCCGGAGTCGCTGAGTACCCTGCTGCCGTCGCTGCCGGTGACCGCCACGCCCCTGGGCGCCTGGCGGCTCGATGGCTGGACGGTCACCGCGGTGAAGCTCGAGAACAACGATCGACGGCGTGCCTTCGAGCTCGATCCGCGCTGGCTGCAGGGGGACTTCTACTCCGCTACCTTCATGCACCCCTACCTGGCCACGCGGGGCTCCGTGGAGGACACCACCACGGTCTTCCTGGTCACTCGGCGCGGCGGACTGGATAGGGCGCTGATACCGCTGGAGGAGACGGATCAGGCCGAGGAGGGCACCTCATGACCCTGCGCAGCAATACCCTGCTGAAGGTGCTGGTCCCGGCACTGCTGGTGATCGTGCTGCTGATCGTGGTGCGCGGCCTGAGCGGCGGCGGGGATGCCGGCACGGACGCCGAGACCGCGGAGGCAGACCCGACGCTGACCCTGAGCGACGACGAGCTGCAGGCGCTCGGCATCGAGGGGGATACCCCGCGGGACACCGTGGCCACGTTGGTTGGCCACGTGCAGGCCATGCGTCGCGACCTGGAACAGGCCCAGGCGGAAACCCAAGCGCTGCGGGACCAGAACGAGCGGTTGATGACCCGCAACCAGGATGTCGACGGCGCCATCGACGAGGCGCTGCGCCGTGAGCGCGAACGGCTGCGTCAGGAAATCGGCCAGTCCCAGCCGGACAGCTCCATGCTGGGCACCCTGCAACGGCAGCTGGACCAGCTGCGCCGCCAGGTGGATGGGCAGCGCGACGACGACCTGCCCATTGGCTTAGGGCTGGAGGGCGGCGGCGGTCCCAGCGGGACGACCTACTCGGGCCCCGGCTCGGTGCAGGCGCTGACCTGGGTCGAGCCCCTGGACGCCCAGGAGGACGAGCGTGGGCGCGGCGAGACCACCTTCCCGACCCGCTTCGGTGAGGCCTCCGGAGAGCTGGGCGAGGCCGCTCGGCGCGGCTCCAGTGCGGTGGAGAGCCGGGTGACCGGGCGCCCCGATGAATCCAGCGTGGAGCCCGTCTATACGCTGCCGGAGAACTCCACCCTGATGGGCTCGGTGGCCATGACGGCGCTGCTGGGCCGGGTGCCCATCGATGGCACCGTCAACGACCCCTATCCGTTCAAGGTGGTGATCGGCCGCGAGAACCTCACCGCCAACGGCATCACCCTGCCCGAGGTGGAGAGCGCCATCGTCAGCGGTACCGCCACCGGCGACTGGACGCTCTCCTGCGTGCGCGGCCAGGTCAACTCGATGACCTTCGTCTTCGAGGACGGCACCGTGCGCACCTTGCCGGCCCCGGAGGACGTCAATTCCGGTGACGGCTCGGGCCGCACCACCATCGGCTGGCTCTCCGACCCGCGGGGCCTGCCCTGCATCCCCGGGGAGCGCAAGACCAATGCCCAGCAGTTCCTGCTGACCAGCTTCATCCTCGGCGCCGCCGAGCAGAGCGCCAATGCCGTCGCCATGGGCGAGGTCACCAGCACCGTGGATAGCGGCGGCGTGGTCAGCGGCCTCACCGGCAGCTCCGGCCGCTATGCGGCCAGCCAGGCCCTGGGCGGCGGCGTCTCCGACGTGCGCCAGTGGGTGCAGGAGCGCTTCGGCCAGACCTTCGATGCCGTGTACGTGCCGCCCGGCCAGCCGGTGGCCATCCATATCGAGCGTGAGCTGCCCATCGACTACGAGACACAAGGAAGGAGGGTGCGATATGACCGCACGGGCGCGGATATCCTCGATCTGCCGTAGTGCTGCAAATGGTGCTGCGAGAAGTGCTGCAAAATTCGCCGCTAGGCCGCTGGCAGCGCTGATGACCATCCTGCTGGTGGCGGGCTGCGCCACCTCTCAGGAGGAGCTGATGCCGGTGGGCGATACCACCATGATGGAGATCTGGCGAAACCAGGCCGGCCACAGCACCGGCGAACGTCGCCTGCTGGACGTGCGCAGCGAGCTGCGCCGGCCCCTGGAGAGCCCGGAGCTGGTTAGCGAGCAGCTGCGCTACAGCCGCGACGCCAGCAACGAGATCTACAGCCAGTTTCGTCGCCTGCCCAACCCGGATCTGGTGATGTACGTCTTCCCTCACCTGGCCGGGTCAGAGCAGGTGCCGGTCCCCGGCTACTCGACGGTGTTTCCCCTCTATCAGCGCACCCAGTACGCCATGCCCGGCGAGAGCGCTCGCCCGAGCGCAACGCTGGAGAGCCGGGGTAACGAGGGGAGGGCGCGCTGATGTCCCAGTTCGACGACCTGATGAACCGGCTGTTTGGCAGCGTCCCTGCCGGCGACAGCGAGCCGGGCCAGACGCAGGAAGCCGTGCTAGACCGGGATAAGGCCGAGCAGGGCGAGACGCAGGCGCTGGCCGCGCTCAGCAGCGACGTTCACGGCCGGCCGCTGGCCCTACCTCGTGGCAAGGCGCCCTCGGTGGCCGAGCTGCGCGCGCACTTCCGCCGGGCGCCCTCGTTCAGCAACTACCTGCCCTGGGTGGAGTACCTGCCCGAGTCGGGCTGCTTTCTGCTGGAAGACGGCGTCTCGGTGGGGGTGGTGGCCGAGGTCTTCCCCATCGCCACCGAGGGCCGCGCCCCGGAGTCCCTGGAGGCGATTCGCGACCAGATCGAGGCCGCCTTTCAGGACAGCCTGCCGGAGTATGAGCAGCACCCCTGGGTGGTGCAGCTCTTCGTCAAGGATGAGGTCGACGCCCGCCCCGACCTGGAGCGCATGCGCGACTATGTGCGACCGCGGGCCCGGGAGACCGAGTTCACCCAGGACTGGCTGGCGAGCATGGGCGCCCACCTCAAGGCGATCTCCAAGCCGGGCGGGCTGTTCCAGGATGACGGGGTGACCCAGACCCGCTGGCGGGGCCAGACCCGCCGCACGCGCCTGGTGCTCTACCGCTGGCTCGGCAAGAAGCGCCAGGCGGGAGAGCGTCAGCGGGGGCTCTCCCCCGAGCAGGCCGCCAATCAGGTCTACGACCGGCTGGCCGCCGCGCTGCACGGCGCGGGACTGCGTCTGGAGCGCTACGACGGGCGCGCCTTTCACCGCTGGCTGCTGCCGCGCTTCAACCCGCGGCCGCGGCTGGCCCCTGATGACCCGGCGCGCTTCTACGCCCTGTGCGACTACCCCGAGGACGCCGGTGACGTGGCCTGGAACTACGACCTGGCCGAGGGAATGCTCTTCAACTCGCCCCGGGGCGATGTGGAGACGGGGCTCTGGTGGTTCGATGGGCTGCCCCAGTGCTGCGTGGTGGTGGAGGAGATGCGACGGGCGCCGGTGGTCGGCCATCTCACCGGCGAGGTGAGCCGCTCCGACGGCCAGGCGAGCAACGCCCTGATGGACAAGCTGCCCGAGGGCACCGAGGCGGTGCTGACCATTGTGGCGACGCCCCAGGAGCCCCTGGAGGACCATATCAACCGCCTGCACAGCAAGGCGGTGGGCGACAGCGTGCTGGCCCGTCAGGTGCGCGAAGACTGTGAGACCGCCCGCCGCTACCTGGGCCAGAACCACAAGCTCTACCAGAGCACCCTGGCCTTCACCCTGATGGGCGAGGACGAGCAGGATCTTCAACAGCGCAGCATGGAGCTGGCGACTCAGCTGCTGCAGGTCAATCTCTCGCCGGTCGACCCGGAGGACGAGGTTGCCGGCCTGAACACCTACCTGCGCTGGCTCCCGATGAACTTCGACCCGGAGCAGGATCGCAAGAACCGCTGGTATACCCAGTTCAATTACGTCCACCACCTGGCCAACCTGGCGCCGGTGTTCGGGCGCGGCCGCGGGACCGGCCACCCCGGCATGACCTTCTTCAACCGCGGTGGCGAGACCTTCAGCTTCGACCCGCTGAACCTCGAGGATCGCTCGGCCAACGCCCACATGCTGGTATTCGGCCCCACCGGCGCCGGCAAGTCGGCCACCCTGAACGGCGTGCTGAGCCAGGTCATGGCCATGCATCGCCCGCGGCTCTTCATCATTGAGGTGGGCAACAGCTTTGGGCTGCTGGGCCAGTATTTCGAGCGCAAGGGGATGAGCGTCAACCAGGTCAAGCTCTCGCCGGGCTGCGGGGCCAGGCTGCCGCCGTTCGCGGCGGCCACGCGGCTGCTGGAGAACGAGGTGGAGGAGCGGCGCCTGGCCAGAGACGCCGAGGACGCCAACCCCTTCGAGGAGGCGCCCCTGGAGGAGGACGAGGAGCAGCCCGACGAGGAGCGCGACCTGCTGGGCGAGATGGAGATCACCGCCCGGCTGATGATCACCGGCGGGGATCCCAAGGAGGAGCGGGAATTTCGCCGCGCCGACCGGCGCATGGTGCGCGACGCCATCTATCGGGCGGCGGAGCGCTGCCGGGAAGAGGGCCGCGACTGCATGACCCAGGACGTGCGCGAGGCGCTCTATGCGATCTCACGCGACACCAAGATCCCCGAGGAGCGGCAGCGTCGCGCCTATGACATGGGTGAGGCCATGGGGCTGTTCTGCGACGGCTTCGACGGCGAGGTGTTCAACCGCCCCGGCACCGCCTGGCCCGAGTGCGACGTGACCATCATCGACCTGGCCCACTTCGCCCGGGAGGGCTACGAGGCCCAGCTCGCCCTGGCGGTGATCAGCGTGACCAACATAATCACCAACCTGGCCGAGCGTGACCAGTACAGTGGGCGGCCCATCGTCCAGGTCATCGACGAGTGCCACCTGCTCACCGTCAACCCGCTGCTCAGCCCCTACCTGGTCAAGGTGGGCAAGATGGGCCGCAAGCTCTCCCACTGGATCTGGATGGCCACCCAGAACCTCGAGGACTTCCCGGACGCGGCCCGCAAGCTGCTCAACATGATCGAGTTCTGGCTGTGTCTCTACATGCCGCCGGACGAGATCGTGCAGGTCAGCCGCTTCAAGGAGCTCACCGCCACCCAGCGCAAGTTGATGGCCTCCGCTACCAAGGTCTCGAAGAAGTACACCGAGGGGGTGGTGCTGTCAGGGCGTCTGGAAGCGCTGTTCCGGGTGGTACCGCCCAGCCTCTACCTGGCCCTGGCCGGTACCGAGGGCGAGGAGAAGGCCGAGCGCATGCGGGTGATGCGCGAGCAGGGCTGCTCGGAGCTTGAGGCGGTGCTGCATATCACCCAGCGGCTGGACGAGGCCCGGGGTATCGGGTCCGCGACGTAGACATGGGTTTAGAAAAGTCGCAGAAATTGGCCTAATCTTCAATTTCAGATGCTCATCTTAAACCGCTTCGGTTTAAGATGAGCAGCATAGTTGGCTGATTGGGCAACCTATGGCGACGAAAGTAAACCGGCTGTGGCAGCAGATCCCCCATGGCGCCGTGGTAACCACGGCGTGGCTGGAGGCCCACGGGATCAGCGCCAACCATGCCGCCAAGCTCACGGAGGCAGGCTGGCTGAAGCGCCTGGGGCGAGGCGCCTACTGCCGTGCAGGTGACCCGCTGACCTGGGAGAGCGGGATCTTTGCGCTGCAGGCGCTCAGCGACCCCGCATCACCGCCGTTCTGGCCGGGCGGCCAGACCGCCCTGGCCCTGCAGGGCTTTGCCCACTACCTGCCCATGGGGCACGACACCACTCACCTGTATGGGGCGGGGTGCCGCTCGCAGCTGCCACTGTGGCTGGAGAAGGGGCTGCCGGTGGACCTTTCCGGCAGCCTCACGGACTACAACCCACCCGGGGTGGGGTTTGTCCTGCGGATATCGACGCCGGAGCGCGCTATCCTCGAGTGGATCGCCATTACGCCCAACGACCTGCTGTTCAGCAGCGAGCTGGTGGACACCTTCACCGGGCTCAATACGCTGCGTCCACGCCGGCTGCAGGCGCTGCTGGCAGGGTGCCGGTCTGTGAAGACCAAGCGTGCTTTCCTGGTGCTGGCTCGCCATGCCGGCCACGCCTGGTACCATCGACTGGAGACCCTCAGCCTCGACCTGGGGAAGGGCAAGCGGCAGCTCTGCAAGGGAGGGCGGTTGGACAAGGAATATCAGGTCACGGTCCCGGAGGCGTTCACGGATGAGCATTGAGGCCCGCTATTACGAACAGGTGCGCCTGCTGGTCGCGCTATGGTTAGGAGTAGCCTACCGATGCAGCAAGTAGAGAACCTTGCACGCCAGGCGTGGGAGCTGAGGGAGCAAGGGCATACTGCCGAGGCGATCGCCGATGCCATGTGCAAGCCCACCAGTGCGATAGAGCGCTGGCTTCACCATCGCAAGGATCCAGCAGCGCTTGGATCGACTCGGCAAAATGCGCAGTGCCGGCCCGGGATACCTTGCTATTCCATGCCGCCTCAGCTGCTTGATGCGGTCCAGGGTGCCATGGTCCATCTGTCCCAGCATCCACGCTTCGGTGGCCACACCGCGAATCGCGGCACGCCGCGGTCGCGAAAGCCGACCATGACCTCACTGACCGCGTCGGGCGCCACCGAGCCCCAGTCGACGTAGTCGTAGGGAAATGCCTGCTGCTGATGTGTAGACTGCTGATCGCTGGCGGTGAACTTGGCCGTATAGCATGGTGGGTTCCCTTTAGTGCAGGGTATTTGCCAGAGGGTCCGGCCTGCCAAGCCCATGCACCACTAAGGTCGCGAGCAGGCGCAGCATGATGATGCTAACCTGACTGAGGACTAGGTATTGCAAGGGAGTGCGAAATGGAAGTTCATACTCGTCAATTCAGGGCCCCTCTACTGGCTCCGGTGGTATGGCAGATATTTCCACTACCACGCACGTCCTTCGAAAGGCAAAATCTAGCAGCAAAAAAATGGAACTTTCCATAAAAATCACCGTTGGCATCCTTATGCAGATAGCGGCTCAATTCAAAATTCGGCCAAGGAGAAGAGCGAGAAATGCCCCAAGCTTCGGACTCACTTTTGAACAACACCATCTCCCCAGGCAATTTTGATGATCAAAATCTGTCTGGCTGGCTGGATGCCTGTTTGACCCAAAAACATCGTGTGGCATATGTCCACGCTGGGTACCTGTGCAAGGTGGTTGATCTTGAAGAGTCCAGCCCCGTTCTCCACCCCGCTGATCCAGGATCAGAGTCCAAGGCTCGTCTAAAGAAGCTAGTCGGCAAGAAGCTGCTCTTCAGCCTTGAGGTTTCGAGTGAAACGCTGAGTAACGCTCGGATTGCCGACAGCACTTGGACCTATGAACAAGTGAAAAGCAAGCCCTGTGTGGAATTGCTCATTGCCACACGAGATGGGCTGCTCGGAAAGGCCAGAGGTAGAGGGCCAGAGATTTCCGAGAAAACAGCACAGAAAGTGTGGGCTGACGCAGGTGGGAGGTGCATGTTCCAAGGCTGTAGTAAGGATTTGTCAGAGATCCATCTTTGGACAAAAGCCGCTCGGGTTGGATATTTAGCCCACATTGTTGCATCTGACCCCAAAGGGCCTCGGGGGAGCCAAGAGGACTCCCATCGGCTCGCAAATAACCCAGAAAATATCATGTTGATGTGCGATGAACACCATCGCTTGATCGACTCGTTCGCGCCTGAGCACTACACCGAAGAAATCCTTAACGAGATGCGCCAGTCTCATCGGGATATGGTTCGAAACTATTTGGATTCCTTGGCATTCCCCCCTACGAAAGCGGTCACTTTGCATGCCAATCTGGCAAACGTACCAACCTACTTTCACGACTCAGAGCTAATTGAAGCCATCGTTGCAACGAGACGAGCGATGTTGCCAGGAGTGCTCCACTATGTGCGACGGAAATCGCAGCGCGATGATCGTCATTTACCAGGATTTTGGCACCAGTATTTAAGAGAGCATGAGCGTCAGATTAGCCAACTAGTTTCTGGGTTTGATTCGAGCAGTGGCTCGGTTACTGAGAACCTGGCCGTCTTCCCCTTGCATCACATCCCGACGCTTGTTTTAGCAGGACGTATAATGGGTGAGGCACAGCACATTCAGATATTTCAGTACGACAGGCATCGGAAAACATGGGCTTGGAACCCGCAGGCTGAGGCTCATTCCCGGGGCACTTTTAGCGTTGATTCACTTACGCCGTACCACGCAACAGAGGTTCTTATCACGCTTGAGCTAACGGCTCACGTGGATGAGGAGGCGCTACCTGCCGATCTTAAGACTAGTGTGGATGCTGGTCACCTGCCTTGGATTCGCGTGACAACTTCGAAGATAGGGCCCAATTGTATCGGGCATCCGGATGATCTTGATCAGTTCGCAGAAGCTGCCCGTAAAGCAATCATTCATGCTCAGGATGTGATGAGGGTTCAGAAGGTACACCTTATCGCTGTAAGCCCCGCGAGCACAGTGTTCCGTTTCGGGCAGATGCTACAGGCGGGGCACCATCCCGAATACCTCGTCTATGACCGAGCGGGCCGAGACTACGAATTTACTCCTGCTTTGTCGATTACTGGCCATCACGTTTCGGCCACTGACGGTCAGCAGACCTACACCATTGACCTCCGATAAGCAGCCTAAGCGAGCCTGATACCATGAGCACTACCAAAAGCGCAGAACTGGTAAAGCGTGCTGAACTAGAGCGTCCTACTCGACTAACGAAGTCTCTCGAATCATTTGCGGCTCTCAGAGAGGGCCACATAACCAACGCTAGAGATAGGCTGATCGAATATGGTCATTGGGCTAAGGCGATCAATGAAGCGAACTCGCATATCGCTGTGGGTGAGAAAGAAATTGCGGCTGCAGCTGATGCATACAAAGAAGTGGCAGAGCATTTGGCTGCTAACCTCTCTTGGCCCCCCGAATCAATTTCGATCATGACGCAAGGTTCGGTGAGCACTAAGACTTTGATTCGCTCGCCCAATGGAGGTGAGAAATTCGACATCGATGCCGTATGCAAAGTCGACATATCTCTTATTGAGGCTGACGATCCTATGTCATTTTTTGAGTCGATTGGTCAGGCCTTGGAGGAGCTAGAGGCTCAAGCCAAAAGGCGCTGTTGGTATATCCCTTTCAACCGACAGCCATTTTATCTCGAATTTACCCCTTCTGTACCGCTGAATACCATAACGGCGCAAACCCTGCAGTCCATGGCGCTGCGCTATCACGCTTCGCGTTATGGGGAAACTGCGCTTGCCGTCGTTGATACGCCTACCCAGGGCTGGAAAACCTCCAATTCTGCTGGTATGAGCCAGTGGGTTAACGACACGGCGGAGCGCCGCCTCATTCAGTCGATTGTGATGGAGGCGTATGCAAATGACCGGGCAGAAGCCAGCGTTGCTCCGGTGCCGGACCAGACTGTGGATATCACGGATACACTTCGGGTTGCCATACGTCTGTTCAAACGCCACCGAGATATGTGTGCCAGGCGTGGGGTCATTGATGCGGCTACCAAACCAATTTCTGTCATTATTGTGACCCTACTGACCAGCTGCTATGAGGGTCTGGCAGATTTAGGCCGATCTTTTGAACACCCAATAGAGTTGCTGGATGAGCTCGCTGCCCTTATGCCGCACCTCGTGCTGAAACTCGATGGTAAATACCGAGTTGATAACCCAACAGTCGAGGGAGAGAACTTTGCCGAGAAATGGAACGATGATGATGGTGAGCGTTATAGATCGTTCATGACTTGGAGCAAGACGCTATCTGCTGATCTCAAGACCATTCTTGCCCTAACAGATCCTCAGACTATTTCTAAACGTGTGCGCGAGGTTTTCGGGATTCCTGCCCCAACGGGTGGGGGAAACGGTCTTCCTACCATTCAGCCTCCAGCGCCTAGAGCCACTCCGGCGAGTCGCGGTTTGGCCTAATTAGTGGAGGATTAATGGCGCTGGATTTGAGCTTTTTGTGCGAGCAATTTCCGGATCTTCAGCCATCAGCTATGAGCCGGGCGGGAGGCACCGCTGCCTACCAATTGCGGCTACCTCCTTTTCAAGACGGAAGAGAGTTTAAGTGGGCTGAGCTGCGTTTGCCCAAGGGGTTCCCTGCGTACGGAAAAGCATTCATTCAGCTATCTCCAGATGCTGTCTTGCGTATACCGCATCTCGATAGTGCTGGAGTGCTTTGCATTGAAGGTGATCCAGGCCCTGGCCGCGGTTATTCCACAGAGGACAGGATTAAGTTTCTCTTGCATAGCTATCTGGAACAATTCCTGAAGCCTTGGCTGAATGGCGATCTCGATCAAAATTTCGAGGATGAGGCACTTAATTATTGGGCTATAGCGGTAGCTATGGCACGTTCTAATACCGATGCCGTGAGAGGTGTATGGACAGTTGATCCGCCTCCAGCAAAGGCACGGGTCAGAAGCGGACTACTCTTGATTCCAAATAGGATCATCATCGCTGCAGATGAGAAATCGCGTATTACTAACCGTTTGGTGCAGTCCATGGGGCCTGCAGCAAAACAGCGTGTTCGCGTGCTAGTGGCAGATGTTCCAATCTCATATACATTCACTCCATCGACTTGGCCACGCTCCATGTCTGATTTAGAACGCATCCTACAGGGCAGGCTTCCTTCTGCAGAGTATTCGAGGCTCCAGAATAGCCGCACCCGCAGAGGGCGAGGCATGTACCGCGTGGTTCTTTTGAGAAATGCTGAAGTTGCCTTTGCCTATTTGCTTCCGGGTGGTCCACCAACCGTTCTCGACGTATATCGAGGAAAGAAAGCGAGCCCTTCTCTTCACAAACCGCTACCACTTATGACATCCCGCTTAGATCCAAATTGGACGGTAGGGCGAGATCAGCATCCCGAGGTCAGTGGGCGTCAAGCTAAGCACGTTCTGGTTTTGGGAGCCGGGGCTCTCGGAAGCCCGGTCGTTGATCATCTCGCCAAGGCAGGAGTCGGGCGGATATCTGTAGTAGATGCTGACACCATGTCTTCCGCGAACATTGGGCGGCACCTACTTGGGGCTGACTCAATCGGCGAAAATAAGGTGGATGCCATTGCTCAGCGGATCACCTCGGCTTACCCAGCTACAGACGTAACTCCGCATGCGATGAGTACAGCAGAGTGGTTAAAGAAAAATGCTTTGGCAGGTGTAGACGTAGTGCTCGATCTCACTGGCGAGCCTGATGTACGAGTGCAGATCGAACAAGCCCGATTGAGTTACCCATGCCCCTTGCTAATCGGCTGGATGGAACCTTATGTGGCTGCCGCTCATGCCTGCATGCTGTCTGCAGGTCAGAGTTGGTTGCAGGGAGCACAAGATCCATTGTCTTATTTGGAAGCAGTGATATGGCCAAGTGGAGTGATTCGACAAGAGCCTGGGTGCAGTAGCCGCTTCCAAAGCTATACTGCCGCAGCTGCGGAGCATGCGGTTGCATTGGTGGCTGAGTGCGCGTTGGAGATGATCGACAATTCAGCAGCAGCTACCTTCGAATCAACGGTGCGGAGTTGGGTACGTGGGCAACGCTTTTTAGACAAGTATTGGCCTGGTCTCACGCATAAGGAATGGGCAAAAGCCGCTTGCGCGCACGATGGCTTGATCTTGAACAGGCAGTTTCCATGAGCAGGATATTTTTCTATCCCGATAATACCCGGTATGTTCTGTTTACTGAGCAAGCCTTGTCTCATATGTATGCCCATGCCCAAAGGAGGCCATGGCAGAAAGAAGCTGGCGGTGAGTTATTCAGTTCAGAACCGGATTCCAACGGTCTCGTCATCCATACCGCTACTGGGCCCAATCTAGCTGATTACCGACGGAGATGCGCCTGGAACCCTGATATAAAAGCATCCGATAGAAATAGGCAGATCGAATTCGCTCACAACAGACATGTGGTTGGTTTGTGGCATACGCACCCAGAGATTTATCCATCACCTTCAGCCCGGGATCAAAAGACTACGTGGGAATATCTCGACTCATTCCATGGCGATAGATCTCGTTATCTCATGGTGATAATCGGCAATCATGGTCGCGTTCCTAGAATGGCTGTATGGGTGGCCTCGTGCCAACCGACTCGTAAGTGGACGCAACTTTGTGAAGCTAAGGTTGCCTTTGGTAAGACGAATCTCCAGTGTCAGAGGGTGGCGCGACCTGCCGGAGTCTCCAAAGCGGGTCATGTAAACCAGCGTAAGTGATCAACTCTCTGGTCGCTGTATCCTGAATCCGTGAAGCCGTCGCCGGCACTTCCCCTCTC
>NZ_CP071922.1:704144-708660 GCF_017584085.1 Halomonas sp. BM-2019
TCATGTAGTGCCTGATGGTCTGCTTGTAATTTGGGTTGGAGTCGAGTAGCCATTTGACTGGAGCGGGTGTTTGCCCACCTTGATCCAGTTGCTCCCATGTAGAGCGCCTTAATGTCTAGGGCGGTAAAGCCAAAGGGATTCGTCTGAAGATAGCGGTGGAAGTAATAGTTGACGAAGGACCAGTCAAATGGCGCATTAAGCCCGACGAATACGGGCAGGTTTTCCGTACCAACGACTTTCCAGACCCAGCTCTGGAACCGTGTCATCGCGACTTCAGGAGGTAGCCCCTCATCTTCGAGTGCCTCCAGAGAAAGTCCCGTTACTGCTAGTGCTTCGGGATCTGCATTGGTCGATATTGGCTTCAGCTTACAAGAGAACACCTGGTCAGGTTCGTCTACATTGCACGCTCCAATTGTGAGCATGCTGTACTCGCCAGGAATCGGGCCTGAGGTCTCGACGTCAATTGAAATATATACTTCGTGTTTCTTGCTCATAGGGGCCGAGGTGCTCCGGTTATGGAAGGGAAGAACTTGTTTGTGGTTTTTCGGCTCTCGCTTGGCAGCCTTCGTCATGCACTCAAGTGCTTGATCGGTCCTGAATCGTGGTAAGAGCATCATCTTGTTACCATAGACAGCTTAATGTAAAGCGTCCGCTCTTGGCCGAGGCTGTGTGAAAACGTTTGAAGCGCCTCGAATAGGTTAAAAATCAATCAAAACTGGTGATCTATCGCAAGTTCTGAGAAGGTTGAATGGCAAAAACACTCCAGATTTCGCGTACAAACGCCTTCTTCAGGAAAGCCCAGGAGTTTTCACACAGCCTCGGCCGAAAGAAGCCCTGCCTGCCATGTTTTCGGCAGGCAGGGTGAAGTAAATTAGTCCTCAGTCCTCAGTCCTCACCAACCAACCCTCTACGGTCTCAGCGCCGTACTCATCCTTCCACGCCTTCAGCGTCTTCTGGTTGCCGCCTCGGGTCTCGACGACTTCGCCGGTGTTCGGGTTCTTGTAGATCTTCAGCTTGCGCTTGGCGCGGCCGGTGGTCGTGGTGCTGGCGGCCTTGGCGGTAGTCGGCTTCGGGTCCAGCAGCTTGATGACGTCGGCGGCTGACTTGTCGAACTCGCGCATCAGGCTCTCGAGCTTGTCCTTGAATTCCAGTTCGGACTTGAGACGGTCGTCGTTCTTCAGCTTGTCGAGCTCTTCCTGGAGCTGCTTGAGCTGCTGTTCCTTCTGCATGTAGGTGTTGAGAATGGACATGCGTCTCCTCGCATTGGTTGAGTGTTGGGGGAGAGTATGGTGGCAGTTCTTATTTGAATCAATGCTCTTGTCAGTTAAACGAAGATGATTTTGGTCATCGGCGTGACTATGGCGACTGTGCAGCCATTGAAGGCTGCTCCAAAAAACATCACGAACCGGATTAACATTTCCTGATGCGGCTCGCAGTGGAGTCCGCAATGCTGTGCCAGATCCTTGTTCTACTGGAGTGGCAAGCATGGAGAGACACCACCCACCCCGCTGGCTGGCCGTTATCGGGCTATCTGCCTGCCTGGCAGGCCCTGCACTCGCTGAACCAACCATCGAAGTCTTTACCACTGCCGGGGAGCCGGCCGTCAATGTGCCGTCGGGCGTGGCGGTTATCGAACTCGATGCTCCCGGGCGCCTGGATGCCGAGTTGTCGCAAGATCTTCCTGCGGATCCCGACGTTGCGGCGGCCATGATGCGCGAGCGCATGGCGACGCCTGAGTGGCACGAGACGGCCGACCGCTATGCCGATAGCTATCTCGGGCTAGCCAGGGCCTGGCAGCTGGGTGTGGAGAAGGTTCCCGCTGTGGTGATCGATGGCCGCCATGTGATCTACGGACAGCCGGATGTGGTCGAGGCGCTGAGAGAAGCCGAGCGGTTAATGGGACAGGAGGGCCGCCGATGAGGCCCTTCAAGACGGCAGGGGCGGTGCTGGGCGGCGCGCTGCTGAGCCTGGGTGTGGTGGAGAAGCCGGCCCAGGCGCTGACGACGCCGCAGATCGTCGCCTCGTCGCTCTCCACCCAGTGCCTGGACTACCAGGTCATCGGTATCTGTGTCTGGCTCAACTGCTCCTGGTCGGGCTGCTCGATCCGTACTTCGGTCCAGGTGCGCCACTATATCCCCGAGCTGGTGGTCTCCAGCTACGAGAACACCGGCGATAACCCCTGGTGGGAGGTAGCGACGCTGTCGCCGCCTCTGGGAGAGGCGCTGGCCGGTGGGCAGAGCACGTCCGATGCCAACCGGGCTCGGCACGAGCATCTGCGCTTCAAGAACGTGGACGCCATCGGCCACCCAGCCGGCGGTGCCTTCAGCAGCTTCGCCAGCGCCTTCGGTATGACCTGCGCTGGGGCAGCGACGCCCTTCCAGCCCTACCACCTCTCGACCCTGGATGCCCTGGCGTGGCGCAGCGGGATTCCCGAGTCGCTTTACCCCGAGGCTCTGACACCCGGCATGCGTGAACTGGGGCAGCCCGGCGACCTGTGGGGCAACCTCTACCCGCGCAGCGGCTTCCTGACCCAGGTGCACGACTACAAGACCGCGGCGACCACCGCCCAGCGCTCCGCCGATATCGTCACCCGCACGGGGCAGCCTCATGTCTACACGCCGCTGGTGGCCTCCCGCCGCGACGGCTACTGGCCGCCTGGGTCGGTCAAGGAGGGCGATGCCTCCACCCATCGCTGGCAGCGCCTGACGCCCAACATGAGCAACGCCTGCCGGGTGTGGCCGGACCGCGGCGTCACCGACACCTACTCCGACCGCCTGGACGCGAGCGGAGACTACGCCTGGTCGCTGTGGCGCCCCTATCGCTGCTGCCAGCGCCGCGGCCAGACCCTGCTCTATGCCGTTCCCTGAAGGAGAGAAGCCGATGAAAGGATCTCGCACGCGACGCTTCACCCTTACGCCGCTGGTCGGCGCCCTGATGGTGGGGCTGCTGTCTACCCATGCTGCCCAGACTCAGGCGCAATCCGCCGACGCCCTCTACTACCAGATCGGCGGCGCCTCGCCCTTCAGCGTCTCCGCTGGGCGGGGCTACAACCCCAACAGCCGGGGTATCGGCATCAGTTGGAACATGAATGCCACCTGCGGCAACTTCGATATCGGCGCCACGGTCTCCAATCAGCTCAACGGCGTCACCGACGGTTTCCAGAACCTGATGGGGACGGTGGTTCAGAACGCCCAGAGTGCCGTGGCCTCGCTGCCTGCCATGGTCATCCAGCGGGCCAACCCGGGGCTCTATGACCTGCTGAGCAACGGCGTGCTGCAGGGGCGGGTGGACTTCGACCGCGCCTCCATGTCCTGCCGCCAGATGTCCGAGCGCATGGCCGACATGGTCACCGGGCAGGGGTGGCAGCAGATGGCCGCGGCCGAGAGTTGGCAGAGTGCGGCCCAGTCCAACGCCGACGTGGTCGCGGCGCAGGAGCAGGTCGACCAGTCGGGCGGCAATCAGGGCGTGACTTGGGTGGGAGGCCAGCGCCGCGGTGGCCAGGATCAGGCGCCGATTCGCGTGGTGCAGGACACCGCCCGTGCCGGCTACAACCTGCTGCACGGCCGTGACGACACCACCAGCACCGCCCCCATTGCCGGAGGCGGTGGCGGCTGGGGATCGGTGGCCACCAACGAGGGCACCTGGATCGGCGGCGGTGGGCTGGCCGGCGCTTCCGGTGGGAACGGCGCCGGCGGCTCAGGGTCAGGCAGTGGGGCAGGGAGCTGCCTGGGCGGTATGTGCACGGTCTGGCAGAGCCCCGAGGAGGCCGCCGAGTGGACTCAGACGGTGATCGGCGAACAGTCGATTCGCACCTGCGACGGCTGCGAGCGCAGCGAGACCCAGGCCGGCAGAGGCCTGGTGCGCGAGCTGGAGCGTGAGCAGCAGGAGGTCTACGGGCTGCTGCAGGGGCTGGTCGACGGCAGCGAGCCGCTGACCCCGGAGAACCTGCGCCAGGTCTCCGCCGGCGACGGCCTGACTGTCTCCCGCGGGGTGATCGAGTCGCTGCGCAGCGACCCCGAGGCCTCGCTGCTGATCCATCGCCTGAGCGGTGAGATGGCCTTGGCCAGAACCCTGACCAAGGCGCTGTGGGCGCGCCGGCTGCTGCTGGCCGGCAGCAGTGACCCGGGCATCGCCGACAACGAGCAGGGCATGTCGGCGCTGGATCGCAAGCTGGTGGCCCTGGATCGGGATATCGAGTCGCTGCGCTCCGAGATGGAGATCCGCCAGGCGCTGGGCAACAGCGCCGCCGGCATCGCCCTGGAGCGGGCCGCCCGGCGCAGCCAGGGCGCCTCTCAGGGCGAGACCTTCCGGCCGGATGCGGCCCTGGACGGCCGCGGCCGCCCAGCCGGTGAGGAGGGCGGTGACGAATGACGCCACGCGCTTTCTCCTGGATAAATCCGGCCCGCTGGCCGTCGCTGCTGGTCGCCATGGCCGTGCTGGTCGTCATGTTCCTGTTGAGCGGCGCCATTCTCGCCGTCAGCGTGCGGCTGCTGGGTGGGCTCGAGGCCCACCATAG
>NZ_CP071922.1:708670-728068 GCF_017584085.1 Halomonas sp. BM-2019
GGCCGTGGCTGCTGGCCTGGCGACTGAGCCTCTACGCCGCGCTGGCCCTGGTCTGGTGGCGCAAGGTGCGCCCCCGGGCGGTGGCGCGACTGCGCCGAGACCGCGACGACGGGCGACAGGCGCTCGCCAAGCTCCGCCGGCTCGAGCTGATGGCCCTGGGCATCCTGGTCCTGCTGGAAGTCACCAACCTGATCAACCAGCTGGGAGGTGCCTGATGGGAGGCCTGCTGACCGCACCGCTGGTGGTGTTCGACTACTTCGCCAACGCCATGACGCTGCTGGGCTGGATCATCAACAACGCCATCTGGAACGTCATGGTCGGCACCGGCATCGCCGCGGTGCCGTTCATTACCCTGGTGCTCTCCGAGTGGTTCAAGGCCCGGCAGGAGGGCGATGAGGCGGGGACCAAGGGCATCCTCACGGTCAACCGCATCGAGACCCGGCTCTACGCCATGATCCTGGCCTACGCCTTCACCTGCCTGCCGCTGCTGCAGGTCCAGCTGGCCACCGCCGATATCGACGAGAGCCGCTCGCTGGAGTGCGGCACCCGCCAGTTCGCCTCCGGCGGCTGGTCCGAGGGGGCGTTCGGCGCAACCGAGAGCGCGATCGGTGGCCAGCAAGCCAGGATTCCGCTGTGGTGGGCGGGCGTGCATGCGGTGTCCCACGGGCTTACCGCCGCGGCGATCCACGCCATTCCCTGCTCGACGGACTTCGAGTCCATCCGCATGGAGTTGGACCTGCACAGCGTCGAAGATCCTGGCCTGCAACAGGAGGTAGGCGAGTTCCAGCGCCAGTGCTTCGGGCCGGCGCGCAACCGACTGCTGCAGGAGGGGGGGAGCATCGAGGCGACCCGCGCTATGGACGTGGACTGGATCGGCTCGAACTACTTCCAGACCACGCCCGGCTACTACGACAGTTTCTACGCCGGGCGGCCTATCGCCGGCTTCCCTTACGATGCCGACCGGGACGTTTCGCGGCCCAACACCGGCCCGGGGATGCCGGGCTACCCCTCCTGCCGGGAGTGGTGGTCCGCCGAGAGCGTTGGCCTGCGGGCCCGGCTGCACGAGGAGGTAAGCCCCGGGTTCTGGGACGACTTTCGCAGTGTCTTCACCAGCAGCGACGCCGAGGACTACGTGATCCGGCGCCTGGTCAGTCCCCGCTCGGGTGCGGCCAGCGGCAACCTGGATCAGGCGGTGGTGGGCTTTCGTGGCCTGGACGGCGGCGGCTTCTGGGATGCCACCGTGACGGCCGGCGCCATGGTGGGCGGCACCCTGTCGATCCTGCCCTTCCAGGCCGGCATGGACATGCTCAAGCAGGCGCTGCCGATGGTGCAGGGCATCCTGGTGATGGCCATCATCATCTGCCTGCCCTTCGTGATGGTCATCTCCAGCTACAGCTTCAAGGTCGCCGGCATGGCCACCTTCGGGCTCTTCGCCATGTGGTTCCTGACCTTCTGGTGGGAGCTCGCCCGCTGGATCAACGCCAACCTGGTGGATCTGCTCTACCGCAGCGACGCCGCCAAGCTGAGCTGGCTCTCCGCCGCCAACAACCTCTACGACCGCATGGTGCTGCAGTTTGTGGAGGGGATGATGTTTCTGGTGCTGCCGACCATCTGGATGGGAGTGCTGACTTGGGCAGGCTTGAAGGCTGGCGGTGCGATATCGAACAGCATTGGAGATGGCGGGGGCAAGAAAGCTCAAGGTGCAGGCGAAAAGGGCGGAGATAAGGCTCAGTCGGCACGATGAGGCCTATCCTCAATCCATTCTGTTACCGTCTTTGCCGTAGTAGCCGTAGCCGCTGCCAAAGTCCCCCCAGCCAAGATCCTGGTCCTGATTATTTTCCGCTGGCGGCTGGGAGGAGTGGTGGAGCATCCCCTGAGCCACACCGCCAGCCACCACCGCCGCTCCGCCAGCCACCTTGCCGGCTCCCCGGGCGATGCGCCGCCACCCCTCCTGGGTGGTGGCCGTTTGGGCGGTGGATTTGGCCACGCCAGCGGCCGAATCTCGCAGCATGCGCAGCGACTCTGTCGTGCTCGTCTGGGTATGCCAGCCATCGGACCAGCCGGCCTGCTGCCCACCGTCGAGAGCCTTCCGAGCTGCCTGTCGGCCAGCGCTAGCGGCTTGGTTGAGAAGTGATTTCAGCGTCATGGGCGTCCCTCCCTGGGTACATCAGCCTTTCAGCATAGACGTAGCGCGAGGGAAGCTCCAGTGGGCTTAGCCGAGGGATGCGAGGTGCTCGATGGTCTCGGGGTACTTCTGGACCAGCCGGATGAGGGTCTTGGCCTGGGCGTTGGGCTTGGCGCGGCCCTGTTCCCAGTTCTCCAGCGTCCTGGGGTTGGTGCGCAGGTACATGGCAAACACCGGGCGTGACATATTCAGCTTCTCGCGCAGAGCGATGAGCTCATCGGCAGTGACGTCAGGGACCTCATCCAGAGCGACAAGATGCGAGCGCAGCGTGCGCTTGCCTTGGCGCTCCTCCGCCAAAGCGTCGAAGCCCTCGACGAGCTCGTCAAAGATGTTGCGGTCCATGGTCATGTCCTCGTAACGACACCAAAAAGTATACGCAATTTGCGTATGTTTTTCGCTGCTGGTCAATGTAGCCTTCGCTCGCTGCCAAGAGCCTTTGCAGGGGCGGAGCGGCAAAGGCTGAAAGGCCAAAGGCTGGAAGGGAAGGGGGCTCAAGGGGAAGGGGCTTGCCCTGAAAGGCTGGATAGATCGTGAACGCCACAGGGAAAGGGCAAAGGGTTGCTGCCGGTGCTGGTCGTTTCTCAACCGGTCGCGGCGCCGCCTGCTTGAAGCGGCGCTGCAGAAAGAAACCGCAGCTTCTGCAGAAAGGCTCCCACCTAACTCGCTGATTCTGCTGTTTTTGCAGTATGTGCTTCCCACACGTCGGCACGTCTGTGCAGAATGAAACGCTGTCTGCATCTACCGACAAGGAGGTCGCCGTGGGATTTCGCTTCCAGCGCCGCATCAGCCTCGCACCGGGGATTCGCCTCAACCTTAGTAAGCGGGGCCTCGGGCTTTCGGTGGGCCCGCGGGGCACGAGCCTCAGCGTGGGGCCAAGGGGCGTGCACGGCCATGCGGGCATTCCCGGCACCGGGCTGGCCTATCGCCAGAAGCTCAACGCTCGGAGCCGTTCAGCTGGGCGTGGGAGCAGCGGCGCTGGCTGTTCCAGCCCCGCGGCAGGCCTGGAGGCGCTGCTGGCTCAGGGCGAGTCGCTGCCCATCCGGCTGGATATCGATGGTGATGGCGACATCCACTATGCCCACGGTGACGGCACGCACATGAGCGACGACGAGGCGCGCGTGCTGCGGCGGCATGCCGGGGAGTCTCTGCGCGAGCAGTTGGCACAGCACTGTGAGCGCCTCAATGCCGACCTGGACCGCCTGGGGCGGCTCCACGAGGAGACGCCCCACCCGGATAGCACCGGCTACGTCACCCGAGACTTCACCGAGGCGCCGCCAGCACCGCCGGCGCTGCGTCAGCTCGCCTGGTGGCACCGGCTGTGGCCGCCCGCCAGGCGGCGCGTCGAGGAGGAAAACCGGCGCCGGCAAGCTGCCTTTGATCAGGCCTATCGCGACTGGGAGCGGCGCAAGGCGAAGCACGACGAGGCCGAGTTCGCACGCCATCTTCGCGAGGGGGAAGGCGTGCTGCATGACCCGGAGGCCATGGAACAGACGCTGCGTGAACGCCTGGAGGAGATCGACTGGCCCCGTGAAACCACCATCGACTTCGACCTCGGCAGCGACGTCAGCACCATTGCCGTGGATATCGACTTCCCCTGTGAGGGCGAGATGCCAGATCGCTACTGGACCATGCCCGCCAAGCAGATCAGGCTCACGCCCCGGAGGCTCAGCGATACCCGGCAGCGTGAGCTCTATCGG
Organism: Halomonas sp. BM-2019; assembly: GCF_017584085.1. Taxonomy (NCBI): domain Bacteria; kingdom Pseudomonadati; phylum Pseudomonadota; class Gammaproteobacteria; order Oceanospirillales; family Halomonadaceae; genus Halomonas; species Halomonas sp. BM-2019. The sequence continues at coordinate 712,553 of NZ_CP071922.1, forward strand.
GATCACGTCCACGGCATCGCCTTTCGCGTGCTGGGCGCGGTATTCGCCCGCCTGCCCGCCGTGCAGGAGGCGCGGGTCTCTGTCTATCGCCAGATCACCGACTCGGCCACCGGCGGCGAGCGCGACCAGTACCTGTTCAGCGTCAAGGTCACCCGCGAGCAGTGGGGCAGCATCCACTTCGACAGGCTGGACCAGGTGGACCCGGTGGCTGCCCTGGAGGCGTTCACCCTGCGCCGCGACATGACCAAGACCGGCATCTTCCGCGACATCGAGCCGTTCAAGTTGGTGTAGGTACCGCAACCAAGCGGGCACCTGCCTGGGAGCTGGTGAATAGCGAGCTATTATTATTTATGCATCTTCATAAATGATGCAAAAATCCCCTTGATACGTGCGCACCGGTCGCCTACGCTTGGTTGCATCATGAAGAATGACGCAACAAGGCGGAGCGCGATGACGACCGCAACACCCCATGAGGTGCCTCTGGAGGCCCTCGCCGAGATCAAGCCAGGCTACCCCTTTCGCGGGGCGCTCAAGCACGACCCCAAGGGCAGAGCGCGGGTGGTGCAGGTGCGCCACCTGGATCCGGAACACGGCTTTGGGTCCAGCTGCCGGGAGGATGCGTTTGACCGAGTCACCCTGGAGGGCAAGCGCAAGCCGGACTACCTGCAGCCTGGCGACCTGCTGTTTATCTCTCGCGGCTCACGTTTCTTCGCGGCCGTGGTGCCCGACGAGATTCCCGCCGAGACGGTCTGCACGCCACACTTCTTCCTGATTCGCCTGACGGAGGAAGCCAGGAACAAGCTCTCGCCCGAATTTCTGGCGTGGCAGATCAACCATCACGACGCCCAGGCCTACCTTTCCCGCTGGGGCCAGGGCTCGGCCCAGCACAGCGTTACCAAACAGCAGCTCAAGGCGCTGCCCGTGACCCTTCCCGATCTCGCACGGCAGGCACTGGTGGTGGCCTATCACCGTGCCGCCCGGGAAGAAGCGACGCAGCTTCAGGCGCTGATCGATAACCGGGCTCAACAGATGCAAGCCCTGGGCAGCGCCGTTCTTGCCCAGGCGCGGGCTCCACAGTCAGCTCCAATCACCATACCGCATGCCTCGGCCGCCGCAGGCCACCACTGATCAGGGAGGATAACCATGAGCACTGAACTCAACAGCACCGACGCCATCAAGCAGGACCGCATCAACAAGGCGGTCTGGAACGCCTGCGACACTTTCCGCGGCACCGTCGACCCGAGCATCTACAAGGACTACGTCCTGACCATGCTGTTCGTGAAGTACCTGTCGGACGTCTGGCAGGATCACTATGACCAGTACAAGGCCGAGCATGGTGACTTCCCGGCGCTGATCCATGAGCTGATGCAGAACGAGCGTTTCGTGCTGCCGCCGGACGCCAACTTCTACGCCCTGCACGAGGCGCGTCATGAACCCGGCAACGGTGAGCGCATCGACAAGGCTCTGCATGCCATCGAAGAAGCCAACACCGGCAAGCTGGCCGACGTGTTCCAGGACATCAGCTTCAACTCCACCAAGCTGGGTGACGAGAAGCAGAAGAACGAGATTCTGAAGTCGCTGCTGGAGGACTTTTCCAAGGACGACCTCAACCTGCGCCCGAGCCGGGTGGGCAAGCTCGACATCATCGGCAACGCCTACGAGTTCCTGATCAAGCAGTTTGCCGCCTCGTCCGGCAAGAAGGCCGGCGAGTTCTATACCCCGCCGGAGGTCTCCGAGCTGATCGCCGAGCTGGTAGCGCCCAGGGAGAACGACGAGATCTGCGACCCGGCCTGCGGCTCCGCCTCGCTGCTGCTGAAGTGTGCCAACCAGATCCGCAGCGCCTATGACGGCTCCAAGCGCTTTGCGCTGTATGGCCAGGAGGCCATCGGCAGTACCTGGGCGCTGGCCAAGATGAACATGTTTCTGCACGGCATCGACAACCACAAGATCGAATGGGGCGATACCCTGCGTAACCCCAAGCTGCTGGATGGTGAGGGCAAGCTGAAGCACTTCGATGTGGTGGTGGCCAATCCGCCGTTCTCGCTGGAGAAGTGGGGCCACGAGGGTGCCGGCAGCGACCCCTACGGACGCTTCCGCCGCGGCGTGCCGCCCAAGACCAAGGGCGACTACGCCTTCATCCTGCATATGATCGAGACGCTCAAGCCACGCACCGGACGCATGGGCGTGGTGGTTCCTCACGGCGTGCTGTTCCGTGGCTCCAGCGAAGGCAAGATCCGCAAGCAGCTGATTGATGAGGGCTTGCTCGATGCTGTGATCGGCCTGCCGGAGAAGCTCTTCTACGGCACCGGCATCCCGGCGGCCATCATGGTGTTTCGCAAGGACAGGACCGACGACAAGGTGCTGTTTATCGACGCCAGCCGCGAATTCGTCGCCGGCAAGAACCAGAACCAGCTCAGCGACGAGAACGTCGCCAAGATCGTGCGTACCTATCAGCAGCGCGAGGAGGTTGACAAGTACAGCCACCTGGCCTCGCTGGAGGAGATTCAGGAGAACGACTACAACCTCAACATTCCCCGCTACGTCGACACCTTCGAGGAAGAGGAGGAGATCGACCTGATGGCGGTACGCGCCGAGCGCCACAAGCTGCAGCAGCGGCTCGAGGAGCTGGACCGCGAGATGGAGGGGTATCTCAAGGAGCTGGGCTATGTCTCGTGAGCCCGAGCGGCGGCCTAAGCAGGGACCTCAGCGTTCAGATCTAAGCCCCCAGCTGGTGGAAGAGATCCGCCAGCTGGTTGGCGCCGCCCGGCGTGAGGTGGTGCAGGCCGTCAACAGCACCATGGTACAGACGTATTGGCACATCGGGCGCCTCATCGTCGAAGACGAGCAGCAGGGCGAGGTGCGGGCCGTCTACGGTAAGCAGCAGCTGCAGCGGCTCTCCGAGGAGCTGACACAGGAGTTTGGCAGGGGCTTTGATATCACCAACCTGCGTACCATGAGGCGCTTCTATCAGGCTTTTCCAATTCGAGACGCAGTGCGTCTCGAATTGAGCTGGACGCACTACCGCGTCCTGCTGCGGGTCGAGAGTGAGGCGGCCCGGCGGTGGTATCAGCAAGAGGCCATCGAGCAGGGATGGAGCGCGCGGGCGCTGGAGCGGCAAATCGGCAAGCTCTATTACGAGCGGTTGCTGAGCAGCCGTGACCGAGCCGCGGTGCAGGAAGAGGCGCAGGCGCTCACGCAACCGCTGGCGGAGCAGGATACTCGGCACTACCTGCGTGACCCTTATGTGCTCGACTTCCTGAACCTGCCCAGCGAGCGCTACCTGGAAGCCGACCTGGAGCGGGGGCTGATCGATAACCTCCAGGCGTTCCTTTTGGAACTGGGCAAGGGCTTTGCCTTCGTCGCCCGGCAGCAGCGCATCAGCACCGAGGATCAGGATTTCTATATTGACCTCGTCTTCTACAACTTCAAGCTCAAGTGCTTCCTGCTGGTAGACCTCAAGCTGGGCAAGCTCACCCACCAGGACGTGGGCCAGATGGACAGCTATATCCGCATCTATGATCAGCACCGTAAGGGAGATGACGACAATCCCACCGTCGGGCTGATCCTGTGCAGTCAGAAAAGCGAGGCGGTGGTGAAGTACTCGGTGCTCACCGACAGCGAGCAGATGTTCGCGGCCAAGTATCTGCCATATCTGCCCTCTGAAGAGGAGCTACGGCGTGAACTGAAGCGTGAGCGGGCGCTGGTGCAGCAGCAGATAGCGGCAGCCAGCCCCGGGGAGGGCGACCATGAGTGAGCGCTTCGCCCATCTGGACTGGCTGAAGGCGCAGCTGGACCAGCACCGGCCGCTGCCGCGCCAGGTGGTGGAGAATCTCCACGACTCCCTGGTGCTGCAGTGGACCTACCACAGCAACGCCATCGAGGGGAACACGCTGACCCTCAAGGAGACCAAGGTCGCCCTGGAAGGCATCACCGTGGGCGGCAAGACCCTGCGCGAGCACTTCGAGGTGATCAATCACCGGGAAGCGATCCTGATGGTGGAGGATCTGGTCAGCCAGAACGAGCCGCTTTCGGAATGGCTGATCAAGTCGCTGCACCAGCTGGTGTTGAAGAACATCGACGACGAGCATGCCGGGGTCTACCGACAGGTAAACGTGATGATCTCGGGGGCCGACCATCGGCCGCCGGAAGCCCATATCGTGCCCCAGGCCATGAGCGACTTTACCGCCTGGTACCGTGACGAGGCCGACCAGCTGCACCCGGTCGAGCGCGCCGCTCGCGTGCACGGCGAGTTCGTGAAGATCCACCCCTTCGTGGACGGCAACGGCCGCACCTCGCGGCTGCTGATGAATCTGGAGCTGATGAAGGCCGGCTTCCCGGCGGCGCTGATCCAGATCGAGCAGCGCCTGGCCTATTATGAAGCCCTGGATACCGCCCACTGCAGCGGCGAATACGGGCCTTTTATCGAGCTGCTAAGCGATAGCGTGGAGCGTAGCTTCCATCCCTACTGGTGGGCATTGGGTATCGAGAAAGAAATGGAGCAGCTTGCAAAGGAGAGGCGTCATGGCGCGTAAACTATCATCTGAGAACATCCCTGATGGTTGGAAGTATGATCTACTTGATAGGTTTGCGGAGCGTTGCAGCGGTCATACGCCTAGTAAGTCTTTTCCCGAATACTGGAATGGCGGAATAAAGTGGGTTTCCCTTTCAGACAGTCATAAGCTGGATCGGGGATATATTTTTGAGACCGAGAGTGAGATATCCGGAGAAGGTATAAAGAACAGCTCTGCAGAGCTGCACCCAGCAGAAACTGTCCTGATGACTAGGGATGCTGGGATTGGGAAAAGTGCTGTGCTTAAAACCCCTATGGCAGTAAGTCAGCACTTTATTGCATGGAGGTGTGATAACAAAAGTTGCCTGCATAGTTGGTTTTTATACAATTGGCTTCAGCTGCATAAGGCGGAGTTTGAGAGACAGGCTGTTGGGTCGACTATCAAAACCATAGGCCTCCCTTTCTTCAAGCGCTTGAAGATCCTTGTCCCTCCATTCGAGGAGCAGCAGAAAATCGTCGATATCCTCTTTGTTTGGGACAAAGCCATTACTGAAACTGAGCGCCTGATCGAAGTCAGTCAGCAGCAGAGGCATGCCCTAATGCAGCAGCTGCTTACCGGCAAGCGGCGGCTGCCAGGCTTTGTGGAAGAGTGGCGATTGGTGAGCATGGGAGATATTGCAAAGCGTATTTCAGAAAAGAATAACGGCCAAAGTGATAATGTGGTGACCATTTCCGGTAAGCGCGGGCTTATCAGGCAGACGGATTTTTTTAACAAGTCAGTTGCCTCTGAGACTTTAGATGGGTATACCATCCTGAGAAAGGGGCAGTTTGCTTATAATAAGAGTTATTCAGATGGCTATCCCATGGGGGCCATCAAGCGCCTCAATCTTTATGATGATGCCGTCGTGACCAGCCTGTATATCTGCTTTGAGGTGCAAGCTTCTGACGCTTGTGAAGAGTTTATGGAGCACTGTTTCGAGTCGGGGGTGCTGAACCGGAGGTTGAAAAAGGTGGCTGCTGAAGGCGGGCGTGCTCATGGTTTGCTGAATGTTAAGCCTTCTGACTTTTTCGATCTCAGGCTGTCGCTTCCTCCCAAAGAGGAACAAAAGGCCATCGCCAAAGTGCTCTCCCAAGCAGATGCAGAAATCGAAGCCCAGCAGCGCCGCCTCAACTGCCTGCGCCAGGAGAAAAAAGCCCTGATGCAGCAGTTGCTCACCGGCAAGCGGCGGGTCAAGGTTGAGGCAACCGCTCCCGCCGAGGAGGCCGCATGCTGACGCGCATCCTGATCGACCACTTCAAGAGCTACCGCCGACAGTCGCTGCCGCTGGCACCGCTGACGCTGCTGATCGGGGCCAACGCCTCGGGCAAGAGCAATGCCATCGAGGCGTTCCGCTTCCTCTGCTGGCTGGGGCAAGGCCAGAAACTTTCGGTGCTCAAGCATCGAGTGGACGACTCAGAGGAGGTCCTGCGCGGCCAGGTACGCGACCTGGGCTATCTCGGTGCCGATACCTTTCGGCTCGGCTGCCGCCGGGCTGAGAGCGACTGGAACCAGCTGGATATCGCGATCGCTCGGCGCGACGGCGAGCTGCATATCACCCAGGAAAGCATCAGCTCTCCCAGTGAGGCTTTTCCTCTCTACCAGGTGGAGCAGGTATCCCAGGGGCTCAGTACCGATATTCGCGTGGCCTACAACAACTTCGCTCGGGGCGGGCGCAAGCCACAGGTGACCTGCACCGACCAGATCGCTGTGATGTGCCAGCTAGCCAGTTCGGCGATGTTTCAGGAGGGGCATGACAAGGCGCGCCATGTGATCCCGGCCACTACCCAGGCGTTTCAGGACCAGCTGGTGGCCACGCTGTTTCTCGACCCGGTGCCCGCGCTGATGCGTGACGACAGCCACCCGGATCGCACGCTGCGCGGTGACGGTGCCAACCTTTCGGGTGTGCTCTATCAGCTCTGGCAGGCCGAGGAGAACCGGCCGCGGATTCTCGATTTCATCAAGAGCCTGCCCGAGCAGAACGTGACCGATGTGCGCTTCTTCGAAGACCGCAAGGGGCGCGTTGCGCTCTCCCTGGTCGAGAGCTTCGGCCATCAGGAGCGGGAGTGGTCGGTGGAGCTGCTCTCCGATGGCACCCTGCGGGTGCTGGCCATCGCCGCAGCGATGCTCTCCGCCCCGGAGGGGGCCGCCGTGGTCATCGAGGAGGTCGATAACGGCATCCACCCCTCGCGGGCCTTTCAGCTGATGGAGACCATGCGGCGGCTGGCGGAACAGCGCCACCTGCGCCTGCTGCTCTCCACCCACAACCCGGCGCTGATGGATGCACTGCCTGACGCCTCGCTGGGCGATGTGGTGTTTTGCTACCGCGACCCGGAAGAGGGTGACAGCCGCCTGGTGCGGCTGGCCGACCTGGACGACTACCCCGGCCTGGTGGCCCAAGGGCCGCTGGGTGAGCTCGTGACCCGCGGTGTGGTCGATCGCTTCGTGAAATCTCCGGTATCGCCCGAACAGAAGAAGGCCAAGGCGCTGGATTGGCTGGCTCGAACATAAGGATGTGAGTCGTGACACCTCAACACCTCCCCAACACCACCGAGCTATACGCTTCGCATATTCCCGCGCTGGCCACGCTGATCAACGCCGGTTGGAGCTATCTGCCGCCCGCTCAGGTTGGCGAGCTCCGGCGCTCCAATCGGGAAGTGGTGCTCAAGCCGCTGCTGGAAGCGTACCTTCGGCAACACCGCTTCGAGTACCGCGGCGAGCGCTATCCGCTCTCCGCGGATGGCATTCAGCAGGTGGTCAACGGGGTGCTGTCACTGGGTCTGGGCGAGGGGCTGATGGTGGCCAACCAGCGCCTGCACGAGCGCCTGACCCTGGGGGTGACCATCACCGAGTTCATGCCCAACGGCCAGAAGCATGCGGTCACGGTGCCGCTGGTGAACTGGCAGGACGTCGAGGCCAATGACTTCCAGATCACCGAGGAGTTCGAGGTGCTCTCGGTCCACGGCACCCATACGCGGCGCCCCGACCTGATGGGCTTTCTCAACGGCATTCCGGTGGTGGTGATTGAGGCCAAGCAGGCGGCCTCCGGCAATCCCAACAAGTCGATGATCGACGAGGGGGTGAGCCAGACCCTGCGCAACCAGAAGGTCGACGAAATTCCCCTGCTGTTTGCCTACAGCCAGCTGGTGATGGCGATCAGCCTGACCGACGGGCGCTACGCCACCACTGGCACCCCGGCCAAGTTCTGGATGCGCTGGGTAGAGGAGCAGATCCCGGAGGTGACGTTCGAACGCCTCAAGAATCAGCCGCTACCGGAAACCACCCGCCAGGCGCTGTTCGCCGACAAGCCCCCCGGCGTGCGTGCGCACTTCGAGGCGCTATGGAGCAAGCCGGTGCTCCCCACCGAGCAGGACCGAATGCTACTCAGCCTGCTGCGCCCCGACAGGCTGCTGAAGGTCATTCGCTTCTACCTGCTGTTCAGCAAGGGCAAGAAGATCGTCGCTCGCTACCCGCAGTTCTTCGCCATCGAGGCGCTGATCGAGCAGATCACCCAGTTCTCGCCGGACGGCAGCCGCCAGGGCGGGGTGGTGTGGCACACCACCGGCTCGGGGAAGTCGTTCACCATGGTGTTCCTCAGCCAGGCGCTGATCCTGCATCAGGCGCTCAAGGCGTGCCGAGTGCTGGTGGTCACCGACCGGGTCGACCTGGAGAAGCAGCTCTCCAATACCTTCGCCGAGGGCGGCGCCCTGGGCCTGCAGAGCGTGGGGGGCGGGCAGGTCGCCAACCGGGCGCGGGCCAGCAGCGGGCGCGAGCTGGCCCGGGAGATCGGCCAGGGCAACCAGCGCGTGCTGTTCACCCTGATCGACAAGTTCCGCTCGGCGGTGAAGCATCCGGAGTGCTACAACCCCAGCGAGAATTTCCTGGTGCTGGTAGACGAAGGGCACCGCAGCCACGGCGGCGAGAACCATGTGCGCATGCGCAACGCCCTGCCGCGGGCCTCGTTCATCGCCTTCACCGGCACGCCGCTGATCAAGCGCGACAAGACCACCACGGCGGAGCGCTTCGGCCCCATCGTGCACGCCTACACCATGCGCAAGGCGGTGGATGACGGCACCGTCACGCCGCTGCTCTACGAGGAGCGCCGCCCCGAACTGGATATCAACGAGGCCTCTATCGATGCCTGGTTCGACAAGATCACCCTGGGGCTCTCCGACGAGCAGAAGGCGGACCTCAAGAAGAAGTACGCCAAGCGTGGCGCCATCTACGGCGCGAAGCGGCGTATCCAGCTGATCGCCTGGGACATCTCGCTGCACTTCGAGCGGCATATCAAGCAGTACCGCAATGGCCTCAAGGCCCAGCTGGCCTGCGACAGCAAGCTCTCGGCGATTCGCTACAAGCAGGAACTGGACGAGATCGGCAAGGTGACCTCCCGGGTCGTGATCTCCTCGCCGGATACCCGCGAGGGGCACGAGAGTATCGATGAGGCCACGCTGCCCGAGGTGCAGCAGTGGTGGAAGGCTAACGTACCTGGCGATGCCGAGTCCTATGAGCGCAAGGCCATCGAGGAGTTCGGCGCCGATGGCGAGCCCGACCTGCTGATCGTGGTCGACAAGCTGCTGACCGGCTTCGACGAGCCCCGTAATGCGGTGCTCTATATCGACAAGCCGCTCAAGGGGCACAACCTGATCCAGGCCATCGCCCGGGTGAACCGGCTGCATGAGGAGAAGCCCTTCGGGCTGCTGGTTGACTATCGGGGCATCCTCAAGGAGCTGGATACCGCCATTCAGGACTATCAGGACCTGGAAGAGCAGACCCAGGGCGGCTACGACATCGAGGATATCGATGGCCTCTACCACAACGTCGACACCGAATATAAACGCTTGCCCGGCCTGCACGAGCGGCTGTGGCGCTTTTTCGCCGAGGTCGAGAACACCGCCGACCAGGAGGCGTTCCGGCGCGTGCTGATGCCCCACTACGAGCAGGACGATGACGGGCATGACGTCGACGTGCGCCAGGCGTTACGCGAGGACTTTTACGCGGCGCTGACCGAGTTTGGCATGTGCCTCAAGCTTGCCCTGTCGTCGCAGAGCTTCTTCCAGGACAAATCGTTTTCCGAGGCGACCGTCAGCGCCTACAAGCGCGACCTGCGCTGGTTCGTCAAGCTGCGCCAGATCGCTCGCCAGGATGCCCAGGAGACGGTCGACTACTCCACCTACGAGAAGCAGATCCGCAAGCTGGTGGACAGCGACGTGACCGGCCTTGAGGTGCGCAGCGGCCCCGGCCTCTATGCCGTCGAGCAGCTGGGCCAGCAGCCGGAGGAGGAGTGGAGCGACGAGAAGGCCCGCAACGAGGCCGATCGGATCCGCACCCGCACCAAGAAGACCATCGAGCAGGAGCTGGGGGATGACCCCTACGCCCAGAAGGTATTCTCCGAGCTGCTGCGCCAGGCCATCCAGGAGGCCGATGCGCTCTTCGATTTCCCGGGCAAGCAGTATGCCCTGCTCAAGGAGGTCGAGGAGCAGGTGCGCGAGCGCAATCTGCCGAGCATTCCCGCCGCTCTCAAGGACAACGCCCATGCGCGGGCCTACTACGGCGTGTTCCGACTGCAGCTGGGCGATACCGCTTTCGAGACCATGCCGGAGGAGGAGCATCAGGCGCTGGTAGACGAAGCGCTGGCTATCGATGCCCTGGTTGACCAGCAGGTGGCAGAAAACACCTTGAACCCCCAGGGCATCGAGGCCGGCATTCGCAAGTCCTTGCTGCCGACCCTGTTCAAGCGCTTCGGCCTGGAGCAGGCCAAGGCAATCATCGATGACGTGATCCATATCGTGCGGGTAGGGCGGCAGCGAGGATGAGCGAGATCCACCATGCAAACGGTCATGAGCAGGCGCCGGCGCGGCACGCCGTGCGCTATGGGGCGCGGTCTCTGCCCTTTTACTGGACCCAGCTGGAAGCCCCTGCAAAGCCTTCGCCCCGCAAGGCAGTAATTCATGTGCACCCCAACGGCGAGGTCGAGGTGCAGACGCCCAGCGGCACTTCGCTGGCTGAGGCCAAAAGGGCCCTGCTCAAGCGTGCCCGCTGGGTGGTAGAGCACCTGGATGCCATTCATGAGCGTCAGCGTCACGTGCTGCCGCGTGACTATGTCAGCGGCGAGACGCTCTTCTACCTGGGCCGTCGCTATGTACTCAAGTGCGTGCCCAGCGATGAGGAGCGCCACGTCAAGCTGCTACGCGGGCAGATCCGCGTGACGGGCGCTGACCTGGCCCGGGAGAGGGTCAGGAGCGAACTGCGCGCCTGGTTCCGGCAGCGTGCCAATGACGTCTTCCAGCGGCGCCTGAATCACGTAGCTGACCGGCTGCGCTGGCTGCAGGAGCGCCCCGAGTGGCGGCTGCTGGAGATGAAGACCCAGTGGGGCAGCTGCTCCCCCGGGGGCAGCATCCTGCTCAACCCGCACCTGGTGAAGGCACCCACTGAGTGCATCGACTACGTCATCCTCCACGAGCTCTGCCACCTGGAAGAGCACAACCACAGCCAGCGCTTCTACGACCTGCTCGGCTATGCCATGCCGCGCTGGGAAGCCGTTAAGCACCGGCTGGATGGGATGTCGGAACTGCTGTTGAATGAGTGAGGGACTGCCCCTTGCCGCCCCCTTAACCCAGACGAGGCCACGTGAAACATGAGAGCGGCAGCTTGAACGGCATCAACCCGCTGACTGGCAAATGGCTAGAAAATCGTCGACCTTGAGCGAGGCACCGCCCACTAGGCCACCATCGATATCGGGTTGGGCGAGCAGCTCGGCGGCGTTGCCGGCATTCATGCTCCCCCCGTAGAGTAGCCGCAGCTCGGCTGCCAGCTGCGGGTCATACTCCGCCTGGTACTCGCGGATGGCGGCCATCACCTCCTGGGCCTGCTCCGGCGTGGCGGTGCGCCCGGTGCCGATGGCCCACACCGGCTCGTAGGCTATCACGATGAGCCGGCGCTGTTCGGGCTCCAGGCGGGACATCACGAAGCCCACTTGGCGCAGCACCACTTCCATGGTGCGGCCTGCGTCGCGCTCCTCGAGGGTCTCGCCCACGCAGAGCACCGGCGTCAGGCCGACGCCGAGGGCGGCCTGCAGCCGGTCGAAGACCTGCTCGTCCCCCTCGCGGTAGAGCTGGCGACGCTCAGAGTGCCCCACCAGGGCATAGCGCACCCCGAATTCGCGGAGCATCCGCCCGCTCACCTCGCCGGTATGGGCACCGGAATGGAGCGGATTGAGGGTCTGGGCACCGAGGCGAAGCGGCGTATCGTCAAAGACTCGCCGCGCCGAATCGAGGTAGGGGAAGGGCGGAAAGATCGCTACCTCGAGTCCCTCCGGCAGTTTCGCCTCGGCAAAGGCATTACGAATGCATCGACTAGATCGGCCGAGCCGTTCATCTTCCAGTTGCCTGCAAGCATTGGGGTGCGCATAGCGTGTCCTCTTCAAAAAGCGGTTAAATGGTATGGGGAGGCTCTGTAAGATAATTGCGGGAGGTTCCGCCATCTCGGCGGGACTCAGCCCAGGTACTTGATCATCACCCCCGCGGCCACCGCCGAGCCGATCACCCCGGCCACGTTGGGGCCCATGCCGAGGGTCATGAGAGCCAGGCCCTCTTCCAGAAGCGACATGTTTTGCATACAGGAATCTTCCTGTTGTGGGCCTCTTACCCGGGCTCTGTTCAGGCAAAATCGATCAGCACCCGGCCGGTCATCTCCTCTGGCACTGGCTGGTCCATCATGGCCAGCAAGGTGGGAGCGATGTCGCACAGGCTGCCGTCGGCCTTCAGCCGCGCCGGGCGCGGTCCCACGTAGACCAGCGGCACCTCGAAGGTGGTGTGGGCGGTCTGGGGATTGCCCGTCTCGGGGTTGACCATCTGCTCGGCGTTGCCGTGGTCGGCGGTCACCAGGCAGGCACCGCCGACCTTCTCGATCGCCTCCACCACCCGGCCCACGCAGGTGTCGACGGCCTCGATGGCCTTGACCGCGGCGTCGAAGTCGCCGGTGTGGCCGACCATGTCGCCGTTGGCGTAGTTGCAGACGATCAGGTCGTAGTCGCCGGACTCGATGGCCGCCACCAGCTTGTCGGTGACCTCGACGGCGCTCATCTCCGGCTTCTCGTCGTAGGTCCTGACCTCCTGGGGCGAGGGCACCAGGATCCGGGTCTCGCCCTGGTACTCGGCCTCGCGGCCGCCGGAGAAGAAGAAGGTGACGTGGGCGTACTTCTCGGTCTCGGCGATGCGTAGCTGGGTCAGTCCGCGGGCCTCCACCACCTCGCCCAGGGTGTTGGTGAGCTCGGTGGGTGGGAAAGCGGCCGGGGCCGGGATGTCGGCGGCGTACTGGGTCAGCGTCACCAGGCCGTCGGCGGCGAGCCGCGGACGCACGCGGCGCGGGAAGCCGTCGAAGGCCTCCTCGACGAAGGCGCGGGTCAGCTCCCGGGCGCGGTCGGCGCGGAAGTTCATGAAGATGGCGGCGTCGCCCTCTTCCAGCACCACCGGGGCGCCGGCGGGACGCACGCTGGTGGCGGCGACGAACTCGTCGGTCTCGCCGCGCTCGTAGGCGGCGCGCAGGCCCTCCTCGGCGCTCATCGCCTCGAACTCGCCGACGCCCTCGGTGAGCAGGCGGTAGGCCTTCTCGACGCGATCCCAGCGGTTGTCGCGGTCCATGGCGTAGTAGCGGCCGATGAGGGAGGCGACGAAGCCGTTGTCGGCGCCGACCAGCTCGGCGAGGCGCTCGTTGGCGCGCTCGATGGAGGCCTGAGCGCTCTTGGGCGGCATGTCGCGGCCGTCGAGGAAGCCGTGGACGTAGAGGCGCCGGGCGCCGCGGCGGGCGGCCAGCTCGGCCATGGCGAGGAAGTGCTCCTCGTGGCTGTGCACGCCGCCCGGGGAGAGCAGTCCCAGCAGGTGCACCGCGCGGCCCGCCGCTACGGCGGCATCGATGGGCGCGGTCAGGGCGGCGATGCTCTCCAGCTCGCCTTCCGCGATCGCCTTGGTGATGCGGGTGAAGTCCTGATACACCACGCGGCCGGCGCCGAGGTTCATGTGGCCCACCTCGGAGTTGCCCATCTGGCCCTCCGGCAGCCCCACGTGCCGGCCATCGGTATGGATCAGGGTCGCCGGATGCGCCTGCTGCAGGCGGTCCATCACCGGGGTTCTGGCGGCCAGCACGGCGTTATGGGCGGCATCGGGATTGTGGCCGTAGCCGTCCAGGATGATCAGGGCGACGGGGCGGGGCGTGCGCTGGCTGGCGGGGTTCGTCATGGGGTTGTCCTCGAAGTATTGTTGGTGACACAGGGGGTGGCCGGGGCCGCGGTACCGGCGCGTCATGCCCGGCGCTGCCCGGGTAGGCAGGCAAGGGGCGGGCGGGGTCGCGGCTGATGGCGGATTGCGGCATCATATCGCATGGCGGCACCGGCGTCATGGCCGGCCGCAGCCGCCGGGACGTCGTGTATACTAGGCACCGTTTCGTCGCCAGGCCCGCGTGGCCCCGGCCTCCCCCCCTTCGTGCATCGAGACAAGAGTTACCCGGACCCATGATCGATCAGCTGTTTGAATTCGTGCAGAACCACCCGCTGCTGGTGGGCGCCTTCCTGTTGGTGCTGACCGCCTGGATCCTCTACGAGGTCCGCAACGCCAGCGCCAACGGCGTGACCGCCAGCGAGGCCACCCAGCTGATCAACCGCGAGGACGCGGTGGTGGTAGATACCCGCGAAGCCGGTGACTTCAAGGCTGGCCATATCGCCGGGGCTCGCAACATCCCCCAGAGCCGCATCGAAGAGCGCATGAGCGAGCTCCAGAAGGTCAAGGAGAAGCCGATCATCGTGGTCTGCAAGACCGGCCAGACGTCGGGAATGACCGTGGCCAAGCTGGCCAAGGCCGGCTATTCCCGGGTGGTCAAGCTCAAGGGCGGCATGATGCAGTGGCAGGCCGACGGCCTGCCGGTCGTCAGGAAATAGCCTCACCCAGCGAATCCCGTTCACCGAATCAAAGGACCTTTCCCCATGGCGGAAGAGAACACCCCGAGCGCCGCGGCCGGCAAACCGGCCGCCGGCCAGCAGGACAAGCCCCAGCTGCAGTTCTCCGTGCAGCGCATCTACGTCAAGGACATCTCCTTCGAGGCGCCCAATTCGCCGGCGGTCTTCCAGCAGCCCTTCAAGCCCAAGGTCGGCCTGGATCTCAACACCTCCAGCCGACAGGTGGGCGAAGGGCTCTTTGAAGTGGTGATCAAGGTCACCGCCCAGGTGACCCACAGCGAGGAGGGCACCACCTCCTTCCTGGCCGAGATCGAGCAGGCCGGCCTGTTCCGCATCGCCGGCATCGAGGGGGCCCAGCTGGAGCACACTCTGGGCGCCTTCTGCCCCAACGTGCTCTTCCCCTATGCCCGGGAGTGCGTCGACAATCTGGTCAACCGCGGTGGCTTCCCGCCCCTGATGCTGGCGCCGGTCAACTTCGAGGCGATCTACGCCCAGAAGAAGAAGCGCGAGGCCGAGCAGGCCCAGCAGTCGGGCAGCCAGGCCACCCAGTAAGGGGTCGCCGCTGCCCGTGGTGACGATCAGGAAGGCGCCGCGTATCCACGTCGCCGCCGACTTCCGCGTCGGCGGCGACGTCGTTCTGCCCGAGGGACCGGCCCGCCACGTGGCGCGGGTGCTGCGCCTGGGCGAAGGGGCGGCGCTGCGTCTCTTCGACGGCGCCGGCCGGGAGGCTCGCGCCGTGCTGGTGGAGGCCTCCCGCAAGCGGGTGGTGGCGCGCGTCGACTCCGTCGAGGCCGGCGGCGGCGAGTCGCCCCTGGCGGTGCACCTGGGCCAGGCGATCTCCAAGGGGGATCGCATGGACTACGCCATCCAGAAGGCCGTGGAGCTCGGGGTGGCGGCGATCACGCCGCTCTACACCGAGCATGGCGACGTGCGCCTCAGGGGCGAGCGCGAGGCGAAGAAGCTCGCCCACTGGCAGGCGGTGGTGACCAGCGCCTGCGAGCAGTGCGGCCGCGCCCTGGT
>NZ_CP071922.1:728168-769408 GCF_017584085.1 Halomonas sp. BM-2019
GAGTCGCTCGAAGCGCTGGGCCGCTTCGCGGTCCCGGGCGCGCATATGGTTGAGCCACTGCTTGACCAGCGAGGTGACCACGCGCTCGGGAAGTATGCTACGCTGCATTGCAGCAAACTCGCCCAGGATGGTTGCCCGTGCGGCCCAGGGGGTGGCCGGCAGCCGCTCGCCGGTGCGCTGCCAGTGGCGGATGCGCGGGGCCAGCCAGGGGTCGGCCAGGGCGCCGCGGCCGAGCATCACGTCGCGACAGCCCGAGAGGGTGCGGGCCCGCCAGTAGTCCTCCAGGGTCCAGATATCGCCGTTGGCCACCACGGGGATCGACAGGCGCGTGCGAATGCGCCCGATCCACTCCCAGTGGGCCGGCGGACGGTAGCCCTCGTTGCGGGTGCGGCCGTGCACCACCAGCTGGCGGGCGCCGCCGGCCTCGGCGGCCCGGGCGCAGGCCAGCGCCAGGCGGCGGTCGGCGAAGCCCAGCCGCACCTTGGCCGTCACCGGGATGGCGTGGCCCACGGCGTCGTGCACGGCGGCCACGGCGGCGTAGACGCGGCCCGGGTCGCGCAGCAGCGAGGCGCCGCCGTCATGGCGGTTGACCAGCTTGGCCGGGCAGCCGAAGTTGAGGTCCAGGCTGATGGCGCCCAGTTGCAGCGCCTGCCGGGCGTTGGCGGCCAGCGCTGCCGGGTCCGAGCCCAGCAGCTGCACGTGCACCGGGGCGCCGCCGGGAGTCGCGATGGGGCGCCCAAGCAGCTCGGGGCAGTGCCTGTGGAAGACGCGGGGCGGGAGCCTCGCATCGACCACCCGCACGAACTCCGTGACCGCCCAGTCGAAGCCGGGTCGGCGGGTCAGCAGGTCCCGGGTGTGGGCGTCGATGACCCCCTCCATGGGGGCGAGCCCGATGCGGCCACTAGGGTTTTGTAGTAAATTAACAACTCTGACTTCCACCATGTCCCCATTGCAATCTGCTGCGAGTGTGGCAGGTTATACCATCGAGATAATTGCGCAAGCCGCCATGTTGTAGGACGATCGCTGCATGGTTGCTGAAGATCACACGGAGGCACCGCATGCAGGATGTCGAACTTCTGGAGGAAGGCCTGGCCCTGATGGGGCTCGGTATGGGGTTTGTTTTTGTTTTTCTTACCGTGCTGGTGATCACCACCACCCTGATGTCGTTGGTGATCCGGCGCTTCGCCCCCGAGCCGGCCAAGCCCGCCGCCGCGCCCCGCCCGCCGGCGCCCGCCAGCCAGGATGACGAGCTGATGGCGGTGATCGGTGCCGCCCTGCATCGCTACCGCCAGCGCCACCGTCGCTGACGCGCTCCCCGGTTTCCCGCCTACCCCTTCACTATTATGACAAGGTCAAGCCCATGACTGACACTGCTCGCCCTCTCGGTATCACCGACGTCGTCCTGCGTGATGCCCACCAGTCGCTGTTCGCCACCCGCCTGCGCCTGGATGACATGCTGCCCATCGCCGAGAAGCTCGACCGCGTCGGCTTCTGGTCGCTGGAGTCCTGGGGCGGGGCCACCTTCGACTCCTGCATCCGCTACCTGGGCGAGGACCCCTGGGAGCGCATCCGTGAGCTCAAGGCGGCCATGCCCAACACCCCCCAGCAGATGCTGCTGCGCGGCCAGAACCTGCTCGGCTACCGCCACTACGCCGACGACGTGGTGGACCGGTTCGTCGAGCGCGCCAAGACCAACGGCGTCGACGTCTTCCGCGTCTTCGACGCCATGAACGACCCGCGCAACCTGGAGCACGCCATCCGGGCGGTGCGCAAGGTCGAGGGCCACGCCCAGGGTACCCTCTCCTACACGGTGAGCCCGGTGCACACCCTGGACGGCTGGGTCGAGCTCGGCAAGACCATCGCCGCCATGGGCGCCGACTCGCTGTGCATCAAGGACATGGCCGGCCTGCTCAAGCCCTATGACGCCTTCGAGCTGGTCACCAAGCTCAAGGCGGCGGTGGACATCCCCATCCACATGCAGTGCCACGCCACCACCGGGCTCTCCACTTCCACCATCCTCAAGGCCGCCGAGGCTGGCATCGACAACGTCGACACCGCCATCTCCTCGATGTCCATGACCTACGGCCACAGCCCCACCGAGTCGGTGGTGGCGATCCTGCAGGGCACCGAGCGCGACACCGGCCTCGATCTCGAGCGGCTCGAGGAGATCGCCGCCTACTTCCGCGAGGTGCGCAAGAAGTACGCCGCCTTCGAGGGCTCCCTCAAGGGCATCGACTCGCGCATCCTGGTGGCCCAGGTGCCGGGCGGCATGCTCACCAACATGGAGAGCCAGCTCAAGGAGCAGGGCGCCGGCGACAAGCTCGACGACGTGCTCCAGGAGATCCCCAAGGTGCGCGAGGACCTGGGCTTTATCCCGCTGGTCACGCCCACCTCCCAGATCGTCGGCACCCAGGCGGTGATGAACGTGATGATGGGGGAGCGCTACAAGTCCATCTCCAAGGAGGTGCAGGCGCTGCTCAAGGGCGAGTATGGTGCCGCCCCGGCCGAGCTCAACAAGGAGCTCCAGGCCCGGGTGTTGGCGGGCAAGGCCCCCATCACCTGCCGCCCGGCCGATCTGCTCGAGGCCGAGATGGGCAAGCTCTCCGCCGAGCTCAAGGCGAAGGCCAAGGCCGACGGCATCCGCCTGGCCGAGGGCGAGCGCGAGATCGACGACGTGCTCACCTACGCGCTCTTCCCGCAGATCGGCCTGAAGTTCCTCAAGAACCGCGACAACCCCGACGCCTTCGAGCCGGCGCCCCGGGCCCCGGAGAACGGCAATGGCCAGGCCAGGCTGCCGGTCGCCGCACCGCAGGGCGGGGCCGTGGCCAAGGCCCCGGCCGGCCCCGAGACCTACACCGTGAAGGTCAACGGCACGGCCTATGTGGTGGAGGTCGCCGAGGGTGGCGAGATCGCCGACGTGAAGGCCCAGGGCGCTGCCGCCCAGCCCGCCGCCGCGCCGGCTTCCACCGGCGAAACCATCGCCGCGCCGCTCGCCGGCAACATCTTCAAGGTCAACGTGCGCCCGGGTGACGCCGTCAAGGAGGGCGATGTGGTGATCATCCTCGAGGCCATGAAGATGGAGACCGAGGTGCGCGCGGCCAGCGCCGGCACCGTCTCTGCGGTTCGGGTCGGCGAGGGCGACAGCGTCGCCGTCGGCGACGTGCTCATCGAGCTCTAAGGGCCACGATCATGGAGAATCTGCTGACACTCTGGGAGGGCTCGGGAGCCTACAACCTGACCCTCGGCCAGGCGGTGATGATCGGGGTGGGGCTGGTGCTGCTCTATCTGGCCATCGCCAAGAAGTTCGAGCCGCTGCTGCTGGTGCCGATCGGCTTCGCCGGCATCCTGGCCAACATTCCCGAGGCGGGCCTGGCCATCTCGGCGCTGGACCAGGCCATCGAGGTGGCGCGCCCCGCGGTGCTCCACCAGATGGCTGCGGCGCTGGGGGCCACCCTGGACCCGCTGGCCGGCGAGGAGGCGTGGCGCGCCACCCTCAAGGCGCTGGTCGACAACGGCGCCTCGCCGGACCAGCTGCGCGCCGCCCACGACGCGGCGGTCAACGTGGGCTACGGTGACGGCCTGCTCTACACCTTCTACCAGGTCGCCGTGGCCTCGGGCATCGCCCCGCTGCTGATCTTCATGGGCGTGGGGGCGATGACCGACTTCGGGCCGCTGCTGGCCAACCCGCGCACCCTGTTCCTGGGCGCGGCGGCGCAGTTCGGCATCTTCGCCACGGTGTTCGGCGCGGTGGGTCTGTCGGCCATGGGCTGGATGGACTTCTCCCTCGAGCAGGCCGCCGCCATCGGCATCATCGGTGGCGCCGACGGTCCCACCTCGATCTACGTGTCGAGCGTGCTGGCGCCGGAGTTGCTGGGGGCCATCGCCGTGGCCGCCTACGCCTACATGGCCCTGGTGCCGATGATCCAGCCGCCGATCATGAAGCTTTTGACCAGCAAGAAGGAGCGCGAGATCACCATGACGCAGCTGCGTCCGGTGTCCAAGCTCGAAAAGATCGTCTTCCCGCTGGCCCTGCTGATGCTGGTGGCGCTGTTCCTGCCGGACGCCGCGCCGCTCCTGGGGATGTTCTGCTTCGGCAACCTGATGCGCGAGTGCGGCGTGGTGGAGCGCCTCACCGACACCGCCCAGAACGCCCTGATCAACATCGTCACCATCGTGCTGGGCCTAGCCGTGGGCTCGCGGCTGATGGCCGAGAGCTTCCTGGCGGTGGAGACCCTGGGGATCATGGCGCTGGGCATGGTGGCCTTCGCCATCGGCACCGCCGCCGGGGTGATCATGGCCAAGATCATGAACGCGGTGAGCCGGATGCCCATCAACCCGCTGATCGGCGCCGCCGGGGTCTCCGCGGTGCCGATGGCCGCCCGGGTGGCCAACAAGGTGGGGCTGGAGGCCAACCCGCACAACTTCCTGCTGATGCACGCCATGGGGCCCAACGTGGCCGGGGTGATCGGCTCGGCGGTGGCCGCGGGGGTGATGATCAAGTACCTGGGCTGAGGTAATCACTCGCCCAAGCAAGAGCAGGAGCTGGTATACCTTGACAGCTCCTGCTCTTGTCATACCATCCAAGAGGCAAGCGCCGCCCATGGCGGCCCGGTGGCCTCGACCGGCACCAACCGAGGCACCCAAGCACCCAGGCGTTTCGAGGGTGCGCCGCTTGGCGGTACGCCACCTCCCAAGGCCTCGCGCATCCCGAGACGAGGCCGCCCGTCCGGGCTGGATGCAGCACGTCTTCCTCGGCACTCATGTGCCATCACCCACCAGGGGATTCACATCCCCGGTGGGGAAGGTGTGTCCCCTGTGTGCACTACCGCAGGAGATCCACCATGAAATCCTACGATATGTCGTTTCTGGCCCGTGACTTCGGTTTTGCGGGCAAGGTCCGCCTCAGCGAGCGGGTCATGGACGACTGCATGTACGTCGCGGAGCACGTGGTGTCGGACTATGGGGTCACCCCCATCGAACGATTCCAGCTGCTGCTGCAGAACGTGGCCGGCCAGCTGTCCGGGTACCCGGCTGGGACCCAGGCAGTGCGGCTGACGCATCATCGCATCCCGCCCAGCGGGAACCCTCACCAGTCTCTGGCTCTCGAGCTCGAGGCCCTCGTGGTGGAGAACGACCGCCAGCACGGTGACTACTTGCTGGTGGCACGCCACGACGAGCTGAACCACGCGCTGCTCGCCGCGGCGTAACCCTTCCTCACTACCCACCCCGACCGGGACATCGCTCCCGGAGGGGGCGGTCTCGGTCATGTCCGGAGGTTCTGGTCATGACACACACTTCAGCAGCTGCCCTCCCGGCAGAGTCTCGCTACTCCCCATCCAGCGTGGCTCAGCTGTTCGTGTGCGACAGCGACGGCAACTACCTGGCGGCCCCCGATGACCGCGTCATCGATGCGGCGCGACAGGTGGTGGAGCGTTCCGTCTCCAAGGGCATGAAGCTCACCACGCCCAACCGGGTGCGTGAGTTCCTGTGGCTCAAGCTGGCCGGCTACGACCACGAGGTATTCGGTGCCATCTTCCTGGACACCCAGCACCGCGTGATCGAGTTCAGCGAGCTGTTCCACGGCACCCTCGACTCCGCCTCGGTCTATCCGCGGGAGGTGGTGAAGGCGGCGCTGCACCACAACGCCGGTGCGGTGATCTTCACCCACAACCACCCGAGCGGAGAGCCTGACCCGAGCGATGCGGACCGACGCATCACCCAGCGCCTTCAGGAGGCACTGGGTCTGATCGAGGTTCGCGTGCTCGACCACATCGTGGTGGGCGGCTCGGACTCGGTCTCCTTCGCGGAGCGGGGCTATCTCTGACACCTCGGGCCCTTGCCCGATGCCGCTTGGACGGGTGCCGGCACTGCCGGCCCCGTCCGCTTTTTTCGCATCCTGTCGAACAGGAGTCTGGTGATGATCAAGATCCCCGGGCGGCTTACCGTCCGCACCATTCATGGGCGCAACGGCCCCTTCAACGTGGGCCGGCTGGCGGCCTCGATCGGCGAGTTCGTCATCAAGGACCCTCAGCTGGACCAGTTCAGCGAAGGGGTGTTTGAGGGCGAGTTTCTGCTGCTCGAGATCCGCCCGGCGAGCTACTTCGCCGGAGGCCGGCTGGTGGTGGAGGTCCGCGCCAGGGTCGGCGAGATGCTGCTGACCGAGGACGGCATGCTGGTGACCCAGCATGGCCCGCGCTTCGACTCCGCGGAGGTGGATCCGCTGGAGGAGGAGTCCGCTCCTGCGCCACCCGTGCCGCCAGCCCCTCTTGCGCCTGGGTCGGGCGAGCCGATGGCTCCGCCTGCGCCGCCGCCTCAGGTTGATGCTGGCGAGGGGCCAGGGCCGCAAGCCCCGGATACCCACGCCGCGGGCCAGGAGGCCAATCCCGACGCCGAGCTCTTCGGCCTGCTCTGGCCCCTGGGGCAGAGCGTCAAGCTCGATCCCACCGTGGACCGGGCGCTGTTCCGCCGTCAGGTGAGTCGCTTGAAGGAGTTGGGCTACCGATTCCAGGCGCCGACCCAGATCTGGCAAGCCGCTGCCTGAGGCAGCCACTCCCCACCGGGGCATCTCGATGCCCTGGGCTCGGGATGTCCCCATCGCTCTTCGCTAACCGATGGAGGCCATCATGCTCGAGCTCAACACCCTCGATGAGTGCCTGGACCTGTACGCCGATGCGTTCTGCATTGGCCGGCAACGTGAGTGCCTGTTTCTCTCCCTGTGGGGGCGGGATACGGCGCTGCAGGAGCTGCTGGCCAGGCTGACGCTAGCAGCGGCAGACAACGGCCTGGATACCCTGCATCTCTGCCAGGGCGACACTCGCCACGTCATGGTCTTTGGCGACATGGACCGCTACTCCCGGCGCTCCGCCCGGCTACGCCAGACGCGCTTCGGCACCCTGGTGCACGTGTGGCTCTTCGACCAGCGCTGCATCACGCCGGATCGCGCCAACCTGCACAGCATCGCCCTGCTCGACGACGAGGCGGGTGCCTGCCCAGTGGATGACCAGCTATGGCCCCGCGTGCGGGAACTCTGCCCGGTGCCCCTGCTGGATCACTGGCAGGGGCCAGTGATGACGCTGCTGCATGCCCAGCAGGCAGTACTGCCGGCCTCGTTCTCGCAGGGGCCGATTCAGGCCTGGGAGATCTCACTCGATGAGAACGACCTGGCCCCGCGCCTCAGCGGCATGATTCGCGCCGGCGTGCTCACCCCCGAGCCCTGAGCGCTCGCTCCACCCTGGTGCGGACATTCTGGCCGCGCTTACCACACCCAACCGACTGGAGGTGTCGCATGGCACTGATGTTTCAGCGCATCGCGCGCAACTTTGCCAGGAATGGCTACTTCCCCACGGACGCGGCGTCGCTCGAGCGGGTGCTTCAGGCGCTCAGCCCGGCGAGCGCCGGCCGGATGCGCGTGCTTGACCCCTGTGCGGGGGAGGGCGCCGCCATCGCCGAGCTTGCCCAACACCTGGGGCGCGAACGCGTACAGGCCTGCGGCGTGGAGTATCACGCCGAGCGGGCCGCCTCGATGCATGGCCTGGTGGACAGGGGCCTGCAGGGCGACCTGATGGACACGGTGATCTCGCCGCGCAGCATGGGCTGCCTGTGGCTCAACCCGCCCTATGGCGACCTGCTGGCCGACCACGCCGGCTATGAGCGCTATCAGGGCAAGGGGCGCAGACGCCTCGAGAAGCTGTTCTACCAGCACACCGTTGGCACTCTGCAGTACGGGGGCGTGATGGTGCTGATCGTCCCCGACTATGCCCTGGACAGGGAGCTGACCGGCTGGCTGGTCAACCACTTCACCGAGCTGCGGGTCTTCCGTGCCGCCGTGGATGACTTCCAGCAGGTGGTGATCCTGGGCCGCCGGGTGCGACGCCGTGAGGCGGAGCGCAGCCAGGAGGCCAAGGCGATGCGCGCCCAGCTGCTGCGCGTGGGAAGCAAGGAGGTCACGCCCGAGGTGATTCCGGCGGTGTGGCCCTTCGAGCCCTACGTGGTACCGGCGGCTCAGGGCGAGCTGCGCCACTTCTATCGCGTGTCGCTCGATGCCGAGCAGCTGGCCGATGAGGTCGTGCGGCTGCAGGGGCTCTGGCCTGAGGTGGGCAGCGTGTTCGGGAAGACCGGCCAGGCGCCGCGTCCTCCGGTACGCCGACTCTCCTCCTGGCATCTGGCCCTGTCGCTGGCGGCCGGGGCGATCTCCGGCGTGGTGACCGCTCCCAACGGGCGCTGCCTGGTGGTCAAGGGCGACACCCACAAGGATAAGGTCGCCAAGACCGAGTTCACCGAGCGGGAAGACGGCTCCATCACCGAGACCCGCGTGCTCACCGACCGCTTTGTGCCGGTGATACGCGCCTGGGAGATGACGCCGGACTCGCCTCACTGTGGGCAGCTACTGACCATTACCTCGACGCCGGCGGCCAATGACGGCGAGCCGGAGGAGGGTGATCAGACTGCAGACGCCGAGGCAGGCGATGCGCCTGCCCCGCTCAACCGGGTCGCCGACCGGATCCGCGCCGCTTCGAGATGGGGCGCGTGGTGATGACCCGGGCCGTCAACGAGCGGGTGGAGAGGGGCGAGGTCTCGCCCATGGCGCTGCTCCGACGACACGTCACCGGCGACTGGGGTGACGTGCCCGAGGAGGACCGCCAGAGCAATGAGCAGGCGCTGATTCACGGTGACAGGCTGCTCTCGTCCTACCGGGTCGGTGAGTCGCTCACGGTCTGGATCATCACCGAGGCGGACCGCAGCGCCACCACGCTGCTGCTGCCAGACGACTACTGACCGGCGCCCCGGGCGCCATTCCCCACGGCGGGCCTTCCCAACCCGCCAGGGGAGGAGAGTGTCCGCCGTTTTCTTGTGCACAAGGAGACGGACATGAACGACATCACTCAGCTGCCGGCGGCGGCCGGCATGGCGAAGCCTGGCGAGGTCTTCGGGCCTCAGGTGGACCTCAACGCCTTCGTGGAGGAGTTTGGCGACGGCCTGCTGGCCTCGCTCAACCGCTCCCATCCCCCGGTCTATGACGGCGAGCCCAACCCTCGTCGCCAGGCCATCATGGCGTCTCTCAAGCGAGCGCCTTTCCCCGAGCAGGCCGAGGTGGTCCAGGCCATCTCGGCGCTGCTGCTCGACCGGCACGAGCCGGCGGGCATCATCAACGCCGAGATGGGCACCGGCAAGACCATGATGGCCATCGCCACCGCGGCGGTCTGTCACGGTGAAGGCTATCGGCGCTTCCTGGTGATCGCACCGCCCCACCTGGTCTACAAGTGGCGGCGGGAGATCCTGGAGACCGTCGATCAGGCCAGGGTCTGGGTGCTGAACGGCCCGGACACCCTGGTCAAGCTGCTCAAGCTCCGTGAGGCCCTGGGCCAGCCGTCCGATGGACGGCCGGAGTTCTTCATCCTGGGGCGTGTGCGCATGCGCATGGGCTTTCACTGGCGACCCGTCGCCGCGCGCAAGCGCGTGCCGGGCGGCGAGCTGGCGGCCTGCCCTCAGTGCGGTGGCACGCTGATCGACAGCGACAACGAAGCGGTACCGTTGTCGCAGTTTCTCCGTGAAGAGCGGCGCCACAAGTGCCGGCACTGTCACAGCCCTCTCTGGACGCTGATGCGGCCACAGCGGGCGACGGGCAGCCTGCAGCGCGACCTGGTGCTCAAGGCGCTGCGCAAGCTGCCTACCATCGGCAAGGTCTCCTCGGAGCGCCTGGTGCAGCAGTTTGGCGAGGAATTCCTGGCCACGCTGCTGGGCGACAACATCCACGAGTTCATCAACCTCATGGATGAGAACGGGGAGCTGGTGTTCTCCGACCGGCAGGCGGCCCGGATGGAGCGGACCATGGCCACGATGGAGTTCGGCTTCGGCGAAGGCGGGTATCAGCCGACCGAGTTCATCAAACGCCAGCTTCCGGATCACACCTTCGATCTGCTGATCGTGGACGAGGGACATGAGTACAAGAACGCCGGGTCGGCCCAGGGCCAGGCCATGGGCGTGCTGGCAGCCAAGGCGCGCAAGTCGTTGCTGCTGACCGGCACCCTGATGGGCGGCTACGCCGATGACCTGTTCCACCTGCTGTTCCGCATCCTCACGACGAAGATGCTCGAGGACGGGTATCGCCCCAACGGGCGCGGATCGATGGGCCCTGCGGCCATGTCGTTCCTGCGCGACCACGGGGTGCTGAAGGACATCTACACCGAACGTGATGGCGATTCGCACAAGACAGCGCGAGGCAAGAAGCTGTCGGTGCGCACCGTCAAGGCCCCGGGCTTCGGCCCCAAGGGGATCATGCGCTACGTGCTGCCCTTCACCGTCTTCCTCAAGCTCAAGGACATCGGTGGCAACGTGTTGCCGCCCTACGATGAAGACTTCATCGAGGTGCCGATGGACGACGAGCAGGCCTTTGCCTACCGGCGGCTCGAGGGTCAGCTGACCGCCGAGCTCAGACAGGCGCTGGCACGCAAGGACACCACCCTGCTGGGCGTGGTGCTCAATGCGCTGCTGGCCTGGCCGGACTGCTGCTTCCGACCGGAGACGGTCAAGCATCCGCGTTCGGGCAGCCTGCTGGCGTTCGTGAAGAGCCTCTACGGCGAGCGGCAGCCGATGCCCAAGGAGCGTGAGCTGGTGGAGATCTGCAAGCGAGAGAAGGCGGAGGGGCGCAAGGTGCTGGTCTACACGACCTACACCGGCAAGCGCGATACCAGCAGCCGACTCAAGGCGGTGCTCACCCAGGCCGGCTTCAAGGTCGCGGTGCTGCGCTCCAGCGTGGAGACCCAGCGGCGCGAGGACTGGATTGCCGAACAGGTCGACCGCGGTGTCGACGTGCTGATCACCAATCCGGACCTGGTGAAGACCGGGCTCGACCTGCTGGACTTCCCTACCATCGTCTTCATGCAGACGGGCTGGAACGTCTACACCCTGCAGCAGGCCGCCCGCCGCTCCTGGCGGATCGGTCAGCGGCAGCCGGTGAGAGTGCTGTACCTCGGCTATGCCGGATCATCGCAGATCGCCTGCCTGTCGCTGATGGCCAAGAAGATCGCCGTGGCTCAGAGCACGTCGGGAGACGTCCCCGAATCGGGCCTGGATGCCCTCAATACGGACGGAGACTCCGTGGAGATGGCCCTGGCCAGGCAGCTGGTCGGCTGATCGATACCCAACCATGCCCCCTCTTCGGAGGGGGCTCTAATTCCTGGACAACCTCAAGATTCATAACGGAGGGAGTGAGAGGCCTCAACGGAGTGAGGGGGGCCATTGTTACGTAGTTCTGGATCCACCACCCTACCAGCAGCCCACTTTGCCGCTAGCTAGCGGCTGACGAGGTCGAGAAGAAAAAGGCCACCGGGCGAGAGAGGACCCGATGGCAAACGGCATTCAGCTGACTTCATAGCAGTCGATCTTCTGGATCGATGGCTTCAGGTTGCGAAAGTCCCGGAGCAGCTGCTGTTGCATCTCTTGGGCGTGCTGGGCGTACCGCTCCTTCACGGGGCCAAAGCCGCGGATCCGATCGGGCAGGGCGGCGAGCTTGACCGCCACGGGATGATTCTCGGCGGTCAATTCGGCTTCCAGAGTGTCCAGCAGCCGTTCATAGTCCTTGAGCAGCGTTCTCTCGAGTTTCCGGTCGTGGGTGTGCCCGAAGGGGTCGAGCGGGGTCTGGCGCAGGAATTTCAGGCGAGCCAGCAGCTTGAAGGCTTTCATCATCCAGGGGCCATAGCTCCGTTTTCTGGGGGGATCCCCCGCCTTGCCGCGTGCCCACAGCGGTGGCGCGAGCTGGAAGTTGAGCTTGAAATCGCCCTCGAAGGTCTCGTGGATCTTCTCCATGAACTTGGGATCGGAGTAGAGCCGCGCCACCTCATACTCGTCCTTGTAGGCGAGCAGCTTGAAATAGTGGCGAGCGACGGCCTCCGTCAGGCCGATGGCGTGGGGCTGCAGGCGCTTCTCCAGGTTGCGGATCCGTTGCACTTTGTCGGTGTAGCGCTTGGCGTAGGCGGCATCCTGATAGGCGGTCAGCTGTTCCTGGCGGCGCTCGATCACCTCATCGAGGGTGCGGGAGAGCCCTGGTTGGGGGCCGGTGGCACCCTGTTGCCGGGTCAGCCGCTCGACCTCCTCGAGGTCATGAGCGGCGCGCCGCCCCCACTGGAAGCTGGCCTTGTTGAAGTCCACCGCCGTGCCGAGCGTCTCGATTGCCTCGAGCAGTGTGGACTCCGAGAATGGCAGCAGCTCCTTCTGATAGGCCACCCCGAGCAGGAAGGTATTGGTGGCGATGGAGTCGCCAATCAGCCGTGTCGCCAGGGTACTGGCATCCAGTGAATGCAGGCCTGTCTGCCCGACCCGTTCCACCAGGCGCCGATACATCCGTTCACTTTCGAAGCGGGGGTCCGGGTTGGCTTCCAGATCGCCGCTGGTGGCCTGCTGGGCATAGCGGCGGATGAAGGTGCTGGTGATGCTTTCGGCCAGGTTGAGCACCACCGACGTCCGTTCGGATTGCAGCTTCGACAAGGTCTCGTCATCGGCACTCACGACCAGGTCGCCACCGATCAGCAGGTCGGTTTCGCCTGGGCCGATGCGGGGGGCATGCAGCGCCTCCTGGGTCCTGGCCAGGCGCACGTGGGACCAGACGGCCCCGCCTTTCTGGGCCATGCCGGTCATGTCCAGGGACACGACTCCCAGGCCTTGCTGATGTGCCGCCAGGCCGAGCAGCGTCCCGATGGTCACGACCCCGGTGCCGCCGATGCCGGTGATGAGGATGTTGTAAGGCGCGTCCAGCGACGCCAGCGCCGGTGTCGGCAGGGCATCGGCCGCGGGGGTGCCATAGGCCGGGCTGCCCTTGCGCAGCTGTCCACCCTCCACCGTGACGAAACTGGGGCAGAAGCCGTCGAGGCAGCTGAAATCCTTGTTGCAGGAGGACTGGTCGATGACGCGCTTGGCGCCAAACTCGGTCTCGACCGAGACCACCGACATGCAGTTCGACTGGCGGCTGCAGTCCCCGCACCCTTCGCAGACCGCCTCGTTGATCATCACCCGGCGTGGCGGATCGGGATACTGCTTACGCTTGCGCCGGCGGCGCTTCTCGGCGGCACAGGTCTGGTCATAGATGATCGCCGAGACGCCCGGATAATCGCGCAGTTCGCGCTGGATCGCCTCCATCTCGCTGCGATGGCGTACCGGCACGCCATCGGCCAGCCCGCTGATCTGGGCATACTTGTCCGTGTCATCGCTGACCACGATGATGCGCTTGACCCCCTCGGCGGCCAACTGTTGAGAGATCTGCGGCACCGTCAGGGTGCCATCCACCGGCTGGCCACCGGTCATGGCGACCGCATCGTTGTAGAGGATCTTGTAGGTGATCGGCGCCTTGGCCGCGACGGCGGCCCGGATCGCCAGGAGACCGGAATGGAAATAGGTGCCGTCCCCCAGGTTGGCGAAGACATGTCGCGTCTCGGTGAAGGGTGCCTGGCCGATCCAGGCCGCTCCTTCGCCGCCCATCTGGGAGAAGGTCTGCGTCTCCGGGTAGATCCAGGCGGCCATGAAGTGGCAGCCGATCCCGGCCAGGGCGCGGCTACCCTCGGGGACCTTGGTGGAGGTGTTGTGGGGGCAGCCCGAGCAATAGTGGGGCACCCGTTGCATCCCCGAGGCCGCAAGCTGGCCAGGCGCGTAGCGACGTTGCAGCAGCGCGTCGAGACGGGCTTGCAAGCCCGTATCCTCACGATGCTCGAGGAGCCGAGCCACCAGGACGCCGGCGATGTCCAGATAGGAGAGTTCGCCGCACTCCGGGAGCAACCAGTGATCGGCAGTCGCCTGGCTACCGTCCGTCTTGCCGACGACACGCGGGCGCGCGCGCTCCTCGAGAGAGAAGAGCACCTCCTTGAGCTGCTGTTCGAGAAAGGCGCGCTTCTCCTCGACGACGATGATCTCATCGAGCCCACTGGCGAACCGGCGAATCCCATCGGGCTCCAGGGGCCAGACCATGCCTACCTTGTAGACTCGCAGGCCGAGTCGCTTGGCGCCCTCGGCGTCGATTCCCAGGCTGTCGAGTGCCTGGCAGACATCCAGATAGGACTTGCCCGAGGTGACGATGCCCAGCCGCGCCTCGGGGGCGTCGAACGTCACTCGGTCGAGTCGGTTGGCGCGTGCGTAGGCCTGGGCGGCGCGGAGCTTGTATTGCGCCAGGCGAGCCTCCTGGTCCAGGGGGGGATCGGGCCAGCGAATGCCGAGCCCTTGCTCGGGCAGGACGAGGTCTTCGGGTAAATGGGTCTCTACCCGCCAGGGATCGACGTCGACTACGGCACCGCTCTCGACAGTGTCGGCCACGGCCTTGAGCGCGACCCAGCAGCCGGAATAGCGCGACATCGCCCAGCCATGGATCCCGTAATCGAGATATTCCTGAACATCTGCTGGGGCGAGGGTCGGCATCATGACGGCTTGGAAGACCTGCTCGGTCTGGTGGGCCAGGGAGGAGGAGCGGGAGGCGTGATCGTCGCCTGCGATGGCCAGCACACCGCCATGCTGCGAGGTCCCTGCAGAGTTGGCATGACGGAAGACGTCACCGCTGCGATCGACTCCGGGACCCTTGCCGTACCACATGCCGAAGACGCCATCGTACTTGGCGCCCTCGAACAGGTTGACCTGTTGACTCCCCCAGATGGCGGTGGCGGCCAGTTCCTCGTTGATGCCAGGTTGGAAATGAATGTGGTTCGTCTTGAGCTCTGCCTTGTTCTTCCACAGGGCCTGATCCAGACCGCCCAGCGGTGAACCCCGGTAGCCCGAGATGAAGCCGGCTGTGTTGAGCCCCGTGGCAGCATCACGCTGGCGCTGAATGGCAGGGAGCCGGGCCAGAGCCTGGACACCATTGATAAGGCACAACGTATTGTTTTTATGTGGTTCAGTTGCTGAAGCAGGGAGGCTCATAAGCTAACTCCGCCTGACGCTAGTCGGATTGTTCGTGAGTAGGGCATTCGATGGAGCTTGAGACTAGGGAGCGGCAGGGGTATTGTAAAACGATAAAAATATCTACCTGGTATCTGTTTTTTTTATGTCAAAGCTCCACGATGTGTCGATGCGGCAACTACGCTACTTCGTGGCGGCCAGCGAGGCTCGCCAGTTCTCGATGGCGGCGGCCAAGGTCAATGTGTCGCAGTCGGCGGTCACCGCAGCAGTCCATCAGCTCGAAGAACGCATGGGGGTGAGGCTCTTCGAGCGTAAACCCACTGGCGTCGAACTCACGGCGGAGGGGCATCAGTTCTATCGGCACGCCCGGCATATTCTCGATACCCTTCAGGATGCCTTGAGCGAGCCTAGGTTCCAGCGCCATAGCGTCAGCGGCACGGTTCGCGTCGGCGCCTCCTACACCGTTCTCGGCTATTTCCTCCCTAACCTGCTGGCACGTTTCAAACGCAGCTATCCTGAGGTCGAGGTCGAGCTGATCGACATGGAACGAGAAGGCATCGAAAAGTGCGTAATGGAGGGCGATCTCGAGCTGGGGCTGATAATCCTGTCCAATTCCGCCCACCGGGAACGCTTTGCGCACCATGTGCTGATTCGCTCGCGACGCCAGCTCTGGTTGGCTGCCGACCATCCCCTCATGCACCGATCGAACGTCACCCTGGAGGACGTGGCCGAACAGGCGTATATCATGCCGACCGTCGATGAGGGGGAGGTCTCGGCGACTCGCTATTGGCAGTCTCACGCTGTGCAGCCCCGCGTGGCCTTCCGTACCTCGTCCATGGAGGCGCTGCGGGGGTTGGTAGCACACGGGTTCGGTGTGACGATCCTCTCTGACATGCTCTATCGGCCCTGGTCCCTGGAGGGCAGGAAGATTGGCTGCCGCCCCTTGGATGATCGGGTCCCACCCATGGAACTGGGCCTGATCTGGCATCATGATGCTGACTTCGACGAAGCAACGCAGGCGCTGCAGAGCTTTCTGATCCAGGCCAGCAGCGCATGATTCTCCGAGATGAAACTCGTGTAACAAGGAAAAATAGGTCATGGAGAATATCGTCAAGAAGCTGGACTTGACGTCGCTACGGCTTTTTGTCGCAGTGTGCCAAGAGAAGAACATCGCCAGGGCGGCGGCCCGCGAGTTCATTACCCCATCGGCCGTCAGTCGCCGCATCGCCGAGATCGAGTCCACGGTAGGCCTACCGGTGCTGATACGCCATCATCGCGGAATCTCGGTGACGCCTGTGGGGGAGGTGGTCCTCAGGCATGCCGAGGATGTTCTGGCCAACCTGGAATCGCTCGGTGCCGAGCTGTCGAGTTTCTTCTCCGGTATCCGGGGTACGGTCAAGATCTCCGCCAACCTCTCATCCATCGTTCAGTTTCTTCCCGAAGATATCGCGTCCTTCAAACGCATGTTTCCCGATGTGCGCGTCGAGTTGGAAGAGCAGAACACCATCGAGGTCATCGAGATGGTGACGCGGGGCGAGGTCGACTTCGGTATTTGCAACAATATTCCCGAAACCGATGACTTCACTAAGCTGAATTACCGCGCGGATCGGCTCTCAGTGATCATGATCCGCAATCATGCGAAGGCTGGTGCTGAGAAGATCAGCTTCGCGTCCCTGCTCGATGAGTCCTTCGTGGCGCTGCGGGGTGATAGCGCATTGACAGCGCTATTGAATACCAAGGCAAAGGCCTTGTCGCGATCCCTGAATGTGACCATTGGGGTGACCAGTCTGGATGCGCTCTGCCGCATGGTGGATGCGGGCCTGGGTATTGCGGTGGTTCCCCACCTGGTCGGTGAAATGTATGTCAATACCCTGGATGTCGTGGTGGTGCCACTTGAGGATGATTGGGCGCTGCGGCAGCAAGTGATCATCCATAATGCCGGTGCCTTGCTCTCCGCATCGGCGAGCAAACTGGTCGAGTTCCTTGTGGAAGGCGACTGAGAACTGACTCATGACCTTCTTGATAACCAAGGAAGCTATAGTGGCATTGGTTAAATCAGTAGATCTCTTTAGACTAAGGTAGTAGAGGCTAAAGTCTAGGGTGTCGGGGCTGATAAATCGCGATGCCTGTGTTTCGGAAATGGCACGCCTCCTGCGGTGACGTTGCTGCTAGCCTTGAGCTCAGTTTCAGGAGGACGCCATGCAACGTACAGTACCTATCACGGGCCGAGTGCTCTATCTCTCGGATGATCCCGAAAAGATCGATCGCCAATTGGCCGGCCATCCCATCGACCTTGATGCCGCTCAGCCGCTGCGTAACAACGTCTCCACCGATGAGATTACGCCGACCACGATCATGCTGGTCTACGATGAGCGCCTCGGTCGCTACCCCTATGTCGGCTTCAAAGCGGGGGACCGGTTACCCATTCCCGAGGAAGCCATTCGTGAGGGTGGTTTCGCCGTCACGGTAGCAGGCAAACGCTATGGCAAAGGGTCGTCGCGTGAGTCCAGTCCGCTGGCCGAGCTATCGGCAGGCATCCGCTTGATCATTGCCGAGAGCTTCGAACGGATCTATCTGCAGAACTGTGACAACATCGGCATCCTCACCTCCACTGACTTCACCCTGCTGGATAAGATCACCTCGGGTGAAGCGATTCCCATCGAGGCGTTTCTCGAGGGGCGCGATGCCGTGACACAGGAGATCATCCGGCACGGTGGCCTGCTAGCCTACAGCAAATCCAGGCAGTGGCCCCGGGCCGAGAGTGTG
Organism: Halomonas sp. BM-2019; assembly: GCF_017584085.1. Classification (NCBI taxonomy): domain Bacteria; kingdom Pseudomonadati; phylum Pseudomonadota; class Gammaproteobacteria; order Oceanospirillales; family Halomonadaceae; genus Halomonas; species Halomonas sp. BM-2019. Next base: position 745,806 of record NZ_CP071922.1, read on the forward strand.
CAGGGGCGTGAGAGCGCCGGAGAATCCCTCACACTGGTGGAGAAGATCATCCAGCGCCACCTGCATCCCGAGTTTTCCGATAGCCAGCGCGGCGAGGGCATCTTCGTTGCCGCCGACTGGCGCTTCAGCCATGACTATTTCACCGGCATGTGTGCTCACTTGATACACAATGCCTTCGGCGATTCGGTGAGCCTCGATCGGCCGGAGAGGATCATCGCCTTTCAGGATCACCTGGTACTGGCATCCGAAAGCCACCCCCACGTGACCAAGGGACTCTTGCCCGGTGTGGCCAACTTGGCCAGTGGGCATGATCAGTTCATCCAGCGCTACCCGGTGAAGTCCCACGGTGTTCTGAAAGAGGCTAGCGGATCCGAGGGGATCTGTCATGCGTTGATGGCGGAACGCTATGCACTCCCCGGTGAGGTGGTAGTCGGTACCGATTCCCATACACCGCACTCAGGGGCACTGGGATGTTTTGCCTTCGGTGCCGGAGCCACCGATATTGCCAACAGTTGGGTGACCGGCTACATCCGGTGCAAGAAGCCGGAAACACTGCGTATCGAGCTCGAGGGTGAGCTGCAGCCCGGTGTCACTGCCAAGGATATCGTCCTGCACCTGCTCAAGCAGGAACCCATCAAGAGCGGTGGGGCCATTGGCTTGGTTTTTGAATATGGCGGTCAAGCCGTGCGCAAGATGTCCATCGATGAGAGGGCCACCCTGACCAATATGGTGGCCGAGATGGGTGGTTTGACCGGGATCGTCGAACCCGATGAGGTCACGCAAGCGTTCCTGCGTGAGCGGCGTGGCATCGATTTCGAGATCGAAGACTGGATGCGAAGTGATCCAGGGGCTGACTACAGGGAGACCCTGAGCCTCGATATCAGCGAGCTGGGGCCGATGCTGGCAAGCCCGGGAGATCCGGGTAATGGGTTGCAGGCCGGCGAACTCAAGAAGCTGGTACCTATTGATATCGCTTACGGAGGCTCTTGCACGGCGGGGAAGCGAGATGACTTCGATTGCTACCATGAAGTCTTGGCCTGGGGACTGAAACATGGACTTAGAATACCAGAGCATACGCGATTTTACTTGCAGTTCGGTACGCTTGACGTCAAGCAATACTGTGAAGAGCAGGGATACCTCAATACCTTTGAAAAGATGGGGGTGACGCTGATCATGCCCGGGTGCGGGGCCTGTGCCAACTGTGGCCCAGGGGCCTCAATACATGAGGATCAAGTCACCATCAGTGCCATAAACCGGAATTTTCCGGGTCGCTCCGGCCCCGGGAGTGTCTGGCTGGCAAGCCCCTATACCGTGGCAGCCAGCGCATTATTGGGACGCATCGGAACATTTTCAGATGTGATGAAAATACCAGATCAGAAAGAGGAGCAGGAAAAGAGGAAGAGTTAAGATTGTTTGCTCAAGTTAAACTTGGGATAACGCTTAATAACTACAAAGGTGTCATGATGTTTAACGCTAGCGAGAATCGAAAAAATCTAAAGCCTGCAGTGGCTTTTGGGTTGGTCACGAGCCTATTTGTTGCATCCAGTAGCGTACTCGCTGTGGAAAGAGCAACACTTCAGCTGGCCACCATCGCATCTCCCGACAATCTCTGGTACGAGGCAGCCCAGCGATTTGCGAATGGGGTTTCAGAACGCACAGAGGGTAATGTCAGGATCGAAATTGCCCATTCTGGCACCACCGGATCTGTTCGTGAAAGCGTAGAAGCATTGCAGATCGGTGCCAATGATATTGTTCAAACCGTGATTGCCTCACTGGAACCGTATGATGATATCGCGGCTATTGAATCCTATCCCTACTTGTTCAGGGATGCAGACCATTTCCTGGAGGTTTTCTCTAGTCCCTTGGGTGATGAGCTGTATCAGGAGATCTCTAACAAGACTGGATTTACCTTGATCGGCGCCGGTTACCGCGGTGCAAGAGAAATGGCGTCCAAGCGTCCTGTAGAGTCAGTCGGGGATCTGGATGGATTACGGATTCGAGTTCCTGAAATCCGGATTTTCAGGAAGACCTGGGAAACGCTTGGAGCCAGTCCGGTACCGATGGGTTCTGCTGAGGTGTATACCGGTCTTCAGCAGGGGATTATCGATGCCGTCGAAAACCCGCTTGAGGCTCACCTACGCTCCCGCTATCACGAGGCGGCTGACTATGTAATTATGACGGGGCATGTACATAGCGCCTACACATTCCTGTTTGACAATTCTCGGTTTGACTCTTTTTCTCCGGAGCTACAGGAAATTCTTCGTGAAGAAGGACGGAGCGCCATGGAGTGGGGTTCACAAGAAAGTCTGAGGCTGGTTGCAGAACATGAGGAGGAGCTCGAAAGTTTAGGGGTGACGATCATTCGGCCTAACCTTGATGAATTTCGCGAAAAAATCAAGCCAATGGCCGATGAATTTCCTCATTTGGCACCTTGGGTAGAGCGTATTTCTACAGATTCCTAAGGGCTGATAGTGCTTGTCAAGCCCTCCCTGATCGGGGAGGGCTCCTGCCGAAAGAGGGTGCCAATGAGCTTGCTGACACGACTGGCCTCAAGACTTGCCAATGCGATCGACTACTTATGCATGGCTATCCTATTGGTCATGCTTGCATCAATTAGTTACCAGGTGTTTGCCCGCTACATATTGAATAGTCCAACTTTTTGGTCAGAAGAGCTTGCAAGGTTCTTGATTGTCTGGCTGACCATGCTTGGATCGGCTTCCCTGATCAAAGATAGTGACGGGCATATTTCAGTCGAATATCTGGTTGACAAGATGTCGGGCAAGTTGAAATTTGCTGTCAGTTTTATCCGTGATCTCTTGACAGTAGGGATGTGTGGTTTGCTTGGGTATTATGGGATGCAGCTGGCCGAGGTTGGCGGTCGCACTTCCTCTTCTGGGCTGGGCATTCCAATGTCTTACCCCTATTATGCAATTCCCGTGGGGGCGCTGATGATTGCCGTGGTGCTTCTGTTGTCCAGACTTGGAAGCTTGAATGTGCAGTGCTGTAAGCGCCGTAAGGAGGCCTCTTCATGAGTATCGAAATGGTCGGCCTGGTGCTTGCCGGTGCCATGGTGCTGTTGATTGCCATCGGCTTACCAGTGGCTTTTGCCATTATCCTGGCATCTTTTGCCGTCATCTTTCTGCAAGGGCATATCAATCCAGTGATAGCGGCCCAGCGAATCTACTCCGGAATGGACAGCTTTTCGCTGATGGCCATTCCCTTTTTCCTATTGGCGGGCTCCATCATGGTGGCTGGTGGCCTGAGCCGACGATTGATTGACTTTGCCAATGCGTTGGTGGGCCGATTTACCGGTGGCTTGGCCATCAGTAACGTGATGTCATCGATCATGTTTGGTGGGGTTTCTGGATCTGCCGTGGCGGATACTAGCGCCATGGGGCGTACCTATATCCCGGCCATGGTTCAAGCGGGGTATGACCGGAAGTTCTCGATTGGCCTGACGGCAGCCTCGTCCCCGATCTCCCCGCTGATCCCGCCTTCCATTGCTTGGATTGTGTACGCTTTTATTACCGATCAGTCGGTGATCCGGATGTTTATCGCTGGTGTCGTTCCTGGCCTATTCTGGGCGCTGGCCCTGATGATGACGGCCTATTACATTGCCAAGAAACGGAACTACCCCACGTCAGCACCCGCCACGATCAAAGAGATCGGGGTGGCATTCTGGAAGGCATTGCCTGCCATCATGATGCCCGTCATCATTCTGGTGGGGATTCGTATGGGTGTATTTACTGTGACTGAGGCCTCTGTGCTGGCAGTCATCTATTCACTTGTCATCAGCACCCTCGTTTATCGGGATATGAGTCTTCGGTCCTTGATTGACGCCGTCAGGTCGAGTGTGCGAATGACGGCATCGGTAATGATTATACTGGCGGCTGCAGCGCTATTTGCCTGGATACTCTCTTCCCACCACATCCCAAATACCTTGGCTGGCTGGATGCAAGAAACCGTACGTTCTCCTCTCCTGTTTCTGCTGATGATCAATGTGCTATTGTTGTTTATTGGCACCTTCATGGAAGTGAATGCCGCCAAGGTGATGTTGTTGCCGGTGCTGTTCCCCATCGCAGTCGGGCTGGGTATTGACCCTATACACTTCGGTGTGATCATTACCGTCAACCTTTGTCTGGGCCTGATCACTCCACCGATTGGCATCGTGCTGGCATTGGCCTCGAAGATTGGCGGTGTGTCTATAGAAGAAGGAACAAGGGGTGTAACGGTGTTCTTCATCGTTGGGCTGGTCGTGTTGGCTGTGCTGACGCTGGTGCCGGTGCTTTCTACCGGGCTTCCCGATTTAGTGCTAGGTGTGCAAGGACGTTGATGTCGAGAGGAGATGGTGATGCCCTATGTAACTAACGATGGACTGGCCAGGGCCTTGTTGTATGTTGGTAGTGCTGCCCTCAGCGATGTGTTGGATGAGGCAGGATTTCCTAATCAAGTTGTAATGTCTGGATTCTTGAGGTTGGGAGATAAAAGTCCCTTCTGTGGGCCTGCAGTATGTGTGAAGGGTGAAGCCCGGACCGTCTTGACTACGCAAGTGCCCGAGGGAGCGTTGCAGCCGCTGTATTATCTTACCAGCCTAGATACATCGGGAGCAGTCTTGGTGGTGGCATCTCAGGGCTTTTCAGTGGGAGCCCTTATAGGTGATCGCATTTCACTCAAGCTCAAGCAGAACGGATGCCTTGGTGTGATCACCGATGGACTTGCACGAGATAGCGACGAACTCACTGGGATCGGCTTGCCTGTACGAGCGAAAGGTGTGACGCCGATCAATGGCGGGAAGCGCTGGGCAATCACTCAAAGTGGTGTACCCGTTGCTCTACCTGCGCAAGTGGGAGGCACTGTAATGGTTGCGCCCGGCGATTTTATCTTGGCGGATCAGGATGGGGTGGTAGTGGTCCCGAAGGATATTTCCCAGGAGGTCGTATCCATGGCAGAAGAACTTCTTCTCAAGGAGGGAAATATCAATTCTGCGAAGGATAATGAGCAGGCATCTAGACTGATAGGGGGGCTTTACGACCATATTAAGTGGTTGCGAAATTGCTAGGAATTGGTTTTTTATGATTTTCATGTCTTTGCCAGGCTGGCATGTCACGCCGCGCCTGGTTGGGACTCCCTCCCCTTGTTAAAGTGTCCTTGGTGTTTATTGCGGCTAATTGAATTTCTGTTCTCAAGCAATGATTCCGGTTGATATAAAGAGAAAGAGAATTGTCCATGCTTTCGCTGCTTGGCTATAAGATAAGCTAACATCCTACTGATACCGATTGGTTTGATTTGGCTTTCGAGGATGTTGCTTCCAGAAATTATAGCCTCCAATGTAGGCGGCTCTGGTAAAAGTGCTTATCTCGTCTATGTCGGATCATCATCGATCGCCTGCCTGTGCTGATGGCCAAGTAGATCGCAGTGGCCCAAAGCTCGTCTGGAGGCATCCCCGAGTCGGGCCTGAATGCTCTCAATATGTACGGAGACTCCGTGGAGATGGCCCTGGCCAGGCAGCTGGTCAGCTGGCCGATACCCCAACCTATGCCCCCTTTTCGCAGGGGGCTTTTTCCAATCTGGCAAGGCGCTGCTTTATTGATTCGACTTTAGTTGTAAGTGATATCGTCTATAAAATAATAATTATCTCATAAAAAATATATGGATGTTCTCAGTGAAAATAATCTTTCTGATAAATAAAATCATTCGCTCTATGGTTCGCATCCCAGAGCTATTGCGCCGGAGCAAGGAGTGCTCTGGGGAAAACGCCTCTCATCGCATTTAACGTTTCTGCTGGTGCCTATCAGGGTCCACCGCTGTGATGCACGGACTGCATCCAGAGGAGCGAAAATTGCTGATTCTCAAATTATTACGTGGACGCCGCAACACGACCGGCACCGACAGCGTCCAGGGTGACGTCGGCTGGGAGAGCCCGCACACCGGCGCGCAGCTGCTGGCAACACCCTATCGGCAGCAGCTGCTGCGGGCGATCCAGGAAAGCACCTCCCTGACAGCGCCGGTGTTCGAGGCCTACGTCAAGGAGCCGCTGCAGCGCTACGCAGAGCGGGTCCAGCTGCTGCCGGCCTCGGAATCTCATCACCATAGCTACCCGGGTGGGATGCTGGATCACGGCCTCGAGACCTGTGTGTTTGGCCTGAGGCTCCGACGACAGCACCTGCTCCCGCCGAAGGAGTCCCCAGAAAGGCAGTCCTCTACCGGGGAGCTGTGGAGCGTGGCGGTCATCTATGCCTGCCTGCTGCATGATATCGCCAAGGTCATCGTCGACGTCGACATACGCCTGAAATCCGGGCGTAGTTGGTGCCTATGGGAGGGGATCATTCCCGATCAGTATCGCGTTCGCTATATCAAGGGGCGAGACTACTTCCTTCATGCTGCGGCCAATCCGCTCTTGTGCAAGGAAGTGATTGGCAATGCCGGGCTCGAGTGGTTGAGAAGCCAGCCGGAGCTGTTTGGCCTGGTGATGTACGCCATCAGTGGGCACTCGGAGCGCTCCGGAGTGATAGGGGAAATCGTCAGTCAGGCTGACAGGGCCAGCGTCGCCAAGTCGCTGGGCGGCAAGGTGTCCAACATTGAGAAAGCCCCCAAGGACTCCCTGCAGAGCAAGCTGAAAGGTGCCATTCGCCACGTCGTGAAAGAAAAGATCCGGCTCAACGAAAAAGGGGCGCAGGGTTTCGTCACCTCCGAGGCACTGTGGTTGGTGACGCCGCTGGTGCCAAGAGAGATCAAGAGCTACCTCCTTTCCCATGGCATCGAGGGTGTGCCATCCAATGAGTCTCGCCTCTATGACGAAATGCAGTCCCATGGCCTGATCATGGAGAACCCGGAGGGGCGATCGGTCTGGAAGTGCAGGGTCGAGATGGGGGAGTGGCAAACCGATCTTTCCATGCTCAAGGTTCACAAGTCTCTAGTATGGGATGGTGATGAAGAGCCGGAGATTTTCTCGGGAAACGTCGAGGCCATTGAAGGTTGTGAAAGTGGCCGGGCGAATAGGCAGGAGCTTCCAGAGCCGGAGTCAGATGAGGTGCCTGCGCCTGCGGAGACAACAGGTGAGATGGCTGATTCAAATAGAACCGAGTACACTCGGGATGATCTGGAAGCCTCCATTCTTGATATCGCCACAGGTGGCGCTGAGAAAACAGCGGCAAGTTTAGGGATAGAGCCAGGGAAAGGCCCTGCTGAGAGTGACGAAGGGGTTGCGCACCCTGCATCTTCCGGGCAGGCATCACCCGGGGAAGATTTTCTAGCCTGGCTGCGGGGCGGGCTGAAAACCCACAAGATATTAATGAACGACTCGAAGGCCTTGGTGCATGCAGTAGACGGGAAACTGTTTATTGTGAGCCCCAGGGTGTTCAAGCGCTACTGCCAGGAAGTGAGCGGAGAAGAGAATGAGTGGAAAGCAGTTCAGGATTCATTCCAGAAGCTGAAGCTTCACAAGAAGAACAAGGATGGCGGAAGTTTTCACAAGGTGAAGGTGGTCGGTCCAAACAAGAAGTCGAGCACCCTGTCTGGGTATCTTGTGGGTAAGGATGACCTGATGGAGGAGGGTAAGGAGGTTTTTGATAACCCCTTTATTAACCTGATTGATGGGAAGCCTGAAGAATGAAAACATTTACCTTTGATGACTTGTTGCAATCCTGTTTTTCTGAGCGCTGGCTGACGGAGAGGAGTCGTATTCCCTATAGCTTGCCAGTGAAGCTGTTCCGGAGGTTCGTTGGGCAAGATAAGCTGCCAGTGGAGGTATCCCGTGACGATGTCAGGGAATGGAGGGAATTCTGCTTCTCGGAGGAGGGAAGGAATCTCGCACACTCCAGTTGGAATAACTATTGTCGGCACAACAGGATTCTCTTCAAGCATGCGATTGATCACGCGCTGATCGACATCACATCGAATCCGTTTGCCAAGATGGAAGTCAATTCTCCTAAGAAAAGGAAGAAAACCTTGAGCAAGCGGCAGGTGGATATGGCAAGAGAAGCAATCGACCTGCACAAGAAGATGGAGCGCTACCGAAGGTCGCCATCGATGCTTCATCCAGTCTGGTTCTGGGAGATTGTGTTTGAAACGTTCTACCACACAGGCATTCGTCTGACCCAGCTGCTGCTGATGAAGCCCGAAGATATCGACTTGAAGGGGCGGGTGATCACGGCCACCTGGCAGGGGGCCAAGAACAACCGCGAGCACTTTGTTCCTATCTCCAAAGCCCTGTACCCGCACCTGGAGAATCTGATGAACTCGGCCAGGATGGTGGGTATCAAGCGTGGTGAGCAGATCTTCAACGTTAACCGGTTCAGCGTGCGGCACCGAATGGAGACGATGGACTCCTGGCAGGTGGAGAGCTTCTATCAGAAGCTCTCCCAGATTTGCGGCTACCAGATGAGTCCGCACCGGTTCCGCCATACCCTGGGCACTGAGCTGATGAAGGAGCCGGACCGCAACCTGCACATCGTCAAGGCGCTGCTCGGGCACAGTAACATCAGTACGACGCTGGAGTATGTCGAGGTCGACATGGGAAGCCTGCGCAGTGTGCTGGAGGGACGCGTCTAGGCCCAGCCGCGACCGATTGGCAACCTGACCATGACCCACCTGCGGTGCCAGGGGTTGGCTCGATGCTCCTGCACCGCTTGTCCCTTCCTATCGAGCATCCCCCCTCGAGCTGGCGGCCTCCCCGGGACGATCGTCTGATTAGTTTTTCCTTGTTTAGGTTGACAGCTGGAGCCTCGTCCTCTTCAATAGCTAGTCGATGATGCCGTGTGATGCTGGTGATGAAACCTGTCCTCAGGTTGTCTCTGTAAGCATTCCACGAAGACTTCCACACGCTGCAACGTGTTGATTTTTTGAGGATTTTTGGTGCTGTGACTTGTAATCAGTAGGTCCCGGGTTCGACTCCTGGTGCCGGCACCATTGCAACACGTGTGCAATCAGCATGTTACGAGAAGACATCAACCGCCCGCGAGGCGGTTTTTTGTTACCTGCTCTTCGGGAGCCAGCATCCTCCCCGGACCTTGAAGCCTGGCCTGGGCATCTCGACATGACTATCAGCCCGCAAGGGAGTCGCCCGCGGCTGTCTCGCCGGCCGACTGAGGCGATCTGCCCGCCCGTCCGGTGGTGGTACGGGGCGCCTGGTGCGGTAGACTGTATGGCTTGTCGCCGAGATGCGGCACGCATAATGAGAAGGAGAAGACCCGCCATGCGCTTTGTTCCACGTTTTACCGATGGCCAGGAATTTCCCCATGCGCTCGGCAAGATCGTCTGCGTCGGCCGCAACTACGCCGATCATGCCCGGGAGCTGGACAACCCGGTACCCAGCGAGCCGCTGTTCTTCATCAAACCGGCGACCTGCGCGGTGCCCCTGGAGGACCCCATCGAGGCGCCCTTCTCCCGGGGGGAGGTCCACTACGAGACCGAGCTGGCCCTGCTGATCGGCGAGGAGCTCTCCCATGCCACTGCCGACGAGGCCGAGCGCGCCGTGGTCGGCATCGGACTGGGGCTGGACCTGACGCTGCGCGACCTGCAGACCCGCCTCAAGGAGAAGGGGCACCCCTGGGAGATGGCCAAGGCGTTCGACGGCGCCTGCCCGCTCTCGGCCTTCCTGCCGCTCTCCCAGGTCCCCAACTGGAGCGCCCTGGCGTTCACCCTGGAGATCGACGGCGAGCTGCGCCAGCGCGGCGAGGGGGCGGACATGCTCTTCCCGGTGGCCACCCTGGTGGCCGAGATGAGCCGCCACTTCACCCTGCTGCCGGGGGACGTGGTCCTGACCGGCACCCCGGCCGGCGTGGGGCCGCTGCCCCGCGGTGCCGAGCTGAGCTTCAGCCTGACCGGCGGCCTTTCGATCATCACCCGCGTGGTGGAGTGACGCCGCTCCCTTCGCGCCGGGCGAAACCCAGACGCCCCGCGGCCTGGCCGCGGGGCGTCTGCGCTGGTGGGGTCGGTCGGCGGGCAGGCAGGCCCTGCCCGAGCGGGGCCGGGAGGGCTATTCGAGGTAGGTGTAGCCGGCCAAGCCCTCGGCCAGCTCGTCGAGGAAGCGCTGCTGCTCGGCCTCCTCCAGGCCGCTGGTGGCCAGCTGGTCGGCCAGGTGGCAGCGCAGCACCTCGGCGTCGAAGTTGACGTAGCTCAGCACGTCGGCCACCCGGTCGCCCTGTTGGATATGGCTGAAGGTCCAGTTGCCCTGCTCGTCGAGCATGGCATCCACCGAGTCGGTATCCCCGAACAGGTTGTGCAGGTCGCCGAGGATCTCCTGATAGGCGCCCACCAGGAAGAAGCCCAGCAGCTGTTCGTCGCCCTCCTGCCACTCGGGCAGCGGTAGGGTGGTCTCCACGCCCTGGCCGTCCACGTAGCCGTCGATGCGCCCGTCGCTGTCGCAGGTGATGTCCTGGATCACGCCGCGGCGCACCGGCTCCTGATCCAGGCCGGTCAGCGGCAGCACCGGGAAGATCTGCTGGATGCCCCAGACGTCGGGGATCGACTGGAACAGCGAGAAGTTGACGAACAGCTTGTCGGCAAGCTTCTCGGCCAGCTCGTCGTCGATCTCCCGGTGGACCCGGTTGCGGGTGTCGAGGCGCGCGCGCAGCCTCGCGCAGGCGGCGAAGTAGACCGCCTCGCCCTCGGCCCGGGCGGTGATGTTGGTGAGCCCCATCACGAAGCGCTCGTGAAGGTCGCCCATGGCCTGGACCAGGTCGTGCCAGGCCTCCACCAGGCCGCGCTGGTCGGGGGCGTTGCCCAGCAGCGCGTGGACCCGCCACAGCTCGTCCACCTGGGGGTCGCCCTGGACCCGCCGTTCCGGGGCGGCATCGCTGACCCGCTCCTCGCCGATCACGTTGGTGATCAGCACCGCATGGTGGGCGGTCAGCGCCCGGCCGGACTCGCTGATCAGGTGCGGCTCGGGCAGGTTCTGCTCCCGGCAGGCCAGGCGGAAGGCGTAGACCACGTTGCGGGCATACTCGAGCATCGAGTAGTTGGCCGAGCAGAAGCTGCGCGAACGGGTGCCTTCGTAGTCGACCCCCAGGCCGCCGCCCACGTCCACGGTATCCACCGGCGCCCCAAGCTCCACCAGGCTCTGGTAGAAGCGCGCGCATTCGCGCAGGCCGCGCTGGATATCGCGGATATTGGCGATCTGTGAGCCCAGGTGGAAGTGCAGCAGCTGCAGGCTGCCCAGGGCGTCGGCCGCGCGCAGCTGCTCGACCACCGCCAGGATCTGGCTGGCGGTGAGGCCGAACTTGGACTTCTCGCCGCCGGTGTTCTGCCAGCGCCCGCGGCCCACGCTGGCCAGGCGGGCGCGCAGGCCGATGCGCGGCTTGACCCCGAGCTCGCCCGCCTCCTCGAGGATCAGCGGCAGCTCCGAGAGCTTCTCCACCACCAGGTAGACGCGGTGGCCGAGCTTCTCGCCCATCAGCGCCAGGCGCACATACTCGCGATCCTTGTAGCCGTTGCAGACGATCAGCGAGGGGCCGTCGCCGGAGAGCGCCAGCACGGCGAGCAGCTCGGGCTTGCTGCCGGCCTCTAGGCCCACCCGGTCGCGGCCGCGCTCGGGGGTGGCCAGGATCTCCTCTACCACCCGGCGCTGCTGGTTGACCTTGATCGGGTAGACCGCGGTATAGCCGCCGCCGAACTCCTCCTCCGCCATGGCGGTATCGAAGGCGGTGCACAGCTGCTCGACCCGGTCATGGAGGATATCGATGAAGCGCACCAGTACCGGCAGGCGCAGGCCGGCGCGCTTGAGCTCGGCCACCAGGTCACCCAGCGGCAGGGCCGGCCCCTCGATCTCGCTGCCCAGGGGGCGGACCAGGGCGTGACCGGCGTCGTCCACGTCGTAGTAGCCGCTGCCCCACTGGTCGATGTTCCAGACGCGCCGCGCGCGCTTGGCCGGGCTGCCGGCACTGGACATGGACAGACTCATGCATTCACCTCCGGAAGGGGCAGGGCACCGTGTTCGAGGCGTGCCTTGAGAATGGTGCGGAACTGCTCGGGGTCGTGGGGCGTCAGGTCGTGGGCCGGCGGGTCCACGTAGACCACCAGCAGCCGCGACAGCCAGTAGCGCAGGGCGGTCATGCGCAGCATCATCGGCCAGGCGTCGCACTCGGCCTCGGTCAGGGGCCGCTGGGCCTGGTAGGCACAGAGCAGGGCGTCGTGGCGGGCGGCGTTCAGGCGGCCGTCGGCCTCGGTGGCCCAGTCGTTGATGACGATGGCCAGGTCGAACAGCAGGTCGCCGGTGCAGCCGTTGTAGAAGTCGATCAGCCCGCCCAGGCGATCGCCCTCGAACAGGGTGTTGTCGCGAAACAGGTCGCCGTGCAGGGCGCCCTGGGGCAGCTCTGGGGCGTTGCCAAAGGCGTCCTGGTAGATCTCCACCTCGTCCTTCATCAGGGTCTGGTCCTCCGGCGATAGGTAGACCAGCACCTTGTGGTGCATCGGCAGCAGCCAGTGGAGGTCGCGTGGGTTGGGACGGTGGCCGGGGAAGTGCTGGGAGACCTTGTGCATATGGCCGAGGGCCTCGCCCAGGGCGCGGCACTGCGCCAGGTTGGGGGCCTTGGGGTGCTTGCCGGGCAGGCGCGGGAAGAGCAGCGCGGGCTTGCCGGCCAGGCTGTGGAGCGCCACGCCGTCGCGGTCATGCAGCGGCCCGGGCACCGGCAGGCGGTGCTCGTCCAGATAGTCGAGCAGTTCCACGAAGAATGGCAGCTCCTCGTGCTCGCCCTGCTCGAACAGGGTCAGCACCAGCGCTCGCCGGTCGGTGGTGACGAAGAAGGTACTGTTCTCGGTGCCGGCGGGCACGCCTTCCAGGGAGACCAGCGAGCCGGCATCGAACTGTGCCAGGAACTCCGCGACCTGGGTCTCGGTAAGCGGTGTGAATACGGCCATGTGTCTCTCACCCGGGAATGCCAAGCCGCCTATTGTAGCGACTTGGCCGAGTGATGCACGCGTCGTGGCATTGCCTCAGAAGGTTCGCAGGATCCACTGGGGCACGGCGATGCGATCGCCCTCTTGGCGCTCGAAGTTGCCGTCGCCGTCATGGTCCACCAGGTAGTAGGAGGGGCCGCGGGAGGGGCGGATCTCGATGGCGTAGAGCTCGCCGTTGACGCGATACTCGCGGATGGTCTGGTCCTCCTCCTGGCGGATGGTGATATCGGGCTCCAGGTCGGCCTCGGTCTGGGCCTGGGCCGGCCCCACGGCTGCGAGTGCCAGCCCCAGTGCCAGCAGCAGGGCAGGAAGTGAGCGGTGTGCGTTCATGTGGGCCTCCTGGCCGCGGCGCGGCGATGACGTGGCTGTGACTCCAGTGTAAGTCGTCGCGGCCCCGCGGCCCAGCCGACGCGGCAAAACGGCCGGGCAATGCGTATCATGGGGGATCAGGAACACTTCCCGCTCAGCTGCAATGGATGCCTCCATGGCCGATACCCCCATCGTACTCGTCGACGGTTCCTCCTACCTCTACCGCGCCTTCCACGCCCTGCCGCCGCTGACTACCTCGAAGGGACAGCCCACCGGCGCCATCAAGGGGGTGCTCAACATGCTCAAGCGGCTGATCAAGGACTACCCGGACAGTCCCATGGCGGTGGTCTTCGACGCCCCGGGCAAGACCTTCCGCGATGAGCTGTTCGCCGAGTACAAGTCCCACCGCCCGCCGATGCCCGACGACCTGCGCGCCCAGGTCGAGCCGCTGCACCAGTGCGTCAAGGCGCTGGGGCTACCGCTGCTGTGCATCGAGGGGGTGGAGGCCGACGACGTCATCGGCACCCTGGCCCGCCAGGCCACCGAGGCGGGGCGCGATGCGGTGATCTCCACCGGCGACAAGGACATGGCCCAGCTGGTCAACGCCCATATCACCCTGGTCAACACCATGAAGGACGAGACCCTCGACGCCGAAGGCGTGAAGGCGAAGTTCGGGCTGCCCCCCGAGCTGATCATCGACCTCCTGGCGCTGATGGGTGACAAGGTGGACAACATTCCCGGCGTGCCGGGGGTGGGCGAGAAGACCGCGCTTGGCCTGCTGCAGGGCATGGGGGGCGGCCTCGAGACCATCTACGCCGACCTGGAACGGGTCAAGACGCTGGATTTCCGCGGCGCCAAGACGCTGCCGAAGAAGCTCGAGGCGCACCGCGACCAGGCCTTTCTCTCCTACCAGTTGGCCACCATCAAGACCGACTGCGAGCTGCCGGTTGGCCTCGACGACCTCGATATCGCCCACCCCGACCGCGAGGCGCTCCTCGCGCTCTACCGCGAGTACGAGTTCAAGGCCTGGCTCGCCGAGCTGCTGGAGGGCAAGGACGAGGGGGTGGACGACGTCACCGGCGCCACGCCGACCCCGGGCGACGCCGACGAGGAAGCGCCGGCCGCCGGCGGCGGCGCCCGGGAGGATCAGGTGATCCTCGAGCAGGGGGCGCTGGACGCCTGGCTTGCGCGCCTGCAGGCGGCCGAAGCCTTCTGCTTCGACCTGGAGACCACCAGCCTGAACTACATGGAGGCCCGTATCGTCGGGGTGGGGCTGGCGCTGGAGGCGGGGGAGGCCGCCTATATCCCCCTGGCCCACGACTACCTGGATGCCCCCGAGCAGCTCGGCCAGATCCTCTTCGAGGAGCAGAAGATCCCGGTGCTCAAGAAGACCCCCAAGACCAAGATCGGCCAGAACCTCAAGTACGACATCTCGGTGCTGGCCAGCCACGGCATCGCCGTGGCGGGGCCCCTCGAGGACACCATGCTGGAGTCCTACGTGCTGGACTCCACCGCCACCCGCCACGACATGGACTCCCTGGCGCTGAAGTACCTCGGCGAGAAGACCGTCTCCTTCGAGGCGATCGCCGGCAAGGGCGCCAAGCAGCTCACCTTCAACCAGATCAGCCTGGAGCAGGCGGCCCCCTACGCCTGCGAGGACGTCGACATCACCCTGCGCCTGCACCGCGAGCTGCGCCCGCGCCTGGCGGCCACGGGTCGCCTGGCCGAGGTACTGGAAGAGATCGAGTTGCCGCTGGTGCCGGTGCTGTCGCGCATGGAGCGCACCGGGGTGGCGCTGGACCCGGCGCGCCTCCGCGCCCAGAGCCGGGAGCTCGAGGTGAGGGTCGGCGAGCTGGAGGTCCGCGCCCATGAGCTGGCCGGGCGCGAGTTCAACCTGGGCTCGCCAAAGCAGCTCGGCCAGATCCTCTTCGAGGAGCAGAAGATCCCGGTGCTCAAGAAGACCCCCAAGGGGGCCCCCTCCACCGCCGAGGCCGTCCTCGAGGAGCTGGCGCTGGACTACCCGCTGCCCAAGGTGATCATGGAGCATCGGGGGCTCGCCAAGCTGAAGTCCACCTACACCGACAAGCTGCCGCGGCTGGTCAACCAGGCAACCGGGCGGCTGCACACCAGCTACCACCAGGCGGTCACCGCCACCGGGCGCCTCTCCTCCAGCGACCCCAACCTGCAGAACATCCCGATCCGCACCGAGGAGGGGCGCAAGATCCGCCAGGCCTTCATCGCCCGGCCGGGCTACCGCATCGTCGCCGCCGACTATTCCCAGATCGAGCTGCGCATCATGGCGCATCTCTCCGAGGACAAGGGGCTGCTCGAGGCCTTCGCCGAGGGGCGCGACATCCATGCCGCCACCGCGGCGGAGGTCTTCGGGGTGCCCCTGGAAAGGGTCTCGGGGGACCAGCGGCGTAGCGCCAAGGCGATCAACTTCGGGCTGATCTACGGCATGAGCGCCTGGGGGCTGGGTCGCCAGCTGCATATCGAGCGCAACCAGGCGCAGACCTGGATCGAGCGCTACTTCGACCGCTATCCCGGGGTGGCGCGCTACATGGAGCGCATCCGCGCCCAGGCGGCGGAGGACGGCTTCGTCGAGACCGTCTTCGGCCGGCGCCTCTACCTGCCGGAGATCCACTCCCAGAACCGCGCCCGCCGCCAGGGCGCCGAGCGCACCGCCATCAACGCCCCCATGCAGGGCACCGCGGCGGATATCATCAAGCGGGCGATGATCGACGTGGACGCCTGGCTACAGGCGGGGGAGATGGACGCCTGGATGGTGATGCAGGTCCACGACGAGCTGGTCTTCGAGGTGGCCGAGGAGCAGGTAGATGCCTTCATCGAGCAGGTGAAGAGGCGCATGCAGGCCGCCGCCGAGCTCAAGGTGGCGCTGATCGTCGAGGCGGAGAGCGGGGCCAATTGGGACGAGGCGCACTAGCCCTTCGGGCAGCGCCCAGCTGCAAGCGCCTAGCGCCCAGCTGTTCAGTGACGGGCGGCTGGTGCCGAGTCGAGGCACTTGACGGCAACATGGCTGGCGGCATCTTCCTGCTAGGCGCTAGGCGCTAGGCGCTAGGCGCTAGGCGCTAGGCGCTAGGCGCTAGGCGCTAGGCGCTAGGCGCTAGGCGCTAGGCGCTAGGCGCTCAGTCCCTCAGCACCGTGGCGGTGCGCTGGGGCTCCAGGCTGACCTGCTCGCCGATCTTCCACAGCGTATGGCTGGGGGTGATGGCGCAGAAGTGCTGGCCCTGCTGCTCCAGCAGGTAGAAGCAGTCGTGGCCGCGGAACTCCCGCTCGATGATGATCGCGCCGCGATCGTCTGGGGCCGCCGAGAGAGCCAGGTACTCCGGGCGCAGCGAGAGGCGCACCGGGCCGCGACAGTGGCAGTCGATGGCCACCGATCCGAGGGCGGTGCGGGCGATCTCGCCGTCGGCTTCGCCCTCGAGCAGGTTGGTGTGGCCGAGAAACTCGGCGACGAAGGCGGTGGCCGGCGCCTGGTAGATGCGTTCCGGACGGTCCACCTGGAGCAGCTGGCCGTAGTGCATCACCCCGACCTGGTCGGCGAAGGAGAGCGCCTCGGCCTGGTCGTGGGTCACCAGGATCACCGAGGTGCCGGCGGCCTTGAACAGCCGGCGTACCTCCTTGCGGGTCGACTCGCGCAGGGCGGCGTCCAGGTTGGAGAAGGGCTCGTCGAGCAGCACCAGTTCGGGCTCGGCGGCCAGGGTCCTGGCCAGCGCCACCCGCTGCTGCTGGCCGCCGGAGAGCTGGTCGGGCATCCGCGAGGCGAGATCGGCCAGGCCCACCAGGTCGAGCCACTCCCGGGCGCGGGCCGCTCGCTTGGCCTTGGGCACATGGCGCATGGCGAAGGCGACGTTCTCGCCCAGCGTCATGTGCGGGAAGAGCGCGTAATCCTGGAAGACGATGCCGATGCGCCGCTGCTGAGGTGGCAGCCGGGTGACGTTCTCGCCGCGCAGCAGGATCTCGCCGGCATCGGGGTGCTCAAAGCCGGCGATCATGCGCAGGGTGGTGGTCTTGCCGCAGCCGCTGGGGCCGAGCAGGGCGAGAATCTCGCCGTTGTCCAGGGAGAACCCCACGTCCTCCACCGCCAGCGGGTCCTGATGGCGATAGCGCTTGTGCAGGCCGTCCACCGAGAGCAGCGGCTCCGGCAGCCGGGTCGGCGTGCCCCGGGGAGCGGCCTTGAGGTTGAGATTGGACATCATTTGCCCTCCTTGGTGAGCAGCAGGCCCACGGACAGGCTGGAGAACACCACGATGGCGGCGGCGAAGGGCGCGGCTTCGGCCAGCATGCCTTCCGAGGTGCGGGTAAAGACGGTCACGGCCAGGGTGGTGTAGCCGGTGGGCGCCAGCAGGAAGGTGATCGGCAGCTCCTTCATGCACAGCACGAAGACCAGCACCACGCCGGCCAGGATGCCGCGGCGCAGGCGCGGGAAGATCACGTGAATAAAGGTGCTGATGGGGCCGTGGCCCAGGGAGTGGGCGGCCTCCTCCATGCTTGGGCGGGTCTGCAGCAGAGCGCTGCGGATCGGACCCAGGGCCAGGGCCAGGGAGGCCATGGCCCAGGTGATGATCAGCATCGCCAGGGTCTGGTAGAGGAAGGGGGCGGTGCGCAGCGAGAAGAACACCATGGCCAGCGCCAGGGCCAGCGGCGGAATCGCATAGCCGATATAGGCGGAGCGCTCCACCAGGCTGGCGACGGGCGAGCGGTAGCGCACCGTGAGGAAGGCGATGGGCAGGGCGAAGGCGGCGGCCAGCAGCGCCGCCGGCAGGGCCGCCCCGGCGGAGCGCAGCAGGGTGCCGGGCACCCGGGCGAAGAAGGAGAGATCCGGCGGCGCCAGCAGCAGCCAGTAGGCCAGGATCATCACCGGCAGGCCGATGGAGGTGGTGAATAGCGCCACCAGGTAGGGCCAGGCCAGCAGGCGCAACCGCCCCAGGGGCTGGGGCGTCAGCGGGCGGGCCACGCCGGTGCCGATGCGCGCCAACTTGCGCTTCACCACCAGGCTGTCGAGCATCACGAAGCAGGTGGCCAGCGCCAGCAGCATCAGCGCCAGCCAGGCGGCGTAGACGCGGTCGAAGGCACCGGAGTACTGGGTGTAGATGGCGTAGCTGAAGGCCTCGTAGCGCATCAGCGCCACGGCGCCGAAGTCGCCCAGCACATAGAGGGTGATCACCAGCCAGCCGGCCATCAGCGCCGGCATCAGGTGGGGCAGGGTCACCCGGCGGAAGATCTCCCGCTGGGAGTAGCCCAGGCTGCGCGCGCTCTCCTCGAGGTTGCCGTCGAGGCCCGCCAGGGCGGCGCGCAGGTTGAGGAACAGGTAGGGAAAGGTATAGAGGGACAGCGCCAGGGTCGCCCCCCAGTAGCCCTGGAGGCGCGGCAGCTGAAAGCCGGTGAGCTGGGCCAGCACCCCGTAGTTGCCGCCCAGGCCGATCAGCGCGTAGGCCATCACGTAGCCGGGTACCGCCAGGGGGATGACCCCCAGCACGGTGAGGGTCTTCTTGAAGCGAATATCGGTGCGGGTGACCAGCCAGGCCAGCGGGAAGGCCATCAGGGTGGTCAGCGCCACCACGCCGGCGGCGAGCTGCAGGGTGTTGAGCAGCAGCTGCAGGTTGCGGGGGCGAAACACCAGATCGACGAGGGTGGCGCTGTCGGCCTCGAAGGCGCGCAGGCCCAGGTAGATCAGGGGCACCAGCATGGCGCCTGCCGCGATCAGCGACGGCAGCAGGATATGCAGCGGAACGCCGCGTGGCAGCAGCCGGGGCAGGCCCGGGGTGCGGTGCGGCGTGGCGGTGTGGCGCATCTGGGTCATGGTGCCTCGTTATCGATGACCCGCCCCCGAAGGAGGCGGGTCGCGGGCCCGGGCTACAGCAGCCCGGCGTCACGCAGCAGCCGGAGGGTGCCCTCGAGGTCCTCCAGGTCGTCCAGGTCGATCTGCGGGGAGACCTCCAGCAAGCGGTCGAAGTCCTCGAGCACCGGGTTCTGGATCGCGTCGCGGGTGACCGGATACTCGTAGACGTTGCCGGTGAAGTACTGCTGGGCGGCCGGCGAGAGCAGGAAGCGAACGAACTCCACGGCGGCCTCCTGGTTGTCGCTGCTCTCGAGCACGGCGATGCCGGCCACGTTCACCAGGTTGCCGATGTCGCCGTCGGCGAAGAAGGCCTGTTCCACCGGGAAGTCTTCATCAGAGGCCACGAAGCGCGGCAGGTAGTAGCTGTTGACCAGCGCGAAGTCCACCTCGCCGTCGGCGATGCCCTGCACCTGGCTGGTGTTGTTGCGGAAGGTTACGGCGCCATTCTCCTTCATGCCCTCGAGCCACGCCAGGGTGCGCTCGTCGCCGTGCTCCACGCGCATGGCGGTGATGAAGGACTGGAAGGAACCGTTGGTGGGCGCCCAGCCCACGCGCCCCTCGTAGCGCTCGTCGGTGAGGTCGAAGACGCTCTCGGGCAGCTCGTCCTCGCTGGTCCGCTCCGGCGAGTAGGCGACCACCCGGGCGCGGCCGCTGGCGGCGACCCAGTTGCCGGTCTCGCTGGTGTAGATGCCGGGCAGGCCCTCGTAGATGTCCCCGGGCAGTTCGGCCAGCAGGCCGGCCCGGCTCAGCGCACCCATGGCGCCGGCGTCCTGGCCCCAGTAAAGGTCGGCCGGTGAGCGCTCGCCCTCTTCCTGCAGCAGCACCGCCAGCTGGGCGGTATCGCCGTAGCGCACGTTGACACTGATGCCGGTGCTCTTCTCGAACTGGGAGATGATCGGCTCCACCATGGACTCGCCGCGCCCCGAGTAGAGGGTCAGGTCGGCGGCAGAGGCCAGGGGGGCGGCCAGCAGGGTGGCCACGAGGGTGGCGGAGGCGAACAGCGACTTCTGCATGTCGGAATGATCCTGTGGTTGGCGGTTGGTTCGTATCCGCTCTGCGGCGGTTATGGTTCCACTGCCAGTCTCGGTCTATCGGCACGATAGCAAAATTATTGTCTGCTGCAAATGATAATGATACGCAAAAGGCTTTTCATGACATACGTCAATTCCTGCCACCGCCACGTCCTGCCCACCTGAGCCGAACGGCGAAAACCGAAGCGCCCGCCGTGCGGGGCACGGCGGGCGCTCTGGAGGGCCGGTACCTGGCGTCAGTAGCCGAGCAGCGCCGAGGGCAGGCCGGTGACCAGCACCGGGAAGAAGGCCATCAGCAGGCAGGCCAGCACGATCAGCGCCACGAAGGGGATCACCGCCTTGTAGAGATCGACGATCTCCACGCCCTTGGGCGCGACCCCCTTCAGGTAGAAGAGCGCATAGCCGAACGGCGGGGTGAGGAAGGAGGTCTGCAGCACCACCGCCACCATCACCACGAACCACAGCACGTCGATGCCCAGCTGCTGGACGATCGGCAGCATGATCGGGAAGCTGAGCAGCACGATGCCGGTCCAGTCCAGAAACATCCCCAGCAGGAAGACCAGGAACAGCATCAGGATCAGCGCGCCCACGGTGCCGCCGGGCATGGCCAGCACCAGGTCGCTGATCACCGTCATGCCGCCGCCGCGGGAGAAGACCCCGGTGAAGGCGGTGGCCCCCACCAGCACCAGCATCACCATGGTGGTGGTCTTGCCGGCCTCGATCAGGGTGCGGAAGCAGGTGCTCGGCTTGCGGTCACCGAAGATCAGGAACAGCAGGAAGGCGATGCCCACGCCGAGGGCCGAGGCCTCGGTGGCGGTGGCCACCCCGGTGAACAGCGCACCGAGCACGCCGAGGATCAGTGCCATGGGCGGCAGCACGTACTTGGCCAGCATGATCAGCAGCTGCCCGGTCGAGGTCTCGGCCCGCTCCTCGGCGGGCACCGGCGGGCCGTAGCTCGGCTTGATGTAGCAGATCACCAGCACGTAGAGGGCGTACATGGCGCCGAGCATCAGCCCCGGCACCAGGGCGCCGGCGAACAGCGCGCCCACCGAGACCGGCGAGTAGCTGGCCATCAGGATCAGCATGATGCTCGGCGGGATCAGGATGCCCAGGCAGCCGCTGGCCATGATCACCCCGGAGCTGAGCTCCTTGTTGTAGCCGTGCTTGAGCATCGGGGCCAGGGCGATCATGCCCATCACCGCGATGGAGGCGCCGACGATGCCGGTGGTGGCGGCGAGCAGCACCGAGACGATGACCACGGTGAGCGCCAGACCGCCGCGCAGGTTGGCCAGCAGCAGGCGCATCACCGCGAACATCTTCTCGGTGACCCCCGAATCGTTGAGGAAGCGCGCCATCAGCACGAACAGCGGGATGGCCACCAGGACGTAGTTGTCCATGGCGTTGCCGTAGATGTTGTTGATGATGGTGCCGAGCACGCGCTCGCCGGGGCCGAGGTAGGCGCCGATCACCGCCACGCCGCCGAGCACGAAGGCCAGCGGGTGGCCCATGAACAGGCCGATCAGCAGGCCGGAGAACATGAACAGGGTGAGCAGTTCGGGACTCAGGTTCATGCGGCTCTCTCCTCGCGCAGCTGCTGGATGGCGCGGATGACGATGGCGATGGCCTGCAGGCCGATCAGGAAGGCGGCCACCACGATGACGCCCTTGATCGGGTAGACTGGGATCGAGACCATGCCGTAGGTGGTCTCGCCGCGGCTGTAGGAGCGCATGAAGAAGCTCCAGCCCAGGGTCAGCAGCATGTGGATGAAGGGCACGAAGAAGATCAGGTAGCCGAGGATCTCGATGACGGCCTGCTTCTTGCGCGAGAGCAGGCGCTTGAGCACATCGACCTCGACGTGGGCGTGATGGCGCAGGCCGTAGGCGGCCATCAGCATGAAGTGGGCGCCGAACAGCATCTTGGTGATGTCGAAGGCCCAGTCGCTGGGTCGCCCGGTGAACAGGCGCAGGGCGATATCGTAGAGCACCACCAGGGTGATGACGGCGATCAGCGGCGCGATGACCCGCCCGAGCACCTCGTTGAGCGAGTCGATCGCCTTGGCAATCGCATTCATGGGAACAGCCTCCGACGTCGGAACGCGGGCCACCCCGGGCAGTGCCGGGGCGGCCGGGGGAGCCTTACAGGCAGGCCTCGAGCTCTTCCAGGGACGGCAGGTTGTCCATGGTGCGGCTCATGTTGAAGGGCGCGGAGATGTCCCGCCAGGTGGCGTAGTGCTCCAGGTAGCTGATCATGGAATGGTAGACCTTGGCGTGGTCGGGGTGCTCACAGGCGCCGCGCAGGATCACCTCGTTGGTGATCGCCTGGATGCGGTCGAGCTCCTCGTCGGAGAGCTGGTTGATGGTCACGCCGGCCTCGATGAACTTCTCGGTGCCATCGGTGGAGCCGCGCTCGGACCAGGCCAATGACCAGGCCATGGTGGCGTCGGCGGCGATCCTGAGCTTCTCCTGGGTCTCCTCGGAGAGGGCGTCCCAGGCGTCCTTGTTGATCATCACCCCGAACACGCTGGCCGACTGGTGCCAGCCGGGCACCGACCAGTATTCGACCACTTCGGCGAAGCCGGCCTGATAGTCGACGCCCGGGGTGGAGAACTCGGCGCCGTCGACCACCCCACGCTCCACGGCCTGGTAGATCTCGCCGCCGGCCAGGGTCACCTGGGAGCCGCCCAGCTGCTCGAGCACCCGGCCCTGGTCGCGGCCGGCCAGACGTAGGCGCTTGCCGTCCAGGTCGGCCAGGCTCTCGATGGGGGTGCGGCCCATAAAGCCCGACTCGTTGTTGGTGATGCCGTAGGGCAGGTAGACCATGTCGTACTGGCCGTAGATCTCCTGGTAGAGATCGAAGCCGCCCCACTGCTGGATCCAGTTCAGGTAGTCGACGCCGTTGAACAGCATGGTGGTGGTGGCCAGCGGCGAGAAGGCCGGGTTGCGGCCGGCCCAGTAGCCGGGCCAGTCGCCGGAAGCCTCGATGCTGCCGGTCTCGGTGGCGTCGAACACCTCGGTTGCGGGCATCAGGGTGCCCCCGGCGCGGAACTCGATCGTAAGCTCGTCGCCGGCCAGCTTGTTGACCAGCTCCACCCAGTGGCGGTCGATCTGGATCAGATCGATGCTGTCCGGCCAGGTGGAGGTCATGGTCCAGCGCTCCTGGGCCTGGGCGGTGGTGGTAAGGGCGGCCAATGCCACGCCGGCGGCCAGGCCGGTCCCTGTGCGGGGTTATTGCTGTTGGTCGAGAAGACGTATCGGGTGCCGCTGCTTTCCCCTGTTGTCAGCGTCTGCGGGGAGGGGCGTCGCCGGCGGCCGGAGGTTGACCGGCTGGGCAGGCTCGGCAGCCTCCTCAACCTAGCACGCTGTCGCTGTCATAATCGATAACCTGCTGATAAAGCATTCGGCGGCTGGACAAGGGTGGGCGCCGGCGCGGTGCTGGCAAGAGAGATGCTTTACAATCAATATGTTGCCGACGGAGAGGGCGAGGATTCCCTGCTGCGTCAGCGTTGA
>NZ_CP071922.1:769508-770111 GCF_017584085.1 Halomonas sp. BM-2019
AGTCCCTGGCTGCTCACGCCGGCAGCCGCGAGGCCCTCGCCGCCAGGCTGCGCCGGGTGGTGCGCATCGCCGTGGCGGCCTCCCACCGTCGCGCCGGGCTCGGCCGGCGGCTGATCGAGGCGGAGGTCGAGCAGGCCCGGCGGGAGGGCATCGACCTGCTGGGGGCGAGCTTCGGCGCCGAGCCGGGGCTGCTCGCCTTCTGGCAGTCGCTGGGCTTCGTCACCCTGCGGCTCGGCCTCTCCCGGGAGACCGCCACCGGGGAGCAGGCGGTGATGGTGGCGCGGCCGTTGAACGCGCGGGGCGAGGCGCTGGTGGCGGCGCTCGCCGCCCGCTTCCAGCGCGCCCTGCCGGGGCTCTTGGCCTTCGAGCTGGGCGAGCTGGAGCCGACGGTCGCCGCCGCCCTGCTGGCGGAGGGCGCGGGCCCGGCGCTGGACGCCGCCGACCGCTGCGACGCCGAGGATGTCGCCTTCGGCCACCGTGAGCCCGCCCTGGCCCGCCCGGCGCTCCAGGCGCTGGTGCGCCATGCCCTGGCACGGGGCGTGTCGGCGGGCGACGCCTCGCTCGGCCTACTGGTGGCCTGGGGTTTCCAGGGAGCGAGCAACG
>NZ_CP071922.1:770189-776209 GCF_017584085.1 Halomonas sp. BM-2019
GTAATCACTATGGCATGCAGAAGGTAAAGTGGGAGGCCGGGTTCTCCCGGGCGAACGGCGCCGCCAGGCGCCCTGGCGGTGTTGTTCAGGTTGGTATTGTCCGCTGGGAGGCCTGTGGCCTCCTTCGCCCGGCAAATAGCCGGCCTCCCACTTAACTGCCTCGGTGGTGTTGCCTTCACCCTTGGGGCCTCTTACAAGGCAGCTTCCCCTGCCAGCACCGGCTGAGTAAGGTAGGCCGGTTATCGCAGAGCAGAGTCCCCATGAACGAACATCTCGAACGGCTCGAACCGCCACTGCTGTGGCGCCACTTCCGCACCCTGTGCAATACGCCGCGCCCCTCCGGGCACGAGGCGGCGCTGGTGGCGCGCCTGGAGCAGTGGGCCGATGAGCAGGGCCTGGCCCACGACCGCGACGCCTTCGGCAACCTGCGCCTTTGCAAGGCGGCCACGCCGGGCCATGAGGCCGCCCCGGGGGTGATCCTCCAGGCCCACCTGGACATGGTGCCCCAGGCCAATGCCGGCTCCCCTCATGACTTCACCCGGGACCCGATCCGCACCCGTATCGGCGACGACGGCTGGCTGCGCGCCACCGACACCACCCTGGGCGCCGACAACGGCCTGGGCGTGGCCGCCGCCCTGGCCATCCTCGAGGACGATACCCTGACCCACGGCCCCCTGGAGGCGCTCTTCACCCTGGAGGAGGAGACCTCCATGGGTGGCGCCCTGAACCTGGCCGAGGGCTGGCTGTCGGGCCGGCTGCTGCTCAACCTCGACTCGGAGGATCGCGGCGAGGTCTATATCGGCTGCGCCGGCGGGGCCGACGTGGTGGTGGAGGCGCAGCTGCCGACGGCACCGGTCAGCGAGGACGAGGTGGCGATGCGCCTCTCCCTCACCGGCCTCAAGGGCGGCCACTCTGGCATGGATATCCACAAGGGGCTGGGCAACGCCAACCGGCTGCTGGTGCGGGTGCTGCGCGCCCTCGAGGCCTGTCAGGTGCGCCTGGCGGACTATCGCGGCGGCACCCTGCGCAACGCCCTGCCGCGGGAAGCCTTCGCCACCCTGGCGCTGCCGGCTGACGAGCGGGCGAGCGTAGCGGCCCGGGTGGCCGCGCTGGAGGCGGAGCTGCGCGCCGAGCTGGCCGGGGTCGATGACGGCCTGGCGCTGGCGATCGAACCGGTGGAACCTGCCTCTGAGGGGGCGCTTACCGCCCAGGCCAGCCACCTGCTGGTGGCGGCGCTGCACGCCGCCCCCTGCGGGGTGGAGCGCCTGAGCAGCGAGGTGCCCGGGGTGGTGGAGACCTCCAACAACCTCGGCGTGGTCAGCCTGGAGGCGGGGCGCTTCCACCTCTGCGCCCTGGTGCGCTCGCTGCGCGACAGCGCCACCGCCGACCTGGCCGACCGCTTCCAGGCGCTCTTCAAGCTGATCGGCGCCCGGGTGCGGGTGGAGAACGCCTACCCGGGCTGGACGCCGCGGCCGGACAGCGAGCTGCTGGCGCGCGTCTGTCGCCTGCATCGGGAGGCGATGGGCGGCGATCCGGCGGTCAAGGTGATCCATGCCGGGCTCGAGTGCGGCATCCTCGGCGGCAAGTACCCGCACCTGGAGATGATCTCCTTCGGCCCGCTGATCCGCGGCGCCCACTCCCCGGACGAGCGGGTGGAGATCGCCTCGGTGGCGGAGTTCTGGACCCTGCTGCGGGCCTTGGTCGAGGACCTGGCCCGCGAGGGGGTGTGAAGGGTCAGTGATTGACCCGGATGCGTACCGCGGGGTAGCCGCCCACGGTCACCAGCGGGATATCGCTGCTGCCGCGATGGTAGCGACGATGGTCCCGGCGGGGTTCGTGATGGCGGGGCGGTGAGGAATGGTAGTAGTGATGCTCCACCACGCGGCTCGGTGCGCGGTGGTGGTGCTTGGCCCGCTTGGGTGAGCGGTGGCGCGCCTGGTGAGGGTGACGCTTCTGATGGTAGTGGCGTCCCCGATCGGCGCGGCGGTCATGGTGGTGGTAGTGATGGTGCACCTGGGGATGGTAGCCGCCGTGGCGGTGGCGATCCGCCGCGGCCGGCAGGCTCATGGCCAGTGCCAGGGCGGCCATCAGGGTGGCCAGCAGCAGTCGGTTCATGGTCTCTCCTCCATTCGTGGTGAGGGTGCCCTCGTTCCTGCGTCCCTGCAGGCAGTATATCGCTGCGTTAACGGGTGCCCGCCGCTCGGGCGGGCGTTGCCCAATCTCTTCATATTCCCGGGCGCGGTGACCGCAAACGACGACACCGCCCGCGGACGCCGCAGGCGATGGCGATGGCGATGGCGCGGGCCGCGGCCTCGGCGGGCAGGGCATCCTTGAAACTATCCGGGCAGATGAGGATCTTCATGGGGGGCTCGCAGTGGGAGATCTCGCTCCAGCTTGGCGTCGTCGCAGGCCGAGCTTGAGCGAGGGCGTTCCTTCCGCCGGACTCGATGCGTACACTGCGGCTCTGACAACCCACGGGAGAGCGATCATGCGCCTCTGGCTGCTGCCCTTCGGGCGGATACGCGCGCTGGTGATGGCCCTGGCAGCAGTCCTGGTGCTGGCCGGCTGCCAGACGCCCCCCCCCACGCTGCCGGCGGCGGAGCCCCGCCCCGCGGCGGAGTGTCGCTGGCCGATCGGCGACCAGGCGCCCCAGGGCCTGGTGCGCGCCGCCGTCGAGGCGCTGGAGGCCGAGGGCTTCCTGATTCGCCATACCGAGCTGGCCCTGGGGCTGGTGAGCGCCGAGCGCACGCGCATACTACCCGGCTACGGCAGCCGCCACGATGACTGGGAGAGCCGCGGGGTGTTCGGCGGCTTCGGCGTCGGTGGCGGACGGGGCGGGGTGAGAAGCGGCGTGATGATCGGCTTCGGTGGCGTGGGCAGCCTGACCCGCGACGCCACCCAACTGGAGCGGGTCTCGCTGCTGGCCGGCGGGGAGGAGGTGCGCGTGAGCCGCGATATCCAGGTGATCGACTGGCGCGGCGAGCTGGCCGATGCGCGCAGCGCCAGCACTGCGGACTTCTGCCAGTGGCTGCGCGGCGCCCTCGAGTCGGGAGGTGTCCGATGAGCCGCCTGTTGCCCGCGCTGCTGGTTGCGCTTCTGCTGGCGGGGTGCGCCACGTCCCCCGCCCGGGAGCCCCCGCGGGAGCTCGACTTCGCCTTCGCCCCCGAGGCGACGCTGCGGGCCGCTGCCGAGGTGCTGATGGCCAACGGCTACGTGGTGCGCTACGCCGATGCCGAGCTGGGGCGCCTCGAGGCGGTCTTCTCGCGCTGGCCCGGCTATCGGGTCCTGGTGGAG
Source organism: Halomonas sp. BM-2019 (assembly GCF_017584085.1). NCBI lineage: Bacteria > Pseudomonadati > Pseudomonadota > Gammaproteobacteria > Oceanospirillales > Halomonadaceae > Halomonas > Halomonas sp. BM-2019. The sequence goes on from NZ_CP071922.1 coordinate 773,484, forward strand.
GTCTCGGGGCAGGGCGAGCAGAGCCGGGTGAGCCTGACCGCCACCCGAGGGGGGCGTCCGCTGCCGCCCCAGACCCTGGATCGCCTGCTGGTGGAGATGCAGGACCAGCTGGGCATGTGGCGCTGACCCATGACCGCTATCATCCCTGCAACACTCGGGAGACACGATGCCTGATCTATTACGACGACGCCCGGGACTGGCCGCCACGGCGCTGCTGTGCCTGCTCGCGAGCGGCCTGGCCCAGGCCCATCCCCACGGTTGGATCGACATGCGCCTGCGCCTGGTGGTGGACGACGAGGGACAGCTCACCGGGCTCCACCAGTCCTGGCGCATGGATCCCTTCTACAGCCTGGTGGTGCTCGAGGAGCTGGGCCAGGCCGACGGCGAGGGGGGCCTCGAGGCCGCCCTCGACCAGCTCGGCGGTGAGATTCGCGACAACCTGGTGGCCTACGGCTACTACACCGAGCTGACCCTGGCTGGCGAGAAGCTCGCCTTCGACGCGGTCAACGACTACACCGTGCTGGAGCGCGGCGGGCGGGTCGAGTTCATCTTCCTGCTGCCCCTGGCGGAACCGCTGCCGATGGCCGGTCAGACGCTGCGCTACCAGGTGTTCGATCCCACCTATTTTATCGAGATGGTTCATGAGGAGGAGGGCAATCGCCCGGCCAGCGATGCCCTGCTGGTCGGCGGTGGACTCGAGTGCGAGACGCACATCGAGCCGGCCAACCCCGACCCCGAGCGGGTCATGCAGGCCGCCATGCTGGATGTTACCGACGAGGCCGAGCCGGGGCTCGGCCGCCACTTCGCCGAGACCGGGGAGGTGGCATGCCGGTAACCCTCAGGCGACTGATGTGGCTGGCGGGAGGGCTGCTGCTCGCCCTGCTGGCCTGGCAGCTGCTGCTCCAGGAGGCGCTGCAGGGGCTCAGCCTGCAGCTGGTAGCGTGGCAGCGCGACTTCCACCGCGCCCTGACCCTGGCGATCAGCGAGTTCTCGGGCACGCCCTCGACCGGCGCCTGGGCGGCCCTGCTCGGCATCAGCTTCGGCTACGGGGTCTTCCACGCCGCGGGCCCGGGCCACGGCAAGGCGGTGTTGGCCACCTACCTGATCTCCCAGGGCGGCGCTCGGCGCCGGGCGCTGGGCCTCTCCTTCGCCGCTTCCCTGCTGCAGGGGGTGGTGGCCATTGGCCTGGTGGTGGTGCTGGTCTACGGCCTTGGCTGGTTGACCCGCCAGGCCATGGGCAGCGTGGTGTGGGTGGAGCAGGCCAGCTTTGCCATGGTGGCGCTGCTCGGTCTGTGGCTCTGCCTGCGGGCGATTCGCCAGCTGCGCCGCCGGCCGGTGCCGATTGGCCAGCACGCCGGTCATGCCCATGCCAGCCACTCACACGGCGCCGACCCGGGCCAGGCACATGCCCATGGCCACCATCACGACCACCATCACGGCCATGACTGCTGCGGCGGGCACCACCACGTGGACCCCGAGCAGGCCAGCGACTGGCGCACTGCCCTGGCCACGGTGGTCGCCATCGGCATTCGTCCGTGCAGCGGCGCGGTGCTGCTGCTGGGGGCGGCGGCCCTGCTCGGCCACTTCCTGGTCGGCGTCGCCGCGGTGCTGGTGATGTCGCTGGGCACGGCGCTCACCGTCTCGGCGCTGGCGCTGGCCAGCGTCTACGCCCGGGGCTGGGCGGAGCGGCGCCTGGCCCGCCAGGACCAGGCGCCGCGGGCCGGACGCCTGCTGGGCTGGGTCTCGCTGGCGGGGGGGCTGGCCATCGTGGCGCTGGGCGTATCGCTCAGCGTGACCGGCGTCAGCCAGCCGGCGGGCGTGCCGCTGTTGGGCGAGCCCGCGTCGCGTGGCGCCCCGGTCGAGCCGCGTTCGGGGGATGACGCCCCGCGCGAGCGCGCGCCCGGCGGCCACCCCTTCGGCGGCTAGCTCTCCTGCGCCTCGAGCGCCAGGCCCTCGACCAGGGCCAGCACCCGATCGCGCATGGCGGCCAGCTCGTCCAGGTCGTAGGGCCGGGGGCTGCCCTGGCCCCAGACCGGGCCGGGCCAGGCCGCGTCCCCCTCGCGGCGCAGCACCAGGTGCACGTGCAGCTGGGGCACCACGTTGCCGAGGCTTGCCAGATTGAGCTTGTCGGCGCCAATCATCGCCTTGAAGGCCCGGCCGATGCGGCTGGCCTCGCGCCACAGCTGCTGCTGGTCGGCCTCGTCGAGGTCGAACACCTCGCTGACGCCGCGACGCCTCGGGATCAGCAGGAGCCAGGGGTAGCGGGTATCGTTCATCAGGCGCAGCTGGCACAGCGGCAGCTCGGTGATCGGGTAGCTGTCCGCCGCCAGGCGCTCATCGACCTCGGCCTTGTCCATGTGCTCTCTCCTCAAGGGGGGTTGGGCTGCCATCATGACACAGGGCGGCGGGTCGAGTGGCGTCGCCGCGGCGTGGCCGGTAGCGCCCGGCAAATCGCGGCCGGTGGTGCTAGATTGCATGAGGGCATTCACCATCCACCGGCAAGGAGGCAAGCCGATGAAACGCACCCTGGCCATCGTGCTGCTGTCGCTGTTCACGCTCTCGCTGCTGTCCGGCTGCAACACCATCCGCGGGGCTGGACAGGATATCGAGGAGGGCGGCGAGGCGATCCAGCGCTCCACCTACTGAGTCGCGCCCGGTCGCGGCAACCACCGGAGCGGCCTGGCCGCTCCGGCTTTCTTGTCATGGAAGAGAAGGAGACACTCATG
>NZ_CP071922.1:776222-777248 GCF_017584085.1 Halomonas sp. BM-2019
CGAGCCGGCACCGCCGCCGCCCCGGGTGGAGGCCAGCGGCGAGTGCGGCGCCGGGCGCGTGCAGGACCGCGTGGGCCGCGAGTACAGCGAATCGCTGGGCGAATCGATCCGGGACGAGAGCGGCGCGGCCAGCGTGCGGGTGATCCGCCCCGGCGAGGCGGTGACCCTCGACTACCGGGCGGATCGCCTCAATGTGCGCCTGGACGATGACGACATCATCGCCGAGATCGGCTGCGGCTAGTCGCTCGGGTCGTCCGCGCCGTGCTCGGCCTGGGTGCGGCGCTCCTCCTCATCGGCCTGCTTGCGCAGCTTCTTGCGCAGGGCTGCCTTCTCGAAGCGCAGCCGCTGCTGCCTGGTCGCCAGCGCCAGCGGGGGCACCGGGGCGGGCTTCCCCGCGTCGTCCACCGCCACCATGGTCAGGTAGCAGCTGTTGGTGTGGCGAATCAGCTTCCGGCGGATATCCTCCGCCACCACCTTGATGCCGATCTCCATGGAAGAGCGGCCCACGTGGTTGACGCTGGCCAGGAAGGTGACCAGCTCGCCGACGTGGATGGGCTGCTTGAACAGCACCTGATCCACCGAGAGGGTCACCACATAGTGGCCTGAGTAGCGGCTGGCGCAGGCATAGGCCACCTCGTCGAGCTTCTTGAGGATGGCGCCGCCGTGCACCTTGCCGCTGAAGTTGGCCATGTCGGGGGTCATCAGCACGGTCATGGTGAGCTCGTGCTGGCCGGGAGTGGCGGTCATTTCCATGTGGGTCCTCCGAACAGGGGTGTCAGCCGTCGCCTTCGTGGTGGCGATCGGCAAGGTGATTCTGGCGGCGCTGGACCGGGTGGGGCGGCTGCCAGGGCCAGTGCCCCTCGACTTCCACATGCAGGGTGAAGCCGAGGAAGGCGCGGATCAGCACCACCGCGGCCAGCGTCAGGACGCTTTCGCCGCTGTTGAGCACGATCACCGTCTTGATCAGATCGCCGGCGATCAGGAAGTCCAGCCCCAGCAGTCTGGAGCGGCCGATGCCATGGCGGT
>NZ_CP071922.1:777348-778177 GCF_017584085.1 Halomonas sp. BM-2019
CACGATGGCCAGGAACAGGAACATGAAATTGACGATGTTCAGGTTCAGGCCGCCGCCCCGCAGGAAGAAGTGGTCGAGCAGGAAGATCACCCCCGGGATGCCCACCAGCCAGGCCAGGGTCACGCTGTTCTCGAGCCGCTCGGCCGGGCGGGTGATGCGCACCCGATACTCCTCGTCATCGCCCAGCAGCTTGGGGTCGACGTAGACGCTCTCCTTGTCGTCGGGCAGCATCATCCGGTTGACCAGCGGGATGGCGATGAACAGGCAGACCACCAGGGCCAGGTTGAAGAAAGCGAAGATGGTCGAGCCGGTGCCGATCACGCCGATCTGGTCGGCGGTGAAGTGGCCCTCGGTGGCGATGGTCAGCGGGATCGAGCCGGCCAGGCCGCCGTGCCAGACCACGAAGCCGGAGTAGGCGCTGGCCACCAGCAGCCGATAGTCCACGCGAACCAGGCGCGCCAGCTCCTTGGCGAACAGGGCCCCCACCACCAGGCCGAAGCCCCAGTTGATCCAGCTGGCCGCCAGCGACACATAGGTGACCAGCAGGATGGCCCCGCCGGGGCCCTTGGCCAGGCTGGCCAGGCGCTGCAGCAGCTTCTTCACCGGCGGCGAGCTGGCCAGCATGAAACCGGTGACCAGCACCAGCAGCATCTGCATGGAGAAGGTCAGCAGGTTCCAGAAGCCGTCGCCCCACATGCGCATCACCGCCAGCGGGGTCTGGCGCTCCACGGCGATGGCGGCGGCGGCGGCGATCACGGTGAGCAGCAGCACGAAGATGTAGGGGTCGGGCAGGTAGCGTTCGACCAGCCTGACGGCCGGTCTCGACAGA
>NZ_CP071922.1:778335-778743 GCF_017584085.1 Halomonas sp. BM-2019
CCCTGGCCGCCGTTCACCGGGCCGTCACGGACCCGCTGGCGCGGGCGGCGAACGCCAGCGAGTGCGGCGGTAGTGCCGGTAGTAGGCCCCCAGCACCGCCGAACGGACCAGGGCGAAGAGAGTGAAGGCGAACCACAGGCCGTGGTTGGTCAGCGCGTCGGGCAGCAGCGCCTGGGTGAGCCACCAGGCGGGCAGGTAGACGAGCAGTCCGGCGAAGATGCTGTTGCGCATCTCGCGAATCGCCGTGGCGCCGATGAAGACCCCGTCCAGCAGGTAGCTCCACACCGCGATCAGCGGCATCACCACCATCCACGGCAGGTAGAGGGTGGCGGTCTCGCGCACCTCCGGCAGGCCGGTGAGCAGGGCGATCAGCCACTGGCCGCCCAGGGCGAAGGCCAGGGCCGCCAC
>NZ_CP071922.1:778882-781797 GCF_017584085.1 Halomonas sp. BM-2019
GATCGCCTCGGCGGCGTGGGCGAAGCCGTCCAGGGCGTAGCTGGTCAGCATGATGAACTGCAGCAGTACGGCGTTGGCGGCCAGCACGGTATCGCCCTGTACCGCCCCGCGGGAGGTGAAGAAGGCCATGGCGAAGAGCAACCCCAGGGTGCGCACGAACAGGTTGGCGTTGACCGCGAAGAGCTCGGCGTAGGCGGCCAGGGCCAGCAGCCGGCGGCGCAGGAAACGGCCTTCCAGCAGGCGAAGCTGGCGCGAGACCAGCCAGAGCCCGAAGGCCAGCGCCGTGTAGTCGGCGATCACCGTGGCCCAGGCCACGCCGTCGCTGGTCATGCCCAGGCCCACCACGAACAGCAGGTCGAGGGCGATGTTGACGCCGTTGGTGAGCACCAGGATGCTCAGGGTGACCCGGGAGTTCTGCTGGCCGAGGAACCAGCCGAGGATCGCGTAGTTGGCCAGCACCGCCGGGGCCGAGAGGATGCGGATCTGGGCATACTCGGCGGCGAGGGCCGTGGCGATCTCGCTGCCGTCGAGCAGCCATAGGCCCAGCGCGATCAGCGGCCGCGAGAAGAGGATCAGCAGGGCGCCGATCACCCCCGCCAGCAGCAACGACTGGCCCAGCAGGTTGCGCACGTCGCCGTCGTTCTCGCGGCCCACCGCCTGGGAGGTCAGCCCGGTGGTGCCCATGCGCAGGAAGCCGAAGCCCCAGTAGAGGAAGCTGAACAGGGTGGCGCCGAGGGTCACCCCGGCCAGGTAGCGGGGATCCGGCAGGTGGCCCATCACCGCGGTATCCACCAGCCCCAGCAGCGGCACGGTGATATTGGAGAGGATGATCGGCCAGGCCAGGGTCCAGAGGCGCCGGCGGGAGGCGTCCGGAGGGGAGGCTTCGAGGGCGGGCGTCGAGCGGCTCACGGTAAACCTGCAGGCGGTCAAACGGGCCATCTTGGCCCCGCCTGCCGCACAACGCAACCGCCCCGCGCGATGGCGGGGCGGTTCAAGGGCAGCGGCGCTGGCTTAGAAGCGGTAGCCGATGCTGGCGGAGATCAGGTCGGTATCGAAGTCCGTACCGCTGGCGCTCATGTCATAGCGCTCGAACTCGAGGCGCATCATCACCTGGTCGATCACGTATTCGGCGCCTACGCCATAGAAGGGATCGATATCATCATCGCCTCTGGACCCATCCGCATCACGCACGTTCCCGTCCCAGGCGATCAGGCCCAGCTTGCCGTAGACGCTGAAGCCCGCCTCGATAGGCAGGCGTCCCACCAGCGCGAAACCGAAGCCGTCCAGATCAACCTTCACCTCGCCATCCTCATCGTTGGCGGTAAAGTCGCCGAAGTCGACGTAACTGGTTTCCACGGCGAAGTGGGGGTTGAATTGGTAGCCGGCGAATAGCTTGAATGCCGTGTCCCTGCGGTCGACATCGTCGAGGTTGCGGAAGTCACTGTTCTTGAAAGTTGCCTGGCCGATGGCGGTGCCCAGATAGAAGCCCTCGTCGGGCACGCCGGGGTAGCTCTGGGCCAGGGCGGGGGCGGCGACCAGGGTGGTCAGGGCGGCGGTGGCGATCAGACGCTTCATCATGCGCTCCGTTGCATGGTGGGCAGGCGGGCCTGCGGGGTTGGGCAAGCAGCGAAAGCCGTCTACCCTGATGTAAGATCCTGTGAAAGGATGTAATCTCGAGGATTCTAGAAGCAAAAGATGGTTGGTGCCACACCCGGCGAATCGGTCGGCTGGTACTGAGGGGCAACCACGGCAGTCGAGACTGAGGCAGCAGGGGAGTAACAGCGATGGGCAAGCGTACCCTTATCTTCGTATTACTGGCGCTGGTGGCGATGCTGGGCAGCTCGCCGGCCGTGGCCCAGCAGCAGCGCATGGAGGCCCAGCCCAGCGGCGGCGCCATGGTGGTCGATGCGCTGGTCGCCCGGCCGTTGCTGGCGGCGGCCACCGTGGCCGGCACGGCGGTCTTCCTGGTCTCGCTGCCCTTTACCGCCCTGGGCGGCGGGGTGGAGACCGCCGCCGAGACGCTGATCAAGACCCCTGCCGAGGCGACCTTCCGGCGCTGCCTGGGATGCACCGTGAGCCGCCGCGCCGACGAGATGTAGGACCGGGCCCTCAACGCCCAGCGCCCCGCTGACGAGCGGGGCGCTGGGGGTTGAGGCAGGCGGCGAGGGCGGCTCAGGCGGCGGTGATCAGGCGGTACTTGGCCATCAGCTCCTCGTGGCTCTCCTCGCGCTCCGGGTCCAGGGGGATGCAGTCCACCGGGCAGACCTGCTGGCACTGGGGCTCGTCATAGTGGCCGACGCACTCGGTGCAGAGGTTGGGGTCGATGACGTAGATCTCCTCGCCCGGCGAGATGGCGCCATTGGGGCATTCGGGCTCGCAGACGTCGCAGTTGATGCACTCGTCGGTGATCATCAGGGCCATGGGGATACCTCACGGAAGTTCTGGTCGGGCGCATGGAGCGAGCGCCCGCCGGCGCAGGGCGCGGCGGCGGGGAAAACCCGATCCTGATGGTCAGGTATTGTAATGGCTCTTCAGCGCCGCGGCGACCCTGGGATGCACGTGCTGGGAGACGTCGCCACCCAGCTTGGCGATCTCGCGGACCAGGGTGGAGGAGATGTAGGAGTTCTCCACCTCCGGGGTCAGGAAGACGGTCTCGAGTTCCGGCATCTGGGCGCGGTTCATGTTGGCCAGCTGCAGCTCGTATTCGAAATCCGAGACCGCCCGCAGGCCGCGCAGCAGGACGCGCGCCTGCTGCTGCTTCATGAACTCGGTCATCAGCCCCGAGAAGCCGACCACTTCGACGTTGCCCAGCCCGGCCACCACCTCCCGGGCCAGGGCGATCCGCGTCTCCAGGTCCAGCGCCGGCCCCTTGCCGGGGCTCGTGGCGATGGCCACCACCACCTTGTCGACGAGCC
>NZ_CP071922.1:781807-784600 GCF_017584085.1 Halomonas sp. BM-2019
GCGAGGCGCGCTCGATCAGGTCGAAGTGGCCGTTGGTGATGGGGTCGAAGGTGCCGGGGTATACCGCGATGTTCATCAGTCGTCTGCGTCCGGTAGTCGTCCGTAGGGGTTGTCCACTGCCAGGGAGACGGGGCGCGCATAGCCGGGAATCTGCAGGCTCTCGGCGCTCATGGTGAGCTCGGGCCCTTCCAGCACCCCCTCGCCGAAGCGGTAGCGGGCCGTGAACTCGCCCCGGTCGGCACGGCGGTGATAGTCGGCGGCGGTCTCGCGGGTCGTCTCGCGCCGGGCCTGCCAGGCGGCCACCGCGGCCTCGCCGTGGCGGGCCCGCAGCAGCCGCTCGGTGGCCGACGGGGAGAGCACCACACCGGTGGCGTTGTTGCCGCCGAAGCCCTTGGCGTTGATGAAGGCGGCATCGGCCGCGAAGCGGATCGGTTCTCGAGAGAGCCGCAGCCGATCGGCATGGACATCATCGGCGACGGCGTCGAGGGTGACGATGCCGGGCAGCAGGCCGTGGGCGAAACTGCCCAAGGCGCTGGCGAGCTGGTCGCCGGCGGCGCTGCCCTGGGAGTGGCCGACATAGGCCTTGACCGCCACCACCGGCCAGTCGGTGATGCCGTTGGCCCGGGCCACCAGGTCGAAGACATGGGATTCGGTCACCCGGTTCTTGGGCGTGCTGGTGCCGTGGGCATGCAGGAAGGTGCGCTCGCGCAGCGCGCGCTCGCCGAGCAGGTCGCGAACCAGGGCGGCGGCCTTGCCCAGGGTGATGTAGTTGCCGATGCCGGGGGCCGAGATGGAGCGCTTCCAGCCATCGGCGTTGACGAACACCGCCGGCACGCTGCCCAGGATCTCGGCACCCGTCTCCAGGGCCAGGCTGTCGTCCATCAGCATCACGAACTGGCTGGACTCGGCGATGGTGAAGCCGCAGTTGCGGGCAAAGGGGCGGCAGGCGCGCTGGTAGTCGGCGTCGGTGAGCAGCGTGAGGGCATCCAGCGCCTTGAGGCTGTCGTCATCGGCCAGCGCCCCCATGGCCCGGAAGCCCTCGATGATCTCGGGGGTCACCGGGGCATCGGCGGTGCCGACCATCACCATCCGGCGACGGCCGGCCTGGATATCGTCGACCCCCAGGCGCAGATTGTAGAGGAAGCTGGCGCAGGCGCCCAGCGCCGCGCCGGTGCCGCCCACGCTGCCCAGCACATAGGCGTTGAGGAAGTCGGCGGGCATCTGGCCGTAGCCCAGGGGCATCTGCTTGGAGGTGGCACGGTTGCCGGAGACGAAGCTCTTGAGCAGGCCGCCCCAGCCCTCGTCGTCGAGCTGGCCGATGGAGTTGCCGGCGTAGACGGCGACCTCGTCGGGGTCCAGGCGGTCGCGCAGCCCATCCCAGGAGAGGCCGCTGTCGCCCAGGCAGTCGCTGGCGGCGAAGATCGCCATGGAGAGGCCCCGCGGATGGTGCACGCTGCGATAGAGCCGGCTGGGCTCGAAGCCGGTGGGGAGCTGGCCGGCGGCGCGCACCTGGGCCGGGCGGTGCTCCGGCAGCATCACGTCCATCTTGCCGGCGGGAACGGTGACTTCCAGGGTGTGGCGGTCCAGCTCGCGCACCTGCCAGGTGGGCGGCAGGTCGTCGGGAAGCTGGCGCCGGCGCAGGCGGAAGCTCAGGGGCGTGTCCAGCTCCAGACTGGCGCGGCGGTTGGCCGGAATGCCCTCGTCATTGAAACGGGGATCCTCGATGCGGCGGATCAGGGTGTGATCGAGCACCGGCTGACGGATCTGCTCGACGATCGCGGAGGCGTTGAGCTCATGCCCGTCGGCGTCCTGCCAGGTGCCCTCTACGCCCGCGCTGGCCAGGCGCATCAGGGCAGCCAGGCTCAGCAGGGTGCGGGCCTGGTCCTCATCGGGCAGGGCGTCGAGTACGGTGCGACGAAACGCCTGGTGGCCCGAGGCTCTGCCGGCGGGGTTGATGCCGCCCATGCCGACGATCACCGGTAAATGTGACAAGCCGGATTCCTCGTTGTGCTGTTGATGTCTACGTTTCGTTTACAGGTATCAGGGCATGGATCATAGCACTCGCCCGGCGGCGTCGTCATGCGAGTGGTCATGGGTGCGCCTCGCCGAGGCGCACCCTTTTTTTCTCCTTGTATTCGCGGTAGTGCCAATGGTTACAAGGCGTTTCAGGAGTTGGTGGTGGTGCCACGCTGTCTCGGCTAGGGTGGAGAAGGGCCACCCGCCGTGGTTCCTTTCCAGGATGATTCTCAGGAGGAGAGACCCCATGACGCACGAGATGCTCAAGAAGCTCGGGCTGGCGCTGCTGGTCGGCATGCTGGCGGCCGGCCTGGTCGGTTGCCAGGATGACCCCGGCCCCGCCGAGGAGGCTGGCCAGGAGATCGACGAGGCCATGGAAGACGCCGGCGAGGGCGTCGAGGAGATGGGCGAGTCCATCCAGGATGCTGCCGAGGGCGACTGACGGCCGGTGGGATCCTGATACGGCAAGGCCGGGCGATCTCGCCCGGCCTTGCCGTGTCGGGTTGGCTTATCCGTTCTGTTCGATGCCCTGCACGTACCAAGGGGCGCCGTCGCGCAGGTCGCGCACCAGGTGCCAGGTCTCGTTGAACTCGTTGTGCTCGCCGTTCTCGTCGAGGATGCCGTGGAAGATCACCGTGGCCTCGGCCTGCTGGCCGACCTCCTGGACCATGCCTAGCTCGGCGAACAGGCGCACCACCTCGGTGCGGTTGTTGGCCGGGTGCCTGTCACGCTCGGCGCGCAGCAGGTTGTAGAGCTCCGGGGTCACGTACTCCTGGA
>NZ_CP071922.1:784700-788133 GCF_017584085.1 Halomonas sp. BM-2019
GGCTATGCTGGGGGGCACCAGAGAAACCGATAACCGGCACCCTATATAAGTGCGCAAGGAGACCACGCATGCGTCTGACACGAGAGGAGAGCCTGCTGCTGATCGTCGACCTGCAGGCGGGACTGCTGCCGGTGATCGAGCACGGCGACCAGGCGGTGACCGAGGCGGCCTGGCTGGGTGGCCTGGCAGAGTCGATCGAGGTGCCGGTCTGGCTGACCGAGCAGTATCCCGAGGGCCTGGGCGGCAGCGAGCCGCGCCTGCTCGAGGCGCTGCCGGGGCATCGCCGGTGGCAGAAGCTGACCTTCGACGCCTGTGCCGACCCGGAGTTCACTGCGGCGCTGGCCGCGAGCGGCCGGCGCCAGGTGGTGCTGTGCGGCACCGAGGCGCATATCTGCGTGATGCAAACGGGACTCGGCCTGCTGGCGGCAGGCTACGAGGTCTACTGGCTGACCGAGGCCTGCGCCAGCCGCCGCGCCGGCGAGGCGCGGCTGGCCCGGGAGCGCATGGTGCAGGCGGGGGCGGTGCCGGTCAGTGCCGACATGGTGGCCTACGAGTGGCTGCACCGCTGTGACGACGAGCGCTTCAAGCAGGCCCATCGCCGCTTCCTCAAGGGGCGCTCGGCGCGCCCGCTGGTGTTTCCATAGGCCTCTACGGGGGGAAGACGCATTGATCGGGTTCATCGCAGATCAGCGTGAAGCTGCCATTGTGGGAGCTCGGGTGCCCCGAGCGAATGGCGCCGAAGGTGCCCCAGTGGTGTTGCTTACGCTTGCGCCAGCCGCCTGGGAGGCCTTCGGCCTCCATTCGCGCAGAATCTGCGCTCCTACCCTCAGCGTGGGAGCCCGCTCTATCGGCGATGGCGGGATATTCTGTGCTCCTGAGGGAAATCAGGCGGCGCCTTCCGGCCGGGTAAAGACCAGGGTGTCGCCCTCGCTCATGGCCGAGTTGAAGCCGTAGCCGGCCACCTGGAAGTCCTTGAGGCCCTCCGGGTCGTCCAGGTGCTCGCGGATCATCCAGGCGGCCATCAGGCCGCGGGCCTTCTTGGCGTAGAAGCTGATGATCTTCAGCTTACCGTTCTTCTCGTCCTTGAATACCGGGGTGATCACCCGCGCCTCGAGCGCCCTGGCGTCGATCGCCTTGAAGTACTCGTTGGAGGCCAGGTTGACCAGCACCGGGCTGCCGCTCTCGGCCACCGCCTGGTCGAGGGCCTCGGTGAGCGTCCCCTTCCAGAAGGCGTAGAGGTCCTTGCCCGCCGGGTTGGCCAACCTGGTGCCCATCTCCAGCCGATAGGGCTGGATCAGGTCCAGCGGGCGCAGCAGGCCGTAGAGGCCGGAGAGTATGCGCAGGTGCCCCTGGGCGAAGGCGTTGTCGTCGTCGCCGAAGGTCTCTGCTTCGAGCCCCACGTAGACGTCGCCCTGGAAGGCCTGGGCGGCGGGCTTGGCGTTCTCCGGCGTGAAGGGCGTGCGCCACTCGGCGAAGCGGGCGGCGTTGAGGGCGGCCAGCTTGTCGCTGATCCCCATCAGCTCGCTGAGCCGCTGGGGGGAGTAGTCGCGCAGGATCTCGATCAGCTCGCGGCTGCGGTCGAGGTAGTCCGGCTGGGTGTGCATGGCGGTGGTGGCCGGGGTCTCGAAGTCCAGCGACTTGGCGGGCGAGATCACGCTCAGCATGGGGCGCTCCTGATCCGGTGGAAGTGCCCCGAGTATACCAAGGGCACCGCAGCGGTTGGGCTATCGCGGCGATAGCCCGGCGCCTCTTGCTGTAGTGCTGTTTTGCCTCAGGGCGCCGGGTTGGGCTGGCGCTGGTGCACCGCCTCGATGGCCTCAAGCACCTCGCTGTCGAGCTTCAGGAAGTCGCTCTCCAGGTTGCTCTCGAGCTGCTCCATGGTGGTGGCGCCGATGATGTTGCTGGTCAGGAAGGGGCGCGAGTTGACGAAGGCCAGCGCCATCTGGGCCGGGTCCAGGCCGGCATCCCGGGCGATTTGTACGTACTCGGCGGTGGCCGCCTCGGCCTGGGGGTTGGTGTAGCGCTGGAAGCGCTCGAACAGGGTCAGCCGCGCCCCCTCGGGACGGGCACCGTCGAGGTACTTGCCGGAGAGCACCCCGAAGGCCAGCGGCGAGTAGGCCAGCAGGCCTACCTGCTCGCGGTGGGCGATCTCCGCCAGCCCCACCTCGAAGGTGCGGTTGAGCAGGTTGTAGGGGTTCTGCACCGCGGCGACCCGGGGCAGGCCCAGGGTCTCGGCCAGGTGCAGGGCGCGCATCACCCCCCAGGGCGTGTCGTTGGAGAGGCCGATAGCGCGCACCTTGCCGGCGTCCACCAGCGCCTTGAGGGCGGCGAGGGTCTCCTCCAGCGGGGTGTCGTCCTCCTCCTCGTCGTGCTCGTAGCCCAGCTTGCCGAAGAAGTTGGTGCGGCGATCCGGCCAGTGCAGCTGGTAGAGGTCGATGTAGTCGGTCTGCAGGCGGGCCAGGCTGGCATCGACGGCCTGGTGGAGCTGCTCGCGGGTCAGCCGCGTGCCGCCGCGGATATGTTCCAGGCCCGGGCCCGTGGCCTTGGTGGCGATGATCACGTCATCGCGGCTGCCGCGCTGCTTCAGCCAGCGGCCGATGTGGGTCTCGGTGCGTCCCTGGGTCTCGCTCCGGGGCGGTACCGGGTACATCTCGGCGGTGTCGATGAAGTTGATGCCGAAGGCCACGGCGCGGTCGAGCTGCTCATGGGCCTCGGCCTCGCTGTTCTGCTCGCCGAAGGTCATGGTGCCAAGGCACAGGCGGCTGACCTCGATGCCGGTGGCGCCCAGCGGTCGCGTCTGCATCCTCTCTCCCCTTGCCAGGATCTGCGAATGGTAGATGGCATGGTAGCGGCAGCTCGCCCCGGGCGGCAAATTGCCAGGGTTGAGTCCCGGGCGGGGCGGGCGTATGCTGGCCGCCGCTTTCGCCCCCGGACCCCGGGGGCGGTCCGATTCCCGCACAGGGCAGGCGCCGCGCACCGGGTGGTGTCGAGAGGCTGCCCTGGCGTCACTGGATCCGGTTACTGGCCATGACACAGGCAGCATCACTGTTCACCCGGCTCGAATACCGCCTGGCTGAGCAGCTGTTCCATACGCGCTGGCTTCCCCGCTCGCCGCGCACCCAGCGGCTGACCATGCATCTGTTCCAGCGCTGCGCCGATGCCGGTCACCCGGCGGCGCTCTCCGTCTACGGGCATATGCTCTTCCACCGTGGCCGCACTCCCCAGGACAAGGCCCGCGGCGCCCGCTACGTGCTGGAGGCGGCCCAGGCCGGCGACGTCCGCGCCCAGTACCAGGCCGGCCAGATCCACGAGCGGGGCTGTGCGCTCTATCCGCGGCGCGACGACCATGCGGTGACCTGGTACGCCCGCGCCGGCGAGGCCGGCCATCCCCTGGCCGCCGCCCGGCTGGCCCGCGCCTACCGCGAGGGGCACC
>NZ_CP071922.1:788233-790016 GCF_017584085.1 Halomonas sp. BM-2019
GGGGGAGCCGCTGGACAGCGGCGAAGCCGAGACGCGACACTAGGGAGGCACCCGGCCGGCGGCCATCACGCTGCCGGCCCTCCTTTCCCCCGCCCGGCCTCGAGGAACCGTGCCCCGTGACGTTACCGACACTGCTCGATATCGAGGCGTCCGGGTTCGGGCGCGGCAGCTACCCCATCGAGGTCGGCCTGGCCCGTCCCGACGGCAGCAGCTGTGCCTTCCTGATCCAACCCCTTCCCGAGTGGACCCACTGGGACCCCAAGGCCGAGCTGCTGCACGGCATCAGCCGCGGCCGCCTCGAGCGCGAGGGCTGCCCGGTGCATCAGGTGGCACGCTGGCTCAACGATGAGCTCGGCGAGATCGGTATCTGCTACAGCGACAGCTGGGGCTACGACAACACCTGGCTCTCGCTGCTGTTCCACCACGCCGGCCTGCTGCCGGACTTCCGGCTGGAGGCGCTTCGCAAGCTGCTCAGCGAGGGGCAACTGGTGCTGTGGAAGGCCACCAAGGAGGCGCTGGTGGTGGAGCTGGGCATTCATCGACACCGCGCCGGCGAGGACGCCCGCCTGCTGCAGCTGACCTACCAGCGCACCCGCGAGCTGGCCGGCGACGCCTGACCCGAGGGCGAGCCGTCAGACCGGCTCGGCAAGTCGCGCCTCGAGGATATCCAGCAGCTCGCCCGGCTCGGCGGCGTCGAGCAGCTCGGCGCGGGTCCGTGCGTTGAGGAAGCCCTGCTCCACGGTGTTGTCGAGGAAGGCCAGCAGCGGGCTGTAGAAGCCGCCGGTGTCGAGGACGCCGATGGGCTTGTCGTGGAGGCCCAGATAGTGCCAGGTCCAGGCCTCGAAGAACTCCTCCAGGGTGCCGATGCCCCCCGGCATCACGATGAAGGCGTCGGCGTGGGCGGCCATGCTGGCCTTGCGCTCGTGCATGTTGCGCACCCGAATCAGCTCGGTCAGGCCGTGGTGGGCCTGTTCGCGCTCCACCAGGTGGTCCGGCATCACGCCGATCACCGTGCCGCCCTCGGCCAGGGTGGCGTCGGCCAGGGCGCCCATCAGGCCGATGCGGGCGCCCCCGTAGACCAGGGTGTGGCCGCGTCGGGCCAGCTCGCCGCCCAGGCGGCGGGCGGCCTCGAGGAACTGGGCGTCACGGCCATCCCGTGACCCCAGGTAGACGCAGAATCTTGGCATGCTTGTCTCCTTGGCAGGGGCGCCTTCGCCTCCCGGCAGGGCCTTATGCTGGCGTCGCGCGTCGTCCATCGCAAGCGCTTTCCCACGCCCGGGCCCGAGAACGACGAAGGGCGCCCGTCGGCACCCTTCACGGGATGTCGCGTGACCCGCGGTTCAGCGCGAGGCGTCGGCGTCGCGCTTCATGGCCTGGCGCAGCAGCTTGATGCCGACGCCGCTGATCAACGACATGGGTATCGAGGTACATCGGGGGCTCCTGTCAGGGGGTGTGAAGGTCAGGGGGTATGGAGTCGGGACCCGCCGGGCAGGCAGTCGGCCACGCCGTACACGGCGTCCATCCACTGGCCGATGACGTTGTCGCCGCACAGGTGGTGGGCGTACTGGGTGTGCAGGCAGCGCACCTGATCCCAGTTGGCGATGCCGCCGATGCCGCGCTCGGTGAGCACGCTCTCGTAGCCCAGCCGAACGACGTCGGCCTTCTGCGTCACGCTCATGCAGCGCCAGCGGGTCGCCACATAGTCGCGGTGGCTGGCGTGATAGGCGGCGAGGAACTCGGGTTCCTCCTGCAGGCGGGCCTCGAGCTGCTTGATCACGCCGGC
>NZ_CP071922.1:790026-795422 GCF_017584085.1 Halomonas sp. BM-2019
GAGATCTCCACCTTGAGCAGCTCGGAGCAGAGCCAGTAGAGGGTCGGGAAGGGCTTGCCGTCGACGATGGGCGCCATGCGCAGCACCAGCGGGGTGCCCTCGGCGTCGGTGGCCGCCACCGCCTCGATGCCGCGAGGGGCGCGGCCCAGCTGCTCGGTGATGATCGCCAGCTGGCGCGTGTCAGGAGTCTGATCGGTGCGGATCACCATCGTCGGGGTCCCGTAGAAACTTGTTGGACTGACCGACGGCCAGGAAGAAGGCGCGGTTGAGCTGCTCGGGGGTGGCCACATAGCGCCACTCCCGCTCGCAGTACTCCGCGGCCCGGGCCATCAGCACGTCGTAGAGTCGATTGAACGGGGCATCATAATCGTAGGGGTCGGCGCCGAACAAGCGGATGTGGGGGTAGTCGGCGAAGCGATCGACGAAGTAGCGGATCAGGTCCGCCTCCACGGCGCGGTGGCGGGCGACGTTGTCGGGGTCCAGCCAGAGATCGTAGCGGATGGCCATGCCAGGCTCCTTCGCGGTGGGCGGCCGGCGGCGCTGCCGGACGGCATCGGGGGGATGATACTGGGACAGGCGGGGCGCGGATTCGGCTCCCCGCGCGTCACGATCGGGCGAGCGGGGCCAGCCGGGCCCCGGTGAGGCGCACCAGGTCGGCGGGGGCCAGGCGGATCTCCAGCCCGCGCCGACCGCCGCTGACGTGGAGCGCCGGGAGGGCCTCGGCGCTGGCGTCCAGGAAGGTGGGCAGCCGGCGCTTCTGTCCCAGGGGGCTGATGCCGCCCACCACGTAGCCGGTGGCGCGCTGGGCCTCCTCGGCCTCGGCCATGACCGCCTTGCGCGCCCCGGCGGCCCGGGCCAGCGCCTTGAGATCGAGCCAGTGGGAGACCGGCACGATGGCCACCGCCAGGCGGCCGTCGTCGAGCTTCGCGAGCAGGGTCTTGAACACCTCGTCGGGCGAGAGCCCCAGCGCCCGGGCGGCCTCCTCGCCGTAGGCGGGCGTACGCGGGTCGTGGGCGTATTCGGCCACAGTGAAGTCGACCCCGGCGCTTTCCAGCTGCTTGATGGCGGGGGTCATGCGGCCACCGGCTCCTCCCGCACATGGGATTCCAGCGCCGCGCGCAGCGCCCCCTCGATGGGCACGGCCCGCTTCGCCTGGTGGTCGAAATGGACCATCACGCTGCGGCCCAGGTTGGTCATCGTGCCGTCCTGCCAGGCCTCCTGGGTCACCGTGAAGGAGCTGTTGCCGAGCCGCGAGACATAGGTGCGGATCTCGATCTCGCTGCCGTACTGCAGCTCGGCGCGGTACTCCACCTCCATGCGGGCCATGATCAGGCGCCACTGGCGCGGGTCCAGGTCCGGGGTGAAGAGCCGGAAGAGGTCGTTGCGGGCCAGCTCGAACCAGGCGGGCAGCCGGGTGTTGTTGATATGGCCCAGGGCGTCGGTGTCGTAGAAGGCAGGCTCGACGGTGCGGGTGAACATGGCGGCGCTCCTTGTTGTAGTGACTCAGCTGTAGTGACTCAGCTGTAGTGATTCAGCTGTCGTGACTCGGGTCGTCATCCGGGCAGGACAGCTTTGCCCCAAGCAAGCGCTCGGTCAAGCTCGAGCGGCACGCCTGGCCAGTTGCCAGCTCAGGGGAACGTCCACGGTCTCTCCTTGTGGTGGTAAGGGGGTGGTGGGAGTGAGGCTAGATGAGCCGTAGGCCCTGGCGGTCGTGCCAGGCCGCCTTGAGGGGCGCGGCCAGCGGGTCGCGCAGGTGGGCGGGCAGGGCGGCTTCGGCACTCGCGTGGTCGGCGAAGTCGCGATTGCGCAGCCAGCAGTAGGCCCAGGCGCAGGCCTCGTCGTCGCTGGCCGGCAACGGCCGAGCCGGCATCTGGGTGAGCAGGAAGGCGGCGGTGCGCGCCGCCCACAGCGGGATCTCGTCGCCGGCCTCCGGCGCGGTCCAGGCCGTCAGGGTGGCGCCGTCCGGGGTGGCCTCCGGCTGGCCCAGCCTGGCGACGCGGGCGGTTTCGGCCAGGATCAGCGCCAGGCGATCGGCGTCGCCCTGGCCCAGCGCCAGCCACTGGCCGATCAGCGCCGGCAGCCCGCGGCGCACCTTGGCATAGAAGCCGTCCTGGGGCATGGTCGTGGTCATGAGGTGTCCTGATCATCGAGGAGTGAGCGCATGGCGTTCGATTTTGCCACGCCCGTGGAGCGGCGGCATCCGGTCGGCGGGGGGGCGTCCCAGTGGCCGTCACAGAAGTGGCACCGCTACGGCGATGAGGTGCTGCCGCTGTGGGTGGCCGACATGGATTTCGTCTCGCCCCCGGCGGTGCTCGAGGCGCTGCACGCCCGGGTCGGCCACGGCGTGTTCGGCTATGGCCTGGTCCCCGACTCGCTGCGCGAGACCCTCTGCGCCTGGAGCGAGCGCCACTACGGCTGGACCATCGAGCCCGGCTGGCAGCTGTGGCTGCCCGGGGTGGTGCCGGCCCTGCACCTGGCCAGCCTGGCGCTGACCGAGCCGGGTGACGGCGTGCTCACGGTGACGCCGATCTATCCGCCCTTCCTCAGGGTCGCCGAGCGCACCGGCCGTACGCCCCAGCAGGCGGCCCTGGGCGAGCCCGCGGCGCCCGGCGAGCCCTGGCGGCTCGACCTCGAGGCGCTGGAGGCGGCGATCACCCCGCGTACCCGGCTGCTGCTTTGGTGCCACCCGCACAACCCCACCGGGCGGGTCTGGGACCCCCAGGAGCTGGCCGGCCTGGCCGAACTGGTGACGCGCCACGATCTCGTCGTGGTCTCCGACGAGCTGCACTGCGACCTGCTGCTGGACGAGGGCGCCCGCCACCTGCCGCTGGCGGCGGCCTTCCCGGAGCTGGCTGCCCGCACCCTGACCCTCTGGGCGCCCTCCAAGACCTTCAACCTGGCCGGGCTGACCACCGCCTGCGCGGTGATTTCCGACGCCGCCCTGCGCCGGCGCTTCGCCGCCGGGGCCAAGGGGCTCACGCCGGATGGCAACGTGCTGGGGCTGGTGGCCGCCGAGGCGGCCTATGCCGCAGGCGATCCCTGGCGCCAGGCGCTGCTCGCGGTGCTGCGCGGCCATCGGCAGGCGCTCGGCGAGCGGGTGGCGCGCTGGCCGGGAGTGATCATGAGTCCGCTCGAGTCCACCTACCTGGCCTGGCTCGACCTGCGCCGGGCGCCGGCGCTGGCCGGCGAGGCCTCGCCCCGGCAGGCGCTGCTGGCGCGCGCCGGGGTGGCGCTCTCCGACGGGGCCGACTTCGGGACGCCGGGCTTCGCCCGGCTCAACTTCGGCACCACGGCGACCCAGCTCGAGGCGGCGCTGGCGCGCCTGGACGGGGTGCTTGGCGGGTAGCTCAGTAAAGCATCGCAAACAGCTTGCGGCGGTAGCTGACCGTCAGCGGATGGTCGGCGCCCAGAGCGTCGAAGACCCGCAGCAGGGTCTTGCGGGCGGCGTCATCGCCGTAGCCGCGATCGGCCTTCATCAGCGCCAGGAGGGCATCGAGGCCAGCCTCGTAGTCGCCGTCGGCCACCCGGCGCAGGGCGCGCAGGTACTGGGCCTCGCTGTCGTCCCGCTCGCCCAGGGCCGCCAGCGCCTCGGCGTCGGGCGCTTCCTCGCCGAACTCGATGCTGGCGCGCACGCCCCGGGCCGGGGCGGCGTCGCGCTCCTCCGGGGGCAGGTTGTCGAGCAGCGTGCGGGCGTCGGCGGCGCGGCCCTCGGCCACCAGGGTGCGGGCCAGCTCCACCTGATAGGGGTAGTGCTGGGGGTTCTGCTGCACCAGCGTCTCGTAGAGCGCGCGGGCCGTGGCGGCGTCGCCGGCGGCCAGGGCCTCGGCGGCCTGCTCCTCGGGGCTGGCCAGGGCATCCTCCGGTGCCGGGAAGTAGCGGCCCAGCCAGTCGCGGATCTGCTTCTCGGGCAGCGCCCCCTGGAAGTGGTCGACCAGCCCGCCCTGGCTGACCAGCTTGACGTCGGGCACCGAGCGCACGCCGAGCTGGGCGGCGATCTCCTGATTCTCCTCGATGTTGAGCTTGGCGAGGATGAAGGCGCCGCGATACTCCCGGGCCAGCTTCTCCAACACCGGCATCAGGGTCTTGCAGGGCTCGCACCAGGGCGCCCAGCAGTCGAGGAGCACCGGCACCTGCATGGAGAGCTCCAGCAGCTGCTGGATATTGCTGGCGTCGACGTCGATGATCACCTCGGGGGCGTCGCCGGGGGGCGCGGCCTCGGCGCTGCCGGGGAACGTGTCGGAGGCGAGGGGGTCGCCGGTTCGCGGGTCGACGATGGACATGGTTGGGATTCCCGGGTCTGAGTGGGTTTCCTGGCAAGATGCGGGTGATGGCGAGCGTATTCAAGGGGAGGGGCGCGATGGGCATCCTGCTGCGGCTGCTGGCTGGCCTGGTGGTGCTGCTGTCGCTGCTGCTGGCGGGGCCGCTGTGGATGCTGGCCACCGAGGAGGTGACGACCGGGCGGCACTGGGCCACGGCGGGGCGCGAGCCGGCGGGGCTGGCGCCGACGCCGGCCGAGGCGCCGGAGGCGGTCGTGCAGCTCTATGCCGCCCGCACCTGGGGGTGGCGGGGCGCCTTCGGCGTGCATACCTGGATCGCCACCCGGGAGGCCGAGGCCGAGCAGTGGCGCCTGCATCAGGTGATGGGCTGGCGACGTCCGGCGCGGGTCAGCGAGACCACCGCCGCGCCCGACCGCGCCTGGTTCGGTAGCCCCCCGGTGTTGCTGGCGGACTATCGCGGCGCGGCCGCCGAGGAAGTGATCCCGGCCATCGAGGCGGCAGTGGCGGCCTACCCGGCGCCGGCGGTCTACCGTGCCTGGCCGGGTCCCAACAGCAATACCTTCACCGCCTGGGTCGTCCGCGAGGTGCCGGGGTTCGAGGCGGTGCTGCCGGTGACCGCCGTGGGCAAGGACTACCTGCTTGACGGACCCCTGGCGCCAGCGCCGGGCGGCCGCGGCATGACGCTCTCCCTGGGCGGCATGCTCGGCCTCACCCTGGGCCTCGACGAGGGCGTGGAGCTGAACCTGCTGGGACTGGCCCTGGGCGTCGATCTGCGACGCCCGGCGCTCAAGCTGCCCGGCGTCGAGCGCCTGGGCGTGCCGCCCCCGGTCAAGGGGGCGGGTGGCCCGCCCCGTCCGGTCGATTAATCCCGGTACTCGTCGATGCTCGGACAGGAGCAGATCAGCTGGCGGTCGCCGAAGACGTTGTCGACCCGGTTCACCGCCGGCCAGTACTTGGCCG
The DNA here is from genome assembly GCF_017584085.1 of Halomonas sp. BM-2019. Lineage (NCBI taxonomy): Bacteria > Pseudomonadati > Pseudomonadota > Gammaproteobacteria > Oceanospirillales > Halomonadaceae > Halomonas > Halomonas sp. BM-2019. The sequence goes on from NZ_CP071922.1 coordinate 795,264, forward strand.
CCTTGACCGCCGCGGAGGGGAAGGCGGCCAGCTCGCGGCTGTAGGGGCGCGCCCAGGCGTCGCCCATCAGGTCGGCCAGGGTGTGCGGGGCGTTGACCAGCGGGTTGTCGTCCGCCGGCCACTCGCCGCGTTCCACCGCGTCGATCTCCTCGCGGATGG
>NZ_CP071922.1:795522-804850 GCF_017584085.1 Halomonas sp. BM-2019
TCTCCGTGACGCTGCCGCCCGGGGTATCGGCCCAGCGCGCCGGCGGGGTGGCGCCGATAAACCAGTAGACGCAGGGGATGTCCTCGCCGCCGAAGCCCCCCGCCTCGGCGTTGCCGAAGAAGGGGAAGTCCTCGCTGCCGTTGAGGCGCGGCATCGCGTAGAGGTTCGCCTCGCCGAAGTGCGCGCCATGGGCGCGGCGCACGTGTTCCACCGCCACGGGGTCGTTGTGCAGGGCGATGGTCTCGTTGAGCACCCGGAACTCGGGGGGCTTGGGCGAGCGGCCGGCCTCGCACTCGGCGCGGATGATGCGCTCGATGCTCTCCACCACCTGGCGGTGCAGGGCGTTGTCGAAGCTGCGCACGTTGATCTCCAGCTCCGCCGAGTGGGGGATGATGTTGGCCTGGGTGCCGGCGGCAAGCTTGCCGACGGTGACCACCACGGTCTCCTCCGGCGGTACCTCGCGGGAGACGATGCTCTGCAGGCGGGTCACCACATGGGCGGCGATCACCACCGGGTCCACGGTCTGGGCGGGCATGGAGCCATGCCCACCCGCGCCGTGAATGGTCACCGCCAGGTTGGTGCAGGCGGCCATGGCACCGCCGGCGATATGGCCGACGGTGCCCGCCAGGGCCGGCATGTTGTGCTGGCCGAGGATCACATCGGGCCGCCCGAAGCGCTCGTACAGGCCATCCTCGAGCATGGCCCGGGCGCCGCCGAAGATCTCCTCGGCGGGCTGGCAGACCAGCATCAGGGTGCCGGACCAGTGCTCCCGGAGGGCGGCCATCACCCCGGCCGCGCCGACCACGCAGCTGCTGTGCAGGTCGTGGCCGCAGGCGTGCATCAGGGGTACCGTGCCGCCCTCGGTCTCGACCGTCCGCGTGCTGGCGTAGTCCAGGCCGGTCTGCTCCTTGATCGGCAGCGCGTCCATGTCGCCGCGCAGCAGCACCGTGGGGCCCTCGCCGTTCCTGAGCAGGGCCACCACACCGGTGCCCCCCACGCCGCGGGTCACCTCAAGGCCCAGGCCCTCCAGGGCCTCGGCGAGCCGTTCACTGGTCCTGTACTCCTGGAAGGGCAGCTCGGGGTACTGGTGCAGCTGGCGATAGAGCGCCTGGACCTCCTCGAGGGTGGCGTCTACCTGGGCGCCGATGGCGTCCTTGAGATCCTGGTCTGGGGTCAGGGTGGTCATCATGGCCTCCGTGGCGCTCATTGGGGGGTGGTGCCGGACTGTGGCTGGGCGCTGCGGGCCGGCTGGAAGAGCCGCTGCCAGAGCGCCACGGTGCCCACGTTGAGCAGCATGGCCCAGACGCCGGCGTGCCAGCCGAGCGGCGAGCCGACGGCGAACTCCATCAGCAGGTAGGCCAGGCTGCCCACCAGGGCGCCGGCCATGACGCTGGCGCGCCGCAGCTTCGGCAGGAAGAGCGCGCCGAGCACCATCGGGAAGAGCTGGACGATCAGGCCGTAGGCGCCGAGCAGCAGCAGCACCAGGGAGGCCGGATTGGCCAGGGCGAAGAGGTAGGCGATCAGCGACAGGCCGAGCACGCTCCAGCGCGTCGCGTTGACGGTGGTCTTCTCGCTGGCGCCCTTCATCAGGGTGGGGCCGGCCACGTCGCGCACCAGCACGATGGCGGCGGTATGGGCCAGGTTGGCGCCGGTGGACATGGCCGCCGCCAGCGCGCCGGAGAGCATCAGGCCGATGATCCAGGGCGAGAAGTTGGCCACGTCCATGACCATGCGCAGCAGCACGGTGTCGGAGCGCACCAGGGGCTCGTCGGCAAACACCAGGATGCCGGCGAAACCGATGAACAGCAGCGGCACCAGCAGGTAGGCGTAGAGCGGGTAGAAGACGCTGACCTTGCGCAGGGTCTTGCCGCTGTCAGCGGAGTAGAACTTCATGAACAGGTGCGGCCACATGGCGCCGCCGAAGGCGCTGACCAGCACCGCGGTGCTGAAGTAGCCCCAGTTCATGCCGGTGGCCCCGGGCATGGTCAGGTATTCGGGCATGGTCAGTTGGATCTGGCTGAACATCTCGCCCACGCCGCCGTAGAGGCGCTCGGAGATGGACAGGCCCAGGAACCAGGCGATGGCGATCATCATGATGCCCTGGATCAGGTTGGTCCAGCCGATGCCGCTCAGGCCGCTGCAGAAGACGTAGGCGGCGACCACCACGAAGGCCAGCAGCGCACCGAGCCAGAAGGGAATCAGGCCATCGGTGGCGGCCTGGAAGAGCAGCCCCGCGCCGGCGATCTGGATGGTCAGGTAGGGCACCAGGGCCAGCACGCCGATCACCCCGGCCAGTATCCCGAGCGGCTTGCTCTGGTAATGGTCGGCGATCATGTCGCCCTGGGTCAGGTAGCCCTTCTGGCGCCCCAGTTCCGCGACCCGCGGGCCCATGGCCCAGATGGTGATCGGCACCAGCGACAGGTAGGCGAGGATGTAGAAGGCCGGCGCACCGTGCTGGTAGCTCCAGCCGGGTGCCCCCAGGAAGGCGAAGGCGGAGAAGATCTCGGCGCCGAGGATGAAGAAGAGGATCACCACGCCCACGTGGCGCCCCCCCGCGACATAGCCCTCGAGGCTCGAGCTCTCCTGGCCGCGGGCGCGCAGCCCCACCCAGAGTACGCCGAGGAGGTAGGTGAGGGTGATGCCGACGACGATCAGTGAATCATTCATGGCGGCCACCTCCGTGACGAACCACGAAGGCCACCCACATGCCGGCGAACAGCACCAGCATCCACAGGATGTACCAGAAGAACAGGAAGGGGAGGCCGAGCACGGTGGGCTCGATGCGGTTGGCGATCAGCGCGCCGGGCCAGATCATGGCCAGGGTGCACAGCGCGAAGTGCAGCCCCGTCAGCAGATGGTAGGTCTTGGTCATGGTGAGGGTCCAGCTCGCCCAGGGCGAGACTTGTTATGGGTTGTCCGCTCACTATGGGAGAGGAATCTCGATAGCAAAAATATGGCTTTCGCATGGTTGCCATGCTGTATTGATATGGGTAGCGTCCTGCCATCCCCCTCAGGCCTCGGTGAGGTGACCCATGGAATTCCGCCAGATCAGCTACTTCGTGGCCGTGATAGAGACCGGCTCGATCTCCGCCGCCAGCCGGCGCGTGCATGTCGCCCAGCCGGCACTGACCCGCCAGATTCGACTATTGGAGGAGGACCTGGGCACCCGGCTGCTGGTGCGCCACGCCCGCGGGGTGCAGCCGACGGTGGCCGGCAGGGCGCTCTTCGAGGAGGCGGTACAGCTGCTGGATACCCGGACCCGCATCCGGTCGCGGCTCTCGGCGCTGGGCAAGGGGCTGATCGGCCGGGTGAGCCTGGGGGTGACGGTGACCCACCTGTGGGTGCCGGAGGTGGCCACCCTGCTGAGGCGCTATCGCGACCGTTACCCCCAGGTCGGCTTCGAGGTCTTCCCGCTGCTCTCCGGGCCCCAGCTGGAGCGGCTGCGGGAGGGGCAACTGGACGTCGGCATCCTCTATCTGGACAGCGCCGAGCAGCCGGGCCTGGTCACCCGCTCGCTCCAGCATGACCACCTGATGCTGGCCGTGCCGGAGGCCTCGCGCTGGGCGGACGCGCCGCCGAGCCGCCTGGCGGAGCTCGCCGAGGCCGACTTCGTGTGGGGCTTTCGCAGCGTCTCACCAGTCTACTATGACCGGGTGATGGCCCACTTCGCCCGCCTGCAGTTCGAGCCGCGGGTGGTGCAGTACGGGGCCGATAACATCACCATCCTCAGCATGGTGGCCGCCGGCCTCGGCCTCGCCATCGTGCCCGCCGCCAGCCGCTGGCACCCCATGCCCGGGGTGCGCTACCTGCTCCTGGACGAGCTGACCCGCTGCGACATGCCGCTGTGGATGGCCTGGCGGGAGTCGAACGACTCCCCGGCGCTGGCCAACCTGGTCGACCTGGTCGGCAGCTGTTTCGATGCTCCCGGCGCTTCCGGGATTTGACGCCCGGCCGAAAGCGAGCTAAATTTGTTCGCAGTACAAAACTATGTTCGTGATGCGAACATTGCGAGCCGACGGCACGCCCCTGGCCGGTGGCGATGAATCTCGACGGCGCTGTGCCGGCGATCCGCCGCTGCACGTGATCCCGGCGCCCCCTTCGCCATCGCACCGCGAGCTCGAACAACTCCACCATCCACGCCAGCGCAGCGTCATGGCGTAACGAGAGGTCACCATGTCCAATCCCTGCATTATCTGCGTTGCCATCACTGGCAGCCTGCCGCGCAAGGAAAACAACCCGGCCGTTCCGGTCACCATCGAGGAGCAGGTCGAGAGCACCCAGGCGGCCTTCGAGGCCGGGGCGACCATCGCCCACTGCCATGTGCGCAACGACGACCAGACGCCGAGCTCGGATCCCGAGAAGTTCGCCCGCCTGATGGAAGGCCTGAAGAAGCACTGCCCGGGCATGATCATCCAGCTCTCCACCGGCGGCCGTTCCGGCGCGGGCGAGGAGCGTGGCGGCATGCTGCCGCTCAAGCCCGACATGGCCAGCCTCTCGGTGGGCTCCAACAACTTCCCCAACCGGGTCTACGAGAACCCGCCGCAGCTGGTGGACTGGCTGGCCGAGGAGATGCTCAAGTACGACATCAAGCCCGAGATCGAGGCCTTCGACCTGTCGCACATCCACCAGGCGGTGAACCTGTCGAAGCAGGGCAAGCTCAAGGCGCCGCTCTACGTCCAGTTCGTGATGGGCGTGAAGAACGCCATGCCGGTGGACAAGCCGACCTTCGACTTCTACATCGAGACCCTGAAGCGCCTGGCGCCCGACGCCCAGTGGTGTGGCGCCGGCATCGGCTCCAACCAGCTCCTGCTCAACGAGTGGTCCATCGCCGCCGGCGGTCACACCCGCACCGGCCTCGAGGACAACGTGCGCATCGACCGCGACACCCTGGCCCCCTCCAACGCGGCCCTGGTCGAGCGCGCCGTGGCCCTCTGCGAGAAGTACGAGCGCCCGGTGGCCACCTGGCAGCAGGCCCGCGAGATCCTCGGTCTCGGCCAGCCCGCCTGAGCCATCCGCACGGGTACACGCCGCCTGCCGTCTCACGGCAGGCGGCGTTCAGGTTATTGCGATACCCGGAGGGGAAGTGCATGAACACGACAGTCGATGCCCGTACGCCTGACCATGACGAGATCGTGCGCGTGGTGCAGTGCTACGTGGAGGGTTTTCAGGGCCGTCGGGAGAAGCTCGAGGAAGCCTTCCACGGGGACGCCTGGATCCTGGCGGTGGACGCCGAGGGCGGCTTCAGCAAGGACCTGATCCGCGACCGCTTCGAGCGCTGGGCGACCAGCCACCGGCCGGTGCGGGGGCGTGTCATCCAGGTGACCCAGGCCGGTGAGGTGGCCAGCGTGCTGCTGGGCTTCGATAACACCGAGGACCTGGCCGACTCCTGGGTGGACGTGCTGGCGCTGATCAAGCTCGACGGCCGCTGGAAGATCACCCACAAGAGCGCCGTCCACAGCAGCCGGGCCGCCTGGGCGCAGCCGAGCTGAGCCCGCCTCGCGCCTGATCGGCCGGCGCGCCATAAGCGGGCGCCGGTCGCGGTCTCACTCGGCAAACATCGCGAAGAGTTGCCCGCGCAGCCAGCGGTTGCCGGCATCCCGGTGGAAGCGCCGGTGCCAGAAGAGATTGATGGCAATCTCGGGGAAGGCGAGGGGGTGCTCGCGCACCGCCAGGCCGAAGCGTTCCCGGGTGGCCTCGGCGAACTTGTCGGTCACCGTGACCACCAGGTCGCTGTCGCGGATGATGTAGGGCACGGCGGCGAAGTGGGGCAGCGCCAGCCTGACCGGGCGTCACGCCTGCGCGGGCCAGCTCCTCCTCGACGATGCCGTGCCCGGTCCCCTTCGCCACCACCACCGCATGGGTGGCGGCCTTGAACTCCTCCAGCCCGAAGGTGCCCGCGGCCAGCGGGTGATCCTGACGCATCAGGCAGACGTAGCGCTGCACGAACAGCCCCCGCTGATAGAAGCCGGCCCCCAGCTGGGGGATCAGGCCGATGGCCAGGTCGACCCGCCCCTCCTCCATGTCTCGCTTCAGGTCCTCCCGATGGCTGCGCAGGGTGCTGAGCCGGACGCCGGGGGCCTCCCTGGCCAGGTAGCCGAGAAGCCGCGGCAGGAAGACGATCTCGCCGATATCGGTCATGGCCAGGCGGAAGGTGCGCTCGCTGGTCGCCGGGTCGAAGTCGTCGTGAAGGTTGAGGGTGTCGTGCAGCCTGGCGAGGGCCTCGGCGATCCCCGGGTGGAGCTGGCTGGCGCGGGGGGTCGGCTGCAGGCCCCGCGAGGTGCGCTCGAACAGCTCGTCGGCCAGCAGCCGGCGCAGCCGCTTCAGCGCATGGCTGACCGCCGGCTGGGTCACCCCGAGCCGGTCGGCGACCCGCTGGGTGTTGCGCTCCCGGTAGAGCAGGTCGAACACCACCAGCAGGTTCACGTCGATCTCCGCCAGCCGCAGCATGGTGTCTCCTCCTAACGGGCCGTCAGGCAAGTGATATTACTCTCCTTTATTCATGTAATGAACCTGCCTTTGTTGTGTGCATATCGTGGGGCCCCTAGCCTGGGGTTCACGCTGCCTCGCAGCCTGGGCGGGTCGGCAACTGTACGGCAAGCGTTGCTGAAGCTTCAAGGCGTGCCATTGAGCCCGGGCGCCCAGCGGCTGGCGGCCCTGTTTCGGCGGGATATCGCCGCGTTGCTGCCTCAGGCTCAGGGATAGCGCCCGCGGCTCAGGGATAGCGCCCGCGGCGGCGGTTCTCCACCAGCACCTCGAGGATGGCGTTGGCCTCCTGCATGATCGGCGAGGGGGTCTCGCCGCGGCGTCGGCTGCACAGCACCGGCGACGTCAGGCTCCGGTCGGCCAGGTAGACGAAGCTCACGCCGTCGCGGCGTACCCGCTTGACCTGTTCCGGCACCAGGCTGATACCGATCTCCGAGGCCACCAGGCCCAGCGCGGTCTGCAGCTCGTTGGCCTCCTGGACCACCTCGACCTTGAGGCCCTGGCGGCGGAACATGCCCAGCATGATATCGGCCATGCTGGGGCGGGGCTTGGCGGGAAAGAGGATCAGCGGGTAGCGGGCCAGCTCCTCGAGGGTGGGGGTGGTGCCCTCCAGGGGGTGGCCGCAGGGCACCGCGGCCATGATCGGCTCGTCGAAGAGTACCTCCTGCTCCACCTCCGGGTCGTCGATGCGCAGGCGCCCGAAGCCCATGTCGATGCGCCCCGCCTTGAGGGCCTGGACCTGCTGCACGGTGGTCAGCTCGGTCAGGCTCAGCTCGACATTATCCTTTTGTCGTAGGTCGCGCACCAGCAGCGGCAACTGCCCGTAGAACACCGAGGGCACGAAGCCGATGCCGAACAGCGTGCGCTGGCTTCTCGACATGCGGCGGGTGGCCTCCACCGTGGCGTCCACCTTCTCGAGGATCTGCAGGGCATGCTGCTGGAAGAACAGCCCCGTGGGGGTCAGGCGCAGGCCGCGAGGCCCGCGCTCGAACAGCTCGGCGCCCACCTCCTGCTCCAACTGCTTGATCTGTCTGGATAACGGGGGCTGCGACATATGCAGCCTCTCGGCCGCACAGGTGAGATTGAGCTCCTCCGCGACGACACAGAAGTACCTGAGATGGCGCAGCTCCATGATACCTCCTGGGTATGGCAGGTCACCCAAACAATATTGGTTGGATCTTCCCGCTGCAATCAGACTGCCATGCAATCACCTTATTGCCCGCACCGGGAGCCGCCATGACCGCCACCATCCAGTCCATCGAGACGCTGCTGGTCGACCTGCCGACCATCCGTCCCCACAAGCTCTCCATGACCACCATGGCCTGCCAGACGATGGTCATCGTGCGCATGCGTCACAGCGACGGCATCGAGGGCCTGGGCGAGGGCACCACCATCGGTGGCCTGGCCTATGGCCCCGAGAGCCCCGAGAGCATCAAGTGCAACATCGACGCCTACCTGGCGCCGCTGCTGATCGGTCAGCCCTCCGGCAACATCAATGCCCTGCGCGCCCTGCTCAATCGCCATGCCCGCGGCAACATGATCGCCAAGTCGGCGCTGGAGACCGCGCTGCTCGACGCCCAGGGCAAGCGCCTGGGCCTTTCCGTGGCCGAGCTGCTGGGCGGAGTCCGCCAGACCCACCTGCCGGTGCTCTGGACCCTGGCCAGCGGCGATACCGCCAAGGATATCGAGGAGGCACAGCTGCGCCTCGAGCAGCGTCGTCACTGTGACTTCAAGTTGAAGATCGGCGCCAACCCGGTGAAGCACGACGTGCGCCACGTGGCCGCCATCAAGGAGGCCTTGGGCGACCGGGCCAGCGTACGGGTCGACGTCAACCAGGCCTGGGACGAGTCCACCGCCGTCTACGGCATCCAGGCCCTGCAGGACGCCGGCATCGAACTGATCGAGCAGGCCATCCCGGCCCGCGAGCATGCCGGCCTGATCCGCCTGGCCGATCGCTTCAACGTGCCGATGCTGGCCGACGAGGCGGTGCAGGACGCCCGCGACGGCCTCGACCTGGCCCGCGGCGGCTTCAACGGCGCCTTCGCCCTCAAGATCGCCAAGTCCGGCGGCCTGCAGGGCGTGCTGGAGCTGGCCCATGTGGCCCAGGCCGCGGGCATCGGTCTCTACGGCGGCACCCTGCTGGAGGGCACCATCGGCACCGCCGCCTCCCTGCACGCCTGGGCGACCCTGCCCGAGATGGCCTGGGGCACCGAGATGTTCGGCCCGCTGCTGCTCAAGGACGACATCGTCGTCGAGCCGCTCAACTATCACGAGTTCGGTGTCGACCTGCCAAAGGGGCCTGGCCTCGGCATCACCCTCGACGAAGACAAGCTGAACCACTACGCCCGTAAATAAGAGCCCTGCAAGCGATGGCCCGCCAATTATTCATGCGTCGAGAAAGTTGGCGGCTGCGATCAGACTGAGAGGAGGAGAGACCCATGCTGTTCCAGGTTGAAATGACCGTCAAGCTGCCGCCGTCCATGCCGGCCGAGCAGGCCGCCGAGATCAAGGCCACCGAGAAGGCCTACTCCCAGGAGCTGCAGCGCTCCGGCAAGTGGCGCCACCTGTGGCGCGTGGCCGGCAGCTACGCCAACGTCAGCATCTTCGACGTCGAGGACAACGCCGAGCTGCAGGAGATCGTCTCCAACCTGCCCCTCTTCCCCTACATGGAGATCAGCGTCAAGCCGCTGTGTCGCCATCCGTCCTCCATCCGCGAGGACGACTCCTGAGTCACGGATGAATCACGCCAGCGCCCGTCATCGGACGGGTGAATAAAGAGAATCCAAGAGGAATCCACCATGACCGTGAAGATTTTCGATACCCCCGAAGTGCAGGACTTCCTGAA
>NZ_CP071922.1:804950-806227 GCF_017584085.1 Halomonas sp. BM-2019
TTCGGGGCTTCCTTCTACACGCTGGACGTGTCGGGCGAGAGCCCGCTGATCACCCGCAAGGTAGTGCAACTCAACAACGACTATATCCACCAGGTCATCGACGTCTACCACATCTGACCGAGACACGATGGCCCGGTGCCGGAGGAAAACGACCATGAGCTACACCATTGCCCTCAACTTCGAGGACGGCGTCACCCGTTTCATCGGCTGCAAGGAAGGCGAAACGGTTCTCGACGCCGCCTACCGTCAGAAGGTCAACCTGCCGATGGACTGCTCCGACGGCGTCTGTGGCACCTGCAAGGGACACTGCGAGCAGGGCGAGTTCGACATGGGCGACGAGTATATCGAGGATGCGCTCTCCGACGAGGAGGCCGCTGAAGGCATGGTGCTGACCTGCCAGATGGTGCCGTCCAGCGACTGCGTCATCCAGGTGCCGGTGGCCTCCACCCTGTGCAAGACCCAGGTGGGCAAGGTCGAGGGAACGGTCGCCGCGGTCGAACAGCTCTCCGAGGACAGCATCGAGCTGGTGGTGGACCTGGATGAGGGGGCCGAGATCACCTTCCTGCCCGGCCAGTACGTGCATATCGACGTGCCGGGCACCGAGGCGCATCGCTCCTACTCCTTCAGCTCCCTGCCGGGCGAGCAGCGGGCCACCTTCCTGATCCGCAACATCCCCAACGGGGTGATGAGCGGCTATCTCGGCGACCGGGCCGCGGTGGGCGATCGCCTGACCCTCACCGGCCCGCTGGGCAGCTTCTACATTCGCGAGGTCACCCGCCCGGTGCTGATGCTGGCCGGCGGCACCGGCCTCGCGCCCTTCCTCTCCATGCTGGCCCAGCTGGTCCAGAAGCAGGAGGAAGGCAAGGGTGATGATCAGCCGATCCACCTGATCTACGGCGTCAACAAGGACGATCACCTGGTCAAGGTGGACGCCCTGGAGGCCTTCGCCGCCAAGCTGCCCAACTTCACCTTCGCCACCGTGGTGGTGGACGAGGGAAGCGAGCATCCGCGCAAGGGCTACGTGACCCATCACATGGACGCCGAGGTGATGCACGACGGCGACGTCGACGTCTATCTGTGCGGCCCGCCGCCCATGGTGGACGCCGTGCTCAAGCACTTCGACGCCGAGGGCATCGTGCCCCAGAGCTTCCACTACGAGAAGTTCACGCCCAACGAGGCGGGGAGCAAGTCATGAGCCCTGTTGCCAACCCGCGATTCGCCGGCAAGGTCATGGTGGTGACCGGCGCCGCCCAGGGCATCGGCAAGCGGGTCGCCGA
>NZ_CP071922.1:806327-806676 GCF_017584085.1 Halomonas sp. BM-2019
CAACTTCAAGCCGTTCACCGAGTTCACCGAGAGCGAGATCGCCGCCGAGGTGAATCGCTCGCTGATGCCTACGCTGTGGTGCTGCCGCGCCGTGCTGCCGACCCTGGTGGCCCAGGGCGGCGGGGTGATCGTCAACGTCTCCTCGGTGGCGACGCGCGGCATCCACCGGATTCCCTACTCGGCGGCCAAGGGCGGCGTCAATGCGCTGACCGAATCCCTGGCCTTCGAGTACGCCGAGCACGGCATCCGGGTGGCGGCCGCCGGTATCGGCGGCACCGAGGCGCCGCCGCGGAAGATCTCCCGCGGCACGCCCGAGCCCCGCAACGAGACGGAGCGGGCCTGGTTCCAG
>NZ_CP071922.1:806744-815951 GCF_017584085.1 Halomonas sp. BM-2019
CCCTGGACGAGATGGCCGCGCCGATCCTCTTCCTGGCCTCAGACGACGCCAGCTACATCACCGGCAGCGTGCTGCCGGTGGGCGGCGGCGATCAGGGCTAGTTCGCACCGCGCCGGCTCCGGCGGAGCCGGCGCGATGTGTGGCAGCCCCTGACTTCATACCAACGACAATACCCTGGAGCTCACCGTGAAACATATCGAAAGGGGCGTGAGCCTAAGGCACGCGCCAAAAGCCTTCCTGCGCGACCTCAATGGCGACAACCTCAGCGCCGGCCTGGTGGCGGGCATCTTCGGCCTCAGCGCCGGCGTCATCCACATCAGTGCCGGTACCGCCGCAGGGCTCGACTCTTCCTTCATCATGATCTGGGTCATCAGCTACCTGATGATCAACGGCCTGTTCGGCATCTTCATGCCGGCCTACTACCGGCTGCCCCTGCCCATGGCCAACTCCATTCCCGGCGCCCTGCTGTTTGCGGCGGTGATTCCCGTGGTGGGGTTGGAAGCGGCCCTGGGGGCAACCCTGATCGCCGGGGTCATTTCGCTGGTCGCCGGTCTGGCCGGGGTGATGAAGACGGTGATGCGGCTGATGCCCATGCCCATCGTCATGGGCATGGTGGCCGGCATGCTGCTCAGCTTCGGCCTCAACATGGTCCGCCCGCTGGAGAACGCCATCGTGCCGGCGGCCATCATGATCCTGGCCTTCTTCCTCTCGGCGCGGCTGATCCGCAAGGTGCCGCCGCTGATCGTCTCCATGCTGGCCGGTATCATCTACCTGATGGCCACCGGGGTGGATCTCTCCGGGATCCAGGCGACCATTCGTTTCCCCGAGTTCATCGTCCCCCACTTCAGCTTCAGCGCCTTCCTGACCTACGGTCTGCCCCTGGCCATCATCCTGGTGGGCATGGAGACCCCGGCCGGCGTCGGCCTGGTCAAGGGCATGGGCTACAAGGAGGTTCCCGCCAACGCCATCACCGCGGTAGGCGGTCTGGGGACCATGATCTCCTCCTTCTTCAACCTGCACAGCACCTGCATCGCGGCACCCATGACCGGCATCTGCTCCTCGCCGGAAGCCGGCACCCATGAGAAGCGCTGGGTGGCGGCCGTGGTGGCAGGCGCCATCTTCGTGGTGGCGGCGCCCTTCTACGGCTATGTGGTGAGCCTGCTGGAAGCTACGCCGCGCTACTTCATCGCCATCATCGCCGGCCTGGCCCTGATGCGCGTGATCACCTCGGCCATGGCCATCGCCTTCGCCGGAAAGAAGCACGAGATGGGCGCGCTGTTCGCCTTCCTGATCGCCGCCTCCGGCATCCAGATCCTGGAGATCGGCGCCACCTTCTGGGCCCTGGTACTGGGCGTGCTGGTCTCGCTGATCTTCGAGACCAAGGACTTCGAGTTCGCCAGCACCGCCCACCCCCTGAAGAAGGCGGGGGAGTGATCTGCCGGCGCCGCGATTGACGACACCATAACCGCTATCCTCCTTGGCCCGTAGCCGCTTCGGCGATACGGGCCATTTTTCCGTGTGCCAGGCATGGTACTGCTATCATGTCTGGCCACGAAGAAAAGCGAGCGTGGTAGCACCACGCTCGCAGGTAGTCGGAGTTGATAGGATCAGGAGTCGATCAGTGAGCAGCCGCTTCTGTCGAGGGACTGGAAGGCCTGCTCGCCGGGGATGGTGCGTAGCACCCGGTAGAGGTCCCACTCACCCTCGGACTCCTCGGGGGCCTTTACCTCGACCAGATACATGTCGTGGACCATGCGACCATCCTCGCGAATCACACCGTTGGAGGTGAACATATCATTGACCGGGTTTTTCCCCATCCAGGCTCTAACGGTTCCGGCATCGTCGCTGCCGGTGGCCGCGATGGCATTAAGGTAGTGAAGGGTGCTGGAGTAGATGCCGGCCTGCACCATGGTAGGCATTCTGCCAACGCGTTCGTAGTAGCGCTCGGCCCACTCCCTGGCCTCATCGTTCATGTCCCAGTACCAGCCGGTTGTCAGCTGCATGCCCTGGGTGGTTTCCAGGCCTAGTGCATGGATATCGTTAAGAAATACCATCAGCCCAGCCAGAGTCTGACCTGCTTCCGCTAACCCGAACTGGCCAGCAGTGTTGATTGCGTTGACTGTGTCGGATCCGGCATTGGCCAGCCCGACGATCTTGGCCCCTGACCCCTGGGCCTGGAGAATATAGGAAGAGAAGTCGCTGGTATTGAGGGGGTGGCGGACCTTACCAAGGACTTGGCCGCCCATCTCAGCGACCACGTTTTCCACCTCAGCTTCCAGGGAGTGGCCGAAGGCGTAGTCTGCCGAGAGGATGAACCAGCTGTCACCGCCCTCCTCGACAATGGCTCGCGCGGTGCCGTTTGACATGGCGTGTGTATCATAGACCCACTGGATATGATTGGGACGGCAGTGCTCATTGGTGATACTCAGAGCGGCAGCCCCGGAGACCATGCCGATGCGGTCGTGCTCGGCCAGTAGCCGAGTGGCGGCGATAGTTACCGAAGAAGCCACCAAGCCGCCGACCATGTCGACGTTGCGCTGATCGATCCACTCGCGCACCGTGTTGGCACCCACATCGGCGCTGTTGCGATCGTCGGCGCTAAACACCTCAATGGGAGCGCCGTGGATCGACCCTCTGTGCTCCTCGATGGCCATGCGCATGGCCTCGAGTCCGCCGGGACCGGCCAGGTCGCGATAGGGGCCGGACATGTCAACCAGATAGCCGATACGAATGGCGCCGTCGCTAATCTCGGCATGGGCACTAGCGGCGCCGGCCAGCAGGGCCGTAGCGATTGCCAGGGGGATGGCCTTGGGCAGTATCTGACACTTTTTGGACATAAGAACTCCCTTGCCTCGCCGGAGACGAGGCCGTTGTTGTTGGCAGTCGGAGTGAATCTGGAAGTTACCGGCTGTACCGGCGCAGCATTAGGTTTCGAAGGCGTCGTTGCGGTGGGTGGCCTCCTCTTTGGTTGGGGATGGCTGAATCTGCTCCAGGTCTTTCTGGAGCTTGTTGAGGTAGTGCAGCAGGCTGATCGTCTCGTCGAAGCTCAGGCTTTCCAGGCCCTGCGCGTAGAAGTCATGGATCTGCGGCTGCAGGCTCTCCCAGTAGGCGCGCCCCTGGTCGGTGAGCAGGATCAGTCGGGCGCGGCCGTCGTCGGGGTGGGGGATACGCCGCACATGGCCTTCCCGCTCTAGCCGCTTGAGCACGCCGTCCAGGCTCTGGCGGCTGACGATCAGGTACTCGGTGAGGTCGTTGAAGGCGATACCGCCCTCGTAGCCGCGGCGGGAGAGCGCCCCCAGCACCGCCCACTGCACCGTGGTCAGGCCCACGGCACTCACCGTCTGCTTCTGCAGGATGTTGCTGGCCTGGAAGAGGCGGAAGAACAGGCGGTTGGCGACGCTTCTGTCGTCCTGGGCAGCCATCGATAGCACTCCTTTGTCGGAAAGCGGCGGCGCCAGGTCGAGGGCGAAACCCCGGGCCCCGACGATGGCATTCACCGGGGTACCGACTGACGCGCGATGATGTTCTTCATGATCTGGGCGGTGCCGTCGCCGATCTGCAGCCCCAGCACGTCGCGCATGCGCTGCGAGAAGGGCAGGTCCTCGCCCCAGCCGGTGTGGCCGTGGGCCAGCATGCACTGCTTGATCACGTCGAAGGCGAGCTTGGGACCCCACCACTTGTTCATGGCCGCCTCGGCCGTGTGGGGCAGGTCGTTGTCCTTCAGCCACAGGGCGTAGTAGCACTGCAGGCGGGCGGCCTGGACGTAGGTCTGGTACTCGGCCAGCGGGTGGGTCAGCCCCTGGAAGGCCGCCAGCGGCTGGCCGAAGGCCTCGCGCTCTGTGAGCCACTGCCAGGTCTCGTCCAGGGACTGCTGGGCCACCGCCAGGCACTGCAGGCCGATCAGCGCGCGGCTGTAGTCGAAGCCCTGCATCACCTGCTTGAAGCCCTGGCCCTCCGCGCCAAGCATGTGATCGGCGGGCACGGCCACATTGTCGAAGAAAATCGAGCCGCGGCCAATGGCGCGCTGGCCGGAATCCTCGAAACGGCTGGTAGTGATGCCGGGGAGGTCCATGGGCACCAGGAAGGCGCTGATGCCGCTGGCGCGCTGCTCCTGGGTGCCGGTGCGGGCGAAGACCACCGCCACGTCGGCCTGGTCAGCCATGGAGATGGAGGTCTTCTCGCCGTTGAGCACGAAGTGGTCGCCCTCGCGGGTCGCCTTCAGCCTCAGGTTGGCGGCGTCACTGCCGCCGTGGGGCTCGGTCAGGGCGATGCAGCAGATCTTCTTGCCGGAGGTGATGCCGGCGAGCCATTCGCGGGCCAGCTCGGGGCGGGCGTGGTGGGCGATGATCTGGCCGTTCAGCGAGGCGAGCAGCGGCAGGTAGCCGACGTTGAAATCACCCCGGGCGATCTCCTCGATGATCACGCCGCTGGTCACGCAGTCCAGGCCGCTGCCGCCGTACTCCTCGGGCAGCTCGCCGCCCAGGCAGCCCATCTCGCCGAGCATCTCGACGATCTCGCGCTCGATGAGCGCCTCTTGCTCACGCTGGCGGTAGCGGGGGGCCAGCATGTCGGCGGACAGCTTGGCCACGCTCTCGCGAATGGCATCCTGTTGTTCGGTAAAGGCAAAGTTCATGGCCGTCTCCATCCTTCTCGGGTGGCCGCCGACCCGCTGGGCCGGCGGCGACTTGTCGTCAGTGCCCGTGGTCAGCGGCTTGGGGCATCAGGAGTTGTAGTACTTGCGGAGCTAGAATTTTCGAAAATCCGGTTTGCGTCTCCTTGAAGGCCGCGACCCCTTCCTTCGACTCCTCGGTGTCGTAGTAGAGGCTCAGCGCCTGCATGCCCAGGCCGCCGATGCCGGCGATGTTCTCGCTGTCGGCATTGAAGGAGCGCTTGGCGATGGAGAGGGCGGTGGGGCTCTTCTCGAGGATCTCGTCGCACCACTTGCGCACCTCCTCGTCGAGCTGCTCGGGCGGCACCACGGCGTTGACCAGGCCCCACTCCAGCGCCTGCTGGGCGGTGTACTTGCGGCACAGGTACCAGATCTCGCGGGCGCGCTTCTCACCGATGACGCGGGAGAGGTAGGCGGTGCCGAAGCCCGGGTCCACGGAGCCCACCTTGGGGCCCACCTGGCCGAAGATGGCGGTCTCGGAGGCGATGGAGAGGTCGCAGACCACGTGCAGCACGTGGCCGCCGCCGATGGCGAAGCCGTTGACCCGGGCGATGACCGGCTTGGGTACCTGGCGGATCAGGGTCTGCAGCTCCTCCACCGGCAAGCCGATGATGCCGCGGCCGTCGTACTGGCCCTCGTGGGCGCCCTGGTCGCCACCGGTACAGAACGCCTTGTCGCCGGCGCCGGTCAGCACGATCACGCCGATGGACTTGTCCCAGCCGGCGCGGTTGAAGGCGTCGAGCAGCTCCATGCAGGTCTGGCCGCGGAAGGCGTTGTAGCGATCGGCGCGGTTGATGGTGATGGTGGCCACCCCATCGGTGACGTCATAGAGGATATCTTCGTAGTTCATTTTGTTGCTCCTGAAGCTGAATTTCGCTCACTGCCGGCGGCCATCTCTTCACAAAGGGCGCGAGCGCAGCAGTGCATAGGGGGTTACTTAGCCGGCCATGGTCAGGCCGCCGGAGACACTGATCACCTGGCCGGTGATGAAGCTGGCCTCGTCGCTGGCGAGCAGGGTGATGATCCCGGGGTAGTCCTCGGGCTGGCCGATGCGGCGCATGGGCACGGCGTTGCGGAAGGCCTCGAGGAGCTTCTCCGGGTCGCGGGCGGTGTCCGCCACGTCCTTGAGCAGAGCGGTGTCGGTGGGCCCGGGGCAGACCACGTTGAGGGTGACGTTCTTGGTGGCGAGCTCCCGGGCCAGGGTCTTGCTCAGGCCCAGCATGCCGGCCTTGCAGGCGGCGTAGACCGCCTCGCCGGAGGAGCCCACCCGGGCCGCGTCGGAGGCGATGTTGATCACCCGGCCGCCGCCGGCCTCGACCATCTTCGGCAGCACCACGTGGTGCATGTTGAGCGCGCCGGTCAGGTTGACGGCGATCAGCGATTCCCACATGGCCGGCTCGGTCTTGAGGAACGGCATGAAGCGGTCGAAGCCGGCGTTGTTGACCAGTACGGTGGGCGTGCCGAGATCCTGCTCGATGCTTGCCACGGTGGTGACGATGGCGGCGTAGTCGGTGATGTCGGTGGCGTAGGCCTGGGCCTTGCCGCCGGCCTCGGTGATCAGCTCGACGGTGGCCTGGGCCGCGGCCTCGTCGCGGTCGAGCACCGCCACCTTGGCGCCATGCTCGGCGAAGCGCTTGCACACGGCCTGGCCGATGCCGCCGCCGCCGCCGGTCACGATCACGGTTCTGTTCTCAAGTCCTTTCATGTCATCTCTCCGCTCGGGTAGTGGGGAATAGGGATGGCTGCTTCAGGCCCCCTGGAGGGGCCTCTCGCGAAGCTTGAATTTCTGGATCTTGCCGGACGGGGTGCGCGGCAGTTCGTCGAGCACCTCCAGGAATTCCGGCTGGTACTGGCGGGTCACCTTGCGTTCGGTCAGGAAGGCGCAGATCTCCTCGAGGGTCAGCGATTCCTCGCCCTCCTTGAGGGTCACGTAGGCGCATAGCCGCTCGCCGAGGCGATCGTCGGGCTTGCCCACCAGGGCCAGGGTCTGGATCTTCGGGTGCTGGTAGAGGGTGTTCTCGATATCGACGATGGGGATGTTCTCGCCGCCGCGGATCACCACATCCTTGGAGCGCCCAGTGATGCGCACATAGCCCTGCTCGTCGAGGCGGGCGAGGTCCCCGGTGGGGAACCAGCCCTCGTCATCCACCCCGTAGAGCTCCGGCTGCTTGAAGTAGCCGACGAAGAGGCTGGAACCGCGCATATAGAGCGGGCCCTCCTGGCCGGCGGGCAGGGGGTTGCCCTCCATGTCGGTGACCTTGAGTTCGATATAGGGCAGCGGCACGCCGTCGGTATGCACGGCACGCTCCGGGTCGTCCTCGGGCAGGGTGGTGGTCACTGCGCCGTTCTCGGTCATGCCCCAGGCGGAGAGGATGCGCGTCGGCAGGTTCTGGGTGGCCTTCTCCACCAGGGGGCTGGGGATCGGGGCGCCGGCACACAGGAAGAGCTTCAGCGACTGCAGGTCCGGGCCGTGCTCGATGGCCTGCTCGGCGATATCGGCAAGGAAAGGGGTCGAGCCGAGCATCAGGCTGGGACGTTCGGCGCGGATGATGGACGCCGCCTCTTCCGGCAGCCAGGTGTCCTGGAGCACTACGCTGGCCTTGAGATAGACGGGCAGCATCAGGCCATAGAGGAAGCCCAGCTGGTGGGCCAGCGGGGAGGGCATGAAGATGGTGTCCGCCTCGCCCAGGGCCAGGCGCTCGGCGAAGGGGCGGATATGGCTGAACAGGGTGTTGGAGGTGTGCATCACCCCCTTGGGTTTGCCGGTTGTGCCGGAGGTGTAGAGGATCTGCACCACGTCATCCCCGGTCGGGCGGCGCTCCCGGAACAGGGCGGCGGTGTCGATCTCGCTCTCCCAGGCGCGCTCCAGCAGCACCCGTTCGAAGCTGTCCTCCCCCTCGCTGCCGATCACCAGCACATGCGCAAGCCTGGGCAGCGAGCGCTTGAGCTCATGGGCCATGGCGCCATGGTCGAACTTGCGGAAGGACTGGGGGACCACCAGCACCTTGCTCTCGGCCATGCCGAGCATGAACTCGAGCTCATGCTCGCGGAAGATCGGCATCAGCGGGTTGAGCACGGCGCCGATCCGCACGCAGGCGAGATGCAGCGCGGTCATCTGCCACCAGTTGGGCAGCTGGCAGGAGACGATATCCCCCTTTCTTACCCCCAGCTCCGCCATTCCCGCCGCGATGCGAGTGACTCGGTCGTTCAGCTCGCGGTAGCTCAGCTCGACGCGGCTGCCGTCGCTCATTCGGCAGGTGATGATGGCGGCCTTCTCCCCGGCGGAGGCCACCGCCTCATCCAGATAGTCTGTAATGATCTTGTCATTCCAGGCACCTAGCTCGACCATGGATTGTCTGCGCTCGGGCGTCAGATTCGTATGGATTGGCATATAAGCTCCTGAAAGTAGTTTGTTTTTTTGTCAAATGCTTGTTTGGGAACTGGCGCTGCCATCGCCGTGCGCCTTGGAGAAAGCTAGGCCACGATAAAAATTATGTCAATACATTGTCTTTTATTTTGAGGCTGGCTAGACTCGGATGCAGATCGGGCCTGGTTCGGCCCGGGAGATGCGACAACACACTGCCATGAATTGGCCGGGGAGCCCTTCCGGCCACGGCACTCCGGAGGCATCCATGTACGAGAATCTGCGGGTCGAGCGCACGGGCGCCGTCGGTGTGATCACCCTTCACCGCCCCGAGGCCCATAACGCCCTGAACGGGGCGCTGATGCGCGAGCTGGGCGGCGCGCTGCACGCCTTCGAGCGGGACGAATCCATCGGCGCCATGGTCATCACCGGCGGCGAGCGGGTCTTCGCCGCCGGGGCCGACATCAAGGAGATCCAGTCGCTGACCTTCTCCGAGGCCTATCTCGGCGACTTCGTCACCGACGCCTGGGAAGAGGTGACCCGCTGCCGCAAGCCGGTGATTGCCGCAGTGGCCGGGATGGCCCTGGGCGGCGGCTGCGAGCTGGCCATGATGTGCGACCTGATCATCGCCGCCGATACGGCCCGCTTCGGCCAGCCCGAGATCAAGGTGGGCACCCTGCCCGGCGCCGGCGGCACCCAACGGCTGACCCGCGCCGTCGGCAAGGCCAAGGCGATGGACCTGTGCCTGACCGGTCGCCTGATGGCGGCCGATGAGGCCGAGCGCAGCGGCCTGGTGAGCCGGGTGGTGCCGGCGGAGCGGCTGATGGACGAGGCGAAGACCGCGGCCGCGCAGATCGCCTCGATGTCGGCGGTGGCGGTGCGGCTCAACAAGGAGGCCGTCGAGCGGGCCCAGGAGACCACCCTGGCCGAGGGGGTGCGCTTCGAGCGCCGGCTGCTGCACGCCAGCTTCGCCACCGAGGACCAGAAGGAGGGCATGCAGGCCTTCATCGAGAAGCGCCCGCCGGTCTGGCGGCACCGCTGAGCCCGCGGGCTCGTCCGATAACAACCACCGGGAGAGAACACGCCATGAGCACCCCCGTCACCCTGACCCGCAATGGCAACTGCGGCCTGATCACGCTCTTCAGCCCGCCGGTGAATGCCCTGAGCCAGACCG
>NZ_CP071922.1:816051-830162 GCF_017584085.1 Halomonas sp. BM-2019
CCAACCAGGCCGGCGAGGACAACCGCAACGTGGCGCGCATGGCGGCGCTGCTGGCGGGCCTGCCGGTCTCGGTGCCCGGTACCACCCTGAACCGCCTGTGTGGCTCCGGCATGGACGCGGTGGGCACCGCCTTCCGCGCCATCAAGGCCGGCGAGATGGACCTGGCACTCGCCGGCGGCGTGGAGTCCATGTCCCGGGCGCCCTATGTGCTGGGCAAGGCCGACGGCGCCTTCTCGCGCGGCCAGAGGCTCGAGGACACCACCATCGGCTGGCGCCTGATCAACCCGTTGATGAAGAAGGCCTATGGCGTGGAATCCATGCCGGAGACCGCCGAGAACGTCGCCGAGCAGTTCAGGATCGCCCGCGAGGATCAGGACGCCTTCGCCCTGCGCTCCCAGCAGAAGGCCGCCGCCGCCCAGCAGGCCGGCCGCTTCGCCCTGGAGATCACCGCCATCGAGATCCCGCGTCGCAAGCAGGAACCGCTGCGCTTCGACCAGGACGAGCACCCGCGCGAGACGACGCTTGCGAAGCTCGCCGGGCTGCCGACGCCGTTCCGCGAAAGTGGCAGCGTCACCGCCGGCAACGCCTCCGGGGTCAACGACGGCGCCGCCGCCATGCTGGTGGCAAGCCGAGAAGCGGTGGAGAAGCACGGCCTCACCCCCATGGCTAGGATCCTCGGCATGGCCACCGCCGGGGTCGAGCCACGCATCATGGGCATTGGCCCGGTTCCGGCGGTGAAGAAGCTGCTCGAGCGCACCGGCGTGTCGCTGGACGAGATCGAGGTGATCGAGCTCAACGAGGCCTTCGCCGCCCAGGCGCTCGCCTGCCTGCGCGAGCTGGGCATTGCCGACGACGACCCGCGGGTCAACCCCAACGGCGGCGCCATCGCACTCGGCCACCCGCTGGGCATGTCCGGCGCCCGCCTGCTGCTGACCGCGGCCCACGAACTGCAGCGTACCGGCAAGCGCTATGCCCTGTGCACCATGTGCGTAGGCGTGGGCCAGGGCATCGCCACCCTGCTGGAGAGGGCCTAGCCATGACGGAGACCATGCAGAAGGTCGTGATCACCGGGCACGGCGGCAACGAGGTGGTCGAGGTCAGGCAGGACGAGCGGCCTCGGCGCCGACCCGGTGAGGCGCTGGTGTGCCTGAAGGCGGGCACCCTCAACCAGGTCGACCTCTACATGCGCAACAGCGGCGCCGGCATCACCCACGAACTGCCGCTGGTGATGGGGCTGGACGGCGCCGGCGTGGTGGAGGCGGTCGAGGAGGGCGAGACGCGCCTGGCGGTGGGCCAGCGGGTGGTGGTCTTTCCCAACCTGACCTGCGGGCGGTGCGAGTTCTGCCAGCGGGGCGACGACGTGCTCTGCACCCGCATGAAGCTGATGGGCGAGCATGTGGACGGCACCTTTGCCCAGTGGCTCAGCGTGCCGGTGGAGAACCTCTACCCCATGCCCGCGCACCTGGACTTCGTGCAGGCCGCGGCCCTGGGGGTCAACTACCTCACCGCCTGGCGGATGCTCTTCACCCGGGCGCAGCTGAAGCCCTGGGAGACCGTGCTGGTGTTCGGCGTCGGCGGCGGCGTGTCGCTGGCTGCCATGCAGCTGGCCGCCAGCATCGGCGCCCGGGTGATCGTCACCTCCCGGGAGGATGAGAAGCTCGCGCGGGCCCTGGCGCTGGGCGCCCACGAGACGATCAACGGCAGGCGCGAGGAGGTGGCCCGGCGCGTGATGGCGCTGACCGACGGTCGCGGCGTGGATGTGGTGGTCGAGAACGTCGGCGAGGCCGTCTGGGCCTCGGCGATGAAGTCGCTGGTGCGCGGCGGGCGCCTGGTGACCTGCGGGGCAACTTCGGGGGACCAGCCCCCGGCCGATATCAGGCGGCTATTCATCCGCCAGCTGCAGATCATCGGCTCCACCAGCGGCAACGCCGCGGAGTTCCGGGAGCTGCTCGCCTACGTGGAGCGCCACCGGATCACTCCCGTCATCGACAGCGTCTATCCGCTGGCGGCGGTCCATGAGGCGCTGGATCGCCTCGAGGCGGGGAGCCGGATGGGCAAGGTGGGGCTGGCCCTGCAGCCGAGTGGCTAAGAGGGAGCGCAAGGCTCCTGACAAGGCGTGAAGTGTTTTCTCTCGGCCGGGGACGACCGGTGGTTTGGCGACGGGGCAACCCGTCGCTTTTTTTGTCAACGCCACCGGCCATTATGCTTTTGTCGCAAGCGTTCGGCGATGCCGGGCTGACGGCGCCTGATCGTTTGCCGAGTCGATGCCCCGAAAGGGCCGGAAATCCCCTGTTTCGACCGCGCCGCGCCACCGGTAGGGCGCTCTCCCGCCGGGGTCGGCCCTGCCGGGAACCGTCGAATTCGCGGCTCGGCGTGCTAATCCACTGGAAATCCATGGGTTTTTCGCGCGCTTCAGGGCGGCCTGGCGGCTTGACCGGTCGGGCAGGGCGATACCCCAGGGGTATGGCGGCGTACTCATTCGATATTGGTTGGGGCTTGCGGCGAGCGCCAGAATCCCTACGACATCCAGCAGAAGCGGACGCCAGAGCCGCCCACACCGTGGCCTTGCACTCCCCCTGACCGGCGCAGGGCACAACGATAACGATCAGGAGACGACCACCATGTCCGTGAAGATTTTCGATACCCCCGAAGTGCAGGACTTCCTGAAGACCGTTGCCGGCTTCGACCAGGAGGGCGGCAACGAGCGCGCCAAGCAGATCATGCACCGCCTGCTCTCCGACCTCTACAAGCTGATCGACGACTTCGACGTCAGCGAGGAGGAGTACTGGTCCGCCGTCAGCCTGCTCAACGCCCTGGGCCGCGACACCCAGTTCGCGCTGCTCTCCCCGGGGCTGGGCTTCGACCACTTCCTCGACATGCGCCAGGACGCGGCGGATGCCGAGGCCAAGCGCACCGGCGGCACCCCGCGCACCATCGAGGGCCCGCTCTACGTGGCCGGCGCCCCGGAGGCCGAGGGCTTCGCGCGCATGGACGACGGCAGCGACCCCGACGCCGAGGTGATGTGGCTGACCGGCCAGGTGCGTGACGTGGACGGCAACCCGATCCCCGGCGCCAAGGTCGAGGTCTGGCACTGCAACTCCAAGGGCGGCTACTCGTTCTTCGACCCGACCCAGAGCGAGTACAACATGCGCCGCACCATCTACGCCGACAGCGAAGGGCGCTACGCCGCGCGCAGCATCATTCCCTCCGGCTACGGCGTGCCGGAAGGCGCTCCCACCGACGTGGTGCTGAAGGCCCTGGGTCGCCACGGCGAGCGCCCGGCGCATATCCACTACTTCATCTCCGCGCCGGGTTACCAGCACCTGACTACCCAGATCAACCTGGCGGGCGACCCCTACACCTTCGACGACTTCGCCTTCGCCACCCGCGAGGAGCTGGTGGTGCCGGCGAACCGCATCGAGGATGCGGACGAGATCGCCAAGCGCGAGCTGGACGGCCCCTTCTCCGAGGTGGTGTTCGACATCGAGCTGAGCAAGACCGACAAGGCCGAGCTGCAGCACCGTCACGCCCGTCCGCGGGCCAAGGAAGACGAGCAGGATCAGCACAGCCAGCTGGCCGGCACCGCCAAGGTCTAAGACCAGGGCCGAGTGCTTGCGTCGGCCACCGGCCGACGCATCCCCCCCGATTCCCAGACTGCACCTCTCGCCATGGCGGCGCCGCCGCCTTGGGTGGGGAAGCCTTGGCTTCTCCAGGGCGAGCGGTGCCTGACCCAGACAGAGTCTCTCGCGAGACCCAGGAGTTCCGATCATGACCACCAAGCTTGATCAACTCGAGAAGCGCGTGCGCGGTGCCGTCGTCGACGACCCCGAGGCCGGCATCTTCCGCTGCCACCGCAGCATGTTCACCGACCCGGACTTCTTCGAACTGGAGATGAAGCACGTCTTCGAGGGCAACTGGCTGTTCCTGGCCCACGAGAGCCAGATCAGCGAGCCGGGCGACTACATGACCGTGACCATGGGCCGCCAGCCGGTGGTCATCACCCGCGATAAGACTGGCGAGCTGCACGCCCTGATCAACGCCTGTGCCCACCGCGGCGCCACCCTGTGCCGCCGCAAGCAGGGCAACAAGGGCACCTTCACCTGCCCCTTCCACGGCTGGACCTTCAAGAACGACGGCAAGCTGCTCAAGGCCAAGAACGAGAAGAACGGCGCCTACCCGGAGGGCTTCAAGCAGGAGGGCTCCCACGACCTCAAGCGGGTGCCGCGCTTCGAGAACTACAAGGGCTTCCTGTTCGGCAGCCTGAATGCCGACGTGGCACCGCTGGACGAGTACCTCGGAGAAACCAGGAAGATTATCGACAATATCGTCGACCAGGCGCCGGAAGGCCTGGAGATCCTGCGCGGCACCTCCTCCTACACCTTCAACGGCAACTGGAAGCTGGGGGCCGAGAACGGCGCCGACGGCTACCACGTCAGCACCGTGCACTGGAACTACGCCTCGACCATGGATCGCCGCAACTACGACGCCGGCGGCACCCAGGCGGTGGACGCCGACGGCTGGTCGAAGAGCCAGGGCGGTTTCTACTCCTATGAGAACGGCCACATGCTGCTGTGGACCCGGCTGCTCAACCCCGACGTGCGTCCGGTCTACCAGAACAAGGAGTGGATCGAGCAGGCGTTCGGGGAGGCGCGGGCCGACTCCATCGTCAACCAGACCCGTAACCTCTGCCTCTACCCCAACGTCTACCTGATGGACCAGTTCTCCACGCAGATCCGGGTGATTCGTCCGATCGCGGTGGACAAGAGCGAGGTGACCATCTACTGCTTCGCGCCCAAGGGCGAGTCGGCGGAGAGCCGCCGGATCCGCATCCGCCAGTACGAGGACTTCTTCAACGTCTCGGGCATGGGCACGCCGGACGACCTCGAGGAGTTCCGCGCCTGCCAGGAGGGCTACCACGGCGAGCTGGCGGAGTGGAACGACCTCTCCCGCGGGGCCCAGCAGTGGATCCAGGGCGCCGACGACAACGCCCGCGCGATCGGCATGCAGCCGCTCTTGAGCGGGGCCTCCCCCGAGGACGAAGGCCTCTACGTGCTGCACCACAAGCACTGGGTCGAGGAGATGCTGCGCGCCATCGAGAAGGAACGCAGCCAGTTTATCGCCACCGCGTCCGCGTAAGTCGCGCGACCTGTTGAGGGAGAGAGACCATGAGCCTTAGCTACCAAGAGATCCAGGCCTTCCTGTACCGCGAGGCGCGGCTGCTCGACGACCGCGAGTGGGACGAGTGGCTGACCTGCTACAGCAAGGAGGTCGAGTTCTGGATGCCGGCGTGGGACGACGACGACCAGCTGACCCGCGACCCGCACAGCGAGATCTCGCTGATCTACTACCCGAGCCGCGAGGGTCTGGAGGACCGGGTCTACCGGATCAAGACCGAGCGCTCGGGGGCGAGCACGCCGGAGCCGCGCACCACCCACCAGATCACCAACATCGAAGTGCTAGAGGAAGAGGGCGGCCAGGTGAAGCTGCGCTTCAACTGGCAGACGCTGGTGCACCGCTACAAGGAGACCCGCAGCTTCTTCGGGGCCTCCTTCTACACGCTGGACGTGTCGGGCGAGAGCCCGCTGATCACCCGCAAGGTAGTGCAACTCAACAACGACTATATCCACCAGGTCATTGACGTCTACCACATCTGAACGGACCACCCCGATCCGCCCAACGGACGACGGCAGTGCGGCAGGGACGCCGCCCCAATAACAAGCAAAGGCCCCCAAGCCTTCTCTCTGATCCTCCGGGAAAACACAATGAAAACTACCTTCAAGAAATATGCCCTGGCTTGCCTGATCGCCGCTGGCATGGGCGTCGGAAGCGCCGCCTATGCCAGCGACAACGGCGCCGTCAAGCTTGGCCTGATGCTGCCCTATACCGGTACCTACACCGCCCTGGGCGAGGCGATTACCAACGGCCTGGAGCTGGCCATCGCCCAGCACGGTGACCGGCTCGGCGGCCGCGATGTCCAGACCATCAAGCTCGACTCCGAGGCCAACCCCTCGCGCGCCCCGCAGAACATGAGCCGCCTGGTGCGCGGCGACAACGTCGACTTCGTGATCGGCCCGGTGCACTCCGGCGTGGCCATGGGCATGCTGCGGGTGGCCCAGCAGACCGGCGCCATCACCATCATTCCCAATGCCGGGCTGGGTGCCGCCACCAACGAGCTCTGCATGCCCAACGTCTTCCGCACCTCCTTCAGCATGTGGCAGGACAGCTATCCCATGGGCCGGGTGGCCTACGAGATGGGGCATCGCAAGGTTGTCACCATCACCTGGGACTACGCCGGAGGCAAGGAGGATATCGCCGGCTTCGAGGAGGCCTTCACCGAGGCCGGCGGCGAGATCGTGCGCCAGATCCTGGTGCCCTTCCCGAGCACCGAGTTCCAGAGCTACCTGGCCCAGATTGCAAGCGATCGCCCGGATGCGGTCTACACCTTCTTCGCCGGGGGCGGCGGGGTGAGCTTCGTGCGCGACTACGCGGCCGCGGGCCTCAAGGACTCCATTCCGCTGCTCGGCTCGGGCTTTCTCACCGACGGCAACCTGGCCGCCATCGGCGAGGCGGGCGAGGGGGTGATGACCACCCTGCACTACGCCGAGACCCTGGACACCCCCCAGAACCGCGCCTTCGTCGAGGCCTACCAGGAGGCCTACGGCCAGATGCCCGATACCTATGCGGTGCAGGGCTACGACACCGGCATGATGCTGGTCCAGGCCATGGAGGCCGTGGGCGGCGATACCTCCGACCGTGACCGCCTGATCCAGGCGCTGGCCAATGTCCAGCTGGACAGCCCGCGGGGACCGATGACCTTCTCCGCCTCACACCACCCCATCCAGAACGTCTACCTGCGCGAGATCCGCAACGGCAGGCACGAGGTCGTCGGCATCGCCCACGAGAACCTCGAGGTGCCCGACGCCGCCTGCCGCAGGTAACGGCTCCCTGATGGATAACGGGGCGGGCGGTGCCCGCCCCTCGGTCACGATTCTCGGAGGGGTCCCATGGATCTCGCATTCTTCGGCGTACAGCTGCTCAACGGGCTGCAGTACGGCCTGCTGCTGTTCCTGATTGCCAGCGGGCTGACGCTTATCTTCGGCATCATGGGCATCATCAACCTGGCCCACGGCGCCATGTACATGATCGGGGCCTACCTGGTCTACGATCTGACGTTCCGGCTCGGCAACTTCTGGCTGGCCATCCTGGTGGCGATACCCGTCGCCATCGCGCTCGGCCTGATCATCGAGCGGCTCTTTCTCGATACGCTCTACAAGCGCGACCATCTCTATCAGGTGCTGCTCACCTTCGGGCTGATCCTGGTGCTCAACGAGATGCAGCGCATCATCTGGGGTGGCGACGTGCACAGCGTGCCGGTGCCGGAGCTGTTCAGCGGGCGTATCCAGCTCACCGACAACCTGCAGTACTCCCACTACCGGCTGTTCGTGATGGGCGTCTGCCTGGCGCTGGCCGGGGTGATCTACTGGGTCATCCGCCATACCCGGCTGGGCATCATCATCCGCGCCGGCGCGGTGAACCGCGACATGGTGGAGGGGCTGGGCATCAACGTGCGCACCCTCTTCACCCTGATCTTCAGCGTCGGCGTGGCGCTCACCGCCTTCGCCGGGATGATCGCCGCGCCGCTCACCTCCATCGCCCCGGGCATGGGGGACAGCATCCTGATCACCTGCTTCGTGGTGGTGGTCATCGGGGGCATCGGTTCGATCAAGGGCGCCTTCTGGGGCGCGATCCTGATCGGCATGGCCGAGACCTTCGGCTCGGTCCTGATTCCCAGCCTGGCCAGCATGGTCATCTACCTGATCATGGCCGCCGTGCTGCTGGTCAAGCCACGCGGACTGTTCGCCTGAGGAGCCTTATCATGTTGCATCGCTATCCCAAGCGCGTCGTCATCATCATGCTGGTGCTGACCGCCATCGTTGCTGTCTTTCCGCTGTGGGGCCCCGTCGTGTTCGGCGCCCAGAGCGACTTCATGATGGAGAAGATGACCCTGATGCTGATCCTGGCACTGTTCGCCATGAGCCTGGATCTGCTGGTGGGTATCGTCGGCCTGGTCAGCCTCGGCCACGCCCTCTTCTTCGGCCTCGGCGCCTACACCCTGGCGCTGGCCAGCCCCGCCTTCAGCCCCGCCGCCATCTGGTGGATGATGCCGCTGGTGATGCTGCTCTCGGCCCTGGCCGCGCTGGTGGTGGGTTTCCTGGTGATCCGCACCAAGGGCATCTTCTTCATCATGACCACCCTGGCCTTCGGCCAAATGCTCTACTACTTCGTCAACACCTCGCGACATACCGGGGGCACCGACGGGATCTTCATCATGTTCCGGCCCAGCGTGGAACTCGGCGGCACCGTGCTGCTCGACCTCGATAACCCACTGACCTTCTTCTATGTCTGCCTGGCCATGGTGGTGGCGGGCTATCTCTTCCTGCGCTGGCTGACCCGCTCCTTCTATGGCCAGGTGCTCGACGGCATCCATGACAACGAGCACCGCATGGAGGCGCTGGGCTATGCCACCAGCCACTACAAGCTGGTCGCCTTCGTGATCTCCGGGGTGATGGCCTCCCTCGCCGGCATGCTGGCGGCCATGCAGTACGGCTTCGCCAACCCGGCCCAGCTCGGCTGGCACACCTCCGGCGAGGTGCTGATGATGCTGATCCTGGGCGGCATGGGCACCATCTTCGGCCCGATCCTCGGCGCCTTCGCCTACGAGATCCTGCAGCACACCTTCGAGCACCTGACCACCCACTGGCCGATCCTGATGGGCATCACCATCATTCTCGCCGTGCTGGTGCTGCCCCGCGGCATCGCCGGGCTGATCATCGATCCGCCCAGCCGCGCGTCGCTGGCCAAGTCGCCGCTGCTGAGGTGGCTGCGGCGTGGTGCGGCCGCCACGCAACCCGAGACGGCCAAGCCCGTCACGCCTGCCACCGGCAAGGAGGGCGGCGCATGAGTGCCCATCACGATGTCCTGCTCGAGACCCCTTTACTTGAAACCAAAGGCCTGACCCGGCGCTTCGGCGGCCTGGTGGCGGTCAACGGGGTCGACTTCGCGCTCCGCCAGGGCGAGATCCACGCCATCCTCGGCCCCAACGGGGCGGGCAAGAGCACCCTGATCAACCTGCTCTCCGGGGAGTTCCCGCCCTCCGAAGGCGAGATCCTCTTCCAGGGCCAGCCGATCCAGGGCAAGAAGGCGCGCCAGATCGCCCGGATGGGCATCGGCCGCAGCCACCAGAAGACCAACATTTTCCCGCGGCTGACCTGCCTGCAGAACTGCCAGCTGGCGGCGCGCATCCACCTGGGCGGCGTCTTCGCCAGCTGGCGTTCGCGCCACCGCGCCCGGGAGGTGGAGGAGCGCGCCCTGGCGGTGCTGGAGACCTGCCAGCTCGTGCATCGCGCCCATACCCCGGCCTCGGCGATGAGCTACGGCGAGCAGCGTCAGCTGCAGATCGCCATGGTGCTGGCCACCGCGCCCCGGCTGATGCTGCTCGACGAGCCCATGGCCGGCATGGGACGCGAGGAGACCGCCCAGGTCACCGAGCTGCTCAAGGGCCTGGCGGACCGCTACCCCCTGGTGCTGATCGAGCACGACATGGACTCGGTGTTCCGCCTGGCCGATCGCATCACCGTGATGGTCGACGGCTGCGTGCTGGAGACCGGCCCCACCGCCCAGATCCGCGCAAGCGATAGGGTGCGGGATGTCTATCTTGGTCGTCACCATGAGGAGGCCGCCGCATGAGCGCTGCACTGTTCTCAACCCGGCGGGCGTCGACCCGGCGGGCGTCGACCCGGCGGGCATCACCCTCGCGGGCCTCGGCCCCGCTGATCGAGGCGCGGGGGCTGCACACCTACTACGGCGAGAGCCATGTGCTGCACGGGGTCGACCTGCGCCTGATGCCCGGCGAGACCCTGAGCCTGATGGGCCGCAACGGCATGGGCAAGACCACCACCCTCAAGTCGATCCTCGGCTTCGTGCCGCCGCGGCGCGGCGAGGTGCGCATCAAGGGGCAGGCGACCGCCAGGCGACGCCCCTGGCAGCTGATCCGCCAGGGCATCGGCTATGTGCCGGAGGGGCGCGGCATCTTCCCCGGCATCAGCGTGCGCGAGCACCTGATCATGGCCGCCCGCCCCAACGAGCGGGGGGAGTCGCCCTGGACCCTGGAGCGGGTGCTGGACACCTTCCCGCGTCTCGGCCAACGTATCCATCATGACGGCTCCTTTCTCTCCGGGGGCGAGCAGCAGATGCTCTCCATCGGCCGGGCGCTGACCACCAATCCCGACATCATCATCCTGGATGAAGCCACCGAGGGCCTGGCGCCGCTGATCCGCGACGAGATCTGGAAGATCATCCGCGAGATCAAGGCCTCCGGCATCGCCAGCATCATCGTCGACAAGAATATCGACAACCTGCTGGAGGTGGCCGATCGGCACCTGCTGCTGGTCAAGGGCGAGGTGGTCTACAGCGGCGATTCCCGGGGGCTCAGGGAGGATCCGTCGATTCTCGACTCCCATCTCGGCGTCGCCTGACGCCGCCCTGCTGCCCGGCATTCGCACGTTTCGGCGTGATCCCGGATGCCGGGCAGCGCATTTCTGCAACACAAGACGGAGCCAATCATGCAACTGCACAAGGACTGGTCGATCCCCGCCGTGGCGGCGGGCTTCGTGGCGGTGCTGATCTCCTACTCGGGCCCCCTGGCGATCTTCTTCCAGGCGGCCCAGAGCGCGGAGATCTCCACCGCCATGATGACCTCCTGGGTCTGGGCGATCTCCATCGGTGCCGGCGTCTCCGGCATCCTGCTCAGCCTGTGGCTGAAGGTGCCGGTGGTGACCGCCTGGTCGGCACCGGGGACGGCGCTGCTGGTCACCCTCTTTCCGGGGCTGTCGCTGGGCGAGGCGGTGGGGGCCTACCTCACCGCTGCGGCGATCATTCTCGTGGTGGGCGTCACCGGCTCCTTCGACCGCATCGTCCAGGCGATCCCGCCGGGTATCGCCAGCGCCATGATGGCGGGCATCCTCTTCCAGTTTGGCGTGGGCGTCTTCCTCTCCCTGGAGTCGGTGCCGGCGCTGGCCATCGGCATGGTCATCGCCTACCTGGCCTTCAAGCGCCTCAACCCGCGCTACAGCCTGATCCTGCTGCTGATCGTCGGGGTGGTGCTGGCCGTGGTGCTGGAGGGGGCCAACCTGCGCGGGGTCTCGATCCGGCTGGCCCAGCCGCACTTCATCGCCCCGGAGTGGACCTGGAATGCCACCCTGAGCCTGGCGATCCCGCTGGTGCTGGTCAGCCTCACCGGGCAGTTCCTGCCGGGCATGGCGATCCTGCGTACCTCCGGCTACAACACGCCGGCCAAGCCGATCGTCACCCTGACCAGCCTGACCTCCCTGGCCACCGCCTTCTTCGGCGGCATCACCACGGTGGTGGCGGCCATCACGGCGGCGATCTGCACCAGCAAGGAGGCCCACGAGGATCCCGACAAGCGCTACGTGGCTGGGGTCGCCAATGGCGTCTTCTACCTGGTGGGCGGCACCTTCGCCGGCACCATCGTGCTGCTCTTCACCTCGCTGCCCGGGGAGTTCGTGGCGATCCTGGCGGGGCTCGCGCTGATCGGCGCGATCACCAGCAACGTCAGCGCATTCGCGGCTCAGAAGGACCATCTGGAGGCCTCGGTGATCACCTTCATCGCCACGGCGTCCGGGATCAGCTTCCTGGGCCTGGGCTCCGCCTTCTGGGGTGTGGTGGTAGGGGCCCTGGCCTACCAGCTGCTGCATCGTCCCTTCACGCGGCCGTGGCGGCGCGCCGCCAGGGCCGGTTCAGAGAAACAACAATAGGCGCCCGGCGCCGATCACAGACGTGCCGGGACATGCCGACCCTTCGCCCGGCCCCTCGAGGAGAACACCCATGCAGACGTGCTATGTGGCCATGGACGAGACCGACGAATCCCTGCGCGGCCTGGCGCTGGGCCGGAACCTGGCGGCTCAGCTCGAGGCCCGGCTGGCCATCGTCTCGGTGGTG
The DNA here is from genome assembly GCF_017584085.1 of Halomonas sp. BM-2019. NCBI lineage: Bacteria > Pseudomonadati > Pseudomonadota > Gammaproteobacteria > Oceanospirillales > Halomonadaceae > Halomonas > Halomonas sp. BM-2019. The sequence continues at coordinate 828,070 of NZ_CP071922.1, forward strand.
GCCGACCCGGCCCGAGCCGAGCCCCGGCGCCGTGCCCTGCAGGCCCGCCTGGACGACACCAGGGAGGCGGCGCTGTCTCGCGTGTCGGTGGAGGTGGTGGTGAACGACAGCGCCAAGGAGGCCCTGGCCGGGCTGGCCGGGGGGGAGGGCGTCGGCCTGTGCATGGGGGCTCACGGGCGTCGCCCGCTACCGGAGCTGCTGATCGGCAGCGTGACCGCCGGCGTGGTGCGTCGCGCCAGCCGCCCGGTGCTGCTGTGCGGGCCCCGCTATGCGCCCGAGCGCCATGCCCGGGTGGAGGTGGTCATGGTCTGCGTGGATGGCTCCGCGCTCTCCGAGGCGATGCTGCCCCACGCCGTGTCCCTGGCGCAGACCCTGTCGGCCCGGCTGCAGCTGCTGCAGGTGATGGATGCCAGCGCCCTGGCCGCTGCCGAGGCCGTGGAGGGCGGTCACGGCGACGTGATGGAGTCCAGCTATCTGCATGGCCTGGCGCGCCGCCTGGAGGGCGAGCATGGCATCGAGGTGGACTGGGAGGTGCTGCACGGCGATCCGGCGGATGCCATCGTCAGCTACCTGGCCGACAGCCGCGACGTCATGCTGGCCATGACCACCCACGGGCGCAGCGGGCTCTCTCAGGTGGTGGCCGGCAGCGTCAGCCACGAGGTGCTTCACGAGGCGTGCTGCCCGGTGGCAGTACTGCGGCCCTGCGACTGACGGCGGTCTGATGCTGGTCAATACTTCCGCTGGGCGGCTGGGCCAGGGTGAACCCATAACGCAGCATCGGAGACCCTGACCATGATCCACGGCAATCGCATTACCTCGGCGGTACGTCACCTCGCTCGGGTCTGGCAGCGCAGCCAGCAGCGCCAGGCCCGGGGCGCGCCGTGCCTGATATGACGGGGTGCCGCTCGCGGCTTATCAGGCATGAAAAAAACCAGAACCGGAAGGTTCTGGTTTTTTCTATATTTGGTAGCGGGGGCCGGATTTGAACCGACGACCTTCGGGTTATGAGCCCGACGAGCTACCAGACTGCTCCACCCCGCATCGACGTGGGGCGGATTCTACAGGGATTGCCCCTTTAGTCAAGGCCTGGGTTTCACCTGGGTTTCAAACGCTCGTCCCGGCACCCCTTTCTGGGCCATACTCGCTCCAGGTTGTCATCAAGTGGGCAACCTTCAGCAAGAATAATGTAGGCGCCGGTCGAGGTGGCCGGGCCACAGCGTTATGACAATCAGGGAGGTTACTATGGCCAACAACGCAACCGTTGCTTGGGTCACTGGGGGAACCGGAGGGATCGGCAGTGCCATCTGCCGCACGCTGGCGGACGAGGGCTATCAGGTGGTCGCGGGCTATCACAATCCGGAGAAGGCCCAGGCCTGGCTGGAGGCCCAGAAGGCGGACGGTTACTCCAATATCGACATCGCCGGGATCGACCTGGCGGATCTCGAGGCCTGCATCAGCGGCGTCAAGGAGATCGAGGCGAAGCACGGCCCCATCGGCATCCTGGTCAACTGTGCGGGCATCACCCGCGACGGCACCATGAAGAAGATGACCGCGGAGCAGTGGCATGAGGTCATCGACACTAACCTCAACAGCGTCTTCAACACCTGCAGGAGCGTGATCGACTCCATGCTGGAGAACAAGTACGGCCGCATCATCAACATCTCGTCCATCAACGGCCGCAAGGGGCAGTTCGGCCAGGTCAACTACTCGGCCGCCAAGGCTGGTATGCACGGCCTGACCATGGCGCTGGCCCAGGAGACGGCCACCAAGGGCATCACCGTGAACACCGTGTCGCCGGGCTATATCGCCACCGAGATGATCATGAAGATTCCCGAGCAGGTGCGCGAGTCGATTCGCGAGACCATCCCGGTCAAGCGCTACGGCAAGCCCGAAGAGATCGGTCGCCTGGTCGCCTACCTGGCCCACCAGGAGTCCGGCTTCATCACCGGCGCCAACATCGACATCAACGGCGGTCAGTTCATGGGCTGATCGTCCGGGATTCTCGAGGCCGCCGCCGACCCGGCGGGGGGCTCGCCCCGAAGGCAGGAGCGCGAGGTGACCCCTCGCGCTCCTGCGTCGTTAAAAGGCCGGGT
>NZ_CP071922.1:830216-832382 GCF_017584085.1 Halomonas sp. BM-2019
AGGCGCTCCAGCATACGGTCCAGCTCCCCCACCTCGCGCGTCCAGAGCGCCGGCGCCACCGGCCCGATCGCCAGCAGCTCGCGCAATACCCCGTGGACCTCCTCGGCGCGGGAGAGCTCCCGGCCCAGGTTCTCATTGAGCCGCTCCACCTGGATCGCCAGGCGCAGCGGCTCGTCGCGATGGCTGACGCTGCCCACCGCCAGCAGCGAGAGATGCACGCGCACCCGTGCCAGGCGTTCCTCGACCTCCCCCTCGGCGTCAGGCTCGTGGCGGGCCGCATTGCGCCGCAGGTGGGCGCCGCGCATATCATCTTCCAGGGTCGGCGACTCGGGCAGCGCCACGTCACGGGCCTCGCCGCCGGCCAGGCGTTCGGCGTCGGCGGCCAGGTGGTCGGCCAGCAGCGGCTGCACCTGGCGCCAGCGCTCCACCTCCTCGACCACGGCCAGGCGCTCGAGGCGTTCACGACGGGCGCGCACGATGCCCGACCAGCGCCGCCGCATACCCTCGGTGCGCCGCCCCGTTGGTAGCGGTTCAAGTGCCGCCGCCTCGGCCATCGCGGCGTCGAGTGTCGCCTCGTCACCGCTGCCGGCGGGCTGCCAGGCATCGATCCGGTCGATCAGCGCCTGCATGGCATCCAGGCGTTTTCGCGCCTGCTGGACCCGGTCGTCGCGCTCCGCCTCCCGGGAGGCGAAGACCTGGTCGCAGAGGCCGCGGAACTCACGCCACAGCGCCTGCTCCTCCCCTCTGGGGGCCCGACCCAGCTCCCGCCAGCGCCGCTGCAGCTCCTTGACCGCCTCGGCGCGCCGGGTGGCGGGCATCTCCTTGCCGAGCAGAGTGCACACCTGCTCGATAAGGTCGCGCTTGCCCTCGGCGATCTCGCCGGCGCGCTGGTCGATCAGCGCCTGGAGCCGGTGACGGATACGTCCGAAGCGCCGCCCGATCGCTTCGGCCTGGTCGCGCGGCACCGGTGAGGCGCGCCGCCACTGGTCACGGGCACGATCGCGTATCTCGCGCAGGGCATCGGGGTCGGCCTCCTCGGCGGGCTGGGCGAGCAGGGTCTCGAGCTGTTCGCAGAGGGTTTCGCGGGTGGCCAGGTGGCGTTCGCGCTCGGCGTCGAGCCGGGACCGCCAGTCGGCCAGCCGCGCATGGATGCGATCCGAGGCGGCGCGGAACTGGGTCGACTGCTCGCGATTGGCGGCAGCGTCGCCCAGCGACTTCCACTCCTTGACCAGTTGACGGTGGCGGCGATCCAGGCCGGCGTCGACGAGGGACGCATCCTCGGCCAGGGCCTCGATGGCCTGCACCAGCTGGTCGCGCTTGGGGCCGGCCACGTAGCTGCGCCAGTCGCGAAGCTCCGCCAGCCGGGCCCCCAGGTGTCGGAGGCGGGGCTCCTGGGGCGGACGCCCCAACCGCTCCGCCTCCTGGCGGAGGCGCTGATGGAGGCGACTGGCCCCCTTGAAGGCGCCGCGTTCGAGCAACCGCTCCAGCTCGTCGAGCTCGGTGGCAAAGCGCGCCCGGCGGGCCTCCCGCTCCTCGTCGGGTGTCTCCTGCGCGTCCCGTTCCAGCCGTTGGCGCGCCTGGCGCAGCAGCGGGGTCGGCGCCAGCGCGTCGGGCCAGTCCAGGGTGGTCACCAAGGCCTCGAGGCGCTCGTCATCGCCGTCGGTGAGGGCGCGCTGGATCTCCGCGGCGCGCTCGTCGAAGCGGACCCAGGCCTGGCTGATACGCTCGAATTCCTCGCGGGCGGCGTCGTAGCGCCCGCGCAGGGCCTGGTCGGCCAGGTGCTGGTCGGAGAGGGCCTGCCAACGGTGGGCCAGCAGCTGCTTCTGGGCGCGCAGGCTGGCAATGTCCTGGGCGGTGACCACCTCGCTGCGGCTCAGCGCCTCTAGCCCCTCCTCGAAGGCTTCCACCAGGGCCTCCCGGGCCTGCTCGGCATACTCGCGACGCGCCTCGGCGGCCTCGCTGGCGCGCTGTTGAGCATCATGGTCGCCGATCACCTTGTGGCAGCGGACACAGGCGTCCTGGTAGCGGCGCTCCTGGGCGGCATCGGGCAGGTCGGGAAGCGCCGTCCACTCGCGCATCAGGTGGCGAAACCGTCCGGCGTAAAGGGGTTCCCAGGGGGCAGTGGCTTGCCGTTCCAGATCGGCCAGCAGCGCCTCGCGCCGTTCC
>NZ_CP071922.1:832482-836722 GCF_017584085.1 Halomonas sp. BM-2019
AGGGCGACCAGCTGGCGGGAGAGCTCCCGCGAGGCCTCTCCCTCGGCAAGCAGGGCGAGCAGGCGCTCGGGATCGTCGAGGCGCGCAAGCGCCGCGGTGCGCACGTCGGGGTCCTCGTCTCGGGCCAGGTGTTCCAGGGCCCGGCGGTGCTCCTCGCGGGAGAGGTCGAGGCGGGCAATGGCCTGGCGGCGCACCCGAGGGTCGGAATGCCGCCAGCGGGGGGGGAAGAGTCGACGAAGGAGTTCGGACATGGGCGATCCTGATGTGGGGCGCATCACGCACCGGGACGCGCCGTCCTGTTGTTGTCGGATGAGGGGTCGGGCTAGGCTGTCGGGCGATGGGCCAGCCCGGGATCCGCCTAAGGTGTTAGAGTACCGGTGAGAGTATCTAAGCACGCGGTGCCGCTGGGGAAAAGCCCGCTCTGTGGCCGTCTGGAGACACTGACAGGGGCCCGTCGCTGGGCGTATGATCAGTTGCAGGGGGGGCGGCACTCGCTTAGCTTTGATTTCGTACCCCGACCAACACCGATGTGGAGTTCGGCAATGAGCCTCAACGTGGACAGGGATGGCGCGGCCTTCACCTTCAAGGGCGGCATGCTGCCGATGACGGTCATGGAACTGGCCAGCGCCGACCCCGGGCGGATTCGCGATCAGCTCGCCGGCAAGCTCAGCCAGTCCCCGGCCTTCTTTCAGCATACCCCGGTGGTACTCAGCGTCGAGAAGCTCGACGAGCCGCACCTGGCGCTCGAGCAGATCTGTGCGGTGTGCCGGGCTCACAAGCTGTTGCCCGTGGCGGTGCGCGGCGGCGCCGACCCGGTCAAGCAGTCCGCCTGGGCGCTGGGGCTGGGCTGGTTCCCGCCCCTGGAGGCGAGTCGCCCCCGGCCGCTGGAGAGCGTGCCGCCCGTGGAAGCCGAGGAGCACATCGAGCCCGAGGGGCCCCTGGCGTCGCCGCCGGGCGTGGCCAGCGGTGGGCGGATCTTTCGCGGCACGGTTCGCTCCGGGCAGCAGGTGACCGCCCCGGAGGGCGACCTGGTGGTGATCGGCTCGGTCAATGCCGGCGCCGAGGTGCTGGCCGCCGGCAGCGTGCACGTCTACGGTGCCCTGCGCGGGCGTGCCCTGGCCGGCATCCATGGCGATCCGCTGGCCGGCATCTTCTGCCGTGAACTCCGCGCCGAACTGCTCTCGGTGGCCGGCAACTACAAGCGACTCGAGGACATCGACCCGCGCCTGCTGGGCACGTCGGTTCAGGTGCGCCTCGACGGTGACCAGCTCGGCATCACCTCGCTGACCTGAGGCGGCCTGGACGAGCGTGTCACCCCAACACCATTTAATGACAGACAGGAAGCGACTCTTGGCCAAGATCATCGTTGTGACCTCCGGCAAGGGAGGCGTCGGCAAGACAACCAGCGCGGCAGCCATCGCCACCGGCCTGGCGCTGCGCGGCAACAAGACCGTGGTCATCGACTTCGACGTGGGGCTGCGCAACCTGGACCTGATCATGGGCTGCGAGCGCCGCGTGGTCTACGACCTGGTCAACGTCATCCAGGGCGAAGCCGGGCTCAGCCAGGCGTTGATCCGCGACAAGCGAGTCGACAATCTGCACATCCTCCCGGCCTCCCAGACCCGCGACAAGGAGGCCCTGACCCTGGAAGGCGTCGAGAAGGTGCTGGAGACCCTGGGCAAGGACTTCGACTACATCCTCTGTGACTCCCCGGCGGGCATCGAGCGCGGCGCCCAGCTGGCCATGTACTTCGCCGACGAGGCGATCGTGGTCACCAACCCGGAGGTCTCCTCGGTGCGCGACTCCGACCGCATCCTCGGCCTGCTGGCATCCAAGACCCGTCGCGCCGAGCGCGGCGACGAGCCGATCAGGGAGCACCTGCTGATCACCCGCTACAACCCGGAGCGGGTCGACGTGGGCGACATGCTCAACCTCGAGGACATCCGCGAGATCCTGGCCATCGACCTGATCGGCCTGATCCCGGAGTCCGAGGCGGTGCTGCGCGCCTCCAACCAGGGGGTGCCCGTGACCCACGACGCTGGCAGCGATGCCGGTCAGGCCTACACTGATACGGTGGCACGCCTACTCGGCGAGGACGTGCCGCTGCGCTTCCACGAGTACCAGAAGAAGAGCCTGCTGAGCCGTATGTTTGGAGGTGTTCGCCGGTGAAACTGCTTGAATTCCTGAAGCGAGAGCGCAAGAAGTCCGCGTCGGTCGCCAAGGAGCGGCTGCAGATCATTGTCGCGCACCAGCGCAGCCAGCGCGGGCAGCCCGACTACATGCCGCTGCTCGAGAAGGAGCTGCTGGAGGTGATCCGCCGCTACGTCCAGGTGGACGACGACGCCATCAACATCAGCCTGGACAGCGAGGACAACTGCTCGGTGCTGGAGCTCAACGTCACCCTGCCCAAGGGCTCGCCCGGCTGAGAGGGGCGCGGTGCTGTGCTAGGCTGTGGCCTCCCCAGACCCTGATCCGTCGGAGAGCCCATCCATGGCGCCGCCCGCTGCCCCGCTGACCTTCCTGTGGCACGACTACGAGACCTTCGGCGCCGATCCGCGCCGTGACCGCCCGGCCCAGTTCGCGGCGATTCGCACCGACGCCGACTTCAACGAGATCGGCGAGCCGGTGGAGTGGTTCTGCAAGCCCGCGGACGACTACCTGCCCCACCCCCAGGCCTGCCTGATCACCGGCATCACGCCCCAGCAGGCGCGGCGCCGTGGCCTTCCCGAAGCGGAGTTCGCTGGTCACATCGAGGCGTTGATGAGCACGCCCGGCACCTGCGTGCTGGGCTACAACAGCCTGCGTTTCGACGACGAGGTGACCCGCCACCTCTTCTACCGCAACCTGCTCGACCCCTATGCCCGGGAGTGGCAGAACGGCAACTCCCGCTGGGACCTGATCGACGTGGTGCGCGCCTTCCACGCCCTGCGTCCGGCGGGCCTCGAGTGGCCGCGACGCGAGGATGGGGCCCCGAGCTTCCGCCTCGAGGAGCTCACTGCCGCCAACGGCATCGCCCACCAGGGCGCCCACGATGCCCTGGCCGATGTGCGTGCCACCATCGCCCTGGCCAAGCGGCTGCGCGAGGCCAATCCCCGGCTCTTCGACTATCTGCTGGGCCTGCGCGGCAAGCGCGCCGTGGCCCGGCTGCTCGACCTGCCGGGGCGCAAGCCGGTGCTGCACATCTCGCGCCGCTACCCGGCCAGCCGCGGCTGTGCCGCCCTGGTGGTGCCCCTGGCCGAGCACCCCACCAACCCCAACGGGGTGATCGTCTACGATCTCTCGGTGGACCCGGCGGCACTGCTCGACCTCAGCGCCGAGCAGATCCGCCAGCGGGTCTTCGTCAGTAACGACGACCTGGCCGAGGGTGCCGAGCGCATCCCCCTCAAGGTCATTCATATCAACAAGTGCCCGGTGCTCTTCCCGGCCGGCGCGCTGAAGGATGTGGAGGGGCCGAACAAGGGCGAGTACGGTGAGATCGTCGCGCGCCTGGGCCTCGACGTTGACGCCTGTCGTGCCCACTGGAAGCGGCTCGCCCAGCGTCCCGAGGTGGCGGCCCGGGTGAGCGAGGTGTTCGCCGCCCCGCCACCGGTCGGCCCCGAGGACCCCGATCTGATGCTCTACGGCGGCGGCTTCTTCTCGCCGGCGGATCGCCAGCAGATGCAGCGGGTGCGCGACGCCGACCCCTGGGACCTGGTGGGGGCGCGCTTCGCCTTCCAGGACCCGCGCCTGGAGGAGATGCTGTTCCGCTACCGGGCGCGCAGCTATCCGGAGACCCTGGAGGGCCCGGAGCGCGAGCAGTGGGAGGCTTACCGCTGGGCGCGCATGAACGATGCGGCGGTGGCCGGCCTGACCCTCAAGGGCTTTGCCCGGGAGATCGAGCGGCTCAACCAGGTCGAGCTCGGCGACCGCGAGCGCCAGCTCCTCGAGGAGCTGGTGATGCACGTGGAGGCGATCATGCCGTCCCAGGCCTTCGGCTGACGTCTTGTGGGAGCTGGGCGTTGCTCGCAGTTCGGCGCTTTGACGAATGGCGCCGACGGCCTGCTGGGCGGTAGGCTCTGACACGGGCAACACCGCTGGGGCGCCTGTCGGCGCCATTCGCTCGGGAGTACCCGAGCTCCCACAGGTGCTTCATCCTTCCGCCCCTCGCCCCTCGTTCCTTGCTCCTTGCTCCTTGCTCCTTGCTTCTTGCTTCTTGCTCCTTGCTCCTTGCTCCTTGCTCCTCGCTCCTTGCCCCTTACTC
>NZ_CP071922.1:836822-840021 GCF_017584085.1 Halomonas sp. BM-2019
TGGACCAGCAGGCCGAGCCCCGGCGCATCGAGCATCGGCGAGTAGCCGGCGTGGACCACATAGCCCAGCTGCTCCTGGGTGCGCAGACGCTGGTAGAAGGGGGTCTCGATCAGCCGGCCGAGCACCGCCAGGCGGGCCTGGCTCGCCAGGGTGCGGTCGGGCCCCTGCAGGTAGCGCAGCACCAGGGACTCCTCGCGACTGGTGTGCGGGGTCAGGCTGGGCAGCTCGGGGTCGGCGCGCAGCGGGGTGAGGTCGGGAATGGCGTCCGCGGCGAGGCTCGGCGCCAGCGCCTCGGCGACCCGCCGGCCCAGTCGGGCCGCCTCCTCGGCCTCCAGGTTGCCCACCGCCATGGCCTCCAGGCGCAGCTCAGCCAACAGGGCGTCGCGGTAGTCGCGCAGCTCCTCGACGGTCAGCTCCCGGCTCGCCTCCAGCAGCGCGGCGCTGGGCCACTGGGGCCGCACCAGCGCCTCGGCGAGGGTGCGCCCGGCCTGGCGGTGCAGGGCCCCCTGGGGGGCGTTGCGCCACTCCCGCTGCAGGCGATAGCGCACCCGCTCGAAGTTGGCCTCTGCGATCTCGCCGTCCTGCAGCTGCTCGAGCACCCGTTCCATCATCCGCTCCTGGCGGTCGCGCCAGCCGGAGAAGGAGAGGGTGATGCCGCGGGCGTGGGTGTAGGCCTCGAAGTGCTGGCCGGCCAGGCGGGCCGGATAGAAGGCCTCGTTGAGGCTGTCGTCCAGCCAACCGGCAAGCAGCCGGGCCAGGGCGGCGTCCCGGGCGGAGCTGGCCGCGCCCGGGTTCTGCAGGCTGAAGCGCCACTCCACCTTGGGGGTGTTGAAGGTGGCATCGGCCATGTGCCAGAGGTCGAAGGTGGGCTCCTCCACCAGCCGCCGGGGGCGCTCGTCCTGGGCGTCGAGCAGCTCCAGATCCTCGGCGATATAGGGGTTGGGCTCGGGCAGGGCCAGGCCGGAGAGCACCGGTGCCTCCTCGCTCTCATCCTCGCGCCAGGGCGCGTGGAACCAGGGGGAGGTCTCCTCGCCCTCCACGTCCGGGGCGCTGTAGAGGCGGATCAGGTTGTCCGGGGTGAGGGCGTCCAGGTAGGCCTCGCTGCGCTCGCGATCGAAGCCGTCCATGCGGTAGGCGGCATACTGCACGTCCTCCACCGGGAAGCGCGAGAGGTTCATGGCCAGGCGCAAGGCGCCCTGCAGCGGCGAGCCGTGCTGCTGGAAGCGGAACTCCTGCTCGGCGAGCCTGGCCTTCTCGTCGTAGCGCCACGCTTCCAGGCCCTCTTCGCGCAGCTGCGCGATGGCGGTGAACAGGGTCGCCTCGATGGCGTCGCGGGTCTCGGCGCCGGCCGGGGTCAGGCTGACGCTGACGCTGAACAGGGCGTGCTGGCCGTCGCCGCGGGAGACGCCGGCGGAGAGGCCGTCGGCCAGGCCCGCCTCGCGCAGCACCGCCAGCAGGCTGCCGTCGCCCTCGTGGCCGAGCAGATGGGCGATCAGGTCGGCGGGCTTGTGGCGGTACTCGGTGATGGGGTCGGGGATCGGGAACAGGAAGCGCAGCTGGCGGCTGTCGCGCACCGACTGAATCGCGACACGCTGTGGAAGCCTCTCCTCCTGCGCCAGCGGGGCAGTAATCTCGGGGGGCGAGAGCCCGCGGTCGTCGACCGCCGCGAAGCGCTCCGCCACCATGGCCTCGAGGTCGTCCAGCGGCTGGGGGGCGATCAGCGCCAGGTGCATGACGTTGGCATCGTAGTGGCGCTCGTAGAAGTCGATCACCCGCTCGCGCAGGCTGGGTTCGCCCTCGGGGCGGTCGGCCAGGGTCTCGCGGCTGCCCACCGAGAAGCCGGTGGTGGGGTTCTCGGGGTTGAGCAGCACATTGAGCACGTCGTTCTCGCGGCGGCCATCGTCACGAATACGCGCCATGTACTCGGAGTGGACGATGTTGCGCTCGCTCTCCAGTTGGTCGGCATTGAACAGCGGCGAGATGAAGAACTGGCTGAAGCGGTCCAGGGCCCCTTCCAGGGCCTCAGGATCGATATCGAAGAAGTAGTTGGTGTCCAGGGTGGAGACGAAGGCGTTGTGGGTGCCGCCGTGGCGCGAGATGTAGCCCTGGTAGGCGTCGGCCTCCGGGAAGGGCTCGGTGCCCAGGAACAGCATGTGCTCGACGAAGTGCGCCAGGCCGGCGAGGTCGTCCGGGTCCTGGGCACTACCCACCGAGACGTTCATGGAGGCGGCGGCCTTGTCCGCCTCCGGGTCGCTGACCAGCAGGGCGGTCAGGCCGTTCTCCAGGGTCACCACCCGGTAGTCGCGGGTGTCATGGGGGCTGACCTTCGGGGTGATCGCCTCGGCGACGGCGTCCGGTTGGGCGGCGCGGGACTCGGGCATTGCCAGGGGCAGCGCCGCGCCGGCCAGCAGCAGACCGGCCAGGGCAAACCCGGCGGTGCCGCGGTAGGGGGCTGTCGGGGTGCGGGGCATCGTCTCTCCTGTGGGTCGGGGCATCAGTCGGGCTGGCGCAGCATGGGTCCGGTCGGATGGGCGCAGGCGGCGTCCTGATGCGCGGGGCTGTTCACTCGTCTTGATACCGGGAAAGCGCCCAACAGTTCCCTCGGGGCGGGGGTGAGCAGGGCGCGGGCCGCCTCCAGCGGGGTCTCGGGGTCGAGCCAGCGGCGTGCCTGCCCGGGGTCGATCACCGCCGGGAGGCGGTCGCTGAGCGGGGCCAGCAGGGCGTTGGTGGGCACCGTGATCAGCGCCAGGGAGTCGCTATGCTCGGCCAGGCTGGTGTGGAAGCGGCACCAGAGTGCGGCGAGCAGCAGCGGCCGCCGGTCGACCCGGGTCACCAGGAAGGGTTGCTTGGTGCGGGGCTGGGGTTTCCAGACGTAGACGCCGCTGGCCGGTACCAGGCAGCGGCGCGCCCGGAAGGCGTCGCGGAACATCGGGCGCGCCGCCAGCGACTCTGCCCGGGCGCAGTGGGGGGCGTGGTCAAGGACCTGCAGCCAGGGCGGGGTCAGCCCCCAGAATAGCCGCCCCAGGCGCGGGATCCCGGCCTCCAGGCGAATGCCCGAGAGCAGGCGCCGCGGGGCCAGGTTGGGGCTGGTCACCAAGGGGGCGTCGACCGCCAGGTCGGGCAGCAGGCGCGAGAGGTCGAGGGGGGCGATATGCAGTCGGCCGGCCATGGGAACTCCGCAGGGGCAGGTCGCTCAGGG
>NZ_CP071922.1:840121-846364 GCF_017584085.1 Halomonas sp. BM-2019
ACCCTCTCGCTGCGTGCCCTGGCCCGGGAGGTGGGCTGCGCCCCCAGCACCCTGCTCAAGCTCTACGGCAGCTTCAACAACCTGCTGCAGCACGTCAACATCGAGACCCTCTTTCGGCTGCGCAGGGTGATCGAGCCGCTGATGTCCGGCGGCGCACCGGAGGTGCGCCTGCACTCCCTGGCGCGCGCCTACTGGCAGTTCGCCCAGCGCGAGGCCTTCCGCTGGCAGCTGCTGTTCGACTACCCCCTGGCCCAGGAGGGCGAGCTGGACCGGCGCCAGAGCGACATGATCGAGGCGCTCTTCCTGCGCGTGGAGGCGATTCTCAAGGAGTACCAGCCGGCGCTGGATGACCCGGAGGCGCGCCGCCTGGGGCGGACCCTGTGGGGTAGCGTCCACGGTCTGGTGCTGCTCGGGCTCAACGAGCGCCTGGGCTACTGGCAGGGCCAGCAGCTGGAAGTGGGGGAGCTGCTCGACCAGCTGCTGCGCACCATCCTGGCCGGGCTCAAGGCGAGGTCCGCCACGACGTGACTGCGCTGGCCTGGGGCGTGCTGGCGGGGCTGGTGCTGGCGTGGCGGGTGGTGCGCCGCCCGCGGCCGGCGGTGCGCTGGCTGATCTACCTGATCGTGCGCCTCATCTACCGGCTGCGTCTGCGGGGCCTGGCGCATATCCCCGCCTGCGGCGCGGCCCTGGTGGTGTGCAACCATGTCAGCTTCATGGACGCCCTGGTGATCGGCGGCGCCAGCCGGCGGCCGCTGCGCTTCCTGATGGACAAGCCGATCTACGATTCGCCCTGGCTCAACTGGTTGTTCCGGCTGGTGGGGGCCATTCCGGTGGAGTCCGAGCGCCACGATCCGGGCAACGTGCGCCGCGCCCTGCAGGAGGTGAGTCGCGCCCTGGGCGAGGGCGAGGTGGTGATGCTCTTCCCTGAGGGCCGGCTGACGCCGGACGGCGAGATCCACGCCTTCCGCCGCGGCCTGGAGCTGATCCTCGCCCGGGACCCGGTGCCGGTGATCCCGGCGGGGCTCTCCGGCCTGTGGGGTTCCTGGACCTCCCACTGCCACGGCCCGGCCCTGAGCGGCCGGCCGCGGCGCTTTCGCGCCCGGGTGGCGCTGCACTTCGGCGAGCCACTCTCCCCGGGTCGGGCGACGCGGCGGGTGCTGGAGGAGCGGGTCCGGGCGCTCAAGGCCGAGGCCGACCAGTGGACCCAGCCCGCGGGGGTGGGGGCGCTGGAGCGGCGCTGAGCCCGCCGGCGGGGCGCCTCAGCGGCGGCGCGGTGCCGGCCAGCAGCGCGCCGCGGTGATCAGGTTGTCGCGCACCTCGAGGATCTCCATGCGCACGCTGCCCACCTGCAGGCAGGCGGGGCCGTCGGGGAAGGCCTCCAGGTGCTCGAGGATCAGGCCGTTGAGGGTCTTGGGGCCGTCGGTGGGCAGCTGCCAGCTCAGCGCCTTGTTGATGTCGCGGATCGTGGCGGTGCCGTCGATCAGGTAGCTGCCGTCCTCCTGGCGGTGGATCTCCTGCTCCATGCCGGCCACGTCGGTGGTGAACTCGCCGACGATCTCCTCGAGGATGTCCTCCAGGGTCACCAGCCCCTCTACATCGCCGTACTCGTCCACCACGATGCCGATACGCCGCTTCTGCTTCTGGAAATTGAGCAGCTGGGTGTGCAGCGGCGTCGATTCGGGGATGAAGTAGGGCTCCCGGGCCTCCTGGACGATGGCCGCCTTGGTCACCTCGCCGCGGGAGAGGAAGCGCGCCGCGTTGCGCAGGTGCAGCATGCCGATGATGTTGTTGATGTCGCCCTTGTAGACCGGCACCCGGGTGTGCTGGCTGGTGCGGATCAGGGTGAGGATCGCCTCGAGGTCGTCGTCCAGGTCGATGCCGATGACCTCGTGGCGCGGCACCATGATGTCGTTCACGGTGACGTTCTCGAGGTCGAGGATCGACAGCAGCATCGCCTGGTGGCGCTGGGGAATCAGGGTGCCGGCCTCGTGGACCACGGTGCGCAGCTCGTCGCGGGTCAGGTGGTCGCCGCCGCCCTCGATGCTCTTTACCCCGAGCAGCCGCAGCAGGGCATTGGAGATGGCGTTGACCAGCCAGACCAGCGGGTAGAGCAGCCTGAGCAGCGGCTCCAGCACCACCGAGGCGGGATAGGCGATGCGCTCGGGCTTTACCGCGGCATAGGTCTTGGGGGTGACCTCGGCGAAGATCAGGATGACGATGGTCAGCAGCAGCGGCGCCACGGCGGGGCCGGTGACCTCGCCGAAGAAGTGGATGGCCAGCACCGTGGCGATGGCGGCGGCCAGGTTGTTGACGAAGTTGTTGCCGATGAGGATCACGCCGATCAGGCGGTCGGGGCGGGCGAGCAGGCGCGCGACGCGCTGGGCGCGGCGCTCTCCGCTGTTGGCCTGATGGCTCAGCCGGTAGCGGTTGATCGACATCATGCCGGTCTCGGAGCTGGAGAAGAAGGCGGAGAGGCAGATGAGCAGGAACAGCAGGCCGAACAGCAATCCCAGCGGGAAGTCGTCGCTCAAGTCGAAGGGTCCTCGGTCGCGTGTCAGGCCGATTTGACGGGACGGCCCGGGCGAGTGTCAAGGCGGGGCGGGCGCTCAGCGGCCCAGCACCACCTCCAGCACGAACTTGCTGCCGAAGTAGGCGAGCAGCAGCACCGCGTAGCCGCCCAGGGTCCAGCGCACCGCGCGCATGCCGCGCCAGCCCAGCCGGTGGTGGCTGAACAGCAGCACCGAGAAGATCACCCAGGCCGCCAGTGACAGGATCGTCTTGTGGGCCAGGTGCTGGGCAAACATGCTGTCGAGGAACAGGAAGCCGCTGAGGATCGACAGGGTGAGCAGGGCGATGCCGCCCCAGATCAGCTCGAAGAGCACGCGCTCCATGGTGGTCAGCGGCGGCAGCGCCTGGACCAGGCCGCGGATGTGGTGCTGGCGCAGCGCCCGGTTCTGCAGGCCCAGCAGCACCGCCTGCACCGCGGCGATGGCCAGCACGGCGAAGGCCAGCAGCGAGCTCAGGGCGTGCAGCGCGATCCCCGGCGTCAGCCCCCCGGCCCGCTCGGGGCTGGGCAGGCCGGTGGCCAGCAGCAGGGCCAGGCCGGCCAGGGGCAGCACGCCCACGGCGACATTGAGCACCGGCTTGAACAGGCTGACCACCAGCAGCACCAGCACCACCGCGCCGCTGATCAGGATCAGGCTGGTGGATAGGCCGGGCAGTACCGGCTCGTCATGGCCGAACAGGCCGACGGCCAGCGGCAGGTGGCTGAGCAGACCCAGCACGGTCAGGCCACGCACCAGCAGCGGCTGGGGAGACGCCCGGTGCATCAGCACCAGGCCCTGCCAGGAGGCAGCGGCGAGATAGAGGATAAAGGCCAGGATGGCCAGGGAGAGCGCCTGCATCGATTGCGTTCCGTGCGCCTGAGGGTGGATTGCGTGCGGCTACTATACCCAATCCCCTTGGACAGGCACAGATCATCCGCCGGCTTGCGACACCCTGTCGCTGCGGTGGGGCGCATGGAGACTGACGGCCACAGCGCGTATAATCGCAGCCACTTTGGGGCCGTCGTCACTGGAGAGGCCAATGTTCCAGAATCTCAGCGAGCGCTTGTCGCACACGCTCAAGTCGATCAAGGGTCAGGCCCGCCTGACCGAGGACAACATCAAGGAGACGCTGCGCGAGGTGCGCCGGGCGCTGCTGGAGGCCGATGTCGCCCTGCCGGTGGTCAAGGACTTCATCGAGCGGGTGCGCGAGCGGGCGGTGGGTCAGGAGGTCTCCAAGAGCCTCTCGCCGGGGCAGCAGTTCGTCAAGATCGTCCAGCAGGAGCTCGAGGCGACCATGGGCGAGGCCAACGAGGGGCTCTCCCTCAAGGGCTCGCCGGCGGTGGTGCTGATGGCCGGCCTGCAGGGCGCGGGCAAGACCACCTCGGTGGCCAAGCTGGCGCGCTACCTGAAGGAGCGCGAGAAGAAGAAGGTGCTGGTGGTCTCCGCGGACGTCTATCGCCCGGCGGCCATCGACCAGCTCGAGACCCTGGCGAAAGAGGTCGGCGTCGACTTCTTCCCGTCGCGCAGCGACCAGCAGCCCGTCGCCATCGCCGAGGCGGCGATCAAGCACGCCCGGATCCAGTTCCACGACGTGCTGCTGGTGGATACCGCCGGCCGCCTGGCCATCGACGAGGCGATGATGGCGGAGATCCAGGCGCTGCATAAGGCCGTCTCGCCCCAGGAGACCCTGTTCGTCGTCGACGCCATGACCGGCCAGGATGCCGCCAACACCGCGAAGGCCTTCCACGAGGCGCTGCCGCTGAGCGGGGTGATCCTCACCAAGGCCGACGGCGACGCCCGCGGCGGCGCGGCGCTCTCGGTGCGCCACATCACCGGCAAGCCGATCAAGTTCATGGGCGTGGGCGAGAAGGTCGATGCCCTGGAGCCCTTCCACCCGGACCGCGTCGCCTCGCGGATCCTCGGCATGGGTGACATGCTGTCGCTGATCGAGGAGGCCGAGCGCACCGTCGACAAGAAGAAGGCGGAGCGGCTGGCCAAGAAGGTCAAGAAAGGCGAGGGCTTCGACCTCGAGGACTTCCGCGACCAGCTCCAGCAGCTCAAGAAGATGGGGGGTATGGGTGGCCTGCTCGGCAAGCTGCCGGGCATGGGCCAGATGGCCGAGCTGGCCCAGGGGCCGGGGCCCGAGAAGGAGCTGGGCAAGCTCGAGGCGCTGATCAACTCCATGACCCCCCAGGAGCGCCGCCGGCCCGAGATCATCAACGGCTCGCGCAAGCGGCGCATCGCCGCCGGGGCCGGCTTGCAGGTGCCCGACCTCAACCGCCTGCTCAAGCAGCACAAGCAGATGCAGAAGATGATGAAGAAGGCGGGCAAGAAGGGCGGCATGCAGAAGATGATGCGCGGCATGTCCGGCATGATGGGCGGCGGTGGCCCCGGTGGCCCTGGCGGCATGGGGGGAATGGGCGGCGGCCCCGGCGGCTTCCCCTGGCGGTAGCCGGCGCGCGAGGCCTGCCCCGGGTCGGCCTGGCGCTGCCCCGGGGCAGGCCCCGAAAAAGGTTCCCAAGCGGGGCTGTTTTCCGTAGAATGCTGCGTCTTCACTGGCAGGACCGCGACGCGTCGCGGCCGCCGCCATGACCGAATGCCCGAAGCGTGGCCCGTTGGCTGTCAACGGCAGCCGCTTCCCGAGCAGTACAACCCAATCCGCAACGAAGGACAGACTACGATGGTTACCATTCGTCTGGCACGTGGTGGCGCCAAGAAGCGTCCCTTTTACCACCTGACCGTGACCGATTCACGCAACTCCCGCGACGGCCGCTTCATCGAGCGTCTGGGCTTCTTCAACCCGATCGCCCGCGGTCAGGAAGAGCGCCTGCGCGTCGATCTCGATCGCGTCGCCCACTGGGAAGGCCAGGGCGCCCAGCTCTCCGACCGCGTCGCCGAGCTGGTCAAGGAAGCCCGCAAGCAGGCCTGAGCCTGACTCGCGGTGTCGCCGGTGATCACGAGGTTGTCGATGAGCGAACAGGGAGCCGTGCAGTCCGCTGACGATCACGTGGTGCTGGGCAAGCTGACCAGCCCCTACGGCGTCAAGGGCTGGCTCAAGGTGTATTCGTACACCGGCCCCATGGAGGGCATCCTCGACTACCCCGAATGGGTGCTGCGCCGCGGTGATCGCCTCGAGCGCCGGCGCCTGCTGCAGGGGCGTCGCCATGGCAAGGGTCTGGTGGCGCGCCTCGAGGGGTGCGAATCCCGCGAGGCGGCCGAGGCGCTGGCCGGCGTCGAGATCCTGCTGCCCAAGGCGGAGCTGCCTGCCCTGGAGGCGGGCGAGCTCTACTGGCATCAGCTCGAGGGGCTGCGCGTGGTGACCCGCGAGGGCGCCGTGCTGGGGCGTATCGACTCGCTCTTCGAGACCGGCGCCAACGACGTCATGGTCGTGAAGGGCGCGCTCGAGGAGGGCGCCCTCGACGCGCGGGAGCGGTTGCTCCCCTACCTGCCCGGCGAGGTGATCCTAGAGGTGGATCTCGAGGGCGGTGTCATCACCGTCGACTGGGATCCCGAGTTCTGATGGGGGCGAGCTGATGTGGATCGGCGTCGTCTCGCTGTTCCCGGAGATGTTCGAGGCGATCACTCGCCACGGCGTTACCGGTCGGGCGGTGGAGAAGGGGCGGATCGCGCTGGAGTTCTGGAACCCGCGCGACTACGCCACCGATCGGCATCGCACCGTGGACGATCGCCCCTACGG
>NZ_CP071922.1:846488-847494 GCF_017584085.1 Halomonas sp. BM-2019
CGCTATGAAGGTATCGATGAACGGGTCGTCGAGGCCGACATCGATGAGGAGTGGTCGATCGGCGACTACGTGCTGAGTGGCGGCGAGCTGCCGGCCATGGTGCTGATCGACGCCGCGGCGAGGCTGGTGCCCGGTGTATTGGGCCATCAGGACTCCGCGGTCGAGGACTCCTTCAACGACGGGCTGCTGGACTGCCCGCACTACACCCGCCCCGAGGTGATCGACGGGCGGCAGGTGCCGGATGTCCTGCTCAGCGGCCACCATGGCGCTATCCGGCGCTGGCGGCTGAAGCAGTCCCTGGGGCGCACCTGGCAGCGTCGCCCCGACCTGCTGGAAGGCAGGACGTTGAGCCAGGAGCAGCGCGAGCTGCTCGCGGAGTTCATCGAGGAGCACGCCACGTCACCGCAGGACGGGGCGGAGGTGCAGGACGCGAGACGCTGAGGGCCGAGCCTGTCGGGCACTCCCTCGCCGCGGACCTGCGTCACCCATCATCTCCCGCGCTCTCGAGCTCGCTCGGGCGCCGGGATCACGATCCATCGGCACTCCAAGCCGACCGGTGGATCAACATTTTGAGGAGTTATCCGTCATGAGCAGCAAGAACAAGGTGATCCAGGCGCTCGAAACCGAGCAGATGAGCAAGGAAATCCCGGCCTTCGCCCCCGGCGACACCGTGGTCGTCCAGGTCAAGGTCAAGGAAGGCAACCGCGAGCGTCTGCAGGCCTTCGAAGGCGTGGTGATCGGCAAGCGCAACCGCGGCCTGAACTCCGCCTTCACCGTGCGCAAGATCTCCCACGGCGTCGGCGTCGAGCGGACCTTCCAGACCTACAGCCCGCTGGTCGACTCCATCAGCGTCAAGCGTCGCGGCGACGTGCGCCAGGCCAAGCTCTACTACCTCCGCGAGCGCAGCGGCAAGTCCGCCCGTATCAAGGAAAAGCTGGCCTGAGGCCAGCGCCTCGGCCGCCGTCGGGCCGGGCCTGTCCCGGCCCCCGCGCGAAACCCCGTCACC
>NZ_CP071922.1:847509-870849 GCF_017584085.1 Halomonas sp. BM-2019
ATACCCTGGCGGCCTATCGCCGCGACCTCGTCGCCTGGGCGGCGCGTCTCGCCGCGCGGGACGAGTCGCTGCTGGCGCCGGCGCCGGCCACGCTGCCGGCCTGGCTGGACGAGCGTCGCGAGGCGGGCTATCGGCTCACCAGCAACGCCCGGCTGCTCTCGAGCCTGCGGCGCTTCTATCGCTGGGCGCTGGAGACCGGGCAGCTCGCGCGCGACCCGCTCGCCGAGGTGCGCCTGCCGCGGGTGCGGCCGAGCCTGCCGGATACCCTGGAGGAGGATGAGGTGGAGCGGCTGATCGCCGCCCCCGATCCGGCCACTGACCTGGGCCTGCGCGATCGGGCCATGCTCGAGGTGCTCTACGGCGCGGGGCTGCGGGTCTCGGAGCTGGTCGGGCTGACCACCGACGCGGTCAACCTGCGCCAGGGCGTGGTGCGGGTGCGCGGCAAGGGCGACAAGGACCGCCTGGTGCCCCTGGGCGAGGAGGCGGTGGCCTGGCTCGAGCGCTACCTGCGCGGCGCCCGGGGGGGGCTGATGCGCGACGCCACCCGGCCGGCGCTCTTCCCGGGGCGCGGCGACCGGTGCATGACCCGCCAGGCGTTCTGGTATCGTATCAAGGCCCATGCGCGCGCCGCCGGGATCGAACGGCCGCTGTCGCCCCATACCCTGCGCCATGCCTTTGCGACCCATCTGTTGAATCATGGTGCCAACCTGCGTGTCGTACAGCTGCTGCTCGGTCACAGCGATCTCTCGACCACGCAGATCTATACCCATGTGGCGCAGGCGCGGCTCGAGCGCCTGCATGCCGATCATCATCCCAGAGGCTGAACCATGACGAATGCGATCCGGACCCTCCTTTCGGGCCTGCTGGCCACGACCCTGGCGGTGCCGCTGCTGGCCCAGGCCGATCCGGCCCAGCAGCTGGCCGAGCGCCTGGCGGTGAGCGGCCAGCCGATGCCGGTGGCGAGCGTGCGTGCCACCCCGGTCGAGGGCTTCTACGAGGTGCGCCTGGAGACCGGCGAGCGCTTCTACAGCGACGCCGAGGGCCGCCACTTCCTGGTCGGCGACCTCTACGAGAACGGCGAGCAGGGGCTGGTCAACCTGACCGAACAGGGGCGCAACGCCGAGCGCGCGGAGCGCCTGGCCGAGGTGCCCGAGGCGCAGCGGGTGATCTTCCGCGGCGCCGGTGAGAGCCGCGCCGAGGTGGTGGTCTTCACCGACACCACCTGCCCCTACTGCCGCCAGCTCCACGAGGAGGTGCCGCGGCTCAACGAGCTGGGCATCGAGGTGCACTACCTGGCCTTCCCGCGTACCGGCATGAACGCCCAGGGCGCCCGGGTCCTCGAGCAGATCTGGTGCGACGCCAACCCCAGTGAGGCGATGAGCACGGCCAAGCGTCAGGAGTCGCTTTCCGGGACCACCGACTGCGACAATCCGGTCGAGTCGCAGTATCATCTGGGCATGGAACTGGGCGTCCAGGGCACGCCGGCCATCGTGCTGCCCGACGGGCGCCTGGTGCCGGGCTACGTGCCGGCCGAGCGCCTGGCCGCCATGCTCGGCATCGAGGGCTGAGAGCCCGCGAGCCGCACACGACAGACACCGGCCCGAGCCGGTGCGGCGGCCTGCCCCGGGGCAGGCCGCATCCGCTGAGACAGGGCGCCTGGACACAGCGTCTGGACACACCAAGAGACACGCGAGCAGGAGCAAGACATTGAAACCGGTGAGAGTAGGAATCTGTGGGCTGGGTACCGTCGGCGGCGGTACCTTCAACGTGTTGACGCGCAACGCCGACGACATTGCCCGGCGGGCGGGACGGCCGATCGTCATCGAGCAGGTCGCCTACCGCACCCCCAATCCGGAGTGCGACCTCACCGGCCTCAAGACCACCGCCGACGTCTTCGAGGTGGCCACCAACCCGGACGTGGATGTGCTGGTGGAGCTGATCGGCGGCTATGACGTGGCCCGCGAGCTGGTCCTGACCGCCATCGAGCACGGCAAGCATGTGGTCACCGCCAACAAGGCGCTGATCGCGGTACACGGCAACGAGATCTTCGAGGCCGCCCACGAGAAGGGGGTGATCGTGGCCTTCGAGGCCGCAGTGGCCGGCGGCATCCCGGTGATCAAGTCGCTGCGCGAGGGCCTCGGCGCCAACCGCATCGAGTGGGTGGCCGGTATCATCAACGGCACCGGCAACTACATCCTGACCCATATGCGCGACGAGGGCCGCGCCTTCGAGGACGTGTTGGCCGAGGCCCAGGCGCTGGGCTATGCCGAAGCCGATCCCACCTTCGACGTCGAGGGCATCGACGCCGCCCACAAGCTGACCATCCTCGCCTCCATCGCCTACGGCGTGCCGCTGCAGTTCGAGAAGGCCTTCACCGAGGGCATCTCGCGGGTCACCGCCGAGGACGTGGAGCAGGCCGACAACCTGGGCTTCGTGATCAAGCACCTGGGCATCTCCAAGCGCACCGACCAGGGCCTGGAGCTGCGCGTGCATCCGACGCTGATCCCCAAGGAGCGGCTGCTGGCCAATGTGCACGGGGTCAAGAACGCCATCGCCGTGATGGGCGACGCCGTGGGCCCGACCCTCTACTACGGCGCCGGCGCTGGGGCCGAGCCCACCGCCTCCTCGGTGGTGGCCGATATCCTCGACGTGGCCCGCGACATCACCACCGACCACCACTACCGGGTGCCCTACCTGGCCTTCAGCGGCATAGACGAGGACGTCAGCCAGCTGCCGATCATGCCCATGGAGGAGATCATCTCCGCCTACTACCTGCGGCTGCTGGCGGTGGACCGTCCCGGCGTGCTGGCGCGGGTGGCCACCATCCTCGCCGAGCAGGGCATCTCCATCGAGGCGATCATCCAGAAGGAGGCCACCGAGGGCGAGCTGGTGCCGATCATCCTGATGACCCATCGCACCCTCGAGAAGCACATGAACGAGGCGATTCGCCAGATCGAGGCCATGGCCGACATCGCCGGTCCGGTGACCCGGATCCGCGTCGAGTCTCTGGACGAGCAGGAATAACCGATGCGCTATATCAGTACCCGCGGGCAGGCGCCCGCGCTCTCCTTCGAGGAGGTCGTGCTCACCGGCATGGCCAGCGACGGCGGCCTCTACGTGCCGGAGACCATTCCCCGGCTCTCGGCCGACGACCTGGCCGCCATGGCGGGCCTGTCGTACGCCGAGATCGCCTTCCGGGTGATGCGGCCCTTCGTCAACGGCGAGGTCGACGACGACACCTTCCGCGGGATCGTGACGGAGGCCTATGCCACCTTCAGCCACGATGCGGTGGTGCCGCTCAACCAGCTCGACGCCAACCACTTCCTGCTGGAGCTCTTCCACGGCCCGACGCTCGCCTTCAAGGACGTGGCCCTGCAGCTGCTGGGGCGGCTGCTCGACCACTTCCTGAAGAAGCGCGGCGAGCGCGCGGTGATCATGGGCGCCACCTCCGGCGACACCGGCTCGGCGGCCATCGAGGGGTGCCGCCACTGCGACAACCTCGATATCTTCATCCTCCACCCCTACCAGCGGGTCTCGGAGGTGCAGCGTCGCCAGATGACCTCGGTGCTGGCGGACAACGTCTTCAACGTTGCCATCGAGGGCAACTTCGATGACGCCCAGGCCATGGTCAAGGCGAGCTTCGCCGACCAGTCCTTCCTGAACGGCACCCGCCTGGTGGCGGTGAACTCCATCAACTGGGCGCGCATCATGGCCCAGATCGTCTACTACGTGGCCGCCGCCGTGGCCCTGGGCGCCCCCCACCGCAAGGTGAGTTTCTGCGTCCCTTCGGCCAACTTCGGCAACGTCTTCGCCGGCTACATGGCCTACCGCATGGGCCTGCCGGTGGAGCGCTTCGTGATCGCCACCAACGCCAACGACATCCTGCACCGCACCCTGGCCGCCAACGACTTCTCGAAGCAGGAGCTCAAGGCGACCCTGGCGCCCTCCATGGATATCGTGGTCTCCTCCAACTTCGAGCGCCTGCTGTTCGAGGCCTACGAGCGGGACGGCGGTGCCGTGGCGGCACTCCTGGAGCGCTTCCAGGCCGAGCCCGCGGCACTCGCCGAGGCGCCCCTTGCCAAGCTGCGCGAGCTGTTCGCCAGCCATAGCGTGGACGATGCCACCATTCTCGAGGTGATCCGCGAGGCGCACCACCGCACCCAGGAGATCCTCGACCCCCACACCGCCACCGGCTACCGCGCCGCCGAGCGCGCGCGGGGCGAAGCGAGCGTGCCGATGGTGACGCTCGCCACCGCCCACCCGGCCAAGTTCGCCGAGGCGGTGGTCAAGGCGGGTTTCCCGGGCGTGCCGCTGCCGCCCCACATGGACGACCTGCTGGAGCGGGAGGAGCGCTATACCGTGCTGCCGGCGGAGCTTGCCGCGGTGCAGCGGTTCGTGGTCGAGAATCGCCGCTGAGCCGCATGGCTTTTGTACAGCGCCCTCGCGTCGCACGGGAGCTATTGGACTCTTCGTGGACTGGCGTGAAATTGCCTAGTGGGAGCTCGGGTTTCCCCGAGCGAATGGCGCCGCAGGCGCCTTGGCAGTGTTGTTGGCGTTAGCGCCTTCAGCCGAGGAGTCCTTTGGCCTCCATTCGCCCGGCACAGCCGGCCTCCCACGGTGCAGCTCCCGCGGCACAGATTCACGCCACTGAGTGAGGCACCGCTTTCCAGCCAATCACAGGAGTCTGGCTTGAACGCCGCAAGCGACCCCATCGATCTGAGTGAGCGCCTGAGGCCGCGCATCCTGCCGCGCCCCCGGGACGCCGCCCTCTATGCCCGAGCCCAGCGCGAGGGGCTCTCCGAACTCCAGGCCCGGGTCCTGGCGGGGCGGCTTGCCGGCTACGATGGCGAACTCGCCCCCCTGGTCTCGCCCAGCCTGCGCCACCTGGCCCACCCCGACAGGCTCGCCGATGGGCGCCGCGCCGCCGAGCGCATCGCCCGGGCGGTGGTCGAGGGCGAGCAGATCGGCATCCTTACCGACTACGACGTGGACGGCATCACCTCCCACGTGGTGATCCGGCGCACCCTGCACGAGCTGTTCGGCGTGCCGGAGGCGAGGCTGCACAGCCTGATCGGCCACCGCATCCATGACGGCTACGGCATCAGCCTGCCGCTGGTGGAGCGCACCCTCGCGCTCTCGCCGCGGCCCAGCCTGGTGATCACCGCCGACTGTGGCAGCTCCGATGAGCCGCGCATCGCCCGCCTGGTCGCCCAGGGCATCGACGTGGTGGTCAGCGATCACCACGCCCTGCCGGTGGAGGGGCCGCCGCCCTCGGCCCACGCCGTGGTGAACCCCACCCGGGATGACTGCAGTTATCCCGACCCCACCATTGCCGGCTGCCTGGTGGCCTGGCTGGTGATGTCGCTTACCCGCGGCGTGCTGATCGAGTGGGGTGCGCTCCCCGAGGCCACGCCGAAACTCTCGCCCTGGCTCTCCTATGTGGCGCTGGGCACCGTGGCCGACTGCGTCTCCCTGGGGGGAAGCCCCGCCAACCGTGCGGTGGTGACTCACGGCCTGGCGCTGATCAACCGCATGGAGGCCGCCTGCTGGCGCGCCATGGCCCAGCGCCTGGGGGCCGACAGCGTGCCCTTCAGCGCCGAGACCCTGGGTTTCCAGATGGGCCCGCGGATCAACGCCCGCTCGCGCCTCGATGATCCCTATGCGGCGCTGCACTTCATGCTCGCCGCCGATGACGGCACCGCGGCGCGGCACCTGGAGACGCTCGATCAGGACAACCAGTCGCGCAAGGCCATCGAGGCCGACATGGCCGAAGAGGCGAAAGCCCTGGCGCTGCCGGCCCTGGCCGCCGACGAGCCGGCCGTGGTGGTCTTCCTCGAGAGCGGCCATCCCGGCGTGCAGGGCATCGTGGCTTCGCGGCTGGTGCAGGCCTTCGGCCGCCCGGCCCTGGTGCTGACCCCGGCCGCCGCCCCCGGCATGCTGACCGGCTCCGGGCGCTCCATCGACGGCCTGCACCTGCGCGACGCCCTGCAGCGCACCTTCGAACTGGCCCCGGAGGCGCTGCCGCGCTTCGGCGGGCATCGCGGCGCCGCCGGGGTCGGCGTGCCGCAAGACAGGCTGGCGGCCTTCAAGGCCGCCTTCCTGCAGGCGGTGGACGAGCAGCTCGGCGGGGCGGCGCTCTACCCCAAGGTCCTCACCGATGGCGCCCTGGCCCCCGAGCAGCTCGGCCTGGCGACCCTGGGCGAGCTGGAGGCGCTGGGGCCCTACGGCCGCGAATTCGAGGCGCCGCTCTTCCAGGGCGACTTCCGGGTGGAGGCGCTGCGCCCGGTGGGCGCCGACGGCACCCACCTGATGCTGGAGCTCTCTCTGGGCGCCGCCAGCCACCGGGCGATCTGGTTCCGGGCGCTGACCCCGGGGGAGATGCCCGCCTTCGGCGTCGGCGACCGCCTCGCCTGTGCCTACCGCCTCAACCGTAACCGCTGGCGGGGGCGCGAGTCGCTCCAGCTGATGGTGGAGCACGCCGCCCCCCTGACCCGAGACTGAGCCATGGATCTTCCGGAACGGCCCACCGACCCCCATCACCACTACGAGGACCTGATGGCGCTGCTGATCGGCACGCTGTTCGTGGCCCTGGGGGTCACCCTCTACAGCCAGGCCCTGCTGCTGACGGGCAGCACCGCGGGCATGGCCTTCCTGCTGCAGTACGCCAGCGGTTGGTCCTTCGGCGTCTGGTTCTTCCTGATCAACCTGCCGTTCTACTGGCTGGCGATCCGCCGCCTGGGCTGGTCCTTCACCCTGCGCACCTTCGCCGCCATCGGCCTGGTGTCGCTGTTCTCGGAGCTGACCGGACGCTGGATCGTGATCGAGGCGGTGGCGCCCCTCTACGCCTCGCTGATGGGCGGCTGCCTGATCGGCATCGGCATGCTGGTGCTGTTCCGCCACCGCGCGAGCCTCGGCGGGGTCAATATCCTGGTGCTCTACCTGCAGGACCGCCACGGCTGGCGCGCCGGCTATGTGCAGCTCGGCATCGACGGCGTCATCATGCTGGTGGCGCTGGCCCTGCTGCCCATGGAGCGGGTGGGCCTCTCGGTGCTGGGGGCCGTGGCCCTCAACCTGATCATCGCCCTGAACCACAAGCCAGGGCGCTACATGGGCGTCAGTTGAGCCTCAGCAGGTGGGCCGATCCTCCTCCGGTACCCGGACTCGCCCCATGTTGTTGACGATGATCTTGACGCCCTCGCCGTGACGGCCGCAGATGGTGAAGGTGCCGTTGTGGCCGCGGCTCCAGCCGGTGGACTGGTAGCGCATCGGGTAGTCGCGGTTGAAGGTGACGGAGGGGCCACCGCTCGGCTCCAGCACCCGCAGCACCTCGACCCCGGCCAGGTCGCCGCCGGTGGCGTGGCCATCCAGCACCACGATGGGCAGGCTCCAGTCCTGTTTCTCGCACTGTGTCGCGTTGGTGTGCTCGACCGGGCAGAGGGCGATCACCTGGCGGCGGGTGACGGCGGTGTTGCGGGCCAGCGCCAGGGCGCTCTTGAGGCGCATCACCTCGGCGGCCACCTCGTTGCGGGCGCTGAACTGCCGATAGCCGGGGATCGCAGTGGTGACAAGGATGGCGAGCACGGCGATGGCCACGATCAGCTCGATCAGCGTCAGGCCCCGCTGGCGAATGGCCACCGGGCCCGCTGCCCCCGCATCGAAGACCGAAGGCTTTGCCTGGCGCTGGACTCTGCCGGTAGAGTAGTGGCCGGCGTGGTCGGAACGGTGTGCTTTTGCAGGGCCCATCTTGCCCTCCCTGAGCGGATTCCCTGACCTTGGGTGGTCCCTTCTACCCTAGCCAAGCCCCGGCGCTCCTCTGTCAGCGAAAATGGATACGTCCTGTGAGTGAATTTCTTGTCGTGGGTGGCGGCGTTATCGGCATGATGACGACGCTGCAGCTGGCCGATGCCGGCCATTCGGTGACCCTGGTCGAGCGCGGCCCGTGCGGTCGTGAATCCTCCTGGGCCGGCGGCGGGATCGTCTCGCCGCTCTATCCCTGGCGCTATGGTCCGGCTGTGTCACGGCTATCCGGCTGGTCCGAGGGCTCCTACCCCGAGCTGGCCCGGCGCCTGAGGGACGAGACCGGGGTCGACCCGGAGTACCGCCAGGCGGGGCTGCTCTACCTGCGCGTGGACGACGAGGCTCGCGCCCTGGCCTGGGCCCGGGAGGTGGGCAAGCCGCTGGAGCGCGTCGACGCCGACTTCCTCTATGCCCGGGAGCCGGCCGTGGCGCCGGGCTTCCGCGAGGCGCTGTGGATGCCGACCCTCGGCAGCCTTCGCAACCCGCGATTGGTGCGGGCGCTGCGGACCCGGCTGGCGGCCATGCCCCGGGTCACCCTGCGCGAGGGGGCCGAGGTCAGGGGGTTCGAGGTGGCCGGCGGCCGGGTGCTGGCGGTGCAGACCAGCCAGGGGCCGATGGCCGCGGGGCAGGTGGTCGTGTGTGGCGGGGCCTGGACCGCCGGGCTGCTGGAAACGGTGGGGGTGTCGCTGCCGGTGCGGCCGGTGAAGGGGCAGATGATCCTGTTCAGGGCACCGCCGGGCCTGGTGCGGCGGGTGGTGCTGATGGACGGCCGCTACGTCATCCCCCGCGCCGACGGCCGCGTGCTGGCCGGTTCCACCCTGGAGGAGTGCGGTTTCGACAAGTCCATCGACGCCGAGGCGCGGACCTCGCTACGCGAGAGCGCCCTGGCGATCGTGCCGGCCCTGGCCGACTGCGAGGTGGAGCACCATTGGGCGGGCCTGCGCCCGGGCTCGCCTGACGGGGTGCCCTTCATCGGTGCGGTGCCGGGTATCGACAACCTGTACGTGAACGCCGGCCACTACCGCAACGGCCTGGTGCTGGCGCCGGCGGCGACGCGGCTGCTGGTGGACCAGCTGCTGGGCCGCGAGCCAATCCTCGACCCGGCCCCTTACCGGCTGGGGTCAAGGCTGTCGGAAATGCCCCAACAGTCTTGATACGGCAGGGGCTGTTCCGTCGATAATCCTGCTCGGCGCTCGGCGCTCGGCGCTCGGCGCTCGGCGCTCGGCGCTCGGCGCTCGGCGCTCGGCGCTACTCCTTCTCGTTGGGTGGCTGCTCCTGCAGATAGCGGTCGCGATGGGCGCTGGAGCAGAACCACTCGCCCCGGTCGCGCAGGGCGTCGTTTTCGGGCACGTGCACCTTGCACCAGCTACAGCGTACCATCTGGCCGCCCTCCTGGCGGGTCTCGTCGCTCTCCAGCAGCTCCTCGCGGTCGAGCTTCCACTCCCGGTACATGCGGTAGAGCTTGAGGCCGGCGAAGAACAGCACGGCGAAGATGATCAGGCGGATGATCAAGAGGTTCATTCCGGTGGGGACTCCCAGGTGAGGGGCGGGTTGGCGTGGCCGGGGCTCACCGTGCAGATGGCGGGTCGGCTTTGCCAGCCGGCTGCCCTTGCGGGACAATGGGTGTATCCATCGATTCTCGAGAGATTTCCAAGCCCATGCAAGACCTGACGTTGGTGATGGCTCAGCTGGACCCGCTGGTCGGGGACATTCCCGGCAACACCGACCGCGCCATCGAGGCGGTGCGCGAGGCGCGCATCGAGCATGGCGCCGACATCGTGGTCCTCCCCGAGCTCTTCCTGACCGGCTATCCGCCGGAAGACCTGCTGCTGCGCCCCTCCATGGAGTCCCGCCTGCGCGATGCCCGCACCCGCATGGCCGAGAAGGTGGTCCGCGACGTGCTGGTGATCGTCGGCTACCCGGGCCGCCGCGAGGGCCGCACCTGGAACCTGGCCGGCGTGCTCTACAACGGCGAGTGGCTCGGCGAGTATGCCAAGCAGGCGCTGCCCAACTACCAGGTGTTCGACGAGCAGCGCTACTTCGCCGCCGGCAGCGAGCCCCTAGTGCTGGAGCACCAGGGGGCGAAGCTGGGCCTGCTGATTTGCGAGGACCTCTGGGACGAGGCGCCGGCGCGCCAGGCCAGGGAGGCCGGTGCCCAGCTGCTGGTCAGCCTCAATGCCTCGCCCTTCCACCAGGACAAGCCCGCCGAGCGGCTGCGCCTGCTCGAGGAGCGGGCCGCCGAGGTGGGCCTGCCCATCGTCTACGTCAACATGATCGGCGGCCAGGACGAGCTGGTGTTCGACGGCGGCTCCGCCTGCGTGAACGCCGCCGGCGAGCTGATGGTCCAGGCCCCCCACTGGCAGGTGGGGCTGATGCCGGTGCAGTTCGTGCGCGAGAAGGGCGGCTGGGTGCCCCGGCCGGGCGAGACCGAGCCCGACGTCTCGCCCGAGGAGAACCTCTACTGTGCCCTGGTCACCGGCCTGCGCGACTACGTCAACAAGAGCGGCTTCCAGGGGGTGGTCCTGGGGCTCTCCGGGGGCATCGACTCGGCGCTGTCGCTGGCCATCGCCGTGGATGCGCTGGGCCCCCAGCGAGTGCAGGCGGTGATGATGCCCTATCACTACACCGCGGATATCTCCCGGGAGGATGCCGCTCGCCAGGCCGAGATGCTCGGCGTCCACTTTGATGTGCTGCCCATCGAGCCCATGGTGGAGGCCTTCATGGGGACCCTCGCCGGTGTCTTCGAGGGTACCGAGCGCGACACCACCGAGGAGAACCTGCAGTCGCGCTGTCGCGGCGTGCTGCTGATGGCCATCTCCAACAAGAAGGGCCTGATGGTGCTGACCACCGGCAACAAGAGCGAGATGGCGGTGGGCTACGCCACCCTCTACGGCGACATGGTGGGCGGCTACAACGCCCTCAAGGACGTCTACAAGACCTGGGTCTACCGCCTGGCCCGCTGGCGCAATACCCAGTCCCCGGCGATCCCCGAGCGGGTCATCGAGCGCCCGCCCTCCGCCGAGCTCGCCCCCGGCCAGCAGGACAGCGACTCGCTGCCCGACTACGACACCCTGGACGCCATCCTGGTGTGCTACATCGAGGGGGACATGAGCGCCGAGGCGATCATCGAGGCCGGCTTCGACCGCGACGACGTCTACCAGGTGGTGCGGCTGGTCGACCGCTGCGAGTACAAGCGCCGCCAGGCGCCGGTGGGCGTGCGGGTCACCCGCCGCGGCTTCGGCCGCGACCGCCGCTACCCCATCGTCAACGCCTGGCAGCCGGGGGAATAGCCCGTCGGGCAGCGCCCAGCCAGCATGGCCGGCACTGCCCTTGGACGGCGCCGGCTCGCATTGGCCTTCAGTGGGAGCCGTGCTGCTCCAGGCGTTCGGCCAGCCAGATCTTGATGATCGACTGCCGCGTGACGCCCAGGCGTGCGGCCTCACGGTCCAGAGAGTCGAGCATCCAGAGGGGGAAGTCGACATTGACGCGTTTCTGCTCCCTGAGCGGGCGCTTGGCCTGCGTCAGGTCGAGTTCGTCGAGGATGTCGTCGCCATCATCGAAGCGAGTATCGAGCTCACGGGCCTTCATAGAGTGCTACCTCGCTGCGGCGTGAACGTCGGATCGAGATCAAGCGGATTCGTTTGTCTCGGTAGGTAATGATGCCGGACCAATGCTTCCCGTCGATCCGCCCGATGACCACGAAGCGGGGCTCATCGGTGGCTTTTGTCGGAATCTCCAGCAGGTCCGGATCTTCCTAGAGCCGTTGGGCATCGACAAAGTCGATACCGTGTTTGTGCCGATTCGCTTCGCTCTTGTGGGGATCGAATTCAAAGGTCGCCATGTGTAAAAACTATACCCTTTCTATACAGGATGAAAGGGGCTCGCCGGGATGAAGCCGGCTGGCATCCAGCTGCCCGGTGACGGCGGTAGACGTCGAGGAAGAAAACGAAAACCCGCCGGCGTTGATATCCGGCGGGTTTTTCGTAGGCGCCAGCCTCAGCATCATCCTGCGGCGCTCGGCGCTCGGCGCTCGGCGCTCGGCGCTCGGCGCTTCTTACGCCGAGATCGACTGGGCGCTGACATGCCTCGGCTGGAAGGTGCGGCCGCGCAGCTGCTCGTGGCGCGGTGCGTTCTCGATCAGCACCTCGAGGACCTCGCGGGCGCGATCGCGCATCTCCAGGCCCAGGTACCCTTCGACCATCACCGCCAGGGCGTCGCGGGTCGCCTCGCTCTCCGGGTAGTTCTCGATCACCCAGCGGCCGCGTTCCACGGCGGCCAGGTAGGCGCCGCGGCGCAGGTAGTAGTCGGCCACGTGCAGCTCATGGCGGGACATCAGGTTGCGCAGGTAGACGATGCGTTGCTGGGCGTCTGGGGCGTATTGGCTGTTGGGGTAGAGGCGCACCAGCTCGCTGAAGTCGGTATAGGCGTCGCGGGAGGCGCCCAGGTCGCGCTTGGAGATGTCGATCAGCCTCAGGCGCTCGAGGCTGAAGCGGCCGGCCTGCCAAGCCGCCAGACCACGCATATAGAGGGCGTAGTCGGCCTGGGGGTGGCTCGGGTGCAGGCGGATGAAGCGGCTGGACGCGGCCCGGGTGGCCTCCCAGTCGCTGGACTCGTAGTAGGCGTAGATCAGCTCCAGCTGCGCCTGCTCGGCGTGGTTGCCGAAGGGGAAGCGGGTGTCCAGGGCCTCGAGCCGGGTGATGGCCGCGGTGAAGTTGCGCCGCTCCAGGGAGCTGCGCGCCTCTTCGTAGAGTTCGCGCTCGGCGATGCCGGCGAACTCGTCCTCTTCCTCGGTGGAGCCGTTGCTGGCACAGCCCACCAGCAGGCTGGAGGCCAGCAGCAGGGCCGCAAGACGAACGGTGGGGCGGAAAACGCGCATCGTGATCCTCGTGGCAAACAACGCGGACAGGCCGTGATAGAATCGACCGAAACCCGCCCACTATAAAGCACTGCACGGCAAAACGCAGTCCTCGGGCGGTGCCTCGATCCACCACCCTGCTGACTGGCAGCCCCTCGCCCATGCCCCAGACCCTGGAAGCCCAGCAACGCGTTCCCGATGCCATGGCCGGACTGCGCCTCGACCAGGCCGCCGCCGACCTCTTCGCCGACTACTCCCGCGAGCGCCTCAAGGCCTGGATCAAGGCCGGCGACCTGACCCTGGACGGGCGTCCCGCCAAGCCCAGGGAGAAGGTCTACGGCGGCGAGTGGCTGCGGCTCGCCACCGAGATCGAGGAAGAGACCCGCTTCGCGCCCGAGGCTATTCCCCTCCAGGTGGTGTACGAGGATGACGAGGTGCTGGTGGTCGACAAGCCGGCGGGCCTGGTGGTGCACCCGGCGGCGGGCAATCCCGACGGCACCCTGCTCAATGCCCTGCTGCATCACTGCCCGGCCCTGGCCGGCGTGCCGCGGGCCGGCATCGTGCACCGCCTGGACAAGGACACCACGGGGCTGATGGTGGTGGCCAAGAGCCTGGCCGCCCAGGCGGCCCTGGTGGCGCAGCTCCAGGCGCGCACGGTCTCCCGGGAGTATGACGCGGTGTGCGTGGGGGTGATGACCGCCGGCGGCACCCTGGACGCCCCCATCGGCCGACACCCCAAGGATCGCAAGCGTCAGGCGGTGACGGCCTCCGGCAAGCCGGCCGTGACCCACTACCGGGTGGTGGAGCGCTTCCGCGCCCATACCCACGTGCGCTGTCGGCTGGAGACCGGCCGCACCCATCAGATCCGCGTGCATCTGGCTCACCTGCGCTATCCGCTGGTGGGGGACCCGGTCTATGGTGGCCGGCTCAAGCTGCCGCCCGGCGCCGCCGAGCCCCTCAAGGAGATCCTGCGCGAGTTCCCGCGCCAGGCGCTGCATGCCCGCCGGCTGGCCTTCGTGCACCCCGGCAGCGGCGAGCGGGTGACCTTCCGTTCGTCGCTGCCAGATGACCTCCTGATGCTGCTGGATTACCTGCGTGACGACCACGCGACCATGCGCTGAGCCCTGGAGCGAGGAGATGTCGATGAGCGATGCCCCCGACCTACGGCCGAGCCTGATTCTGCCCGACTGGCCGGCGCCCACCTCCGTGGGCGCCTTCGTCACCACCCGCGAGACCGGTCCCAGCCAGGGCGTCTTCGCCTGCTTCAACCCGGCGGAGCATGTGGGCGACAATCCGGACCATGTGGCGCTCTGTCGGCGGCTGCTGCGCAAGCAGGTCGACGATGAGCGCCCGCTGCTGTGGCTCAACCAGGTGCACGGCGCCCGGGTGCAGCAGCACTTCGAGTCGACGCTGCCCGAGGCCGATGCCGCGGTGGCCGTCGACCATGACTACGCCTGCGTGGTGCTCACCGCCGACTGCCTGCCGGTGTTCCTGTGTGACCGGCGGGGCAGTCGGGTGGCGGTGGCCCATGCCGGCTGGCGAGGGCTGGCCGGCGGCGTGCTTGAGGCGACGGTGGCGGCGCTGGGTGTGCCGCCGGAGGAGCAGCTGGCCTGGCTGGGTCCGGCCATCTCCAACGCTCAGTTCGAGGTCGGCCCGGAGGTGCGGCAGGCCTTCACCGGGGTCCACCCCGAGGCCGCCGAGGCCTTCGATCCCAGTCCCTATCGCCTGGGCCACTACATGGCCGACCTCTATCGCCTGGCGCGCCTGCGCCTGGAACGCCTTGGGGTGTCGCATATCAGCGGTGGGCACTTCTGCACCGCCTGCGAGCCGCGCTTCTACTCCCACCGTCGCGATGACGGGCGCACCGGACGCATGGCCAGCGTGATCTGGTTGCGCTGAAGCGAGCGCCCAGCTACGAGCGCCTAGCGCCTAGCCGGAAGGCAACGGGCAGCGGGCTTTCTTCGTCGGCGCGACAAATGACAGTGGCATCATCCTGCGGCGCTAGGCGCTAGGCGCTAGGCGCTAGGCGCTAGGCGCTAGGCGCTAGGCGCTAGGCGCTAGGCGCTAGGTCCAGACTTGAAAGCCGGCCTGCCTGACGCCATTGATGGTGTCAAGACGATTCGACAGGGTCGAGCGGTGCGTCCGACCGCGCCGCGCCCCCGATGGAGGAAGTTTCATGCGTTTCGACAAGTTCACCGCCAAGCTGCAGAACGCCGTGGCGGACGCCCAGTCCCTCGCCGTGGGGCGCGGGCATAATCAGCTGGAGCCCGGCCACCTGCTGCTGGCGCTGCTGGAGGCCACCGACACCGGCGTGAAGGCGCTGGTGCAGAAGGCCGGCGGCGACGCCGCGCGGCTGCGCGATGCCCTGACGGGCCATCTCGACGACCTGCCCAGGGTCGCCCAGTTCGACGGCGAGGTGCAGCCCTCCCGCGACCTGATCAAGCTGTTCAACCTCACCGACCGCGAGGCCCAGAAGCGCGGCGATCAGTACATCGCCAGCGAGTTGGTGCTGCTGGCCGCGCTGGAGCTGGGCCACGCGGTGACCAAGCTGCTGACCCAGGCGGGGGTGACCCGCAGGGCCCTGGAGACCGCCGTGGAGAGCGTGCGCGGCGGCGAGCGGGTCGAGGATCCCAACGCCGAGGACCAGCGCGAGGCGCTGGAGAAGTACACCCTGGACCTCAACGAGCGCGCCGCCAGCGGCAAGCTCGATCCGGTGATCGGCCGCGACGATGAGATCCGCCGCACCATCCAGGTGTTGCAGCGGCGTACCAAGAACAACCCGGTGCTGATCGGCGAGCCCGGGGTGGGCAAGACCGCCATCGTTGAAGGACTGGCCCAGCGCATCGTCGATGGCGAGGTGCCGGAGGGTCTCAAGGACAAGCGTGTGCTGTCGCTGGACATGGGCGCGCTGCTGGCCGGCGCCAAGTTCCGCGGCGAGTTCGAGGAGCGCTTGAAGTCGGTGCTCAAGGAGCTGGCCCAGGAGGAGGGGCGGGTGATCCTGTTCATCGACGAATTGCACACCATGGTCGGCGCCGGCAAGGCCGAGGGCGCCATGGACGCCGGCAACATGCTCAAGCCAGCGCTGGCCCGCGGCGAGCTGCACTGCGTGGGCGCCACCACCCTGGACGAATACCGCAAGTATATCGAGAAGGACGCCGCACTCGAGCGCCGCTTCCAGAAGGTGCTGGTGGACGAGCCCAGCGAGGAGGACACCGTGGCGATCCTGCGCGGCCTCAAGGAGCGCTACGAGGTGCACCACGGCGTCGATATCACCGACGGGGCGATCATCGCCGCGGCCAAGTTGTCGGCACGCTATATCACCGACCGCCAGCTGCCCGACAAGGCTATCGACCTGGTCGACGAGGCCTCCTCGCGGATCCGCATGGAGCTCGACTCCAAGCCCGAGGAGATGGATCGCCTCGATCGCCGGCTGATCCAGCTCAAGATGGAGCGCGAGCACCTCAAGAAGGAGACCGACGAGGCCTCGAAGAAGCGCCTGGAGAACCTGCAGGAGCAGATTGACGAACTGGAGCGCGAGTACGCCAACCTGGACGAGATCTGGAAGGCCGAGAAGGCCAGCATCCAGGGAGCGGCCCAGTTCAAGGACGAGCTCGATCGGGTTCGGGTGGAGCTGGAGCAGGCACGACGCCAGGGCGATCTCGCCCGTATGTCGGAGCTGCAGTACGGGGTGATTCCCGAACTCGAGAAGAAGATTGCCGAGGCCGGCGAGGGCGAGGCGGACACCTCCGGCCACAAGCTGCTGCGCTCCAACGTCACCGAGGAGGAGATCGCCGAGGTGGTCTCCCGCTGGACCGGCATCCCGGTGGCCAAGATGCTCGAGGGCGAGCGCGACAAGCTGCTGCGCATGGAGGAGGCGCTGCACGAGCGGGTGATCGGCCAGGAGGAGGCGGTGACCGCGGTGGCCAACGCCGTACGGCGCTCCCGCGCCGGCCTGGCCGACCCCAATCGGCCCAACGGCTCCTTCCTGTTCCTCGGCCCCACCGGGGTAGGCAAGACCGAGCTCTGCAAGGCGCTGGCCAGCTTCCTCTTCGACACCGAGGAGGCCATGGTGCGCATCGACATGTCGGAGTTCATGGAGAAGCACTCGGTTGCGCGGCTGATCGGCGCCCCGCCCGGCTATGTGGGCTACGAGGAGGGCGGCTACCTGACCGAGGCGGTGCGCCGCAAGCCCTACTCGGTGCTGCTGCTCGACGAGGTGGAGAAGGCCCATGCGGATGTCTTCAATATCCTGCTGCAGGTGCTCGAGGATGGCCGCCTCACCGACGGCCAGGGGCGCACGGTGGACTTCCGCAACACCGTGATCGTGATGACCTCCAACATGGGCTCGGACATCATCCAGCACCTGGGTGGCGATGAGGCGGACTACGCGCAGATGAAGAGTGCGGTGATGGAGGTGGTGGGCCTGCACTTCCGCCCCGAGCTGATCAACCGCATCGACGAGGTGGTGGTGTTCCATGCCTTGGGCCAGGACCAGATCCAGGCCATTGCCGGCATCCAGCTCGATCGCCTGCGCGCACGCCTGGCCGAACACGGCCTCGGCCTCGAGGTCAGCGACGAGGCCATGGCGCAGCTCGCCGTGGTGGGCTTCGACCCGGTGTTCGGGGCGCGGCCGCTGAAGCGGGCCATCCAGTCGCGGCTCGAGAACCCGCTCGCCCAGGACCTGCTGGCCGGCCGGTTCGTGCCGGGGGATGTCATCCACGTGGAGGCCGAGGGCAGCCAGCTGGTGTTCCAGAGCTGAGGAGAACAAAGCGTTACGCAGATGCCCGGCTGTGTGTCCGGCAACGGACTACACTATTGTCAGGTTGCGTCCTGTAACCCCCTTGCCCGCCCGGTGTCCCACCCGGCGGGCTCTTTTAGATTCCCGCGCGTCGATTTTGCCCCTCTGGGCGCGATCATCGCCCAAAACCTGCCCCCAGCGGTTGACACCCTTGCAGTGCTAATGGAATCTTGGCCCTTCCTGATTTGCGGGCGCGGAACACTGCGGGCAACCCCCCACCCCCGCGCGAAGGGTAGGCCGCAGGGCCTCTACCCGCCGAAGGACTTCCGAGACCGGGCCAACCGCCCGGCTCGGCCAACGCCCCGACGCGGCGAACCGCCGCGATGAGAGTGCTGGCCCTATCCGGGTCAATCAACGCCAGGGTTTGGCATCAGGTGCCGGCGTGACCGGCAGCGGCATACCGCCGCACTCGACCCCGCGTGCCCCATTCGGCACGCGGATCGCACTCGAGACCTCCAGGGGAGATACATCACGTGGAACTGCTTTCCGGCGCGGACATGATTGCCCGCTTCCTGCAGGATGAGGGCGTCGAATACATCTATGGTTATCCAGGCGGGGCGGCGCTGCACATCTACGACGCCCTGTTCCGTCAGGACAAGGTCAAGCACATCCTGGTACGCCATGAACAGGCTGCCACTCATGCCGCCGACGGCTATGCCCGGGCCTCCGGCAAGCCCGGCGTGGTGCTGGTGACCTCGGGGCCCGGCGCCACCAACGCCGTCACCGGCATTGCCACCGCCTACATGGACTCCATCCCGATGGTGGTGCTGTGTGGCCAGGTGATGAGCCACCTGATCGGCGACGACGCCTTCCAGGAAACCGACATCATCGGCGTGACGCGTCCCATCGTGAAGCACAGCTTCTCGATCAAGCACCCGACCGAGATTCCCGAAGTCCTCAAGAAGGCCTTCTATCTGGCCTCGACCGGCCGTCCCGGTCCGGTAGTCGTGGACATTCCCAAGGACATGACCGCGCCCACCGAGCGCTATGAGTACGTCTACCCGAAGAAGGTCAAGCTGCGCTCGTACAACCCGGTGACCCGCGGCCACACCGGCCAGATCAAGAAGGCCGTGGAGCTGATGCTCAAGGCCAAGCGCCCGGTCTTCTACACCGGCGGCGGCGTGGTCACCGGGCGGGCCAGCGAGGGGCTCACCGATCTGGTCAAGCGCCTGGGCTATCCCATCACCACCACCCTGATGGGTATCGGCGCCTATCCGCAGAGCGATCGGCAGTGCCTCGGCTGGCTGGGTATGCACGGCTCCTACGAGTCCAACATGGCCATGCACCACGCCGACCTGATCATCGCCATCGGGGCGCGCTTCGACGACCGGGTGACCAACAACACCTCCAAGTTCTGCCCCACGGCCAAGATCATCCATGTGGACATCGATCCGAGCTCGGTCTCCAAGACCGTGAGGGCCGATGTGCCCATCGTCGGGCCCGCCGGCAGCGTGGTCAGCGAGATGATCAGCCTGATGCAGGGCAAGGAGATCGCCCATCCCGAGGCGCTGGCCGAGTGGTGGCAGAAGATCGATGGCTGGCGCGAGGAGCGCCGCGGCAAGCTCTACGAGGCGTCGAAGCCCGGCGAGTTGATCAAGCCCCAGGAGGTGATCGAGGCGCTGTGCCGGGTGACCCGCGGCGAGGCCTATGTGACCACCGACGTGGGCCAGCACCAGATGTTCGCGGCCCAGTACTACATGTTCGACAAGCCCAACCGCTTCATCACTTCCGGGGGGCTCGGCACCATGGGCTTCGGCTTCCCGGCGGCCATGGGCATCAAGCAGAACTTCCCGGACGAGCAGGTGATCTGCGTGACCGGCGAGGGCAGCTTCCAGATGATGATGCAGGAGTTGTCGACCTGTAAGCAGTTCGGTGGCGGGGTGAAGATCGTCAACCTCAACAACGCCTCCCTGGGCATGGTGCGCCAGTGGCAGGACCTGAACTACAAGTCCCGCCACGCCCACTCCTACATGGAGTCGCTGCCCGATTTCCAGAAACTGATCGAGTCCTATGGCTTCACCGCCCTGCGGGTCGAGACCCTCGAGGAGCTCGAGCCGGCGCTGGAGCGCGTCTTCGCCGACAAGCACGAGCTGGTGTTTCTCGACGTGGTGGTCGACCCCCACGAGCACGTCTATCCGATGCAGGTGCCCCTGGGCGCCATGCGTGACATGCTGCTTTCCAAGACGGAGCGGACCTGATGCGCCATATCATCTCGATTCTGATGGAAAACGAACCGGGCGCCCTGTCTCGCGTGGTGGGGCTCTTCTCCCAGCGTAACTTCAACATCGAGACGCTGAACGTGGCGCCCACCGAGGACGAGACCCTGTCGCGCCTGACCGTGACCACGGTGGGCGATGACCGGGTGATCGAACAGATCACCAAGCACCTCAACAAGCTGATCGACGTGGTCAAGCTGGTGGACCTCACCGAGGGCAACCACATCGAGCGTGAGCTGATGCTGGTGAAGGTCAAGGCGCTGGGCGCGGCCCGCGACGAGGTCAAGCGCACCGTGGACATCTTCCGCGCGCAGGTCGTCGACGTCTCGCCGAGCCTCTACACCGTGCAGATCACCGGCGATGCCGGCAAGCTGGACGCCTTCCTGCAGGCCATGGCCCCGGTGGGCATCCTGGAGGTGGCGCGGACCGGGGTGTCGGGGATTGCCCGTGGCGACAAGGTGCTCGCCCTCTAGGCGGATGTGGCCGTTCGCATCGTGCCGAATCACAGGGCCGCCCTTCGGGGCGGCCCTGTCGTTGGGGCGCGCCGCCTGGGCTCAGCGCTCCTGCACCTCGTCCCAGAGGGCGCGGATCAGCGGGCTCCTGAGCCGGCGCTCCAGCACGCAGAGCCCGACGTCGTAGTGGGGCAGCTCCGGCTTGACCGGCAGCACCCGCACCCGCTCCTGGAGCGGACTGTTGTCGAGCACGATCTTGGGCACCACGCCGATGCCGAAGCCGAGTCCCACCATGCTGACGATCGCCTCGTGGCCCGCCACCTGGGCGTAGATGGTCGGGGCGACCCCGAGGGCGCGGAACCAGGTGTCGGCAAACTCCCGCGACAGGCCAGCCTCGGAGAGGATCATCGGCACCTCCCGCCACTGCTCGGCGCGGGGTGACTCCGGGGTAGTGGGAATCCAGGACGCCGACTCACGGGGGGCAATGAACACCAGAGGGGCGCGGGTCAGCGACTTGAAGGCCAGCGCCTCGGGAACGCGGCGTGGGCGGGGAGTGATCGCCATGTCCTCCTCGCCGGCCAGCACCCGCGCCATGGCCTCGGCGGGGTCGCCGGTGTGCAGCTTGAGTTCGATCCCGGGGTGGTGGAGGCGAAACTCGCTGAGCAGCTCGTAGAGGAAGCTGTAGCTGGCGGTCACCGAGCAGTAGACGCTGATCTCGCCGGTCAGCCGCTGGGCCTCGCTCATCAGCGACAGCCGTAGCTGCTCCCACTGTTCGAGGGCCTCCCGGGCGTAGGTCAAGAAGGCCTCGCCCTGGCGGGTCAGCGCCACATGGCGGTTGTCGCGCTCGAAGAGGGCCACGCCCAGGCTGGCCTCCAGCTGGCGGATCGAGCGGGAGAGGGTCGAGGGACTGACGTGGCAGGCATCGCTGGCGCGACCGAAGTGCAGGGCCTCCGCCAGGGCCAGGAAGTGCTTGAGGGGGCGCATGTCCATGGGGAGAGTATTGCACAATCCGGCATGAGTCGTTGCAAATATCGCGTTTTACGCAATGGGTGGGCTGGCGTATGGTGTCCCCATCGGATGCCGCGAACCCAGTCCCGCGTCAGACGGGGCGGTGGCCATCGACGCTGACACTTCCACCTATCGACGTTCCAGGAGCACGACCATGCACGTGTATTACGACAAGGATTGCGACCTCTCCCTCATCCAGGGCAAGAAGGTCACCATCGTGGGCTACGGCTCTCAGGGCCACGCCCATGCCAACAACCTGAAGGAGTCCGGCGTCGACGTCACCGTCGCCCTGCGTGCCGATTCTTCCTCCGCCGCCAAGGCCGAGGCTGCGGGCCTCAAGGTCGCCAGCGTGCCGGAAGCCTGCAAGACCGCCGACGTGGTGATGATCCTGGCGCCGGACGAGAACCAGAAGGCGATCTACGAGAACGAGGTCGAGCCGAACCTGAAGGAAGGCGCTACCCTGGCGTTCGCTCACGGCTTCAACATCCACTACAACCAGATCGAGCCGCGTAAGGACCTGGACGTGATCATGATCGCGCCCAAGGCTCCGGGTCACACCGTGCGCTCCGAATTCGTCAAGGGCGGCGGTATCCCCGACCTGATCGCCATCCATCAGGACGCCTCCGGTACCGCCAAGGAGCTGGCGCTCTCCTACGCCGCCGGCGTCGGCGGTGGCCGCAGCGGCATCATCGAGACCACCTTCAAGGACGAGACCGAGACCGATCTCTTCGGCGAGCAGGCCGTGCTGTGCGGCGGCGCCGTGGAATTGGTCAAGGCCGGTTTCGAGACCCTGACCGAGGCGGGCTATGCCCCGGAGATGGCCTACTTCGAGTGTCTGCACGAGCTCAAGCTGATCGTCGACCTGATGTACGAGGGCGGCATCGCCAACATGAACTACTCCATCTCCAACAACGCGGAGTATGGCGAGTACGTGACCGGCACCGAGGTGATCAACGAGCAGTCTCGTGAGGCCATGCGCAACGCCCTGAAGCGCATCCAGACCGGCGAGTATGCCAAGATGTTCATTCAGGAAGGCAACAGCAACTACCCCTCCATGACCGCGCGTCGGCGTCTGAATGCCGAGCACGAGATCGAGATCGTGGGGGCCAAGCTGCGCGGCATGATGCCGTGGATCGCCGCCAACCAGCTGGTGGACAAGTCCAAGAACTGATCCGCTATCGGTTCTCGTGGCACACAGGGGGGCGCGGATTACCGCGCCCCCTTGGCGTATTGGCAGGGAGGCAACGGGGCGGTGAGCGGCGTTGTGGGGGCGCGGTGGGAGTGTAGAATGAGAGAGCGCCCCCAGGGGCGACCTCATTTCGGCAATGGACGAGACGCATGAGTCA
Source organism: Halomonas sp. BM-2019 (assembly GCF_017584085.1). Classification (NCBI taxonomy): domain Bacteria; kingdom Pseudomonadati; phylum Pseudomonadota; class Gammaproteobacteria; order Oceanospirillales; family Halomonadaceae; genus Halomonas; species Halomonas sp. BM-2019. The sequence goes on from NZ_CP071922.1 coordinate 869,982, forward strand.
GGACCCCCGCAATACCGAGCACGACCCCGCCCGGCAGGATGCCGGGCCGGCCGGCAAGGCGTCCCAGGAGCGGGTGCCACCGGCCGAGGAGGATCTGGCCGCTGTCTTCCTGCGTGAGACCGAGGTGGTCGAGGAGGCCGTGGAGGACGGCAAGAAGGTTCGTCGAAAGGGGATCTATCTGCTCCCCAACCTCTTCACGACCTCGGCTCTGTTTGCCGGCTTCTTTGCGGTCGTGGCCGGTATCAACGGCGACTTCACCGCCGCCGCGGTGGCCATCTTCATCGCCATGGTGCTTGACGGCCTGGATGGCCGGGTGGCGCGTATGACCAATACCCAGAGCGCCTTTGGTGCGGAATACGATAGCCTCTCGGACATGCTCTCCTTCGGGGTGGCGCCGGCCCTGGTGGCCTTCACCTGGATTCTCCAGGACATCGGCAAGACCGGCTGGGTGGTGGCCTTCCTCTACGTGGCCTGCGCCGCCCTGCGCCTGGCCCGCTTCAATGTGCAGATCGGCAGCGTCGACAAGAAATGGTTCATCGGGCTGCCCAGCCCCTCGGCCGCGGCACTGGTGGCCGCCAGCATCTGGACCTTCCACAGCTTCGATGCCGATGCTTTCGGCTTCAAGCTGCTGATGCTGTTTATCGTCGCTGCGGCCGGCGTGCTGATGGTCAGCAATATCCGCTACTACAGCTTCAAGGAGGTGGACCTCAAGGGGCCGGTGCCCTTCGTGGTCCTGCTGGCCATCGTGCTGGGTTTCGTGGTGATCTCGATGCAGCCCTCGGTCATGCTGCTGCTGCTGTTCGGGGCCTATGTGGCCTCCGGACCGGTGATGGCGGTGTCACGCAAGATGAAGCAGCCCCCGCCTGCG
>NZ_CP071922.1:870949-872061 GCF_017584085.1 Halomonas sp. BM-2019
TTGCCAGCAGCGTTTGGGTTGATACCCATGAGCCGCATCATATTGTTCGTGATAAAATTGACCGCGGCAACTAGCGGGTAAAAAATTCGCATCAATGGTGAAAGTATCATTGAACTTGGATATGCCACGCGCTCAGGATGCAGTGCAGCGATTGTCTTCGGTGTGACTTCAGCAAAAATCAGAATAATTAAGGTCAGCACAACAGTGGCAATCGCAATACCGTAGTCGCCGTAAAGTCGCATGCCGATAATGGTGGCGATGGCCGAGGCGGCGATATTCACGAGGTTATTGCCAATTAAAATAAGGCCGATGAGGCGATCGGGGCGATCGAGTAAACGTGTGACCCGACGTGCCGACTTATTACCGCTTTGCGCTAAGTGACGAAGTTTATAACGGTTAACCGTCATCATGCCCGTTTCAGAGCCGGAGAAGTATCCAGAGATCAGAATAAGTACCGCGAGAGCAAGAAATAACGTACCGGTAGATATGTCGTCCAAGTTGGTTTCCTGTTAATGAAGTCTAAGGTCTTAATGTAGGGGCGTCCGTAGGCAAGTCAAGTGCTTTTTCAACGGAATCCTTGCTCAGGTGAGCAGGATGTCGCGAACAAAGCGGCTACCAAAGTAACCAATAATCAGCAAGCTACTTGCCAGCAGCGTGTAGTAAACCGCGATTCGGCCGCGCAAACCACGCCAATAGTGAATGGTGAGTACACTGCCAAAAGCAATCAGCGCAGCTAACGAAAAAATAGTTTTATGCAGCTGTCCACGAGCAAACAAATCATCCATGTAAATAAAACCGACAGTAACTGCGATCAATAAAACGATGGTACCGGTTGTTAATAAACGGAAGAAATATTGCTCAATCGAGAGTAATGGCGGCATTCGTTCAGAAACCGCTTTCGCACTTTTTTGTTTGAGCAGTCGGTTGACATATAAAAGTTGAACCCCATAAAAGGTAGCAAGGGTTAACAACGCCGATGCGATTAAAGCGAGACTCATATGCAAAGCAAAGATGGGACTCATGTGGATGGGGCGTCCGACCTCTGCAGGAATAATCAGTACCAGCACGAGACTCAAGGCTGCTAATCCGTAAATAGCCGGGCGAATGAGAAG
>NZ_CP071922.1:872152-874716 GCF_017584085.1 Halomonas sp. BM-2019
CACATAGGCAAGAATGCTGATACTGGCCAACGTTGTATGCATGATTACCGCTTTCCTTAGGAATCTGAGTTACATGATTTTTTTCATTTTCTAAGAAGAGTATAAGCGTGTGCATCGCCAAACCCAACCTCATTCCGTATAATACCTGAAACTCGGCTGACAGGAAGAGAGTATGTTTGAAAACCTGAGCGAACGATTATCCCAAAGTCTGCGCAATATAAGCGGGCGCGGGCGATTAACTGAAGACAACATTAAAGACACGCTACGTGAAGTGCGCATGGCATTGCTCGAGGCCGATGTCGCGTTACCCGTCGTCAAAGACTTTATTGGCAAAGTTAAAGAGCGGGCATTAGGCACTGAGGTCAATAAGAACCTCAATCCAGGGCAAGTGTTTGTCAAAATCGTTCGGACTGAACTTGAAGCGGCCATGGGTGAGGCCAATGCACCGCTGAACCTAGCAACTCAGCCACCGGCCGTCATGATGATGGCGGGTTTGCAAGGTGCGGGTAAAACCACAAGTGTCGGCAAACTTGCGCGCTTCCTGAAAGAAAAGCAGAAGAAAAAAGTCCTTGTGGTCAGTGCTGACGTCTATCGTCCAGCGGCAATCGCGCAGCTTGAGCGTCTTGCTGCCGATGTTGATGTTGAGTTTTTCCCATCCAGCATTGAGCAAAAACCAATTGATATCGCCAATGCGGCAATTGACCACGCGCGGAAGAAGTTCCTCGATGTGGTGCTCGTCGATACCGCAGGTCGGTTGGCCATTGACGAAGCCATGATGGCGGAAATTAAAGCGCTACACGCGGCGATTCAACCGATTGAAACCTTGTTCGTGGTTGACGCCATGACCGGTCAAGACGCGGCGAACACTGCCAAAGCATTCAATGAAGCGTTGCCACTAACCGGTGTCATCTTAACGAAAGTAGATGGTGATGCGCGCGGTGGTGCGGCACTCTCTATTCGTCATATCACTGGCAAGCCGATTAAGTTTTTGGGTGTCGGCGAGAAAAATGACGCACTTGAGCCTTTTCATCCTGATCGTATTGCCTCTCGGATTCTCGGCATGGGCGACGTGTTGTCGCTGATCGAAGAAGTCGAGTCAAAAGTCGACCGAGCTAAAGCAGAAAAGGTCGCGAAGAAAGTAATGACCAGCGGAAAATTCAGTTTAGAAGATTTCCGCGAGCAGCTGCAGCAGATGAAAAGCATGGGCGGCATGATGGGCTTAATGGATAAATTGCCTGGCATGGGACAAATGGCCGGAAAGCTGCAAGGTCAAATGGATGATAAAGTCACTATTCGAATGGAAGCGATTATCAGTTCGATGACACCTCAAGAGCGCGAACATCCCGATATCATCAAGGGCTCTCGCAAGCGCCGAATTGCCGCTGGGTCAGGCGTTCAAGTGCAAGACGTGAACAAATTACTCAAGCAATTTAGTCAAATGCAAAAGATGATGAAAAAAATGAAAGGTGGCGGGATGGCGAAGATGATGCGCCAACTGGGCGGTAAAATGCCCCCCGGAATGTTCCCCGGACGGTAACAAACCCCGATATTACTTGCATTTGCAGAGAAATTCCGTAGAATATTGCGACCCTTCCGGCTGTCCGTCGGAAGGGGTTCTTTAACCTTTGAAAACATTGAAAAACATAGGATAACGGTAATGGTAACCATTCGTTTACAACGGGGTGGCGCTAAGAAGCGTCCATTCTACCAAATGGTAGTTACCGACAGCCGGAACGCCCGTGATGGTCGTTTCATCGAAAATGTCGGTTTCTTTAACCCGGTAGCTCGTGGTCAAGAAGAGAAAGTTCGTATCGATCTGGATCGGATTGAACACTGGGTCGGCCAAGGCGCGCAAGTGTCTGACCGCGTAGCTAAGTTAATTAAAGACGCGCGTAAAGCTGCTTAATTAACCCGGTTAAAAAGTTTTAAGTCAAATTTGGAAGAAGCTTAACGTATGCAAAAAGACGCCCATCAAAATGCTGAAGCTGTCGTATTAGGTAACATTGGAGCCGTATACGGGATCAAAGGCTGGGTTCGGATTAATGCATTTACCGATGAGCAAGAAGGCATTTTTGACTATCGTCCGTGGCTGATTGGCCGTAACGGACAATGGCGTGAGATCGAAGTCAGCCAATGGCGCTGGCATAATAAAGATCTCGTCGCCAAGCTTGCAGGTGTCGATGATCGTGATGCTGCTCAGCAGTACACAGGACTTGATATCGCAGTTCCGGCAACTGAATTACCGGAACTGCCTGAAGATGAATTTTATTGGCGTGACTTGGTTGGTCTTGATGTTGTCAATTCTGAGAATTACAACATGGGCAAAGTCAGTCACTTGCTTTCAACCGTCGCCAACGATGTGTTGGTGGTGAAAGCAAATAGTAACGATGCGTTTGGTAAACGCGAACGTCTGATTCCTTTTATTCAGTCACAGTATATTGTGTCAGTTGACGAGGAAGCAGGCCGGATAACGGTAGATTGGCCAGCTGATTTCTAATGGCTGAGCAACTGCACGTTGGGGTTGTAACCCTGTTTCCGGAAATGTTCACTGCGATTACCGAATA
>NZ_CP071922.1:874816-902512 GCF_017584085.1 Halomonas sp. BM-2019
CGCTCAGCGCCGATGGTAGTGTGGGGTCTCCCCATGTGAGAGTAGGTCATCGTCAGGCATTTATACTGAAAAGCCCCGTGTTCGAAAGAGCGCGGGGCTTTTCGCATTCTCGGCGGCCATGCGACCGCCATGCCGGGCTGGTAGAATCGCCCTCTGTTTCGCTTCGTGGCAGGTCACCATGCACGCCAGTTCCCGCTCCATCAGCACCAACCAGTCCGGTCCCCACGAGGACCTGGCGCGGCGCGTGGCGCGGGCCCTGGCTCACCCGCTGCGCAAGCCGGTGGTGGAGCATACCCGGGCCGCCTTCGAGTCGGCCAGTGCCTGGCTCGCCACCCGCCGCCTGGCGGCGCGCTTTCCCGATCAGGCGGTGATCGGCGTGGACCGCAGCGAGAGCCGCCTCGGCCGTGAGCATGGTCCACTGCCCGACAACGCCCTGCTGGTGCGCGCCGACCTGGTGGACTTCTGGCGCCTGGTCCTGGCGGATGGCTGGCGGCCGGCACGCCACTACCTGCTCTACCCCAACCCCTACCCCAAGGCTGCGCATCTCAAGCTGCGCTGGCAGGGGCATCCGATCCTGCCGGTGATCCTGGCCCTGGGTGGGCGCCTGGAACTTCGCTCCAACTGGCGACTCTACGTGGAGGAGTTCGCCCTGGCCGTGACCCAGGCCACCGGCCTGCCGGCCGCGGTGCAGCCCCATGAGCCGCAAGACGAGTTCCTGACCCCCTTCGAGCAGAAGTATCACGCCAGTGGCCAGACGCTGTGGAAGCTGGTGGTCGAGCTGCCCCATGCCCCCGGCCTGGTGCCCGGGGGAGGGGGTGCCTGATGGCCTTCGTCTACCTGGCCGTGGCGATCCTCGCCGAGGTGGTGGCCACCAGCGCGCTCAAGGCCACCGAGGGCTTTACCCGCCTGTGGCCGAGCCTGCTGGTGGTGGCGGGCTACGCCCTGGCCTTCTACATGCTCTCCCTGGTGCTGCGCACGATCCCGGTGGGTATCGCCTATGCCCTCTGGGCCGGGCTCGGCATCGTGCTGGTCGCCCTGGTGGGGCTGCTGGTCTACGGGCAGCGGCCGGACCTCCCCGCGGTGATCGGCATCGGCCTGATCGTGGCGGGCGTGGTGATCATCCAGCTCTTCTCCTCGATTTCCCATTGACCCACTGACGAGCCAAGGCCACGGTGCTGCCATGCGTCATCCTCTATTGAGATCCGTTACCCTGCTGCTGGCCTGCCTGCTGCCGCTGGTGGCCCAGGCCGAGGGCTTCGCCCAGCTCGGCCGCCTGGCCGACAAGGGCTTTCTGATCAGCGCCGAGGCGCGGCTGATCGACGAGGGCTCCGTGCTCGGCGCCATCGACCCCGAGCGCCAGCTGTCGCCGGCCTCGGTGACCAAGAGCTACCTGGCGGCGGCGGCGCTCGACCGCTGGGGCCCCCAGCATCGCTTCACCACCCGGCTGCTCGGCGAGGCTCGCCCGGACGAGGAGGGCGTGCTGGCGGGCGACCTGATCCTCGACGGCGGCGGCGACCCGGCGCTGACCACCGAGGACCTCTGGCGGCTGGTGCAGCGCCTGTACCAGGCCGGGGTCCGCGACGTGGAGGGGCGGCTCGTGGTCAGCCAGTGGCGCTTCGGCCCGGTGGAGTGCATCACCACCGACCGCTGCCAGGCCCGCGAGCGCTCCGCCAACGCCTACAGCGCCCTGCTCTCCTCGGCAGGGGTCAACTACGGCAGCTGGTGCGTCAGCGTGGGCCCGGGGGCCGCCCCGGGCGAGCCGGCCCGGGTGACCGGCTGCGACAGCCAGGCCGCCATCCTGCGCATCGATAACCGGGTCGAGACCCGGCCCGACAACAGTGGTACCGAGCTTCGCGCGGAGCGGGTCACCCGCAACGGCCACGACGTCATGGTGCTGAGCGGCCAGATCTCCACCAATGCGCGCCCCCGGGACATCTATCGGGCGAGTTCCGATCCCGCCGATCAGCTGGCCATGACCCTGCTGGCGATGCTCGACCAGGCCGGCATCGCGGTGCACGGCGGGGCCGATACCACCCTGGCCGAGCCGCCCAGCGGCGCCCGGGCCCTGGCCGAGGTGGAGGGCAAGCCGCTGCAGGAGCTGCTGCTGCGGGTGATGAACTACTCCAACAACTTCATGGCCGATATCCTGGCGCTGAACCTGGTGGAGACGCCGCGTGCCGACCTGCGTCTGGGCGGCGCGGCCATCGAGCAGTTCGTGGCCGGTATCCCCGACCATGGCCCGGTCAGCCTGCTCAGCGGCAGCGGCCTGACCACCGAGAACCGTACCTCGGCCCGGGGCGCCAATGCGCTGCTGGAGAGCCTGTACCACCGACCGTCGCTCTTCCCGAGCTTCGTGGCCACCCTGCAGTCCCCCGGCAACGGAGTAATGCGCTTCATCCGCCGCGGCTCGCCCACCTTCCAGGACCATGTGATGCTCAAGACCGGCACCCTCAATCAGCCGGTGGCGGTGCGGGCGGTGAGCGGCTACTTCCGCACCCGCAGCGGCCGCTGGGGGGTGTTCACGGTGCTGGTCAACGGTACCGGCAGCACCCCCTACCTGAGCTGGCCCGAGGTGCTGGATCCCCTGGCGGTGGACCTCGAGCGAATGATCGACAACCATTGAGCCCCCTGGCCTCCACCCAAAGGATCCCGCGATGAAATCCGGACACACCGGCTGGCGTCATCTGCTGCACTCCACCGGCTACTCCCTCAAGGGGCTCAAGGCCGCCTGGCGCCACGAGTCGGCCTTCCGCCAGGAGCTGGCCCTCTGCGTGCCGCTGCTGCCGCTGGCCTGGTGGATCGGCCAGGGGCCGGTGGAGTGGATCCTGCTGATCGGCAGCTGCCTACTGGTGCTGGTGGTGGAGCTGCTCAACAGCGCCATCGAGTGCGCGGTGGACCGCATCGGCACCGAGCACCATGAGCTCTCCGGGCGCGCCAAGGACATCGGGTCCGCCGCGGTCATGCTGTCGCTCGTCCTGGCCGGGTTCATCTGGCTGCTGCTGGCCGGCCAGAAGCTGCTGGGCTGACCCGGGCCTCGCACCGGGTGCCAGTCGGGGCCCGGCTTCGCTATGCTGGGAGCATGCGCCCCCGGATGCGAGACGCCCATGCCCCTGCACGACGACTTCCTGCCGCTGATCGATATTCCCGAGCCCCTCAAGGCGCCCCTGGTGCGGACCCGGGAGCGCCTGGCCGAGGCCCTGGCCCAGGCCGACCACCTGGCCGAGATGACCGGCCGGGAATCGCCCCTGGAGGACTGGCAGGGCCTCTGTGAGGCGCGCCGCGCACAGCTGGCCCGGGTGCTGGCGATCTCCGAATTCGTCGCCGAGACCCTGGTGCGCTACCCGGAGTGGCTGCTCCACCTGGATGCCAGCGGTGAGCTGGAGGCCGCCCCCGATGCCGATACCCTGCGCGACTGGCTCGACGAGCGCCTGGAAGCAGCCGAGGACGAGGCCGCCATGCAGGCCGCCATTCGCCGTTTTCGCCGCGCCCGCATGACCGGCATCGTGTGGCGCGACCTGACCCGTCCCGAGGGCATCGACATCTGGGCGACGGCCGCGGCCGTGTCGCGGCTCGCCGAGATCTGCCTGGAGGGCGCCCTTGCCTGGCTGGAGCGCTTCCTCGCGCCGCGCTGGGGTCGTCCCGCCCCGCGTCGCGACGGCAGCGAGCAGCGCCTGGTGGTGCTGGGCATGGGCAAGCTGGGGGCCGGCGAGCTCAACCTCTCCTCCGATATCGACCTGATCTTCGCCTTTCCCGAGAAGGGCGAGACCGAGGGCGGGCGCAAGTCCCTCGAGCATCAGGAGTACTTCACCAAGCTGGGGCAGCGGCTGATCGGTGCCCTGGACGCGGTGACCGCCGACGGCTTCGCCTTCCGCGTCGACATGCGCCTGCGCCCGCTGGGCGACGGCGGCCCGCTGGTGGGCAGCTTCTCGTCGCTCTCCAGCTACTACCAGGACCAGGGCCGCGAGTGGGAGCGCTACGCCATGCTCAAGGCGCGCCCGGTGGCCGGCGACCTGGACGCCGGCGCCGAGCTGCTGGCCAGCCTGAGGCCCTTCGTCTATCGCAAGTACCTCGACTTCGGGGCCATCGAGTCGCTGCGCGAGCTCAAGGGCATGATCAACCGCGAGGTGCGACGCAAGGGCATGGAGAGCAACATCAAGCTCGGCCCCGGCGGCATCCGCGAGGTGGAGTTCGTGGTCCAGGCCTTTCAGCTGATCCGCGGCGGCCGCGACACCGAGCTGCAGGTGACCTCGCTGAAGGCCGCTCTGGAACGGCTGCCGGCGCTGGGCCTGCTGCCCCTCGAGGTCGTCGAGGAGCTCACCCCCGATTACGCCTTCCTGCGCGATCTCGAGCACGCCCTGCAGGCGCTGGAGGATCGCCAGACCCAGAGCCTGCCCGACGACGACCTCGACCGCGAGCGGGTCGCCCTGGCCCTGGACATGGAGGACTGGCCGGCGCTGATGGCCCGGCTCGAGGAGGTGCGCGACCGGGTCCGCCAGCACTTCGATGCGGTGATCGCCGATCCCGAGGAGGAGGTGGAGGAGGCCGCGCAGGAGGCTGCCGACGGTATCGCCCTGGAACAGTGGCGCGCCCTGTGGCGGGGCGAGCTCGACGAGGAGGAGGGCGCGCTGCTGCTGGAGGAGGCCGGCTTCGAGGAGAGTGCCACCGCGGCGCGGCGGATCGCCTCCCTCTACCACTCCCGTCAGGTGCAGAGCATGCAGCGCATCGGCTTCGAACGCCTGGAGGCGCTGATGCCGCTGCTGCTCGCCGCCGTGGCCGAGAGCGAGGCGCCGGATACCGCGCTGGAGCGGGTGCTGCCGCTGATCGAGGCGGTGCTGCGGCGTACCGCCTACCTGGCGCTGCTGCGCGAGAACCCCGACGCCCTGGGCCACCTGATGACGCTCTGCGCGGCGAGCCCCTGGATCGCCGAGCAGCTGGCCCGCTACCCGATCCTGCTCGACGAGCTGCTCACCCCGGAGACCCTCTACACCCCGGCCGACAAGGCGCGTCTCGCCGACGAGCTGCGCCAGACCCTGGGGCGGATCCCCGAGGAGGACGAGGAGGCCCAGCTTGAGGCACTGCGGGTCTTCAAGCACGCCCAGACCCTGCACGTGGCCGCCTCGGACATCGCCGGCACCCGCCACCTGATGAAGGTCAGCGACTACCTCACCTACATCGCCGAGGTAATCCTCGAGGCGGTGCTGGCCATGGCCTGGCGGCACCTGACCCGCAAGCATGGCGTCCCGGAGCTGGCCGACGGCGGCCGCGCCGGGGCGGAGCCGGACTTCCTGATCGTCGGCTACGGCAAGCTCGGCGGCATCGAGCTGGGCTACGGCTCGGACCTGGACCTGGTGTTCATCCACGACGGCGCCACCCAGGGCGGCACCGACGGGGCGCGCCCCCTGGACAACGGGGTCTTCTTCACCCGCTTGGGGCAGCGCATCATCCATCTGCTCACCGCGGTGACCCCGGCCGGCACCCTCTACGAGGTAGACATGCGCCTGCGCCCCTCCGGCAACTCGGGGCTGCTGGTCAGCTCGCTGCCCGCCTTCGCCGACTACCAGCGCCGCGAGGCCTGGACCTGGGAGCACCAGGCGCTGGTGCGCGCCCGGGTGGTGGCCGGCCATCCGCGCCTGGCCGAGGGCTTCGACGCCATCCGTCAAGAGATCCTCGGCCGCAAGCGCGACGCGGAGGCGCTACGCGAGGAGGTGGTCAAGATGCGCCACAAGATGCGCGACCACCTGGGCGGCAAGAGCGGGGAGGGGGAGTTCGACCTCAAGCACGACCCCGGCGGCATGGTCGATATCGAGTTCCTCTGCCAGTATGCCGTGCTTGCCATGGGCCACGAGACCCCCGAGCTGCTGCAGTGGAGCGACAACATGCGCCTGCTCGAGACCCTCGAGGCCACCGAGCGGCTGCCGGCCCGGGAGTGCCAGCGCCTGCGCGACGCCTACCTGGCCCTGCGCAGCACCGCCCACCGCGCCTCGCTGACCCGCGAGCCCCCCCGGGGCCGCAGCGACGCCTTCCAGGACCACCGCCGGGTGGTCATCGACGCCTGGCAGCGACTGCTGGAGCCGCCGGCACCCTGACCCGCTGCTGGCGAAGCCACTTCCCAGCCAGGCTTCCTCACTTGCCGGCCCTGCTGAGCCAATGCCTGCCCCGTCCGTCGAGACGGCCGGGGCTTTTTCTCGTGCCTGCCCGATTGAAGGCCGTCCGAGAAAAATAACCAAAATGGATATTTCTCACCTGAAGCGCCGTTGCCGGAACCTCTGACCAGCCAATAAGCTGCATTCACCCTGACGGGCAACTCGCCATGTCAGCGAAGCAACAGCAGACGGCCACTACAACAACAGGTGACGAGATGTTCTACAAGACAGCGCTAGTGACCAGTGTGATGCTCCTTTCCTCGGGTATCGCCCACGCCGACACGACCTATCGGATCGGTATCACCCAGAACAACGTCGGGGTCGACAGCTACCAGACGACCTATGAAAGAGCCTTCGTGCAGGCCGCGGAAGCCAACGAAAACATCAATATCATGGTGCTGGACGCAGGGGGCGATGTGGCTCGTCAGATCGGCCAGATGCAGGACCTCATCCAGCAGCGAGTGGACGCGATCATCATCTGGCCGACGGATGGCCAGGCGGTGATTCCCGCCATTCGCCAGGCCCACAATGCGGGCATCCCGGTCATCGTGACCAACTCCAAGATCGCCGATGCCGGCATGGACTTCATCGCGGCGTTTTCCGGCCCCGATAACGTGGAGCAGGGGGCCTATTCGGCCGAGATGATGTGCGATGCCCTGGGAGGCGAAGGCCAGATCGTGCAGATTTCCGGCCAGCCGGGCTACACCACCGCTATCGAACGCGCCGCCGGCTTCGAGACGCGCCTGGCCGAACTCTGTCCCGATGTCGAACTGATGGAAACCCAGCCGGGCAACTGGAACCGTGAGCGCGCTCAGCGCGTCATGGAGGATTTCCTGACCAAGTACGACCGTATCGACGGTGTCTATTCCGGCGACGACAACATGGGGGTGGGTGCCCTGAATGCCGCCAAGGATGCTGGCCGTGCGGGCGATATCATCTTCATCGGCGCCACCAACTTCGCCGTGGGCTACGATGCCATCGCGCGCGGGGAGTACTACGGCTCCATCTATCAGTCCCCGGTGGATGATGCCGAAGCGGCCCTGCAGACGGCGCTGGATGTCCTGGCCGGCGAGGAAGTGCCCAAGCTCAACTTCTTCGAGACGCCGAAGATCACCGCCGACAACCTGGAAGAGTTCGACCGACCGGTCTTCTGACCGGATGGTGTGTGGCCCCCGGGCAGGGTGCTCATTCGAGACGACTGCCCCGGGCTACCGGACTGGCTTGACGCAATGGCTTCTTGCGCAAGACGACACTCAAACAGGTGATGAGTATGGCTTCTTCAGAACAAATTAAATCGCAGTTCCTGAAGGGAAGAGTCAGCCGAGCAGGTATCCTCAGCTTTCTCTCCGCTCAGGGAATTCTGGTCTTCTTTCTCTTGAGCATGTTCGTGTTCTCTCTATTTTCCGAACAGTTTCTTTCCCAGTCGAACATCATGACGGTCGTAAGACAGGCGTCGATCATCGGCATCATCGCCGTCGGGGTGACGGTCGTGATCATCGGCGGAAACCTGGATCTGTCCGTGGGATCGATGCTGTCGTTCGCCACCGTTCTGGTCGTCGACCTTCACGACAAGATCGGTCCAACGAATGCCATCCTGGTGATGTTTGCCCTGACTTTGATGCTTGGCGCCGTGAATGGCTTCCTGGTTGGCCTCATGCGACTCAACTCCCTGATCGTGACGCTGGCCATGCTTTCCGTCATCCAGGGACTGGTGCTGATCTATAGCGGTGGGCAGAACGTGGATATCAGCAATCAGGACGGTACCTGGTTTGCGTTCTTTGGCCGCGGCTTCGTCGCCGGGATCGCGGTGCCGGTGCTGCTCTTCGGCCTGCTGGCGATCCTGGTTCAGTGCCTGATGTCCTACACGGGCTATGGGCGACGCATCTTTGCCGTCGGTGGCAACCCCATGGCCGCCGTCTACTCCGGCATTCGCAAGAACTGGTGTGTATTCAGCACCTACCTGATCTCGGCCTTCTGCGTGGCCTGTGCCGCCCTGGTGCTCGGTTCACGGGTCATGGGTTCCCAGAACAACGTGGGTCAGGGCTACGAGCTGCTGGTACTGGCCGGCATCATCCTGGGCGGTACCAGCCTGCTGGGCGGGGCCGGTAGTATCTGGAAGACCGTGATCGGCGTGCTGATTCTTGGCTTCATCCAGAACGGCCTGCTGCTGATGGGGTACCCCTACTACACCCAGTGGATCGTGACCTGGGTCATCATCATCCTCGCCGTCTGGCTGGACCTTGCCAACAAGCGCAAGCGTCTGTTCACGACCCATTCATGACGCGGAGGCATCTCACATGGTTTCAATAAAAGGCTTCTTCCGCGGCAAGGCGACCATCCAGCCGATCTGGATCTTCGTCATCGCCATCTTCATCTTCTTCAGCTTCATGTCGGAGTACTTCCTGTCGCTGGGCAACATCACCAATATCCTGGTGCAGACCTCGACCATCGGCCTGATCGCCCTGGGCATGACCTACGTGATGATCAACGGCAACATCGACCTCTCGGTGGGCGCGACACTGGGCCTTGCCGCTTCTCTGGCGGTAGGACTTCAGGACTATGGCCTGACCATCGCGATCATCGCCGCGCTGGCCTCCGGCATTCTGCTCGGGGCGATCAACGGCCTGGTGGTGTGGAAGACGGGGGTCAATGCCTTCATCGTCACGCTGGGGGCCATGCTGGGTATCCGTGGGCTGATCTTCCTCTACACCGGCGAGCAGTCCTTCTATTCGATGAACTTCGCCTTCTCGGACTTCGGCGTGAGCACCATCGGGCCCATCCCGGTCCTGGCGATCATCTTCCTGCTCTGTACCCTGGCCATGCACCTGGTGCTGACCCGTACCGGCCATGGCCGCAACACCTACGCCGTGGGCGGCAATCCGGAGGCCTCTATCGACGCCGGCATCCGAATCGGCCGCCATATGATGATCAACTTCATCATCGTCGGTTTCTTTGCCGCCCTGGCCGGGGTGCTGCTGGCCAGTCAGATGGGCGCGGCCACCCCCAACCTCGGGCGTGACTACGAGCTGTGGACCATTACCGCGGTGGTGCTGGGTGGAACCAAGCTCACCGGCGGCTACGGCAGCATCGTCGGCACCCTGGGCGGCGTCCTGGCCATCGGCATACTGCGCAACGGCATGAACCTGATGCAGGTGCCGGCCTTCTACGTGCTGGTCGTCCTCGGCCTGATCCTGATCACGGTTCTGATCATCGACAAGAAGCTCAATGTGCCCTCGACCAAGGAGGTGCGGATATGACACCCGTCCACGCCACGACTGGCCAACGCCAGCCGATCGACGCCGAGCCGGTCCTCAAGCTCGAAGGCATCACCAAGCGCTTCCCCGGGGTGGTGGCGCTCAACCAGGTCGACTTCGACGTACGCCCCGGCGAGGTCCATGCCCTGCTCGGCGAGAACGGTGCAGGCAAGTCGACCCTCATGAAGGTGCTGGCCGGCAAGCACCAGGCCAACGAGGGGCGGATCATCCTCGGCGGCGAGGAGATGGCCTTCGAGAACCCCAAGCATGCCAAGAAGGCCGGGGTCGTGCTGATTCATCAGGAGCAGTCGCTGGTACCGGGGATGACCGTGGCCGAGAACATCTTCCTCGGCAGCCTGCCGAAGAAGTGGGGCAACCGAGTCGACTGGCGCAAGCTGCGCGAGGACACCAATGCCATCCTCGCGACGCTGAAGTGTAACTTCCAGCACGACGACCTGGTGGGCTCGCTGTCGATCGCCAAGAAGCAGATGGTCGAGATCGCCCGGGCACTGGTCTTCACCCCCCGTGTGGTGGTGTTCGACGAGCCGACCGCCTCGCTCACCGACCACGAGAAGCCGGTGCTCTACGACGTGATCCAGTCGCTCTGCGAGCAGGGCGTGGGGATCGTCTACATCTCGCACCGCATGGACGAGATCTTCCACCTCTCTCACCGCATTTCGGTGCTTCGCGACGGTGAGTACACCGGCACGGTCAACACCTGCGAGACCAACGAGGACGAGGTCACGAGGATGATGATCGGCCGCAGCCTGGAGCTCGACCATGCCACCAAGCCGACCGAGTTCGGCGAGAACATGCTCGAGCTGCGCAACCTGTCGGTCAAGCGTCTGTTCACGGATGTCAGTCTCAACGTCCGCAAGGGCGAGATCGTCGGCATGTATGGCCTGGTCGGCGCGGGACGCTCGGAAGTCGCCGAGACCATCTTCGGCATGCGCACCCCGACGGCGGGCGAGATCCTGCTGGATGGGAAGGTGGTGAACTTCCGCAACTCCCACGACGCCGTCGCCGCGGGCGTCGCCCTGGTACCGGAGGATCGCAAGGACCAGGGGCTGGTGCTGGGTATGAACTGCCGGGACAACATGACCCTGGCCGGGCTCGAGTCGGTCTCCGCGATGGGGTTCATGAAGCGTGCCGATGAGCGAGCCGTCTACGACAAGTACCACCAGGCGATGAAGATCAAGACGCCCAGCTGGCGCCAGAAGGTCGGAAACCTGAGCGGCGGCAACCAGCAGAAGATCGTCATCGGCAAGTGGCTGCATACCCATCCCAAGCTGCTGATCCTCGACGAGCCGACCCGCGGCATCGACGTGGGCTCCAAGGCGGAGATTCACGCCTTGGTCAAGGAGCTCGCCAAGTCGGGCTATGCGGTATTGGTGATCTCCTCGGAGATGCCGGAGGTCCTTGGCCTGAGCAACCGCATCATCGCCATGTACGACGGCCGCGTCACTGCCGAGTTCGACGGCGACAGCGTCAGCGAGGACGAGCTGGTGCAGGCGATCACCGGGATGGGCACGCCAGCCCCGGCGGCGGCGACCGCCTAGGAGGATTCGCCGCCACCGCGGCGCTCCGCGTGGGGCGCCGACATGCACCTTCTAACGTCTGAGGAAAGATTCATGCAACCCTTTGTCTATCATGGCCTGCCATCTCGGGTGGTATTCGGCCAGGGGACCCTGTCGCGCCTCGCCGAGGAAATCGAGCAGCTCGGCTGCCGCCGCGCCCTGGTGCTGGCCACCCCCCAGCAGCAGGGGCAGGCTCGCTCGGTGCTGGGACAGCTCGGTGAGCGCGGGGTCGGCCTCTATGCCGAGGCCGCCATGCACACGCCGGTCGAGGTGACCGAGCACGCCATGCGGGTGGTCGAGGAGCTGGAGGTCGACTGCACCGTGGCCATCGGCGGCGGGTCGACCATCGGCCTGGGCAAGGCCATCGCGCTACGCACCGGGCTGCCCCAGGTGGTCATCCCCACCACCTATGCCGGCTCCGAGATGACGCCGATCCTCGGCGAGACCCGCGACGGCCTCAAGACCACCCAGCGCACCTTGGAGGTGCTGCCCGAGACGGTGATTTATGACGTCGACCTGACCCTCTCGCTGCCCGCGGGCATGTCCGGCACCAGCGGCATCAATGCCATCGCCCATGCGGTGGAGGCGCTCTACGCTCGCGACCGCAACCCGGTGATCTCGCTGATGGCCGAGGAGGGCATCGCGGCGCTGGCCCGGAGCCTGCCGGTGATCGCCGCCGACCCCGGCAACGTCGAGGCCCGCTCCGACGCCCTGTATGGCGCCTGGCTATGCGGTGCCTGCCTGGGCTCGGTGGGCATGTCGCTGCACCACAAGCTCTGCCACACCCTGGGCGGCTCCTTCGACCTGCCCCATGCCGAGACCCACACCATCGTGCTGCCCCATGCGGTGGCCTACAACGCCCCGGCGGCTCCCGAGGCGATGTCGCGCATCGCCCGGGCCCTGGGTTGCGAGGACCCTGCCGCCGGCCTCTTCGAGCTGGCCCGGACGGTAGGTGCGCCCACGGCACTTGAGGCGATCGGCCTCAAGCCGGGAGATATCGAGCGCGCCACCGAGATCGCCACCCGAAACCCCTACTGGAATCCCCGCGAGGTCGAGGCCCAGGGCATCCACCGGCTGCTGAGCCATGCCCTGGTAGGCCAGCGACCGGCGAGCGAGGAGGGAGTCACCCCATGAAGCGACTGCTGACCCATGCCACCGTGATCACCATGGATCCCGAGCTGGGCGATCTTGCCAACGGCCAAGTGCTGGTGGAGGACGACCGGATCCTGGCCGTGGGCCATGACCTGCCGTCCGAGGGCGCCGAGATCATCGACTGCCGCGGCGGCATCCTGATCCCCGGGCTGGTCAACGCCCACCTGCATACCTGGCAGACCGCCCTGCGCGGGGTGGCCGCCAACTGGACGCTGCTCGAGTACTTTCGCCATGTGCACCGCGGCCTGGCGACGCTCTTCACGCCCGACGACATCCATATCGCCACCCGTATGGGGGCGCTCAACCAGCTCAACTGCGGCACCACCACCCTGGGTGACTGGTGCCACAACAACCCTACCCCGGAGCATACCGATGCGGCGGTGCGCGGGCTCAAGGAGTCCGGTATCCGGGCGCTATTCTTCCACGGCTCGCCCAAGCCGGACCCCAAGCCGGGGCAGCCGCACTTCAGCGAGATTCCCCATCCCCGTGGCGAGGTCGAGCGGCTCCTCGAGGGGGAACTCTCCGACCCCGAGGGGCGCGTCACCCTGGGCCTGGCCATCCTCGGGCCGCACTACTCCACCCTCGAGGTCAGCCTGCAGGACTTCAAGCTGGCCAAGGAGTTCGGCTTGGTCGCCTCCATGCACCAGGGCGGCGGCGAGGCCGTCAGCCCCGGCGGTTGGGACGTGATCGAGGCGCAAGGGCTGCTGGGTCCGGACATCAACATCGTGCACGGACAGAGCCTCAGCGACGCGCAGCTGGCGCGCTTCTGCGCGCAGGGCGTGACCTTCTCCATCGCCCCGGAGAACGAGATGACCCAGGGGCACGGCTTCCCGATCACCGGGCACGTCCGTCGGCACGGCGGCGTGGTCTCCCTCGGGGTGGATCTCGAGTCGGTCATCTCCGGTGACATGTTCTCGGTCGCCCGCATGGCCCTGGGCATGCAGCGCTCGCTGGACAACGACGCCTCGCGGCGCAAGCAGGGCACCATTCCCGACACCTCGACCATCCGCACGCGCGAGGCGCTTGAGTGGATCACCGTCGATGGCGCCCGTGCCCTGGGCCTGGAGGCGCGCATCGGCAGCCTGACGCCGGGCAAGCAGGCGGACATCGTGCTGCTGGACAGCGGCCTGCTGAACATGCAGCCGGTCAGCGACCCGGTCTCGACCGTGGTCATGCAGGCGAGTCTCGCCAACGTCGACAGCGTCATGGTGGCGGGGGAATTCCACAAGCGAAACGGCAGGCTGCTGGCCGATGTGGCGGCGGGGGTCAGGCGCCTCGACGCCTCCGGCCAGCGGATCTACGGCGAACTGATGTCACGGGAACAGGCATCCCGAGCACAAGGGGAGAGAGCCCAATGAGCATGACAAGCCCAACGACCACGACGAGCCCGGTGACCACGATGAATAAGGTGGCCTGGATCGGCCTCGGCAAGCTCGGCCTGCCCATGGCCGTGCGGATCGCGGCGGCGGGGTACCCCGTCCAGGGGTTCGACCTCAGCGCCGAGCGGATGGCGCTGGCCGAGCAGGCCGGTATCAACCCCCACCAGGCCCTGGCCGCGGCGACCGAGGCGTGCCGCCTGGTGTTCGTGTCGATCCCCGATGACCGGGCGCTGCTGGGCCTGAGCCTGGGGCCGGACGGGCTGATCGAGGCGATGGCCCCGGGCAGCGTGCTGATCGAGACCAGCACGGTGAGCATCGAGGCCTCTGCCCGGGTGGCCGAGGCCGCCGACGCGCGGGGCATCGCCTATCTGCGCAGCCCGGTGTCGGGAAATCCCGTCGCCGCCGAGTCCGGCACCCTGTCGGCCATGGTCTCCGGTCCGCGTGAGGCACTGGATGTCGCCGAGCCGGTGATGGCGACCTTCACCAAGGCCCAGTACTGGCTCGGCGAGGAGGAGCAGGCGCGCTACGCCAAGCTGGCGATCAACCTGATGATCGCAGTGAGCGCCGGCATGATGGCCGAGGCCCTGGCCATGGCCCGCAAGGGCAATATCGGCTGGGAGGCGATGCTGGATCTGATGGCCGACAGCGCCGTGGGCTCGCCGATGGTCAAGTACAAGACCCAGCCGCTGAAGGATCGCGACTTCACGTCCACCTTCTCGGCCGCCCAGATGGCCAAGGACCTGGACCTGATCCTCGGCTGTGCCCATGGGGCCGGAGTCGCCGTCCCCCTGGCCGCCCAGATGCGCGAGGCCTACAGCTCGCTGATCGGCACGGGCCACGGCGAGGACGACTACATCGCCACGATTCACCATACCGAACGCCTCTGCGGGCTGCCGGCCATCGAGAGCGCCTCCGGCGCCAGGGGATGACGAGATGCGAAACCTGAATGCCGAGAACATCACCGATGCCGTGATCGAGCAGTTTGCCGGCTGCCGTGATGAGCGCCTGAAGCAGGTGCTGAACAGCCTGGTTACCCACCTGCACGCCTTCATCCGTGAGGTGGAACCCAGCGAAGCGGAGTGGACGCAGGCCATCGACTTCCTGACCCGCACCGGCCAGATGTGCGACGACAAGCGCCAGGAGTTCATCCTGCTCTCCGACACCTTGGGCGTCACCATGCTGGTCGATGCCATCAATCACCAGACATCGGACCCCATGGTCTCCGAGAGCACGGTGCTGGGGCCCTTCTATGTGGCCGACCCGCCCGAGGCCGCCCAAGGCGAGTCGATCGACTGGAACGTCGAGGGGGAGCCCTTCTTCGTGGAGGGGCGGGTGCACGACGCGCGTGGCGAGCCGCTGGCCAATGTGGTGGTCGATGTCTGGCAATCGGACAGCGAAGGGTTCTACGACGTCCAGAAGGAGCTCGAGAGCGCCTCGCTGCGGGCCAGGTTCACCACCGATGAGCAGGGGCGCTATGCCTTCTGGACGGTGACTCCCTCACCCTACCCGATTCCCACCGACGGCCCGGTCGGCAAGATGCTGGAAGTCACCGGCCGCCACCCTTACCGGCCCGCCCATGTGCACTTCATGCTCATGGCCGAGGGTTACGAGACCCTGGTGACCCAGGTCTTCGCCGAGGACGACCCCTATCTCGACTCCGACGCCGTCTTCGGCGTCAAGGATTCCCTGGTCAGGGAGTATGCGCTGCTGCCGCCGGGAAAGGCACCGGATGGACGGTCGATGGAAGTCCCTTTCCGCCATCTGACATACGACTTCGGCCTCAAGGCGAGCCGCTAGTCGCTTCGCTAGACGATACCATTCAGCCAACACCACCCAGAAAGAGGTAAACCCCATGACTGCCATCGATAACCAGGCGATCGAGACCCTGTTCACCGAGGCGCGTACCCACAACGTGTGGACGGATCAGGAGGTCGGCGACGAGAAACTTCGAGAGCTGTATGACCTGATGCATTTCGGGCCGACCTCCATGAACTGCCAGCCCCTGCGCGTACTCTTCCTGAGAAGCGAGGAGGCCAAGGAGCGGCTCAAGCCTGCCCTGCTCCCGGGTAATCAGGAAAAGACCATGAAGGCTCCTGTAGTGGCCGTGCTGGGCTACGACACCGAGTTCTACCAGCATCTTCCGCGCATGTTTTCCCACAACAAGGACGCCAAGTCGCTGTTCGAGGGCAAGACGGACTTCATCAATACGACGGCCTTCAGGAATAGTTCCATCCAGGGGGGCTACTTTATCCTTGCCGCCCGTGCGGTCGGGCTGAACGCCGGGCCGATGTCCGGCTTCAACAATGCGGCGGTGGATGAGGTGTTCTTCCCCGAGGGTCGGGTGAAGAGCAACTTCCTCTGCAACCTGGGGTACGGCGATCCCTCGGCGCTCTTCCCGCGTCAGGAGCGTTTCGCCTTCGAGGAGGTGTGCGACGTCCTGTGACCCCGCCGTCCGGGGGCTTACCGGACACTCCAGAAGGCCACCCTTTCATGGAAGGCAGCGTCACCCTCCGCTTGGGCCGTGTCCGACACGGCCCCTTTTTTATCTCTCCCCACAAAAGTAGAGGCTCGCATGGTGTATGACTGGCAGTTCATGGTGTTGATCATCGTCGCCGTGCTGATTACCGGCATCTCGAAGTCGGGTTTCGCCGGCGGCGTCGGGGTGGTGGCGGTGCCGCTGATCTCGCTGAAGGCCAGCCCGGCCTTCGCCGTGGCCGTCATGCTGCCGCTGCTGATCGTGATGGATGTGTTCAGCCTCAAGGCCTGGTGGCGCCAGCGGGTCGGGACCGTGCTGTGGCTGATGTTGCCCCCGGCGGTGCTGGGGGTGGCGGTCGGCTACCTGACCTATGGACGCTTCGACGAGGAGCTGCTGAAGGTTCTGCTGGGAGTGTTCTCGATCCTTTTCGGCCTGTGGGGGCTGCTCAAGCCCTTTCGCGGCCGGGTCCTGCCGACCTGGATCGGCGGGCTCTGTGGCGGTATCGCCGGGTTCACCAGCTTCATTGCCCATGCCGGGGGGCCGCCCCTCAACTTCTACCTGCTGCAGTGCCGGCTTACCCGGGAGCAGTTTCTCGCCACCGCGGTGGTCTTCCTGGCCGCCACCAACCTGGTCAAGCTGGTGCCCTACGGCATGCTCGGCCTGCTGAGCCTCGAGAACCTCACCATCGCGCTGCTGCTGATCCCGGTGGCCTGGCTGGGGGTGCGGCTGGGGCTGGTGATCCAGAAGCGGCTGAGCGGTGAGCTCTTCTTCCGAGTCATTCTGGCCCTGCTGATCCTGCTGGGCATTCGCCTGATCGTCGATGTCTGGGGATAGCCGCGTTGGCGTCACGTTTGCGTCCAGGCGTGAGGCGGCGCTATCTTGGTGCTCCCCCTGCTTTCCTGCCTCGAGGCGACTAATGAGCGACCTCCCCGACGAGAGCCATCCGGAGGGCCCCTACGACAGGCTGTCCGAGACGCCGAGGCCGAAGCTCTCCAATACGGAGCTCTCGCGCTTCATCGACTTCATCGAGAAGTTCGAGGATGTAACCGAACAATCCCTCTCCATTTCGCAGGGTTATCGGGAACTGCGCATGATGATTCACCTCATGCGCAACCACCTGGCCGGACGGCTGACGACACCCACCTCGCTGGCGGATGCGTCCGGGCTTTCCTATGGTACTGCCAAGCGCGGCATCGAGAGCATCATCAAGCGGGGGCTGATCCTTTCCCGCCCCAGGACGAAGTCGGGCAAGACGGTCTCGCTGCATCCTTCCCACACCATGATCGAGGAGTGGGAGAATTATGCAAACCGGATCAAGGCCCTGTTGGGAGATACCCTGGGGCTGGACCCGAAATCCGGCGCGACCAGCCGGATTATCCTGGAGGAACCGTACCAATCGTCCGACGTCATATCACCGCCCGCTGTTCTGTCTCAACGTCTCGATATGAAGGGAGGGCTACGGGTCCTGATGCACGCCGATCCCACCTTCATGGCGATGCATAACCTGAAGCGCCAGCTCGAAGCCATCTTCGGGGTGGGGGTCACTAACAAGGCGAAGTCGATCGACAGCCTGCGCGAGGAGATTCTGGCCAACGCGCGTTATGCTCATTCCCACTATGACATCATCACCTGCAACCTTCCCTGGTTCGGGGAGTTGGCGTCACAGGATATGCTGCTGCCTCTGGATGCCTTCATCGAACGAGATGGGTACGATGTATCCGACTTCCACCCTGTGGCCTTCAAGAGTTCCCGCTATGCGGGAAAGCAGTACGGTATACCGGTACAGACCACGCCAGAGCTCCTGTGCTACCGAAAGGACATCCTCGAAAGTGCGGGCCTGAAACCCCCGACGACCACGGAGCAGCTGATCCGGGTGGCCAGGGCGCTTCACGATCCCGGCAAGGGGTTCTATGGTATCGCCTGGAATGCGGCCAGGGGAACGCCATTGGGGCATACCTTTGCCTTCCTGATGGCGAAATTCGGCCAGCCACTCATCAACCTTCAACGCATAGACGGAAGCTATGAGTTCGAGAATGCGACAGGGGATCAGCTTCGCCCCATGTTCCTGTCGGATGCCGCCTTTCGGGCCTGCGAATATATGCTGGACATCTTGAAGTACTCGCCTCCCAATATTCTCCATATGTCCTGGTACGAGCGCACCAGGTGTTATGCGGCGGGTGAAGTCGGCATGGCCTACAGCTACACTTCGCTGGCTCCGTTGTTCGAGCTCAACGAGAAGTCACCTGCCTGGCACAATACTGGCTTTCTTCCCCACACCGTCGGTAACCATGGTCGATCCTTCGTTCCCATCGGCGGCTACTCCCTGGCCATTCCCGCAAACCTTTCGGAAGAGAGGGTGGAATCCGCCTGGGCGGCCTTGCGCCACCTGACCTGCAGGAGCATGTCCAAGCTCTATATCCTGAATGGCAGCCTGGTCACGTCACGCTTCAGCGTCAGTCGGGACCCTGAGGTCACGGCGCTGTCGCCGCTGATCGAAGCCGTCGATGAGATGGCCAGAAAGGATCTCCTGCAGGCCTGGCCGCGTCCTCCCGTGCCGGGCATCACGGATCTGATCCACATCGCCGGCAATGAGATCTTCGAGGTGCTGGACGGGCGGCGCTCCATCAAGAAGGCCCTGTCCTTGGCGCAGGACAGGGCCGATCGGGTGATGCGTGACAGGGGTTTCTATTGAGCCTGCGGCAACTGTGCCATCGGCCCGACTGCCGGTGACATCACTGCATGATCATGCCGCCGTCTATCATCAGCAGCTGGCCGGTCATGTAGTCCGACTCCGAGCTGGCCAGGAAGGAGGCGGTGCCGACCACATCTTCCGGGTAGGAGTAGCGCTTCATCAGGATCATCTTCTCGGCGAGCTCGTCCATGGACTGGCCCTGCTTGTCGAACTTTCCGATGCTGACCAGGTCCTTGTCGAGCTGTTCCCACAGCTCGGTGCGCACGACGCCGGGGCCATAGCCGTTGACGGTGATATTGTGGTCGACCAGCGCCTTGGCGCCCCCGTTGATCATGGCCAGCACGGCGTGCTTGCTGCAGGAGTAGGGCACCACGTCATCGAAGGCCTGGCGGGACAGGATGGAGCCCACATTGAGGATCTTGTAGGGACCGTTCTCCTTGCCCTGCGCGATCATCTGCTTGGCGGCTTCCTGCATGCCGAGCAGGCAGCCCAGGGCATTGACGTCCATGATCTGATGCCAGTTCTCCTCGGTGATATCGAGGAACATCAGCGGCTTGTTGATGCCGGCGTTGTTGACCATGACGTTGAGGCTGCCGAAGGCCTCGACGGTGGCCTGTACCGCCGCCTTCACCTGGTCGCGATCCGTCACGTTGAGCTTGACCGCGATGGCCTTGCCGCCATCCCTTGCGTTGATGCGCTGGACGACCTCCTCGCAGCCCTCGATATTCAAGTCGGCCACGCAGACATTGGCGCCCTGGGCGGCATAGTGTTCGGCGACGGCGGCACCCATGCCGCGTGCAGCACCGGTAATCAGGCAGTTCTTTCCTTTCAGTCGAGTCTTGTCCATCTGGTCACCTCGGGGTCTTGTTGTGTGCCTCTCCCTGCTATCGATAACCCTTGATTGTCGAGTGCAGTGAGCCTGGGTCTACAAGGAATCTTCTGGAGAGAAATCTCGCGCGACCCACACGTCGCGCCTCCTTGTTGAACCGCATTGTCGGCAGGTCGGCGTGGAAGTGACAGTTGCCGCCGTGGCCAATCTGACCAGATTGGATGTTTTGCCAGGTCGGAGGAGGAGAGAGGGGCGTTACAGCTTCGACAGCGAGCGGCGCGGTAGTCGTTGTAGGAGTCGCCGATCATGGCGGTATCTCGGGGGGCGTGCTGGTGACGTGCCAGCAGATTGCGCAGGCCGGTGACCTTGTCCGGAGGCGAGCCGACCACCTCCCGGAAATAGCGGGCCAGGTCGCGGCGCGCGACGATCGCCCGGAGCTCGTGCTCCGGCGTGGCCGAGAGCAGGTAGAGCGGTAGCCGACCCTGCCAGCGTTCCAGGAATTCGAGCGCGCCGGCAATCGCCGGTGCCTCGAGCAGTCGCTCTTCGACGCTGGCCTTGAATCGGTCGCACAGCTCGCGGATGCGGTCCTCGCCGGCTTCGCGGCCGAGGATATGCGCCTCGATGTGGCGGAATTTCACCTCACGCGGCTGCCCGCCCCGCCGGCTGAGGTAGGCCACCACCGCCCGGTACTGCTCCTCGGGCTCGTCGCGATAGAGGTCGGCAAAGGCCTGGCGCTTGAGCGTCGCCGAGTCGAGCACCACGCCATCGAAATCGAAGACCAGGGCGTAGCCGGATGTTGCGATATCGTCACTCAAGACCCTTTCCTCCTGCCCGTTGCCGATGACTCGTGCCGACCAGATCCAAAACAGCAACGCGGCCCATCGGGCCGCGTTGTCGATTCCGGATGGACAGGCTTAGTTTCGCTGGAAGCGTCCCATCAGCCAACCCTTGAGGGGCGTGTTGCTCAGTAGCACCAGCACGATCACCGAAGTCAGCACCAGCGACAGCGGGTTGGTGACCAGCGCGAGCAGGAAGTCGCCGCCGCGATCGCCCACCGATGACATGGCCTGGCGATAGGACTCGTCGAGCAGGGGGCCGAGAATCACGCCGAGGATGATCGGCCCCATCTGGAAGCCGAAGACCTTCAGCCAGTAGCCCAGGATGCCGAAGCCAAGCATCCAGTAGACCTCCATCATGCTGCTGTTGAGCGAGTAGGTGCCGACCACGCAGAGCACCAGGATCAGGGGGATCAGGATGGCCTTGGGAATCTCCACCACCTTGGAGAAGATCTTGATGCCGGTGAGGCCGAAGATCAGCAGGAAGATGTTGGCCAGGGCCAGGTTGCCCACCGTGAACCAGAAGATGTGCGGCGTCTCGATCATCAGCATCGGGCCGGGGTTGAGGCCATGAATGACCAGGGCGCCGATGATCACCGCGGTCACCGCGTCGCCGGGCATGCCCAGTGTCAGCATGGGCACATAGGCGCCGCCCACCGCCGCATTGTTGGCGGTCTCCGGGGCGACCAGACCCTCGTAGGCGCCCTCGCCGAAGGGGGTGGAGGGGTTCTTGACGGTGCGCTTGGCATGGTCGTACGCGAACAGCGAGGCGATATCACCGCCGGTGCCGGGCAGGGCGCCGACCACCACGCCGATGATGGACGTGCGGATCGACAGCGGCAGGAACTTCAGCACCATGTTCAGCGGCGGAATGATCTTGTCGACCTTCTGCTTGACCGGCACCTTGGCCATGTTGTGCAGCTGGTAGAAGGCCTCGGCCACGCCGAACAGGCCGATCATCACCACCACATAGTGGATGCCGCCGAGCAGCTCCATGCTGCCCAAGGTCAGACGCGGCTGGGCGGTGACCATGTCCATGCCGACCAGGCCGATGGTGGCGCCCAGCGCCACCGAGAAGATGCCTCGCGCCAGCGACTTGCCGGAGAGTGAACTGACCAGCAGCAGCCCCATGACGGCGATCAGGAAGTAGTCGCGGGGGGCGAACTGCAGGGCGAGGTCGGAGAGGTAGGGGGCGGTGCCGGCCAGCACGGCCACACCGATGAAGCCCCCGATCACCGACATCACGGTGCTCAGGCCGATGGCGCGACCGGCCTCGCCGCGCTGGGCCAACGGATAGCCGTCGAAGGCGGTGACCACCGCCGAGGGTGCACCGGGAATATTGAGCAGGATGGCCGTCCGTGACCCGCCATAGACGCCGCCCACGTAGATGCCGACCATCAGTGCCAGGGCGTTGTTGATGTCCCAGGCGAAGGTGAAGGAGATCAGGATGGACACGGCCATGGTGACCGACAGGCCGGGGATGGCGCCGATATAGATGCCGGCCAGCACGCCGAGTGCGGTCAGGCCGAGCAGACCTGGATCCATCCAGGCCATGAGCAGAAAGGAAAGCGTATCACTCATCGGGAGCCTCGCGGATCAGGGGAGGTAGACACGGAAGACAATGGTGAACAGCACATAGATCACCACGATGGCCAGGGAGGTGATTATCAGCGAGCTGATGATTCTGCCCTGGCGGAAGTAGATGATCATCACCGCCAGGAAGACGAAGGTGCTGATAAAGAAGCTGAGCCAGATAATGGCCGCCAGGTAGATGATGGCGACCACCGTGAAAATCATGATATGCGGCTGGAAGTGCTCGTGGAAAAATACCTGGAACTCGTGCAGGGCACTGCGAATACGAGGATCGCGTTGCTTGCGTCGGTGGCTGACAACAATGGTCAGTGATGCTGCCAGCATGATCAGCGCCAGGCCGATAGGAAACGAGCCCGCAGAATTGAGGCGCAGCGCACCATCGATACGGTACGCTTCGAACAGCACGCCGATGCTGAACAGCAGCAGCAGCCAGTCGAAGACCTTTTCGCCGGCCTGGACCCTTTCGAATTGCTTGCTCATGACAAGACTCCAAGGGATGAAGGGCAACGAGCCCTTCACCCCCCTGCTGCGGTGAGTGGGATTACGGACGCGGGATGTCAAGCTCTTCGGGTGACACCTTGATCGTTTCCGCTTCGGCATCGTACATGGCCCAGGCAGTCACGGACTGCCAGTTATCCAGGTACTGCTGGGCTTCCTCGCCGCGCAGGTTCAGGGTGGCGCCGCCGAAGTTCGTCAGGAACTCCTGGAAACCGTCGCTGGCCACGGCCTCCTGATAGGCATCCTCGAGGGTGGTCTTGATCTCGTCAGGCGTGTCCTGATGCACGAAGACGCCCCAGAACGGGCCCCAGGGCAGGAACGACTCGATGTCGGGAAGCGCCTCGGTGATCGGCGGCACGCCGGGCAGTTCCTCGAGCTCCTCGTCGGTCAGCACGGCCAGGCCCTTGAGCCGGCCACCACGGATCTGCTCGGCCACGGCGGAGAGGCTCAGCGGCATGAAGTCGATGTGCTCGCCCAGCAGGGCGGTGACCCCGGGGCCATCGCCACCGAAGGTGACAGTGCGGACGTCGAGCTCGTCCACGGCATTGATCATGGCGTGGATGGTGCTGGGCAGGCCGCCGGCACCGGTACCGCCCATGCGCAGTGTGCCGGGGTTCTCCTTGGCATGCTCGAGCAGCTCGGCGAAGGTGTCGAAGGGGCTGTCCGGGTGAGCAGCGATCACCACCAGGCCCTGGCCGATGATGTTAACGGTATGCATGTCGTCATAGGTGAAGTCGGCCAGGCCCATCAGCGGGTAGAGCTGCGGGTTCTCGGCGCCGAACAGGATGTTGTAGCCATCCGGACGCTGGCGCATCACATGGTTCATGCCGATCACGCCGGTGCCGCCCGGGCGGTTGGTCAGCACGATGGTCCTGCCGAGGACCTCCTCGACGTGGGGTGTCAGGCTGCGCACCACGTTGTCGGTGGCGCCACCGGTACCCCACTGGATGGTGCCCTGGATGTTGCGGGTGGGGTAGTCGGCCAGCGCACTGCCGGCGAGTGCCAGGGAGCCGGCGGCAACGGCGAGTCCGGTGAGAAGCGGCTTGAACATGTGAAATCCTCCGGGGGGTTATTGTGTTATGTGCTGGGCCAGGTGCCTGGCCTCGGTGGGTGGTCGGCTATTGTTCGCTCATCGAACGCAAGTGCTATGTGCGAACACTAGAACTCGCTTCCAATTGTGTCAATGCCCATCTGCCTGTCTTCGACGAAGGTAGGGGGTGGAGCGGTGTTTCGGCACCGAGCTTCATGATGAGGTGGCCCGGACCGTGCCGCTCGCCAGTACCTGCCTCTATAGTAGTAGTCATTGATTGGCCCGACTCGGTGAAGCGTGCCGTCCGGGAGATCGAGACCCTCCTGCGGCCATCATGCATATTGCGAACTAAAGAACGCTATGCGAACATTAAAACTGAGTTCTATAATTCGACCCGGGCGGGTGATACCGTTCCTGATGACAAGAGAGGCCGCCATCGCCATCCGGTGAGAGGGGCCGGGAGAGGATGAGGATGCGTGCCATAGCAACCGTCTGCCTGAGCGGCGACCTGAGAACCAAGCTGGAGGCCATCGCCCGCGCCGGTTTCGACGGCGTGGAGATCTTCGAGAACGACCTGCTCTCCTTCGATGGCTCCCCGGAGGAGGTGAAGGCCCTGTGCGAGCATCTGGGCCTGGCCATCGTCGCCTTCCAGCCGTTCCGCGATTTCGAGGCCATGCCCGAGCCCCAGCGCAGCCGCAACCTCCAGCGCGCCGAGCGCAAGTTCGATCTGATGGAGCAGCTGGGCACCGATTTCCTGCTGGTCTGCAGCAACGTCTCGCCCCAGGCCATCGACGACATGGACCGCGTCGTGGCCGACCTGCGCGAACTGGCCGAGCGGGCGGCTCGGCACAATATCCGGGTGGGCTTCGAGGCGCTGGCCTGGGGGCGGCATATCTCCGACTACCGGGATGCCTGGGAGGCGGTGCGGCGCGCCGATCACCCCAACCTCGGCGTGGTGCTCGACAGCTTCCATATCCTCTCGCGGGGCCATGACCTCTCGACCATCGGCAAGATTCCCAGGGAGAAGATCTTCTTCGTCCAGGTGGCCGATGCCCCGCTGCTGGAGATGGATATCCTGCAGTGGAGCCGTCATTTCCGCTGCTTCCCCGGACAGGGCCGCCTGCCACTCGAGTCGTTCATGCAGGCGCTGGCCAGGTCCGGCTATGACGGCCCGCTGTCGCTGGAGATCTTCAGTGACGCCTTCCGCGCCGCCCCCACCGAGATCACCGCCCTGGACGGGCTACGCTCGCTGATCTGGCTCGAGAACCTGCTGCCCGCGGGGCCCTGGGCCGACGAGATCCCGCCGGCGCCGCACTACAGCGGCATCCACTTCATCGAGTTCACCCTGGACGAGGAGAGCGCCGCGCCGCTGGGCGAATTCATCGAGGCGCTGGGCTTTCGCCACGTGGGGCGCCACCGCTCCAAGAACGTCGAGCTCTGGAAGCAGGGCGAGATCCATCTGGTCCTCAACTTCGAGACCGACAGCTTCGCCCACACCTTCCGGCTGCTGCACGGCACTTCGGTGTGCGCCGTGGGCTTCCGGGTCGACGATGTCGAGCGCGCCCTGGCACGAGCCAAGGCCTTCAAGGCCCCGACCTTCCGCGGCCAGGTGGGTGAGGGCGAGATGGAGATTCCCGCCCTGCGCGGCATCGAGGGCAGCCTGGTCTACCTGGTGGACGATACGGCTGCCGATGATCTGCAGTGGCGGACCGACTTCGAGCTGTTCGACCAGGATAGCCGTAACGAGGCCGGCCTGGCCCGCATCGACCACATCTCCTACGTGCTGCCGGCGACCCAGCTGCTGGGCTGGCAGCTGTACCACCGCACCGTGTTCGGCTTCAGCGCCGAAGCCGAGAATGAGATCATCGACCCGCGGGGCATGCTGGTGAGCCAGGCGGTGGTCAGCCCCGACCGCAGCATCCGCCTGCCGCTGACGGTCTCCCAGGCCCAGGATACCCAGCCCGGGCGTTTCCTCAGCGAGTTTCGCGGCGGCGTGCAGCAGATCGCCTTCGAGAGCCGCGATATCTTCGCCAGTGTCGAAGAGATCCAGGCCCGAGGCCTGCCGCTGCTGAAGATTCCGCAGAACTACTACGACGATCTGGAGGCGCGCTTCGGCCTCGACGAGGCGCTGCTGGCGGCGATGCGCAAGCGCAATATCCTCTTCGATCGCACCGAGGAAGGGGACTTCTTCCACGCCTACACCGAGACCTTCTCGGGACGCTTCTTCTTCGAGATCGTCGAGCGGCGTGGCGGGTACCAGCAGTTCGGCGCGGCCAACGCGGCCATCCGCCTGGCGGCCCAGGCCGCCCAGCGCTGAGGGGCGGCCCACAACAACGACAAGGAGGCGGCATGGCGTCGCCTTCGCTAGGGAGGATAGCTATGAAACTCGGTCTCATCGGCAAGGCCATCATGAACTCCAGCTCGCCCGACCTGCACGTGCGGCTCGGTAAGCTGACCGGCATTCCCGCCACCTATGACCTCTTCGATGCCAACGAGCAGCCCATCGCCTCGCTGGAACAGCAGGTCCGCAAGGTGATCGCCGAGGGCTACCGCGGCGTGAACGTCACCTACCCCTGGAAGGAGGACGCCGTGAAGCTGGCCACCCGCCCGTCCCGGGGCGCCAGCATGGTCGGCTCCGCCAACACCCTGGTGTTCGAAGACGGCGAGATCATCGCCGAGAACACCGACTTCACCGGCTTCATGAGCGGCTTCCGGGCGACCCTGGGCGAGCGTGAGCCGGGGCGGGTGCTGCAGCTCGGTACCGGTGGGGTGGGCAAGGCGGTGGCCTTTGGCCTGGCCAGCCTGGGGGCCAGCGAGGTGATCCTGATGGACCTCGATGAGAGCAAGTCGCGCCAGCTGGCCGCTGAGCTGGCAGCCCACGGCTTCAAGGCCTCCACCATCACGCCGGAACAGGTCGCAGAGACGGTGCCGAGCTGCGATGGCCTGGTCAACTGCACGCCGGTCGGCCATGAAAAGAGCCCCGGCTGCCCGCTGCCCAGCGAGCTGGTGGCGGCCCATCACTGGATCTTCGATGCGGTCTATGTGCCGGCGGTCACCGAGTTCGTCGCCGCCGCCAAGGCGGCCGGCGCGGCGGTGGTGAGCGGCGTCAGCCTGTTCGTCTTCCAGGGCGTCGACGCCTTCAAGCTGTTCTGCGAGGATGAGGCCAAGCGTGCCGCCGCCGAGGCCCAGGCGGCGACCCTCTTCGCCCACTACCGCCGCGAACTGCTGAAGGAGAACGACGCATGAGTCAGGGCAAGGTACTGGTCCTGCACGGACCCAATCTCAACCTGCTGGGCACCCGCCAGCCCGAGATCTACGGCTACGAGACCCTGGACGACGTCGACAACGCCCTGCGCGAGAAGGCGATCCTGGCCGGCTGGGACATCCAGTGCAAGCAGAGCAACCACGAGGGCGTGCTGATCGACGCCATCCATGCCGCCCGCCTCGACGGCACGGTGGGGATCATCATCAACCCGGCGGCCTACACTCACACCTCGGTGGCGATCCTCGATGCCTTGAACGCCTTCGACGGCACGGTCATCGAGGTGCACCTCTCCAACGTGCACAAGCGCGATAGCTTCCGTCACCACTCCTACGTCTCGCTGCGCGCCGACGGCGTCATCGCCGGGCTCGGCACCCAGGGCTACCAGGCGGCACTGGATGCCCTGATCAAGGCCGCCGACAAGGGCTGAGTCGCCCCCGCCTCCCCGCTGTTCTCTCCGGCCCGCCTCACGGCGGGTCTTTTTCTTCTCTACCATCATGACAACGCCAGCGGTCTGGCCGCTGGCGTCGTCGGTCTTGTCGAGGTGCTCGCTCAGGGGCGCGGTATGCCCAGCGTCTCCGGCGAGACCTTGGCCGAGCCGGCATCCTCCATGGCCCAGGCGGTCACCGACTGCCAGCGGGCGAGGAACTCGTCGGCCTCCTCGCCCTGCAGGTTGAGCGAGGTGGCGCCATTGCGGGTCAGGAAGGCCTGGAAGTCATCGTGGGCGATGGCCTCGGCGTAGGCGCTCTCCAGGGTGGCCTTGATGGCGTCCGGGGTGTCCGGGTGGACGTAGGCGCCCCAGAAGGGCCCCCAGGGCAGGAAGGTCTCCATCTCCGGCAGGAACTCGGTGATCGGTGGGATCTCGGGGAGCTGCTCCACCGGCTCGGTGCTCAGCACCGCCAGCGCCTTGAGATTGCCAGCGCGGATCTGCTCCTGGGCGGAGGCCAGGGCCATGGGCATGAAGTCCAGGTGGCC
>NZ_CP071922.1:902612-904102 GCF_017584085.1 Halomonas sp. BM-2019
AACGCATAAGTTGATAGTTATGATTTCAGGTTGTCGTAAGCGACGACCATGAAAAATAACTACTGGCACAGTGCAATACTAAAGAAAAAAGGTTCTACCTCACTGGCAGGCCTCGCACTCTTCGCCGTTCATCATGGCTTCGATGGAGCAGGCTTTGCGCTCGGCGTCGGTATAGGTCTTGGCCTTAGCGTCACTCTCCTCACCCTCGCGGCCAATCAAACCACGCATTTCCTTCTTCACGGAAACGGTTGCCTTCTCGATATTCGAAGCCCCCAGCGTGCGCAGGTAGTAGGTGGTCTTGAGTCCGGTGCGCCAGGCGAAGCGATACATGTGCGAGAGCGTCTTGATGTCGGCAGTGGCGAGGAAGAGGTTAACGGATTGGGATTGGTCGATCCATTTCTGACGTCGCGCCGCAGCCTCCACCACCCACTTGTAATCAATCGCAAAGGCGGTCTTGTAACGCGCTTTGATGGATTCGGGGATGGTATCGATGGAAGCCAACTCGCCATCGAAGTATTTGAGCTGGTCGCGCATTTCATCGTTCCAAAGGCCCTGGGCTTTGAGCTCGCGAACCAAGTGTGCATTCAAGACCACGAAGTCGCCCGACAGGTTACTCTTCACAAACAAGTTTTTGTAGTTCGGCTCAATACAGGGCGAAGTGCCCATGATATTTGAGATGGTGGCGGTTGGGGCAATTGCGATGACGTTGCTATTGCGCATGCCATTCTTGGCAATCTTTGCCCGCACATGGGTCCAGTCCATCTTGCCGCCACGCGGCACTTCCACGGCAACGCCGCGCTCCGCCTCCAACAGGTCCAGTGTATCCTGAGGCAACAAACCACGGTCCCACTTGGAGCCCTTGAAGGTGCTGTAGGTGCCAAGCTCCTCGGCCAAGTCACTGGAGGCTTCGTAGGCATAGTAGGCAATGGCCTCCATGAACTCGTCGTTGAATTCGACCGCTGCTTGGGTGTCGAAGGCAATGCCCTTGGCCTGCAAGGTATTTTGCAAGCCCATGATGCCGAGTCCGATTGGACGGTGACGCTGATTGGAGCGACGGGCTGCCTCGGTTGGGTAGAAGTTCAAATCAATCACGTTATCCAAGGCGCGGACAGCGATGCGGATGGTTTCGCGCAGCTTTTCGTGGTCGATGCCGCCGGTTGCGGTCAGGTGATTGTCGAGAATGACCGAACCCAGGTTGCAGACGGCGGTTTCGTCGTCGCTGGTGTTGAGCGTGATCTCGGTGCAAAGGTTGGAGCTGTGAATCACGCCGGCATGATCCTGCGGACTGCGGATGTTGCACGGATCCTTGAAGGTGATCCATGGGTGACCGGTCTCAAAAATCATCCGCAGCATTGATTTCCACAATTCCAGCGCAGGCATTTTCTTGCCGAAAATTTCGCCGCGCTCGGCCATGGCCTCGTATTGCACGTAGCGCTCCTCGAATGCCTTGCCGTAGAGCTCGTGCAAGTCCGGCGCCTCGTTGGCGCGGA
>NZ_CP071922.1:904202-927986 GCF_017584085.1 Halomonas sp. BM-2019
CCAGCCTGCAGCCCTCCCTGGCCCTGGAGGCCTTCTGCGAGCTGCTTCGGGAAACCGCGGCGGGGGCGAGCAGGTCATAACCCAGGGGTTATGTGGGTGGGGCGAGACGTCAATTGTCAGATCTGCGGCGAGAGGCCACACTGATCCAGGTCAATTCCTCGCCCGCAACGAAGAGCCGAATATGCAACACGACAACAAGCGCTATGTGGAGCGCGACCGTGACTGGCACCCCGCCGCCTACACGCCCGGCTACAAGACGTCCGTGGCCCGTTCGCCCAGCCAGGCGCTGGTCAGCCTGCAGACGCCCAGTGTCTCCGAGCTCAGCGGTCCGGACTTCCGCCGGCTGCGCATGGGGCCCCACGACAACGACCTGCTGTTGAACTTCCGGGACGCCGAGACACCCGGCCTGCCGGTGGGCGAGCGGATCATCATGTTCGGCCGGGTCGTCGACCAGTTCGGCAAGCCGGTGCCGCATACCCTGGTGGAGATGTGGCAGGCCAACGCCGGCGGCCGTTACCGCCACAAGAAGGACGCCTACCTGGCGCCGCTGGATCCCAACTTCGGTGGGGTGGGGCGCTGCCTCACCGACGAGGAGGGCTGGTATCGCTTCCGCACCATCAAGCCCGGCCCCTACCCCTGGGGCAACGGCATCAACACCTGGCGGCCCGCCCATATCCACGTCTCGGTGATGGGCCCGGCAATCTCCACCCGGCTGATCACCCAGATGTACTTCGAGGGCGACCCGCTGATCCCGATCTGCCCCATCGTCCAGACCATCAACGACCCGGAGGCCGTCGAGACCATGATCGGTCGCCTCGACATGTCGCGCAGCCGCCCCATGGACTGCCTGGCCTACCGCTTCGACCTGGTGGTGCGCGGCGAACTGCAGACCTATTTCGAAAACCAGTGATCGGTTCGAGAACCAGTGACAGGATGGGGTAACCAGACCATGCAACAGCCGAATTCCCGACCCTGCAGCGAGCTGATGCTGCGCGAGACCGCCTCCCAGACCGCCGGCCCGTACGTGCATATCGGCCTGGCCCTGCACGTGGCCGGCCTGCCCGAGCGCGACGAGGAGATCTGGAGCCGAATGGCCCGCCCCGGCGCCGAAGGCGAACCGATCGAGGTGGTCGGCACCGTGATCGACGGCAACGGCGACCTGGTGCGCGACGCCCTGCTCGAGGCCTGGCAGGCCGATGCCCAGGGCCAGTACCAGCCCGCGTTCGACCTCGAGCAACCGTTCAACGGCTTCGGTCGCACCGCCACCACCGCCGAGGGCGGCAGCGAGTGGTCGCTGACCACCATCAAGCCGGGCCCGGTGACCCGCAACGATGGTGTGGTCATGGCCCCGCACATCAACCTGGCGGTCTTCGCCCGGGGCATCAATCTCCACCTGCAGACCCGCCTCTACTTCGAGGACGAGGCGGACGCCAACGCCGCTTGCCCGGTGCTGAACGCCATCGAGTCGCCGGCCCGCCGCCAGACCCTGATCGCCAAGCGCGAGGAGGTCGACGGCAAGGTGCGCTACCGCTTCGACATCCGCCTGCAGGGCGAGGGCGAGACGGTGTTCTTCGATTTCTGATCGAGCGACAACCCACGCCGCTGACCGCGCCGCCGCCCCCAGGGGCGGCGGCGCGGTCGTCTCGGCACCCTACAGTCCGTACTTCTTGAGGCGGTAGGCGTAGGCGGCGCGGGTCATGCCCAGCTGGCGGGCGGCCGCGGCGATATTGCCGCCGTTGTCGGCGTGGGCGGCTTCGATCAGGCGCTGCTCCACCGCCTCCAGCGTCATGCCGGCATCGAGCAGGCAGCGGATGTGCTGCTCCGGTGCGCCGGCCGCCGGTTCGCTGGGCGAGCATGCCCGAGGCGTCCAGCCCCTGGCCCTTCTCGCGCTCCAGGGTGGGGACCCGGTAGTCGCCGAACAGCGCTCGCTCGGCGATGTGCTTGTGGTCCGCGGTCAGGATGACGCCGCGCTCGATGATGTTCTTGAGCTCCCGCACGTTGCCGGGCCAGGCGTACTGTGTCATGGCCGAGCGGGCCTGATCGGAGAAGCCCAGGGTGTGGCGCTGATAGTGATGCTC
The DNA here is from genome assembly GCF_017584085.1 of Halomonas sp. BM-2019. Taxonomy (NCBI): domain Bacteria; kingdom Pseudomonadati; phylum Pseudomonadota; class Gammaproteobacteria; order Oceanospirillales; family Halomonadaceae; genus Halomonas; species Halomonas sp. BM-2019. The sequence goes on from NZ_CP071922.1 coordinate 906,281, forward strand.
GCAGCGGGCGAGGAAATGCTCGGCCAGGGGCAGATCGTGCGCACCTGCAACGAGTTCCAGGTGCCGATCTGGACCATCTCCACCGGCAAGAACCTGGGCTACGGCTCGGCCGCCCCGGGCGAGACCGGCCAGGTGATCCTCGACCTGCACCGCATGAACCGCATCCTCGAGGTGGATCCGGACTCCTGCACGGCGCTGGTGGAGCCCGGCGTCACCTACCAACAGCTCTACGACTACATCCAGGACAAGGGCTACAAGCTGTGGCTCTCGGTGCCGGCGCCCTCGGCCATCGCCGGCCCGGTGGGCAACACCCTGGATCGCGGCGTGGGCTACACCCCCTACGGCGAGCACTTCATGTTCCAGTGCGGCATGGAGGTGGTGCTGGCCAACGGCGAGATAATCCGCACCGGCATGGGTGGGGTGGAGAACTCGACCTCCTGGCAGGTTTTCAAGTGGGGCTATGGCCCCTACCTGGACGGCCTCTTCTCCCAGTCCAACTACGGCGTCGTCACCAAGATGGGCCTCTGGCTGATGCCGGAGCCGCCGGCCTATCGCCCCTTCCTGATCCAGTATCCCGACCCCGAGGATATCGAGGAGATCGTCGAGATCATGCGCCCGCTGCGCATCCGCCAGGTGATACCCAACGCCGTGGTGATCGTGCACACCCTGTGGGACGCCGGCACCCACGTGGAGCGCAAGGCCTACTACGAGGGCCCCGAGTCCATCCCGCGGGAGGCCATCGAGCGCATCAAGCAGGACGAGGGGATCGGCGAGTGGAACATCTACGCCGCCCTCTACGGCACCCCGGAGCAGATCGAGGTCAACTGGAAGATCATCGAGGAGGCCTTCAGCCGGAGTGGCAAGGCCCAGATCCTGTACGGCGAGGAGGCCGAGCGGCGCGGCGGCGGCTTCGAGTATCGCTCGGCGCTGATGAAGGGTGAGATGAACCTGCAGGAGTTCGGCCTCTACAACTGGCGCGGGGGCGGCGGCTCCATGTGGTTCGCCCCGGTCTCCCAGGCCAAGGGCAGCGAGACCCGCGACCAGACCGAGCTGGCCCAGCAGATCCTCGGCAAGTACGGCTTCGACTACGTGGCCGAGTACATCGTCGGCTGGCGCGACATACACCACGTCATCGACCTGCTCTACAACCGGCAGGACCCGGAGGAGACCCAGCGCGCCCACGACTGCTTCGCCGAGCTGATCGACGAGTTCGCCAAGCGCGGCTACGGCCTCTACCGCACCAACAACGAGTTCATGGAGCAGGTGGCCGGCACCTTCGGCGAGCCGCTGCGCGAGGTGCACCGCACCCTGAAGCGGGCGCTGGATCCCAACGGGATTCTCTCCCCCGGCAAGTCCGGCATTCGCCTGTAACCGTCCGTCCCCGAACCGACCCTGAGGAAGCGAACCGATGAGCACTGCATACCGAGATTTTCATCTCCAGCCCATCGCCGGCGAGTGGCGTGAGGGCGCTAGCGAGCGCACCGCCCGGGTGACCAACCCCTACGACGGCAGCGAGCTGCTCGAGATCCGCCTGGCCAACGCCGCCGACCTCGACGCCGCCTTCCTGGCCGCCGAGAAGGCCCAGGCCGCCTGGGCGGCGACCAGGCCTTCCGAGCGCAGCGCCCTGCTGCAGCGGGTGGTGGCGATCTTCGACGCCCGCAAGGAGGAGATCATCGACTGGCTGATCCGCGAGTCGGGCAGTACCCGGCTCAAGGCCAACGTCGAGTGGGGCGCGGCCCGCGGCATCACCCTGGAGGCCGCCAGCATGCCGGGCCGGGTCCACGGCATGACCCTGGCCTCCAACGTGCCGGGCAAGGAGAACCGCGTCTATCGCAAGCCGCTGGGCGTGGTCGGTGTGATCAGCCCCTGGAACTTCCCGCTGCACCTCTCCCAGCGCTCCATCGCCCCGGCGCTGGCCCTTGGCAACGCCGTGGTGGTCAAGCCGGCCAGCGACACCCCGGTCACCGGCGGCCTGCTGCTGGCCAGGATCTTCGAGGAGGCCGGCCTGCCAAAAGGGCTACTCAGTGTGGTGGTGGGCGCCGGCAGCGAGATCGGCGATGCCTTCGTCGAGCACCGGGTGCCGCGCCTGATCTCCTTCACCGGCTCCACCCAGGTGGGGCGGCGTATCGGCCGCCTCGCCAGCGGCGGCGAGCAGATCAAGAAGGTCTCACTCGAGCTGGGCGGCAACAGCCCCTTCGTGGTGCTGGACGACGCCGACATCGAGCAGGCGGTGAATGCCGCGGCCATGGGCAAGTTCCTGCACCAGGGCCAGATCTGCATGGCGGTCAACCGCATCATCGTGGCCGAGTCCCGGTATGACGCCTTCGTCGAGCGCTTCGTGGCGAAGGTCAAGGGGCTGCCGGTGGGCGACCCCGATGACATGACCACCGTGGTGGGGCCCATCATCAACGCCAGCCAGCGGGAGAGCCTGGAGGAGAAGATCGCCACCGCCAAACGCGAAGGCGCGACCGTGCTGCTGGAGGACGAGATCCAGGGCCAGCTGGTGCCGCCCCATGTGTTCGGCGATGTGACCGCGGAGATGGAGATCAGCCGCGAGGAGATCTTCGGCCCGCTGGTGGGCATCCAGAAGGCCCGCGACGAGGCCCACGCCCTGGAACTGGCCAACGGCACCGAGTACGGCCTCTCCAGCGCCGTGTTCAGCGGCGATCTGGCCCGCGGCCTGCGCTTCGCCCAGGGCATCAGGGCGGGGATGACCCACGTCAACGACATGCCGGTCAACGACGAGGCCCACGTGCCCTTCGGCGGCGAGAAGAACTCCGGCCTCGGCCGCTTCAACGGCGACTGGGCCATCGAGGAGTTCACCACCGACCACTGGATCAGTATGCAGCACGCGCCCCGCGGCTATCCCTTCTGAGACCGCGTGTTCCGGGCCATCCCCGGGTGGCCCGGCTTTCGCCTCATCAAGGCAAGGAGAACGACTCATGCAGATTCAAGCGGCCGTGACCCTGGAGCAGGGGCGTGACTTCGAGTGGCAGGCGGTGGAGCTGGCGGAGCCGGCGCTGGGCGAGGTGCGGGTGCGCATCCTGGCCACCGGCGTCTGCCACACCGATGCGGTGGCCCGGGATCTCGGCATCGCCCCCTTTCCCATCGTGCTGGGCCACGAGGGGGCCGGCGTGGTGGAGGCCCTCGGCGAGGGGGTGACGGGGCTCGAGGTGGGCGACCACGTGGTGCTGTCGTTTGCGCACTGTGGCGGCTGCGGCCACTGCCTGACCGGCCACCCCACCGTCTGCGATACCTTCAACGAGCTCAACTTCGGCGGCGCCATGGATGACGGCAGTCACCGCCTGGCCCGGGGCGACGAGGCGCTGGCCACCTTCTTCGGCCAGTCCTCGTTTGCCACCCACGCCGTGGTCAGCGCCCGCAACGCGGTCAAGGTCGACCCGGAGGTGGACCTGGCGCTGCTCGGCCCGCTGGGCTGCGGCATCCAGACCGGCGCCGGCACCGTGCTCAACCGGCTCAAGCCCGAGTTCGGGTCGAGCCTGGTGGTCTATGGCTGCGGGGCGGTGGGGCTCTCCGCCATCATGGCGGCTAAAATCGCCGGCTGCCATCAGATCATCGCCGTGGACGTCCACGACAGCCGCCTCGAGCTGGCCCGGGAGCTGGGCGCGACCCATGCCATCAACGGCCAGCAGGAAGACACCGTCGAACGGGTGCGGGCGATCACCGGCGGCGGCAGCCAGTTCGCCGTGGAGACCACCGGGGTGCCGGTGGTGGTGCGCCAGTCGCTGCAGGCGCTCAAGCCGCTGGGCGTCTCGGCCATCGTCGGCGTCACCCCCGAGGTGACCCTGGACGTGCACCACGACCTGATGGCCGAGGGCAAGTCGATGATCGGGGTGATCGAGGGCGACTCCGTGCCGCGGGTCTTCATCCCGCAGCTGGTGGCCTACTACAAGGGGGGGCGCTTCCCCTTCGACCGGCTGGTGAAGTTCTACGCGCCGGAGCAGATCAACCAGGCCTTCGAGGACTCGAAGAACGGCACCACCGTCAAGCCGGTGCTGAGGATCGGCGAGTAAGGAGCTACAAGACGCCTATATCGAGATCGACAAGGCCCCCGGAGCAGTGCTTCAGGGGGCCTCGTCGTTTGGTGTGGTGGTGGCGAGGCGGTCAACCCGCCTGGCGCACCGGTACGCGGCTGAGGTGGTTGTTCTCGTCAGCGATCCGTGTCAGCAGCCGGCCCAAGATCTCGCGCTCGTCCTCGTCCAGGGGGGCGAGGATCTCCTCCTGCACCTCGGCCACCGTCGGCTCGGCGGCCTGGCGCAGCCGTTCCCCCTCTTTCGTCAGGGTGACCAGCATGGCGCGGCGATCCTGCGGATTGCGGTGTCGGGTCACCAGGCCGCGCTCCTCCAGCTTGCGCACCACCACCGCCACTGTGTTGCGGTCCAGGGCCGTATGGCCGCCCAGGGTGATCTGGTCGATCGCCCCCTTCTCCTCGAGGGCACAGAGGATGATGTACTGCAGCTGGGTCAGATGATAGGCCTCGCACTTGCGCAGGAAGATCGCCACGCTGATCTGGTGGCAGCGCCGGAGCAGGTTGCCAGGAAGGTGACTGGCCTCGGAGAGGGGGGCTGCGGTCATGGTCTCGGTCTTGTGGAGGAGGGAAGGAATCCGGCCGGACGACCGCGCTGGCCGCTGGCCGCTGCGGCGGCAGACGGCGACGGCCGGGCCTGGCGCTAACTTAGCAGAGTGCGCCCGCCCGGGCATCCGCTCGCGGCCCCGGGCGTGGCGTTGGCTAGCGGAAGACGCTGATCCTCTTGTTGGTTGTCGGGGGTGATCGGTGGATGGCCCGGAGGCTTGGTGTCAAGTCCGGCGGGGTGGGGGTGTGGACAAATATTGACCTGAGTCAGTATTGCGATCATCACAATTATGATCAATTGGCCGAAAGTCGGGTTGCTCGCCGCTGACTCGATCACAATACTGACGATTATGGCCATGGCGAATTGCCGCACCAGACGCACCCCGACCCCTGATCGACCTTCAACAATGATGACCCGTAGCGCACGGGATGGAGCGAAACGATGCAGTACTTCCTCGACGGTTACCGCAGCGGCGACCCGCGAATTCAACCCCTGGCCGAAGGACGCAGCGAGGAGCAGGGTCCGCTGCCGGAAGAGGTGGACGTGCTCATCGTCGGCACCGGCCCCGCCGGGCTATTGCTGGCCGCCCAGCTGTCGACCTTCCCGGAGATCGTTACCAGCGTCGTGGAGAAGGCCGACGGGCCCCTCGAGGTGGGGCGTGCCGACGGCATCGCCTGTCGCACGGTGGAGATGTTCGAGGCCTTCGGCCTGGCCGAGCGGATGACCACCGAGGCCTACTGGATCAACGAGACCCACTTCTGGGGCCCGGCGCCCGGCGACAAGTCGCGGATCACCCGGCTCGGCCGCGTGCAGGACGTCCGCGATGGCCTCTCCGAGTTCCCCCACGTGATCGTCAACCAGGCCCGCCTGCTCGACTTCCTGCTGGAGTACATGCACAACTCGCCCAGCCGCCTGCGGGTCGACTACCGTCACGAGACGTTCAAGGTGGAGGTGCCCGAGGCCCCCGACAAGCGCGTCACGGTGACCCTCAAGACGCCGGAGGGCGAGAAGCGCGTCCGCGCGAAGTATGTCGTCGGCTGCGACGGGGCCCATAGCGTGGTGCGCGAGTCCATCGGCCGCGTGCCCCAGGGCCACGGCGGGGACAAGGCGTGGGGCGTGATGGACCTCCTGGCGGTGACCGACTTCCCGGACATTCGCTTCAAGTGCACCATCCAGTCCGCCGAGGCGGGCAATATCCTGCTGATACCCCGCGAGGGCGGCTATATGGTGCGGCTCTACGTCGACATGGGGGAGATCGACCCGGACGCCTGGCTCACCCAGGAGCAGGTGCTGGCCAAGGCCCAGGCGGTGCTGGCGCCCTACACCTTCGAGGTCAAGGAGACCGCCTGGTTCTCCGTCTACCGCGTCGGTCACCGGGTCACCGACAAGTTCGACGATGTCGACGACGACCAGCTGAAGAGCCGCACGCCGCGGGTCTTCATCGCCGGCGATGCCTGCCACACTCACACCGCCAAGGCCGGACAGGGCATGAACGTGTCGATGCAGGACACCTTCAACCTGGGCTGGAAGCTGATCTCGGTGCTCGAGGGCCGCAGCCCGGCCAGCCTGCTGCACACCTACAACGCCGAGCGCCACGTCATCGCGGAAAACCTGATCGAGATGGATACCCGCTGGTCACAGGCGATCGGTGCCGCTCAGGACATCGACGACCCCCAGGCCGCGCTGAAGGGGCTGGCCGAGGTGCAGCGCCAGTTCGTCACCAACAGCGAGTTCACCGCCGGGTTCGCCACCCACTACACCCCGGACCTGCTGACCGGCGACGATACCCACCTGGGGCTGGCCACCGGCTTCCCGCCCGGGCGCCGCTTCCATTCGGCCGAGGTCGTCCGGCTCGGCGATGCCAAGCGGGTTCACCTCGGGCACGTCCATCGCGCCGACGGCCGCTGGCGGCTCTACGCCTTCGCCGACATGGTCGACCCGAGAAGCCCCGGGTCCCGCTTCAACCAGCTGATGGACTTCCTGGCCAGCGAGGCGTCGCCGATCCGCCGCTTCACCCCCAAAGGGGCCGATCCGGACGCCATCTTCGACGTCCACGGCATCATCCAGCAGTCCCACCTCGAGGTGGACTGGGCCGAGATGCACGCCTTCCTCAAGCCGCACAAGGGGCCCCTGGGGCTGCAGGACTACCAGAAGGCCCACGCGCCGGTGCTGGACACCGACCAGGACATCTTCGACCTGCGCGGCATCGATCGCGGGGCCGGCGCCCTGGTGGTGGTGCGACCGGACCAGTACGTCTCGCTCGTGCTGCCGCTGGATGGCTTCGATGAGCTGAGCCAGTTCTTCTCCCGCTTCATGGTGGAGCCCGACTAACGGGGCATCCCGCCACTCATCAGACTCCTCCTCGCCTCGCCCCCGGTTCAGCTCGCCTGGCCGGGGGCGTCCTGTTTCGGGGCCTCGGAGGCATGCTGACGCAGCCGGAAGTCCCGCGGCGAGAGCCCGGTGTTGCGCTTGAAGAAGCGTGTGAAGTAGGCCGGCTCGGAGAAGCCCAGGCTGTCGGCGATCTGGCTGATGGTCATGTTGGTGTAGGTGAGCTGGCGCTTGGCCTCCAGCAGCAGGCGTTCATGCAGCAGCTGCAGGGCGCTGCGGTCGGCCAGGCGCCGGCACAGGGTATTGAGGTGGGCGCTGCTCATGCCGAGTTGGGCGGCGAACTGTTCGACGCTGGGCTGGCGGCGAAACTGGGCCTCGATCAACGCCTGGTAGTTCTCCAGGTGCTGGTGGCTACGGTCGTGATGGCTGGTGGATGCTTTGGCTCCCCGGCCGGTGACGACCTGCAGGCGCGAGAGTGCCACCACCAGCGCCTGGATCAGCGCCTCCAGCATGCTCGCGCGCCCCGGCGCCGGCTGACGGTACTCCTCATCGATCTGGGTCACCAGGGTGGCGATGCGGCGCCCGCTGCCGGGACCGTGCAGCCCGTGGAACCCGGCGTGCTGTAGCAGGGCCCCGGCGCTGCTGGCCGTCTCGGCCAGGTGCTCCACCAGCGGTCGGGCCAGGGTGATGATGTGGCCGTCCACATCGGGAGAGAAACGGAAACCGTGGATGCTCATGCTCGGCACCACGATCACCAGCGGCCCCTCGAGCGGGTGGCGGGTGCCCTCCAGCTCCAGGTCGACGCGGCCGTGGCTGACATGCAGCAGGTGGACCAGGTCGGCGTGACGGTGGGGGCGAATGTGCCAGTCATGCAGGGCGCTGCGCTCCGGGATCGACTCGCAGTGCAGCAGGTCCGGAGTCGGCCAGTGGCGAGTCTCGCCATAGAGCTTGAAGACGGGGATAGGGTTGGGGGTTGTCATGAGCGGCTCCCGTCGTTACGACCAAGGTCGAGTGTGTCGACGTGAATAGTCCAAGTGATGAATTGAATCATGCCTTATGTCGGCGGCTTATTCATTGAAAAATACAATTCATTCTGCGAACACCTGTACGCAAAGACCCTTGGCACGCCACACAACTACGGAGTTCCCCCATGAAGACACAGGTCGCCATCATCGGTGCAGGCCCTTCGGGCCTGCTGCTCGGCCAGCTGTTGAGCCGTCAGGGCATCGACAACGTCATCCTCGAGCGCAAGAGCGGCGAGTACGTGCTGAGCCGCATCCGCGCCGGCGTGCTGGAGCAGGGCATGGTCGACCTGCTCCGCGAGGCCGGCGTCGATGCGCGCATGAACGAGGAGGGGCTGCCCCATGACGGCTTCGAGCTGGCCTTCGACAACCGCCGGGTCCGTGTGGACCTGGCTGCCCTGACCGGCGGCAGCCAGGTGATGGTCTACGGCCAGACCGAGGTGACCCGCGACCTGATGGAGGCTCGCGAAGCCACGGGGGGCAAGACCATCTACGAGGCCGACAACGTCCAGCCCCACGACCTCGAGACCAACAGCCCCTATATCACCTTTGACAAGGATGGCGAGACGGTGCGCCTCGACTGCGACTACGTGGCCGGTTGTGACGGCTTCCACGGGGTCTCGCGCCAGTCGATTCCCGAAGGTCATATCAAGGAGTTCGAGAAGGTCTACCCGTTCGGCTGGCTGGGGATCCTTTCCGACACGCCGCCGGTCTCCGACGAGCTGATCTACGCCCGCCACGAGCGCGGCTTCAGCCTGTGCAGCATGCGCTCCGAGACCCGCAGCCGCTACTACATCCAGGTGGCGCTGGACGAGAAGGTGGAAGACTGGTCCGATGAGCGCTTCTGGGAGGAGCTCAAGCGCCGCCTGCCCGACGATGTGGCCGAATCACTGGTCACCGGCCCCTCCATCGAGAAGAGCATCGCGCCGCTGCGCAGCTTCGTGGTCGAGCCCATGCAGTATGGCCGCCTCTTCCTGGTCGGCGATGCCGCGCACATCGTGCCCCCCACCGGGGCCAAGGGGCTCAATCTCGCCGCCAGCGACGTCAACACCCTCTACCGGCTGATGGTGAAGGTCTATCAGGAGGGGCGCACCGACCTGATCCCGCGCTACTCCGAGACCTGCCTCAAGCGGATCTGGAAGGCCGAGCGCTTCTCCTGGTGGATGACCTCCATGCTGCACAAGTTCTCCGAGGAGGAGGACTTCGCCACTCGCATGCAGCAGGCCGAACTGGACTATGTGACCAGCTCCGAGGCGGGCCTCACCACCATCGCCGAGAACTACGTGGGCCTGCCCTACGAATCCCTGGAGTAGAGCGGCGGCAAGACGCTATCCTCCTTGTCCCGGCCCCCTTGGTGGCGCCGGGACTTTTTTCGGTTCATCGCCCCTGCCCCGGGGGGAGGTCGGTCCGACCGCGGCTACGGCCCTCCCGGGCGTGCGCGCATTGCGTTCTCCCATCGTCGGTGACGCTGAGCTAGGCTTGTCGGTAGGCCCCTTGATATCGACCCCCGGGAGGGTGATTCCCATGTCCATGGAGCGCGTCAAGCACTTTCTCGATGAAAACGGCGTGAGATACGTCATCCAGCAGCATTCGCCCGCCTATACCGCCCAGGAGATCGCCGAGGCGGCCCATGTGCCGGGTCGCCATTTTGCCAAGTGCGTGATGGTGGAGATCGATGGCCGCCTCGCCATGACGGTCCTGCCGGCCACGGATCGCGTCGACCTGCAGCGGCTGGCGCGCTCCGTCGGCGCCCAGTCCGTCGAGCTGGCCAAGGAGGCGGGCTTCGAGGACCGCTTCCCCGATTGCGAGCCCGGTGCGATGCCGCCCTTCGGCAACCTCTTCGACATGGAGGTGTTCGTCTCGCCGCACCTGGCCCAGGCCGACCTCATCTCCTTCAATGCCGGCAGCCATCGTGAGGTCATGCAGCTCGCCTACAGCGTGTTCGACCGGCTGGTGAAGCCGGTAGAAGTGGCGATGTAGGGGGCGAGATCGCGGGTGAGTCAGGCGTGAGGCGAGCCCTGCCCGCAGGGTGGCGTTCGCCTCTCCGTCGGGGACGCGCTGCGACCGGCGCCCGCGTGGCGATCAGCGCCTGCCGCCGGGGGCCTCGTCCTGCCCCCGCGGTTCCGCCTTGACCTCATAGTCCCCCTCCAGCACCTGCTGCTCGCGGTGGCAGTCGTCGGCGCCGCGGGTTTCGCGGTAGTGGGTCTCGCGATAGTGGAAGCCGCCGCCGACATCCTCGGCCCGGTCGGCGCGCATCTTCTCCATGCGCTTCTTCAGCCGGTAGCGCAGCAGCGGCATCAGCGCCCAGCCGAGCAGCAGGAAGAACAGCCCCAGCACCATGGCGACGATCATCATGGCGCCGAACAGCAGCCAGGCGAGCAGCATCTTCAGGCTGCCGAGCAGGCCGCCGGCGTTGGTCTGCCGGGCGCGCTGCTGCCACTCCCTGGCGGTGCGCCAGGCGACGTTGCGATGAAAGTCGTGGTGCGGGTCCTGGTGAGGGCCTTGGGAATCGGGCATCACGTTCTCCGGTCGGGCGGCGCAGGGCGCCGCGGGTAAGGGTAGCCCAGGCGAGGGCTCACCGTTGGAAAGCAGGCGGGGCGCTTCGTTCCGAGACGGGGGCAGGATGCGACCAGGTGCCACGGCTCCAGGGCCGAAATCCCGAAGACGCTACGAACCGCGGGAGCGGCGCCAGGCGCCGCAAGCCCTGGCGCAGATGGCCGAAGCCGGCGCGAGAATCCGCGTTCTGGGTCATGAGCGCCAGACCTCGGCGACGATCTCGTAGCTCCTCAGGCGGTCCTCCAGGGCGAACACATCGGTGTTGAGCATCAGCTCGTCGGCGCCGGTTTGCGCGAGGAAGGCCTCGAGCTCCTCGCGCACGGTCTCGGGGCCGCCGATGATGGCGGCGCCCAGGAACTGCTGCAGCTGGGCCTCCTCCATGGGCGTCATCTCCAGGTGCTCCACCGGCGGCTTCGCGCAGGTGCGCCGGCCGCGGATCATCCCCAGGAACTTCTGCCGGGCGGTGGTGGCCTGGTACTCGGCCAGGGCGTCGTTCTCGGCGGCGATCACCGGCAGGCCGACCATGGCGTGGGGGCGCTCGAGCACCTCGGAGGGGCGGAAGTTGTCGCGATAGAGGCGCAGCGCCTCGAACAGGTAGCCGGGCGCGAACTGGGCCGCGAAGGCGAAGGGCAGGCCCAGGCGGGCGGCCAGCTGGGCGCTGTAGCCGCTGGAGCCGAGCAGCCAGATCGGCACCCTGGCGCCCTGGCCGGGGACGGCCCGCACGCGCTGGCCGGGCTGCTCGTCGCCCAGGAAGCCCTGCAGCTCCGCCAGGCGCTGGGGGAAGTCGTCGACGCCGGCGTAGGGGTCGCGGCGCAGGGCGGCCATGGTGGCGCCGTCGGAGCCCGGGGCGCGCCCCAGCCCCAGGTCGATGCGCCCGGGGTAGAGGGCCTCCAGGGTGCCGAACTGCTCGGCGATCACCAGCGGCGGGTGGTTGGGCAGCATGATGCCGCCGCTGCCCACCCGGATGCGCTGGGTGGCGCCGGCCACATGGCCGATCAGCACCGCCGTGGCGGCGCTGGCGATGCCCTCGATGCCGTGGTGCTCGGCGAGCCAGAAGCGGGTGAAGCCGAGTTCCTCGGTCAGCCGCGCCAGGGCCACGCTCTCGCGGAAACTGTCGGCCGCGCTGCCGCCCTCGCGGATCGGCGCCAGGTCGAGGACGGAGAGGGGCGTATCGGCAAGACGGGACATGGCGGCTCCTGTGCGGGAAGGGAAAAAATGTTAGCCTGCTGAGTGTTTTCATCATCGGGGCAGAGCCGGCCCCATGCAATCCCCGCCCGCTCAGGCGCCACCCGGATGCTCAACCGCCGCCGGGGAGGGGGATTCGGGATCGGTTGGCCCTCACCGCTGGCCTGGGAGCGGCGCAGGTCGTAAGCTCAGGGGAAATGGTGAAATCGGATTTCCGCCATGTCTCTCCTGCCGGTTGGTCAGCCGGTTGGCCCGCCGGCTGTCCGGCGCCCTGCTGGATCGCTGGCTGGATCGCCTGGTCGATTTCGCCGTGATCGTGGCGCTGGTGGTGGGGGGGGTCGCCCTGGTCCTGACCCTGCTGCTGTAGGCCGCCCCCGGCGCGGCGGGAACGCCTGTCGAGGGCGGCGCTGCCCCACCTGGCCGTGACCGGTTACCCTGGACTCGGCCCTCGCCGCTGGATAAAGGATACCGCGCTCCATGTTGGGATTCTTGCAGGGATTTTCCTATGGCCTCTTCATGACCTGCCTGCCCTGGCTGCTGGTGGGGCTGGCCAATCCGCGGCTGGCCCTGGCTTCCGATTCCCCCTCCCGCTGGCAGGTCATCGCCCGCTACGGCCTGGTGGTGCCCTTCATCAGCCTGCTGCTGTGGCTGACCTCGCTGTGGGGAGGCTTCGGGCCGAGCCTGGCGGGATGGCTGGCGGGGCTCGTTGCCGTCCCCCTGGCGTTGCCGCTGGAGCGACGCCTGCGCGGCTGGCTGCGGCGGCGGCGAGAGCGGCGCCAGCGGCTGCAGCGGGAGGCCGAGCGCCGGCATCGGCAGGCCCGTGAGGCCCAGGAGGCCGGCGTGGCCGTCCTCGACCCGGCCCGGCCGCCGGCGGATGCCGACCGCCTGGTGCTGGCCATGTGCCGGGCCAAGCAGGGCCTGATCGAGGCGCGCCGGCCCGACCTGGCCGTTCAGGCCGACCGCCTCTACAGCCGCTATCGCCATGTGCTGGCCGTGCTGAGTGGCCGCTTCGACAGCGGCGAACTGGCCTTCGAGCGGGCGCGGGGCCTGGTGGCCGAGGTCTGCCTCGGTGCGCTGGATACCCTCGACGCCATGGCCTCCCAGGCCCGGGGGGTGGCCAGCGTGGATGCCGACTTCGTGCGCCGTCGCCTGGCCGCCGACGGCAAGCGGCTGGGGGAGGAGGAGCGGGCCGCCCTGCTGCGGCGCCTGGAGCTGGTCGAGGAGACCGAGCGCCGGCTGGGCGAGCTCGCCGCGCGCAACGAGTCGGCGCTGACGGTGCTCGACGACACGGCCGTGGCCATGGCGCGTATCGAGACCGGGCGGCCCCAGGCCTCCTTGACCACCGAGCGGGCGCTGGAGGAGCTGCGCCGCTTCGTGGAGGGAGCCGATCGTTACGGGCGTGGCAGCGGGTGAAGAGTGGAGGGTTCGATGCCCGGGTCAAGGCCCGCGGGGTTCACGTCTCGAGAGGTGCTTATGAATCAGGAATCTACCGGCGGCCCCCGGCTGTCATTGCCGCCGCTGGAGGAGATCGCCCGTGACCTGGGCGCGACGCCATCCGAGGAGGAAGCGGCCGAGGAGGGCAGCGGCCAGGCCCCGGAGGAGGATGCCGCCTTGGCCGCCATGGCCGATGCGTTCGTCGCGGAGGTGATCCGCGGCAGCGACGAGGGCTCCCTGGCGCGCCAGCGACGCGCCGTCGACGAGATGGGGCTGGAACTGCAGCAGCAGGCCGCGCACCGAAGCGCCATGCTGGACACCCCCCTGCGCCAGCTGGCTCACCAGGGCGACGAAGGGGGGCCGGTGGCGCGATCGCTGGTCGAGCTGCGTGAGCAGATGCAGCGGCTCGACCCCTCCCGGCACAGGCTCTCGCCGGGGCCGCTGGATCGGCTGCTGGCCGTGATCCCCGGCGTCGGCAGCCGTCTGCAGCGCTATTTCCGAAAATTCGAGAGTGCCCAGCAGGCGCTGGATGCGATCATCGCCGACCTGGAGGGGGGGCGCGACATGCTGCGTCGCGACAACCTGACGCTGAGCGACGATCAGACCGCGCTGGGCGAGACCCTCAGTCAGTTGGAGCGTCAGGTCGCCCTGGGGCGGCTGATCGACCGGCGACTGCAGGCGGCGATTGCCCGGCGCGACGAGACGGACCCCCAGCGCGGCTTTCTCGAGGAGGAGCTGCTCTTCCCCCTGCGTCAGCGCGTCGTCGATCTCCAGCAGCAGCTGACGGTCAGCCAGCAGGGGGGGCTGGCGCTGGAGGTGGTGATCCGCAACAACCGCGAGCTGATCCGCGGCGTCGACCGCGCCATCAACGTCACCGTCTCGGCGCTGACGGTCGCGGTGACCGTGGCCCTGGCCCTGGCCAACCAGCGGCTGGTGCTGGACCGGGTCGAGGCCCTCAACACCACCACCTCGGCGATGATCGGCGGCACCGCCCGCGCCCTGCGCCAGCAGGGGGTGGAGATCCAGCGGCGCGCCTCCGGCGCGATGCTGGACATGCAGGCCCTCGAGCAGGCCTTCGAGGACGTGATGGGCGCCATCGATGACCTGTCACGCTATCGCCAGGAGGCCCTGCCCCGGCTGGACGCCCAGATCGATCGCCTGGCCGACCTCTCCCGACGCGGCGGCGCGGCCATCGACCGCCTCCAGCGGGCCGAGGCGGCCCCCTCGGCCGATGCCGGCAAGCCGGACTCGTGACCAGGGGCTGGCCGGGACGATGCGGGGGCTGCTGATCCTTGCGTTGCTGGCCGGTGCCCTGGCGCTGGCCTGGTGGCGCTTCGAGGCGGCGATTCCGCGCCACTGGCACCCCGCCGAGCCCCTCCAGGTCGACGACCCCCTGACACCCGTGACGCGCTGGAAGCTGCACCGCCTGGCCGACGACCGCGAGGGGTGCCTGGCGGCCCTGGCCACGGTGCCGGAGGGTGAGCTTTCGTTCACGCCCCTCGAGGATCACGAGCCCGTGGCGGGCTGCCCGCTTGCCAACGTGGTGCGGTGCGCCTCGAGGCCAGCGGCGTCGACTTCAATGCCAGCTTCGTGGCGACCTGTCCGCTGGCGCTGGCCTGGACGCTCTTCGAACGCCAGCGGCTGCAGCCTGCCGCGGAAACCGTGCTGGGCAGCCGGGTGGCGAGGGTGGAGCACCTGGGCAGCTTCGCCTGCCGCAATGTCTATGGCCGCGCCGATGGCCGGCTCAGCGAGCACGCCACCGCCGAGGCGCTGGACGTGGCCGCCTTCCGGCTGGCCGACGGGCGCGAGATCCGCCTGCTCGACCATTGGGACGAGGCGGACGAGCGGGGCGAGTTCCTGCACGAGGTCCGGGACGGCGCCTGCGACCTCTTCGGCAACGTGCTGGGGCCGGACTACAACCTTGCCCACGCCGACCACTTCCATTTCGGCATGCGCGGCTTCCGGCTCTGTCGCTGAGGGCGAGTGCCGGGGCCGAGATGGTGCGCCAGGGCCCCGGGCTGCTAGGCTTGCCGTCTCGACCCGCAAGGATAGCCCCATGCCTCCTCTGACCAGCGCCATGCCGCCGCGGACTCGCGCCTCGCGCAAGGAGATCCTCGGCTGGGCGATGTTCGACTTCGCCAACCAGGCCTACACCCTGCTGATCATCACCGTGGTGTTCGGCGAGCTCTTCACCACGGTGATCGTCGGCGACCGCGGCGACGGCTACCGGCTGGCCAACCTGCTGTGGAGCCTGGCGCTGGCGGTGAGCTACCTGCTGGTGGTGATCACCGCCCCCCTGTGCGGGGCGGTGATGGACTACCAGGCCTCCAAGAAGCGCTTCCTGTTCGTAAGCTACCTGGCCACCGTGGCCACCACCGCCATGCTCTACTTCGTGGCGCCGGGCTATGTGGTGCTGGGCCTGCTGCTGATCGTGGTCTCCAACTACGCCTACTCCATGGGCGAGTCCTTCATCGCCGCCTTCCTGCCCGACCTGGGGCCGCCAGAGGACCTGGGCAAGATCTCCGGCTTCGGCTGGGCCCTGGGCTACGTGGGCGGGCTCTTCGCCGCGGGCTTCACCCTGGTGGCGCTGGGCGAGGCCACCGCCGAGAACTTCGAGCGCATCCGCTGGGTGGGCCCCTTCGCGGCGGCCTTCTTCCTGGTCACCGCCATCCCCACCTTCCTGTGGGTGAAGGAGCGCGGCACCCCCCAGCCGCCGGGCAAGCCCTACCGGGAGATCGCCTGGGAGCGGGTCTCCACCACCCTGCACGAGCTGCGTCGCTTCCGCGACCTGGGCATCTTCCTGGTCTCGCTGCTCTTCTCCATGGCCGGGATCTATATCATCATCGCCTTCGCCTTCATCTACGGCGCCCAGGTGATCGGCTGGGACGAGTCGATCCGCAACCTGATGTTCATCATCGTGCAGATCACCGCGGCGGCCGGGGCACTCGGCTTCGGCTTCATCCAGGACCGCATCGGCACCAAGATCACCTACCTCTTCACCCTCTGCCTCTGGGTGGCGGCGATCATCGCCATCTGGGCCACCCCGGAGGTCACCGCCTTCCTCAACGCCCGCCTGGGCCTCGCCTGGGAGGCCCAGCACCTCTTCCTCGTCGTCGGCTGCCTGGCGGGGCTCTCGCTGGGCTCCAGTCAGTCGGCCAGCCGCGCCCTGGTGGGCCTCTTCTCGCCCACCCGCAAGGCCGCGGAGTTCTTCGGCTTCTGGGGCCTGGCCAACAAGCTGGCCGGGGTGATCGGCATCATCGCCCTCGGACTGCTGCAGTCGGTGGTGGGCCTGCAGGCCTCGATCCTGCTCTGCGCTGCGCTCTTCCTCATCGCCATCCTGATCTGCCTGGCGGTGAACCAGGCCCGCGGGCAGCGGGCGGCGGCGGAGTGGGAGGCGCGCAATGGACGGGCCTGAGTGGGGAGAGCGGCCAGCGGCTGCTCAGCGTGGAGCTGGGCCTGCTCTCCGTGGGAGCCGTGGTGCCCGCGCAGGCGATCACCCGCCTGGTCGACGGCCAGGGAATGATGATCGGGAACGGGGGTCGAAGCCTGAGTGCTTTCCTGCAAGGGGCGTTATCCTTGTGAAAGATTGGGAGTCGAGCGAACGGGAGTCAGTACAGACAGGGGGGTGTCGGGTGTAAATGGGCCGGCGGCGGTGTTCGCCAACGGACGGGAGGACTCACCATGGGTGATGACAACAGAGCGGTCCGCCGCACCGGGCTCGGCATGATGCTGCTGTTCTGGATGCTCTTCATCGGGGCCGGGACCTGGTGGTTCCACGGCTACCTGGAGAGCCAGCGCAACCCCAACACCCACCTGGTCAACGCCGTGAACGGCGAGAGCTCGGTGGTGCTGGAGCGCAACCGGGCCGGCCACTTCCTGGCCACCGGGCGCATCAACGGCGAGCCGGTGGAGTTCCTGCTCGATACCGGCGCCACCTACGTGGCCGTCTCCTCGGAGCTGGCCCAGCGCCTTGGCCTGGAGACCACCGGCAGCGCCTGGTTCAACACCGCCAACGGCCGGGTGAGGGGCAGCCTCACCACCCTCGACGAGGTGAGCCTCGGCGGCTTCTCGGTCCGCGAGGTGCGCGGCTCCATCAGCCCCGGCATGGAGGGCGATGTGGCCCTGCTCGGCATGAGCTTCCTTAACCGTTTCGACATCGAGATCCGCGACGCCCGCATGGTGCTCCACCCCGCCCGCTCGAACTGAGGACCCCATGGCCCCATCGCGACGCGGCCGCCGCGCCGCCCAGCCCGCCCAGATTCCCGGCCCCGGCTGGCTCGACATCCTCTGGCGCGTCAAGGAGCAGCTCACCGACGACCGCGTCGGCATCCTGGCCGCCGGCATCGCCTTCTACGCCCTGCTCTCGGTGTTTCCCGCCATCGCCGCGATCATCTCCCTGTGGGCCCTGGCGTTCGACCCCCAGGACATGGCACGCCAGATCAGCGAGCTGGCCCGCTACCTGCCCCCCGAGGCGGCGGGGCTGGTCGAGCAGCAGGCCCGCGAGATCGGCGACAACACCCCCACCGGCCTCAGCCTCACCGCCCTGGGCAGCCTGGCGGTGGCCCTGTTCGTGGCCTCCAAGGGGGTGCGCGGGCTGATCATCGCCCTCAACCTGGTCTACGGCGAGGAGGAGCGGCGCGGCCTGCTGGGCCGCCTGCTGGTGGTCGCCGCCCTGACCCTGGGGCTGATCCTGCTGACCCTGGTCTCCATCGTCTTCGTCGCCCTCTTCCCCCTGGCCATCGGCCTGCTCGGCCTCGAGGGGACCCCGGCGAGGCTGATCGGCCTGCTGCGCTGGTCGGCGCTGCTGCTGCTGATGATGGCAGTGATCGCCGTGCTCTACCGCTTCGCCCCCTATCGCCGCTCGCCGCGCTGGGAGTGGGTCAGCGTCGGCACCCTGGCCGCCACCCTGCTGTGGCTGGCGGGCTCTGCCGGGCTCTCCCTCTACGTGGGGCGCATGGCCACCCTGAGCGAGCTGTATGGCTCGCTGGGCGCCGTGGTGGTGCTGATGTTGTGGTTCTGGCTATCGGCCTTCGTCGTCTTGCTGGGGGCCGAGATCAACGGTGAAATGGAGCGCCAGACCCGCCGTGACACCACCGTTGGCGAGCCCCGTCCGCTCGGCAAACGCGGCGCCTTCGTGGCCGATACCCTGGGCCCCCGCCGGCCCTGGCGCCGCGACGCTGAACCCGATGACCCATCCGACGTTCCACACGATCCTGGAGAGACCCGATGAGCCTGACCCAGACCCTCGGCATCACCCTGCCGATCCTCCAGGCCCCCATGGCCGGCGCCCAGGGCAGCGAGCTGGCCATCGCCGTGGCCAGGGCCGGCGGTCTCGGCGCGCTGCCCTGCGCCATGCTTGCGCCTTCGGCCATGGCCGAGGAACTCACCGCCATCCGCGACGCCACCGAGGCTCCCATCAACGTCAACTTCTTTACCCATGTGCCGCCCGAGCCGGATGCCGCCGCCATGGTGCGCTGGCATCAGGCGCTCGCCCCCTACTACGCCGAGTTCGGCCTGGATATCGCCGCCGTGCCGGAAGGGCCCGGCCGCCGCCCCTTCGATCATGAGACCTGCGATGCCCTCGCGCCCTTCCGGCCCGAGGTGGTGAGCTTCCACTTCGGGCTGCCCGAGGCCGCGCTGCTCGAGCGGGTCAAGGCGTGGGGCGCCAGGGTGCTGGCCTCGGCCACCACGGTGGCCGAGGCCCAGTGGCTGGAGGCACATGGCGTCGATGCGGTGATCGCCCAGGGCCTCGAGGCGGGCGGTCACCGCGGTATCTTCCTCTCCGACGACCTCACCACCCAGCTGGGCACCCTGGCGCTGGTGCCCCAGGTGAAGGCGGCGGTCGGCGTACCGGTGATCGCCGCCGGCGGCATCGCCGATGCCCGCGGCGTGGCGGCGGCCCTGGCCCTGGGGGCCGAGGCCGCCCGCCATACGGCGCTCACCAACCTCTATACCGGGCGCCCGGCCCGGGGCATCCTCACCCGGCTGATGCGCGAGCTGGGGCCGATGAGCGACGCCGCCCCGGCCTTCCCCCTGGCCACCGCGGCCATCGCCCCGCTGCGCGCCGCCGCCGAGGCCGCCGGCAGCGGCGACTTCTCGCCGCTCTGGGCCGGCCAGAACGCCAGCGGCTGCCGCGAGGTACCCGCCGCCGAGGTGGTCGCGGCGCTGGCCGAGGGGCTGATATCATGGATGCATGACCAGTAGCTCGCCCACCGCCTCCCTCGAGGATCCCTTCTACTACCTGGCGAACTTCCAGTTCGTGCTGGGCTGGGTCGCTGAGCGCCACGGCGACCTGTTGAGCGCCGAGGAGCAGGCGTTCCTGGCCGACTTCGCCGCGCTGCCCCGGGCCTCCCGGGCACTGCTGGTGCGCATGGTGATGCGCCGCGGCGAGCACTTTCGCACCTCGAAGCTCGTCTATCCCGAGATCAGCGCCGACAGCCAGGACAGAGCCGAGAGCGGCGACGGCGAGGTGGCCCTGGCGCCGCTGATGGCGGCCGGCCTGGTCGAGGGCGACCCCGTGCTGCCCTTGGAGCTCCTCTTCGCCCAGCTGCGCCTGCCCGAGCTGCGCCTGGCCCTGGCCGAGGAGATTCGCGCCGCCGGCCTGCCCGCAATGCTCGGCAAGGCCGCGCTCTTCGACGCCCTGGCGCCGCGGCGGCTCGAGGCGCGCCCGCTGGCCGAATGGTGGCCCGCGGCGCCGGATCGGGTGGTGCGGCTCACCGTGATGGCCAGCTGCGACCGGCTGCGGCTGCTGTTCTTCGGTAACCTTCGCCAGGACTGGGCCGAGTTCGTGCTCACCGAGCTGGGCCTCCAGTGCTTCGAGGTCGTGCCCTTCGGCGCCGAGTCCCGCGCCTTCCAGCGCCGCGCGGAGCTGGAGGCCTATCTCGCCCTGCACCGCCTGCGCCAACGCCTCGACGCCGGCGAGTCGGCGGTGGGGCTGGTCCGGGAGTGGTCAGCGCCGCCCGACGACAACCCCTGGCTGCGCTCGCGGGGCCACCGCCTGCGGGTGGCCCTGGGCCGCCAGGCGGAGCGGGAGGGCGCCCCCGGGGTGGCGCTCGACTGCTACGTCGCGGCGGGCTGGCCGCCGGCCACGGGCAGCGCCGAGGCACGCGTCCGCCGGCTGCGCCTGCTGGAGCGCCAGGGCCGGTACGCCGAGGCCCTGGCGCTGGCCGAACCCCTGGCGCGAGCGCCCGCCGACGAGGCCGAGGCCCAGGCGCTGGAGCGCCTGCTGCCACGCCTGCGGCGGCGCCTGGGCCTGCCCGTCGAGGCCTCGCCGCCCGCGAGTGAGCCACAGTGGATGGAGTTGCGCCTGGCGCGCACCGCCGGCGTGGAGCTCGCCGTGCGCGACCGCCTGCACCGTGACGAGGCGCCGGTGCACTATGTGGAGAATGCGCTGTTCACCGGCCTGTTCGGCCTGCTCTGCTGCCTGGCGACGCTCGACGAGGGCCGTCATGGCGAGGCGATCCTGGCCACCTGGCGGGCCAAGCAGGGGATCGCCAACCCCTTCGTTCACTGGGACGGGCTCGATGAGCCGCTGCTGACTCTTGCCCTGGCGCGTATTCCGCCGGCCCATCTGCGGGCCTGCTTCGAGCGGCTGCTGGGCGATCTCAAGGCCAATCGCGCCGGCCTGCCCGACCTGATCCAGTTCCTGCCCGAGGCCTCGGCGCCGACCGCGCCGGCGTATCGGCTGATCGAGGTCAAGGGGCCGGGCGATAGCCTGCAGGACAACCAGCGCCGCTGGCTGGCCTTCTTCCGGGCCGAGGGCATCCCCGCGGCGGTGTGCCGGGTGCGCTGGCAGGACGGTGGGGCCTGAACCGCTCAGGGGCCGCGGCGGAGGCGCCACGCTACCGGGTGGCGGTGCGCACCCTGTGCGACGTCACCGCCCGGACGGGCGACCTCGACCACCGCTTCACCCCGGCACCCAGCGCCCTGGAGGGCATGGCCGGCCACGCCGAGGTGGCCCGGCGTCGCGGGCCGGGCTACCTCAGTGAGCTACCGCTGGCCGGCGTCGTCGCGGGGCTCGCGGTGTCCGGGCGGGCCGACGGTTACGACCCGGTCGCCGACTGCCTGGAGGAGATCAAGACCCACCGCGGCGATCTCGCGCGCATGGCCGACAACCAGCGCGCCCTGCACTGGGCCCAGCTCAAGGCCTACGGGGCCCTGCTCTGCGCCGAGCGGGGGCTCGCCGAGATCACCCTGGCGCTGGTCTACCTGGAGGTGGGCAGCGGCCGGGAGACCCGCCTGGAGCAGCGTTGTGAGGCCGCCGAGCTGGCCGCCTTCCTCGCCGCGCTCTGCCGGCGCTACCGGTCCTGGGCCGAGCAGGAGGCGGCGCATCGCCAGGCCCGCGATACCGCCCTGCAGGGGCTCGCCTTCCCCCATGCCGACTTTCGCCCTGGACAGCGGGCGCTGGCCGAGGGCGTTTACAAGGCGGCGGCCACCGGGCGCTGCCTGCTGGCCCAGGCCCCCACCGGCATCGGCAAGACCCTGGGCACCCTCTTTCCCCTGCTCGTCGCCATGCCCCGCCACGGTCTCGACCGTGTGATGTTCCTGACCATGAAGACCCCGGGGCGCGCCCTGGCGCTGGATGCG
>NZ_CP071922.1:927995-979156 GCF_017584085.1 Halomonas sp. BM-2019
GGCCGGCGCTGCGGGTACTGGAGCTGATCGCCCGGGAGAAGGCCTGCGAGTACCCCGGGCGGGCCTGTCACGGCGAGGCCTGTCCCCTGGCCCGCGGCTTCTACGATCGCCTGCCCGAGGCGCGCCGGGCGGCGGTGGCCCGGGGCTGGCTCGATCGCCAGGCGCTGGGCGAGCTGGCCCGGGAGCACCGGGTCTGCCCCTACTACCTGGGCCAGGAGCTGGCGCGCTGGTGCGACGTCGTCGTCGGCGACGTCAACCACTGGTTCGACGACCACGCCCTGCTGCACGGCCTGGCCCAGGCCAACGGCTGGCGGGTCGGCCTGCTGGTGGACGAGGCCCACAACCTGGTGAGTCGGGCCCGCGGCATGTACAGCGCCGAGCTGGACCAGCGGCGTCTCAACCGGCTGCGGCGTGCGGCCCCCGAGGCCCTGAAACGCCCCCTGGGGCGCCTGGCCCGGCAGTGGTCGCGCTGGGTGAGGGAGGCCGGGCTCGAGGAGACCGGCGAGCCGGGGCGCCCGGCCTATCGGGTGCTGGCGGGACTGCCCGAGGGGGTGCCGGGGAGCCTGCAGGGGGCGACCGCCGCCGTCACCGACTACCTGGCCGCGCATCCCGACGCTGCCGACCCGGCGCTGCAGGAGTGGCTCTTCGAGGCCCTGGCCTTCACCCGCCTGGCCGAGCGCTTCGGCGATCACTCCCTGTGCGACCTGGCGCGCCACGGGCGAGGCCGGGCGGTGCTGGGACTGCGCAACCTGGTACCGGCGGACTTCCTGGCCCCACGCTTCGCCGCGGCCCATGCCACGGTGCTCTTCTCGGCGACCCTGAGTCCCGCCCGCTATCACCGCGACCTGCTGGGGCTGCCCGCCACCAGCGTCTGGCAGGAGGTGGCCTCGCCCTTCGCCGCCGAGCAGCTGGAGGTGCGCCTGCGCACCGACATCTCCACCCGGCTGCGCGACCGACCGGCCTCGCTGGCCCCCATCGTCGCCGAACTGGCCGGGCAGTATCGGCGCCGGCCGGGCCACTACCTGGCCTTCTTCAGCAGCTTCGCCTATCTCGAGGCGGTGCTGGCACGCTTCATCGCGGTGCATCCGGAGATTCCCGTCTGGGCCCAGCGCCGCGGCATGACCGAGACCGAGCGCGAGGCCTTCCTGTCGCGCTTCGTGCCGGGGGGCCGGGGCATCGGCTTCGCCGTGCTGGGTGGTGCCTTCGGCGAGGGCATCGACCTGCCCGGCGAGCGGCTGATCGGCGCCTTCGTCGCCACCCTGGGGCTGCCTCCCAGCGATGCCTTCCGGGAGGCGCTCAAGGCGCGGCTCCAGGCGCGCTTCGGTTGCGGCGACGACTACGCCTACCGGGTGCCCGGGCTGATCAAGGTGGTCCAGGCCGCCGGTCGGGTGATCCGCGGCCCCGAGGACCGCGGCCTGGTGGTGTTGATGGACGACCGTTTCGCCCGGAGCGAGGTGCGCGGCCGGCTGCCCGGCTGGTGGCTCGTAGGAACCTCCTAGGGCTCGCGGGCCGCCCGGGGAATTTCCTCCAGCCGGGTGATGATCGCCTCGTCGGCCTCATAGAGGCTCTCCAGCTCCCTGGCCGCCTCCTGGATGGTCTGGATCAGCTGCTGCTCGTTGCCGAACACCTCCAACTGGCGCCGCAGGGCCCTCTCGTCATGCTCGCGGAAGGTGTCGATGGTGTGCTGGGCACGCTGGCGGGGGATGCCCAGGCCCACCAGGGCATCGCGGGTCAGCTCCAGGCTCGCCGGCAGCAGCTCGCGCACCTGATAGGCGACCCCGGCGCGCATCAGCAGGTGAGCGTGATGGCGGTTGCGGGCTCGGGCGTAGATCTTGAGATGGGGGAAGCGATGCTTGACCTGCTCGACGATGCGCATGGAGGCCCCGGGGTCGCCCACCGTCACCACCAGCATCCGGGCGCGATCGGCGCCGGCGGCCTCCAGCAGGTCGGGGCGTGCGGCGTCGCCGTAGTACACCTTGTTGCCGTAGCGGCGCACGAACTCCACCTGGTCGGCGTTGATATCGAGGATGGTGTAGGGAATCTTCAGTCCCTGGAGGGCGCGGCCCATGATCTGGCCGAAGCGGCCGAAGCCGGCGATCAGGATCTGCGGCGAGCCGTCGTCCGGCCGATCGTAGCGCCGCGGGCCGCTGGGCGGGCCAGCCCAGCGCCTCAGGGCCGCGGAGAGCAGCAGGTAGAGCAGCGGCGTGGTGGCCATGGAGAGCGAGATCACCAGGATCAGCAGATTCACCAGCGCCTGGTCGAGCAAGGCGGCGCCGGCCGCCGCGGCGAGCAGCACGAAGCCGAACTCCCCGCCCTGGGAGAGCAGCACGGCGAGGCGGCTGGCCTCCTTCCAGGAGCCGCTGTAGAGCCGGGCCGCGATCACCATGGCGAGGCCCTTGAACAGCACCAGGCCGAGCGTCAGGCCGAGCACGGTGAGCGGCATGGCGGCGAGCAGGCCGATCTCGGCCATCATCCCCACCGCCATGAAGAAGAGTCCCAGTAGCAGGCCGCGAAAGGGCTCGATATCGGCCTCGATGCTGTGGCGGTACTCGGAGTCGGCCAGCAGCACCCCGGCGATGAAGGCACCCAGCGCCATGGAGAGGCCGGCCAGGTCCATCAGCATGGCGGCGCCGATCACCACCAGCAGGGTGGTGGCGGCGAACACCTCGCGGCTGCGGGTGGCGGCGGCATAGTGGAACACCGGGCGCAGCAGGTAGCGTCCGCCGACGATCAGCGCCGCGAAGGCGCCGGCGGCCAGCAGCACCTCGCGCACCAGGGGCGCGGCGCCGTCGGCCAGCAGCGCCTCGGCGGTGAGGATGGGGATCGCCGCCAGTACCGGGATCGCCGCCAGGTCCTGGAACAGCAGCAGGGCGAAGGCGTGGCGGCCGTGGCGGGTGGCGAGCTCCTTGCGCTCGCCAAGCAGGTGCAGCACCAGGGGCGTGGAGCAGAGCCCGAGGCTGAACCCCACCACCAGGGCGGCGCTCGGCGGCAGGCCCAGCCACCAGGCGGCCAGGGCGAGCAGGGCGGTGGTCACCGCCACCTGCAGGCTGCCGAAGCCGAACACCGCCTTGCGCATCACCCTCAGGCGCGCCGGCTTGAGCTCCAGGCCGATCACGAACAGCAAAAAGACGATGCCCACCTGGGAGAACTGCAGCACCCCCTCGGCGTCGGGTACCAGGGCCAGCAGCGAGGGGCCGATGACCACGCCCGCGGCCAGGTAGCCGAGCACCTCGCCGAGCCCCAGGCGCTTGAAGATCGGCACGATCAGCACGGCGGCGGCGAGGAAGATCAGGGCGTTGACGAGCAGCTCGATGGCCAAGGGCGACTCCTTGCGGATGGTGAGGGGAGCCCCCATTCTACCGAGAGAGGGCCTACCATTCACATGCAAGGGGTGGGCCAACATCGAGAGGAGGCACCATGCGACTCAATGCCGACTTTTCCCGACGGGCGGTGGTGACCCCCGACGCCTATCGCTGGGTGGCTTCGCCCACACCCGGCGTGGAGCGGATGATGCTGGATCGCATCGGCGAGGAGGTGGCCCGTGCCACCTCGCTGGTCCGCTATGCGCCCATCAGCGCCTTTCCCTCCCATGTCCACGGCGGCGGCGAGGAGATCCTGGTGCTGGCGGGGGAGTTCGCCGACGAGCACGGCCGCTACCCGGTGGGCAGCTACCTGCGCAACCCCATCGGCACCACCCATGCGCCGCGGGTGGGCGAGCAGGGCGCGACCCTGTTCGTTAAGCTGCACCAGTTCTCGCCCGAGGATACCGAGCGGAAGGTGATCGATACCCGCTTGGACCAGTGGCGGCCGGGGGCGGCGGAGGGTGAGGCGGTCATGCCGCTGCACGCCGTCGAGGGCGAGCACGTGGCCCTGGTGCGCTGGGCGCCTGACACCCGCTTTCCCCCCCATGTCCACCGGGGCGGGGTGGAGATCCTGGTGCTGGAGGGTGTCTTCCACGACGAGCACGGGACCTATCCGGCCGGCAGCTGGCTGCGCAGCCCCCACCAGAGTCGCCATGCGCCCTTCACGGGGGAGGAGGGCGCGCTGCTCTACGTCAAGGCCGGCCACCTGCCGCCCGATTGAGCGGGGGAGGGGTGCCGTCACATTCCGATACCCGACGGCCTTTGTCCGTCGATGGCGGGCTGTGCTACCCATGTAGAGGGCATTTCGCCGGATGGACTAAGGAGAGATCGAATGGGAATCGAAGTGGGCGGCCTGCTGGGCCTGATCTGGCTGATCATCGTGATCTGGGCCATCGTCAAGGTGGCCAAGAGCTCGGCGGGACCGGTGGCCAAGCTGCTGTGGATCCTGATCCTGCTGTTCTTCCCCCTGGTGGGCCTTATCGTCTGGCTGCTGCTGGGGCCCAAGGGATAGCGGGGCTACCGCCCAGACCAGTCACCCAGTGGGCCGCCCTCGGGCGGCCTGCTCGTGTCGGCCATGCCGGAAACCTAGCCGGACTGCGCCGACGCCTTGCCCTGGAGGCGTTCCAGTACGTTCACGCCGATAAAGCCGCTCAGGGCGCCGGTCAGGAAGGCGCCGGCCTCGGTGGCGACCACCACCACCGGCAAGGCCAGGTAGCCGACGCCGAGCACCCCGGCGACGTAGGCCACCAGGGCCACGATGACCCCCTCGAGCAGGCGCAGCGGCGTCGACGCCTTGTCGGCCCCCTTGACGAAGCGACGGCAGAACCCGCCCAGGGCGCCACCGAACAGGGCGGCGAGGATCGGCCCCCAGGGTACGCGTTGCTGGATGGTCGCCTCGCCCCTCAGGCCGCCGGCGACGGCGGTGACAGTCAGCGGTGCCAGGCCGGAGGAGCGCAGGTCGAACGCGACCGCGGACTCATCCGGTTCGAGTTGCAGCTCGCCGGGGTCGGGCGTTGCGGGCCCGTCCACGGTCAGGGCGATGCGAGTGGGGTGCGTGACCCGCAGTGGTTCACCGTGGGGCGCCACCTGCTCGACGCTGACGGCCACTCGGGCCAGGCCGAGCCCCACCATGCTGGTCGATTCCGGCCGCACCTCCAGCCGGGGCAGCGCCTCGAGCTCCAGGTTGACGTCCGAGAGGGTGGACCTGACCTCGAGGGTGGGGCTCGAGGTCGAGGGCAGGAAGTCGAGCACCAGGGACTGCTCGTTGGCCAGCCCGGGGGCCTCGATCAGCAGGGGAGAGAGCGCCTCACGGGTGGTGAGGCCCCGCAGCCCCACCCTGATCTCGATGGGCTCCTCGAACCCCTGACCCGGGGCGAAGCGCTCCTCGGTCGAGGCGTGAACGCCGAAGCTGAGCTCGGTGTGGTAGGTGCCCGTCAAAGGATCCCAGGTGGCGGGTATCGGGCTCGCCACGGCGGTGAGGCGCAGCCAGGTGGCGACCCTCGGCGGCAGCGGCGTGATGCCGAGGCCCGGCGGTACGATGACCTCGGCGGGCTCGTCGGTGGAAGGAAGGAAGAGCCCGCCCGGCAGCACCTGGCGCTCTTCCGAGGTGAGGCGGCGGGTCTCCACCGCGTCGCCCTTGACCACGAAAGGCCCCCGGGTCGGCACGCTGAGGCTGACGCGCCCCGGCTCCTGGGGAAGGGGCTCGACCTCGGCGTCGAGTTCACGGCCCTCGAGATCCCGGACCCTCAGGCTCTCCACGCTTTGCTCCCAGGCGAAGATGACCCGCTCGACGGGCGGGGGCGTCGGCGCATCGGCGAGGGGGGGCTCCTGAGCCCAGGTTCCCGCGGCGGCGAGGCCGATAACCAGGGCGAGGAAGGGCCAGCAGCGTTGGGCGGGTCGTGGCATGACGGCTCTCGCCAGTCGGCTTGGGCAGACTCTCAGTATAGCCGTGCCGCCGCGGACGATGCCGGCGTCACGGGAGATCGCGGGGCTCGCCCCGGTCGCACTCCACACAGCCGAGCGGCAGGCCGAGCCGGGAGCGCCGCCCCGCGGCGCTGAGCACCCAGGGCCGCTCGACCCAGGGCGGCCGGTGGCGCAGGTGCTGGCAATGGCCGCAGGCCAGCTCGGCCACCCAGTGGCCCTCTTCGTCCCGGTGGTAGCCGACGATGGGTTGGTGCATGGTCACCTCAAAGACAGAGGCCATCGTCGCTGACGCCGCGACCGCAGTGGTAGCGGATCTCCAGGCGTTCGGTATACCAGCCATCGGCGTCCTCACTCATGGTCAGGCGATAGTCCTGTCCGAGCACCGCATCGTCCTTGAACCCCCACTGCAGTACGACTCCCACGGCGGTGTCATCTGCCAGGTGGAGACGCTGGGTCTGCTCCCAGACCTCCTGGCCAAGCGTTGCCGCTAGATCGAGTTCGGTGACCAGCGCCTGGAGCAGGGCGGCGGGAGAGGCGTGGCGCTGGCCATCGCGGGTCAGACCCTCGGGCAGCGCCTGGCCCGCCTCCTGCCATCCGGTGGTGCCGGGATCGAAGCCGAGCCCCCCGGGAAGGGCCGCGCGATGGGCGGCCAGCCGCGGCTGTGCTTCCAGTCCGAACCTGTCCCACTGGGACGGCGCCTGGGCGTCGCCGGATGGCGAGATCGCCTGACAGCCCGCCAGCAGCAGGGAGAGCGAGGCCACCGGGAGAGACCGCAGGCTCATCGCACGGGTGCCTTGTAGTGGCCGGGAATCTTGACCCGTTCGCCGTTGGGCAGCCGGCGGACATGGGTCGGCACATAGACTCGCCGGATTACGCTTCTGCCTGTCGCTTCCCGCATGGCTTCATCTCCTGTCACGCCGTCGACACCCTCATGTCTACCGTAGAGCGCCACCGGGGCGGAGGCAATTCCGATCACGAAAAGGGCCGGCGCCCGAAGGCGCCGGCCCGGGTCAGCCAGGCAGGGTCGGCCGTTGCCGTCAATCCCAGCTCAGCGCGCCGCCCACCTGGTACTCGGTGACCCGGGTCTCGAAGAAGTTCTTCTCCTTGCGCAGGTCGATGATCTCGCTCATCCACGGGAAGGGGTTCCGGGCACCGGGGAACTGCTCCTTCAGGCCGATCTGGGCCAGGCGGCGGTTGCAGATGAAGTGCAGGTACTCCTCCATGATCGCCGCGTTCATGCCCAGCACGCCGCGGGGCATGGTGTCCCGGGCGTAGGCGATCTCCAGCTCGGTGCCCTCGAGGATCATCTGGGTCACCTCGTCCTGGAACTCGGGGGTCCAGAGGTGCGGGTTCTCGATCTTGATCTGGTTGATCATGTCCACGCCGAAGTTCAGGTGCATGGACTCGTCGCGCAGGATGTACTGGAACTGCTCGGCCACCCCGGTCATCTTGTTGCGCCGCCCCATGGAGAGGATCTGGCTGAAGCCGCAGTAGAAGAAGATGCCCTCGGTGACGCAGTAGAAGGCCACCAGGTTGCGCAACAGCTCCTGATCGGTCTCCGGGGTGCCGGTCTGGAAGTCCGGGCGCGCCAGGGACTGGGTGTGCTTGAGGCTCCAGGCGGACTTGGCGGCCACCGAGGGCACCTCGCGGTACATGTTGAAGACCTCGCCTTCGTCCATGCCCAGCGACTCCACGCAGTACTGGTAGGCGTGGGTGTGGATCGCCTCCTCGAAGGCCTGGCGCAGCAGGTACTGGCGGCACTCGGGGTTGGTGATCAGCCGATAGAGCGCCAGCACCAGGTTGTTGGCCACCAGGGAGTCGGCGGTGGAGAAGTAGCCGAGGCTGCGCTCGACGATGCGCCGCTCGTCCGGGGTGAGGCCGTCCTGGCTCTTCCACAGGGCGATGTCGGCGTTCATGTTCACTTCCTGGGGCATCCAGTGGTTGGCGCTGCCGTCCAGGTACTTCTGCCAGGCCCACTCGTACTTGAAGGGCACCAGCTGGTTGAGGTCGGCGCGGGCGTTGATCATCTGCTTGTCGTCGACCTGGATGCGCGCCGCGCCCATCTCCAGCTCCTCGAGGCCCGCGGCCACGTCGAGCGCCTCCAGGGACGCCCGGGCCCGGGTCAGGCGCTCCTGGTCGGCCACGGCGTAGCGAGCGGCACCTTCTCCTACACTCTCTGCTTTCACGGCTTCCCTGCGCGCGGGCTCGGCGGCCGGCTGCGGCTTGGCGGCGGGCGCCGGGGCGGCTGGCGGCTGTTCGGCGACCGTGGTCTCGTCTTCGTGGAACTCGTCCCAGTTCAGCATCTGTTTCTCCCGGTAGATGGTTCCGATGGCCGTAGGAGCCCGGTTCGCCGGGCGGCGATCGATCAGCTGTATCGCTCGATAAATCGAGCTCCTACGCGGATGTCGAAAGGCCGGAGGCGGTCTGCCGCCTCCGGTGAAGGCTTACTGGCAGGCTTCGCAGCCCAGGTCGTCGATATCGGCGGCGCTGGGCGCCCGCGAGCCGGCGCCCGCCTTGCCGGTCAGGAAGTCCTCCACGCCGCGGGGCTCTCTCTCACCCGCTGAAGGCTCTCTCCCACCCGCTGAAGGCTCTCTCCCACCCGCTGAAGGCTCCGAGGCCTTCGGCGCCGGGCCGGTGGCCGGCGGCTGGCCCGGGGCGGCATTGCTCACCGCGTTGAGGTTGCCGCGCTCCACGGTGGACTTCTCCACCGCGGTGGCGCCCAGGGCACGCAGGTAGTAGGTGGTCTTGAGACCGCGGAACCAGGCCATGCGGTAGGTCACGTCGAGCTTCTTGCCGGAGACCCCCTGGATGTAGAGGTTCAGCGACTGGGCCTGGTCGATCCACTTCTGGCGACGCGCGGCGGCCTCCACCAGCCACTTCGGCTCTACCTCGAATGCGGTGGCGTACTTGGCCTTGAGATCCGCCGGGATGCGCTCGATGGGCTGGGCCGAGCCGTCGTAGTACTTGAGGTCGTTGATCATCACCTCGTCCCACAGGCCACGAGCCTTGAGGTCGTGGACCAGGCAGGCGTTGACCACGGTGAACTCCCCGGAGAGATTCGACTTCACGTAGAGGTTCTGGTAGGTCGGCTCGATGGACTGGGTCACGCCGCAGATGTTGGAGATGGTCGCGGTGGGGGCGATGGCCATCACGTTGGAGTTGCGCATGCCCTGCTCGGCGATCTTGTGGCGCAGGCGGTCCCAATCCTGGGTGGCGCTGGTGTCGATCTCGATGTACTTCTCGCCACGCTCCAGGCGCAGTTTCTCGATGGAGTCGATGGGCAGCACGCCCTGGCTCCACAGGGAGCCCTCGAAGCTCTCGTAGCGGCCGCGCTCGGCGGCCAGGTCTGCGGAGGCCTCGATGGCGTGGTAGCTGACCAGCTCCATGGAGCGGTCGGCGAAGGCCACGGCGTCCTCGGAGGCGTAGGCGATGTCCTGGGCGTAGAGGGCGTCCTGGAAGCCCATGATGCCGAGCCCCACCGGGCGGTGCCTGAGGTTGGAGTTGCGTGCCTGGGGCACCGCGTAGTAGTTGATGTCGATGACGTTATCGAGCATGCGTACGGCGGTACGCACGGTCCTGCGCAGCTTGGCGTCGTCGAGGACGCCGTCCACCACGTGCTGGGCCAGATTGACCGAGCCCAGGTTGCACACCGCGATCTCGTCGACGCTGGTGTTGAGGGTGATCTCGGTGCACAGGTTGGAGGAGTGCACCACGCCCGCATGCTGCTGGGGGCTTCTCAGGTTGCACGGGTCCTTGAAGGTGATCCAGGGGTGGCCGGTCTCGAACAGCATGGAGAGCATCTTGCGCCACAGGTCCTTGGCCCGCACCCGCTTGAACAGCTTGAGCTCGCCGGTGCGGGTCATCGCCTCGTACTCGGCGTAGCGGGTCTCGAAGGCGGCGCCGTAGAGGTCGTGGAGATCCGGGCAGGTGGCGGGCGAGAAGAGCGTCCAATCCTGGTCGTCGAAGACCCGCTTCATGAACAGGTCCGGCACCCAGTTGGCGGTGTTCATGTCGTGGGTGCGACGGCGGTCGTCGCCGGTGTTCTTGCGCAGCTCGAGGAACTCCTCGATATCCAGGTGCCAGGTCTCCAGGTAGGCGCACACCGCGCCCTTCCGCTTTCCCCCTTGATTCACGGCAACCGCCGTATCGTTGACCACCTTGAGGAAGGGCACCACCCCCTGGCTCTTGCCGTTGGTCCCCTTGATGTAGGAGCCCAGGGCGCGCACCGGGGTCCAGTCGTTGCCCAGTCCCCCGGCCCACTTGGAGAGCAGGGCGTTGTCGCGGATCGCGCTGTAGATGCCGTCCAGGTCGTCGGGCACGGTGGTGAGATAACACGAGGAGAGCTGGCTGCGCACGGTGCCCGAGTTGAACAGGGTCGGGGTGGAGGCCATGTAGTCGAAGCTGGAGAGCAGCTCGTAGAACTCGATGGCCCGCGCCTCGCGGTCATCCTCGTTGAGGGCCAGGCCCATGGCCACGCGCATGAACATCACCTGGGGCAGTTCGTAGCGCACGTCGTCCCGGTGGATGAAGTAGCGGTCGTAGAGGGTCTGCAGGCCCAGGTAGGTGAAGGCGTTGTCGCGGGTATGATCGAGGGCCTCACCCAGGCGCTCGAGGTCGAAGTCGGCCAGGCGCGGGTCGAGCTGCTCGAACTCGATGCCCTTGGCCACGTAGGCCTGAAAGGCCGGCTTGTAGAGCTCGGCCATCTCGCCGTAGGTGGCCTCGTCGGCGATCCCGAGGAAGGCCAGCGCCTCGCGGCGCAGGTTGTCCTGCAGCAGGCGGGCGGTGACGTAGGTGTAGTTGGGTTCCTTCTCCACCAGGGTGCGGGCGGTCATCATCAGCGCCTGGGAGACGCCGTCGACGCTGACGCCGTCGTAGAGGTTCTTCAGGGAGTCCTCGACGATGCGGCCGGGCTCGACGCTGTGGAGGCCCGCGCAGGCGTCATGCACCAGGGTCTCGATGCGGCCCAGGTCCAGCGGCTGGCGGCTGCCGTCGGGCAGGGTGACGTGCAGGCTGGGGTGGGGTTTCTCGATGTTGCCACCGGCCGCGGCGCGGGCCCGGGCGTGGGCCTCGCGGTAGAGCACGTAGGCGCGGGCGACCTTCTGCTCGCCGGCGCGCATCAGGGCCAGCTCCACCTGATCCTGGATGTCCTCGATGTGCAGGGTGCCGCCGTCGGGCATGCGGCGCAGGAAGGCCTGCTCGATGGCCTCGGCGGACTGTCGCACGAAGTCGCGCACCCGGGAGGAGGCGTCGGCGTTGTCGCCCTCCACGGCGATGAACGCCTTGCGCATCGCCACGGCGATCTTGTCGGCGTCGAAGGGCACCACGTCGCCGGTGCGCTTGATGACGCGTAGGGCCTGCGGGGCAGTGACGGTAACGGATGACGTATCCGGGGAAGCGATGGTATCCATGACGCCGGGAATCCCTGTCTGGTGGTCGAAGAGGGCAAGAGCGCGGCGGTTGACAGCCTGAGGCTCGATTGCTAGCGACACAGGATATGGTGTTTCCTGCGAGGTGAGGCACAAGATAGTGTGCTTTTGTGCCTCCATCAAGTGGATAACCTGTGGAGCCCCTGTGGTCATCCTGGGGCTTCCCGGCGTTCTGCCGGGGAGGGCCCAACACAGAAAGAATTGTCGTTTACTGGCAACAGGCAGGCGCCTGCCTGGATTTCGGGTATCCTTTAGCCAATGGCGGTATCAGCCTCCGTGCGCCGCCTTCCCGATCACCTGCCAGCCAGGATGGAACTTGAGGATGGACGAGAGCTTGGAACCCCGGGAACAGGATCACGTGCTGATCATCGAGGATGACGAGCGCCTGGCCGACCTGACCCGCGACTATCTGGAGGCCAACGGCTTCCACGTCACCCTGGAGGCCGATGGGGCGCGCGGCGTCGAGCGCATCCAGGCGCTGCAGCCGGACCTGGTGATCCTGGACCTGATGCTGCCCGGCGAGGATGGCCTGTCGATCTGCCGCCGCGTGCGCGGTGACTACCCCGGCCCGATCCTGATGCTCACCGCACGCACCGATGACATGGACCAGGTGCTGGGCCTGGAGATGGGCGCTGACGACTACGTGCCCAAGCCGGTGCAGCCCCGGGTGCTGCTGGCGCGCATGCGCGCGCTGCTGCGCCGCGCCGAGAGCGCCGAGGCCTCCGAGGATCCCCGCCTGGTGTTCGGTAACCTGGAGATCGACAGCGCCACCCGCGAGGCCTGGCTCGAGGGTAGCCGCATCGACCTGACCAGCGCCGAGTTCGACCTGCTCTGGCTGCTGGCCAGCAATGCCGGCCGGGTGCTGACCCGCGAGGAGATCTTCTCTCAGCTGAGGGGCATCAAGTACGACGGCCAGGACCGCTCCATCGATGTGCGCGTCTCGCGGATCCGGCCAAAGATCGGCGACGACCCCAACCAGCCGCATCGTATCAAGACGGTACGCAGCAAGGGCTATCTGTTCGTCAAGGAAGGCTGAATCATGCGGCGGGTCCTGGCCGACAGCACCTTCCTGCGCGTCTATGTGCTGCTGGCGCTGGCGCTGCTGCTGACCTTCGGCCTGGCCCTGCTGGGCGTGGCGATGGTCGATCAGGTACGCCGCGAGCATCACCGCGAGCAGCTCGCCGAGGTGCCCATGCGCCTGCTCGCCCAGCGCCTGGCGGAGCTGCCGGCCGAGGCCCACGCGCCCTGGCTGGAAGCCCAGGCCCGCCGCCTCGACATGACCCCCTCGGTGCTCAGCGTGGACTCCGTCTCCCTCGGCTACTTTTCCCGCCTGCGCCTCGAGCGGGAGCGGGTGCTGGTGCAGGACCGCGGCGAGCGCGGCTGGCGCCTGCAGAAGCTGCTGCCCGGTGAGGAACGTCTGCTGCAGGTGGATCTGGCCAGCCTCAGCGAGCAGCAGCTGCGTGGGCTGACCGAGCTGCTCGGCGAATGGCTGGCCGAGGCACCCCCGGGTGAGCGCCTGGCACGGCTGACCCGGGTAGCCGGGGGCAGCATCCCGGTGACCCTCGGCGACGACCCCCCGCGGGGCCTGGACGCCTATCAGCTCGGGCGGCTGGCCGATGGCGAGGTGGTGATCCGGATCTTCCCCGGGCGCTGGTCCATGGCCATGTACCTGGCCCTACCCGGCGGCGGCGACGAGGCGAGCTGGCTGGCCATCGGCCCGGTGGAGGCCTTCGAGCCGGTGCCGGGCTCGCTGCAGCTGCTGGTGGTGGTGATCCTGCTGGGGGTGCTGGGGGCGACCATCTACCTGATCGTGCGCGGCATCGAGGCGCGGATGGCGCGCCTGGAGCTGGCCGCCACCCGCATCGCCGCCGGCAGGCTCGACACTCGGGTCAAGGTGGAGAGCGGCGACTTCCTGGGCCGACTGGGCATGGCCTTCAACGGCATGGCGGCCCAGGTGCAGTCGCTGCTGCGCGCCCAGCAGGACATGATCCGCGCGGTCTCCCACGAGCTGCGCACCCCGGTGGCGCGTATCCGCTTCGCGGTGCAGATGGTCGAGGACATGACCGACGACCCGGCGATCCGCCGCCAGTTGCAGGGCATCGACGTCGACATCGAGGAGCTGGATGGCCTGATCGACGAGATCCTCACCTACGCCCGGCTGGGCAGCGACGCGGTCAACGGCCGCGAGATGCAGGCCAGCCTGGTGGAGTGCCGGGCCATGGCCGATCGGGTGATCGCCGCGCTGGCGCCCCTGCACGGGCATCTTGCCATCGAGCTCGCCGAGGGGCCGGAGGTGGAGGCCCTGGCCGAGCCGCGCTACCTGCAGCGCGCCCTGCAGAACCTGGTGGCCAACGCCTGCCGCCACGCACGCACCCGGGTGGTGATCCGCGTGCAGGGCGAGCCTCGCCTGGTGCGCTTCGACGTGGAGGATGACGGCCCCGGCGTGCCGGCAAGCGAACGCCTGGCGATCTTCAAGCCCTTCGCCCGCCTCGACGACAGCCGCACCCGCAGCTCCGGCGGCTATGGCCTGGGGCTCTCCATCGTGCAGAAGGTGATGGCCTGGCACGGCGGCAGCGCGGGGGTGGACGACAGCCCCGGCCTCGGCGGCGCCCGCTTCACCCTGCTGCTGCCCCAGCGCCCCGATTCACTGGAGCCGCCTAGGCCGGCTTGATCCCCTCCAGCACCGCAAAGGAGGTCTCCCTGGCGGTGCGCAGGAAGTCCTCCATCCAGGGCGCCTGGCGGGTCTCCTCGCGAACCGCCGCGAACAGCGTGCTCCACACTCCCTGCTCGCCCAGCGCCACCGCCTTCACGTAGTCACGCTCCAGGTACTCGGTCAGGGCCCAGTTGGGCAGGGCGCAGACCCCGCGGCCGCTGGCCACCAGCTGCATCATCATGATGGTCAGCTCCGCGGTGCGCACCTCCCGTGGACGCTCCCCGGCGGGATCCAGGAACTGGGTGAAGACATCCAGCCGCGAATGCTCCACCGGGTAGGTGATCAGGGTCTCCGCGGCCAGCTCCTGGGGCGTCACGAACGCCTTGCCGGCCAGCCGGTGCTGGCGGGCCACCGCCAGCAGCCCCTCGTAGCGGAACAGCGGCTCGTAGTGGACCCCGGGCAGCGGCTGGGGGTCGGCGGTGATCACCAGGTCGAGCTGCTCCCGGGCCAGGGCCGGCAGCGGGTCGAAGTGGTGGCCGCCGGGGATGTCGATCTCCACCTCGGGCCAGTGGTCGCGGAAGTGATCGATGGTGGGCATCAGCCACTGGAAGCAGCTGTGGCACTCGATGGCCATGTGCAGCCGCCCCTGCTCGTCGCCGGCCAGGCGCGCCAGGTCCCGCTCGGCCATGCGCACCAGCGGCAGCACCTGCTCGGCCAGGGCCAGCAGCCGCTGGCCGGCGCGGGTGAACTCCACCGGCCGGGTCTTGCGCACGAACAGCGGATTGCTTAACCGCTCCTCCAGGTCCTTGATCTGGTGGGAGAGGGCGGACTGGGTGAGGTGGACGCGCTCGGCCGCCTCGACGAGGGAGCCGGCGTCGCGCAGGGCGACCAGGGTGCGCAGGTGTCGCAGTTCGAGCATGGTGAGTGAGCCA
Source organism: Halomonas sp. BM-2019 (assembly GCF_017584085.1). Lineage (NCBI taxonomy): Bacteria > Pseudomonadati > Pseudomonadota > Gammaproteobacteria > Oceanospirillales > Halomonadaceae > Halomonas > Halomonas sp. BM-2019. The sequence goes on from NZ_CP071922.1 coordinate 942,793, forward strand.
CTTTCATTTTAAATATTAGGAAGTTTAGTTTGATTCACGCCCGGTGGCCAGCCAGACTCCGTGGCATCACTCATGCAACAGGCTGAACACTATGACTCTGGCTCATGTATCCGGCTACCCGCGCATCGGCGCGGATCGCGAACTGAAGAAGGCCGTGGAGGCCTACTGGGCGGGCGAGCTCGACCGCGAGGGCCTCGAGGGGGTAGGGCGCGAGCTGCGCGCCCGCCACTGGGACGACCAGCGCGCGGCGGGGCTCGACCTGGTCACGGTGGGCGACTTCGCCTTCTACGACCAGGTGCTGGATCTCTCGGTGACCCTGGGGGCGGTGCCCGCCCGCTTCGCCGCCGAGGCCGAGGTGGCCGCCGGCGAGGTGGACCTGGATACCGCCTTCCGCATGGCCCGCGGCCGGGCGCCCAGCGGCGAGCCCGCCGCCGCCTGCGAGATGACCAAGTACTTCGATACCAACTACCACTACCTGGTGCCGGAGCTGCACGCGGGCCAGGCCTTCCGGCTGGCCTCCTCGCGCCTCTTCGCGCAGGTGGCCGAGGCCCAGGCGCTGGGCCACCCGGTGAAGGTGACCCTGCTCGGGCCGCTCAGCTGGCTGTGGCTGGGCAAGGCCCGCGACGCCGGGCTCGACCGGCTGAGCCTGCTCGAGGCCCTGCTGCCGGTCTACGGCGAGCTGCTGGCACGCCTGGCCGAGCAGGGCGTGGAGTGGGTGCAGCTCGACGAGCCGGCGCTGGTTCAGGACCTGCCCGGCGACTGGCAGCAGGCCTATGAGGCCGCCTACAGCGTGCTGGGCCGGGCCCCTTTGAAGCTGCTGCTGGCCACCTACTTCGGTGGGCTGGGCGACAACCTGGGCCTCGCCGTCAACCTGCCGGTGGCGGGGCTGCATATCGATGCGGTGCGGGCCCCCGAGCAGCTCGAGGCGGTGCTCGACCGCCTGCCCGCCTACAAGGTGCTCTCGGTGGGCGCCATCGACGGCCGCAACGTCTGGCGCACCGACCTCGCCCTCGTCCGGGAGCGCCTCGCCGCGGCGCGCATGCGGCTGGGCAAGCGGCTATGGATCGCCCCCTCCTGCTCGCTGCTGCATGTGCCGGTGGACCTGGCCCGGGAGACCGAGCTCGACCCGGAACTCAGAAGCTGGCTCGCCTTCGCGCGCCAGAAGCTCGACGAGACGGTGACCCTGGCGCGCCTGCTCGACGGCCGCGCCACCGAGGTCGACCGCGAGCGCCTGGAGGCCGCCACCCTGGCCCTGCAGGCGCGGCGCGACTCGCCGCGCCTCCACCGCCGCGAGGTGGCCGACCGCCTGGCCGCGATCGAGCCGGACGACCACGAGCGCCGGAGCCCCTATGCGGTGCGCGCCGAGGCCCAGCGCCGCGCCCTGGCCCTGCCGCTCTTCCCCACCACCACCATCGGCTCCTTCCCCCAGACCGACGAGATCCGCGCCGCCCGACGCGCCTTCAAGGCCGGCGAACTCGCCGCGGAGGCCTATGAGGCGCGCATGGAGGAGGAGATCGCCCACGCCGTGGCGCGCCAGGAGGCGCTCGGCCTCGACATGCCGGTGCACGGCGAGCCCGAGCGCAACGACATGGTGGAGTACTTCGGCGAGCAGCTCGACGGCTACGCCTTCACCCGCTTCGGCTGGGTGCAGAGCTACGGCTCGCGCTGCGTGAAGCCGCCGGTGATCGTCGGCGACGTCAGCCGTCCCGGCCCCATGACGGTGCGCTGGAGCCGGTACGCCCAGTCGCTCACCGATAAGCCCATGAAGGGCATGCTCACCGGTCCCGTGACCCTGCTGCAGTGGGCCTTCGTGCGCGACGACCAGCCCCGGGAGGCCACCTGCCGGCAGATCGCCCTGGCGCTGCGCGACGAGGTGCGCGACCTGGAGGCGGCGGGCATCCGCGCCATCCAGATCGACGAGCCGGCGCTGCGCGAGGGGCTGCCGCTGCGCCGGGGCGAGTGGCAGGCCTATCTCGACTGGGCCGTGGCTTGCTTCCGGCTCAGCGCCGCCGGGGTGCGTGACGAGACCCAGATCCACACCCATATGTGCTACTCGGAGTTCAACGACATCATCGAGTCGATTGCCGCCCTGGACGCCGATGTGATCACCATCGAGACCTCGCGCTCGGACATGGAGCTGCTCGACGCCTTCCAGGACTTCGCCTACCCGAACGAGATCGGCCCCGGCGTCTACGATATCCATTCCCCCAACATCCCCGAGGTGGCCTGGATGGTGGCGCTGATGGAGAAGGCCGCCAAGCTGGTGGAGGCGGCGCACCAGCTGCGCCGGCGTCTCGGCTAAATCGGCGGGTGGCAGAGGCCGTGAGTCGGGCATCGCCCCAGCGTTAAGCCAACGAGAGCGGCCGCCGATACCGGCGGCTGCTATGCTCGGCGGGTCACGGAACCTCGACCCGTAAGGAGATGCCATGTCCCGCCTGCTCCCCCCCGCCGCCCTGGGCCTCACCCTGCTGCTGGGGGGCTGCGCCACCGCCACCCCCTCGGCGCCGATTACCCCGGGCGCCCAGGCGCCGCTGCTGCCCTCGGTGCTCTTCCCCGGCGGCGCCGACAGCTTCACCGCCTGGCGCTGCACGCCCGACCAGGCACTGGTCACCGCCGCCCTGCCGGGCCAAGAGGCCGAGCTGCGGCTCTGGTCGGCCCACGGTGCCTGGCGTCTGCAGCCCGCCGTGGTGGCCAGCGGCGCCCGCTACGAGCAGGGCGAGGTCAGCTTCTGGAACAGGGGCGCCGAGGCCATCGTGGAGACGCCCCGTGGGCGGCTCGAGTGTCAGGCCTACGTGCAGCGCCAGGCCCTGACCCGCGAGCAGCGCCCCGGGGTGATGTTCCTGGGCCGCGGCAACGAGCCGGGCTGGATGGCGAGCCTCGCCCACGACCGGCCCGAGGTGACCCTGAGCCTCGATTACGGCACCCGGGAGCAGACCCTGCCCTATCGGGTCACTACCCTGGACAACGGCGCGGGGCGGGTGATCCTGGCCAGCGGCCGGGGCGACACCCCCTTCGAGCTGCGCATCGAGGCCGGCGCCTGCCTGGACGACATGAGCGGCGAGCCCTTCCCGGCGCGGGTCACCCTGACCGTGAACGGGGAGCAGTATAGGGGCTGCGGCCAGGGCATCGCCCCCTGATCGGGATTTTCGTTTTTATCGAATAAGGGGTGCGGTTTTTTGCGCTTTTTATGGCAAAAAATGCATCTATCATGGCGGTCATTGTCCTGATATCGCTTCAAGGAGATCGCCATGACCACCCGTACCCTCGTGCTGACCGCTTCCATTCTCGGCGAGAACGGCCAGTCCAAGGCCCTGGCCGAGCACTTCATCGCCCAGGCCGAGCGCCGCGACGGCATCGCGGTGACCCATCGTGACCTGGTCGCCGAGGAGTTGCCCCACCTCGGCCTGGCCGAGCTCGGCAGCTGGCAGGTGGCCGACGAGGAGCGCAGCGCCGAGCAGCGCGAGTTGGCCGCCCGCTCCGACGCCCTGATCGAGGAGCTCCAGGCCCACGACCTGGTAGTGCTGGCGGTGCCCATGTACAACTTCGGCGTTCCCAGCCAGCTCAAGGCCTGGTTCGACCGCGTGATGCGCGCCGGGGTGACCTTCCGCTACACCGAGAAGGGTCCCCAGGGCCTGCTGGAAGGCAAGCGCGCAGTGATCCTGGCGGCCCGCGGCGGCCAGTATGCCGGCACCGAGATGGATACCCAGACCCCGCACCTCAAGCTGATGCTGGGCATGATCGGCATCAGCGAGGTGGACACCGTGTTCGCCGAAGGCCTCAACATGGGCCAGCGTGACGCCGCCCTCAAGGAGGCACGTCAGGCCATCGAGGGTCTGGTGGCGCGCCTCTAAGCGCCCGCGACCGGCGCCAAGCGCCAACCGACGGGGGTGGCCTGATGGCCGCCCCCGTCGTCGTCTGGCTCCCTCAGCAGGCCTCCGAGCGCTCGACCAGCCACTGCCCGGCCACGAAGTCGCTGGTGCAGAGTGGCGGCTCCGCGCTCAGCAGGCGGGGCCACAGCCGCGACAGGGCCGCACGGCGTTCGCCGTTGGCCTCATAGGGGCTGGCCAGCTGCACGCTCTCGGACACCGCTACCCAGGCCTCGCCGTCACGGGTGGCCAGGGTGAAGGCGAAGGGGTGAAAGCCGGGGAAGCCCAGGCGCAGGTCGGTGGCCACCAGGGTCTCGCGGCCGTCGAGTTCGCGGGTCTCGTAGCGCAGGAAGGGGCCGACGAACCACTTCAGCCGCCGGCCGCGTTCGCTGGCCAGCGCCGCCGCCTCCAGCTCGGCGCCGCGGCGGTAGGTCTCCACCAGCGGCGGGGTGTCGCCGTCCAGGAGGCCCAGCAGCAGCTCGTGCTGTTCGTCGCCCTCCACCACCGTCACCCGCCACAGCAGGGTGTTGAAAGGGGTGGGCTGGACCAGCCGCGGGGCCTCTGCGAGGCCTCGCTCGGCGAGTATCGGCTCGAGGCGATGCTCAACCAGCTGCTTGGCGCCGAAGGCGAACACCAGGTAGGCGGTGGAGAGCGCGAGCCCCCAGGCGGGGGCGCTCCGGCCGCTGCCGGTGACCAGCGCCACCCCGGTGCCCACCAGCAGCGGCAGGGTGTAGAGCGGGTCGATGATAAAGACGATGGGATAGGCCGTGGGGCGCAGGTCCAGCGGCCACCATAGCTGGGTGCCGTAGGTGGTCAGGGCGTCGAGCAGCGGGTGGGTGGTCAGGCAGAGCACGTAGAAGAGCCACCAGTATCCCAGCGGAATCGTCCTGGCCGCCTGCAGGCGGGAGGTGAGCAGGGCGAGCAGGGTGCCGAGCCCGGTGAGCACGAACAGCGAATGGGTGAAGCCGCGGTGTTCGGTGACGTTGAACACGGCATCGCCGTAGTCGAGGAGCACGTCGAGGTCGGGTGACATGCCCAGCAGCGCGCCGAACAGCACCGCCTTGCGGCCCAGCCGGCGGCCCAGCACCACGCCACCCACCGCGCCGCCCAGTACAGCATGAGTTAGCGGATCCATCGGTAGGGATTCCTCGCTCAGTGGATCATCTCTCCGCCCAGCGCGGCCCGGCGGCGAGGATACGCGCCTGCACCGGGCAGTCGTCGCGGTGGGCGCCGGGAAGATAGCCGGTGCTCATCAGGAATTCACCGGTGATCTCCGGCCCGGTGAAGCGGAAGGTGCGCCTGAAGAGCCGGACCCACTCCGCCGGGGGCAGCGGGTGGTGGTGGTCGAGCCAGGCGGCGAGGCTGCCGTGCTCATCGCGCAGGACCTGGATCACCCCGGCGTTGTGGATCGCCGCTTCGACCTTCCGGCGGTTGCGGATGATGCCGGCATCGCCGAGCAGGCGTTGGCGGTCAGCGTCACCGTAGGCGGCAACCTTGGCAATGTCGAAGTGGTCGAAGGCACGACGAAACGCCTCGCGCTTCTTGAGCACCGTCAGCCATGACAGGCCGGCCTGGTTGATCTCCAGCACCAGGCGTTCGAACAGCCCCCTGTCGTCCCCGACGGGGAAGCCGTACTCCTGCTCATGGTAGGGGCCATGCCACGGATGGCCCGGTGCCAGATCACAATAGTGCGACATTTCCGCTCACTTTCCCTTGGCAGGTATTGGCAAGCCCCTGGCGGCTTGTCACGATTCCATTATCCGGCGTCAACGCTTCAGGAGCCACCCAGCATGAAAAGCCTACCCATGAACCGCAAGACAAGAAAGGTGACCGCGCTCTCGCTGCTGGCCGGCGGCGCCCTGGCCCTCTACCTCGCCGTCACGCCCGGGACCAGTCCCCAAGCCGGCCCGGTGGTCGAGATGTACCAGGACCCCAACTGCGGCTGCTGTGGCGCCTGGGCCGACCACCTGGAGGCCGAGGGCTTCACGGTGGAGCGCCACAAGACCCGTGAGATGCGCGACATCAAGCTCGAGCAGGGCCTCACCCCGGAGCTCGCCTCCTGCCACACCGCCATGGTCGACGGCTATGTGATCGAGGGCCACGTGCCCGCGGCGGACATCCACCGCCTGCTGGCGGAGCGCCCGGACGTGGCGGGCCTCGCCGTGCCGGGCATGCCCCACGGCTCGCCGGGCATGGAGACCGGCCGCTACGACGACTACCAGGTGCTGGGCTGGCACCGCGACGATCGCACCCCGGAGATCTTCAGCGAGTACACTCACTGAGCCCCTGACAAGGAGTTGGCTATGCAGTATCTGCACACCATGGTGCGCGTCAGCGACCTGGACGCCTCGCTGCGCTTCTACTGCGACCTGCTGGGCCTCAAGGAGGTGCGGCGCAAGGAGAACGACAAGGGGCGCTTCACCCTGGTCTTCCTGGCCGCCCCCGAGGACGAGGCGCGCTCCGCAGAGCTCAAGGCCCCGGAGCTGGAGCTCACGTACAATTGGGACCCGGAGGAGTACACCGGCGGGCGCAACTTCGGCCACCTGGCCTATCGGGTCGACGACATCTACGCCCTGTGCGAGAAGCTGCAGGCGAATGGCGTGACCATCAACCGCCCGCCCCGGGACGGCCATATGGCCTTCGTGAGAAGCCCCGATGGCATCTCGGTGGAGCTGCTGCAGAAGGGTGATCCGCTCCCCGCCCGGGAGCCCTGGGCCTCCATGGACAACACCGGCACCTGGTAAGCGGCCGGCCACCCGACAAGGAAGCACGACGAGACATGAAGAACAAGCCTGTGGCCCGCCTGGGCCTGGTGATGGCCGCCACGCTGCTGCTGGCGGCCTGTGGCGGCCGCCCCGACGCGCCGGCAGAACCCGAGGTGAGCCTCTCGGGGCCGGTGGTGGAGCAGCGCTGGAACCTGCTGCTGGTGGGCACCGACGAGCGGCTCTCGCTGCCCGAGCCGGCCTGGTTCCGCATCGACGAGAGCGGCCGCGTCAGCGGCAGCGACGGCTGCAACGAGATGAGGGGGAGAGCCCGACTGGGCGAGAACCAGCGCATCGAGTTCACCGAGCTGGCCACCACCCGTCGCGCCTGCCCCCAGGGCGAGGAGGCGGCTCGCGTGACCGGCATGCTAGAGACCGCCTACCGCTTCCTGATCGACCACGACCGGCTGGTCTTCTTCGGCCCCGACCAGCGGGTACTGGGCGGGTGGCAGAAAGCCAACTAACGTCCCGGCAGCAGCTCCTGGACCCTGGCCATGCCCGCGGTGATGCCGCGGGCCATGGCCGGCCCGATCGGGGTGAGCAAAAACCAGGGGGCGATGATCAGGTTGATGGCCAGGGCGCCGAAGTAGACGTCGCTGAACCAGTGGGCGCCACTCAGGATGCGCGGGGCGCTCAGGATTGCCGCGGCCACCAGGCTTACCAGCATCACCCTGAGGCCCGCATAGCGCCACATGAAGGCGGTGAACAGGAAGAGATTGACCCCGCGGTCGCCGGGAAAGCTCGAGCCCGAGCTGTCCTTGGTCGAGAAGTCGACCATCTCGGTCACCAGGTTGACCTCCTGGTAGCCCAGGGTGGGGCTCGGGTGGGTGTAGTCGATCACCATGCGCACGCCCTGGGCCATGAAGACCGCTACCAGCAGCATGGTGATGCCGATACCGCCCCAGCGCAGCATCCTCTGCTCCGGCACCGGATCCCGGGCGATCGCCCAGAGGAAGATCGCCAGCAGGATAAAGAAGCTCACCACGTCGAAAAGTCGCGCGTTGGTGGCCGCTACCAGCCACACCCAGGCGCCGTTCTCCTCGGTGAGCCAGCCGTTGGTGGTGAAGAAGACGGCGTCGTCGACCTCGGTCCAGAACGGCAGGTCCGGCGAGAGCCAGGAGAACACCAGCAGGGCACCCAGCAGGTTGAACAGCAGCAGGCGCCCGACGGCGAGGGCGGGATGGGTCTGTGGCATCGTGGCATCGCGGGTCGGTGAATGGCCTGGCCCATTCTAGGCGATGGGATTTTGGCAGAACAGTGTTCCTTAACAGGAGCGTAACCTTCCGGTGCCCCTGCGGCGTCGAGGCGCTCGGCAAAGGCCCCGACGCCAGCGGCCCGCCGATGGCGGCCCGCTGGGCCGAAGCGAGCCGGCTGGGCGTAAGGGGGCCGGCGGGATCAGAGGGCGGCGATCTTGTCGCGCTGCTCGACCAGCAGGCTGCGGGTGGTCTGGAACTCCTTGAGCTTGCCGCGCTCCTTCTCCACCACCGCCTCGGGGGCCTTGGCGACGAAGCTCTCGTTGGACAGCTTCTTCTCGATGCCGCCGATCAGCTTCTCCTGCTTCTCGATCTCCTTGGCCAGGCGGGCCAGCTCGGCGTCCTTGTCGATCAGGTCGGCCATTGGCACCAGCACCTCCATCTCACCCACCAGCTGGGTGGCCGAAAGCGGCGCCTCGTTCGGATTCTCCAGCCAGGTGGCGCTCTCCAGTTTGGCCAGCTTGGCGAGGAACAGGCGGTTGGCCGTGAGGCGCTCGCGGTCGGCGGCCGAGCCCTTGGTCAGCAGCACGTCGAGGGGCTTGCCTGGGGCGATGTTCATCTCGGCGCGGATATTGCGCACCGCCACGATCACCCCCTTGAGCCACTCGATATCGCGGCTGGCGGCCTCGTCGATCTTGTCCTCCTCGGCGAGGGGCCAGGGATGGGCCATGATGGAATCGCCCTCAGCCTGGAAGGTGCCGGCCAGCGGGGCGACCTTCTGCCAGATCTCCTCGGAGATGTAGGGCATCATCGGGTGGGCCAGGCGCAGGATCGCCTCCAGCACCCGCACCAGGGTGCGGCGGGTGCCGCGCTTGGCCTCGGCCGAGGCGGCGTCGTCCCACAGCACCGGCTTGGAGAGCTCCAGGTACCAGTCGCAGTACTCGTTCCAGACGAACTCGTAGAGCGCCTGGGAGGCGTGGTCGAAGCGGAACTCCTCCATGGCCCGGGTCACCTGGGCCTCGGTCTGCTGCAGCCGAGAGACGATCCAGCGGTCGGCCAGCGACAGCTCCACGACGCCGCCGTCGGCGCCACAGTCCTCGCCCTCGGCGTTCATCAGCACGTAGCGGGAGGCGTTCCACAGCTTGTTGCAGAAGTTGCGGTAGCCGTCCAGGCGGCCCATGTCGAACTTGATGTCGCGCCCGGTGGTGGCCTGGGAGAGGAAGGTGAAGCGCAGGGCGTCGGTGCCGTGGGGCTCGACGCCCTCGGGGAACTCGGCGCGGGTGGCCTTCTCGATCGCCCTGGCCTTCTGGGGCTGCATCAGGCTGCCGGTGCGCTTCTCCACCAGCGCCTCGAGGTCGATGCCGTCGATCAGGTCGATGGGGTCGAGCACGTTGCCCTTGGACTTGGACATCTTCTGGCCCTGGCCGTCACGCACCAGGCCGTGGACGTAGACCTGCTTGAACGGCACCTCGCCGGTGAACTTCAGGGTCAGCATGATCATCCGTGCGACCCAGAAGAAGATGATGTCGAAGCCGGTGACCAGCACGCTGGAGGGGTGGAAGGTCTTGAGTTCCGGGGTCTGCTCCGGCCAGCCCAGGGTGCCGAAGGTCCAGAGGCCCGAGCTGAACCAGGTGTCCAGCACGTCCTCGTCCTGGGTGAGCGTGACATCCGGCGAGAGGCCGTGCGCCTCGCGGGCCTCGTCCTCGCTGCGGGCGACATAGACGTTGCCCGCCTCGTCATACCAGGCGGGAATGCGGTGGCCCCACCAGAGCTGGCGGGAGATGCACCAGTCCTGCAGGTCACGCATCCAGGCGAAGTACATGTTCTCGTAGTTCTTCGGCACGAACTGGATATCGCCCTTCTCGACGGCCTCGATGGCGGGCTTGGCGAGGCTCTCCACGGCGACGAACCACTGATCCGTGAGCAGCGGCTCGATGACGTCGCCGGAGCGGTCGCCATAGGGCAGGGTGTTGCTGACCGTCTCGACCTGCTCGAGGAGCCCCGCGGCCTCCATGTCGGCGACGATGCGGCTTCGCGCCTCGAAGCGGTCCAGGCCGGCGTAGGCGTCGGGCAGGCTCGGGTCGATGTCGGGCAGCGCTCTGCCCTGGATGTCGAAGGCCTCGGCCTTGGGCAGGATCGCCGCGTCCTGGGTGAAGACGTTGATCAGCGGCAGCCCGTGGCGCTTGCCGACCTCGTAGTCGTTGAAGTCGTGGGCCGGGGTGATCTTCACGCAGCCGGAGCCCTTCTCCATATCGGCGTGCTCGTCGGCCACCACGGGGATGCGCCGGCCCACCAGCGGAAGCGTAACGAACTGGCCCACCAGGGAAGCGTAGCGGGGGTCTTCCGGGTTGACCGCCACGCCGGTGTCACCGAGCAGGGTCTCCGGGCGGGTGGTGGCAACCACCAGGTAGTTCCTGCCGTCGTCGGTGGTGACGCCGTCGGCCAGCGGGTAGCGGAAGTGCCAGAACTGCCCCTGCTGGTCGCGGTTCTCCACCTCGAGATCCGAGATGGCGGTGTGCAGGGTGGGGTCCCAGTTGACCAGGCGCTTGCCGCGGTAGATCAGCCCCTCCTTGTGGAGGCGCACGAAGACCTCCTGGACCGCCCGGTAGAAGCCGTCGTCCATGGTGAAGCGCTCGCGGGACCAGTCGACGCTCGCCCCCATGCGGCGCAGCTGGCGGGTGATCTGGCCGCCGGACTCGTGCTTCCACTCCCAGACCTTGTCGATGAAGGCGTCACGGCCCAGGTCGTGGCGGCTCTTGCCCTCTTCGGCGGCGATCTTGCGCTCCACCAGCATCTGCGTCGCGATGCCGGCGTGGTCGGTGCCCACCTGCCACAGGGTGTTGCGCCCCTGCATCCGCCGCCAGCGGATCAGGGTGTCCATGATGGTGTCCTGGAAGGCGTGGCCCATGTGCAGGCTGCCGGTGACGTTGGGCGGCGGGATCATGATGGCGTAGGGCTCGCCCTCGCCGGAGGGGGCGAAGCGGCCATCGGCCTCCCAGCGCTCGTACCAGCGGGATTCGATCTGCTCGGGTTGGTAGGTCTTGTCCATGGGCGTTCCGGGTCCAGAAATGAGCACCGCCGACCCGGGGGTCGGACGGCTGGAGAGGGCGACGAAAAATGGGCCTTACGTCATGGCGTGACGCTGCATTGTGGGAGCCAGGCTCCGCCGGGCGAATGGCGCCGCAGGCGCCTCGGCGGTGTTGCCTGTGCTGGCGTCTGCCGCCAGGGAGTCCTTCGGCCTCCATTCGCCGGGCAAAGCCCAGCTCCCACATGGTGGTGCAGCCTCAACCGAGATGCACGCCAGATGGCAGCGATCCCAAAAAATGGGCCCGATTATAGCGCGGTGGAGCACTCGGCGTCAGCCGGACTGGCCGCGCAGCTGGTGGGCCTTGACCGGGTAGCCGCGCTTCTTGTAGGTCTGCCAGCACTGGCGCTTGGCCACCAGCACCGCCTGGTGCTGGTTGATGATCTCGGCGACCCGCTCGAAGCGCGAGAACCACTCGGGAATGTCCGGGGCGAGGTTGAGCAGCGCCTGGACGGCCAGGTCGGGGGAGGGCGGGGTGGCCCAGCCGATGGTCACCGGCACCCGCTCATCCAGGTCGGCCGCCGCCTCCGTGTCCAGCAGGGCATGGGGCACGTAGGCGTCGGGGCGGAAAGTCCAGAGCCGGTCGTCGAGCTCCCGGGCCATGGCCTCGTCCTCGGCGTGCAGGTGCAGCCGATAGCCCTTGCGCTGGATGGTCTCGGCCAGCCGGCAGGCGAAGTCGAGGCGCGCCTCCAGGGTGGTGTCGGGGAGCACGTAGAAGTCGATCTGGGTCATTGAGAGCCTGCAGGGCACGAATAACCCCGGGCAGGGCCCGGGGAAAGCTTGCCGTGTAGGAGCGCGATTTATCGCGCGATGCGGACGGTAAACCATCGCCGGATAAATCCGGCTCCTACATCGGGCTGGCGAGGTTCGCTTGTTTATCGCGCGATGGGGCAGGACCACCGCCGATCAGTTGGACCAAGGATGAATCCGGTTCCTACACCAGCCGCGTCAGCCAGCCGTGGGTGTCCTCGGCGCGGCCGTACTGCAGGTCGAGCAGCTTGGTGCGCAGGCGCTTGGCCACGGGGTTGCCGTTGTCTTCCTTCAGGCGGATGGGGCCCTCCTCGGTGACCAGCTCGCCCACCGGGGTGATCACCGCGGCGGTGCCACAGGCGAACACCTCGGTCAGCTCGCCGGAGGCGGCGGCCTCGCGCCACTCGTCGATGCTGATCGGGCGCTCCTCGGGGGTGAAGCCCTCATCCTTGGCCAGGGTCAGCACCGAGTCGCGGGTCACGCCCTCGAGGATGGTGTCGGTCAGGCGCGGGGTGGCGATGCGGCCGTCCTGGAACACGAAGAAGAGGTTCATACCGCCGAGCTCCTCGATCCACTTGTTCTCGCGGGCATCCAGGAAGGCCACCTGGCCACAGCCGTGGGCGCTGGCCTCCTTCTGGGCGGCCAGGGAGGCGGCGTAGTTGCCGCCGCACTTGGCGTAGCCGGTGCCGCCGGGGGCGGCGCGCTTGTAGTGGCTGGAGAGCCAGATGGAGACCGGCTCGATGCCGCCCTTGAAGTAGGCCGCGGCGGGCGAGGCGATCACGTAGTAGTCCACCTCCTGGGCCGGGCGCACGCCAAGGAACTTCTCGCTGGCGATCATGAAGGGGCGCAGGTAGAGGCTGCACTCGTCGGCCTCGCTCTTCGGTGTGGGCACCCAGGCGTGGTCCCGGGCCAGCAGCGCCTTGAGGGAGCCGATGAAGTCCTCGTCGGAGAGCTCCGGCAGGGCCAGGCGGCGGGCGCTGCGGCGGAAGCGTTCGGCGTTCTTCTCGGGGCGGAAGGTCCACACCGAGCCGTCGGCGTGGCGGTAGGCCTTGATGCCCTCGAAGATCTCCTGGGCGTAGTGCAGCACGGCGGCGGCGGGGTCCAGGGTCAGGGGGCCGTAGGGGCGCACCTCATGGCCGTGCCAGCCGGCGTCCAGGGTCCAGCGGACATGGGCCATGTGGTCGGTGAAGTACTGGCCGAAGCCGGGGTTGGTGAGAATGTCCTCACGGATCGGGTCGGCCGTGGGGGTGGAGTTGGGCAGGAGTTCGAAGCTGGCAGTCGACACGGCAAGGGGTCTCCGCTACGCCCGGGGCGTGCCGGCCCCGGGGTGATACAGGAAGCTCGGGCCGGCGAGGGCCGGCCCGGGTCGTGGATTTATCGTCAGCTCACATGAGAAAGGCGACGCGGCAAAAACGCAAGCCCGCGCCTTTATTCCGCCTCGGTTTCCACCACGGCGTCGGCCTCGCGGTCCAGCAGGTACTGGGTCAGCAGGCCCACGGGGCGGCCGCTGGCGCCCTTCTGCTTGCCGGAGGTCCAGGCGGTGCCGGCGATGTCCAGGTGCGCCCAGGGGAACTTGTCGGCGAAGCGCGAGAGGAAGCAGGCCGCGGTGATGGTGCCCGCCGGGCGCCCGCCGATATTGGCCAGGTCGGCGAAGTTGGAGTCGAGCTGCTCCTGGTACTCGTCCCACAGCGGCAGGTGCCAGGCGCGATCCCAGGCCGCCTCGCCGGCGTCGAGCAGGTCGAGTGCCAGGTCGTCGTCGTTGGAAAGCAGGCCGGTAGCATGGTGGCCGAGTGCGATGATGCAGGCCCCGGTGAGGGTGGCGATATCCACCACGCTGGCCGGTTCGAAGCGCTCGGCGTAGGTGAGGGCGTCGCACAGCACCAGGCGGCCCTCGGCGTCGGTGTTGAGCACCTCCACGGAGAGCCCTTTCAGCGTCTTGATGATGTCGCCGGGCTTGGTGGCGCGCCCGTCGGGCATGTTCTCGGCGGCGGCGACGATGGCCACCAGGTTGACCTTCGGGCGGATGCCGAGCACCGCCTTGACGGTGCCGAACACGCTGGCCGCCCCGCACATGTCGAACTTCATCTCGTCCATGGCCTCGCCGGGCTTGAGCGAGATGCCGCCGGTATCGAAGGTAATGCCCTTGCCCACCAGCACGTGGGGTGCCTCCTCGGGATCCTCGGCGCCCTGGTATTTCATCACGATCAGCCGCGAGGGCTGCTCGCTGCCGCGGCCCACGGAGAGCAGGCTGTGGGCGCCCAGCGCCTCCAGGGCCTCCTCGTCGAGGATCTCCACGGCAAGCGCCCCGCCGGAGGCCTGGCCCAGCGCCTCGGCCTGCTCGGCCAGGTAGCGCGGGGTGCAGACATTGCCCGGCAGGTTGCCCAGGGTGCGGGTGAAGTTCACCCCCTGGCCCACGGCGTCGCCGATGCGTGCACCCTCGCGGGCGGCGGCGGCCTCGCCGTCCTCGCCGACCAGCAGGGTCACCCGGCCGAGGCGCGGGGCGGGGCGCTTCTCGGCCTTGAAGGCGTCGAAGCGGTAGAGGGCGCGGTGGGTCGCCTCGGCCACCAGGCGCGCCTTCCAGTCGGCGCCGCGTCCCTCGAGCGGCACCTCGGTGAAGGCCACGGCGCAGTCGTCCACCGGCAGCTCGGCCAGCGCCGTGAAGGCGGCGTCCAGGGCCTTGCGGAAGGCGGCCTCCCGGCACTTCTCGCGCTTGCCCAGGCCCACCAGCAGCAGTCGCTCGGCGCCGAGGCCCGGGGCGAAGGGCACCAGCAGTACCTTGCCCAGCCTGCCGTCGAAGTCGCCGCGCTCGATGAGCTGGCCGATCAGCTTCTCGCTGGCGTCGTCGAGGCGCGCGGCGGTGGGGAGCAGCTCGCCCTCCTGGTACACCGGGATGACGAAGCAGGCGGTCTCGACCTTGGCGGGGTTACCCGTCTTGACAGGGAATTCCATGGCGTCTCCACAGACAAGCGTATTGGATGGCTGGCGCTGGGTTTTTCAGCGTCAGGGTTACAAGCGCAGGGGGATTCTGGATAATGCCGGCACGTCGCCGTGTCGCTTCAGTGTACCCAAGGCATGGCCCCATTGCATGGCAGTCGCCGCATGATCATCTTCCGCTACCTGACTCGCGAGATCCTGCTCACCATGGCCGCCGTCGCCGGCGTGCTGCTGCTGGTGATCATGGGCAGTCGCTTCATTCGCTACTTCGCCGACGCCGCCGAGGGGGACATCCCGGCGAGCATCCTCGGTACCCTGATGCTGTTCCACCTGCCGGGCTTTCTCGAGCTGATCCTGCCGCTGGCCTTCTTCCTCGGCATCCTGCTCGCCTATGGCCAGCTCTATCTCAACAGTGAGATCACCGTGCTGGTGGCCTGCGGCACCAGCCCCAACAAGCTGCTGCAGGTGAGCCTGGTGCCGGCCACCCTGGTGGCGGTCCTGGTGGGGCTGTGCAGCCTGTGGTTGACCCCCGCCGGCGCCCTGCACACCGCCGTGATGCTCGAGGAGCAGCGCAGCCGCATCGACTTTTCGGCCCTGGCGCCGGGGCGCTTCCAGAATTTCGGCAGCGGACGCACCGCCTACATGGAGGGGCTGAGCGGTGACGGCAGCGAGATGCGCGGGGTCTTCATCAGCGAGCGCCAGCGGCGCCGCGACGGGACCCCGGAGAGCACCGTGACCCGCGCCGAAGGGGGCTATCAGACCCGGGATCCGGAGACCGACAGCCGCTTCCTGGTGCTGGCCGACGGCGAGCGCTACAGCGTCGACCCGGGCCGCTTCGAGGCCGAGCGGCTCGAGTTCGAGACCTACGCGGTGCGCCTCACCCAGGTCGACGACAGGCGCGAGCTCGACTCCCCCGAGTACGCCACCACCGCGGCGCTGTTCGGCGACGACTCGCTGCGCGCCCAGGCCCAGCTGCAGTGGCGCCTGGGACTGCCGCTGATGGTCTTCGTGCTGACCCTGCTGGCCATGCCGCTCTCCCGGGTCAACCCCCGCCAGGGCCGCTTCGCCAAGCTGCTGCCGGCGATCTTCCTGCACGTGGCCTACCTGAGCCTGCTGCTCGCCGCGCTGGACGCCATCGGCCGCGGCAGCTTGCCGGTCGCCGTGGGCATGTGGCCGATCCACGGCGCCTTCCTGGTCCTGGGGCTGGTCATGATGGTGCGGGCCCAGCGCCGGGGGATGAGCGGATGATCGCCGATCGCTTCGACCGCTACCTGGCGCGTAACGTGCTCGGTGCCATCATCGTGGTGCAGGTGGTGCTGCTGGGCCTCGACCTGGTGATCACCTATATCAACGACCTGGATGACGTGGAGGGCGACTACGGGGCCTTCCATGTGCTGCTCTTCCTGGTGATGCGCCTGCCCTGGCGCTTCTACCAGTACGCCCCGGTGGGGGTGCTGATCGGCGCGCTGATTGGCCTCGGCAGCATGGCGTCGAGCAACGAGCTCACCGTGATGCGCGCCGCCGGGCGCTCGCTGACCCGCATCCTGTGGGGGGTGATGAAGCCGATCATCCTGGTGATCGTGGTGGTGCTGCTGGTCGCCGAGTACGTGGCCCCGCGGCTGGCAGCGCGAGGGCGACAGCTTCTACCGCTTCGGCGCGATTCGCGCCGACGACACCGTGCTCGACCTGACCCGCTATCGCTTCGAGGGGCAGCGCCTGGTGGAGGCGGTCAGCGCCGAGCGTGCCGCCTGGCGCGACGGCAGCTGGCGGCTCGAAGGGGTCGAGGTCACCCGCTTCCATGCTGAGCATACCGAGGCCGAGCAGCACGCCACCCAGCCCTGGGAGACCAGCCTCACGCCGGATCAGCTCAGCCGCCTGCTGCGACCCATCAACAGCCAGGCCCCCAGCGAGCTTCTGGCCTACGCCCGCTACCTGCAGGCTCAGGGCCAGGCGGCGACCGAGCCGCTGCTGCACTTCTGGCAGAAGATGCTGATGCCGCTGACCATGGGCTCCCTGGTGCTGGTGGCCGCCTCCTTCGTGTTCGGGCCGCTGCGCAGCGTGGCCGCCGGCACCCGGGTCTTCTACGGGGTGATTACCGGCCTGATCTTCAAGTACCTGCAGGACCTGCTGGCGCCGGCTTCCATCGTATTCGGCTTCTCGCCGGCCTGGGCGGTGCTGGCGCCCACCCTGATCTGTGCCGCGGTGGGGCTCTACCTGCTGCGGCGAACCGCCTGAGCAAGGAATACCCATGCAACGACGTTTCGGCAACCTCGAGGACGCCTGGCCCGCGGGTTTCGCCCGCCGGCTGGGCGCCATGGTCTACGACAGCTGCCTGGTGGCCGCCATCTGGATCCTGATCACCGGACTGCACCTGGCGCTGATGCGCCATGGCCTGGGGATGTCCCCGGAGCAGATCGGCGTGGGGGCGGCCCAGGTGCTCTCGCTGCGGCTGGCGTTGCTGCTCGGCGCCTTCGCCTTCTTCGCCTTCTTCTGGACCCGCGGCGGCGTGACGCTGGGCATGCAGGCCTGGCGGCTGCGGGTGCAGACCCTCGATGGCTACTCCATCACCCTGACCCAGGCCGCGGTGCGCTTCCTGGTGGCCTGCCTGTCGATCGCGGCTTTCGGTCTCGGCTACCTGTGGATCCTGATCGACCGCGAGCGGCGCAGCTGGTCGGATATCGCCTCCGGCACCCGGGTGGTGGTGCTGCCCAAGCCGCCCCGCTAGGCGACGGCCGGCCGCGAGATTGATCCGGATCAGACCTTGGTCGTTTCCCGCTTGCAAGAGCCTATGCGAATCATTTACATTCACTATTAGCAGTCGTCAGCGAGGTGATGTAAATGTACGTGTGTCTCTGCAAGGGGGTCTCCGACCACCATATCCGCCAGTCCGTCGAGGACGGCGCCCGTAGCTGGCGCGAGGTCCAGCGCGAGACCGGCTGCGGCACCCAGTGCGGCAAGTGCGCCGTGGAGGGCAAGGGCATCACCCGCGAGGCGGTGAAGGCCGAGCTCATGGTGGGCATCGAGGATCTCGCCTATGCCGTCTGACGGAATCTGGATCATTCTCGATATCGTTATCAGGCGTTTGATTTGATTGGTTTTTCACCAGAACTCGCTACACTGGGCGATAGCCCTTGGAATGCCATCCCCTGCATGCCAAGCTGCAGACACCCTTCCCCGACGACAGCAGAGGTGAGTTCATGAAAGGCGACAAGAAGGTCATCGAGCATCTCAACAAGGCGCTGGGCAACGAGCTGGTGGCGATCAACCAGTACTTCCTGCACGCCAAGATGTACAAGGACTGGGGCCTCAAGGCGCTGGCCAAGTGGGAGTATGACGAGTCCATCGACGAGATGAAGCACGCCGACAAGCTGATCGAGCGCATCCTCTTCCTGGAGGGCGTGCCCAACCTGCAGGATCTCGGCAAGCTCAATATCGGCGAGAACGTCCGCGAGATGCTCGAGTGCGACCTCAAGATCGAGCACGAGGGGCGCGCCGATTACATCGAGGCCATCACCTACTGCGAGCAGGTCAAGGACTACGTCAGCCGCGACCTCTTCCGCGATATCCTCGCCGACGAGGAAGAGCACATCGACCATATCGAGACCGAGCTGGGTCTGATCGACAAGGTCGGCATCGAGAACTACATGCTCAAGCAGATGCAGGAAGCCGGCGACGAATAAGCGCCCGCCTTCCCGGCCTCCTCTCGCAGACACCGGCGCCCGCGTGGCGCCGGTGGCGTGTCCGGACCCCGGCTTGCCGGCCGCAGGGCCTCAGAACGCCTTTTCCAGCTCGAATCGCGGCACCGGTTCGCCCTGCACCTCCACCAGCTCGGTGAAGTTGTCCAGCGGGCGAACCCAGAGGCCGTAGTCGCCGTAGAGGGCGCGGTAGACCACCATGGGCGCCTCGTTCTCGCTGTGGTGGGCCACGCCGAGCACCTCGTAGCGGTTGCCCTTGTAGTGGTAGTAGATGCCGGGTACGGGAAGCGGACGGGTCATGACAGGCTCCAGGTGGGTCAGGGGCTGGGGGCGCGTGACCTCAGGACGGTGAGGCGCCATTGCTGGCCGAGGCGGGGGAGCGCTTGGCCAGCCGAGCCAGCACCCGGGAGGCGGCCACGAAGCCGAAGCTGCCGGTGACGAAGGTGGCGGCGCCGAAGCCGGAGGCGCAGTCGAGGCGGGTGGACTCGCCGCTGCCCGGCTTCTGGAAGCAGACCTCGCCATCGTGGCTCGGGTAGACCAGCTGTTCGTCAGAATAGACGCACTCCACCGAGAAGCGCCGCTTCGGATTGCGCGAGAAGCCGAAGTCGCGTCGCAGGCGTGCGCGCACCTTGGCCAGCAGCGGGTCGTGCTCGGTGCGGGTAAGGTCGGCGACCCGGATGCGCGTGGGGTCGGTCTGGCCGCCGGCGGCGCCGGTCACGGTGATCGGCAGCTTGCGCCGCCGGCACCAGGCGATCAGCGCCGCCTTGGCCACCACGCTGTCGATGGCGTCCACCACATGATCGGCGTTCTCGGGAAGGCGCTGGGCCAGGTTGGTGGGGGTGACGAAGGCGGTATCGGCCACCACCTCGATGCCCGGCTGGATGGCCCGGCAGCGCTCCGCCAGGACCTCCACCTTGGGCCGGCCGATGGTGCCGTCCAGGGCGTGGAGCTGGCGGTTGACGTTGGAGACGCAGACGTCGTCCAGGTCGATCAGGGTCAACTTGCCGATGCCGGAGCGGGCCAGGGCCTCCACCGCCCAGCTGCCCACGCCGCCCACGCCCACCACCACCACGTGGGCGGTGCGGAAGCGCGCGAGGGCGCGGGTACCGTAGAGCCGCCGGATCCCGCCGAAGCGCAGGGCGTGGTCGTCAGTCTCGACGGTATCCTGGTGAACGACGGCGGGAGAAGCGAAGGGCAGGTCGGTCATGGCGGCAGTCGGTCAGTCGGTGGTGGCGGGTTCGGGGTACGGCTGGCCAGCGCGAACGGCGTCCACCGGCAGGTGGCCGGCCCAGCCGAGGCGCCGGAACAGCGCGCTCAGGGTGGCGTCCAGGGCGCCGCTCAGGCGCAGCGGCTGGCCCGTAACCGGGTGCACGAAGGCCAGCTCCACGGCGGCCAGCAGCAGCCGCGGGGCGTCGAGGTGCTCGGCGAAGAAGCGGTTGTGGTTGCCCTTGCCGTGCTTGGCGTCGCCGATGATCGGATAGCCGCGGTGCGAGAGATGGCGGCGAATCTGGTGGCGCCGCCCGGTGAGTGGGCGCGCCTCCATCAGCGAGTAGCGGCTCTGGGGATAGCGGTCCACCCGCACCGGCAGCTCCACGCTGTCCAGGCGTCGGATATTGGTCACCGCCTGCATGGCGGGCATCTCGGCCTTGGGCCGGCTGCCGTCCTCCTCGCGCAACGGGTAGTCGAGCCGCTCGGCCTCGGGGCCGATGCCACGTACCACCGCCAGGTAGCGCTTGGCGACCCGGCGCTCGGCGAAGGCCTCGGTGAGCCGGGTGGCGACGTCCGGGGACAGGGCCAGCACCATCACCCCGGAGGTGGGGCGGTCGAGGCGGTGCACCGGGTAGACCCGCTGGCCGAGCCGGTCGCGCAGCCGCTGCAGCAGGAACTCGCGCTCGCCGCGGGCCAGGGCGGTGCGGTGCACCAGCAGGCCGGCAGGCTTGTGCACGGCCACCAGGTGCTCGTCGCGATGCAGTATCCGCAGGGGGTCGCTCATGCCATCCGGGTCCTGGGAGAGGGGCGGCCATTGTCACCCCCAACCGCGGCGATGTCACCCATGGGCGGGCAGCAGGCTCAGGAGGAGGGCGACAGGGGCGCCAGGCGGCGGATCTCCAGGTGGGAGAACCAGTCGAGGTCGGCGGCGGCGGCCTCGAGCCGCTCCGTGGTCTCGCGGCTATCCAGCGGCGCGTGCTCGTCCAGGCAGGCCACCACGGTCACCGCCCCTTCCAGGTAGTGGAGCTCGAGGTCGCGGATCCAGGACCAGGCCGGCAGCTCGGCCCAGCGCCATGCCAGGGCCCGCTCCACCTCGGGGCGCAGCGGCAGGCCGGGCAGGCGACTGGGATCCCCCTCGCCGGCATCGTCCTCCGGGTCGACGTGGAAGGTCAGGTCGGTGAGGGCGGGAAAGGCCTGGCGGAGACGGCGGCTTACCTCGTTGCCGATCTCGTGGCCCTCCGAGACGCTGATGCGCGGCGACACCACCACGTGGAGGTCGAGCATGGTGCGCCCGGCCGACTGGCGGGTGCGCAGGTCGTGGACGCCCGCCACCCCCGGCACCCCCAGCGCCAGCTCGCGCATCGCCTCCTGCTGGGGAACCGGCAGGGCGGTGTCCACCAGCTCGCGGCCCGACTCCCACAGCAGGTCCCAGCCCACCTTGCCGACCAGCAGGCCAACGATCACCGCGGCCAGGGTGTCGAGCCAGCCGTGGCCGAGCTGGGTGCCCACCAGGCCGACCAGCACCACCCCGGTGGAGAGCACGTCGGAGCGCGAGTGCCAGGCGTTGGCCTCCAGCAGCTTGGAGCCCAGGCGGCGCGCCACGCGCATGGTGAGGTGGAAGAGCGCCTCCTTGGCCAGCAGCGCCAGCAGCGCGATCAGCATGGCCCAGACCCCCGGCGGGGGGATCTCGGCGCCGGCGATCAGCCGCTCGATGCTGGACCAGGCGATGGCGCCCGCGACGAAGATCAGCACGCTGCCCAGGAAGAGGGTGGCCAGGGTCTCGATGCGACCATGGCCGTAGGGGTGGTCGTGGTCCGGGTCCTGGCTGCCGTAGTGGGTGGCCGCCAGCACGAAGCCGTCGGTCACCAGGTCGGAGAAGGAGTGGATGCCGTCGGCGATCAGCGCCGCCGAGCCAACGATGATGCCGGTCACCAGCTTCACCAGGCCGACGATGCCGTCGACCCAGATGGCGAGCAGGGTGACGCGGCGGGCGTCGCGGGCCTTCTGCTGGGCAGGGCTGTCCTCGATGTTCGTCATGGTGCCAGGCCTCGGGCGGCGTGGTCGATGGGCTCGCGCAGTGGCCCCGGGCGGAGGTGCTGCGATGCAAGAGGGGTACTGCAATGCAAAAGAGTACCGAAAAGGTCCTCTTTCATGCAACGGGCCCGGGTTGATGTGGCGGCACCCCTGGGGCACTGTCTGGCTTGGTTCCCGACCGAACAGGAGATCCCATGGCTTCCACCCTACTCATCACCGGCGCCAACCGCGGCGTCGGCCTGGCGCTGGCCCGCCACTACCGCGATGCCGGCTGGGCGGTGATCGGCGTCTGCCGCGGCAGCGGTGCCGACACCGCCGAACTCCGCGAGGTCGCGGCGCGGGTCATCGAGGGCGTCGACGTGACGCGCCCCGAGGACGTGGCGCGCCTGGCCGTCGAGCTGGAGGGGCAGCGCCTCGATCTGCTGATCAACAACGCCGGCCTGCTGCGCGATGAGGTACTCGGCGAGCTCGATTTCGCTTCCATCCGTGAGCAGATGGAGGTCAACGCCTATGCGCCGCTGCGGGTCGTCGAGGCGCTGCTCGGCCAGCTCGGCGAGGGCAGCAAGATCGCCAACATCACCAGCCGCATGGGCTCCATCGCCGACAACGACTCCGGCGGGCGCTACGGCTACCGGGCCTCCAAGGCGGCGCTCAACGCCTTCGGCAAGTCGCTGGCCGTGGACCTGGCCCCCCGGGGCATCGCCGTGATCCAGCTCCACCCGGGCTACGTGCAGACCCGCATGGTCAACTTCGGCGGCCTGATCAGCCCCGAGGAGGCCGCCGCCGGCATCGCCGCCCGTATCGAGGCGCTGACCCTGGCGACTACTGGCACCTTCTGGCACAGCAACGGCGAGCCGCTGCCCTGGTAGCCCCGCATCGCGGTGGGGGCGGCCTCTCCAGGGGCCGCCTCCGCTAGCCGAGGTCGATGACGCCGAGCAGCACGGCGGCCGCCAGCGCCCACAGGTAGAAGGAGAAGACCTTCATCCGCGCGCGGTAGAGGAAGTAGAGCACCAGGCGCAGGGCCAGGGTGCCGACCGCGGCGGCCACCACGAAGGCGGTCAGCAGCACGCCATGGTTGAGCTCGCCGAGGCCGCCGTTCAGCCCCACTTCGATGGCCTGCACGCCGGTGGCGGCGAGAATGGTGGGGATCGCCAGGAAGAAGCTGTATTCGGCGGCCCAGCGCCGCTTCAGCCCGCTCAGCAGGGCGGCGGAGATGGTCAGGCCGCTGCGGCTGAAGCCCGGCACCAGCGCCAGCCCCTGGGCAACGCCGATGACCACCGCGTTGCGCGGGGTGATCTGACGCAGGCCCCGGGGACGCGCGCCGAGAGTGTCGGTCCACCACAGCAGGATCCCGGTCAGCGTCAGGGTGCCGACCACCAGCAGGGGCAGGGCGAAGACCCGCTCGAAGGTGGTCTTGAGCAGCAGCCCCACGACGGCCGTGGCCACCACCGAGAGCGCGCAGAGCAGGGCCAGCCGCAGGGCGAGCAGCTCGCGGCCCAGGGTGCCCTCCCGCGAGGCCCACTGCAGGCTCTGTCGCGCGATGCCAACGCTCAGGCGCACCAGGCTGGTCCAGAAGACGATGGCGATGGAGACCAGGGTGCCGACATGGACCACCAGGTCGAAGAGGATCATCTCGGCGCTGTCCGGTGCCGGGAGAACATGCCCCTGGCCGATCAGCCAGTGCTGGGTGAGCACCAGGTGAGCGGTGGAGCTGACGGGAATGAACATGAAGACGCCCTGTACGACGCCGAGCAGGGTTGCGATCCAGAGAGTCATGAAGAACCTTTGAGGAAACGGGCATGCAACGTCGACGAGCCCTCTTGTGCTGACTCGATACCGACCTGCGGTTGGGCAGACGCTGGGCATGGTAGCCCAGCCGGCGCTTGGTGGCACCCCCGCCGGCCGGTTCGCTCACCCCCGGGGCTCGCGCAGGAGGGGCAGGGCCAGGATCTCCCTGCGCTGCGCCGCCTTCACCTCCTGCAGTCGGGCGACCCATGCCATGAGCGCCTGACGGGCGTCCTCAGCCAGCGCCTGACCCGGTGACGAGGCGCGGAAGGCGCCCAGCCAGTCGAGCTGGGTGCAGAGATCCTGGAAGGCGCCGAGGCACTCCTGGCGCACCTTGAGGCTCTCGAGCAGGGCGCCATACCGCGCGGGGGACAGCTCGGCCAGGTAGCGGATGCGTTTCACCCGCTTGCGCAGCTGGTGAAGCGCCGCATCCGGGGAGGCGTCGTTCAGCGAGGTAAGCAGCGCATCATGGCGGGCCAGACGCTCCTGCAGGGCCTGGTCGATCTGGCGCTCCTGCAGGTGGGTCAGCGCCTTGGCGAACTCTCTGGAGGCGATGGCCTCCTGCCATGCCAGCATGTCACGGGCATAGGCGCGGCGTCCCAAGCGGTGACAGAGCTCCCGGCGCGCCTCCCGGGTCCGCTCGTGGAGCCAGGTAACCAGGGGCCTGAGGGCCTCGCCGGTCGCCTCGGGCGGCAGGCGGGCGAGATTTTCCAGGAACACGTCCAGGTCACGCAGCTCGCTGGTGGCGCGCGCCTGCCGCTGGAGCCCCTTGAGGGCCCGGCCGAGCCCGGGGATCTCGAGGATGGCCAGCAGCGTCTCGGCCAGGGCCCGGCTGCGTCGCAGGTTGACCCGATACTGGTGCAGGAACTCCAGATCGTGCCCGGCGGCGACGCCCGGCTCCAGGGAGCGGATCATGCGGTACTGGTGCGCGAGCTGGTCAGTGACACGTTGTCGGATGCCCAGGTCATCGAGGGGCCGCGGCTCGGGTGCCTTCCGCTGGAAGAGCGCGTGGCTCGCCTCCCGGGGTGAGAGGGTATGGAGGAGCTCGCCTCGCTGGCGACCGAGCTCGTGCCAGGTGGCGATGGGTAGGGCGATATGCAGCAGGCCCCCCGTGGGCAGCCGCTTCGGCGCCTGGGCACACAGCCGTCGGGCGAGTTCCAGCAGGGCCGGATTGTGGCCGATC
Organism: Halomonas sp. BM-2019; assembly: GCF_017584085.1. Classification (NCBI taxonomy): domain Bacteria; kingdom Pseudomonadati; phylum Pseudomonadota; class Gammaproteobacteria; order Oceanospirillales; family Halomonadaceae; genus Halomonas; species Halomonas sp. BM-2019. The sequence goes on from NZ_CP071922.1 coordinate 967,289, forward strand.
AGCGCCAGGTGGTCGGTGGCGGGGTCGGTCACCTGAAGCCAGCGGCGCAGGGGCTTTTCCTCGAAGGTGTAGAGGGCGTCGAGGCAATGGGCCCGCTTGGCCAGACCGAGTTCGGGCAGGGCGGCGTCGAGCCCCAGCAGGGTCTGGCGGGCACGCAGGGCGCTACTGACATGCAGCTCGCCGGCGAAGACGCCCAGACGGTGCATCGGCTCCGCCATGGCGGTCGCCTGGTGCTGGCCACGAACGCTGAGCGGGCGCTCATGGTCATCGGCGTCCGTTGAGGCCTGTTTCGCTCGGGCATGTCGGATCAGGTAGAGATGCTTCATGGGCCACCTCGCGGCCATGGCGTCTCGTGGGGTGCTTGAAGCACCTCAGCGTGTTTCATCGGTTCGGCGGCGACGGACGGCCCGTTGCCGCTCGCGCTCGCGGCGGCGCTGGCGGGCGAGGGCATTGCCGTTGGCCACCTGGACCAGGAAGTCGAGCGCCGCATCGGTGAGCACTGCACGTCGGTGTCGTGACATGGTACGCGATTCCCGTGTCAGCCTAGCGCTATCCTAGCGTGCCAGGATGACGATCTCGTGACCCGGAGCCATCGTCTCGTTGGTGGAGGTATCGGGGCGCCTGGCCTGGGGCTCGCTGGCTGTCTTCTGCCTGCTGAGCTGCGTGCGGGTCGATACCGCGTCCCGGCCCGTCTGAGCGGGTATGCCCGCCCAGGCGCTATGCTGAAGGCAACCGAGGGCATGCCCTTCTTTTGCGATCCAAGGAGACCAGCCATGTTGGAATTCATCCCCCACCCGGCGGAGCATGTCGTGGCGATGCGAGTCGGCGGCATCGTCACGGCTCAGGAACTGCAGCAAGCCATCGACGCCATCGAAGTCGCCAAGCGCAACCACCCCTTGATCAGCCTGGTGGTGGAGCTCGACGACATGCGCTGGATGACCCTGACCGCCCTGCTCAAGGATGTCGGCTACGGCCTGACCCAGATCGGCGATCTCGATCGCTATCACCGCGCCGCCGTCATCACCGACAAGGAGTGGATCAAGCAGATCGCCCACCTGGAAGACCGGCTGTTCAAGGCCATGGAGATCCGCACCTTCCCCCGCTACCAGCACGCCGCCGCCATGGCGTGGGCCGGAGAACTGCCCAAGGGCGCCCACGAGGACCCGGAAGAGGACGGCTATCACGGGGCCTGATCGGCCAGCGTGACGCCGGAGGCCGTGCTGGGGCCCAGGGAAGGGCCTCTCACCCGCCGGACGTACCCCCGTCGTCGACGCGCACCCGGACATAGGAACCCGGCGCCTCCTCGATGGGCGGGAAGCGCCCTCCACCGGGCTCGCGGGCGGGCACCTGGCCTCCGGCGTGGCGCTCGATCCAGCTGCGCCATTCCGGCCACCAGGAGCCCGGGTGGTGAGTGGCCGAGGCCAGCCAACGTTCGGGGTCGCGGGGCAGGCGGCCATAGCTCCAGTAGCCGTACTTCGGCGAGCCGGCCGGGTTGATGACTCCCGCGATATGGCCGGAGCCGCCGAGCAGGAAGCGGGGACGCCGGCCGAGCAGGTGCGCGCCGCGGTAGCAGGACTGCCAGGGCGCGATGTGATCCTTCTCGGTCGCCACGAAGAACGTCGGGATGCTCACCTTGCTCAGGTCGATGGCTTCCCCCGCCAGGGAGATGCCCCCGGGCTCGGCGAGGCGGTTCTCCAGGTACATGTTGCGCAGGTAGAAGCTCTGCATGCGCCGTGGCATGCGGGTGGAGTCGGAGTTCCAGTAGAGCAGGTCGAAGGCCTGGGGCTCCCGGCCGAGCAGGTAGTTGTTGATCACGAAGCCCCAGATCAGATCGGCGGACTGCAGCAGGTTGAAGGCGTTGGAGAGATGCGTGCCCTCCAGGTAGCCGCGTTGCGCCATGTGCTGCTCGATATTGCGGATCTGCTCCTCGTCGATGAACACCTCCAGCGGCCCCACCTCGCTGAAGTCGAGCAGGGTGGTGAAGAAGGTGGCACTGTGCGCCCGCTCCTCGCCTCGGGCGGCCAGATGCGCCAGGGTGCTGGCCAGCAGGGTGCCGCCGATGCAGTAGCCGATGGTGTTGAGCGTCTCCTCGCCGGTGACCTCCGCCACCACGTCCATGGCCTTGAGGGTGCCCTGGGTGAGGTAGTCGTCGAAGGCCACCTCGGCATAGCGTTCGTCCGGATTGACCCAGGCGATGACGAAGACCGTCATGCCCTGTTCGACGGCCCAGCGGATGAAGGAGCGCTGCGGGGTCAGGTCCAGGATGTAGAACTTGTTGATCCAGGGCGGGACGATCAGCAGCGGGCGGCGGTCGACCGTCTCGGTGGTTGGCGCGTACTGGATGAGCTGCATCAGCTCATTCTGGTAGATGACCTTGCCCGGGGTCACCGCGATGTTCTTGCCCAGCTCCAGCCCGGCCGAATCGCTCTGCTTGATGCGCAGCAGCCCCTCGCCCCGGGCCAGGTCCTCCATCAGGTTGGCCATGCCCTGCAGGAGGTTGGCGCCGCCGGTGCGCACTGTGGCCTCGATCACCTCCGGGTTGGTGGTGGCAAAGTTGCTGGGGGCGAGGGCGTCCATCAGCTGTCGGGCATAGAACTCGACCTTCACCCGCTCCTCGTGCTCCAGCTCCTCGGTGACCTCATGCACCCCCTTCAGCCACTGCTCGGCGGTCAGCTGGTAGGCCTGGCGGAGCATGTCGAAGTAGAGGTTCTCCTCCCAGCCCTTGCCCTTGAAGCGTCTGTCGCGTGGGGTGGGCTCGAGGGCTGATGATGGCGCCTCGCCGAGCAGGCGCTGCGTGGAGTTCTGCCACAGCGTCGTATAGCCCTGCCAGAGCTGCAGCTGGAGCTCCAGGGCGCGCTGGGGCTGCAAGAGGAACTGCTGGCCCAGGCTGGTCATGGCCTTGGCCGCGACCGCCGGGTCGGGCAGGGTGAAGAAGTCCCCGCGGGCCTGGCGTTCGAGCCAGCCCTGCCAGGCCCGGGACGACCCGGACGACAGCCGCGCCAGGGTCTCGGCATAGCGCTTTGCCAGCTCGTCGGCTGACGTCTCGGGAGGTGGTGTGGCCTGATCGCCTGGCTTCGCTGACGACGGTGTCTGGTCATTCATGGCGTTGCCCCTAGATGAGTACGGCTCGATGGCGGCGTCGCCCGGCTTATGGCCGGAAGGGAGGCCGATGCGCTGCCCCCATCGGTCGCCACCTACCGTCTCAGTATCGTAGGGGCTGGGGGAGACGCAACCCTACGCTCTTGCCTGGAGCGGGGCAGAGCGGGGGCATGTGGAAAGGCGGGAACAATCCCGCCGCCGGCTGCGTCCCTGTGCTCGCCGGGGATGTCCCGGCGATTCGCAATCGGCAGAGCACGGGAGGATGTCATGATCATCGCACGTTGGTACTGTCAGGCCCGCTTCGGGCACAAGCAGGAGCTGCTGGCGAAGACCCGGGAGTGGTGGACCACCATCGGCCGCGAGATCGGCCAGACCGACTACACCATCACCACCGGCAGCATCGGCGCCGCCGAGTCGGTGGTGGCGGTGGATCTCCGCGTGGCCGACCTGGCCACCCTGAGCGCCCAGTGGGACAGGCTCGCCGAGCGTGCCGACCACCGGGAGTGGGGCAAGGCAATCGAGCCCCTGGTGGTCAGCGGCTCCACCCGCTGGGAGATCTACCGAGTGGTGGAGTGAGGCGGCCATCGCCCCGGGCCGCCCTTGTCCCGCCGGCCCGGGGCGTTGCCGCGGGATCAGCCGAACGATCTCAACGCCCTTCCAGCAGCACTTCCTCGATCCACTCCAGCCAGGTCTCGGTAAGCCGCTGCCCCAGCCGCAGGGTGTGCCAGGGCGCGCGCTGGGCGGACGTCAGGGCCGCAGGGTCGCTGAACCACTCCCGTTCAATCGCGGCGTAGGTCGCCAGGCGCTCGCGGAGCTGCTCGAGCAAGGCGGCGAGCTCCTCGCGGCGGGCGGGCTCGGGCCAGCGCTCCCAGGCGAAGAACTTGGCGAACAGCGGCTGGCGCACGGGGCTGGCGGCCAGGGGTTCGGCGAGCCAGGCGTCCAGGGCTTGCCGACCCGCCTCGGTCAGCCGGTAGACCTTGCGGTCGGGGCGCTCGGCCTGGGGCACCGTCTCGCAGGCCAGCAGCCCGTCACCGCGCATGCGGTCCAGCTCCCGATAGAGCTGCTGGTGGCTGGCCTGCCAGACATGAGCGAGCCCCGCCTTGAAGCGCTGGAGAATGTCGTAACCGGTGCCGGGCTCACGCTGGAGGGTGATCAGTAGAACGGCGCGCAGTGACATGGAAACCATGGGTGACGTGACATTGATATGCGCATGGTTGCATAACAAGCGAGTGACGGCTAGTGTTATGCAACAAGTTGCATTTCAAGCGACGCGTTGACGACCAGGCCGGCGTTTGGCGATCGGAGGCTCCCATGGCGTTCACCCTGCATCTCACTACCTCCTTCCTGGCCCTAGGGCTCGGGGCCATCCTGCTGCTGGCGCCCAAGGGCACCGGGCCCCACCGACTGATGGGCGGTATCTGGGTGCTGGCCATGGCCTTGTCGGCGCTGAGTTCCTTCTGGCTGGGCGGCGGCGTGCTGCCGCTGGTGGGGCACCTGGGGCCCATCCATCTGCTGTCGCTGTGGATGCTGATTGCACTGAGCGTGGCCATGAGAGCCATCCTCAAGCACAGAGTGGAACAGCACCGCGCCTGGATGCGCGGCGCCTATCTGGGGCTGCTGGGGGCCTTTATCGGCACCCTGGCGCCGGGGCGCTGGGTGGCGACTCAGGTCGGCTTGTGGTGACGCCACCGAACGGGCCAATTGCCAGTCGCCGGGACAAGCCCCGGCGACTGGCAATCTGCAGAGCACGGGAGGGCGTCATGGCCCATTCCCTTAGATCACCCGCTTGCGGATCCAGGCGCTGACCTGCTCGACGCCGATCACCACCACCAGGATGGCGAGGATCACGGTGAGGGCCTGGTCATAGCGGAACAGGTTCATGGCCGCGGAGAGCTCCACGCCGATGCCGCCGGCACCCACTAGGCCCAGCACCACGGCGCTGCGCACCGCTTTCTCCACCGAGAAGAGGCCGGTGGCGACGAACGACGCCGTCCTGCAGCGAGATCCGCAGGTCGCGGTCGATGTCCAGCCCGGCCTGGTGCAGCATGTAGCTCGGCATGATGTGGCCTGTGGTGGAGCTGTGGCCCTTCATGGCCACGTGCTTGCCCTTGAGGTCCTCCAGGGTCTCGATGTCGCTGTCGGTGGGGGCGATGAAGACCGAGTAGTACTCCGGGCGCACGATGGCGGTTCGGCTGCACGCCCTCGACGCGCTCGGCCATCAGCACATACTCGGAGGGGCCGGCCAGCACGATGTCGAGCTGCTCGAAGCGCAGGGCGAGGGCGGCGGCGAGGAGAGGCAGGGACGATTTTATCGGGCCTCTCCGAAGGCTCATGGATGCAGGGAGTGGGGTGACGCGCCCCTACCCTGCTAGTGGGCGATGACGGCGTGGTGACGGGAGGATGACGATGCGGTGACGCTTGGAGGGGGCGGCCTGCTCCACCCTGGTGGGCTCGCCCTGCGGCGCACAATTCGTCATGCTGGGCCTATACGCTGCCCGGAGTCCGCCCATGAAGCTCTCGCCCGCCTATCGCCTGGCCGCCACCGTGCTGCACGGCTTCGACGAGTACCGCTCACGCTTCAAGCAGATCACCGCGGATGCCAGCCGACGCTTCCGCGATGCCGCCTGGCGGGAGGCCCAGCAGGCCTCGGCGGAGCGCATCAATCTCTACCAGGAGAAGGTGGACGAGACATTGGGGCGTCTTCAGCGCACCTTCGGCGACGAGGTGCTGGCCGACTATGAGTGCTGGCGCGAGGCCAAGCAGCACTATGCCGAGCTGATCAGCCAGCGGCTCGACTACGAGCTGGCCGAGACCTATTTCAACTCCCTGTTCTGCTCGGTTTTCCATCACCGGCATATCCGCAACGACTGGATGTTCGTCTACAGCTCCCGGGAGGACGCCGCCCATCACTCCGGTATCGAGCTGTGCCGACGGCATCGGGTGGCCGGCGACTGGGTCGGTGCGATCCGCTGGGCCCTGGCCGAGGCGCCCCTCGAGACCCCCTTCGTCGACCTGGAGCGGGATGCCGGCCTGGGGGGGGACTTCCTCACCGATCACCTGCCGGAGGCGATCCGCGCCGCCGAGGACGCCGAGATCGAGCTGCTCAAGAGCGTCTTCTACCGCAACAAGGGGGCCTACCTGGTGGGGCGCATCAGGGGCGGGGTCGAGCAGGTGCCCCTGGTGCTGCCGGTCCTGCACGACGAGGGGGAGGGGCTGCACCTGGATACCGTGCTGATCGAGCCCGACGAAGTGTCGATCATCTTCTCCTTCACCCGCGCCTATTTTCAGGTGGAGGTGGTGGTGCCCGGGGAGTTCGTCGATTACCTGCAGGAACTGATGCCGGGCAAGCCGGAGGGGGAACTCTATGCCGCCATCGGCTTCTTCAAGCAGGGCAAGACCGAGTTCTTCCGTGCCCTGAACCGCCACGTGGCCCGCCGCGAGGACAAGTTCATCATCGCCCCGGGGGTGCGTGGCATGGTGATGGCGGTGTTCGTGCTGCCCTCCTTCCGCACCGTGTTCAAGATCATCAAGGATCGCTTCGATCCCACCAAGAAGATGAGCCGCGAGAACGTGCGCGAGAAGTATCGCCTGGTCAAGCGCAACGACCGGGTGGGGCGCATGGCGGACACCCAGGAGTTCTCCCACTTCATCACCCGCAAGGACCACTACGATCCGGCGTGCCTGGAGCACCTGCTGGAGGTGGCCCCCTCGACGGTCTACCTCAGGGGCGACAAGGTGATCATCGAGCACTGCTACACCGAGCGGAGGATGACGCCGCTCAACCTCTACCTGGCGCAGTGCAGCGCGGAGGAGACCCGCGCCGTGCTCAAGGACTACGGCAACGCCATCAAGCAGATGGCGGCGGCCAACATCTTCCCCGGCGACATGCTGCTGAAGAACTTCGGCGTGACCCGCCACGGCCGGGTGGTCTTCTACGACTACGACGAGGTGTGCTATCTCACCGAGTGCAACTTCCGCCATATCCCCGAGCCGCTCTATCCGGAGCAGGAGCTCGCCGACGAGCCCTGGTACTCGGTGGGACCCAATGATATTTTCCCCGAGGAGTTCGGGCCCTTCCTGTTCGCCGACGTGAGGATGCGCAAGCTCTTCCATGAGCTGCATCCGGAGCTGTTCGACGCCGACTACTGGAAGGGGCTGCAGCAGGCGATCCGCGACGGTCGGGTGATCGACGTCTACCCCTACCGCAACAAGCAGCGCTTCGCCGGGGACGAGGGCAACGGCCTGGTGTACTGAGCGGCAGGACCCCAGCAGGCGAGGAGACATGGGCGAATCACGCCAGCCGCATCTGGTGGTGTTCACCGGGGCGGGGATCAGCGCCGAGAGCGGCATCCAGACCTTTCGTGCCAGCGATGGCCTCTGGGCCGACCACCCCGTGGAGGAGGTGGCCACGCCCGGGGCCTGGCGACGCGATCCGGCTCGGGTGCTGCGCTTCTACGATGCGCGCCGCGACCAGGTGCGTCGCGCCCGTCCCAACCCCGCCCACAAGGCCCTGGCGGCGCTGGAGACCCAGGGATTCCGGGTCAGCATCATCACCCAGAACATCGATGACCTCCACGAGCGGGCCGGCTCGCGCCGGGTGCTGCACCTGCACGGCGAGGTGCTCAAGGCCCGCTCCACCGTGGACCCGCGACTGCGCTATCCGCTGCCCCGCGGCGGCATCCGCCTCGGCGATGTCTGTGACAAGGGCAGCCAGCTGCGCCCCGACGTGGTGTGGTTCGGCGAGGCGGTGCCGCTGTTCGCCGACGCCTGCGAGCTGGCCGCCGAGGCGGACCTGCTGCTGGTGGTGGGCACCTCGCTGGCGGTGATGCCGGCGGCCTCGCTGCTCGAGTACGCGCCCTTCGATGCCCCCTGCGTGCTGGTGGACCCCGAGGCCGAGGCGCTGGCGCCGCCCGGCGTCACCCGGCTCAGCCAGCCCGCTGGCAAGGGGGTGCCCGCGCTGGTGCGCCACTGGCGGCGCGAGGGGCGGCTCTGGGTGCCGGAGACGCTGCTCGAGTAGCTCAGTAGCGAGGGGCGGGGGCTGTCCCCATGCTAGAATGCGTCCCCGCTTTCCCATCCGCACAGGCCGCCATGCTGCACGCTCCCCGTCACGACTCCGCCAGTCGGCTGTCCTCCGTCACCGAGCAGGACCCCGCTACCGGGCATCCCCGCCCGCCGCGCCGCGAATTCAAGGCCCGCGGGAGCTTCGTGGAACGCTGCCCGGGCTGCAACCTGCCCGAGCTCAATTGCCTCTGCCCCTATGCGGTGAGTGCCGAGAGCCGCGCTCGGGTGTGGCTGCTCACCCACCCCATGGAGCACCACAAGCCCACCAACACGGGGCGGCTGATCCGCGACGTGCTGGACGCAACCGAGGTCTTCACCTGGTACCGCACCGTGCCGGACGCGCGATTGCTGGCGCTGCTGGAGGACCCCCGCTACGCCCCCTTCGTGATCTTCCCCGACGACCAGCCCGACTATGCCGAGCGGGTGGTGGGCATGGAGGCCGTGACCGCGGCGAAGGCCTCCGGGCGCCTCCCGGTCTATCTGCTGCTCGACGGCACCTGGCGCCAGGCGCGGCGCATCTTCCGCAAGAGCCCCTACCTGGACGGCCTGCCGGTGCTGCCCCTGCGCACCGCGCGGCTGACCCGCTATCGGTTGCGCAAGCCGGCCTCCCAGGCGCACCTGTGCACCGCCGAGGTGGCCGCCGAACTGCTGCGACAGGGGGGCGACGCCGCCGCCGCCCAGGCGCTGGACGACTACTTCGACGCCTTCAACGACAGCTACGCCGCCAGCCGGCGCTTCGAGAAGATCGAAACGCCGACGGCGGCGATGCAGCGCCTGCTGGCGCGACGCTCGGCGTAGGCAACGGGGTCAGGGGGCCCCGCTGCCGAACAGCGCCCCGGCGATGCGGAAGCCCGCCACCCAGGTGCCGATGGCGGAGCCCAAGGTGGCCATCAGGAACACCAGCAGGGTGCGCGAGACCCGGTTGCGCCACCAGCCCGCAAGCTCGGTGACATCGTGGCGCAGGGTGGAGAAGTCACGCACCTTGGGCTTGCGCAGCCAGAGCTCCACCCCGGCGGCCACGAAGCCGGCGCCGATGGTGGGGTTGAGCGAGGTGAGCGGGGCGGCGAAGAAGGTGGCCGCCACCGTCAGCGGATGGGCCAGGGCCACCAGGGTGGCCGCCGCCGATAACACGCCGTTGATCAGGAACCATTCGCCCACCAGCTGCCAGCCCAGCTCGGTGTTGCGCGAGAAGCCGATGGCGAAGCCGGTCAGCACCAGCACCGTGATCAGCCAGGGCAGCGCCTTCCACAGCCGCGACGGCGGCGGGGTCACCTCCAGCGCCTCGCGCTCCGGCGTGGGGGCCGCGGGCAGCGGCGCCTCGAGCTCCTCGGCCATGCCCTTCAGGTGCCCGGCGCCGATCACCACCAGCACGTGGCGGTAGCGCCCCGGGGGCGCCTCCTCGGCCAGGCGCAGCACCATGTAGCGGTCGCGCTCGCTGATCAAGGGTGTGTAGAGGGTCTCGGACTCGGCGGCGAACTCGCTGAAGGTGGACTCCAGGACGTCGCCCTCCTTGAGCCGCTCGATCTCCTCGGCGGAGACATCCTGGCGCGACAGCACGCTGCCCAACAGCCCCGAGAACAGCGAAAAGCGCTGCCACCAGGGCACGTTGTGGTAGATGCGCTTGAGGGTGATCCCCACGTCGCGGTCGATCAGCAGCAGCGGCAGCCCGGCACGGCGGCTCTCCTCCAGGGCGGCGCGCATCTCGGCGCCGGGCTCGATGCCCGACTGCTCGGCCACGCGCTGCTGGAAGGCACCCAGGGCCAGGCTCGCCGCCACCATGCCGGCCTTGCCCTGGCGGAAGATCTCGAAGAGGTCCTGATTGTGCAGGGCATCCGGGTTGGCGAGGCTGTGATGGCGGGAGTCGCACAGCTCGATGGCCACGGCGTCGTACTCGCCGGAGCGTACCAAGGCGCGCACGTCGGCGGCGCTCTCGGCGGAGACGTGGGCGGTGCCCAGCAGGGTGTAGCGAGTCTCGCCCAGCTGAAGGGTGCGGCGCGGGCCGGAGACGCCGGCCGCCGGCTCGGTGGGCATCACGGTGTCCTGGGAGTCGGTCATGGACGCTCGAAATGAAGGAGTGAGAAGGGGATTATCCACGATGGGCCCGTGCGGGCCAAACGTGGAAAGGGGGCTAACGTCGCCAGAAGGCGGGGGTGAACAGCACCAGCACGGTGAAGATCTCCAGGCGGCCGAGCAGCATGGCGACCACCAGGATCCACTTGGCCAGCGTCGGCAGGTCGCCGTAGTGGCTGGAGGCCTCGCCGAGTGCCGGGCCCAGGTTGTTGAGTGCCGAGGCCACGCTGGACCAGGCGGTGACCTGGTCGACGCCGGTGGCCATCACGCCCACCAGCATCAGGAAGAAGAGCATCACATAGACCGAGAAGAAGCCCCACACCGCCTGGGCGATGCCGTCCGGCACGCTCACCTTGCCCACCTTCACCGAGATCACCGCACTCGGGTGGATCAGGCGCATCACCTCGCGCATGCCCTGCTTGAGGATCAGGATGATGCGGATCACCTTCATGCCCCCGCCGGTGGAGCCCGAGCAGCCGCCCACGAAGGCGGCCACGAACAGCAGGAAGGGCAGGGCACCGGGCCACACCGAGAAGTCGGCGACCCCGAAGCCGGCGGTGGTGGCCACCGAGACCACCTGGAAGACCCCGTGGCGCAGGCCGCGCTCGGTGCCATAGGTCTCGGTCAGCCACAGCGAGACCACGGTGATCACCGCCAGCCCCAGCAGGAAGAGCAGCAGGAAGCGCGCCTCGGGATCCTGGAAATAGTGCGTCACGCTGCGCTGCCGCCAGGCGACGAAGTGCAGGCTGAAGCTCACCGCCGAGACGATCAGGAAGAAGATGCAGATCAGCTCGATCACGGCGCTGTCGAACTGCCCGATGCTGGCGTCGTGGGTGGAGAAGCCGCCGAGCGCCACGGTGGAGAAGCTGTGGCCCAGGGCATCGAACCAGTCCATGCCGGCGGCCAGGTAGGCCAGCATGCAGGCGACGGTGAGGGCAGCGTAGATGTACCACAGCGCCTTGGCGGTCTCGGTGATGCGCGGGGTCAGCTTGGAGTCCTTGAGCGGCCCCGGGATCTCGGTGCGGTAGAGGGCCATGCCGCCGACGCCCAGCGTCGGCAGGATCGCCACCGCCAGCACCACGATGCCCATGCCGCCGAGCCACTGCAGCTGCTGGCGATAGTAGCGGATCGACTCGGGCAGGTGCTCGATGCCGGTGATCACCGTGGCCCCGGTGGTGGTGAGCCCCGAAAAGGATTCGAACACCGCGTCGGTGATCGAGAGCGTCGATTCGGCGGTGAGCATCAGCGGCAGGGAGCCGAACAGCCCCAGCACGCTCCAGAACAGGGCGGCGATCAGGAAGCCGTCGCGGATGCGCAGCTCCTTGCGGGCCCGCCGGTTGGGCAGGTACATCACCAGGCCGGTGAACACGGTGATGCCGATGGCGATCGCGAATGCGTCCCACTGGCCGTCGCCGAACAGCAGCGAGATCAGGATCGGCGGCACCAGGGTCAGGCTGAACAGCATCAGCAGCAGACCCAGGATGCGCAGGATCATGCGCAGGCTCATCGCGTGGCGCTCCCCGAGAACGTCATGTCAGAAGAAGGTCAGGCCAACCTGGAACAGCCGCTCCACGTCGCGAATGCGGCGCTTGTCGATCACGAACAGGATCAGGTGGTCGCCGGACTCCACCACCACGT
>NZ_CP071922.1:979256-981874 GCF_017584085.1 Halomonas sp. BM-2019
CGGCGTTGTTGATCAGCGTCAGCACCTTCTTGGCGCCCATGCGCTTGGCCAGCATCGACGACATGATGTTGACCTCGTCGTCGTTGGTCAGGGCGCAGAAGATATCGCACTCCTCGATGTTCTCCTCCTCCAGCAGCCGCTTGCTGGTGGCGCTGCCGTGCAGCACCACGGTGCGGTCGAGGCGTTCGGAGAGCACCGTGCAGCGCTCCAGGCCGTGCTCGATGATCTTCACCTGATGGCTGTGCTCCAGGTGCTCGGCGAGGCGCTCGCCGATGTTGCCGCCGCCGGCGATCACCACCCGGCGGAAGTCGCGATCGAGGCGGCGCAGCTCGCTCATCACCGCGCGGATGTCGCGGCGGGCGGCGATGAAGAAGACCTCGTCGTCGGCCTCGATCACGGTGTCACCGCGGGGGATGATCGGCCGGTTACGGCGGTAGATGGCGGCGACACGGGTATCCACGCTGGGCATATGGCGGCGCAGGAAGGCCAGGTCCTGGCCCACCAGGGGGCCGCCGTAGATCGCCTTGACCGCGACGAGCTGCACCAGGCCGCCGGCGAACTCCAGCACCTGCAGGGCGCCGGGGTGCTCGATCAGGCGGCGGATATGGTCGGTGACCACCTGCTCGGGGCTGATCAGCACGTCGATGGGCACCGCCTCGTGGGCGAACAGCCCCTTGCGGGTCAGGTAGGCGGTAGCGCGGACCCGGGCGATCTTGGTGGGGGTGCGAAACAGGGTGTGGGCGACCTGGCAGGCGATCATGTTGACCTCATCCTGGCTGGTCACCGCGATCAGCATGTCGGCGTCCTCGCAGCCCGCCTGGCGCAGCACCATGGGATAGGAGCCGGGGCCCACCACGGTGCGGATGTCGAGCTTGGTGTGCAGTTCGCGCAGGCGCTCACCGTCGGTGTCCACCACGGTGATGTCGTTCTCCTCGCGAGCCAGGTGTTCGGCCAGGGTGCCACCGACCTGGCCGGCGCCGAGAATGATGATCTTCATGGGAGTCGATGTCCGCGTCCAGCGAGAGCGGCGCACCAGGTGCGCCGCCACAGGGTGCCGGCAAGCCTAAACCAGCCGTGGGGAGATGAACAGCGCGCGGTCAGTCGAGGGTGAAGCCCACCCTGATGGTGACCTGCCAATGGACCACCCGGCCGTGCTCCAGGTGGCCACGGGTATCGGTGACCTCGAACCAGCGCATGCCGTGCAGGGTCTCGGAGGCCTTGGCGATGGCGCTCTCGATGGCCTGCTGGATGCCCTCCTCGGAGGACCCGGTCAGCTCGATATGCTTGTAGGTATGGTTGCTCATGCGGTCTCCTGTCGGTCGTCGGTTGGGCCGCGGACTCAGCCGGCCCGCTTTCTCAGTCTGGCATAGAAGAAGCCGTCGTGGCTGTCGACTTCCGTCAGCAGCTGACGGCCGGCGCCGGCGGGGCGCCCCCAGGCCACATCCTGGGGCGTGGTGGCCTCGGCGTTCGGGGTGCGGGCCATGAAGGCGGCGATCTGCTCGGCGTTCTCCTCGGGCAGCACCGAGCAGGTGGCGTAGAGCAGGCTGCCGCCCTCGCGCAGCAGCGGCCAGAGGTTGTCGAGCAGGTGCGCCTGCAGCCTGGCCAGCGAGCGGATATCGGCAGGGCGGCGCAGGCGCTTGATATCGGGATGACGGCGGATCACGCCGGTGCCGGAGCAGGGGGCATCGAGCAGGATGGCGTCGAAGGGCACGCCGTCCCACCAGTCCCGGGCGGTGGCGTCACCGTGGGCCAGTCGCGCCTCCAGGTGCAGCCGGGCCAGGGCGTCCTCCACCCGGGCCAGGCGCTCGGCGTCGCTGTCCACCGCCTGCATGTCGATGTCGAACACCTCCAGCAGATGGGCGGTCTTGCCGCCCGGCGCGCAGCAGGCGTCGAGCACCCGCGCGCCGGGGCGGGGCGCCAGCACCGGGCCGAGCAGCACGCTGGTGAGCTGGGCGGCCTCATCCTGGACGCTGACGTGGCCCTCGTCGAAGCCGGGCAGCAGGTGGACGTCGCGGGGCGTCTCCAGGGTGAGGCCATCCGGGGCGTGCAGGCAGAGGCGAGCCTCATGCCCGGCGGCGACCAGGCGCTCCAGGTAGGCCTCGCGGTCGCCGTGGCGGCGGTTGACCCTAAGGGTCATGGGGCCCGGTGAATTGTTGGCATCACAGAGGGCGCGCCAGTCATCGGGCCAGGCCTGGCGTAGCGCCTTGAGTAGCCACCTGGGGTGCAGCAGGGCGACGGCCGGGTCGCGGTCTACCTCGGCCTGGAGCTCGGCGGATTCCCGCTGCAGGCGCCGCAGGCAGCCGTTGAGCACCCGGGTGGCCCACTCCTTGCCGAGCAGGCGGGCGGCGCCGGCGGTCTCGCCCACCGCTGCATGGGCCGGGATGCGCAGGTAGAGCAGCTGGTGGATGCCCAGCAGCAGCAGGGCCTGGACGTCGGCGTCCCGCGCCTTGAAGGGCTTGACCAGCAGCCTGGCGGCGAGGGCCTCGAGGCGCGGCAGGGTGCGGCAGGCGCCGTAGCAGAGTGCCTTGAACAGGGAGCGGTCGCGGGCCACGACCTGGTGGTCGTCGAGCCCGTTGAGCGAGCCCTTGCCGGTGATCACCGGCACCAGGGCACGGGCC
>NZ_CP071922.1:981974-984899 GCF_017584085.1 Halomonas sp. BM-2019
GGCCAGGGTGTCGTGAAGCGCGCCGCCGGTGGTGGTGGCGGTGATCGGGGTGCGCTTCACCAGCAGCATGTCGCCGGTATCGAGCCCCGCGTCCATCTGCATGATGGTCACGCCGCTCTCGGCGTCGCCTGCCTCGATGGCGCGCTGGATGGGGGCGGCGCCGCGCCAGCGCGGCAGCAGCGAGGCGTGGACATTGAGGCAGCCCAGCCGGGGGATCTCCAGCACCGCCTGGGGCAGGATCAGCCCGTAGGCCACCACCACCATGATATCGGCGCCGAGGGCGGCCAGCTCGGCCTGGGCCTCGGGGGCCCTGAGCGTCTCGGGCTGGTGGACCGGCAGCCCATGCGTGAGGGCCAGGCGCTTCACCGGGCTCGGGGTCAGCCTGCGGCCCCGGCCCGCCGGGCGGTCCGGCTGGGTGTAGACGGCGAGGACGCGATGGCGGCTGTCCAGCAGCGCCTGCAGGCTCTCGGCGGCGAAGTCGGGCGTGCCGGCGAAGATGACGCCGAGGGGCTCTGAGTCGAGGGGTCGGGACATGGTTGGGGCCTGGCCGGGGAGTGGATGCTCCTAATGATAACGGAGCCGGCCGAAAACGACGAAGGCCGGCGCGTGGCGCCGGCCTTCCGGAAGAAACGCAGAGGGGTCAGGCGGTCTGCATCAGCTTGTGACGCTTCTGCATCTTCTTCATGACGCGGTCACGCTTGAGCGGCGAGAGGTAGTCGACGAAGAGCACGCCCTCGAGGTGGTCGTATTCGTGCTGGATGCAGTGGGCCAGCAGGCCGTCGGCCTCCAGCTCGTAGGGCCGGCCATCGCGATCCAGCGCCTTGAGGTGAACCCGGAGCGCCCGGGGGACCTCGGCGTAATACTCGGGGATCGACAGGCAGCCCTCGGACATCAGGTCGCGCTCCTCGCCGATCGGCGTGAACTCGGGGTTGATCAGCACCAGCGGGCGGGACTGGTCGTCGCTGACGTCCATGACGATCACCCGGCGGTGCACGTCCACCTGGGTGGCGGCCAGCCCGATGCCGCGGGCGGCGTACATGGTCTCCAGCATGTCATCGACCAGCTGGCGGACCCCGTCATCGACCGTCTCGATCGGCGCTGCCTTGGTGCGCAGACGCTCGTCGGGGAATTCGAGGATCGGTAATTTGGCCATGGCGTTGGTATCACCGTTATGCTGTCATTTACAGAATGACACTATTCTAGGAGGACGTGGGCGACGGCGAAACCGTCGTGCACGTATCGCATCGATAACCTAAGACTATACCACGCCGGCATTGTTCCAGGGGGACGGGCGTGGCGCCACGCAACGCAGGGGACGGCAGGGATGAAGCAGACGAGAGTGGGCAAGGCATGGCGGCGCTGGCTGGGCGGCATGGCGGCGCTGGGCATGATGGTAGCGCTGGGGCCGCTCTCGGGCACGGCCCTGGCCCAGGGGCTCTCTTGGGACGACGGCCTGCGCGGCGATGCGCCGGAGCGCTATACGGTGGTACGCGGCGACACCCTGTGGGACATCTCCGGGCGCTTCCTGCGCCACCCCTGGCGGTGGCCCGAGGTGTGGCAGGTCAACCCCCAGATCCGCAACCCCCACCTGATCTATCCGGGGGACGTCGTCTACCTCTACGACTGCAACGGGCGCCCCTGCCTGGGGCTGGAGCGCGGCCAGGGGCAGGTGCGGCTCTCGCCCCAGATGCGCACCATCCCCCATCGGGAGGCGATCGAGCCGATCCCGCTGGAGGCGATCCGCCACTTCCTGCGCGATCACCGCATCGTCGACGACCCCGAGGACCTCGAGGAGCTGGCCTATGTGGTGGGCGGCGATGACCGTCGCCTGATGAGCGGCGTGGGCGACCGCCTCTATGCCCGGGGCGAGGTGGAGGGCAGCGGCCGGGTGGGCTTCTACCGGGTCGGCGAGCGCTTCCATGATCCGGCCAGCGGCGAACTGCTGGGCCTGGAGCTGGAGAGCGTGGGGCAGGCGCGTCGCGAGCGCCAGGAGGAGGAGATCGTGGTGCTGGAGGTGACCACCTCCCGCCAGGAGGTGCGCAACAACGATATCGTGCTGCCCCTGGAGGCTCACGACCTAGTCACCGAATACTACCCCCGCGCCCCGGAGCGCGAGGTGGAGGGCACCATCCTCTCGGTGCCCGGCGGCGTGCAGTTCATCGGCCGCCTGCAGGTGGTGGCCCTGGACCGCGGCCGCCGCGACGGCCTGGAGCCCGGCCACGTGCTGCTGGTCGAACAGCGGGGCGAGCGCGTCCACGACCCGCGCACCGGCGAGTCCCTGAGCCTGCCGGGCGAGGATGCCGGCATGGTGATGGTCTTCAAACCCTACGAGAAGATGAGCTATGGCCTGGTGATGAAGGCCAGCCGCTCGCTCTCGGTGGGGGATCGCGTCCACTCCCCGTCGCCGCGCGGCCTCGGCTCCGCCCAGCGCTGAGGCGCCATCATGCCCGCTGCGCGGCCCGATGCCCGGGCGTGGCTGGCCCTCTCGCGGCTGCCTGGCCTCGGACCTGCGCGACTGGCCGAGCTGGCCGCCGAGGCCTCCGGCTGGCCCGATGGCTGGCTGGCGCGACTGCCCCGGGAAGCCGCCACGGCACTGCGCCTGTGGCTGGACCACCCCGCGCGCAGCCCGCTGAGTGACGAGGTGGCCCGGGCCGAGGCGTGGCTCGGCGAGGCGCCTGACCGCCATCTGCTCCATCCCGACCATGCGGCCTGGCCGACCCTGCTCGCCCAGATCCCCGACCCGCCGCCGCTGCTGTGGGCCTGGGGCGACCTCGCGGCACTTTCTCCGCCGCGCCTGGCCATGGTGGGGGCGCGGCGTGCCACCCGCGAGGGGCTCGCCAACGCCGCGGCCTTCGCCCGGGAGCTCGCCGGGCGGGGCTGGTGCGTGGTCAGCGGCATGGCGCTGGGCATCGATGCCGCCGCCCA
>NZ_CP071922.1:984999-990456 GCF_017584085.1 Halomonas sp. BM-2019
CGACAACGGACGCAGCCACGGCCTGGTGCGGGGCTGCCACGAGCGCGTCGCCCTGCGGGTCAGCGCCCACCCCCTGGTGGCGGCCCTGTGCGAGGCCTTCGGCGGGCCCATCGTCTCCACCTCGGCCAATATCGCCAGCGAGCCGCCGGCGATAAGCGCCGAGCAGGTCCGGGCCATCTTCGCCGACGAGCTCGACGCCCTCGTCGAGGGGGAGCTCGGCGGCCTGGATCGTCCCAGCACCATCCGCGACCTGGTCACCGGCCAGCTGATGCGCGCCTGATCCCCCTGCCAACCCGAGGAGAGCCCCCTTGGCCCACGCCCGACTCGACGACGTCAAGACCTACCTGCTCGATCTGCAGGACCGCCTCTGCGCGGCCCTGGCCGCCGAGGATGGCGGGGCGGGCTTCCGCGAGGACGCCTGGCAGCGCCCCGAGGGGGGCGGCGGGCGCTCCCGGGTGATCGAGCAGGGCCGGGTGTTCGAGAAGGGCGGGGTCAACTTCTCCCACGTCTTCGGTGAGCGCCTGCCCCCCTCGGCCACCGCGGCGCGCCCGGAGCTGGCCGGGCGCAGCTTCCATGCGGTGGGCGTCTCCTGGGTGCTGCACCCCGAGAACCCCCATGTGCCCACCAGCCACGGCAACGTGCGCTTCCTGATCGCCGAGAAGGCCGGGGAGGCGCCCGTCTGGTGGTTCGGCGGCGGCTTCGACCTGACCCCCTTCTACCCGGTGCGGGAGGACGTGGTGCACTGGCACCGTGTCGCCCGGGACGCCTGCGCCCCCTTCGGCGACGATGTCTATCCGCGCTACAAGGCGTGGTGCGACGACTACTTCTATCTGAAGCACCGCGACGAGACACGCGGCGTGGGCGGGCTCTTCTTCGACGACCTCAACGCCTGGGACTTCGAGCGGTGCTTCGCCTTCCAGCGCGCCGTGGGCGACGCCTTCCTCGACGCCTACCTGCCCATCGTGCGTCGCCGCCGCGAGACCCCCTGGAGCGAGCGCGAGCGCGACTTCCAGCTCTACCGCCGCGGACGCTACGTGGAGTTCAACCTGGTGTGGGACCGCGGCACCCTGTTCGGGCTGCAGAGCGGCGGGCGCACCGAGTCGATCCTGATGTCGATGCCGCCCCTGGCGCGCTGGGAATACGCCTGGGCGCCGGAATCCGGCAGCCCCGAGGCGGTGCTCTACGAGAGCTACCTGCGCCCCCGCGACTGGCTGGGCGAGGCCGGCCGCGATGACTGACCAAGGAGTGACCATGACCAACCGCTACTGCGTCTTCGGCCACCCGGTGGCTCACTCGAAGTCGCCGGCCATCCACGCCGCCTTCGCCGCCCAGACCGGGGAGACGATCGAGTACACCGCCATCGAGGCGCCCCTGGACGACTTCGCCGGGGCCTGGCGGCGCTTCGTGGCCGAGGGCGGGCGCGGGGCCAATGTCACCGTGCCCTTCAAGGAGGAGGCCTTCCGCCTCTGCGACACCCTGAGCGAGCGCGCCCAGCGCGCCGGGGCGGTGAACACCCTGATCCTCGGCGGCAACGGTGCCACCTATGGCGATACCACCGACGGGGTGGGACTGGTGCGCGACCTCGTGCGCAGCGGCGTGACCCTGGCCGGCGCCCGGGTGCTGGTGCTGGGCGCCGGTGGGGCGGTGCGCGGGGTGCTGGAACCGCTGCTGGCCGAGGGGCCGGCGAACCTGGTCGTGGCGAACCGCACGGCGGCCAAGGCCGAGGCCCTGGCCGCCGACTTCCGCGAGTTGGGCGACATCGAGGGCGGCGGCTTCGACGCCGTGGCCGGCCCCTTCGATCTGGTGATCAACGGCACCAGTGCGAGCCTCGCCGGGGACCTGCCGCCGCTGCCCGACGACCTCTTCGCGCCGGGGGCCACCGCCTACGACATGATGTACGGCGCCGAACCCACGGTCTTCCTGCGCTGGGCCGGCGAGCGCGGGGCGCGCACCGCCGACGGCCTCGGCATGCTGGTGGAGCAGGCGGCGGAGTCCTTCTACCAGTGGCGCGGCAAGCGCCCCGACACCGCCCCGGTGCTGGCCGAGCTGCGCCGTGGGCTCGAGGCCTGAGCCCGCGCGCCGGCCTTCAGCCGTTGGAGAAGCGCCCCATGCCCGATACCCGCCGTTTCACCAGTCTCGGTATCGTCTCGCTGCTGATGGCGCTGTTCGGTGGCGTCTTCCTGGGCGGGCTGACGCTGGTGGCTTCGATCATTGCCTCCAGTGCCCCCGATGAGGGCGCCGCGCCGGCCGCGGGCCCCGGCCTGATCGGGGTGGAACTGCTGTTTCTGGTCGGCCTCCAGGCCATCGCCATCGGCATGGGGGTCGCCGCGCTGCGCCGCTCGGACGAGCGGCGGGCGTTCGCCCTGCTGGGAATCGTCCTGGGGGCGGTGGTGATCCTGCTGGCCGTGGGGCTGGGGCTGGGCGGACGTCTGCCCTGAGGCCCCCGCGGCGGTGTACTACGTTGGGCCTTCAGCGTCGCTTGGTATAGAGCCTTCAGCGGCGTTTGACATAGAGCCCCACCATGCACATCCCCGTGCCGATCACCGACAGCAGCATGCCGCCATTGACCAGCCACGGATAGCGCTGAAGCCAGGAGACGAAGGGCTGGGGCGTGTCGCGGCACACCCCCTCCAGGTAGTCCCAGTAGCCGCCGGCGTAGGTGCACTCGCGCACGTCCGACAGCTCCCAGAAGTAGACCCCCATCAGCAGGATGACGGGGGCGATCAACAACAGCAGTCCGAGTCTCAGCATTCGCTTTCCAGAAGTGGGGTGGGCGTTTCCTCAGGGGCGCGGGCAGTTGGGCGTTCTCCCCGCCTGGCGGGCCTGCTCGTAGCGGGCGAGGGCGTCATCCATGTTGGCCTGCAGGCCGGCCATGCGCTGGCCCTGGCTGGGGTGGGTGGACATCCAGGCCGGGGGCCGGGCGCCGCCGCCGGCGGCTTCCATGTTCTCCCACAGGGCGACGCTGGCGCGGGGATCGAAGCCCGCCTCGGCCATCAGCCGCAGGCCGATCACGTCGGCCTCGCTCTCGTGGCGGCGGGAGAAGGGCAGCAGCACCCCGTACTGGGCGCCGAGCCCCAGCACCCCCATCATCTGCTCGCCCGCCGGGCCCTGCATGCCCGAGGCCGTGGAGAGCACCGAGAGGCCGAGCTGGGTGGCGGTCTGGGCGGAGACCCGCTCGTTGGCGTGGCGGGCCAGCACGTGCCCTATCTCGTGGCCGACCACCGTGGCCAGCTGGTCCTGGTTCTCGGCGATGCGCAGGAGCCCCGTGTTGACCCCCATGTAGCCGCCGGGCAGGGCGAAGGCGTTGGCCTGCTCCGACTCGAAGACGCGGATCTGCCAGTCCTGGGCGCGCTGCTGCTCGGCGGGCAGGGCGTCGATCAGGGCCTCGGCCACGCACTGGGCGTAGCGCTGGGCGGCCGCGCCGGCCTGGGGCAGGTCCTGCTGATACTGCTCGAAGGCCTGGGCGCCCATCTCGTTGAGCTGGGCATCGGATACCAGGGTAAGCTGCTGTCGCCCGGTGGGCGAGGTGGCGCAGGCGGTGAGGGTAAGGCTCAGCGCGCCAATGGCGAGGCAGTGGATCCAGCGCATGGTAGGTCTCCTGTGACCGGGCTCGGTCGTCCAGCCTGGTCAGACTCTGGACGGGGCGTCAGGTTCGCCACAAGATACCCGGAACCCCCGTCAGGTCAACCGCCCGATACGGAGAAGGAGAACGCCATGGACCCCGAGCTCACGCGCCGCCTGCTAAACCTGCTGGACCAGGTGGAGCACTGGCTGCCGCCGCCGCCCCAGACGGTGGACTGGTCGCGGGACGTGGCCGCCCTGTGGCAGCGCCACAGCCTGGGCGGCCGGCTGCTGCCGGTGCCGCCCCGCGACGCCCTGAGCCTGGACGACCTGCTGGGCATCGAGCGCCAGAAGCTGGCGCTGGTCGACAACACCCGCGCCTTCCTGCAGGGGCTGCCGGCCAACCATGCCCTGCTGTGGGGCTCCCGGGGCAGCGGCAAGTCATCGCTGATCCGGGCGCTGCTCAACTCCCTGGCCGCCGAGGGCCTGCGCCTGGT
This sequence comes from Halomonas sp. BM-2019, assembly GCF_017584085.1. Taxonomy (NCBI): domain Bacteria; kingdom Pseudomonadati; phylum Pseudomonadota; class Gammaproteobacteria; order Oceanospirillales; family Halomonadaceae; genus Halomonas; species Halomonas sp. BM-2019. Next base: position 989,058 of record NZ_CP071922.1, read on the forward strand.
CCAGGTGGACCGCCACGACCTCGCCGCCCTGCCCATGCTGGTGGAACAGCTGCGCCACCACGACCATCGCTTCGTGGTCTACTGCGACGACCTCTCCTTCGAGGGGCACGATGATGCCTACAAGGCGCTGAAGAGCGTGCTGGACGGCGCCCTGACCGGACCGCCGCCCAACGTGCTGCTCTACGCCACCTCGAACCGCCGCCATCTGCTGCCGGAGTCGATGAGCGACAACGAAGGCTCGCGGCTGGTGGGCGACGAGCTCCACCACGGCGACGCCGTGGAGGAGAAGATCTCGCTCTCCGACCGCTTCGGCCTGTGGCTGGGCTTCCACCCCTTCAACCAGGAGGTCTACCTGGAGGCGTGCTGCCACTGGGTCACCCAGCTGGGTAGCCGCGAGGACTGGAGCGCCGAGGCCCGCGCCGAGGCGATCCGCTTCGCCACCCTGCGCGGCGGGCGCAGCGGCCGCGGCGCCTGGCAGTTCGCCACCCACTGGGTGGGCCGCCGGCGCCTGCACGGGAAGTAGGCATTACCCCCGCGGAATCAGCCTGCCGTCCTCGCCGATGCCCAGGCGAATGGTGGGGGTGAGCAGGCCGGCAGGCAGGGTCATGCCCAGGCCGCGCAGGTCGCCGGGGGTGATGGCCAGCTCGCTGCCGGCGGGCAGCTCGCCCTGGCGGGCCAGCTGGCTGGCCAGCTCCACCATGGGCCCCAGCCCCTCGCGGCCGCCCGCCAGCAGGTCGAAGGCCACCGGCAGGCGCAGGTTGGCGTCGTCACCGGAGGTCAGGGTGACGTCCTGCTCGTAGTTGCCGCTGACCGGATCTACCCCGGGCATGTCCAGCGTCCAGCGGAAGCCGGACATCTCCACCGGCGGCATCCCGGTGGGCAGCCCCAGGCCCATGGCCAGGGTCGCCTGCACCGGCAGGCTGCCGGCGCCCAGGCTCGAGAGCGCGAGCGACATGATGTCGTTGGTGTCCAGGCGTGCGTCCACGGCGTAGGGGCCGATGCGCACCTCCTCCACGCCGAGCGAGGTCACCGCCAGGCGGAAGGCGAAGAGCCCGGTCTGGGGCAGGGCCAGGCAGCCGGCGAGCAGGGCGGAGAGGCAGAGCGGCGCGAGCAGCCGCCAGCGCCTGAAAGGGGCGGAAACGAGACGGGACATTGACGAGGGTGCCTCCTGTCGGAATGTGTCGGGGAGCGCTGGGGGACGCTCGGTTGCCGCTATGCTGCGGCGCAACATTGGCGTATTTGAGGGCCGCCGGCTCTCCCTGTCAAGTGGATTCTGCGGGATTCGCCCCGGGGCGGGAAGTGGCCGAAACGCGACAGCGCCCGGCTCGCCCCTCGTGTCGTTCCAGGGGCGAGCCGGGCGCTGACGGGTAGGTGCGGCGGGCTCAGCGGCGGCGGCTGT
>NZ_CP071922.1:990556-1001703 GCF_017584085.1 Halomonas sp. BM-2019
GCATCGTCTCCTTGGCCTCGTGCTCCAGGCCGTCCCACTTGTTGACCGCCAGCACCAGGGCGCGGCCGGTGGTCAGCACGTAGTCGAGCAGGTGCAGGTCCTGCTCCACCAGGCCGGTGCGCGCATCGAGCACCATGATGGCGACATGGCACTCCTTGATCGCCTCCAGGGTCTTGATGATCGAGAACTTCTCGGCGATCTCGTGGACGTTCTTGCGCCGCCGCACCCCGGCGGTATCCACCAGCACATAGGGCTTGCCGCGCCGCTCGAAGGGGATCTCGATGGCGTCGCGGGTGGTGCCGGCCTCGTCGAACACCACCACCCGCTCCTCACCGAGCAGGCGGTTGACCAGGGTCGACTTGCCCACGTTTGGGCGGCCGATCACGCCGATGCGGATGCCCTTGGTGCCGGTGTCCGCGGGGATGCTCTCGTCCCGCTCGGGGAAGGGGGCAAGCACCTCGTCGATCAGCGCGGTGACGTTGCGGCCGTGGGCGGCGGCGATGGGCCGCGGCTCGCCCAGGCCGAGCTCCCAGAACTCGGCGGTGGCGGTGGCCTCCTCCAGGCCGTCGGTCTTGTTGACGACGAGCCAGGTCTTCTTCTGGTTGACCCGCAGGTGATTGGCGATGGCCTGGTCGGCCACGTTGAGGCCGGCCCGGGCGTCCACCAGGAAGAGCACGATGTCGGCCTCGTCGATGGCGGCCAGCGACTGCTCGGCCATGGCCGCGTCGATGCCCTCCTCGTCGCCGCTGATGCCGCCGGTGTCGATCACCGTGTAGGCCTTGCCGCCGAGCAGACCGTTGCCGTACTTACGGTCACGGGTCAGGCCCGGGAAGTCGGCCACCAGGGCGTCGCGGGAGCGGGTCAGGCGGTTGAACAGGGTCGACTTGCCCACGTTGGGGCGGCCGACCAGGGCGATCACGGGTGTCATGGGCGAATGTCCAGGGCCTCGAGGCTGCCGTCGTTGGCGAGCACGTGGATGCGGCGGCCGTCGGTGATGGGGCGCACGCTGATCCCGGAGCGGTCGACGCGTTCGCGGCCGACCATCTCGCCGCTGCGCGCCTCGATCAGGTGCAGGTAGCCCTCGAAGTCGCCGAATACCAGGTTGCCGTCGGCGAAGGCCGGGGCGGTGATGCTGCGCCCCTCGAGGGCGGTGTTGCGCCAGATCTCCTCGCCGCTGTTGGCGTCCAGGGCGTGGATATGCCCCGCCTCGTCGACGGCGAACAGGAAGTCGCCCACCAGGATCGGGGTGTGGTAGCTGGAGAAGGGCTTCGACCACAGCTCCTCGCCGCGGGTCGCCTCGAGGGCCACCAGGCGGCCGTTGAAGCTGGTGACGAACAGCCGGCCGTCCGGGGTGAGCACCGGCTGGCCGGCCAGGTCCACTAGGCGGTCGATGTCGCTGCGGCCCTGGGCCACGGCGATGCGGCGCTCCCACAGCGGCTGGCCGTTGCGGTTGTCCAGGGTGACCAGGCGGCCGTTGGCGAAGCCGGCGAAGGTGACGGGGTCGATCACCGTGGGGGTGCCGGTGCCGCGCAGGGTCAGCGACGGGCGGCTGGCGGAGTAGCGCCAGCGCTCCTCGCCGCTGGAACGATCCAGGGCGGTCACCGAGCCGTCGACGCTCTGTACCACCAGCAGCTGCTGGTTGGGCTGGGGGGCGGCCAGCACCTCGCTGGGCACCCGGGCACGCCAGCGCACGCTGCCGTCGCGCTGGCTCAGGGCCAGCACCTCGCCGTTGCGGGTGCCCAGGTAGACGTCGCCGGCCACGGCGGTCAGGGCGCTGGAGACGGGCACCTCGAGGTCCACCTGCCAGCGGCGCTCGCCGTCGTCGGCGGCGAAGGCGGCCAGCCGGCCGCGCTCGTCGGCGGCGAAGAGGGTGTCACCGTCGCGGAAGGGGGCGATCGGGTAGCTGGCGCGGCCCAGGCCGCGGCCTACGCGCTGGCTCCAGGCGCCGGTGAGTTCGGTGCGCTCCTCGAAGCTCGACAGCTCCTTGGGCGGGTATTGCGGCTCCACCCGGTTTCCGGCGCAGCCTGCCAGCAGGGCGGCCGCGGCCAGGGCGGCGATCAGGAAGGTCGGTTTCATGAATCGAGCCCCTGGTGTTGAAGGCCTGCGTCTTCCAGGCCCAGGTTGTCGAGCTTGAGCTGCACGCCGTAGAGCGGCTGGTCGCGGGCCTCGGCCAGCGCCAGCGCCTCGCGCCAGGCCTCGCCGGCGTCACTCTCGCGGCCCAGGGCGTGGTAGGCGTCGCCGCGTACCTCGGCACGCTGGGCGGCCAGCGCCTCAGGCACGCCGGTGTCGAGGGTAGCCAGCGCTGCCTCGGCGTCGCCTTCGGCGACCTGCAGCCGCGCCAGGCGCAGGCGGGCCAGGCCCTTCACGTAGTCGCGGCCGCTGGCGTCGATCAGCGCCTCCAGGGCGGCGCGGGCGCCGGGGAGGTCGTCCTGGGCCACCGCCAGGCGCGCATCGATCAGTCGCGCCAGGTCGGCGTAGAGGGTCCGGCCGTGGTTGTCGGTGATCTCCCCCACCAGCTCGCGGGCCTGGATGAGGCCCGCTTCGTCGAGCTCGTTGCCGGCACTCAGGTTGATCAGCTGCTGGTAGCGCAGGGAGGCGGCGGTGGCCTGGTTCTCCTGGTAGTTCTGCCAGGCGTTCCAGCCGATGATCCCGGCGGCGGCGAGGGCCACGCCGGCGATGAGCGACAGGCCGTTCTGCTTCCACCAGCGCTTGAGCGCCTCGAGCTGCTCTTCTTCGGTTCTCAGCTCCGCCATGGGCGGTCTCCTTGTCTTTCAAGAGAGCACGCTCTGATCGAGCGTGTTCCAGTGGAAAGGGTCCGATGAGCGCGGCCCAGCGGCCGGCGCTCGGCTGATCAGGCGCTCGGCGCCGCGAGCAGCTCGGTGAGGGTGGTGGCGAGGGCATCCCGGGGCAGGGTCAGCTGCTCGCGCTCCTCGCGCAGGAACTTCAGCGTTGCCGTGCCGTCGGCCAGCTCGTTCTCGCCCAGCAGCAGGGCCAGGCGGGCGCCGCTGCGGTCGGCCTTCTTGATGCGGCTCTTGAAGCTGCCGCCACCGCAGTGGAGCTGGGCGCGCAGGCCGGGCAGCTCGCCGCGCAGCCGCTCACCGAGCAGCAGGGTTGAGCCGGTGGCGGCATCGTCCATGGGCAGCAGGTAGAGGTCGAGTTCGCCACGGGCCGCCTCGGGCACGAGCTCGAGGGTCTCGAGCAGCAGCACCAGGCGCTCGATGCCCAGGGCGAAGCCCACCGCCGGGGTCGGCTTGCCGCCCAGCTGCTCCACCAGGCCGTCGTAGCGGCCACCGGCGCAGACGGTGCCCTGGCTGCCGAGTGCCGTGGTGGTCCACTCGAAGACGGTGCGGCCGTAGTAGTCCAGGCCGCGCACCAGCCGCGGGTTGATCACGTAGGCGATGCCGGCGGCGTCGAGCAGGGCGCAGAGCGCTTCGAAGTGCTCCCGAGACGCCGCGTCCAGGTGGTCGATCAGCCTGGGCGCGCCGGCCAGCATCTCGGCCATCTCCGGGTTCTTGGAGTCCAGGATGCGCAGCGGGTTGCTGCCCAGGCGGCGGCGGGAGTCTTCGTCGAGCTGGTCGTGGTGCTGCTCGAAGTAGGCCACCAGGGTGTCGCGATAGGCGGCGCGGGCCTCCGAGGAGCCCAGCGAATTGAGCTCCAGGGTGACGTGCTCCATCAGCCCCAGGTCCCGCCACAGCCGCGCCGAGAGCAGGATCACCTCGGCGTCGATGTCCGGCCCCTCCAGGCCGAAGGCCTCCACACCCACCTGATGAAACTGGCGGTAGCGGCCCTTCTGGGGACGCTCGTGGCGGAACATCGGGCCCTGATACCAGAGCCGCTGGGTCTGGTTGTGCAGCAGGCCGTGCTCCATGGCGGCGCGCACGCAGCTCGCCGTGCCCTCGGGGCGCAGGGTCAGGCTGTCGCCGTTGCGGTCCTCGAAGGTGTACATCTCCTTCTCGACGATGTCGGTCACCTCGCCGATGGAGCGGGCGAACAGCGCGGTCTGCTCGACGACGGGGGTGCGGATCTCGTCGTAGCCGTAGCGCGCCATCAGGGCGCGCACCTGGCCCTCGAAGTATTGCCACAGGGGCGACTGGCCGGGCAGCAGGTCGTTCATGCCGCGAATGGCCTGGATCTTCTTCTTGGTGGGCTCTTTTTGACTTGCCTGGGACTTGCTCAACGCTTGCTCCTTGATGGGTCGCCGCGGCGAAAAAAGACTGCGGGTCAGCCGCGGGCGATCATGTCCTTTTCGGCCTGCTCCTTCTCGCGCACCTTGTCGCGGATCAGCCGCTCGAGGTCGTCGACCAGATGGTCGTTGCGCAGCTTGCTGGCGGGCTTGCCGTCGATGTAGACGAGGTTGGCCGGCGAGCCGCCGGTGAGCCCGATATCGCTCTCCTTGGCCTCGCCGGGGCCGTTGACCACGCAGCCGATCACCGAGACGTCCAGCGGGGTCCTGATGTCCTCCAGGCGCGCCTCCAGAAGGTTCATGGTGCCGATGACGTCGAAGTTCTGGCGCGAGCAGCTGGGACAGGCGATGAAGTTGATGCCCTTGCTGCGCAGGCGCAGGCTCTTGAGCATGTCGAAGCCGACCTTGACCTCCTCGACGGGGTCGGCGGCCAGCGACACCCGGATGGTGTCGCCGATGCCGTCCATCAGCAAGAGCCCGAGGCCAATGGAGGACTTGACGGTCCCCGAGCGCAGCCCGCCCGCCTCGGTGATGCCCAGGTGCAGCGGCTGCTCGATCAGGGTGGCGAGCTTGCGATAGGCGGCCACCGCCATGAAGACATCGGAGGCCTTGACGCTGACCTTGAAGTCGGGGAAGTCGAGGCGGTCGAGGTGGTCGATATGGCGCATGGCGGACTCGACCAGGGCGTCCGGGGTCGGCTCGCCGTACTTCTTCTGCAGGTCCTTCTCGAGCGATCCGGCGTTGACGCCGATGCGGATCGGGATGCCGTTGTCCCGGGCGGCGGAGACCACGGCGCGCACGCGATCTTCCTTGCCGATATTGCCGGGGTTGATGCGCAGGCAGTCGACGCCGAGCTCGGCGACGCGCAGGGCGATCCGGTAGTCGAAGTGGATGTCGGCGACCAGCGGGACGGCCACCTCACGCTTGATCTTGCCGAAGGCCTCGGCGGCCTCCATGTCGGGCACCGAGACGCGCACGATGTCGGCGCCGGCCTCCTCGAGGCGGCGGATCTGCGCCACGGTGGCGGCCACGTCCAGGGTGTCGGTGTTGGTCATGCTCTGCACCGAGATGGGGGCGTCGCCCCCGACGGCTACCTGGCCGACGTGGATCTGGCGTGACTGGCGGCGAACGATAGGGGATGGGGCGTGCATGGTGACGGATCAATCTCCCAGGGTAAAACGGGCGACGTTGTTGGCGCCGGCGCGGGCGCGCAGGTCCACGCTCTCGCCGGCCCAGATCAGCTCGACGCCGGTGGCGTTGCCCACGGTCAGACGGAACGGCGGCTCCCCTTCGACGCTGGCCGAGGTGCCGGGTTCCTGCAGGCCGACGAAGATGCGCTGGTTGTTGGCATCGAAGATCTCGGTCCAGGACTGCTCGTTGAAGGTCAGCACCAGCCGGCGGGGGTCGGCGGCGGGCTCTTCCTCCACGGCGGCCTCTTCGGCCACCTCGGGTTCGGCGTCGGCCAGCGCCAGGGCGCCATCGGCGTCGAGCTCGGCGGGCTCATCGGCCAGGGCAGCGGGATCCTCCACCAGGCCCAGCCCCTCGCCCTCCTCGGGCAGCGGCGGCAGGCTCTCCGGGTCGGCGGTGACCACGGGCGCGTCGGGCTCGGTGATGGTGGTGGTGCCGTCCAGGCTGTCCACCGAGACGGGCCCGGTGTCGCCGATGCCGGGCGGCTCGTTGCCGCCGCGGCTCTGCCACCACATCAGGGTCAGGCCGATCAGGCCGGCAATCACCAGCAGGGTGACCAGCCGGAACAGCCAGGCGCCGAGCTTCGAGGGCGGTCGGGTCACATGGATCGGCGTGACCTTGCGGTCGCTGTCCTCCAGGCCGAAGCTCGCCCGATAGGCCTCCAGCACCGGGCGGTCGTCGATGCCCAGCAGGTGGGCATAGGCGCGCAGGTAGCCGCGCCGATAGGTGGGGATCGGGACTTCCTCGTAGTCGTCCAGCTCCAGGCCGCGGATCACCGCCGGACGCAGGTTGAGCGCACCGGCCACATCGGCGAGCGATAGGCCCTGGGCCTCGCGCTCGCGCCTGAGCTGCTCGCCCGGCGAGGCCGAGAAGGCGGTATGCGCGGGGTCAGGTGTCTGGGTGTCGCTCATGGCTGAGCATCCTTCGTCAAGAATCGTGGGTCAGGGCGTGCCGGAGCGGCTGTCCAGCTGTTCGGTATAGAAGGCGGCGGTGGCCTGGTCGCCGCGGGCCTGGGCGATCTGGCGGGCCAGCCGCAGCGCCTCGGCGTTGGCACCGGCGAGACGGATGAAGGTGTCGATCTGCTGCTGGGCGCGGTCGTGATTGCCCGCCTGGTACTCCAGTTGCGCCAGGGTGAAGTAGCTGCGCGGGCTGCGCGGGTCGATGTTCTGGGCGCGCTCCAGGCTCTGGCGCGCGGCGCTGAGTTCGCCCAGCTCGCGCTGGCACTGCCCCAGGTTGGCGAACAGCTGGGCCCGCGCGGGGTACTGGGCGTCGCCGGAGGCCAGTTCGAGCTGCTCGCAGGCCTCGCGGATGCGTCCCCGGTCATACAGGAAGGCCGCATAGTTGTTGCGGGCCCGAGTAAAGTGGCGGTCGGCCGAGAGGGCGCGCCGGAAGGTCTCGTCGGCGAGCGCGTGCTCGCCCTGGCGCTGGTAGAGCATGGCCATGGCCTGCAGCGCCTCGGCGTCGTTGGGGGCGACGCCCAGGGCGCGGTCCAGGGCGCCCATGGCGCGCTGCAGGTTGTCGCGCTCCAGGTAAGCGATGCCCAACTGGGTATAGGCATCGGCCGGGCTGGTCTCCCGGTCGCCGGTGGTCAGGCCCTGAGGCTGGGTGGCGCAGCCAGCGAGCCACAGGGTTCCCAGCAGGATGGCCGCTGCGGGCAGCCGTGAGGCTCCGGGCAGGCAGGGGCGGCGCGTCATGATGTTCTCCCGAGGGTCGACACGAATTCCCCGGCGGCAGGCCGCTGGCAGGCGCGGGCCGGGGCGATCAAGAGCCTGACCATCAAAGCGTCGTGCCTGGTTGAAGTCAAGGCGGCCCATTCGCTCAGTCGGCGTCGATCTGGATCGACTGAATGTAGCGCGCATGGCGCTTGGTGCGATCCTTGACCCGTCCCACCAGCTGGCCGCAGGCGGCATCGATGTCATCGCCGCGGGTGGTGCGGATCGGCGCCGTGTAGCCCAGCTCATAGAGCCACTGCTGGAAGCGCATCACCTGGTTGCGTGACGGCTTCTCATAGCCCGAGTGGGGGAAGGGGTTGAAGGGGATCAGGTTGATCTTGCATGGCAGCTCGCGCAGTAGCTCGGCGAGCTGGCGGGCGTGCTCCTGCTGGTCGTTGACGTCCTTGATCACCGTGTACTCCACGGTGACCATGCGGGTGTCGTCGCACTTGGCCAGGTAGCGGTGGCAGGCGTCCAGCAGGGTGCGGATGTTGTACTTGCGGTTGAGCGGCACCAGCTCGTTGCGCAGCTCGTCGGTGGCGGCGTGCAGCGAGATGGCCAGGCTCACGTCGAGTTCGTCGCCGAGCTTGTCCAGCATCGGCACCACCCCGGAGGTGGAGAGGGTGACGCGGCGCTTGGAGAGGCCGTAGCCGTTGTCGTCGAGCATCAGTTTCATGGCCGGCACGACGTTGTCGTAATTGAGCAGCGGTTCGCCCATGCCCATCATCACCACGTTGGTGACCGGGCGGTTGGCGGTGTCCTTGCGCGGGCCCACGCTGCGCTGGGCGACCCACACCTGGCCGATGATCTCGGCGGCGGTGAGGTTGCGCTCGAAGCCCTGCTTACCGGTGGAGCAGAAGCTGCAGTCCAGCGAGCAGCCCACCTGGGAGGAGACGCACAGGGTGCGGCGCTTGCCGTTGTCGGCGGGGATCAGCACCGTCTCGACGTAGCTGCCGTCCTCCACCTCCAGCACCCACTTGCGGGTGCCGTCGCTGGAGGTGCCCTCGTAGACCACGCCGGGGCCGCGGATCTCGGCGACGTCGGCCAGCCGCTGGCGAAGCGCCTTGGAGAGGTTGGTCATGGCCGCGAAGTCGTCACAGCCCTCGTGGTGGATCCACTTCATCACCTGGGCGGCACGGAACTTCTTCTCGCCGATGGAGAGGAAGAAGGCTTCCATCTCCTCGCGGGACATGCCGAGCAGGTTGGTCTTCTGGGGTGCGGTATCAGCGGTCATGGCGGTCAGCGGGTCGTGGGGAGTAGAGAACAGCAGGGGAGGCGGGGGGCTGGCCCCCGCCCGGGGCCTCGATCAACGGGGGCAGATTTCGCTGCTCTCGAAGAAGTAGGCGATCTCGCGCTCGGCGGACTCGGGGGAGTCGGAGCCGTGCACGGCGTTGGCATCGATGGTCTCGGCGAAGTCGGCGCGGATGGTGCCCGGCGCGGCTTCCTTGGGGTTGGTGGCCCCCATCAGCTCACGGTTCTTGGCGATGGCGTCCTCGCCCTCGAGCACCTGGACCACCACCGGGCCGGAGGTCATGAAGCCGACCAGGTCCTTGAAGAAGGGGCGCTCCTTGTGCTCGGCGTAGAAGCCGCCGGCCTTGTCGTCATCGAGGTGCAGCATCTTGGCGGCAACCACCTTCAGGCCGGCCTTCTCGAAGCGGGCGATGATCTCGCCGATGGCGTTCTTGGCGACGGCGTCGGGCTTGATGATGGACAGGGTGCGCTGGGTTGCCATGGGCATGTCTCCAGTAAGGGGGGATGAATGGGCGGCTGAGGTGGGGGAGCGGGGCGGCGCGGCGAATCGGATGGTGCGGCCGGCGGTCCGGCGAGTTCGCCGACTGGGCGCGGATTATACCGCCCCGGGGCGGCGTTGAACAATCGTCGCAGTAGCGAGGAGGCGTGCGCCTCGGGTCGCGGGATTGCTGTGAATCTAGACCGTAAAGCTCTCGCCGCAGCCGCACTGGTCCTTGACGTTGGGGTTGTTGAAACGAAAGAAGCGGTTAAGCCCTTCGTTGACATAGTCCACCTCGCTGCCGTCGAGCATCTCCAGCGCCTCGGGGGCGACGAAGACCTTGACCCCGTGCTCCTCGAAGCAGGTGTCGTCGGCGTCGGCCTGGTCGGCGAAGTCGAGCACGTAGCTGTAGCCGGAGCAGCCGCTGGGCTTGACCGAGACGCGCAGGCCGAGGCCCTCGCCGCGCTCGGCGAGCACCCGGCGGACCTGGTCGGCGGCGGCGGGGGTGATGGTCAAATGCGCCATGGGTCTCTCCTGTGGCGGGTGAATGGGACGGTGGCCAGGCCTAGATCGCCTGGCGGCGCAGCCCGGTCAGGGCGTGGCGCAGGGCGGCCAGCGCCGTATCGACGTCGGCCTCGGTGGTGAAGCGCCCGAAGCTGAAGCGCAGCGAGGCGAGCGCCAGCGCCCGCGGCAGGCCGATGCCCTTCAGTACATAGGAGGGCTCGACGCTCGCCGAGTTGCAGGCGGAGCCGGTGGAGAGCGCGACGTCGCGCAGCGCCATCAGCAGGGATTCGCCGTCGATGCCCTCGAAGGCCAGGTTGAGGATATTGGGCACCGCCACCGCGATATCGGTATTGCGGTGGATGCCGCCGAGGTCATCCAGGCCCGCCAGCAGGCGGTCGCGCAGCGCGGTGATGCGCACCTGGTCCGCCTCGCCCTCGGCCCCGGCCAGGGCGAAGGCCTCGCCCATGCCGACGATCTGGTGGGTGGCGAGGGTGCCGGAGCGCATGCCGCGCTCGTGGCCGCCACCGTGGATCAGCGCCTCCAGGCGGATGTCCGGATGGCGCCTGACGTAGAGCGCCCCGATGCCCTTGGGGCCGTAGGCCTTGTGGGCGGAGAGCGACATCAGGTCGATGCCCAGCCGCGCGACGTCCAGGGCCAGGCGGCCGACGGCCTGGGCGGCGTCCACGTGGAACACCGCGCCACCGGCATGGGCGACCTCGGAGAGGGCCGCCAGGTCATGGATGGTCCCCAGCTCGTTGTTCACCGCCATCAGCGAGACCAGCACGGTGTCCTCGCGCATCGCCTGGCGCAGCTGCTCGGGCGTGACGCGGCCGTCGCGTCCCGGGGTGAGCCAGGTCACCTCGAAGCCTTCGGCCTCCAGCGCCCTGGCGGTGTCCACCACCGCCTTGTGCTCGATGCGCGAGGTCACCAGGTGGCGACCCCGGGCGCGGTTGGCGCGCAGGTAGCCGATCAGCGCCAGGTTGTCGGCCTCGGTGGCCCCGCTGGTCCAGACGATCTCGCGGGGATCGGCGCCGATCAGGTCGGCCACCTGGCGGCGGGCGTTCTCCACGGCCTGTTCGGCCTGCCAGCCCAGCATATGGCTGCGCGAGGCGGGGTTGGCGAAGATGCCGTCCAGGGTCAGGTGGCGTCCCATGAGCTCGGCGACACGGGGATCGACGGGAGTGGTGGCGGCGTAGTCCAGGTAGACGGGTGTGGTCATGGCCTCGGGAGTCTGGTCAGGGTGCGGCTCGGCGCTTCAGGGCGCCGAGGCAAGGATGTCGCGGCTGTCCAGGCGGGCGCGCTGGCGCTCGGCGATCTGCTGGACCTCCAGGCGCTCGGCCAGCTGGCCGAGGGTGATGCCCTCCAGGAAACCGTGGATCTGTTCGGAGAGCTCGTACCACAGGTGGTGGGTCAGGCAGGTGTCGCCCTGCTGGCAGTCGGAGAGACCGCCGCAGCGAGTGGCGTCCACCGACTCGTCCACCGCGTCGATCACCCGGGCCACCGAGATTGCCTCGGGCGCCTGGGCCAGCAGATAGCCGCCGCCCGGGCCGCGCACGCTCTCCACCAGCTTCGCCCGGCGCAGCCGCGCGAACAGCTGCTCCAGGTAGGAGAGCGAGATCTCCTGGCGTCGCGAGATGTCGGCCAGGCAGATGGGGCCGGCCTGGGCATTCATGGCCAGGTCGAGCATGGCGGTGACGGCGTAGCGTCCCTTGGTGGTCAGGCGCATGGCGACCTCGGCGCCGACGGGGTCGGCGGTCGGTGAACGGGCGCTCCAGCGGGGAGCGCGGTCAATCCTGCATTATGGTAAAGACCGAGCGTCACGGTCAACCAT
>NZ_CP071922.1:1001718-1012226 GCF_017584085.1 Halomonas sp. BM-2019
CGGGAGGCGCCCGTCGCGGTAGCTGGCGTCGACCTTGCGCAGGGTCTGGCACATGCGCTCGATGCGTTCGTCCACGGCGTGCATGTGGTCGAGCATCGCCTGGATCGAGCGCGCCACCGGGTCGGGCATGTCCTCGCTGACCCCGTAGGCGTCGAAGCCGAACTTCTCGCGCATCGCCTCACGGCGTTCGGGGTCCACGTCGAGCGCCTCGGCGGCATCCGGCTCGGGGCGCTTGACGATCTTGCCGGGGATGCCCACCACGGTGGCGCCGGCGGGTACCTCCTTGGTGACCACCGCGTTGGAGCCGATCTTGGCGCCGGCGCCCACGGTGAAGGGGCCGAGGATCTTGGCGCCGGCGCCGACGATCACGCCGTCCTCCAGGGTCGGGTGGCGCTTGCCCTTGTTCCAGCTGGTGCCGCCCAGGGTCACGCCCTGGTAGAGGGTGACGTCGTCGCCCACCTCGGCGGTCTCGCCGATCACCACCCCCATGCCGTGATCGATGAAGAAGCGCCGGCCGATCTTCGCCCCGGGGTGGATCTCCACCCCGGTGAGCCAGCGCGAGAAGGTGGAGAGCGACCGGGCCAGCCACTTGAGGTTCTGGCGCCACAGCCAGTGGCTGAGGCGATGGATGAGCAGGGCATGCAGGCCCGGATAGTTGGTCAGCACTTCCAGGAAGTTGCGGGCCGCCGGGTCGCGGTCGAAAACGCTGTTGATGTCCTCACGCAGGCGTTGAAACATGCAGCGGTCCTTGGGCTGGAGTGGGAGGGCGGGGCGGTTACCGTCGCAGGTGATGCTTTCAGTGTGGGGGCGAGCTGCCCCCCCTTCAAGGCAGGTCCCGTGGCGAGGCGTCGTCGTCGCGGGGCCGCGCGAGCTTCTCGGTATCCGAGAGGATGCCGCGCAGGATGTTGAGCTCCATGCGCTCCGGGCGTGCCCGGAGGGTGAAGCGGCGCAGCCGGGCCATCAGCTGGCGCGGCATGGCCGGGTCGTGAAAGCCGATGGCGATCAGGGTGCGCTCCAGGTGGGCGAAGTAGTGCTCCAGCTCCTCGTGGGTGGCCAGCGCCTGGGCGGGCTCCTCGTCGGGGGCCTCCTGCCCGGCCAGCCAGGCCAGGCGGCACTCGTAGGCGAGCACTTGCACGGCGGCGGCCAGGTTCAGGGAGCTGAAGTCGGGGTTGGTGGGGATATGCACGTGGGCGTGGCAGCGCTGCAGCTCGGCGTTGGTCAGGCCGCTGTCCTCGCGGCCGAACATCAGCGCGACGCGTGCACCGTCGCCGGCCAGCTCCGCCGGCAGTCGTGCGCCCAGCTCGCGGGGCGTGATCATCGGCCAGGGCAGAGTGCGCGAGCGGGCGCTGGCCCCCACCACCAGGGTGCAGTCGGCCACCGCCTGCTCCAGGGTCTCCACCACCCGGGCCGCGTGCACCAGGTGGTCGGCGCCGGAGGCCCGCGACACGCTGTCGGCGGTGACCGGCTCGCAGCGGGGCGCCACCAGGGCCAGGTCGGCCAGGCCCATGTTGTGCATGGCGCGGGCGGTGGCACCGATATTGCCGGGGTGGCTGGTGCCGATCAGGACGATGCGGAGGCGGTCGAGCATGGTGGGCTTCCTGGGGGTGAAACGGTTCGGGGGAAACAACTCGAGGCGAAAGTCAGCCGGGCCGTTGCATCCGGGCGGCAGAGTCTAGCATGTCGCGAGCGCCGAGCGCCGAGCGCCGAGCGCCGAGCGGGCCAGCTCCGCTGGCCGTGGCGCAACGCGCTGGGGTCTGCTAGGATTCGCGCCGACCGTTCCAAGCGAACGCCCCCGTTCTTTAACACCACCGACTCCCCAAGGCCCGATCATGCATCCGATGGTCCAATATGCGCTGCGCGCCGCGCGCAGCGCCGGCGAACAGTTTCTGCGCATTCGCGAGCGTATCGAGAATGCCCACGAAGAGAGCAACCTCGACCGCCTGCTGGAAGACGCCGCCCGCAACGCCGAGTCGCTGATCGTGCGTCAGCTCTCCCGCGGCTACCCGCAGCACGGCGTCGTCGGCCGCTTCACTCCTCACCGTGCCGGCGAGGATGAAGGCCGCGAGGTGCTGTGGCGGATCGAACCCTTCCACGGCTACTCCAACCTCGGCGTTGCTGCCTCCGGCTTCGCCCTGTCGCTGGTGTGCATGGTCAAGGGCCGCCCGGAGCATGCGGTTGTGATCTGCCCCTTCAGCGACGACGAGTACCTGGCCAGCCGCGGTCGCGGCGCCCAGCACAACGGCAAGCGCATCCGCGTGCCCAGGACCCACGCCGTGGGCGGCGCCCGCGTTGCCATGGGCCTGCCCGAGACCTGGCTGCGCCCGCGCCACCTGCCCGCCTACCTGACCCTGGTCCAACAGCTTGGCCCGGTCATCGAGGTGCAGCGCGCCTCGGGCAGCGGCCTGCTGGACCTGGCCGAGCTGGCCGCCGGCCGCGCCGATGCCGCCTTCGTGCTGGGCCTGGAGGAGCAAGATCTGCACGTGGGCAGCCTGCTGCTCAAGGAAGCCGGCGCCCTGATGGGCACCCCGGACGGCCAGCCCATGGTCGAGGTGGAAGGCCAGCTGATGGCGGCGGGCCCGCGCCTCTACAAGGCCCTGGTGCAGCAGCTCAAGCCGCACTTTTAAGCGCCGAGCCGCCCTCGGGCAGCGCCCAGCTACAAGCGCCTAGCGCCCAGCCGCTCACTGACGGGCGGCAGGTGGCGAGGAAGAAAACGAAAATCCCGCCGGATATCACATCTGGCGGGATTTTTTGTGGATGCCCAGCAGGTCTGGGCATCATCTGCGGCGCTAGGCGCTAGGCGCTAGGCCCGGGGCCGCAGGGTTCGCCACTTGTTGGATCGGGTTCTAAGATGCATGGTAAATACCTCTTAAGACCCGCCCATCACGCCGGAGGCTGCCATGCTGTCCCAGTCCACCATCGATACGGTCAAGAGCACCGCCCCGCTGCTCGCGGATGAAGGGGAACGGATCACCCGGCTGTTCTACAGCAAGCTGTTCGATCACCACCCCGAGCTCAAAGACATCTTCAACATGGCCAACCAGGCGAAGGGGGAGCAGGCCCGCGCCCTGGCCGATTCGGTCTTCGCCTATGCCCGGCATATCGACCAGCTGGAGGCCCTGGGCCCTGTGGTCAACCGCATCGCCCACAAGCATGCCAGCCTGCAGGTGGCACCTGAGCACTATCCCATCGTCGGCAAGTTCCTGCTGGAAGCGATTCGCGACCACCTCAAGCTGTACGACGACGATCCCGTGCTGACGGCCTGGGCCGAGGCCTACGAGGCCCTGGCGGCGATCTTCATCCAGACCGAGGAGGGGATCTACCAGGCGAACGAGACCGCACCCGGCGGCTGGCGCGGGGATCGCGCCTTCCTCATCGACAGGGCCGAACCCGAGGCCGAGGAGGTCAAGTCCTTCTACCTGCGACCGGAGGATGGCCAGCCGATCGTCGACTTCCGCCCCGGCCAGTATGTGGGGGTCAAGACCCGGCCGTCCTCCTCGGCCCACGACGAGATTCGCCAGTACTCGCTGTCGAGTGCCTCCGGGGAGCCGTACTATCGCATTACCGTCAAGGCGGAGGCCGCCGGCGCCTCGATCCCCGGTCAGGTCTCCAACTTCCTGCACGCTGCCCAGGTCGGCGACAGGGTCTGGCTGCGGCCGCCCACCGGCGACTTCGTCGTCGAGAAGCGCTCCGAGCGGCCGGTGCTGATCGGTGGGGGCATCGGCATCACGCCGCTGGTCAGCATGCTGCTCAATGCCGTGAAGCAGGGCTGGGAGCTGGAGCACCTGGTGTTCATCCACTGCTGCCGCGATCGCTCGCACCATGTCATGCACGACGAGCTTCGCGCCCTGAGCGCGCAGCAGGGCTTCAAGTATTACGTTGCCTACGAGCAGGGGCAGGGGGCCGACCATCTCGGCTACCTGGACACGGCCATCCTCGAGAAGTGGCTGCCCTTCGAAGGGCGCGGTGACGTCTACTTCTGCGGGCCCACGGCCTTCATGTCGGCCCTGAATATCCTGCTCAAGCGGATGGGCTACGCCGACGACCAGCTCCATTACGAGATCTTCGGGCCGCGAATCCGCTTCAGCGAGGTCTTCTGACATCGGCGGGAGCCGGCTACTTGATACCGGTCGCCCATGAAAAAAATGACGCCACCCGGCTTGCCGGGTGGCGTCTTCACTTGAGCGCCGCTGTCCTCGCCGCGACGGCTAGGGCAGCTCCTCCTCGGCCTCGGGGTCCTCCTTCTTGGCGGGGATCAGGTCCTCGCGCTGCAGCTTCACGGCGATCAGCAGGGCCGCGGCCACGTAGATCGAGGAGAAGGTACCTGCCACCACGCCGAGGATCAGGGCGATGGAGAAGTAGTGGATCATGTCGCCGCCCAGCAGCAGCAGCGCCATTAGCACCAGCAGGGTGGTACCGGAGGTCGCCAGCGTGCGTGACAGGGTCAGGTTGATCGCCTCGTTGAAGATCGCCGGCATGTCGTCGATGCGCGACTTGCGGATCGTCTCGCGGATGCGGTCGTAGACCACGATGGTGTCGTTGAGCGAGTAGCCGATGACCGCCAGCAGCGCCGCCAGCACGGTGAGGTCGAAGTCGAGCTGGAACAGCGAGAAGATGCCGACCACGATGATCACGTCGTGCATCAGCGCCAGCAGGGCGCCGATGGCGAACTTGTACTGGAAGCGGAAGGCCACGTAGAGCATCACGATGCCCAGCGCCACCAGCAGGCCGAGGCCGGACTGGTCGCGCAGCTGCTCGCCCACCTGGGCGCCGACGAACTCGGCGCGCACCAGCTCCACCGTGGTGCCATCCTGGCGCAGCAGCTGCACCACGCGATCGCCCACCTCGGGGTCGAAGGCCTGCTGCAGGCGGATCAGCACCTCGGTGGAGGCGCCGAAGGTCTGCACCGAGACGTCGCGGAACCCGGCGGCCTCAAGGGTCTGGCGCACGGCCTCCAGCGAAGGCGCCACGGTGTAGCGCACCTCCACCAGGGTGCCGCCGGTGAAGTCCAGCCCCAGGTTGAGCTGCTGGAACAGCAGCGAGACGATCGACGCCAGGATCAGGGCCGCCGAGATCGCGAAGGCGATCCGGCGCTTGCCCATGAAGTCGAACTGTCGGTTGATGAGGGTTTTCATGAGCACCTCTTAGATCCAGAGCTTCTTGACCGGCTTGCCGCCGTAGGTGAGGTTCACCATGGCGCGGGTCACCAGCAGGGCGGTGAACAGCGAGGTGATGATCCCCAGCGACAGGGTCACGGCGAAGCCCTTGACCGGCCCGGTGCCGATCGAGAACAGGATCACCGCCACCAGCAGGGTGGTGATGTTGGCATCGACGATGGAGGTGAAGGCGCGCTCGTAGCCGGCATGGATCGCCTGTTGCACCGATAGCCCGCCGCGCAGCTCCTCGCGTATTCGCTCGAAGATCAGCACGTTGGCGTCCACCGCCATCCCCAGGGTCAGCACGATGCCGGCGATGCCGGGCAGGGTCAGGGTGGCGCCGAGCAGCGACATGGCCGCGATCAGCAGGGTCAGGTTGAGTGCCAGTGCCACGTTGGCGATCACGCCGAACACCTTGTAGCGGATCAGCATGAAGAGCACCACCAGCACCAGGCCGATCTGTACCGACATCACGCCGCGCTGGATGTTTTCGGCACCCAGGCTCGGGCCGATGGTGCGCTCCTGCACGAAGTAGATCGGCGCGGCCAGCGAGCCGGAGCGCAGCAGCAGGGCGAGCTCCGCCGCCTCGGTGGGGGAGTCGAGCCCGGTGATGCGGAAGCTGCTGCCGAGTGCGCTCTGGATGGTGGCCAGGCTGATCAGGCCCCGCTCGGTATAGGGCTCGCGGACGATCACCTCCTCGCCGTCGACCATCTCCACGCTGTCGCGGGTCTTGTGCTCGATGAAGAGCACCGCCATGTTGCGGCCGATATTGGTGCGGGTGGCACGGTTCATCAGGGTGCCGCCGGTGCCGTCCAGATTGATGTTGACCTGGGGGCGGCCGTTCTCGTCGAAGCTGCGGCTGGCGCTGGAGACGCTGTCGCCGGTGATGATGACGTCGCGCATCAGCTCGGCGGTGCGCGACTCGTCGTTGCGGAAGCGGTGGGTCTCCGTCTCGGCGTCCGGGGTGTCCGGGCGCGCCTCGAGGCGGAACTCCAGGTTGGCGGTGGCGCCCACCACCCGCTTGGCGGCCACGGTGTCCTGCACGCCGGGCAGCTCCACCACGATGCGGTCGGGGCCCTGGCGCTGCACCATGGGCTCGGCCACCCCCAGCTCGTCCACCCGGTTGCGCAGGGTGGTGAGGTTCTGGTTGACCGCGTAGTCCTGGATCTCGTTGACCGCCTGGTCGGTGAGGGTCATGGCCAGGGCCGCCCCGCGGCCGTCGCCCAGGTTCTGGTAGTCGAAGTCGCGGAACTCGCGGCTGATCAGGCGGCGGGCCGCGTCGCGATCCTCCTCGTTGGTGAAGGTCAGCGTGAGGGTGCGCCCCTCGATCTCGGTGCCGCGGTAGCGGATGCGCTCGCTGCGCAGCTGCTCGCGCATGGCGCTGGCGTTGACCTCGAGGCGCTGGGTCACGGCGGCGTCCATGTCCACCTCCAGCAGGAAGTGCACGCCGCCGCGCAGGTCGAGGCCCAGCGTCATGGGCGAGGCGGAGAGCGCCTGCAGCCAGGTCGGGGTGGATTCGGCCAGGTTCAGCGCCACCACGAAGTCGTCGCCGAGCATGGCGGCGATGCGGTCGCGGGCCTGGAGCTGTTCGTCGGCGTCGTCGAGACGGATCAGCACGCTGCTCTCATCGCGCTCGACGGCCTTGATGGTGATGCCGGCGTCACGCAGCGCGCCCTGGATGCGCTCCAGCTCGCCTTCGTCGACGGTGGTGTCGCCGCTGGCGCTGCTGATCTGCACCGCCGGATCTTCGGGATAGAGGTTGGGCAGCGAGTAGACCAGGCCGACGGCGAGGACGATCAGTATCAGCAGATACTTCCACAGAGGGTAACGGTTGAGCATGCGAGCCCTGCCCTTAGGTTACTGACAACGTCGTCTGACAACGCACGTTGCGGACAATGGGGGTCTGACGTGAAGACGTCATGACCGCCGCAGGGTTCCCTGCAGCGGTCGAAGGGCGGCCCCGTCCTTGGCGAACGGGATCGGAAGGACACGAATCAGATGGACTTGATGGTGCCCTTGGGCAGCACCGCGGCCACGGCGTTCTTCTGCACGTTGATCTGGGTGCCCTCGGCGATCTCCATGGTCAGGAATTCGCTCTCGTCGCTCACCTTGGTGATGCGGCCCAGCACGCCGCCGCCGATGACGATCTCGTCACCCTTGGCGAGGCTGCCGATCAGCTGCTTGTGCTGCTTGGCGCGCTTGGCCTGGGGGCGCCACAGCAGGAAGTAGAAGATCAGCACGAAGCCGACCAGCATGACGATCTGGGCCATGCCGCTGCCGGCGGCGGCGTCCTGGGCGTAGGCCGGAGCGATGAAGAAATCCAGCATGGGTGAGTGTCTCCTGGTTGGTATGAAAAGTTGGGATGGGTAAGGGGGAGCCGTCAGGCAGTGGCTGACGCGCTTGGACCTATGCCGGACCGCCAGGGTCCGGCATCGGCCGGTATCAGTTCGGGGCGGGAGGCACCGGCAGGCCGCGCCGCGCGTAGAAGCCTTCCACGAAGTTGGCCAATGTACCCGCTTCGATGGCACCGCGCAAACCGGCCATCAGGCGCTGGTAGTGGCGCAGGTTATGGATGGTATTGAGCATCGAGCCGAGCATCTCGCCGCAGCGATCCAGATGGTGCAGGTAAGCGCGGGAGAAGTGCTGGCAGGTGTAGCAGTCGCACTCCTCCTCCAGCGGGCGGGTGTCGTGGCGATGCTTGGCGTTGCGGATCTTCACCGTGCCATCAAAGGTGAAGAGGTGGCCGTTGCGGGCATTGCGGGTGGGCATCACGCAGTCGAACATGTCGACCCCGCGGCGCACCCCCTCCACCAGGTCCTCCGGCTTGCCCACCCCCATCAGGTAGCGGGGCTTCTCCTCCGGCATCCAGGCGGGCAGGTAGTCGAGCACCCGGATCATCTCCTCCTTGGGCTCGCCCACCGAGAGGCCGCCGATGGCCAGGCCGTCGAAGCCGATGTCGAGCAGCCCCTTGAGCGACTGCTCGCGCAGCTCGGGGTACATGCCGCCCTGGATGATGCCGAACAGCGCCGAGGGGGAATCGCCGTGGGCCTCCCGGGAGCGCCGGGCCCAGCGCAGCGAGCGCTGCATGGAGAGCGCGGCCTCCTTCTCGGTGGCCGGGTAGGGGGTGCACTCGTCGAAGATCATCACCACGTCGGAGCCCAGCGAGCGCTGCACCGCCATGGACTCCTCGGGGCCCATGAACACCTTGGCGCCGTCCACCGGCGAACGGAAGTGTACACCCTGCTCGGTGATCTTGCGCATGGCCCCCAGCGAGAAGACCTGGAAGCCGCCGGAGTCGGTGAGGATCGGTCGGTGCCACTGGGCGAAGTCGTGCAGGTCGCCGTGGCCCTCGATCACCTCCATGCCCGGGCGCAGCCAGAGGTGGAAGGTGTTGCCGAGGATGATCTCGGCGCCGATCTCCTCCACGGAGACCGGGGTCATCCCCTTGACGGTGCCGTAGGTGCCCACCGGCATGAAGGCCGGTGTTTCGACCGTTCCCCGGGGGAAGGTCAGGCGTCCGCGGCGTGCCCGGCCGTCGCTAGTCAGGCGTTCGAAGGTCATGAAGCAGTCGTTACGCATGTAGGGTCTCGGCGCTCTTGCGGGTCAGGAACTCTTTCGGGTCAGAAACATCGCGTCGCCGTAGCTGAAGAAGGCGTAGCGCTCGGCCACCGCCTCGCGATAGGCCGAAAGGGTGGTCTCGAAGCCGGCAAACGAAGCCACCAGCATCAACAGGGTGGACTCCGGCAGGTGGAAGTTGGTGATCAGGGCATTCACGCAGCGCCACGCGTAGCCGGGGTAGATGAAGATATCGGTCTCGCCGCGGTAGGGGGCGATCTCGCCGTTCTCGCCGGTGGCGCTCTCCAGGCAGCGCACGCTGGTGGTGCCCACGGCGATCACCCGGCGGCCGGCGGCCCGGGCGGCGCGCACCTTGGCGCAGGTCTCCTCGTCCACCTCCAGCCACTCGCTGTGCATGACGTGCTCGCGGATGTCGTCCGCGCGCACCGGCTGGAAGGTGCCGGCGCCCACGTGCAGGGTAACGAAGGCGCGCTCCACGCCCTTCTCCGCCAGGGCCTCGAGCAGCGGCTCGTCGAAGTGCAGCCCGGCGGTGGGGGCGGCCACGGCGCCATCGCGGCGGGCATAGACGGTTTGGTAGCGCTCGCGGTCGGCGGTCTCGTCGGCGCGATCGATGTAGGGCGGCAGTGGCATATGGCCGTGCTGCTCCAGCAACTGGATCAGCGGCGTCTCGCCGAGAAAGCGCAGCTCAAAGAGGGCGTCCCGGCGCCCCTCCACCAGAGCACGAATGCCGCCCTCGAAGATCAGCTCGGTACCGGGCTTGGGCGACTTGCTGGCGCGCAGGTGGGCCAGGCCGCGATGGGCGTCCAGGGGGCGCTCGAGCAGCATCTCCACCCGGCCGCCGCTGGCCTTGTGGCCGTGCAGCCGCGCCGGAATCACCCGGGTGTCGTTGAACACCAGCAGATCGCCCGGCTCGAGCAGTTCGAGCAGGTCCGGGAAGCGGCGGTGGCGGAACTCGCCGCTCTCGCCATCGACGCAGAGCAGCCGGCAGTCGCTGCGCTGCTCGGAGGGGTAGCGGGCGATCAGCTCGTCGGGGAGGTCATAATGGAAATCGGCACGCAGCATGGGCGGTATCGAGGGTCCGGGGATTCTGGGCAAGCCGCCTAGGATACCGGCTTGGCGCCCTGAAGTCAGGACCCGGATTGACCTGCCAGGGCGCCCACGTATAATGCGTGGCGGCGTTGCCGGCGTGGCGGAATTGGTAGACGCAGCGGATTCAAAATCCGCCGGGTGCAAGCCCTTGTCGGTTCGAGTCCGACCGCCGGTACCACTAAAAACAGCAGCTTACCCGCCCCTTCTGGCACCCCCCCCCTTATCACGGCATATCTTCCAATGACAGTTCCTTATTGGGACAGGTATTGGGACAAGCCGACATGCCGAGAAAAGCCCGCGAGCCCAGGCCGAGAACGTGACGCCGATCCGCGAGAACAAGGCGATCGCCGAGTAGCCGGCGGCTCATACCCCCTCCACCTCGATCCCGTGCCGGGCGAGCCAGGCCTTGCGCTGGTCGTAGTCCGGCATGGCCCGCTCGAGGCGGCGCCAGAAGGCGGGGGTATGGTGGGGCTCGTGCAGGTGGACAAGCTCGTGGACGACCACGTACTCGGCGATATGCCGCGGCAGCAGGATGGTCTTCCAGTGGAAGTAGACCCGGTTGCCCTTGCCGCAGGAGCCCCAGCGGTAGCCGAGGTCCTGGACCTTCACGCCGGCGGGCTCGACACCCATCCGCCGGGCGTGCTCCTTCACCCTGGCGGTGAGCCAGTCGCTGGCGCGGGCGCTGTACCA
>NZ_CP071922.1:1012236-1032098 GCF_017584085.1 Halomonas sp. BM-2019
CAGCGAACGCAGTGCTCCCGGGCGTCGGCCAGGGCGTCCTCGCGCAGCTGGAAGCGCCCGGCCACGAGCTTGAGCGGGGCGTCCTGGGCCTCCGAGGGTACGCGCTTGAGCCGGTAGCTGCGTCCCAGGTAGAGGAACCCCTCGCCGTTGACGTACTCCTTGCGCGGCAGCCGGCGGCGGCGCTCGGCCTTCTCGGCCAGCTTCCGGTAGATCCACAGCCGCTTCTCGATCACGAAGTCGCGCAGGAGCCACTCGTCGGTGCCGGTGGGCGCGGCGATGACCAGTTCGCCGTCACGGTCCACGGTGATCTCCAGCGTCCTGCGGCGCGAGCTCTCGCGCACCTCCAGGGTGAGGTCGTCCACGGCGAGCTGTGTCATGCGTTCACCAGCTTGTCGTGATTGCTGCGGGCGAGATCGAGCAGCCGCTGGGCCACCTCGCTGGCCTGGTCGAAGGGCACGAGGCGCTTGATCATCAGGGTGGTGAAGAGGTGCTGGCGCAGGGCCTCCTGGTCCGGGATATGGGAGGGCTTCCAGAAGTCGGGGATGGCGATCTCCTGCTGGATCAGTCCGACCAGCTCCTCGGTGGCCACGAGCAGCTTCTGGGCGCTGGCTTCGTCCAGCTCCTCCACTGCCTGGCCGCTACTGGCCACCAGCTCCCGCCAGAAGGGCTCGGCGTGGGCCGGCATCTCGGGAATCGCCTCCCCCTCCACCCGGGCACCGTCGCGCAGCTGCTGGATCAGCGTCTTGAGTGCCTCCACCTGCTCGGCCCACTGGCCATCGAGCTGCTCCAGCAGCTCCACCAGGCGCTCGCTGAGCCGGCCGTACTTCACCGGGTCCTCGTCCAGGTGCTTGCGGACGTGGGAGCGCACCGCGTGCTCCATCTCCGAAGCCTTGGCCCGGTCGCCCACCTGGCGACCGAGGTGCGCGTCGAACTCGGCGTCAGTGAGCTGCACCGGCGGGATGCGTGGGTCGATGCCGAGCGAGATCACGTAGTCGTCGATCAGCTTGCGCACCTTGTTGCCGATGTCGCGGCCGAGCTCCGGGGTGTCCTTGTAGCGGTTGCGGGCCAGGGCATGGATATAGGCCAGCCGCTTGGCATCGTTGACGAACTCGAGCCCCTCGGGGCGTGGCAGCACGTCGTCCAGGCCGCGGTTGAACTCCTTGAGCTTGACCACGAACTCGGCGCGCACCCGTTCGTCGGCCAGCGCCTGCACCGCCTCCTCGGTGTCGTCCAGGTCGTCCACCCCCTGGCCGCGCAGCACGTCGATCACTCGCAGGTGGCGGTCGCGCAGCAGGGGAATCTCGTCCTTGAGGCTCTGCAGGGCGCCCTCGATGTCCTCCTCGCTGTAGGCGGCCAGCGCCTCCTTGAGGTGGTTGGCCACGCCGAAGTAGTCCACCACGATGCCGTGGGTCTTGCCGTGGCCGGTGCGGTTGACCCGGGCGATGGCCTGCAGCAGCTCCGCCTCGCGCAGGGAGCGGTCCAGGTACATCACCCCCTCGATGGGGGCGTCGAAGCCGGTAAGCAGCATGCTCTTGACGATCAGGAAGGCCAGCGGGTCGTGCTTGGCGGGGTCCTGATGTTTTGAGGACTGGGGGGTTGCCCCATCCTGCGGCGGCAGCGGCTTCTTGAAGCGCTGGATATGGCTCTCCACCGCGGCTCGGTCGCTCCACCGGGCCCAGGTGGCGTCGTCGTTGTTGCCGCTGCTGAACACCACCGCGAACTCCAGCTCGCCCAGCACCTTACGATAGCGCCAGGCCTGGATCGCCGCCTTGACCCGGGGCGGGCGCGTCAGCAGCTGGGTGTCGTCGAGTGCCTTGTCCTCCGGGGACAGCGCCAGCGCCTCCTCCAGCAGCTTGGCCTTGGCCTGCTCCAGGGCCTCGACGTAGCGCAAGGCCGCCCGGCGGCTGTAGGCCACCAACTGGGCCTTGTAGCCGTTGGGCAGGATGTGGGTGACGTAGTGGCGCAGGATGTCCTGGGCCTTTTCCTGAATCAGCTGCGGCGCCTCGAAGATCTGCCCCTTGGTGGCGTACTTCTTCTTGATCGCCTCCAGCTCCTCCTTGCTGTGGTCGCGGAACAGGTCCTCGAACAGGCCGTCGAGGCTGGCGCCGTCCTTGATCGCCCCCTTGGCGGTGCGCCCCTCGTAGAGGATCGGCACCGTGGCGCCGTCCTGCTCCGCCTCCTTGATGGTGTAGCTGTCGATGTACTCGCCGAAGATGTCGTGGGTGCGCTTCTTGTCGCCCATGATGATGGGCGTGCCGGTGAAGCCGATGCGGGCGGCGTTGGGCAGGGCGCGCATCATGTTGGCGTGGAGGTCGCCGGCCTGGGTGCGGTGGGCCTCGTCCACCAGGATCAGGATCTCCTCACTGGTGTTGAGCACCTCGAAGGGCTCGCTGAGGGTCGGCTTTTTGGGCGTGCCGTTGGCATAGGGAGTTGGCTCGGCGGCATCGCGGCGGCCCGTGTCGAGCCCGGCGCCAGCATCCTCGCTGCTCTGACCCTCCTCCCCCTCGGCATCCGGGTCGCGGTACTTCTGCTCCCTGTATTTCTGAACCGTGCCGAACACCAGGCCGGGGCCGTCGCGGCCCAGCAGCTTCTTGAGCTGGGCGGTGTTGCCGGCCTTCTCGACGCTCTCGCCGCTGAGTTCGGCGGTGGCGGAGAGCTGGGCCTGGAGGTCCTTGCGGTCGGTGATCACCACCACCTTGAAGCGGCGCAGCGTCGGGTCGGTGCGCAGCTTGCGCACCAGGAAGACCATGGAGAGGCTCTTGCCGCTGCCCTGGGTGTGCCAGACGATGCCGCCACGGCGGTCAGCCTCGCCGTCCTGGCGGCGCGTCTTGCCGCTCTTCAGACGCTCCACGGCTCGGGTGACGCCGCGGAACTGCTGGTAGCGGCACACCAGCTTGATGGTCTGGCCGCCGACGTTCATGAACAGGGTGTAGTGGCGCACGATATCGAGCAGGTTGGCCCGGGTAAGCATGCCCGCGATCAGGCGTTGCTGGGCGGAGAGGTCCGCCACGCCGAGATCGATGGCCACCTCTGCCTCGCGCATCGGCGCCACCGTCTTCCAGCTCAGGTAGTGGGCGAAGCGGGAGCCGATGGTGCCGACACGGGCCTCATCGAAGTTGCTGGCCACCAGGAACTGGCTGGTGGCGAACAGTGCCGGGGCGCCCTCGTGCTCGCCGACCTCGCCCTCCAGGAAGCGCTGGTCGTGGTAGCGGCGAAGCTGGTCCACTGCCTGGCTGATCCCCTCCGGCACGCTGCGGCTCTTGCACTCCACCACCACCAGCGGGATGCCATTGACGAACAGCACCAGGTCCGGGATCACGTGGCCATGATCAGTATTATGGCCAGGCGGGCTCTTCACCTTGAACTGGTTGACCACCGTGAAGACGTTGTTGGTGGGATCAATCCAGTCGATATAGCGCAGCACCTGGCCGCGGCCGCCGTCCCAGCCCTCCAGCCCCTCCACCGGAAGGCCGCCAACTAGCAGCTCGGTGGCCTGCTGGTTGGCCTCCAGCACCCTGCTGGCCGGCAGCCGGGTGATGGCGGCGACTGCCTGATCCAGGCGCGCCTCATCCAGCCAGGGCTCGCCGTCGCGCAGGTTGATCCGGCGCAGCCGCTCGCGCAGCAGGGGCTCCATCACCACCTGGGCGAAGCTCTCGCGGTGGGTCACGGCGGGGTCGTCCACCGACCCGGCCAGGAACTCCCAGCCCTGACCGACCAACTGGTCGATAAAGGGCTTCTCGACATCCGTGTACTCGGGTCCTGCCATGCGTTACCCCTGTTTAGCCATCGCCTTCAGCCGCGGGCGTAAAGCGTTGACGAACTGGTTGAGCTGCTGCGCCAGCCACTCACGGCATTCGTCGTCGCTGGCGAAGTCACTGAGCTGAGCATAGCTGGCGAAGCCGAGCTCACCGCTGGAGCGGCGGGTGTCGCTCCCCTCGGGGAGCTCGGTGAGGATCTGCTCACGCTCCTCGTTGAGGCGTTCGAGAACCTGCCTGGCCTCCGACTTGGCGCCGGTGAAGAACACGCCGCAGACGCCATCTCCCATCGAGCGGAAGGCGGTTAGCCAGATCCCCGGGTAGGGCATGGCCACCCGGACGTGGTTGCGGGGCCGGTAGCTCGGCGCCTCCTGCTCCGGGTCATCGAAGCTGATGCGCGTCAGCGGCTCCCACCAGGCGCGCTCGTCGGCCATCGAGGGGGGCTCGCCCCGAACCTCCCCTCTGGCCTCGGCCTCCTCGGCGACCTCCTGGAGCGCGCCACCACCGCCGGCCTGGAGGTGAACGAAGGTGCGCTCGATGGTCTCGGTCCTGGCCACCACCCGCGGCTGCACCACCAGGCCCTGCTCACCGAACTGGTAGAGGGCAACCTCCACCAGCCCGAAGCTGAAGCCGAGTGCGGCGTTGCGGGTGATCAACTCGGCCATGCCGGTGATGCCCTCGCGGATGCCGTCGCCGGCGATCAGCAGCAGGAAGCGCCCCTCGCGCAGGGCGCGGGCGGTGGCGTCCACGAAGGCGGCCTCGTCCAGGTCCGGCTGCAGCTCCCGGGCGGCCTCGAAGGGCACGTTGCCCTTGCGCCCCGTGGCAGTGGCGACCCGGCGCTGCAGGTCGGCGTAGCTCCAGCCGGAGACGGCTCGGGCGTAGTCGAGGATCTGGGCGATGACCTTGCGCCGCGCCTCGGGGTTGCGCCACAGCTTGCACTCCACCAGCGTCAGCCGGCCGGAGGGGCTGATGAAGACCACATCCACCGGGCCGGCCTCGGTGGAGAGCTCGGTGCAGAGCGGCACCAGCGGGGCGAAGGAGGGATCGACCTCCTCGATGGGCAGCAGGTCCGGGTGGCCGGCGAGCAGGTCGCGCAGCCAGGCCTCGTTGCGGCCGTCGGTGAAGCCCAGCGGCGCCCGCCGAGCAGTGGTGAAGGCGCCGTTCTCGTCCTGTCTGAGGAGGATATTTCCGTAAGTCGGCATCGGCAGCGTTCCGTGTCTGTCCCTGGCGTCGGTGTTAGCGCGGTGAGGGTATCCTCAGGTGCAGTTGGTTCAACGAAGGCTTATCGACTCAAATGTGCTTGCGCTGGCCACATCAGAACTGCTGTACCAGTGGGATATGTCGCTATCTGTTCGCGGCTAGTGCCGGGGGGAGGATGGCTTCACCGGTAAGGAGATCCAGCGCCAGCGCGATCAGGCGATCCGAGAAGAGGCGAAGCTTGCGCTGGCCGGCAAGATCATCGGGCCAATGTCGCAACCCTTCCTTGATGGCCTCGACGGTCGGTTCGACATGCTCCTGGCCGATCAGCCAGTCCAGCGTCGCCAGTACCTCCATGCCCAGCGGTGACTGGAAACCGTCGATCTGCTGGTCGATGGCTTCGACGACACCTCGGTAGGGTTGAGCATCAGGCATGACCAACCTGGCCACGAGACAAGAATGCCGCCGCTCGTTGAACCAGATGATGGTCGCACTTGAGGAGATAACATCACCATCATGGCAGAGCAGATCATCGACTGCTTCAGCCATTACGGCTCTCAATGAATCAGCATAAGGTCCATAGCGACGAGCCTGAAACTCGATGCTGAGCAGGTCCGGCAGCTGATGATGATGGCACTGCCGAACCAGCAACCAGGCAAGGTGATGTACTTCAAGCATCGAGCACTCGATACCCAGCACCCAGTAGCGACGGATCAGCTCAGCCAGCAGGGCGTGTGGCAATGTCATCCTAGCCGGGCGCTCGCTTATATTTGCCATGTAGGCAGCTCCAGCAACTTGTAGCGTGGTCTGCCACGCCCGGCCTGGGTCACCAGCATTTTCGCCTTAACCACCTGGCCGCGATGGTCATTGATGGAGTCGGGAGCTTCAACGCCTGGGCCTATCTTGGCCGTGAGCCATTCCTTGTCACCTTCGACCTGGAACTCGCAGCTTCCCCTGTGAGGGAGGGCGCCACCAAAAACTACCGGGAGCACCTGCTCGCTCTCGGATAGATAGTCCGTGCTAAGCCGTTCGAGGCTGCGCTTGACCTGACTCGAGTCTCTGAAGTGGAATGACTTGTCGGCGTGTTTGA
Organism: Halomonas sp. BM-2019; assembly: GCF_017584085.1. Taxonomy (NCBI): domain Bacteria; kingdom Pseudomonadati; phylum Pseudomonadota; class Gammaproteobacteria; order Oceanospirillales; family Halomonadaceae; genus Halomonas; species Halomonas sp. BM-2019. The sequence goes on from NZ_CP071922.1 coordinate 1,018,279, forward strand.
GTGAACAGACAGCCTCATAGTCATTCAGGACGCTGACAAAGCTCCGGATCTTGTCCAGAGCCCGCTGATCCATATCGGCGGCGGCTTCTGCCAGCTGCTCATCATCGACGCCGATACTTCCATCAAGCAAGGAGCGCGTTGCCTCCAGAGCCTTGGCAACGGTGCTGTCCTCATCAAATTCTAGCTGTGCTGTAGCGTCCTGAAGCTGAAAACCAAATGAGCCACGAGCGGTACCGGTGATCATCATCTGATACTGGTCGCGATTAGGCACCGGCCCCGTGGCGGCCAGCGTGGCGTGAAGCGAGGCGCCGACGGCGGTAATTGCCTCCGAAAACGAAGAAAGCGCCTTGGAAGCGAAAGCGGCCAGAACTCCCTCTGACCCTCTGACAGGACGACCGCTGAACGTTAACACCGCCTTGGCGGGCTCACACTCCAGGACAGAGGCATCTGCCAATTGTTCTTCGAGTTCTTCAAGCCGAATTTCCAGGCTGGCCCTTGAGAGCACACGATCTTCAGGTATCTTTGCCAGCATCCCCCTGAGCGTGTTGCATTCGGCTTGAAGGTCACTATATTCCTGACGGTTCATGAGCCGCCCTCCTGAGCAGCGAGGGCATCAAGACATTGCCTCGCTTCATGAACTGGTGAAAGTGAGACCTGAAGAAACCCCTTCCATGCTCTATCTCGACGGTGAGACCAGACGCTATACCAGTAGGTGCTAAGCTGCACAAGTTCGCCCGCAGATATGGAACTGAGAGGCACCATGAAGGCATCCACCATGAATGACCTTTTGACGAGAGTTCGGCTGCTTCTTGATAAACCAATCGCATCAGAAAAACGATCTCGAATTGTTCGCTCATCCATTCCTTCGGGAAACTCGATAAAGCTAACCACGTCAATGTCATTTGGAGGCCGTTCCTCAAGCGCCTCAACGTGCTCCATATAGCTTCCATCCAGCCACTGGAATCCCTGGGTCAGCCCGGCATCATGCAGGCCTTGGCGATAGCGCAGAAAGCCATCGAGTATCCTGATGCGCTCCTGTGAAGTGCCGAAGCGCTGGACGAGATCGACCAGCGAAACCTCATAGGGGGAGCGAGCCGGCGATGTCGGGCTATTTGCATCCACCGGCGGCAGCACGCCTTCTTCGGTCCAGTCAGGAATCGGCACGTTGATCATGGGGCTTCCCTGCATTCACTCATTGGACGTCTCGCTATCATCTTAGTTGCCCGCCTTGTAGCCCGCCATGCGCCTTCTGGTATCCATCCTCGCTGAAAGCTGGATCTTACCGGTGGTGATGTCCTTGAGCCCGATCTTATGTGAAGAGGGGGCAGCGAGCGCCTGAATGTTGAAAGAGAGCTGTCGAAGGTGGTCATGGCGGTTCCCTGTGCGATGTGGTCCTGGTGTTATGGAAGCCCCGGTCTACGCCGGGCTGGTGGCCTTGGCTTGGGTCTGGGACTGGTCGAGCAGCGGGGTGACACGGACGCGGCCGGTAAGGAGGTCGTCCATTAGGCCAGCTTTTGTCAGATTCAATTGATAAAGGCTAGCTCGTTCGTCTTGCAACCTTTTGAGGAAAGAATTGATCCTTGAAGTAATGGCTGCCATTTCTGGCTCAGGGACCTCTGGGACAGGAATTCTTCTAACCTCTCCTAGGTTTATACCCTTCACAGCCACCCCTATAGTGTGGGAATCAATGAATATTTTAGGGGTTGGCATGCCAAGGTAATGCCTAATAAACTCGGCGCTATCTTCTTTCAGGCTTATTCTTGCTGTGTCTTGGGTAATGTTTGCATATTCAAGATTGAAGGGAACAATTGCCGTCCTTCCCACAGTGCCACGGATCGTAAAAAGAAGGTCGCCCTCTTCTAGTCTAGACCTGGCATACTGCCGATCAATGGCAGGGCTTGTAAGCAACAGGTTTGCTTCATCAATCTCGCCATGTTTAATATCTTTAACCTTGACGACTGGTATACCATCCGGCCAACCGTACCCCGGCATCAGAATGCCATAGACGATAGGTCGTTCTTTGTTTACCAAATTTCCAAGCTGATTCGGGCTCCACTCCCTCGGAATCAACCCCAGCGGCGACTCCTTGTAGAGCTCCGGCGCCTGCTCGGGGCTGGGGCGGAGCTGGCCGTTCTCGTCGATGCCGCGGGTCAGCAGGTCGTGGAGCAGCCCCTCCTTGACCTTCTCCAGCTTGGCGATCAGCGCCTCGGTTTTCTGGATCTGGGTGTCGAAGGTGTCGAGGATGCGGGCGATGATCTTTTGCTCATTTCGATCGACAGGAGCATAGATCTTTGCATCAAGGTAATCCTGAAACTTCAGGTTGATAATGCCCGTGGTTTGCTGCTGGAACTGCAGAATATCTGGCTGCCGATACAGTCGAAGCAAAGCCCAATGGAGAAATCTTGGTTCTACATCACTGGCCGGACGGAGGGCTTTATAGAAGTTCGAGGTGAGAAAAGGCAGCTCACCACCCTCATCAAAAAAGAACGCGACTCGCCCCACTGGCTTCTCTGGACTACCGCCAGAGGCCTCCAGCATGATGTCGCCTCGCTGTAAGCGCTTCGTCTGGACAATGGCTGGCGAGATCTGCCTCAGAGTACCCTGACCATTGATTCGTCCGTCGGAATCAATATCTGTCGCCCGAAGCACACGTGCATTACCCGGTGAGGGAGGAGCCCCCCACTCACCCGCATAGCTGGTCTCCAGAAGGTCTCGGATTCGCCGATAGGTCCACTCAAACATACCCCAACCCCTCCAGATACTGCTGCAGTTCCCTGGCGGCGGCGTCCCGCTCTTCCTCGATATCGGCCAGCGTCACCCGGTACTTGTCCCACCAGGTCTCGAAGGCGGCGATCACCTGCTGGCGCTGCTGGCGGATATAGCGCTTGAGGATGCCCTTGAGGTCGTTGTGCAGGATGGTGCCCACCAGCTCGGCGGCGGCGGGTTCGTCCAGGGCGTCCACGGCGGCGTTGAGGTGCTCCTCGAAGCTGGCCACCTTGGCCTTGTGTTGCTTCCTCACCTGGGTGCGCTGGCTCTTCCACGCCTTGATCTGCTCCGGCGTCGGGGCGTCGTCATCCTCGCCGTCGCTGGCTTCCGAATCGTCGCCGTCATCGCCCTCGGGCTTGGCCTCGGCGGTCTTGATCTGGGCGTCCAGCTCCGCCTTGCGGGCGGCGAGCTCCTCCAGCTCGGCCACGTACTCCTCGAGCAGGAAGTGAACCAGACGGTGGTCCAGCGGGTTGGCCTTGCTCTGCTCGTCCTCCAGCAGGCTCACGATGCTGGTGCGCCAGGCGTCCACCACGCCCAGGCAGCCGCGGGCCTGCAGGGTGCGGAACTCGTTCTTGTTGTCGAACCAGAAGCCCGCGATGATGCCGCGCACTGCGAAGCGGTCGAGCATGGCGGTGGGCTCCAGGGCCGCGGTGAAGCTACCCAGCAGCTCGTCGCGCAGCTGGGTGAGGCGGCCGCCGTTGCCGGTCAGCCCGGTGATGCTGGCACCGTGCTCGGCCCACCAGGCCTCGAAAGCGGCCATCACGCTGGCCTCCTTGTGCCGCAGGCCGGAATCGGCCTCGATGTCGGGCTTGAGCTCGCGCTTTTCTGTCAGGTGCTCAGCGAAGTCCACGTAATCGGGGTCGCTCGCCCTGGGGGTAAAGAGCGCCATGGGGTCGAGGCCCTGGGCGTCGAAGAGCGGGCGCCTGGCGTCGATCTCGGCCACCGGCACGCCGCCCTTGAGGTGGGCGCGCACGTCCTGGGGCTCCGGCGGCGGGGTGTTGTCGGCGTAGCGGCGGATATTGAGGTTGTAATCGTTATCGCGCAGCTCCTCGAGGGGTACTACCCGGGCGAAGCCGGGCACGTCCTCGAAGGCGTCATAGGTGCTGGCGATCTTCTCGATGTGCTCGGGCAGCAGGTGGTTCTGGGCGCGGCCCTCGTAGTATTCGCGGTCGGCGTTGATGAACAGCACCCGGCCCTGGCGCTCCTCAGGCTTGGCGTCCTTGGCGCGTAGCACCAGGATGCTCGCCGGGATGCCGGTGCCGTAGAAGAGGTTGGGGGCCAGGCCGATCACCGCCTCCACCAGGTCGTCATCGAGCATGCCGGCGCGGATGCGCTTCTCGTCGCCGCCGCGGAACAGCACGCCGTGGGGCATGACGGTGGCCAGGCGGCCGTCGGACTTGAGGCAGGCGACCATATGCTGCAGGAACATCAGGTCGGCCTTCTTGGCCCCCTCCGGCACGCTGCCGTAGTGGAAGCGCTCGGGGAAGTGCTGGCTCGGCGTGTAGCCGATGGAGAACGGCGGGTTGGTGAGGATGCGGTCGAAGCGCGTCAGCTCGCCGCCCTCAACGTGCTGCGGGTCAGTCAGAGTATCATCGTTCTGAAGATCCGCACTGCCGATGCCATGCAGCAGCATATTCATCTTGGCGATGGCCCACACCGAGCCGGAGGCCTCCTGGCCGAAGAGGTTGAGCCGGCGCGGGTCGCCGCCCTGCTCCTCCAGGTACTCCTTGGAGAGGATCAGCATACCGCCGGAGCCCATGCAGGGGTCGTAGACGCTGTGGCCCTCCTGGGGGTCCATCAGCCGCACCATCATGCGGACCACTGGGCGCGGGGTGTAGAACTCCCCGCCCTTCTTGCCGGCGGAGTCGGCGAAGTCGCGGATCAGGTACTCGTAGGCGGCGCCGAGCAGGTCGGGGAATTCGAAGTCCTCGTTGCGCAGCCGGTACTCGCTGAAGTGGACGATCAGATCCCGGAGCTTCTTGTCCGGCAGGGTGGTGGAGCCCACCTTGCGGGTGAAGTCGATGTGCTCCAGCACCCCGGCGAGGCTGGGGTTGTGCTCCTCCAGGCCAGCCAGCGCCTTGTTGAGCGCGCTGCCCACCCCCTGGTGGGCCTCCTTCAGCAGGTGCGACCAGCGCGACTGCGGCGGCACGTAGAAGGTGGCGCGATACCAGTCGGGGAACTCGATCTGGTGGGCGATATCGATCTCCCCCGCCCCGGCCTGCTTGAGCTGGTCGCGGACCTCCTCCCGGCGCTGCTCGAAGACGTCCGAGCAGCGCTTCAGGAAGAGCATGCCGAAGATGTATTCCTTGAACTCCGAGGCGTCCATGCGCCCGCGCAGGATGTCGGCGGCCTTGAAGAGGTGCCGTTCCAGTTGGTTGAGGGTGAGGATCATGTACTGCGGTTCCCTTTGCGATGAGCCGGCCGCGTCGGGCGGCCGTGGTGACTGGCAGCTATCTCATCAAACTTGGGGACAGAAGGCCACGGACGATTGGTGGAAGCTGATATCCCTGCTGGTCCGCCGGCTCTATCTCTTCCTGCCTCGATCTGGAGCACTACCGGAACCGGACGAACCGTACACGCCGGACGGGTGGTGGACGAAGTGTACGGTGTGGACGGGCAATGGCTGGCACCCCATTCCTTTCTGTAGCTTTTAGGCTACAATGCTTCCGATGATGGAGCTGACGCACTACCTCACCGCTGATGGCCATGTCCAGCTAGCGCGGCAAGCCTCGGCCTTCAGGCCGGGGAAGGATAGCGCGGCGCCGACAGGCGCCCTATACTACTGGACGTCAATACAGCAAACGGTGCTGCATGCAACGCCTTCAGGCCTTCAAATTCGAGCTGATGCCCAACGGCGAACAGGTGCGGAAGATGCGCCAGTTCGCCGGCATGGCCCGGTTCGTGTTCAATCGGGCACTGGCGTTGCAGAAGGATCTCTACGCGGCGGGCGACAAGAAGCTCGGCTACACGGCCTTGTGCAAGCAACTCACCGCCTGGCGCAACAGCGCCGAGACGCCGTGGCTCAAGGACGGCCCGATCCACCCGCTCCAGCAGTCGCTGAAAGACCTGGAGCGGGCCTACGCCAACTTCTTCGCCGGGCGGGCCGACTTCCCCCGTTTCAAGAAGAAAGGGCGGCGCGACAGCTTCCGCTACCCCGACCCGAAACAGATCAAGCTTGATCAAGGCAACAGCCGGATCTTTCTGCCCAAGCTGGGCTGGCTGCGCTACCGCAACAGCCGGGACGTGCTGGGGACGGTGAAGAACGTCACCGTCAGCCTGTCGGGCGGCAAGTGGTATGTGAGCATTCAAACCGCGCGTGAAGTCGCGCAGCCGGTACCGGGAGCCACCAGTGCGGTCGGGATCGATGTGGGCATCACCCGCTTCGCGACGCTATCAGATGGCTCGCACGTTGCGCCGCTCAACAGCTTCAAACGGCATGAAACGGCCTTGCGCAAGGCGCAGCAGGCCATGAGCCGAAAAACCAGATTCAGTAACAACTGGAAGAAGGCGAAAGCCCGCGTCCAGCGTATTCATTCCCGGATCGGCAACACCCGCCGCGACTACCTGCACAAGACCACGACCACGATCAGCCAAAGCCACGCGCTCGTGGTGCTGGAAGACCTGCAGGTACGCAACATGTCGAAGTCAGCAGCGGGCACGACCGACCAGCCGGGCAAGAATGTCCGGGCCAAGTCTGGACTGAACAAGTCCATCCTCGATCAAGGCTGGTTCGAGTTCCGCCGTCAGCTCGACTACAAGCTGGCATGGAATGGGGGCTGGCTTATCCTGGTGCCGCCGCGGAACACCAGCCGAACCTGCCCGTGCTGCGATCATGTGTCGGCGGACAACCGCCGCACGCAGGAACGGTTCGCCTGTGTCGAATGCGGCTTCGAGGAAAACGCCGACGTGGTCGGCGCGATCAATGTGTTAAGGGTGGGACACGCCCGGTTAGCCTGTGAAGTGAACGGTGCGGTAATGCCGTCAGCAGCAGGAACCCACCGAAGTGACTCACGCCGGCTTGATGCCGGGGTGAGCGCCGTAGGAATCCCCTTCCTTTCCGCCGTAGGCGGCAGCGTCCTGAGACGCTGAGGGAGGGGAGGATGTCAACCCTTCCAAGCCTGGCTGGACGCCACCAAGGCCAAGGATCGTCAGGCCGCCATGCGCGTGCTGACCCGCCTCAACCGCTTGGCTGCTGGCAATGCCGGCGACACCAAGTCCGTTGGTGATGGAGTGTTGGAGCTGCGAATCGACTACGGCCCTGGCTACCGAGTGTATTACGCCAAGGTGGGCAGGCGCCTGGTGATGTTGTTGATCGGGGGCACCAAGAAGCGCCAACAGGCCGACATCGAGCAGGCCAAGGCGTTTCTGGCCGACCACCGAAGGAGAGCCCGGAGATGAAAAGCCACGACACCGCTGTGATTGAGATGTTGCGCGATGACCCGGCGATGGCCGTTGACTACCTGCGCGCCGCCTTCGACGAGCTGGACGAGGAGGGCGGAGAGTCTGCCTTCCTGCTGGCGCTGCGTCATGTGGTGGAAGCCCAGGGCGGAATGGCTGCAGTAGCAGAGCGAGCCAAGGTCTCACGCGAGAGCCTGTACCGGGCACTTTCGCCCAAGGGGAACCCGACCCTGCGCACCATGACCGCCGTCATCAAGGCGACCGGCATCCACTTCCACGACCTGACGCATCATGCTTCGTGAGGTGGTCGGCAAGCGTGGCAGGACGTAGCATTCGGTATCGACCATATTGGGTCAGGTATTGGGACTGTTCTGATATGAGCTACTAACTTGCTGATTTAGTTGATCGTGCGGCGGATTCAAAATCCGCCGGGTGCAAGCCCTTGTCGGTTCGAGTCCGACCGCCGGTACCAAGCAGCTCTTGGCTCAAGAAGCTATGTGGGTTCAATGGGTTAGAGGCCTGGGTCAGGCTCAGAGGTGTGACACTTCGGTGATCCATTCCCGAGATCTGGCATGCCTTACGGCTCCTACCTGACGCGCAGTCGTCACCGCACTAACGGGTATGCCTGGGTTGTCATCCTCCCCTGATCTCCGCGATGTCTACGACGACCAGCAGCGTGCCCTCCCTCCACGCCTTCACGCCCCCTCGAACGGCAGGGTGCCGCTGTCCGATCAGCGCCGCTGCTTCAGGGGCCAGTCCGCCGGTGTCGGCGGGCCGTTCTCATCCACTTGCGTGCAACCGCCGCAGACGGCCATGGCCTCGTCCAGGCTCGTGGTCACCGCGTCCCAGGGCAGCGACGAGCCGGCCAGGTGGCAGTGGTAGAGGGCGTCATCGTCGATCTCGACACGGTGGATGTCGTTGCCCTGATCGTCCTGCCACCAGTCGGCATGGATATGCTGCCAACGGGAGGCGAGCGGGCAGGCAAAGGAAATGTTCATGATGGCTGTTCCTCCTCGACCATGAGGCGTGCCTTGAAGGGCGACCGCTTCTCTGAAGCGGGGATGGGGCAATCCACGACCTGATGGATCATGGCGCCCCCCCAACTGCTCGAGATTCCCTGGGGCGTCCTGCACTCTGAGAGACTTCGCGGGCCGCTGGGGGATTCCCTTCCCATGCCGTCGGCAGGATCCCTATGGTTCAGGCTAGTAGAAAAACGCTGTTTGTAAACACCGTTCTTTAACTTTTTTTGCGGGCCCTGGGCCGCTGGGGAGCGCTCCTCCCGATGTGTCATGGCCAGGAGGCCCCCGGCTGTGCTTAGCTGAGGGACAGCAGCGCGGAGGGAGACTCCCGGCCATGCCCAGAAGCCGGCACAAGCGTCACCGCAAGACGCCGGGCCTGGCGCCGCGGCCCCGGCGGCGTCGTCCCGGCCGCTGGCTGCGGTTCGTGGATGGCCATGGACGCCTATGAGTCCCGGGCCCGGGCCGACCTCTCGGTGCTCGGCAGCGGCGTGCCGGTGGTGGTGCAGCTCCACGATCGACGCAACGCCGAGTCGCGCCGCTTCCATGACCGGGTAGCGCGCGCCCTGCGCGGCGTCGAGCCCCCGCTGGAGTGGCGCGTGGTGGAGGTGCGCAGCGAGGATGGCCGGCGGCTGGCACGGGACTATGGCGCGGGCCGCCAGACCCTGCTGCTCTACGACGGGCGAGGCGAGGTGGTCCGGGTGCTGCGCGGCGAGCGGAGCGAGGAGGCCCTGGGGGCTGTCTTCGCGGAACACGCCGGAACCCTGTCCCCGCCGGTCGGCCAGTAGGCGCCCGCCGCCATCGATTTCGAGGACGAGGAGAGTGATCGCATGGGAGTGAAGGCCTTTGCTTGGTGTCTGGTGGGGCTCGGCCTGGGGCTCGCCCTGTACGGCTGGCAGGCGTGGAACCCGGTGGCCTTCGTGGGCCTGGTGCTGGCCGTGCTGGGCGCGGTGGTGCGCCTGACCCACCGCCCGCGCGGATCCCCCTCCGGGGCAGGGCGCCCCGACCGTTAGCCCGCCGCCGACGGTTTCTCGGCCGGCTGGGCGCGGAGACGCCCGGAGCGGATCGGTATCTCCTCGAAGGGGGTATCAAAGCGGCCGACGACGTCCTATGATGCAGGCAGATACCAGTCCTTCGCCCCTCACGGGTGGAGGGCTGTTTTTATTGGTTGATGTCCCCATGACGTCATTATGGTGTCCGGACCCGTTGGCCGGGCGTGAAAGGAGGTCGCATGTCGTCTCGCCCCCCCATCATCATCAATCGCCTCGATGCCGAGCGCCTGCAGCGCCTGATCGATGCGGCCAGCGACAAGGACCGCTTCGTGGCCGATGCCCTCGAGGAGGAGCTCGAGCGCGGGGAGGTCATCGATCCCGAGGAGATCCCTGAGGACGTGGTCAGCATGAACAGCCGCATCCAGTTCACCGACCTGACTCGCAACCGCCAGATGATCCGCACCCTGGTCTATCCCCATGCCCTGGCCGATACCGAGGACGGGATCTCGGTGATGGCGCCAGTGGGGGCCGGGCTGATCGGCCTGCGCATCGGCGACGTCATCGACTGGCCGCTGCCGGGTGGACAGATGGTCCAGCTGCGGGTCGACGCCATCTTCTGGCAGCCGGAGCGCGAGAAGCAGTTCCACCGCTGAGCGGGCGCCCGTGATCATGCCATTTTCCCTCTGGCTCTCGCTGGCGGTGGTCTGCGCCATGGGCGCCATGTCGCCGGGGCCCAGCCTGGCGCTGGTGCTGCGCCACACCCTGGGCGGCGGTCGTGCCCCCGGGGTCGCCGCGGCCCTCGCCCATGCCCTGGGGGTCGGCTTCTATGCCCTGCTCACCGTGTGGGGGTTGGGGGCGCTGATCGTGCGCGTCCCGCCGCTGTACCAGGCGATCACCTGGGCCGGTGCGGCCTACCTGGCGTGGCTGGGCATCCGGGCGCTGCGCGCCGGTCGTGCCGGTGCCCTGGAGGCCGCCGGGCTCGCCACCAGCCGTCGCCAGGCGGCCCGCGAGGGTATGCTGGTGGCGCTGGGCAACCCCAAGCTGATCCTGTTCTTCATCGCCCTGCTCAGCCAGTTCGTGACCCCCGACATGAGCCTGGCGGCCAAGGCGGTGATCGTGCTCACGGCCATGCTGATCGACGGCGCCTGGTATGTGCTGGTGGCGCTGGGCCTCTCCCACTCCCGGGTGCTGCCCTGGCTGCAGCACCGCTCCCACTGGATCAACCGCATCACCGGCGTGCTGCTGCTGGCCCTCGCGCTGCGCGTCGTGGCCGGGCCGCTGGCCTGAGGCCGAGCCTGCGTTGAGGCGGGGTGGCGCCGCCAGGGTGTGGCGGTCACGAAGCGATGTTACGCTCTGGTTACCTCGCCTTCGGAATCCCGCCGATGAACGATTCGTCCCCCGCGCCTGTGGCGCTGGTCCTGGACGCCGACCCGGACGTCGCCGCCGTGCTCTCCCTGCAGCTGGAGCGGCTGGGTCTGGAGACCCGCTACCACCAGCGGTCGGCCGCCCTGCTCGCAGCGGTGGTCGCGCGTCCCCCACGGCTGGTGGTGCTGGGGCTCGAGGTCGGTAGTGAAGACGCGATCGCCCTGCTGCGCCGCCTTGCCGACAGCGGTTACCGCGGCTGGGTGCTGCTGCTATCCGGCGTCGAGCGCAAGATCGCGCGGATCGCCGAGCGCGTGGGGCATACCCTGGGACTGCAGATGCTGGGCTGCCTGGACAAGCCGATGCGGCTCCCCGACTTGCGGCACTGCCTGGGCAACCTGCGGGCGGGCTGCGTGGCCCCGAGGGAAGCGCGAGGCGAGCCGCTGTTCACCGGCGAGGAACTCGACCAGGCGCTGTCCCGGGATGAGCTCACCATCCACTACCAGCCGCAGTTCGAGCTCTCCTCCGGGCGCCTCAGCGGGGTCGAGGCCCTGGTGCGCTGGGTGCATCCGACGCTCGGCATCATCGGTCCCGCCCGGTTCCTGCCGCTGCTCTCCCGCGACCAGGCCAGGCGGCTGACCCGGCGCGTGCTGGCCCTGGCCCAGGCCGATGCGGCGCGCTGGCTGCGCGAGGGGGTGGCGCCCTCGCTGTCGGTCAATGTCACCGCCGACGACCTGATGTCCCCGGACCTGCTGTCGCTGGTGTGCCGGCGTCCGCCCGGCGACCCGCCGCTGGTGCTGGAGATCACCGAGACCGCCGCCATGCATGACGAGCTGCTGGGCAGCGAGGTGGCGGCACGGCTCTGCCTGGGCGGGCTCGAGGTCTCGGTGGACGACTTCGGCATCGGCTTCTCGTCGCTGTCGCGGCTGCAGCTGTTGCCGATCAGCGAGCTGAAGGTCGACCGCAGCTTCGTGCAGCACCTCCACGAGGCGTCCCAGGACGCGGCCATCGTCGAGGCGGTGGCGCTGCTGGGGCGGCGCCTCGGGATCCGCGTGGTGGCCGAGGGGGTCGAGGACCCGGCCTGCCTGGCGCTTCTGGAGCGTTTCGGTTGCACCCATGTGCAGGGCTATGGCCTGGCCCGCCCGATGCCGGCCGAGGCGATCCTCGAGGTGGGGGCCACTCAGGACTCGATGCGCGCCAGCAGCGCCGCCAGCGGTGCCCCGCTGGGCAGCACCCCGTAGGCCGGGCCGGCCTCGTCGCCGAGTCGCGCGGCGCAGAAGGTCTCGGCCACCTCGCTCGGCCCGTGCCGCACCAGCAGGGCCGCCTGCAGGCACTGGGCCAGCCGCAGCACGTCCAGGCAGATCACGTTTCCCGAGCCCTCCCAGATGGAGTTCACCGGCGCCTCGCGGCCCAGCGGGGCCAGGCGGCGGGCGACCCACTCCGGCGCCTCGCGGGCCAGGGCCTCGCGCAGGGGACGATCGGCTGCCAGCAGGTCGCGGTCCCCCGGGGGAGAGGGCTGGTTGGTCACCGCGTGGGTGGCCAGCCGGGTGCGGGGGGCGTGATCGGGCATGGCGCACCTCCAGCATCGGGGACAGCATCGGGGAGTTGCCCTGAGCATGGTGGCCGACCCGGCCGCGGTCAACGTGACGCCGCGGCATCGACTGGGTAGGCTTGAGACATTTCCCGGGAGAGTTGTCCATGACCGAGCCCCCGCGCGATCCGGCCCCGCCGGTGCCGCATGTCGCCCGCGAGCGCATCCAGCTGGTGGATGCCCGCAACCGCCCCTGCGGCAGCGCCTGGCGCGCCGCCATGCGGCGCTTGCGCTTCTGGCACCGGGCGACCTACGTCGTGGTGTGCAATGCCCGCGGCGAGATCTGCGTGCAGCGCCGCACCCTCACCAAGGAGGTGTTCCCCGGCGGGCTCGACCTGGCCGCCGGTGGCGTGGTGGGGGCCGGCGAGGCGGAACACCGGGCGGCCAGCCGCGAGCTGGCCGAGGAGCTCGGCATCCGCGGCGCGAGGCTGCGTCCCGCCGGCGGCTTCGTCCACGCCGAGGGCGGCAACCACATCTTCGGCAGCCTGTTCCTGGTCGACCACGACGGCGCCCTGGCGCTGCAGGCGGAGGAGGTGGCGGATGCCTTCTGGCGGTCGCCCGCCGAGGCCCTGGCGCTGCCGGGCGTGACCCCGGATACCCGCCAGGCGGTGCAGGTGCTGCTCGATGCCGGCCTGCTGGAGGCCCGGCCATGAACCGCCCGGCCCGGCTCAGCGAGCTGGAGGCCATGGTGGCGGCCCTGGAAGGCGTGGTGCTCGGCAAGTCCCGGGAGGTGCGCCTGGCGCTCTGCTGCCTGCTGTGCCGCGGCCACCTGCTGATCGAGGACCTGCCGGGGCTCGGCAAGACCACCCTGGCCCAGTCGCTGTCGCGGGTCACCGGGCTCGACATGCAGCGGCTGCAGTTCACCAGCGACCTGCTGCCCGCCGACGTGCTCGGCGTCTCGGTGTTCGACCCGCGCGAGGCGCGCTTTACCTTTCATCCCGGGCCGATCTTCCACGGGGTGGTGCTGGCCGACGAGATCAACCGCGCCACCCCCAAGACCCAGAGCGCCCTGCTGGAGGCCATGGAGGAGGGGCGGGTGACGGTGGAGGGGGAGACCCGCCCGCTGCCCGATCCCTTCTTCGTGATCGCCACCCAGAACCCCCAGGAGCAGGCCGGCACCTTCGCCCTGCCGGAGTCCCAGCTCGATCGCTTCCTGATGCGCCTCTCGCTGGGCTACCCGGACCGTGGCGCCGAGCGCGAGATCCTGCGCGGCCGTGCCGGGCGGGCACGTCTCGACGGCCTGCCGGTGCTGCTGGGTGCCGAGCGCCTGCGCGCCTGGCAGGCGCGCCTGGACGGCATCCACGTGTCCGAGGCGCTGCTCGACTATGTCCAGTCGCTGGTGGCCGCCAGTCGCGGGCCACCGCCTGAGCAGCGGCCGTCGCGAGGAGGGCGAGGCCCTGGCGCGGCATCTGCTGGCCCGCGTGCCGGTGGCGGCCTGAGCGATGGAGCCGCGGCCGGGTCTGGTGCAGCGCCTGTGGCGGCGCGTGGCGATCGTCCCGGGCACCCCGCTGCCCCAGCGGCGGCTCTTCCTGCTGCCGACCCGCTTCGGGCTGGCCTGGGCGCTGTTGGTCCTGCTGCTGCTGCTGTTCGGCATCAACTACCAGAACACCCTCGCCTATGTGCTGGCCTTCTGGCTGTTCGGCCTGGGGGTGGTGGCCCTGCTGCGCACCTGGCGCAACCTGATCGGCGTCACGC
>NZ_CP071922.1:1032198-1051785 GCF_017584085.1 Halomonas sp. BM-2019
TTCCCCGAGCGAATGGCGCCGAAGGTGCCCCGGTGGTGTTGCTTACGCTTGCACTAGCCGCCTGGGAGTCCTTCGGCCTCCATTCGCCCGGCACAGCCGGCCTCCCACGATGAAACCTGCTAAACATGTTCACGCCAGTCTGCGAGGAGCCTTTTTCTTTCGTCGACGATATGCCCGTGCGCCCGCCCGCCACGGTCGCTCCTTCACGCAAGCGTCAGGCGCCCGTCCACGAGCGTTCCCGTCGCGCCATAGCGCCAGGGGCGGTTGTGCAGGCCGTGGCCCACCGGCAGGCCGTGGTAGAGCGACAGCCCCAGGGGAGCCAGTGTCTCGGCGACGATCGCCTCGAGCGGGGTCTCGTCCCAGGCGCGACAGCCCTCGAAGGTGCCCAGGCAGACGGCGGCGGCCTCGTCCAGGGCGCCGGCCTGGACCAGCTGCCAGAGGGCGCGCTCCAGGCGATAGTAGGGCTCACCCACGTCCTCGAGGATGACCAGGGCGCCGGGCGGTGCGCGAAAGGCCAGCGGCGTACCCGCCAGACTGGCCAGGGTGATCAGGTTGCCGCCGACCACCGGGCCTTCCAGCCGCGCCGGGGCCTCCTCCCAGGCGGCGAGCGGGTAGTCGAGGCGCGCCTCGCCGCGGATCAGCGCCAGGGTCTCCTCCAACTGGTCGCGCACCAGGGCACGCGCCGCCTCCGGGCCCTCGAAGAGCCGGCCCGCGGCCTTGGCCACCGGCCCGTGGATCGCCGGCAGGCCCCGAAGGTGGCACTGGTGGAGCAGGGCGGTGAGGTCGGAGTAGCCGACCAGCGGTTTGGGGTGGCGGGCCAGCAGCGCCCAGTCGATGCCGGCCGCCAGCTGGGCGCAGCCGAAGCCGCCGCGCACCGCCCACACCGCCTGGGTCGCCGGGTCGGCGTAGGCGGCGTGGAGCTGGGCCAGCCGCCACTGGCGGTCCCCCGCCAGGTAGCGGGCCGGCCGCTGCAGGGGGGCCGGCCGGTGGACCGCCACGCCGAGGGCTTCGAGCCCGCGGACGCCCTGCTCGATGGCAGCCTCGTCGGTGACGGAGGAGGGGGCGATCAGGCTGATGGCGAGTGGCATGGCAGGGGGGACCCGGTGGCGAGCGAAGGGCCCAAGGATGGCATGTCGCGCCGCCGGACGCATCTACGCCGGACGCATCTACGCCGGACGCATCTACGCCGGACGCATCCACGCCGGACGCATCCACGCCGGACGCATCCACGCCGGGCGGCCCCCCTACGAAGACGCCCCGTCCGAGATGAGCCGGAGGGGGCGTGGGGGGCACGTGGCCGCGACAGGCGTGTCAGGGCCTGGGGGTTTCCTGTTCCTCGAACAGCTCGGCCTTGGCGTCACGCATGACGTCCTCGCAGGCGGCCTGCTGGGCGAGCTGGGTGAGCAGGCTCTGGGTCACGGAGAAGCCCTTGCCCAGGCAGGTGTTGATCTCGTCCTCGCTCACCGCGGGGCTGACGTTGCAGTCGATCTTCAGTGTTCTGCCGCCGCCGTCGAGGCGGTCGGCGAACTCACGCAGCCGCCAGGCGATCCGTTCCTTCCAGCTGGCTGATTCTTCCGCGCCTTCGTTCACGCTAAACGTGCACCGCCATTCAGGTTTGTAGACCTTCATGTGAACCTCCGTGCTGGCTTGGAATGACTGATCGATCGTGTATTCTGCTCCGTACTGGGGGTGTTGCGCCTTCAGCATACCGGTTTCGTGCTGCCGCTGCAGTCCGCGCGTGGCGGTCTGCCGTCCATTCTGTCAGGAGAGCGCCGATGGCGAGCATCTTCACCCGTATCATGCAGGGAGAGATCCCGGGCCATTTCGTCCACGAGGATGACCAGTGCGTGGTCATCATGACCATCCAGCCGATGAAGCCCGGTCATGTGCTGGTGATCCCTCGCGAGGAAGTCGACCACTGGGATGACCTCCCGGATGCGCTCTACGTTCACCTGATGGGCGTGTCGCGGCGCATCGCCAAGGCAATCAAGCGTGCCTTCCCCTGCCAGCGGGTCGGCATGCTGGTGGTGGGCCTCGAAGTTCCCCATGTGCATATCCACCTGACCCCGCTCGACGCGATGAGCGATATCCAGGTCGAGAACCTGCCCATGGCCGACTCGGCAGACCTGGCGGCGGCGGCCGAGAAGTTGCGTGCGGCCTTGGGCTAGCCGGCGCGGGACTGGCGATGCCACGGGTCGGCCTCGTCTGCTTCGCGTCAGCCTGGCCGCAGCAGCGCTGAGCCTGCTCGGCGGCTGCGCGGCCATGGCCCCCTCGCCGCCGGCGGACCAGAGCAATCTCTGCGAGATCTTCCGCGAGCAGCCGCGCTGGTACGACTACGCCCGGGATTCCGAGGCGCGCTGGGGGACGCCCATCGCCACCCAGATGGCCTTCATCCAGCAGGAGTCCTCGTTCCAGAGCCACGTTCGCCCGCCACGCCAGCGCTACCTGGGATTCATCCCGGGGCCGAGGCCCTCCTCGGCGCGGGGCTATGCCCAGGCCCTGGACCCGGTGTGGGGGGAGTACCGCGACCAGGCCGGCGGTACGCTGGCCCGGCGCAGCCACATGAAGCATGCCACCGACTTCATCGGCTGGTACAACGCGCGCAGCCAGCGGCAGGCCGGCATCTCGCTGAACAATCCGGAACACCTCTACCTGGCCTATCACGAGGGGGCGGGCGGCTATCAGCGCGGTACCTGGCGCGGCAAGCCCGCCGTGCAGCGGGCGGCCAGCCAGGTGGCGGTCCGGTCCGGCCGCTATCAGGCTCAGCTGGCCAGCTGCGAGGCCGAGTTCCAGTGTCGACGCTTCTATCAGGTCGGACCCTTCTGCCGCTGAGTCCGGGTCAGGCAATCTCCTTCCAGCCCTCGTGGGCGCAGCTGCCGCAGCGGTAGAAGGCCTCGTAGCCGCCATACTCGCTCTGGCGGATCGTGCCCCGCTGGTAATGGTAGCTGCGCAGGGTGCAGACCGGGCAACGCTCCACCTCGTCGCGGGGCGCCCGGGGCGGCTTCCCCGTTGGCGTCGGGGGCGGGGGGGGCGCCTCGAACAGCCGCTCGAGCTCGCTGGCCAGGGCGTCGGACAGGACCCGGGCGCGCTCGCGGTGCTCGGCGGCGGCCAGGTCGGCCAGTTCCTGGATCCGGGCCTTGAGCTCGGCCATCCGTGTGGTGGTGTCGGCCATCTCGCGTCTCCTGCGGGGTGGGGGGCTGTCCTGAGCATAACCTCCCGGCGGCGGCCGGGCACAGGGATCGGTCAGGGCAGGGCGGCGTCGGCCTGGATGGCCAGCCAGATCGTCAGCTGGTCGCGCAGCTCGTCCGCCGCCGGCGCGGCCTGGGCGAGGATCTCGTGGATACGGTTGAAGTGCAGCAGGCGCACCCCGGTGGCCTCCGGCTTGATATAGAGGTGCGGGCGCCGATGGGCCAGCCCCTGACGGATCAGCGACTGCTGCATGATGCTGAAGGTCTTGAAGAGCAGGTCGGCGATACCCGGCACGGGATCGCTCTCCGGATGGCGGCCGCCGGAGACATCCACCGCGATCACCAGGTCCATGTCGTCCAGCAGCAGGTCGTAGGGCAGCGGGTTGGAGGTGCCGCCATCGATCAGCAGCTGCTCGCCGCGAGGCACCGGCTTGAAGAGCCCCGGCACCGCCATGCTCGCCTCGATGGCGGGGAACAGCCGGCCCGCCTCGATCACCACGCTGTCGCCGCTCCAGTAGTCGGTGGCCACCACCGAGAGCGGGATCGCCAGGTCGTCGAAGGTGCGCGCCTGGGTATGCCCGGCCAGGAAACGCAGGAAGCCGCCGGAGTCGAACAGGCCGCCGTCGCCGAGCCCCAGCTGCAGCAGGTCCGTCAGGTCCAGCTCCGAGCCGGCGAGCCCCGAGAGGGCGTCCAGGGGCGAGCCCGCCACGTCATCGAAGATGTCGAGGATCTCGTCGGCGGAGAGCCCCGCCGCGTAGAGCCCGCCGATCACCGCGCCGATGCTGGTCCCGGCGATGCGGTCGGGGACGATCTCGAGCTCGTCGAGGACCTGCAGCACGGCGATATGGGCCAGCCCGTTGGCGCCACCGGAGCCCAGCGCCAGACCCAGGGTGGGGCGCGACGACGCTGCCGTGGTGGCCTGGCCCATCAGCAGTCCCGCGAGCAGCAGGCCAAGCGCGGCCAGGCGAAAGACATGGGCGCGGCGGCGTGGAGGAAGCTGGGGGGCGATCGATCGCCGCATGGCGCTCTCCTGCACAGTTGACGTGGCGCTCTCCCAAGGCGCTCTTCCACTATGGCATAGCCGGTAGGGTATAGCCGGGCGAGGGCGCCATCAGCGAGAACTTGCCAGTCAGCGGGGGCGGGGCCATGGTGTTAGCGATGCCCCTCTGCGGAGGCCGCCATGACAGCTCCTCCTACCCCCCGACCCGGTGCGCCGCCCCCCGAACCGGTCGGCACCCCGCCTGATGACGGTAACGACGGCGCCGACGGCAACGGCACGTCCCGCCAGCAGTGGCTGGCATTCGCCTGGATGGCGGTGGCCATCCTGCTGATGTTCCACTATCTGGATGGCGCCGATCGTCAGGCCCGGGTGGAGCTGACTTACTCCGACTTCCTCGAGGCGGTGGATGCCGGCCACGTGGCCGAGGTCACCCTGCGCGGCCAGGCCCTGGAGGGGGTCTTCAGCGACTCCGGCCGCCTCGACCTGGACCTGGGCGAGACCCGCGCCTTCACCACCACTCGCCCCGACGTGGAGAGCGAGCGCCTGCTGGAGCGCCTGGAGGCCCAGCAGGTGCGCATCGCCGCGCGCCCGGCGGAGCCCGCCGGGTGGCAGCGGCTGCTGATGGGGGTGGTGCCCTGGCTGCTGATGCTGGCGCTGCTGTTCTGGTTCTGGAACCGCATGCAGGAGCGATTGACCGGCGGCGGTGGCACCTTCGGCATGGGCAAGTCCCGGGCGCGCCTGGTGGAGCCCCAGCACAGCAAGGTGAAGCTGGAGGACGTGGCGGGCTCGGAGAACGCCAAGCGCGATATCCTCGAGGTGATCGAGTTCCTCAAGGAGCCCGCCCGCTTCCAGGCGCTGGGCGCGCGCATTCCCCGCGGCATCCTGATGATGGGCCCGCCCGGCACCGGCAAGACGCTGATGGCCAGGGCGGTGGCCGGCGAGGCTGGGGTGCCCTTCTTCAGCATCAGCGGCTCCGAGTTCATCGAGATGTTCGTCGGGGTGGGGGCCTCGCGGGTGCGCGACCTCTTTCGCCAGGCCAAGGAGAAGGCACCCTCGGTGGTCTTCATCGACGAGATCGACTCCATCGGCCGCACCCGGGGCACCGGGGTGGGCGGCGGCCACGACGAGCGCGAGCAGACCCTCAACCAGATCCTCGCCGAACTGGACGGCTTCGAAGGGCACGAGTCGGTGGTGGTGCTGGCCGCCACCAACCGTCCCGACGTGCTCGACCCCGCGCTACTGCGCCCGGGTCGCTTCGACCGCAAGGTGACGCTGGAGAACCCCCATCGTCAGGCCCGCGAGGCGATCCTCAAGGTGCACACTCGGCGCATGCCGTTGGCCGCCGACGTGGATCTCGCACGGCTGGCCGAGATCACCATCGGCTTCTCCGGGGCGGATCTCGCCAATCTGGCCAATGAGGCCGCGCTGCTGGCCGGACGGCGTGGCCGGGTCGATCTGGACTGGGGCTGCTTCGTCGACGCCCGGGACCGGGTGATGCTGGGCGAGGAGCGCGACCTGGGGCTCTCCGAGGCTCAGCGCCGCCTGGTCGCCTACCACGAGGCGGGTCATGCGCTGCTGGCCCACTTGCTGCCTCACGCCGACCGACTGGAGAAGGTCACGGTGCTGCCCCGGGGCCGGACGCTGGGCGTCACGGCCCAGGTGCCCGATGAGGAGCGGGTCAACTACAGCGAGTCCTACCTGCGCGACCGCATCACGGTGCTGTTCGGCGGGCGGATGGCCGAGTCGATCGTCTTCGGCGAAGTGAGCAGCGGAGCGGAGAACGATCTGGAGCAGGCTACCCGTCTGGCACGGCGCATGGTGGCGCGCTGGGGCATGAGCGAGCGGGTGGGGCCCATGGCGCTCTCCCAGGGGCAGGAGCACGCCTTTCTGGGCCGCGAGATGACCCAGCTGCGCGAGCACAGCGAGGCCACCGCCGGCCTGCTGGACACGGAGATTCGCCGGCTGCTCACGGAGCTGGAGGCGCGCGGTCGCCAGCTGCTGGAGCAGCATCGCCAGAAGCTCGACCGCCTGGCCGCCGCGCTGGAGGCCCGAGAGACCCTCGAGGCCGAGGCGATTGCCGAGCTGCTCGAGGGCCCCGCCGCCCGGCTGCCGGTCCGGGCCTGAGGGCGCGGCGACGGCGCTGCGATGGCTGAGGCTTTGAAGGCGCTTGGTCGGGCATGGCACGGCGATAGGTCGGTAGGTGCCCCGTGGGGAGAGGGGCGGGTGAGCGACTACGGCTGCCCGCCATGATAGCAGAGCGACCCGTGTGGGGCCTCGCGCCGCTCGGTACCTGCAGCGCGACGACGGCCTTATCTGCTATCCTGCAGGCCCTCCGCGTTCCCGGCCCGTGCCGTTCGGCCTACGCTGCTCTTCATTGTCGGCCCCGGCCGTTCTCGAACCCGGCTCGCCCTCTCCGGCGGCCCCTTCTTCGCCTGCAGGATTTTCCCTTGTCCGATTCCTCTCCCGCCGCCTTCGCCACGCTACCGCTGGCGCCCGAGCTGCTCGACAACCTCGCCTCCCTGGGCTTTGCCGCCATGACGCCGATCCAGGCCGAGGGCCTGCCGCCGATACTGGCCGGTCGCGACGTGATCGCTCGCGCGAAGACCGGCTCCGGCAAGACCGCGGCCTTCGGCCTGGGGCTGCTCTCGCGGCTCGAGCTGGCGAGCTTCCGGGTGCAGGGGCTCATCCTCTGCCCGACCCGGGAGCTGGCCGACCAGGTGGCCGGCGAGCTGCGCCGGCTGGCGCGCACCCTGCCCAACGTCAAGGTGCTGACCCTGTGCGGCGGGGCTCCCTTCGGTCCCCAGCTCGCCTCCCTGGCCCACGGGGCGCATCTGGTGGTGGGTACCCCGGGGCGTGTGGAGGAGCACCTTCGCAAGGGCTCGCTGGCCCTCGACGGGCTTGCGACCCTGGTGCTGGACGAGGCCGACCGCATGCTCGACATGGGCTTCCAACCGAGCCTCGAGGCGATCGTCGCCGAGACCCCGGCCTCCCGACAGACTCTGCTGTTCAGCGCCACCTTCTCCGATGCCGTGCGCCCCGTGGCCGCGGCGCTGATGCGCGAGCCGGTCAGCGTGGAGGTGGCCGAGACCCACGACGCTAGCAGCATCCACGAGCGGGTCTACCGAGTGGGCGATGACGACGAGGCGCGCCTGGAGGCGCTCTGCCGGCTGCTGCTGCACTTCCGCCCAACCACCAGCGTGGTGTTCTGCAACACCAAGCGCGAGACCGACGAGGTGGCCCAGGCGCTCGAGGCGGCGGGCTTCAGCGCCCTGGCGCTGCACGGCGACCTGGAGCAGGCCGACCGCGAGCGGCTGCTGGTGCGCTTCGCCAATCGCAGCGCCTCGATCCTGGTGGCCACCGACGTGGCGGCCCGCGGGCTCGACATCGCCGAGCTGGATGCGGTCTTCAACTACCACATCGCCCGGGATCTCGAGGTGCACGTGCACCGGGTCGGGCGCACCGGCCGGGCCGGCAGTGCCGGCATCGCCTGCACCCTGGTCGGCGAGGGCGAGGCCTACCGGCTGGCGCGCCTCAACGACTTCCTGGGCGAGCCCCTGGAGGAGGCCGCGCTGCCGCCCCGCTCGGTGCTCGCCCGGGAGCCGCTGGTGCCGCCCATGGCGACCCTGCAGCTGGGGTCCGGCAAGAAGCAGAAGGTGCGCCCCGGCGATATCCTCGGTGCCCTGACCGGCGAGGCGGGGCTGGCCGGCGACCAGGTGGGCAAGATCAAGGTGCTGGCCAACAGCGCCTTTGTTGCCGTGCGGCGCGAGGTGGCCGACGAGGCCCTGGCGCGCCTGCTCAACGGCCGGATCAAGGGGCGCAGCGTGCGCGCCCGGCGGGTCGGCCGGTGAGCCGTCTCGACGAGTACCGGGGGGAGAGATGAAGATACCCAAGCGACTGCAGCCGCTGGTGGACGACGGCCTGATCGAGGCGGTCGAGAGCCAGCTGATGAGCGGCAAGGAGGCCCAGGTCTACGTGGTGCGCTCCCACGGCGAGCGGCGCTGCGCCAAGGTCTTCAAGGAGGCAAAACAGCGCAGCTTCAAGCAGGCCGTGCAGTACCAGGAGGGGCGACGCGAGCGCAACAGCCGCCGCTCCCGGGCCATGGCCAAGAAGACCCGCTATGGCCAGAAGGAGCAGGAGCAGGCCTGGCTCAACGCCGAGGTCGACGCCCTCTACCGGCTGGCAGCGGCGGACGTGCGGGTGCCCAGGCCCCATGGATTCATCGACGGCGTGCTGCTGATGGAGATGATCTCCGACGCCGAGGGCTACACCGCCCCGCGCCTGGACGACGTCACCCTGAGCGCCGAACAGGCCCGTGAGTCCTACGCCAAGATCCTGCGTGACGTGGTGAAGATGCTGTGTGCCGGCCTGGTGCACGGGGATCTCTCCGAGTTCAACGTGCTGCTGGCCGCCGACGGCCCGGTGATCATCGACCTGCCCCAGGCGGTGGACGCCGCCGGCAACAACAGCGCCGAGTGGATGTTCGAGCGCGATGTGGACAACATGCGCCGCTACTTCGGTCGCTTCGCCCCGGAGCTTTTGGCCACCGACTACGGCAAGGAGATCTGGGCGCTCTATGAGGCGGGCGAGCTGCGCCCGGAGAGCGAGCTCACCGGCCGCTTCGTCCACGACACCGCGCCGGTGGATGTCGACGAGCTGATGACGGTGATCGACGATGTGCGCGAGCAGGAGGCCTACCGCCAGGCGGTCCGCCACCGCACCGACGAGCCCGGGGTGGAGGAGGCCGCCGAGGCGTGGGAGGAGGCCCAGCGGGGGCGGTGACCCTGCAACGGGGCCGTGACGGGGCAGCGGCGCGGCGGATCTGCCATCATGGCCTCATCGACCACGGCACGGGAGCGCCACGATGCGACTGCAGCATGCCACCTGGCAGGAGGTAGCGGCCTACCTGGAGCACTCCACGGGCATCATCGTGCCCATCGGCTCCACCGAGCAGCACGGCCCCAACGGCCCAATCGGCACCGACGCCCTCTGTCCCGAAGCGATTGCCTGGGCGCTGGGCGAGCGCCACGGGGTACTGGTCGGCCCGACCCAGGCGATCGGCATGGCGCAGCATCACCTGGCCTTTCCCGGCAGCCTCACCCTGCGGCCGAGCACCCTGGTCGCGGTGCTGCGCGACACCATTGAATCCCTCGCGCACCACGGCTTCACCCACGTCTTCTTCCTCAACGGCCACGGCGGCAACGTGGCCACCGTCAACGCCGCCTTCGCCGAGGTGCTCAGCGAGCGCAGCCTGCAGCGCCCGCCAGCCGGTGAGCTTCACCTGCAGCTGTTCAACTGGTTCGCCGGTCGCCGCGGCCGCGAGCTGGCCGACTCCCTCTACGGCGAGGCCGAGGGCACCCATGCCACCGCCTCCGAGGTGTCGCTGGCCTGGCACGCCGCCCCCGAGACGGTGCGTCAGGTGGCCATGTCGCCGCGTCGCGCGCCCTCCGGCAGCGCCCAGTGCGACGCCCACACCTTCCGCCGGCGCTTTCCGGATGGACGCATGGGCTCCGAACCCTCCCTGGCCAGCGCCGAACACGGTGCGCGCTTCCTCGAGGTTGGCGTCGAGGACGCCTGGGAGGCCTATCGGGCCTTCACCGGCCAGTCCTGAGGGCGGGGCTGGGCCAGGACCTGCCCGGGGAGACGAGACGACTCGGTGGTGGTGCCAAGGCGACATATTCCCGAGCATGCTTTGACTGTCGGTTAGCGGCGTGATATCAACGAGAACCCTTATGATCCCCGCATGCCTTGATGGTATTGTTCTTATATAATAACAGGGTAAATAGAGGTGTCGTTAAGGTGATGGCCGTCATTCGTTGTCGAAGGGCATCCCATGCATGCTGTCGCTCAGTGCCAGACCCACGATCATCTGGTTCAGTTCTACGAAGATGAGGCGTTCCTCGCCGAGGTGGTGGCCGACTATCTCCTGGCCGGTGCCAGGGCGGGCGAACGCCTGCTGGTGCTGTTGACGCCGCCCCACCTGGAGGCAGTACTCCAGTACCTGGAGGCGGGCGGCCTGGACACCCAGGCTGCCCTGGCGAGCGGACAGCTGGTGACCCACGATGCCGAGAGCGTGCTGGCGACGATCATGCGCGATGGCCAGCCGGTCGAGGCGTTGTTCGAGAGGCACCTCCTCGCCCCCATCGAAGCGACGCAGCCGCTCCCCACCCGGGCCTTCGGCGAGCTGGTCAACCTGCTGTGTGCCGAGGGCAATGCCGAGGCCGCGGTGCGCCTGGAGGCCCTCTGGCATGCCGCCTGCCACCGCCTGCCACTGACCCTTCTTTGCGGCTATGCCCTGCAGCATTTCGACCGGCCTGACGATCAGGCCGCCTTCGATGCCATCTGCGACCATCACTCCCATGTGCTGCCTGCCGAGCCCTACGGCCGCCTGGTGTCAGGGCATCAGCTGCGGGAGGTCTCCCGGCTGCAGCAGCAGGCTCGGGTACTCCGTCGTGAGACGGCCTCGCGGCAGCAGGCAGAGCAGACCCTGAAGGCGATGCGCCAACTGTATGGGGAGGCGCTGGTCGAGTTGGCCGATCAGGCGCTCCACGATGACCTGACCGGTCTGATGAGTCGTCAGCATGCCCAGCAGCGGCTGGCCAGGCTGATCGCCGAACCGTACGAGCGAGTGGGCAGGGTCGCAGTGCTGCATATCGACATCGACCAGCTCAAGGCGATCAATGAGACGCTGGGGCTGGAAATGGGCGATTGCTACCTTTACCAGACTGCTCAGCGCATCAGGCGTTGCCTGGGCAGTCGCGAGGTCGTCGGGCGTCTCGGCAGCGACGAGATGATGGCCGTCCTCTCCGGCTTCGAGCAGACCGACGAGGTGCTGTCGATCGTCGAGCGCCTGCTTGACTGGACCAGCCAGCCCGTGGCGGTGGCCGGTCAACGGGTCGTGGCGAGCTGTTGCATCGGCATCAGCCTGTTCCCCGAGCACGGGCGTACGGTCGCCGAGCTGATGCGCCATGCGACCCTCGCCCGGCGTCAGGCCCAGCGGCTCGGTCGCCGACGTTGCCAGCTGTTCACGTTCGAGCTGCTGGTCGAGGCAGGCGAGCGGCTGCCCCCTCGGGCCGCCCTGTGTGAGGCGATGGCGCATGGCGGGCTGGATCTCTACTACCGCCCCCTGATCGCTGCCCGGAGCGGCCAGGTCGTGGCGGTGTCGGCACAGCCACGCTGCCATCCGGCCCGCTTCGCCGCGCTGGCCCCCTCGCACGGGCTGTCGACCGCCGAGGAGGCCGGTGAGCTCATGGCCATCGAGCAGTGGGTGCTGGGGCGAGCCTGCCGCTATGCCAGGACCTGGCTCGATGCGGGCCTGGGCCTGAGGATGGTGGTGCAGATCTCGCCCGCCGGGCTGCAGAGCCAGGCGCTTGTCGACCGGGTCGACGAGGCCCTGGCACGCTGCGGCTTGCCGGGCGAGATGCTGGAGCTCGAGGTGAGCCCAAGCGGCCTGAAGCGTGCGTCCGAAGGGGCCCTGGCCCTACTCGACCGCCTCAAGGACAGGGGCGTGAGGCTGACGGTGGGTGATGTCGGCAGTGATCCCTCGCTCCATGGCCACCTCCATCGCTTCCCGGTCGATTCCATCAAGCTCCACGAAGCCTTGACGGCCGGCTGCCTCGATGATTCTCGTTGCCAGACTATCCTCCGCTCGGTGATCGCCATGGCACACCGGTCGGGGCTCCAGGTCGGCGCGGCGGGGGTCGCGACCCGGGCACAGGCGGATTTCCTGCGCGATCAGGGCTGCGACCTCCTGGAGGGCAGCCTCTGGTCGCGCATGGAGCATCGAGATACCGCTCAGGGCGGGGAGGGGTAAGTCGCTTCGCCTTCAACGTCAGGCCGCGGGGCCGGTGGGTTTCTGCTATCTTGGCCTTCCGACTTAGCCAAGGAGCCAATCGATGAAGCCGAGCCACAAGGCCTGGATCCAGGGACACCTGGAGGAGATCGTCACCGCCATCCTGACCGCCTTCTTTACCGCCCTGATGTTTCGCGTGGGGCAGAGCATGCTCTTCTCGATCATCAGCGGCCTGGCAATCGCCTATCTGATCCGCCTGGTGGCGGTGCCCAAGGCCGTGCGGGCGCTCAAGCGTCGCCTGCCCTGGTTCGATGAATCCGGGGATGCCGCGATGCGCTGAGCCGCTCCCCTGCCGTATTTCGCTGTCTCGTCTAGGCTTGTCCAGGCGGGCGCCCACCGGCCCGCGATGCCAACCGGCGGTGCCCCCCGCCCTGGACGCCATCGCGGGATGGCCATGGAGACAAAGCATGCACAAGCGGACCTGTACCCTGGCCCTGGCCCTCGCTGCCCTGCTGGCGGTCCCGGCCGTGGCCGACCTGGAGCGTATCTCCGCCCCGGAGGAGGCCGAGGTCTACTTCATCTCACCGCAGGACGGGGAGGCCCTCTCCGGCCCGGTCACCGTGCGCATGGGGCTCAGGGGCATGGGCGTGGCGCCGGCCGGCGCCGACTTACCGGAGACCGGCCACCACCACCTGCTGGTGAACATGCCGCTGGAGGACGTCGACCTGGACGCGCCGCTGCCCTTCACCGACTATACCCGCCACTTCGGCGGCGGCCAGACGGAGGCAACCCTTGAGCTGGAGCCGGGGGAATACCGCCTGCAGCTGCTGTTCATGGACTATCGCCACGTCAGCTTCGACCCGCCGCTGGTCTCCGAGGTCATCACCGTCACCCTGGAGTAGCGGCGCCGGCCGTCAGGCGCCGCCAGAGGGGAAAGAGTAAGGAGGTGACGATGCTGCTGCGCTGGCTGGTGGGGATCGCGCTGGCCTATCTGCTGGTGGTGACGCTGGCCTGGGCCTTCCAGGAGCGGCTGCTCTACCTGCCGCATATGGGGCGAGAGCACATCGGCACGCCGGCGGACCGCGGCCTGGGCTGGGAGCCGGTGACCCTCGAGACCGAGGATGGCCTGGCCCTGGACGCCTGGTGGCTGCCCCACGAGAGTCCCCGCGCCAGCCTGCTCTTCCTGCACGGCAACGCCGGCAATATCTCCCACCGCCTCGACTCCCTCCTTCAGTTCCACCGCCTGGGGCTATCGGTGCTGATCCTCGACTACCGCGGCTATGGCCGCAGCGAGGGGCGCCCTTCCGAGGCGGGGTTGGCCAGGGACGCCCGTGCAGGCTGGCGCTGGCTGCGGGAGGAAGCCGACCAGACCCCGGAGGAGATCGTGCTCTTCGGGCGCTCCCTGGGAGCCGCCGTGGCGGCCGAGCTGGCCGAGGGGCGGGAGGCGCAGGGCGAGCGGCCGGCGGCGGTGATCCTGGAGTCCCCCTTCCGCTCGGTGCCGGAACTGGCCCAGCGGGTCTATCCCTTTCTCCCTGCGCGCTGGCTGGCGCGCTTCTCCCATGACACCGAGAGTCACGTCGGGGGCATCACGGCGCCGCTGCTGGTGATCCACAGCCGCGACGACGAGATCATCCCCTTCAGCGAGGGCGAGGCCGTCTACCGGGCGGCCCGGGAGCCCAAGGCGCTGCTCGAGATCCGCGGCGGCCACAACACCGGCTTCCTGGACAGCGAACCGGACTACTCGGAGGGAATCGACGGCTTCCTGACCGAACAGGCCGGGTTGTCGCCGCCGGGAAAGGAGGCTGCCGCCCCGGCTGGGCGGCAGCAAGGCGAGGGGATTACTCGGATAACTCGGCGTTGTGGAAGACGTTCTGGACATCATCCAGGTCGTTGAGCATGTCGAGAAACTTCTCGAACATCGCCACGTCGTCGACCTCGATGGGGGTGGTGGTCTGGGGCACGAACTGGATCTCGTCGACCTCGAAGTCTAGCTCGCCGAAGGCGTCGATCAGCGCCTGCTTGGCCTTGGCATACTCGGTATGGGGGGCGAAGACGGTGATCCGGCCCTCCTCGTTCTCGATATCGGTGACGTCGACCTCGGCCTCCATCAGCGCCTCGAGGGTGGCCTCCTCGTCGTCGCTCGGGAAGGCGAGGATGGCGCAGTGGTCGAACATGTGGCTGACGCTGCCCGGGGTGCCGATCTTGCTCTTGGTCTTGGTGAAGCAGGCGCGCACGTCGCCGAAGGTGCGGTTGGGGTTATCCGTCAGGCAGTCGACGATGACCATGCAGTTGCCGGGGCCGAAGCCCTCGTAGCGGGCCGTGGAGAAGTCCTCGCCGCCCACGCCGCTGGCCTTGTCCAGCGCCTTCTCGATCACGTGGCTGGGCACCTGATCCTTCTTGGCGCGCTCGATCAGGCCGCGCAGGCTCAGGTTGCCGGCGGGGTCGGTGCCGCCCTGCTTGGCGACCACGTAGATCTCGCGGCCGTACTTGCTGTACACCTTGGTCTTGGCGGCGGCCGTCTTGGCCATGGATTCCTTGCGGTTCTGGAAGGCCCTACCCATATCGTTGTCCTGTGGCGTTCAACATGTGGCTGGATTCTACGAAACCGGGCCGGGGGCGAACAGGGATATTTTCGTCCTCTCCCCGCGGCCGGCAGCGGGTCGCGGCTACACTGCCGGTAGCCCCGAATCCGCGGGTTGGCCGCGGGCTCGAACATCGCCGCCCGTCGCCTGGAGAGCGCCCATGGACCACCACGCCTACCGCCACGCCCTGGCCGGCCACCTTGCCGGCACCGAGCTACCCTTCGCGCCCGACGAGTTC
The DNA here is from genome assembly GCF_017584085.1 of Halomonas sp. BM-2019. Lineage (NCBI taxonomy): Bacteria > Pseudomonadati > Pseudomonadota > Gammaproteobacteria > Oceanospirillales > Halomonadaceae > Halomonas > Halomonas sp. BM-2019. The sequence continues at coordinate 1,046,996 of NZ_CP071922.1, forward strand.
GCGGCGCGCCTCGCCCGGGTGCGCGAGGCGATGCGCGACGCGGGCCTCGAGGCGCTGCTGCTCACCGACCCCGCCGATATCTTCTACCTGACCGGCTACCACACCTTCGAGGTCTCGGTGCACACGGCCCTGGTGGTCTCGGCCGACCGGCGGGTGCTGCAGGTGCCCTCCATCGAGACCGGGCCGGCGGTGGTCACCGCCGCGGTGGACGAGATCCTCGGCTACCGCTGGGAGGGGATCGACGAGGTGATCGCCCCGCTGGCCGAGACGCTGGCGCCTTTCCGCTGCATCGGCCTCGATCTCTTCGGGGCCGGGCTGCGCTTCGGGGTGATCCGCGAGCTGCAGGCGCGGCTCGGCGCCGGGCGCTTCCGTGACGACGGCGGGACGCTGCTCGACGCCATCCGCCTGGTCAAGACGCCGGCGGAGCTCGACTGCCTGCGCGAGAGCGCGCGGATCACCGCGGCCGGCCTCGCCGCCGCCGAGGCGGTGATCGCCCCGGGCGTCACCGATAACCGGGTGGCCGCCGAGGGGGCCCGGGCGATGCTGGCGGCCGGCGGGGAGTTCATGAGCCTGCAGCCCATCGTCACCAGCGGGCGACGCATCAGCATCATCCACGTCAACCACAAGCGCACCGTCATCGAGGCGGGGGATCCGGTGTTCCTGGAGTTCGGCTCGGCCTTCCAGCGCTATACCGCCCCGATGATGCGCACCGCCGTGGCCGGCCGCGCCAGCCGCGAGATGCAGACGGTCCGCGACCTCTGCCGGGCGCTCTTCGAGACGCTCACCGCCGAGATGCGCCCCGGCCGTACCTTCGACGATGCCGCCCGCGCCGCCGAGGCGGTGCTGGCCCCCCATGCCGAGCGGCTCTTCTTCTCGGGGGTGTTCGGCTACGCGGTGGGGGCCCAGTTCCCGCCCAGCTGGGTCGAGGGCACCGGCTACATCGCCCGCGGCCAGCCGCGCGAGTTCGCCGCCGACATGGTCTTCCACCTGCCGCTCTGCCTGCGCCTGCCCGGGCAGTGGGGAATCGGCCTGAGCGATACCGTCCGGGTCACCCCGAATGGCGGCGAGCCGCTCACCGACAACGACTGGCGGCTGGCCGAGGCGGTCGACTGAGACATTGGTCTACATTTCGGGTTTTTTAGTATACAAAAGTTGTGTACATGCTGACTCTTGGCTAGGCTCACTCCTCGCGACCCCAATCAATGACAAGAATCGCGACGAGCCTCTGATGACGACACCCCGACGTACCGCCTCTGTCTTCGACTTCCATGGCCGCCCGCCCCTGGGCAAGGCCCTGCCGCTCTCCTTCCAGCACATCCTGGCGATGATCATGGGCACGGTGACCGTGCCGATCATCGTGGTAGGTGCCGCCGGCGGCAGCCTGGCCGACCAGATGCTGCTGATCCAGGTCTCGCTGATCGCTTCGGCGCTGGCCACCCTGATCCAGCTCTACGGCGTGGGGCGCTTCGGTGCTCGGCTGCCCACCATCTTCGGCGTCGGCTTTGCCTACGTGCCCACCCTGGTCGCCGTGGGGGGCCAATACGGCATCGGTGGCATCCTCGGTGCCCAGGTGGTGGGTGGGATCGCCATGATCCTGGTGGGGCTGTTCATCACCCGCATCCGCCACCTCTTTCCGCCCATCGTGGCGGGCGTGGTGGTCCTGGTGATCGGCCTCTCGCTCTACGACATCGCCATCCACTACATGTCCGGCGGGGTGGGCGCCAGCGACTACGGCAGCCTGCAGCACTGGCTGGTCGCCCTGGTGACGCTCGGGGTGGTGCTGGGCGTCTCTCAGTTCGCCCGGGGCTTCATGAAGCTGGCGGCGATCATCTGCGGCATCGCGGTGGGCTACGCCCTGGCCCTGGCACTGGGCATGGTGGACTTCAGCCCGGTGCGCGAGGCGGGCTGGTTCAGCGCCCCGCGGCTGCTGCCCTATGAGCTCGAGTTCCACGCCGCGGCGATCCTCTCGGTGGTGATCATCTGCATCGTCAACTCGGTGCAGACCATCGGCGATCTTTCCGCCACCTCGGTGGGGGGCATGAACCGTGAGCCCACCACCCGGGAGCTGTTCGGCGGGCTGCTGGGCAACGGGGCCACCACCACCCTCGGCTCTTTCTTCGGCGCCATGCCCACCTCCTCCTACAGTCAGAACGTGGGCATCGTGGCGATGACCAAGGTGGTCAGCCGCTTCGTGCTGGCCCTGGCCGCGCTCTTCCTGCTGGTGGCGGGCCTGGTACCCAAGTTCGGCGCGATGATGACCACCATTCCCTACCCGGTGCTGGGCGGGGCCACCATCACGGTGTTCGGCATGATCACCATGACCGGCATCCAGCTGATCACCAAGGACGAGATGTCGGCGCGCAACATGACCATTGCGAGTCTCGCCCTGGCGCTGAGCATGGGGGTCTACGCGGTGCCCGAGGCGATCGGCCAGTTCCCCGAGATGCTGCAGCTGGTGCTGGGGGGCTCGCCCATCGTGGTCGCCGCCCTGGTGGCCTTCACCCTCAACCTGGTGCTGCCGAAGCGCAGCCTGGCCGACGAGGCCGCCGAGCGCGAGGCCCTGGCCCGGGAGATGGCCGAGCAGGCCTCCGACGACAGGCCGCGCCCCACCTCGGAAACTGGCGCCCCCTGAGCGCGTGCCCCGGGCCAGGCGTGGCCCGGGGCACCAATGCCGCCTCGCCGTGGTCTGAGCCGAGAACCCTGACGGCAGCCGCCACCCCGACGCTCGGCAGGCGGGGGGCGGTGACCCCTTCTCGCGAGGTCTCTACATGAGCATGACGCTGCTGCTGGTCCTTTCGACCACGGCGGTCACCCTGGCGGCCTGGGCCTGGCCGCGCCTCTTCGATGCGCTGGTCTACTGGCCGCCCGGGGTGGCCAGGGGGCAGTGGTGGCGGCTGCTGGGCCACGGCTTCATCCACGCCGACGGCACCCACCTGCTGTTCAACATGGTCACCCTCTACTTCTTCGGCACGGTCATGGAGCTGGTGCTGGTCCCGCGCATCGGCGCGGCGGGCTTCCTGCTCTTCTACCTCTCGGGCCTGCTGGTGGCGATCCTGCCCACCCACCTGCGCCATCGCCACGATGCCCGCTTCCTGAGCCTCGGCGCCTCCGGGGCCGTGGCGGCGCTGCTGTTCGCCTATATCCTGCTGCGCCCCTGGTCGCTGCTCTTCGTCTTCTTCGTGCCGGTGCCGGCGATCCTCTTCGCTGCGGTCTACGTGATCTACTCCTTCCGGGCCCAGCGCCGCGGCGGGGATCGCATCAACCACAGCGCTCACCTGTGGGGCGGCGCCTGGGGCGTCGCCTTCATGCTCGGCCTGGAGCCGGCGCTGGCGGTACGCTTCCTGGATGCGGTGATGTCCCCCGCCAGCGGCGGGATCTGGCTGGGCTAGCCCCGCGGCGCCGGGCAGCGGCCGTTCGTCACCGCTCCGGCCTCCTGGCCGATCACCTGGACGGTGGTGGAGAGGGTCAGCCGCTCGTCCGGCAGCTCGGCGAACTGCAACTCGCCGAACAGGGCCAGATAGCCCGAATCGGGGCGCGGCAGGGAGAGGGCGAGCGCCTCGCCTTCGGCCTCCAGGGGGTAGGGGGCCCAGTTCGCCTCGCGGAAGTCGCGTACCGGGGCCCGCGCCACCCAGGCCCGGGCCAGGTCGACCGGCGAGGAGGTGCTCACGCGCAGCGTCACCCGGTCGTCCTCGCAGCGAAAGGCCCACTCCAGCGCCGGCAGCGGCTCGCCGAGGCTCACCCGGCGATGGAAGGCGACCAGGCTCGGCAGCAGGCGCGCATAGTCGCGCAGCCGGTGGCCCTGGTTGGGCAGGTAGAGCACATGGCGAGGCTCGGGCAGGGCGTGCCAGTAGAGGTTGAGGGCGTCCACCGGCCAGTAGGCGTCGTTGCTGGCCAGCACCAGCAGCTTGGGCTGGGTCAGGCGCTCCCGGTAGCGGTAGGGGTCGACCATGGCCTGCAGGGCGCGCCCCGCGTCGCTGTCGAGCCTGGCATCGATGCCGCGCACGGTGTAGTCGGCGATCTGCGGCGAGGGGGCCCCCCATACCCGGCGCTGGTGGGCCAGCTGTGGCTCCATGTCGAGGATGTCGAACACCATGGGGGCCTGGGCCGCCACCCGCGGGTCCACCGCTGCGGTGAGCCAGGTGGTCCAGCCGCGCTTGGAGGCGCCGGTGAGGGTGAAGGTCTCGATGGGGACCGCCCAGTCGGCACTCAGCGCCTGCAGGGCGTCCATGGCCCGCACCGCGCTGTTGACCATGGGCAGCAGCAGCGGCCAGTCGGCCTCCTGCGGGTCGTCGAGGAAGCGGGCGAAGGTCTCGGCGATCAGGGTGTCCTCGGTGAGGCCGCCCAGCAGCGGCTGGAAGGGCACCTGGCGCAGCACCGCGACGGGCGTCTCCAGCGCCCGGGCCAGGGCCACGAAGCTGACGGCGTCCCGCGGCGGCTCCCGGGAGGGTTCGCCCTCGGCCGGCCAGGTGCCGCTGCCGATAAACAGCAGGGCGTGGCGGTCGCCGCGCCCCTCGGTGGGGTCGATCAGCCACAGCTGGTGGCGCCACAGGGTGTCGCGCCAGCGCTGTGAGGTCAGCTCGATCAGCCGGGTGTCGGTGCCCAGCAGTCGCCGCTGCGCCACCGCTTCCCAGCGGAAGGCCGCATCCGGCCTTGCCACATAGGCCTCGAGCGCCGTCTCCGCCGACGGCGCGGGCGCCTCGCCCGCCGTGGCGCCCGCCGCCAGGGCCAGGGGCAGCAGCAGGCGGGTGAGCCGGGAGAGCAGGGTCGCAGGGCGCATGGGCAAGGATCTC
>NZ_CP071922.1:1051818-1060074 GCF_017584085.1 Halomonas sp. BM-2019
AACAGCAACCGCTTCGTCGGCCCCCTCGGTCACGACCTCGGAACCCGCTTTGTCATGGCGACCCGCGGAATCGTCCGCAATACTGGTCCAGGCAGGCCGACCGGCTCCCCTCCCGTCATCCGTCACGCGATGGGCGGGCCCGTCGCCTGCCGCGGCGCCGGTCGGCGTCGGCGATTCGTTAATGGAGGACGTCATGACTCAGACCGTCACGGCTGCCTATGGCAGCGCCGACAAGGCCATCAACGCCTACGATGAGCTGATCGCCGAGGGGTTCCCCCGTGAAAAGCTCTACTTCGACAAGGAGACCAACCAGATCAAGGTGATCATCCCGGACACCGTGCGGCCCGAAGCGGAAGAGATCCTCAAGCGTCATGAGCCGAACGAGGTCTGGGCACGACCGTTCCAGGATTGATGGACGCCCCGACTTGCTAGCCGCCGGAGGGGATGGCGTGGGGTGGGCATCGGCTGTGGACCGCTTTCTGCCTCGCGGCGGACCATGGTGGGCCGCCGCGACATCTGTTTCAATGAAGGTTCAGGTGTGTTCTCGAGACGAAGCCTGCCCCTGTTCGACAGCTAGATAATCCGCCCACCCTGGCTCAACGCAAGGAACGCCGGTGACAATGAGTGGCGACAGCTCCATGCCCCAGGCCCCGCCCCGCCTTTGCCATTCCCGTCTGCGTCGTCGCGCCATCCTGTTCTATCTGCTGGCCTTGCTGGCCATCCTCCTGCTGTTTGCGCTGATTCTCTGGAACCAGCAGCAGCGCGATCTCGAGCTTGGGCGCGAGCGTGTCGCCGCCCGGGCCGATCTCGTCGCCGAGTGGGTGAGCGCCACCCTGACGGTCGGTGGGCACGCCCGGGGAGCACCCTCCCAGCGTCTCGACCCGGTGCTCCTCGACGAGGCGCTGGCGCGCCTGGCAATGACCCGGGGTGAAAGCATCGCCCTCTTCGACCCCGATCGGGGCCTGATCACCCGACGTCCGTCCCTCGCCGAGGGTGAGGTCTCGGAAATTCCGGGACAGCCGGGGGGCGGCCCGCTGACGCGAGCCTTTCTCGCCAGCGGCGAGGCGCGGACGACGCTGCGTACTGTCTCTCCCCTGGACGGGCGCGAGCGACTCTATGCGGTGCAGCGGGTAGGGGACCGGCCCCTGGTGGTGGTAGTCGGGGAGGAGGTCGGGGGGATCCTGGCCGGCTGGTGGCAACGGTTCTGGCTGCACCTCGTCCTCTTCCTGCTGCTGACGGCGCTGGGGGGATGGCTGCTGCGGCACTATCTGGGGCGGCTGACGCTGGAGCGGGCGCTGCAGGACCGCGAGGAGAAGCTGCGCATTGCCGCCTCCGCCTTCGAGACCCACCTGGGGATGCTGATCACCGACGCCACGGGCACCATCCTGCGGGTCAACGACACCTTCAGCCGCATCACCGGCTATGCCGAGGCGGAGGTGGTGGGCCAGAACCCGCGCCTGCTCAGCTCAGGGCTTCACGATGAGGCCTTCTATGCGACGCTCTGGGCCAGGGTGGCGCGGGACGGCAGCTGGCAGGGCGAGATCTGGAACCGCCGCAAGGGTGGCCAGGTGTATCCGGAGTGGCTGACCATCAGCGCGGTGCGCGATGCCGCCGGTAGGCTGACGCACTATGTGGCCACCTTCAGCGATCTCACCGAGCGCAAGGCCGCCGAGCAGGAGATCCACCAGTTGGCCTTCTACGACCCGCTGACCGGCCTGCCCAACCGGCGCCTGCTGCTGGACCGCCTGGAGGGGACCCTCAAGGACAGCGTGCGAACGGGCCAGTTCGGTGCGCTGGTGTTCCTGGACCTGGATCACTTCAAGCGGGTCAACGACACCCTGGGTCACCAAGCCGGGGACCTGCTGCTGCAGCGTATCGCCGAGAGGTTCGGCGAGGTGCTGCGCGAGACCGACACCCTGGCGCGGCTGGGGGGCGACGAGTTTGCCCTGCTGCTGCACGACCTGGGGCACGAGGCGGACGCCGTCGCCCGGTTGGTCGAGCGGGTCGCCATCAAGTTGCAGGGCGTGCTGGAGGCGCCGATCCGCCTCGCTGAAGAGCGGCTGATCGTGACGGCCAGCCTCGGCATCACCCTGTTCCGCGACCACGAGACCACCCTCGACGAGATCCTGCAGCAGGCCGACATGGCGCTGTTCCAGGCCAAGTCCGCGGGGCGCAATGCGCTGAGCTTCTTCGACCCCGAGATGCAGCGCCGGCTTCAGGTCCGGGCCCGGCTCGAGGGTGACCTGCGCCAGGCGCTGCCCCGGGGCGAGCTCCGGCTCCACTATCAGGTGCAGGTCGACGAGAGCGGCACCGTGAACGGCGTGGAGGCGCTGCTGCGCTGGCAGCATCCGCAGCGCGGCATGGTCTCGCCGGCGGAGTTCATTCCCCTGGCCGAGGAGAGTCGGCTGATCGTGCCGATCGGCAACTGGGTCCTCGAGACCGCCTGCCGCCAGCTGGCGGTCTGGGCCGCCGATCCGCGAACGGCGCGGCTGACGATCTCGGTCAACGTCAGCGCGCGGCAGTTTCGCGAATCGGACTTCGTCGAGCGGGTGCTGGAGATCCTCGAGAGCACGGGTGCCCCGGCCCATCGCCTCACGCTGGAGGTGACCGAGAGCCTGTTCGTCGAGGAGCGCGACGACGCCCGCGACAAGATGCTGAGGCTGCGGGAGCGGGGCATCACCTTTGCCCTGGATGACTTCGGCACCGGCTACTCGTCGCTGGCCTACCTCCGGCGGTTGCCCCTGGACCAGCTCAAGGTCGACCAGTCCTTCGTGCGTGACCTGCTCGAGGACGAGGCCAGCATGGCCATCGTGGCCAGTATCATTGCCCTCTCCCGCAGCCTGAAGCTGGAGGTCTTCGCCGAGGGGGTGGAGACCGAGGCCCAACGGGCCTGGCTCGCCGAGCACGGCTGCCGCTCCTTCCAGGGCTACCTGTTCGGGCGGCCGGTGCCGGTCGAGGCGCTGGCACTCGACGGCTGAGTCGCGGCCCGGCCGGGGTCGCGAAGCGGCTATGCTGAGGAGAGGCCGGGCCGCCCTGCTCCGGCCGCACGCGGTCATCATCGGGAAGGGGCCAGGCCCCAGGCGATCCTCTCGATCGACAGCCCCGGGAGCCAGGCTCCATGAGCACGCTCTTCATCAGCCACAGCAGTGCCGACAAGGCCGCGGCCAGTGAGCTGGCCGGCTGGCTGGACCGCCAGGGGCATCGCTCGATCTTCCTGGACTTCGATCCGGAACACGGCATTCCGCCCGGGCGCGACTGGGAGGAGGAGCTCTATCGCCAGCTGAGGACCTGCCAGGCCTTCATCGCGCTGTGCAGCGACGCCGCCATGGCGTCCTGCTGGTGCCTGGCGGAACTGAGTCACGCCCGGGCCCTCGGCAAGCCGATCCTCCCCGTGTGCATCGCCCCCTGCACCCTGCGTCCCCAGCTGGCGGAGCTGCAGATCATCGACCTGGTCAAGGAGCCGGCACTGGGCTACGAGCGCCTGCGCGGGGCCCTGACCGGGGTGTTCGACTGGGACCGACGCCGCCCGCCCTATCCGGGGATGATGGCCTTCGAGGAGGCGGATGCCGCCATCTTCTTCGGTCGCGATACCGAGATCCAGCAGGCCCTGGATCGGCTCCAGCAGGTGCGGCACTTCGGGGGACCGCGCCTGCAGCTGTTCCTGGGGGCCTCGGGCAGCGGCAAGTCTTCCCTGGTGCGGGCCGGGATCCTGCCGCGGCTGCGCGCCTTGCCCGATGCCTGGGCGCCGATCGGCCCCGTGCGTCCCCGTGACCGCCCCCTGGAGGCGCTGCTGGCCCAGCTGGTGGGCGGCCTTACCGCCGCCGGGGTGGCGGTCGAGGAGGCCCGGGCTCTGGTGTCTGGTGCCGAGGCGTGCGACCTGCTGGGCGAGGTCCAGCAGGCGCTGCGGCGGCGCCCCGGCCGCGCCAATGCCACCCTGGTGCTGGTCATCGACCAGCTCGAGGAGGTGCTGCTGCCCTCGGTCCAGGCCGAGCGGCTGATGCGGATCCTGGGCCCCGCCTTGCGGGCTCCCGATCCCCCCGTGCTGGTTATCGCCACCCTGCGCTCCGACTTCCTTGGCTCGCTCCAGGCACACCCCGACTGGCGGGATTTTCGACCCGAGATGGTCACCGTGGCGCCCTTGTCGGTGGAGGGCTTCTCGGCGGTCATCGAGGGGCCGGCGGAGCTCGCCGGTCTCGAGCTCGAGACCGGGCTGGTGCGGGCCATGGTGGCGGATACCGCCACCCAGGATGCCCTGCCGCTGCTGGCCTTCACCCTGCGCGAGCTGTGGGAGATGGGCGGGGCGGACGGGCGCCTCACCCTGGCCGAGTATCGGGGCCTGGGCGGCCTGGAGGGGGCGGTGGCCAAGGCCGCCCAGGCGGTATTCGATGCCGTCGCCCCTTCCCGGGCGCAGAAACAGGTGCTGCGCGCCGCCCTCTTTGCGCTGGTGCGACTCGACGAGGAGGGGCGTTACACGCGCCAGGTCGTGGGCTGGGAGGACCTGCCTGCCGCCAGCCATTCACTGCTCGAGCCGTTTGTCCAGGCGCGCCTGCTGATCTCCGCCAGTCATGACGGGAAGCGCACCCTGGAGGTGGCCCACGAATCGCTGTTCCGGGTCTGGAAGACGCTCAGTGACTGGCTGAAGGAGAATCGTGAAGGCCTCCGGATCCACACCGGGCTGCGGCGGGCGGCCCGGGAGTGGCAGAGCGGCGGTCGCCCTGCCGAGCTGCTGAACCACCGCGGCAGCCGCCTGGAGGCCGCCCTGCTCCTCGCCCATTCCGGCCCCGTGCCGCTCGGCGACACGGAGCGGGCCTATCTGCAGGCCTGTGGTTGGCGGGAGCGCAAGCGGCGGCTGTGGATCGCCGCCGTCTGGTCGACGCTGGTGGCCGCCGTCATCGGCCTCTCCTGGCTGGCCTGGTCGCTGCATCAGCAGGAGCGGATCACCCGGCAGGGCCTGGCCGAGCTGCACTGGACCAGCGGGGTGGGGGCCCGTGATCGCGAGGGCCAGCTCCTCAAGGCGAGCCACCATTTCGTGCATGCCGCCGAGCTGGCGCTCGAGCCGGCACGGGCGGCGAGCGCCTACTGGGCCGCGCTACGCGCGGGGCACGGCCCCGACCTGGTCGCAGCGGCGGATCTCGGCCCGACGCTGCAGTCGGCCGCCCTGGATGCCGCCGGTGAGGCCGTGTGGCTGTGGGGCGGCGATGGCGCCAGCCGGGTCTGGCGCTGGGAAGAGGGGAGCGCGCCGGCCTTCCTGGCGCCGGGCAGCCGTTCGGTGCAACGCTTCTCCCGGGATGGCCGCCCCCTGGTCCGCTGGATCGCCTTCCGTGACGACGACGGGCGGCTCGAGATCCACGATCGGCACGGCGGTGCCGCGGGGGTCACGATCCCGGCAGGGGCCGAGAGGCTGTGGATCGGCGGGGACGACGAGGGTACCGCGGTGAGCGTGCACGACCAGGCGGTCCGGGTCTGGGATCTGGCGAGCGGCGAGGCGCGGGGCGGGTGGGCCCAGGCCGGTGGGGTGGCCGGCGTGGCCATCGCCCCGGAGGGGCCCCGGCTGCTGCTCTGGACGCCCGCGGGCGAGGCATGGCTCCGGGACGCTGACGGCCTCCGGAGGCTGGCCTCGTCCGATGCTGGCATCGTCGGCGGCGCCCTGGGGCGGGAGGCGGACGAGGTCGCGGTATGGGGCCGTGACGGTCGCCTCTGGCTGCCCGAGCGACCGGGCTTTTCGCCGTCGCCGGAGGCGGGTGGGGTCTGCTCCCCGGTGGCTATCGGGGCCCGCTTCCTCGACGTCCTCGATGACGGTGCGCCCGGCCAGGGGCGACGCCTGCTGGTCTGGAACCATGGCCCCTGCGGGGTCGCACGGCTCTGGGACCTAGAAGCCCAGGGCGCCATCGGTGCGGTGATGCGCCACGACGAGGAGATGGCCCCGCCCATGGTCCAGGGCCGGCGCCTCCTCACCTGGAGCCAGGGAAGCGGGCCGGCGCGGCTCTGGGACAGCGAGACCGGGGCGGCGTTGGCCCGCCTGGAGGCGGTGACGGGGGCGCGTTTCGCGGCCGGTGATCGGCTGCTGACCTGGCACGGCCGCGAGGCCCGGCTCTGGTCGAGCCACAGCGGCGAGCCGCTGGGCCTGCCGCTGCGCCATGCGGCGACGATCGGGGAGGTCATGGCCAGCGAGGACGGGCAGCGCCTGCTCAGCTGGGCGGTCGACGGCAGCCTGCGGCTGTGGCAGGCGCCGCCCGCGCCGACGGCGGTGACGCTGCGATTGCCGGCGCCGGTCCTCGACGCCGTCCTGGTGGAGGGAACGGAGGCGGGCGAGGCGTCGCTGCGCGCCATCGCCCTCGGCGGACAGCTCCATGTCGGCCCGCCGCCGCCGGGCGAGGCGCCGGCGGCGCGAGAGCCGCTGGACCCCGACGCCGTGTTCGCCGCCTTCGCACCGGGCGGCGAGCGCTTGCTGACCGCGGACGTGAACGGCGAGGTCCGCCTGTGGAGCTGGGAGGCGGGCCGGTTCCAGCGGCTGGCCGCCCCCGGCGGCACCACCGGCCGCGATCCCGTGACCGGCGTGGTGTGGAGTGCCAACGCCGACCGCCTGCTGTTCTGGGGGGCGCAGGGGTGTACCGCCTGGCTGTGGCGCCTCGGCAGCGCCCTTGCGGTGCCGGTCGCGCATGGCGACGAGGCGGCCGATGCCACCTGCCGTCTGCGCGGGGTGGCCCTGGCCGACGACGGCACCGGGCGTGGGCTGACCTGGGGTGAGGACCGGCGCCTGCGGCTGTGGGATTTCCAGGCCAGCGAGCCGGTACCGCTGGAGACGGTCGCCGAGGGGATGCTGGTGCGCACCGCGGCGCTCGACGGGGAGCGGCTGCTGGTCGCCAGCGACGAGCGAGGCGTCAGCCTGCACCGGTTGAACCACCCGGATGCCGAGCGACGCCTGATCCATCTGGCGATCCGCGGCGCAGGGTGGCATGCCGGCAGCGGGCGAGTCCTGAGCTGGGGCGGCGGCAGTGTCCGCATCTGGGCGGACGAGGGCGAGACGCCGCTCGCCTCCCTGGTTCCCGGGGGGGAGATCGTCGAGGCGGCCTTCACCCCGGGCGGGGAGCGCGTGGTCAGCTGGCAGACGGGGGGGCGGGTGCAGCTTTGGGATGCCCTCGGCGGGCATCCCTTGACCCCCGCCCTGCAGGGGCCGGGGTCCGTCGCCACGGTCTTCGACAGCGACATTGGGGCGGCCGGCATCCGGCTGCTGATCGCCGTGGATGACCGCATCACCCTGTGGCAGCTGCCGGCGTTCACGGCCCCGCCGCCCCGGCCGGCGTTGCGTCAGGAGGTCCGGACCGGTACCCGCCTGACGATCCCCGGCGAGGTGGAGGTGCTCCCGGCCACGGCCTGGCAGGCGCGTTTCCGTGAATTCCGTGAGCTCGCCGGAGCCAGGGAGTGACGCCCTTCAGGGGGCGACGTCGACCCGGGCATCCGACCAGGCGGTGATCCAGCCCTCGGCCGGGGCCCAGGCGCGAACCTTGAGACGATGAGACCCCGTGGAGAGCCGCTGGCCGGCGTCGCGGCCGTCCCACTGTCGCGGGGCGATGCTGCGTCCGGCGGCCACGCCGCCGATGATGGGGGCCTCGTTGACGAAGAAGTGACGCTCGCCGTCCAGGGCGGCTTCCACGCGCATGAACTCGGCCACGGCATCGGGGAAGTCGGAGTGAGAAAAGAAGCGGTAGGAGGCCTGCTCGCGGGCCTGGGCGCGAATCAGGCGGGGCAGGAAGGAGACCTCCTCGATGGCCACCGAGCCGATGGCGCGGGGGCCGCAGCCCAGCGCGATGATCCGGAAGGAGGGCTCCGGACGCTCGCTGCCCGGCTCGGTGGCGGTCACGGCGATCGCCGCCGGGCGCGTGCTGTCGCCGAACGCCGGCGGCAGGGTGAACTGCAGGCGATGCGTTCCCGTCTCGTTCGCCCCGAAGGGAATCCGCAGGGTATAGATCTCCGGCAGCCCCCGGGCGCTGAGGCTCAGCGTGACCATGACCGGCCGCTCATGGGAAAAGTCCAGCACGAAGGGCCAGCCGCCGCGCACCATGCCGACGGCGGCGAAGGCGCTGGTGTTGTAGGCGGGGGCGAAGCTCGGGCCCTGCTGCCGCAGCCGCGCCAGCATGTCGTCCTCGCTTGCGGAGGCTTGCTGCCGGACGGTCTGCTGACGGTTCCTCAGCCAATTGATTACCACCACGGTAGCGGCGGCGCCGGCGACGATGGCCGGTACCGTCCAGTCGCTGC
>NZ_CP071922.1:1060174-1088308 GCF_017584085.1 Halomonas sp. BM-2019
TATGTGGGGCGACGGCCCGGGCCTCCAGGGCGTGGCCGAGCTTCTTGCGCATGAAGCCGCTGGTGGTGTAACGGGTCACCCGGGTATAGAAGCGCTCCTCCAGGCCGCGCACCATGGCCGTGTAGGCGCCCAGCACCGCGTCGTCGATGCGGCAGTGGTCGTAGTTGACCACCGCATAGACCCGCCGGCCGAGCGGTGCGAGCCGCGCCTCCACCTCGCGCTCGATGGCGTCCACGTCCGCCGGGGTCGTGATGCGCAGGTTCTCGAAGTCGATGAACAGCACCTCGCCCGCGGCGTCGAGGTGGAAGCGCTGGGCCAGCGGGCGCTCGAGCAGCATCTCGCGCAGCCCCATGGGCGCCTCCTGGAAGATACGCGGGTCCATCGTCGACGGCGGCGTGGGCATCCGCGGCGTGAAGCCCATCTGGGCCAGGATGTCGCGCTCGAGTTCCACCCCCGGGGCGATCTCGACGAGGGCCAGCCCCTCGGGTGTGAGTTCGAACACGCAGCGCTCGGTGACATAGAGCACCGGCTTGCCGTCGGCGGCGGCCAGGGTGCCGCTGAAGGTGCGCTGCTCCACCTCGGCCACGAACTTGGGCTGTCCGCCCTCGGGCAGGCGCAGGGTGCCATCGATCACCTCGAGCGCCTCCTGGCTTGCCGTGAAGGTGCCCATGAACACCACCCGGCGGGCGTTCTGGCTGATGTTGATGAAGCCGCCGGCGCCGGCCAGGCGGCTGCCGAAGCGCGACACGTTGACGTTGCCGGCGACGTCGGCCTGGGCCATGCCCAGGAAGGCGATGTCCAGGCCGCCGCCGTCGTAGAAGTCGAACTGGGCAGGCTGGTCGATGATCGCCTGGGTGTTGAGAGCGGCGCCGAAGTCGAGCCCGCCGGCGGGCAGGCCACCGATCACCCCGGGCTCGGCGGTCAGCGTCACCAGCTCCAGCACCCGCTCTTCGCTGGCCACCGCGCCGACCCCCTCCGGCATGCCGATGCCCAGGTTGACCACGGCGTTGGGCCTGAGCTCGAAGGCGGCGCGACGGGCGATGATCTTGCGCGCCGAGAGGGCCATGGGGGGCGGGGCGGCCATGGGCGTGCGCAGCTCGCCGGAGTAGCCCGGGTGGTAGGGGGTCTGGAAGGTCTGCCAGTGATGCTCGGGTTCGTCGCAGACCACCACGCAGTCCACCAGCACCCCGGGAATGCGCACCGCCTGGGGGGACAGGGTGCCCGGTTCGGCCAGCCGCTCCACCTGCACGATCACCAGGCCACCGGAGTTGCGCACCGCGGTGGCGATGGCCAGCGCCTCCAGCACCAGCGCCTCGCGCTCCATGGTCACGTTGCCCAGGGTGTCGGCGGTGGTGCCGCGCAGCAGCGCCACCTGCAGCGACAGCGCCGGGTAGAAGAGGTACTCAGCGTCGTCGATCGTCATCAGCCGCACGCGCTCCTCGGTGCTGATGGCGTTGATCCGCCCGCCCTCCAGGCGCGGGTCGACGAAGGTGCCGAGTCCCACCCGGGTCAGGGTGCCGGGCCTGCCGGCGGCGATATCGCGGAACAGGTGGGAGATCACCCCCTGGGGCAGGTTCCAGGCCTGGATGCGCCCCTCGATGGCGAGCCGCTGCAGCGCCGGCACCAGGCCCCAGTGGCCGCCGATCACCCGCCCCACCAGTCCCTCGTGGCCCAGGTGGTTGAGGCCGCGGCGCTTGCCATCCCCCTGGCCCGCGGCATAGATCAGGGTCAGGTCGCGGGGTGCGCCGGTCTCCAGGTAGCGCGCTTCCAGGGCCACCGCCAGGTGCTCGGCGAAGCCGATGCCGACGAAGCCGCCGGTAGCCACGGCGTCACCGTCGCGGATCAGCTCCACCGCCTCGCGGGCGGAGACCACCTTGCCCTTGGGGGTGAAGGGGCGGTCGGTGAGCAGCGGGTGGGTGCGACGTGCCATGGCGGGATCCCTCGGCGTGCGTTGTGGTTGTTGTGCTGGGTTGTGGTTGTTGTGCTGGACGGTTGTTGTGCCGGGCGCACTCCGGCGCCCCTGCATGTCACGTTAGCACGCCGCTCCGTCGAGCGAGGGGCATCGAGTCAGGCAGTTGCCAAGTGTTTCGCTCTGTCTGATACTGTATTAAATTACAGTATTTGTCGGAGGTGCCATGTTGCGCTCGCATCGGACGAGGGCCCGCGTTCTCGGTCGGGCCGTCGGTGAGGGGTCGGGACAGCCCCGGCCGCTGATGGGCTGCCGGGTGCGGGCCGGCTTCCCGAGCCCCGCCGACGACCACCTGGACGCCGAGATCGACCTGCACGCCCACGTGGTGAAGCGCCCCGCGGCCACCTACTTCGTGCGCGCCGAGGGGGATTCCATGCTCGGCGACGGCATCCACCACGGCGACCTGCTGGTGGTGGATCGCAGCCTGGAGCCGCTCCCCGGCCGGGTGATCGTCATCGCTTTGGAGGGGGAGCCCACCGTCAAGCGCCTGGAGCGGCGCGGCGGGGCGGTGTGGCTGGTGGCCAGCAACCCGCGCTTCGCGCCGATCCCCCTGGCCGGGCGCGAGTGCGAGGTGTGGGGGGTGGTTACCCATGTGGTGCACGACCTGCTGGGGCGGGTGCCATGATCGCCCTGGTCGATGGCAACAACTTCTACGTGAGCTGCGAGCGGGTCTTCGATCCGCGCCTGGCGGGACGCCCGGTGGGGGTGCTCTCCAACAACGACGGCTGCGTGGTGGCACGCTCCGAGGAGCTCAAGGCGCTGGGCGTGGCCATGGGCGCGCCGCGGCACCTGCTGCCGCCCACCGTGCGCCGCCGGGCGGTGCTGCTTTCCAGCAACTATGCGCTCTACGGCGACATGTCGCGGCGGGTCAACCGGGTGCTGGCGGAGTTCTCGCCGGACGTGGAGCCCTACTCCATCGACGAGAGCTTCGTGGGCTTCGACGGCTTTCCCGTGGAGGCGCTGGAGGTCCACTGTCGGGCGCTGCGCGAGACCGTGGGCCGCTGGACCGGTATCCCGGTGGGGGTGGGGGTGGCGCCGACCCGGGTGCTGGCCAAGCTGGCCAATCGGCTGGCCAAGCGCGAGCCGGCCTTCGAGGGGGTCTGCCGGCTCGACGCCGACGGCGAGGCGACCCGCCGGGCCCTGGCCGCCTGCCCGGTGGAGGCGCTCTGGGGCGTGGCCCGGCGCAGCGCCGAGCGGCTGGCGCTGATGGGGATCACCTCCGCCTGGGCGCTGCGCGAGGCCGACCCGCGCTGGGTGCGCAGCCGCTTCTCGGTGGTGATGGAGCGAATCGTCTGGGAGCTGCGCGGCCGCCCGGCCATCCTGCTCGACGACATGAGCGAGCCGCGCCGGCGCCTGCTGGTCTCGCGCTCCTTCGGGCGGCTCACCGGCGAGCGCCACGAGCTGGAGGCGGCGGTTCGCCAGCACGCCGCCCGGGCCGGCGAGAAGCTGCGCCGCCAGGGCAGCCTGGCCCGGGCGGTCCAGGTGTTCGTGCGCACCTCGCCCTTCCTGGCCGGCGAGCCCCAGTACCGCAACGCCGCCCTGGTGGCGCTGCCCGCGCCCAGCGCCGACAGCCGCGAGCTGCTGGCGGCGGCCCGCCGCGGCCTGGGGGCCATCTTCCTCGAGGGCTACCGCTACCAGAAGTGCGGGGTGATGCTGCTCGACCTGGTGGACGCCGAGCGTGCCCAGCCCTCGCTGCTCGAGACGCCGGCCGATGAGGCGCGCCGCACCCGCAGCCGGCGGCTGATGGCCACCCTGGACCGGCTCAACCGCGAGATGGGCCGCGACACCGTGCGCTTTGGCCTGCCCCGGGAGGGCAATGCCTGGGCGCTGCGCTGCGAGCGGCGCACGCCGCGCTACACCACCCGCTGGAATGAATTGATGCGGGTCAAGACTGGCTGATCAGGGGTCCAGACGTAGGGCGGGGTCTGGGGCCAGCCCGGTGGCGACTCCTCCCAGCTCTCCTGGCGGCCGTAGGGCGTCAGGTCCAGGTAGCTCCACAGGCTGCCCAGGTACTCGACGCCGCGCCGGCCGGTGAAGTAGGTGCGGAATACCCGCTCGCCGTCGCGCAGGAAGACGCTGACCCCGTGGCGCTCGCCGCGGTCGGTGTCCGGGGCGCAGCAGTCGTCGCTGGTCACGCCCATGTCGCGATTGAAGTCGCTGCCCAGGGAGGAGACCCAGGGCGGGTGATGCCAGCCCATGCGGGCCCGGTAGCGCTCGAGCTTGTCCAGGGGCGCACGGGAGACCAGCACCAGGCTGGTGTCGCGGGCGTGCAGGTGGGCGGGGTGGGTCATGGCGTCCACCACCCAGGAGCAGCCGTCGCAGCCCGCCTCCCAGTCGGGGCCGAACATGAAGTGGTAGACGATCAGCTGGCGGCGTCCCGCGAAGAGGTCGAGCAGGGTCAGAGGGCCAGCGGGCCCCTCGAAGGCATAGTCGCCGCGCACCTCGACCATGGGCAGCCGGCGGCGCGCGGCGCTCAGCCGGTCGCGCTCCCGGGTATGGGCCTTCTCCCGGGTGATCTGGGCGTCGAGGGCGGCGCGCCACTCCGCCTCGGAGACGATGGGGGGCAGGGGGGCGGTCATGGGGCGTTCTCCTCTCGGGTCAGGGTGAGCTGCCAGCCGTCTGTTGTCCGACCATAGGGTGTGGATAGGCGCCGTGTCGGCAACGGTCAACCACTCCACACCGATAGCCGAGCCCTATCGAAGCCATTGCCATGGTGATCTTTGACCTAAACTTTGCTTGAGGTCGTATCGTGCATCGCATCGAGCACCCAACAGGAGAGAAGGCGATGAGCGATACGATCAAGGTGGCCGTGATCTACGGCAGCGTGCGGGAAGGACGCTTCGGCGATACCGTGGGGCAGTGGGTGCTGGACCAGGCCCAGCGCCGGGAGGCGTTCGCCCCCATGGTGATCGACCCCGCCGCCTACCGTGCCCGGATCGGCCATGAGGGCGAGCTCAGCCCGACCCTCGAGACGCTGCGCCGCCTGCAGGCACGGCATGTGGCCGCCATTCCCTTCGAGAATCTCGATATCCTGCTGGGCCGCGGCATTGACATCTCTCCCCGGGCCGTGGAGACCAAGCTGATCGGCGCCCGCCGCGGCGGCTACTGTTTCGAACAGAATGCGCTGTTCAAGCGGGTGCTGGAGGCCATCGGCTTCCAGGTGGAGGGGCTGCTGGCACGGGTGCTGTGGATGGCGCCGAGCGATGCACCACCTTCGAGGCTCGCTACGCGCTGAGGAATGCCCGTCTGACGGTGAGGACGCCTGCAGGCGAACAGACCCAGCGGGAACTCGGGGTGGAGGAACTGGAGACGGTGCTGCGCGAGACCTTCGGCCTGCCGGTGGAAGAGAGCTGGCGTGCCATGCTCGAGCATGCCGTGGCGCGCCGCGCGAGAGCCTACCTAGCCAATCCTGGCCGCGGCACCGGCAGCCGGCCCCCCGCCGCGATGGAAGAGCACGGTACCGAGCGCCACCAGCAGCGCGGCCAGGCCGAGGTTGGGGGGTGGGGCCTCGCCGAGGGCCAGTACCGCGATCAGGGTGCCGACCAGCGCCGCCACCATGCCGATCTGGCTCAGGTAGACGGGGCCGGCGAGCTTCTGCAGCACGAAGTAGAAGAGGTAGAGCACCGAGAACACGGCGACCTCCACCAGCAGCAACCGCAGTGCGTCGCCGGTGGTGATCAGCGCCCCGAGCTGGCCGGGTTCGAACAGCAGTGCGAAGGGCACCAGCGTGACGGCACCGCCGAGCATCATCAGCGCCGCCAGGAACACCGGCGAGCTGCCCTCGGGCCAGCGCAGGGTGCGGTAGATGTTGCCCAGCGCGATCACCAGGGGCATGGCCAGCACCAGCAGGACCCAGCCCTGGGCATCGCCCGCGCCGCCGGCCTTGGCCATGGCCAACACCAGCCCGCCGGAGAGTCCCAGCAGCACGCCCAGCAGGCGCAGGGCGCGCAGGCGCTCCAGGCTCAGCCAGACGGCCAGCACCCAGGTGATCAGGATCGGAAAGGCGAAGCTGAGCGAGATGAAGCCCGCTCCGACATGCCGTACCGCGAGGAAGGCCAGGGCATTGGGCACGGCGAACAGGGCCCCGGCCACGGCGGCATACTCCAGGGTGCGACGGTTGAACGCCATCGGCTGACGTTGCAGCGCCCCGATGGTGCCCAGCACCAGGCTGGCGCCCGCCATGGCCGCCATCAGGAAGGTCAGGCGCGGCGCGCCGGCCTCGTCGGCCAACTTGGCGACGACGAGCGACAGGGCGAGGAAGGTGCCGACCAGCAGCAGGCAGCCCAGGGCGTAGAGCCCGGCCCGATCTGTCCCCTTGTGCGATAGAGTTGCGTTCGACATCATCCATCCTCCCATGGCTTGGCGGAAAGTATCTTCTCGCCGAGTATCTTATCATCAAGATAAAAGTATCTTAGCATCGAGATAAAGGGTCGGCAATGAACAGAGTGAAATCGGCGATCGCCCAGTGGCAACGCGAGATGCCCGGCCTCGATCTGCTCCCGATGGAGGTGGTCGGTTACCTGAAGACCAGCCAGTTGATCACGCGGAGCCAGTTGGAGGCCTTCTTCAAGGCCCATGGCCTGCAGGCAGGCGAATTCGATGTGCTGGCGACCCTGCGCCGTGCCGGCGCGCCCTATGCGCTGACGCCGACCCAGCTGTTCGAGACCCTGATGGTCTCGTCCGGGGGCATGACCAACCGGCTGGATCGCCTGGAGCGGGCCGGGTTGATCGTGCGCACGCCCAACCCCGAGGACCGTCGCGGCACCCTGGTCTCGCTGACGGAACCGGGGCTCGCGCTGATGAACCGCCTCGTGCCGCTGCATGTGGAGAACGAGGCGCGCCTGCTCTCGGCCCTGAGTCGGGAAGAGCAGGCAACCCTGGGCAGGCTGCTCGGCAAGCTGCTCGACGGCCTGGAGAGGGAGGACGAGTAGCGCGCTGCAGCGTCGGTTCGCCGGGGGCCGAGTGCTGCCGAGATGGTCGGCAGCGACGGCAGGGTGGATGAGGGCTCGATCGCGTCTCGAAGCCGGCGGCGATCCGGACTACCCTTATCGGATGCCGGGAGACGCTCTTAACAACAAACGGACCGAATCATGCCGGATCCCTTCGACGAAGCTGCGCTGGATTATCACGCGACCCCCACGCCGGGCAAGCTGGCGATCGCCACCACCAAGCCCATGGACACCCAGCGGGATCTCTCGCTGGCCTACACGCCGGGCGTTGCCGCGGCCTGCAAGGCGATCGTCGCCGATCCCCACCAGGCGGCCATGCTCACCGCCCGGCAGAACCTGGTCGGCATCGTCACCAACGGCAGCGCCGTGCTGGGGCTGGGCGACATCGGACCGCTGGCCGCCAAGCCGGTGATGGAAGGCAAGGCGGCCCTGTTCAAGAAATTCGCCGGGATCGACGGTTTCGGCATCGAGATCGACGAGCGCGACGCGGAGGAGTTCGTCCGCACCGTGGCGCGCCTGGCGCCGACCTTCGGCGGTATCAATCTGGAAGACATCAAGGCGCCGGAGTGCTTCGTCATCGAGCAGGCCCTGCGCGAGCGCATGCAGATCCCGGTGTTTCACGACGACCAGCACGGCACGGCGATCATCGTCGCGGCGGCGATACTCAACGGCCTGCGGGTGGTCGGCAAGCCGCTTGAACGGGTCCGGTTGGTCGTTGCCGGTGCCGGCGCGGCCGCCCTGGCCAGCCTGAACCTGTTGACCGACCTGGGGCTGCGCAGGGAACACGTCCTCGTCGCCGACAGCGCCGGCGTGATCCACCAGGGGCGCAGCGAGGCGCTCAACCCCTGGAAGGCCGAGTACGCGGCGGCGACCGAGGCCCGCACCCTGGCGGAGGCCCTCGAGGGGGCCGATATCTTCCTCGGCCTGTCGGTCCCCGAGGTAGTGACGCCGGACATGGTCGAACGCATGGCCGAGCGGCCGCTGATCCTGGCGCTGGCCGAACCGCGCCCGGAGATCCGGCCGGAGCTGGTCCGGTCCGTGCGCCCGGATGCGATCCTGGCCACCGCGAGTGCCGAGTACCCCAACCAGATCAACAGCGTGCTCTGCTTTCCCTACCTGTTCCGTGGCGTCCTGGACGTGGGTGCCACCACCATCAACCCGGCCATGACGCTGGCCTGCGTTCACGCCATCGCCGATCTGGCCCAGGCCGAATCGTCCGATGCGGTGATGCGTGCCTACGGCGATCAGCTGCTGCGCTTCGGCCCCGACTACCTGATTCCCAAGCCCTTCGATCCGCGCCTGATCCTGCGGATCGCGCCGGCGGTGGCCAGGGCCGCCATGGACTCCGGCGTGGCCACCCGGCCGATCGAGGACATGGACGCTTACGTCGAGCGGCTGACCGCCTTCGTCTACGGCTCCAGTTCGGTGATGCGGCCGCTGTTCGAGAAGGCCAAGCGGGGTCCCAAGCGGCTGGTCTATGCCGAGGGCGAGGAGCACAAGGTCCTGCAGGCCGCCCAGCAGGTCGTCGACGAGGGCATCGCCTTTCCCCTGCTGGTCGGTCGACCGGAGATCATCGCCCAGCGCATCGAGCAGCTCGGCCTGCGCCTGGAGCCCGGCCGGGACTGCGAGATCGTCAACCCCCTGGAGGACGAGCGCTATGCCGAGAGCTGCGCCCTGTTGCATCAGCGCGCGGGGCGGCTGGGTGTCTCGGTGCAGGAGTCCAGGACCCTGGTGCGCACCGACGCCACCGTGGTGGCGGCGCTGATGGTGCAGCGCGGCGCTGCCGATGCCATGCTGTGCGGCACCGTGGGACGCTTCCAGCGCCATCTGGAGCGGGTGCGCCAGGTCATCGGCCTGCGCCATGGGGTCAGCGACTTCTCCACCGTGACCGCGCTGATCCTGCCGACGGGGACCTATTTCCTCTGCGATACCCATGTCACGCCAGATCCCAGCGAGGCGCAGATCGTCGAGATGACCCTGCTGGCGTCCGCCGAAGTCCGCGCCTTCGGCCTGACGCCGCAGGTGGCGCTGCTGTCGCGCTCGCACTTCGGCACTCACAACAGCCCCTCGGCGTGCAAGATGCGTGGCGCCCTGCACCGGCTGCAGGAGGTGGCGCCCGACCTCATCGTGGAGGGCGAGATGAACGGCGAAACCGCAGTCTCCGAGGAACTGCGCCAGACTTTCTTCGGCGAATCCGTGCTCAAGGGGCCGGCCAATCTGCTGATCATGCCCAACGACGATGCCGCCCATATCGCCTACAGCCTGCTCAAGGTGCTGGGCGGCGGCGTGGCGGTGGGCCCCATTCTGCTCGGCGTGGCCAAGCCGGCGCATATCGTGACCCAGACCACCGGCGTCCGGGGCCTGGTCAACATGAGCGCCATCGCCGTCGCCGAAGCCCAGATGGGCGCCAGGAAACGCGCCCCGCTGCAGGCGCGGACGGTGTGACGCCATGGACTATCCGCTTCCCTTGTGCAGCAGTCGCGACCGCCAGCTCGCCCGGCAGCTGATCGAGGACAGCGAGCTGCGCTTCGAGGCCGGGTTCGATGACCTGGTCGGCCTCTTCCGTGACGGTCGCCTGGCCGCCTGCGGCGCCCGTCACGGCCGGGTGCTGAAGATGCTGGTGGTCGCGCCCGAGTACCGCGGCGAGGGCCTGATCGGCGAGATCATCACCGAGCTGATGCGCCTGGGCCAGGCGGCCGGCGAGGACGGCTTCTTCATCTTCACCCGTCCCTGTGCGGTCGATGCCTTCGTCGGCCTGGGCTTCAAGCCCCTGGCCGAGACCGGCAAGGTGACCCTGCTCGAGCACGGCCATCAGTTGCACCGCTATCTGGCCGAGCGCGCGCCGCTGATGCGTTCCGGCAACAACGCCGCGGTGCTGGTCAATGCCAACCCCTTCACCTTCGGCCATGCCCATCTGGTCGAACAGGCCGCCCGGATCGCCGATACCGTCTACGTGTTCGTGCACCGCGACGGCCCCTATCTGTTCCCGCCCGCGCTACGACTGGAACTGGCCCGGCGCGGCGTGGCGCACATCAGCAACGCCGTGGTCACCGATACCGGCCCCTATCGGCTGCGGGCGGAGGCCTTCCCCAGCTACTTCCTGGGCCCGGACGACGATGCCGAGCGCATCCGGGTGAATCTGGAAGGCCAGCTGTTCGGCCGCCATATCGCCCCGGCCTTCCATATCCGCACCCGGGTGGTCGGCTCGGAACCCCTGGACCCGGCTGGACGGGGCTACAACCAGTTGATCCGACCGGCGCTGGCGGAAGGGGAGATCCGCCTGGTGGAAATCGACCGCACCCAGCGCAGTGGCCTGTGGATCAACACCCGGCAGGCCCGCAAGGCGCTGCGCGACGGCGACGTCACCCGCCTCGCCGCCATGGTGCCGGAAGCCGTGCTGGCCCATCTGAGAACCCCCGAGGTGCTCGACCTTCTTTCCGCTGACCGAGACGAGGCACGCCATGCGCATCAGTAAGAAGGCCCAGGCCGGCACCATGCAGTCCAGCGATCTGATCGTGCAGGTCGAACCGGCCGAGGAGCTGCTGGTCGAGATCGAGTCCACCGTGCAGCAGCAGTTCGGCCATCTGATCGAGGCGCGGGTCCGGCAGGTGCTCAAGCGCCTGGGGGTGGCCCAGGGGCGGATCAGCCTCTCCGACCGCGGCGCGCTGGACTACGCCATCGATGCCCGGGTCGAAGCGGCGCTGCGCCGCGCCGCTCAGGAGTCCGCCCGATGAGCCGGCCGCAGCTGCGTCGCAGCATGCTCTACGTGCCCGGCAACATGCCGTCGATGCTGCAGAACATCCCGGCATTCCCGTGCGATGTCTGCATCATCGACCTGGAGGACGCGGTGCCGCGCAGCGAGAAGGACGCCGCCCGGCTGCTGTCGCGCCGCTTCATCGAGAGCTATACCCAGCGCAACAAGGAGATCTACGTCCGCATCAACGCCCTGGATACCCCCTACTACCGCGACGATCTGGCGCAGATCCTGCCGGCCATGCCGGACGGGGTGCGCCTGCCCAAGTGCGAACAGCCGTCATTCGTGCAGCGCCTCGACGATCTGCTCACCGAGCACGAGGAGTACCTGGGCTGCGAGATCGGTCGCTTCAAGATCATCGCCTCGGTGGAGAGCGCCCAGGGCATTCTCAATGCCAACGAGACGGCGCGCGCGTCCGACCGCCTGGTGGCGCTGGGCTTCTCGGCCGAGGACTACACCGCCAACCTGCAGGTCGACCGGCCCAAGACCGGCGACCACCTGCTGGTGCCGCGCCAGCTGCTGCTGATGGCCTGTCGCGCCGCCGGTATCCAGGCCATCGACACGGTGTGGGCGGACGCCACCGACCAGGACGGCTTCCGGCATGAATGCGAGCATATCAAGGTGCTCGGTTTCGACGGCAAGTCGCTGATCAACCCCCGCCAGATCGACATCCTGCACGAGGTGCTGGCCCCCAAGCCGGAGGAGATCGACTATGCGCTGCAGGTGGTCGATGCCATCCAGCGCGCCCGCGAGCAGGGCACCGGCGTGGTCTCGCTGGGCGGCAAGATGATCGATGCCCCGGTGGTGGCCCGCGCCGTGCGCATGCTGCTGGCCGCGAAATCCCTCGGTCTGGTGGACACCGACATCGACGAGAGCGTCATCTACGGAGCCGAATCGCCGTGATCAAGAACAGCCTGGGCAGAGAGTTTCCGGATACCCTGTTCGGTCGTCCGCTGCGCCCCTACCGCGATCCCTTCTCGTTCATCCCCGAGGGGCGCCAGGCGGCGCGGCCGATCCGGCGGGTCAACCCGGGGGGCAACAAGCTGCTGGGGTCGCTGCGCGAGGCCATCGAGGCCTCCGGCCTGCGCGACGGCATGACCATCGGCACCCACCACCACCTGCGCAACGGCGATCAGGTGCTCAACACCGTGGTCGCGGAAATCGCCGCCATGGGCATCCGCGACATCACCATCGCCGGCTCCTCGGTCCATCCGGTGCACGAAGTGCTGATCCCCTACATCCGCGACGGCGTCATCACGCGCATCGAGTGCGGGGTGAACGGCGCCATCAGCCGTATGGTCTCGACCGGCGAGCTGGACCTGCCGATCATCACCCGCAGCCATGGCGGGCGGGTGCGGGCGATGATGTGCGGCGACATCAAGGTGGATGTCGCCTTCATCGGCGCGCCGACCTGCGATGCCTACGGCAATATCTGCGCCAGCCGCGGGCCTTCGGCCTGCGGCGTGGTCGGCTACGGCCACTCCGATGCCGACTTCGCCGACTGCGTGATCGCGGTCACCGACAACCTGGTGGCCTATCCGGCGCAGCCGATCTCCATCCCGCAGAACAAGGTCGATTACGTGGTGGCGATCGACTCGCTGGGCGATCCGGCCCAGATCGTCTCCACCACCACCCGGGTGACCACCGATCCGATCGGCCTGCAGATCGCCAAGTATGCCTCCACCGTCATCGAGCTGTCGGGGCTGCTGAAGAACGGCTTCTCCTTCCAGACCGGCGCCGGCGGGACCTCGCTGGCGGTCGCCGCCAACGTGCGCGACCTGATGCGCCGGCAGGCCATCACCGGCTCGTTCGGCGCCGGCGGCATCACCGGCTATTTCGTCGAGATGCTGGAGGAGGGCCTGCTCGAAGCGCTGTTCGATGTGCAGAGCTTCGACCTCAAGGCGGTGGCCTCGGCCGGGCGCAACCCGGCCCACATCGAGATGAGCGCCGACATGTACGCCAATCCGTTCAATGCCGGCTGCGTGGTCAACAACCTGGACTGCGTGGTGCTCGGCGCGCGCGAGATCGATGTCGACTTCAACGTCAACGTCAACACCGAATCCGACGGCCGCCTCTCGGGCAACACCGGGGGACATGCCGACACCGCCGCCGGCGCGAAGCTGTCCATCGTCGTCGCCCCCTCGATCCGTGCCCGCTTGCCGATCGTGCGCGATGAGGTGACCACCATCTCGACGCCCGGCGCGACCATCGACGCGGTGGTCACCGAACGCGGCGTGGCGCTCAACAGCCGCTACCAGGCCCTGGCCCCGGAACTGGCACGGCGCGGCGTGCCGGTGAAGCCGATCCACCAGTTGCGGGACGAGATCTACGCCATCACCGGCATCCCGCGGCCGATCGAGTTCACCGACCGCGTGGTCGGCCTGATCGAATACCGTGACGGCTCCATCACCGATGTCATACGCCAAGTTGCAGGCTGAACTGCTGGCCGCCCGCGACGCGCGCGAAGCTTTGTTGGTCACGTTGCTGGCCGAGGGGCCCGGCACGCTGATCTTCGCCAGCACGGCGATCCCCGGCCCGGACAAGTCACCGCCCGGCAGCCTGGCGCTGTTCGAGCAGGGCCTCGAGCGACTGGAGCGCAGGCTCGGCGCGTCCCGACAACTGGCCGGCGGCCACGACCGGCTCGGCCCCTATCGGGTGCTGGCAAGCCCAGCCGAGCCCCGCCGGGTCAAGCACCTGTGCCTGGCCATCGAAACCCGTGAGCCGGCCGCCCGGCTGCTCGATCTCGATGTCTACGACGGCAGCGGTGCCCGCATCGGCCGTGCCGATCTCGGCCTGGCCCCCCGACGCTGCCTGCTGTGCGAGCAGCCGGCCAGTGACTGCATCCGCCTGCGGCGCCATGCCATGACCGCGATACTCGCTCATGTCCACAGCTTGCTCCATGCGCTCGACCACCGCCTGCCTGGCTGAGGCGCTGAGCGCCGGGCTGCGCAGCGAACTGGACCTGACGCCCAAGCCGGGACTGGTCGATCGCCGCGACAGCGGCTCCCACGACGATCTCGACTATCACCTGATGTGCCGCTCGATCACCCTGCTGGAGCGCTATTTCGCCGATTGCGTCGGTGCCCTGCACGCCGGCCATGACATCGAACGGCTGCGCGAACTCGGCCTCCTCGCCGAGCAGCGCATGTTCGCCCGGCTGGGGACCAATACCCACCGCGGCGCGATCTTTCTCGGTGGCCTGCTGCTCGGGGCGGTGCATGTGGCCGCCGGCACCGAGCCCCGAGTCGTCAGCGACGCGGTGGCCGAGTGCGCCCAGCGCCTGTTCGCGCAGCGGCTGCCGCACGGCACTACGGGCGAGGCGGTGCGCGCCCGCTATCGCGTCGGCGGCATCGTCAGCGAGGCGCTGAACGGCCTGCCCGCGGTGTTCGCCGTCGGCGTCCCCGCCCTGCAGGGGGCGCGACGGCGGGGCCTGAGTGACCGGGACTCGCTGTATGTCGCCATGGCGCGGCTGATGCAGACCGTGGAGGACACCACGGCGCTGCGCCGCTGCGGACCGGCCGGCCTCGCCCGCCTGCGCCGCGACGGGGCCCGCCTCGAACGCCTGCTCGACGAGGGGGACGACCCCATCCCGTTTCTGGTCGAGTGCAACCGGCACTACCGGGCACGGCGCCTGACCATGGGCGGAATCGCCGACCTGCTGGGGATCTGCGTGGCCTGGACCCGGTGCATCGCGGAGCCCAGGCACTTCCCAACGCAGCAGACGGCTTGTCAGTCTGGACGGGGAGCCGTCTGAGCGGGATGCCGGCTGATGGTGGAGGTGGAAGCCCGCTTGAGGGCGCGGGGCTGCGCCAAGCTGAACCTCCTGGTCCGCGCCGGCAACGCCGAGGTCATGGCCTTCTACCGTGCCCTGGGCTATGTCCAGGACGAGGTGGTCAGCCTGGGGCGGCGGCTGATCCCGGATCGGGAGTAGCCCTAACCCAGGGGGCGCATCATGGCCAGGACGGGGCATGCAGGGTTGTTTTCTTCTGCTATGGCTTGCAGCCATTCATCTGGCAGCCACGCATCGAGAGGGCAGATAGCCGCCGGATTGCCTTCGAACACCCGGTTCGCAAAAGCATCGACTTGATATTGTTTGATTCTCATTGGGAAGACCCCCTCCTCGGTGGGCCGTAGTTCTCGCGCGTGTAGACCGGCCGAAAGCCTGCCCGGGTGATGTTCCCGTAGGAGTGCTGCGGGTCGCCCTCGACCGCTTCCCCCGTGGCCGTGATCAGCGTGCGGCAACCCTGAGCCGCGGCGTGGCGCAGGCGGACAGCCATCAGGGTGCGCTGGCTGCCTCGCATGCGATGGTCGGGATCGGTCGCACCGAAGTCGAACCAGCCGAGGTTGCCGAGGACATGGAGCCCCCCGGTGCCGATCGGGGTGTCGCCCTCGAAGGTCATGAAGAGGTGCCAGTTCGGTTTCTTCGCAAGACCGTGCACCACGCCGCGGAATGCCTCCGCCAGGTCGAAGCCGGTGCAGACGATGCGGGCGAATTCATCGGCGTCGGCCGCGCTCTCGACTCGGCGGACGGTGAAGGGCAGGGCCAGCGGCTCGGTTGAGGAGGATGTTCGTCGGGTCACGCTCGGCGATCGACACCAAGGCACCACCGATCACCGTCGTGCGCAGGCCGAGGGCGGCGCGCGTGTCGGCATCCGCGACGCCATGCATGTCCTCGAGCACCCGCCGCTCGATCGTTTCAATGAAAGACGGTCTCTTGCCTGTCATGTTCCTGGCCTCATGTGCTGTCGAAGCGCCGGAGCTCGCTGCATGGGTTGGCCCCGTCGGTCTAGGGCCTGAGCACCCAGTAGTCGTTCATGGTGTCGTGCGGCAACTGATGCACCTCGATGTGGCCGAAGCCGGCCTTGCCGAAGTACTCCCGCGCCTTCTCGCGGCCCCACATCGTGCCCAGTCCCTCACCGCCCTGGGCGAGCGAAACGCTCATGCAGTGCATGATCGACAGGGTGTAGAGCAGGGTGCCCATCGGGTGGTCGCGATCGCCATGATGGTGGCTCGAGGAGTGGATGTCCTGGGCCAGGTAGATGCCCTCCTCGCGCAGGGTCCGGCGAATGCCCTTGAGCAGGTTGAGCGGCTGGGCCTGGTCGTGGATGGCATCGAAGGTGGTGACCAGGTCGTAGCATTGCGCCGGGGCCGTGCGGTCGAAGTCGCTGAGGTCGCGCTGTTCGAAGCGCAGGTTGGCCAGGCCCCGGCGTGCGGCACGCTCCGAGGCCCAGTCGATGGCCTCCGCGGAGAGGTCGTAGCCGGTGAAGCGGCTGGTGGGGAAGCGTTCCGCGAGCTTGATAAGCGCCAGGCCGCGGCCGCAGCCCAGGTCGAGCACCTCGATGCCTCGCTCGAGCCTGCCCGGTAGCTCCGGGACCAAGGGCAGGATGGCGTCCAGCAACGCAGGCAACACCGTCTGGCCGCTGTCCTCGGCCATCACCTGGTGGAAGCGGGCATAGCGCGTGTACGGCACGCCGCCGCCGTGGCGGAAGCACGCCAGGACATCGTCCTCGACCTGGCCCATCAACGGCAGGTACTGGGCGAACACGGCGAGATTGGCTTCGCCACCATCGGTCAGCAACGCGGCGTGCTCGGGCGGCAGGCGGTAGGTCATCGCCTGGGGGTCGTGCTCGACCAGCGCGGCAACCGTCGCGCCGCCCAGCCACTCACGCACGTAGCGCTCGTCGAGATGGACCTTGGTGGCGAGCTCGCCGCTGGTCACCGGCTCGCCGTCGGCGAGTTGGGCCAGCAGGCCGCTGCGGTGAGCCAGCGAAATCAACTGCAGCATGGCGCCTTCATTGAGTGCCTGCACGAAGCGGGCCTCGAAGGCGGCGGCGCGGGAAGCGTCGAAGGGGGTGGAAGGTTTGGGCTGGGCGGTCATGGAGTTATCTCCTCGGGGCTGTGAGTGCATCGGAGACTGCATTCTGGCGCTCCCGTCTGCGCTACACTGAAGCCCCCACGGACAGAAAACGGCCGTTTCCGCCATGTCCATGCAGAAGCCCACCATCGCCCTGCTGGCTATCCCGGAAGTGGCCGCTTCTACCCTCTATGGTGTCTTCGATGTCTTCGCCGCCGCCGGGCGTGACTGGCCCGCCCTGATCGAGGGCAAGCCCGGCGAGCCGCTCTTCGTGCCGCAGGTGGTCGCCCGCACCGGCTCCCGCGAGATGACCATCGCCAATGGCGTGCGCATCGTCCCCGACGCCGGCCTGGACGAACGGCCCGACGTGGTGTGCATTCCCGAGATCATGCTGCCGCCGGATGCGGTGCTCGAGGGTCGCTATGCCGCCGAGATCGCGTGGATCAAGCGTTGCCATGACGCCGGCGCCATCCTGGCGACTGCCTGCTCGGGTGCCCTGTTGCTGGCCGAGGCGGGGCTGCTGCAGGGCGAGGACGCCACCACGCATTGGGCGTACTGCGATGTGCTGGGGCGCTACCAGGGTGTCCGGGTGCATCCCCATCGCGCGCTGGTGGTCGGCGGCACCGGCGGTTGTCTGGTCATGGCCGGTGGCGGCACCTCCTGGAGCGATCTGGCGCTGTATCTCGTCGCCCGCCTGGCCAGTGTCGACGAGGCGATGCATCTCGCCAGGCTGTTCTTGATCGACTGGCACGACGCCGGCCAGTTGCCCTTTGCCATGCTCGCGCGTACCCGGCAGGCCGAAGATGCCGATATTGCCCGTTGCCAGACGTGGATCGCCGAGCACTACGATGAGGCCTCGCCGGTGGCCGCGCTGGTACGGATTTCCGGACTCAGCGAGCGCAGCTTCCACCGGCGTTTCAGGAAGGCCACCGGCCTGTCGCCCATGGAGTACGTGCACACCCTGCGCCTGGAAGAGGCCAAGCAGATGCTGGAGACCGAGAAGACGTCCGTGGAGGCCATCGCCGAGGCGGTGGGCTACGAGGACGCCGCCTTCTTCGGCCGGCTGTTCCGGCGCAAGGTCGGCCTGACGCCGGCCCAGTACCGGCGCCGTTTCGGGGGCCTGCGCAAGGCCCTGGTGGGGTGAGGGCGGCGGGCTATCCTCATCCGTTCACACGGCCGGCGCATGGGCGCGACGGGGTCGCCGACTCAGTCGTCGGGGCACTCCTCTACCGGGCCTTGGGCCCGGCGTGCTTCCAAGGCGCCTTGGGCGTCCATCTTCAGCGGCAGGCGCAGCGCCCAGAGCAGGTCGTCGCGCCGGTAGCCCAGGTCACCGAGGATGGCGTCGTCGTACTCCAGCAGCGTCAGTACGCTCCTGCGGAAGCGCCGGCGGCGGCGATAGGCCCACCACCAGTGCTCCAGGGCATGGATCAGCCCCAGCGGCGGCATGGCCGGCATGTAGAAGTCCAGCCTGGGTGGTGGCGGCGGCGGTGGCGGCGTCTCCTGGGTGGATTCGGGGCGGGGTAGCGGTTCGTACTGGCTCATCTGGCACCTCCCTCCGGGCAGCCATGGGGTGGCTGCCGGTCGTGGTTCTGGATGGATGGGAGGGTCGCGACCTCTGGGAGTGAGCATGGGCTCGCTCTTTTGATCAATCAAACGAAAAGGTCTACATTCTCCTTTAAGAAATTTTGAAGGGTGATGGCCATGACCGAGATGCCCGCGGCCGGGCGTGCCCCGCTGCCATTGCTGGATACCGAGGTGCTGCGCACCTTCGTCGCCATCGCCGAGAGCGGCAGCTTCACCCGGGCCGCCCGACAGGTGTTCCGCACCCCCTCGGCGTTGAGCATGCAGATCAAGCGCCTGGAGGAGACCCTGGGCCAGGCGCTGTTCGTGCGCGAGGCGCGCCGGGTGCGCCTGACGCCGGAGGGCGAGGTGCTGTTGGGCTACGGGCGCCGGCTGCTCAAGCTCAACGAGGAGGCGGTGACCCAGTTCCTGGCGCCGTCCCTGGAGGGGCGAGTGAGCTTCGGCACCACCGACGACGTGGGCACCCGCATCCTGCCCGGCGTGCTGGCGCAGTTCGCCCGCTCGCACCCGGCGGTGCAGGTCGATGTGATGGTGGGCAGCAGTGCCGCCATGCGCCAGCGCCTGGAGGCCGGGGAGCTGGACCTGATCCTGGTCACCGCCGGCATGCAGGGGCAGTCGACACAGGCTGAGATCGTGCACAGCGAGCCGCTGGTGTGGGTGGGGCGCGAGGGCGGGGTCGCCGCCCAGCGCTCGCCGCTGCCGGTGGCGCTGGCCAATCACGGCTGCCCGTGGCGCAAGGCGGCACTGGACGCCCTGGATCGTGCCGGCCTGAGCTATCGCGTCGCCTACACCTGCGAGCACTGCGCGGGGCAGGAGGCCGCCATGCTCGCCGACCTGGCGGTGGCGCCCTTCCCCCTGGCGCTGACTCGCCCGCCGCTGCGTCGGCTCGACGGCGAGTCCCTGCCACCACTGGGCGACTACCAGGTGGCGCTGGTGCGCCGGGACGGGCTCGGCGAGGCCGGCGAAGCGTTGGCGGCGCGGGTGATCGAGGCCTTTCGCGACCTTCGCGGTTAGGCGTCGCTTGCCGATGTTCGGGCCCGGATCAGGTCGCGTACCCAGGGCCAGGCCTCCGGATACTCCTC
The DNA here is from genome assembly GCF_017584085.1 of Halomonas sp. BM-2019. Lineage (NCBI taxonomy): Bacteria > Pseudomonadati > Pseudomonadota > Gammaproteobacteria > Oceanospirillales > Halomonadaceae > Halomonas > Halomonas sp. BM-2019. The sequence goes on from NZ_CP071922.1 coordinate 1,079,364, forward strand.
GCCGTCGAGAATGAACTCCTGGCCGCGGGCGACCGCCTTCAGTTCGACCTGGTCGGCGTGTTTTCGCCAGCGCTGCCGGTTGGCGTGGTAGCTGAGGGGCGTGCGGTCACCCTCGGGATAGCACCAGGCGGGCAGCCGCCAGTGGGAGGTCTGTGTCGCACCGGGGGCCGTCAATTGACGCTGTGGCGCGAAGCGCGGAAAGGCGCCGGCGCCCGGCAGCGTCTCGCCAAGCCCTTCACATAGCCCCTCGAGGCGCAGCCGCCGGCTCGCCAGGTAGACCACATTGTTGGGCTCGCCTGGCCGCTGGAAGTGCGGGTGATAGGTCGCCCAGGCGTAGTCGCTCGAGCGGGCCTCGTCCACCGGCACCACCGACTCGACCTGCAGCCAGCCCCAGATGAGGTGGCGGGGGCGGGCGTCGGGCACCCAGCGCCAGGTCCCATTCAGGCGCTCGACGCGCCGGAAGAGCCCGAAGAACAGGAACAGATCCCCGGGGCCGACGCCGTGGTTGCGCAGATGGCCCTGGGCCGGGCCGGTCTGCCCGAAGATCGGTCGCCAGCCCGGTCGGCGGGGCAGCATCGCCTCGATCAGGTCGGGATCGAGATGGGCGCCATCGTCTTGAGTGATTTTGCCCCGGGTGAGGGGCGCGACCAGGTCGCCGAGGGTGGCCCCGTCAAAGGCGATATCCCGGTAGCGGATGAGCGACTGGCCATCCGGAATGGGCAGGGCGAGTAGCCGGCCATCGGGGAAGATGGGGCTGGGCACGCCGCCGGCGGAGGAGTCGAAGCCCTTGCGGCTCAGGATCAGTTTCATCCCCTCTCCGGCTCAATCCTATCGGGTCGATAGTGGATTTTTCTCTTTACCTGAAGTCGGCTTGAGGTATTAGCCTGCGGTGCATGGTCGCCCTTGGCGATCACCTCGTTCACCACGGCAGGGTGCCGCTCGGCAAAGGAGTTCAGGGCATGAATGCTACCGTATCCCCGCCCCATGAGTCCGCCTCCTGGGAGGCCTCGCCTCTCGATCTCGCGGCCTATCTGGCACGCATCGACTACCAAGGGCCACTGACGCCCAGCCTGGAGACGCTGCGCGCCCTGCAGCGGGCGCATCTCGTGGCAGTGCCCTTCGAGAACCTGGAGATCGTCACCGGTGGCGAGATCCGGCTCGACATCGAAAGCCTGCAGGACAAGCTGGTGCGGCGCCGGCGTGGCGGCTACTGCCACGAGCAGAACACCCTGTTCGCCACGGTACTGGATCGGCTCGGCTTCCGGGTCGAGGGGCGCAGCGCGCGGATGCTGATGGGCGATGACGAGCGCAAGATGACCGCCGTCGGCCATACCATGCTGGTGGTGAGCGTGGCGGGACGCGACTGGCTGGTCGATGTCGGGGTCGGCAATGTCGGGCCGCGCGAGCCGGTTCCGCTGGCGGCGGGTAGCGAGGTGCGCCATGGCCCCTGGCAGTACCGGATGGAGCGCTCACCGGTGGGGCTCTGGCTGCTGCGCTACAAGCGCCACGATGGCTGGTTCAATCTCTACCAGTTCAGTGACGAGCCCTATTTCCGGGTCGACTACGCGGATCACAACTATCATGTCTCCCATCACCCGGACTCGCCCTTCGTTCGGCGCATCGTGGCCCAGTACAACGGGCCGGAGGAGCGCCTGGCGCTCACCGATCTGGAACTGAAGACCTTCCGCCCCGGCGAGGCGCCGGAAGTGCGTCGGATCGAGGCCGCCGAACTGCCCGGCGTGCTGCGCGAGCGCTTCGGGCTGGTGTTGGCACCGGAGCAGGAGGTCGTTCTGCGGCGGCGCGCCGAGTCGCTCGCCGGGACCTCGTCGGAAGGCGAGCAACTCGGTACCTGAGAGGCGGCCGGGTCGCCCTGGTTCAGTCGGGCCGGTAGCTGCCGACATCGGCCGAGAAGCCGATCGCCATGCGGTTCCAGACGTTGATAGCGCAGATCGCCAGGGTCAGATCGACCAGCCCGGCCTCCGTGAAGTGGGCGCGGGTGGCGTCGAACAGGGCATCGTCGATGCCGCTTCACGGCGGTGACCGGCCTCACGCCGAGCGCGTACCGCCGCCATGTGCGGTGGCGCGAAGGCGAGCGGGGCCCTGTGGCCCCGCTCAATGGTATTCGGCCATCCCCTTCGCCAGATCTTCAACCATAGGTGGGCCGTTGCGGCCAGCCCGGTGGCGAGTCCTCGAAGTCCTCCTGGCGCCCGTAGGGCGTGCGGTCGAGCAGCGCATAGGCGTTGGTGAGGCTTTCGCAGCCGCGGGCATAGCTGGAGTAGCTGTGGAAGACCGTCTCGTCGAGGCGGAAGAAGACGCTCAGGCCGTGGCATTCGCCGCTCTGGAAGTGGGGCTCGTCGCTGCGCGCCTCGAGTTCCGCCTGGCGGCGGTAGTTGTACTCGGGCGGGGCGATCGCGGCGTCCAGGGTGACATGGAAGTCGTAGTTGAAGTCGCTGCCATGGGACGAGACCCAGGGCCAATGCCAGCCGCGTTCGGCCCGGTAGGCCTGGAGCCTGGCCAGCGGCGCCCGGGAGACCAGCACGAAGCGGGTATTGCGCTCGCCGAGCAGGGCGAGATCGCCCAGCGCATCGACGAAGCCGGTGCAGCCGGGACAGCCCTTCTCCCACGCCGGATCGAACATGAAGTGGTAGACGATCAGCTGGCGCCGCCCGTCGAAGAGGTCGAGCAGGCTCGCCTCGCCCTCCGGGCCGTCGAAGGCGTAGGCCTTGTCGAGTTTCACCATCGGCAGCCGGCGGCGCTCGGCGTTGACCCTGTCGTACTGACGGGTCAGGGCCTTCTCGTGCTCCAGCAGCGCCAGACGGTCAGCGAGCCACGCCTCGCGCTCGACGATGGGGGGATGGGGTACGTCGTTCATGATGGCGGCGCCTCCTTCTCGCAGTTGATCATCCAGGCCACGCCGAAGCGGTCGACCAGCATGCCGAAACGCTTGGCCCAGAAGGTCTCTTCCAGGGGCATCTGGACCGTGCCGTTGTCGGCCAGGGCCGAGAAGAGCCGCTCGGCCTCCTCGGGGGTATCGACGCCGAGGGTGAGATGGATCCCCTTGATGCCCTCGTAGGGGACGGGGCACTCGGGAGGATTGTCGGAGCCCATCAGCACCTGGCCGTCCACCTCCAGCCGGGCGTGCATGATCTTGTCGTGGGACGCGGCGGGCATCGCCTCCTCGGCGGGGGCCTCGCCGTAGGTGTGCATGGCGACGATCTCGCCACCGAGGCAACGCCGGTAGAACTCGAAGGCGCTGCGGCAGTCGCCGTCGAAGATCAGGTAGGCATTGAGCAGCATGAGAGAATCCTCTTCGTCGTGGAAGTGAAGGTGATGGGACGAGGGCATACAGGAGTCGAACGGGACAGGGGGCTTTCGACAGTCTGGTTCATTCGCCCCGCGAATGAGTGGGCTCAGCCGGCCAGGCGCATGGCCTGGGCGGCGGTTAGGCCGATCAGCAGCGAGGCCAGCATCGGGACAGCCACCCGCCAGGCGGTGTCGCGGGTGCCGAAGGCGCCGGCGAGGCCCGCCTTGACCAGGTTGTTGGTGGACGCAGCGAGGATGATGCCCAGCACCGCGGTTCGGGGTGCGATGGCATCCAGCGACATGCGGGTCAGCGAGAGGGTGATGGCGTCCACATCGGCCAGTCCCGAGGTAGTGGCCAGCAGGTAGATGCCGACATCGCCCAGGAGGCCGCGCAGCCATTCGCCGAGCAGCATGATCGAAGCCAGCAGGGCACCGAAGAGCAGCGCAATGCGCAGCTCCAGGGGGTTCTTCACCAGGCCGGGGCTCTCCGTCACGCTCTCGCGGTGATGACGGCGCCAGATCCACAGCGCCGGCAGGTAGAGCACCAGGGCCATCAGGGCGACCGGCAGCCAAAGCATCGTCAACAGCCCGGGACTGATCACCGCGGTGTAGAGCAGGATCCGCGGGAACATGGTGCCGCAGGCCAGCAGGATGCCGGCCGCCAGCAGCGGGGCATGGGCCGGGGCCAGGCGTGACTGGCGGGCGAAGTGCAGGGTCAGGGCGGTGGAGGAGCTGAGCCCGGCGAACAGGCTGGTGAAGAGGATGCCCTTCTCGGTGCCCCCCACGCGGATCGCGAAGTAGCCGACGAAGGAGACCGAGGCGACCAGCACCACCATCCACCACAGCTCGTAGGGGTTGAGGACCTCGCCGGGGCCCATGGGGCGGTTGGGCAGCAGCGGCAGCATCACCACGCTGATCACCAGCAGCTTGAGGCCGGCATCCAGCTCGTGGGCCTGGAGCCGGTTGAGCAGACCATGGATCTCGCGCTTGTTGTCGAGGATCAGTGCGGTGGTCACGGCACAGGCAGTGGCCACCGCCAGGTCCACGGCCACCGCCACGGCGCCGAAGCAGAAGGTGAGCAGCAGACCGATCAGCCCGGTGATGCTGTAGTCCGGCGGGTCACCTAGCCGGGCCCGCCAGGCCACCAGGGCGCTGGCGGCCACCGCCACGAAGATCAGCGGGAAGGCCCAGCCGCTGAGCTCATCCGAGAGCAGTGCGGCGATGCCGCCCAGCAGCCCCACCAGGGCATGGGTGCGTACGCCGGCGATGCGTTGACCGGCGCGCTGCTCGCGCGCCACCCAGCCGCGCTCGATGCCGATCAGGGCGCCCAGCAGTAGGGCCACCGCCAGCCGGATCAGCGGCTGGTTGGCATCGAGGAACTGACGGGTGACCTCTTCCATGGGCGAGCGGCTCCCGGGGTGCTTGTTGTCAGGGTGGCTCTCCCGACAGGCCCTGGCCAGCGGGGTCGTAGCATATCCAGGATGACGATCGGGCCCTGAGCGTGACGGGCACCGCCAGTGAGATCCCTGGATGGGCCGGGAGGGTGACCGTTCGGGGCGTGCATGTTGCGATGCGGCATGGAGGCGTCGAGAGCGTCTAGTCTTGAGGGAAAGAGGCTAGCGGAGGAGCGACAATGCTCAAGGCGGTATTGCTCGATATCAGTGGCGTGCTGCACGAGGACGGCGAGGCCCTGCCCGGGGCGGTGGCGGCGGTGGCGCGGCTGCAGGCCGAGGGGCTGGCGCTGCGCTTCGTCACCAACACCTCGCGCAAGACCTCGGCGGCGGTCTGCGAGGAGCTGCGTCGACTGGGTTTCTCGTTGAGACCGGAGCAGGTGTTCACCGCGCCGGGGGCGATTCGGCGCCACCTGGTCGCCCACCGGCTGCGCCCCTACCTGCTGATCCATGAGGCGCTCGAGCCCGAGTTCGCCGACCTGGACTGCGAGGCGCCGAACGCCGTGGTGCTCGGCGACGCCGAACAGCGTCTGGATTATGCCCACCTCGATGCGGCCTTCCAGCTGCTGCAGCGGGGAGCGCCGCTGCTGGCCGTGGGCACCAACCGCTACTTCCGCCAGGCGGGGGCCTTGCACCTGGATGCCGGTCCCTTCGTCAGGGCATTGGAGTACGCCGCCGATCTCGAGGCGCTGGTGCTGGGCAAGCCCTCGGCCGACTTCTTCCGCGCGGTGCTCGAGGATGCCGGGGTGGCGGCCAGGGAGGCGCTGATGGTGGGGGATGACGTGGAGTGCGACGTGGCCGCCGCCCTGGCGGCGGGGCTGTCGGCCTGCCTGGTGCGCGCCGGCAAGTACCGGCCAGGGGATGAGGCCCGGGCGCCGGGGGCGCGCTGTGAGGCGAGCCTGGCCGAGCTGGTCGAGGCCCTCCTCACCCAAGGCTAGCCGGGACGCGCGAGGCGACAGCGCGGCGGGGCGACGCTCAATCGTGGAAGTGGTCGCGCATGCGCTTGGGCGCCTTGTCCCGCCAGGCGGCGATCAGTGCCTCGCGGACCTGCGGGTGCTTGGCGGCGGCCAGGTAGATGCTCATGCCGCCCTGACGACCCCACTCCCCTTCGCTTGGCTGGAAGTGCTCGGTATCCGCCTCGGCGAACCGCTGGCACTCCTCGGGCGGGAGCAGTACCGTGCCCCAGCCGGTGTCGGGGTGGCCCAGCAGGGCGAAGATCCTGCCGCCGACCCGGAAGTCGGGATGATCCATCTCGGCATGTTCCACGACGCCTGGCAGCCCCAGGGCGAGTTCACGAAAGTCGGCATCGGTCATTTTGCTCCTCCGGTATGGCCCCGATAGGGACTCGATTACAGCGTAGAACCCCGGGGCCGATCTTCACCTGCTGTTCATCTGATGCTTTCGCTAACTTGTGACCTTGACCCCGTGCACCCTGCCGACGCAACGTCTGGCCGGGTGGGAGGCCGCTGACGCTGCCCGGTACAAAGATGGCAGGGTGGTGCGCTGGCTGCCATTCTGAAGAGACGCCCTCATTCACTTACCGCTCCGGCATGCCGGACGGTGGCCACCGGAGATCTCATGACCTCGATGCTGCCTGCACTGCTGCGCTACCCGTGGGTACTCCTCTGTCTCCTGCTGCTTGCCTGGCCCGCTGGGACTACCGCCGCCCGGGAACTGGCGGTGGATCCCGACACGATGGTGGAAGTCGAGGTGGCCACCGTCGGCACGGCGGGCCTGACCGGCGTGCCGGTTGTGCTGCTGCGTGAACCGGGCGCTCGGGAGGTGATCCCGATCTTCATCGGCGTGACCGAGGCGAACGCCATTCTGCGCGCCCTGGCCGGCGAGCGCCCGCCGCGGCCGCTGACTCACGAACTGCTCGGCGATGTGCTGGAGGGTGTCGAGGCGGTGCTCTCGCGGGTCTACGTGGACGCCCTGACCGACAGTACCTTCCTGGGCATGCTGGAGTTGACCCTGTCCGGCCGCGACGAGCCGGTGCGCATCGATAGCCGCCCCAGCGATGCGATTGCCCTGGCGCTGACCGCCGGGGCCAGCATCCACGTGGCCCCCGAGGTGTTGGAAGCGGCTCGCCAGATCGAGTACCAGGGCTTCGACGACCAGGTGGTAGTGGCGCTGGGTATCACCGTGACCCCGTTGGATGACGACCTGCGCGAGGCGCTGGGGCTGCCGGACCGGACCGGAGTGCTGGTCAGCGACGTAAGCGGCGAGGCCGCCGAGGCCGGGCTGGCGCCCGGCGACCTGCTGCTCGAGGTCAACGGCGAGACCCCGGAGAGCCCGCTCAACTTCCTGGAGCTGGTGCGAGACACCTCCGAGGGTGAGCCGGCCCGGCTGCGGGTCTGGCAGCAGGGCGAGATCTTCGAGGTCGAGCTCTCCACCGAGGTGCCCACCCCCGTGCCACGGCGCCGTGCGCCGGAGCTAGAGGCCTGAGGGGGCTTGGCTAGCGTGCCCCCTGACCTGCCACCGGGGGAGTCTTCAAGGCGAAAGGACTGCCCCATGCTGTGCTCAGGGTAGGCGCCCGGTGAGCACGGCTTACCAGGCAGGCCTTGGCCCGGATATTGCGAAAAGTCGCTCGCACCCTCGCTTGCCCCTTGATCCCACAGACTTTTCTCCCTCACTCGACCGTACACCCCGGTACGGCGCTCGACCGGGATAAAGCCTGTGAAACCAATTGGCTGCACGATCATCGCGGCGCCTGGTGCAATATCCGGGTTAGCCGGTGAAAGTTGCTGCCAGACCCGGATCCGCAGGGTCTGGCAGCAGCGCCCGCTGTCGGCTGTGCCCGACCATGTCCGACGCGGCTAGCCGCAGGATCGGCTATCCCCCCTTCCCCTGCACACCCCCTCCGCAGAGCCCTGGATCGAGTTGCCCTCGGCGCGCGGCTGGAGGCTCCTTGCCCTGCCGCTGGCCGAGGCGGCGTTGCGCCTGGCTGTCCACCGCTTGACTGTCCACCGCTTGACGGGGGGCGCTGCTCCACTCGTCCTGCTGATGGCAGCGCTGTGGCCTATGCAGCCCTGGAGGGGATTCAGGCATCACTGCCTGCCAGAGGTATACGAATCGTTACCTTAAACATGAAAAAAATTGGAGTATTTCGTTCATTGGAATGAATAAAAATAAATTGAAATTTCTAAATCATTGATTTTTATGAAGATAAAAGTACTATTCATCTAGCGCTTTTTGTGATCAAGAAATACAATGCGTAACAAAGCTTTACTAAAACCACCTTGCGGTTCATGCTTCCTTCCAGTAGCGACAGCGAAAAATAACGCATCGATCGGAGCTGGGTCATATAGGAGGGAACTATGAATATAAGAAACCGGGGAGCTTTCGTGACGGAGCATAACCCTCAGACATTGCTTTTTATCGACTATATTAAAAATAATGCCGACTGCATTGTGTCGCTGATATCGCCAAGCAATCAAGAAGCAAAAATTGATGATGACGTGTCCTTGGTGCTTATTGATGTCAATCATGTGAATGAAAGAGGGATGCAGAAGTGGCAGGAGCTGCTTTCCAGTAACGACAAGGTATATGTTGCGGCCCTTAATCTCAATGATGAGCAGCATGCGGCCGAACTGTTGTCCTATATGGACTTTTCCGGGGTTTTCTATCGCACTGACTCCCTTGAGATGATCTGCAAGGGCATCGGTCGGCTTCTGGAGGGGCATCTATGGATGTCCAGGTCGCTGATGACCCGCCTGATCAAGCTGTTCCGGAAGCAGTCGCTTAATTCATATCGCCCCGCTTGTGGCTTGACTCAGCGAGAGGTCGAGATTATCGGGTTGCTGGGTTCGGGGGCCTCCAACATTCAGATTGCTGACCGACTCTTTGTCAGTGAGCATACAGTGAAGTCTCATCTCTATAACATCTTCAAGAAGATTAGTGTTAACAATCGAACCCAGGCCGTTAATTGGGCCAGGCAGAATCTCGGTGCTCCGCCCCCGCTTTTCCAGCTTCAACGTCGTAGGGGGGAGAAAGCATGCAGCAACGATTTTACTTGATAGTCACTGCTAAGTGACAGCACCTAAGTCTTTGCGCATAATGGGCACTTTGTTTTCCGCAGCACCAGGACGTGCACATGCGACACCGCTTAGTTGCCTCTCTCACTCATGCCGAGCAGGAGGCTCTGATTGACGCTTACCGGTACGCTGAAAAATTCACGCTGCGCCAGCGTGC
>NZ_CP071922.1:1088318-1099615 GCF_017584085.1 Halomonas sp. BM-2019
ACGGTAGCCAGTTGGTTCAAGGCCTGGGAAGCGGAGGGCGTGGATGGCCTCCGAGACAAGGCACGCAGCGGACGACCTCCAATCCTCGATGACCAGGACCATGAGCGCTTACAGAAACTGGTCAATGAACATCCTCATCAGATCAAGACCATTCGGGCTCGGCTGCACGAGGAAACCGGAGTTGAACCTGATCGAGATCCTCTGGCGCCAAGTCAAGTATGCCTGGTTGCCGCTGACGGCCTACGAAAGCTTTGCCACCTTGACCAGCGAGGTGGAACGGATCCTGTCAAACTACGGCGGCAAGGAGCATGCGATTACTTTTGCATAGGCACTTAGGCGCCATCGGAAGTGATAGGTGCCGGAAGGCTTGCGGACAGCGTAGGAAATCGCCATGGTGCCCCTCATGTGTACCAGTAGGGCTCACGGCGACGATAAGTTGTTGATGCTAGTGGCATGGTGCCGCAAAGAGGATTCGAACCTCCGACCTGCGCATTACGAATGCGCTGCTCTGCCAGCTGAGCTATTGCGGCACTGACAGAGATGGTAGCGCCGTGGGCTGGGGTTCGGCTAGTCCCCGGCGGGCTCGCGCAGCCGGGTGAGCCCCTCCTGGGCGGAGGAGGCCACCAGGCGTCCCTGGCGATCGTAGATGCCGCCGCGGGTGAAGCCGCGGGCGCCTCCGGTCCAGGGGCTGTCCATGTCGTAGAGCAGCCAGTCGTTGACCCGCACATCGTGGTGGAACCAGAGCGCATGATCCAGGCTGGCGATCTGCAGCTTCGGGTCGCGGAAATCGAGCCCGTGGGGGACCAGCGCGGTGGTCAGCAGGTTGAAGTCGGAGCTGTAGGCCAGCAGGTAGCGGTGCAGGGCGGGGTCGTCGGGTAGCTCGCCGGCCAGGCGGAACCATACCCGCTTGTGCGCCGCCTGGCCGGCCTCATGGGCCTCGGCGTCGAGCAGGAACTCGATGGGGTGGTTGGCGAAGCGCACCAGGCGGGCCCCCGCGTCGGTCAGCTGCTCCGGGGTGGCCACCCGGGGCATGTCGACCTGGTGGCTGAGCCCCGACTCTTCGCCGTGGAAGGAGGCGCTGCAGAAGAAGATCGGCCGGCCCTTCTGGATGGCGGTGACCCGACGGGTGGTGAAGCTGCCCCCGTCGCGCACCGCATCGACCTGATAGACTACCGGGCGGCGCGCGTCCCCCGGGCGCAGGAAGTAGCCGTGCAGCGAGTGGGCGCGTCGCGTCGGCTCGACGGTCTGGCTGGCCGCCGACAGCGCCTGGCCCAGCACCTGGCCGCCGAACAGCTGGGGCAGCCCGAGATCCTGGCTCGCGCCGCGGAACAGGGCCTCCTCCAGGGGTTCCAGGGCCAGCAGGCCCACCAGGTCGTCGAGGGCGTTGGACATGTGCGAGATCTCCGGGGCAGGGGGGGGGCGTCGGCCCCTCATACAGGTGTTTTATCCCAGTCTACATGGAGTCCAGGGCGTTGCGCAGCGATGAGTACTATATGCACCGGGCCCTGGATCAGGCCCGCGAGGGCCTGGCCGCCGGCGAGGTGCCGGTGGGCGCGGTGGTGGTGGATGCCAGCGGCGAGATCATCGGAGCGGGCTACAACGCCCCCGTCTCGGGCCATGACCCCAGTGCCCACGCCGAGATCCGCGCCCTGCGCGACGCCGGCGCGCGGCTCGGCAACTACCGCCTCGACGGCTGCAGCCTCTACGTGACCCTGGAACCCTGCCTGATGTGCACCGGCGCGATCATCCACGCCCGGCTGGCGCGGGTCGTGTATGGGGCCGCTGAGCCGCGCACCGGCATGGTGGAGTCGAAGGCCAACCTCTTCGCCCAGCCCTGGTACAACCATCGGGTCGAGGTGGTCGGCGGCGTGCTCGCCGCCCGCGCCGCGCGGCTGCTTCGGGCGTTCTTCGCCCCACGCCGTGGCGAGTGACGCCACCATCGGCTCAGGGCAGCGGCGCGACCGTCTGGAGCAGCCGCTCGTCCTCCGCGTCGGGCAGCCGGGCGTTGAGCAGGTAGAACTGCCGCTGATGGCGATCCACGTAGCTCAGTATCTCGTAATAGCGGCGGATGTTGCGCACATAGATCACCGGCTCGCCGCCGCGGGCATAGCCGTGGCGGGTCTGGCGATACCACTCCCGCTCCTGCAGCAGCGGCAGCGACTCGCGCACGTCGGCCCAGCGGTCCGGGTCGCCGCCGCGCTGCTCGGTGAGGCGCCGGGCGTCGTAGAGATGGCCGAGCCCCACGTTGTAGGCCGCCATGGCCATGAACAGGCGGTCCTCGCCATTGATCGACTCGGGCAGACGCTCCTTGAGCTGGCGCAGGTAGCGGGCGCCGCCGTGGATGCTCTGCACCGGATCCAGGCGGTCGCTCACCCCCAGGTCGCCGGCGGTGGGCAGGGTCAGCATCATCAGCCCGCGTACCCCGGTGGGGGAGGTCGCCTCCGGGTCCCAGTGGGACTCCTGGTAGCCCAGCGCGGCCAGCAGCTTCCAGTCGAAGCCGGTCCGGCGCGCCGCCTCCCGGAACAGCTCGGCGTAGTCCGGCAGGCGGGCCTGGACGTGCTGGATGAAGGTGCGCGCGCCCACGTACTCCAGGTAGTCGTCGTGGCCGAAGTAGCGCGCCACCAGGGCCTCGAGCTCCCCCTTGCCGTGCAGGGTCTCGAGGAAGCGGTTGGCCGCCTCCGCGAGCGCCAGGCCACCCTCGGCGGGAAAGGCCCAGGCCAGGGAGAGCGGGTCGCCGAGGGGGAAGCCGCGCTCCACGCCGGGGAAGGAGAGCCGGTTGAGCCGGAACTGGTGCTCGAAGATCACCGCGGCATCGAGGCGCCCGTCCTCGATCCAGCGCAACAGCTCGGCCACCTCCAGCTCGTCGCTCTCCTGCCAGCTGAGCGCGGGGCGGTCGGCCTGCAGTTCGCGTAGCACCCGGTCGGTGCCGGCGCCGGCCAGGGTGCCCAGGGAGAGCCCCGCCAGCCGGTCCAGGTCGGTCACCGGCGGCAGGCCGCGGCGGTAGACCAGCACCGGCTGCAGCGTGAGGATCGGTCGGCTGAAGATCACCCCCTCGGCCTCGGGCGTCAGCGGCAGGGCGGCGGCGCCCAGGTCGCCCTGCTCGCGCACCGCCTCGAGCACGCTGGCAGCGTGGTGGTCCGAGTTCAGCGCGAGGCTCACCCCCAGGTGGCCGGCGAAGCGGCGCGCCAGCTCGTACTCGAAGCCGGTAGGCCCTTCTCGGCCCTCGTAGTAGGCGGTGGGGGTGTTGCGTGTCTGCACCTGCAGGAACTCCTGGGCCAGGATCGCCTCCAGCTGCCGGGTGTCAGGCGCCCCCGGATGACCAGGCCAGAGCAGCAGTGCGGCGGCCAGCGCCAGGGCGCTCAGGGCAGGGCGGCGGCGCCAGCGGCGCAGGAGCGGGTCGAGCAGGATCACGGGCATGCGGGGAGCGGCTGGCGATGACGACCCTTCACCATAACCAGCCGCGGTGCGGCTGTCATCCGTGTGATTTCTCGCCGCGATTTCTTCCGCCCCGGGCTTTCCAGTATCATACGGGCTCTTCGCCGCTGGCCGCGGCCCCCTCCTAGATGATTTCCAGAGGCTCCAGGATATGCTCGAACTGCGCGGCGCCCCCGCCCTCTCCGCCTTCCGTCACGCCAAGCTGCTGGCCGCCCTGCGCGAGGCGGCGGCCGACGTCGAGTCGCTGCAGGCGCAGTACGTGCACTTCGTCGACCATGACGGCGAGCTATCCGGCGATGACCTGGCCGTGCTGGAGCAACTGCTCGACTATGGTTCCCAGGTTCAGGGCTCTCAAGTTCAGGGTTCCCACGTCACGGGGTCCCGGGACCGGTCCAGCCAGACGGTGGGGCGTGGCGAGGGGCAGCTGTTCCTGGTGGTGCCGCGCATCGGCACCCAGTCGCCCTGGTCCTCCAAGGCCACGGATATCGCCCACAGCTGCGGCCTGACCCAGGTGCGCCGCCTCGAGCGCGGCATCGCCTACCGGGTCAAGCTCAAGGGCATGCTCTCCGAGAAGGCCTTCGCGGCGATCCGCGCCACCCTCCACGACCGCATGACCGAGACAGTGCTGGCCGACGCCAGTGATGCGGCGCAGCTCTTCGCCCACCACGAACCGGCGCCCCTGGGGAGCGTGGACCTCCTCGCGGGTGGTCGCGAGGCACTGGTGGCGGCCAACGTCGCCCTCGGCCTGGCGCTGGCCGAGGACGAGATCGACTACCTGGTGGGCGCCTTCCAGGAGCTGGGCCGCAACCCCACCGACGTCGAGCTGATGATGTTCGCCCAGGCGAACTCCGAGCACTGCCGCCACAAGATCTTCAACGCCGACTGGGTGATCGACGGCGAGGCCCAGACGCACTCGCTGTTCAAGATGATCAAGAACACCTACCAGGCCTCCCCGGGGAACATCCTCTCCGCCTACAGCGACAACGCCGCGGTGATCAAGGGCACCACGGCGCCGCGCTTCTTCCCGGCACCGCTGACCGGCCAGGCGGGCGAGCGCGCCGTCTATGCCAGCGTCGAGGAGCCGATCCAGATCCTGATGAAGGTGGAGACCCACAACCACCCCACGGCGATCGCCCCGCACCCGGGGGCGGCCACCGGCGCCGGCGGCGAGATCCGCGACGAGGGCGCCACCGGCATCGGCGGCAAGCCCAAGGCGGGCCTGACCGGCTTCACCGTCTCCAACCTGCGCATCCCCGAGTTCGTGCAGCCCTGGGAGGCCTTCGACTACGGCAAGCCCGAGCGCATCGTCTCGGCCCTCGAGATCATGCTGGAGGGGCCCATCGGCGGGGCGGCCTTCAACAACGAGTTCGGCCGGCCCAACCTCGCCGGCTACTTCCGCACCTACGAGCAGGACGCCCTGGGGGTGAACGGCATCGAGCGCCGCGGCTTCCACAAGCCGATCATGATCGCCGGCGGCTACGGCAATATCCGCGACGGCCACGTGCAGAAGGGCGAGATCCCGGTGGGCGGCAAGCTGATCGTGATGGGCGGCCCCGCCATGCTGATCGGCCTGGGCGGCGGCGCGGCCTCCTCCATGGCCTCCGGCGCCTCCAGCGCCGACCTGGACTTCGCCTCGGTGCAGCGCGGCAACCCCGAGATCGAGCGCCGCGCCCAGGAGGTGATCGACCGCTGCTGGGCCCTGGGCGAGGCCAACCCCATTCGCTTCTTCCACGACGTGGGCGCCGGCGGGCTCTCCAACGCCCTGCCGGAGCTGGTCAAGGACGGCGAGCGCGGCGGCCTGTTCGACCTGCGCGCGGTGCCCAACGCCGAGCCGGGCATGAGCCCGCTGGAGATCTGGTGCAACGAGGCCCAGGAGCGCTACGTGCTGGCGGTGGCGCCGGAGGACCTCGACACCTTCGACGCCCTCTGCCGCCGCGAGCGCTGTCCCTACGCCGTGGTGGGCGAGGCCACCGAGGCGCACCACCTGGCGGTGCGCGACGGCCACTTCGATAGCAAGCCCGTCGATCTGCCGATGAGCGTGCTGTTCGGCAAGCCGCCGAAGATGACCCGCGAATTCGAGCGCCGGCGCACCGAGCTGTCCGGCGTGATGCTCGACAACCTCGACCTGCGCGAGGCCATGGACCGGGTGCTGCGCCTGCCCACCGTGGCCTCCAAGGGCTTTTTGATCACCATCGGCGACCGCTCCATCACCGGCCAGGTGGCCCGCGACCAGATGGTCGGTCCCTGGCAGGTGCCGGTGGCCGACGTGGCCGTGACCACGGCGAGCTTCGATACCCACGCCGGCGAGGCCATGGCCATGGGCGAGCGCCCGCCGGTGGCGCTGATCGACCCGGCCGCCAGCGCGCGTCTGGCGGTGGCCGAGGCGATCACCAACCTGGCCGCCGCCCCCATCGAGAAGATCCAGGACATCAAGCTCTCCGCCAACTGGATGAGCGCCGCCGACCACCCCGGCGAGAACCAGGCGCTCTATGACGCCGTGCACGCCGTGGGCATGGAACTCTGTCCGGCGCTTGGCATCGCCATCCCGGTGGGCAAGGACTCCATGTCCATGCGCACCGCCTGGCAGGAGGAGAACAGGCAGGGAGAGGGGGAAGAGAAGCGTGTCACCTCGCCGCTGTCGCTGATCGTCACCGGCTTCGCCCCGGTCACCGATGCGCTGACGACCCTCACCCCCCAGATCAACCTGGAGCAGGACGAGTCCGACCTGCTGCTGATCGACCTGGGCGGTGGCAAGAACCGCCTGGGCGGCTCGGCCCTGGCCCAGGTCTACGGCCAGGTGGGCAGCGAGTGCCCGGATCTCGACGACCCGGAGGACCTCAAGGCCTTCTTCGCGGTGATCCAGGGGCTCAACGCCGAGGGCAAGCTGCTCGCCTACCACGACCGCAGCGACGGCGGCCTGCTGGTGACCCTGCTGGAGATGGCCTTCGCCGCCCACGCCGGCCTAGAGATCAAGCTCGACTGGCTGATCGACGAGCCCGCCGAGGCGGTCGACGCCCTGTTTGCCGAGGAGCTCGGCGCGGTGATCCAGGTCAACCGCCAGCACACCGAGGCGGTGCTGGCCCAGTTCGCCGCCGCCGGCCTCGAGACCTGCGGCGTCATCGCCCGGCCCCGCTACGACGACCAGGTGCGAGTGACCCTCTTCGAGGAGCCGCTGCTCGAGACCACCCGGCTGCTGGCCCAGCGCACCTGGTCGGAGACCAGCTACCGGATGCAGGCCCTGCGCGACAACCCGGCGTGCGCCAAGAGCGAGTTCGACGGCTTGCTCGACGACCGTGACCCGGGCCTCTCCGCCACCCCGAGCTTCGACGTGGACGAGGATATCGCCGCGCCCTACCTCCGGGCTCCCCATGTCAACGCCGCGCGTCCCGCGGTGGCGGTGCTGCGCGAGCAGGGGGTCAACGGCCAGGTGGAGATGGCCTGGGCCTTCGACCGCGCCGGCTTCGAGGCGGTGGACGTGCATATGAGCGACATTCTCGAGGGGCGCATCGACCTCGAGGCGTTCAAGGGGCTGGTGGCCTGCGGCGGCTTCTCCTACGGCGACGTGCTGGGCGCCGGTGGCGGCTGGGCCAAGTCGGTGCTCTTCAACGAGCGCGCCCGTGAGCAGTTCGCGGCCTTCTTCCAGCGCGACGACAGCTTCTCCCTGGGGGTGTGCAACGGCTGCCAGATGCTGGCCCAGCTCAAGGAGCTGATTCCCGGCGCCGAGGCCTGGCCGCGCTTCATGCGCAACGAGTCCGAGCAGTTCGAGGCCCGGGTGGCCATGGTGCAGGTGGAGGAGAGCCCCTCCATCCTGCTGGCCGGCATGGCGGGCTCGCGCCTGCCCATCGCCGTGGCCCATGGCGAGGGTCGCGCCGAGTTCCCCGACAGCGCCCGCCTGCGCAAGATCCAGGGCAGCGGCCAGGTGGTCCTGCGCTACGTGGACCACTACGGCCAGGTGACTACCCGCTACCCGGCCAACCCCAACGGCTCGCCCTCCGGGATCACCGGCCTGACTACCCCGGACGGCCGGGCCACCATCATGATGCCGCACCCGGAGCGGGTGGTGCGGGCGGTGACCAACTCCTGGCGTCCCGCCGAATGGACCCGGGACGGCGCCTGGCTGCGCCTGTTCCGCAACGCCCGGGTCTGGGTCGACTGAGGGACTTCCGGGTTCATCGAGGCGGCCTGCGGGTCGCCTTTTTCGGCTCTGCTCATAAATTTGGAAAATATTTCCGAATATATCTTGCCGCCGTCGCCGCGCCCGGCTATAAGGGCGCTCTGGGCGCCGGCAATGGGGTCGGCGCCCCGAACCGGGAGAGTGCAGAGGTGCATGAGGGGCTGAGTCTGCTCTATGTGGGCGCGGTACTGGTGCTCAACGGCCTGTGGCTGCAGGGCCGCATCGAGGATCGCGAGATCCAGGTGATCAACTTCTTCGCCGGCGGGGTCAGCCTGGCGGTGGCGGCCCATGCCGCCTTCGGCCCCGGAGCCGACGCCGCCAGCGTGCGCACGGCGGCCATGACGCTGCTCTTCGCCTTCACCTACCTGTGGGTGGCCATCAATCGCCGCAACGGCAGCTCCGGCCATGGCCTCGGCTACTTCTGCCTCTTCGTGGCGCTCACCGCCCTGCCCACCGGGCTGCTGCAGCTGGCGGTGGCCGAGGGCGTGTGGGGCTGGTGGTCCGCCCTCAACTGGCTGGCCTGGGCCGGGCTCTGGTTCGGCTTCTACCAGATGCTCTGCCACCGCCCGCGGCTCCAGCCGCTGATGGCCCGCACCGCCCTGGCCCAGGGGCTGGTGACCGCCTGGGTACCGGGGTATCTGCTGCTGCAGGGGCTGCTGGCCTAAAGCCGCCGTTGGAAAGCGGCGCCCGCCCCGGTCGCGCTCGACCCATCCGCCACCGTGAGGGGGCGGCTGAGCGCCTCGTCACCCCGGGCGATAGCCTCTAAGATGACGGCCTGTCCCTTCGCCCGTGATCCATGCCATGCCGTCATCCACCGCCACCCCCATCGCCTCGCCCCCGGCGCTGCGCCCCTATCAGCAGGAGGCGGTGCGCCGGGTGATCGAGCACTTTCGCGGCTCGGACGACCCCGCCGTGGTGGTGCTGCCCACCGGCAGCGGCAAGTCGCTGGTGATCGCCGAGCTGGCGCGTCTGGCCCGCGGGCGGGTGCTGGTGCTGGCCCATGTGCGCGAGCTGGTCGAGCAGAACCACGCCAAGTACGCGGCCTACGGCCTCTCGGCGGATATCTTCAGCGCGGGCCTGGGGCGCAAGGAGAGCGGCCGCCAGGTGGTCTTCGGCTCGGTGCAGTCAGTGGTGCGGGGCCTGGCGCGCTTCGACGATGGTGATTTCACCCTGCTGGTGATCGACGAGTGCCACCGGGTCTCACCCGCCGAGGACGCCGGCTATCGCCGGGTGATCGAGCGGCTGCGCCGGGCCAACCCGCGGCTCAAGGTGCTGGGGCTGACCGCCACCCCCTACCGGCTCGGCCAGGGCTTCATCTACCACCGCCACCATCACGGTATGGTGCGCGGCGAGGCCGACTGCTTCTTTCAGGCCTGCGTCTTCGAGCAGCCCCTGCGCCTGATGGTGAAGCAGGGCTACCTGGCCGAGCCGACGCACATCGATGCTGCCGTCGAAGGCTATGACTTCTCGGCGCTCACACCGGGTGCGGGCGGGCTCTTCCGGGAGGAAGAGCTCAACCGGGTGGCGGCGGGCCATCGCGCCACCCCGGGGATCATCGCCGAGGTGATCGAGCGCGCCCGCGACCGCCAGGGGGTGATGCTCTTCGCGGCAAGCGTGGCCCACGCCGAGGAGATCCTCGGCTACCTGCCGGCGAGCGAGGCCGCCCTGGTCACCGGCGAGACCCCCATAGCCGAGCGCGAGCGGCTCATCGCCGCCTTCAAGGCCCGCGAACTCAAGTACCTGGTCAACGTGGCGGTGCTCACCACCGGCTTCGATGCGCCCCACGTGGACCTGATCGCCATCCTGCGCCCTACCGAATCGGTGAGCCTCTACCAGCAGATCGTCGGCCGCGGCCTGCGCCTCTCGCCCGGCAAGCGCGACTGCCTGATCCTCGACTACGCCGGCAACCCCTGGGACCTCTATGCGCCGGAGGTGGGCGCGCCTAAGCCCGCCTCCGACAGCGAGCCGGTGCAGGTGGCGTGCCCCGCCTGCGGCCACGCCAACCTCTTCTGGGGGAAACGCGACGGCGAGCTGGTGACCGAGCACTTCGGCCGGCGTTGTCAGGGGCTTGTTGAAAGCGCCCGAAGCCGCGCTCAAAGCGAAAAATCAACGTCGACGACGCCGGCGATGGCGCAGTGCACATTTCGCTTTCGCTTCAAGGTGTGCGGCGACTGCGGCGCCGAGAACGATATCGCCGCCCGGCGCTGCCACGGCTGCGATGTCCTGCTGGTGGATGCCGACGACAAGCTGAAGGAAGCCTTGCGTCTGCGCGATGCCCGGGTGCTGCGGGTGGCCGGCATGCAGCTCGAGGCGACCGTCAACGGTCGCGGCATGGCGCGGCTCAAGGTGACCTACCACGATGAGGAGGGCACGACGCTGGCCGAGTGGTTCGCCCTGGAGACGCCGGCCCAGCGCGGCGCCTTCGCCGCGGTCTTCCTGCGTGACCACCTGCGCGCGCCGGGGGTGCCCTTTCACCCGACCACGGCGGAGGAGGTGGTCGCCGAGCAGCGTCGGCTGCGCCACCCCGACTTCGTGGTGGGCCGCAAGGTGGGCCGCCACTGGCAGGTGCGCGAGAAACTCTTCGACTACGTCGGGCGCTATCGCAAGGCAGCGGCGGCGGAGTAGCGGACGCCGATGCTGTCTCCCGCGGCTCACCCTTGCTAGACTGGCCCGTTGATCCCGCGTCCCCGGAGAGGCACGCCGCGTGAGCGTCACCGCCGATACTGCAAGCCCCGAGCCGAGTGCCGTTGCCGCCGAACGGGCCGAGGTGCTTGGGCGGCTGTTCGACGAGCCCATCACCCAGCTGCCGGAGGATCTCTATATCCCGCCGGAGGCGCTGCGGGTCTTCCTCGAGGCCTTCGAGGGGCCGCTGGACCTGCTGCTCTACCTGATTCGCCGCCAGAACCTGGATATCCTGGCCATCGACGTGGCCGCCATCACCCGCCAGTACATCGAGTACGTGGAGCTGATGAAGGCCATGGAGATCGAGCTGGCCGGCGAGTACCTGCTGATGGCGGCGATGCTCGCCGAGATCAAGTCGCGCACCCTGCTGCCGCGCCCGCCAAGGGAGGGGGGCGATGGTGAGGAGGAGGATCCGCGGGCGGAGCTGATTCGGCGTCTGCAGGAGTACGAGCGGCTCAAGCATGCCGCCGAGGCGCTGGCCGAGCTGCCGCGGCTGGGGCGCGACTGGTTCCCGGCGCGGGCGCTGCTGCCGCCGCTGGAGTCGCGGGTGATCCATCCGGAGGTGGAGCTCGGCGAGCTGCTCGGTGCCCTGGCCGGCATCCTGCGCCGCGCCGAGCTGGCCCAGTCCCACCAGATCAGCCGCGAGGTGCTCTCGACCCGGGAGCGCATGCTGGCCATCATGGAGCGGCTCGGCGACGGTCACTTCACCCCCTTCGAGGCGCTCTTTACCCTGGAGGAAGGACGGGCGGGGGTGATCGTCACTTTCATGGCGATCCTCGAGCTCGCCAAGGAGGCGATGATCGAGATCGTGCAGAATGCCCCGCTGTCGCCGATCCACGTGCGCGCCCGCACCCCGGTGGAGGCGGATGAGGCCGGCGATCTGGATGACCTGGAGGTCGAGGGCGAGAGCGCCTTCGCGGACGATGACGCGGGAGGGCGGCCATGACCGCCATGGAATATCCCGAGGCGCTGGACGAGATCCTCGAGGCGGCGCTGCTGGCCGCCG
>NZ_CP071922.1:1099659-1101557 GCF_017584085.1 Halomonas sp. BM-2019
TGGAGCGCCTCGATGGGCTCTTCGACGACCACGAGCGGCCGCCCAGGCGTGCCCTGCGCGAGGCGCTCGAGCGCCTCGGCCTGCGCCACGAGCGCGGTGCCATGGAGCTGCTCGAGACCGCTTCGGGCTTCCAACTGCGCATCCGCCCGCGGCTCTCGCCCTGGGTCTCGCGGCTGTGGGACGAGCGCCCCCAGCGCTACTCCCGGGCGCTGCTCGAGACCCTCGCGCTGATCGCCTACCGCCAGCCGGTGACCCGCGGCGACATCGAGGAGGTGCGCGGGGTCACGGTGAGCGGCTCGATCATGCGCACCCTGCTGGAGCGCGGCTGGATCCGCGTGGTGGGCCACCGCGACGTGCCGGGGCGCCCGGCGGTCTATGCCACCACCCGCAGCTTCCTCGACGACTTCGGCCTCAAGACCCTCGACGAGCTGCCGCCCATGCACGCGCTCAAGACCTTCGAGGAGCCGGCTTTCGACGACGAGACCCCGCCGCCGCCCCAGCATGACCTGCTGGCCCAGGCCGATGCGCCCCTTGACGACGAGCAGGCCGCGCCCGCGGTGGGCGAGCCGGGGGAAGAGAGTGCAGATCTGGAGGCGCCGGCTGCGGCCGACGCCTCCGACACGACGGCCGGGATGGCCGACGATGACCACGCCGGGACGGCGCCAGCGCGGTCCGGGCTAAGCTTCGCCGAACTCGAGGCTCGCCTGGCCGAACGCGCCCGGAGTCGCGTCGACGATGACGCTGCCCCGGGGGCGGAATCCACACCCAGTGAGAACGATTCATGAGCAACTCTAGCGAGAAACTGCAGAAGGTTCTGGCCCGCGCCGGGCTGGGCTCCCGTCGCGAGATGGAGGCGGCCATCGCCGATGGTCGGGTCAAGGTCAATGGCCAGGTGGCCACCCTGGGCGATCGGATCGAGATGCGCGATAAGGTGCTCTTCGACAATCGGCCGCTGACCCTGCGCGGCGCCGAGGAGGTGCCGCGGCGGGTAATCATGTACAACAAGCCTGAGGGCGAGCTGTGCACCCGCAAGGACCCGGAGGGGCGTCGCACCGTCTTCGATCGCCTGCCGCGCCTGAAGGGGGAACGCTGGATCGCCATCGGCCGCCTCGATATCAACACCAGCGGGCTCTTGCTGTTCACCACCGACGGGGAGCTGGCCAACCGGCTGATGCACCCCTCCACTCAGGTGGAGCGGGAGTACGCGGTGCGGGTCATGGGTGAGGTGGCCCGGGAGCAGGTGGTGGCCATGGTCGAGGGCGTGATGCTCGAGGACGGACCGGCACGTTTCACCGACGTGCAGGAGTTCGGCGGCGAGGGCATCAACACCTGGTTCCACGTGGTGATCCTGGAGGGTCGCAACCGCGAGGTGCGCCGCCTATGGGAGTCCCAGGGGCTCACCGTCAGCCGCCTCAAGCGCGTGCGCTACGGCAATATCTTCCTCGACAAGCGGGCCAAGGCGGGGGAGTGGACCGAGCTGACCCAGGACGAGATCGACGACCTGGCCGAACTCGCAGGCCTGCCCGCGCGCAAGGTGCCGGACCTGACTCCGGACGAGAAGAATCGCTGGAGTCGCGACAAGCATAAGCGCAAGCCGGTCCAGGCCATGCGCAGGCCTAGGACCCGCCACTGATCGGCGGCTGCGAAAAAGGCAAAAAAGTCCTTGCCAGCGAGGGGGTGGGTCAGTAATATCTGCCTCCGTTCGGACGGGTCGTTAGCTCAGTTGGTAGAGCAGTTGGCTTTTAACCAATTGGTCGTAGGTTCGAATCCTACACGACCCACCATCCGGACCTGCAGGCTTGTTCGCAAGCTCGGGTCGTTAGCTCAGTTGGTAGAGCAGTTGGCTTTTAACCAATTGGTCGTAGGTTCGAATCCTACACGACCCACCAGATATCGCG
>NZ_CP071922.1:1101625-1101951 GCF_017584085.1 Halomonas sp. BM-2019
CTTGGCGGCCCGGGAGGCAGGCCGCCTCGGCGGGGTGGGTGCCCGGCGGGGCGATTTCTTGGCTGGTGCTGGTCAAGGCGCCGCCATTCTGGTCTAGAATAGGTCAACGGGCCGAGGCGGCGAGAGACGCCGCCCACCCGAAGGCGCATCGTCTGCGCGGAGCGCGCGAGTCGCGATGCACCCGATCACGCAGGGGGAGCCCCTGCCAGTCACAGTGGTAGACACGATGACGATCATGACTTCCCGTGCGGAGGTGCGCGAGCACCTGACCCGCACCTACTGTCCCACCCGTATCCCCGCCGAGGACGAGGCGCGCATCGAGGAGA
>NZ_CP071922.1:1102097-1127776 GCF_017584085.1 Halomonas sp. BM-2019
GCCCGCCACCCGGCCGATACCCTGGTAGTGGCCGGGGTGCGCTTCATGGGTGAGACCGCCAAGATTCTTTCGCCGGAGAAGCGCGTGCTGATGCCGACCCTGGAGGCGACCTGCTCCCTGGACATCGGCTGTCCGGCCGACGAGTTCGCCGCCTTCTGCGACCAGCACCCCGACCGCACCGTGGTGGTCTATGCCAACACCTCGGCGGCGGTGAAGGCTCGTGCCGACTGGGTGGTGACCTCCTCCATCGCCGTGGAGGTGATCGAGCACCTCCAGGCCCGCGGCGAAAAGATCCTCTGGGCCCCGGACAAGCACCTGGGCGGCTATATCCAGAAGCAGACCGGTGCCGACATGCTGCTGTGGGACGGCGCCTGCATCGTCCACGAGGAGTTCAAGGCCAAGGGGGTCGAGGAGCTCAAGGCGCTCTACCCGGAAGCCGCGGTGCTGGTGCATCCAGAGTCGCCGGCCTCGGTGGTGGAGCTGGCCGACGTGGCGGGCTCCACCTCCCAGTTGATCAAGGCCGCCCAGGCGCTGCCCAACGACAAGCTGATCGTGGCCACCGACCGCGGCATCTTCTTCAAGATGCAGCAGGCGGTCCCCGGCAAGACCCTCTTCGAGGCGCCCACCGCCGGCAACGGCGCCACCTGCCGGAGCTGCGCCCACTGCCCCTGGATGGCCATGAACGCCCTGGACAACCTGACCGAGGCCCTGCGCCACGGCCATGGCGAGATCTTCGTCGACGCCGAGCTTCGCCGGGCGGCGCTCAAGCCCCTGGAGAGGATGCTGAACTTCCAAGCGCCTAGCGCCTAGCGCCCAGCCGGTGCTTGGGATGGAAACCAGGAAACTCTGCCGAATGTGGAAACCGGCAGGGTTTCTTGCTTTCTTCCTTGGCACCTGCCGCCCGTAATTAAGCGGCTGGGCGCTAGGCGCTTGAAGCTGGGCGCTGCCCGAAGGGCGGCGCTAGAACTTCTCCAGCGTCTCCCGGTAGCCGATAAAGGCCTCGCGGCGCTGCTCGATGCGGGCAGTGACCGCGGCGTCGCCCTCCCGTTCGGCCACCTGCCGGGCCACCTCGAGCTGGCGGATGCCTTCGCTGACGCGCCCGGTGAGCTGCAGCTGCTCGGCCCGGGCCAGGTGGCCCCAGGCCTCGCGGCCGCTGCGCCCGGCGGCCTCGGCCAGCAGGGTAAACACCTGCGGGTCCTCGTGGCGCCGCTCGGCGAGATCGCGCAGCACCCGCCACGCCTCATCGGGGTCGCGCTGCAGCAGCGCCTCGCCCAGGGTCAGGGTGGCGGGCAGGTGCCCCGGCATCAACCGCAGCAGCCGCCGGCTGCGCTCGATGGCGTCATCGTAGCGGCCGGCGTCATAGGCCACCTCGGCGGCAGAGGCGGGCAGCAGGCCCAGGTCGGGCTCCTGGCGGGCCAGGGCATCCAGGGCCGAAAGCGCCGTATCGGTGTTGCCTCGGCGCGCCTCCACCAGGGCGTCCAGGTAGCGCCGGGCGGCCGCGGGCACATCGTCCTGGGCGAGGCGCGTCACGGCCTGGGCGGGATCACGTTCGTGGATGGCCAGCAGGGCCCGGGCGCGCACCAGGTGGTACTGGAGGTCGTCGTCACGAGGGTTGGTCACCGAGAGCTGGCGGGCGCGGTCCTGGGTCTCACTGACGCGGGACTCGGTCACCGGATGGGTGAGCAGAAACTCCGGCGGGTTGCCGCCCTGCAGGCTGGCCATACGCTGCATGGCGCGGAACATGCGCACCATGGCCTCCGGGTCATAGCCGGCCTGGGCCATGGCCTGCAGGCCGATGCGGTCGGCCTCCTGCTCGAAGCGCCGCGAGTAGGCCAACTGGTCCTGGATAAAGGCTGCCTGGGAGCCCATGGCCACCCCGATACCGGCGTCGCCCCCGCCGGCGGCGGCGATCAGCATGCCGGCCAGCATGGCGGCCATGGCGGGCACCTGGGTCTGTTCGGCGCGGGCCTGGCCGCGGGCATAGTGGCGCTGGGAGAGGTGGCCGAGCTCGTGGGCCAGCACCGAGACCAGCGCCGCCTCCTCCTCGGCGAAAGCGAACAGCCCGGCATTCACCCCGATGACCCCGCCCGGCACCGCGAAGGCGTTGAGCTGGCGGCTCTCCACCAGGGTGACCAGCGGCTGGCTGCCGCCCAGGCCGCTGTGGGGCAGCAGGCGACCGATCATCGACTCCACGTAGTGCAGGGCGATGGGGTCCTGCCACAGGGGCGCGCGGGCCCGGAACTGGCGCAGCCAGGCCCGACCCAGGCGGAACTCCTCGCCGCTTGCGGCCTGGCTGTCGCCGCTGGCCAGGCTCGGCAGCCCTGCGCCGCTGTCCCACTGGGGCTGGGTCCACTGGGCGGCGGCGGGCAGGGCCAGCGCCAGGCACAGGGCGCCGATGGCGAGTCGGGGAAGACGGCGCGGCATGCTCGGGGTCTCCTGAAGGTGGGCCGGGGTGCCATGGTCTGACATTGATTCGACCGGTAAAGTGCCTTTAAATCCCAAGGGTTTCCGTGCCGCCGCGCGGTTCGCGCCCGGCGGCTACCCAACCCATTGTTCCCGGAGAGATCATGGCTCTGCAACCCGACGACCTGCTCGATGCCCGCGGCCTGCCCTGTCCGCTGCCGCTGCTCAAGGCGAAGCAGGCGCTGGCGCGCCTGGCGCCGGGCCAGCTGCTCGAGGTGATGGCCACCGATGCCGGCTCCTGGCAGGACTTCGAGACCTTCATCAATCAGAGCCACCACGAGATGCCGGCCCGCGAGGAGCGCGGCGACGTCTACCACTACTGGATCCGCAAGGGCGGGGAGGGCTCTTCATGACCCTGCGCTCGGTCTTCAAGGGCTGGATCGATCACTACTTCTCCGATGAGGAGGCGGTGATCCTGCTGGTGGTGCTGGTGCTCGGCTTCGCCGCGGTGATCCTCTTCGGGCGCATGCTGGCGCCCTTCCTGACCTCCCTGGTGATCGCCTTCCTGCTGCAGGGGGCGGTGAGCTGGCTGCAGCGGCGCCACGTGCCGCACCTGCTGGCGGTGAGCCTGGTGTTTCTGGGCTTCATCGGCATGCTGCTGGCGCTGGCCTTCATCCTGATGCCGCTGATCTGGAACCAGCTGGTGGGGCTGGTGCAGGAGACGCCGCGCATGTTCGCCAGCGGCCAGCAGCTGCTCGATGACCTCCAGGAGCGCTACCCGCACCTGATCACCCCCGATCAGATCCAGAACTGGATCGCCGTGGCCGGCCGCGAGATGACCCAATTCGGCCAACGCGCCCTGACCCTGTCGCTGGCCTCGCTGGGCAACGTGCTGTCGCTGATCATCTACCTGGTGCTGGTGCCGATCCTGGTCTTCTTCCTGCTCAAGGATCGCGAGACGCTGGTAGCCTTCACCCTCTCGCTGCTGCCCCAGAAGCGCACCCTGATGACCCGCATCTGGAACGAGATGGATGACCAGATCGCCAACTACGTGCGCGGCAAGTTCATCGAGATCATCATCGTCGGCACCGTCTCCTTCCTCACCTTCGCCTTCTTCGGGCTGCCCTACTCGGCCCTGCTGGCGGTGCTGGTGGGCTTCTCGGTGCTGGTGCCCTACATCGGGGCGGCGGTGGCCACCCTGCCGGTGGCGGCGGTGGCCGGCTTCCACTTCGGTATGACCAGCGAGTTCGCCTACGTGCTGATCGCCTACGGCATCATCCAGGCGCTCGACGGCAACGTGCTGGTGCCGATCCTCTTCTCCGAGGCGGTCAACCTGCATCCGGTGTCGATCATCGTGGCGGTGCTCTTCTTCGGCGGGATCTGGGGGTTCTGGGGGATCTTCTTCGCGATTCCGCTGGCCACCCTGCTCAAGGCGCTGGTCTATGCCTGGCCGCGGGGGATCCAGCAGCACAAGCGCGAGGAGGCGGCCGAGGCCCTGGCCGAGGAGTGAGCGCCCGGCGCGTGCTCACGCCAGGCACTCAGCCGGGCGCGGCTCAGCCGTCATGCAGCGCCTGGGCGGCCTCCAGCACCTCCTGGGCGTGGCCGGGCACCTTGACCCCGCGCCATTCCCGGGCGAGCCTGCCCTCGGCATCGATCAGGAAGGTGCTGCGCTCGATCCCCAGGTGCTCCTTGCCGTAGAGCTTCTTGAGCTTGATGACGTCGAAGATCCCGCACAGCGCCTCGTCCTTGTCGGAGACCAGTTCGAAGTTGAAGCCCTGCTTGGTCTTGAAGTTCTCCTGGGCGCGGATACCGTCCCGGGAGACGCCGAGGATCACGGTGTTGACGGCGTCGAAGGCTTCCTTGCGGTCGCGGAAGTCGCCGCCCTCGGTGGTACAGCCCGGGGTGCTGGCCTTGGGATAGAAGTAGACTACCACCTGCCGGCCCGCGAGCTCGGAGAGGGTCACGGTAGTGTCGCCGGTGGCCGTGGCGGTGAAGTCGGGAACCGGCTGACCGATGCTGACGCTCATGGGAGTCTCCTGAGGGTTGGTTGGAGAGGTTGATTACACGCAAGCGCCGTGGTGCTGTCAAAGTGGCGCGCCTCGCTGTACAGGCTCTGGCCGGCTGAGTACCATTTGACCCTTGATGTGGGCCCCGGGCCCTGTCCCTTCCCGACCCGGCGGCACCGGGCCGAGGCGCAGTTGTCGAATCGAGAGGATTGAGAGGATGATCACTGGCAGTATCGTCGCCCTGGCGACGCCGATGAAGGTCAATGGCGACATCGACTGGGAGGCGCTGCGTCGCCTGGTGAATTTCCACCTCGACAACGGCACCGATGGCATCGTGGCCGCCGGAACCACCGGTGAACCCACCACCATGTCGTTCGCCGAACACTTCGACGTTATTCGCGCCGTGGTGGAGGAGGTTAACGGCCGCATTCCGGTCATCGCCGGCACCGGCGCCAACGCCACCTCCGAGGCCGTGGAGCTGGCCCGCTACGCCAGCGAGGTGGGGGCCGACTACTGCCTGTCAGTCTGTCCCTACTACAACAAGCCGACTCAGGAGGGGCTCTATCGCCACTTCAAGGCGGTGGCCGAGGGCAGCCGGCTGCCGGTGATCCTCTACAACGTGCCGGGTCGTACCGCCTGTGATCTCTACAACGAGACCGTACTGCGCCTGGCCGAGGTGGACAACATCGTCGGCCTCAAGGATGCCACCGGCAACCTGGAGCGCGCCGAGGACCTGATTGCACGCCTCAAGGGCAGTGACTTCATGCTCTATTCCGGCGATGACGGTACTGCCTGCGACTTCATGCTGATGGGCGGCCATGGCGACATCTCGGTGACCGCCAACGTGGCGCCGCGGGCCATGCATGAGCTGTGCGTCGCGGCGGTGGCCGGCGATACCGACCGTGCCCATCAACTCAACACCCGGCTGATGCCGCTGCACACCAACCTTGGGATCGAGTCCAACCCGATCCCGGTCAAGTGGGCGCTCTACCGCATGGGACTGATCGAGCCGGGCATTCGCCTGCCGCTGACCTGGCTCTCGGAGAAGTACCACTCCACGATCAGCGAGGCCCTGCAGCTGGCCGGCGTGATCGAAGACTGATCATTGCTGCGCCGGAACCTGGAGAACTGGATGCAAGGTGGAATGAACTCTGCGCTGAAATGGCTTCCGCTGCTGGTGGCCATCGCCCTGGCGGGCTGCGCCCGCGACAGCGGCTACTATCATGACCGCAATCTCGACTACGCCGAGGCGCGCACCGCCCCGTCGCTGACGCTGCCCGAGACCCGGGACCCTCAGCGCTACCGCGATGCCATGCCGGTGCCCCAGGCGGCCGGCGAGTTCGACCCCCCCGACGGTCGCTTCCGGGCCCCCAGCCCCCAGGCTCTGGGTGCGGGCCGCGCCGTGGAGCGCGAATTTGTCGAGCGCCGCACCATCGGCCGTGATGCCTGGCTGGTGGTGGCCGCCGATCCGGGCAGCGTCTGGCCCCGGCTCGAGGACTTCGCCCGCAGCCGCGGCTTGAGCATCCAGGTCAGCGACTCCTCCCGCGGGGTGATCGAGACTGGCCAGGCGCGGCTCAGCGTGCGCCAGGGCCTGCGCGCCGGCGACAGCGAGGTGCGCTGCGACCAGGCTGGGGCCCCGGTGGGTGCCTGCCTGGACGCCCTGGAAGAGTACTTCGGGGCGTTCAGTGCTACCGCCAGCGCCTCGTCGCTGGCCGCCCAGCGCCTGGCCGGTGACGCGCGCCTGAGCCTCGCTCAGCGTGGCGACGAGTGGCGCGTGGAGATCCCGCTGGACATCGACCGTACCTGGGCCGAGCTCGACCACCAGCTGCGCCAGGACTTTACCGTGGAGGAGCGCCGCGAGCTGCTCGAGAGCGACCCGGCGGGCCATGCGTTCCTGATCAGCTACATGACGGTCACCGAGCGCAACCGTAACCCGCTGCAGATCGTCTTCAGCCCCGATGTGCGCCAGATGCACCAGCAGATCCGCCTGGTGCTGGAGGCGGTCGGGCCCGAGCAGACCGTGCTGCGGGCGGAGAACGCCAGCGAGCGCGGCTTCAGCCCCGAGGATCAGCGCGAGCTGCTCGAGCGGGTGGCGGGCCTGCTGCGCTGATGACGGCGGACGCTGCCCCGCGTCGGGGTCGCCTGCAGTTCGCCTCCCTGGGCAGCGGCAGCAAGGGCAATGCCACCCTGGTCAGCGACGGCGAGACCCACCTGCTGGTGGACTGCGGCTTCGGCCTACGCGAGGCCGAGCGGCGCCTGGCCCGCTTCGGGCTGCACCCGCGCCAGCTCGATGGGCTGCTGGTGAGCCATGAGCACGGCGACCACATCCGCGGGGTGGGGCCCCTGGCGCGCCGCCATGGCGTACCGGTGTGGCTGACCCCCGGTACCTGGGCCTCGGGTCGCCTGGGCGAGCTGCCCGACCGCCGCTGGATCACTCCCCAGGCGCGTTTCGCCGTGAAGGGCCTGACCGTCGACCCGGTGACCGTGCCCCACGACGCCCGGGAGCCGGTGCAGTTTCGCGTCCGCGGCGGTGGGTACAGCCTCGGGGTGCTCACCGACCTGGGCCACCCCACCGAGCATGTGGCCGAGGCCTTCGCCGGCTGCGATGCCTTGGTGCTGGAGTGCAACCACGACGTCCGGATGCTCGCCGAGGGGCCCTATCCGCCGCGGCTCAAGCGGCGAGTTGGCGGTGACTGGGGGCACCTGGCCAACGCCCAGGCGGCGGCGCTGCTTCCCCGGCTTGGCCTGGACCGCCTGCAGCACATCGTCTGCTCGCACCTGTCCGAACACAACAACCGCCCCGAGCTGGCCCGGGAGGCCTTGGTGCCACTGCTCGACGGCGATGAATCTCGGCTGAGGGTCGCCTGCCAGGACGCGGGCCTGGCGTGGCAGTCCCTCGGCTGATCCCACCGACCGTCATCCCTTTCCCTATTCGCTGCTTGCAGCCTCTGGAGGCTCCCATGGAAAAGCGCCAAGAACTCTATGCCGGCAAGGCCAAGTCGGTCTTCGCCACCGATGATCCCGCCCGCGTCATCCTGCAATTCCGCGACGACACCAGCGCCTTCGACGGCGAGCGCATGGAGTCACTGGCGCGCAAGGGGATGGTCAACAACCGCTTCAATGCCTTCATCATGGAGAAGCTGGCCGCGGCGGGCATCCCCACCCACTTCGAGACGCGTCTCTCCGACACCGAGAGCCTGGTCAAGCGCCTCGAGATGATCCCGGTGGAGTGCGTGGTGCGCAACCTCGCCGCCGGTGGCCTGGTCAAGCGCCTCGGCGTCAGCGAGGGGCAGGAGCTCATCCCGCCCACCTTCGAGCTGTTCCTCAAGAACGACGCCCTGCACGACCCGATGATCAACGAGTCCCTGGCCGAGACCTTCGGCTGGGCCACGCCGGCGCAGCTGGCCGAGATGAAGGCGCTCACCTTCAAGGTCAACGAGGTGCTCAAGGCGCTGTTCGCCGACGGCGGCCTGCTGCTGGTGGACTACAAGCTGGAGTTCGGCCTGTTCGAGGGGCGGATCGTGCTGGGCGACGAGTTCTCCCCGGACGGCTGCCGGCTGTGGGACGCCGAGACCCGCGAGAAGCTCGACAAGGACCGCTTCCGCCAGGGCCTGGGCGGCGTGATCGAGGCATATGAGGAGGTCGGCCGCCGGATCGGTGTCGACTTCGACTGAGTCAGGGCTGACGAGGGACCCCAGCGTCATGACAGGAAGGCGGCCCAAGGGCCGCCTTCCTGCGTTCGAAAATGGTGTGTCTGCACTGGCGACGCTACCTTATCCTTTGGTCGCAATTCAGACTCTCGGGCAAATCTGCCGATGCTAGGGTCAAACTCCATCCCGCCGGGCAAGGCCGATCGGCGAGCGACTCCATAGACTCCTCTCCAGATGGCAACCGATTCCGATACGGCCATCCTGGAGGAGTGAATGAACGCTTTCGAGCCAGCCTTGCGGGAGGGGCAGTCGGGCCAGATCGGCCGCCGGCAGCCGCGTGTCGAGGACGATGCTCTGCTGCGTGGGCACGGCCGCTATGCCGACGACCTGGCGGTGGCGCCAGGCACCCTGCATGCCGCCGTGCTGCGTTCACCCCATGCCCATGCCCGGCTGGTCGGCCTGGACGTTTCACCGGCGCTGGCCATGCCTGGCGTGCACGCCGTCCTGACCGGCGAGGATATCAAGCGCTGGGCGCGGCCCTTTCCGGTCGGCGTGCGCCAGCCCATGGAGCATTGGTGCCTGGCAGTCGACAAGGTGCGCTATGTCGGCGAGCCGCTCGCCGTGGTGATGGCCGAGAGCCGCTACCTCGCCGAGGACGCCCTCGACGCCATCCGCGTCGACTACCAGGCGCTGCCCGTCGCGGTGGATACCGAGGCGGCCATCTCAGCCGACGCCCCGCTGCTCCATGAGGAAGTCGGCAGCAACGTGGTCAGCGAACGCCACTTTCGCTATGGCGAGCCCGAGCAGGCCTTCGCCGAGGCCGAGCATCGTGTCGCACTCAAGGTGCGTGTGCCGCGCAGCTCCTGTACGCCGATGGAGTGCTACGTGGTGCTCGCCGAGTATGACCCAGCCAGTGCCAGCTACGATGTGCTGGCCAACTTCCAGGGCCCCTATGCGCTGCATACGGTGATGGCTCGTGCCCTCAAGGTATCCGGCAACCGCTTTCGGCTGCGTACCCCGCCGGATTCCGGTGGCAGCTTCGGCATCAAGCAGGGGGTCTTTCCCTATGTGGTGATGATGGGGTTGGCCGCCCGCAAGGCCGGCGCTCCGGTGAAGTGGGTGGAGGATCGCCTCGAGCACCTGCAGGGGGCTTCCTCGGCCACCAATCGCGTCACCGAGATCGAGGCAGCGGTGACTCGCGATGGGCGAGTCACCGCCCTGCGCTGGGATCAGGTCGACGACTGCGGCGCTTACCTGCGTGCGCCGGAACCGGCCACCTTCTACCGCATGCACGGCAACCTGACCGGTGCTTATGCGATCCGGCATCTTGTTGTGCGCAACCGCGTCGCGCTGACCAACAAGACGCCCACCGGGCTCAACCGCGGCTTCGGTGGCCCCCAGGTGTATTTCGCGCTCGAGCGATTGATGCAGCGGATCGCCGTGGAGCTTGGGCTCGATCCTCTCGAGGTGATCCGTCGCAACCTGGTGCCTACCGGCAGTTTTCCCTACCGGGC
Organism: Halomonas sp. BM-2019; assembly: GCF_017584085.1. Lineage (NCBI taxonomy): Bacteria > Pseudomonadati > Pseudomonadota > Gammaproteobacteria > Oceanospirillales > Halomonadaceae > Halomonas > Halomonas sp. BM-2019. The sequence goes on from NZ_CP071922.1 coordinate 1,111,671, forward strand.
CGCCGCCGGTGCGCTGCTCGACTCCGGTGACTATCCCGCTGCAGTAGAGCAGGGCGTTCGCGAAGGGGGACTGGACGAACTGCTGGCGCGTCGTGAGACAGCCCGCCGCGAGGGGCGGCTCTATGGCATCGGCTACACCGTGGCGGTGGAACCCTCGATCTCCAACATGGGGTATATCACCACCGCCATGACACCCGAGGAGCGGCGCAAGGCCGGTCCCAAGAACGGGGCGGTGAGCACCGCCACGATCAGCGTCGGTCCGCTAGGCGACGTCAGCGCCCATGTCTCGTCGACGCCGCAAGGGCAGGGGCATCGCACGGTGGTCGCCCAGGTGATCGCCGAGGTGCTCGGGGTGCCGCTGGAGTCGATCAGCGTCAATGTCGAGCTCGATACCGGCAAGGACGCCTGGTCGATCGCCTCGGGCAACTACTCCAGCCGCTTCTCAGGCGCCGTGGCCGGGGCGGTCTACCAGGCGGCGGTGAAGGTGCGCGATCGCCTGGCCGGCATCGCCGCCGCCCAGTGGCAGGTGGAGGCCACCCGCATCCGCTTCGCCGAGGGGCAGGTGAGGGTGGTCGATAGCGAGTTGACGATGCCCTTTGGCCGCCTGGCGGGCGCTACGCACTGGGCGCCGGGCACACTGCCCGAGGGCGAGCCGGGCGGGTTGCGCGAGACGGCCTTCTGGTCGCCGCCCCAGCTCGAAGCGCCGGACGATGACGATCGTATCAACAGCTCGCTCTGCTATGGCTTCATCTTCGACTACTGCGGGGTGGAGGTCGACCGCATCACCGGCAAGGTGAGGCTCGACCGTTATGTCACCCTGCATGACGCCGGCCGCCTGCTCAATCCCGATCTGGTCGATGGCCAGGTGCGCGGGGCCTTCGCCCAGGGGCTTGGGGCGGCACTGATGGAGGCGTTTGCCTACGGCGACGATGGCAGCTTCCAGTCCGGCACCTTTGCCGACTACCTGGTGCCGACCAGCGTCGAGGTGCCTGAACCACTGATTCTGCACAGGGAGACGCCGTCGCCGTTCACCCCGCTGGGTGCCAAGGGGGTCGGCGAGGGCAACAACATGAGCACCCCGGTGTGCATCGCCAATGCCGTGGCCGACGCGCTGGGCATCGCGGACATCGAGTTGCCGCTGACGCCGTCGAAGGTGCGCACGCTGATCGGTATCGAGGAGCCTGCGCGGCCCCAAGGAGTGGGCGAGGATCAGACGGCTCCCGCAGCCGGTGGCGGCTCGCGGCTCACCGCCAGCGACTCGGTGACGCTGCCGGGCAGCCCCCAGGCGGTCTTCGACACCCTGCTCGATCCCGAGACCCTGCAGGCGATCATCCCTGGCTGCCATGCCCTGGAACTTACCGGCGAGAACGCCTACCGCGCCGATGTCACCGTCGGCGTGGGGATGATCCGCGCGCGCTTCGATGCGCGGGTGGCACTCTCCGACCTCGACCCTCCGCACGGTCTGCGGCTCTCCGGGGCCGGCACCAGCACCATGGGCTCGGCGGAGGGCAGTGCGCAAATTCGGCTGACCGAGATCGAGGGCGGCCAGACACGACTCGACTACGACTACGACGCCGCCGTGGGCGGCAAGGTCGCCTCGGTGGGCGGGCGCATGCTGCAAAGCGCCTCGCGGATGATCATCGGGCAGATTTTCGCGCGCCTGGCCCAGCGCATGGGCGGCGCCGCACCACGGCTGTCGCTGTGGCAGCGCCTCAAGACCCTGTTCGCCGGCCGGGGAGGTCGCTCATGAAACCTGCTGCTTTCGATTATCTGCGCCCCGCGAGCCGTCGCGAGGCCTGCGAGCTGCTTCACGAACATGGGGATGAGGCGCGACTGATCGCGGGTGGGCAGTCGCTGATGGCGGTGCTCAATATGCGCCTGGCCCAGCCCAAGCAACTGATCGATATCGCCGGTATCGAGGATCTGCACTACATCGAGCGTCGTGACGATCATCTGGCGGTGGGTGCCGGGGTGACCCAGGCCGAACTACTCGAGTACCCCGGTCTCGCCGAGGCGGTCCCGTTGCTGGCCCTGGCGATGCCCTGGATCGGCCATTGGCAGACCCGTAACCGCGGCACGGTATGCGGCTCGATCGCCCATGCCGACCCCAGTGCCGAGCTGCCACTGTGTCTGACCATCCTGGGCGGCGAGGTGGTGCTCGAGAACCACCGCGGCAAGGCGCGGCGGGTGGCGGCCCGCGACTTCTTCCAGGGCGTGCTGACCACCGACCGCAGACCCAGCGAACTGATCACCGAAGTGCGCTTCCCGCTGGCGAGGCCGGGCGTGGGGTACCGCTTCCTCGAGGTGGCCATGCGCCATGGCGACTTCGCCATTGTCGCGCTGGCCGCCGTGATCGAGGGCCAACGTATCACCTTCGGGGTCGGCGGGGTCGCCGACCGTCCGGTGAGCATGATCCTGCCCAGCAACCTGCCGCTGGAGGACGCCCTGAATGCCTTTGCCTGGTCGCTGGAGACCGAGGACGACCACCACGCCTCGGCCGCCTATCGGCGCCAGATGATCCGCGAGCTCGGCGGGCAGGTGATCGCCGGAGCGCCAACCGATGAGGAGCCTGCCCATGCACGCCAGAGCTGACCAGCGCATTCGCGTGACCCTGACCCTCAATGGCCGCGAGCGCAGCGGCTACGCCGAGCCCCGTACCCAGCTGTGTGACTTCCTGCGCCACGAGCTGGGGGCCACCGGCACGCACGTGGGCTGTGAGCATGGCGTGTGCGGGGCCTGCACGGTACGCGTCGACGGTCGCGCCAGCCGCAGCTGCCTGATGCTCGCGGTACAGGCCGAGGGTCGGCGGCTCGACACCGTCGAGTCGCTGGCAGGAGAGGAGGGCCTTTCCGATCTGCAACAGGCTTTCCGGCGTCATCACGCCCTGCAGTGCGGCTTCTGCACCGCAGGGATTCTGATGTCCTGCGAGGAGTTCCTGGACCGTGTGGCCGACCCCAGCGAGGCCCAGGTGCGCGACATGCTGTCGGGTCATCTGTGCCGTTGCACCGGCTATACCGGCATGGTCCAGGCGGTACTCGACGTGGCCCGGACGCGCCGCGAGGCGGCCGTGCCTGACAGTCAACAGGAGAACAACGATGTTTGATCTTGGTCGCAGTTTTCTTGCCTCGGTGGAGCGTCGCCCTCGGGCGATCGCCATTTCCGATGGCGAGCTACGCAAGACCTATGCCGAATGGTTCGCCGATATCCAGAGCGTGGCCAGGAGCCTCGAAGCGATGGGCCTGGCCAAGGGAGACCGTCTGCTGGTGGTGATGCAGAACCGCTGGCAGATGGCGACCCTGCACTGGGCCTGCCAATTCGCCGGGATCGTGGTCACCCCCCTCAACTGGCGATCCACGGCCCGGGATCTGAGTTACTGCATCGAGGATGCCGAGGTCAAGGCGCTCGCCTATGACGCTTCGGTGGCCGAAGCGGTGAACGGCTGTCCCGAGGCACAGCGGCTGCCACGCATCACTGCTGGAGGGGTCGAGGACATCGGTGCCCATGACTTCGATGCCCTGCTCGGTGTGGACGGTGAGTTGGTATTGCGTGCCGATGCCGAGGATGTCTCGCTGATGCTCTACACCTCGGGTACCAGCGGCAAGCCCAAAGGCGTGCCACGCCTGCATCGCGCCGAGCGCACCGCAGCGCTGGCCCATGTGGCCCAGAACCTCTATCGCCATGACGAGTGCACCCTGGGGGTGATGCCGCTCTATCACACCATGGGCGTGCGCTCGCTGCTGTCGATGGCACTGATCGATGGCCACTTCGTCTGCGTGCCGAGGTTCGATCCCGCGGCGACGCTCGACGCCATCGAGCGTGAGGGCGTCACCAACCTCTACCTGGTGCCGACCCTCTACCACATGCTCATCGAGCACCCCGAGTTCTCACCGTCACGGGTAGCCAGCGTCGACAAGCTGGGCTTCGCCGGCGCGCCGATGAGTGCGGGGTTGATGGTCCGTGTTCATGAGGCCTTCCAGCCCAGCCTGTTCGTCAACCACTACGGCAGTTCCGAGATCTATACCTTCACCATCGACCAACGGGCCAGTGACAAGCCGGGCTCATCGGGTCGGCCCGCGCTCAACCAACGCATCCGAGTGGTCAGGGTGGGCGCCGAGTCGCCGGACGAGATCCTGGGCGTGGGGGAAGAGGGCGAGATCATCGCCGACATGGCCGGCGACGAGGCCTTCCAAGGCTACTGGCACCGCCCCGATGCCGACCGCAAGGCGCTCAAGGAGGGCTGGTACTTCACCAGCGATACCGGCTACTTCGACGCCGACGGCGACCTGTTCGTCACCGGCCGGGTCGACGACCTGATCATCACCGGCGGCGAGAACGTCAGCCCGGTGGAGATCGAGAATGTGCTCTCGGTGCACCCCCAGGTGGAAGAGGTCGTGGTGGTGGGGCTGGCCGATGAGCAGTGGGGCGAGGTGGTCACCGCCTTCGTCAAGGCCCGACAGGCCCTCGACGAAAGCGAACTCGACCGGCACTGCGTCGATTCCGGGCTGGCCCGCTTCAAGCGCCCGCGGCGCTACGTCTTCGTCGACGAGATTCCCAAGTCCCCCGTGGGCAAGATCCTGCGCCGCGTGCTGCGCGAACAGGATACCCCCAGCGCACAACCCCACTGACCAGCAAACCGACAAGGAACCAAGACATGACTACCACCGACGTGAACACCATCCTGGCCAGCGACTTCGACGGCTTCAGGGTCCAGGTCGATGCCGAGGCCGAGCGTGCCGACATCATCCTCGGCCGTCCGCCGCTCAACGTGATCTCGATGCCCCAGCGCGACGAGCTGCGTCGCGTGTTCGAGGCACTGGACGCCCATGACGGCGTGCGCGTCATCGTGCTGCGCGCCGAGGGCGAACACTTCTCCAGTGGTGGCGACATCAAGGGGTTCCTCGAGGCCTCGCCGGAACATGTCTCGAAACTGGCCGACAACGTGGCCGCCCCGGCGCGTTGCTCGAAGCCGGTGATCGCCGCCAACCGTGGCTACACCTTCGGCGTCGGCTTCGAGTTGTCGCTGGCCTGCGATTTCCGCATCGCCTCCGAGACGACCCGCTATGCCCTGCCGGAGCAGAAACTGGGGCAGATCCCGGGCTCTGGGGGATCGGCCCGCCTGCAGAAGATCATCGGCATCACCCGGACCAAGCATATGGTGATGCGCGCCAAGCGTATCGACGGCGCCCAGGCACTGGCCTGGGGTATCGCCACCGAGTGCGTGCCGGATGACCAGTTGGAGAGTGCCACCCAGACGCTGGTGGATGAGCTGCGCGGCTTCTCGTCGCTCGCCCAGCGCACCGCCAAGCGCCTGATCAACGACAACGAGGATGCTCCACTGTCGGTGGCCATCGAGATGGAAGGCCACTGCTACAGCCGGCTGCGTTCGTCCCGCGACTTCCAGGAGGGTGTCGAGGCCTTCCATGGAAAGCGCAAGGCCGTCTTCACCGGTGAATGATCGGAATCCCATGACATAACAACAACGCCCGGAGAATCCCATGCAAGTACACGACAACAACGGGGTCAGCCCCACGCCGGGCGCAGACGTGAGTGCCAAGCGTCCGCTGCTCAAGGACCTGACCCGGGTCTTCACGGCCAAGTCGATCAGTGCCGGCACCGTCGCGGCGCTGTTCGGCTGCTCGGGGCCGGCGCTGATCGTGATCAGCGCCGCCGAGGCCGGCAACCTGACCAATGGACAGACGGTGGCCTGGCTGTTTGCCATCTACTTCCTGGGTGGGCTGATCAGCCTGATCATGGCCTCGCGCTACCGCATGCCGATCACCGGGGCCTACTCGATCCCGGGGGCGGCGATCATGATCACTGCCCTGGCGACCTTCCCCTTCAGCGAGGCGGTCGGTGCCTTCATCATGAGCGGCGCTATCGTTCTCCTGCTGGGTGTCAGTGGCGTGGTGGGGCGTATCATGCGCTGGCTACCGATGCCGATCGTCATGGCGATGATCGCGGGCGCCTTGATCCGCTTCGGCATCGGGGCAGTGAATGCGGTGGGCGCCGCACCCTGGATTGCCGGTACGGCGGTGGTGGCCTTCTTCCTCAGCTCACGCTTCGTGAAGTCGGTGCCGCCGGTACTGGTGGCCGCCGTGGTGGGGCTCATCGTGGCTTTCGCCATGGGCGCCGTTCAGCCCGCCGAGGTGGACATCGCCTTCGTGGCACCGCAGTTCACCGCGCCGAGCTTCACCCTGGGCGCCTTCCTGGCCATCTCCGTGCCGCTGGCGGCGCTGGTGATCGGGGCCGAGAATGCCCAGGCCACCGGTGTGCTGCTGGCCGAGGAGTACCGTCCGCCGGTCAATGCCATGACCATTGTCAGCGGTATCGGCGGCATGCTCGCGGGACTCCTCGGGGGGCACAATGCCAATATCGCCGGACCGATGACCGCCATCTGCTCCTCGGAGCAGGCCGGTGACGACAAGAGCACCCGTTATGGTGCCACCCTGGTCAATGGGGTGCTGTTCTGTGCCTTCGGCCTGTTCGCCGGGGCTTTGGTACCCTTCATCCTGGCCCTGCCCAGTGCCCTGATCGGCAGTGTGGCCGGGCTGGCGATGATCGGGGTGCTGCTGGCCGCCCTCCAGCATGCCTTTTCGAGCCATCGCGGCCACCAGGTCGGTGCCTTCGTGGCCCTGGTGGTGGCGATGAGCAATATCAGCCTGCTGGGCATCAGCTCGCCGTTCTGGGCACTGGTCTGCGGGATTGCCATCTCCCTGCTGTTGGGCGAGAAGACGCTGGATCCCGACACCGAGACGACCCAGGTAGCCGATTGAACGCGGCTGCACCATCGGTAGCCAAGAGGGGGGAGTGATGCGTGACCTCGATCATCAGGTGATCACCCAGGCGCTGGCCTGGGGCCGCGATGGCCACCCCATCTGGTTGTGCACCGTGCTCTCGACCTATGGCTCGGCACCCCGTGGGCCGGGTGCCATGCTGGTGGCGCGTCGCGGAGGGCAATATGTCGGCTCGCTATCCGGCGGCTGTGTCGAGGAGGCCTTCCTCGAGGAGGTCGTCGCCGGCGACTTCGACCGGCCGGTGACCCTGCGTCGATACGGCGAAAGTCGCGAGGAGAGCCGACGCCTCGCCCTGCCCTGTGGCGGCGTGCTCGAGGTGCTGATCGAGCACCGCGCGCCCGATGCCGCCTGGCTGGCGCATCTCGAGGCGCTGCGCCAGGCCCTGCAGGGACAGCGCCGACTGGTGCGGCGGGTCGATGTCGAGGCCGGTGCCTATCAGGCTCGCGATGATGACGTTGTCGAGGGGCCATGCGTGGTGCGCCGTCCCGCGTCCGTCGACATCCGTATCGGCCCCGTGCTGCGCTTGCTGCTGGCCGGCCTCTCGCCGGTGGCCGAGGCCTGTGCCCACTTCGCCCGGGCGCTGGGTCACGAGGTGATCGTCTGTGACCCCCGCCCGGAGATGCGTGAAGGATTCAGTGTCGACGGGGTGACGGTGGTGCCACAGCTGCCCTCGACCTTTATCGCCGCCGGGGGCTGCCATGCGGCAACTGCGGTGGTGGCCTTGACCCATGATCCGCGCATCGATGATCTGGCGATGATCGAGGCGGTGCGGACCGAGGCCTTCTATATCGGCGTGATGGGGTCGCGCCGGACCTCGGATGCCCGCGCCACACGGCTGCTGCGTTCCGGGGGGCTGTCCCAGGTCGATATCGATCGCCTCCATATGCCGATCGGTCTCGATCTGGGGAGCAAGACCCCAACCGAGATCGCCCTGGCCGTGGTGGCCGATATCGTGCGGGTCTACCACGGGAAAGCCCGCGATGCCCTCTGACGCCGTCGTTGCCCTGGTATTGGCAGCCGGTCGAGCGCGCCGCTTCGGCAACGACAAGCGCCTGGCGCACCTGCCACAGCGTGGGCCGCTGCTGGCCGCCACGCTGGAGACTCTCCGGCCACATTTCGGCGAGATCCGGGTAGTGGTGGGTATCGGGGACGATCCCGTCCATCTGGGTATTGCCAAGGATATTGGCACTATTGTTGCCGAGACGGCAGAACAGGGCATGGGAGCCAGCCTCGCCGCCGGCATCCGCATGCTCAGGGACGAGAGTCAGGCTGCGGCAGTGGCGGTGATGCTGGGCGATATGCCCTGGGTCAGCAGGGAGAGCTTCGCTCTGCTGTGTACCCAGTCGACAGATCAGGCGATTGTGCGGCCCCGCTTTCGGGGGCAGGCGGGGCACCCGGTGCTGTTCGGTCGGCGATTCTGGCCGGATCTGGAGCTTCTCGCCGGTGACCAGGGGGCGCGAACCGTGGTACAGCAGCATCGGGATGCCTGTATCGAGATCGAGGTTCAGGACCCGGGTGTCGTGCGGGATGTGGATCGGCCAGTGGATCTGGTCCGGGCAGAGCTTAATGGCCGCTGAGTGACTCGCCATGCGACTTTGGTCTGACTGTGGCCGGTGCGCGAGTAAGAGATGGTACGCTGGCTACTACCAGCATACCTTACACTTCCACTGACGAGGGCGTCATGTCGAGTGCCCACCGCATCTTGCATGGCGGTTTTGGTCGCGTTGCCCTGCTGGACATGGACGAGTCGCTGGTGCCTCACGCCCATTCCGAATGCCATGTGCTGCTCAAGGTCTCCGGGGAGGATACCTACTTCTCGGTGCGCGATCGCCGGCTACCGCTGACCGACAGGACGGCGGTGCTTATCAACGCCTGGGAGCCGCATTTCTACGATCATCAGAGTGGGGCCGGCGACACCCTGATCCTGGCGCTCTACATCGAGCCGAGCTGGCTGGCGGCCTTGCAGCGTGGACTGGCGCTGAGTGGCCGACCCGACTTCTTCTCCACCCCCTGCATCGAACTCACCCCCCGCATGCGACATCATGCCGACCTGCTGATCGACGCCATGCTCTCTTTCGGGCTGGTACCTCAGGACAGGCTGGAAGAGCTGCTTTTTGATTTGCTGATCGGGATCACCGAGAAACACTCGGACTGGCGCCACCTGGCCAGGCTGCGGGTCGGGGCGGTCAGCGATTTCTACGATGCCCGCATTCGCCAGGCGAGCCAGTTCATTCTCGACCATCCCCAGGGGGAACTGGACATGGAAGGCATCGCCCGCCAGTGCGGCCTTTCCCGGGCGCATTTCTTTACCCTGTTCAAGAAGAACACCGGCATGACACCGCAGATGTTCGCCAATATCGGCAAGATGCAGATGGCGTTCCGCTACCTGTCCGACAGCCGCAGCGGTACCCTCGGCAACCTGTCGGAATCGTTGGGCTTTTCCGAGCAGGGCCATTTCACCCGCTTCTTCCGGCGCCATATCGGCGCCTCGCCCAGCCAGTACCAGAAGGTGATCGATAACTACGCTTCCCAGGTGTCATGAGGCGATAAGGCGGCGGGAGCCTCGGCAAGTTGCCTGCTATTCGGCATCTAGCACTTCGATCACTCGCAGGTGCATACCGTCACGCACATTGGCGAAGACCCGAAAGCGCACGTCCACGTCGCGCAGCCGTACGCCATAGATCCGGTCATGATCGCCGCCCAGCGTGCGCCGGTGATAGGCGGGACGCGGGTCTTGGGCCAGCACCTGGCGGATCAGCGCGCGCAGCGACTCGCCGTCGGCACGACCGGTCAGCGCCGCCTCGACCTCGGGGGTGAAGTCGACCGGCAGCCGGGGCGGGGCCTCGGGGGCGAAGCCGGCCCGTGCCTCGGGCCGCGCCTCGGCCCAGGGGAGGTAGGGCTTGATGTCGAGCACCGGGGTGCCGCTGACCAGGTCAGCGCCACCCAGTACCAGGCGCACGCCGCGGCGGGTGTCGATCTCGACGAGTTCCACCAGCGATAGCCCCAGGCGATTGGGACGGTGGGTGCTGCGGCTGGCGAAGACCCCGACCCTGGCATTGCCGCCCAGCCGCGGCGGGCGCACCAGGGGCGTCCAGTCTCCCGGACCGGCCGGCTCGGGACTAAGATGGAAGATGAAGGTGAGCCACAGATGGCTGAAGGCCTCGAGGCCGCGCACCGCCAGGGGGTCATCGTAGGGCGGGACGAGGCGCAGGCTGGCCCGGGCGGCCGAGGCGAGTCCCGGCTGGCGGGGAATGCCGAACTTGTCGGGATAGTCGCTCTCGATGATGCCGATCGGCGACAGGGTAAAGGCGGGGGGAGGGGGCGTCTCGGTCATGGGCGGATTATGCCCGCCCCGAGGCCCCGCGGCGAGGGGATTGGCGCCCGCGGCCGGCTTGTGTAGTCTCCCGGCTACAGTCAGGTTTCGACAGGACCGCCATGAGCCAGACAGCCAGTGCCTCCACGACCGGAGGGGGGGCGACCCCGGGGCCGCGGATTCGCTACCGCCAGGCCCGCTCCCGAGATGCCGCCGACCAGGCGGAGGTCTTTCACCACGCCGTGATGCAGGGGGCCATGGCGCGCTATAGCCTCGCCGAGCGCGAGGCCTGGGCCTCGGCCCTGCCGCGGGATGCCTGCGCCTGGGCCGCCCGTCAGGCCCTGCACACCACCCTGGTGGCCGACTGCGACGGACGCTGCGTGGGCTTCCTGGAGATGGACCTGCCCCGGGGGCGGATCGTCACCCTCTACGTCTGGCCGTCGCTGTCGCGACGCGGCATCGGCTCGACGCTGTTGATTCATGCCGAACGCCTGTTGATGGAGCACGGCCACGCCCGGGCCAGTATCGAAGCGAGCCTGATGCTGGCGGAGAGCCTGGTCCGGCGTGGCTGGCAGGAGATTGCCGAGGAGTGGGTGGAGCGCGACGGCGAGCGGCTGTGTCGAAAGAGGCTGGAGAAACGCCTCATCGCCGTGGAGACCTGATGCCTCTCAATCGATCAGACGCATCGACAGGTCGATGGCCTTGACGTCCTTGGTCAGGGCGCCACTGGAGATGCAATCCACCCCGGTATCGGCGATGCCGCGCAGGGTGGTGTCGTCGACGTTCCCCGAGGCCTCGAGCACGGCCCGCCCGGCGGTGCGCTTCACGGCCTCGCGCATGTCGTCGAGGCCGAAGTTATCCAGCATGATGATGTCGGCCCTCGCCGTCAGCGCCTGCTCCAGCTCCGCGAAGGTCTCCACCTCCACCTCCACCGGCGCCTCGGGCGCGATGCCGCGCGCCGCCTCGACCGCCGCTTCGATGCCGCCGCAGGCAGCGATATGGTTCTCCTTGATCAGGAAGGCGTCCCACAGGCCGATGCGGTGGTTGTGCCCCCCACCGCAGGTCACCGCGTACTTCTGGGCCAGGCGCATCCCTGGCAGGGTCTTGCGGGTATCCAGCAGGCGCACGCCGGTGCCCTCGATCAGGTCCACAAAGTGGCGGGTGCGGGTGGCGGTGGCGGAGAGGGTCTGCAGCAGGTTCAGCGCCGCCCGCTCGCCGGTCAGCAGGCTGCGGGCGGGGCCCTCCAGCTCCAGGAAGGCCTGGCCGGCCTTGAGGCGGTCGCCGTCGCTGGCGCTCCAGCACAGGGTCACGGTGGCGTCCAGCCGGCGGAACAGCTCCTCGACCCAGGCCACGCCACACAGCACGCAGGCCTCGCGGGTGATCACCCGGGCCCGGGCTTGCTGCTCGACCGGGATCAACTGGGCGGTGATGTCGCCGGAACCCACGTCCTCGGCCAGCAGGCGGGCGGCGGCGTCGCGGATCTCTTCGGCAAGGGCGTCCTGGTAGTCCATGCGGGCGTCTCTCGGATTGGGCCGCGGCGGGGCGGCTGGGCAGATGGCGTCGGGGCGGCCATTATAGGGAATCCAGTGGGCAGGCGTCAGGGGGAAAGGATGGACGATGGAGTGCCGCGCATCGACGCGGCGGGCTGGCTCGAGACGGCGCGGCGAGTGCCCTCGCCCAACTGCGATGAGCGGCCGGAAGGCGAGGTCTCGCTGCTGCTGCTGCACGCCATCAGCCTGCCGCCTGGGCAGTTCGGCGGCGAGCATATCGAGAGACTCTTCACCAACCGCCTGGATCCCGACGCCCACCCCTACTTCGCCGAGATCGCCCAGCTGCGGGTCTCGGCCCACCTGCTGATCTGCCGCGACGGCGAGTGCGTGCAGTTCGTGCCCTTCCAGCGTCGCGCCTGGCATGCCGGCCGCTCCCGCTGGCGCGATGGCGAGAGGGAGCGCTCGGCGCTCAACGACTTCGCCATCGGCATCGAGCTCGAGGGCGACGAGGTCTCCCCCTACGCCCTGGCCCAGTACCGCTCCCTGGCCCGGGTCACCGCCGCCCTGCTGGCCGACTACCCGGCGCTGGACGGGACGCGCATCACCAGCCACGCGCGGGTGGCGCCACTGCGCAAGTCCGACCCCGGCCCCGCCTTCGACTGGGCCTTCTTCAGGCAGCAGCTGCGGCGGGGAAGCGGGAAAAACACGGAAAGCAACGAACATTCAGGAGTCTGATTCGCGAGGTCGACAGATTTTCAAGGTGTCGATATTCATACGGTAGTTTAGCTACAACCCTTTGACCTAGGTTGAGTCCCGAGGTGGGATTCGGGCCTAATGCCTTGTGTTTCGGTGCAATGTATTTATATGGAAACTATTTCCATCATTCCTTGAATTGGCAGAAGAGGGCATTTACGGTATCTTCCCTTCGCGCCAACGGCCGATTGATTGCGTCGCCTTGTAAAAATACTACACAACCCCCGGCATGTGGCGTGTAGGCCTCTCCACAAGAGAGGGCACCCTGCTACCTGTACCGCGGGACACACGACACCACATCGTCATTCGGAGAGACGTTATATGAGTCTGGATGCAAGAGAAGATCACGATTCGATCGAGACCACGGAATGGCTGGAATCCCTGGAATCGGTGCTGGATCGCGAGGGCGAGGAGCGCGCCCGGTACCTGCTGACCCGCCTGGCGGATCGCCTGCGCCGCGACGGGACCCAGGCGCCCTTCTCGGCCACGACCCCGCATCGCAACACCATTCCGGTGCACCGCGAGGCGCCGATGCCCGGGGACCTCTTCATGGAGCGCCGCATCCGCTCCCTGATCCGCTACAACGCCATTGCCCAGGTGATCCGCAACAACCGCGCGAACCCGGGGCTGGGTGGCCACATCGCCAGTTTCATGTCGGCGGCGACGCTCTATGACGTCGGATTCAACCACTTCTTCCGCGCGCCCAACGGTGATTTCGAGGGCGACCTGGTCTATATCCAGGGCCACGTGGCGCCGGGCATCTACGCCCGTGCCTACCTGGAAGGGCGCCTGACCGAAGCGCAGATGGACAAGTATCGCCAGGAGGTGGACGGCGACGGCCTGTCCTCCTATCCGCATCCCTGGCTGATGCCGGACTTCTGGCAGTTCCCCACCGTCTCCATGGGGCTCGGTCCCATCCAGGCCATCTACCAGGCCCACGTGATGAAGTACCTGCACTCACGTGAAATGAAGAACATGCATGATCGCAAGATCTGGTGCTTCATGGGCGACGGCGAGTGCGACGAGCCTGAGTCCCTGGGTGCCATCCACCTGGCGAGCCGCGAGAAGCTCGACAACCTGATCTTCGTGATCAACTGCAACCTGCAGCGTCTCGACGGTCCGGTGCGCGGCAATTCGCGCATCATGGACGAGCTCGAGGGCGTGTTCCGCGGTGCCGGCTGGAACGTCCTCAAGGTTGCCTGGGGCCGCCTGTGGGACCCGCTGTTCGAGAAGGACAAGAAGGGTATCCTGCAGAAGCGCATGGACGAGGCGGTCGACGGCGAGTACCAGAACTACAAGGCCAACGGTGGCGCCTATACCCGCGAGCACTTCTTCGGCAAGTATCCCGAGACCGCCGAGATGGTCAAGGATCTGTCCGACGAGGACATCTGGAAGCTCAACCGCGGCGGTCACGACCCGTTCAAGGTCTATGCGGCCTACCATGAGGCGACCAACAACGCCAACGGTCGCCCCACCGTGATCCTGGCGCACACCGTCAAGGGCTACGGCATGGGCAGCGGCGACGGCGAGGCGGCCAACGAGGCCCACCAGGTCAAGAGCATGGAGTACGAGGCGCTGCGGACATTCCGCGATCGCTTCGGCATCCCGCTCACCGACGAGCAGCTCAAGGACGTGCCCTACTACAAGCCGGAGGACGACTCCCCCGAGCTCAAGTACATGCACCTGCAGCGCGAGCGCCTGGGTGGCTACCTGCCCCAGCGCCGCAGCGACTTCGAGGCCCTGCCAATCCCCGATCTCGACGACAAGAGCTTCGCCTCCCAGCTGGGTGGCTCCAAGGGCCGCGAGATCTCCACGACCATGGCCTTCGTGCGAGTCCTCAACGGCCTGGTGAAGGACAAGCAGATCGGCAAGCAGGTGGTGCCCATCATCCCCGATGAGGCGCGCACCTTCGGCATGGAGGGGATGTTCCGCCAGCTCGGCATCTACACCTCCGAGGGTCAGAAGTACGAGCCCGTCGACAAGGGCCAGATCATGTTCTACCGCGAGGACAAGCAGGGCCAGATCCTCGAGGAGGGCATCTCCGAGGCCGGCGCCATGTCCGCATGGATGGCCGCCGCCACCTCCTACAGCAACCACAACCTGCCGCTGCTGCCGTTCTACGTCTACTACTCGATGTTCGGCTTCCAGCGCATCGGCGATCTGGCCTGGGCGGCCGGGGACCTGCAGGCACGAGGTTTCCTGGTCGGCGGTACCGCTGGGCGCACCACCCTGAACGGCGAGGGCCTGCAGCACCAGGATGGCCACAGCCACCTGCAGGCGGCGATGATTCCCAACTGCCGCAGCTACGATCCCACCTACGCCCATGAGGTGGCGGTGATCGTTCAGGACGGCCTTAAGCGGATGTTCGTCGACAAGGAGCCCTGCTTCTACTACCTGACGGTGATGAACGAGAACTACGAGCACCCCGAGCTCGAGACGGTGCCCGCCGATGACATCGTCAAGGGCATGTACCTGCTGCGCGAGACCGAGGGCAAGAAGGGACGCGTCCAGCTGCTGGGCAGCGGCACTATCCTGCGCGAGGTCGAGGCGGCCGCCGAGCTGCTGCGTAACGACTGGGGCGTGGGTGCCGACATCTGGAGCGTCACCAGTTTCAACGAGCTGCGCCGCGAGGCGCTGACCCTGGACCGCGAGGCCTTCCTCGACCCCGAGGCGCAGCCGGGCAAGCCCCACGTCACTCGCTGCCTGGAGGGACGCGAGGGACCGGTGGTCGCCTCCACCGACTACATGCGCCTCTTCGCCGACCAGGTGCGCGCCTGGGTGCCGACCGACTACCACGTACTGGGTACCGATGGCTTTGGCCGTTCCGACACCCGCGAGAAGCTGCGCCACTTCTTCGAGGTCGACCGCCATTTCGTGACCGTGGCCGCTCTCAAGGCCCTGGCCGAGCGCGGCGAGCTGGATCGCAAAGTGGTGGGCGAGGCCCTCAAGAAGTATGGCATCGACCCGGCCAAGCCCAACCCGCTGACCGACTGATCCGCCCAGCGGCGGGCCCCGGGCCCGCCCGTTCCAGGCATGAGTTTGAAGGAGCGCGACCTTGAGTAGCGAAATCATCAAAGTTCCCGACATCGGCGGCAGCGAGGATGTCGAAATCATCGAGATTGCGGTGTCCGAAGGTGATGTGATCGAGGCCGAGGACACCCTGATCACGCTGGAGTCCGACAAGGCCAGCATGGACGTCCCGTCCCCCCGGGGCGGCAAGGTGGTCAAGGTGCTGGTGAAGGAGGGCGACACTGTCTCCGAAGGTGACGATATCGTCGAGTTGGCGGTCGAGGGCGGCGACGACGCCGAGCCGTCGGCCGAGCAGAAGGCCGAGCAGAAGGCTGAGCCAGCACCCGGCAAGGCACCCGAGCCCGCCGCGCAGAAGCCGGCGGCCAAGGCCGGCGGCGGTAGCAAGCGCACCGTGGAGATCAAGGTGCCCGACCTGGGTGGTTCCAGCGACGAGGTCGAGGAAGAGGCGACCCTGATCACCCTGGAGTCCGACAAGGCTTCCATGGACGTGCCGAGCCCCCATGCCGGCAAGCTGTTGTCGCTGGCCGTCAAGGAGGGCGACACCGTCTCCGAGGGCGATGTCATCGGCACCATGGAGATCGGTGATGGGGAAGCCGGCGAGGGGAGCGACGATGCCGAGCCGGCCGCCGCGGAGCCCGAAGCCGCCGCCGAACCCGCGGAAGCGCAGGAAGCGGCCGCCTCCGGCGAGCCCGAGCGCCGCGAGATCCGCGTGCCGGACCTCTCCGG
>NZ_CP071922.1:1127876-1129153 GCF_017584085.1 Halomonas sp. BM-2019
CGCCATAAGATCTTCAATGCGGATTGGACCATTGATGGCGAGCCACAAGAGAAGTCCTTGTTTAAGATGATCAAGCGCACCTTTGAGGAGACTCCAGATTACGTGCTCTCTGCGTACAAAGATAACGCAGCAGTTATGGAAGGTTCCGAAGCCGGGCGCTTCTTCCCAGAGGCGGGTACGCAAGAGTACCGCTATCATGGGGAACCGATTCACATCCTCATGAAGGTCGAGACTCATAATCATCCGACCGCGATTTCTCCTTACCCAGGTGCCGCAACCGGCAGTGGGGGAGAGATTCGTGATGAGGGCGCCACCGGAATCGGCGCGAAGCCGAAAGCTGGATTGGTTGGTTTCTCAGTGTCTAACCTGCGTATTCCTGGATTTGAGCAACCGTGGGAAGCAGACTTTGGCAAGCCCGGCCGTATCGTATCCGCGCTCGATATTATGCTGGAAGGGCCGTTAGGTGGAGCCGCCTTCAATAACGAATTTGGGCGACCGAACATTACCGGTTATTTCCGTACGTATGAAGAGCAAGTGGTTAGTTTTAATGGTCTTGAGGTGCGTGGTTACCACAAGCCAATCATGATTGCAGGTGGCTTGGGGAATATCCGAGCGGACCATGTCCAAAAAGATGATATTCCTGTCGGTGCGCCGCTTGTGGTCCTCGGTGGTCCTGCCATGAATATCGGCTTAGGGGGCGGTGCGGCTTCCTCGATGGCATCGGGTGACTCTTCAGAAGCGCTCGATTTCGCATCGGTACAGCGGGAGAATCCAGAAATGGAGCGGCGCTGCCAAGAGGTTATTGACCGGTGTTGGCAGCTGGGTGCAGAGAATCCGATTGTCTTTATCCATGATGTGGGTGCGGGTGGCCTGTCGAACGCATTGCCAGAACTCGTTAATGATGGAGGGCGTGGCGGTGAGTTCAAACTGCGTGCGATTCCAAACGATGAACCGGGTATGTCGCCGATGGCGATTTGGTCGAACGAATCGCAAGAGCGTTACGTGATCGCGATCGCCCCTGAGCGGCTCGCAACCTTTGAGGCGATCTGCCGCCGGGAGCGGGCTCCTTTTGCAGTGGTTGGCGAGGCGACTGAGCGTCAAACGTTACGCTTGTATGATGAAGTATTTGATAACCACCCGGTCGATATGCCACTCAACGTCCTCTTGGGTAAACCGCCCAAGATGCATCGTGAAGTGAGCTCTACCCAACTTAACTCAGCCCCTTTGGCAACGGCGACCTTGCAAGTACGTGATGCCATTGAGCGTTTGTTACGGTT
>NZ_CP071922.1:1129253-1129838 GCF_017584085.1 Halomonas sp. BM-2019
TTACACTGCACGTTTCCTGAAATACCTCACAGACCGCGGTATTAAAGATTGTTCAAACCAACGCGTGTATTGCTTCTTGGGTGACGGTGAAGTCGATGAGCCAGAAAGCTTGGGTGCCATTGGTATGGCGAGCCGGGAAGGACTGGATAATTTGACCTTCGTGGTGAACTGTAACCTACAACGCTTGGACGGTCCGGTGCGTGGTAACGGGAAAATTATTCAAGAGTTAGAAGGCACCTTCCGTGGCGCTGGTTGGGAAGTCATTAAAGTCATTTGGGGTCGCTATTGGGACCCGCTTCTGTATCGAGATACGGATGGCAAGCTCGCCGAGATTATGCAAGAGAGCGTGGATGGCGAGTATCAGAATTACAAAGCGAAAGGCGGTGCGTACACCCGCGAGCATTTCTTTGGCAAAACCGAAGAAACCAAGGCGATGGTTGCTAACTTATCAGACGAGGACATCTGGCGTCTGAACCGTGGTGGCCATGATCCCGTGAAGGTTTATGCGGCCTATCACAAAGCCGTCAACACCAAAGGTCGGCCGCAAGTCATTCTTGCTAAGACCGTGAAAGGATACGGCATGGG
>NZ_CP071922.1:1129848-1131665 GCF_017584085.1 Halomonas sp. BM-2019
AACGTCGCTCACCAAGTTAAGAAAATGGACATGGATGCGATCAAGCACTTCCGTGACCGCTTCAATATTCCAATTAAAGATAGCGAGCTTGAAGACATCCCATACTACAAGTTTGAGGATGATAGCGAAGAGCTGAAGTATTTGCGTGACCGCCGTGAGAAGCTCGGTGGCTTTATGCCGGTGCGTCGTGCTGAAACAGATAAGGAGCTCGAGGTTCCAGGTCTGAAGGCATTTGAAGCGGTGTTGAAAGGCTCAGGGGATCGTGAAATTTCCACGACTATGGCCTTTGTACGGGTTCTCACTGCCATGCTGAAAGATAAGAAAGTGGGACAACGTGTCGTTCCTATCATTCCGGATGAAGCACGAACTTTCGGAATGGAAGGCTTGTTCCGTCAAGTGGGTATCTACTCGTCACAAGGACAGAAGTATACGCCACAAGATGCCGATCAAGTTGCCTATTATCGCGAAGATAAGAAAGGCCAAGTGCTGCAAGAAGGCATCAACGAATTGGGTGCGATGGCTTCGTGGGTAGCGGCAGGAACGAGCTATTCATCAAATAACGAGCCCATGATTCCTGTTTACATCTATTACTCCATGTTTGGTTTCCAACGTGTCGGTGATCTGGTGTGGGCAGCGGGTGATAGCCAAGCCCGTGGTTTCTTGATTGGTGGTACCGCCGGCCGAACCACGCTGAACGGCGAGGGCCTCCAGCACCAAGATGGGCACAGCCACTTGCACTTTGGGACCGTGCCGAACTGCATTAGCTATGATCCAACCTACGGATACGAAGTTGCGGTGATTGTTCAGGACGGTATGCGCCGGATGTTCGCGGAACAGGAAAACGTGTTCTATTACATCACCGTGATGAACGAGAACTACAAGCAACCAGAAATGCCAGAAGGATCGGAAGAAGGCATCTTGCGCGGCATCTACAAGTTGGATGAAGTGAAAGCGAAAAGTGGCAAAACCAAGGCAAAAGGCGAAGTTCGTCTGCTTGGTTCAGGCACCATCCTCAATGAAGTGCGGAAAGCGGCGCAAATCTTGGCAGATGACTTTGATATCCAAGCAACTGTCTTCAGTGCGACGTCGTTCAACGAACTCGCACGCGATGGATTGGATGTCGAGCGGCACAACATGTTGAACCCGACCAAGAAAGAGAAGCGCGCGTTCATCACAGAAGTGCTTGAGCAAGGCAATGGTCCAGTCATTGCAGCGACAGACTACATGAAGCTATATGCGGACCAAGTCCGTGCTTGGGTACCTGGCGCATATCGTGTTTTGGGTACCGATGGTTTCGGACGCTCGGACAGCCGTGAAAATCTGCGTCGTCACTTTGAAGTAAATGCAGAGTATGTCGTTGTGGCTGCCCTGAGCGAGCTTGCCAAAGCGGGCGATATCGATAAGAAAGTGGTGGCGAAAGCCATCAAAGATTTCGGTATCGATGTTGAGAAAGTAAACCCACTGTACGCGTAAGGAGCGACTCATGGCAGATGCAAAAGAAGTAAAAGTTCCCGACGTCGGTGGGGAAAGAGTTGAAGTCATCGAAGTTCTGGTTAGTGAAGGGGACTCGGTAGAGGCCGAGGACTCGTTGGTGACTGTAGAAAGTGACAAGGCCTCCATGGATATCCCTGCGCCTTTCGCTGGAAAAATTAAGAGTCTCAAAGTCAGTGTCGGCGACAAAATCAGCGAGGGTGATTTGCTTGCGTTGATTGAAGCAGCCGAAAGTGAATCTGCAGATGACAGCGAGGAAGAAGCGTCTTCCGGTGAGACGCAAGAAGAAGCGGATTCTCCATCGAAAGAAGACGATCAGAAAGAGG
>NZ_CP071922.1:1131765-1134441 GCF_017584085.1 Halomonas sp. BM-2019
ATCGAGATCGCGGTGACCGCCGGCGACGAGCTCAACGAGGAAGACCCGCTGATCACCCTGGAGTCCGACAAGGCCTCCATGGACGTGCCGAGCCCCTTCAAGGGCAAGCTGCTCGAGCTCACCGTCAAGGAAGGCGACACTGTCTCCGAGGGCGATATCATCGGCTATATGGAGGTGGTCGGCGCGGCCAGGCCTAAGCCCGCGGCCAAGGCGCCGGACCAGCCGGCCCAGGCCGCGAAGGCCGACAGGCCCGCGCCGACCCCGAGTGGTTCGCCGAGCCCCGAGGCCCAGATGGCCGCCCACAAGCCCCGCGACGGCAAGCTGGTCCACGCCGGCCCGGCGGTGCGCATGCTGGCCCGCGAGCTGGGCGTCGACCTGGGGCTGGTCAAGCCCAGCGGCCCGAAGGAGCGGGTGCTCAAGGAGGACGTGCACGCCTACGTCAAGCAGGTAATGGCCAACCAGGGCAAGCCCCAGGCCGCCGCGCCAGCGGCCGCGGGCTCCGGTATTCCTCCCATCCCGGACCAGGACTTCAGCCAGTTCGGCGAGGTGGAAGAGAAGCCCATGGGGCGCCTGATGAAGATGGGCGCCACCAACCTGCACCGCAGCTGGGTCAACCTGCCCCACGTCACCCAGTTCGACGAGGCGGACATCACCGAGCTGGAGGCCTTCCGCAAGTCCATGAAGGCCGAGGCGGAGGCCCAGGGCGCCAAGCTCACGCCGCTGCCCTTCCTGGTCAAGGCCTGTGCCTTCGCGCTGCGCCAGTACCCGCAGTTCAACGTCAGCCTGAAGAGCGACGGCGAGACGGTGGTGCACAAGAAGTACGTGCATATCGGTGTCGCCGTGGACACCCCGGACGGCCTGATGGTGCCGGTGATCCGCGATGCCGACAAGAAGTCGCTGATCGATATCGCCAAGGAGTCGGTCGAGCTGGCCAAGAAGGCCCAGACCAAGAAGCTCAAGCGCGAGGAGATGACCGGCGGCTGCTTCACCATCTCGAGCCTGGGCTCCATCGGCGGCACCGCCTTCACGCCTATCGTCAACGCCCCGGAAGTGGCCATCCTCGGCGTCTCCAAGGCGTCGATGAAGCCGGTGTGGGACGGCGCCAGCTTCCAGCCGCGGCTGATGATGCCGCTGTCGCTCTCCTACGACCACCGCGCGGTCAACGGGGCCGACGCGGCGCGCTTCACGGCGCTGCTGGGCCAGCTGCTGGGCGATATCCGTCGCCTGCTGCTCTGATCCCCGCTCGGGAGTGACGGCAACACCACGACGGCGCCTTCCGGCGCCGTCGTCGTGTCGAGGATCCTACAGGCGCCCGACGAGAGGCGACGCTGTGGCAATGGTCGGCCAGACCAAAGTGCTATTCGGCCTTGAGTCGCTTGATCTGAAAAGGGTTTTTGCCCGCCGCCGCAGGGGGAGGAGCGGGCGGCGCTTGTGCCGGAACCGGGCCCCGGTTATCGTTCCCTCCCAATCATTTCTTCATTGCTGACAATCACTTGTATAATTGAGGACAAGAACATGCGTTTGATTCTGTTGGGCGCCCCGGGTGCCGGCAAGGGCACCCAGGCCCAGTTCATCTGCGAGCGCTTCAACATCCCGCAGATCTCCACCGGCGACATGCTGCGCGCCGCCGTCAAGGAGGGCAGCGAACTGGGGGTCAAGGTCAAGGAGATCATGACCAGCGGTGGCCTGGTGTCCGACGACATCATCATCGCCCTGGTGAAGGAGCGCATCGGCTACCCCGACTGCGAGAACGGCTTCCTGTTCGACGGCTTCCCGCGCACCATCCCCCAGGCCGAGGCCATGAAGGAGGCGGGCGTCAAGCTCGACCACGTGCTGGAGATCGCCGTGGAGGACGAGGAGATCGTCAAGCGCCTGGCCGGCCGTCGCGTGCACCCCGGCTCCGGCCGCGTCTACCACGTCGAGTACAACCCGCCCAGGGAGACCGGCAAGGATGACGTCACCGGCGAGGCGCTGATCCAGCGCGACGACGACCGCGAGTCCACCGTGCGCAACCGCCTGGCGGTCTACCACGAGCAGACCGCGCCGCTGGTCGACTACTACCAGGCCTGGGCGGAGCAGGACCCCGAGGCCGCCCCCGCCTATCACCGCGTGGAAGGCGTGGGCAGCGTCGACGATATCAAGGCGCAGGTGCTCAATGCCCTCGAAGGCTGATCGAGCCCTGCCTCTACTCAGACTCAATGGCCCGCTTCGGCGGGTCATCGTCGTTTGGGGTGCCGCCACGTATAATGATGCCCCCTTTAGCTGCGATGGTCGTGCCATGTCGATCCTGCTGGCCCTGGATGCCTCCTCGAGCGCCTGCTCCGCCGCCCTGCTGCGGCGCCGGGCCGGCGCCGAGGATGAATTGCTCTCCCGCTTCGAGATGGCGCCCCGCGCCCACACCCGCCGCCTGCTGCCCATGGTCGACGAGCTGCTCGCCGAGGCCGGGGTGGCCCCGGCGCAGCTGGACGCCGTGGCCTACGGTCGCGGGCCGGGCTCCTTCACCGGCCTGCGCATCGCCGCCGGCGCCGCCCAGGGGCTCGCCTACGGGCTCGACCGCCCGCTGCTGGGGGTCTCCACCCTGGCGGCCCTGGCGCTGGGCGCCCATCGCCGCCACCACTTCCGCTGGCTGGTCACCGCCCTGGACGCGCGCATGGGCGAGATCTACGTGGCCGCCTG
>NZ_CP071922.1:1134541-1136982 GCF_017584085.1 Halomonas sp. BM-2019
CGGGTCTCTCGGGCGTGGAAGTCGGTATAGGTATTACTTTCGCCCCCAATCGGGGTCAAACCGGGAATATAGAAGTCACGGCCAATGCTTCCGGACGGCAGTGAACCGCTGTCGGTGCGAGTAACCATAGCGTCGAGTTTGATGTAACCGCCATAGCTGAATTCGGTTTCTGCGTTGGCGCTTGCCATGCTGATTAGTCCGCCTGCGGTTAACGCAGCGGCAACAGCGGTAGCGGTCATCGCGGTGTGTAAACGTTGCATGTAAGCTTCCTCATGTTGTCTTTTATGGCATTGTTGGCATGCCTTGAGTGCACAGCTACTGCATGTTTGTGCGTACTTTTAAGCATTCGGGAAGATGCGCAATGGGTCAATCTAGACTATGGTCTAATAGGTTTCAGTCGGCGAAATCAGTACAAATGAGGCTATAGAATTTAGGAGGAATGAAATATGTCAGCACTGAGTTATCCAATGCCTGAAGCAGTGAAAGCATCTGCACGGCTGAATCCGCAAACGTATGCGGAGAAGTATCAACAGTCGATCGCTGATCCCGAAGCGTTTTGGGCAGAAGAAGGCAAGCGGATTAGCTGGTTCAGCCCTTACAGCCAAGTGAAAAAAGCCAATTTCGCACCGGGCGAACTGGACATTCAATGGTACGCCGACGGTACCTTAAACGCTTGCTACAACTGTGTTGATCGTCATTTAAGCGAACGCGGCAACAAAACCGCAATCATTTGGGAAGGTGACGAAGTTGATGTGCAGAAGCACATTACCTTCCGTGAGTTGCACGAAGAAGTCGCGCGATTTGCCAATGGGTTGAAGAAGCTTGGTGTGAAAAAGGGCGATCGCGTTGCGATTTATATGCCGATGGTCCCGGAAGCAGCCTATGCCATGCTTGCTTGTGCGCGTCTAGGTGCCGTGCATTCGGTTATTTTTGCAGGTTTCTCGCCGCATGCGATTGCCGATCGTGTCAATGATTGTGGTGCGAAAGTGGTCATTACTTCGAACGAAGGCCGTCGCGGTGGTAAAGGCGTAGCGCTCAAGCCGAATGTTGACGAAGCCTTAAGCAACGACGCTTGCCCAAGCATTGAGCATGTGGTGGTGTTAAAGCACACCGACGTTGATTTTGATATGCAAGCTGGGCGCGACGTTTGGTGGCATGAGCTAATTGGTGATTGTGACGCTGATTGCCCACCGGAAGTGATGCAAGCTGAAGATCCATTGTTCATTCTCTATACCTCAGGTTCAACCGGCAAGCCAAAAGGCGTGGTACACACCACCGGCGGCTACATGGTTTATGCCTCGATGACTCACGAGTATGTGTTCGACATCAAAGAAGACGATGTCTACTGGTGTGCTGCCGACGTTGGTTGGATTACCGGCCACAGTTATATTGTTTATGGCCCGCTAGCGAATGGCACCACGACCCTGATGTTTGAAGGGGTGCCAACCTACCCAGACGTGTCGCGCATCGGTAAAGTGGTCGACAAGCACAAGGTCAATATTCTTTACACCGCACCGACCGCGATTCGTGCCCTCATGGCCAAAGGCGATGCAGCGGCGAAAGGCAGTAAGCGCGATTCCTTACGGATTATGGGTTCGGTCGGTGAACCGATTAATCCAGAAGCGTGGGAGTGGTATTACAAAGTTATTGGTAACAGCAAGTGCCCGATCGTTGATACGTGGTGGCAAACCGAAACCGGCGGTATTCTGATTGCGCCATTCCCAGCTGCAACCGATATGAAACCGGGCTCAGCCATGTTGCCATTCTTTGGGGTGAAACCAGCCTTGGTCGACAACGAAGGCAAGAAGCAGAGCGGGGCGACCGAAGGCAACTTGATTATTGAAGACTCGTGGCCGGGACAAGCACGGACTTTGTGGAATGATCATGAGCGCTTTGAGCAGACGTATTTTAGTACTTACAAAAACGTTTACTTCACCGGCGACGGTGCGCGTGTAGACGAAGACGGACATTTCTGGATTACCGGCCGCGTCGATGACGTACTCAACGTCTCGGGCCATCGTTTGGGTACCGCTGAAATCGAAAGCGCTTTAGTGGCTCACGAAGCGGTTGCGGAAGCTGCGGTGGTGGGGTATCCGCACGACCTTAAAGGCCAAGGGATCTATGTTTACGTGACTGTCGTTGACGGCGTTGAAGCCAACGACGAGCTGCGTAAAACCTTGGTGCAGTGGGTGCGTAAAGAGCTTAGCCCAATTGCGACGCCAGACCATATTCAGTGGGCGCCGGGATTACCGAAAACCCGCTCGGGTAAGATTATGCGGCGCATTTTGCGCAAAATCGCCAGCAATGAGTACAGTAATTTGGGTGATACCTCTACGCTCGCTGATCCGAGTGTGGTAGATTCGTTAATTGAGAATCGACTAAACCGCTAAGGATAGGAAGCGACCACGTAGCGCTTCCACAAAAAGTGCTATGACCCGATT
>NZ_CP071922.1:1137082-1140245 GCF_017584085.1 Halomonas sp. BM-2019
CGACTTCGAAGACGAAGGAAACACCGACATGGACGGTGCGACGTATCCGCCGCCGCAAGCGTTCGCCGAAAAGGCGCACGTGAAAAGCAAGGAGCAGTACGACGAGATGTACCGCAGGTGAGGGGGCTGGAAGCAAGCACGGATGGCCGTGGACGCGTGAGACGCCTGTGTGTGAAAGCAACCGTTCGAGCTGACACGGGTTCCGTGAACTTCACTTCCGCAAGATCCATCGAGGATCCTGCTGGATTCTGGGCCGACATAGCCGAAGATTTCTACTGGCACAAAAAGTGGGACGAAGTGGGACCAGACTACAACTTTGACATGGACAAAGGAGACGTACACATCTCCTGGTTCAGAGGTGCGAAGACCAATGTGTGTTACAACGCGGTGGATCGCCATGTCGAAGCAGGAAGAGGAAACAAGACTGCACTCATCTGGGAAGGAAACTCACCCGAGGAATCGCACACCGTTTCGTTCAGCCAACTCAAAGATAGGGTCAGCAAACTTGCCAATTGGCTGAAAGCAAACGACATCAAAAAAGGAGACGATGTCACTATGTATCTGCCCATGATTACCGAACTGCCAGAGTCCATGCTTGCCTGTGCACGCATTGGAGCAGTGCATTCCGTCGTTTTCGCTGGTTTCTCAGCAGAAGCTCTGGCGAGCAGAATGATTGACTGCAAGACCAAAATTCTTCTGACGTGCAGCAGCGTGATGCGTGGGAAGAAAAAGATTGTCCTGAAGGATATTGTCGACAGGGCTCTGGAAATTTGTGAATCGAAAGGATTCCATGTTGAAACAGTGCTGGTTCACCCGAACGAGAGGGTGGATCCTCGTACAGAGACCAACATGAAGAAAGGACGTGATCGCTGGTGGGATGAAGAGGTCAACCCCATGTCCGCAGATTGTCCCGTGGAATGGGTCGATGCGGAGGACCCCCTGTTCAAACTGTACACCAGCGGTTCGACCGGCACTCCTAAAGGGGTCCTGCATACAACTGCCGGCTACATGGTGGGGGCAGCCACAACGTTCAAGTATGTCTTTGACTACCAACCTGACGATGTGTATTGGTGCACAGCTGACTGTGGTTGGATAACTGGTCACTCCTACCTTACATACGGACCATTGGTGCACGGAGCCACAACTTTAGTGTTTGAGGGTGTCCCCACCTATCCTGATGCCGGAAGGTGCTGGGAAGTGATAGACAAGTGGGGCGTAACGCTGTTCTATACTGCTCCCACGGCGATACGAAGTCTAATGGGATTTGGCGACGAATTTGTGACGAAGTACTCGAGGAAAACCCTGCGTGTACTTGGCAGCGTGGGGGAGCCAATCAATCCTACGGCTTGGCATTGGTACCATTCTGTTGTGGGAGGGGGGCGCTGTCGAATAGTGGATACATGGTGGCAGACAGAGACAGGAGCTCACATGATTACGCCTCTACCTGGTGCCTTTGATGAAAAACCTGGCTCAGCATCCTTCCCCTTCTTCGGTGTGGTGCCTGTGATTGTGGATGAGAAAGGATACGAACTTGAAGGGGAGTGTGAAGGCATTCTCCTTATTAAGAAGCCGTGGCCCAGTATCATGCGCACTGTGGCTGGTGACCATAAGCGCTTTGAAAAGACCTACTTCAGTGCATTCAAAGGATACTTCTTCACCAGCGATGGCTGTCGTAGAGACAAGGATGGATACTACTGGATCACTGGTAGGGTCGATGATGTCATCAACGTGAGCGGTCATAGAATCGGCACAGCTGAAGTGGAAAGCGCACTGGTTTCCCACGAAGGCTGTGTAGAAGCGGCTGTGGTGGGTTATGACCATCCAGTAAAGGGCCAAGGCATCTATGCTTATGTCACACTATTGGATACGCACGAACCCAGTGATGAACTGAAAATGGCGCTGAAGAATGTGGTTCGCTCTGTCATTGGCCCCTTTGCCACGCCGGACGTCATCCATTGGGCACCTGCACTGCCAAAGACAAGGTCTGGGAAAATCATGCGCAGGATTCTGCGAAAGATTGCTGGGAAGAAGGACCACGAGATTGGAGACACATCGACTTTGGCAGATCCACAGGTGGTGGATGTTTTGATTTCGCTCCGAGGTAAGTGAGCACAGTCGATTGACACAAGAGGATTAACAAAAATGGACGGCCCCATACAAATTTATTCCACTTCCATCTGCTCGCTTCACACGCACACATACGAACAGGAGATCTCCTTGCTCTTTGTTGGTGCCACGTAGTGGTAAACGCCCTGCTCTTGTTTGTGTCATTCCAGTTTGGTTTTCCATACGATACCATCCAGTTCCCATTCTTCACCCTTGCCTTCGGCCACCAGCACATGCAAAGATACAAGTTCTGCCTTACCTCCGCCTCCCCTTGCTTTTTCCTCGTTCGCGAAGAGGTTCCGGCTTCCATCAGCGCACTTTTCGTAATACGCACCCAAACGGCACTTGGCTTCCTTTTCAGTGGGTTCACGAAGTTTGATGACCAGTGCATCTGCCCCAAAAACTGGTCCGCAGTCACTCTGGTCGCAGACTGCCAGGGCATCGCCTCCAACTTTTTGCAGTTTCTCCCAGGAAGTTCTCCCGTTGTCTTCCTGTTCAATGCGGAACAAGAAGGCGGCTCTGGACGCACGATTGTCTCCCAGTCCGATCCATCCTTTGGGGTTGTATCCACCGCACACTGTTCCATGGCTTGTTTTTGCCACCACCACTGCCGGTCCACGTCCATCCACGCATTGATGGAAGGCATTGGCGTTCCATCCGTGAGTGTCGGCGTCGTAGGCAAGCTGGAGTTCACGTGTCTCCAGCTGCGTTTTCGCCAGGAGCGGTCGGACGAGCTTCGCCATGGCTTCGTCTCCTTCCACCGGCGCTGCCACTTCTTCCTTGGCGGCTGGACCGTAAGCTTCGGGACACGTGTTCACGTCCATGCGCTTCATTCCCATGGGACTTGCGTCTCGAAGGGCTTCTTCTCCGAACGCACGTGCGAACAAGCGTTCCACCACGTCCTTGGCGTCGCCATCGCCTTCCTTCTTAGCCTGCACCACCTGCCGTCCGGGTCTCCTGCACGGCGGAGGCGCACGTGTCGCGTGCATCCCACGCCAGGCTCGGGTTGTGGCCGAGGATCCGCCAGCGAAGATCCGTCCGTACCGATCGCGGGCGC
>NZ_CP071922.1:1140345-1159408 GCF_017584085.1 Halomonas sp. BM-2019
ACCCTCGAGTGGCGCGATGGCCGCCTGGTGCTGGCCGGCGACGAGAAGCGCTACGGTCATCCCCTGGCGGTGGAGTTCGCCTCCGGCCGCGCGGCCCATCGGCGGCGCTTCGGCGGCGGGCGCGGCCAGCTCATCGCCCGCGCCTGCGGGCTCGGCCAGGGGGTGACGCCCGCGGTGGTGGACGCCACGGCAGGGCTCGGGCGCGACGCCTTCGTACTGGCGAGCCTGGGGGCGCCGGTGCTGCTGGTGGAGCGGGTCGCGGCAATCGTCGCGCTGCTCGAGGATGGCCTGGCCCGCGCCCGGGCGGACGCCGAGACCGCCGAGATCGCCGCGCTCATGCAGCTGGCCCAGGGCGATGCGACCAGCCAGCTGGCGGCCCTGGTGGCGGCGGCCGGCTTTCCGCCCCAGGTGATCCACCTGGACCCCATGTTCCCCCACCGTGACAAGTCGGCGCTGGTCAAGAAGGAGATGCGCCTGTTCCGCACCCTGGCCGGCGACGACGCCGACGCCCCGCGGCTGCTGCAGGCGGCCCTGGACGTGGCCACTCACCGGGTGGTGGTCAAGCGGCCGCGTAAGGCGCCTCCCATTGAAGGGCCGCCTCCGCGCCATGTGATCGAGGGCAAGACCAGCCGCTACGACCTCTACGTGCACCGGACCCTCAAGGCGGGCTGATCAGGCCGGGCGGGCCACCAGCTGCAGGCGATGGCGCAGGGTGGGGTCGAACAGCCGCCGCGAGTGGCGGGCGGCGTCGCCCAGGCGGTCGTCGAAGACCAGGCGCTCCCCGTCGCGCCACAGCCAACCCTCCTGCTCCAGGCTCTCCACCAGGCTCACGAACAGCCGGGTATCGAAGAACTCCGGGGCGTCCCGTCCCGAGAGCAGCGCCAGCCGCTCGGCCAGCTGCCGCGTCCGGTCGGCCAGCGCCTCGGCAGTGAGGCGCCCGGGGCCGGCGTCGAGCAGCACGGCGAGCAGCAGGTAGCCGCGCTCCAGCGACGGCTGCATCAGCTGGCCCAGCAGGTCGAGGCACTCGCCGGCGTCCAGCGGCTCGTCGGGGCGCGTCCACCCCGCCTCGCTGGCTGCCAGCAGCCCCAGCTCCTCCAGCACCGCCAGCATCGCCGATAGCGCCTCGCGCAGGGAGGTCGGCGGCTCCACCATCAGCTCCCGGGCGAGGATCGGCCAGCACGGGGCGAGCAGCGCCGCCAGCGCCTCCAGGCGGTGGGTCGGCTGGTGGCGGAAGGCGAAGGCGACGAGTCCCGGCAGGGCGAAGAGGTGCAGGACGTTGTTGCGGTACCAGCCAAGCAGGCCCGCCTGGGCCGCATCGGCCAGGATGATGTCGCCCAGCGGATGCTCGCGGCGCTCCACCATGCCCAGCGCCAGGGCCTGGTCGATCCACTCGGCGGGCGTTCCCGAGGGCAGGCTGGCATGGGCGGCGCCGGGCAGACGGCGCTGCAGCTCGGCGAGCAGCGCGAGCTGGCGCTCCAGCAGGCGCGCCTCGATGGCGTGGTGGGGCGTGGCCAGCAGCGCCAGCGCCACCAGGTTGATGGGGTTGAGGGCGGCCGCAGCATTGATGCGCCGGCACAGGGTCTCGCCCAGCCGGGGCACCAGCGTGCCGAGCCACTCGGGGCGCGTGTCGCGCGCCTGGCGCCAGCCCTGGCCCACCTCCCGGTCCAGGAACTCGGCCAGCAGCAGTGGCTCGCCTACGTTGACCGCGACCCGGCCGAAGGGCTGGCGCAGCTGGCCCAGCACCCGCAGCAGGGCGAGCGGGCTCTCCTGGCGCTTCTTGCCGCCGCGCAGCTCGCGCTGGTAGCTGGCGTTCTCGATGATCCGCTCATAGCCGATATAGACCGGGATGAAGGCCAGCGGCTGGTGGTGGCCGGCGGCCGTGCTGCGCAGGAAGGAGCGCAGGGTCATGGCCAGCATCCCGGGGCGCGCCGGCAGCATGCGCCCGCTGCGCGAGCGTCCGCCCTCGATGAAATACTCCAGCGGGTGGCCGCGCGAGATCAGCCGGTGCAGGTACTCGTTGAACACCGCGCCGTAGAGGCGGTTGTCGCGGAAGCTACGGCGCAGGAAGAAGGCGCCCCCGCGGCGCAGCAGGGGGCCGATCAGCGGCATGTCGAGGTTGCGTCCGGCGGCGATGTGCGGGGGCATCAGGCCGTCGTGGTAGAGCACATAGGAGAGCAGCAGGTAGTCGATGTGGCTGCGGTGACAGGGCACGTAGACCAGGGTGTGGTCCCCGGCCAGGGCCTTGACCCGCGCCAGGCCGCTCACGTCGACTCCGTCGTAGAGCCGGTTCCACAGTCGGCGCAGCAGGCCGTCCATGAAACGCAGCACCGGGTAGGTCATGTTGGAGGCGATCTCGCGGCCGTAGCGCAGGGCGCGGCGCTGCAGGCGCGCCGCCGACGGTCGCCCCTCGGCGGCCAGCGACTCGATCACCTCACGCACCTCGGGGCTGAGCGCCACCCCCTCGATGAGAGTGCGCCGGTGGGAGAGGTCGGGACCCAGCACCCGGGTGCGCACGCGGCGAAAGTGCACCCGCAGCAGCCGCGCCGCCTTGCGGTTGATCAGCTCCGCCTCGGCCGGCCGGTCGCCTTCTCCCACCAGGTCGCCGAGGCGCAGCGGCGCGCCGAAGTGGACCTCCACGCTGCGTCGATTGACCAGCACCGAAAGGGCCCGGCGCAGGTGGCCGGTGAGCCGCCAGCTGTCGGCGGCGACCAGGTGCCAGAAGCCGAAGCGCTTGCCGGGGGCGCGTCCCCAGAAGATGCTCACCGGGACCAGCTGGACCTCCTGGTCGCCGGCCGCCAGGTGATGTTCGATCAGCGAGCGGAAGGGCGCCTCGGCGCGCAGGCGTCGCTGCCACATCCGCCGGCGGGGCATCGGCAAGGCGAGGCAGGCCGCCGCCGGCACCTCGCCGATCTGCCGTCGACCACCCGCGAAGGGCAACCCGTGTAGGCGGGTCAGGGAGGCCAGCAGCCAGGCGTCACTCCAGGCCGGGCGGGGCAGCACATAGAGCACCGGCCGGTCCGGGTCCAGGTCCAGCGCCTCGGGGGCGGGCTCGATCAGGCGCGGCCGGACCCAGGCGGCGATCAGCCGGGTCATGAGCGCGTGCAGGGGAGTGTTCAGGGTGTGCAGCAAGGCCATCCGTTTGCCTCGGCGCAGGAAAGGGAGAGGAAAGGCCAGTATAGTCTTCGGGGAGGCCGCGGGTCAGGCCGCACGCGCGTCGGGACAGGGATACCGCCATGCACGGGATATGGAGAGACGGCAACCACTTCGAGCTGCTGCCCGAGGCGAGTCGGTTCCTGCCGACCATGTTCGAGGCGCTGGAGCAGGCCGAGACATCGATCCTGATCGAACTCTATCTGATGGAGTCGGGGCGGCTGGCCTCGGCGCTGATCGGCGCCCTGGTCAAGGCGGCGGGCCGCGGCGTGACGGTGATGCTGCTGCTCGATGGCTATGGGGCCATGGGGCTCTCGAGCGAGGATCGCGAGCGGCTGGAGAGCGGCGGGGTGGCGCTGCGCTTCTTCAACCCGCTGGGCTTCCACTCCCTGGCGCGCAACCTGACCCGCGACCATCGCAAGCTGGTGGTGGTGGACGGTCGGGTTGCCTTTACCGGCGGCTTCGGCGCCGTGGACGAGTTCCTCGACGCCTGGTACGAGGTGGCCATGCGCATCGAGGGGCCGGTGGTGGCCGACTGGGTGCGGCTGTTCTGCCGGCTGTGGGACTCGCCGCTGACCCGCGGCAGCGGCCGGGCGGGTCTCGTGCGCGGCCTGGCCACCGTCCCCCGGGAGGCGGAGGGCTACCGCGGCATGCGCGGGCGGGTGGTCTGGGGACAGGGCTACCGCTACCAGGCGATCCGCCACTCGCTGCAGCAGCAGGTCTCCGGCGCCCGCCAGCGGATCTGGATCTGCACGCCCTACTTCGTGCCCACCTTCAGCCTGCGCCTGCGCCTGGCCCGGGCGGCGCGACGCGGCGTGGACGTGCGCCTGCTGCTGCCCGGCGACGCCCATGACCACCCCGGGGTGCGCTATGCCGGTCAGCGTTTCTTCGGGCGCCTGCTCAGGGCCGGGGTGCGCATCTACGAATTCCAGCCCACCTTCATTCACGCCAAGTTCTCGCTGGCCGACGACTGGGTCAGCCTCGGCTCCTGCAACTTCGACCACTGGAGCCTGCACTGGAACCTGGAGGCCAACCAGGAGGTGGCCGATGCGCGCCTCGCCGCCGAGGTGGCCGAACTCTTCGAGCGCAACTTCGCCGCCAGCCACGAGATCGAACGGCTGGCCTGGTCGCGGCGCTCGCGCTGGCAGCGCCTCAAGGAGTGGCTGTTCGGCAGCCTGGACGGGATGCTGACGCGATTACGGTAAGCGCCGAGCGCCGAGCGCCGAGCGCCTAGCGCTCGGCGCTTACCGCTGCCCCTTGCCACGTCCGGCCGGCTTCTTCCGGCGCGGGGTCGGTTTGGGGGTCTCCGGGGGGACGCGATAGTGCAGGTAGAGGTCCAGCACCAGCTCGGGCAGCTGGCGCACCAGCCCCTCCAGGCGCGTGCCGTCGCCGATGAACTCGGCCATGTCGGGCTCGTCGTCGAACAGCCCCGAGAGCGCCATGAAGGGCAGCAGCAGGGTGGCGGCGGCCTCCTCATCCTCCTCGAACCAGGCCGCCTCATCCAGGAAGACGCCCTCCATGAAGCCGGCGCACCAGTCGCCGACGGGGGTCTCCTCGGCGGGCAGGCCGTCCAGGGTGAGTTCGAAGGGCAGCTCCGGCAGCAGCCCCTGCTCCAGGGCGGCGATGGCATTGCGGCGCAGCCGCTCCATGATGCCCAGGATCTCCTCGCGCTCGGCATCGCCGGCGAACTCCGGCTCGCCCTGGAAGAGTTCCGCCACCCAGGCGGCCGGTGTCGCCTCGCGGGGCGACACCGCCAGCGCTACCAGGAAGCCGTGGCTGCCGATCAGGTCCAGCGCATCCTCACCGACCCGCTCGGAGGCCAGGAAGTCGTCGAGACGGTCGAGCTCGGCATCGTCGAGCAGGGGTTCGGGCTGCGGGGTATCGGACATCGTCGCACTCACACTCTCTGGCGCGCTTCGCAGAGCGCTCACTCGGGGGGCAGGAACGGCGCTTGTCGCCTGCGGGGTGAGGGGGCATTCTAGCATCCCATGTCCCGACCCGCGCTGCCCGACCCCGATCCCGTTGCCCTCGCCGACCTCGACCGCAAGGCGCTGCATGCCGCCCTGCACGAACGGGTGGCGGCCGCCTGGCGGCTGTGTCGCGAGGTGCACCCTGGGCTGCCGCTTCCCGCCGTCTGGTGCGACCTGCGCGGCAAGTGTGCCGGCCAGGCCCACTTCGGCCGTGGCGGGCTGCGCTTCAATCCGGTGCTCTATGCCGAGAACCGTCTCGCCTTCCTCGTCGAGGTGGTACCCCACGAGATGGCCCACTGGCTGGTCCACCACCTGGAGGAGGGACACCTGACCCGCCCCCATGGCCGCGAGTGGCAGACGGTGATGCGCGAGCTCTTCGGCCTGGTGCCGCGCACCACTCACCGCTTCGATACCGGCCGGGCGAGCCCCGCGCCGCACCGCTACACCTGCGACTGTCGCGAGCACGCCTTCTCGGCGCGGCGCCATGCCCTGGTGCGCCAGGGGCGCCGCTATCGCTGTCGCCACTGTGCTCAGACCTTGGTCTATCTTGGCATGGGGGTGTTTGAAAACAGTATCTAACCCATTGTTGTAATTGGGAAAAATGCTCATACCAATGTCTAGGGGAAGCCGCGCCTGGCAGGGAGTATGCTGGTTTCACCTTAACTGGCGCCGGCGGGCTACCACACAACATCAAGCCAAGCCCCCCGGCTTCACTCTCACCAGACGGGGCCAACCCAAGGACAGAGGCACTTCCATGAGCGATCAGCAGAACGTCTATCCGGTGCGCGACGACATCGCCGCCAAAGCCTGGGCCGACAAGGCGAAGTACCAGGCGATGTACCAGCAGTCCGTGGAGGATCCGGATACCTTCTGGGCCGAGCAGGCCAAGCGCATCGACTGGATCAAGGCGCCGACCAAGATCAAGCACACCAGCTTCGATCCGCACAACGTGGACATCCGCTGGTTCGAGGACGGCACCCTCAACGCCAGCGTCAACTGCCTCGATCGTCACCTGGAGACCCGCGGCGACCAGACCGCCATCATCTGGGAAGGGGACGACCCCAACGACTCCGCCCATATCAGCTACCGCGAACTGCACGAGCGCACCGGCAAGCTGGCCAACGCCCTCAAGGAGCTCGGCATCGGCAAGGGTGACGTGGTGACCCTCTACATGCCGA
The DNA here is from genome assembly GCF_017584085.1 of Halomonas sp. BM-2019. NCBI lineage: Bacteria > Pseudomonadati > Pseudomonadota > Gammaproteobacteria > Oceanospirillales > Halomonadaceae > Halomonas > Halomonas sp. BM-2019. Next base: position 1,146,644 of record NZ_CP071922.1, read on the forward strand.
TGATCCCCGAGGCCGCCGTGGCCATGCTGGCCTGTGCCCGCATCGGGGCGGTGCACTCGGTGGTGTTCGGCGGCTTCTCCCCGGACGCCCTGGCCCAGCGCGTGATCGGCGCCAACTCCAAGCTGGTGATCACCGCCGACGAGTCCGTGCGAGGCGGCAAGCAGGTGCCGCTCAAGGACAACGTCGATGCGGCCCTGACCCGCCAGGGCACCGAGGTGTGCGAGAACGTGCTGGTGGTCAAGCGCACCGGCGGCGAGGTCGAGTGGAAGGAGGGCCGCGACCTCTGGTACGGCGACCTGGTCGACCGGCAGTCCGCCGACTGCCCGGCCGAGGAGATGAACGCCGAGGATCCGCTCTTCATCCTCTACACCTCCGGCTCCACCGGTGCCCCCAAGGGCCTCAAGCACACCACCGGCGGCTACCTGGTCTATGCCAGCCTGACCCACCAGTACGTCTTCGACTACCAGGAGGGCGAGGTCTACTGGTGCACCGCCGACGTGGGCTGGGTCACCGGCCACAGCTACATCGTCTACGGCCCCCTGGCCAACGGCGGCACCACCCTGATGTTCGAGGGCGTGCCCAGCTATCCGAGCCATGGCCGCATGGGCGAGATCGTCGACAAGCACCAGGTCAACATCCTCTACACCGCGCCCACCGCCATCCGTGCGCTGATGGCTCATGGCGACGGCGTGATGGACTCCAGCCAGCGCGACAGCCTGCGCATCCTCGGCTCGGTGGGCGAGCCCATCAACCCCGAGGCCTGGGAGTGGTTCTACCGGGTGATCGGCAACTCGAAGTGCCCGATCGTCGACACCTGGTGGCAGACCGAGACCGGCGGCATCATGATCGTGCCGCTGCCCGGCGCCACGCCGCTCAAGCCGGGCTCCGCCACCCTGCCGTTCTTCGGCGTGCAGCCGGCGCTGTTCGACAGCGAGGGCAACGCCCTCGAGGGCGCCGTGGACGGCAACCTGGTGATCACCGACTCCTGGCCGGGGCAGGCGCGCTCCATCTGGGGCGACCATGAGCGATTCGTGCAGACCTACTTCTCCACCTACAAGGGTGTCTACTTCACCGGCGACGGCTGCCGCCGCGACGAGGACGGCTACTACTGGATCACCGGCCGCGTCGACGACGTGATCAACGTTTCCGGCCACCGCATGGGGACCGCCGAGATCGAGTCCGCGCTGGTAGCCCACGAGGCCGTGGCCGAGGCCGCCGTGGTGGGCTTCCCCCACGATATCAAGGGCCAGGGCATCTACATCTACGTCACCCTGACCGGCGACGTGGAGCCCACCGACGAGCTCAAGAAGGAGTTGACCCAGTGGGTGCGCAAGGAGATCGGCCCGATCGCCTCGCCGGACGTCATCCAGTGGGCCCCGGGCCTGCCCAAGACTCGCTCCGGCAAGATCATGCGCCGCATCCTGCGCAAGATCGCCGCCAACGAGTGTGACGGCCTCGGCGACACCAGCACCCTGGCCGACCCGAGCGTGGTCGACGACCTGATCGAGAACCGTGCCATTCGCTGATCGGCGGGTGTATCACCCGATCGAGCCGGCCTCCGTGGCCGGCTTTTTTCTGCACGAGGTCAATGTTGTCGACAATGTCTCGGCGGCGCTTGGGAATCGGCTATGGCATGGGGTAACATGCGGGTCAACAATTGGAAGAGCCCAGCGTAGCGGCCCGCGGCCTGCTGCCCGAGGAACCGGAGGAGAATCCATGGCCTTTGCCCAGAAATTCATCGTCGCCGATGATCATCCGCTGTTCCGTGCAGCTCTGACCCAGGCGTTGCGTCAGCTGGCGCCCCAGGCCGAGATCGTCGAGTCCGATACCATGGAGGCCACCGCCGAGGTGGTCACCCGCCACCCCGACGCTGACCTGATCCTGCTCGACCTGCATATGCCGGGAGCGCATGGGTTTTCCGGTCTCATTCAGCTGAGAGGTCAGACCCCGGATATCCCGGTGGCGGTCGTTTCGGGCAGCGATGAGCCCTATGTGGTGCGTCGCGCCATCGACTATGGTGCGTCCGGCTTCATTCCCAAGTCATCATCGCTGCAGCTGATCGCCGAGGCGGTAGGGGAGATCCTCGACGGCGAGGTGTGGCTGCCGGCGGAGATGGCCGATGCCATGGGCGAGACCAACGAGGAGGAGACCAAGTTCGCCGAGGCGATCGCCTCCCTGACTCCGCAGCAGTTCCGGGTGCTCAACATGCTCACCGAGGGGTTGCTCAACAAGCAGATCGCCTACGAGCTCAACGTCAGTGAAGCGACCATCAAGGCTCATGTCACCGCCATCCTGCGCAAGCTGGGCGTGCACTCCCGCACCCAGGCGGTGATCGCCGCCCAGCCGCTCAGCAACGGACGGCAGGTGTTGAGGAAGAAAACGAAAATCCCGCCGGAGGTAAACTTCGGCGGGTTTTTCGTTGGAACCGGCACCAGCGGTGGCATCATCCTGCTAGGCGCTAGGCGCTAGGCGCTAGGCGCTAGGCGCTAGGCGCTAGGCGCTAGGCGCTAGGCGCTAGGCGCTAGGCGCTAGGCGCCCGGCTGGCCTGCAGGGTGCGGGTTAGCAGGGCGCGCAGGGCGGCGGGGCGCACCGGCTTGAGCAGCAGCTGGTAGCCGGCGCGCTTGATCTCCTCGGCGACCTCCTCGGTGCGGTCGGCGGTGATCACGATGCCGGGCACCGCGCCCACCATTCGCTCACTGAGTGCCTCCAGTGCCATCAGGCCGGTCACCTCGTTGTCCAGGTGGTAGTCGGCGAGTATCGCATCCGGGTCGCCGTCCAGGTGGCGCAGCACCGACTTGGCGCCGCCGATGCTGGTGGCGGTAAACACCTCACAGCCCCAGCCCGAAAGCATCGCCTTCATGCCCTCGAGGATCAGTGTCTCGTTGTCGATGCAGAGTATCCGGGTGCCGACCAGCTTGTTGCCGGCGCGCCTGGGCGAGGCGGCTTCCTCGGCCTGCTGCGCCTCGCTGCGCGCGGCCACCTGCGGCACGCTGACCGCAAACATGGTGCCTGAACCTTCCTTGGAGCGGACCGCGATGGGGTGGTCGAGCACCCGGCTCATGCGGTCGGCGATGGAGAGCCCGAGCCCCAGCCCCTTCTCGCTCTCCTTGTGGCGTGACGCCTGGTCGAGGCGGCGGAACTCCTGGAAGATCTCCGCCTGCTTGGACTCCGGAATTCCCGGGCCCGAGTCCCACACCTGGATGGAGAGCCGCTCCCCCTGGCGGCGGCAGCCCAGCAGCACCCGACCCTCCTGGGTGTAGCGCAGGGCGTTGGAGAGGAAGTTCTGGATGATCCGGCGCAGCATCTGGGGATCGCTGTCGACCCAGGCGCGGGTCGGCACCACCATCAGGTCGAGGCCGCGCTCCTCGGCCATCACCTCGAACTCGGCGCGCAACGGGCGGATGATGTCCGCCAGGGCGAAGTGGCTGCGCCTGGGGGTCAGGGCGCCGGCATCGAGCTTGGAGATGTCGAGCAGGGTGCCGAGCAGCTCCTCGGCGGCCTGCAGCGAGTTGTCGATATGGCCGATGGTGCGCCTCATGTCGTCGGCGTCCATCTCCTGGGAGAGTGCCGAGGTGAAGAGCCGGGCGGCGTTGAGCGGCTGCAGCAGGTCGTGGCTGGCGGCGGCCAGGAAGCGCGTCTTGGAGGCGTTGGCGTCCTCGGCCACCTGCTTGGCCTGGCGCAGCGCCAGTTCGGCCTCGGCGCGCACCCGGTTCTCCTGGCGCAGGGCGGCGTTGGCCTCGGAGAGCGCCTGGGTGCGTTCGCGGACCCGCTCCTCCAGGGTCTCGTTGGTCTCCTTGAGGGCGATCTCTGCCAGGCGGCGCTCGGTGATGTCCTGGTAGAGGGCGAAGAAGCCGAGGATCGCGCCGCTGTCGCCGAAGTGGGGGGTGTAGGTCACCAGCATGTAGCGGCGCCCCTCGGGCAGACTGAGCGAGACCTCGAAGCTGACCCGCTCGCCAGCCAGCGCCCGGGCGATCCAGGGCTCGCGCTCGCGGGCCATCTCATCACTGATCACGTCCTGCACCCGCTTGCCGATCACCGCGTTGCGGTCGATGTTGAAGGCCTGCTCGTAGGCGCGATTGGTGAAGAGGTAGCGGCACTCCTTGTCGAAGTAGGCGATCAGCGCCGGCACGTTGTCGGTGTAGATGCGGATATTGTTCTCCGAGCGGATCAGCGCTTCCTCGATGCGCTTCTGCTGGGTGATGTCCTGGTAGGTGTAGACGAAGCCGCCGCCCGGCATGGGGTTGCCCTGTACCTCCAGCACGCTGCCGTCCTGGCGGTAGCGCACGTAGCGATGGGGCTGCCCCTCGCGGATATTGTCGAGCAGCAGCTGGACGTGCTCCTCGGGATCGCCGGGGCCGTACTCGCCGCTGTGGGCGTTGTAGCGGAAGATCTTGTCGACGGGGGCGCCGACCCGGATCAGGTGGTCCGGGAAGCGGAACAGCTCCAGATAGCGCTGGTTCCACACCACCAGGCGCAGGTTCTGGTCCACCACGCTGATGCCCTGGTTGATGTTCTCGATGGTGGCTTGCAGCAGGGCGCGGTTGAACTCCAGCACCTGGGAGGCCTCGTCGACGATGGAGATCACGTCGGAGATGCCGATGCCGCGGCCCTGCAGCGCCGAGTTGACCACGATCCGCGCCGAGGAGGCGCCGAGCACCGAGGCCAGGAAGCGCTCGGTGAACTGGATCACGTCGATGGAGGCGCGGGTGCCGTCCTCCAGCGGCTTGCCGCTGCGTCGCGCATAGTCATCGAAGGCGCGCTGCACCTGGCCGGCGCCCAGGAAGCGCTCGCACAGCACCTTGAGATCGCCCACGGTGGTGGCCCCGGTCCAGGGACGATTCACCGAGGTCTGGCGAGTCTCCACGCTGTCCACGAACAGCGAGGCCTGGATGCGTTCCACCACCCGCTGGGAGGTCACCTGGGATACAAAGATGTAGCAGAACAGATTCACGCCCAGCGAGAGCATCACGCCGTGGGTGAAGCTATCGCCCACATTGAGCCCGAACAGCGAGGTGGGAGCGAGCCAGGCCAGTCCCAGGGGGCCGCCATCGAGCCAGGCCATGGGCAGCACCCCGGCGGTGATCATGGCCGGCATCAGCAGGCTGTAGGCCCAGATGGCGAAGCCGGCGTTCATGCCGATGATCACGCCCAGGCGGTTGCCTCGCTTCCAGTAGAGGCCGCCGATCAATGCCGGGGCGAACTGGGCCGCCGCGGCAAATGAGAGCATGCCGATGGAAGCCAGCGAGGTGAACTCGCCGATCAGCTGGTAGAAGCCGTAGGCCATGGCCAGCACCCCGGCGATGGTAACCCGTCGGGCGCGCAGCACCAGGCGGCCGTAGTCGCGGGCCTTGGTGTCGAACCAGCGCAGCCGGAACAGTGCCGGGATGACGATCTCGTTGGAGATCATGATCGACACCGCCACCGCGGCCACGATCACCATGCCGGTGGCCGCCGAGAAGCCGCCGATGAAGGTCAGCAGGGTCAGCCATTCGTTGTTCGCCGCCATGGGCAGCGCCAGCACATAGGTATCGGGTTCGATGCCGCTATCGGCGAACAGGGTCAGACCGGCGGCGGCCAGCGGCAGCACGAAGAAGGCGAAGGCCACCAGGTAGAGGGGAAACAGCCAGCGCGCCTTGGCGGCATCGTCGCGGTGGGTGTTCTCCACCACCGCCACATGGAACTGCCGCGGCAGACAGAGGATCGCCAGCATCGCCAGCAGGGTCTGGGCCCAGAAGCTCTGGCCGAAGTCCTGCTGGGCCAGCTGCCGCTGCAGCTCCAGCTGCCCCTCCGCCTGGGCGAAGAGCTCGCCGAGGCCCCCGAACATCCCCCAGGTGACGTAGGCGCCGAGAATCAGGAAGGCGAGCAGCTTGACCAGCGACTCGAAGGCCACGGCGTGGATCAGCCCCTCGTGGTGCTCGGTGGCGTCGGTATGTCGAGTGCCGAAGAGGATGGCGAAGGCGGCCATCACCACCGCCACGTAGAAGGCCGTATCGGCGAACAGCGGGGCGTTGGTGGGATCGCCGGCGTCGGTGAGCACGCTGAACGAGGTGGAGACCGCCTTCAGCTGCAGGGCGATGTAGGGCAGGGTACCAATGAGTGCCACCAGGCTGGCGAAGGCGGCGAGCGATTGGGTCTTGCCGTAGCGTGAGGCGATGAAGTCGGCAATGGAGGTGACGTTCTGGTGCTTGGCGACGCGGATCATCTTGGCCAGCACCGGCCAGAACAGTAGGAAGGTCAGGATCGGCCCGACGTAGATGCTGGCAAAGGACCAGCCGCCGGTGGCGGCCTGGCCCACGGCCCCATAGAAGCTCCAGGAGGTGCAGTAGATGGCCAGCGCCAGGCTGTAGATGAGGGGGCGGCGATGGCTGGAACCGTGCTCCCTGGCATGCCGATCTCCCCGCCAGGCGATGCCGAACAGCACGGCGATGTAGAGCAGTGAGACGGCAACCAGCAGCCAGCCTGAAAACATGGGTGTCCTCCCTCGAGTCTGGGTCCCATTCTAGGGGAATGTGACCCGGGAAGGCAGGCGATGGGGCCTCAGCTCTCCTGACGGCAGACCGCCCGGTAGAGGGCGTCGCCTTCGTCGATCGCTCGCATGGCATCGAAGCGCGGTCGGCGCTCCTCGCCCACCAGCGGCAGGGTCTCGCGGCTCTCGCAGCGCATCAGCCAGGCCTGGTGGGTGACCAGGTCCACGTGCTGCTTCTCGAAGCGGTAGCGGATGTACTCCACCACGCGCTCGCCGTTCACCTCGCGCACCGCCATGCTGTTGCGATCCACGACGCTGAAGGCGGTGTTCATCGGGAAGACCAGCGTCCAGGGGCGCCAGAAGGCGGCACCGCGCTCCACGTCGACCACCGTGGCGCTCTCCGGCAGCTGGGCCTGCTTGTGGGAGAACCAGGAGTACTCGTAGTGGATCTGGTAGCCCAGCATGCCGAGGCCGGCGAAGACGGGAATGATCCAGCGCGGTAGCCGCTTGCCGCTGGCGGCGCGCAGCACCAGGGCAATGCCGGCAGCTGCGAGGGCGGCGAAGATGGCCGCGATCAGATGCCAAATCATGAAGTGTCCTTGCTCAAAGCGCTCGGGCTTCCCAAGGGAAGCCCGAGCGGTGGGAGTTGACTGGCCCGGCTTGCCGGGCCAGGGGGCCATTATGGCCCAGAAAGCCCCGGGTGGTTAGTGGTCGACGGCACCACCGGCCCCCTTGGGATAGCGCACGCTCTCGACCAGCTCCTGGATCTCTTTCGGCGGCGCCTCGGTCACGTTGGAGATGGCGAAGGCCACGGCGAAGTTGATCATGGCACCGATGGCACCGAAGGAGAGCGGCGAGACGCCCAGGATCCAGCTGTCCGGCGTGTTGGGCAGCATGTTGGTGCCGGGAATGAAGAACCAGCCCAGGTAGGTGAAGATGTAGACCAGGGTGGAGATCAGACCGGCCAGCATGCCGGCGATGGCGCCCTTGTCGTTCACCCGCTTGGAGAAGATCCCCATCATCAGCGCCGGGAAGAGCGAGGCGCCGGCGATACCGAAGGCGAGCGCCACCACCTGTGCCGCGAAGCCGGGCGGATTGAGCCCCAGGTAGGTCGCCAGCAGGATGGCCCCGGCCATGGAGATCCGCGCCGCCAGCATCTCGCCCTTCTCGGAGATACCGGGGTTGATGGTCTTCTTGATCAGGTCGTGACTGATGGCCGAGGAGATGGCCAGCAGCAGACCCGCTGCGGTGGAGAGTGCCGCCGCGATACCGCCGGCGGCGATCAGGCCGATGACCCAGGGCGGCAGGTTGGCGATTTCGGGGTTGGCCAGTACCAGGATGTCGTTGTTGACTGACAGCTCACTGCCTTCCCAGCCGCGCTCTGCCGCCGTCTCGGCGAAGTCCGGGTTGGCCTCGTTGAAGTACTGGATGCGGCCGTCGTCGTTGAGGTCGTTGAAGACGATCAGGCCGGTGTCCTCCCAGGTGCGGAACCATTCGGGACGGTCCTCATAGAGGATCGGGTTGGCCATCGCCTCCTCGTAGTTCTCCACCTGGCCTGCCGCATCCGGGTAGATGGTGGTCAGCAGGTTGAGGCGCGCCATGGAGGCCACGGCCGGGGCGGTAAGGTAGAGCAGGGCGATGAAGACCAGCGCCCAGCCGGCGGACCAGCGTGCGTCGGCCACCTTGGGCACGGTGAAGAAGCGGATGATGACGTGGGGCAGGCCCGCGGTACCCACCATCAGCGAGAGGGTGAACAGCACCATGTTGAGCTTGTTGTCCACGTCGGCCGCATAGTCCTGGAAGCCCAGCGCCACCAGCACTTCGCTCAGCTTCTCCAGCAGCGGCATGCCGGATTCATTATGGGTGCTGAACATGCCGAACATCGGGATCGGGTTGCCGGTCAGCTGGAAGGCGATGAACACCGCCGGGATGGTGTAGGCGATGATCAGCACCACATACTGGGCCACCTGGGTGTAGGTGATGCCCTTCATGCCGCCGAACACGGCGTAGAGGAAGACGATGATGGCGGCGATCCAGATGCCCCAGGTATTGGAGACCTCCAGGAAGCGCGAGAAGGCCACGCCGGCGCCGGTCATCTGGCCGATGACGTAGGTCACCGAGGCGATGATCAGACAGGCAACGGCCACGGTGCGTGCCGTGGTGCTGTAGAAGCGGTCACCGATGAAGTCCGGGACGGTGAACTTGCCGAACTTGCGCAGGTAGGGTGCCAGCAGCATGGCCAGGATCACGTAGCCGCCGGTCCAGCCCATCAGGAACGATGAGTTGGCGTAGCCGCCGGCGGCCAGCAGGCCGGCCATGGAGATGAATGACGCCGCGGACATCCAGTCGGCGGCGGTGGCCATGCCGTTGGTCACCGGGTGGACGCCGCCGCCCGCCACATAGAAGTCCTTGGTGGAACCCGCTCGGGCCCAGATCGCGATGCCGATGTAGAGAGCAAAGGAGGCCCCTACGAACAGCAGGTTGATGGCAAACTGACTCATGCTGGCTTACTCCCCCAGGCCGAACTTCTGATCGAGCTTGTTCATCTTCCAGGCGTAGAAGAAGATCAGCGCGATGAAGGTGAGAATGGAGCCCTGCTGGGCGAACCAGAAGCCGAGGTCGGTGCCGCCGATCGGGATAAAGGCAACCAGCGGGCGCAGCAGGATGGCCAGGCCGTAGGAAACGAAGGCCCAGACGGCCAGGCATCCCATGATCAGGCGCACGTTCGCCTTCCAGTAGTCGGCCGAATCGATTTTCTCTTCTGCCATGTTTGCGTTCTCCACTTGTTATTGGTGGGGGGTTGGTAAGCTTGTGGGGTCTAGCGGTTATGGGTCGTGCGATTGCCCTGCATGACGCCTGTTGGATAGTGGGCAATGAGTGGCGAAAATGAATCCCAGACTTTCGTATCATGAGATAAAACCGATGTAATATGTGATTATGAAATTCCCGCTTTTCAATATCTTGAGTTGTTGTTTCTTGGCTGTTACCGGATGGAGGCGGGCGAGTTTAGGACGATGGTATAGGAGGTCGTTGTCTGTGACTTTCGTCTAGTTCTTATGGGTGTTGGACGATGGTCTAAGGACTCAAGAGGGAGACGAACGTCTAGCTTATAAGGGGAAAGGGGGCGTTGCTATGCTGCCCCCTAGTCCACCCTCGGGAAGGACATCCGGAGCCGCCCTCGGCGCGTCTCCGGCGCCCAACAATAATCTGGTGGCGGCCCTGATGCCGTTCCCGCCCGCGTCGTCCAGTTGCGCCAGTTTCGCCACCCCCAGGCGGACGGAGGCGGGAGCCGACGCCCATGGCGGGAAGCCGCCCGCGAGGTCAGCACCATGGTCGAGGTCGATCTTTCCCAACCGCCGTTCACCCTGCTCGATGAGGCCGGTCGCGAGCGGGTCCGCCAGGGCGTGGACCTGGCCTACTTCGACCGTGACGAGATCATCCTCGAGACCGGCCAGCCCGGTGAGTATGTCTTCCTCATCCACAAGGGCGAGGTGGCCGAGCTGGATACCACCCTGCCCGCGGCCCGCGCGCGCCTCGGCCACTACACTCGCGGCGACCTGTTCGGCGCAATCAGTATTCTCAACGGGAAGAGTCGCTACCGCTTCCGGGCCGAGCAGGAGAGCCTCTGCTACCTGCTGCCCAAGGCGCTGTTCCTGCAGCTGTGCGATGACTATCCGCCCTTCGCCGAGTTCTTCCGCCAGACCCTGACCCACAAGGCGCGCCTGCTGACCGAACAACGCGCCGAGGGGGGGGTGACCATGGCCGGCTTCATGCTGGCCCGCGTCGACGAGTGCATGCGTGAGCCGCTGATCGTGCCGGCGGCCACCACCATCGCCGAGGCCGTGGGGACCATCAACGAGCGCCACGCCGACAGCCTGCTGGTCGCCAGCGATAACGGGCCCGGCATGGTGACCAAGAGCGATCTGCTCAACGCCCTGGTGGTGGAGGGGCGCGACCGCGACAGCGCCCTGAACGGCATCGGCAGCGCCGAGCTGATCACGGTGACGCCCGGGCAGTACCTGTTCGAGGCGCTGGTGATCATGACCCGCCACAAGGTGGAGCGGGTGGTGGTGGTGGAGAAGGCGAGCCCGGTCGGCGTCGTCGAGCTTACCGATGTGCTCAGCTACTTCTCGAGCCGCAGCTATGTGGTCAGCCTGCAGGTGGAGCAGGCGGCCAACCTGGAGGCCCTGGCCGCCGCCAGCCGGCGTACCCCCGAGCTGGTCAAGGCGCTGATGGCCCAGGGGGTCAAGCTGCGCTTCGCCATGGGCCTGCTGGCGGCGCTGAACGGGCGGATCATCAACAAGGCCTGGGGGTTCCTGGTCGATGAACGCTACCACCACGACAGCTGTCTGATGGTGATGGGCAGCGAGGGGCGCGGCGAGCAGATCCTCAAGACCGACCAGGACAACGGCCTGATCCTGGCCGATGACCTGGAGTGGCCCGACTGTGCCGCCCAGATGCAGCGTCTCACCGAGACCCTGATCGAGCTGGGCTACCCGCCCTGTCCGGGCCATATCATGGTGTCCAACCCCGAGTGGGTCGGCACCGAGAGCCAGTGGCGTGGGCGCATCGCCAAATGGGCCGCCAAGCGCGACGGCGACAGCCTGATGCGGCTGGCCATCATGCTCGATTCCCATGCGGTGGCCGGCAATCCGGCGCTGCTCGACCGCGTGCGCGACGAGCTCTTCGAGCGCTGCTCCGGCGACGAGCTGCTGCTCTCCTACTTTGCCCGCACCATCCAGCACTTCTCGACGCCGCTGACCCTGTTCGGCTCCCTCAAGCGGCCCCAGCACGGCATCGACATCAAGAAGGGCGGGATCTTCCCCATCGTCCACGGGGTGCGGGTGATGGCCCTGGAGCGGCGCATCCGGCCCACCTCCACCCTGGAGCGGCTCGACGCCCTGGCGGCGGACGGCCGGCTCGAGCCGCGCTTCGCCGAGGACCTGGGCGAGGCCCTGTCGCTGTTCACCGAGCTGCGGCTCAAGCAGCAGCTGGCGCGCCTGGACGGCGAAGGCGACGAGCGCCGGCCCGACCGCGTGGTGGTGCAGGAGCTCTCCTCGCTGGAGCGCGACCTGCTGCGCGAGGCGCTGCATATCGTCAAGGACTTCAAGCAGCGCCTCTCGCACCGCTTTCACCTGGAGTATTCGTGATGCCGACGTCCGAAGGAACGACAACGACACAAGGAGACCCCGTCATGATCAAGGCCCTGCGGCGCGCCGCCGACCGGCGCCGACACGCCAACGGCGATTACGCCTGGCTTTTCCATCCCTACACCGGGGACGAGCTGGTGGTTATCGATACCGAGACCACCGGCCTCGACACCCGCAGCGCCGAGCTGGTTGCCATCGCCGCCGTCAAGGTGCGCGGCGACCGGGTATTGACCAGCGAGTCGCTGAACCTGCGCCTGGCGCGCCCGGCCTCGCTCTCCGGCGACTCGATCCGCATCCACGGCCTGCGCGGCATCGACCTGGAAGGGGGCGCCTCGGTACAGGAGGCGCTGGAGCGCCTGCTCGAATTCGTCGGCAACCGCCCGCTGGTGGGCTGGCACCTGGAGTTCGACCTGGCGATTCTCAACCGTGAGCTGCGCCCGCGCTTCGGGTTCGACCTGCCCAACGCCACCATCGACGTGGCCCAGAGCTACTTGCGCCGGCTGCGGCGTCTCCACCCGGAGGTGGAGCGCGCGCCACGCTTCGAGAAGGTGGCGGAGCTGCTGGACGTGCCCTTGATGGGGCGTCACACCGCCCTGGGTAATGCGGTGACCACGGCGCTGATGTTCCTGCGGCTGGATCGCGAGGCCAGCGCGGCGCGGCGCTTCTGCTGAGCGGCGGCGGCGTCGCCTCGGGGCGCCCGGAGTGGTAGGATGGCGCCCGTCATTTTCCGCCCGCACTGGCAGCGCCAAGACCCATGCAAGACGCCGTGACCTTCGACCCCCGTGACCCTGACGAGGCCGCCGCCGCGGCCGGGCCCCTCGAGCACGAGGCCGCCTCGCCGACCCTCGACGCCCGGGCCAGGCGCGAGTTCAACAAGCTGCAGAAGCGCCTGCGGCGCCAGGTCGGCCATGCCATCATCGACTACGGCATGATCCACGAGGGCGACCGGGTGATGGTGTGTCTGTCCGGCGGCAAGGACAGCTATACCCTGCTGGAGATCCTGCGCAGCCTGCAGCGCAACGCACCGGTGAACTTCTCGCTGGTGGCGGTCAACCTCGACCAGAAGCAGCCGGGGTTTCCCGAGCGGGTGCTGCCCGAGTACCTCGACTCGATCGGCGTCGAGTATCACATCCTCGAGCGCGACACCTA
>NZ_CP071922.1:1159444-1172269 GCF_017584085.1 Halomonas sp. BM-2019
TGGATCGCGAGGATATCCTCGAGACCCTGTTCCTCAATCTCTTCTTCGGCGGCAGCCTCAAGGCGATGCCGCCCAAGCTGCTCTCCGACGACGGCAAGAACATCCTGATCCGCCCGCTGGCCTATTGCCGCGAGGCGGATATCGCCGAGTTCGCACGACTGATGGCGTTCCCGATCATCCCGTGCAACCTCTGCGGCTCCCAGCCCAACCTGCAGCGCCAGGTGGTCAAGGAGATGCTGGCCGACTGGGAGAGGCGGCATCCCGGACGCCTGGAGAGCATGTTCAAGGCGGTCACCAACGTGGCGCCGTCGCAGCTGGCCGACCGCGAGCTGTTCGACTTCGCCGGGCTGGAGGAGAAACAGGCGAGGCTCAAGACCAGCGCTCGGCGCTACTTGGCCCCCTCCTCCTCGGCGACCTGGGTCAGGGCATCCAGGTCGAGGATATGCACCTCGCGGCCCGAGACCTCCACCAGCCCCTGGCTCTGGAAGCGGCCGAGGATGCGACTGACCGTCTCCACGGCCAGCCCCAGGTAGTTGCCGATATCGGCCCGGGACATGGAGAGGCGGAAGCTGTAGGGCGAGTAGCCGCGGCGACGGAAGCGGTCGGAGAGGCTGGTGAAGAAGCTGGCCAGGCGCTGGTCGGCGGTCTTGCGCGATAGCAGGCGCATCATGCGGCGGTCGTCGCGCAGCTCCTTGCTCATGCTGCGGTAGAGCTGGCCGCGCAGTTCCGGCAGGGACTCCGACAGCTGATCCAGGCGATCGAAGGGAATCTCGCATACAGTGGTGGTCTCCAGCGCCACCACGGTGCCCGGGTAGCGCTCCTCGTCGATGCCGTCGAGGCCCGCCAGTTCGCTGGGCAGGTAGAAGTTGGTCAGCTGATCCTCGCCGCTGCCCTCGGTAGTGACCTGCTTGAGGCTGCCCGAGCGCACTGCGAAGACGCTGGTGAAGGGGCTGTCCTGGCGAAACAGCGTCTCGCCCTTCTTGAGCGGTGCGCGGCGACGGATGATGGCGTCGAACTGGTCCATGTCCTGAACCTCCAGCGCCAGTGGCAGGCAGAGCGAGCTGAGGCTGCAGGTCTGGCAGCGCGTTTCATGCAGAACAGAGCGCCGCCGACCGGTCAGCGTATCAGGCATGGCAGCCTCCTCCTTGATCATGGTCATGTGGCCATTATGGAGGATTCTGCAGGCAGGGCAAACCACCTCCAAGGAGGTAGTCCCCGGAGAGAGGGGGCGTCGTTGGCTCAGGCAGGTTCGAAGGCGTGGGGATCGAAGGCCTGGGCCAACCGCTGAAGGAACCACTCGCCGCTGGCGGTGACCACCAGCCGCCTGTCTTGCCGCGCGATCAGGCCGTCCTGGCGCAGCGGCTCGAGGCGCTCGAGGGCATCCGCCAGCACGCGTTCGGCGTCTAGCCCCTGGTCGCGGGATAGGGTGCTCATGTCCAGCACGCGGCGGCAGATCAGGGCCTCAATGGCGCCCCGGCGCAGCCGGTCTTCCGCATCAAGATGCCGACCGCTTACGGTGGCCAGGTGACCGGCATCCAGGGCGCGTTCGTAGTCGCCGAGGGTCTCCGCGTTGCGGGCCAGGGCATCTCCCACCCGACTGATGGCGGCCACGCCCAGGCCGAGCTGGTCCCCGGGGCCGTGGGGGGTGAAGCCCTGCAGGTTGCGGGCCAGGCGACCCTCGGCCAGGGCGAGGGTCAGGCTGTCGTCGGCGCGGGCGAAGTGGTCGAGGCCGATATGCACATAGCCGGCATCCAGCAGTTGCTCACGTGCGGTGGCCAGGATGGCCAGCCGGGTCGCGTCGTCGGGCAGCTCCTCGCGACGGATCTCCTGCTGGGGATGGTGACGCTCCGGCAGATGGACATAGCGTCGCAGGGTGATCCGGGCCGAGGCCATGGCGATCACCTGGTCCAGGGTCTCGGTGAAGCTCACCGGCGTCTGCAGGGGCAGGCCCACGATCAGGTCGAGGTTGAGCGAGCGGAAGCCCAGGCGGTTTGCTTCGTCCACCAGGGATTCGGTCAGCACCCGCGGCTGGATTCGGTTGATCGCCTTTTGAACCCGAAGGTCGAGATCCTGAACGCCGAGGCTCAGGCGATTGAAACCCAGGGCCTGGAGGTGTCGCAGTGTGAAGACGTCGGCCTCGCGGGGGTCGATCTCGATGCTGTAGTCGCGCTCCCGAGAGCCGGAGAGCCCGAAGCGGGCGTCGAGTCGGTCGAACAGATCGCCCAGCTGGTCCAGAGAGAGAAAGGCCGGTGCGCCGCCTCCCCAGTGCAGGCGGCGGATCGGAGGGGTAGGGCCCAGCTGACGGCTGATCAACACCATCTCCCGGTCGAGCCGCGACAGGTAGGGCTCGGCCTGTCGGTTGTCCCCGGAGGGCACCCGTCGGGTGGCGCAAAAGCGACAGGCCTGACGGCAGAAGGGTAGGCGGACGTGAAGACCCGGCGGTTCGTCGGTGCTACGCCCGTGCAGCCGCTCGGCGAAGTCGCCGGGTCCGAAGGTATCGTCGAAGTGGGCCACCCGAGGAAAGGTGAGGTAGTGGGAACCGTCGTGGTCGTGGCGCTGCATCAGGGCCCTGTCTCCGGCTGCACATGTCGGCCCGGTGCGATCGGTACGTGTCGCCTGGACGGGCATGGCGATGCTCCCGGCAGTGGATGTGTGTCCATGCTAGGGCGACTTGGGGCAGCGCGGGTTGAGCTGCGTCAATCCGTGGCGGAATAGTGCCGAATCAGCCGTGGCCCCCTCCCGGAAGCAGGTGCCACAGCTGCCACAGCGCAAAGCCGATAATGGTGAGGGCCGCCACCGTGCGGGTCGCCGGATGGCGGATCAGCCCCCCCAGCTGGCGGGCCGCCAGACCGGTGGCCAGCAGCGCCGGCAGGGTGCCGAGGCCGAAGGCGCCCATCAGGGCCACGCCGGTCAGCGGGTCGGCCATGGCCAGGCTCCAGGCCAGCATCGAGTAGACCAGCCCGCAGGGCAGCCAGCCCCAGACGGCTCCCAGCGCTACCGCCTGGGGCACCTTCACCACCGGCATCAGCCGTCGCCCCACCGGCTCCAGGTGGCGCCACAGGTGGCGGCCCAGCGCCTCGACCCGCAGCAGCCCCTTCCACCAGTCGGCGATATAGAGCGCCATCAGGATCAGCATCACCGCGGCGAAGAGCTGCAGGACGACCCGCGTGGCCGGGGTCAGGGTGAGCAGGGTGCCGAGGCTTGCCACCAGGGCACCGGCCACCATGTAGCTGGCGATGCGGCCCAGGTTGTAGCCCAGCAGCAGACCGCCGAGGCGGGCAGTCGAGCGCATGCTGGGAGGCACGGCGAAGGTCAGGGCGCTCATGATGCCGCCACACATGCCGATGCAGTGGGCGCCTCCCAGCAGGCCGAAGACGAAGGCCGCGGCCAATGGCGGCAGGCCGAGTCCGGTGGGGTCCATCAGTGCTCGGTGTCGTCGTCGCGCCGCGCCGTGGCGCCCGAGGCCGTCTCGCGGCGCCGCTGGCGCTCCTCGGCGCTGAGGTCGTTCTCATCCTCATCGAAGAGGATGCGGTGGGCGGGGCCCTCCAGGTCCTCGAACTGGTCGTGCTTGACCGCCCAGAAGAAGGCCCACACGGCCAGGCCCAGCAGGGTCAGCGACAGTGGAATCAGCAGGTAGAGGATGCTCATGCGTTCACCCGACTCGGTTCAGGGGAGGTCGTGGGCGGGGGCGGGGGCATCGCGGCCCCCATGGCGCGGCTGCGAAAACGGTTGAGGCGCAGGGCGTTGGTCACCACCACCAGGGAGCTGCCCGACATGCCCATGGCGGCCAGCCACGGTGGCACCAGGCCCACGGCGGCCAGCGGCATGGCGGAGAAGTTGTAACACACCGACCAGATCATGTTCTGGCGCATCACCCGCCGGGTGGCCCGGCAGATCTCGATCGCCTCGACGACCCGCGACAGGCGCGGGCTCAGCAGGATAGCGTCGGCGCTGGTGCGCGCCAGGTCGGTGGCGCCGTTCATGGCGATGGCCACGTCGGCCCCGGCCAGCACCGGCACGTCGTTGATACCGTCGCCCACCATGGCCACCTTCTCGCCGGCCGCCTGGCACTCGCGGATGCGTGCCAGCTTCTCCTCCGGGGTGGCGCTACCGCGCCAGGTGGCGATTCCCAGGCGGCCAGCCAGCTCGCCGGCGGCTCCGGGGGTATCCCCCGAGAGCAGCTCCACCTCGATGCCCAGCGCCTGGATGGCGGCGATGGTCTCGGCGGCGTCTTCGCGCACGCCGTCCTGCAGGGCGAACCAGGCCCGCGGTTCACCCTCCTCGGCGAGCAGCAGCCAGGGCCCCTCGTCGGGGGGCTCGAGGTTGGCCTCAGGGGCCGCGAACTCGGCCTTGCCAAGCCGCCAGCGGCGGCCGTCGAGGGTGCCTTCGAGGCCCTGGCCGGTGCGGCTGGTTACCTCGGAGGCATGCACCGTGGCCAGTCGGAAGGGGTGGAAGGCCCGCGCGATGGGGTGCTCGGAGCGCGCCTCCAGGGCGGCGGCCAGGGCACGGGCGCGCTCGGCGCCGAGTACGCCCAGGGGGCGGGTCTCCACCAGCGCCATCTCACCGTGGGTCAGGGTGCCGGTCTTGTCGAAGATTACCCGATCGACCTGGGAGAGCGCCTCGATGGCATCGGCGCGGGTCACCAGCACACCGTGGCGGCGCAGCTGGCCGTGACCGGCGGTCAGCGCGGTGGGGGTGGCAAGCGCCAGGGCGCAGGGGCAGGTCACCACCAGCACCGAGAGCATGATCCAGGGCATCCGTGCCGGGTCGATGAACCACCAGGTGATGGTGACCACGGCGGTGACCACCAGCAGGCGCAGCACAAAGAGGTGGGCCATGCGGGCGGCCAGCTGTGCCAGGCGCGGGCGGCTGGCGAAGGCGCGGTCGGTAAGGTCGACGATGCCGGCGACCCGGGCGTCGCGCCCGGCATGGGTCACCCGCACCACCAGCGGGCTCTCGATGTTCTGACTGCCGCCGGTGACGGTGTCGCCGAGGCGTCGGGTGACCGGCAGGTACTCGCCGGTGAGCATGGACTCGTCGAGGCTCGACTCGCCGTCTTCGATCACGCCGTCGGCGGGCACCCCGTGACCGGGTTTGACCAGCACCCGGTCGCCGGCGACGAGCTCGCTGGCCGGCAGGATGCGCTCCTCCCCCTCGTCGGTCAGGCGAATGGCCGAGAGCGGCAGCGCGCCGGCCATGGCGTTGCCGCTGTGGCCGCTGCGTCGACGGGCGCGGGCCTCCACGTAGCGGCCGAAGAGCAGGAAGAAGGTGAACATGGCCGCTGAGTCGAAGTAGACCTCGCCCTTGCCGGTGATCACCGCGTAGCCACTGGCGGCATAGGCGAAGCCGATAGCCAGCGAGACCGGCACGTCCATGCCCAGCACCCGGGCACGCAGGTCGCGCACCGCGTTGCGAAAGAAGGGGGCCGCCGAGAAGAACACCACCGGAGTGGTCAGGGCGAAGGAGAGCCAATGGAACAGGGCGTAGAAGTCCTCGCTGATCCCCTCGGGGCCGGCCACGTAGATGGGAATCGAGAACATCATCACCTGGGCCATGCCCACCGCGGCGATGATCAGCCGGCGCACGTTCATGCGCTCCTCGTGTTGCAGACGCGCCTGTGCCTCGTCGGGCTCGTAGGGCTGTGCCTGGTAGCCGATGGCAGTGAGTTCGGCCAGCAGTTGCGACAGCTTGACCGTGGCGGGGTCCCAGCTCACACGGACGCGGTGGTGGCTGAGGTTGACCGCGCTGGATGCCACGCCGGTCAGGGCGTTGAGGCGATGCTCGATCAGCCAGGCGCAGGCCGCGCAGGTGATGCCGTCCACCGCCAGGGTGGCGTGGACACGGCCGCTGTCGTCTCCCTCGGGGTGGACGAACTGGCGTTGGAGGCCGGGGTCGTCGAACACCGCCCAGGTCTCGGCGCGGGACGATTCACGGTCGTCGGGTCGCTCGGGCAGCTCGGTGCGAAAGCGGTAGTAGCTGGCCAGGCCGCCGTCGACGATGGCGTGGGCCACCGCCTCGCAGCCGGGGCAGCAGAGGGGGTGGCATGCTTCTTCGAGGGTGATCGACCAGGGCGCGCCATCGGGCACCCGACTGCCGCAGTGGTAGCAGCCTGCCGAGGCGGCGGCGTCCACGTCACTCATGGGCTCTGGACTCCTCGCCTGAGGCGGCGCGTCAGCTGTCGTCGCCGGATGCGAACCGGCCGGGGGTCAGGCGGAATGCGGCCTCGTCGGGGAAGCGGGCCTCGCCCACCAGGCGCCACTCCGGCTCCTCGCCCTGGGGCTGCAGCTGCAGGTACCAGCGGTAGCGCAGGTTGTCCGGGGCCTGGCCCAGGTAGCGGCCGTCGCGCACGTGCTCGAGTGTCAGCTCGATATCGCGGTCGCCCTGGGTGGGAAAGATCAGCTCGAAGTCGAGCCGCTCCGGGTACTCCTCGCCGCCCTCCAGGTCCAGCACCACGTCGCTGGTCAGCGGGTCGATGCGCAGCGAGGCAAAGAGTCCCAACTCGGCGGCGCGCTCCTGCTTGGCCAGTACCATGTTGATGGCGCGACCGTGCTCGTAGTAGTCCTCCTGGACCATGCCGTCGGCGGTGCGCACGGCCATCACCGCCAGGGTGCTGCTGGCCCCGATGGAGGTAAAGAGCAGGGCCAGCAGGAACCAGGGCCAGGCTTGCTTGTACCAAGGGGTCACGGGGTGGTTCATGTCATCTCCGGATCTCGCCGATGAAGCGGGTCTCGCGCTCCAGGGCGATGCGTGGGTGGTCGTCGGCCTCGAGGCGCAGGGTGATGGGGTGGCTGGGGCGCTCGATCACCTCGGGGTCGGCGGTGATGGCCACCACGGCGCGGCGGGTCGCCCCGGCCGGCACCTCGATCCGATCGGTGTCGAGGCGCAGGTCCGGCAGGCCCGAGGCCTCCAGGCGGTAGCGATGGTCCTGGCCGTCCAGGTTGCGCACCGTCAGCACATAGACGTTGCTAAGGCGACCCTCGCGGGTCAGCTGGTAGAGCTGGGTGCGTTCGCGCTCCACCTCGAAGGAGAGCGGGGTGCGATCGGCCACGGCCCAGGCGAAGAGCCCGACCATCACCAGCAGGGCCGCCAGGTAGCCCAGCAGGCGCGGACGCAGGATGTGCGTTGGTTTGCCCTCCAGGGCGTTCTCGGTGGTGTAGCGGATCAGGCCGCGAGGATAGCCCATGCGGTCCATCACGCTGTCGCAGGCGTCGATGCAGGCCGCACAGCTGATGCACTCGTACTGCAGGCCGTCACGGATGTCGATGCCGGTGGGGCAGACCTGCACACAGAGGTCGCAGTCGATGCAGTCGCCGTGTCCGGCCGCCTGTGCCTGGGCATGGCTGAGGCTCTTCTTGCGGGCGCCGCGGGGCTCGCCGCGGGCCTCGTCGTAGGAGACGATCAGGGTGTCGCGGTCGAACATCACCCCCTGGAAGCGGGCGTAGGGGCACATGTAGATGCACACCTGCTCGCGCAGCCAGCCGGCGTTGAGGTAGGTGAAGACCAGGAAGAAGCCAACCCAGAAGTAGGACCAGCCGTGGGCCTCGAGGGTGGGCAGGTCGACGACCAGCTCGCGGATCGGCGTGAAGTAGCCGACGAAGGTCACGCCGGTGGCCAGGGCGATGGCGAGCCAGATGGCGTGCTTGGCCGACTTGCGCCACAGCTTGTCGGCGTCAAGCGCCTGCTGGTCGAGCCGTATGCGTCGGTGCCGCGGTCCCTCGAGGCGGTGCTCGAACCAGATGAACAGGAAGGTCCAGACGCTCTGCGGGCAGGTGTAGCCGCACCAGACGCGGCCGGCGAACACCGTGATGAAGAACAGCCCGAAGGCGCAGATGATCAGCAACCAGGAGAGCAGGATGAACTCCTGGGGGTAGAAGGTGGCGGCGAAGATGTGGAACTCGCGGCCGGGCAGATCGAACCAGATCGCCGGGCGGTCGCCCCAGGGCACCCAGGGCATCAAGAAGAACAGCAGCATCAGCGCCCAGTTGGCCCCGCGCCGGAGTCTCTGGAACAGCCCTTGGATCTCGCGCACGTAGATGTGCCGCCGCTTGGCGTACATCTCCTGCTGAACGGTCTCGCCGGGGACGTGCCGACCCACCGGATCTGGGGTGACGTCTCGGCTCGGGATCTTCTCGCTCATGGCTGACTCATGGCAGGCGGGGGAGGCGCCGCGGCCTCGATGCCCCGCATTGTATCGAGCGGTGGTGCCCACGAGAAAGGGTGCGACGTGACGCCGCACCCTTCCTTGGGTTACCTGTCGTCGGGGGATGGATCAGTCCCGGAAGCGCAGGCTGTAGACGTAGGCGGCCACCAGGTGGACACGCTCTTCGCCGATATAGGCCTCCTGGGCCGGCATGTGCCCGTTGCGGCCGTTGCGCAGAGTCTGGCGAATCGAGTCGGCGACGCTCTGGCCGGGTGCCTGATAGAGCCAGATGTCGTTGGTCAGGTTGGGCGCGCCCAGGGCCTGATTGCCGGTGCCATCGGGCATGTGGCAGGCCGCGCAGACCGAGGCATAGGTTGCCGCGCCACGCTCGGCACGTTCCTCGTCGTGCTCCAGGTCGGAGAGCGACAGGGTGTACTGGGTGAGGTTCTCGATGTTCTCCTCGCCCAGCTGCTGCCAGGAAGGCATCAGGCCGCTGCGCCCTCGCACCAGGCTGGTGACGATGTTTTCGGGCTCGCCGCCGTAGAGCCAGTCGTCGTTGGTCAGGTTGGGGAAGCCATAGCCGCCCTGGGCGTTGGAGCCGTGACAGACCGCGCAGTTGTTCAGGTAGATTCGCTCGGCCACCTGCATGGCCTCGGCGTCCCGGGCAAGCTCAGGGATCGGGATCTCCTGGTACTGGGCGAAGATCGGCGTGAACCGCTCCTCGGCGCGGGCTACTTCCTCTTCCCACTGGCCCTCCTGGGTCCAGCCCAGCAAGCCGGCGAAGTTGCCCAGCCCCGGGTAGAGCAGCAGGTACCCCAGGGAGAAGACCACGGTGCCCACGTAGAGCTGGAACCACCAGCGTGGCAGCGGATTGTCATACTCCTCGATGCCGTCTGCGGCGTGACCGGTGGTCTCGATGTTGCCTTCCGCGTCGGGGGTCTTGTCGGTCTTGCGGTTGGCATAGAGCAGCCAGAAGGCGAAACCAATGGAGCCCAGCGTGATGACAATGATCCAGGCGCTCCAGAACCCGGAAAGGGAGTCACCCCAGAGATTGTTCATGTGTTCCTGTCTCCCTTGTTCTTGCGGGAAGCGACCCCGTCCGGCGAGGTGCTCTTGTCACGGTTCGGTAGCTCATCATCGTCGGCGAAGGGCAGCTGGGCCGCCTCGTCGAAGTCCGGCTTGCGCCGCCGGGAGTAGGCCCACACCGTGATGCCGATGAAGGCCACTATCAGCAGCCCGGTGATGATGCCGCGAAAGGTTCCGGTATCCATGATCAACGCGTGCCCTCGAGCACGGTACCCAGCTGCTGCAGGTAGGCGACCAGCGCGGTGATCTCCTGCTGGCCGCGCACCTCGCGGGTGGCGTTCTCGATGTCCTCGTCGGTGTAGGGCACGCCCAGGGTGCGCAGCGCCCGCATCTTCCTCGGGGTGTCGCGACCGTCCAGGGTGCGCTCGAAGAGCCAGGGGTAGGAGGGCATGATCGACTCGGGCACCACGTCGCGCGGGTTGTACATATGAGCGCGGTGCCAGTCATCGCTGTAGCGGCCGCCGACGCGGGCCAGGTCGGGGCCGGTGCGCTTGGAGCCCCACAGGAAGTTGTGATCGTAGACGGTCTCGCCAGCCACGCTGTAGTGGCCATAGCGCTCTGTCTCGGCGCGGAACGGGCGGATCATCTGGGAGTGGCAGCCGACGCAGCCCTCGCGGCGATAGATGTCACGGCCCTCCAGCTCCAGGGCCGTGAGGGGCCTGAGGCCCTCTACGGGCTCGGTGGTCTGCTTCTGGAAGAACAGCGGCACGACCTCGGCCAGGCCGCCGAAGCTGATGACCACCAGGATCAGCACGGCGAGCAGGCCAACGTTCTTTTCGACGATCTCGTGTTTCATTGGTGTCGGTATCCCCGGTTGGCTCAGGCGGTCTGCGGCAGCGGCTGGCGGGCGCCTTCGCCGCGCTTGACGGTCATGTAGACGTTGTAGGCCATGATCAGCATGCCCACGACCCAGCACAGGCCGCCGATCAGGCGCACGATGTAGCCGGGGCCGCTGGCCTCGACGGACTCGATGAAGGTGTACATCAGGGTGCCGTCGGGGTTGATGGCGCGCCACATCAGGCCCTGCAGGATACCGTTGACCCACATGGAGGCGATGTAGAGCACGGTGCCGATGGTCGCCAGCCAGAAGTGCACGGCGATCATGCCTACCGAGTACATCTCGGTACGACCGAACAGGCGCGGGATCAGGTGGTACATGGAGCCGATGGTGATCATCGCCACCCAGCCGAGTGCACCGGCGTGGACGTGGCCGATGGTCCAGTCGGTATAGTGGGAGAGGGCGTTGACGGTCTTGATCGCCATCATCGGGCCTTCGAAGGTCGACATGCCGTAGAACGACAGGGCCACCACCAGGAAGCGCAGGGTCGGGTCGGTACGCAGCTTATGCCAGGCGCCGGAGAGTGTCATCATGCCGTTGATCATGCCGCCCCAGGAGGGGGCCAGCAGGATGATCGACATGATCATGCCCAGCGACTGGGCCCAGTTGGGCAGTGCGGTATAGTGCAGGTGGTGCGGACCGGCCCACATGTAGACCATGATCAGCGACCAGAAGTGGACGATGGAAAGCCGGTAGGAGTAGACCGGGCGCTCGGCCTGCTTGGGCACGAAGTAGTACATCATCCCCAGGAAACCGGCGGTCAGGAAGAAGCCCACCGCATTGTGGCCGTACCACCACTGCACCATGGCGTCGATGGCGCCGGAGTAGATGGAGATGGAGTACATCGCGGTGACCGGTATGGCGGCATTATTGACGATATGCAGCACCGCCACGGTCAGGATGAAGGCGGCGAAGAACCAGTTGGCCACGTAGATGTGAGAGGTCTTTCGCTGCTTGATGGTCATCAGGAAGACGATGGCATAGCTGATCCAGACGACCGCGATCAGGATGTTGATCGGCCATTCCAGCTCGGCGTACTCCTTGGTGGTGGTGTAGCCCAGCGGCAGGGTGATCACCGCAGAGAGGATTACCGCCTGCCAGCCCCAGAAAGTGAAAGCGGCCAGCCTGTCCGAGAAGAGCCGGGTCTGGCAGGTCCGCTGCACCACGTAGTAGGAAGTGGCAAACAGCGCGGAGCCGCCGAAGGCAAAGATCACGGCGTTGGTGTGGAGCGGACGCAGGCGGCCGAAGCTCGTCCAGGGCAGATCCAGGTTGAGTTGCGGCCATACCAGCTGTGCAGCGAGGATGACACCGAGGATCATGCCCACGATGCCCCACACCACTGTCATGATCGCGAACTGCCGAACTACCTTGTAGTTGTAGGTCGGGTGTTCTAGTGCTGTGCTCATGTCAGGTTCCCATCGAACGCGGTAGCGAGGTAACACTGCGTCAGTTTGTCACGGACCCAGCAACCCCAGGATGATGCAGGTCAAGACGGTCTGGATTCTAGCGCAGCCCGCCGCAATCCTGAACACGCCAATCGGCGTAATCGAAGAACTCGCGAGGAGACTCCTTGTCTAATTTTGGTTGCCAGTACCCTGAGCCTATATTCCCGGCGCTCTGTCGCCAACGCCTGAAGGCGGGTCAGTCGGGAAACTGGCTTCTGCCCGACGGCCCCCTCGAGGTGCGCGGCGAGGCCCGGGTGGGGCGAATGCTGATCGCCCACGGGGCGGGTGCCGGGCAGGATTCCACGTTCATGGAACGCTGCCGCGACGCCCTTGCCGAGCGTGGCGTTCAGACCTTGGCCATCGAGTTCGCCTACCTGCAGCAGATGCGTCGCGAGGCCCGTCGGCGCCCCCCGCCGCGGGTCGATCGGCTGGTGGAGGAGCTGGCCCGCTGGTGCGACCTTCTGTCACATACGTCGCTGCCGCCCCTGTGGCTCGGGGGCAAGTCCATGGGCGGTCGGGTGGCCAGCCTGCTGGCGGCCCGTGACGGCGCCGCCGGCGTGGTGTTGTGCGGCTACCCCTTTCACCCTCCCGGCAAGCCCGAGACCCTGCGCCTCTCCCACTGGCCCTTGATCGCCTGCCCCACCCTGGTGGTCCAGGGCAGTCGCGACCCCTTCGGCAGCCGTGAGGAGATCGTTGACTACGATCTGAGCCAGGCCCGCGTCCACCTGCTCGAGGATGGCGACCATGACTGGCAGCCGCGGAGTGCCAGCGGGCGAACCCAGGCGTCGCTGATCGACGAGGCCGCCGAGGTGATCGCCGCCTTCATGGCCGAGCACACCTGTCCCGCCGTCGCCAGGCAAGCCGATGATAAGGCAGCAGAATGACCCCCGGGCCCGGCGCGGGCAAAAAGCGTTGACATTGGCCGGTGCCCCTGTAGAATGCAGCGCCACGTGACCGGGGGTGGTTAGCTCAGCTGGGAGAGCACCAGCCTTACAAGCTGGGGGTCACAGGTTCGAACCCTGTACCACCCACCATTGCCCAAGGCCATGGTCGATCACGTAGAAAGCACGCAGCGGACCGGTAGTTCAGTTGGTTAGAATGCCGGCCTGTCACGCCGGAGGTCGCGGGTTCGAGTCCCGTCCGGTCCGCCAACGTGTTTTCGCCAGGTGCCATCTTGCGGACCGGTAGTTCAGTTGGTTAGAATGCCGGCCTGTCACGCCGGAGGTCGCGGGTTCGAGTCCCGTCCGGTCCGCCACGATGACGGCCTGATAGTCGCAACACCAGCGGTAGCACGACGCAGCACGCTTTGCAGTTCT
>NZ_CP071922.1:1172369-1179845 GCF_017584085.1 Halomonas sp. BM-2019
ATAGTCGCAACACCAGCGGTAGCACGACGCAGCACGCTATGCAGTTTTCGTGGGTGATTAGCTCAGTTGGTTAGAGCACCAGCCTCACATGCTGGGGGTCACTGGTTCGAATCCGGTATCACCCACCACGCGGACCGGTAGTTCAGTTGGTTAGAATGCCGGCCTGTCACGCCGGAGGTCGCGGGTTCGAGTCCCGTCCGGTCCGCCATTTCTGCAGGTCCCTCGTCTACGGGTCCATCGCCGCACACGAATCTCGCAAGCCCCGAGCTTATCGCTCGGGGCTTCGTCGTTTTTGCTGGCCCCTTGCCCCTTGCCCCTTGCCGGGTTAAGGCTTTACGCCTTGGTGTTCGCTGTCATACAGTTGTTTGAATGCCCGGCCCTGCCACCACCACGAGGAGCACGCCGTGACCGCCTATCCCTACCTCTTCCGTCCCCTGTCGGTGGGCCAGCTGACGCTGCCCAACCGCGTGCTGATGGGCTCCATGCATACCAACCTGGAGGAGGCCCCTGGCGGCTTCGAACGCCTGGCCGCCTTCTACGCCGAACGGGCCCGGGAGGGGGTGGCGCTGATCGTCACCGGCGGCATCGCGCCCAACCCCGAGGGGGCGGTCTTCCAGGGCGCGGCCACCCTGGAGCGAGCCGAGCAACTGCCCGACCATCGCCGGCTGGTGGAGGCGGTCCACGCCGAGGGCGGCCGGCTCTGCCTGCAGATCCTCCATGCGGGACGCTATGCCTATACCCCCGAGCCGGTCGCCCCCTCGGCCATCCCGGCACCGATCAATCCCGTCTCGCCCCGCGAACTGACCGGTGAGGAGGTGGAGCAGCAGATCGCCGACTTTGTTCGCTGCGCCAGCCTGGCCAGGGAGGCCGGTTATGACGGCGTGGAGGTGATGGGCTCGGAAGGCTACCTCATCAACCAGTTCGTCTGCCGGCGCACCAACCACCGCGACGACGCCTGGGGCGGGACCTTCGAGAACCGCATCCGCTTCCCGGTGGCGATCGTGCGGCGCATCCGCGAGGCGGTGGGCGACGACTTCCTGATCATCTTCCGCCTCTCCATGATCGACCTGGTGGAGGAGGGCAGCACCCACGACGAGGTGGAGGCGCTGGGCCGGGCCATCGAGGCGGCGGGTGCCGACCTCATCAATACCGGCATCGGCTGGCACGAGGCGCGGGTGCCGACCATCGTCACCAGCGTGCCGCGGGCGGCCTTTACCGAGGTGACCCGGCGCATGAAGGCGGCGCTCTCGATCCCGCTGATCACCACCAACCGCATCAACATGCCGGAGGTGGCCGAGCGGGTGCTGGCCGAGGGGCATGCCGATATGGTCTCCATGGCGCGCCCCTTCCTGGCGGATCCGGCCTGGGTGAGCAAGGCCGCCGAGGGCCGGGCCAAGGAAATCAACACCTGCATCGCCTGTAACCAGGCGTGCCTGGATCACACCTTCGCGGGCAAGCCCACCTCCTGCCTGGTCAACCCTCGGGCCGGCCACGAGACCCAGCTGGTGATCACCCCGGCCGAGGTCGCCAAGCGCATCGCCGTGGTGGGGGGCGGGCCGGCGGGCCTGGCGGCGGCGCTCACCGCGGCGCAGCGGGGACATGCGGTGACCCTCTTCGAGCGCAGTGCCGAGCTGGGCGGTCAGTTCAACTATGCGCGGCGCATCCCCGGCAAGGAGGAGTTCAACGAGACCCTGCGCTACTTCCGGGTGATGCTCGACCGGTACGGCGTAAGTGTGCGCCTGGGCTGCGAGGCCGATCCCCATCTGCTGCGCGAGTTCGATGCGGTGGTGCTGGCCAGCGGGGTGCGGCCGCGGCGGCTCGAGTTGCCCGGCAGCGACCACCCCAAGGTGATGGGCTACCCCACGGCGATCCTGCATCCGGAGCGGGTCGGCCGACGGGTGGCGATCATCGGCGCGGGCGGCATCGGCTTCGACGTGGCGGAGTTGCTCACCCATGTCGGCCGCCCCTCGCTGGATCGCGATGCCTGGTGCGCGGAGTGGGGCGTCGATCTTTCGGTCTCCACCCCGGGAGGGCTTGCGCCGCCGCGTCGCCCCGAGGTGCCGCGCCGGGTGACCCTGCTGCAGCGCAAGGCGTCCAAGCCGGGCCGCGGGTTAGGCAAGACCACCGGCTGGGTGCATCGTGCCTCGCTCAGGCATCGCGGCGTCGAGGCCCTGGCCGGCTGCGAATACCTGGGCATCGACGATGCCGGCCTGCATTTTCGCCTCGATGGCGAGCCACGCCTGCTCACGGTGGACAGCGTGGTGGTCTGCGCCGGCCAGGAGCCGGTGCGCGAACTCCTCGAGCCGCTGCGCGCCGCCGGTGTGGCGGTGCACCTGATCGGCGGCGCGCACGAGGCGGCGGAGCTCGATGCCAAGCGTGCCATCGATCAGGGCACGCGGGTGGCGGCAGGCCTCTGAGGCCGCCTCAGCGGCATCAGCGTTCTTTCAGCGTTGAAATCTGCACTGTTCCGCCAGAACCTCCCTGCGGTGCCGATGTTCATAGGGTTAAGGCCCCAGCGTTGATTCGTTGTCCGCTAATGGTCGGCGGTCAGGGCTAACCTTAGGTGACCCAGTTCTTGCGCCCCCCTGATGAACACTTGGCGCCGAGTCAGCGGGCTTTACAGGAGGCATCGATGAGCATCTTCGATCATGTGCAGAATCGCTACGAGCGTGTCCGGCAGGAAGAGATGACCCTGCAGGAGTATCTGGAACTCTGTCGTCGGGAGCCGGTGGCCTATGCCTCGGCCGCGGAGCGGATGCTCGAAGCCATCGGCGAGCCCGAGGTGATCGATACCGCCAAGGATTCACGGCTGTCGCGGATCTTTTCCAACAAGGTCATTCGCCGCTATCCGTCCTTCTCGGAGTTCTACGGCATGGAGGAGGCGATCGAACAGATCGTGTCCTTCTTCCGCCATGCCGCCCAGGGCCTAGAGGAGCGCAAGCAGATCCTCTATCTGCTGGGCCCGGTGGGCGGCGGCAAGTCCTCGCTCGCCGAGCGTCTCAAGCTGCTGATGGAGAAGGTTCCCTTCTACGCCATCAAGGGCTCGCCGGTCTACGAGTCGCCGCTGGGCCTCTTCTCCCCCGAGGAGGACGGCGAGCTGCTCGAGAAGGAGTTCGGCATTCCGCGTCGCTATCTCAAGAGCGTGATGTCGCCCTGGGCCGCCAAGCGTCTCAAGGAGTACGGCGGCGACATCTCCCAGTTCCGGGTGGTGCGCCTCTATCCCTCGCGGCTCAACCAGATCGCCATCTCCAAGACCGAGCCTGGCGACGAGAACAACCAGGACATCTCCTCGCTGGTGGGCAAGGTGGATATCCGCCAGCTGGAGATGTACTCCCAGGACGACCCCGATGCCTACAGCTTCTCCGGCGGCCTGTGCCGCGCCAACCAGGGGCTGATGGAGTTCGTGGAGATGTTCAAGGCGCCGATCAAGGTGCTGCATCCGCTGCTCACGGCCACCCAGGAGGGCAACTACAACCCCACCGAGGGCATGGGTGCCATTCCCTTCGAAGGCATCGTGCTGGCCCACTCCAACGAGAGCGAGTGGCAGGCCTTCCGCAACAACCGCAACAACGAGGCCTTCCTCGACCGGGTCTATATCGTCAAGGTGCCCTACTGCCTGAGGGTCTCCGAGGAGGTGAAGATCTACCAGAAGCTGCTCGAGCACTCCTCGCTCAACCAGTCGCCCTGTGCGCCGGACACCCTGCGCATGCTGGCGCAGTTCTCGGTACTCTCGCGCCTCAAGGAGCCGGAGAACTCCAGCGTCTACTCCAAGATGCGCGTCTACGACGGCGAGAACCTCAAGGACACCGATCCCAAGGCCAAGTCGATCCAGGAGTATCGTGACACCGCCGGCGTCGACGAGGGCATGGCCGGGCTCTCCACCCGCTTCGCCTTCAAGATCCTCTCCAAGGTGTTCAACTTCGACAGTCACGAGGTGGCGGCCAACCCGGTGCACCTGCTCTATGTGCTGGAGCAGCGCCTCGAGCAGGAACAGCTGCCCAAGGAGACCTTCGAGCGCTATCTGCGCTATATCAAGGAGTTTCTGGCCCCGCGCTACGTGGACTTCATCGGCAAGGAGATCCAGACCGCCTATCTGGAGTCCTACTCCGAGTATGGCCAGAACATCTTCGATCGCTATGTCACCTACGCCGATTTCTGGATCCAGGACCAGGAGTACCGGGACCCCGAGACCGGCGAGCTGTTCAACCGCCAGGCCCTCAACGAGGAGCTCGAGAAGATCGAGAAGCCGGCCGGCATCTCCAATCCCAAGGACTTCCGCCATGAGGTGGTCAACTTCGTGCTGCGGGCCCGTGCCCAGAACAACGGCATGAACCCCAGCTGGCAGTCCTACGAGAAGCTGCGTGGCGTGATCGAACAGAAGATGTTCGCCAATACCGAGGAGCTGCTGCCGGTGATCTCCTTCAATGCCAAGGCCTCCCAGGCGGACCAGAAGAAGCACGAGGACTTCGTGGCGCGCATGGTCGAGCGCGGCTACACCGAGAAGCAGGTGCGGCTGCTCTCCGAGTGGTACCTGCGGGTACGCAAGTCGCAGTAGGCTGAAAAGCGCCTAGCGCCTAGCGCCTAGCGCCTAGCGCCTAGCCAGGCGAGCCATGGGTCGTGCGGGGGACACCCGTCCCCCGGCGGCCGCGACCGGCGAGCAGAGGAGGTCGGCATGACCTATTTTATCGATCGACGAGCCAACGCCAAGCACAAGAGTGCGGTCAACCGGCAGCGTTTCCTGGACCGCTACCGCACCCATATCAAGCGCTCCGTGGAGGAGGCGGTGAACCGCCGCTCGATCACCGACATGGAGCGCGGCGAGAAGGTGTCGATCCCGACCCGAGACATCTCCGAGCCGGTGTTCCAGCACGGCCCCGGGGGCAAGCGCACCATCGTGGCCCCGGGCAACCGGGAGTTCACCGAGGGCGACCGCCTGCGCCGCCCCGGCGGCGGGGGAGGCGGTGGCACCGGGGAAGGCGGCGCCTCCGACCAGGGCGAGGGCATGGACGAGTTCGCCTTTACCCTCTCCCGGGAGGAGTTCCTTGACTTCGTCTTCGATGGCCTGGAGCTGCCCCACCTGGAGCGCAAGGCGCTGGTGGACCTCGATGAGGTGCGCCCGGTCCGTGCCGGGGTCTCCAAGGAGGGGGTGCCGGCACGGATCAATATCGTGCGCTCCATGCGCGAGGCCCACGCGCGGCGCATCGCCATGCGCGCGCCGATCCGCCGCGCCCTGCGCGAGGCGCGCGAGGCCCTGGAGGTGGAGGAGCGCAAGGACCCGGTGTTGCGCAACCCGGCGCGCATCGCCGAGCTCAAGGCGGAGATCGAGCGGCTCGAACAGCGCCTGGAGGCGGTGCCCTTCATCGACACCTTCGACCTGCGCTACAACAACCTGGTCAACCAGCCGATGCCCTCCAGCAAGGCGGTGATGTTCTGCGTGATGGACGTGTCGGGTTCCATGACCCAGGCCCACAAGGACATCGCCAAGCGCTTCTTCCTGCTGCTCTACCTGTTCCTCGAGCGCAACTACGAGAAGGTCGAGCTGGTCTTCGTGCGCCACCACACCGCCGCCAAGGAGGTGGACGAGGAAGAGTTCTTCTACTCCCGGGAGACCGGCGGGACCATCGTCTCCAGCGCCCTGGCCCTGGTCGATGAGATCATCGCCAAGCGCTATCCGCCGGGACAGTGGAACCTCTATGTCGCCCAGGCCTCGGACGGCGACAACTGGGACGACGACTCCATCACCTGCCGCGACCTGCTGATGAAGAAGCTGATGCCGCGCCTGCAGTATTTCACCTACGTGGAGATCACCCCCCACGCTCACCAGGCGCTTTGGGAGGAGTACGAGACGGTGGCCGCCGAGTTCCCGGCGCGTTTCGCCATGCGCCAGATCGTCGAGGCCGGCGACATCTACCCGGTATTCCGTGAGCTGTTCAAGCGGCGTGTCGCCCCCTGAGGCGTCGAGGAGAGATGATGATACGACGCAAGCCCATCGCGACCGGGTCCGACTGGAACTTCGAGATCCTGGCCGCGTTCGAGCGTGAGATCGATCGGTTGGCCGACGAGTACCGGCTGGACACCTACCCCAATCAGATCGAGGTGATCACCACCGAGCAGATGATGGACGCCTACGCCAGCGTGGGCATGCCGGTGGGCTATCACCACTGGTCCTTCGGCAAGCAGTTCCTGGCCGTGGAGCAGGCCTACCGGCGCGGCCAGATGGGGCTCGCCTATGAGCTGGTGATCAACTCCGACCCCTGCATCGCCTACCTGATGGAGGAGAACACCCTGATGATGCAGGTGCTGGTGATGGCCCACGCCTGCTACGGGCACAACTCCTTCTTCAAGGGCAACTACCTGTTCCGCACCTGGACCGATGCCAGCTCCATCATCGACTACCTGGTGTTTGCCCGGAAGTACATCGGCGAGTGCGAGGAGCGCCACGGCGTGGCGGCCGTGGAGCAGCTGCTCGACGCCTGCCATGCGCTGCAGAACTACGGCGTCGACCGCTACAAGCGGCCCTCGCCGATCTCCGCCGCCGAGGAGGCACGGCGCCAGAAGGAGCGCGAGGCCTACCTGCAGGCCCAGGTCAACACCCTGTGGCGGACCATTCCCACCCAGCCTGCGGAGGAGGCGCTCGGCGACAATCATGACGAAGAGGATCCACTGGGCCTTCATCTTACCGGCCGCTATCCCGCCGAACCCCAGGAGAACCTGCTCTACTTCATCGAGAAGAATGCCCCGCTGCTGGCGCCATGGCAGCGCGAGGTGGTGCGTATCGTGCGCAAGCTGGCCCAGTACTTCTATCCCCAGCGCCAGACCCAGGTAATGAACGAGGGCTGGGCCACCTTCTGGCATTACACCCTGATGAACCGCCTGTATGAGGAGGGGCTGGTCGACGAGGGGCTGATGCTGGAGTTCCTGCAGTCTCATACGGCGGTGGTCAACCAGCCCGCCTTCGACAGCCCCCGGTACAGCGGGATCAACCCCTATGCCCTGGTTTTTGCCATCTTCAGCGACCTCAAGCGACTCTGCGAGGCGCCCACCGAGGAGGATCGTCAGTGGTTCCCGGATGCCGCCGGCAGCGACTGGCGGGAGACCCTGGAGTTTGCCATGAAGAACTTCAAGGACGAGTCCTTCATCCAGCAGTTCCTGTCGCCCAAGGTGATCCGCGACCTCAAGCTGTTCATGGTGTTGGACGATGACCAGGACGAGATGCTCGAGGTCAGTGCCATCCATGACGAGCGCGGCTACCGGCGCATCCGCGATGCCCTGGCCACCCAGTATGCGCTCTCGGTGCGCGAGCCCAATATCCAGGTCTACTCGGCGGATATCCGGGGCGACCGCTCGCTGACCCTGCGCCACGTTCAGGACAGTCGGCGGCCCCTGGCGCGCAGCGTCTACCCAGTGATTCGCCACCTGCACCAGCTGTGGGGCTTCCCCGTGCGACTCGAGTCGCTGGAGGGAGACGAGGTGGTG
>NZ_CP071922.1:1180029-1197478 GCF_017584085.1 Halomonas sp. BM-2019
ACGCTGTTCTGCGGGAACAGCTGGCAGCCCTCGGTCTCTGCCACCCAGAACATGCAGTTGTCGCAGTATTCGCCCTCCTCGTAGGCCGGGTGATCGGCGGCGTCCTCGGCGACTTCGACGTAGTTCAGGGCCTGGGCCTCGTCGCTGTCCGGGTCCAGCCGCGGCAGGGTGTCGGCGAAGGCGGTCTTGGAGAGGATGCCGGCGCCGAGCGGGAGGGCTGCGAGGCCCAGCAGGCTGGTACGCATGAAGTCACGACGGCTCTGATTGGCCATGGGATCTCCTTTTCGTCACGGTTGCAGGAACGGTACCTGTTCATTGTTCGGGTGGTTCAGCCACCTCTGGCTCCGACAGGGGCTGCCCGACGGAGTTCGCTGTCCTATGGTAGTAGAGCGCCTGCAGTGATGCGAATACGCCGCCCTGTGTGTGGCAAACCGCCGCGTGAAGCGGCCTGAGCCGAGGAGACCCGATGATCTACACCCGTTTTGCCTCTCCGCTGGGGGAGATCCTGTTGTGCGGCGATGATCGGGGACTGCGGCGCCTGGTGCTCGACGCCGAGGCGGAGCCCGACCCGGAGGAGGGGCGCCGCGATGATGAGGCCCTGGCAGAGGCCCGTGGCCAGCTGCTGGCCTATCTGGACGGACGGCGGCGCGGCTTCAGCCTGGCGCTGGCCCCCGGGGGCAGCGACTTTCAGCGCGAGGTATGGTCGGCGCTGCTGCGTATCCCCTGGGGCGAGACGCGAACCTACGGCGAACTGGCGCGCCGTCTAGGGCGGGAGGGAGCAGCCCGGGCGGTCGGCACCGCCAACGGCGCCAATCCGCTGCCGATCCTGATTCCCTGTCATCGCGTGCTGGCCGCCGACGGCCTGGGCGGCTACAGCGGGGGACAGGCGCTCAAGGGCCGGCTGCTGGCGCTGGAGGGAAGCTGGCCCGCATAAGCCATCCGCGCGGCTCGTCACCGGCCCGGTGGCCAGGCGGTCCGGCTCTAGCCGACGGCGCCCGGCCGAACGGATTCGACCGCTGTCCGACTCGGTGAGCGCTTTCACCATTGACTCGGGCGGCCAAGTCTTGCTCAGCTGTGTGAACGGTCGGGGACATTCAAGGAGCTGGATGTGTTCAAGTACGTGATCAGCCTGAGCGTGACGCTCTTCGCCATCTGGCTGCTGTTCTCCGGCCAGTGGACCCACCCCATTCTTGTCCCGCTGGGTGCCGCCTCCGTCGCCATGACGGTCTATCTGGCCTATCGCATGCGCATTCTTGACCGGGAGGGGCATCCCGTCCACCTGCTGGTCCCCGTCATCAAGTACCTGCCCTGGCTTGCCAAGGAGGTGGTGAAGGCCAACCTGGTGGTGGCCGGCCACATCATCAGGGGCCGCAACAGCCTGAGCCCCCGGCTCTGCCGCCTGGACGCCACCCAGAAGACCGACCTGGGCCGAGTGTTTCTCGCCAACTCCATCACCCTGACGCCGGGCACGGTGACCGTCTATGTCCGTGAGCAGGAGGTCTGGTTCTACGCCCTGACCGAGGAGCTGGAGCGGGGCGTGCTGAGCGGCGAGATGGACCGCCGGGTGACTCGGCTCGAGGGGGAGTCCTGATGCTGGTTGCCATCGCGCTGGCGGTCCTCCTCAGCATCGGCTGTGCGCTGACGCGCGCCTACCTGGGGCCGACCCTCTTCGACCGCCTCCTGGCGGTGAATGTCGTCGGCAGCCTGACGGTGCTGCTCATCGCCCTGCTGGGCTTCATCGTAGGTCGCCCCGAGTTCATCGACATTGCCATTGTCTATGCGCTGCTCAACTACATCGGCGTCGTAGCGGTGTTGCAGTTCTTCGAGTCCGGCCGCTTCGGTCCGTCGCGCCGGCGCGGTGAGGAGGAGAACCCATGAGCCTGTTACTGGATCTCGTCAGCGGACTCATGCTGGTCAGCGGCGCCATCCTGGTGGTCATCAGCGGCGTCGGCCTGCTGCGCTTCCCCGATTTCTACTCCCGCATTCAGGCGGCCGGGATGACCGACACCCTCTGTATGATCCTGATCCTCGTGGGCCTGATGCTGCGCGCGGACTCTCTGGAGGTGGCGGCCAAGCTGTTGTTTACCCTGGTGTTCCTGTTCTTCACGGCGCCCGCCGCCAGCCATGCCTTGACCAAGACGGCTCGCCAGCGCCAGTTGACGCCCTGGCGGCCCGATGCGGAGGAGGGTGAGTCATCACAGCCCTGATCGACCTCATACTGCTGGCCTTCATGGCCCTGGTGGCGATTGCCGTGGTGAGAATCCGCAACCTCTTCGCGGTGATCATGCTCACCGGCATCTACAGCCTGCTGGCGGCATCGCTGTTCGTGCTGCTCGACGCCGTCGATGTCGCCCTGACGGAGGCCGCCGTCGGCGCCGGGATCATGATCATCCTCATGCTGGCCGCGCTGGCGCTGACCACCAGCGAAGAGAAGGCGGGTATCACCCGGCAGAACCTGGTGGCGCTGGTGATCGTGCTGATCACCGGCGCGGCGCTCATCTACGGCACCCTGGACATGCCGCAGGTCGGTGACCCCCAGGCGCCCGCCCATACCCACCTGGCGCCGCACTTTACCCAGCAGTCGGTGGAGGAGATCGGCATTCCCAACATGGTGGCCTCCGTGCTGGCCAGCTATCGAGCGCTGGACACCCTGGGCGAAGCCGTGGTCGTGCTCACTGCGGCCGTGGCGGTGCTGCTGGTGATCGGCAGCGGCCGGGCTCGACAGCGCAAGCGTCGCCGGAAGCCCGCCGGTCGCCGGGAGAGCCGTTCGTGAAGCATCACATCGTGCTGC
This sequence comes from Halomonas sp. BM-2019, assembly GCF_017584085.1. Lineage (NCBI taxonomy): Bacteria > Pseudomonadati > Pseudomonadota > Gammaproteobacteria > Oceanospirillales > Halomonadaceae > Halomonas > Halomonas sp. BM-2019. Next base: position 1,182,821 of record NZ_CP071922.1, read on the forward strand.
GGATCGTGACCAAGATCATGATCCCGCTGATCGTGATCTACGCCTTGTATATCCAGTTTCACGGCGAGTACAGCCCCGGAGGTGGCTTCCAGGCGGGCATCATCTTCGCCGCGGGCTTTGTCATCTTCAGCCTGATCTTCGGGCTGGACGTGGCGCAGGAGGCCATTCCCCCGGAAGCGGCCCGGGTTCTGGCCGCCTTTGGCGTTCTGCTCTATATCGGGATAGGCCTGGCCTGCATCGCGCTGGGGGGGCAGTTCCTGGAGTACAAGGTCCTGCTCCCGAACGATCAGGCCGGCGAATCCCTCGGCATCATCGGCATCGAACTGGGCGTGGGCGTCACCGTGGCCTCCGTCGCCCTCATGCTGTTCTATGCCTTTGCCGGCCGGGAGCAGGAGTAATGGCGTGGATCGGCTTCTATAACTACTGGGTGGTCGTGGTGCTCATGATGGTGGGCTTCTACATCGTGATTGCCCAGGGCAACCTGATCAAGAAGATCGTCGGGCTGAACATTTTTCAGACCTCCGTCTTCGTCTTCTTCATCAGCCTGGCCAAGCTGGAGGGGGGCACCGCACCGATTCATGTGGTGGGGGTGAGCGACTACTCCAATCCTCTTCCGCATGTGCTCATCCTGACCGCCATCGTGGTGGGCGTGGCCCTGACCGCCGTGGGCCTTGCCCTGGTGGTCCGCATCCATGAACTCTATGGCACCATCGAGGAAGACGAAATCCACGCTCAGGATGAGGAAAAGTGACGGCTCTTCTTCAACTTCATCTGCCGGTACTTCAGGTCATTCTCCCCATGCTGGCGGCGCCGCTGGTGATGCTCATGGGCCAGGCTCCACGCCTTGCCTGGGTCACCACCACCCTGACCAGCTGGCTCACCCTGGCCGTTTCCATTCTGCTGCTGATGCGGGTTCGGGCCGAAGGGGTCATTGCCTATCACATGGGAGGCTGGGTGCCGCCGGTCGGGATCGAGTACCGGGTGGATTCGGTCAATATTCTGGTGCTGTTGGTGATCAGTGTCATCAGCGCCGTGGTCATGCCCTTCGCGCGGCTCAGCGTGGCCAGTGAGGTCCCGGCCGACAAGCAGGGTTTCTTCTATGCGGCCTTCCTGTTGGCCAATTGCGGGCTGCTGGGCATCGCCATCACGGGTGATGCCTTCAATATCTTCGTTTTCTTCGAGATCGCCGCCCTGGCGTCCTACTCGCTCATCGCCACGGGACGCGAGCGCCGGGCCGTGATGGCGTCCTATCAGTATCTGATGATGGGGACGATCGGGACCACCTTCCTGCTGATCGGCATCGGTTTTCTCTACATCATGACCGGCACCCTGAACTTGGTGGACCTTGCCGAGCGATTGCCGGACGTCAACGACACCCGAACGGTGCGCGCCGCGCTGGCCTTTATCGTGGTGGGGATCTCGCTGAAGCTGGCGCTGTTTCCGCTGCATCTGTGGCTGCCCAATGCCTATGCCTATGCTCCCTCCATGGTCACCGTCTTCCTGTCGGCCACGGCGACCAAGGTGGCCATCTATGTGTTGCTGCGCTTCATCTTCGGCGTGTTCGGCCACGAGCTGAGCTTCGTCGAGATCGAGATGAATCTGCTGCTGATGCCGCTGGCGATGCTCGGCATCCTGATTCCCTCGACTGTTGCCATCTTTCATACCAATATCAAACGCATGTTCGCCTACTCCAGCGTGGCCCAGGTGGGCTATATCATCCTGGGCATCAGCTTTGCCAGCACCCTGGGTCTGATGGCCTCGGTGCTGCACCTGTTCAACCATGCGATTACCAAGGCGGCGCTGTTCATGGCGCTGGGCTGCATCGCCTATCGGCTCGGCGGCGTTTCCCTCAACCACCTGACCGGCGCCGGCCAGCGCATGCCCTGGACCATGACGGCCTTCGTCATCGCGGGGCTGTCGCTGATCGGGGTTCCGCTGACGGCGGGCTTCGTGACCAAGTGGCATCTCATTCTCGCCGCCCTGGACGGAGGCCTCTGGCCGATCGCCATCTTCCTGCTGGGCACGTCGGTGCTGGCCCTGCTCTACGTCTGGCGGGTGGTGGAGGTGGCCTTCTTCAACGAGCCCGATGATCGCCGGCCGGTACGTGAGGCGCCCCTCTCCCTGCTGGTTCCCACCTGGCTGCTCGCGCTGGCTTGCCTCTACTTCGGTATCGAGACGTCGCTGCCGGTGGGCCTGGCCGAGCAGGCCGCCGAGGCACTGATGGGAGGCTACCGGTGAGCGCCCTCCCGTTGATGGATCCCGCAGTCGCCATCCCGCTCGCCCTGGCGGTTCCGGTCCTGGGCGCCGTGCTGATTGCGCTGACCGGTCGCCGCCCCGCGCTTCGCGATGGCCTGATGGTGGCCACGGCCGTGGCGCTGTTCGCCACGGTCCTGCCGATACTGCCGGCGGTCCTGGCGGGTGAACGCCCGGCCATTACGCTGTTCGAGCTGCTGCCCGGCCTGCACATGGCCTTCGAGGTGGAGCCACTCGGCATGACCTTCGCCCTGGTGGCCACGAGCCTCTGGGTCGTCACCTCGCTGTATGCCATCGGTTACCTGCGCGGCACCGGGGAGCGCAAGCAGACGCGCTTTCACGCCTGCTTTGCCGTGTCGCTCTTCTCGGTGATGGGCATCGCCTTCGCCGAAAACATGTTCACCCTCTTCATCTTCTACGAGGTGCTGACGCTCTCCACCTATCCGCTGGTGGCTCACAAGGGTAACCGTGAAGCCCAGAAGGGCGCGCGTACCTACCTGGGGCTGTTGCTCGGGACGTCCATCGGCTTCCAACTGGTGGCCATCGTCGCCACCTGGTGGCTGACCGGATCCCTGAGCTTTACCGACGGCGGGATCCTGGCGGGCCACGTCAGCCACGCCATGGGGGCGCTGCTGCTGCTGCTCTACATCTACGGGATCGGCAAGGCCGCGCTGATGCCCTTTCACCGCTGGCTGCCCGCCGCCATGGTGGCGCCCACCCCCGTTTCCGCCCTGCTGCACGCCGTGGCGGTGGTCAAGGCCGGCGTCTTCACCGTGCTCAAGGTCAGCACCTACATCTTCGGCCAGGAGTACCTCGGCGAACTCTGGAGCGCGGATCTGCTCCTGACGATCGCCGCCTTCTCCCTGCTGTCGGCGTCGCTGGTGGCCCTGCAGCAGGACAACCTCAAGGCGCGGCTGGCCTATTCCACGGTCAGCCAGCTCTCCTACATCACCCTCGGGGCGATGCTGGCCCACGAGTTGGCGGCCATCGGGGGCGGCATGCACATCGTCATGCACGCCTTTGGCAAGATCACGCTGTTCTTCTGTGCCGGCGCCATCTACGTGGCCAGCAAGAAGACGCATATCAGCCAGCTGGATGGCCTCGGGCGACGCATGCCCTTCACCATGGGCGCCTTTCTGCTCGGGGCGCTGTGCGTGATCGGCGCACCGCCCATGGGGGGATTGTGGAGCAAATGGCACCTGGTGCTGGGGGCGGCCGACAGCGGCCGGCTCCTCGTCGTCCTGGTGTTCATGCTGAGCACGCTGCTCAATATCGCCTACCTGCTGATGCCGGTCGTCAGGGCCTTCCTGATGCCGCCGGCGGAGGCTGACAGAGGCGGTATCCGGGAGGCGCCGCTGCTCTGCGTGGTGCCGCTGTGCCTCACGGCGCTGGGCGGCATGGCGCTGTTCCTGGCCGCGGACCCGCTGCGAAGCCTGCTCGGCGGTCTCTTTGCCAACTGACGCGAATCCATCCTGGGGAGGACCCATGATCATCAAGCTACTCGACCTGCTGGTGCGAAACGCCCGCTGGCTGAAACGGGGGCTGCTGGCCGCCATGCTGGCTCTGGTCATCGCCGATCTGCTGATACCTACCGGCTATGATCGCTTTGCCTGGGAGTCCTGGGGCGGGTTCGGCGCGCTCTTCGGTGCGCTGGCCTGTGTGGTCCTTATCGGCCTGGCCAAGGGCCTCGGCCTCGGGCTGGTCTATCGGCGGGAAGACTATTACGAGGAGGAGCTGGCCCCTTACCGGGCCCTCGAGGATGCCGCCGATCAACGCAACCGAACCGACCCTTAGGGAACAGCCGTGATGCGCGAGTGGTTCGTCATCCCCTGGCCTTTCATCGAGTGGCTTTCCCCCTCCCTGGTGCTGATTCTGGGGGCACTGCTGGTGCCGCTGTTCCGCGGGGTGGCGCAGAAGCTGATCCTGGTGGCCGTGCCGGCCCTGGCCCTGCTCGCCGTGCTCGACACCGCGCCGGGCACCCATGCCAGCTTCGAGTTCCTGAACATGACGATGACCCTGGGCCGGGCCGACTCGCTGAGCCTGGTCTTCGCCCAGGTGTTCGCCATCATGGCCCTGATTGGCGCCATCTATGCCCTGCACGTGGGTGACGCTATCCAGCACATGGCTGGCCTGGTCTATGCCGGCGCCGCCATGGGGGCCGTGTTGGCCGGCGACCTGGTCACGCTCTATGTCTTCTGGGAGCTGATGCTGCTCGCCTCGGTGTGGCTCATCTGGCGACATCGCCGCGCCGCCTCGCTGGCGGCCGGCTTCCGCTACCTGATGGTCCACGCGGTCAGCGGCGTGCTGCTGCTGGCCGGCATCGTGCTCTACTACACCCAGACCGGCAGCCTGGGCTTCGATGCCATCGAGGCCGGCGGTCCGGCCTTCTGGCTGATCCTGCTCGGCTTCCTGGTCAATGCTGCCGTGCCCCCCCTGCACGCCTGGCTCACCGATGCCTATCCGGAGGCCACGGTGACCGGGGCGGTGTTGCTGAGTGCCTTCACCACCAAGACGGCGGTCTACACGCTGATGCGGGGGTTTCCCGACACCGACCTCCTGATCTGGCTCGGGGCGCTCATGACCCTCTGGGGGGTGACCTACGCGGTGCTGGCCAACAATATCCGCCGGCTGCTCGCCTATCACATCGTCAGCCAGGTGGGTTTCATGGTGGCCGGGGTCGGCCTGGGGACCGCCATGGCGCTGAACGGCTCCGCGGCCCACGCCTTCGCGCATATCCTCTACAAGGCGCTGCTGTTCATGAGCGCCGGCGCCATCATCCACATGACCGGTCGCACCAAGCTCACCGAGCTGGGCGGGCTCTACCGCGCCATGCCGCTGACCTTCCTGTTCTACATGATCGCGGCCTTCTCCATCTCGGCCTTCCCGCTGACCAGCGGCTTCGTCAGCAAGACGATGATCCTCGAGGCCTATGCGGACCATCAGGCGGCGCTTGTCTGGCTGATGCTGTCGCTCGCCTCGGCGGGCACCTTCCTGAGCGTCGGCCTGAAACTCCCCTGGTTCGCCTTCCTGGGCCGCGATGCCGGACTGCGCCCCCGGGAGGCGCCGGCCAACATGCTCGTCGCCATGGGCATCGCGGCGTTCTTCTGCCTTTACATCGGCGTGCAGCCAGAGTGGCTCTACCAGCAGCTTCCGCATCAGCCGGTCGACTACAACGCCTATACCCTTGGCCATGTGTTCTGGGATCTGCAGCTACTCTCCTTCGTTGGTCTGGTCTTCTTCGTCCTGCTGAGATTCCTGACGCCCAAGGACAGGATCACGCTGGACACGGACTGGCTCTATCGCGTCGCCGCCCCGCGCGCCGTCGGCTGGATTCACCGGCACGCTTCGGTTGCCTGGCGCAACCTGCTCGCCGCCCTGCTCTGGTCCCTGCGGCGCATCGTCTCCCAGGCCATGCGCTTCCACGGCCCGACGGGCATCCTGGCGCGCACCTGGCCCACCGGCAGCATGGTGCTCTGGGTGGCCGTGTTGCTGACCGCGTCGCTGCTGCTCTACTACATCTGAGCGATGGCCGGTTCAGGGGCGAGGCGGCGGTGGGAGAGGGGCGATTCTTTCCGGCCCCCGGCGCTGTTATAGTATCCGGCAACCGTCGGTGAGTACCGGCTTGTCGTTTTTCGCGCCTCCGGGGCCGCAGCAGGGAGAGAGCCCGATGCAGAATGCCGTGATCCTGATCAACACCGAGAAGGGGCAGGTGAAGGCGGTGGCCGAGCGCCTGGCCGATGTGGAGGGGATCAGCGAGGTCTACTCTACCTGCGGCCGCTATGACCTGGTGGCTATCGCCCGCACCCGCGATTTCGAGAGCCTGGCGGAGCTGGTCACCGAGCGCCTCAACGCCGTCGAGGGAATCCGCGACACCGAGACCCTCAACGCCATGCAGGTGCACTCCCGCCACGACCTGGAGACCATGTTCTCGCTGGGCTGGTAGGCCCGAGTCCCGAGCCGGGTGTCCTGGACGCCCGGCGCTGTCCGTCATGCGTCACCGCCCGCACTGGAAGCCGTTCAAGGATGAGTCGCCGCCGTTCCCCCGTCCCGCGCTGGCGCCGCCAGGCGCGCCGCTTCGGTATCACCCTGGTATTCGTGCTGGTCTCTTCCGGCCTCTGGTACGGCCAGGAGCGCCAGGTGCGCGACCAGCTGGTGTGGATGGGCGTGCCGGAGTGGCAGAGTCTCACGCCCACTAGCGTGCACCGGGTGCTGCGCAACGACGGCTTCCTGGTAGGCTGGTCCGACGTGCGGGTCAATCCGCTGTGGGTCAGCTACCGGCTGGAGGCCGTGGAGGAGCCGCGCGCCGGTCCGCGCCCCGACTTCCGCCGCGACTGGCGCACCCTCTGGCCCATCGCCGCCGACAGCTACTTCGGCAGCGGCTATGATCGCGGGCATCTCGCCCCCAACTACGCCATCGCCGTGGTGCACGGGCCCCAGGCCCAGCGCGATACCTTCTTCATGAGCAACATCTCCCCCCAGCGCCCTGACCTCAATCGGCGGCTGTGGCAGCGCCTCGAGGAGGTGGTGATCGACCACTTCGTGCCGCGTTTCGGCGAGGTGCAGGTGATCACCGGGCCGGTGTTTCCTGAGTCCTTCCTCGACAATATGCTTAACCGGGTCGGGCTGGTGGAGATTCCCGAGGCCTTCTACAAGATCATCGCCGTACCGGGCGACGAGCCCCGGGTGCTGGCCTTCCTGATGCCTCAGGAGGTGCGCGGCGATGAGCCGCTGGACGCCTACCTGGTGAGCGTGGACGAGATCGAGGCGCGCACCGGGCTGAACTTCTTCCCGCGCCTGCCTGAACCCGTGGCCGAGGTGCTGGAGGGGGAGGTGGTGACCCGCGGCTGGGCCCTGGAGGAGGTGGCGCGCCGGCCGGGCCGCTTCTGAGATGCCAGATTGGTCGTCAATGGCTGGACCATCTACGCCCATCCTCTACTCCTTGACCAGTTAGAGGCACACATCAGGCAGGTCGAGCAGGCCATGCAGAAAGTCCCCAAAGGGTTTAAGAGCAAAACGGGGTCTCCATCTAACCGGACTGACGGCTGCTTGGCACCCACCAAGGCTCGGTCGAGGATGCGCATCTGCCCAGCTATCTGAATGAGTTCGTGTTCCGCTTCAACCGACGGCACTCGAAGAGTCGCGGGATGGTGTTTTACCGGGTGCTCGAACTCGCGGTGGGCCACGCCCCGGTGCGCTACGGCGACAGCATTCCTGGCCGACGACCCCGGGCAGTGCCGCCTACGCCGCCGCTCGCGCGCGGAAAGCCACCGAGCCGCGAGACCCCTCCAGCGAATCGCCCAAGGCGGAGTTGAGTCCGGTTAGATGGAGACCCCGTAGAGCAAAAATGCCACCAAACGAATGGCTGCCATACTCAAGCCCACCTTCGATGTCATCCCTCAGGACCCGGAAAGGATGCGGTACCGACATGGCGCTACCCTTGGTGATGAGCATAAGCACTGGTTTCGGGCTAAAATCTTCCAGCAGTATCAGTTGCTTTTCCGGCAGATTGGCAGCTTATAACTGGGGGAGGCTATAAGCATGAAGATCACCGTTGATGAATTGCAGGAAAAACTGTCCGATATCTCGGTCAGTGACGAGGAGATTGCCCAGTATCTGACCGGTGGCACGGATGCTGCGGCACCTTTAGGTCCGCGCCTGCGGCCCGATCCCAACCGAGTGCAGATTGACACCGATATGGACCATATGCGCGTCGAGGCGGCCTTTGCTTCATCCGCGCTCAGCAGGATTGACCGCTGGCGCCGCCAGCGCCGGTTCAATTCCATGCTAGCGAATGCGGGGAACAATCCCCCGCCGATCATCTATGCCGAGGGCGACAGCTGGTTCCAGTTTCCCTTCTTGCTCCGGGATCTGGTCAACCAGCTTTCCTCTACGCATCTGGTCTGGTGCACGAGCGAGCCGGGCGACACGTTGCAGAACATGGTCCATGACAAGCCGGAATACCTGCGCACCCTGAACGAGCTTCTGGTGACGCGCGGGCTGCCGGTGCGGTATTTCCTGTTCTCGGGGGCAGGCAATGACGTGGTGGGGCAGGACGATAGCGGGATCGCCGCACTATCGCGGATCGTGCGCCCGTTCGACCCCGACAAACCCCCGCAATGGCATGTCGAGACCCCGGCGCTGGAGGATGTGCTGGGCCGTATCCGGCGGGCCTATATCAAGGTGCTCGAAGACATTGATCGGGAGTTTCCGGCCACAGCTTATCCGGATCTGCGCATCGTCATTCACGGCTATGACTATTCGCCCACCCGCTCGGTCGGGGGTGCGGATCGCAACCGGCCGTTCTGGGCGCGTGACTGGACGGGCGAGCCGCTGCACAACAAAGGCTTTCCTGACAATGCCCAGGCAAGCCGCGTCGTGCGCGCCCTGATAGACCGGCTGAACGAGACCACGGCCACAATCTGTTCGGCCTTCGGGCCGCGCGCGATCCATGCCGATCTGCGTGGCAGCGTGCCGCAGGGCGACTGGGCGGACGAGCTGCATCCGACCAGCGACGGGTTCAAGAAAGCGGCCGCGAAACTGCGCGCCTTGCTAGCCTAGCAGGGCGCGAGGACATGGAATTTCGCTGGACAGCTCCCGAAGCAGACGCGCTGGCACGCGACCTATCGCCAGCGCAACGAAGCGCGTTGCAGAAGGCGGCGTCAGCCCCGGGGACGGGGGGCCTCTGGCTGAACGCCCGGCCCGATGCGCCGGATTTTCGTGACCGCCCCTATCACGCGGGGCTGATAAACCTGCCCACAACCCTTTTGCCTGATCCGGCCTTCGCTGACCTGGAGGTGCGCGACCAAGGGCATCTGTCGGCCTGCACCGGCATGGCGGTCGCCACGGTGGTTGATCTGGCCCGCCTGCGCATGTGGCGCGCTAGCGGCGCCCCCGTCGACCCCCGCCCGCGCCCGGTCAGTGCGCGCATGCTCTATGAACTTGGGCGCAGCCATGACCAGTTCGTGGATGGCTTGCCCGGATCTTCGCTACGCGGGGTGCTGCGGGGGTTCTTTCATAATGGTGTGGCCGAGGAGATCGCCGATGAGGATGACCCCGACCATCTGCCGGAATTTGCCAACTGGCGCTTCACGATTGCCCGCGCTCGTTCTGCACGCAATACGCTGCTGGGTGCCTATGCGCGGCTGTCGCATGTGTTGCTCGACTATCAGACGGCGCTGGTGGAGTATGGCGCGATCGCGGTCTCGGCCCGGATCCACAACGGCTGGGCGATTGGCGGACGGTTGGATAAGGGGCGGATTGGCCCGGTCGGATACCCGGAGGGCGGGCACGCGGTTACCCTGCTGGGCTATACCCGCGAAGGGTTCCTGATCCGCAATTCCTGGGGTGCGAACTGGTCACGGTATCGCGCCCCCGATGGCAGCGAATGGCCAGGCATCGCGCTCTGGCCCTACGATGACTGGCGCGCGCATGTCCTGGATGCCTGGGTCATGACGCTCGCCCCGCCCACGACGCTCGATCCGCGCAGCACCGCAGGGTTCCACGGCGGCGGGGCACACCCGGAGGCCGGACACGGGACACTGCGCATTGCGGTCAATGGGCATTACCTGCACCTGCGCGACAGCCGGTTCAACCGGCGCGGAACCTTCCAGTGCGATCTCGCCTCGATTTGCGAAACAGCAGACCTATTGCGCGGGACAGGGGACTATGACCACCTGCTGATCATCGCCGAGAGCGGTCTGGAACCGCTGGAGGCTGTGGCCGCGCGCGCCGCCGCCTGGATCCCTGCGCTGAAACAGACGCGGATCTATCCCTTCTTCGTGTGGTGGCGCGAGGATATCCATGCACTGGCCGCCGAGATCCTCTCGGATCGCCGCACCCGGTTGGTGGAACGCGGCGGTGGCCTGCCGGCCCTGACCAACCGGCTGCTGATGGATTTCGCCCGCGATTTCATGGCCCCGATCTGGCGCAGCTATGTCGGCGAAGCCGAGCGCTCCTTTGCCGCCAAAGGCCGTGCTGATGGCTGGGACGCGCTTTCGACCCTGTTCGGCGGCGCGCTGGGGGGCGAACACCCGCTCAAGCTGCATATCCTGGCGCATGGTGCCGGTGCCGTCTGGGCGGCGCACGCGGCGCGGCGCATGGCTAGACGGGGTGCGCTGCTCAATGGTGAGGGCAAGACGGCGAGATTGTCGAGCTTGTCGCTGGTGGCCCCAATCTGCGCTCCCTCGGCGTTCGAGGGCAGGGCGCTCAGATGCCTCTGGCGCACTGAGCGAGGCGGACCCAACCGCATGGCGGTGTATACACTGGAGGCGGAAGATGATGCTCGTGACAGTGTTGGTGCCTTCGAGGGGTCGTTCGTCGATCTTGCTCGCCACTGCTTTCCCGACGACGAAGTATCCGACAAACACCCGGGCGCCCGCCTGAATGTGCTGGGTCATGCCGGGTGCATGGAGGATTTGATGTCCGGGGACGACAAATCCTGGCACAAGGACTGCGATTGGTTCATCGCAACGGAGGCACCCGTTGGGGCGGGCGCCCGCACCCATCGCACGCTGTTTTTCGACTCGGTGCTGATGCAGCATGTCTGCACACGGATCATAGGCACGGAAAGCCCAGAACTGCAGCTCTCCCCTTGAGCGATTTCAGCTCGGGTGGACCCCCTCTGACAACGCGAAGATTGCTACAAATTACGAGATAACGTCCACCTCATCGTGAAAAGCAAGCGAGACAGGCCGAACTCAATTCTCCGCTCGTTGCTTCAGCTGCTCACGCAGCCTGGGGTCGATATCGCGCAGGTCCCACTGGTTCTGTAGGGAACTATAGAGACCTGTCCAAGCGGCATCGTCTTCCCTGTCCAGGTCTCCGCGGGTGCGCCGCAGCAAGGACAACACCTCCCAGATGGTACGGAAGTCGTGCCAAAGTTCATGGGCCTGCCCCAGATGGTGCATGGCGGTGTCGACATCTCGCTGCAGCAGGGCATCAAGGGCAAATTCCTGAAGCTGGATCATGCGCGAGAAGCGCGAGACATCCACCGGCACCGACACGTGCAGCGGCGAATCGGGAAAACGTGCGCGCCCCTCCACCAAGGCCTCGCGTAACTCCTCGACGATACGGATCTCGACATCGGAGTAGTGGTTGAGCACATCCACCGCCCATTCCCGCAGCACCGTGTTTTCCTCGGCGGTCTCCTCTCGCAATACCTCTAGGGAGAGCTGTACCCACTCCCGGGCGAACTCACGTTCCTTGAGGGAGGTCTCTCGATCGCGGATGGCATCAGTGTACCAGTGCCCCGCCAGGCCCAGGGCCAGTGGCACGAAGACCGCCGCCAGGAATCCCGACAGCACGGCCAGCTTGTCCCAGGTATCTTTGACCTGCGACTCGCTCATCCCTGTCTCCTCTCCTTTGGTGGCGCGGTCGTCGCAGTGCTGCGACAACCGCGTCAGTATAGTTTTTCCCGCCGCGCCGAGCCAGACGCATCACAAGGGCTGATGCGTAGCTGGCCAATCCTGTCGCCCATCGACGCCGGAGTAGGGTGAGGAGGAGTCCATCCCGTTGCTTGTGTCTGTCAGACGGACACAAAAAAACCGCGATCCGAGTCGCGGTTCTTGTTTCATCTGCTTCTTTCTCTGGCCTTATTCAGCATGTGAAGCGATCACTTGCAGCGTTCGCCGTTGCTGATTCAGTCGGCATGGTGCGATATGAAATGGTGCCCAGGAGAGGACTTGAACCTCCACATCCGTAAGGATACTAGCACCTGAAGCTAGCGCGTCTACCAATTCCGCCACCTGGGCGCATCATGCATCTCGTCGTGTTCGCTGGGCCTCCCGAAGGAGATGGTGCCCAGGAGAGGACTTGAACCTCCACGTCCGTAAGGACACTAGCACCTGAAGCTAGCGCGTCTACCAATTCCGCCACCTGGGCAGGCGACGCGTATGGTACCCGATTTCGGCGCCATTGCAAGAGCAGGCGAGGCCCGGGCGGCTTTTTTTTCGTCACCCGTTTCGCCAGCCGTTTCGGACGACCCCGGAGGCGCGCCATGCCGAGGTTGGGTGGTGGGCCGGGCGGCGCTATACTGCGGCCATGACAATCGATACCTCAAGCAAGACTCCATGCCCGCGGCGCCCGTCCGCCCCCGCCCTCCAGCCGTCCCCGACCCTGCCAAGGATGCTTCCCGCATGACCCACTGGACGCTCAGCGACGACCCGCACGCCAGCCGCGAGGCCCACAAGTACGATAACCCCGCCCCCAGCCGCGAGTACCTGCTCGCCCGGCTGGAGGAGTACGGCAAGCCGATCTCCCACGAGAAGATGAGCCACCTGCTGGGCCTCGACGACGAGGAGCTGCAGGAGGCGGTGCGCCGGCGCCTGGCGGCCATGGAGCGCGACGGCCAGGTGCTGCGCAACCGGGCCGGCGCCTATGCGCTGATCGACAAGCTCGACCTGATTCGCGGCAAGGTGCTCGGCCATCGTGACGGCTTCGGCTTCGTGATCCGCGAGGATGGCAAGAAGCCCGACCTGGTGCTGCCGCCGCGGCAGATGCGCCGCGTCTTTCACGGCGACTATGTACTGGTGCGTATCAGCGGGCGCGACCGTCGCGGCCGCGACGAGGCCACCATCGCCGAGGTGCTCTCCCACAACACCCAGACCATCGTCGGCGTCTACCGCGAAAACACCCCCGAGTTCGGGGTGCTGATCCCCGAGAACCCACGCATTACCCAGGAGGTGATCATCCCTCACAGCGCCTGCGGCGGGGCTAAGGATGGCCAGGTGATCTCGGCGAAGATCGTCCAGCAGCCGGCCACCCGGGTGCAGCCGGTGGGGGAGGTGGTCGAGGTGCTCGGCGAGCGCATGGACCCGGGGATGGAGATCGATATCGCCATCCGCAGCTACGAGATTCCCGCCGAGTTCCCACCGGAGGTCCACGACCAGATCGCCCGCATGTCCGCCGAGGTGGCCGAGGGTGACAAGGCCCACCGCGTCGACCTGCGCGACGTGCCGCTGGTGACCATCGACGATGAGAGCGCCAAGGACTTCGACGACGCCGTCTGCGCCTGGAAGACGAAGTCCGGCAGCTGGAAGCTGCTGGTGGCGATTGCCGACGTCTCCCACTATGTGCGCCCGGGCAGCGCCCTGGACCAGGAGGCGATCCGTCGCGGTAACTCGGTCTACTTCCCGGGGCAGGTGGTGCCCATGCTGCCGGAGCTGCTCTCCAATGGGCTCTGCTCCCTCAATCCCGCCGTCGACCGCCTGGCGCTGGTCTGCGAGTTGAACATCTCGAAGAGCGGCACCATCAGTCGTTACCGCTTCTTTGAAGCGGTGTTCTGCTCCCATGCGCGGCTCACCTACAACAAGGTGGCGACCATCCTCGATGAGGAGGACTCGACGGGCGCTGCGCTGCGTGAGGAGTACCGCGAGCTGCTGCCGACCCTGAAGAACCTGCACACCCTCTACCGGGTGTTGCGCGAGGCTCGCGAGGCTCGCGGGGCCATTGACTTCGAGACCACCGAGACCGCCATCGTCTTCAACGACGAGCGCAAGATCGAGCAGATCGTGCCGCGCAGCCGCAACGACGCCCACAAGCTGATCGAGGAGTGCATGCTGGCGGCCAACGTGGCCACGGCTCGCTTCCTCGACAAGCATGACCTCCCGGCCCTCTACCGCATCCACGAGCGCCCCTCGCCGGAGCGCCTCGACAAGCTGCGCCTCTTCCTGGCCGAGCTGGGCCTCTCGGTGGGCGGCGGCGACGAGCCGACCCCCCAGCACTACCAGGAGCTGGCCGAGGCGATTCGCGGCCGACCGGATGCCGACGTCATCCAGACGGTAATGCTGCGCTCCATGAGCCAGGCGGTCTATTCGCCCCACAACGAGGGGCATTTCGGCCTGGCCTACCCGGCCTACGCCCACTTCACCTCGCCGATCCGCCGCTACCCGGACCTGCTGGTGCACCGCGCCATCCGCTCGGTGATTCGCGGCCCACGCCAGACCAACACCGTGCTGCGTGCCGACGGGGCCCCGGTGGAGCCGCCCAGCAAGTGGTGCCCCTATACCTTCGAGCAGATGCTCGAGCTCGGCGAGCACTGCTCGATGACCGAGCGGCGCGCCGACGATGCCACTCGCGACGTGGAGGACTGGCTCAAGTGCGAGTTCATGTCCGACAAGCTCGGCGAGGTGTTCGACGGCACCATCGCCTCGGTGACCGGGTTCGGCATCTTCGTGCGCCTCGATGAGGTCTACGTGGAGGGGCTGGTGCACGTCACCTCGCTGCCCTCCGACTACTATCACTACGAGCCCGAGAAGCACCGCCTCAAGGGCGAGCGCAGCGGCATGAGCTACCGCCTGGGCGACGGCGTCACCGTGCAGGTGGCCCGGGTTGACTTGGACGAGCGCAAGATCGACTTCGCGCTGGCCGACGACAAGCCGCGGCCGAAGCGCACGCCGCGTCGCCGTG
>NZ_CP071922.1:1197578-1206855 GCF_017584085.1 Halomonas sp. BM-2019
CAGGGCATCGTGGCCTTCGCCGCCCCCCTGGCCTTCGCCGACGAGGCGGCGCTGTGGTTCCAGCTGGAGGCCTGGCCCCGCGCCGAGCCGCCGCTGCTGCTGGTGCTCGACGGCATCACCGATGTGCACAATTTCGGGGCCTGCCTGCGCAGCGCCGACGCCGCCGGGGCGCACGGCGTGATCGTGGCCAAGGACAAGGCCGCGCCGCTCAACGCCACGGTGCGCAAGGTGGCCTGCGGCGCCGCCGAGAGCGTGCCGGTCTACCAGGTCACCAACCTGGCGCGGGCCCTGGCGCGACTCAAGGCGCTGGGCGTCTGGGTCACCGGCACCGCCGGCGAGGCCGAGGCGCTGCTCTTCGAGGCCGATCTCACTGGCCCCACCGCCCTGGTGATGGGCGCCGAGGGCAAGGGCATGCGTCGGCTGACCCGCGAGGCCTGCGATCAGCTGGTCAAGCTGCCCATGGCCGGCAGCGTCTCGAGCCTCAATGTCTCGGTGGCCACCGGCATCGGCCTCTTCGAGGCGGTCAGGCAGCGCCGCGCTACAAGCGCCTAGCAGCCCTTCGGCGCCCGGTGCTTGCCAACACCGTTGGCGATCCCTAGAATACCTGCGCCCGTTCGTCCGCTGAGCGGGCATTCGCGTTTTTCCGAATCACCTCCTTGCTTCCCCGGAGTCAAGACCTCCCGAGGAAGCTGCCAAACCGCAAGGAGATCCCATGCGTCACTACGAAATCGTGTTCATGGTCCACCCGGACCAGAGCGAGCAGGTTCCGGCCATGGTCGAGCGCTACACCAGCCTCGTCACCGAGAACAACGGCACCGTGCATCGCCTCGAGGATTGGGGCCGTCGTCACCTGGCCTACCCGATCAACAAGATCCACAAGGCTCACTACGTGCTGATGAACGTCGAGTGCGAAGGCGAGACCCTCGACGAGATCGAGAACATCTTCCGCTTCAACGACGCGATCATTCGCAGCCTGGTGGTGCGCTGCAAGGAAGCGATCACCGAAGCTTCCCCGATGATGAAGCCGGTGGAAGAGAAGCGCGCGCGTCGCGACGAGAAGCCCCGCGCCGAAACCGCCTGATCTCACCCATCGCACGTCTGAAGGAGTCTTCACATGGCACGCTTTTTCCGTCGCCGCAAGTTCTGTCGTTTCACCGCCGAGGGCGTGAAGCAGATCGACTACAAGGATCTGGACACCCTCAAGGCCTATATCACCGAGACAGGCAAGATTGTCCCCAGCCGCATCACCGGTACCAAGGCTCGCTATCAGCGCCAGCTGGCCACCGCCGTCAAGCGTGCCCGCTACCTGGCCCTGCTGCCCTACACCGATAGCCATCAGTAAGCGCCTGGCGTGATGCTTGCGATCGCCCGCTGGATGATGCGGGGCACGCCCTACGCCGCCGGCGGGGCCGCCCTCTCCACGCTCATCCCCTGGCTGTTCTGGCTGGGGGCCGCCGTCGCGGCCCTGGTCACCCTGCGCCGCGGCCTTGCCCCGGCGCTGCCGGTGATCGTGGCGGCCGGGGTGCCGGCCGGCTGGTGGTGGGCCCAGGGCGACGTCATCCCGTTGACCAGCGTGCTGTTGGTCACCCTGATGGCGATCGTGCTGCGTTCCCGCATGCGCTGGAGCGAGGCGCTGATCATCGGCGCCCTGGTCGGCGCCGGGATGATCCAGCTCGGCATCTTCCTGCCGCCGGGCGGGGCCGGCCCCATGCTGGAGCAGCTGCGCCAGGGCTCGCCCGAGGTGGAGCGCCTGCTCAGCGAACTGGCCGGCCAGGGGCTCAACACCGAGCAGCTGGCCGGCGTGCTGATCGGCGGCATCACGGGGCTGGTGGTGCTGATCGCCGCGGTGGCCTGCCTGGCGCTGGCGCGCAGCTGGCAGGCGGGGCTCTACAACCCCGGGGGGTTCCGCGAGGAGTTCCACGGGCTGCGCCTGATGCCCCGGGAACTCGCCGTGCTGGTGGGGCTCGGGGTGGTCGGGGCCCTGCTCGGCCTCCCGGGGTTGGGCATGCTGCTGTGGATCCCGCTGCTGGTGGCCGGCATCGCCCTGGTACACGGGTATATCGGACTGAGAGGGATGAACGGGCTCTGGCTGGTGGCCTTCTATGTGCTGCTGATCACCACCTGGCCCATGATTCTGATTGTGCTGCTGCTGGCCTTCATCGACGTCTTCGTGGACTTCCGCGGGCGCCTGGCCAGCCGCGACTGACTAGAGGTTAACGAGATGGAAGTCATTCTGCTCGACAATATTGGCAAGCTGGGCGGCCTGGGTGACCAGGTCACCGTCAAGCCCGGCTACGGTCGCAACTACCTGGTGCCCTACGGCCTCGCCGTGCCGGCCACCCAGGACAACATCGAGGCCTTCCAGGCCCAGCGTGCCGAGCTCGAGGCCCAGGCCGCCGAGCGCAAGGCCGAGGCCGAGGCACGCGCCGCCCAGCTGGCCGAGATCGAACTCTCCCTGGTCGCCAAGGCCGGCGACGAGGGCAAGCTGTTCGGCTCCATCGGTCCCCGCGACCTGGCCGAGGCCATCGCCTCCGCCGGCATCGAGGTGGCCAAGAGCGAAGTGAAGATGCCGGAAGGCCCGATCCGCGCCACCGGCGAGTACGACATCCGTCTGCAGCTGCACGCGGACGTCGACGCCACCGTGCGCGTGGTGGTGGTGGCAGAGTAAGTCTCAGCCACTCCCGCCATGACGGGGGCGCGGGGAGCGATCCTCGCGCCCCCGTCGCGTCTGTGCCGGATGGCATGCCGGCATGGGGCCCGCTGCCTCGCTGAGGTAGAATGAGCTCCCCCTTTCTTCACAGGGTTCCCGCGCCATGAACGAGATACTCGAGCACGATCAGGAGACCGTCGCCCTCAAGGTGCCGCCCCACTCGCTGGAGGCGGAGCAGTCGGTGCTGGGCGGCCTGATGCTCGACAATCAGGCGTGGGACAATGTCGCCGACCGGCTGGTGGCCGACGACTTCTACCGCTACGAGCATCGCCTGATCTTCAACGTCATGGCGGAGCTGGCCGAGGCGGCCCGCCCGCTGGACGTGGTGACCCTCTCCGAGGCGCTGGAGGGGCGCGACCAGCTCGATACCGTGGGCGGCCTGGCCTATCTGGCCGAGCTGGCCCGCAACACGCCTTCGGCCAGCAATATCCGTGCCTATGCCGATATCGTCCGCGAGCGCGCCACCCTGCGCAAGCTGATCCGCGCCGCCGGCCAGATCGCCGACGGCGCCTTCAGCCCCCAGGGCCGGCCCGCCGACGAGCTGGTCGACGAGGCCGAGCGCCTGGTGTTCCAGATCAGCGAGGAGCGCCCCAAGTCGGGCGGGCCCATCGGCATGAGCGAGCTGCTCGCCAAGGCGGTGGACCGCATCGACGAACTCTTCAACATGAAGGGGGAGATGACCGGTATCTCCACCGGCTTCCGTGACCTGGACGAGATGACCTCGGGCCTGCAGCCCTCGGACCTGGTGATCATCGCGGGCAGGCCCTCCATGGGCAAGTGCATCATGGCCGGCTCGCGGCTGGTGGATCCGACCACTGGCGCCCTGCTGACCATCGATGAGCTGGTGGCGCGCCAGCAGGCCGATCTCCTTACGCTGAGCGATGCCTTTCGGCTGGTGTCTTCCCGGGCTAGTGCCTTCGTGGATGATGGCGAGAAACCCGTCTTCAGGGTGCGTACGGCGCTGGGGCGCGAGATCTGTACGACCCTGACGCACCCCTTCCTGACGGGTGACGGCTGGCAGCCGCTGGAGCGCCTTGGCGTCGGGGAGCGCGTTGCCGTGCCGAGGCGGCTGCCGGTCTTCGGCGGCGAGTGCCTGCCCGAGCATCAGGTCAAGGTGCTGGCCTACCTGATCGCCGACGGCGGCACGACCCAGTCCAACGCGCGGTTCACCAACGCCGATCCGCGGCTGCGCCAGGAGTTCGCCGAGGCGGTGGAGGCGTTTCCCGGCCTGACGTGCCGGCCGGTGGTGAGCGCCGGGCGCACGCCGGCCCTGCGCGTCAGCCGCGCGCCCCAGGCCCTGGCGTCGTCGCGCCAGGCCTTTGGCGAGTCGCTGCGAGGGGCGCTGGCCCGGGCCGGGATGACCGGGGAGGCGCTGGCGGGCGCGCTCAACGTCAGCAAGGCGGCGGTCAGCGCCTGGAGCCAGGGACACGCCATGCCCGCCGAGGCGACCTTCGGGCGGCTCTGCCATGTGCTGGGGGTGCCGCCGGCCGAGCTCGAGGTGGTCGACTATGCTCAGTCGGCGAAGAATGCCCCCAACGCCCTGCGGCGTTTCCTGGAGGCCCATGGGGTCTGGGGTGTGAAGGCCCCCGAGAAGCGCATTCCCGCCGGCGTCTTCCGGCTCGAGAAGCCGCTGCTGGCGCTCTTCCTCAACCGCCTGTTCGCCTGCGACGGCAGCGCCTTCGTGCAGGCCAACGGCCAGGCCAGGGTCAGCTACGCCTCTTCCAGTCGCGAGCTGATCCGCGAGGTCCAGCACCTGCTGCTGCGCTTCGGCATCCTGGCCAAGGTGCGGGAGAAGCCCAACGCCCGAGCGAAACCATCCTGCCTGCCCTGGGAACTGGAGATCCTCGATCGCGCCAGTCTCGAGACCTTTGCCCGTGAGATTGGCATCTTCGGCAAGGAGTCGCGGCTCGCCGACGTGGAGGCCTGCCTCGCGGTCAAGCGTCGCCACAGCAATCGCGACAGCCTGCCGCGCTCGGTCAACCACTATGTGCAGGCGGTCAAGGGGGAGCGCTCCTGGCGCCGCCTGTTCGAGGCGGCCGGGCGCCGGCTGCCCACGGGCGGCAATCTGCACCTCGGCGGGCGCAGCGAGCGCTGCCTGTCGCGGGCCCGGGCGGCTGAGCTCGCCGCCGTGCTGGGGGATGAATACCTGGCGAACCTGGCCGACTCGGACCTCTACTGGGACGAGATCGTCGAGATTACGCCCCTGGGGCGACAGCAGGTCTATGACCTCACCGTGGAGGGGACCCACAACTTCGTCGCCGAGGATGTCTGCGTCCACAACACCACCTTCGCCATGAACCTGGTGGAGCATGCGGTGATTGCAAGCGATAGGCCGGTGATGGTCTTCTCCATGGAGATGCCCGCCGAGTCGCTGATGCTGCGCATGCTCTCGTCGCTGGGGCGCATCGACCAGACCCGGGTGCGTACCGGGCAGCTGGAGGACGAGGACTGGCCGCGGCTCACCTCGGCGGTCAACCTGCTCAAGGACAAGCAGCTGTTCATCGACGACACCGCGGCGCTGTCGCCCAACGAGATGCGCTCGCGCATCCGCCGGGTGGTGCGCGAGCATGGCAACCTGGCGCTGGTGATGATCGACTACCTGCAGCTGATGCAGATCCCCGGCTTCTCCGAGAACCGCACCGGCGAGATCTCCGAGATCTCGCGCTCGCTCAAGGGCATGGCCAAGGAGTTCGGCTGCCCGGTGGTGGCGCTCTCCCAGCTCAACCGCTCCCTGGAGCAGCGGCCCAACAAGCGCCCGGTGATGTCGGATCTGCGCGAGTGCGTGACCGGCGACACCCTGGTCATGCTGGCCGACGGCACGCGTCGCCCCATCGCGGAGCTGGTGGGTCAGACGCCGCAGCTGTGGTCGGTCAATGCCGCCGGACGGCTTGAGCCGGCGGCAAGCGACAAGGTGTGGTCGGTGGGGCGGCGCCCCGTGTGGCGGGTGTGTCTGGCCAGCGGGCGCACCCTCCGCTGCACCGCCGAGCATCGGCTGCGGGCCTGGGAGGGCTGGAAGACGCTGACGGAGCTGGGAGTGGGCGAACGTCTGGCTCTGGCCAGCCACCTGCCGGCGCCGGCGTCTCCCGAACGCTGGGACGACGAGGCGCTGATCCTGCTGGCCCACCTGGTGGGCGACGGCAGCTATGTCTACGGCCAGCCGCTTCGCTATACCACCGCCAGCGAAGCCAACAGCCAGGCGGTCACCGAAGCCGCCGAAGCGCTGGGCTCCCGGGTGAGCCGTCACCCCGGGCGCGGCAACTGGCACCAGCTGGTCATTGCCGGCAACGGCAATCGCTGGCACCCGGCGGGGGTGGGGAAGTGGTTGAAGGAGCTGGGCATCTTCGGCCAGCGCTCCCGGGAGAAGTGCCTACCGGAGGGGATCTTCCGCCTCGACGATGAACAGCTGGCGCTTTTCCTGCGTCACCTGTGGGCGACCGATGGCAGCATCACCCTGAGTCCCCAGGGGCGTGGGCGCATCTATTTCAGCACCGCGAGCCGCCGCCTGATCGATGACGTGGCGGCGCTGCTGCTGCGCTTCGGCATCCTGGCCAGGATCAAGCATATCGTCGCAGGGGGCGGTGACGGCTGGTTCACCGCGGATATCTCGGGTGCCGAGCAGCAGCGCCGCTTCCTGGAGCGCGTCGGCGCCTTCGGAGAGCAGCAGCCCCGCGCCGCCGAGCTGCTGGCGCGCCTGGCCGACGTCACCCCCAACACCAATATCGACACCCTGCCTCGGGAGGCCTTCCAGCAGGTCAAGGCCCTGATGGCGGAGCGCGGCGTCAGCCAACGAGAGATGGCGCGGTTGCGCGGGACCGCCTATGGCGGTACCTCGCACTTCCGCTTCGACCCTTCCCGCGCCACCCTGGCAAGCTACGCCGAGCTGCTGGAAGACGAGGCGCTGAGGTCCCGCGTGGAAGATGACCTCTTCTGGGACCGCATCGTCGAGATCGTGGCCGAGGGGGAGGAGGAGGTCTTCGACCTGACGGTGCCGGGCAACGCCTGCTGGCTGGCCGACGGCATCGTCACTCACAACTCCGGCGCCATTGAACAGGATGCGGACCTGATCGCCTTCGTCTATCGCGACGAGGTCTACAATCCGGATAACCCCGACAACCAGGGGCTGGCCGAGCTGATCATCGGCAAGCAGCGTAACGGGCCCATCGGAACGGTGCACATGGCCTTCATCGGCAAGTACACCCGCTTCGAGGACCTGGCCCCGGACAGCTACGGCGACGCCTTCGGCGAGTGAGTCGGGCGGACGGGTTGAGCCGGGCCGCTGGGCCCGTATAATGCCCAGCCCCCAGAGCCGAGCAGTCCCGTGGATTGCCGGGCAGACAGAACAGAGGAGGCAGCATGGCAGGCGGATTCCGACGCGGCAATCGACAGCGCACCCCCAAGCTTCAGGCGCGCGGTGAGCTCCAGTCCCTGGAGCGCGAGGGCCCCTTCAAGGAGTGGCTGGGCATGCCCGACCTGTATCGCTACCAGCTGGTGGTGGATGGCGAGACCTACAGCTACCAGACCGAGGATGCCGAGCTGCCGGTACAGGTCGGCGATCAGGTGGTGTTCCGCTACAAGGAGACCAAGGCGGGCAAGTGGGTCGATCGCAACTCCCTGGGCAAGACCATCGATCCCTCCAGCTATCAGTAAGTTGCGGAACCCTCCGAGGCGCTCGTGGTCACATCCTCGACACGGTATGTTCATTCAGGTGTCACCGGGCACGGCCAGGCTGTGCCCAGTTTGCATCTGATCTCTGCCACCCGGAGGGAACCATGGACTTCAATGACCTCAAGGCCTTCGCGGCCCGTCACGACAACTTCGAGATCCGCGTCATCGGCCATGCCGGCAGCCGCTTCTACCAGGTTGAGCTGGAGGATATCGAAGGGCAGCGCCATATGCTGAGCCGCCAGGGCAAGCCGGTGCTGTTTCGCTCCCTGGACGACGTCTACCTGGAGCTCAAGCGCGCCGGCATCCACCGCGCCTACCTGGTGCAGCATGTGCCCCACGACGAGGTGATCGGCCGCGAGGCCCACTACCAGGACCCGCTGACCTCACGTATTCCGCTGGTCTTCTGACCCTCCACTCCGGTCCGCGCCCTCAGGGCGCATCGCGCTCTTCCGCCCCCCCCCCGCTATTCCCCTCGCCCCGCAAGCCAGCGTCCCAGGCGCCCTCGGCGGCGGGAGAACCACCGATACCCCGCATCCATCAGCGGTGCCACGCCCGCCAGGCTGCTCAGCCACACCAGGCGACGATAGCCCAGCGCGGTGTAGAGCGCGCGGCTGGCATCCAGGCCGATAAACCAGCCTTGCAGGCTGGGCAGGTCCAGGCTCAGCTGGT
Organism: Halomonas sp. BM-2019; assembly: GCF_017584085.1. Classification (NCBI taxonomy): domain Bacteria; kingdom Pseudomonadati; phylum Pseudomonadota; class Gammaproteobacteria; order Oceanospirillales; family Halomonadaceae; genus Halomonas; species Halomonas sp. BM-2019. Next base: position 1,205,623 of record NZ_CP071922.1, read on the forward strand.
CGCCGAGGACCAGGGGGCGGGGCATGGGCTCACCTGAAACTGTACATGTTTTATCAACAGTACAACTCTATCCCCCGGGCAGCTAGCGGCCTGATACACTAGGGCCTTCTTAATTTGCCTTGCTTCATTCCACCGCGCGCATCGAGGAGCCCGCCATGACCCCTGCGACCCCGGATTCGGCCGACGCTGCCCTGGACCGCCCCGGTGAGGGCCGCCTGGCCCATGCGCCCGGCGACCACCCGCCTGTGCGGCGGCCGCGGGTCGGCGTGGTGCTGGCCAACCTGGGCACGCCGGATGCCACCGACTATTGGTCCATGCGCCGCTACCTCAGCGAGTTCCTCTCCGACAAGCGGGTGGTGGACTACCCGAGCTGGAGGTGGCAGCCGCTGCTGCAGCTGATCATCCTCTCGCGCCGGCCCTTCAAGTCCGGGGAGGCCTACCGCAGCATCTGGAACACTGAGAAGGACGAGAGCCCGCTCTTGACCATCACCCGGGAGCAGACCCGCAAGGTGGCCGAGGGGCTCGCGGCGCGCTACGGCGGCGAGGTGCTGGTCGACTTCTGCATGCGCTACGGTAACCCCTCCACCGACAGCGTGCTCAAGCGCCTGCAGGCGGCGGGGTGTGAGAAGATCCTCTTCTTCCCGCTCTATCCCCAGTACGCCTCGCCGACCACCGCCACCGCCAACGACCAGGCCTTTCGCACCCTGATGCGGCTGAAGTGGCAGCCGGCGTTTCGCACCGTGCCCGCCTACTTCGAGCATCCGGACTATATCGCCGCGCTGGCCGCCACGGTGCGCGAGAGCTACGCCGCCGCCGCGACCCCGCCGGAGGTGCTGGTGGCCTCCTACCACGGCGTCCCCAAGCGCTTCCTGATGGAGGGCGACCCCTACCACTGCCAGTGCCAGAAGACCACGCGGCTGCTGCGCGAGGCGCTGGGCTGGGAGAGCGACGCCATCCAGACCGCCTTCCAGTCCCAGTTCGGCCCCGAGGAGTGGGTGGGGCCCCAGACCGTGGAGCACGTGGCCGAGCTGGCCCGGCAGGGCAGAAAGCATATCGCGGTGATCTCGCCGGCCTTCGCCTCGGACTGCGTGGAAACCCTGGAGGAGATCGAGGAGGAGATCCGCGACGCCTTCCTCGCCGCGGGCGGCGAGACCTTCACCTATGTGCCCTGCCTCAACGACCGCGACGACCATATCGCCGCCCTGCTGGCGGTGATCGACAACGAGCTTGCCG
>NZ_CP071922.1:1206864-1208162 GCF_017584085.1 Halomonas sp. BM-2019
GCGCCGCCCCTAGCGGGGCAGGCGCGGCTTGCGCTTCTGTCGGCCCGGACGCCAGGGGTGGCGCGCCTTGGCCGGTCGCGCCACCCGGCTCTGACCCACGTCCTCCTCGCGGAACTCCGGCACCGAGCCCCGGGTGCCGGTGATGAAGCGCAGGTGCATGTGCAGGCCGGTCTTGGCCAGCATATGGCCGGTGACCGGGGCGGTGATGAACAGGAACAGGGTGATCAAGAGCTCCTGCACGTGGAACTCGCGCTGGGTGAGGGTGAAGTAGAGCATCGAGGCGATCAGGGTGCAGCCGATCCCCAGGGTGGTGCCCTTGGTGGGACCGTGCAGGCGCATGAAGAAGTCCTTGAACTGCAGCATGCCCAGCGATCCGGTGAAGGCGAAGATGCCGCCGGCCACCAGCAGGAAGGCGATCACGCCCTCGGCGATCACGTAGAACGTCATAGCGGCCTCCTCACTCGATGATGTCGCCGCGCAGCAGGTAGCGGCAGATGGCCATGGTGCCCACGAAGCCCAGCATGGCGATCAGTATGGCCGCCTCGAAGTAGGTCTTGGTGTTGAGCCACAGCCCCAGCAGCACGATCAGCGCGATGGAGTTGACGTAGAGGGTATCCAGGGCCAGCAGACGGTCGGGCACGTCGGGCCCCCGGGCCAGCCGGATCACGTTCATGCCCATGGCCGCCACGATCAGAGCGAGGCTGATCATCAGCGCGGTGTCTAGCATTCGAAGATCTCCTTGAGCGGACGCTCGTAGCGCTCGCGAATCTCGCGCACCAGCGCCTCCTCGTCATTCATGTCCAGCACGTGGATCAGCAGCGAGGAGCGGTCCAGGCGGATATTGGTGGCGACGGTGCCCGGCGTCATGGTGATGGTGTTGGCCAGCAGGGTGATGGTCAGCGGCTCGGTGACCGAGAGCGGGTACTCCACGAAGCCGGGATGGGGTTCGCGCTTCGGCGAGAGGATCAGCAGGCTGACCTGGATATTGGCCTTGACGATGTCGTAGAGCACCACCAGCACGAACCAGGCCAGCTTGAAGGGGTGCTTGACCTGGGGCAGCGGCTCCCAGAAGCGCTGAGTCAGCAGCGGAATGGACACGGCCAGCAGGGCACCCAGGATCAGCTGGCCCGGTTCGAGGCTGCGCACCATCAGCAGCCAGACCACCAGCAGGACCAGCGACAGGGTAGGGGTGGGCAGCAGGCGACCCATGGCTCTCATGGCGACTCTCCCTCGATGCTGAGCTGTCCGACTTGCCGGGCGGGAGGCTCGCCAAGCAGCTGGGCGATGACCCTCTGGGG
>NZ_CP071922.1:1208222-1224859 GCF_017584085.1 Halomonas sp. BM-2019
TCAGCGCGCAGAGCCCGGCCAGCAGCAGCAGCGGCCATAGCCAGAGCCTCGCCGTGCCCTCGGCGGCCTGCATCAGCAGCAGCTTGCCCAGGGCGCCTGCCAGCGGCGGCAGGCCGGCTACGGCCACGGCGGCGACCAGGAAGATCCCCCCCAGCAGGTGGCGCTGGTAGAGGCGCCGGGCGCGCACCAGGCGGGTGCCGGCCTTGCCGCGCTGCTGGCCGATCAGCTCGGCGATCAGGTAGAGGGCGCCGCAGATCAGCGTGGTGTGCGGCAGGTAGTAGAGCAGGGCGGCGACGGCGTCCACGGAGCCCAACGCCAGGCCGGCCAGCAGGGTGCCCACCGAGACCAGCACCAGGTAGGCCACCAGGGTGCGCAGGTCCCGGGCCGCCAGCACGCCGACCCCGGCCAGGGCGATGGTGGCCAGACCCGCCCACCACAGCCAGGCGGTGCCTCGGCCGGGTGGCTGTCGGCGAAGATCAGCGACTGCACCCGCAGGATGGCGTAGAGGCCCAGCTTGGTCATGATGGCGAACAGCGCGGCCACCGGCGCCGGGGCCGCCGCATAGGTGCGGGGCAGCCAGAAGTAGAGGGGCAGCAGGGCCGCCTTGAGGCTGAAGACCACGACCAGCAGCAGGGCGCCGGCGGTGACCAGGGCGGCCTGGTCGCCGGACATCACCGCCACCCGACGGGCCATGTCGGCCATATTGAGGGTGCCGGTGGCACCGTAGAGTACCCCCAGCGCCACGATGAACAGCGCCGAGCCGGCCAGGTTGAGGATCACGTAGTGCAGCCCGGCGCCGATGCGCTCCTTGCTGCCGCCGTGCATCATCAGGGCGTAGGAGGCCAGCAGGGTGATCTCGAAGAAGACGAAGAGGTTGAACAGGTCGCCGGTCAGGAAGGCGCCATTGAGCCCCATCAGCTGCAGCTGGAAGAGGGCGTGGAAGTTGCTGCCGCGGGTGTCCTCGCCGGCACAGGCGAAGAGCACGCAGCCCAGCGCCAGCACTGCGGTGAGCAGCAGCATCAGCGTCGAGAGCCGGTCGGCCATCAGCACGATGCCGAAGGGCGCCTGCCAGTTGCCCAGGGCGTAGAAGGTCAGCTCGCCGCCGGCCGCCTGGGCCAGCAGCCAGGCGGCAACGAGCACCTGGGCCAGGCTCAGCCCGATGGCGACCCGACGGCGTCGGGTGTCGCCGGCCTGGCCAGCCAGCAGCAGGCCGATGGCGCCGATCATCGGAATCAGGATCGGCAGGGTGATCAGGTGCTGGATCATCGAGCGTCCCCCGCTTCACCCTGCTGGCCGTCGACGTGGTCGCTGCCCAGCTCGCTGCGCGCACGGATCGCCAGGATCACCACGAAGGCGGTCATGGCGAAGCCGATGACGATGGCGGTGAGCACCAGCGCCTGGGGCAGCGGGTCGGCGGGACTGATCGACTCGCCGATGACCGCAGCGGCATGGGTGTGGAGTCCGCCCGCGGAGAAGAGGAAGAGGTTGACCGCGTAGCCCAGCAGGGCCAGGCCGACGATGACCGGGAAGGTGCGTCCGCGCAGCAGCAGGTAGATGCCGCAGGCGGTGAGCACGCCGACCACCAGCGAGAAGAGGGCTTCCATCAGCGTTCCTCCAGGCGGGGGCGGTGGATCGTGGTGATCCCGCCCAGGTTGATCAGGATCATCAGGGTGGCGCCGACCACGGCCAGGTAGACCCCCAGGTCGAAGAGCATCGCCGAGGCGAGCTCGAAGCTGCCGATCAGCGGCAGGGTCACGTAGCCGAAGGTCGAAGTCAGGAAGGGGTAGCCGAACAGCCAGCTGGCCAGGCCCGTGGCCACGGCGATGGCCAGGCCGGAGACCGCCACCGCCGGGTAGGAGAGCGGCAGGCGCTCGCGGGTCCAGGCGTGGCCGCGGGCCATGTATTGCAGGATCAGCGCCACCGAGGTGATCAGGCCGGCGATGAAGCCGCCACCGGGCTGGTTGTGGCCGCGCAGGAAGATGTAGACCGATACCAGCAGGGCCAGCGGCAGCAGCAGCTGGGCGACGACCGCGAGGATCAGCGGGTAACGGTGGCGCGACCAGCGAATGCCTTCCAGGTTGCCCGCCGGCATGAACAGCCGCATGCGGTTGAGCAGCTTGAAGGTGGCCAAGCCGGCCAGGGTCAGCACGGTGATCTCGCCCAGGGTATCGAAGCCGCGGAAGTCCACCAGGATGACGTTGACCACGTTGGTCCCGCCGCCGCCGGGCACCGCCTCGCGCAGGAAGAAGTCGGCGATGGAGAGGGTCTCGCGGGTCAGCAGGGCGTAGTTGAGCATCGCCACCACCAGGCCCAGCGATACGGCCAGCACCAGGTCGCGCAGGATGCGCCGTCCCGAGACCAGCAGCGGCGGGCGCTGGGGCAGGAAGAACAGCGCCAGGATCAGCAGGATCATCGACACCACCTCCACCGAGAGCTGGGTCAGCGCCAGGTCGGGGGCGGAGAAGCGCACGAAGGTCAGCGAGACGGTGAGGCCCACCGTGGAGAGCATCAGCAGCGAGACCAGTCGCCAGCGATGGCTGAGCGCGCTGCCGATGGCGCCGAAGATCATCAGCGCCGCGCCCAGCACCAGCATGCCGTCCAGGGGCTGCAGCCCCTGGGGGCCGGTCAGGGCCTCGAGATGGGCCAGGCCGATGGCGACCATGACCAGGGCGGTGAGTACCAGCAGGGCCTGGTAGCGCTGCAGGGAGCCGTTCTCCAGGCGCAGGGTCAGCCACAGCGCCGCCTTGATCAGTCGCAGCACCGCGGCCTCGAAGATCCGCCCAGCGTCGCGGGCCGGGAAGAGGGTGGCCACCCGGGCCAGGCGGCGGTGCTGGCGCAGGACCAGCACCCCGGCGATCACCGCCGCCAGGCTCATGGCCAGCGGCAGGTTGAAGCCGTGCCACAGCGCCAGGGCGATCAGCGGCGTGGTATCCCCCTGCACCGCCAGGCTGGCGGCATTGACCAGGGGCGCGGCCAGGGTCATGGGGAAGAGCCCCACCGCCAGGCTCATGGCGGCCAGGAAGAGTCCAGGGGCGAGCATGCCGCGGGCCGGGTCATGGGCCTTGAGAGGGGGCTGGGCCTTCTGCTCGCGGGTCAGCTTGGGGGCAGCGAAGAACAGGCTCCAGATCAGCCGCAGGGAGTAGGCCACCGAGAGGGTGGCGGCCACCATCACCAGTAGCGGGATCAGGCCGCTCAGCGCCCCCAGCACGTCGTTGAGCAGGCTCTGCTCGAAGAGCATCTCCTTGGAGAGGAAGCCGTTGAAGGGCGGGAAGCCCGCCATGGCGGCGCCGGCCAGGAGCGTCATGGTGCCGGTCAGCGGCATCATGGCCCACAGTGCCCCCAGGCGGTCGATGTCGCGGGTACCGGTCTCGTGGTCGATGATCCCCACGCTCATGAACAGCGCCGCCTTGAAGGTGGCGTGGTTGAGGATATGGAACACCGCGGCGACGATGGCCAGCGGGCTGCCCAGGCCCAGCAGCAGGGTGATCAGCCCCAGGTGGCTCACCGTGGAGAAGGCCAGAATGCCCTTGAGGTCGCGCTCCAGCAGGGCGAACCAGGCGGCGTAGAGCATGGTGGCCAGGCCCACCAGGGAGAGTGCCACCGCCCACAGCTGGCTGTCGCCCAGCGCCGGGGTGAGCCGCGCCATCAGGAACACGCCCGCCTTGACCATGGTGGCCGAGTGCAGGAAGGCGGAGACCGGGGTGGGCGCGGCCATGGCGTGGGGCAGCCAGAAGTGGAAGGGGAACTGGGCCGACTTGGTGAAGGCCCCGAACAGCACCAGGGCCAGGATCAACGGGTAGTGCTCCGAGGCGCGGATCAGATCGCCGGCGGCGAGCACTTCGGCCAGGGCGAAGCTGCCCACCACATTGCCGATCAGCAGCAGGCCGGCCAGCAGCGCCAGGCCGCCGGCACCGGTGACCGCCAGCGCCATGCGCGCGCCGCGGCGGGCGTCGCTGCGGTGGCCCCAGAAGCCGATCAGCAGGAAGGAGGTGATACTGGTCAGCTCCCAGAACAGCCACAGCAGCAGCAGGTTGTCCGCCATGGCGATGCCGAGCATGGCGGTCATGAAGAGCATCATGTAGGCGAGGAAGCGCCCGTCGTCCTCGTCGGCGCTCAGGTAGTGGCCGGCGTAGTAGAGGATCAGGCTACCGATCCCCAGGATCAGCAGGGCGAAGAGCAGCGTGAGGCCGTCGATGCGCAGCGCCAGGTCGAGCCCCAGCTGGGACATCCAGGTCAGGGAGACGGAGACCACCTCGCCGGCGAACACCGTCGGGGCCTGGCTCAGCACCAGGGCCAGGGCCAGCAGGGGGGCGACGAGGGTGGCGAGGGTGCAGGTGCGGCGGCCGTGGCGAGAGGTGGCGATCGGCACCAGGGCGCCGAGCAGGGTGAGGAGGGGAATTCCACAGCAGTGCCATCGGTATGCTCATCCACGCTATGGCGGGAGCGTAATTGGCCAGGCCCGGCACCGCGTCAACGGTGCCCTTGGCCCGGGCAGCCACGTCACCGCCCGGCTCGTCTTCATCCCGACGGGGAGGGGGCCGTCAGGGCGCTGGTGTGCGGCAGCCGGGCGCAGCGAAAATTTGCATGATAATCATTCACTAATGATAAAATGCCGACTTTCGTTTATGGTGAGGCGTGGCCCGTTCTTGCCACTCGCCGGCGAGAGTCTATAGGCTTTCACTATCGTTATACAGGCCTCATGTGCTGCGCTGCGTCATCCATTAGGCGAATGCTGGCCCCGGTCAGCTCCGCCCGGGGGGCGCCCTTGGACCTTCGAACGAACCCGACCAGGAGAGAGACCTTGTTGCAATTCGCCGTGCTATCGGGATTCCTGCTGGCCGCCCTGGCGCCGCTCTTCCATCGCTGGTTCGGCGAGCGCACCAGCTTCTTCCTGGCCGCCTTCCCGGGCGCCCTGGCGCTCTGGTTCCTCGGCCAGCTGCCGGCGGTGATGGCCGGCGAGACCCTGGTACTCGCCATGGAGTGGGTGCCGTCGCTGGGCATGAGCCTGACCTTCGTCATCGATGGCCTCTCGCTGCTCTTCGCCCTGCTGGTGACCGGAATCGGCACCTTCGTGCTGATCTACGCCGGGGGCTACCTGCGGGGGCACCCGGATCTGGTGCGCTTCCACCTGGCGATCCTCGCCTTCATGGTCTCCATGCTGGGGCTGGTGCTGGCCGACGGCCTCTTCACCCTCTTCGTCTTCTGGGAGCTGACCAGCATCACCTCCTACCTGCTGATCGGCTTCAACCACACCGATCTGGAGGCGCGCAAGTCGGCCCGCCAGGGGCTCTTCGTCACCGTAGCCGGGGGGCTGGCGCTGATGGCGGGGCTGGCGATGCTGGGCGTGGCCGGCGGCAGCTGGTCGCTGGCCGAGCTCAACGCCATGGACGACGTGCTGCGCGAGCACGCCCTCTACACGCCGCTGCTGATCTGCCTGCTGCTCGGCGCCTTCACCAAGTCGGCGCAGTTCCCCTTCCACTTCTGGCTGCCCAACGCCATGGCGGCGCCGACCCCGGTCTCCGCCTACCTGCACTCGGCCACCATGGTCAAGGCGGGCATCTACCTGATGGCGCGCCTGCAGCCGAGCCTGGGCGGCACCGAGCTGTGGGTGGTCACCCTCTCGGTGGTGGGGGCGCTGACCATGTTCACCGGCGCCTTCCTGGCCATCCGCCACACCAACATCAAGAAGCTTCTGGCCTACTCCACGGTGATGGCCCTGGGCGCCCTGACCATGCTGCTGGGCATCGGCACCGAGGGGGCGCTGATCGCCTTTGTCACCTTCCTGCTCGCCCACTCCCTCTACAAGGGGGCGCTGTTCATGGTGGCCGGCATCCTCGACCACGAGACCGGCACCAAGGACGTCACCGCCATGGGCGGCCTGAGGCCGCTGATGCCGATCACCGCGGTGGTGGCCATGATCGCGGCCCTCTCGCTGGCCGGGGTGCCGCCGCTGTTCGGCTTCATCGGCAAGGAGCTGATGTTCGAGTCGGTGCTCGAGGCGAGCGCCTGGCGGTGGCTGATCGTGCTGCTGGCCTTCTCTGCGGCGATCCTGACCATCGCCGTGGCGGCCATCGTGGTGCTGCGGCCCTTTTTCGGCCAGCGTCGCCAGACGCCGCGGGTGGCCCACGAGGCCCCGGCCTCCATGCTGCTGGGGCCGGCGCTGCTGGCGCTGCTCTCCCTGCTGCTGGGGCTGCTGCCGGCCCTGGCCGGCACCGGCCTGCTTACCGCGGCCGCCTCGGCGGTGGCCGGCGAGCCGGTGGCGGTGTCGCTCTCCCTGTGGCACGGCATCAACCTGCCGCTGCTGATGTCGCTGGTGAGCCTGGCGCTGGGCTATCTGCTGTTCCAGCGCTGGGACCGCGTCAGGGCGCGCCTGGCGCGCCTCGAGCCCCTCATCGCCCGGGGGCCCGAGGCCGGCTACGACGCCTTCATGGACGGCGTGGTAGTGGTCTCCGAATGGCAGACTCGCCTACTCCAGAACGGCTACATGCGCAACTACATCCTGGTGATGGTCCTGACGGTGGTCGCCCTGGTGGCCAACTCGCTGCTGCTGCGCCATTCGCCCCAGTTTGCCTTCTCGCTGGACGTGCAGTTCCACGAGGCCATGGTGGTCGGCACCATGGTGATGGGGGCGCTGTTCGCCGCCATCGCCCGCTCGCGGCTCGGCGCCGTGGTCTCGGTGGGGATCATGGGCTTCTCCATCGCCCTGACCTTCATCCTGTTCAGCGCGCCCGACCTCGGCATCACCCAGCTGCTAGTGGAGACCCTGACGGTGATCCTGCTGGTGCTGGTGCTGTTCCGCCTGCCGCGCTTCTCGAGCCTCTCCACCCCGCTGGAGCGGGTGCGCGACGTGGCGGTGGCCGGCAGCCTGGGCGGGCTGATTACCCTGCTGGTGCTCACCTCCTGGAGCATCGACCAGTTCGTGCCGATCTCCGACTACATGATCGAGAACAGCGTGCCCCTGGCCCATGGGCGCAATATCGTCAACGTCATCCTGGTGGACTACCGGTCGCTGGATACCCTGGGCGAGATCTTCGTGCTGGCCCTGGCCGCCATCGGGGTCTTCGCCATGCTCAAGCTGCGCGCCCCGGATAAGCCCAGGAAGCCTGCCCCCGCCAAGGAGACCGTCGATGGTTAAGTCCGGCACCATCATCCTCAACACCGCGGCGCGGCTGCTGATGCCGCTGCAGCTGCTGTTCTCCATCTTCCTGCTGCTGCGCGGCCACGACGAGCCAGGCGGCGGCTTCATCGCCGGCCTGGTGGCGGCCGGTGCCTTCACCCTCTACCTCTTCGCCTTCGGGGTGACGGCGACCCGCAGCGTGCTGCGCATGGTGGATCCCCGGGACCTGATCGGCATGGGCCTGCTGCTGGGCATGATCTCGGTGGTGCCGGCCTGGTTCGTGGGGGAGGCCTTCCTCACCGCCCAATGGTGGGAGGTCCCCGGCATCGACTTCAAGGCCTCCACGCCACTGATCTTCGATATCGGCGTCTACCTGGCGGTGCTGGGGTCGGTGCTGACCATGGTGATGACCCTGATGGAGGTGGACAAGGATGAGCCCTGAGAATGCTGCCCACCGGACAGGAGATGCCCTATGGAACCCGTGATGGCCATCGCCATCGGCCTGCTCTACGCTGCAGCGATCTTCCTGATGCTGCGTCGCTCCATCGTCAAGCTGGTGATCGGGCTGATGCTGCTCTCCAACGCCGCCAACCTGCTGATCTTCACCTCGGCGGGGATGACCCGCGGGGCGCCGCCGCTGATCCCCGAGGGCATGCTGGCGCCCGCGGGCGCGGTGGCCGACCCCCTGCCCCAGGCGGTGGTGCTGACCGCCATCGTGATCGCCTTCGGCGTGCTGGCCTTCGCCGTGGTGCTGATTCGCCGGGCCTACGAGATCGTCAAGGCCGATGACCTGGACAAGATGAAGGATACCGACACGTGAGGCCCGAAGTCGCACTTCCCGTCCTCCTGCCGCTGCTGTCGGGCGCCGTCTCGCTGCTGTTCTGGCGCTCGCGACCCATGCAACGCTTCACCGCCGTGGCCGGCAACCTGGCCCTGCTGGTGGTCTCCCTGTGGCTGCTCACCTCGGTTCACCAGGATGGCTATGTGACCATCCAGATGGCCGGCTGGGAGGCGCCCTACGGCATCACCCTGGTGGCCGACATGCTCAGCGCGGTGATGATCGTGCTGACCGCCCTGATCGGCCTGGCGATCGCCATCTACTCGCTGGCCTCCACCGGGCCCGACCACGAGAAGTTCGGCTACTATCCGCTGATGCACCTGCTGCTGGCCGGGGTGGCCGGCGCCTTCCTCACCGGCGACATCTTCAACCTCTACGTCTGGTTCGAGGTGATGCTGGTGGCCAGCTTCGCGCTGCTGATCCTCGGCGGCGAGAAGGCGCAGATGGAGGGGGCCATCAAGTACGTGACCCTCAACCTGCTCGCCTCGGTGATCTTCCTCACCGCCATCGGCCTCACCTACGGCATGGTGGGCACCCTCAACATGGCCGACATCGCCCTGCGCCTGCACGAGGCGGAGCACCAGGGCATGGTGGAGGTGCTGGCGGTGATGTTCATGGTGGCCTTCGGCATCAAGGCGGCGGCCTTCCCGCTGTTCTTCTGGCTGCCGGCCTCCTACCACACGCCGCCGGTGGCGGTGTCGGCGCTGTTCGCCGGCCTGCTCACCAAGGTGGGGGTCTATTCGCTGTTCCGGGTCTTCACCCTGATGTTCGACGATACCCTGGACTACACCCAGGACCTGCTGCTCTGGGGCGCGGCCCTGACCATGGTCACCGGGGTGCTGGGCGCGGCGGCCCAGTACGAGTTCCGGCGCATCCTGTCGTTCCATATCGTCAGCCAGATCGGCTACATGATCCTGGGGCTGGCGCTCTACACGCCCCTGGCCATCGCCGGCGGCATCTTCGCGGTGATGCACAACATCGTGGTCAAGACCAACCTCTTCCTGATCAGCGGCATCACCCGGCGCCTGCAGGGCACCTACCAGCTGAAGAAGATGGGGGGGCTCTACAAGGAGCGCCCCTGGCTCGCCGCGGCCTTCTTCCTCTCCGCCTTCTCGCTGGCGGGCATCCCGCCGCTGTCGGGCTTCTTCGCCAAGTTCGTGATCGTGCGGGCCGGTATCGAGGCGGAGGCCTATGTGGTGACGGGTGTCGCCCTGGCGGTGGGCCTGATGACCCTCTACTCCATGGTCAAGATCTGGAACGAGGTGTTCTGGAAGGCGCTGCCCGAGGACAACCTGGTGCCCGAGCGGGAGACCGTTGTGGGCGACGACGGCCGGATGGTCAAGCCGAGCCTGTGGCTGATGACCCTGCCGGTAGGGGCCCTGGCCATCGCCTCGCTGCTGATCGGGGTCTTCGCCGAACCGCTGATGGGGATGATGAACACCATCGGCGTTCAACTGATGAACCCGCAGGGCTATATCGACGCCGTACTGGGCGCCAATGTCGACGTCACCGAGGCCCTTATCGAGGCGCCGCCAACCGAGGAGGTGAGCCCATGACCGGAGCCATCTGGAACCTGCTGCTGGCGCTGGCCTGGGTCATCCTCAGCGGCGACTTCACCGGCCTCAACCTGGTGGTGGGCCTGGTGTTCGGCTACATCACCCTGGTGCTGATCGAGCCCCAGGTGGAGTCCCTGAAGGGCTACCCGGCGCGCATCCCGCGGATCCTGCGCTTCATCGGCTTCTTCATCCGGGAGCTGTTGATGGCCAACCTCAAGGTGGCCTTCGATATCCTGACGCCGCCCTGGCACATGAAGCCCGGGGTGATCGCCCTGCCGCTGGAGGCGCGCACCGAACTGGAGATCACCATGGTGGCCAACCTGATCTCGCTGACCCCCGGCACCCTGAGCCTGGACGTCTCCGACGACCGCAAGGTGCTCTTCATCCACGCCATGTTCCTCGACGATGAGGAGGAGCTGCGCCGCAACCTCAAGGAAATGGAATACCGTGCCCTGGAACTGTTTCGCTGAGCCTGGCCGCGAGGTGCCGACATGGAGATCGTGATCCTGATCAGCCAGGTCATCATGAGCCTGGCGCTGATCCTCGCCTTCGTGCGAGTGGTGCGCGGCCCCAGCCTGCCCGACCGGGTGGTGGCCCTGGAACTCTTCGCCAGCATCGTGGTGGGCCTGGTGGGGCTCTACGCCATCAAGTCCGACGTCTCGAGCTTCATCGATGCCGCCATCGTCATCGCCCTGATGGGGTTTCTGGCCGCCATCGGGTTCGCCCGCTTCCTGGAGCGTGGAGGACCGCGCGATGATTGACTTCGTCAAGGGAACCTTCATCATCGCTGGCGGCCTGCTGATGCTGCTGGCCTCGCTGGGCATCCTGCGCCTGCCCGACCTGCTCACCCGCATGCATGCCACCACCAAGGCGGCGGCCCTCGGGGTGATCCTGATCATGCTGGCGGTGGCGGTGCACTTCGCCGAGGTCGGGGTGTCGGCGCGGGCCTTCGCCATCATCGTGTTTATCCTGATGACCGCCCCGGTGGCCGCCCATGTGATCGGCCGGGCCGGCTACTTCGTCGGCTCCAAGCTGTGGAGCGGCACGGTCAAGGACGAGCTGCGCCCCAACTATGACCCCCTCACCCACGAGCTGAAGAGTGGCTGCGAGACCGAGGCCAACGCCCGGCGCGAGCCGAAGGAGAGCGACTCCACCTGAGGTGCCAGGTCGATGCCAGCAGAGGCCGCCTTCGGGCGGCCTCTGCCGTGATGGGCCGGCCGATGCGCCGGTCGTCGGGAACCGGACAAGGAGATGCCATGACCCTCGCTGCCCTTCCTCGACTGGCCCTGGGGCTGGCGGGCCTGATTTCCTTCCTGGCCAACGCCGCCCTGGCCTGGTGGGCGCCGCTCGCCTGGCAGCTGGTGGCCATCCCGGCCTTCCTCTACTACAGCGCGGTGATCCTCGCCTTCCTGGGCGGGGCTGGTGGTGCCGGCCGATCTGCGCGATGATCGGCCCACTGCCTGACCATGGAGAGCGGAAGCGATATGAAACGGATGCTTGGCCTGAGCCTGGTGCTCGGCCTGCTGGCCGGCTGCCAGAGCGGTCCCGCCCGGGAAGCCAGTGCGGCCGACGAGCCGAGAAAGGAGGCGACCTCGGAGTCGGCGTCGGCCGAGGCCGCTGCACGGGGCGCCGAGGCCGAGCCGGCCCCGCCCGCCGATTTCGACGCCTGGCTGGCCAGGTTCCGCCGCGAGGCCCGCGGCGAGGGAATCTCGGAGCGGACCCTGGCCCGCGCCCTGGACGGCGTGCGGTTTCGGCCGCGGGTGATCGAGCTCGACCGTTCCCAGCCGGAGTTCGTGCGCCCCATCTGGCAATACCTGGACAGCGCGGTCTCCGCCCAGCGGGTCTCGCAGGGGCGGGCCAAGCTGGCCGAGCACCGCGACACCGCGCGGCGCATGGAGCAGCGCTACGGCGTGCCCGCCGAGGTGATCGTGGCGATCTGGGGGATCGAGAGCAACTACGGGGGCAACTTCGGCGACTTCTCCACCCTGGAGGCGCTGGCGACGCTGGCCTTCGATGGGCGCCGCCGCGACTTCGCCCGGGGCGAGCTGCTGGCGGCCCTGCGCATCATCGACGCCGGGGATATCGCCCCGGAGCGCATGATCGGTTCCTGGGCGGGGGCCATGGGCCATACCCAGTTCATCCCCTCCAGCTTCGAGGCCTACGCCGTGGACGGCGACGGCGACGGCCGCCGCGACATCTGGGGCAGCATTCCCGATGTCATGGCCTCCACCGCCAACTATCTGGCCCGGGCCGGCTGGCAGCCGGGGCAGCCCTGGGGGGTGGAGGTGACGCTACCGGCGGGCTTCGACCATGCCCAGACGGAGCTCTCCACCCGGCGCTCGGCCCGCGAGTGGACCGAGCAGGGGGTGCGCCCGGTCGGCGGCGGGGCGCTGCCCGATTTCGACACGGCCTCGGTGCTCGTGCCGGCCGGGGCGAGCGGGCCGGCCTTCCTGGTGGGCCCCAACTACCGGGCCATCCTGCGCTACAACAATGCCACCAGCTATGCCCTGGCAGTGGGCACCCTGGCCGATCGGATCGCCGGACGCGACGGCATCGCCCAGAGCTGGCCTCGTGATGAGCAGCCGTTGATGCGCCGCCAGGTGCGCGAGATGCAGCAGGCGCTCAATGCCCGCGGCTTCGATGTCGGCAGCCCGGACGGCATCATGGGGCCCAACACCCGCCGCGGCCTGCGCGCCTACCAGCAGTCGATCGGCGTGACCCCGGATGGCTTCGCCACCCTGCGCCTGCTCGAGCGACTGCAGCGTTGACGGGGCTTCAGTTGGCGTCGAGGGCATCGCCGATCGCCTGGCCGACGCGCTCGACGTCTTCCCGGGTGGTTTCCCAGGCCTCGCGTGCCCGCTCCCGGGCCAGCTCCCACCACGCCTGGTCGTAGCGCGGCAGCTCTTCGAAGGCATCTTCGTGGATCTCGACGACCACGTCGTGGGTGATCCTGCCCTCGTCGTCCTCGTAGGAGAGCAGCCGATAGCCCTCGTTGCTGATCACCACCGCGTCATCGCCGATGCCCAGGCTGTTGTGGGGACGGACCACCAGGGCGTGTACCTGGCGGTCGTCGCCGAGCAGGATGTCGGTCACTTCACCGGCCTCGCTGTCCGGTGCTGCCTCGAAGTGAACCTCGGCATCGAGGATCGACATGACTGAATAGAGTCCCTGAGGTTCGGACTCGGCCTGGGCATGTGCGGTCAGGCTGGCCGCCAGTAATGCGGCACTAGTGGTGAGTGACGCTCTTGCAACACCTTGATATTTCATGGGTTGACCTCCTCGCCTGGCGGTGGCGCCAGTGTCGGGTGGTGAGTTCACGGAGAAATGGATGCCGCCATGCTCTTCAGCCTTGAGGAGTGAAGCGCTATCGTCAAGCAACTCCCGACAGGGGCTATACACGAAGGAGGGGTATTCATGCGATCGACCATCTCTGGCTGGCGGCTGCCGGCGGCGATGATGGGCCTGCTGGTGAGCCTTGCCTCACCGGCCATGGCCGCGGACAGCGACGCGGTGTTCGGCTGGGTGGAGCGCGCCACCATCGAGCCCTGGGGCGTGGCGGTGAAGGCCAAGCTGGACAGCGGTGCGCTCACCTCCTCGCTGGACGCCCGGGAGATCGAGAGCTTAGAGCGCGACGGTGAGGAGTGGGTGAGCTTTCGGCTCAAGCTCGAGGACAGCGCCAGCGGCGAGGTCTTCTCGGAGACCCTCGAGCTGCCGGTCTACCGCGACCTGAGGGTCCGAGGGGCCGGCGGGCGTGACGAGCGTCCCGTGGTCTTGATGAGGATCTGCATGGGCGACACCGTCTACGAGGAGCAGTTCAGCCTGCGCGATCGTGGCGAGATGCTCTATCCGCTGTTGCTGGGCCGGCGCACCATCAGCCACCTGGGCCTGCTTGACGTGCGCGATACCTTCCTGCAGTCGCCCGAGTGCGACGAGAACTCGCCGCTGCGGGAGCATGAGCCGGACGCGATGGGCGAGGGGCATGAGGGCTAGGCCGTCTCGGGAGCCACCCGGCCTGGCGCCGCCCGTGGTCGGCGAGGGCTAGAAGAGCCGGGCCAGCAGTGCGGTGACGGCGGTCTCCACGCGCAGGATGCGCGGCCCCAGGTGAATGCCCTCGCAGCCCGCCTCGAGCAGTTTCTCGACCTCCCAGGGAATGAAGCCCCCCTCCGGCCCCACCAGCAGCAGGGTGGGGGCCTCGATGTCCCGCGGGCAGGCGTTGGCCATTCCCGGGTGGGCCAGCAGGCCGCGGCGAGTTTCGAGCAGGCCGGGCAGCACGTCCTCCACGAAGGGGCGGAACCCCCTGGCCAGGGTCACCTCCGGCAGCACGGTGTCCCGGGCCTGTTCCAGCCCCAGCACGAGATGCTGGTGAATTTTCGCGGCGTCCAACTCCGGCGACATCCAGTAGCTCTTCTCCACCCGGCGAGTGTGCAGCAGGGTGATCGCCTTCGCTCCCAGGGCGGTGGCATGTTCCAGGGTGCGCGCCAGCATGCGAGGGCGCGGCAGGGCCAGTGCCAGATGCACCGGCAGGGCCGGTGGGGGGGGCTGGTCCAGGGGCTCCAGGGCGAAGGTGGCCGCTTCGGCGTCGAGGCCGATCAGTTCGCCCTGGCCGATGCCCCCTCCCAGGAGGCCCAGGGTAAGCCGGTCGCCGGGCCGTGCGCGGTGCACCTCGCGCAGGTGGCGAAGGCGGCGCGGGTCGCTCACCCGGGCCAGCCGGTTGTTCTCGATCTCCTCCGGGGAGAGCAGAATCAGGTTCATCGGTGCCTCGCGTTGGCGGTATGCCTTGCATGGTGGGTGTCGCGGTGCACAATAGCCGTACAGGGGCAACCGCCCCCGACATCGACCGAGGAGCAGCGCCGTGCGCGTGATTCGCAAGTATGCCAACCGCAGACTCTATGATACCGAACAGAGCCACTATGTGACCCTCGAAGATCTGCGCCAGCTGGTGCTGGACGACGTACCCTTCCGCGTCGAGGACGCCAAGAGCGGTGAGGACCTGACCCGTACCATCCTGCTGTCGATCATCATCGAGCAGGAGCAGGCCGACGGTGACGCCGAGGTGTTCTCCAACGACCTGCTGGCCCAGTTCATCCGCGTCTACGACATGGCCCAGCCGCTGCCCCTGGCCCGCTACCTGGAGCAGGGCACCCGGCTGATGATGGAGCAGCAGCAGCGCATGCAGGACCAGTGGCAGCAGGCCATGCGCCACTCGCCCATGGAGTTGATGCGCGAGTTGGCTGAGGAAAACATGCGCTTCTGGCAGCAGACCATTGGTCAGGTCCCCGGCAACGGTGGCAACGGCGGCAACGGCGGCAAGGACGATGACGAGAAACCCTGAGGGCCGGGCGCGGTCCCCGGCTTTCTGACATAATGCCGTCTCGGCTCGTCGAGCTTTCGGTTCGCAGAAGGAAGGTGGAACGGATGAAGGTGCTGATCATCGGCGGCGGTGGCCGCGAACATGCCCTGGCCTGGAAGGTCGCTCAGTCGCCCCTGGTGTCCCAGGTCTGTGTGGCGCCCGGCAATGCCGGAACCGCCCGGGAGGCCGGACTGGCCAACGTCGACATCGCGGTGGATGACCTCGACGGCCTGGTGGCCTTCGCCTGCGACGAGGGCATCGACCTGACCATCGTCGGTCCCGAGGCGCCGCTGGTGGCCGGGGTGGTGGACCGTTTCCGCGAGGCGGGCCTGGCGATCTTCGGCCCCAGCGCCGGGGCTGCCCAGCTCGAGGGCTCCAAGTCCTTCACCAAGGACTTCCTGGCGCGCCATGCCATCCCCACCGCCGACTACCGCACCTTCACCGAGGTGGCGCCGGCGCTTGAGTATCTCGCCGAGCAGGGCGCCCCCATCGTGATCAAGGCCGATGGCCTGGCCGCCGGCAAGGGCGTGATCGTGGCCATGACCCGGTCGGAGGCCGAGGCCGCGGTGCGCGACATGCTCGAGGCCAACGCCTTCGGCGACGCCGGCGCCCGGGTGGTGATCGAGGAGTTCCTAGACGGCGAGGAGGCGAGCTTCATCGTCATGGTGGACGGCGAGACGGTGTTGCCCATGGCCACCAGCCAGGACCACAAGCGGGTAGGGGAGGGCGACACCGGCCCCAACACCGGTGGCATGGGCGCCTACTCCCCGGCCCCGGTGGTCACTGACGAGGTGCATGCGCGGATCATGGAACGGGTGATCCTGCCCACGGTGCGTGGCATGGCGGCCGAGGGGCACCCCTACACCGGCTTCCTCTACGCGGGACTGATGATCGACGCGGCGGGCAACCCCAAGGTGATCGAGTACAACTGCCGCTTCGGTGATCCCGAGACCCAGCCGATCATGCTGCGCCTCGCGTCCGACCTCGCCGAGCTCTGCCTGGCCGGCGCCACCGGCCAGCTTGCCGGCAAGGCGTGCGACTGGGATCCGCGTGCCGCGGTGGGGGTGGTGCTGGCCGCCGGCGGCTATCCCGGCAGCTACCGCAAGAATGACCCCATCGAGGGCATCGAGGCCGCCGAGGCCACCGGCTGCAAGGTGTTCCACGCCGGCACGGTGGAGCAGGGCGGTCGGCTGGTCACTGCCGGCGGGCGGGTGCTCTGCGTCACCGCCCTGGGCGAGGGGGTCTCGGCCGCCGCCGAGCAGGCCTACCGCGGCGTCGAGGCCATCCGCTGGGAGGGCATGCTGTGCCGGCGCGATATCGCCTACCGGGCCATCGCCCGGGAGGGTGTTTAAGGAGGCAGGTATGGAGCGCGTCAGGCTCGACTTTCCCGAAGCCGCCATCGTGCATCGTCACCCGCTGACGGTGCGCGTCACCGACATGAACTACGGTCGCCACCTGGGCCATGACACCCTGGTGTCGCTGCTCCACGAGGCGCGCATCCAGGCCTTCGGCGCCCTGGGACTCACCGAGTGGGACCTGGGCGGCTACCCGAGCGTGGTGGCGGACCTCGCCGTCCAGTACCAGTCCGAGGCGCGCTGGCCCGACGCCCTGGTGGTGGAGACCGCCATGTCGCCCCTCGCCGGACGGGTGATCACCGTCTACCATCGCGTCTGCCACGCCGAGGGCGGCCGCCCCGTGGCCACGGCCCGGCTCAACATGCTGCTCGTCGACCCGGCCAGCGCGCGGCCGGTGGCGATCCCCGAGGCCGTGCGCACG
>NZ_CP071922.1:1224959-1229387 GCF_017584085.1 Halomonas sp. BM-2019
TTTATGCTAGATTAACCCGTTCGACGCGCCGAGAATTTCGGTAACTTATTGATTTTAGGGTTTGCTGAAAGAGGAAAACGCATGCAATTAGCCGTTCTGGTGATTTATCTTGCAGCACTCGTAACCCCGTGGTTATTCGTGCAACATCAGCATCGAACCGCTTACTTAATGGCCATTGTCCCGGCCGCACTTACCATTTGGTTCGCCGGTCATATCCCGATGATCGCTGCCGGTGAAGTGCTCATTCATGAGTTTGCTTGGATTCCTGGCCTCGACATTTCGTTCACTATGGTGCTCGATGGCCTGTCGCTCATGTTTGCGCTGCTGATTTGTGGGATTGGTACTTTTATTGTTCTGTATGCTGGAGCCTACCTCAAAGGGCATGAGGATCAGAACCGATTTTTAGTGGTACTCCTCTCGTTCATGGGCTCGATGCTAGGCTTAGTTCTTGCTGACAACCTCATAACCCTCTTCGTATTCTGGGAACTCACCAGTATCACCTCTTACTTGTTGATTGGCTTTAATCATCATCAAGAAAGTGCACGCAAGGCTGCCTTGCAAGGCCTCATTGTCACTGTCGCTGGTGGTCTTGCCTTACTGGCCGGTATCGTCATGCTTGCCATTGCCGGTGGCTCTTATTCGATTCAAGAGATTCTCAATAGTAGCAACAGCGTGACGTCGCATGCGCTCTATACCGGCATGCTCATTTGTTTATTACTCGGTGCATTTACCAAATCAGCACAGTTTCCGTTTCATTTCTGGTTGCCAAACGCGATGGCTGCGCCGACGCCGGTTAGTGCATACTTACACTCAGCAACCATGGTTAAAGCGGGCATCTATTTACTCGCCCGTTTACAACCGCAAATTGGTGGCACCGAATTGTGGACCATCATTCTCAGTACGGTTGGCGCGTTTACCTTATTTACCGGTGCATTTATGGCACTGAGAAGCACGGATCTGAAAAAGCTCTTGGCCTATTCCACCGTGATGGCGCTCGGAACCCTGACCCTGCTGCTCGGCATTGGTACTGAATTGGCAATGCTCGGTTTTGCTGCTTATTTGCTTGCCCATTCGCTCTACAAGGGCGCACTGTTTATGCTCGCGGGCATTGTTGACCATGAAGCAGGCAGCCGCGAAGTTACAGAGCTCGGCGGCTTACGCAAGTATCTACCCGTAACGGCTGTGCTGACGGGGGTTGCTGCGCTGTCCTTGGCGGGAATTCCGCCGCTGTTTGGCTTTGTCGCCAAAGAGCTCTTGCTCGAGGCTATGATTGACGGTGCTTTTGCTTGGTTCATTTATGCACTTGTGATTGTCGGCTCAATTTTCATCGTTACCGTCGCATCGGTTATCGCTTTACGCCCTTTCTTTGGCGCATTTAAAGCACCGAAAGCAGCTGAGAAGATTCATGAGCCGCCGCTCGCCATGCTTGCTGGTCCGATTGTCTTGGTGGTTCTCTCGCTTGTTGCTGGCCTGTTGCCGGGCCTAGCCGGGTACTGGATTACTCAGCCCGCCACGAATGCGGTTGCAGGCACTGTCGTTGACGGCTATTTAGCACTCTGGCATGGTCTAAACTTACCGCTGCTACTCTCAGCGGTTAGTCTGGTTGCCGGTGTCATTCTATTTAAAATGTGGGATGGCGTACGCAATCGCTTGCGTATTTTAGACCCCATCATCGCGCGCGGCCCAGAGCGGGGTTATTTCCTCTTTATGGACGCAATCGTTTGGGTTGCCGAGTGGCAAACACGGCTGCTACAGAACGGGTCAATGCGTAACTATCTTCGCACCATCGTCCTCGTTTTCGTCGGGTTAACGGGCTACACCCTACTCGCTCGCTACCAAGTGCATTGGAATTTTGATGTTTCCTTCTACTTCCATGAGTTACTCGTTTTGGGCGTGTTAGTCGCCGCTGCAATTACCGCCAGTGTCACTCACTCGCGGCTTGGTGCTGTTGCCGCCATGGGTGGCGTTGGCTACACCATCGCCTTGGTGTTTATTTTATTCAGCGCACCCGATCTCGGCATTACTCAAATCTTGGTCGAAACGCTCACCGTTATCTTACTCGTACTCGTGCTGTTCCGCTTGCCGAGCTTCTCGAACATCTCGACCACGCGTGAACGTATTCGAGACGCTGCAGTCGCTCTGACGGTTGGTGTGTTAATGACTTTGCTAATTATGATTACCATCGATGTGCAATTGTTTGAGCCCATCTCAGGTTACATGATTGAGAATAGCTATCCGCTGGCTCATGGTCGTAACATCGTCAACGTGATCTTGGTTGATTATCGCGCACTCGACACCTTAGGCGAGATCTTCGTCTTGGCACTTGCTGCCATGGGTGTGTACGCCATGATTAAATTCAATCCGCAGACCGCACCGGGCGCAAACCACTTCGCTGGCACCTTAATTTTGCCGCCGAAGAAGATTCCGGAGAAGGACATCGTTCACTCACTCGATGAGATCCACCTTGCCATGCTGGAAAAAGAAGAAATTCTGGCACCGGGTGATGTTGCAGAGAACAACGGTAAGAAAATCGCCGCAGCAAGCGACGCCCAGTCGAACCCAGATCTGAGTCCGAATGCCACCGATGGGCATGATGATGATCAGGTCGAAAACACTGGCGAAAGCTCAGACGACGACAATCAGCGCAAGGAGGACAAACCGTCATGATGAAACCAGGCACGCTGATCTTACATGCTGCAGCACGTTTCCTCGTGCCCTTGCAGCTCCTATTTTCAGTTTTCTTATTACTGCGTGGGCATAACGAACCCGGCGGCGGCTTTATCGCTGGGCTTGTCGCTTCCGGTGCGTTCGCCCTTTATCTCTTTACTTTCGGTGCTGCCGTAACGCGTGACTTGATGCGCGTTGATCCGCGCAACTTAATTGGCATTGGTCTATTTTTCGGCATGATTTCTGTCTTTCCGGCGCTTTTCAACGGGCAGCCATTGCTCACGGCACAGTGGTGGCCGGTCATGCTACCGGGCGGCACAGAAATTAAGCTCTCGACGCCGCTTATTTTTGATATTGGCGTTTATTTTGCGGTGTTCGGCTCCGTCATGCTGATGCTGATCGCACTCACCGAAGCAGAAGAACACTAACAGGAGGCAAAAATGGAACCCATCATGGCCATTGTTGTTGGCCTCTTATACGCAGCGGCTATTTACATGATGCTTCGACGCAGTATCGTCAAACTGGTGATCGGCCTCATGTTAATTTCGAACGCAGCAAACTTACTTATCTTCACCTCCGCAGGGATGACTCGCGGCGGTCCGCCACTGATACCGGAAGGTTCTGTCTTGCCCGAAGGTGTGATTGCGGATCCACTCCCGCAAGCATTAATTCTGACAGCGATTGTTATCGCGTTCGGGGTACTCGCATTTGCTGTTGTATTGATTCACCGTGCATACAACATCCTGCGTACCGACAACTTGGATCAGATGAAGGATACTGACACGTGAGTTTAGAAGTCGCTCTGCCAATAATTATTCCTTTAATGACCGGAACCTTGTGCGTCATGTTATGGCGCTACAACGTGATCCAACGTGTCTTGTCACTGGTTGGTAGCCTTGCACTGCTCGCTGTGAGCATCTGGCTGCTCGTCAGTGTGATCGATCAAGGTCACGTCGTCATGTACATGGGTAACTGGGTCGCGCCTTTTGGGATTACCCTAGTTGCGGATATGCTTAGTGCCATTATGGTGGTTCTGACCGGTATGATGGCGGTGGCAATCGCCATTTTCTCGCTGTCGTCCGCTTCACCCAGTCATGAACGTTTCGGCTACTACCCGCTGATGCACCTGCTTCTAGCCGGTGTTGCGGGTTCGTTCTTGACCGGCGATATTTTTAACCTGTACGTCTGGTTTGAAGTGATGCTCATCGCTTCCTTTGCGCTTCTAATCCTCGGCGGTGAGCGCGCGCAAATGGAAGGTGCGGTAAAATACGTCACTCTCAACTTGCTTTCGTCAGCGATTTTCCTCAGTGCCATCGGCTTGCTTTACGGCATTACCGGCACCTTGAATATGGCCGATATTGCCGTGAAACTCGGCGCCGCAGAACATACCGGCATGGTCGACGTCATCGCCGTGATGTTCTTGATTGCCTTTGGTATTAAAGCCGCTGCGTTTCCGCTGTTCTTCTGGCTACCGGCGTCCTACCATACTGGTCCTGTGGCGGTTTCAGCGCTGTTTGCCGGCTTGCTCACCAAAGTCGGTGTCTATGCGCTATTCCGGGTGTTCACACTAATTTTCAACCAGAATGTCGACTTCACCCATGAGCTGTTATTGTGGATGGCGGCACTGACCATGTTGACCGGTGTACTCGGCGCTGCAGCGCAGTTCGAGTTCCGACGGATTCTGTCATTCCATATCGTCAGTCAAATCGGCTATATGATTCTTGGTTTAGCACTCTATACACCGCTGGCCATTATCGGTGG
>NZ_CP071922.1:1229487-1241204 GCF_017584085.1 Halomonas sp. BM-2019
CGCGCGGCCGGTGGCGTTCCCCGAGGCCGTGCGCACGGCCATCGCCGGGGCGGGGGGGGGCTGATGTCCCGCGAATACCCGATCATCGCCGTGACCGGTTCCTCCGGTGCCGGCACCACCACGGTCAAGCGCACCTTCGAGCGCATGTTCATCCGCGAGGACGTGCATGCCGCAGTCGTCGACGGCGACGCCTTCCACCGCTACACCCGGGAGGAGCTGGCGCGGATCTTCCGCGAGGAGCCCGAGCGCAAGGACGAACTCTCTCACTTCGCGGTGGAGGCCAACCTGCTCGATGAGCTCGAGGCGCTGTTCCAGGAGTACGGCGAGCAGGGCAGTGGCACCTTTCGCCATTATATCCACGCCGAGGACAAGCAGATGATCGAGGCCGGCTACCGGGTCGGCACCTTCACCGAGTGGCAGCCACTGCCCTGCGGCACCGATCTGCTCTTCTACGAGGGGCTCCACGGCGGCCTGGTCACGCCCGAGCACGATATCGCCCGTCACGTGGACCTGCTGGTGGGCGTGGCGCCGACCATGAACCTGGAGTGGATCCAGAAGATCGTCCGCGACACCAAGTTGCGCGGACACGCCCAGGAGGCGGTGATCGACACCATTCTGGGGCGGATGGACGACTATGTGCGCTATATCCAGCCGCAGTTCTCGCGCACCCATATCAACTTCCAGCGGGTGCCCACGGTGGATACCTCCAACCCCTTCGAGGTGCAGGATATCCCCAATGACGCCGAGTCCTTCGTGGTGATCCGCTTTCGCGACCCGGCCACGGTGGATTTCCCCTACCTGCTGGCGATGATCCAGGACTCCTTCATGAGTCGCCCCCACACCCTGGTGGTGCCCGGCTCGCGGATGTCGCTGGCCATGGAGCTGATACTGGCCCCGCTGGTGCGCCACCTGCTGACCCAGCGCCGCTTCCGCTGAGCCCCACCGCTCGGCCACCATAGAGGAGAGACGCCATGGCCTGCCTGTTCTGCCGCATCATCAACCGCGAGCTGCCCGCCGGGATCGTCTACGAGGACGACGAGGTGCTGGCCTTCGAGGATACCGCCCCCCAGGCGCCCACCCACCTGCTGGTGATCCCCAAGCGCCATATCGCCACCCTCAACGACCTCGAGGCGGGCGACCAGGCCCTGATGGGGCGCCTGCCACTGGTCGCCGCCCGGCTGGCGAAGGAGCGCGACCTTGCCGAGGATGGCTACCGGGTGGTGATGAACTGCAATGACGACGGCGGCCAGACGGTCTACCATATTCATATGCACCTGATGGGCGGTCGACGCTTCACTTGGCCGGCTGGCTAGCCGGCGCCCTGCGGGTCACCGCGCGAGCCCAAGCGCTCGACGCATCGGGTGCAGTTCCCTACGACGCCGCCGACAGGTGGCGTCGGTCGTTGGGGGCCGCGCTTCTGGAGTCGGGACCGCTCGGCTACAATGGGGGCCCATCCCGAGCCGAGGCGCGACGAGGTCGTCATGAACCGCAAGCTCTCCCGTACCGACAACCTGATCCACCAGTTCGATACCGTGCTGCGCACCCTGGTGCCCCATGCCGCCCGGGCGTCGCGACCGTCCCCGGCCACCCCCGAGGTGCGCGACGAGCCGATGGACGAGGAGGAGCGTCGCCACGCGGCCGGGCTGATGCGCATCAACCACACCGGCGAGGTGTGCGCCCAGGCGCTCTACCAGGGCCAGGGGCTGACCGCCAAGCTCTCCGAGGTGCGCGGCCAGATGGAGGCGGCGGCCCAGGAGGAGATCGACCACCTGGCCTGGTGCGACGAGCGCCTGCAGGAGCTCCACGATCGGCCTAGCCTGCTCAATCCGCTGTTCTACGCCGCCTCCTTCGGCATCGGCGCCGTGGCCGGCGCCGTGGGCGACCGCGTGAGTCTGGGCTTCGTGGCCGCCACCGAGGAGCAGGTGGGCCGCCATCTCGAGGATCACCTGGTTAGGCTGCCTGCGGGCGACCAGCGCTCCCGGGCGGTGCTGCGCCAGATGGCCATCGACGAGGCCCACCACGCCCAGTTGGCCCTGGAGGCGGGCGGCGCCCGCTTCCCCGCCCCGGTCAAGTTCGGCATGTCGCTGATGTCCAAGGTCATGACCACCAGCGTCTATCGCCTGTAGCGCCTAGCTTCAAGCGCCTAGCGCCCAGCCGCACATCAACGGGCGGCCTGTGTTGCTGTAATGAGAGAGCGCCTCGTGGGACCGACGCTCTTTGTTGATACAGGTAGCGGTGTAGTCATCATCCTGCTCGGCGCTCGGCGCTCGGCGCTCGGCGCTCGGCGCTCGGCGCTCGGCGCTCGGCGCTCGGCGCTCGGCGCTACTCCTCCACGATGGTAAAGGAGTGCGTCACCTCGACGCCGCCCTTCACCAGCATGATGGAGGCGCTGCAGTACTTCTCGGCGGAGAGCTCCACCGCGCGTGCCACCTGTTTCTCCTTCAACCCCTTGCCGCTCACCGTGAAGTGCACGTGGATACGGGTGAAGACGCTGGGCACGCTGTCGGCGCGCTCCGCCTCGAGGCTCGCCACGCAGTCGCTTACCGGGGCGCGGGACTTCTCGAGGATCTCCAGCACGTCGAAGGAGGTGCAGGCGCCGAGGCCCATCAGCAGCATCTCCATGGGGCGCGGGCCGGTGTTGCGGCCGCCGTGGTCGGGTGGGCCGTCGATCACCACGCTGTGGCCGCTGCCGCTCTCGGCAACGAATTGACGCCCATCGGTCCATTTCACGTTGGCTTTCATGACAAGGGTTCCTTTGTTGATCGTCGGGTCAAGTGGGCCAGCATACAGGGGTGTCACAGCTGCCCATAGTGAGAGGCGCCGGGGACAGGCCGTAGAGGGGGGAGGAGGCTTCGGCTCAGCCCCGCAGGCGTCGGTCGAGCTCGGCCAGCCGCTCGGGGGTGCCGACGTCGACCCACTCGCCGCGATGGTGGTGGCCGGCCACGCGACCCTCCTGCATGGCGCGGCGCAGCAGCGGCGCCAGGGCGAAGGCGCCGGGGGGCTCGGCGGCCACCAGCGCCGGGTCGAGCAGGCTGAGGCCGGCGAAGGTGAGGCGCGGCTCGCCCTCGGCGTGGACGCGGCCGGCGGGGTCCAGGTGGAAGTCACCTTTGGTGTGGTGCACCGGGTTGTCCACCAGCGCCAGCCACGCCAGGTCGTCGCCCAGGGCGGGCAGCGCGGCCGGGTCCAGGTCGCACCAGACATCGCCGTTGACCAGCAGGAAGGGCGCTTCGCCCAGCAGCGGCAGTGCCTGGCGGATGCCGCCGCCGGTCTCCAGCGGGGTCGCCTCGCGGCTCCAGGCGATGCGCACCCCGTAATCACCGCCGTCGCCCAGCGCCGCCATGATCTGCTCCGCCCGGTAGCTGACGTTGATCACGATCTCGGTGATGCCTGCTGCCCGCAGCCGCGACAGCTGGTGGACGATCAGCGGCCGTCCGCCCACCGGCAGCAGCGGCTTGGGGCAGCGGTCGGTGAGCGGGCGCATGCGCTTGCCGAGCCCCGCGGCCAGGATCATCGCCTTCATGCCTCGCCCTCCAGGCGCGCCGTCAGGGCCGGGCGGAAGGTGTCGACCAGCCAGGCCTGGAAGCCGGCGTGCCCGTCGAGCCCCGCCAGGCTCGCCTCCAGGTGGGCCAGGAAGTGGGGCAGGCGGGCCAGGTAGCCCGACCTGGCGTCGCGCAGGGTCAGCCGGCAGAAGATCCCCAGCACCTTGAGCGAGCGCTGGGCGGCCATGGCCTGAGCCTGGGCCAGGAAGGTGGCGGCATTCACCCGGGAGGGCAGCCGGCCGTCGGCCTGGGCGCGCTGGCGGAAGGCCTCTACCCATTGGGCGAAGCGCTCGGCGTCGAAGCGACAGTAGCGGCCGCGCAGCAGCGAGATCAGGTCGTAGCTCAGCGGGCCGGCCACGGCGTCCTGGAAGTCGATCAGGTGCAGGGACTCATCCTGCACCATCAGGTTCATGGCGTCATAGTCGCGGTGCACCGTGACCACCGGCTGGGCCAGGGCCGAGTCGATCAGCGCCTGGCGCAGCCCGCGCCACCCCGGGGGCGCCGCCAGGCCCAGCCACTCGCCCAGGCACCACTCGGGGAAGAGCTCGAGCTCGCGGCCCAGCAGCTCGGCGTCGAAGGCGGGCAGGTCGTCCGGGCCGGCGCGGTTCTGCAGGGCATGGATCAGCGCGATGGCGTGCTCGTGCCAGGCCAGGGTGGCGGCGTCCGACTCGCCGCGAAAGCGGGCCTGCAGCGGGGTATCGCCCAGGTCGTCGAGTTCCAGGAACCCCCGGGCCAGGTCGACCCCGTGAAGCGCCGGCACCGGCAGGCCGGCGGCGGCCCAGCGCCGGGCGATGGCTACGAAGGGACGGCTCTCCTCCTGTTCGGGGGGGGCGTCCATCAGAATGCGGGTGGTGCCGTCGGGCAGGCGCAGGCGAAAGTAGCGGCGGAAGCTGGCGTCGCCGGCGGCCAGGCGCAGGTCGATCGCGGCGCTCGGCAGGCCGTGGCACTCGGCGGCCCAGCTCCTGAGCAGGGCGAGGCGCGGGGTGGCGGCGTCGGACATGGTGGGGGTGGCTCCCTGGTCGGGGTGGATGTCGCCGTGGGGGCGGTTGACGGCCGCAGGGGGGCGCCGCATGCTGGGCGCTGCTCGGCCACCGGCAGCACAGGCCGGGTGCGGTCTGTATAATACCGATTCACCCCGCCAAGGACATCGAGGAACATGGGCAAGCGACTCTCATGGACGGCTCTTGCTGGCCTGGCGACCCTGGGACTGGCCAGTACCCCACTCGCTGCGGCCCCCCCCGCCTCCCTGCCGGCCGAGTCGCTGGACTTCCGCCCCTGGGGCGATGATCGCCCCGCCGACGCGCTGTGCCGCGGCGTCTACGTGATGCCGGCCTACCGCCTGGCCGAGCCGCCGCCGGGGCGGGTCACCAGCGAGTCGGACAGCGCCAGCTACGGCGAGGACGGCGAGACCATCCTGCGCGGCGAGGTCCTGCTGCGCCGCGATACCACCCAGTTGGAGACGCCCTCGGTGCGGGTGCCCGGGGAGCGCCAGCGTGCCTATGCCGAGGGCCCGCTGGCGCTGCGCGACCAGAACCTGCTGGTGCGCGGCGAGGCCGCCGAACTCTCGTTGACCACCCAGGCGGCCCGCATCGACAGCGCCCACTACGTGGTCCATGACCGCCATCTGCGCGGCGACGCCCTGCAGCTGGAGCGCCTGGAGGACGGTCGGTTCCGGCTCACCTCAGCGAGCTTCACCACCTGCGACCCGGGGGATGACCTGTGGCGGCTGGTCAGCGGTGACGTGGTGCTCGACCGCGAGAGCGGCTTCGGCACCGCGCGACATGCGCGCCTGGAGATGGGCCGCGTGCCGGTCTTCTACTGGCCCTGGGTGCGCTTCCCCATCGACGATCGCCGCCATACCGGCTTCCTGTGGCCGGCGGTGGGCGTCTCCAGCAACGCCGTGGATTACGCCCAGCCCTTCTACTGGAACATTGCGCCCAACCACGACGCCACCCTCAACCCGCGCTGGATCACCGATCGCGGCCTGCTGCTGGGCGGCGAATATCGCTACCTCTTCCCCCGCGACGCCGGCCAGATCGAGGGGGCCTTCCTCGGCAGCGATGACGGCGGCTCCAGCGACGACCCCGATGCCGCCTCGCGCCGCTACGAGGGCGAGGATCGCTGGTACGTCGACTACCGCCACGCCGGCCGCTTCGACGCCCGCACCCGCTATCAGCTGCGCTACGGGGCGGCCAGCGACGGACGCTACTTCGACGACTTCGGCAGCGACTTCGCCGAGCAGAACACCTCCGCCATGCCTCGCCTGGCCCAGCTCGACTACCGCGGCGATACCTGGCGGCTCGACGTCCGGGCTCAGGGCTTCCAGAAGCTCGACGACCCGCTGCGAGACCGTGACAAGCCCTTCTACCGGCTGCCCAGCCTCTCCGCCGACGCCCGCTGGTCCCAGCCCGGCGGCTTCTACCAGCAGTGGGGCTCGAACTTCACCTACTTCTGGCGAGACGTGGACGAGAACCGGGTGCCGCTGCGCGAGTCGGCCACCGGCTCGCGGCTGCACCTGACGCCGGCGGTGGGCTGGCGCTTCGACGAGAGCTGGGGGCACCTGGAACCGCGCCTGGAGTGGCTGGCCACCGCCTACGAGCTGGACTACGGCGAGCGCGACACCGACCGCGACACCAGCCTGACCCGCGAGGTGCCGGTGGCCTCGGTGGACGGCGGGCTGGTGTTCGAGCGCGAGCTGGAGCTCGGCGGGCGCGGCTACCGCCAGACCCTGGAGCCCCGGGCCAACTACGCCTATGTGCCGGCCCGGGACCAGTCGGAGTTTCCCGACTTCGACAGCAGCGAGCGCGCCTTCTCCTGGAACCAGCTCTGGTCGCCCCACCGCTTCTCGGGCCGCGACCGGGTCGGCGACCTCAACCGCCTCTCCCTGGGCGTCGAATCGCGGCTGCTGGAGGACGAGCGCGGCCGGGAGCGCGTCTCCGTGGGGGTGGGCCAGGCCTACTACTTCGAGGATCGCACCATCGACATCGACGGCGATCCGAATACCCTGCCCCGCGACTTCATGGACCGCTACCGGGTCACCCGGGAGCGCTCGCCGCTGGTGACCCGCGCCGACTGGCGCATCACCGACCGCTGGCGCACCCGCTGGCAGTGGCTCTACGACGACAACCTCGAGCAGACCGAGCGCGCCTCGGTGGACCTGCAGTATCGCTCGCCGGCGGGCCACGCATTGAACCTCGGCTACCGTTGGGAGCTCCAAGGCTTCGATCCCTCGGTCGAGCCGGGCGACGATGACTTCCGCGACTTCAACCGGGAGGAGTACGACCTGTCGTTCGCCTGGAAGGCCAACCGGCGCGTCGACCTGATCGGTCGCTTCCTCTACGACAACACCAACGACCGTGCCCTGGAGCAGCTGGCGGGTGTGCAGTGGAACGACTGCTGCTATGGTCTGCAGCTGGTCTGGCGCGAGTGGATCGACGACAACGACACGGCGCGCATCGATGACGACTTCACCGACCGCGGGGTCTTCCTGCGCTTCGTGTTCAAGGGCCTCGGCGGCGTGGGCCGCGAGGCCGACAGCTACTTCGAGGAGGCTATCCCGGGCTATCGCGCCACCGCCTTCTGACCCGGACGCCGCCAGCAGAGAGGAATGATGAAACAGAAGCACACAGTGAGCCGTCGACGCACCGCCGTGCTGGCCGCCGGCCTGGCCATGGCCCTGGGGCTCGGCGGGGGCGCGCTGAGCGTCCAGGCCCAGGAGTTCCAGTCGACCCAGCGCCAGGCCCTGGACCGCATCGTGGCGGTGGTCAACCAGGGCGCCATCATGCACAGCGAGCTGGAGGAGCGGCTGGCCCAGGCCCGCAGCCAGCTCACCGCCCAGCAGATCGACCTGCCCCCCGAGCGGATGCTGCGTGAGCAGCTCCTCGAGCAGATGATCCTCGAGGAGATCCAGCTGCAGATGGCCCGGGAGGCCGGGCTCTCCATCGACGACACCGAGCTCAATCGCCAGCTGCGGGCCATCGCCGAGAACAACGGCATGACCCTGGAGCAGTTCGCCGATGCCCTGGAGGCAGACGGCCTGGCGCTGGCCACCGTGCGCGAGGAGATCCGACGCGAGCTGGTCATCCGCGAGCTGCAGCAGCGCCGGGTGGGGAGCCGGGTGAACCTCTCCGAACGGGAGGTGGAGCGTGTCATGGAGCAGGAGGGCGTCGGCCGCCAGCAGGCCCAGCAGGCGCTGTTCCAGCGCCGGGCCAACGAGGAGCTGGACGTCTGGCTGCAGGAGATCCGCTCCCAGGCCTTCGTCGACAACCGGCTCGACGACCGCTGATGGCGCTGGCCGAGCCCCCGCTCCTGGCGCTGACCACCGGCGAGCCCGCCGGCATCGGGCCGGAGCTCGCCGTGAGGCTGGCGGCCGAGCCGGTGGGGGCTGCCAGGGTGGTGGCGGTGGGCGATCCCGGGCTGCTGGCCGAGCGCGCCGCCCGGTTGGGCCTCGAGCTGGCGCTGGTCGAGCTCGCCCCCGGCCAGGCGGTGCCCGATCCCGAGCCCGGGCGGCTGCCGGTGTGGCCGGTGGCGCTGCGCGCGGCGTCTCGCCCCGGGGTGCTCGAACCGGCCAACGCCGCCTACGTGCTGGAGACCCTGGATGTGGCGATCGCCGCCTGCCGGGCCGGCCAGGCCGCGGGCATGGTCACTGCCCCGCTGCACAAGGGGGTGATCCTGGATGCCGGCCAGGCCGGGTTCAGGGGGCACACTGAGTACCTGCGCGACGCCTGCGGGGTGGAGGAGGTGGTGATGATGCTCGCCACCGACTGCGCCCTGCACGCCACCCGGCCCGGCTGGCGGGGGTCCCCGGCGCTGCGGGTGGCGCTGGCCACCACCCACCTGCCGCTGCGCGAGGTGGCCGATGCCATCACCGGCGCGGGCCTGACACGGGTGCTGCGCATCCTCGATGCCGACCTGCGCCGCTGGTTTGGTCTGGCCGCGCCGCGCATCGCGGTGTGCGGGCTCAACCCCCACGCCGGGGAGGGCGGCCACCTGGGGCGCGAGGAGCTCGAGGTGATCGAGCCGGCGCTGGCGGCGCTGCGCGCCGAGGGATTGCGGCTTGACGGCCCGCTCCCTGCCGATACCCTGTTTACCCCGAGGCACCTGGAGGGCGTCGAGGCGGTGCTGGCCATGTACCATGACCAGGGCCTGGCGGTGCTCAAGTACGCCGGCTTCGGCCGCGCGGCCAACATCACCCTGGGGCTGCCCTTCGTGCGCACCTCGGTGGATCATGGCACCGCCCTGGACCTGGCCGGCAGCGGCCGCGCCGACCCCGGCAGCCTGCGGGTGGCCGTGGCCCTGGCCGCCGAGATGGCCGGGCGCCGCTCATAAGCCTGTCGCCGGAAAAGCTCCGTTTCCATGCAAGAATTCAAGATCCTAGCGATAGAAGGACACCCCTGAATGGCATCTCGCCCCCCGGCTCACCGGGCTCGCAAGCGCTTCGGCCAGAACTTCCTGCGCGACCACGGCATCATCTCGCGCATCGTGCGCGCCATCGGGCCGCGTCCCGGCGAGCGCCTGGTGGAGATCGGCCCCGGCCAGGGCGCCCTCACCGAGCCGCTGCTGGAGGCCGCCGATGGCCATCTCGAGGTGATCGAGCTCGACCGCGACCTGATCCCCGGGCTGCGGGTGCAGTTCTTCAACTACCCCGGCTTCGTGATCCACGAGGGCGACGCCCTCCAGTTCGACTTCCGCGCCCTGCGCGGCGAGGGGCAGCCGCTGCGGGTGGTGGGCAACCTGCCCTACAACATCTCCACGCCGCTGATCGCCCACCTGCTCCAGGCCGGCGACGCCATCGCCGACATGCACTTCATGCTGCAGAAGGAGGTGGTGGAGCGCCTGGCCGCCGAACCGGGCGGCCCCGACTGGGGTCGCCTCTCGGTGATGGCCCAGTACCGCTGCCGGGTGGAGTCGCTCTTCGTGGTGCCGCCGGAGGCCTTCGTGCCGCGCCCCAAGGTGGACTCCGCCATCGTGCGCCTGACGCCCCACGCCGAGCTGCCCTGCCCGGCCGACGACGAGGCGCTGCTCTTCACCCTGGTGCGCGAGGCCTTCGGCCAGCGCCGCAAGACCCTGCGCAACAACCTCAAGGGGCGCATCGACGCCGAGGGGCTGGCGGCACTCGACATCGATCCGTCGCGTCGCCCCCAGACCCTGAGCGTCGAGGAGTTCGTGCGCATCGCCAACCGGCTGGCCGCGGCCGGCGGCGAGGAGGAGGCGTGATGTCGAGGCTTCCCGAGGCCCTGAGGGGCGAGATCCAGGTCGAGGTGCTGCCCGAGTTTCGCGAGGAGGAGTCCTCGCCGGAGGAGGCGCGCTACGTCTTCAGCTACACGGTGACGGTCTACAACGCCTCGCGCTACAGCATCCAGCTGATGGCCCGCCACTGGAAGATCACCCAGGGCAGCGGCAAGGTGCAGGAGGTGCGCGGCAAGGGGGTGGTGGGCCAGCAGCCGGTGATCGGTCCCGGCCAGCATTTCCGCTATACCAGCCGGGCGATCCTCGATGGCCCGGTGGGGGTGATGGAGGGGGACTACACCTGCGTGGACACCGCCTCCCAGCGCCCCTTCGAGGTGCCCATCGCGCCTTTCCGCCTGGCCGGCCCCAACCAGGTGCATTGATTGGCCGTCTGTCGATGTCCGTCGTCCTTCGAGATCGGGAGAGCCCATGACCACCTATGCCATCGGCGACCTCCAGGGCTGTCACGCCGAGTTCGTCGAGCTGCTCGAGACCCTCGACGTCGACCCGCGCCGGGACACCCTGTGGCTGGCCGGCGACCTGGTCAACCGCGGTCCCGGGTCGCTGGCCTGCCTGCGCGAGGTGATGGCGCTGGGCGAGACGGCCCGGGTGGTGCTGGGCAATCACGACCTGCACCTGCTGGCGGTGGCCCGCGGCGGGGCGGCACTCAATCGCAAGGACACCCTGGACGCCATCCTCGCCGCCCCCGACCGCGAGCGGCTGCTGGACTGGCTGCAGTCGCGCCCCCTGCTGGTGCGCGGTACGCTCGGCGAGGAGACCCTGATGACCCATGCCGGGCTGCTGCCCCAGTGGTCGCTGGACCAGGCCGAGGCGCTGGCCGGCGAGGTCCAGGCGGCGCTCGGCAGCGAGCGCGCCGGCGCCTTTCTCGAACGGATGTATGGCAACGCCCCGGCCCGATGGCGGGACGATCTCGACGGCATCGACCGGCTGCGCGCCATCGTCAATGCGCTGACCCGGATGCGCTTCATCGACGCCGAGGGGCGCCTGGACTTCACCGCCAAGGAGGGCCTCGAGAGTGCCCCGCCGGGCTTCGCGCCCTGGTTCCGCTATCCGCGCGCCGACAGCGCCCGGCTGCTGTTCGGCCACTGGGCGGCCCTGCAGGGGGAGACCCCCGGGAGCCGCGTCAACGCCCAGGCCCTGGACACCGGCTGCGTGTGGGGGGGCGCCCTGACCGCCCTGGACCTCACCAGCGGGGTGCGGACCTTGGTGCCCAGTCGCCGGCGCTGACGCCGGCGGCTACCCTGATCAATGCCCCGACGACGAGGTTTCATCATGAGCTTCCAGCACCTCGATATCCCGACCCTGCAGGCCTGGCTCGACGAGGGCCGCGACCTGGCACTGGTGGATATCCGCGACCCCCTGAGCTTCGGGCAGGGGCGCCTGCCCGGCAGCCGTCGGCTCGACAACGACAGCGTCGCCGGCTTCCTCGACTCGACCCCGGCGGATCGCCCGGTGGTGGTGGTCTGCTACCACGGCCACTCCAGCCAGCAGGCCGCCGCCTGGCTGGCCGGCCAGGGCCTCGGCGAGGTCTACAGCCTCGATGGCGGCTTCACCGAGTGGCAGCTTCGCCACCCCGACCGCGTGGAGGCCTGAGCCATGGGCGTGCCGCGGGATCCCGTCGTGGAGGGGCTCGAGGTCTACTGTGTGGGCGGCGCGGTGCGCGATGCCCGCCTGGGGTGGCCGGTCTACGATCACGACTGGGTGGTGGTGGGGGCCACCCCGGAGGCGATGCGGCGCCGTGGCTTCAAGCCCGTGGGGCGCGACTTTCCCGTTTTCCTGCACCCCGAGACCCACGAGGAGTACGCCCTGGCGCGCACCGAGCGCAAGGCCGGCCGCGGCTACACCGGCTTCGCGGTGCATGCCAGCCCCGAGGTGACCCTGGAGGAGGACCTGGCGCTGGCCTGGCGGCTGGCCGCCCAGGTGGTCCCG
>NZ_CP071922.1:1241304-1250633 GCF_017584085.1 Halomonas sp. BM-2019
CTGGACCGAGACCGAGAAGGCGCTCGGCGAGCCCTGGCCGGAGGTCTACTTCCAGACCCTGGCCGACTGCGGGGCTCTGGCGGTGCTGATGCCGGAACTCGCCGCCGACCCCGAGGCCCTGGACGAAGCCCTGGGCCGGCTGCACTGCCTGCCCGAGGAGCTCGATCCCGAGTCCCTGGCCCGCTGGCGCTGGGCGCGGCTGGTGGAACACCTGGACGAGGCGGCGCGCAGCGCCCTGGCCGAGCGGCTGCGGCTGCCCGGGGCGCATGCCGGCCTGGCCCGCCAGGCGGCGCTGACCCGGGCGCTGTGCCGGGAAGCCGGGGAGGGAGCGCTGACGGGCGCGCGTATCCTCGACTGGCTGGACGCCATCGACGCCTGGCGACGCAGCGAGCGGGTGGCGCCGCTGGTCAGCCTGGTCAGCCTGGAGGCACCGGCCCTGGCCCAGGACCTGGCGCTGGCCTGGCGGCTGGCCGCCCAGGTGGTCCCGAGGACGCTGGTGGATGAGGGATTTCAGGGGCGTGAGCTGGGCGAGGAGCTGTCGCGGCGGCGGGGCGAGGCCATCGAGGCGGCGCTGGTGCCGCCGGCCACCTGAGCCGGGTCAGCCGGCCCGGGAGATGACCCGCCCGGCCCAGGTGAAGTCCACGGCCCAGAGACGCTGGCCGCCGAGATCGAAGGCGGCCCAGAGCGCAGCGTAGCGTTCGCCACTTTCGGGGTGGCGCGCCTCGGGCAGCAGTTCGGCCAGGGGCTGGAGCACGAAGGCGTGGTGCCGGATCTCGTCGCGGGGCAGGACGACGCCGTCGTATTCGCCGGTCAGCGTGCCTACGCTCAGCAGGTCGATGTCGAGGGTGCGCGGGCTGAACTTGGGGCTGTCCTTGCGGCGCCCGTTGGCGAACTCCAGGCGCTTGCACCAGGCCTGCAGTTCCCCCACCGTCCACTCGCTGTGGAAAGCCGCCACCAGGTTGTAGAAGTTACGGCCATCCTCGAAGCCCACCGGTTCGCTCTCGAACACCCGCGAGATCGAGAGCTCCCCGAAGGTCTCGGCCAGGGCGTCCAGGCAGGTGCGCACGTGACGCTCCCGCTCGATATTGCTGCCGATGCTCACCGTCACCCGTGCCATCACGCCGCCTCCGGGCGGATGCCGCGCTCGATCTGCACGCCCACCGCGTCCGCCGCAGGCACCGCGCCGGGCTTGCGTACGGTCAGGCGCAGCCAGGCGATGGCGAACTCCTCGCGCAGCACCGCGGCCAGCCGCTCGGCGAATGTCTCCACCAGGGCGAACTGGTGCTCCGCGGCGAAGGCCGCGATGCGTTCGCTGATCGCGGCATAGTCCAGGGTCAGGGCGATGTCATCAGCGGCCGCCGCCGGCCGGATGTCGGTGGCCAGCGCCAGGTCGAGGGCCAGGCGCTGGGTGATGGTGCGTTCCCAGTCGTAGACCCCGATGACGGTGTCGACGCCGAGGGACTCGATCAGCACGAGATCCATGGTGTGGGGTTCCGCGGTGAAGGGGTGGGGCCGCAGCTCGGGGCGGCAGCGGCAGGCGTGGCGGGATTGTACGCGAGGCGCCGGCCAGGGAACACCGTGGTCGCCGGAGCCGACGGTGGGCACCGGGGGCGGCGGCTGGCAGAATGGGCGCGATTCCGTCTCGGGAGGGCCGGCCATGGAGGCCCCACTCATCCTGTTGCTGCCGCTGGTGGCGCTGGGCTATCTCAGCGGCAGCTGGCTGGGGGCCTTGACCGTCTGCCGCCTGGCCGGCGTGGACGACCCGCGGCGGGCCGGCTCCTTCAATCCCGGCTTCTCCAATGTCCTGCGGCTCCACGGACGGCGCCTGGCGCTGGCCACCCTGTTGGTGGACGCGGCCAAGGGGGTGCCGGTGCTGGTGCTGGCGATCCTGCTGGGCCTGCCGCCCTGGGCCCAGGGGGTGGTAGGCCTGGCGGTGCTGCTGGGCCACAGCTACCCGGTCTGGTACCGCTTTCGCGGCGGCAAGGCGGTGGCCAGCGCCTTCGGGGTAATGCTGGTGCTGACCCCCGGGGTGGCGCTGGTCTGTGCCGCGCTCTGGGCGCTGCTCGCCTGGCGAGTGCGCACCGCCGCCGTGGCCTCCCTGGCCAGCGCCGCCGTCGCTCCCCTGGCCAGCCTGTGGCTCGCCCCGGACTATGTGATCGTGGTGATCGCCTTCACCCTGCTGGTGCTGGTGCGCCATGTGCTCAATATCCAGCGCCTGGGCCGCGGCGACGAGCCGGGGCTGTAGCCTGGCCACGCCATGGGGTCAGGCAGGGGCGGAGGTGGGGGGCTTCAGGGTATCCAGGGGCCAGCGCGGCACCGCCTTCATCACGCCGAGCTCGTCGCGTTCGCCGGCCCGCAGGCGCTGGGCGCCCACGTACGCAATCATCGCGCCGTTGTCGGTGCAGAAGCGCCCGCGTGGATAGTAGGCCCGGGCGCTACGCTTGGCGCACTCGCGCTCCAGCCGCTCGCGCAGGCGCAGGTTGGCGCTGACGCCCCCGGCCACCACCAGGCGCTTGAGGCCGGTCTGGTCCAGGGCGCGGCGGCACTTGATCACCAGGGTGTCCACCACCGCCTCCTCGAAGGCGCGGGCCACGTCGGCGCGGGCCTGGTCGTCCAGGGCGCCCCGGGTCTCCAGCTCGCGGATGGCGGTGAGGGTGTGGGTCTTGAGGCCCGAGAAGCTGAAGTCGAGGCCGGGGCGGTCGGTCATCGGGCGCGGAAAGCGGAAGCGCCCGGGGTCGCCGCCTTCGGCCAGGCGGGCGACATGGGGGCCGCCGGGGTATTCCAGGCCGAGCATCTTGGCCGCCTTGTCGAAGGCCTCGCCGGCGGCGTCGTCCACGGACTCGCCGAGCAGGCGGTACCGGCCCAGGCCCTGCACGGCCACCAGCTGGGTATGGCCGCCGGAGACCAGCAGGGCCACGAAGGGGAACTCGGGGGGCTCGGCTTCCAGCATGGGCGCCAGCAGGTGGCCTTCCATGTGGTGCACGCCGAGCACCGGAATGCCCAGGGCGCGGGCCATACCGTGGGCGGTGGCCGCCCCCACCATCAGCGCGCCCACCAGGCCGGGGCCTGCGGTGTAGGCGATGGCGTCGAGCTCGCCGCGCGCGAGGCCCGCTTCGTCCA
Organism: Halomonas sp. BM-2019; assembly: GCF_017584085.1. Lineage (NCBI taxonomy): Bacteria > Pseudomonadati > Pseudomonadota > Gammaproteobacteria > Oceanospirillales > Halomonadaceae > Halomonas > Halomonas sp. BM-2019. Next base: position 1,244,425 of record NZ_CP071922.1, read on the forward strand.
GCACCTGCTGGATCAGCGGCAGCAGGCGCCGGGTGTGGTCGCGGGAGGCCAGCTCCGGCACCACGCCGCCATAGTCGGCGTGCATGGCTACCTGGCTGTGGAGCGCGTCGGCCACCAGGCCGCGCGCGGTGTCGAACAGGGCGACGCCGGTCTCGTCGCAGGAGGTTTCGATGCCCAGTACGCGCATGGTGATCGCTCGGTAGTGCGGAAACAGCCCGGCATTCTACGCCTTTTGACCGTCGACCGGCAGGGGGAGTGGCGGCTGAAGGGCCCGTCAGCGGGCGCTGCGCGCGCATCGGGTGGAGGCGGGCTTGCGTAAAGCATTTGCAAAGGGTAGGGGGCACGACTAGACTATTGTGCGCTGCAAGACTGGGTCGTGCACCCAGGTGGCGATCTCCCGCGACCGATTTCGCCGTCCGGCTCGCTTCGTGGACCGGGCGCAAGTCGTTGTGATAGCTGCCACCCGCAGGGGTGTGCGTACTAACCGAACTCTAGTTACCTAAGGTAGGTGAGTGCTTAATGCCTTCTGTTAAAGTACGTGATAACGAGCCGTTTGACGTCGCGCTGCGTCGCTTCAAGCGTTCCTGTGAAAAAGCCGGTGTTCTCTCCGAAGTGCGTCGTCGCGAGCACTACGAGAAGCCGACTGCAGAGCGCAAGCGCAAGGCGGCCGCTGCCGTCAAGCGCCACGCCAAGAAGCTTCAGCGCGAGCGCAAGCGCTTCGAACGGCTCTATTGATCCGTACTGGAGACCGTCGGGGCCCCGGGCCCGGGCCGTCTCAGGAGGACGCCAAGCGGCCGCCATCCGGTGGCCGCTTGTTTTTTCCGGGCGGGCGGTGCCCCAGGCGCCGCCACCCCATGGCGATGGCAACGCGCCGCTAAAGGTAGTCTCGCGGTTATGGCCGGACAGATACCCCAACGCTTTCTCGATGACCTGCTGGCCCGTGTCGACGTGGTCGAGGTGGTCGGCGAGCGGGTCAAGCTGAAGAAGGCCGGCCGCAACTACTCGGGGCTATGCCCCTTCCATCAGGAGAAGACGCCGTCGTTCACCGTCAGCGCCGACAAGCAGTTCTATCACTGCTTCGGCTGCGGCGCCCACGGCAACGCGCTGCGCTTTCTGATGGAGTACGACAAGCTGCGCTTCCCCGAGGCGGTGGAGCAGCTGGCCGGCCGGCTGGGTCTCGAGGTGCCGCGGGAAGGCGCCGATGACCCGCGGGCTCAGGCCCGGGAGCGCAAGCGCAAGGAAGGGGTCAATCTGCTGGAGCTCTCGGCGAGCTTCTTCCGCGAGCGGTTGAAGATGCCGGAAGGGCAGGGCGCCCGGGCGTATCTCGAGGGGCGCGGGCTCTCGCCGGAGGTGCAGCAGGCCTTCGGGATCGGCTACGCGCCGGATGGCTGGGAGGCGCTCAAGCGCCACCTCGGCGAGCGCGGCATTCCCGAGGCGGTGCAGGTGGAGTACGGCCTGCTGGTGCATCGCGAGGAGAGCGGGCGCACCTACGACCGCTTCCGCGATCGGGTGATGTTCCCGATCCGCGACATCAAGGGGCGCACCATCGGCTTTGGCGGAAGGGTGCTGGGCGATGCCAAGCCCAAGTATCTCAATTCGCCGGAGACCCCGGTGTTCCACAAGGGGCGCGAGCTCTACGGCCTCTATGAGGCGCGCCAGGCCGACCACCGCCTGGAGCGGGTGGTGATCGTCGAGGGCTACATGGATGTGGTGGCCCTGGCCCAGTTCGGCATCCGCAACGCCGTGGCCACCCTGGGCACCTCCACCAGCGAGGAGCACCTGACGCGACTGTTCCGCCTGGTGAGCGAGGTGGTGTTCTGCTTCGACGGCGACCGGGCCGGCCGCCAGGCGGCGACCCGGGCGCTGGAGACGGTGCTGCCGCTGATGATCGACGGGCGCCAGGCGCGCTTCCTCTTCCTGCCCGAGGGGGAGGACCCGGACAGCCTGGTGCGGCGCGAGGGGGCCGAGGCCTTCCAGGATCGCATCACCTGCGCGAGCCCCCTGTCGGAGTTCCTCTTCGACCAGGCGGCGACGGGGCGCGACCTGGCGCGCATCGAAGATCGCGAGCGCTACGCCAGCCAGGTGCTGGCGGCGCTGGCGAAGTTGCCGGAAGGGGTGCTCAAGTCGCTGATGCTCAGTGAACTATCGCGCCGCACCGGCGTCGACTCGTCAAGCTTTGCCGCCTTGCTGGCGCGGGCCGAGTCGGCTGGCGTCGAGTCGGCGGCGAGTGCGGCTGGCCAGGCCGCGTCGCGTTATCCCGGGCGGGCTGACGATATCGCGGACGGGGAAGCGGCTGGACTGCCGCCGGAGTCGGCGCCACCGCGGGGTGAACGTGCCGGCGACCAGGCCCGCCCTGGCGGCTCGCTGAGCCTGGCGGCGCGCGCGCTGCAGCTGCTGGTCCACGAGCCGGGGCTGGTGGCACAGCTTCCGGAGGAGGACGACTGGTGTCCGGAGGAGGAGCCCGACGGGCGTCTGTGTTGTGAGGTGGTCCGCCTTCTTCGCGCCGGACGCTACCGCAGCGCCCAGGTGCTGCTGGCCCACTTCCATGGCAGCGCCGAGGGGGAGCGCCTGGCGGCGTTGGCGCGGCGCGAGCTGCTGATCCCGAAGTCGGCGCGGGGAGCCGAGCTGGAGGGGTTGGTAGCGCACTTTCGCAGGATGCGGCAGCGACGTTCACCCCAGGAGGAGATCGACGCGCTGCTCGCCAGGGAGCGGGCCGGGGAACGGCTGACGCGGGAGGAGAAGCAGCGGCTGATGGCCCTGCTGGCCGAACTGCACGGCTGACCGGAAGGTCAATAGTAGCACCCGGGTTGGCGCCGAGGTTGATTTTTCTCCTACCATCCCCACATAGGAGTCGGCGCTCGGCACCGGCGTAACCTGTTAACCTAACACACCTGAATGACCGCGCAAATAGATCGAACTGGCAGAAAGGTGCTTTCTGCCGCTATACTGTTCGGCTTCACGACTTTTCTCCACCCAGCGCTTCAGGTGCTTCATTCTTCTTCGTCGAGATAGGGTTTCTATGGCTGGAAATGCGCAGCAGCAGTCACGTCTGAAGGAGTTGATCGCGCGCGGCAAGGAACAGGGCTACCTGACCTATGCCGAGGTCAACGACCATCTACCCGAGGATATCGCCGACCCCGATCAGGTGGAAGACATCATCGGCATGATCAACGACATGGGTATCAGCGTCGTCGAGGAAGCCCCCGATGAAGACACCCTGATGATGTCGGACCACTCAACGGATGAGTCTGCCGCCGAGGAGGCCGTGGCGGCCCTGGCCGCGGTGGAGAGCGACGTGGGTCGCACCACCGACCCGGTGCGCATGTACATGCGCGAGATGGGGACGGTGGAACTGCTGACCCGCGAGGGCGAGATCGAGATCGCCAAGCGCATCGAGGAGGGCACCCGCGAGGTGATGTCGGCGCTGGCCTACCTGCCAGGCGCCGTCGAGTCGATCCTCGAGGCCTACGACGCCACCCAGGACGAGGAAGCCCCCGGGCGCCTCTCCGATCTCTTCTCCGGCTTCATCGATCCCGACGAGGGCATCCCCGGCGTGGCCGAGGCTGAGCCGCCCGAGCCTGAGGTCAGCGACGACCTCGACGAGGACGGCGACGCGGACGACGACGACGACGAGGAAGAGGACGACAGCTCCAGCAACGAGGGCGGCCCGGACCCCGAGGAGGCCCGTGCGCGCTTCGAGCAGATCCGCGACCAGAACGCTGCCGCCCAGGCCGCCATCGCGGCCCATGGCCGCGGCTCGCTGCAGGCCCAGGAAGAGCTGGCGCGCCTGGCCGAGCTGTTCTCGCCGATCAAGCTGGTGCCCAAGCACTTCGAGCGCCTGGTCAACCAGGTGCGCATCAGCGTCGAGCAGGTGCGCGCCCAGGAAAAGGCGGTGATGCAGCTCTGCGTCAAGAAGGCGCGCATCCCCCGCAAGACCTTCATCAAGGCTTTCCCGGGCAGTGAGTCCGACCCGGCCTGGCTGGATCGCTTCATCGGCGAGCATGCCAAGTATGCCGACCGTCTGGCGCCGCTGCGTGCCGACATCCAGCGCGCCCAGCGCAAGATCGCCTTCGAGGAGGAGATGGTCAGCCTGCCGGTGACCGAGATCAAGGAGGTCAACCGCCGGCTCTCCATCGGCGAGGCCAAGGCGCGCCGGGCCAAGAAGGAGATGGTGGAGGCCAACCTGCGCCTGGTGATCTCCATCGCCAAGAAGTACACCAACCGCGGGCTGCAGTTCCTGGACCTGATCCAGGAAGGCAACATCGGCCTGATGAAGGCGGTGGACAAGTTCGAATACCGCCGCGGCTACAAGTTCTCCACCTACGCCACCTGGTGGATCCGCCAGGCGATCACCCGCTCCATCGCCGACCAGGCGCGCACCATCCGTATCCCGGTGCACATGATCGAGACCATCAACAAGCTCAACCGGGTCTCCCGGCAGATGCTCCAGGAGATGGGCCGCGAGCCCACCCCCGAGGAGCTCGGCGAGCGTCTCGAGATGCCTGAGGACAAGGTGCGCAAGGTGCTCAAGATCGCCAAGGAGCCGATCTCCATGGAGACCCCCATCGGTGACGACGACGACTCGCACCTGGGCGACTTCATCGAGGATGGCACCATGATCCTGCCCATCGACTCGGCCACCGGCGAGGGGCTGATCGAGGCCACCCGCAACGTGCTGGGCGGCCTTACCGCCCGCGAGGCCAAGGTGCTGCGCATGCGCTTCGGCATCGACATGAACACCGACCACACCCTGGAGGAGGTCGGCAAGCAGTTCGATGTCACCCGCGAGCGGATCCGCCAGATCGAAGCCAAGGCGCTGCGCAAGCTGCGCCACCCCAGCCGCTCCGAGCCGCTGCGCTCCTTCCTCGACGAGTAATTCGCCGACAGGGCCGCTCGCAGGCGCGAGCTGCCCGCACCACGAGAACGCCCCGCCGGCCATACCGGCGGGGCGTTTTCATGATGGCCGGCAGCTGGGTGGGGCCGGCAGCTGGTGTCAGGCCAGACGCCTGGGTGGCGGGGAGCGGCGTCAGCCGGCGCGGCGTGCCAGGGCCCAGCGCCGGGCGAGCAGCGTCAGCTCGATCACCGCGATCAGGATCAGCGCATAGCCGAGCAGTTCCACCACCTCCTCGGCGGCGTCCTTGAAGGTGCGCACATAGTGCTCCTCCATCACCGCTTGCCAGAAGGCGGCGCGCCCGTAGAGGCGCGAGAAGACATAGGTGGTGAGCACCCCGGCGGCAAACAGGCCAAAGGAGAAGCTGTTGGCGTAGCTGGCGAACTCCGCCACGAAGCGCCGGCGCTCCCGGATCACCCAGACGAGGATGGGCACGATCACCAGGGCGACCAGCACCTTCCATGTGTGGCGGGCGACCCAGGCATCGAGCCAGTAGTCCTGCTCGCGGATGAACGAACTGAAGGTGAAGGCAAACATCAGCAGGGTCACCGTGGGCAGCACCTTCAGCACCTGGCGGGTATAGAGCAGCAGCAGCGAGGCGGTAAGCAGCACCGCACTCTGGGCGAGCTCCGTGAAGCCATGCTCCGAGAAGCGCACCTCGGGGAGGTGAAGGGCCTCGAGGTAGGCGCCCTGGGCCAGCCCCGCGACCAGCAGGATATAGAGGGTGGCGCGCAGGCAGGTGGCGGTGAAGCCGATCGGCCAGGGGTGGTCGGGCGGAAGGGGGCGAGGCATGACGTGGTGGGCCTCCGAAGCGGAGCATACATAAGTGTACGTATTTTACTACTTAGGTCGCAGGTTGCCTATCTTCATTCAAACTTCTTTAAATTCAAGGTCTTGGGTAACCTGAAGTGTTTGTTTTCAAGCTATTGAAAAATCAGATTCTACGCCATTGGTCGAGTCATGCCCTTCGGGCTATTGCCGAGCCGCGCCGAGTCCTCTAGCTTACGTTAACGTAAAGTGCCGGGTGGGAGCCCGCCCGGCCAGTCCGCTGCCGAGACGGCCAGTACAGCGACAGCGGCAGACAACAACGACAACAGCACCAACGGCGGATCGCCCCGGCGATCCCGAGAGGACGTCACATGACCCAGGACTTCATTCTGGAGACTCGGGGGTTGACCAAGGAATTCCGCGGCTTTACCGCCGTGGACGATGTCAACCTGCAGGTCCAGGAAGGGCATATCCACGCCCTGATCGGCCCCAACGGGGCCGGCAAGACCACCGTCTTCAACCTGCTCACCAAGTTCCTGCCGCCCACCCG
>NZ_CP071922.1:1250733-1265411 GCF_017584085.1 Halomonas sp. BM-2019
CGCCGTGGGCATCTCCGGTGCCATCCAGCACCTGGCCGGCATGAAGGACTCCAAGGTGATCGTCGCCATCAACAAGGACGAGGAGGCGCCGATCTTCCAGGTGGCCGATTACGGTCTCGTGGGTGATCTGTTCGAGGTGCTGCCGGAGCTGGAAGGCAAGCTGTAAGGAAGATCGGGATCTTCCAGGTGGCGCTCTCGACAGTAAACGGTCTCGTGGGCGATCTGTTCGAGGTGCTGCCCGAGCTGGAAAGCAAGCTCTAAGGAGGTGAGGCGTGGCGGAGTCAGCGAAAGAGAGGATCGGCGTGGTCGGCAGCGGCGTAATGGGGCGGGGCATCGTCCAGCTGTTCGCCGCGGCGGGCCATGAGGTGTGGCTGCATGATAGCCGGGAGGGCGCCGTCGAGGAGGCCCTGGGCGTTATCGGCGGGCTGCTCGAGCGCTCGGTGGCCAAGGGGCGGCTGTCGGCGGAAGGGCGGCAGGCGACGCTTGCCCGCATCCATCCTGCCGATGGCCTGGGCGGGCTCGCCGAGTGCGACCTGGTGATCGAGGCGATCGTCGAGAACCTGGAGGCCAAGCAGGCACTGCTGCGCCAGCTGGAGGAGGTGGTCGCCAGTGAGGCGATACTGGCCAGCAATACCTCGTCGCTGTCGGTGACCCAGATCGCCAGCGCCTGCCGTCACCCCGAGCGGGTGGCGGGCTACCACTTCTTCAATCCCGTGCCGCTGATGAAGATCGTCGAGGTGGTACGCGGCGAGCTGACCCGCCCCGCGGTGATCGCGCGGCTCGCGCGGCTGGCCCGGCAGGCCGGCCACTTCCCGGCGCTGACGCCGGATACCCCCGGGTTCCTGGTCAACCACGCCGGCCGCGCCTACGTCCCCGAGGCCCTGCGCCTGCTGGATGAGGGGATCGCCACGCCGGCGCAGATCGACCGCATCCTCTGCCTCTCCCTGGGTTTCCGCATGGGTCCCTTCGAGCTGCTCGACCTGATCGGGCTCGATGTGACCCATGCGGTGATGGAGTCGGTCTACCGCCAGTTCTATGACGACCCCTACTACACCCCCTCCTGGCAGGTGCCGCGGCGCATCGCCGCCGGCCTGCTGGGGCGCAAGAGCGGTCAGGGCTTCTATCGCTACGAAGAGGGCAAGCGGATCGAACCGGAGGTGGCGCCGCCGCCGGCGATCCCCGTCACTCGCCCCTTCTGGCTGGATCGCCGGGAGCCCGAATGGCGTGAGCGCATCGCGTGTCTGGTCGAGGCGGCCGGCTCGCGGCTGGAGGAGGGCGCGGCCCCCTCGCCCGAGGCCATCTGCCTGGTCACGCCGCTGGGCGAGACGGTCAGCGACACCATCGCCGAACGCGGCCTGCCGGTGGAGCGCACCCTGGCTCTGGAGACCCTGGCCGGCTTCGACGCCTGCCGGGTGCTGATGCGCCACCCCGCCATCGACGAGGCGGTGCTGGCCCAGGCGAGTGCGGCCCTCGGCGCCGATGGGGTGCCGGTGGAGGTGATCCACGACTCGCCGGGCTTCGTGGCCCAGCGCATCCTCGCCTTCATGGTCAATATCGGCAGCGAGATCGTGCGCCGCGGCGTGGCCGAGCCGGCCACCCTGGACCGTGCCGTCAAGCTGGCGCTGGGCTACCCGGAGGGGCCGCTGGCCTTCGGCGAGCGCTTCGGCCCGGAGACCTTTGCCCGGGTGCTCTCCTGCCTGCATAAGCACTACGGCGAGGCGCGCTACCGTCTCAGCCCCTGGCTGAAGCAGCGTATCGCGCTGGGACTTCCGCTACGCGAGTCACTATGACACCGGGTACCCGGTGGCGCCCCTTTGCGCCCGCTGCCTGATTATCAACAACGACAAGGGAATCCATATGGCAGATGAGTACATACTGGAAACTCGCGGGTTGACCAAGGAGTTCCGCGGCTTCACCGCCGTGGACGATGTCAACCTGCAGGTCCAGGAAGGGCATATCCACGCCCTGATCGGCCCCAACGGGGCCGGCAAGACCACCGTCTTCAACCTGCTCACCAAGTTCCTGCCGCCCACCCGCGGCGAGATCCTCTACCGCGGCAAGCCGATCACCGGCATGAAGGCCAACGGGATCGCTCGCCTGGGATTGGTGCGCTCCTTCCAGATCTCCGCGGTGTTCGCCCACATGACCGCCATGGAGAACGTGCGGGTGGCGCTGCAGCGCCCGCTGGGCACCTCCTTCCACTTCTGGAAGTCCGAGCGCACCCTCGACCACCTCAACGACCGCGCCATCGAGCTGCTCGAGGAGGTGGGGCTGCGCGAGTACGCCGACGTGCTCACCGTGGAGATGCCCTACGGGCGCAAGCGCGCTCTGGAGGTCGCCACCACCCTGGCCATGGACCCCACCATGATGCTGCTCGACGAGCCGACCCAGGGCATGGGCGCCGAGGACGTCGACCGCATCGTCGAGCTGATCCGTCGCGTGGCCAAGGGACGCACCGTGTTGATGGTGGAGCACAACCTCAGCGTGGTGAGCCGGCTGTGCGACCGCATCACCGTGCTGGCCCGCGGCGCGGTGCTGGCCGAGGGCGACTACGCCACGGTCTCCGCCGACCCGCGGGTCAAGGAGGCCTACATGGGCAGCGAGGCGGTAGAGGAGGCCAGCGCATGAACCAGCCAGCCGAGAGCCTGATGGAATACCAGGACCGCGACGGCGCCGAGATGCTGCGGGTCAGCGACCTGCACGCCTTCTACGGCGAGTCGCACATCCTGCACGGCGTCGACTTCAACGTGAAGCGCGGCGAGCTGGTGACCCTGCTGGGGCGCAACGGCGCCGGACGCAGCACCACCCTCAAGGCGATCATGAACATGGTGGGCCGGCGCACCGGCTCAATCGTCATCAACGGCAACGAGACCATCGGCATGAAGGCCCATCGCATCCCGCGACTGGGCATCGGCTACTGCCCCGAGGAGCGCGGCATCTTCGCCAGCCTCGACGTGGAGGAGAACCTGCTGCTGCCGCCTACGGTGCGCTCCGGCGGGATGAGCCTCGACGAGATCTACGAGATGTTCCCCAACCTCTACGAGCGGCGGCGCAGCCAGGGCACGCGGCTCTCCGGGGGCGAGCAGCAGATGCTGGCCATGGCGCGGATCCTGCGCACCGGGGCGCGGATGCTGCTGCTCGACGAGATCACCGAGGGGCTGGCGCCGGTCATCGTCCAGAAGCTCGGCGAGGTGCTGGTCAAGCTCAAGGCGCGCGGCATGACCATCGTGCTGGTGGAGCAGAACTTCCGCTTCGCCGCGCCCCTGGCCGACCGCCACTTCGTGATGGATCACGGCCTGATCGTCGAGGAGATCTCGGCGGCCGAGCTGCCGAGCCGGCGCGAGCATCTGCACACCCTGCTGGGGGTGTGAGCCGTCTGCCCCCTTATTTCGAGGAGAACCTAGCATGATGATGATATTCGGGGTGCCGCTGGCGGTATTCCTCGGCCAGCTGCTGCTCGGCCTGATCAACGGTGCCTTCTACGCCCTGCTCAGCCTGGGCCTGGCGGTGATCTTCGGCCTGCTGAAGATCGTCAACTTCGCCCACGGCGCCATGTACATGCTGGGGGCCTTCGCCACCCTGCTGGGCATGCGCTACCTGGGCATCAACTACTGGGCGGCGCTGCTGCTGGCGCCGCTCTTCGTGGGCCTGCTGGGCATGCTGATCGAGCGCTTCCTGCTGCGCCGCATCGCCCACCTGGACCACCTCTACGGGCTGCTGCTCACCTTCGGCCTGGTGCTGATCTTCGAGGGCACCCTGGTCAACTTCTTCGGCGTCTCCGGGGCCCGCTACCCGACCCCCGAGCTGCTCCAGGGCGGCTACCAGCTGGGCTTCATGTTCCTGCCCAAGTACCGCGCCTTCGTGCTGGTGGCGGCCCTCGCGGTGTGCCTGGTCACCTGGTACATGATCGAGCGCACCCGGCTCGGCGCCTACCTGCGCGCCGGCACCGAGAACCCGGCGCTGATGCAGGCCTTCGGCGTCAACGTGCCGCTCTTGATCACCCTCACCTATGGCTTCGGCGTGGCGCTGGCCGCCTTCGCCGGGGTGCTGGCCGCGCCGCTCTACCCGGTGTCGCCCACCATGGGCTCCAACCTCTTGATCGTGGTCTTCGCGGTGGTGGTGATCGGCGGCATGGGCTCGATCCTCGGCGCCGTGCTCACCGGTCTCGGCATGGGGCTGATCGAGGGCCTCACCAAGGTGTACTACCCCGAGGCGGCCAACACCGTGATCTTCCTGGTGATGATCCTGGTGCTGCTGCTGCGACCCGCCGGCCTGTTCGGCAAGGAGGCATGACCATGTCCATGACCCAGACCCAGACCCTCACGCCCTCCATGAAGCGCCAGCGGCGCGCCGATATGCGCCGCTACGCCTTCTACCTGGTGCTGATCGCCATCGGCCTGGTCGCGCCCCTGGTGGCCTATCCGGTGTTCCTGATGAAGGTGCTGTGCTTCGCGCTGTTCGCCTGCGCCTTCAACCTGCTGCTCGGCTACGCGGGGCTGCTCTCCTTCGGCCACGCGGCCTTCCTGGCCACCGGCGGCTACGTCACCGGCTACCTGCTGGCCAGCTACCCGTCGCTGACGCCCGAGCTGGGCATCCTGGTGGGCACCGCCGCGGCGCTGGCGCTGGGCACGGTGTTCGGCGCGCTGTCGATCCGTCGCCAGGGCATCTACTTCGCCATGGTGACGCTGGCGCTGGCCCAGATGGTGTTCTTCTTCTACGTCCAGGCGCCCTTCACCGGCGGCGAGGACGGCCTGCACGGGGTGCCGCGGGGCGAGCTGTTCGGCTTCATCAGCCTGCGCAACAACCTGGCCATGTACTACTTCGTGTTCGTCATCTTCTTGTTCGGCTTCGCCATCGTGCAGCGCGCGGTGCACTCGCCCTACGGCCAGGTGCTCAAGGCGATCCGCGAGAACGAGCCGCGGGCGGTCTCGCTGGGCTACAACGTCGACGCCTACAAGCTGGTGGCCTTCATCCTCTCCGCGGGCCTCGCCGGCCTGGCCGGTGCCACCAAGACGGTGGTGTTCCAGCTCGCCTCGCTGACCGACGCCCACTGGCACATGTCCGGCGAGGTGATCCTGATGACCCTGCTGGGCGGGGTGGGCACCCTGTTCGGTCCGGTGGTCGGCGCCGGCATCGTGGTCAGCCTGCAGCACATGCTGGCGCAGTCGCCGCTGGGCAACTGGGTGGGACCGATCCTCGGGGTGATCTTCGTGGTCTGCGTGCTGAGCTTCCGCAGCGGTATCGTCGGCGAGATCCTCAAGTCCTACCGCAAGAACTTCAGGTGAGCGGTGGGTCGCGACCGCGGCCGACCCCTCGGCTGTCCACATCACGAAGGCGCCCCGAGGGGCGCCTTCGTGGTTCAGGGGGCTTCCAGCCGCCGGGACCCTGAGGGTGGGGCCTACAGCACCCCCTTGGCCTTGGCGGTATGGATGGCGATGGCATCCATCAGCGGGGGCGAGAGGCAGTCATAGGGCTCCAGGCCCAGCGCCTTCAGCCTGCCACGCACCTTGTCCATGTTGTCCGGGTTGGCGCCCGATTCGATGATCGAGGAGACGAAGGCCGCAAACTCTGGTGCTGCCCAGCCGGTATCGTCGGAGAGTTCGGTATGGATGAAGTCGAGGCCGTGGAAGGGGTGGCCGGTGTTCTCGATACGACCATACATGTTTACCCCGCACGCCTTGCAGGCATGGCGCTGAATGGCGGCCGAGGCGTCGACGATCGCCAGCTTGTCCTCGTTGGCGGTCACCTTGAGCTTGTCGCGGGGGACCACAGCGACCATCGAGAAGAGGGCGTCGTCCGGCTTCCAGCACTTGGTGCAGCCGCAGACGTGGTTGTGAGCGCATTGTGCCTCGACGGTGACCTCGACTCGATTCTCGGGGCAGTGACAGTGCAGGGTGCCGCCGCTGAAGGTCTCGCTGCCGGCCTTGACGCCGCTATCCACCGCAGGGTGGATCCGTGGGCCGTCCGCTGGCGGCGCCTGGGTCGCGGCTGCGGCGTTGGGGTTGGCCCTGGCCCTGGCCTCCTGGCGGGGGCTGCTCGCGGCGGGGGTGGCGCCCTGGCCCCCGAACCAGCGCTTCAGGGTATCCATCAGGCTCATGGGCTTGCGCTCCTCGTTCAGGCTCAGTCGTGTCAGCATGGGAGTTCACCTCTCGTGGGTCCTGTTGTCGCATCCGCTCCCTGATGCTGGATGGCACGCTTGCCCTCGCGTGACCTGGCTGTGGGATGGTGGTCGAGCGGTATCCCTCGCCGGCCGGCTTGCGGGGTGCTGGGCGGGGGAGGGGTGACGAGCCCGTCGCAGCGGGCGGCACTGCTGTCAGTCTAGGTGAGCTTCGGTGGTGCGGCTGTGCTTGGGGCGCAGGAGTGTGTTGCGCCTGGCGCAATATTGTGCCGGGCCGATCAACGAGGAGCGTGCTGCCACCAGTGACGGGCGAGGCCGCCGGACGCCAGGGCGTCGGCCAGCGCGGCCAGGTCATCCGGGGTGACGGCCGCCAGGGCCTCCTGTGCCGCCTGCCAGGGAGCTGGCCCGAAGGCGCCGAGGCCGGGGGCCGGGCCGGACGACCGGTGGCGCAGGGCGTGCCAGGCCGCCAGGGTGGCCTGCAGGGGCGTCTCCGGTCGTCCCTGCCGGGACCCGAGGTGGTCACGCAGGCTAAGGAAGTCGGCGGGGGCGGGTCGCGCCAGCCGCCTCGCCCGGTCAGAGAGGAACGCCTCGATGGCCTGGCGCAGGGCCGCCACGGAAGCATGCGGCGACTGGACCACATAGCCCAGCCTCGGCCAGCCGGCGGCTTCCCGGTAGCGTACAGCGGCCACATAGCCGAGTCCGCGACGCTGACGCAGCTCGTGCTGGAAGGCGGCATCCTGACAGTGTGCTAGCAGCTGTAGCAGGACACGGCTGCGCGGAGTGTCGTCGGGGCCGGTGATCGCCAGCATCACCGCCTGGTCACCGCCCTGGCCCGTGAGGCAGATGGTATCGCTCGCTTCCGGGGGGGGCGGGGCGGCCGGGGCCCCGGTCGGCAGCAGGGCGCTGAAGCGGTTGGCCTGCCGCCTGATGGCCGCGGCGTCCCGGCAGCCGCTGGCCCAGCAGAGCAGCCCGGAGGCGGGAGGGCGCATGGCCGGCGGAAGCGGATGGGACTCCAGAGCGTCCAGCAGGCGCTGGGCGATCAGCCCCTGTGGGGCGGGCAGGGTAGCCGGGTCCGCCTGCTGGCTGGCGCTCTGCCAGTGCGCCAGGGACTGGGAGACCAGGGAGACGAGCCGTTCTTCGTCGCCGCTGGCGAGCAGCCAGTCTCCGGCAAGATCGGTGCCGGTGATCAGGGTCAGGCCCCGGGCGGCGGCGGCCTGGCCCAGAACCAGGCCGTGGCGGCGCCAGCCCGCCAGGCGAGCCGCGCGCCCGACGGGTGGTGCGGGCCAGCCCAGGCACCAGCTCGCCCCGCCTCCGGGGGGCAGCCACCACGGGCGGCCAAACCAGAGGGCCAGATGGCTGTCCGGTTCCAGGTGGCCCCCGAGGGCCGCCGACGTCGTGCGCAGGCGACGACGCACGATAGGGGGGGCGGGCCGAACGGACAGGGCCTGGCCCGGAGGAGGGGGGAGGGGCAGCGCTCGGCAGGGGGTGCCGGTGGCCTCGAGCCGCTGCCAGCCAGCCTGCCTTGCCGCGCGGTCCCGTCGCAGCAGCCATCGACACTGGCTGGCCGCGAGCCAGGGGGTGAGGGCCGCCCGGGACGGGGCGGTGTCAGAGACGTCGACGTGTTCGGCAATGGCCACCAGGCGATGGGCCTGGCGGCGAGGCCAGTCGTCGAGGTCGAGAGGGTCGGCGGGGGGCGAGGCAGGCAGCCATGAAGCTTGCATCGCCCGCTCCAGGGCGGCCTGACAGGTTGCGATCAGGGTACCGAGGGGCGGCTCGTCTTCCGCCCCGAGGTCCAGACGCAGGCCGAGTGCCGGTCCGATGCCGTCGGGGCAGACCCGGGCCTCGAGGTCGCGAAGGGGAAGGGCCGCCTGCAGGGTGGCGCTCAGGCCGCCATCCACGAGCCGTGCGGCCAGGGCGGCGAGTTCGTCGGCCTGGGCGAGCGCCAGGGACGCCGGCAGGGGCCAGACCAGCTCCAGGGTCGCGTCGGGTGCGTCGGGCAGCTCGGGCGGCAGGCCCCAGGCCAGCCCGCCCGGCTTTCCCCATCGCCAGGGGCGAGACCTCGGCGTCATGGGCGAGAGGGGAAGCCCGCCGCCGTGGCGTGCCAGCAACTCGAGCTGGGACGCCAGGGGCAGCGGGCCCGCCATCACCAGCGCCAGGCGTTGGGCACCATAGTGATGCCGGTGGAAGTCACGGAGCCTGCGGGCCAGGCGCTTCGGGTCGCCGCCCAGGGTCGCGCGGCTGCCGGCGTGGCAGAGGCGAGCCGGATGGCCGGGCGGCGCCAGCTGGCCCAGGGCCGCCAGGCGGTGCAGCGCCGGGTCGGCCAGCCGGGCGCGGAACTCGGCGTCGAGCACCGCCACCTCCGGGCCGATGCGCTCGGCACGCAGCAGCGGCCGGCAGAGCAGGTCGACCAGGCGTGCCAGCCCCTCATCGGCGTTCGCGGGGGGCAGGCTCAGGTGCAGGTCGGTGACGGTCTCCCCGGTGCGGGCGTTGTAGCGTCCGCCCCGGCGGCCGACCCAGTCGCTCAGCTCGCCCTCGCCCGGAAAGTGCCGCGACCCCAGGAACAGGGCGTGTTCGAGCAGGTGGGCCAGGCCGGGCAGGTCGGTGGGCTCGTCCAGGTAGCCGCTGCCGATGGCGGCGACCAGCCGCAGCTCGCGAGCCGGGGGGATCTCGGCCGCCAGGATCCGCAGCCCGTTGGCCAGGCGGCTCCCGGCCAGGCGGCTGCCCTCGGGCAGACCGGCGGCCCGGGCCGCCGCCTCCTGGGCCCCCGGGGTGGCCGACGCCGTCATCCGCGACCGAACACCCGTGATTCGTGCACGGTGCGCGGCGTCAGGGCGTTATCAAGGCGGGCGTCAGCGATGGGAAATGTAGAGCGTCACCTCGAAACCCAGGCGTAGATCCGTGTAGGCAGGCTTGGTCCACATGGCGATACCTCCATGACAGTCGATTGGGCGCAGCCGATAGCCTTCGGTCCTGAAGGCCGGGCCGACCACCCTGGAAGCTGGGCGAGGCCATGCCTTGTCTGCGCCTGAGCCAGCATAACAACAAAAAACCTGGAGTGGTAAAGAGGAGCACTTGACATCCGGCCGGCGGGGGCGGCGAGTCAGCCGCCGGGGGGGCTGTCGTCGTGGCGGGGCCGGGAGCGCACGGGGAGCAGGCCCGCGATGTGCTCCACCAGGTAGTCGATGAACTGGACCACCTTGGGCGAGCGATGACGATGGCGCGGATAGACGGCCCAGACCGCGGTGTCGTCATGCTGGTAGGTGTCGAGTACCGAGACGAGTTCGCCGCTGGCCAGGTAGGGGTCCACGTAGTAGTCGGGCAGCTGGGCCAGTCCCAGCCCCTTGAGGGCCGCGTCGAGCAGGGCGGGGCCGGAGTTGCCCTCCCAGGGGCCCTCGATGCGCACCTCGCGGCGCACCCCGTCGACGTCGAATCGCCAGTGGTCACGGGAGCCCACCAGGCAGCGGTGGCGCGACAGCTCCGACAGGGTATGCGGCACGGGCACCCGGGCGAAGTAGGCCGGCGAGCCCACCACGTACTCATGACGCTCGCAGAGCCGCCGGGCGATCAGCGTGGAGTCCTGCAGCGTGCCCATGCGGATGGCGATGTCGTAGCCCTCGTCGATGATGTCCACCTGGCGGTTGGTCAAGTGCAGCCGCACCTCGAGCTGGGGGTAGAGCCGCATGAAGTCGTTGACCAGGGGCGCCACGAAGCGCTCGCCGAAGGTGGTGGCCGAGGTCAGCTTGAGCATGCCGCTGGGCTGTGCCTGCAGGTCGTTGATGGCGGCCTCGGCCTCCCGCAGGCCGTCGAACAGGTGGTGGCAGTGCTCGTAGAAGAGCGCGCCGGCGTCGGTCAGCCGAATCCGCCGGGTGGTGCGATAGAGCAGGGTGGTGCCCAGCTGGTTTTCCAGCTGGCTGACCAGGCGGCTCACGTGGGAGTTGGACACCTTGAGGTGTCGAGCGGCCGCGGCGAAGGTGCCTTGGCGGACCACCTCGACGAACGCCTCTACCCGATCCCAGCGCTGCATGCTTTGTCGCCCCTCCCGTGGGATTGTTGTTGCTAGACAATAATGTCATGCCTTTGGTGCAGCTTATCTTAAGTCGAGGCCTTGCCTACACTATTGCCACGACCCGACCATTGCCAACGAGGATCTCCGCATGAAATCACGCGCCGCTGTCGCCCTGGAGGCCGGCCAGCCCCTGGAGCTCGTCGAGATCGACGTCGAGGGGCCCCGGGCCGGCGAGGTGCTGGTGCGCATCGCCGCCACCAGCGTCTGCCATACCGATGCCTACACCCTCTCCGGTGCCGACCCGGAGGGCCTGTTCCCCTCGGTGCTGGGCCACGAGGGGGCCGGCATCGTCGAGGAGGTCGGCGAAGGGGTCACCAGCGTCAGGCCCGGCGATCATGTCATCCCGCTCTATACCGCCGAGTGCGGCCAGTGCAAGTTCTGCCTCTCCGGCAAGACCAACCTCTGCCAGGCGGTGCGCGCCACCCAGGGCCAGGGGCTGATGCCCGATGGCACCAGCCGCTTCTCCCTGGAGGGCAAGACGCTTCACCACTACATGGGCTGTTCCACCTTCTCGGAATACACGGTGCTGCCGGAGGTGTCGCTCGCCGTGGTGTCGAAGGAGGCGCCGCTGGACAAGATCTGCCTGCTCGGCTGTGGCGTGACCACCGGCATCGGCGCGGTGATGAACACCGCCAAGGTGGAGCCGGGCTCGACCGTGGCGGTGTTCGGCCTCGGCGCCATCGGCCTCGCCGTGATCCAGGGCGCGGTGATGGCCAAGGCCAGCCGCATCATCGCCATCGACGTCAACCCGGACAAGTTCACGCTGGCCCGCCAGTTCGGCGCCACCGACTTCGTCAATCCCAAGGACTACCCGGATCCCATCCAGCAGGTGATCGTCGACCTGACCGACGGCGGGGTCGACTACTCCTTCGAGTGCATCGGCAACGTCAACGTCATGCGCTCGGCGCTGGAGTGCTGCCACAAGGGCTGGGGACAGTCGGTGATCATCGGCGTGGCCGGGGCCGGCGAGGAGATCGCGACGCGGCCGTTCCAGCTGGTCACCGGGCGGGTCTGGAAGGGCTCCGCCTTCGGCGGGGTGAAGGGCCGCAGCGAGCTGCCGGGCTATGTGGATCAGTACATGAACGGCGAGATCAACATCGACGACTTCATCACCCACGACATGCCCTTCGAGCAGATCAACGAGGCCTTCGAGCTGCTGCACCGGGGCGAGAGCATCCGCACCGTGCTGCACTATTGAAGCGCCTAGCGCCTAGCGCCTAGCGCCTAGCGCCTAGCGCCTAGCGCCTAGCGACCGACGCGGCCCTCGACCCCCTGACAGGACGGCCGGGACCCTCGTCCCGGCCGTCGGGAGATCCGTCCATGACCATGACCGAGAACCTCGAACTGGTATCGGCCAACAAAAGCTTCGGCGGCTGGCACAAGCGCTATCGCCACCGTTCCCGGGCGCTCGACTGCGAGATGGTCTTCGCCATCTACCTGCCGCCCCAGGCCGAGACCGGGCGGGTGCCACTGCTCTGGTGGCTCTCCGGGCTCACCTGCACCGACGAGAACTTCATGCAGAAGGCCGGCGCCCATCGGCTGGCCGCGGAACTGGGCATCGCCATCGTCTGCCCGGACACCAGCCCCCGGGGCACCGACCTGCCCGGCGAGCATGAGAGCTATGACTTCGGCTCCGGCGCCGGCTTCTACGTCAACGCCACCCGGGAGCCCTGGAAGCAGCACTACCGCATGTACGACTACGTCACCGAGGAGCTCCCCTCGGTGGTGCGGCAGCACTTCCCGGTCAACGGTCGCGAGTCGATCAGCGGCCACTCCATGGGCGGCCACGGTGCGCTGGTGATGGCGCTTCGCCGGCCCGGCCACTACCGCTCGGTATCGGCCTTCGCCCCCATCGTCAACCCGTCGGAGTGCCCCTGGGGCCAGAAGGCCTTCGCGGGGTACCTCGGCGAGGATCGCGGCCTCTGGACCCAGTATGACGCCTGCGAGCTGGTGGCCCGCGGCGCCTCCCGCCAGCCGCTGTTAATCGACCAGGGCGAGGCCGACGACTTCCTGGAGGAGCAGCTCAGGCCCGAGCGGCTCGAGGTCGTCTGCGCCGAGCACGACCATCCGCTGACCCTGCGCCGCCAGCCTGGCTACGACCACAGCTACTACTTCATTGCTTCCTTTATCGAGGAGCACCTGCGCTACCACGCCGAGCGGCTGCACCGGCGCTGAAGGGCGCTGCGGTCTCGATCCCTGCCTCCGGCGGCGATTCCCGATCGCCGCCTGATTCGCCTGCCCGGAGCCCGGAGTCGGATCGCGTCGCGATCATGCCGGGTGGGCCCCGGGGCGCACCATTACGACGGCGACATGTCTTTCTGCGACATCATTGTTGGAATTTACCGCCCCGGGCCGGTCGATAGGCAAAATTCACATGCCAAATCACGACATCCCGGGGTACTGTGCCCCCCGTGGACTTGCCTGATCGCGACGGCAGGGCCCCTGGGCA
The DNA here is from genome assembly GCF_017584085.1 of Halomonas sp. BM-2019. NCBI lineage: Bacteria > Pseudomonadati > Pseudomonadota > Gammaproteobacteria > Oceanospirillales > Halomonadaceae > Halomonas > Halomonas sp. BM-2019. The sequence goes on from NZ_CP071922.1 coordinate 1,263,367, forward strand.
CAACGATAAGCGACACGACACCCCTTCTGGCAGCGTCGTGAAGGAGATTCCCCGACCATGACTAGCGCTCCCCAGGCCCCACGGGACAGCGGTCCCCAGACCCTCGGTTTCCTGCTGCTGGACAGCTTCACCCTGATCTCGCTGGCCTCGGCCATCGAGCCGCTGCGCATGGCCAACCAGCTGGCCGGTCGTGAGCTCTATCGCTGGTATACCCTGAGTCTCGATGGTTCCCCGGTGCGTGCCAGCGATGGCCTGCAGGTGACGCCGGATGCCTCCATCGGCATGCCGCTGGCGCTGGACATGGTGATCGTCTGCGGCGGCGTGGCACCGAGCCGCAGCGTGCAGCGGGAACATATCGCCTGGTTGCAGGCGCAGGCGCGCCAGTCGCGGCGGCTGGGATCGGTCTGCACCGGCAGCTGGGCACTGGCCAAGGCCGGGTTGCTGGACGGCTACGAGGCCAGCATCCACTGGGAGTGCCTGGCGGCCATGCAGGAGGCCTTCCCGCGGGTGGCCCTGGCGACCCGACTCTATTCCATCGACCGCGACCGGGCCACGGCGTCCGGGGGCACGGCCCCCCTGGACTTGATGCTCAACCTGATCGGCCGCGATCACGGTCGCGAGCTGGCGGCGGGCATCTCCGAGATGTTCATCTACGAGCGCATGCGCACCGAGCACGACCACCAGCGGATCCCGCTGCGCCACGTGCTGGGTACCAACCAGCCCAAGCTGCTCGAGATCGTCGCCCTGATGGAGGCCAACCTGGAGGAGCCCATCGGCCTCGACGACCTGGCCGCCTACGTCGACCTCTCGCGTCGCCAGCTGGAGCGGCTGTTCCAGAAGAACCTGCGCTGCTCGCCCTCGCGCTACTACCTCAAGCTGCGCCTGACCCGGGCCCGCCAGCTGCTCAAGCAGACCTCGCTGCCGATCATCGAGGTGGCCTCGGCCTGCGGCTTCGTCTCCACGCCGCACTTCTCCAAGTGCTACCGGGAGTTCTTCGGCATCCCGCCCCGGGACGAGCGCCAGGGTATCGCGGTGCGTGACGGGGCGGCCGTCGCCGGGCGCCTGATGCCGCTGGCCGGCCAGGGGGGCGAGCCGACGCCGGAGGTGCCCGTCTCCAGTGCCGTGCTGGCCCTGGCTCAGGCCCAGGGGGAACCCACCTACGCCAGCGTACGGCTCTGACGCCACCTGGCGACTAGAATAGGGCCGCGCCCCTTCGTCGGGCGCGGCTTCGTCGTTATACTGGCCGCGTTTCCTGATCGTGAGAGCCGCCATGATCCTTGTCTGGCTGCGCCGCCTCGGCCGCCTGCTGCTGCTGACCCTCCTCGGCTTCGTCGGTGTCTCCGTGCTGCTGGTGCTGCTGTTCCGGGCGATGCCGGTGTTCGGCTCCATGGTGATGGTGGAGCGCAAGGTGCAGTCCTGGATCGCCCGGGAGCCGATCCGCATCGAGCAGCAGTGGCGAGCCTGGGAGCAGCTCTCCGACCATGCCAAGCTGGCGGTGATCGCCGCCGAGGACCAGCGCTTCCCCCATCACCGCGGCTTTGACCTGGTGGAGATGCGGCGTGCCTGGGAGGCGAGCCGCAACGGCAGCCGCCTGCGCGGCGCCAGTACCCTGAGCCAGCAGACCGCCAAGAACCTCTTCCTGTGGACCGGGCGCAGCTGGGTGCGCAAGGGGCTGGAGGCTTGGTTCACCCTGCTGATCGAAGCCCTGTGGCCCAAGGAGCGCATCCTCGAGGTCTATCTCAACATCGCCGAGTGGGACAACGGCGTCTTCGGCCTGGAGGCCGCCGCCCAGCACTACTTCGGCGTCTCGGCGGCCCAGCTTAATGCCCATCAGGCCAGCCGACTGGCCGCCATCCTGCCCAACCCCCGCGCCTGGGACGCCGCCCGGCCCTCGCCCCACGTGGAGCGGCGCAGCGTCTGGATCCGCCAGCAGATGAACAACCTTGGCATGGGCTTCCTGCAGCAGCTGTGAGGCTGATGCATCCGCGACAGCGGTGACGTTTTTGGAATTCTCCTCGTCGCTTCCAGGCGCCGAGGCACCGAGG
>NZ_CP071922.1:1265511-1273022 GCF_017584085.1 Halomonas sp. BM-2019
CTTGCCGCCGGCGGTGATATTGTCGATCACCAGCGAGCCGGAATCCGATGAGGTGATGAAGAAGATCAGCACCAGCAGGATCGCCAGGCTGGAGGTGAGGGTGGCCAGGGGCAGGTGCTCGAGCATCTGGAACATCGCCAGTGATACGTCGCTGATGCCATGCGACAGTTCGCCGATGCCGCCGGCGGCTTGGGAGAGGGCGGTGCCGCCGAAGGCGCTCATCCACACCAGGGTGACCAGGGTCGGCACCACCAGCACCGCGGTCAGGAACTCGCGTACGGTGCGTCCCCGGGAGACCCGGGCGATGAACATGCCGACGAAGGGTGACCAGGAGATCCACCAGGCCCAGTAGAAGACCGTCCAGCCGTGGTACCAGGTGGTGTCGTCGCGGCCGATCCAGTTGGAGAGCGGCACCAGGTGGCCCATATAGGCCAGGGCGGTATCCCAGAGGTTGTTGACGAACAGCAGCACGCCGCCGGTGACCACCACGAAGGTGAGCAGGGCGAGGGCGATCACCATATTGATGTTGGAGAAGAGCTTCACCCCGCCGTCGATACCGCGCCACACCGAGAACAGCGCCACCACGGTGACCCCGACGATGATGGCGAGCTGGGTGCCGATGGTGTTGGGGATACCGAACAGGTGGTTGAGGCCGCCGGCCGCCTGGGAGGCACCGAAGCCCAGCGAGGTGGCCAGGCCGAAGATGGTCGCCAGCACCGCGACGATGTCGATGATATGGCCGGGCCAGCCGCGTACCCGCTCCCCGAGGATCGGCGTGAAGGCCGAGCGCAGGGTCAGCGGCAGGCCACGGTTGTAGGCGAAGAAGGCCAGTGACAGGCCGACCACGCCGTAGATCGCCCAGGGGTGCAGGCCCCAGTGGAAGAGAGTGGCGCCGAGGGCGGCGCTGGCCCCTTCCGGGGTGTGGGCGGCAGCGTTGAGCGGGGTGCCGTACCAGTCGGTGTAGTAGGCCACGGGCTCCGCCACGCTCCAGAACATCAGGCCGATGCCCATGCCCGCCGCGAACAGCATAGCGAACCAGGAGAGGGTGGAGTACTCCGGCCGGGCTGCGGCGCCGCCCAGGCGGATGCGCCCTATCGGCAGCAGGATCAGGGCGATGCACAGCACCACGAAGACGTTGCCGGCGATCATGAACAGCCAGTCGAAGTGCTCGATGGACCAGCCACGGGCCGCGGTCAGCTGGCTGTTGGCGGCATCGGGGTAGATCAGGGCGTAGAGGATGAAGGCCAGGATGGCCAGGGCGGAGAGGGGGAAGACGGGATTGTGGAAGTCCAGGCCCAGCACCTGGGTGTTGTCCTGCCCCGGCGACAGGATCGGGTCGTCATCTCGGGTCATAGGGGGTCCTCGGGTTGTTATTGGTGTCCTGCTCGATGGCCGGGTGTGGCGACACACCGCGGCCCCGATATTCTTGAGCCCGTCGGATGTGGGCAATGTCGTGAAAGCGACCCGTGAATATCCGACAGCTCCTGAAAGGCAAGGGATGTCTCGAATGGACATCTGGATGTCTCTCTGGAGCACGCCCCGGGCAGGGAGGCGCGACTAGGCTGACTCACTGGCGTCATGCCAGTCAGGTTCCCGGCCGCCGCCGGGGCACGAGAATAACGTATAAGGAGCCAGCCATGAGCCAAGCCAATCGCGGTGTCGTCTACAAGGGCCCCGGTAAGGTCGACGTCGAATCCATTCCCTATCCGGAACTGGCGCTGGGCAATCGCAAGTGCGACCACGGGGTGATCCTGAAGGTCGTGACCACCAACATCTGCGGCAGCGATCAACACATGGTGCGTGGCCGCACCACCGCCCCCTCCGGCCTGGTGCTGGGCCACGAGATCACCGGCCTGGTGATCGAGTGCGGCCGCGACGTCGAATTCATCCAGCCCGGCGATCTGGTCTCGGTGCCCTTCAACATCGCCTGCGGCCGCTGCCGCAACTGCAAGGAAGGCCGGACCGGCATCTGTCTCAACGTCAACCCGGCCCGCCCCGGGGCGGCCTACGGCTATGTGGACATGGGCGGCTGGGTCGGCGGCCAGACCGAGTACGTCATGGTGCCCTACGCCGACTTCAACCTGCTGAAGTTCCCGGACGCCGACCAGGCCATGGAGAAGATCCGCGACCTGACCCTGCTCTCCGACATCTTCCCCACCGGCTTCCATGGCTGCGTCACCGCCGGGGTCGGGCCGGGCAGCACCGTCTATATCGCCGGTGCCGGCCCGGTAGGGCTGGCGGCGGCGGTCTCCGCGCAGCTGCTGGGGGCGGCCTGCGTGATCGTCGGCGACATGATCGAGGAGCGCCTGGCCCAGGCGCGCAGCTTCGGTTGCGAGACCATCGACCTGACCCAGGACGGCGACATCGCCGACAAGCTCGAGGTGATCCTCGGCGAGCGGGAAGTCGACTGCTTCGTCGACTGCGTCGGCTTCGAGGCCCATGCCTGCGGCTGCAACCACGGCAAGGAAGCCCCGGCCACGGTGCTCAACTCGGCCATGCAGCTGACGCGCGCCGGCGGGCAGATCGGCATCCCGGGGCTCTACGTCACCGAGGATCCGGGCGCCGTCGACGACGCGGCCAAGCAGGGCGCCCTGAGCATGCGCTTCGGCCTCGGCTGGGCCAAGTCACACTCCTTCCACACCGGCCAGTGCCCGGTGATGAAGTATCACCGTCCGCTGATGCAGGCGATCCTGTTCGGCAAGGTCAAGATCGCCGATGCGGTCAACGTCCAGGTGATCTCGCTGGATCAGGCCCCGCAGGGCTACGCCGACTTCGATGGTGGCGCGGCGAAGAAATTCGTCATTGACCCCCACGGCAGCGTGGCCGCCTAAGGAGCCGCCCGAGCTGGCCGCGGATGGCGCCAACAGGCGGCGCGGCCAGCCATTTCGGGGTATCGCCTCCCACGGCAGCGTCGCCGTGAAAACCACGACATTGCCCCCTTCCGGCACCGGTGCCAACATGGAGGGGCAGGCCGCGCCAGCCGATAACAAGAGTGCCGCCATGACCGTCGAGACCCTGACCCCCAAGCGCCGCTTCCGCGGCAAGCCCCGCGGCCGCGATCTGGTGCCCGTGGCCCTGGCCACCCTGCGTCAACTGCTCGGCGACGAGCGGCGAGACGCCGAGCTGCGCCGTCGCGACCGGCTGATCGAGCACCTGCACGCCATCCAGGATGCCCACGGCCATCTCTCCCTGGTGGAGCTGCGGGCCCTGGCCGCCTACATGAACCTGCCCATGGCGGCGGTCTACGAGACCGCCACCTTCTACGCCCACTTCGACGTGATCCACGACGACCAGTCGCCGCCGCCGGCGGTCACGGTACGGGTTTGCGATTCGCTCTCCTGCCAGCTGGCCGGTGCCGCGACCCTCAAGGCGCAGCTGGAGGCGGGGCTCGACCCGGCCCGGGTGCGGGTGCTGCGTGCCCCCTGCATGGGGCGCTGCGATACCGCCCCGGTGGCGGAGGTGGGGCACCACCATGTGCTCTACGCCACCCGCGAGGGCATCGAGGCGGTGGTGGATACCGGCCACTATCACCCCGAGGCGATCCTCTGGCAGCGCCTCGACGACTACCGCCAGGCCGGCGGCTACCGGCTGCTGGCCGACTGCCGCGCCGGGCGCGTCAGCGTCGAGGCCCTGATGGACGCACTCGAGCGTGCCGGGCTGCGCGGCCTGGGCGGTGCCGGCTTCCCCACGTTCAAGAAGTGGCACTTCGTGCGTCAGGAGCCCGGCCCGCGCTACTGCGTGATCAACGCCGACGAGGGCGAGCCCGGCACCTTCAAGGACCGCTTCTACCTGGAACGCGAACCGCACCGCTTCCTCGAGGGCGCCCTGGTCAGCGCCTGGGCGGTGGAGGCCAGCGCCCTCTATATCTACCTGCGCGACGAGTACCCCGGCCTGCATCGGGTGCTGCGCGAGGCGATCGCCGAGCTCGAGGCGGCAGGACTCTGCGCCCCCGGCGACATCGTGCTGCGCCGCGGCGCCGGCGCCTATATCTGCGGCGAGGAGTCGGCGCTGATCGAGTCCCTGGAGGGCAAGCCCGGCAAGCCGCGCCACCGGCCGCCCTTCGTCGCCCAGCAGGGGCTCTTCGACCGGCCGACCCTGGTCAACAACGTGGAGACCGTCTACTGGATCCCGCTGATCCACGCCAAGGGCGCCGACTGGTTCGCCGACCAGGGGCGCCACGGCCGGAAGGGCCTGCGCAGCTTCTCGCTCTCCGGCCGGGTCAGGCGGCCCGGGGTGCACCTGGCCCCGGCGGGCATCACCCTCAACGAGCTGATCGAGGAGTACGGCGGCGGCATGGTCGACGGGCATCGCCTGGCCGGTTACCTGCCCGGCGGGGCCTCCGGCGGCATCCTGCCGGCCGGCAAGGCCGATATTCCGCTGGATTTCGATACGCTTCAGGAACACGGCTGTTTTATCGGCTCGGCGGCGATCATCGTGCTGTCGGATCGGGACGATCTGCGCGCGGTGGCCACCAACCTGCTGGCCTTCTTCGCCGACGAGTCCTGCGGCCAGTGCACCCCCTGCCGGGTCGGCACCGAGAAGATGCTGGCCCTGCTCGAGCGCGACGCGTGGGACGCCGGGACCCTCGAACGCCTCGCCCGGGTGATGATGGATGCCTCCATCTGCGGTCTCGGCCAGGCGGCCCCCAACCCGGTGCTGAGCCTGCTCAAGGACTTCCGCACCGAACTCGCCGCCCAGAACGTGATCGTCAAGGGGTAGGAGATGAGCATGAGCGAACAGACCTTCACCCTGACGCTGGATGGCGTGGAAGTGAGCGCTCGCCGGGGCGAGACCCTCTGGCAGGTGGCCCGGCGCGCCGGCGAGACCATTCCCCACCTCTGCTTCAAGGAGGCCCCGGGCTACCGGGCCGACGGCAACTGCCGCGCCTGCATGGTGGAGATCGAGGGCGAGCGGGTGCTGGCGGCGAGCTGCCTGCGCGAGGCCGCCCCCGGCATGGTGGTCAAGAGCGCCAGCTCCGAGCGTGCCCGCGTGGCCCGCGAGGGGGTCATGGAACTGCTGATGGCCGACCAGCCCGAGCGCGCGGCGAGTCCCGACCGCTCGAGCCACTTCTGGGCCATGGCGGATCAGCTGGCCATCGATGCCACGGCGGTGCGGCAACGCCTGCCGGCGCGCGCCGAGCGGGCCGCGCCCATCGTCCACCACGTGGCGCCCCGTGAGGCGTCACTCACCCGGGACAGCAGCCACTCCGCCATGCGCGTCGACCTCGACGCCTGCATCGAATGCAACCTCTGCGTGCGCGCCTGCCGCGAGGTGCAGAGCAACGACGTGATCGGCCTGGCCCACCGCGGCGCGGCCTCGAAGATCGTCTTCGACTTCGACGACCCCATGGGCGAGAGCACCTGCGTGGCCTGCGGCGAGTGCGTCCAGGCCTGTCCCACCGGGGCGCTGATGCCGGCCACCCTGGTGGATGCCCGCGGCCGCGGCGACTCGAAGGTCGCCGATCGCACCGTCGACTCCGTGTGTCCCTACTGCGGGGTGGGCTGCCAGCTCACCTACCACGTCAAGGACGAGCGCATCCTCTTCGTCGAGGGCAAGAACGGCCCCGCCAACCAGCATCGCCTCTGCGTCAAGGGGCGCTTCGGCTTCGACTACCCTAGCCACCCGGCGCGGCTGACCCAGCCGCTGATCCGCCGGCCGGGGGTGCCCAAGGGGCTCGACCCCGACTTCGACCCGGACAGTCCGCTGACCCACTTCCGCGAGGCGAGCTGGGAGGAGGCCCTGGATCTCGCCGCCCGGGGGCTGGTCGAGCTCAAGGCCGCCCACGGGCCGGCGGCGCTGGCCGGCTTCGGCAGCGCCAAGTGCTCCAACGAGGAGGCCTGGCTATTCCAGAAGCTGGTGCGCACCGGCTTCGGCTCCAACCACGTGGATCACTGCACGCGGCTCTGCCACGCCAGCTCGGTGGCGGCGCTGATGGAGTGCCTCGGCTCCGGCGCCGTGACCGCCTCCTTCATGCAGGCGCTGCAGGCCGAGGTGGTGATCCTCACCGGCTGCAACCCCGCGGTGAATCACCCGGTGGCGGCCACCTACTTCAAGCAGGCCGCCAAGCGCGGCACCAAGCTGATCATCCTCGACCCGCGCGGCCAGGCGCTCGACGCCTACGCCTGGCGCAGCGTGCGCTTCACCCCCGGCGGCGACGTGGCCCTCTACAACGCCATGCTCAACGTGATCGTCGCCGAGGGGCTCTATGGCCAGGCCTACATCGACGCCCACACCGAGGGCTTCGAGGCCCTGAAGGCCCGGGTGGCCGATATGACCCCCGAGGCGATGAGCCAGCTGTGCGGCGTTGACCCGGCCACCATCCGCGAGCTCGCCCGCGCCTATGCCACCGCCGAGCGGGCGATGATCTTCTGGGGCATGGGCATCTCCCAGCACGTCCACGGCACCGACAACGCCCGCTGCCTGATCTCGCTGGCCCTGGCCTGCGGCCAGACCGGTCGCCCCGGCACCGGCCTGCACCCGCTGCGCGGCCAGAACAACGTCCAGGGCGCCTCGGACGCCGGCTTGATTCCCATGGTGCTACCCGACTACCAGCCGGTAGGCGACGCCCAGATTCGCGCCGCCTTCGAGGAGCTGTGGAACAGCGAGCTCGACCCCGAACCGGGGCTCACCGTGGTGGAGATCATGGATGCCATCCATGCTGGCACCATCCAGGGCATGTACATCCTCGGCGAGAATCCGGCCATGTCCGATCCGGACCTGGCGCATGCCCGCCGTGCCCTCGGCGAGCTCCAGCACCTGGTGGTGCAGGATCTGTTCGTCACCGAGACCGCCCAGTTCGCCGACGTCATCCTGCCGGCGAGCGCCTGGTCCGAGAAGGAGGGCACCGTCACCAACACCAATCGGCAGGTGCAGCTGGGCCGCCCCGCCGTGGCGCTCCCCGGCGACGCCCGCCCCGACTGGTGGATCATCCAGGAGATCGCGCGGCGCTTCGGCCTGGGCTGGGACTACGCCCACCCCCGGGACGTCTTCGCCGAGATGACGCACGGCATGCCCTCCCTGGCGCATATCTCCTGGGCGCGCCTGGAGCGCGAGGAGTCGGTCACCTACCCCTGCCCGGCAGAGGATGCCCCGGGGCTCGACGTGGTGTTCAGCGACGCCTTCCCGACGGCCTCCGGCCGGGCCAGGTTCGCCCCCGCCCGGCCGCTGCCGCCGGACGAGCCGGTGGACGGCGACTACCCCACGGTGCTGATCACCGGGCGCCAGCTCGAGCACTGGCACACCGGCTCCATGACCCGGCGCTCCCGGGTGCTGGACGACCTGGAGCCGGAGGCGGTGGCCAGCCTGGCCCCGGGGGAGCTGCTGCGCCGCCGGCTGACGCCGGGCGACCCGGTCACCATCACCACCCGACGGGGCAGCATCACCCTGAAGACCCGGGTCGACCCGGCCATGGGCGAGGGAATGGTGTTCGTGCCTTTCTGCTATGCGGAGGCGGCGGCCAACGTGCTGACCAACCCGGCGCTGGATCCGGATGGCAAGATCCCCGAGTTCAA
>NZ_CP071922.1:1273122-1273491 GCF_017584085.1 Halomonas sp. BM-2019
TGGGGCGGGCCCGCTGGGGCGAGGGGCTGGACCTCAGCCCTGCACCGCCTTGAGGTGCGGGGCGGTGTGGCCCAGGTTCTCCAGCAGCCGTTCGCCGTACCAGTCGATGAAGTCGATCACCCCGAACTCGTAGGTCTCGGAGTAGGGGCCCGGCTGGTAGGCCTTGGAGTTGATGCCGCGCTGGTTCTCTTCGGCCAGGCGACGGTCCTGGTCGTTGGTGGCGTCCCACACCCGGCGCATGGTCTCGGTGTGGTAGTCGACCCCCTCCTCGGCATCCTTGTGCACCAGCCACTTGGTGGTCACCAGGGTCTGCTGGGGCCCCAGCGGCAGCACCCGGAAGACGATGGCGTGGTCGCCCATGAAGTGGTT
>NZ_CP071922.1:1273533-1285530 GCF_017584085.1 Halomonas sp. BM-2019
CAGGTGGAGGATGCGCAGCGAACCCATGTCGGGGCTCTCGAGCCGCCCCATCAGCTTCTGGCAGGCCGGCTGGCCGTCCAGGGTCATGGAGACCACGCCGTCGAGCAGGGGGGTGCGGGTCAGGCGGTTGCGCTTGCCGAAGCGCTCGAGCTGCCAGGGCACCCGCTGGGCGTCCCAGTCGGCCTGCTTCCTGGCCACCAGCGCCTTGTAGGCCGGGGTGGCCCGCGGGTCGTCGGTGTCGTCGAACTCCTGCAGGGAGTTGAGCAGTTCCGGATGGGAGCCGTTGCAGTGGTAGCACTCGCGGTTGTTCTCGATCACCAGCTTCCAGTTGGCCTGCTCGACGATGGATGACTCCACCGCCACCTTGACATTGGCCATGTCGTAGGGCTCGAGGTAGTGCTCCAGGGTCACCAGGAAGTCGTCGATGGCCGGCGGCTGCTCAGCCAGGCTGATGAAGATAAAGCCTCCGGCGGTGCGCACCTGGATCGGCTTCAGTCCGTATTCGGAGAGATCGAAGCCCTCGCCCATGTCGGTGCCGGCGAACAGCAGGCGACCGTCCAGTTCGTAGGTCCACTGGTGGTAGGGGCAGACCAGCTTGGCCACCTTGCCCTTCTCGCTGACGCAGAGCCGGGAGCCGCGGTGGCGGCAGACGTTGTGGAAGCCATGCACGGCACCGTCGTTACCGCGCACCAGGATCACCGGATTGTCGCCGATCTCCAGGGTCAGGTAGTTGCCCTTGGCGGGGATCTCGCAGCTCATACCGGCGAACAGCCACTCCTTCTCGAAGATCTCCTGCATGTCCAGGGCGAACAGCCGGGCATCGTTGTAGAAGGGCTGGGGCAGCGAGAAGTTGCGCCGGCGGTTGACCAGCATCTCGACGGTGGCCTCGCGGGCCGGTGCCAGGGGGTCATCCAGACGGGCGGGCGACTTGGGATCCATGGAACGCTTCCTCGATGGGGGCCGCGATGGCGGCTATAGGGTTGTTGGTGTGAGAGGCGTCGCTGCGAGATGCGCATGACGGTCGGCATGCACGTTGTCGGGGGAGTGTGCAGCAGCCCGCCAACTCCGGGTTGTCTGGCGGCGACGAATGCCGATGCCAGGGCGACACCCGTTTCGCCGTTCGGGCCCCTGGTCGGGGGGAAGGGACATGTCCAGGTCGCAGTCAGGCAAGTGGCGGCGGCGTCGGCTGGCGCAAAATTCGCCTAACGACCGGCCCCGGCGCCGTGGTCGGAGCGCTTCGCAATGCAGCCCAGCCCCAGGCGAATCGACAATGACAATGAACTTCCTTAACCCCGTCACAACCCAGACCTGGACCAACGGTCGCCACCTGGTGCGCTGCGTCAAGGTGATCCAGGAGACCTGGGACGTGCGCACCTTCTGCTTCATGGCCGAGCAGCCGGTACTGTTCTTCTTCAAGCCCGGGCAGTTCGTGACCCTGGAGCTGGAGATCGACGGCGAGCAGGTGATGCGCTCCTACACCATCTCCAGCTCCCCCTCCGTGCCCTACAGTTTCTCGATCACCGTCAAGCGGATGCCAGGCGGCAAGGTCTCCAACTGGCTCCACGACCACCTCAAGGTCAATGACGAGCTGGCGGTGCACGGCCCGGTGGGTAACTTCAATGCCATTGACTACCCGGCGGAGAAGATCCTGATGCTCTCCGGCGGCGTCGGCATCACGCCACTGATGTCCATGGCGCGCTGGTTCTTCGATACCAATGCCGCGGTGGACCTGGAGTTCGTGCATAGCGCCCGCACCCCCCAGGACATCATCTTCCACCGTGAGCTGGCGCATATCTTCTCGCGAATCCCCGAATTCAAGCTGCATATTATCTGCGAGCGCAGCGACGAACTGGGCGAGGCCTGGTCGGGCTTCCGTGGCTACCTGAGCCAGGCCATGCTGGAGCTGATGACCCCTGACTTCATGGATCGCGAGGTCTTCTGCTGCGGCCCCACCCCCTATATGAATGCCGTCAAGAACCTGCTCAAGAGCAGCGGATTCGACATGAGCCGCTACCACGAGGAGTCCTTCGGGGCCACGCCGGTGGAAGTGCAGGAGGAGGTGCTGGAGCTGGCCGAACAAGCCGAAGCCGAGGCCGAGGAGCTGGATGTCGCCGACATGCTCAGCGTCGAGTTCGCCACCACCGGGAAAAGCATTCGTATCCAGCCAGGCGAGACGGTCCACAACGCCGCCGCCAAGCTGGGGCTGCATATCCCCAAGGCCTGCGGCATGGGCATCTGCGGCACCTGCCGCGTTCCCTTGACGTCGGGGCAGGTGGAGATGGAACACAACGGCGGCATCACCGAGGAGGACGAGGCCGAGGGCTATATCCTCTCCTGCTGCAGCAAGCCGCTGGGGGATGTGGTGGTGGCGTACTGAGACGCCCGATCCCCCCAGGCCTGCGGCATGGACTCTCTGCCTTCCGGCACCTGTCGGGTGCCGCTCACCGCCGCGACCGTCCCCTGACCACCAGCACCACCCCGGCGATGGCCACGGCCATGCCGGCAAGCGACACCGGCGGCAGGGCCTCGCCGAACAGCCACCAGGCCTGCAGGGCGGTGACCGGCGGCACCAGGTAGAAGAGGCTCGCCACCCGCGAGGCCTCGCCGCGCCGGATCAGCGCCATCAGCAGCAGGATGGCGGCGATGGAGAGCACCAGCACCAGCCACCCCAGGGTGAAGGCGAAGGCGGGGGTCCAGCTCACCTGGCGGGTCTCGAAGAGCAGGGCGCCGAGCCCCAGCGCGGCACCCGCCGCCAGGTACTGCACCACGGTGCCGGAGAGCAGCGGCATGCCGGTGCAGTAGCGCTTCTGATAGAGGGTGCCGCCGGAAATTCCGGCCAGGGCCACCAGGATGGCCAGCAGGGCGTCGGCACCGAAGCCCTGGAAGAGCGCCTCTCCCGGATCCAGCTTGCCGCCCAGCACCATTGCCACGCCGACCAGCCCCAGCACCAGCCCCAGCCACTGGCGCCCGGTGAGCCGCTCGCCCAGCAGGGGGCCGGCGAGTCCGGCGGTCAGCAGCGGTTGCAGCCCCACCAGCAGCGAGGCGAGTCCCGCCGGCATGCCCAGGTAGATGCCGTAGAAGACCCCGCCCAGGTAGGCGCCGTGCACCAGCAGCCCCGAGATGGCGATATGCCCCCACAGGCGCGCACCCCGCGGCCACTCCCCGGAGAGCCAGTGGGCCAGCGGTACCAGTAGCGCCAGGGTCAGCACGAAGCGGATGAACAGGAAGGTGAAGGGCTCGGCGTAGGGCAGGCCGAACTTGGCGCCGATGAAGCCGGTGCTCCACAGCGCCACGAACAGCAGCGGCATGGCGGCGAGCCAGAAGCTGGCGGTGCGGGAAGCGGGAGGGGGCACGGCTAACGTCCATGTCGGTTGTCGGGGAGCCCACGACCATACTGCGCCGCCCGGGGCTCGCCTAGCCCCGGCGGCGGGCTCACAGGGAAATGAAATCTATTCGTATCCATGGCTGGCGCCAGGAAGCCCTCCATGCCAGGCCTGACGGCGAAGCGACCGCTCAGGCTGTCGCCACCTGGCTACAGATGTTGAGTTGTGAACACCTTATGTTTCTAACTGTTACAAGAAAGGGGTGAACGCGAGTCAGCGAATGTCGTCAGAGGAGGGCACATACACGCTACGCCCTTTGGGTACCCATAAGACTGGAGGTCTTCATGAAACGGATGACTGCTCTCTTCTCCGCCGCCCTGCTCAGCGCCGGCCTGATGTCGGCCACCGCCCACGCCCAGCAGGACCCGGCGGCTGCGCCCGAGCAGCCCCAGGCCGCCGCCCCGGCCATGGACTTCTCCGACGAGCAGCTTCAGCAGTTCGCCGACGCCTCCCAGGAAATCGCCGTGATCTCCCAGGAATACACCGAGCGTCTGCACGCCGCCGAGGACGAGGCCACCCAGCAGGAGGTACGCATGGAAGCCAACGACAAGATGGTGGAAGTGGTCGAGGATAGCGGCCTCGACGTGGATACCTTCAACGCCATCGGCCAGGCCATCCAGCAGGACCCCGAGCTGATGCAGCGCGTTCAGGAGATGGCCCAGTCGTAAGACCGGTCCCGTACTGATGCCGACTCCCATCGGCACGCAGCGGCCACCCCACGGGGTGGCCGCTTTCGCGTGGGGGCCAGGCCAGCCCGCCGGCTTTACAGCGCCGGGGTGAGCTTCCAGACTGGAGCTCAGAGGCGGGCCAGACGGGAGCGTGGCGCATGGAGGTCGAACTGCTGGAGATTCGTCAGCATATGGGGCGCTTCCCGCCCTTCGATGCGCTCTCCAATGAACTGCTCGACGAGATCGCCGGCCAGGTGGAGGTAGCCTACTACCGGGCCGGCAGCGACATCTGGACCCTGGACCAGGAGATCCATGAGCTCGCCTATATCCGCAGTGGGGCCGTGGAGGTCCATCGGCGCAGCGGTGAGCTTTACAACCGCCTGGGCGAGGGCGATATCTTCGGCCACTTCAGCCTGCTGCGGAATCATCGGGTGCGCTTTCCCGCCCGGGCGCTCGAGGACACCCTGCTCTACTTCATCCCCCAGGCGCTCTTCCAGCGGCTCTGCGAGGAGGACGAACACTTCGCCGACTTCGTGGAGCTCGAGCGTCCGCGCCTTGAGTCCGCGGTGGCGCACCAGAAGAAACAGAACGACATGATGATCACCCGGGTGCGCAAGCTGGTGACCCGTTACCCGGTGATGGTGGAGGCCGGCACCACGGTCCAGGAGGCCGCCCGCCAGATCGGCGACTTCCAGGCCTCTGCGGTGCTGGTGCTCGATGCCCCCGGCGACAACCCACGCTACACCTTCCGCGACAGCGAGGAGCGGGCCTGGCAGGTGCGCGGCATCCTCACCGACAGCGATTTCCGCAACCGGGTGGTAGCGGCGGGGCTGCCGCCGGACACGCCGGTGGGCGAGGTGGTCGGCAATCGACTGATCGCCATCCAGTCTGACGAGTCGGTCCACGAGGCGATGCTCGCCATGCTGCGCAACAATATCCACCACCTGCCGGTGATGCATCGCCGCCACCCGGTGGGCATCGTGCATCTCTCCGACATCATCCGCTACGAGACCCACTCCAGCCTCTACCTGGTCAGCAACATCTTCAACCAGCCCAGCGCCGAGGGCCTGGCCAAGCTGGCGCCGGAGGTGCGTGCCGCCTTCGTGCGCATGGTGGAGGATGACGCCGACTCGCGGATGATCGGCAGTGCGCTCTCCACCATCGGTCGCAGCTTCACCCGCCGCCTGCTGGAGCTGGCCGAGGAGACCCTGGGACCGCCGCCGGTGCCCTACTGCTTCATGGCCCTGGGCTCCATGGCCCGCAATGAGCAGAGCATCGTCACCGACCAGGACAACGCCCTGGTGCTCGACGACGCCTTCGACCCGGCGGCCCACGACGCCTACTTCCTGGCGATGGCGAAGATCGTCAGCGACGGCCTGCACGCCTGCGGCTACACCTACTGCACCGGCGACATCATGGCCACCAACCCGCGCTGGCGTCAGCCGCTGGCGGTGTGGAAGGGCTACTTCCAGGACTGGATCCAGGACCCGACGCCGGAGCGGCTGCTGCACAGCTCGATCTTCTTCGATCTCGATACCGTCTACGGCGAGAACGTCCTGGTGGAGCAGCTGCAGGACCTGGTGGCGAAGCAGGCCCCGCAGAGCCGGCTGTTCCTGGCGGCCATGGCCCGCAACGCCCTGAACCGCACCCCCCCGTTGGGCTTCTTTCGCACCTTCGTGATGGAGAAGGACGGCAAGCAGAACAACTCCATCAACCTCAAGCGGCGCGGCACCGCGCCGCTCACCGACCTGATCCGGGTCCACGCCCTGGCCTGCGGCTCCCGGGCCCAGAACAGTTTCGCGCGCCTCGACGACATCGACCGCACCCAGCTGCTGGCCCCGGGAGTCAGCAACAAGCTGCGCTACGCCCTGGAGTTTTTGTCCATGGCGCGCATCCGCCACCAGGTGATCGACCTGCAGCACGAGCGCACGCCGGACAACAACATCGAACCCGAGAACGTCTCCGACAGCGAGCGCCACACCCTCAAGGATGCCTTCCAGGTGCTGAGCAACGCCCAGAAGTTCCTCAAGTTCCGCTATCCGCTGCCCACCGGGGCCGCCCGGTCGCGGCGGAGGTGAGCATGCGCGCCCTGCGCCCTGGCCGCCGACGCGACGCCCTGAGCTGGCCCGACTACCTGGCCGAGCGGGCGGCCCGGGCCGGAGATTCCGGGCTGGCGGCCTTCTTCGCGGCGGGCTGCCCGGACCCCGCCACCCCCATCGCCGAGGCGCCCCTGGCGGCGCTCGACATCGAGACCACCGGGCTGGAGCCGCGGCGCCACGCCATCGTCAGCATCGGCCTGGTGCCCTTCACCCTGGCCCGCATCCCCCTGCGCGAACGGCGCTACTGGGTGCTCAAGCCCACCCGGGAGCTGACCGAGCGCTCGGTGACCCTGCATCACATCACCCACGCCGAGGTGGCCGGTGCGCCGGACCTGGGCGAGGTGCTGCCCGACCTGCTGGACGCACTGCGGGGCCGGATCGCCGTGGTGCACTACCGCCACATCGAGCGCCCCTTCCTCAACGAGGCCGTGAAGGCCCGGCTCGGCGAGGGGCTGCGCTTCCCGATGATCGATACCATGTCGCTGGAGGCGCGGATCCACCGCCAGTCGCTGTGGGCGCGCTTCCGGCGCTGGCTGGGCCGCCCGCCGGTGTCGATCCGCCTGCACAACAGCCGCCACCGCTACGGCCTGCCGGCCTATCAGGGCCACCATGCGCTGGTGGACGCCCTGGCCACCGCCGAGCTGCTCCAGGCCCAGGTGGCCAGCCGCTACTCGCCCGATACCCCGGTGGGGGAGCTGTGGAGTTGAGACGAGCCTGGCCGAGCGCATGCCGGGAGTGAAAACGAAAAGAGGGCGGCCCGTGGGCCGCCCTCTTGCTTGCTGCGCGAGCCTCGCTGCCTAGCGTGGCTCGCTCATCAGCCCCTTGACGATGGCGTAGCAGCTGGCCAGCAGCACCAGGGTGAAGGGCAGGCCGGTGGAGATCACCGCCGCCTGCAGGGCGGCCAGGCCACCGCCGATCAGCAGGGCGATGGCGATGGCGCCCTCGATGATGGCCCAGAAGAGGCGCTGGGGCTTGGGCGCATCCACCTTGCCGCCGGCGGTGATGGAGTCGATCACCAGCGAGCCGGAGTCCGACGAGGTGATGAAGAAGACCACCACCAGGGTGATGGCGATGAAGGAGGTGATCTCGGTCAGCGGCAGGCCGGCCAGCATCACGAACAGCGCATCCGCTTCGCCCTCGAAGGTGCCGGCCAGCAGCTGGCTGATGCCGGCGCTGCCGAAGGAGGTCATCCAAAGCACGGACACCGTGGACGGGACCAGCAGCACGGCGATCAGGAACTCGCGCACGGTGCGCCCGCGGGAGACCCGGGCGATGAACATGCCGACGAAGGGCGACCAGGAGATCCACCAGGCCCAGTAGAAGGCGGTCCAGCCCTGGCTGAAGTTGGCGTCCTCGCGGCCGAAGGGGTTGGAGAGCGCCGGCAGGTGAGCGAAGTAGCTCAACAGGTTCTGGAAGAAGCCGGTGGCGATCATCAGGGTCGGCCCGACGAGGATCACGAAGGCCAGCAGCAGAAACGCCAGACCCATGTTGATCTTGGAGAGCTGCTGCACGCCCTTGTCGACACCCAGATAGATCGAGCCCATGGCCACGATGGTGATGGCGACGATCAGCAGCACCATGGTGGCGTTGGTGTCGGGAATCCCGAACAGTTCGTTGAGGCCGTTGGTGGCCTGCTGGGCGCCGAGCCCCAGGGAGGTGGCCAGGCCGAACAGGGTGGCGAACACCGCCAGGATGTCGATCACATGGCCCGGCCAGCCCCACACGCGCTCGCCCAGGATCGGGTAGAAGATCGAGCGCATGGTCAGCGGCAGGCCCTTGTTGAAGGAGAAGAGCGCCAGCGCCAGCGCCACCACGGCGTAGATGCCCCAGGGGTGCAGGCCCCAGTGGAAGATGGTGGCGGCCATGCCCATCGCCAGGGCGCCGGCCTCGTCACCCTCGGCGCCGCCCAGCGGGGACCAGTCGGTGCGGGCGCCGTTCTCGGTGGTGATGCCGCCCAGCGCCGACTGGAAGTGCTCCATCGGTTCGGAGACACCGAAGTACATCAGGCCGATGCCCATGCCGGCGGCGAACAGCATCGAGAACCAGCCGAGATAGCTGAAGTCGGGTGTGGCATCCATGCCCCCGATGCGCACCTTGCCCAGCGGCGTGAAGATAAGCACGATCGACAGCAGCACGAAGATGTTGGCGGCCAGCAGGAAGAACCAGGCCAGGTTGCTGGTCAGGAAGGTGAAGGTGGCATTGAACAGCGGTCCCACCTGCTCCTGCAGGGCCAGGGTGATGATCACGAAGAACAGCACCACGATGGAGGACACGAGAAATACTTTGCCGTGCAGGTCCAGGTCGAAGCCCAGGGCGTTGGTGGCGATGTTGTCCTGACCGATCACATAGTCCGTATCGATCAGGTTGGCAGGCCCCTCCGGGGCCGGAATGCCCTCGGAAGCCTGCGGCTTCTCGTTGGCGCTCTCGTCATTGGCCATGTGGTTCTCTCCCTTGCGTAACGTCGGGGTGGTGAAACCGGGCGCGTTCGGCTCAGCCCTTGCGTGGACGGACCAGGAACACCGAGACGTCGGTGTGAGTGGCCACCTTGCCGCCGTGGGACGGCATGATCACGTCGAGATGCTTCGGTGGATGAGTCGGCATCACCACCAGGTCGGCGCCCACCTCGTCGATGGCCGCGATCAGGGCGTCATCCAGGTTGGCGATGGGGTCGGCTTTGACGATGGTATGGGTGGACACCGGCTGCCCATGCACCTGGTGCCGGGACTGGGCGAAGGCTTCGAGCTTGCGGCTGAACTCCTCCGGCGTGCGGGCCACCTTACCGGGCGCACTGGAGGTGACGCCCACGTAGCACACCTCGGCGTCGTAGTGTCGGGCCAGGTCGGCCACGGTTTCCAGGGTGGGCTCGATTACCTCGATATGCGCGAGATCGATCGGCACCATGATCCTGTGATACATGACGGCAACTCCTTCTTTGGGTCGAGGGGCGGCGGCAAGGGCCTTGACTTTAGCGTAGAGGAGGACCGGTCGGCGGCGCGCTACGGCCATTCAACGTCGCAGGTTGGCCAAGCGTTGTTTCTTGGACATTAACTATACGCGCTCTTGGTGATAATGCCGAGTTCGCCCCGGTCATCCTGTCCCATGTGCCACTCTGCTACACCATGAAGCGCCGCAGTATGCCGGCTCCGGAGTGTTTTGATAGCCTTAATATTTTGATTTTTCTATGTTTATTATATTTTTGGTCAGTCTGGCACGCTGCCTGCTTGATTCAGGGAGACCACCCGCTCGAATGGAGGATGAGCGAATGCAACTAGACAGAACCCGCCACGACACCATGCCCCGGTCTCGCCGCCTGAAGGCCCTGGCCGCTATCGCGGCGCTGTCGCTGGGCAGCCTGGCACTGGCTGGCTGCGGCAATGACGATGAGTTGCCGCCCATGGAGCCCCAGGACCCCCCCATGGAGGAGCCGGCTCAGGAAGCGCCTCCCATGGACGATGAACCTGCCATGGGCGATGAACCTGCGATGGGCGATGAACCTGCGATGGGCGACGACCCCATGGATGACCCCATGGAAAGCCAGGAACCGATGATGGACGAGATGGACGAAATGGACGAGATGGATGAGGAGGAGCAGGGCAGCTTCTAATTTGCTGCCCGCTTTCCAGGGGCGACGAACCGGTCGCCCCCCTTCCCCGACGCCACGATCCGATACGGCAAGGAGTGAATGATGTTGTCACAGGACCTGCTGAAGAAACTGGGTGTTCTCGGTGTGTCCGTTGGCCTGCTGGCCAGCCCCCTGGCCTTCGCCGGCATGCACGAGGAGCCCGCCGACCCGGCTACGCAGCCCACCGATCCGGCCACGCAGCCCGCCGACCCGGCCACACAGCCCGCCGACCCGGCCACGCAGCCCGCCGACCCGGCCACGCAGCCCGCCGACCCGGCCACGCAGCCCGTCGACCCGGCCACGCAGCCCGCCGACCCGGCCGCACCCGCCGACCCGGCTGCCGATCCTGGCGTACCCGCCGATCCTGGCGCCCCGGCCGATGAACCCGGCTTTGGCGGCGGCACCGAGCCCATGCCCAGTGGCGAGGATGCCACCCAGCCGGGTGAGGATGACTGGGAGATGTCCGACGATTGATTCTCCCTCAGGTGTTCCCCGGCGTGGCTGGTCGTTTCCGCCATCCCGTCGGCATCCATGACCCGACCGCGTCCTTCCGCCCCTGCCAGGTGCAGGGGCTTTTTCTGTCACTTCGTTCCACCGCACCGGCTCCGCCTGCGGAAGGGCTCGCTCAGTCTCAGTCACCGTCGAGGCGGCGATAAAGGGTGCGCCGGGCGATTCCCAGGATATCGGCGGTGCGGCGCTTGTTACCGCCGGTGGCATCCAGCACCTTGCGGATATAGCGCTTCTCGACCTCCTCGAGGCTGGGCCAGGCCTGGGAGGAGGCGTTCGGCACCAGGCTGCCGGTCAGGGCCTCGCCGCTCTCCCGCTGTGACGCCTGGGCCTGTTCGCGCAGGCGCTCCGGCAGGTCGGCGTGGCGAATCTCGCCGGACTCCGCGAGGGTGACCGCCCGCATGATGGCGTTCTCCAGCTCGCGCACGTTGCCCGGATAGGAGTAGGTGAGCAGCGCCTGCAGGGCGGCGGGTTCGATGCCCTCGATGGGCTTTCCCTGGGCGTCGGCATGCTTGTCGATCAAGGCCGTCACCAGCCGCTCCAGGTCGCCCTCCCGCTCGCGGAGCGGCGGGATGCGCAGCGAGAAGGTTTCCAGGCGAAAGAAGAGGTCGCTGCGGAACTGGCCGGCCTCGATCTCCTGTTCCAGGTCGCGGTGGGTGGCGGCGATGATGCGCACGTCCACCGGCTCCTCGCGCTCTCCTCCCACCGGTCGTACCGTCTTCTCCTGCAGGGCGCGCAGCAGCTTGGCCTGCAGCCCCGGCGACATCTCGCCGATCTCGTCGAGGAACAGGCTGCCGCCCCGAGCCGACTGGAACAGGCCCTGGCGGCTGTCGCTGGCCCCGGTGAAGGCGCCCTTCACGTGGCCGAAGAACTCGCTCTCCATCAGCTCGCTGGGAATGCTGGCGCAGTTGATCGCCACGAAGGGGCCGTCGGCGCGCGGGCTCTCGGCGTGGATCGCCCGGGCCAGCAGCTCCTTGCCAGTGCCGCTCTCGCCGAGCACCAGGATCGGCGCGTCGCTCTTCGCCAGGCGCGCGGCGTCGTGGAACAGCGCCTGCATCGGCTCGCTGTCGCCGATGATACCGTGGAAATGGCCGGGCGGGTCCTGCCGGTGGAAGCGCTCGGCCAGCCGGCGGTGCTCCAGCACCCGGTAGACCGACTCGCGGACGTTCTCCAGGTCCAGCGGCTTGGTGAGGAAGTCATCGGCACCGAGCTTGAGGGCCTCCACCGCCTGGTCGATGGTGCCGAAGGCGGTGATGACGATAAAGCCGAGTACGCTGCCCTCGCCGCGCAGCTGCTCGAGCAGCTGCATGCCGCTCATGCCGGGCAGGCGGACGTCGCTGATCACCAGGGCCACCGGGGTGTGGCTGAGGGTGGCGATGGCCTCCTCGGCGCTGGCCGCGCCCAGGGTCGTGTGGCCCGCCTCCTGGAGCTCCTCCTCGAGCAGCTCCAGGATGGCCGGGTCGTCCTCGACGATCAGGATGGGGCAGGGGGGCACGGCGTCCTTTCGTGTCACGGTGGGTGTCCTCAGGGTTCATGGCGGGCGGCGTCGGTGCCTTCCAGAGTGTCGTCCAGTGGCAGGGTGATCGCGAACCCGGCGCCGCCGAACTCGCTGTCGAAGACCCCGATGGTACCGCCGTGGTCGTTGATGATGCGATGGACCATGGAGAGGCCGAGGCCGCTGCCCTGGCCCACCGGCTTGGTGGTGAAGAAGGGGTCGA
>NZ_CP071922.1:1285678-1288286 GCF_017584085.1 Halomonas sp. BM-2019
AGCTCGGTCGCCAGGCGGATGCCGCGCTGCTCCAGGTCCTCCTCCACCAGTTCGCGGGCCCCCTCCACCAGGGTGTCCAGGCCCACCCACTCCTTCTCGACATTATGGCGCCGGCCCAGCTCCATCAGCTGGCGCACGATCTCGACGATACGCGCCACCTCGCCGCGGATGCGCCCGAGCCGCGCGCGCTCGTCCTCGCCGATTACCTCGCGGCGGGCCAGGCGCTGGGCCTGGCCGTTGATCACCGTCAGTGGTGCGCCGATCTCGTGGGCCACCCCGGCGGCCAGCACCCCCAGCTCGGCGAGCTTGCGGGACTTGCGCAGGCGCTTTTCCAGGGCGAGTTCGTTGAGGCGGCGCGATTCGATGTCGGCGTCCTTCTCGGCCATGGCGTCGAGCATGCCGTTGAGCGCTACCGCCAGGCGCCGATACTCCTCGGGTCCCCGCGGCGCGGCACGCTGCTCGCGATCGCCGCCCTCGACCCGGGCCATCACCTCCAGCAGGCGGTTGATCGGGCGTTCGATATGGCGCCGGAAGCCCCACCAGATGCCCAGCACGATGCCCGCCGAGCCGATCAGGAAGGCCAGGCCGGCCACCAGGGTCAGGAAGCCGGTGTAGTTCTCGATGCCGGTGTTGAGCCGGTTGACCTGCAGGACCCCGCGCATCTCGCCGTCGGGGGTGGTCAGCGGCATCAGCACCGAGTAGTAGGACCAGCCATCGTGCTGGCGATAGTCCCCGCTGGGCTCGCCCGCCTCGACCACCCCGCGGATCTCTTCGGCGCTGAAGAGGGCCTCGCCGAGCCCCAGGCCGTAGATCTCCCGGCCGTCGCGATCGAAGACGTAGGCGCCGTAGATGCGGTGGAAGGAGAAGGCCGAGTGCAGCGACTCCTCCAGCGACTCCGGCGAGTCGCGGGCCATGGCGTAGCCCAGCGAGGCGCCGATGGCGTGGGTGATGATCTGGACCTCGGTCTGCAGCTTGGAGCGGACGTTGTCCTCCAGCGAGCTGATCGCCACCAGGCTGAAGACCACCAGGACCAGGAACAGCGGCACGATGACGGTCAGGATGATGAGGTTGCGCAGTCGCATGCGGAGTCCCGTGGCTGGCGCTGGCCGGCCCCGCCGGTGACGGGGCCGGAGGGGGCCGGGGTGAGCGGGGTGTCGGCGCGGTGCCAGCCGTCAGTCGGCCGGCACCAGCCGGTAGAGGCTGCCATTGGCATCGTCGTTGAGCAGGTAGAGGGCGCCGTCCTGGCCCTGGCGCACGTCGCGGATGCGGCCGATCTGTCCGTCGAGGAGCACCTCGCGCTCGGCCACGGCGTCGCCGGCCAGCACCAGGCGCTTGAGCCGCTCGCTGCGCAGGCCCCCGGCCAGCAGGTTGCCCTGCCACTCCGGGAAGGCTTCGCTTGCCACCTCGGCGAGCCCCGAGGGGGCGAGCGTGCCGTCGAAGACAAGCGCCGGGTCGCGCATGCCGGGCAGGGAGTCCTCGCCGATGGGGCGGCGGGTGGCGTAGTCGACGCCAAGACTCACCTCCGGCCAGCCGTAGTTCTCGCCGGCCTCGATCAGGTTGAGCTCGTCGCCCCCCCGCGGGCCATGTTCGGTGGCCCAGATATGCCCCTCGGCGTTGACCAGCATCCCCTGGATATTCCGATTGCCGAGGCTGAACAGCTCGTCCAGGGCGTCGTCGTCATCCAGGAAGGGGTTGTCGTCCGGCACGCCGCCGGTGGCGGTGAGGCGCAGCACGCTGCCGGCGTGGTCGCCCTTGTCCTGGGCGCGGGGCGGCTCGCTGCCGCGGTCGCCGATGCTCATCAGCAGGGTCCCGTCGGGGAGCCACGCCAGCCGCGAGCCGTAGTGGCGGCCGGGGCCGGAGAAGCGGTCCTGGACGAACAGCTCCTCGACGTCGGCCAGGGCCTCGCCCTCCAGGCGCGCCCGGGAAAGGGTCGTGGCGGTACCGCCGCTGCCGGCCTGGCTCCAGGTGAAGTAGACCCAGTCGTGCTCGCCGTCGCCGTCGCCGTAGTCGGGGTGCAGCACCACGTCGAGCAGGCCGCCCTGTCCGCGGGCATTGACCTCGGGCACCCCGCCCAGGTGGGTGATCTCGCCCTCCTCGCCGACGTGGGCCAGGCGGCCGGGGCGTTCGCTGACCAGGAAGCTGCCGTCGGGCAGCTGGGCCACCGCCCAAGGGTGCTCGAGCCCCGTGGCGAGGCTGCCCAGCAGCAGGGCGGCGGGCAGCTTACGTAGGTAGGCAGACATTCCGTTCCCCTCTGGTTGATATTGCCGGTTGCGGTCGGCCCCTCGCGACCATCTCTCGAGATGGACGCATGCGATGGTGCCTGCAACAGTCTAGCGACTCCAACGGGGTTCGGGCGTTCACTGTCGCCATAGGCAGACAGCTTGGCTACATCAGCCAGGCCAGCAGCAGCGGCAGGTAGAGCAGCGACAGCAGCGTCGAGCAGAACACCAGGCTGGCGGTGTATTCCGGTTCGCGCCCGCTCTTCTGCGCGAACAGGTAGGTGAACACCGCCACCGGCATGCTCATCTGCAGCACCAGGATGCCCTGGGCCAGCGGCGGCAGGCCCAGCAGGGCGGCGATGCCCCAGGCGATGCCGGCGGCCAGGGGA
>NZ_CP071922.1:1288477-1288763 GCF_017584085.1 Halomonas sp. BM-2019
GCTCGCCATGATCGAGCCCACCGTGAACTGGAACAGTGTCACCGTGACCATCACCGTGACGCCGAAGGCGAAGCCGGCGCCGCCGAAGGCGTAGAGC
The DNA here is from genome assembly GCF_017584085.1 of Halomonas sp. BM-2019. Classification (NCBI taxonomy): domain Bacteria; kingdom Pseudomonadati; phylum Pseudomonadota; class Gammaproteobacteria; order Oceanospirillales; family Halomonadaceae; genus Halomonas; species Halomonas sp. BM-2019. Next base: position 1,288,575 of record NZ_CP071922.1, read on the forward strand.
ACCACCGGCAGGCCCATGTTGCCGGTGTTGGGGTACATCATGGGGGCCAGCAGCACGCGCCAGTCGCGGCCCAGCAGGCGGGCCATGGCGGCCGTTGCCGCCGCCATGGCAATGATGACCAGGGCGGTGGCCAGCATGGTTCGCCCAACGCTGCTGATATCGATGTCGGCGCCGGAGAGCGAGGCGATG
>NZ_CP071922.1:1288912-1289269 GCF_017584085.1 Halomonas sp. BM-2019
GGGCCATCACGGCGAAGAGTTCGGCAAGCATGTAGGCGTCCTTGTTGGTCAGGGCGCACTATTGTCCGCAAGGCCAGGGTGGGCGGCAAGGGCGAGGTCAGGCCGCCCGGGGCGCCCGCCGCCACGCCTCGGGCACCGCCTGGCGCAAGAAGTCGAGTAGCGCCGTGACCCGCCGCGGCTGGTGGCCGAAGGGGTAGAGCAGGGTGACCGGCAGGGGCGCCGCCTGCCAGGCCGGTAGGCAAGGCGCGAGCTGCCCCGGGTGGTGCGCCTCGCGCCGCGCCACCAGCCAGTGCGCTAGTACGCCGATGCCCTGGCCGCGAACGATGGCGTCCATGTGCAGCACCGGCAGGTCAACAC
>NZ_CP071922.1:1289358-1294730 GCF_017584085.1 Halomonas sp. BM-2019
AGGGTGCTCGGGCGCGCCCTGGCGAGTCAGATAGTCGTGGTGGGCGTAGAGTCCACGGCCCAAGGCCCCCAGGGCCTCCTGGCGCAGGCCGCTGTCCGGGACGTCGCCCAGCCAGATATGCACCCGATGGCTGTCGGGGGGATCGGGCAGCGCCTTCCCCGTCTGCAGGGTCAACGCCACCTGCGGGTAGCGCGCCATGAAGTCATCCATCAGGGGCCCCAACCAGCCGCGGGCCAGGGCGCTATGGACCTCGATGGCCAGCTCGCCGCTCACTTCCCTGCGCAGCGGCTGGCCCAGCCGCGCCTCCAGCTGGCTGATACGCCGGCTCAGCGTCGACTTGGCGAGCCCCAGCTCCCGGGCGCTGCGGGTCAGGCTGCCGGATGCCATCACGGCGCAAAAGGCGTTGAGTTCATCGAAGTCGTGCATGGAGGCGGCCATGGCAGGTGTTCTTGACGCTTGCAGTATGCCAGCTAGCCATACGAATGAAAATCATTTTTATTTGAGAGGTTCAGAAATCGTAGCTGGCGGAGAGCCAGAAACTGCGGCCGTCCAGCGCTACGCCATCGGTCGCACGGCCGGTCTGGGTGAAGCGGTAGGCTTGGTAGGTATCGCCCTGCCACTCGTAGCTGTCGGCCTTGCCGAAGTCCTTGTCGAAGAGGTTGTAGACGGTGCCGGTCAGGCGCACGTTCTCCGCCACCTGGTAGGAGCTGCGCAGGTGGAACAGCTCATAGCCGTCCAGCTTGTTGCCCACCTGTTCGTAGAGCGCCAGGTTCTGGCCCGAGTCGGGCAGGCCGTCGGAGAAACGCTCCCGGGAGGAGTAATACTCACCGTCCAGGCTGGTGCTCCAGCGGTCGTTGAACTGCCAGGTGACCCCGGCGGTGAGCTTGTGCCGGGGAGCGTTGGTCAGCTGCAGTCCCTCGTTCTCGCCGGAGGTGATCTCGGTGTCGGTCCAGGTATAGCCGCCGTTCAGGTACCAGGAGGGGGTGAGCGCCACCCGGGCGCTGAGCTCGATGCCCCGGGTCTCGGCGCGGTCGATATTGACCAGCTGGCCGAAGCCCTCCTGGGCGGTGAAGTTGCCCACGCTCAAGCAGTTGGCCAGGCCAGCGTTGGGCGTATTGCCGTCGCTATCCACGAATTGGCAGTTGGGGACATCGGCCGCGCTGGCGATGCGGTCGGTGAAGCGGTTGAAGAACGCCGTGGCGCTGGCGGTGACGCCCTGCTGGCTGTCGTAGCTGGCGCCCAGCTCATAGCTGGTGCTTTTTTCGGGTTCGAGGTCCGGCGAGCCGATGGTCACGGTCTGGCCCTGAGCGGTGAAGCCGGTCACGCCGTCGTGAAGCTGGTTGAGGGTCGGCGTCTTGTAGCCACGGCTGACGCCGCCCTTGAGGGTCCACTCGTCGCTCGCGTTCCATACCAGATAGCCGCGGGGGCTGAAGTGGCCGCCGAAGGCGTCGTGATTCTCGTAGCGCCCGCCCAGGGTCAGGGCCAGGTCCTCGGCGAGCCACCACTCGTTCTCGGCAAACAGCGCCCAGCTCTCCTGGCGGAACACCTGGCTGCCCGCGGCGCCATCCTCCAGCCGAGAATCGATGGTCTGGCCACCCAGCGTCAGCATATGGTCGCCCAGCGGCATCACGAACTTCGTATCGAAGGTGATATCGCGGTTCTCCAGCAGGCGCGGCTCGCCGCCCTCGGCCTCATAGCCGAAGTCGGGCGCGCTGCCTGCCGGCAGGGTGCGGCCCAGGGTCTCGGTGGTGCTGTGGGTCAGGCTGCTCTCCAGGGTACCCGCCGGCAGCCGTGCGGTGTGGCCGATAGCCACCTGGTCGCGGTGGAAGCGCAGCTCATCCTCGTAGCCGAAGACTCGCTCCGGGGTGTCCAGGTTGCCCAGCCTACCGTCCGCGTTGTCGTAGACCTGGCGGGAGCGCTCGAGGTCCAGCCACAGCTCGTGGGTATCGTCCGGCGTGGCGTTGAGCCGGCCGCCGATGGAATAGATGCGCGCCTCCCCGGGGCGGGGGTCGCGGCCTGGGGTGCTGTCGGCAGGGACCTCGATCAGGCGCTCCGAGGCGTCGCGGTCGTAGAGGCGGCCGCGCAGCTGCAGCCCGAGGCGCTCCTCCACCAGGGGACCGGAGGCGTAGAGGTTGAGGGTCTGGGAGTTCCCCGCGTCGCGGTCTTGCTGGAAGGTGGTATCCACCGCCACCGAGCCGCTCCATTCACTGGCCACCCGGCGGGTGATGATATTGATCACCCCGCCCATGGCGTCGGAGCCGTAGAGGGTCGACATGGGCCCGCGGATTACCTCGATGCGCTCGATGGCGGAGAGCGGCGGAATGAAGCTGGTGCCGGTCTCGCCGAAGCCGTTGGGGGTCACGTCGCCCGAGGCGTTCTGGCGCCGGCCGTCGATCAGGATCAGGGTGTAGGACGCCGGCATGCCGCGGATGCTGACGTTGAGCCCACCGGTCTTCCCGGTGCCCGAGCGCACATCGACCCCGGGCACGTCGGCGCTCGCCTCGCCGATATTGGTCAAGCTCCTCCCGAGTAACCACCGAGATGCTGGCCGGGGCGTTGCGCAGCGCCTGCTCGAAGCCGGCGGCGGTGACCACGATGTTCTCCAGACGAGTACCCTCACCGGACTGGGCCTGGGCGGGGAGGGCGGCAACGGCGGCCAGGGCGACGGCGCTGGCAAGTGCCGTGGGCCCTGAGGGTTGAGATGCGCGTGGCTGGGCTGAGCGAAGCATGGCGTCCTCTTGAATGAGTTTGATTCTCAATTGCGAGGAGGATTCTAGGCTTGGAAGTTCCCCCGGGAATAGCGACACGCCGGCAACACCCCGTTGCGGCTTGTGCAACCCCGGAAGACGCGCCACGGCCGGGTTGCGAGATCTGCAACGGCCTGTTGCGGCAGCCACTCTGACATGGTGTTATGAGAATCATTATCATGCGCACGCTACCCATCGCCGTGAGGAGTTACCGATGCGCACGCCCTCCCTTTCTTTCCGGACCCACGCCGGCCATCGTCGCCGCTGCCTGGCTGGCCTGCTGGCCCTGGGGCTCGGGCTGTCCGCGCAGGCCCTGGCGCACAGCGTCGAGACCGCCAACGGTCCGGTAGAGGTGCCCGGCTCCCCTGAGCGCATCGTCACCCTCTACGAAGGCGCCCTGGATGCCGCCCTGGCCACCGGCCGGCTGCCCGTGGCGGCGGTGACCACCCGCGGCGGCGACGGCGTGGCTCGCTATATCGAATCCCACTTGGAGGCCCGGCACCCCGGCGCTACGCTGGCCATCGTCGGCGTGGTGCGGGAGATCAACCTGGAGGCGGTGCTGGCCCAGCGCCCGGACCTGATCCTGGCCGCGCCGCAGCTCAGCGCCGAGCAGTACGCCCTGCTGTCGCGCATCGCCCCCACCGTGGTGCCGGAGACCCGCCCCCTGGCGGCGGACAACTGGGAGGCCGAGGCGCGCCTCTTCGGTGAGGCCCTGGGCCAGGCCGACGCCATGGAGGCGACCATCGCCGAGGTTCACGCGCGCAGCGCCGCCCTGGCCGAGGCGCTGGAAGAAGCCGATGCCCTGGGCAGCGCCAACCTGATCCGCTGGATGCCCCAGGGCCCCATGGTGATGTCGGAGCGGCTGTTCACCTCCGGGCTGATCGCCGAGGCCGGCCTGGACCTCAGCGACGCCGGCCTGGTGCGTGATGGCGTGGTGCACAGCGACACCCTGAGCCTGGAGAGCCTTTCGCGGCTCGACGGCGACTGGCTCTTCCTGGCCACTCTCAATGAGGAGGGCCAGGAGGCGCTGGACGCGGCCCGCCGCTCTCCGGCCTTCGCCCGCCTGCCCGCGGTGGCCGCCGAGCGCGTGGTGCCGGTGGATGGTCAGCTGTGGACCAGCGCCAACGGCCCCCTGGCCGCCCTGGCGATCCTCGAAGAGCTTGAAGCGGCGCTGCTGCCCTGATGGCGGGAGTGGCGGCCCCTGTGGCCCTGCACGGTCGGCGTTCCCTGGCTGGGATGACGGCGCTGGCCTGCGCCCTGCTGCTGCTGGCGGTGCTGGCCAGCCTGCTGCTGGGCGCCGGTGACGTCGGCCCGGCACGGGCCCTGGCCGTGCTGCTGGGGGCGGGGGACGAGGAGGCACGCTTCGTGGTGGGGTCGCTGCGCCTGCCCCGCACCCTGATCGGTATCGGGGTGGGGCTGGCGCTGGCGGTCTCCGGTGCGCTGCTCCAGGCGGTATCCCGCAACCCCCTGGCCGAGCCGGGACTGCTCGGGGTCAGCGCCGGGGCCGCCTTCGCCGTGGGCGTGGCGCTGTGGCTGGGCGCCAGCACTGCTACTCTGCGCGTGGCCGTGGGCCAGCTCGGCGCCCTGCTCGGCTGCGCCGCCGTGCTCAGCGTGGTGCGCCTGCGCGGCGTGGGCAGCGACCCGGTACGCCTGGTGCTGGCCGGCGCGGCGCTTTCGGCGCTGCTCGCCTCGCTGACCGCGCTGCTGCTGCTCTTCGATCAGCGCAGCGCCGACGAGATCCGCTTCTGGGTGATCGGCAGCCTCTCCGGGCGGCGCCTGGAGGACCTGCTGGCGGTACTGCCGAGCCTCGTCCTGGCCCTGGGCCTGACCCTGTGGCTGGCCCGCCCCCTGGCGGCCCTGGCCCTGGGCGAGCGGGTGGCCGCGGGCCTCGGGCACCATCCCGGTCGGGTGCGGCTACTGGTGATCCTGGCGGTGGCGCTGCTGGTGGGCGCCGCCACGGCCATCGCCGGCCCCATCGCCTTCGTGGGCCTGGTGGTGCCCTTCGCCGCCCGGGCCCTGGCCGGCCCCGATATCCGCCGCACCCTGTGGCTCTGCCTGCCGCTGGGCCCGCTGATGGTACTCGGCGCCGACGTCACCGCCCGGCTGCTGGTCAGCCCCGCGGAGCTGCCCCTGGGCGTGCTGACCACCCTGCTCGGCGCGCCGGTGCTGGTGGCGGTGGTGCGCGCCCGCCGCCTGCCGACGCTGTAGGAGGCCAAGGATGAAAGGGATGTCTGGGAAATCCTTGTGGGGTCAGACTCCGGCGGCGTGGACCGAATGCCGCAGTCAGCTTGCCCCGTCCGGCTACTGGCACCTGACCGCCGGGCGGGCCAGCCTGCTGCTCGAGCGCCGCGCCCTGGTGGTGAACCTGCTGCTGCTGGTGCTGCTGCTGGCCGCCTCCACCGCCTACCTGATGGCCGGCAGCATCCCGGTCAGCCTCGCGGAGCTGGCGCGGGCGCTCTCCGGCGACGGCGAGGTGGTCACCCTCTTCGTGATTCATGACCTGCGCCTGCCGCGGCTGGCGGCGTCCTGGCTGACCGGTGCCGCCTTCGCCGTGGCTGGCTGCCTGATGCAGACCCTGGCCCGCAACCGCCTGGCCACCCCCGGCATCATCGGCATCGATAACGG
>NZ_CP071922.1:1294740-1301701 GCF_017584085.1 Halomonas sp. BM-2019
GTCGTGGGCCTGGGGGTCTCCCTGGCGCCGCCGGCCATGGCCCTCACCGGCGCGGCCACCGCCGCGGCTATCACCTTCGGCCTGGCCAGCGGCGGCGATACCCGCGGCTACCGTTTCATCGTGGCCGGCATCGGCATCGGCGCGGTGTTTGGCGCCATCACCCAGCTGCTGCTGGCCCGGGTGCCCATCGACACCGCCAACGCCGCCTACCCCTGGACGGTGGGCACCCTCAACGCCCGCCCGGGCAGCGCGGTCACCGTGCTCGCCCTGGGCCTGGCCGTGGGCCTGCCGCTGGCCCTGGCCCTGGGCCGCTCGCTGTCGCTGATGCGCTTCTCCGACGCCGTGGCCGCCGGGCTCGGCGTCAGGCTGCGCCGCCGCCGCGCGCAGGTGCTGGCGCTCTCGGTGCTGCTGACGGCGCTGGCCGTGGCGGTGGCCGGGCCGGTGGGCATGGTGGGGCTGATCGGCCCGGAGATCGCCCGTTCGCTGTCATCGTCCCGGGGTGTGCCCCTGGCCGCCTCGGCGCTGGCCGGCGCCCTGGTCATGGTGCTGGCCGACCTGGCCGGCCGCGTGCTGCTGGCGCCCATCGAGTTGCCGGTGGGCATCGTCACCGCCATCGTCGGCGGCCCCTGGCTGCTGTGGATCCTGCTGCGACCCGCCTCGAGGAGGCTTTGATGAACGCGCGAACCCTGCCGCTGCAGCGCCTGGAGGCCGAGGCGCTGAGCCTCGCCCACGGCCGCACCCCGGTGATCCACGGCCTGGATCTCGCCCTGCCGCCGGGCAGGGTGACTGCCATCGTCGGGCCCAACGGCTGCGGCAAGTCGACCCTGCTGGCCGGCCTGGCCCGGCTGCATGCTCCGGAAGGGGGCGCGGTGCTCCTCGACGGCGGCGATATCCAGCAGCTGCCGGCCCGGGAGCTGGCCCGGCGCCTGGCGCTGCTGCCCCAGGAGGCCAGCGCGCCGGAGGGGCTCACCGTTCGCGACCTGATCCGCTTTGGCCGCCAGCCCCACCAGGGCTGGCTCAGCCAGTGGTCGGCCGACGACCAGCGGGCGGTGGAGGAAGCGCTGGCGGCGGCGGGGCTCCAGGCCCTGGCCGAGCGCCCCCTGGAGGCGCTATCCGGCGGCCAGCGCCAGCGCGCCTGGATCGCCATGACCATCGCCCAGCAGACCCCGCTGCTGCTGCTCGACGAGCCCACCTCGGCCCTGGACCTGGGCCACCAGCTCGAGGTGTTCGAGCTGGTGCGCCGCCTGGCCGCCGCCGGCCGCACCCTGACCCTGGTGCTCCACGACCTGGCCAGCGCCTGCCGCTACGCCGACCACCTGGTGGCCATGCGCGAGGGGCGCATCGTGGCCCAGGGCGCCCCGACTGAGGTGGTCACCGAGGCGCTGGTGCGCGAGCTCTACGACGTCGCCTGCACCCTGCTCCACGACCCGGTGACCGGCACCCCCATCCTCACCGACCTGCGACGGCTGCGCTCCCCAGAGTAACTGCCGGGGGCATTGGTGGGGCAGGGCCGCCGTCGGCTATCCTTTTCGCGTCAATCACAAGGACACCCCATGACCCACACCGCTGCCCCCAACAGCTTCCAGGCCCTGGTGCGCCTGCTGCGCTACGCCCGCGGCTACCGCCGGCGCATCATCGCCGCCACCAGCTGCTCGATCATCAACAAGATCTTCGATATCGCCCCGGAGATCCTGATCGGCGTGGCCATCGACGTGGTGGTCAACCAGGAGCGCAGCTTCGTGGCGCAGCTGGGCTTCACCACGCCCCAGGAACAGATATTCGTGCTGGCGATCCTGACCTTCTTCATCTGGGCCGGCGAATCGATCTTCGAGTACCTCTACAAGATCCTGTGGCGCAACCTCGCCCAGCGCCTCCAGGCCGACATGCGCCTGGACACCTACGAGCACGCCCAGCGCCTCGACATGGCCTACTTCGAGTCGAAGAGCTCGGGGCAGCTGGTGGCCACCATGAACGACGACGTCAACCAGCTGGAGCGCTTCCTCGACGGCGGTGCCAACTCGCTGATCCAGGTCGGCGTCACCGTGGTGGCAGTGGGCGCGGTCTTCTTCGTGATCTCGCCGCTGATCGCGCTGCTCGCCTTCACCCCCATTCCACTGATCATCTGGGGTGCCTTCTTCTTCCAGCGCAAGGCCGGTCCCCTGTATGCCGACGTGCGCGAGAAGGTGGGCGATCTCGCCAGCCGGCTCTCCAACAACCTGGCTGGCATCGCCACCATCAAGAGCTTCACCAGCGAGGCCCGGGAGGCGGCGCGGCTGCGCGAGGTGAGCGAATCCTACGTGGAGGCCAACCGCCGGGCGATCCGCGTCAGCTCGGCCTTCATCCCGGTGATCCGTATGGCGATCCTCGCCGGCTTTCTGGCCACCTTCACCGTGGGCGGCCTGCTCGCCCTGCGCGGCGACCTCAACGTGGGTGCCTACGGCGTGCTGGTGTTCCTCACCCAGCGCCTGCTCTGGCCGCTGACGGGCCTGGCCGAGGTGATCGACCTCTTCGAGCGCGCCATGGCCAGCACCCGGCGCATCCTCGACCTGCTGGCGGTGCCGATCATGGTGCGTGACAACCATGACGCCCCCCTGGCCGAGCCCCTGCGCGGCGAGGTGAGCTTCGAAGGAGTGAGCTTTCGCTATGCGGCAAGCGGCGTGGGGGTGGAGAACGTCAGCCTGCAGGTGCCGGCCGGCCACACCCTGGCCCTGGTGGGCGCCACCGGCTCCGGCAAGTCGACCCTTATCAAGCTGCTGCTGCGCTTCTACGACCCCAGCGCCGGGCGGGTGCTGATCGACGGTCAGCCCATCGATGGGGTGAGCCTCGCCTCCCTGCGCGGGGCCATCGGCCTGGTCAGCCAGGACGTCTACCTGTTCGAGGGCTCGGTGCGCGACAATATCGCCTACGGGCGCCCCGAGGCGACTGAAGCCGAGATCGTCGAGGCGGCACGCACCGCCGAGGCGTGGGAGTTTATCCAGGCGCTGCCCCAGGGGCTCGACACCCCGGTGGGGGAGCGGGGCATTCGCCTCTCCGGCGGCCAGCGCCAGCGGCTGTCGTTGGCCCGGGCGCTGCTCAAGGACCCACCCATCCTGGTGCTGGACGAGGCCACCAGCGCCGTGGACAACGAGACCGAAGCAGCCATCCAGCGCTCGCTGCGGCACATTGGCCACGGCCGCACCGTGATCATGATCGCCCACCGCCTCTCCACCATCGTCCACGCCGACGAGATCGTGGTGATCGAGAGCGGAAGGGTAGTGGAGCGTGGCACCCACGACACCCTGCTTGCGACCGACGGCCGCTACGCCGCCCAGTGGCGGGTGCAGACCGGCGCACTCTCGGCCGATGTCACCGAGGGCCAGGTCACCGATGCGTAAGGGGCTGGAGTACCGCCAGGCTACCGGGAGCGGAGGCCTCGGTCAGCCTGGCCAGGGGGTGCCTCTCTTCACCCGACCTTCCAGAGCTGGAGAAGGGGCGCCTTGAGGCCGTCACGCCTGGCCAGGTACTCGGCATCTCGACGGGCGTTGGCGGCCTGCGTGACGCTCATTGGCCCGTCGTGTTGCAGGCGGTGCGGCAGGGGGACCGCCCGGTGTTCCGGGCGGGGCTTCCTGCGGCCCAGAACGGCCCTGGCGATGGCGTTGGATATGCGATGCGTGTTCATGAGTGCCCTCCAGTTGGCGACGGTGCGTCAGCGTGCCGTAAACTGACTCCCTGGCCATCCGTGACGCCATGCGCTTGCGTCATCGGACGTTTTGAAACATTAGCACACAATTTGTTACATGCAAGGCGCATCTGTTTCTGACTATCGGTGCGCGTACTGTGTGGGAGCCAATGGGCTGCGTGGCAGGTAAAGGGCCACCCGCCAACTCCGGAAACGCGATGGTGCTACTTCCGTGCGTCCTGTTGCGCTTGCAGCTGCGCCTCTACCCTGCTGATGATGTCCCGGCTCAGCTTGCGCAGCAGGGGCCTGGCGGCGAGGCTGACCGCCTTCTCGAGCGGCGGAGCCGGCAGGCGGTAGGCCAGGGTGAGATGGATATGGGTCCCGCCTTCGATGGGCGTCAGACGATAGCAGCCGTGGTTGGGCACGCCGCCTATCGAACGCCAGGCGAAGCGCTCGGGGGGCGTGAATTCCGTGATCTCCACCTCGAAACTCAGCGGCAGGCCGGCCACCCGGAGCTGCCAGCGGTAGCGACGCTCCCCCAGGCGAACTATGGTGTCTATGGCGTCGCTGTAGTCGGCGAACGCCTCCACGCGGTCGATGAGCGCAAACACCTCCTCCGGGCTGGCCGAGATCTCGGCCTCATACTCGATCTCATGCATGCTTCTCTCGCCCCTCTGTCAACTGTCAAGACGATGCGGTGATACGGATTAAGGTATGACAACGTTCAGGAAGAACGACGCGCCGGCCGGCGAAGGGGAGCCGGGGCGTCCGCCGGTCAAGGTGCTGGTGATCCTCGGGCACCCGCGCACAGACAGCCTCTGCGGGGCATTGGCGGACGCCTTCTGCGAAGGGGCCCGTGCGGTGGGCACCCAGCTGCGCCGCCTGGATCTGGCGACGCTGGCGTTCGATCCGTACGTGCACACGCCATCGCCCAGCGATCAGCCCCTCGAGGACGACCTTTGCCGGGCCAGGGAGCTCGTCGCCTGGGCGGAGCATCTGGTGTTCGTCTACCCCACCTGGTGGGGGTCGGTTCCCGCGCTGCTCAAGGGATTCCTGGACCGTATCATGGCACCGGGATTCGCATTCCGGAGCTGTGAGGGGGGGATCGGCTACCAGGGACTGTTGAATGGGCGCTCGGCCCAGCTGATCACCACCATGGACACCCCGCCGCTGATCCACCGGCTGCTCTATCGCGAGCCGGGCAAGAATGCCATGGCGCGGGCCACCCTGGGCTTCTGCGGCGTTCGCCCGGTGCGGTCGATCGCCTTCGGCTCGGTCAAGGAAGCCAGTCCGCAGCAGCGTCAGGCCTGGCTCGCCCGCGCCAACCGCCTGGGACGTCAGCTGGTGCGCGGCCGGATCACCCCGACGGAACGCCTCCAGCACAAGGCGGGAGCCTGGCTGCGCGCCCTGCGCCTGCAGTTCTATCCCATGACCTGGGTCGCCTATGCGGTAGGCGGCCTCGCCGCCTCGCCGGGCGGGGGCGTGTTCGGCAACCCGGTGTTCTGGCTCGGCTACCTCTGCCTGTTCCTGCTCGAGGTGGCCACCGTGCTGATCAACGAGCGGGTCGACCTGCGCACCGATCGCGCCAACCGCTTCTACAGCACCTTCACCGGCGGCTCGCGGGTGCTGGTGGAGGGGCTGCTGAGTCCGCGCGAGGTCAAGGCCGGCATCGTCGCCACGCTGCTGGGCTTCGTGGCGAGCACCGCCTGGCTGCTCGGCCTGGCACCGGCGGCCCCGGCCGGCGTGATCCTCGTGCTGGGGGGGATGGCGGCGCTGGCCATCGGCTATACCCTACCGCCGCTGATGCTCAGCTATCGCGGCCTGGGCGAGCTGGACGTGGCGGTCACGCACAGCATCGGCGTGATGCTGTGCGGCCATCTGTTTCTCGGCGGGGCCTGGGGCGATCCGCTGCCCTGGCTGTTGAGCCTGCCGCTGCTGCTGGCAATACTCCCCTCCATCACGCTGGCGGGTATCCCCGATCTCGAGGCGGATGCGGGAGCCGGCAAGCGCACCCTGGCGGTGCGCCTGGGGTGCAAGGGAGCGCTTGAGGTGGCACTCGGTTTCACACTGCTCGCCGCTGCCGTGGCCGTGGCCTGGCAACTGATGGGAGTGGCCGGCGGCGCCTTCGCGGGCATCGCCTGGGTGGCCGTCCCCCACGGCGCCTGGCTGGCCTGGCTGCTGATCCGGCACCTGCGAGCGGACCGCCCTCCCGGGCGCATCGATGGCCTGATGGTCGCCTCGCTGGGCTATGTGCTGTGGTTCGGGCTGGTTCCCCTGTTCCGGCTGGCCTGAGCGCCTGAGAGCGCCCCCTGCCCGGCACCGCATGCCGCGGTTGAGGGCCCAGGACCCCCGACCCAGGCATTGCACCTATACTGTGGCCAGGAGGCTGTCGTGCGTGACGCCGATCGACCACGAATCTGTCTTTCTCGAGCGATCGGTCGACGCCCGCAGCCTCCCGGCACAACGGCTAGCGAGGTGCGTCATGGTCATTCGCTTGGGCAGAGGAATGCTTGCCGGACTGGTGGCCACCCTGGTCATCTCCCTGTTCATGATCCTGCGCCTGTCGGCCGAGATCATGCCCTGGTACAACATCGTCGAGATCATGAACCTGACGGCCCAGAGCGTGCTGGGCACGCCCAACAGCATTCTCGTGGGCTGGCTGATCCACTTCGTGGTCGGCACCCTGATCTGGGGCACGCTGTTCGCGCTGCTGGCGCCCTACCTGCCCGGCGGCACCGATGCGCGCCGCGGGCTGGTGTTCGGCCTGGGTGCCTGGCTGGTGGTGATGATCACGGTGTTTCCCCTGGCCGGTTCGGGCATGTTCGGCATGGGGTTCGGATTGATCGCGCCCATCTCCACCCTGCTGGGCCATATCGTCTTCGGACTGGTGCTGGGGGCCACCTACGGCTGGTTGCAGCGCCTGTAGGGGGGGCGTCGGTCAGGCGTCGAACACCGGCAGGGTTGCGCAGTGGGCGTGCCCAGAGCCCTTCGAGGCGCGCCCACTGCGGGTCCGGGAACAGCTGGCGCCCCATCGCGCAGCTCAGCTTCACCCTCAGCCAGGGCACGGGGTGGGGATCGTCGAGTCGCAGGCGGAACACGAAGGGCTTGGGCAGGCTGACTACGCCGATCAGCCCCGTTGAGGACGTCGGCGAAGATGTCCAGGGAGTCCAGCTCGGCATTGAAGCGCATCTTGAGCATCGCGAAGCGTCGCTGCCGCTCACGGGGCGGGGCGGCATGCCCCGCCGACCCCTGCAGCCAGTCGATGAACCCCTGCACCTCATCGTGCAGCTCACGCCGCTCGCG
>NZ_CP071922.1:1301801-1305416 GCF_017584085.1 Halomonas sp. BM-2019
AGAAAAGAGTAATGACCAGTTTGCCGCAATTTCAAAATGAAAGGCCTGTCCGCTATACCGACAAGCATTGATAAAGCAGTTAAGATGAATCCGGTTAAGGTGCCCGACAAAGCCACTAGTGTTGTTGCCGTGAGCCGAATGTCATCAAATGTATCGAAGCTGTAAAAAGCTAATGTGCCAGCCAAAAAAGAAAGCAGCCACTTAGTCAATTCTGTTGCCCGGTTCCCCAATAACTTCATATAAAGCATCTCTTTGTTCAACAAATGCAGCTTCCATCGCAGCAAACACCGCTGTCCGGATTGGATACCGACTTCCCATTGCTACATTTTGGCGTGACCGAATTCTGTCCGCAATTAAATCAATAGGGTGATCCACTCCGTCACGAACTGCAGTAACCTTTGCAGTCCTAATTATTGGTGACCTTGCAAACGCAGAAGCAAAACTTTTTGCCCTCTCCTCTAGACTACGGCGTTCTACATCTGCTGCTGTTTTATGGCTAGTGATTTTCAAGGAAATATTTGCTCCACCAACTTCATCAAGCAAGTCTAATACACGGCAGCCAAATTCATCTTCCGGGTACATTTCACGGTTTGTCGGACGAGAGAATGTTAAGTGTAAGGCGGTCGGCGTTAATTGACCAGTGAGCAAACGCTGAATCGCGTTAGCCTGGATCAGTGGGTTGAAGACTATTGCTTCGCCGACTACTGTGCTTAAATATTCCGCAAATTTGGCTTCACGACTCGCATGCCCGTTTAATTGATATGTCAAAAGATTATCTGCAGGCCTGTACGAAAAATAGTTTTTCTCGATAAGAGCCTCTTTTTCCTGCAAATCGATCTGCCTCTCTGCTCCACCAGGTTGGCCTATATGGGGTAAAAGATTTCGCCGGAATTTGGCAAACTCACCTCGAACAATTCCATTTACAACTGCTACGTCTCTGAGTTCATAAGCGTATGGGCCATCCTCCCAAGCCTGACCATAGCCGCCTCTTTGAACAATTGCATTTAAAAATCCGAAAAAATCAAACTGAGATTCCGCCGCGAGGCCTATGCTGTAAAAATCGAAAGTGATAGTTTTTTCATTCGGTTTAATCATTAAGCTCTCCCTTCAAGACTAAAGCTTGTTTGCACCACTAAAGCAGTATATCGAGCCTATTTCAATTAGTAAGTGAAGTATTTGTCTGGGTAACTTAAGATTGGAGTCTAGAACATTTAGTTGGGATGCTTACTTGATATGCGTCCTTGCCAAGCCCGAGGAACGTACCTTTGAATACTGAAACCTACTCTCAAACCGCTTCCTTTATCTGGTCAGTAGCGGATCTTCTGCGCGGAAATTTCAAACAGTCTCAATATGGGCGCATTATCCTGCCCTTTACTCTGCTGCGTCGTCTTGAGTGCGTTTTGGCTCCAACCAAACAAAAAGTTCTCGACGCTGCTGAGCTTCATAAAACCAAACCTGACGCGGTGCGCGAGAAGCTGCTCATTCGTGAGTCCGGACATCAATTTTTTAATTCGTCATCTTTAAGCCTCGAAACGCTCTCCGACACACAAACCGCGGAAGACTTGATTTCGTATGTGCAGTCATTCAGCGAGTCGGCTCGTGAGATTTTCGAGCACTTCAACTTCGAAGAGTTTGTACTGAGACTTGCCGAAGCTGACTTGCTGTATCAGGTTACCCAGCGCTTCGGTACGAAAATAGATCTGTCCCCTAGCACTGTTTCGAATTTTGGTATGGGTCTTATCTTTGAAGAGCTCATCCGCAAGTTTGCTGAAAGCTCAAATGAAACGGCCGGTGAGCACTTTACTCCTCGTGATTGCGTACATGCCGCCACATCGTTGCTCATGACAGGTCAGGAAGACGTATTAACACCGAACAGCATTATTACTATCTACGATCCAACAGCGGGCACCGGCGGGTTCTTGTCTGAAAGCGACGAGTACATTCAGTCAATTAGCGAAAAAGTAACCGTAAAGCTATTTGGGCAAGAGCTTAATCCAGAGTCTTACGCTATCTGTAAAGCCGATATGATGATAAAAGGCCAAGAGGTCGACAATATCAAGCTTGGAAATACGCTTTCAAACGATCAGTTACCACAGGAACGGTTCCGCTACATGCTGGCCAACCCTCCATTTGGCGTGGACTGGAAAGCGTCACAACGCGTGGTCAACGATGAGCATAAGGCGAAAGGCTTTGGTGGTCGCTTTGGTCCTGGTTTGCCGCGAGTATCAGACGGCTCATTACTTTTCTTGTTGCATTTAGTGAGCAAAATGCGTGCGAGATCCAAAAGAGGGCGGCTCCAGAATTGGCATTGTGCTAAACGGTAGCCCCCTATTTACCGGCTCTGCTGGCAGTGGCGAGTCAGAAATACGCCGCTATCTTTTGCAGAACGATCTAGTAGAAGCGATTGTCGCGTTGCCCACTGATATGTTCTTCAATACAGGCATCAGCACCTACATCTGGATTCTTTCCAATAACAAGAAGCCCGAGCGCAAAGGCAAGTTGCAACTAATTGATGGCAGCAACGATTTCGACAAGATGCGAAAGTCATTGGGTAGCAAGCGTAAATACCTGACTGACGAACACATCAACAAGCTCGTGCGTTTATATGGCAACATGGCGGAAAGCGACAACAGCAAGGTATTTGCTAACGAAACCTTTGGGTACCGTCGCATTACGGTCGAACGCCCGCTTCGTTTGAATTTCCAAACAAGCAATGAACGGGTTGAACGCATACTTAATGAGAAAGCATTGCAGAAGCTCAATGAGAGCGACTCCACAAAGCTTCACAGTGCACTAGCAAATATTGACCCGGAGCATTTGTTCACAAATCGAGAGCAGTTCACCGATGCCTTGAACAAAGCACTGAAACAGGTAGACCTCAAGTTAACTGCTGTTCAGCAAAAAGCAGTATTGAACGCATTAAGTGAACGCGACGTTAATGCCGATGTTTGCACCGATAAGAAGGGAAATCCCGAGGCTGATAGTACGCTGCGCGATTATGAAAACGTACCATTGACCGAGTGCGTTCAGGAGTATTTTGACAGAGAAGTTAAACCGCATGTACCTGACGCCTGGATAGATGAGGACAAACGTGACGAGCAGGACGGTGAAGTTGGCATTGTCGGTTATGAAATTCCCTTTAATCGCCACTTTTATGTGTTCGAGCCTCCTCGTCCGCTTGAGGAAATTGACGCTGAACTTAAAGAATGCACCGACAAGATCAAACAGATGATCGAGGAGCTGTCAGCGTGAATGCCCGTAACTTATCATTGAAAAGCCTCCAAAGTAGGACTATAATCACAGGTAACAAAACCCACCAAGGCTATGCTCTTGCGAGCACCCTCAAACCGGTGGGTTACTCTTTTCTAAGGGGCGGCCATGCATTTTAATAAGCCGTCACTCTCCTATACAGAGCAAATCACTCTATTAAAGTCTCGCGGCCTTCAAATTGATGATGAGCCCCGCGCCGAACATTACTTGCGGCATCTGAACTATTACCGTTTGAGCGGGTACTGGCTCCCCTTTGAACAGGATCATGCTACACATATTTTTAAGCAAGGCACTAGCTTTGAAGACGTCCTGAATTTATATGTGTTTGACCGGGAGCTGCGCTTA
>NZ_CP071922.1:1305516-1315609 GCF_017584085.1 Halomonas sp. BM-2019
TGAGTCGGCGCGGAGAGCGGCGCGACCCGGGGATCCGGCGTCCCCTGGTCGCAGGCCTGGGCAGGCGGGTGAGGCGGGCGTGGCCGGGTTCAGCGCCGGATCAGCAGGGCATCCAGGCTCACCGGCACCTCGTCGCCGATCTGCTCGTAGCCGAGCAGCAGCAGGACCGCTCGCAGGCTGGGGTCGGCCATCAGCTCGCGGCCGTCCAGGGCCACCCGCCCGGCGTTGATGACCCGCACCCGGTCGGGGGCCTCCCGGGTAAAGCGCACCGTCAAGGGCTCGTGGCGGGTGGCGTTGCCGGACTGCACCGAGAGCTCGAGGACCTCCACCAGAGAATCACCCACGGCAAGGGCCTCCAGGCGCTCCGGCGGAAAGCGGGTGGACAGGGTCGCCATGGGCCGCTCGGTGAAGCCCGAGAGCCAGGGCGGCAGCGGGCCCAGGCGCTCGATCACGTCGCTCTGGGCCAGTCGCAGCGGCAGAACCAGGGTGCCATCCGCCTCGGCGGCACCGGAGAGCCGGCGCACCTCGTGCTGACGGGGAATCGGCCCCTCCGGAGCGAGCTGCACCACGGTGGCGGCCACCCGCGACTGGGCGGGGTCCAGCTCCCAGGCGGCGGCCGCCGGCAGGGTGAGCAGCAGGGTCAAGAGGGCCGACCCAAGGACGGGGAAGCGAGCAAGGGGACGCAGGCGCACCGGCGGATCTCCAGAAGGGGGCGGGCTCCTTGAAGACCGCGGCAGCGGGAGAAGGTGCCGCGGTGGTGGAATCGGCCAAGGGAGCGCGGCTGGCTATGGCCACCTTCATCGCCATTCGCTATCATACGTCCGCGCCCCGGCGCACCTTCCTCTGAAAGGGCCTATAGCTCAGTTGGTTAGAGCAGGGGACTCATAATCCCTTGGTCGCTGGTTCGAGTCCAGCTGGGCCCACCAAGTACGCACTGCATTGATTGAGGTTCGACCCTTAGGCCACTCGTTACCACACGAGGGCACAATCAATGCGCATCATGTCTGTTATCTCCACCAAGGGCGGCGTCGGCAAGACCACCGTCACAGCCAATCTGGGCGGCCTCCTGGCCGATGCGGGCCTCAAGGTCCTGTTCATCGACCTGGACAGCCAGCCGACCCTTTCCAGCTACTACCCTCTTCGCACCGAAGCCCCCGGCGGTACCTATGAGCTGATCGCGCTCAGCGACACGGCTCCCGACCGCGTCATATCGCAGACCCGGCGTGGCTGGTGAGGGTGCGGCGACTGGCGCGGAATTTGATGTTGGGCATGACACTGTCTGGATGAATGGCGATAACGGCTATATTGCCATGCAGGTCAGTGGGTTAGAAGGATTTCTTGGGGCCGACCTCGCGGATTCAGATTGACTAAAAACCGCCTCTCCAAGACTTCCTGGAGGGGCGGTCAGTGCGCGTAAAGAAAGCGACCGTTTACTTGCTATAGAGAACCGCTACACTTTGATTTCTCTGCGGC
The DNA here is from genome assembly GCF_017584085.1 of Halomonas sp. BM-2019. Classification (NCBI taxonomy): domain Bacteria; kingdom Pseudomonadati; phylum Pseudomonadota; class Gammaproteobacteria; order Oceanospirillales; family Halomonadaceae; genus Halomonas; species Halomonas sp. BM-2019. The sequence goes on from NZ_CP071922.1 coordinate 1,306,990, forward strand.
GTTATGTATCCGACCTCTGCGCCGACACTTCTAAATTCATCTACGATCTCATCAAGGTCATGACTTTGCTGCTGCATCAACATGAAGAACGGACTCTCAATGCTGTAGATATCTTCTATAAAAACCGGCTCAATCTCAATATCGTCGTCTGAGAAGTAAAACTCAGCCATCATCTTCTGAACTTCCGGCATCGAAGTTCCGTTTCTCGCCAAATAATAAATATTATCCCCTTCAGAATTTTCTTCTTCAATATACTCCACTGCCCCTGAGTTATTCTGCATGGGAGAAACTTTTGATTTAACATTAACAGAAGCAATCCCAATATTCCCAATTCCTCCAATGACCACGGCAACCATCAAATACTTAAATCCTATGCTTTTCATTCCCTGAACTGCAAGGCCAAGTAATATCGAAAAAGCGGGGAGCAAAACAATGTAATTTCGTCTCGTGGATATTGGAGAGTGATAATCTATGGCAATCATGATCAGAGCAAAAAATGAGACCAGTGCCGTCAGTTTTAAAAGGATGCTGCTCCCGGGGCTCTTAATTAATCCTCTCCCCTTACGAGCAAGAGCGACAACCAAAACAAAAAGTATGATGAAAACTAGCGCCGCCAGATACTCCCGATACATCTCCCCGCCAAGCTTCCCCGCAAGGATGTTAATTTGCGGCGTCAATCCTGATGACAGGCTAGATATCGTAGACTGAAAACCTTCTGACTTTATCCAGAAATTATCCCCTGATTTTTCGCCGACACTTCCTTTGAATAAGTGTATTGCCGGCCAAATAAAGCAAACCAGCCCTGTGAAGACAATCGATAACGACCTACGAATCTCCCTCCGAGACTCAAAAAGAGAAAATATTATAATCAGCCCGGCGTAAACAAATCCGAAGTAATGCGTAAGGCTTAACAAAACAGAAAGACATGAAAATATAAAAAACCTTTTCATACCTTCAAGATGATAGCTTTTTAGATAGCATGTTGTCAGAACAGATGCCAAAAACAGCATCATTGCATATGATCTTGCCTCTTGTGAGTAGAAAACAAAAAGCGGCGCAGTAGAAAAAAACAAAATCACCGTTTTAAATCCGACATCATCCATCTCATCTCTCGCCCAAGATGCAATGAAATACAGAGATGAAGCAGCAAACAAGAAGCTTAGAAAACGAACTTGCCTCTCGCCGGGTCCAAATAAATCAACCCATGCCCCAAGAAGCATCATATATAATGGCGGATGCACATCTACCAGTATAAAAATATCAAACATTTCAGTGAGGCTTAGCCCGGCGGCCACAACTGAATTAAGCTCATCCCACCAGTATGAATACTGGTAGAAAACCCCTATGGCTGAGAGGGAGACACCTAAAGCAACAAGGGCATATACTGCGTAATTCGATATGCTTCTCACCACACCAACCCTCTAAATAGAATAAAATTTGTCTTTTTTCCAAAGATACCCACTCTTCACTGCGGTAAGCATTGGAACGTCACCTGAGGTATCCCCATAAGCATACGTATCAGTTAGGTACTTCCCTGACTGCCATTGTACAACTCTGCGATGTTTTTCTTTGCCGTAGCAGTTTTCGCCCTGGATGCTACCCGACACATGCCCACTGGCATCTTTTTCTAGTGCGGTGCAGATCACCTCTGAGAAGCCCTCTCGCTGTGCCCAGTCATTCAGGTAAACGTCCATCGAGGCACTCACCAGCACGCACTCATGGCCCTGCTCCTTGTGCCATCGGAGACGCTCCATGCCCTCGGGACGCAGCATGGTGGGGATCACCTCTTCGCTGAAGCGTTGCCCTCTCTCGAAGAGATCATCGATGTGATATCCGGCCAGGTACTGCTTGAGCACGATCTGCTTGGCAATATCATTGCGCAGCAGTTTGGCGAAGTAGGCTGCGAGCACGGGACTGACCAGGGCCAGCTTGGCGTAGTAGGTCGGCGTGCCGACGACGAACTTGAGAAACGGCATCAGGGTATCGCCGGTCGTCAGGGTGCCGTCGAAGTCGAAGAATGCCACGGGGCGGTTGTTAGAGGCGTCGTTCTGGCTCATAGCGACATCCGTTTGAAGATTGTCTCGGGGATGTGCTTGATGATCAGCATGATGCCCCACCAGAACCAAGGCAGGTACACCTCCCCTTTGCCCTTCTGCATGGCCTTGATGATGCCCTTGGCAATCTGCTCTGGCTTGGCCCACAGCGGTCCACCCTTGTCGAATTCGGCGGTCATGGGGGTATCCACGAAGCCGGGCTTGATGATCACCACGTCGACGTTGGCCTTGGCCAGCCGGTTGTTCAGCCCTTGGAGGAACAGGGTGACCATCCCCTTGGCGGCACCGTAGACGTAGTTACTCTGCCGCCCTCGGTCGCCGGCCACCGAGCTGATCACGGCGATCACGCCACGCTGCTGCTGCTCAAAGCGGTTGGCGAGCAGAGTCAGTAAGTTGATCACGCTCAGGGCGTTGGTCTCGATCTCCTGGCGAGTCAGGGCGGTGTCCGCCTGGCAGGCCTGCTGATCAGGCAGCGTGCCGTGGGCGATCAGTACGCCGTCGATGCCACCCAGCAGGTGCTCGGCGGCATCGATGAGATGGGCATGCTGAGCGCTGTCGGTCAGGTCCGCCACACAGCCATCGATCCGCTGTTGTTCGCTGGCTCTCACCTTGAGGTCGTCTATCAGGGGCATCAGCTTGTCGCGGTTGCGCCCCACGCAGAAGACGGAGGCGCCCTGGGCGACCAGCTGACGGGCGGTCTGCTCGGCAATGGCTGAGGTCGCGCCGAAAAGTAATACACGCTTGAGGGAGTTCATGAGGTCACCCGCTGCCAGAATCGGGAAGAGAAGCCGGGATCGACGTACTCGCTGAAGGCTTCCCATTGAGGGAAGCCCGACTGGAAGAGGCTTGCCGGCATACGGGCGTCCTTGCCGGGGTAAAGGGTTCCACCGGCTTCACGCACGATGGCATCCAGTGCCTCCAGCAGACGCAGGGTCTTGTTGCCCCGGTTGGGGAAGTCCAGGGCCAGAGTGGTGCCTGGGCGAGGGAACGACAGCATGCCAAGCGAGGACTTGCGCCCGAAGGTCTTGAGCACGGCAAGAAACGAGCCCTCTCCGCGCTTGGCGATGGCGTCGAGCAGGGCCGCCGTAGCGCCTTCAGCCTCGCGGGGCGGGATGACGCACTGGTACTGGTAGAAGCCCCGCCGTCCGTAGATGCGGTTCCAGTCCTGAATCCCATCCAGCGGGTAGAAGTACGGCACATAGTGGGTTAGCGCTCCCTGGGGCCTCACCGGCTGCCGGTAGTAGAGGGTATTGAAGGCACGCAGGCTCAGGCCGTTGACCAGCGAGAACGGCGGGTCGACGGGGATCCGCTTGCCGCCCGCCTTGAAGGCCGGCAGCTCGGTTTGTGTCGCCGCATGCTGGCCAGCCAGTAGGATGCCCCGGCCTTGGGCCTTACCCTTTGCCAGGCAGTCGATCCAGGCCACGGTGTAGGGCCAGCGGGCCTCGGCGCGGCGGTTGAGCGCCCAGAACTCGTCCAGGTTGGCAAAGCGCCGCGACTCGACCCACATCCAGGGGTTCTGGATGGGCATCAGCTTCAACTCGACCCAGCGAATCAGGCCAGTCAGACCCAGCCCACCCACGGTAGCCGCGAACCAACCGCTGCTGTCTTCCGGGCGGCACTCGATGACGCTGCCATCACTGCGCCATAGCTCCAGTGCACGCACATGGTGCCCGAAGCTGCCCAGTGCATGATGGTTCTTGCCATGCACATCGTTGGCAACAGCACCGCCTACCGTAGCCAGGCGTGTGCCCGGCGTGCTGGGCAGGAACCAGCCGCGTGGCACTACCAGAGCGAGGATCTCGGCCAGGGTCACGCCCGCCTCACAGCGTACTACGCCCCGCTGGGGGTCGAACTCGATGAAGCGGTCGAGCCCTCTGGTCAGCAGCAGGGTGCCCTGTTCGGTCAGGCACACGTCGCCATAGCTGCGCCCGTTGCCATAAGCCAGTAGCGGCCGGGGCAGGTGGTCCGGCACGTCAGTCGTGCGCTGGGTCAGCGTATACACTGCGTCAGGGGCCACACATGGCAGGCGATTCCAGGAACGCGGGACGTTCATGCGGCCTCCTCCGATGTAGCTTCCCCGTGACGGCTACGGACCAAGGCCACCAGGCCGATCACCACGGCAAACCACAGTGTGGCCAGGCGGATGAACACCGTTGCCGCGATGGCAGCGGGCATGGTCATGCCCTTGAGGACCAGCAGGGAAACCATTACTGCCTCGGCGCTGCCCAGGCCACCCGGCAAGAAACTGAGGGCACCGGCCAGCATCGACAGGGCATAGACGAAGATGGCAAACGATAGCGAGATATCCGCTCCGAGCCAGCCCAGCATCCAGTAGAAAGCCAGCGCTTCGGCGCCCCAGGCGACCACACTGATGACTGTGGTGACACTCAGCAGGGCGGGACGATGGCAGCGGCGTGCGCCTACCAGCATCTCGCTGGCATGGGTAATCAACGACATCAGCTTACCCTTGTGGGCAGACGCCCAGTGGTAAAGCCGATCCAGCAATGTCTGACTCGACAGACAGGCCAGCACCACCACGATTCCCAACACCCCGGCGAGCACGATGCCCCGCGCCTGGGGGTACTGGGCCAGTCCGACCAGGGTAAGCAGCACAATGGCAACGAGGTCGGAAAGACGCTCGCTGATGAAAGCGGCGAAGGTCGCGGGGAATGGCACGCCACGTTGCTTGAGGAGCACGCCCCGAAAGGCCTCGCCCGCCTTGCCGGGGGTGGTGGTCAGGGCAAAGCCGCTGAGGTAGATCCGCAGGCTCGGCGCCCATGGCACGCGGTGGCCCAACTGCGACAGGTAGAGCTGCCAGCGCCCAAAGCGTAGTCCGTAATTCACCAGCGACATGGCCAGGGCGATCAGCGTGCCCAGCACGCCAATCTGCATGAAGGCGGCTACAACCTCATCCCAGCCTCCCCAGAGCGAGAAGGCAAGATAGCCTGCAGTGGCAGCCCCTATGGAGAGGATAAGCGCACGCAGCCGCCAACCTTCCAGGTGATTCACCACGGCAGTCATGACAACACCCAGACAGTGGTCGCCACCCAGGCAACAACCGTGATCAGCAGGTGGCGATCCTGTATCAGGTCCTTGGCCGTGTCATTGCCCTTGGCGCGTCGGTGCAGCAGGAACAGGTAGCGGAAGATGCCGTAGGCCACGAACGGTAGCGTATAAATCAGGTGGTCGCTGCCGTGGATGGCGACCGTCTGTGGCGACATCGTATAGAGGCCATAGGCGAGGATCGTGCAGGCGGCGGTCACCGCGATGAACTGCTCCAGCATCTCGGGGCTGTAGTCGTCTAGCACCCGCCGCGTGAGGCCGTTGTTGGCCACGTCGGTGGCCTCCAGCATCAGCAACTCGGCGCGGCGCTTGGCGAACCCCAGGAACAACGTGACCATCAGACCACACAGCAGCAGCCAGGCGGACGGCGCAATACCCAGACCCACCGTGCCGGCCAGGATGCGCAGCATGAAGCCGGAAGAGATCAGGAACACATCCAGGATCACCACGTGCTTGAGGTGCCAGGAGTAGAAGATATTGATGACGAAGTAGCTCGCTACGAACAGCGTGATCCAGCCACTAACCAGCAGCGACAGCACCAACGACCCCACCACCAAGCCTGTCAGCAGACGCTTGGCGGTCCCAAGCGAGATGGCCCCGCTGGGCAACGGGCGTCGACACTTCACGGGGTGCGCCCGGTCCGCCTCGATGTCCATGATGTCGTTTAGCACGTAGACCGCGCTGGCCATGCAGCAGAAGGCCAGGAAGGCCAGCAGCGCCTGGCTGAGCGTGACGAAATCCCACTGGTGGGCGAACAGTGGCCCTAGGAGTACGAAGCCGTTCTTCAGGTACTGGTGGGGCCGGACCAGCTTCAAGAATGACCGCATATTCAGAGCATCCCTGCGATAGGTTGACAGGTTGGCTTTTTTGCAGGGGATTCTACATGGATTTGGTTAAGGTTGCTGGTAACTATTCAGGTGGTTCTGAATTGGGGTCGCCAACCACCTGATTTTTCTTGCATAGTGTCCCGATGGACCACCACGCCATCCGGGGCATGACTATGTCCCTTGGTCGCTGGTTCGAGTCCAGCTGGGCCCACCACCCCATCTCTTGTCCCGTCTCCAGCATCGTCCAGCTGTTACACCCGCATTATCGGGCCGGGGTAACGCGCCACTGTCGCGTCGGTGGTCAGCAGCAGCATGCCCTCGCTCTCGGCCTGGGCGACCAGCAGGCGGTCGAACGGGTCGCGGTGAATGGGGGGCAAGTGGTGGACGGCAAGGGCATGGCTGCTGGTGATGGGCAGTTCCGTGTAGCCATTGTCGATCAGGCCGCGGCGCAGCAGGGAAGGGTCCACTCGAAAGTCGGGACGCCCCAGGCTGGCCTTGATGGTCACCTCCCAGATGCTGGCGGCGCTGAAGCAGGGCTCGTTGTGCTCATCCAGCAGCTTCTCCTGGGCCGCTGCCGAGAGGCGGTTCGGCAGCGAGGCGGCCCGGAGCAGCAGGTGCGTATCCAGCAACAGCATCATGGTGATTCGCCGCCTTCGAACATCTCGGCAATCGCTGTGCTGCCCATGGTGTCGAAATCGTCGGGGATCTGGAACACGCCTTCCAGGAATCCGAGGCGGCGTGTCTTGCCAGCCGCTGGCGCATCGATGGGGGTGAGCTTGGCGATGGGCTGGCCCGCCTTGGCGATCACTATCGTCTCGCCCTCCGCCGCGCGGGCCAGAAGCCGGGACAGATGCGTCTTGGCCTCGTGGATATTGACGGTGTCCATGGTCAGCGCCTCGATCAACTAGACTAGACTAATCTAGTCTAGTTCAAGTCCATCGCCTTCGCTATGGTCGGGTTCTTCTCTCCACAGCATGCCGATGGGCACGGCCTGGCAGCCGGCAACTGCGGTAGCGTCCGATTGCGGGTCATGCCAGCGTCCAATTGCTGGTTAGTACTCCGTCCAATTGCTGGTTGCTGCTCCGTCCAATTGCGGGTTGCTGGCTCGCTCGAGCAGCGCCTCAGCCCCTGGCCGGCGCCGCGGTTTCCACCTTCGCCTGGTCGCGGGATAGCTCCTCGCGCAGGTTGCGGGCCCGGTAGTAGAGGGTCACGAAGGTGGAGTTGATGACGATGAACAGCGAGTACATCACCGGGATCAGCAGCATCTGCTGCTGGGTCTCACCGGTGAAAGAGAGGGTGACGATCAGCACCGCCAGCGGCCCGTTCTGGATCCCGGTCTCCAGCGACACGGTGCGGGCCTTCAGCGGGTCGAGCCGGGCGGCACGGCTGAACCAGTAGCCGATGACGAAGCCGCACAGGCCCAGCCCAATGGCCGCCAGATAGACCTCGGCGCCGGTGGTCATCAACAGCTCCCAGTTGCGCGGCACCCAGGTCGCGATCAAGAAGACGATGACCACCACGCCGAGGATGCCGCCCATCAGCTCGGTGCAGGCGCCGAGGTTGGCGTTGCGCCGGCGCAGCCACATCCCGAGCAGGGTGGGGACCAGCAGCACGCCCAGCACCGCGACGATATTGCCCGAGGGGATCCGGAAGGCCGCGTCAATGCCGGCGGTGTAGAGGGCCAGCACCAGCGGCACCATGAGCACCGCCGCCAGGGTCGAGCAGACCGTCATCAGGATGGAGAGCCCGAGCAGGCTCCTCGAGAAGTAGGCGAAGATATTGGAGGTGGTGCCGCCGGGCACGCAGCCCATCAGGATCAGGCTGACCGCCTGGATGGGGGGGAGCTGCAGGGCGCGGCCGATCAGGAAGGCGAGCAGCGGCATGAACAGGTACTGGGAGGCGAAGCCGATGCCGATCGCCTGGGGGTGGCGCAAGGCGATGCGGAAGTCCTTGAAGGTCAGCGACGACCCCATGCCCAGCATGATCACGGCCATCATGATGGCCAGCAGGGTCTCCTCGAGTGGGCTCAGCATGCGGGGCTCCCGGCGGTGGCGGCTTGTGGATGATCCTTCAGGTACTCGGCGCGTAGGTCCTTGCGCAGCACCTTGCCGATCGGGCTCTTGGGCAGCTCGTCGACGAAGGCGATCTGCTTGGGCACCTTGTAGCGGGCCAGATGCTGCCGGCAGTGCGCCTTCACCGCCTCGGGGTCGAGCTCGGCGCGGGTCACGATATAGGCGCGCACCGCCTCGCCGGTGTCGGGATCGGGCACGCCGATCACCCCCACCTCGTGGACGGCGTCCAGCAGGGCGATGCAGTCCTCCACCTCGTTGGGGTAGACGTTGAAGCCGCTGACCAGGATCAGGTCCTTCTTGCGGTCGACGATGCGCAGGTAGCCGTCCTCGTCCATGGCGGCGACATCCCCCGTATAGAGCCAGCCGTCGCGCAGGGCCTGGGCGGTCGCCTCCGGCTGCTGCCAGTAGCCCTGCATGACCTGGGGCCCCCGGGCGGTGAGCTCACCCGGCTCGCCCTGGGCCACCGGCTGGCCGTCGGCGTCGACCAGGCGGACCTCGGTCCCCGGCACCGGGATGCCGATGCTGCCCGGCTTGCGCAGCCCGACCAACGGGTTGAAGCTCACCACCGGCGAGCTCTCGGTGAGGCCGTAGCCCTCCACCAGGG
>NZ_CP071922.1:1315628-1318644 GCF_017584085.1 Halomonas sp. BM-2019
CTCCTCGTTTAGCAGGGCATTGAAGAGGGTGTTGACCCCGCTGATCCAGCTGATGGGGTAGTTCTCGATCGCCCGCTGCAGGTTCTGGATCGGCCGCGGGTTGGGCACCAGGACGTTGTGGGCGCCGTGCTTGAAGAAGGCGAGCAGGTTCACCGAGAAGGCGAAGATGTGGTAGAGCGGCAGGGCGGTGAGCACGCACTCCTCGCCGTCGGTGATGTGTGAGCCGGCCATGGCCTCGATCTGCGCCACGTTGGCGAGCAGGTTGCCGTGGCTGAGCATGGCCCCCTTGGCGATGCCGGTCGTGCCGCCGGTGTACTGCAGCGCGGCGAGGCTGTCGGGTGCCAGGTTATGCCAATAGTCGGCCACCGCCACGCCTTGCGCCTGGCGCAGCCGCCGGCCCTCGGCCAGCGCCTGGCCGAGCGGGGTCACCTCGACGCGGCAGGGCGGGATTACCCGGTTCCAGTACTTGAGCACCGCCTTGACCACCTGGCGAACCACGGCCGGGAAGAACTGCGCGAGGCTCGTCACCACCACATGGCGGATAGCGGTGTGGGGCAGCACCTCGGGCAGCTTGTCGACGAAGAGGTCGACGATGACCAGCGCCTCGGCGCCGCTGTCGCGGAACTGGTGGGTCATCTCCAAGGCCGCGTAGAGCGGGTTGGTGTTCACCAGCACGCAGCCGGCCTTGAGGATCCCGAAGACGACCACCGGATAGCTCAGGCAGTTGGGGAGCTGCACCGCGACTCGGCTGCCGGGGGCCAGCCCCAGCCCCTCGCGCAGATAGACGGCGAAGGCGTCGGAGGCCTCGTCGACCTGCGCATAGCTCAAGGCGCCGTTCATGCCGTTGGGCATGCAGCCGGTGAACGCCCGCTGGGCGGCGAAGCGCGCGGCGCTGGCGCTGAGCAGCGCGGCCAGGTTGGGGTGCTCCGGGGGCGGTAGCTCGGCCGGGATCGGGCCGCTGTAGTTGTGAACCCCGGGGCAGGCCCAGGGGCGGGCGTCGGCGTCGTCCTGCGGTGACTCCATGGGGCTCCTTACAGGGACTGAAGCGTCCTGTTTCTTGTCGTTTCTTCTTGTCTTCATAGCGGTAAACGGCCGCTACTGCACCCCCTTTCGCATCGCCGCGGGTGCCAGGTCCACTACCACCGGGTCATGGTCCGAGGAGCGGAAGGGATCGGGGCGGAAGTGGGGCGCCGCACTCTCCGGGCCATCGTAGCCGAGGAAGGGCGGCTCGTCGGCATTGATGGGCCAGGGCCGCAGCGCCGCCACGGCGGCGGCCAGCGCGGGGCTGGCCAGGGCATGGTCCAGGTAGCCCGACTCGCCGCGAAACACATAGGTGTAGCGCCGCTCGGGCGGCAGCTCCCGGGCCAGCAGGTCGACCAGGCCCGCGCCGGTCAGGGTGCGGATCGGGGCCTCGGCGCCGTAGGCGTTGAGATCGCCGATCAGCAGCAGGCGCTCGCTTCCCTCGGCGGCGAGGCGCTCGAGGAAGGCGGTCATGGCCTGGGCCTGCTCGACGCGGCGCTCGTTCCAGCAGCCCTGGCCGCGGTCGATATCGCCCCGGGACGGGCAGCCGGTTTTGGACTTGAAGTGAGCGGTCACCACGCCGAAGGCGGGGCCGCCCGCCAGGCTGCGGAAGAAGGCCGCGAGCGGCGGGCGGTGGTGGGTGGGGTGGTTATCGGCATGGAGCTCGCTCACGGCCGCCACCCGGTCAGGCCGGTAGATCAGGGCGAGCTTGATGGCATCGCTGCCGCGGTCGGCATCCCCGCCGACCGCGCGATAGCGCACCCCGGTCCGTTCGCTCAGCTGCTCGACCAGGTCGGCCAGGGCGCGCGGGTCGTTCTCGACCTCCACCAGGGCCAGGATGTCGGCCTCGAGGCCGGCCACCGCCGCGGCGAGCTTGGCCCGCTGGCGCTCCAGCTCGGCGGTAGTCGCGGCGCCGCGCTGGCCGAGGGTGATGAAGTAGTTCTCGACGTTGAAGGTCGCCACCCGCAGCCGCTCTCCCGGTGCCGGCAGCGGCGCCGGGCGCGGGTTGGCGTCCTCGAAGCGCGGCTCATGGGTCGGGTGCAGGCGGTAGGCGTCGAAGGCGTGGGTGAGCACCCCGGTCAGCCCCTCGACCTGGCTGCCGACGCGGCGGCTGCCCGCTTCATCCAGGTAGGGAATGGGACTGGGAAAGGCGCGGTAGCTGCCGTCGTCCAGCATCAGCACCGCGCGCTCCTGAGTCGCCTCGGGGCTGTTGGTGGGCCGGAACAGGCGCTCGGCGGCAAGCGTCAGGCTGCCGTAGCGGGCGAGCTCGTAGTTGCCGGTGACGGTCAGGGGCTGGGGAAAGGTCACCAGCAGCCCCTCCAGGCGTGACAGCGCCTCCTCGCCGAGCGGCCACTCCAGCGCCTTCGGCTCCGGCAGCCGGTCGCGGGCGCAGACCGCGATCCGCTCGACTCGCTGCAGCTGGATCTGGCCGTGGAACTCGCCGGTCCGGGCGTGGAGCTGCAGGTGCTGTCCCGGGGCGATGAGGGCCTGATCGCTCGGCGTGGCGCCGGGCAGATAGACGAACAGGCCGACCGGGCCCTGCGCGGTCGCCTGCTGCAGATAGAAGCCATTGAGGCGTTCGCGGCCCAGGACTTCCCCGGTCACCACGCCGTCGGCGACCACCGCCTGGCCGGCGGGCAGGGCAGGCGTGTCGCCCACGCCCTTGATGGCGGCCAGGTCGACGCTGGACGGCGCGGGGCAGTCGGCCGCCGCCGGTGTGGCCGCCAGCAGCAGGGCCAGCAGCAGGGTCGGCAGGGACGCGCGGGCGGCCACGAGACGGAGACGGCGATGGCCGGGGGGGCGAGGGGAAGTGTTGCGAGACCGTTCGGTATGGTAGGGGGCGAGGCGAGGCTGGGCGCTGTGAAACTGGGCGGTTTTAGGCTGGGCAGTTTTTGGCTGGACAGTATCGGACATGGGGGTCTGCATGGCGAAGGCGGCGGGTCTCGTCACCGGGTCGGCCCCCGGCACCGACAGGGCGTCGGTGCCGGGGGGTGAG
>NZ_CP071922.1:1318744-1322388 GCF_017584085.1 Halomonas sp. BM-2019
GGAGTCCGCTGCAGGGTCTGCTCGCGGATCTTGTAGCCGATCTTCTCGTTGCGCACGTCGGCCTCGGCGCGCAGCCCGGCGCCGCACAGCGCCTCGTTCAGCGCCTCGGCGTAGCCCGCCTGGGCCTCGGTGATCGACATCACCACCGCCTGCTGCGGCGCCAGCCAGGCGGGCAGCTTGCCGGCGTGATGCTCGATCAGGATGCCGAGGAAGCGCTCCAGGGAGCCGAACAGCGCGCGGTGCAGCAGCACGGGGCGCTGGCGCTGGCCCTGTTCGTCCACGTAGTCGAGCCCGAAGCGCTCGGGCAGGTTCATGTCCACCTGCAGGGTGCCGCACTGCCAGTCGCGGCCGATGGGTGGAGAGCTTGAGGCGCACCTCCTCGAAGCCGAACTCCCGGTAGATGTCGAGCACCAGCGCCACCACCCGGCGGCACTCCGCGTTCATCTGCTCGGGGGTGCAGTAGATATGGGCGTCGTCCTGGGTGAAGTGGCGCACCCGCAGCAGGCCGTGCAGGGCGCCGGAGGGCTCGTAGCGGTGGACCTTGCCGAACTCGCCCATGCGGATGGGCAGGTCGCGGTAGCTCTTCAGGCCGTGGCGGTAGAGCAGCACGCTGCCGGGGCAGTTCATCGGCTTGAGGGCCAGGGAGCGACCATCCTCTGTCTGGGTGGTGTACATGTGCTCCTGATAGTTCTGCCAGTGGCCCGAGGTCTCCCAGAGGCCGCGGTCCATGATGTCCGGCGTGTTCACCTCCACGTAGCCGCCGGCGGCCTGGCGGCGGCGCATGTAGGCGATCAGAGTCTGCAGCACCGTCCAGCCGCCGGGGTGCCAGAACACCGCGCCGGGGGCCTCCTCCTGGAAGTGAAAGAGCCCCAGCTGGCGCCCCAGGCGGCGGTGGTCGCGCTTCTCCGCCTCCTTAAGGCGCTTGAGGTAGGCCTTGAGGGCCTTGCGGTCGGCCCAGGTGGTGCCGTAGAGGCGCTGCAGCTGGGCGTTTCGGGCATCGCCCCGCCAGTAGGCGCCGGAGAGCTTGGTCAGCCGAAAGTGCTTGAGAAAGCGGGTGTTGGGCACGTGGGGGCCGCGGCACATGTCCACGTATTCCTGATGAACGTAGAGCCCCAGGGTGGCTTCGCCGGGCATCTCCTCGATCAGCCGCCGCTTGTAGCGCTCGCCGCGCTCGCGGAAGATCCGCAGGGCCTCTTCCCGCGGCACCTGCCGCTTGATGACCTCGTACTCCTGGGCTATCAGCGCCTTCATGCGCGCCTCGATGGCCGCCTGATCCTCCGGCGTGAAGGGGCGCTCGAAGGCGATATCGTAGTAGAAGCCGTCGTCGATGACCGGGCCGATCACCATCTCGGCGCTCGGATAGAGCTGCTTGACGGCGTGGCCCACCAGGTGGGCGCAGGAGTGGCGGATGATCGCAAGCCCCTCGGGATCGTTTGGCGTGATCACCTGCACCCGGGCGTTCCGAGTGATGGGGTCGCAGGCGTCCACCAGCTTGCCGTCCACCCTGCCGGCCAGCGCCTGGCGGGCCAGGCCGGGGCCGATGGCGGCGGCGATCTCCGCCACGCTGGTGGGGGACGCCAGCGTCAGCTCGCGCTCGTCCGGCAGGGTGATGGTGAGGGTGTCGCCGGCGGCGGGGGAGGGCGTCTCGGTCATGGCGTCGTTCTCATGCGGTTCTCGGGGAGATGGGGATCAGGCGCTGCCGGTTGCGAGCGTCAGCGGCGCCCAGCGGGGGCCTTCGGGCGTGTCGCGCACCTCGGCACCCAGCTCGGCCAGCGCGTCGCGCAGGGCGTCGGCCCTGGCGAAATCGCGCTGTTCACGGGCGCTTTCGCGCTCGGCGACCAGCGCCTCGATGCGCGCCACCGGCAGGTCGGAGCGCCGGGACGAAAGCGCCGCCAGGGCCTCGGCGGGGGGCTGCTGCAGCAGGCCCAGCAACCTGGCCGAGGCCAGCACGGCACCCTGGGCGCGGGCCCGCGCGGCGTCGTCGGCGGCGGCCTTCAGGTCATCCACCAGCCGCTGCAGGCGGGTCAGCGCCTCGGCAACGTTGAGGTCGCGGCGCAGCGCCGCCAACAGTTCGGCATCCGGCGGCGTTGCGGGGTCCGCCTCGAGCCCCTCCACCTCGGAAAGCGCCCGGTAGTGGTCGAGCAGGGTGCGGCGGGCGCGCATCAGGCGCTCGCTGTTCCAGTCCAGGGGGCGGCGGTAGTGGGTGGCAAGCAGGGCCAGGCGCACCGCCTCCCCCGGGGCCAGGTCGAGCAGGTCGCGCACCAGCAGCACGTTGCCCAGCGACTTCGACATCTTCTGGCCGTCCACGGTGACAAAGCTGTTGTGTACCCAGGTATGGCAGTAGCGGGCGCCGTGGGCGCAGGTGCCCTGGGCGATCTCGTTCTCGTGGTGGGGGAAGATCAGGTCCTGGCCGCCCCCATGGATATCAATGGTGTGGCCCAGGTGCTCGCCGATCATGGCGGTGCACTCCACGTGCCAGCCGGGGCGACCGCGACCCCAGGGGCTCTCCCAGCCCGGCTGCTCCGGAGAGGAGGGCTTCCACAGCACGAAGTCCAGCGGATCGCGCTTGTAGGGAGCGACTTCCACCCGGGCCCCGGCCAGCATCTCCTCGGGGCGGCGCCCGGAGAGCTGGCCGTACTCGGCGAAGGAGCCGACCTGGAAGAGCACGTGCCCCTCGGCCTCGTAGGCGTGGCCGCGGGCGATCAGGGTCTCGATCAGCGCGATGATCTCGGGCAAGTGCTCGGTGACCCTGGGCTCGAGGTCCGGCGGCAGCACGCCCAGCGCCCGCATGTCCTCGTGGTAGGCGTCGATATAGCGCGCGGTGATGGTGCGGATCGGCACCCCGGCGTCGGCCGCCGCGGCGTTGATCTTGTCGTCCACGTCGGTGAAGTTGCGCGCATAGACCACCTGCGAATAGTCGTGGCGCAGCACCCGCGCCAGCAGGTCGAAGACCACCGCCGGGCGGGCGTTGCCGATGTGGGCGTAGTTGTAGACCGTGGGGCCGCAGACGTAGAGGGTCACGCGGTCCGGCCGTTCGGTGCGCAGCGTCTCGCGGCGGCGAGTCAGGGTATTGAAGAGTTGCATCGTGCTCCCGTGGGGGGCTCCCATTGTCCTGTATTCAGTCCTGAGGTCGGTCCTGGATTCCGTCAGGCGTCGTTTGCGTCACTGGCTCAGCGGCACGGTGATAACCTCCACCGCGTCGTCGCGAATGGCGTTGTAGAAGCAGTTGGGGCGCCCGGTGTGGCAGGCGGGGCCACTCTGATCCACCCGTAGCAGCACCGCATCGCCGTCGCAGTCCAGCCGCGCCTCGACCAGTCGCTGGCGGTGCCCGGAGCTCTCGCCCTTGCGCCACAGGGTCTGCCGCGAACGCGACCAGTAGCAGACTCGCTCGGTGGTCAGGGTCTCCAGCAGCGCCTCGCGGTTCATCCAGGCCAGCATCAGCACCTCGCCGCTGTCGTGCTGCTGGGCGATGGCGGTGATCAGGCCGTCGGCGTTCCAGGGAATGGCGGCAATCACCTTGGCCAGCGCATGGCGCTCGCCGCGCTCGGCCCGCTCCAGCTGTAGCCAGATATCCATCACGCCTCCTGCCAGTTCCACTGGCTGCGCGCCACGGCGTCGTGGGCGTGCAGACTCTCGGCGTGCAC
>NZ_CP071922.1:1322407-1331201 GCF_017584085.1 Halomonas sp. BM-2019
AGGGAGAAGCCCTCGATGCCGGGCTGGTCGCGCAGGGCGTGGTGCAGGCGCCGGGCGGCATCCTCGCTGAACATCAGGTTCTGGCCGTTGGCCAGGGCGAAGGCCTGCTCGTCCACGCGCTTCACGGCGGTCTGCAGGGCGGTGCCCAGCGCGCGCTCGACGCGGTCGACCAGCGCCAGTAGCGGCAGCGCCTCCTGGGTGGCGTCGAGACGAACGGCCAGGTGCGCCTGGCTGCGCTGGCTGTGGGGGGTGGCCAGTACGCCCTGGTCGCTGCCCAGCCAGGCCCTTACCGCCTCGCGGGTCACCGGCATCTCGGTGAAGTCCTCGTCGAAGGCCTGCTGGATTAGCTGGCGGGCCAGGGCCGCCGAACAGGGGCAGGTGGAGGAGTAGCCCACGCTCAGCTCCAGCGTGGCCTGCATGCCACTGGCGTCGCGGCGGCAGCGCAGGGTGAAGGGGTAGGTCTTCCATCCCGACAGGGGGCTGATAAGCGCCGGGCGGCGCAGCAGCGCCTCACCCTCCAGGTCGAGAAAGGCCCGGCTGGCGAGCCCCTCGTGGCTGGCCAGGAAGGCGTCGAGCACCGCGGCCACCCGCGACAGCGAGAGCTCCTGGCCCTCCAGCTCGGCCAGCGCCAGGTAGAGGCGGGACATATGGATGCCGCGGGCGGCGGGATCATCGAGGCTGACGCCCGCCGAGGCTCGGCCGCCGATGGCCTGACCGGCCACCTGCAGCGGCAGGGCGATGCCTTCCATTCCCACCCAGCTTAGCGTGCCGAGGCGTGCGGAGGACGCAGCCGCGATATCTTCCAGGGGATGCTTGTTCATGGACCGCTCGTTCGATGGTTGATGCAGTAAATGTTATAACATAACATTTTGCCCCGACCGATAACCAGCCACAGGCCCACCATGAGAGGCCTGACACGAGAGGTCCACCATGTCGCGTCATGCCAGCTCGCTTTCCTCGTCTTTGTCTTCGGCCAGCGCAACCTCCCGACTGCGGGTCGCCTTCCAACGACACCGCTGGCTGCTGGGCGGTCTGCTGCTGCTTGCCATTGCGGCCGTGCTGCTGATGCAGCTGGGCGTGATGCGCGGCCTGAGCCTGCAGATCCTGGCCTGGCAGCGCGATCTGCACCGGGCGCTTACACTGGCGGTGAGTGGCTGGTCCGAGACGCCCAGCTGGGCGACCGCCGGCTGGCTGCTGGCGCTGAGCTTCGGCTACGGGGTCTTCCATGCCGCCGGCCCCGGGCACGGCAAGGCGGTGCTCTCCACCTATCTGGTCTCCCAGGGGGGCGGTTTGAAGCGGGCGCTGGGGCTGTCGTTCAGCGCGGCCCTGCTGCAGGGGATGATGGCCATCGCCATGGTGCTGGTGTTGGTCCAGGGCCTCGGCTGGCTGACCCGCCAGGCCATGGGCAGCGTGGCGAGCCTGGAGATGGCGAGCTTTCTGATGGTGGCGCTGCTGGGGGCCTGGCTCTGTCTGCGGTCCTGGCGGCTGCTGCGGCGCACGCAGGCCGGTGGCGATCACGGCCACCATGCTCATCACCTCGCGCATGACCACGACCACGACCACGACCACGCTCCTGACCACCGGCACGATGGCTGCGGCTGCGGGTCGCGCCACCATATCGCTCCCGAGGAGGTCGGCAACTGGCGCACGGCGCTGGCCACCGTGGTGGTGATTGGCCTGCGCCCCTGCACCGGCGCGGTGCTGATGATGGGGGCGGCCAGCCTGCTGGGCCATGCGGTCCTGGGCGCCGCGGCGGTCATGGTGATGGCGCTGGGCACGGCGATGACCGTCTCGGCCCTGGCGCTGGCCAGCGTGCTGGCCCGTGACTGGGTCATTCGCCACTACGGCCGGTTCGCCGGCGGTGGGGGCGCGGCGCGCCTGGGGCGGCTGAGCGGCTGGCTGGCCATGGGAGGCGGCCTGGCGATTCTGTGGCTCGGGGCCTCACTGGCCTGGCAGGCCGGCAGCGCGCCGACGGGCGGGCTGCCGCTGCTGTCGTGATACGCTTCTGGTCTTGGATCATCGGCTTTGCCTTGACGCGAGCACGAAATGAACACAGCGCCTTCTCAAACCACCTCGCCGATCTTCCGCGCCATCGAGACCCTGCAGGGCAGCCTGCCCTGGGGCAGCTTTCTCGATGCGGGCACCGGCTACAACTCACTGCGCTGGGTCTCCTCGCTTGAGACCGAGCGCTGGGCCGCCGTCACCGCCTCGGCCGGCATGGCGCGCACGGCCAGGAAGGCAGCAGGGGAGCGCATGCGCCCTCAGGACCGCGTGCTGGTGGCCAACTGGATCGCCCCTGAGCTGCTCTACGGGGAGTGCTTCGATACGGTGCTGCTGGACTACTTCATCGGCGCCATCGAGGGCTTTGCACCCTACTGGCAGGAGCAGGTGCTGACGCGGCTGAGGCCCCACGTGAAGGGCAGGCTCTACATCGTGGGCACCGAGCCCTATGTGCTGGAGGCTCCCGACACCAAGGAAGGGCGCATCGTCCAGGCCATCGGCAGGCTGCGCGATGCCTGCCTGCTGATGGGCAACGGGCGCCCCTATCGGGAGTATCCGGCCTCCTGGGTGCAGCGCCAGCTCGGCACGGCCGGCTTTCGCGTGCTGGAGGTTCGCCAGTTCCCCATCCGCTATCGCGAGCGCTTCGTCAACTCCCAGCTTGACATGTGCCTGAAGCAGCTGGAGGCACTGCAGGACCCCGCCCTGGAGCAGGCCCTTCGAGATCGCATCGAGTCGATGCGTGCCGAGGCGCTTCCCTATGCGCGCAGCGAGAAGGGGCTGCCCTGCGGCGCCGACTATGTGATCGCCGCCGAGCCCCTGGGGCCTGAGCATCATGCGCTGTCCCTGCCGCCATATCGCGGTGGCGACCCGGCGCCGTCAGCCGAGGAGAGTCGCGACGGCTGAATGGCGGCCATCAAGCAATCGCAAATGATAATGCGTTGTATTTTCATTATTGGTGTTGTCTGGTAACATTCGGCAAAACGTTGCAATAACAACAACGCCTCCACCGGGGAGTGGAGGCACCGTGCTGAGCCGAGTGGGGAGGACCGTCACATACCGTCCTCAATAAAGGGAACACCAACTTTATGTCTTCTTCGCAATTCAAGCTGCTCAGGACTCCCCTGGCGGCTGGCATCACAGCCGCCATGCTGCTTCCGGCCCACGCCGAAGAACTGGAAACCGTGGTGGTCTCGGCCAGCGGCTTCGAGCAAACCCTCGAGCTGGCACCCGCCAGTATCTCGATCATTACCCGCGAGGAGCTGCAGGAGCGCAACGTCACCAATCTGGCCGAGGCCGTGCGCGGTATCGAGGGGGTCAACAGCCGGCCGCTGGACGCTCGCTCCGGCAAGACCGGTAACCAGACGGTCAGCCTGCGCGGCCTGCCCAGCGAATACACCCTGGTGCTGATCGACGGCGTGCGCCAGAACGTGTCCGCCACGGTGGCGCCCAATGCCTTCAACGATTCTCAGTCGACCTTCATCCCGCCGATTGCCGCCATCGAGCGCATCGAGGTCATTCGCGGCCCCATGTCGACACTGTACGGTTCGGATGCCATCGGCGGGGTGATCAACATCATCACGCGTCGCCCGGGGAACGAGTGGCAGGCATCCGGCGCCGTGTCGACAGAGCACTTCAGCGACTCCGATTTCGGCGGCACGACCATCACCGAGGGCTATGTCAGCGGCCCGATCTCTCAGCATGTCGGTGTGCAGTTCTACGGCCGCCTGCTGGAGCGTTCCGCGTCCAATATCGACATCCCGGGTACCGAGCCCAGCCTGACCGATAATCGCACCATGGGGCAGAACCCCAGCAAGGCCAACGTCGAGATCTTCGGCGGTGAGCTGGTGCTGACCCCGGATGACGCCCACGACATCAGCCTGCGTTTCGACACCAGTCGCCAGACGCTGGACAACCGGCAGGGGCAGGTGGGGCGCCTGACCGGAACCGGCAATGGGCCACAGGACTTTGAGCGAGGCTATGCGAGGGAGCTAGAGTTCGACCGCGACCAGTTCCGCCTGAGCCACCGCGGCAGCTTCCTGTTCGGCCAGCTCGACACCTCGCTGACCCGGGACATCGTCGAGACCAAGGGCCGCACCATCAATGCCGGTGCCGTGCCCGATGCCGATCGATTCGGCACACCGCGCCAGCTCAAGCTGACCACCGATATCCTCGACACTCGATTGACCAACATGCTTGGCGACCACCTGGTAACGCTGGGCGGTCAGTACGTCGATGCCACCTTCGAGGATGGCTTCCTGCCCGAGGATGTGACCCGCGACCAGTACAGCCTGTTCGTCGAGGACGAGTGGCAGGCCGCCGACCGTCTGGCGCTGACCGGTGGGCTGCGCTACGACAAGTACCAGGGCATCAGCGGCGAGTTCACGCCTCGCGCTTATGCTGTCTTCGAGGCCACCGACGAGTGGACGCTGAAGAGTGGCGTCGGCCGAGGGTTCCGTGCACCCCTGATGGAGCAGACCTTCGACGGGATCGTGGGCTTTGGGGATGGCGGCAGTACGCCGCTCTTCGGTGACCCGGACCTCAAGCCGGAGCGCAGCACCAACTACGAGCTATCGGCCCGCTACGACAACCGTCAGGGCTTCATGTCCCAGGTCACCGCCTTCCATAGCACTCTCAAGGACAAGATCGAGCGGGCCACCGGTGCCAGCGACCGTACCAATGCCAATATCGGCGAGTCCCGTATCCAGGGCATCGAGCTTGCGGCAAGATATGCGCTGACTGATACGGTCAACCTCTCGGGTAACTACACCTATACCGACAGCGAAGTAAGAGACGGTGAGACAGCCGCCAGCTTCATCGGCGACCCTCTGGTCAGCGTGCCGGATCACATGCTCAATGCACGCCTCGACTGGCAGGCCACCCCCCAGCTCAATGCCTTCCTGGGGGCCGAATATCGCAGCAGCGCCTTCCGTCCGCGAAACTATCACGAGCCCCAGGATGGGGGTAGTGCCCAGGGGGCCTACGATGCCCTCGGCGACTTCAAGAGCACCACGATGGTCAACCTGGGCGCCCGCTATCGGGTCAGCGAACACGTCTCGGTCAACGGCGTCGTCAACAACCTGCTCGACCGCGACTTCAAGGACTACCGTCCCTACGTCCGTGAAGATAACGGCGAGTTAGCGTTCAGCAACGTCTACAATAACCTCTATGGCCCGCGCTCACTGCTGGTATCGGTCAGCGTCGACTTCTGAGCCTGAGGTTGCTCGCGAGCAGCTTGTTTCGATCCTTTGAGCCGGCGTCTTGCCGGCTCTTTTCGACTATTGATGCCCTCCTTGCTGTCGCGAGTGTGGCTGTTTGTCCTACGGGCTCTGGAAGTAGTCGAACAGCCGGGTCACGGCCTCGGGCGCCACGCCGTTGGTGATAAAGACGAAGCGCGAGACCCCGTCTGGACAGGCCTCCGTTGGCAGCGTCACCGGCGGGTGGAAGATGTGCTGCACGCCATGCAGCGCCAGCGGCTGCGCCTGCCCCGCCACGTTCACGATGGCCTTGATGCGCAGCATCTTCTCGCCCAGCAGGCTCATCAGCAGGTCCAGCCACTCCTCCAGCACCTCGGGGGCGATGGGCGCCTCCACGCTGAAGCAGAAGGAGCGGATCTGCTCGCCGTGGCGGCTGAGCGGAGCCGTGGCTGCAGGCGCCAGCAGCGGTGAGGACGCCTCGGCGGCGGTGGGCGCCAGGCCCGCCGCGGGCGTTACCTGGGCATAGGAGGCGGCACCCAGCCAGCCCTCGGCCTGCTGGCCCCCCTGGCCAGCTGCGGGCAGGCGCCGGGCGGTCAGCCGCTCGGCGTCCAGCTCGCCGTGGCGCACATCGAGCTGTTCGGTGGCGGGGTTGACCTCGGTGAGTCGCTCACGCAGCCGGGCCAGACGGTCGTCGTCCACCAGGTCGGCCTTGGTGATCAGCAGGCAGTCGGCGATGGCGGCCTGGCGCTGGGACTCCCGGTGGGCGTTGAGGGTCGAGACGCCGTTGGCCGCATCCACCAGGCAGGCCACGCCGTCCAGGCGAAAGCGGTGGGCGAGCCAGTGGTCGGTCATCAGCGTCTGCAGGATGGGCGCCGGGTCGGCGAGGCCGGTGGTCTCGATGATCATCCGCGAGATCGGCCGGCCACCCTCGCGCTCAAGCGACTCCCAGGCCTGCTGGACGCTTCGGCTCAGGTCGCCGCGAATGGTGCAGCAGAGGCAGCCGCTGCTCATCTCCACCACGCTGTGCTCGTCGCCCTCGGCGACCAGCTGGTGGTCGAGGCCGATATCGCCGAACTCGTTGATCACCACCAGGGCGTCGCGCATGGAGGGCTGGCGCACCAGGTGGTTGAGCAATGTGGTCTTGCCGCTGCCGAGAAAGCCTGTCAGCACCGTGACCGGCGTGAGGTCTGCGTCGTGCATGGGCTACTCCCAGGCGGGGAAGGGGTCGGGCAGCGCCTGCCAGGCCTCCTTGCCGGCGAGCAGCTCCTCCTCGCTGAGCAGGCAGGCGTCCAGGGCCTGGCGGATGCGGGCCTCGTCGAGGTTCTGGCCGATGAAGACCAGCTCCTGGCGCATGTCGCCGAAGGGCTCCTGCCACTTGTCGAGGATGGCGGTGCGGTAGTCGGGATCCTCCGGCCAGCGCGACTCCGGTACCGCCTTCCAGAACATGCCGGCAAAGCCGTAGTGGGCGATGCCGCCGGCCTGGCTCCACTGGCCGGCGAACTGCGGCCGGGTGGCCAGCCAGAAGAAGCCCTTGGAGCGCAGCAGCTTGCCGCCGAACCAGTCGCCATGGAGCAGCTCGAAGAATTTCTGCGGATGGAAGGGGCGCCGGGCGTGGTAGGCGAAGCTCGAGATGCCATACTCCTCGGTCTCCGGCACGTGCTCGCCGCGCAGCTCCTTGAGCCAGCCCGGCGCCTGCTGGGCGCGCTCGAAGCTGAAGCGGCCGGTGTCGAGCACCTTGTCCAGCGGCACCCGGCCGTGGGTGACGGGAATCAGCTCGGCCTCGGGGTTGAGCGAGCGCAGCACGGCGGTGAGCTCGTCGAGCTGGGCGGCGCTGAGCAGGTCACTCTTGCTGATCAGCAGCACGTCGCAGAACTCGATCTGGTCGACCAGCAGGTCGGCGACGTTGCGCTCGTCCTCCTCGCCCAGGCTCTCGCCCGCCTCGGCCAGGGACTGCGCCTGGCGGTACTGGGCGAGGAAGTTGGCGCCGTCGACCACCGTGACCAGGGTGTCGAGGCGAGCGACGTCCGAGAGGCTCTGCCCCTGTTCGTCGGCGAAGGTGAAGGTCTCGGCCACCGGCAGCGGCTCGGAGATCCCGGTGGACTCGATCACCAGGGTGTCGAAGCGCCCCTCCTCGGCGAGTCGGCGGACCTCCACGAGAAGGTCCTCGCGCAGGGTGCAGCAGATGCAGCCGTTGCTCATCTCCACCAGCCGCTCCTCGGCGCGGTTGAGGGTCACCTCCTCCTCGCCGCCGGGGGCGCCGCGTACCAGGGCGGCATCGATATTGACCTCGCTCATGTCGTTGACGATGACCGCCACGCGGCGGCCTTCGCGGTTGGCGAGGATATGGTTGAGCAGGGTGGTCTTGCCGGCGCCCAGGAAGCCGGAGAGCACGGTCACCGGCAGGGGCATGCGCAGGGATGTCATCAGCCTTCACCTCGGGTCTTGCGGTAGTGGTTCTCGCGTTGTTCCTGACGCTCCTTGGCCTCCAGGCAGAGCTTGGCGGTAGGGCGTAGCAGCAGCCGCGGCAGGCCGATCGGCTCGCCGGTCTCCTCGCAGTAGCCGTAGTCGCCCGACTCGATGCGGTGCAGGGCCGCCTCGATGTTGGCCAACAGGCGGGTCTCGCGGTCGGCCTGGCGCAGCTGCAGGCGCAGCTCCTCCTCGAAGGCCGCCTGGTCCAGCTCGTCGCTGTCGCGCTCGTGGGAGGCCATGGCGACGCGCACCTCGTGTAGGTGGCTCTCCACCTGGGCCTTCTCCTCGAGCAGCCGCCGGCGGAAGAACGCCAGCTGCTCGTCGTTCATGTAGTCGTCGTCGGGCATCGCCAGCAGGCGTGCCTCTTCGGGGGTGTAGGGCATGGCGGTCTCTTGCTGGCGTCAGGCGGGGTCGATGGTCAGCAGCAGCCGCTTCTGGCCGTCGGCCAGCGCGGGGCTGCGGTGCACCAGGGCCCGGTGTTCATTGCCCTCCCAGCCGCCGCCCTTGAGCAGGGCCAGGTCGCC
This sequence comes from Halomonas sp. BM-2019, assembly GCF_017584085.1. Taxonomy (NCBI): domain Bacteria; kingdom Pseudomonadati; phylum Pseudomonadota; class Gammaproteobacteria; order Oceanospirillales; family Halomonadaceae; genus Halomonas; species Halomonas sp. BM-2019. The sequence goes on from NZ_CP071922.1 coordinate 1,330,596, forward strand.
CGCCTCGAGCCGCTGGATGGCACTGGGGTCGCGGACGATCTCCGGCTTCTGGGCGGAGGGCGCCCCCAGGCCGTCGCGATCGACGGCGGCCTCGGGCAGCCACTCGCTGCCCGGCCCGTGATAGGTGGTTACCAGGCGCACCGGCAGGTTGTCGACGTGGAAGCGCGGGCACATGGCCCCGTCCAGCAGGCGCAGGCGGATGCCCACCGTATCGGTATCGAACAGGTAGGCCATGGCCTCGGCCAGCAGCTGCACGTCCGCCACCAGCGCCTCGGCCGCCTCGGGCGCGGGAAGCCGCGTCGCATCACGGCGATAGTGATCTCGTCATCGAAGATGCGCGGCAGGACATCGATCTCGTCACCCAGGGCCAGGTGAGGCGGCTGGCTGTGGCTCGTGAGCGCCGGCGAGAGGGCGGTCATCGTCATGCGGAACCTCCTTCAGGGCTGGGCTGGCAATGTTATAACGTATCTTTTCAAGCTCCAAGTTCTACCTTGAAGTTCCGAGTGGCATGGCGGGTGAGGCGAGATATCTGGCGAGGCCTGGCCTACACGAATTCCGGGTCGTCGGTGCGCACGATCAGGTCGCTCTCCTCGCCGGGCAGGGTGA
>NZ_CP071922.1:1331301-1345896 GCF_017584085.1 Halomonas sp. BM-2019
AGGGTGGGCCCAAGGAGGGCTACACGAATTCCGGGTCGTCGGTGCGCACGATCAGGTCGCTCTCCTCGCCGGGCAGGGTGACCGAGAACTCGCCGCCGCCCAGGTAGGTGACCGGGTGCCCCTCCCGGGTGCGCAGCACCGGTTCACCCTGCACGGCACCGGCGTGGGCGAGCTCGCTGAGCTCCCTGACGCTGGCGTGGATGTCGATCATCACCTCGCGGCCCTGATCGTCGAAGGCCATGATGGTGCGTTCGTGTTCGCTCATGGGTTGGCTCCGGCTGGTGAGGTCCTGCCTGCCAGTATCGACCGGCGGTGGCGCGCACGCGAGCGGTGAAACGACGCGGGGCCTGCGCGCAGGCAGGCCCCGGTGGCGTGAGGGGAGGGGCGTTACAGCCGGCTGGCCACGGCTTCGAGGAAGCCGTTCATGTCGACCAGGGTCTCGCTCGCCGGGTCGCGGGTCTTGCCCTTGAGGTCGCCGGTGATGATGCCGGCGTCCACGGTGCCGATCAGCGCGGCCTTGAGGCGGTGGGCGTAGTCGACCAGAGCGTCGTTGGCCTCGCGCTCGCCCAGGGTCTCCAGGGCGTTGGCCACGGCGAAGAGCAGGGCGGAGGAGTTGAAGTGGGCCTCCTGGCCGTCGCTCTCCAGGTACTTCAGGTAGAGGTCGTGGGCGGTGCCGTGGGGCGCCTCGAAGAGCATGGTGCCCTCTTTGCTCTCGATGATGGAGCTGGCGGTGGCCAGGCTGCCGCCGAGCGCCGCGGAGATATCCGAGAAGATATCGCCGTCCAGGTTCTGGGCCGGGTAGAGGGCGTTGCGGGGCGGGTCGGTGATCATCTTGATCAGCTGGCTGGAGGGCCGCATGATCATGAACGACGGCGGCGGGGTGCCGGCCTCGGCGAGTTCCCGGCGCACGTCGGTGATCACGGTGCTGAACACCTCGTCGTACTCCATGTATTCGCGCTTGAGGCCGAAGTAGACCTCCTTGCGCTTGCGCGAGGCGTCGCGGAAGACCTGCAGCACCCAGTCCTTGATCGCCTCGTGGTCGTTGGACATCAGCAGGATGGGGTCACCCTTGCGCACCCGGCGCGCGTGCTTCTCCTCGCCGTCGACGATCACCTTGAGGATGCCGTCCTGCTCGGCGGGGGCGTTGAAGCTGCCGTACTGGTCGCCGCCGCCGGCGCTCATGCGCGAGATGGAGACCTGGGCCTTGCGGTCGGGGATGCCGTGGCGCTTGAGCTCCTCCACCAGCTTGTAGAGCTTGCGGCCGGTGGTGTTGTCGGGCACGCCCCACAGCGCCCGCTCCGGCGGTGTGGCGACGAGCCGCGCGGCCTGGGCGTCGATCAGCTCGTAGTGGTACTGGAGCCCCAGTGCCTCCACCTGCTCGCGGTAGTGGGCCTCGTACACGCCCTCGATGGCGGCGCGCATCACCCCGTCGTAGCCGGCGATCACGGTGTCCTTGAGCCCCAGGTAGATGTCGCGCTTCTCGCCGATGGCGCGCTGGAAGAAGCGGTGGGCCCAGGCCTTGACCGACTCCAGGTCGTTGGTGGCCAGCAGCCAGGGGTCGCCCTTGTTGACCTCGCGGCGGTGCAGCTCCACCGGATCGCCGCTGGCCCCCACGAACATCAGCTTGACCACGCCGGTGGCCCGGGAGAGCTCGTTGAAGCTCTCCTTGATGCCGCCGCTCTCCATGGTGTCCACCACGATATCGCGGCCGATCCAGGCCGGGCGCGACACCTTGAGGTTGCGGAACTCGATGTCCTCGCGGGTGATGTTGCCGCCGATACCCTTGCGGATGGCGCCGTTGGGAGACTTGGTGGCCAGCGGGTGCAGGTGGGTGCCGTCGATCTCGGGGTGCTTGGCGAGCAGCTCGCCGAGCTGGGTGCGGTTGACCGTCATGCCGGCGTTCTTGATGCCCACGCCGTGCGCCTTGAGCGCCTCGATCGCCTCGATCACCACCTGGCCGTTGGTGACCAGGCGATTCTCGGCCGAGAGGTCGATCTCCACCAGCGGCAGCTCCAGCCGCGAGGTCACGAAGGTATCGAGGATCTTCTCGAAGGCCACCTGGGCCATCTCGTCGCCGTGGAGGATGACGAGAGGCGCGTCGACGCGGATCTTGTGGCTCATCACGCTTCCCTTGTTGAGCTGAAAGAATGTGCTCAGGGTACGCCTGCCGCGGGCATCCCGCTACGCGGCCAAGGGTGTAGGCGCTCCAGAGGCAGGCCGAGGTAACGCGGGCCATCCGATGGCCCGCGTCGATCACCGTCCCGCCAGGTCAGTCGTTCATGGTGTCTTCGACGATGCGCTGGATCTCGGCGACCAGGTCCTCGCCGATGCGCGGCGCCCACTCGTCGTAGACCGGCTGCACGGCCTCCTGGAAGGCGGCGATCTGGTCGTCGTCGAGCCGGGTGATCTGCATGCCGCGCTCTTCGAGCTGATCACGCGACCAGTCGTCGTACTCGGCGGCCAGCTGGATCTCGTACTCGGCGGCCTGGTGGGCGGCTTCCTGGATCAGGTCCTGGTACTCCTCGTCGAGGCGGTTCCAGGTACGCTCGGAGATCATCTTGATGAACGGCGTGTAGACGTGGCGGGTCTCGGAGCCGTAGTCCTGCACCTCGTAGAAGTTGGAGGTGAGGATGGTGCTCCAGGGATTCTCCTGGCCGTCGACCACGCCCTGCTCCATGGCCGAGAACAGCTCGCCGAAGGCCATCGGCGTGGGATTGGCGCCCAGGGTCTCCCAGATCGCCAGGTGCACCGGGTTCTCCATGGTGCGCACCGACAGGCCGCGTACGTCCAGGCCGCCGACATCCTCGGGCGTGGCGATGGGCCGACGGCTGTTGGAGAGCTGCCGGAAGCCGTTCTCGGAAAACGTCAGCGCCTTCATACCGGTGCCTTCGAAACCGTCCAGCATCGACTGGGCGACCTCGCTGTTGAGCACGGCGATGGCCGCCTCTCGGTTCGGCAGCAGGAACGGCAGATCGAACACGGCCAGCTCGCTGACATAGGTGGTAGCCGGCGAGCTCGACGGGTAGGTCATGTCCAGGGTGCCGGTCTGCAGCATCTCCATCATCTGCACGTCGTCGCCCAGCTGGCTGTTGGGGAAGATGTTGACGCTGATGCGACCTTCGCTGCGCTGGTCGAGGATGTCGGCGAAGTACTGGGTGGAGAGATACTGCGGCGAGGTTTCGGACAGGCCAAGCCCCATGCGCAGGGTAACGCTGCCATGATCGCCGACCGTATCCCCTTCGATGGCGGGAGGCTCGGAGAGGTCGGGGGTCTGGGCCTGGGCAATGCCCAGCGAAAGCGTGGCCGCGCCGGCCAGGGTAAGCGAAGTGCGCCAGATTGGAAGCATGGGGCGAATCTCCATGGTGACGATGTTTGTTATGGGTGGCACCGCAGTAAGCCGCACCGAGTCTGTCATCTGCCACTAGAATGTCGAACCTACTGCCAATTTGTTCAACATATACTTTTGTATGTATCGACTAGGCGGCGAGCGGAGGCGTAATGTGCCAGCATCAAGGCGATATGTGCCCCATTCCGGCCTGGCTGATGGAAACAGCCGAGATGGCCCGACAGGCCGTCTTTACCGGCTGGGAAGAAGGCGTCGTTGCCTGGCATCAATTCAGCGGATGGAGCGGAGACGATGACGACACATCATAGGGTCGACCCCGAGCAGCTTCGCTCGCGTTACTGGTTCGACAACCCCGAGCATCCCGGGACCACGGCGCTGTGCATCGAGCGCTATCTCAACTACGGCCTGACCCTGGATGAGTTGACCGGCGGCAAGCCGATCATCGGCATCTGCCAGTCGGGCTCGGACCTCACGCCCTGCAATCGCCACCACATCGAGCTGGTCAAGCGGGTCAAGGACGGTATTCGCGCCGCCGGCGGGGTACCCTTCGAGTTCCCCATGCACCCGATCCACGAGAACGTGCGCCGGCCCACGGCGGCGCTGGACCGCAACCTGGCCTACCTGGGCCTGGTGGAGGTGCTGCACGGCTACCCGCTGGACGGCGTGGTGCTGACCACCGGCTGCGACAAGACCACCCCGGCGGCGCTGATGGCCGCGGCCACGGTTAATATCCCGGCCATCGTGCTCTCCGGCGGGCCCATGCTCAACGGCTGGCGGGACAAGGAGCGGGTCGGCTCCGGCACCATCATCTGGGAGCTTCGCAAGCGGCTCGCCGCCGGCGATATCGACTACGCCGAGTTCCTCGCCCGGGCCACCGACTCGGCCCCCTCGGTGGGGCACTGCAACACCATGGGCACCGCCTCCACCATGAACTCGATGGCCGAAGCCCTGGGCATGAGCCTGCCCGGCTCGGCGATGATCCCGGCGCCCTACAAGGCGCGCGCCATGGTCGCCTACCAGACCGGCGAGCGCATCGTCGAGATGGTCTGGGAGGATCTGCGCCCCAGCGATATTCTCACTCGCGAGGCCTTCGAGAACGCCATCGTCACCTGCTCGGCACTGGGCGGTTCCAGCAATGCGCCGATCCACGTCAATGCCATTGCCCGGCACGCCGGCGTCGAGCTCACCAACGACGACTGGCAGCGGCTGGGTCACGAGATACCGCTGCTGGCCAACGTGATGCCGGCCGGCGCCGGGGGCGTGCCGGCGGTGATGAGCGAGCTGCTCACCGCCGGCAAGCTGCACGGCGAGGTGTTGACCGTCAACGGCCGCCGCCTGGCGGACAACCTGGCGGGACGCGGCATCGAGGATCCCGAGGTGATCTGCCGCTACGCCGAGCCGCTGGTCGAGCACGCCGGCTTTCTCAACCTCAAGGGCAACCTGTTCGACTCGGCGCTGATGAAGACCAGCGTGATCTCGCGGGAGTTTCGCGAGCGCTTTCTCAGCGACCCCGCGGACCCCGAGGCCTTCGAAAGCCGGGTGGTGGTGTTCGACGGCTCCGAGGACTACCACGCCCGCATCGACGACCCGGCGCTGGGCATCGACGCGCGCACCGTCCTGGTGATGCGCGGCGCGGGGCCGGTGGGGCATCCGGGCGGGGCCGAGGTAGTCAATATGCAGCCCCCGGAAGCGCTGATTCGCGCCGGCACCGAGTCGCTGCCGTGTCTCGGCGACGGCCGCCAGTCGGGGACCTCCGGCTCGCCGTCGATCCTCAACGCCGCCCCGGAGGCCGCCACCGGCGGCGGCCTGGCGCTGCTCGAGGACGGCGACCGGCTGCGCATCGACCTGGGGCGTCGCGAGGTCAGGCTGCTGATCGACGACGCCGAGCTGGCCGCGCGGCGCGAGCGCCTCGAGGCCCGGGGCGGCTATCGCTACCCCGACCACCAGACGCCCTGGCAGGAGATCCAGCGCACCCTGGTGGAGCCGCTGGACCGCGGCATGACGCTCGAGCCGGCCACCAAGTACCGGGACGTGGCGCGGCGGAGTCCGCCGCGGGACAATCACTGAGAGGACGGCCTTCGTGACAGCTTCGCGCTATCGCCAGGTCGGGCGCCGAGCGGTGTCGGTGTGGCATCCAGCCGAGTGAGCGGATGGGGTATGATGGCCCGACACGACAACAGGATCTCACCGCTTTGACGTCATTACGCTCGAGGCCCAAGGCCGCCAAGCCCGGCTCGCGTCCCAGCATCGCCGAGCACCTCGCCGCGGCGATCTTCGCCGGGCGCTACCAGCCCGGTGACTTCGTGCCCCGCGAGCTGGATCTCTGCGAGCGCTTCGCCCTCAATCGTTCGGCGGTGCGCAGCGACCTTCGGGAGCTGGTCGATGCCGGCATCATCGAGCGGATTTCCGGCCACGGCTCCAAGGTTCGCGAGTACAGCGAGTGGCATATCCTCGACCCCCAGGTGACCGACTGGATGACCCGCTACGCGGCGCCCAACCCGGAGATCCAGCGCGAGATCCTGGCCTTTCGTCTCGACGTCGAGCCCTATGTGGCGATGACCGCGGCGCGCCGGGCCAAGGCCCGCGACCTGGTCGCCATCGAGGAGGCCTTCGAAGGCCTCGGGCAGAACCTGCGCAACGCCGGCTGCCCGGAGGAGCGGCGCTTGCACAGCGAATGCGACGTGGCCTTTCATGTGGCGATCTTCAAGGCCACCCACAACATCGTCTGGGCCCAGCTCTCGCATATCCTGCGCCCCTCGATCCACCTGCTGGTGTCGATGTCCAACGAGAGTGCCAGCGACCCCGAAGAGAGTCTCGAGCGGCATCGCCAGCTGATGGAGAGCATTCGCATGCGGCGCCCCCGCGAGGCCTTCCTGGCCGCCCAGGCGGTGCTGGCCGGCACCGCCAGTGCGCTGGGGATCGAGCCCGGTGCCAGCTCGCTGGGGCGCTGCGTCGAGCTGCCCTGAGGCACGCTTTCCCCTGCACGGGGCCAAAGCTATGGCCGTCCCCCACCGCGCAACGCCCCCGCCGAGCCGTTTCTTTCAGTGGGGGCGCTGCGTTGCCGACGCTGACGGCGCCTTATCCCCCCTGTTGCTGCCAGGCCAGCCATTGGCGAATGCCGAAGGTCCAGGGCGGCAGTCGGTCGCTGCGATCGACCTACCCTGGGTCTCGCCGGGACGTGTGCCCGGCGTGATTCAGTCGATGCTGGAGATGGCACCGGCCTTCGTCCTGCCGGAGCGACGCTACGCGCAGGAAGCAGTAGGGCGCGGGCGGCAGCGCTCGGCTAGCCCTGGGCGCGGGGCGACCAGCGTTCGTCGGGGTGCACCTCGTTGGCGGGCAGCACCGGGTCGTAGCCCTCGGCGCGCAGCGCCTCGATCACCTCGCGGGTGTGCTCGCTGCCCAGGGTCTCCAGGGTGGCCTCCACCTCGGTGGCGCGCAGCGAGAGGTCGGTGAAGGTGCGATGGTGGGCGATCTGGATCACGTTGGCACGCTGACGGGCCAGCAGCCGGGTCAGCTCGGCCAGGGCGCCCGGCACGTCGGGGATGGCGACCCGCACCCGCACGATGCGCCCGCTGCGCACCAGGCCGCGCTGGATCACCGAGGCGAGCGCCAGCATGTCGATGTTGCCGCCGCACAGGATCAGCCCCACGTTGCGACCGCGGTAGCGCTCAGGATCGGCCAGCACCGCGGCGAGCCCGGCGGCGCCGGCGCCCTCCGCCACCGTCTTCTCGATCTCCAGCAGCAGCAGGATGGCGCGCTCGATCTCGGGTTCATCCACCAGCACGATGTCGCGCACCCGCTCGCGCACGATGGGCAGGGTCAGCCGGCCGGGCTGCTTGACCGCGATGCCCTCGGCCAGGGTGGCCTGGCCGCACTGAATCGGCTCGCCGGCCAGCGCCTGCTGCATGGCCGGGAAGCGCTTGGTCTGCACGCCCACCACCTCGATGCCCGGCTTGAGCTCGCCGGCGGCGATGGCGTTGCCCGCGATCAACCCGCCGCCGCCGATGGGAATCACCAGGGCGTCGAGCTCCGGGGCCTCTTCCAGCATCTCCAGGGCGATGGTGCCCTGGCCGGCGATGATGCGTTCGTCGTCGTAGGGGTGCACGAACACCAGGTCTTGCTCCTCGGCCAGGCGATGGGCGACCTCGCCGGCCTCGGCCACGCCGTCGCCCGCCAGGTGCACCTCGGCGCCCAGGGCGCGGGTGTTGCTCACCTTGAGGTTCGGGGTATGGCGGGGCATGACGATGGTGGCGCGGATGCCGAGCCGGGCGGCGTGGTAGGCCACCGCTTGGGCGTGATTGCCGGCGGACATGGCGATCACCCCGCGGGCCCGCTCGGCGTCGGAGAGGCTGAGCAGATGGTTGAGGGCCCCGCGCTCCTTGAAGGCGGCGGTGAACTGGTGGTTCTCGAACTTGAGGTAGAGCTCGCAGCCGGCGATGCGCGACAGGGTATGGGAGTGCAGGCAGGGGGTGCGCTCGACGCTGCCCTGGATGCGGGCCGCGGCGGCGCGGATATCGTCGAGGGTCACGCTCATGGCGGGGCGCTCCTTGCGGTGGGTTGTTGATCTCGATAGCGGCTCTCAGCGGCGGGGAGCGTCGGCCGGATGGGTCAGGCGTCGCGCCAGGGCGAAGACGTGGGGGTCGTCCACCTCCAGCGCGCGCAGCGCCTCGGCCAGATTGAGCAGGTAGTCGCGGTTGGGGCCGCTGGGGCCGTGGGCCCGGGCGATCTGCTCGGCGATGGCATCCAGCGGGGCGTCGCCGAGAAAGGCGGCGTTCTCCTCGCCGGCCAGGTAGACCAGCCCTTCGGCGGTCTCGCCGTCGGCGAAGTGTAGTGCCACCACCTCGCGCAGGTAGCCGTTCTTCTCGCGCACGTCCAGTGGCGCCAGCACCTCCGGGGTGATGCGGTAGGCCATGCCGTGGCAGACCGCTCCCGGCTCGCGCACCAAGGTGGCCACCCGGCCCGGGGCCTCGGGGGTGCCGCGGTGATCGTGGGAGCCCTGCCAGAAGCGCCGGGACCAGCCGTGGATAGCGGCCGGGCGCCGCTCCAGCCAGGAGAAGTCGACCTTCCAGATCAGCGAGCCGTAGCCGAACAGCCAGATCGCGGCCTGGCCATCGAAGTGGGTCATGCGGCGGTTGAGGGCGGTGGTATCCAGAGCCATGGTGAGGTGAAGCCGGTTCCTGAGGGACCTCCATGATGCGTCGCGCGACGGCCGATGTCGAAGGCGGCCGGAACGCCCGGCCGCTGGTGCGGGGTGGCCGGAGGCGTTAGGCTGCAGCGTTTCGAGAGTCTGCCAATGGAGAAACGTCATGACCGTGATGGTGCTGGGCCTGCTGATCTTCCTGGGGGTGCACTCTGTGCGCATCGTCGCCGACGACTGGCGCAGCGCCCAGATCGCGCGGCTGGGCGTTCTGCCTTGGAAGGCCGCCTACTCGGCGGTGTCGATCGTCGGCCTGGCCCTGGCGATCTGGGGCTATGGCCAGATGCGCCTCGACCCCACCTGGGTGTGGTTCCCGCCCGTCGGACTGCGCCACGCCGTGGCGCTGCTGATGATTCCCGCCTTCATCCTGCTGGTGGCAGCCTATGTGCCGGGCAACCACCTCAAGGCGAAGCTGGGCCACCCGATGATCATCGCCGTGAAGCTGTGGGCCTTCTCCCACCTGCTGGCCAACGGCCGGCTCGGTGACATCGTCTTCTTCGGTGCCTTCCTGCTGTGGGCGGTCTTGGACTTCCGGGCGGCGCGGCGTCGTCCGGCATCGGCGGTGGTGCCACCGAGCCTGGCCCGCACCGCCATCACCGTCGTCGCCGGCCTGATCGCCTACTACCTGTTCGCTTTCCATCTGCACGTCTGGATCACCGGCGTCCCGGTGATGTAGGCGCAGGCGCCCGCGGTCAGGGGCTCTCCCAGACCCGTTCCAGCACCGCCAGCGCCTCGCCGATCACCGGCTCCGCCGCGCGGCTGCGCCGCCACACGAAGCACAGGGCGCAGGGCAGCCGCAGCCCCTCGGCCACCACCAGGCCACGCTCCTGGCGCTCGGCCATGGCCAGGGCGTCGCGAGCCAGGCTCAGCCCCACCCCGGCGCGTACCAGGTCGAGCATGCAGGCCTCCTGATCCACCTGGGCGACCCCGTGGGGGGTCACGCCCAGCGGGTCGAGCACCTCGTGCAGCAGGCGGTGGTGGACGGAGTCCGGCGGGGTGACGATCCACGGCAGCCGGGCCAGTTCCGTCCAGTCGGCCCCCGCCAGGCGACCGCCCCAGCCCGTCGGGGCGATCACATGGTAGTGGAAGTGGGTCAGCTCGCGATGGGCGATCTCGGCCGTCGCCTCGCCGGGCCCGCTGCCGGGCGGGGCCAGGTAGAAGCCCACGTCGAGCTCGCCGCGCCGCACGCGCTCCAGCACGCTGCCGCTCATGCCGTGGGAGAGCTCGGTCTCGAGCTGCGGGGCGCGCTCCACCAGGCGGTGCAGGAAGGCGCCCAGGCGAATGAACTCGGGATCGACGATGGTGCCGATCTTCAGCCGGCCGCGCAGGGTGCTGTGCAGCGCCCGGGCACTCTGGTCGAAGGCGGCCACGGCGGCCAGCGCCTTCTCGGCGGCGGGCAGCAGCGCCTGGCCATCCTCGGTCAGCGACAGCCCCTTGGGGCGTCGCTGGAACAGTGTGAGGCCCAGGCCCGCCTGGAACTGCTTGAGCTTGAGGCTCACCGCCGGCTGGGTCAGGTGCAGCCGCTCGGCGGCGCGGGAAACGCTGCCCTCCCGGGCCACGGTGACGAAGGCGCGCAGGCTATTGAGGTCCTGCATGGGGGCTTCCTCGGCATCCTGAAGTGATATTAGCAGAACTTATACGCTGGTTTTGAATTACTCAATTGATCCTGGTGCCGATCCGGCTAGTCTAGGCGCCAATGGGGCCGCTTCTGACACCCCCATTCGCGATAGCGGACCTACTCCTACAACGATGAGACGAGGCCACCATGAGCACAGCGACTATCCAGCATTATATCAATGGGCAAATGTTCGCCGGCGAGTCCGGCCAGAGCCAGGAGGTCTTCAACCCGGCCACCGGACAGGTAAGCGGCCGGGTGGCGCTGGCCTCTCAGGCCGACGTGGACACCGCCGTGGACGCTGCCGCCGCGGCCTTCCCGGCCTGGGCCGACACCCCGCCGATTCGCCGCGCCCGGGTGATGTTCAAGTTCCTCCAGCTGCTGGGCGAGCACAAGGATGAGCTGGCCCGGGCGATCACCCGGGAGCACGGCAAGGTGTTCACCGACGCCCAGGGCGAGGTGGCCCGGGGTATCGATATCGTCGAGTTCGCCTGTGGCATCCCGCAGCTGCTCAAGGGGGACTACACCGAGCAGGTCAGCACCGGCATCGACAACTGGACGTTTCGCCAGCCGCTGGGCGTGGTGGCGGGCATCACCCCGTTCAACTTCCCGGTCATGGTGCCGATGTGGATGTTCCCCATCGCCATCGCCGCCGGCAACAGCTTCATCCTCAAGCCGAGCCCCCTGGACCCCAGCGCCTCGCTGCTGATCGCCGACCTGCTCAAGCAGGCCGGGCTGCCCGATGGTGTCTTCAACGTGGTGCAGGGCGACAAGGAGAGCGTCGAGGCGCTCATCGACCACCCCGAGGTGCGGGCGCTCTCCTTCGTCGGCTCCACGCCGATCGCCAACCGGATCTACGAGCGCGGCGCCCGCCACGGCAAGCGCGTCCAGGCACTCGGCGGGGCCAAGAACCATATGGTGGTGATGCCCGATGCCGACCTGGACAAGGCCGTCGATGCGCTGATCGGCGCCGCCTACGGCTCCGCCGGCGAGCGCTGCATGGCGATCAGTGTGGCGGTGCTGGTGGGCGACGTGGCCGACCAGCTGGTGCCGCGCCTGGCCGAGCGGGCCCGCGCCCTCAAGGTCAAGAACGGCATGGAACTCGACGCCGAGATGGGGCCCATCGTCACCGCCCAGGCCCATCAGCGCATCACCGGCTATATCGACCAGGGGATAAGCGAGGGCGCCGAGCTGGTGGTCGACGGCCGCGACTTCGATGCCTCGACGACCGGCGAGGGCTGCGCCGAGGGCTTCTGGATGGGTGGCACCCTGTTCGATCGCGTCACCCCGGAGATGACCATCTACCGGGAGGAGATCTTCGGTCCGGTGCTGGCCTGCGTGCGAGTGCCCGATATCGCCACGGCGATCCAGTTGATCAACGACCACGAGTTCGGCAATGGCGTGAGCTGCTTCACCGAGAGCGGCAGCGTGGCCCGGGAGTTCGGCCGCCGCATCCAGGTGGGCATGGTGGGCATCAATGTGCCGATCCCGGTACCCATGGCCTGGCACGGCTTCGGCGGCTGGAAGCGCTCGATGTTCGGTGACACCCATGCCTACGGCGAGGAGGGGGTGCGCTTCTACACCAAGCAGAAGTCGATCATGCAGCGCTGGTCCGACTCCATCCATGCCGGCGCCGAGTTCGCCATGCCGACGCATAAGTAAGGTTTTTCGCAGGCTAGCGTGAAACTGCCCTGTGGGAGCCCGGGTCCCCCGGGCGAATGGCGCCGCAGGCGCCCCGGCGGTGTTGGTGAGGTTGGCATCTTCCGCCAGGAGTCCTTCGGCCTCCATTCGCCGGGCAAAGCCCAGCTCCCACAAGAAGTTCTCAGCCTCAACCAAGGCTCATGCCAGTTTGCGAAATAAGCAGCACGAGCCACCATTTGCCGCAGTGAGATCACGTCATGGCTGATCAAGAATTTGACTATATCGTGGTGGGGGCCGGCACCGCCGGCTGCCTGCTGGCCAACCGCCTGAGCGCCGACCCGACCAACCGGGTGCTGCTGATCGAAGCGGGCGGCCGCGACAACTACCACTGGATCCATATCCCGGTGGGCTACCTCTACTGCATCGACAACCCCCGCACCGACTGGCGCTTCCGCACCGAGCCCGACCCCGGCCTCAACGGCCGCTCGCTGATCTACCCGCGCGGCAAGACCCTGGGCGGCTGCTCGAGCATCAACGGCATGCTCTATATCCGCGGCCAGGCCCGCGACTACGACGGCTGGGCCGAGCTTACCGGCGATGACGCCTGGCGTTGGGAGAACTGCCTGCCGGACTTCATGAAGCATGAGGACCATCATCGCCTGGATAACGGAGGCGATGCCGATGCTGCCCACCGTGACTTCCACGGCCATGGCGGGGAGTGGCGCGTCGAGAAGCAGCGCCTCAAATGGGAAGTGCTGGATGACTTCGCCACCGCGGCGGTGGAGGCGGGCATCCCGCGTACCCGGGACTTCAACCGCGGCGACAACGAGGGCGTCGACTACTTCGAGGTCAACCAGCGCAGCGGCTTCCGCTGGAACACCGCCAAGGCCTTCCTGCGCGGGGTCGAGAAGCGCGACAACTTGACGCTCTGGCACTCCAGCCAGGTGCTGGGGCTGGACTTCGATGGGGCGGGCGGCGAGACCCGCTGCACCGGCGTGCGCGTCGAGCGCGGCGGCGAGGAGCTGGTAGCCCTCGCCGGGAGCGAGGTGATCCTCGCCGCCGGGGCGATCGGCTCCCCGCAGCTGCTGCAGCTCTCCGGCATCGGCCCGGCGGACCTGCTCGCCGCCCACGAAATTCCCGTGGTGGCCGAGCTGCCCGGGGTGGGCGAGAACCTGCAGGACCACCTGCAGATCCGCTCGGTCTATCGCGTCACGGGGGCGAAGACCCTCAACACCATGGCCAATACCCTCGTGGGCAAGGCGAAGATCGGCCTGGAGTATGCCCTCAAGCGCTCCGGCCCCATGAGCATGGCGCCGTCGCAGCTGTGCGCCTTCACCCGCAGCAGCGACGAGATCACTCATCCCAATATCGAGTACCACGTCCAGCCGCTCAGCCTGGAAGCCTTCGGGCAGCCCCTGCATGACTTCCCGGCGATCACCGCGAGCGTCTGCAACCTCAATCCGACCAGTCGCGGCACGGTGCGAATCAAGAGCCGCGACCCGCGCCAGGCCCCGGCCATCGCTCCCAACTACCTGAGCACGCCGGAGGATCGCAAGGTGGCGGCAGATTCGCTGCGGGTTACCCGGCGTATCGCCGGGCAGCCGGCCTTCGCGAAGTACCAGCCGGAGGAGGTGAAGCCCGGCGTCGAGTTCCAGAGCGACGAGGACCTGGCCCGGCTGGCGGGGGATATCGGCACTACCATCTTCCATCCGGTCGGCACCGCCAAGATGGGCCGCGACGACGATCCCATGGCGGTCGTGGATTCCCGCCTGCGCGTGCGCGGAGTCAAGGGCCTGCGGGTGGTGGACGCCAGCGTCATGCCCACCATCACCAGCGGCAACACCAACTCGCCGACCCTGATGATCGCCGAGAAGGCGGCGGCCTGGATCCTCGAGTCTCGATGAGCGAGCCGCCATTACCATGCAAGGGAATGGGTTAGGGCGAATGCCCTTCGCTGAATGTCAGCGTGCCGCAGGATTGGCTTATGTCCTCTGGCAGCAATATCAACAATAAACAGGTAAACACCATGAACACGTCAGGCAGGACAGGTGACCGGCTGGACCTCAGAGTCTTCATACCCTCGGTCCTGGTCATCGTCGGATTGATCCTTCCCCTCATCATGTTTCCAGAGTCGGGCGCGGCTCTGGTGAACGCGGCTTTCGCCTTTGCGACGGGTCAGTTCGGTTGGCTGTATCTGCTGGCCGGGCTGGGCGTCGTGGTCTTTCTCGTTGGTCTGGCAACCAGTCGGTATGGAAACGTCCGTCTGGGAGGGCCGGATGACAAGCCGGAGTTCTCCTACTTCAGCTGGGTGGCGATGATCTTCGCCGGCGGGATCGGCATCGCCATCGTCAACTGGGCCTGGGTCGAGCCCATCTACTACTTCACCAACCCGCCGTTCGGCGTTGAGCCCATGAGTGAGGCCGCGGCCGAATGGGCGCTGGCCTACGGGCAGTTCCACTGGGGGTTCACGCCCTGGGCATTCTACTGCCTTCCCGCGATCCCCATCGCCTACTCGATGTATGTCCACAATCGCCCCGGCGTCCGGCTGTCGGTCGCCTCGCGCGGTGTGCTCGGTCACCATGCCGATGGCTGGTGGGGAGCCTTCCTCGATGCGGTGGTGGTCTTCGGCATCGTCGGCGGCGTCGGCACCTCGCTCGGCCTGGCGGTGCCGCTGGTATCCCAGCTGGCCAGTGGCCTGTTCGGCATTGCCCCGTCCTTCCTGCTGGATATCTCGGTGCTGCTGATCTGGACGGCCATCTTCTCCGCCAGCGTCTGGTTCGGGCTGGCAAAGGGCAT
>NZ_CP071922.1:1345905-1360390 GCF_017584085.1 Halomonas sp. BM-2019
TTCACCTTCCTGGTGGGCAACTCACTGTTCATGATCGAAGGATGGGTGAACAGCTTCGGCAAGATGACCTCGAGTTTCGTGACCATGAGCCTGTGGACCGACCCGGTGGGAAGCTCGACCTTCTCCCAGGACTGGACCGTCTTCTACTGGGCCTGGTGGATCGCCTATGCCCCCATGATGGGACTCTTCGTGGCGCGTATCTCGCGCGGACGGACGATCCGTGAGCTGATCATCGCCGAGCTGGTCTTCGGATCGCTGGGTTGCTGGATGTTCTTCGCCGTCTGGGGTGGCTATGCCCTGGACCTGCAGATTAGTGGGACCCTCGACGTGGCGGCGATCCTGAACGAGGGCGGGATCCCCGCCGCGGTGCAGGCCATTCTGAACACCTTGCCAATGTCGGGCGTCGTCACCGCCGTGTTCATCGTGCTGTGTTTCATCTTCCTGGCCACGACCCTCGACAGTTCCGCCTATGTGCTGGCGTCGGTCACCTCCCGCAAGCTGTCGGGCTATCAGGAGCCCAAGCGGGCCCTTCGCCTGACCTGGGCCTTCCTGATCGCCGGGGTTGGGGTGGCCCTGATCCAGCTGGGCGGGCTCCGGGCGGTGCAGACCTCGACGATCATCGTTGCCCTGCCGATGATTCCGGTACTGGGCATCCTGTCCTGGTCGCTGGTGCGCTGGTTGCGGCAGGACTTTGCCAAGAAGGTGCTCGAGCCGCACCTGGTCATCGAAGAGAGCGTGAAGTGAACCGTTACGCCAGCAGGAGTCAAGAGATGCCTCTGAACCCCCATTCCAAGCTGCCCCTGAAGGGCGTGAAGGTCATTGATTTTGGCCAGTACATGGCAGGGCCTGCCGTGGCCATGATCCTCGCGGATCTCGGCGCCACCGTGGTCCATGTGGATCCTCCCGAGGGACCGCTATGGGAAACCCCAGCCAATGCCACGCTGAATCGCAACAAGCTGATCGTGTCGATCGATCTCAAGAGTGACGAGGGCCAGCGGCAGGCCCTCGCCCTGATCGAGGAAGCCGATATCATCATCGAGAGCTTCCGTCCAGGGGTGATGAAGCGCCTGGGCATCGACTTCGCGGCGCTGCGTGACGAGCGTCAGGAACTGATCACCCTGTCGATGCCGGGCTTCGCCTCCAACGATGAGCTGCGGCGCGACTGGCGAGCCTTCGAGAGCGTGATCGCGGCCAACTCGGGCGTGTTTACCGACATGGGCCTCAATCGGGTGCTGATGGGCGTCAATCCGTCCTTCTCGCCGCTGCCGCTGGCGTCGGCCTACGGCATGATGCTGGCCGCCTCGTCGGTGGTGTTGGCCCTGCAGGCGAGGGAAAGGACCGGGCTCGGCGACGAGATCGAGGTGCCGCTGGCCTGCGCGCTGATGGAGGGGCTCTGCTACAACTCCATCAAGATCGAGGAGCTGCCCGAGCGCTACAAGACGCAGCGCGAGAAGGAGATCGAGCGTCGGCGTATCGAGGGGCTGCCGATGAACCTCACCTACGAGGAGCTTCAGGAACTCCTGGATCCCTTCTATCGCAGCTACAAGTGCAAGGATGGACGGATGTTCTATGTGGTCTGTCCCAGCCACAAGGAGCATGCCAAGCGCTGCCTCAAGACCCTGGGCCTCTACGATGAGCTCGTCGAGGAGGGCATGTGCGAGGAGCCCGATACCTACCTGCCCACCAGCGAGTGGCAATCGGACATGTCGCTCGGCGTCTATCCGCTGCCCAAGCGCTGGGCGGATCACATCGCCGCGCGAATGAAGGAGGTCTTCCTGACCCGCACCGCCAAGGAGTGGGAAAAGATCTTCGGCCGGGGCAAGTTCCCCGGCGCCCCTCAGCGCTGGCTCCAGGAGTGGGTCCATGATGACCATGCCGAAACCACCGGCCTGATGGTGGAGGTCGAGGATGACGAGTTCGGCCTGATGACCCAGCCGGGACCGGTCGTCTGGCTGCAGGACAGCGGCCACGAGATGCTGGCTCCGCGCCCGCGGCGCTGGGTCAGCGTCGAGGAAGCCCTGGCCACGCTCTCGGCGATCGAGACCAAGCTGCCGCGGGTGCGAGCGAAGAATGCCCGGGACGGTTGGCTGGAGGGGGTGCGCATCCTCGATCTCTGCAACGTCATCGCTGGCCCCCACTCGGTGGCCTACCTGGCTCGTTTCGGCGCCGAGATCACCAAGCTGGATCCAGCCAAGCCGTTCTACGACTGCTGGAACACGGTGATCTTCGGGCTGTCGCACATGCGCTCCAAGCGTTCGGTGCTGACCGATATCAGCCAGCCCCGCGGGCGGCAGATCTTCGAGGAGCTGGTCAGGCGCTCCGACGTGGTGGTGTGGAATGCCACGGACAAGCAGGTGGAGCGCATGGGGCTGACCGAGCAGGAGATGAAGCGGCTCAACCCTCGCGCCATCTTCTGCCAGCTGGACTGCTTCAGTGGCGTGAAGCCGGGGCCCCGCACCAACTACCTGGGCTACGACGATCTGGTGCAGGCCACCACCGGCATCATGCTGCGCTTCGGCGGTAGCATGGACACCCCGGAGGAGCATGCGCATGTCGGCACCATCGATGTCATGTGTGGTTTCGGTGCCTCCCTGGGGGTGGCCGCGGCACTCTATCAGCACCTCAAGACGGGGGAGGTCGGGCGCGTCAAGACCTCGCTGTCGGCCCTGAGCGGTCTGGCCCAGGCACCGTTCTGTTACGACTACGAGCGTCGCGGCCTGTTCGACGAACCGTCCGGTCGAGAGGTCAACGGCTACGATGACCTGTCGCGCTTCTATGCGGCCTCCGATGGCGTGGTGCTGATCAGCGCCTACGAAACCGACCTGGCCAAGTTTGCCGGCGTCGAGGGGCTGGAAGGGCTGGTGGATGTTGCCCCGGAGGAGCGGGCGGCCTATCTGGCGCCGCGGTTCCTGACCGCCAGGGCGGCCGACTGGGTGGCACGCCTCCAGGCGGCCGACATCGGGGCCGCGGTCTGCGAGAACCTCGAGACCCTGCGCGCCTACAACGCCTGGCCCAGCGATGGCGCGACGGGTATTCACCGCGGCAGCTACTCCTTCACGGTCTATGAGGACCATCCGAGCGGGCATGTCATCACCCAGCTGGACCCCTATGCGATTCGCCCGAAGCGGGGGCGCATCTATCCGCTTGCCCCCTCCGAGAAGTACGGGGCTTCTACCCGGCAGGTGCTGGAGGAGCTCGGTCACACCGGTGAGGAGATCGACCGGTTGATCGAGGAGGGTGTGATAGCAGAGAGCTGGAGTCGTGAATACCTGCCGACCTGAGACCAGGATCGCCGTGGCGACTCCGGGGGCATCGACTGACCCCGGAGCCGGCGATGGGCCGTGGAGTAACTTTTTCGTCACCCTGCGCGAATAGGGTTGACGTTGGCGTCGGCAAGGCGCAAGCTGTGCGCAGTTGGTTAGCAAGTCGAACATCGCAGGTGGTCATCGAAATGCTCATGGCGTCGATTTCCCGGTGAAAAGTTTCTTGTTCTACCCACTGCAACTCGGGTATTTCCCGGCAAATCAAAATGCTATTCGAGGAATTCGATAATGGCTACCGGTACCGTCAAGTGGTTCAACGACACCAAGGGCTTCGGCTTCATCTCTCCGGACGACAACGGTGACGACCTGTTCGCTCACTTCTCCGAGATCCAGGCCGACGGCTTCAAGACCCTGCAGGACGGCCAGAAGGTCTCCTTCGACGTCACCCAGGGCAAGAAAGGCCTCCAGGCTTCCAACATCAAGGTCATCGGCTGATCGCCAGCTGATCTGATGTGACTCTTCACCGAGTCAGACAAGGCCCGCCGCGCGCGGGCCTTTTCGCGTGTGCGCCGTTTGGCCAGGCGGAAGGGGCTGGTGGGGAAGCGAGGGGGCGTTATAGCCACTTTTGGAATAAGTGAATTTCTAGAAAGAACTTTTTAGAATAATCTGTCGGCGGCAGAATAGGGGTACTTTCGTTGATCGGATTCCCGCCATGCCCCTGGACGCCTGGATCTCCCTCGCCGTCGTGATCGCCGTCTTTCCCTTGATGGCGCTTTCGCGACTCGGGCCGGACATCGTCCTGCTGGGGGCGGTGATCCTGCTGCTGACGCTCGGCATCCTCGATCCCTCCCAGGCGCTGGGCGGCTTCTCCAGCACGGGGCTCTTCACCGTGGCCTTCATGTACGTGCTGGTCACCGCCATTCGCCAGACCGGCGGCATCGACCTGATCATCCGCTACCTGCTCGGCCAGCCCCGCGGCGAGGGCAGGGCGCTGATCCGCCTGCTGTTACCGGTGGCGTCGCTGAGTGGCTTCCTCAACAACACCCCGGTGGTAGCCACCTATATTCCTGCCGTACTGAGCTGGAGTCGCCGCGTGCAGCTGCCGGCCCATCGCCTGCTGATGCCGCTCAGCTTCGCCTCCATCCTCGGCGGCACCATTACCCTGTTCGGCACCAGCACCAACCTGGTGGTGCACGGCCTGCTGGTGGATCGCTCGCCGGAGCTGGCCATGGGCCTCTTCGACCTCGCCTGGGTGGGCGTGCCGGTGGCGCTGATCGGCCTGGCCTACCTCATCCTGCTTGGCCCGCGGCTGCTGCCGGCGCGTCGTGGGGCCTCGGCGGCCTTCGAGAACCCGCGGGAGTTCACCATCGAGATGGAGGTCGATCCCGCCGGCCCGCTGGTCAATCGCACGGTGGAGGAGGCGGGCCTGCGCCATCTCCAGGAGCTGTTCCTGGTGGAGATCGAGCGCGACGGCAACGTGGTCAGCGTGGTGGGCCCCGGCGAGCGCCTCAAGGGGGGCGACCGCCTGGTGTTCGCCGGCACGCGTGAGGGCGCGGTGGAGCTGCAGCAGGTGCGCGGCCTGGTGCCCTCGCGCCACGGCGAGTCGAGCCTGGAGAAGGACTTCAAGGAGCGCCGCCTGGTGGAGGCGGTCGTCTCCGACCAGTGCCAGTTCGTCGGCCAGCGCATCCGTGACGGCCACTTCCGCACCCTCTACGGTGCCGCCGTGCTGGCGGTCTGCCGCGGCGGCGAGCGGGTGGCCGGTAACCTCGGCCAGGTGCGGCTGCAGCCGGCCGACGTGCTGCTGCTCGAGGCGCGCCCGCCCTTCATCGAGCGCCATCGTCAGTCGCGGGACTTCCTGCTGATCAGCCAGCTCAACGGCGCGGCACGCCCCATACACGAGAAGGCCTGGCTGGCCTGGGGCATCCTGGCAGGGGTGGTGGCCCTGGCGAGCCTCGGGGTGCTGAGCATGATGAACGCGGCCATGCTGGGGGCGGCGCTGGTACTGCTGACCGGCTGCTGCACGGTGGGGGCCGCCAAGCGCGGGCTGGACACCCAGGTGCTGCTGACCATTGCTGCCTCCTTCGGCCTGGGCGCGGCGCTGGAGAGTTCCGGGGCCGCGGCGGTCCTGGCCGCTGGCGCCCTGGGGTTGGCCGACGGCAACCCGCTGCTGCTGCTGATCGGGACCTACCTGCTGGTGGCGATGCTGACCGAGCTGGTTACCAACAATGCCGCCGCGGTGATCACCTTCCCGGTGGTGATGGCCAGCGCCGAGAGCCTTGGGGTGAGCCCCATGCCCTTCGTGGTGGCGGTGATGTTTGCCGCCTCGGCCAGCTTCCTGACGCCGATCGGCTACCAGACCAACCTGATGGTGCATGGCCCGGGTGGCTACCGCTTCAGCGACTTCCTGCGCCTGGGTGGGCTGCTCAATCTGCTCGTTGCCGTGGTGGCATT
Organism: Halomonas sp. BM-2019; assembly: GCF_017584085.1. Taxonomy (NCBI): domain Bacteria; kingdom Pseudomonadati; phylum Pseudomonadota; class Gammaproteobacteria; order Oceanospirillales; family Halomonadaceae; genus Halomonas; species Halomonas sp. BM-2019. The sequence goes on from NZ_CP071922.1 coordinate 1,351,620, forward strand.
GACGCTGATTCCCCTGGTCTGGCCCTTCTGATCCAGCTGGCCCTTCTGATCCAGCTCGCCCTTCTGATCCGGCTGGCCTTTCTGCACCCTGAAAGGGCGTGTGTCTCGCCGCCACCGGGGCTTTGCGGTAGGGTGTCGGGTCTGATATCCCCGACAAACAAATGGAAGCCTCTCCATGAGCCATCCCGGCGAACTGATCATCGAACCGAGAAGCGGCCGACCCGCCGATGCCTGCGTGTTCATCCTCCATGGCCTGGGGGCCGACGGCAGCGACTTCGAGCCCTTGGTGCCGGCCCTGCCACTGCCCACCGACGATGCCGTGCGTTACATCCTGCCCCATGCGCCGCGTCTGCCGGTGACCATCAACGGCGGCATGGTGATGCCGGCCTGGTACGACATCCTCGAGATGAACCTGGACCGCCGCGTCGACGAGCCCCAGCTCAAGGCCTCCGCCGAGCGCATCCAGGGTCTGGTGCGCGAGCAGATCGATCGCGGCATCGACAGCCGCCGCATCATCCTGGCCGGCTTCTCCCAGGGCGGCGCCGTGGCTTACCAGGCCGCGCTCTCCTTCGAGGCGCCGCTGGGCGGCCTGCTGGCCTTGTCCACCTACTTCGCCACCGCCGACAGCATCGCGCTGCATGAGGCCAACCGTGCGCTGCCCATCGAGGTGCACCACGGCAGCTTCGATCCGGTGGTGCCCGAGGCGCTGGGCAAGGCCGGCTTCGAGAAGGTGCTGTCGCTGGGCTACCCCGCCCACTATTGCCAGTACCCCATGGCCCACGCGGTCTGCCCCCAGCAGGTTGCTGACATAGGCAGTTGGCTTTCCGCGCGCCTCGCGCGCTGAGCCGGCGGGTTTCGGCCTTGGTCGTCTCGACAGCCCGGCGGGTGGCCGGCATCCTGTCGGCAGGATTCGTCGCCAGCCACAGGACACGAGAGACCATGAGCACTTCCCCCTTCGCCAACCTGCCCGATGCCCGGGGCTACTTCGGCCGCTTCGGCGGCCAGCTGATCCCGCCCGAGCTCAAGGCGGTCATGGACGAGATCGACGCCGCCTACGAGGAGATCCGCGTCCGCGAGGACTTCCAGCAGGAGCTGGCCAGCCTGTTCGCCGACTACGTGGGTCGGCCCAGCCCCATCTTCCACGCCCGGCGCCTCTCCGAGAAGCTGGGTGGCGCCCAGATCCATCTCAAGCGCGAGGACCTCAATCACACCGGCGCCCACAAGATCAACCACTGCCTGGGCGAGGCGCTGCTGGCCAGGTTCATGGGCAAGACCAAGGTGATCGCCGAGACCGGCGCCGGCCAGCACGGCGTGGCGCTGGCCACCGCCTGCGCCCTGGTGGGGATCCCCTGCGAGATCCACATGGGCCAGGTGGACATCGAGAAGGAACACCCCAACGTCACCAAGATGAAGATCCTCGGCTGCACCCTGGTGGCGGTGACCCGCGGCACGGCGACCCTCAAGGACGCCGTGGACAGCGCCTTCGAGGAGTACCTCAAGGACCCTCAGAACTATATCTACGCCATCGGCTCGGTGGTGGGTCCGCACCCCTTCCCGAAGATGGTGCGCGACTTCCAGTCGATTATCGGTACCGAGGCTCGCGAGCAGTTCCTGGCGCGTCATGGCCGCCTGCCGGACCACGTCACCGCCTGCGTCGGCGGCGGCTCCAACGCCATCGGCATGTTCACTGCCTTCCTCGAGGATGAGGCCGTCCACCTGGTCGGTGTGGAGCCGGCCGGCGAGGGGCTCGACTCCCCGCGCCACGCCGCCACCCTGACCCTGGGTAAGCCTGGCGAGATACACGGCATGGCCTGCTATGTGCTCGAGGACGAGGCCGGCCACCCCATGCCAGTGCACTCCATCGCCTCCGGTCTCGACTATCCGGGGGTAGGCCCCCAGCACAGCTACCTCAAGGAGCTGGGCCGGGTCGATTACCAGAGCGCCACCGACGAGGAGTGTCTGAATGCCTTCCTGACGCTTTCCCGGGTCGAAGGCATCATCCCGGCGCTGGAGAGTGCCCACGCGGTGGCCTGGGCCATGCGCGAGGCGCCCGGCTTGCCGAAGGCTCAGCATATCCTGGTCAATCTCTCCGGCCGCGGCGACAAGGACGCCGACTACGTGGCCGACCGCCTCGGCCTCTGATCCGCCAGGTGCCCGCCGTCGCATTCTGCGGTAGGCTGGGTGCCGGGCCAGGAGAGGCCCCCTCCATCGGATGCAGAGAGTTCGGGGGCTTGGGAATGGAGACGATCAGGCGGGTATGGCGACGCTGGCGGGCCAGGGAGGGGAAACACCCTAGCTCACCGCCGCTCGGTGACCTCCTGCTGACCCACTATCCGGGTGCGGTCATGCTGGTCGACGAGGAGGGCCTGGTGCGCCAGGTCAACCCGGCCTTCGAGCGGCATACCGGCCACGCCGCCGACCAGCTGCTCGGGCGGCGCGCCGTGACGCTCGACAGCGATCCCCTGCATGGGGACTTCGGCCGCGCCCTGGCGCAGGTCCTGGCCAGCCGTCGGCCCTGGCAGGGGGTGCTGCTCTGCCGCCGCGCCGACGGTGCCCTGCGCCACCACACCACCATGATCCAGCCCCTCGAGGCCGATGAGGCGAGATCCCGGGCGCTGCTGGTGATGCAGTACGACGTCACCGGAATGCGCGAGCGTGAGCTGCATGACCGCCAACTGCTGACTCGTCTGCAGGGCACCGTCTCGCGTCTGCCCGGTGTCGTCTTCCGACTCCGCCAGGCCGCCACGGGGCGGCTCGAGCTGCTCTACGCCAGCGAGGGGCTCGAGGCGATGACGGGCGCGTCGCCGGAGCCGGTCATGGACGATATCGAGCGCCTGCTGGAGAAGCTGCTGCCCGAGGATCGCCACCGGCTGGAGACCTCCCTGGCCCAGTCGGCGGTGAGCCTGGAAGCCTGGCAGCTGGAGTTCCGCCTCGACCTGGCGGGCGGTATCCGCTGGCTGGAGGGGCGGGCCGAGCCGCAGCGCCGTCGCGACGGCGATACCCTGTGGGACGGCCTGCTGGTCGATATCACCGAGCGCAAGCGAGTCGAGCAGCAGGTCCGGCGACTGGTCGGCACCGACATGCTGACCGGTGCCCTCAACCGCCGCGCCTTCTTCGAGCAGGGGACGGCGGCCCAGGCTCGGGCCCTGCGACATGACGAGCCCTTGCCGCTGGCGATGCTCGACATCGACCACTTCAAGGCCCTCAACGATACCCACGGCCATGGGGCCGGCGACCTCGCCCTGCAGGCGTTCGCGGCCGCCTGCAGGGAGTGCCTGCGCCCCTATGACCTCTTCGCGCGCATCGGCGGCGAGGAGTTCGCGGTGCTGCTGGTCGATACCACCCCCGACGAGGCCCGGACCATCCTGGAGCGCCTGCGCCAGGCGGTGGGGGCCATCGAACTGGAGGTGGATGAGGCCACGCTGCGCTTCACGGTCAGCCTGGGGCTGACGACCCTGGCGCCGGGAGGCAGCCTGGAAGGCGCCCTGGCGGAGGCCGATCGCGCCCTCTATCGCGCCAAGCACGAGGGCCGCAACCGGATCGTCCTCGCCTCCGGCACGGTGCTTTCGGGCGCCGGTGATGACACGGCGTGAGCTCGCCTCCTGGCAATCTCGGCTTGAAGTCGTCAGGATCATCCTCATGACATCAGTGACATGGCATTCGCCAGGCGTCACGATCTGCCGGGTGCGGTCGCGTCCGTCATCCCGTTATCCCGTCATCACATGGAGGAAGTGAGCAATGTCCGGACTCTCCGAAGATTTCCGCCTCCCGGTCGCCTGCCCCGTCTGCGAGTGCGCGGCGCTGAGCGAGCAGGTCGTCAACCGCGGTGACCGCTGACCGCCGGTGACAGCCCCCTTCGCCTGGGCGCTGGGTACCCTGCTGGTGCTGCTGGCGGGCACCAGCCTGCTCGACCGCCACCTGCGTCGCGCCTGCCTGACCTTCATCGCCTTCGCGCTGAGCATGGCGCTGGCCTGGTGGTGGCTCGCGGCGCCCTGGCTGGCCCTTGCCGAGGCGCTGCTCGGCGCGCTGATGACCGGCGCCGCTCTGCTGCATGCGCTGGGCCGTGCCGGCGATGTCCCGCGCCTGCCCGCCCGCGACGATACCCCACGTCATCGCGATGAGGCGCCGGCGCATTGGCTCGCCGCCCTGGCCTGGCTGGCGCTGACCGCCCTGGCGGTGGGCTGGTTGCTCGGCGCCGAGGCGCAGTTGCCGCCGGAGGAGGCCAGCGTCTCGCTGGTACCTGCCGGCCTGCTGGTGATGGCACTTGGGCTCTGGGCGTTCGCCCGCCAGCGTCATCTGCTGCGCCGCCTGCTGGCTTTCAACGTGCTCGGCTCCGGCGTCTTCCTGCTGCTGGCCGGGCTCGGCGGCCCCGCCATCGAGGTCCAGGGGCTGATCCTGGTGGGCCTGGTGGTGGCGCTGGTCGGCTCGGTGCTGGGCGCGCTGCTGCTGCGACGCCTGTACGCCCTGGAGGGGCGGGTCACCCTCGAGAAGGAGCCCCAGGCGCAGCCCGAGTCGGAGCCGGGCCGATGAGCAGCGCGCCGGGCCTGCTGCTGGGATTGGTGCTGGCCGCCCCGCTGGCGCTGGGCCTGCTGGCGCTGTGGCGTCCTCCCGAGCGGATGCGGCCGGTGGCGCTGGCCGGTGCACCGTTGCCGCTGGCCACCCTCTGGCTGCTGCCCCAGGTGGGGGAGGTGGGGCTGTACGGCAGCCTGGCACTCTTCGGGCTGACGCTGCACTGGCGCCTGGACGCCCTGGGGGGGCTGCTGCTGCTGCTGACCCAGCTGGTGCTGCTGGCCAGTGCCGCCTATGCGGCAGGGCACCGCCGGGCCCTGGACCTGCCGGGGGGGGGCTACGCCAGGTTCTGGCCGCTGCTGGGTGGCCTGGCCGCGGCCCTGGGGCTGATCTGGGTGGCGGCGGACCTGCTGCTGCTGTATGCCGGCCTGGAGCTGATGGGACTTTGCGCGGTGGGAATGATGCTGCTCCCCGGCAAGGCCGAGGCGTTGGTCGCCGGCCTGCGCTACCTGCTCTATGCGCTGGTGGGCTCCCTGGCCTGGCTGCTCGGGGTGGCGCTGCTGCTGGGTATCTGGGGCACCCTCGACCTGGCCGGCCTCGCCGCGGTGGCCGAGCCGGATGCGGTGACGCGCATCGCCATGGCGCTGCTGGCCGGCGGGCTGCTGCTCAAGGCGGCGATCTTCCCGCTGCACGGCTGGCTGGCCCCGGTCCATGCCAGCGCCTGGACGCCGGTCAGCGCGGTCCATGGCGCCCTGGTCGTCAAGGCCTCCTTCTTCATCCTGGTCTTGCTGTGGCGGCTGCTGCTGCCCGAGGCGGTGGCGGCAGCCTGGGCGCTGGGGCTGCTGGGCGCGGCCGCGGTGCTGTGGGGGGGCGTCCAGGCGTGGCGGGCCGACAGCCTCAAGCAGGTGGTGGCCTGGTCCACGGTGGGCCAGCTTGGCTACCTGATGCTGCTCTTCCCGCTGCTGGCCGGCACTGCCGCCGGAGTGGCCGTCCTGGCCTGGCAGTCGACCTGGCTGCAGCTGGCCGGCCACGCCCTGGCCAAGGCGGCGATGTTCATGGCCGCCGGCAACCTGATGTTCTCCACCGGCGCCGCCCGCCTGGCCGACCTGGCAGGCACCAGCCGGCGACTGCCGCTGTCGCTGATGACCTTCGGCCTGGCCGCGGTGACCCTGATGGGGCTGCCGCCCAGCGCCGGCTTCACCGCCAAGTGGCTGTTGCTGCAGGCCTCGCTCCAGTCGGGCCAGTGGCTGTGGGTCGGGGTGCTGGTGGTGGGCACGCTGCTGACCGCGGCCTATGTCTTCCGGGTACTGCGCTGCTCGTTCGTCGAGGAGGCCCCCCGCCAGGCATTCCAGCCCCTGCCGCGGGGCATGGAACTGGTGGCCCTGCTGCTGGCGCTGGCCGCCGTGGGGCTCGGCCTGGTGGCGGAGTGGCCCATGGCACTGCTGCGTCAGGGAGGGGTGCCATGAGTGCGGCTTTCTTCCCCGTGGCGACACTGGCCACCTCGCTGGTGGCGGCGGCACTGATCTTCCTGCTCCCGGAGGGCGCCTTCCGGGCCCGGAGCGGGCTCAACCTGGCCGCCGCCGTGATCAAGATCGCCCTGGTGGCCTGGATGGTGCGCGGGCTCAGCCAGGGGCACGCCTACACCGTGGAGTTCCCGGTGCTGGAGGGGCTGGCCTTCGTGCTGCGCGCCGATGCGCTGGGCATCATGTTTGCCGGGCTCTCCTCGCTGCTGTGGCTGTTCACCACCATCTACGCCATCGGCTACCTGGAGGACTCGCCCAACCGGCGACGCTTCTTCGGATTCTTCAGCCTCTGCGTCGCCAGCACCCTGGGCATCAGCCTGGCCGGCAACCTCTTCACCTTCCTGGTATTCTATGAGCTGCTGACCCTCTCCACCTATCCCCTGGTGGCCCATCGCGGCACCCCGAAGTCGCTGGCCGCGGCCACCCTCTACCTGCGCTTCACCCTCACCGCGGGCCTGGTGCTGATGATCGGCATGGTGGCCCTGCACGCCCTGGCCGGCGATATCCGCTTCGGCCAGCGGGAGATCCTCGCCGAGTTCGGCCCCGAGCGGCACGGCACCCTGATCGCCATCTTCTGGGTGCTGATCGTCGGCTTCGGGGTCAAGGCGGCGCTGGTGCCGCTGCACGGCTGGCTGCCCCGGGCCATGGTAGCGCCGGCGCCGGTCAGCGCCCTGCTGCATGCCGTGGCGGTGGTCAAGGCCGGAGCCTTCGGCATCGTGCGCCTGGTCTATGACGTCTACGGCGCCGAACTCAGCCAGTCGCTGGGGCTGCTCACGGGACTCGCGGTCGTCGCCAGCGTCACCATCCTCTACGGCTCGCTGCGCGCCCTGGCCCAGGTGGAGCTGAAGCCGCGGCTGGCCTTCTCCACGGTGAGCCAGGTGAGCTACATCGTGCTGGGCATCGGCTTGTTCGGGCCGCTCGGCACCATCGCCGCGCTCTCCCATCTGCTGCACCAGGGCCTGATGAAGATCACCCTGTTCTTCTGCGCCGGCAACTACGCCGAAGAGCTCGGTATCCACCGTATCGATGAGCTCGATGGGGCGGGGCGGCGCATGCCGCTCACCAGCCTGGCCTTCAGCGTCGGCGCCCTGGGCATGATCGGGCTGCCGCCCCTGGTGGGTTTCCTCAGCAAGTGGTACCTGGGGATCGGGGCGGTGCAGGCCGGCATGCCCTGGGTGATCGCCGTGCTGGTGGCCAGCAGCCTGCTCAATGCGGCCTACTTCCTGCCAATCCTCTACCGCCTGTGGTTCCGGCCGGGCCCCGGCCACGGGGTGGGCGAGTGGCCTGAGGAGCGCCGCCTGGGTCGCTTCGAGACCAGCAGCTGGCTGCTGCTGCCGGCGCTGGCCACGGCACTGTTCAGCCTGCTGGCCGGCCTGCTGGCGGGGCTGCCCTATAGCCCGCTGGAGTGGGCCACCCAGGTGGTGGGCCTGGAGTACCTGCCATGAGTGCGCCGCTTGTCCCGCTGCTGATCGCCGCGCTGCTCTGGCCGCTCGTGCTGGTGCTGCGCGTGCCGCTGATGGCAGCCCTCGCCGAGCGCGGTGAGTCTCCCTTCCCCCTCGACCCGCTGTGGGCCACGGCGCCGCTGCCCGCCCTGGCGCTGGCGTTGCTCGGGTCCGACGGCAGCCTGTCGCTGTCGGCCTGGCTGCTGGGGGGTGCCTGGGTGCTGGACGAGCCGCGGCGCGTGCTGCTGGCCTTTACCGCGCTCCTGTGGCTGCTCGCGGGCTGGTACGCCCGCGGCTACCTGGCGGGTGAGGGTGAGCGTGCCGTGGCCGGTAACGGCGCGGCGGCGTCGCGGCTGGCGCGCTTCGCCGTGCTCTGGCCGTTGACGCTCTCCGGCAACCTGCTGCTGCTGCTGGCCGAGGATATCGCCAACTTCTACCTGGGCTTTGCGGTGATGACCTTTGCCGCCTACGGCCTGGTGATCCACTCCGGTACCCGGGATGCCCTCACCGGCGGGCGCGCCTACCTGATCATGGCGGTGCTCGGCGAGGGGTTGATCCTGGGAGGCCTGCTGTGGGGAGCCGGCAGCCTGGGCACCCTGACCCTGACCGGGCTGCGTGAGGGGCTCGGCAACCTCGAGCACGGCGTCTGGATCGGTCTGCTGCTGTGGCTCGGCTTCGGGGTCAAGGCCGGGGTGGCAGGTCTGCACCTGTGGCTGCCCCTGGCTCATCCGGTGGCGCCGACACCGGCCAGCGCCGTGCTCAGCGGCGCCATGGTCAAGGCCGGGGTGGTGGGCTGGATGGCCACCCTGCCGCTGGGCGAGCCGGCGGCGGTGGGATTCGTCGGGCTGGGCCGGGCGATGCTGGTCGCTGGCCTGGTGGGCGCCATCGGGGCCGCCCTGATCGGGCTCTTCCAGCGCCATCCCAAGGCGATCCTGGCCTACTCCAGCGTCAGCCAGCTCGGCATGCTGGCCGCCCTGGTGGGCGTCGGCCTGGTCACCCCCGGGCTGTGGCCGGCGCTGGCACCGGCGGTGGTGCTGTTTGCCGCTCACCACGGGCTGACCAAGGGGGCGCTGTTCCTGGGCGTGGGCATCGGCGAGCATCCGCCGCGGCTACCCGCCTGGGTGCTGGCGCTGCTGCTCACCCTGCCGGCGCTCTCGCTGGCGGGCGCGCTGGGCTCGGGACTCGCCACCAAGTGGGCCTTCAAGTCGGTGCTCTATGACGGTGGCGCCGCTTGGCTGGTCACCTGGCTCTCCCTGGCCGCGGTGGGTACCGCGGCACTGATGGCGCGCACCCTGTG
>NZ_CP071922.1:1360480-1360791 GCF_017584085.1 Halomonas sp. BM-2019
CTGGCCCGGGCGGATGGTCTGGTGCCGCTGCTTGCCCCCATGTCGCTGGCCTGGCTGCTGCTGGTGGCCTGTGCCCTGACGCTGCCGCTGTGGCTGCCGGCGCTGGGCCTGCGTCCGGCGTCGCCGCCCGCGGGCGAGCTCGCCGGCCTGTGGTGGCCGGTGGGGGCGGGGCTGGCGCTATCGCTGCTGGTGGGCTGGCTGGCCCATCGCCGGGGGCTCCGGGTGACCTGGCGGGGTCCGCCTCCCGGGGATCTGTGGTGGCCGCTGGCCAAGGGCCTGAGGCTCCTGGCCCGCGTCGCCCGGCCGTGGCG
>NZ_CP071922.1:1360891-1365923 GCF_017584085.1 Halomonas sp. BM-2019
CTGGTTGTGGCGAAAGCGGCCTGGGTGGCCTGGTGGGTGGCCCGGGAGCGCGATGGCATGGCCCTGCTTGGTGGCCTGTCCCGCGGCGAGGCGTGGCTGCGTCGCCACGCCGCGGTGCTGATGATGGCGGTGGCCGTGGGACTCGCCCTGGTGCTGCTGTTCAGCGCCGCCTGAGGCCCTCGCGGGCGTCAGGCAGGCAACGGGCGAGGGCAGTCACAGCAGCTCCTCGCCGGCCAGGGCCAGGCGCGAGCGTTCGACGCTCTTCAGGGTGACATGGCCGGCATGGGGCCAGTCGCGGAAGCGTTGCACCAGCGCCGCCATACCGCAGGTGTTGGCGGTGAGGTAGGGGGTGTCGATCTGGCCGACATTGCCCAGGCAGACGATCTTGGTGTTCCGCCCGGCCCGGGTGACCAGGGACTTGAGCTGCTTGGGGGTGAAGTTCTGCGCCTCGTCGATGATCAGGAAGGTGTCGTTGAGGGTGCGGCCGCGCATGAAGCCCGGGGCGCGGATCTGCACCCGGGCCCCGAGCAGCTGGCGGGTGGCCCCGTTGTCCCAGCTGGATTCCCCGTTGTCGTCGCGCAGCAGGTTGTCCATGTTGTCGTGGAAGGCACCCATCCAGGGCGACATCTTCTCCTCCTCGGTGCCGGGCAGGAAGCCGATGTCCTCGCTCATGGAGATCGGCGCCCGGGTGAAGACGATGCGCTCGAAGCGCTTGGTGTCCAGGGTCTGCTGGAAGGCGGCGGCCAGGGTCATGAAGGTCTTGCCGGTGCCGGCGCTGCCGGCGATGGTGACCAGGTCGATGTCGTCATCCATCAGCAGGTTGAGGGTGAAGTTCTGCCGACAGTCGTGGGCATGCACGCCCCAGACGCTGGCGCCGTGGCGGTAGTTGGTGAGCAGATCCAGGCGGGCGCGCTGCCCGCTCACCTCGCGCACGATGGCTTCGAAGCCGCCCTCGTCGTCGCTGTCCGCCACCAGCAGGCCCGGGTGCCACTCGACGGGGATCTCGCCGGCGAGATGGTAGACCATCCGCTGATCCTGGCGCTCGACGCGGACGTCCAGCGCCAGGTCGTTCCACAGCTCGCTGCCCGAATCCGGGTAGACCCGCACCCCCTCGAGCATGGCGTCGCTGTCGTCGAAGGCGCGGTCGTTGAGGTAGTCCTCTACCGGCACGCCAAGCGCCGCGGCCTTGACCCGCAGGTTGATGTCCTTGGTGATCAGGATCACCGAGGCGTCGGGGCGCTCCCGGTGCAGGCGGCAGGTTTCGGCGAGGATGCGGTTGTCGGGGCTGTCGCCGAGGGGCTCCAGCTGCTCCAGGTCCGGATAGCAGAGCAGGCGCAGGTGGCCCGAGGGGCCCTGCAGGCGCGGGATGGGGATGCCCTCGTGGATCTGCTCGAGGTCAACGTTGGCGGTGAGGTCCGAGAGGGTGCGGCTGACCTGGCGGGCGGTGCGGGCGATCTCCCGGGCGCCGTTCTTGAGCTTGTCCAGCTCCTCGAGCACGGTCATCGGGATAACCACCTCGTGCTCGTCGAATTGGTAGAGGGCGACGGGGTCGTGCAGCAGTACGTTGGTGTCCAGGACGTACAGCCGGGTGGCCTTCTTGTCGATGCGTACCATCGGCGCAGCTCTCCTCATGTCGCGGGACGGACGTCGGGTAGATGACGTCTCCATGTCGACACTGTCAGCGCCTGTTGACAATTGGATGACAGGCCACCGACGGTGCCACTCCGTTCAACGCGTTGGCTCACCTCCTCTGGTCATGGTGATGGTCATTGGACCGTCACGATTCGGTAATGTCAGCATGGACGCGAAACGCGCATGCTGCAATGCAGTAGATCAACGCTTCCTCAGCGCGGCACCTCGGTGTCCCGGTAGATGCGCTCAGGCCTTGATCCACACCTCCTCGCCCTTGAAGCTGATTGGCCAGGTGCGCAGTCGGACCCCTTCCTCCTCGAGGCACTGGCCGTCGGCGAGGCGGAAGTGCGGCTTGTAGAGCGGCGAGGCGACCACCGGCTCGCCCTGGATATCGCCGACGATGCCGCGGGTGATGACATTGGCCCTGGAGAAGGGGGAGCGGTGGTCGAGGGCATAGTGCTCCCGGTCGAGGCCGGGCCGCGGCGTGTTCGGGCCACTGGGCTGTCGGCGCCTGGCTCTTCGTTGCCCTTCGCGCGGCGCCTAGCCTCATCCACTGCTCCTATAACAAGGTGATGCACCGCCTGGCTGCAGGGGGCGCCGCCCATCGTGCTGGCCTCGCTGGCCCCAAGTCGGCACCGCCCCGCTGAGCATCGGCATCGTGGAGCAGATCGGCGGCTCGATCTCGCTGATGCTGGGCGGGCTGCTGATCACCGGGGTGCTGACCACCATCTTCGACTCGCTGCAGGCCCGCCTGCTGAAGATCGACACCCGCGCATCCTCGGCTTCTCGCTGGGAGGGAACGGCCACGCCGTGGGCATCGTGCGCGCCTTCGAGCTCGGCCCCACCGCCGGCGCCTTCGCCTCGCTCGGCATGAGCCTGACGGGGATCTTCACCGCGCTGTTCCTGCCGCTGGCACGGCGGCTGCTGGGGCTATAGAGCGCCCCAGGCCAAAAGAGAGCGCACCTGGCACGCTGGCTGCCAAGGCATGCAAGAAATGGCGTACATGCTGTAAGCCATCGCCCACACTGATGGGACCAGGGTCAATCTCCCGGCCCGATCGCATGGATTTACCCGGAAGAAGGGGTAGGTTGGGGCTAAACTGACTGATGCAGTGGCCGAATGCCGAATCTTTTCGTAAGAAAAAGCCCTGGATGCCTCGATCACTGAATTGGATTCCTACGTTATCCGATGATGGCATGCAGGCGGCCTGTAATCGCCAGGGAGGGTGGGACCGGCATTCCCTGGCGGTAGCGTGCCCGGATTCCTCGATTTCCCTTATCCCAGAGGGCTGCGCACGCCGGCAAAGCCCTTGCCCAACACATGCGTATAGATCTGAGTGGTTTCCACGCTCTTGTGCCCAAGCAATTCCTGAACGGTGCGGATATCCGTTCCCTGGCTCAGCAATTGAGTGGCGAAGCTGTGTCGCAGAGTATGGCAGGAGCCGGGGCGTGGAAGTGATGCGGCTCGCATGGCGTGTCTGACCGCCCTTTGCACTGCCGATGGGTGGATATGGTGGAGAACAACCTTGCCATCCATATCGCAGCAGGGCCGGGTGGCAGGAAAAAGCCACTGCCAAGCCAAGGAGATGCCCGCATTCGGGTACTTGCGATCCAGCGCGTGGGGTAGCGTCACCGGTACGCGGCCATGATGCAGGCGATAGTCAAGTTGCTGTTTGGCCGTGGAGATTTGATGCTGCAAGGCGGGAATACAGGTCGCAGGGAGCAGGGTGGTTCTGTCCTTGTCGCCCTTGCCAGCTCTCACCGTAATAACCTGACGTTCGAAATCGATATCCCGGACACGTAGGCGGCATGTTTCGATGAGCCGCAGCCCTGAGCCGTACATTAATGTACCCATCAGATACATGGAGCCAGAAAGGTGGCCCAGTACGCGCATCACTTCCTCGTGGGATAGCACCACTGGCAACCGGCGTGGGCGCTTGGCGCGCGAGAATTCACCGATCTCTCCCAAGGGCTGCTCGAGAACATGGCGATAGAGGAAGACGATAGCATTCAGCGCCTGGTTCTGCGTGGCGGCTGCCACTTGGCGTTCCACCGCAAGGTGCTCCAGGAAGGCATGCACCTCGGAGCTTCCCATGCTGGCTGGATGGCGCACGCCATGGAAGCGAATGAAGTAGCGTATCCAGTAGCAGTAGGTTTTCTCGGTACGCGGGCTGTAGCGCTTCACCCGCAGGGTGGCCTTCACACTCTCCATCAGCTTTGGCGGTCTGGTCTGCGTATCCATACGGCAGCTCCCTCTTGATATGGATATGCATACAGTATTATTGGTTCCGGCAAAACGCGCAAGCGCGCGAATTCTGCATGGGTGGCCTAGCTATACTTAAGTTCTCGAGAAATCAATAGGTTAGGGGAGAAGAAGCATGCTGGCGAAGATTGTTGAACGAGCAGGTGCATTCATCCAATATCAGGACGTGCAGTCCAATCACTGTTAGAGCTGCTGCATACCGAAGCCACGAGAGGTTCTTTTGGATAAATTTCCGCCCGAAGTAATTGATAAGCTGCAGAACTATGTTTATCGGCTCATCGATCCTCGCAATGGCGAGACTTTTTACGTTGGTCGCGGTGTTGGCAACCGTCTTTATTCCCACATTCGTGACGAGTTGGGGAAAGAATCAGACGAAGTTGGCGATAAGTTGAGACGAATCAGGGAAATCCGTCTTGCAGGCTTTGAAGTTGCCCATGTCGTGCATCGGCACGGAATGGAGCCATCCGTGGCGAAAGAGGTAGAAGCTGCACTTATTGATGCGTATCCAGGGCTCACAAACGTGATGGGTGGGGAAGAGAGCGGTGAACGTGGTGCAATGCATGCGGATGAGATTGTTCGGGAGTATCTCGCTAAGCCGGCGGTATTTGAGCATCGGGCGCTTTTGATCAGTGTAAATAGAAGTGCGTCCGAACGCCCGCTCTATGAAGCCACAAGATATGCCTGGAAGCTCAGTCAAAGACGGGCGAAAGAAACAGAAGTTGTTCTCGCATCTGAAAAGGGAGTTATTCGCGGCGCGTACATTCCTGAAAAATGGATGGAAGCTAAAAGCGATAATTTCCCGGGCCGCCCTGATCGACCTGGAAGACTGGGATTCAGCGGTCGTGAAGCACCGCCTGAAATATGGAGCATGTATGTTGGGCGGCGAATACCCGATGAATACCGCTTCGGCACAGCCAACCCTATTCGATACACATGGAAATAGGGCCATGCTCTAACAAATGGCTGTTGTCGGACGCTCCTACGCTGGCGCTCCGGTGCGCCGCAAAGCCAAGGCGTTAGAGCTGCTGCATACCGAAGCCACGAGAGGTTCTTTTGGATAAATTTCCGCCCGAAGTAATTGATAAGCTGCAGAACTATGTTTATCGGCTCATCGATCCTCGCAATGGCGAGACTTTTT
>NZ_CP071922.1:1366023-1378342 GCF_017584085.1 Halomonas sp. BM-2019
CGCTCCACCAGGCGCATCACGCGCTTGACGACGTATTCGACCTTGGTGTCGTCGCGGATTGAGACGGTCTGCGTCCACAACGCCTGGCGTTTGCCCGGGCGCAGCTCTTGCCAATAGTCCGCCGCCACGGCCAGCCAGGTGTCCTGATCGGCGGTGGCCGAGCCGCGTGGGTTCCATTTGACGAGGTAGTCGAGCCGGCGTCCCGCGTCGGCAAAGGCCTGTCGCTGCCGTTCGAGCAGCGCGAGGTGTGCCTGGCTATCAAAGCCACTGTCCTCGCGCAGCAGGATGGGCTGCTCGGTCAGGCCCTGGGCGCGGGGCAGTACCCGCTCCAGGAAGGCGTTGCTTTCCTTCATGGTGTGCTGCTTGCCGGGACGCAGCTCCAGGCCCAGACACCACCCTTCGTTGCCCAGATAGGCGGCAATCGGGGTGTAGCCGTCAACCTTTTTGTAGGTCCGCGAGACGCCTTCCTTCTTGGAGTGGCTGTTGTCCATGACGAAGGTGTCGATGTCCAAGCAGACATGTGTCGTCTCGGCGGTGATCGGTGCCTCGACCAGTGACAGCAGGGTCGTGGACCAGGTGGCGGTGCGCGCCTGCAGGTCATTGACGGCGAGCTTCTCCAGCCGCTGTCGCAGCGTCGCCGTGCTCGGCACCTTCTGCAGGGTCAGCAGCTGTTGGAAGGGCTTATCTCGGCGGAAGTTCTCGATGGCGTCATAGTCGCTCATGCCCAGACACAGCAGGCCCAGGTAGCTCTTGACCACGTCGCTGGTGCGCATACCCAGCGTGGTGGGGAAGCGGCCGTCGATGCTGTCGACGCCGGCAATCTCGAGGCACTGCCCGATGATCGACAACCCGGCATGGCTGGTGAGGGTGCGGCGACTGGCGCGGAATTTGACGTTGGGCATGGCGCTGTCTGGGTGAATGGCGATATCCACTATATTGCCATGCAGGTCAGTGGGTTAGAAGCACTTAATGGGGTCGGCCTCACGGATTCAGGTAATCGAAAGGAGACCTTGTGCCTTTTAGCAAATTTCAAAAGCAGTTGTGGCTATCTAGCGTCCCACTCGTAAGACTGAACGAGCAGAGGCTACCGACCGGCATTGCGTCGGGATGTTTGATAGATTATTCGGGAAGGCGTCTTCTTTTGACGGTATCTCATGCGACAGGGGATCAAGCGAATTGGGCCATACAGCAGAAATATGTTCCGGGTAAAGGCACGTGCAACTATCAACTCGGTGCTATGAATTTTCTTGCAAGAGCAACGCTATCAAATCCGAAGCTTGAGGATGTGGATTTTTCTTATGTAGAAGTGCCATCAAGTTTTATCGCATTTCGGCAGGAAATCGAAGTTCCCGGAAATTCAGTTAAATCTGAAACACCAATAAATGTGCATTCCCCCAGCCTGCTGGATGAACCTGACGAAAATCAAGAATACGGATTCTGCGGTATGGTGATGCCTGCGTCAGAGAATCACTTTGGGCAAGTCTATTTCGGCGGAGAGCTTCGAGTATATGATCGCCTCAGTTTCTTGCGCACTGAAGATGATTACCATTTCTTCAAATTGCCTTTCTCGCACCCTGGGCATGAACACTTTCAGGGGTGTAGCGGAGCTCCGATCATAGACAAATCAGGGAATTTGGTGGCGTTAGTTTGTGGTGGGTGCGAGGATACTAGCGAGGTCTACGGCATTTCAGTTAGAGCATATAAGACACCGGTTGACATATTGGTTGGCAATGTGTCGTAGAAAATTACATAACCAAGCCATGCAGCTGACGCTCATTCCTCGCGCAGCTGATGGCGGGCGTTATGTGAATGAGCGAAGCTTTCAGATATAAAGGAGATATCAATAAATGAATGAAATATATATGGAAGATGATAGCGATCTTTATGATATTTTATCAGAAACAATAGTTGCAGCTAGAAAAAATATTCTGAAAGCATTTATACAAGTGCTTCTTGGTATGGCCGTGGTTTGTTTGACAATTATCATTGATCATCCGTCCATAGGAATTCTGAACAACGTAAATATAGAATCTGATTTTGCAAATGAATTCTGGGTCATCAAATACTTATTTATCTTTGGATTTGCATTTTATTCCATTGTTGCCTTCACATATGTTATGCGCTCTCTCTCACATATCCACGAAGCAAGATATTTGCTCAAGAGGTTAGAGTCATGAAACTGGGAGAAATAAAAAGAGTATTCTCCCTTTCAAAAACCGTCAGGAAAGAATCCGAAGAACTCGATCGTTTAAGTGGAGGGGCGCTCGCAGCATTCTTTGGGGGGGCAGTAGTTATTGGAGTTATCGGTGGTGGAGGCTGGTGGGTTTTAGCAGGAATGTCAGGTTTTCTTGGGGCGTATAATGTTTGTATAAAATATATTAGGTTTTTACCTTTTTTTAATAGAGCAAATATAGAAAATTTTGATGAATTGATAGACAAGTTTGAGCGGGTTGAGAAATCGGCGCTCTCACAGGAGATAAAAGACGAGTTAAACAATAGCTTATTAAGCCAACTTCCATCAGCCAGTAAACATGAGATAAAGCAACTTCCGGGTCTTAAGAATAAAGATGATGGAGATAAATAAATCACATAACAAACCGTTCCTGAGCGACCAAAGCATGTCGTCATGCCTTTTGCAAAATGTGCAAAAGCCACGCCAACATACTTTGGCGCCAGAACAGGGGCGTTATGCGTGGCCGGCTGCCTTATGTGGTTGCGTCAACGCCAACTGGCGTCGTTCCGCTTGTTCGCGTCGCGCTTCGTCTTTGGCTTCACCAGGCATCGTGATGCACTGCCCGGCGACCGGAAGCAGAACCGCTACCGGATCGGCGGTGCCGCTGGCTTCGGCGTTATCCCCTGCACGTGGCCACTCACTGTCCGGGCTTTCATCCGCTGGGTATCGCATCCCTGTTGTCGTCGGCGTAAGATCACTTCAGCTTGCCGGGTTCACCGACTCGCCAAGCTGCATAACGAATAAGGATAGGTCGTGCGAGCGAAGCGAGCCACGACCTGATCCGGTAGTTGAACAAGCCCGGTCGTGATGCTGGGAGGCTTTATAATAGCAAATATGTCCGTTTGCTTTTAGGCGGGTAAGCGCGTTGCATGACGCGGCGTGTTTCTTGAGGACGAGCGCGGCTATTGGCTTGTTTCCAGGCCGGCGTCATCAAGCAATTTTTGCCATAGGTGGTTCCGCATCCTCCCTGTCAAGTGAGCCACGGGTTTTGTGGGGCTGTGGAGCCTATCCGGGGTGCCAGTGACCGCGAATGATCGAAGCGGCGTGCATGGGGTTGCCGCATTCGGGACAGGCGGGCTTGGGCCGCTTTGAGGCCACCGGGAATGCCAGCGTGACATGCAGGATCAACTGCACCAGCCCGAGCAGCTTTTTGGCGTTCCCATGCAGAAAGCCATAGTCGCGTACGCGGCGGAAGCCTCTGGGAAGCACATGCTGAAGAATCAGCCATAGGAAGTCCGCGCCCGGCAGGGTCCGGGTGCGCGTGTCTCCGGTGCCGGATTCGACATAGCGGAACGTGACCTTGCCGTTCTGATTGGCGATGATGTCGCACTCGGCGATCACGCCCCGGTAGAGATAGCGTGACAGGTATTCCAGCGCCGGCCCCCCGTGGCCCACCCGGCAGCAGTCGGCCACCCACTGTTCGGGTACAGGGTTGGGAATCGGCACTCCAGCATTGTTCAAACCATCGAGCATACGTGCCCGAAAGACCTTGGCCAGCGCGAACGCATTGAACAGGTATCGGCCCTTGACCTTTTTCCAGCAGCGCCGGAGTCGATGGATGCCGCCGCCGGGGACGATGATATGCACGTGTGGATGAAAGCTTTTGTCACGTGCATGGGTATGCAGCACGGCCGTCATGCCCAGCTCGGCGCCGAGCTTTTCCGGGTTCAGGCCAAAGTCCCTGAGCGTGGAGACGGCGCAGTCGAACAGCAGGCCGTAGACGACGGTCTGATGCCGCCAGGCCAGCGCGCGCAGTTGCGCCGGCAAGGTGAAAGTGGCCATGAAGTAATCAACCGGCAGCAGCTTCGCCCGTTGCCGATCGAGCCAGCGGGTTGCCTCCAGGTTCTGGCACCGCGGGCAGCTGCGATGCCCGCACGACAGCGGCTGATACTGGTGCTGGTTACAGTGATGACACGCCCAGTGAACCTGGCCAGACTGCGGTGTCCGGCAACGCAGCATGGCGTCCAGAGCATATCGATGGCCGGGGAGTAACCGGTCGCCATAGTGTTGTTCGAGATTGCCTCGGTATTGGTGGATGATGGTGGCCAGCTCCATGATCACAACCTCCGCAGATCGACATGCAGCCGACCGACGAGGCGATTGATGATGCGCGCACTGTCCTGTTCGGTGGTATGGGTGAGTTGTGCGTAGCGTGCGGTGGTGGTGGGACTGGCATGGCCGAGCAGCGCCTGAATGTGACGCAGGCTCAGGCCCTGTTCGAGCAGATGCGTGGCGAAGGAATGGCGCAGGGTATGAACGGAGGCTTTTTTTTAATGCCGCAAACGGCCAGCATCTTCTTCATTGCCGTCTGCACGCCACCGCGATCCATAGGCGAGGAGGCGTGGCGGATAGTGTTCATGGAACCGTTGGCATTGGGAAAGAGCAATCTCGGATGGCGATGCCTGGACCACAAGGCCCGCAAGCCTTGATAGGTCAGATCCGGCAACGGTACCAGCCGGTCCTTGTGGCCCTTGCCGCGCCGGATATGCACCTGGCGGTGGGCACTGTCGATATCGCCCACTTCCAGCGCCAGCGTCTCGCCCAGGCGCAGCCCCATCGAGTAGGTGGTCAGCACAAACACCCGGTAGCGCAGCTTGCGAGCTGCCCCAATCAGGCGCTCGATCTCTGAAACGCTCAGAATATCGGGCAGCGATTGGACTTTCGGGGCCCGGATCATCTGCACCCACTGCCAGTCCCGACCCAGGCCTACGCCGGACGGCTTTTCCGCTGCGCTCCAAAGCCGCCGCTTAGCTCAGACGCTAGCCGACGTAAAGGCCCGCACGAATGGAACTGGCAAGCTTCATCCTCGAGTATGTACGGGCCCTGATCTGGCCCGCTGTCGTTGTCCGAGACCTCGTTGCCACCAAATGGGTAAATTGTGGTGCTCGCGCTGCGCCCAGTCGCTCCAGCCGACTTCGGCGCTGACTCGACGGCCTCGGCTGAGTTCGGGAGTTGGCTGCGCAAAGGAAAATAGAGAATGTCAGAAGAAAAGCTGCGGGAAGAAGAAAAGCAAGTCTCCTTTGGAAAGAAAAAGGAGTTTCGGAAGCGCATACTTCTGGCGGTGCTTTTGATTACAGGTTTCATGGTTTTCTATTTTTTAATGTTATATGGCGGCTTCTACATTGGGCCCATTGATGGCTATCCTTTTTTTATGACAATGTTCGCTAGTGTTGCCATGGCCTCGTTCATAGTTATCGAGCCAGATAAGTTTAGCTACTTCTTTGTAAGAGTGCTGGCTGTCTCATTGTTCTTTATTACTTTCGCTGGTGTTTGTTATTCAATATTATTTTATGAAAGCTTGCCATTTCAGGATGAATCCAAGCTCCGAGAGGCGCAAGTCTTCCTGGCTGTCTCTTCATCGGGAATGATGGGTGGGCTAATGAGATATTTTTCTCATGATAGTGTAATAAGGAAAGAGGAAATGAACCTATGGCACATGGTTCATTCTGCAATTGTAGGGCTATTTGTGTCTGTTGTTCTTTTTCTAATACTTCGTGCCGGGATCATTAACCAAACACAGATTGACACATTCAACGTATGGGGCGTAACAGGCGTATCTGCTATTACTGGCTTTTTCGCAGATCGCGTCATTGAGCGGTTTTCCAATCTCTACAATGAGGTTGTTGGTGACACAAGTAAGAAAAGTGACGGCAGCTAACAATCACATGAACTCTGACAGCAAAATGAGCCGTTCCTTCGTCGCTCCGCTTTTTGCTGCCGGTGATGTGAAGCGTTAGCCAACGTAAAGGCCCGGACGAATGGAACTGGCAAGCCTCATCCTCGAGTATGTACGGGCCCTGATCTGGCCCGCTGTCGTTGTCGCAATCTGCCTACTTTTCCGCCCACAGCTGGTCGCGCTGCTCCAGCGAATCCGACACGCCAAGCTGCCGGGCGGAATCGTGGTGGACTTAGACAAAGAGATTAGGGGCGTCAAAGAGCTCTCCCGTAAAGTACAACAGGAAACGACGCCGGAAGATAGAAGGCGAGGACCTGTGATCCCGCTTACGGAGGCAAACGCTCGGCTCATGCGTATTCCGCGCCATCGTGACCGCCCGTTCCGATCTATCGTGACCGACCATTCCGGGCCAACGTGACCGGCCATTCCGTTTCATCGTGACCGATTTCGGCCTGTTTCCCGGAATCCGCGGTCACGATGCCGGAATCATCGGTCACGTTCCCGGAATCTCACCTAACTCGCTGGAATGATTCGGACTTTTACGGCATACCCCTCCTTTTGCCTTTGCCCCTGGAGGGGGATATGCCAGCACCGAGGATTCCCATGCGAACCATCACCGAGGTGTTGCGCCTCAAGTACGACGCCCCCGAGTTCGACAGATAGAAGCGTAAGCCACTGATTAGCCTGGAAACGCCTTTTCAAAATTGGCACTACAAGCGCGATGCGGTAGGCGCCGGCAGGCCAATCGCTTCGAAAAGGTCGCGTTGTTCAGGCTTCAGTTTGGTCAAGCCGCTCGCCGTCTCGCGACGGTGCAGCAGGACCTGGTGGAACTGAATCTTGCGGGCAATTTCTAGTGCCCGCGTCGGCGAAAGCTTGTGATCACTGGCCTTCAGCCGCAGCCGCAGCACCCGGTAAAGCACCAGGGCGAGGAAGCAGATCAGCGCATGAGCGCGGATGCGATCCGGCAACCGGTGGTAAACCGGCGCGATCTCGATGTCACTCTTCAGCACCCGGAAGCCGCGTTCGATGTCAGCCAGCGCCCGATAGCGCTCGACGATTTGCTCTGGCTCATGATCGGCCATGTTGGTGACCAGCAGCAGCTTGCCATCCATCATCCTGGCGCGATCCAGCGCCCGTTGATCGAGCACGTAGTTGAACGTCTCGGCGGTCAGGTCGACCTTGAGAACATGGCCGAGGTGAGCGTCAGTGACGGCCTTATAGAACCTGGCCGTCACGCCGGGATCGGAGAGCTTTCTGCCGCGATAGCGGCGTCCGGCATCCTGGTTATCCAGCTTCTCGAACCACTGGCGTGCATCGGCCTGCAGGGCCTCGATCTTCTGATCGCGCGCGGTTGTCTGAACCTTGGCGACTTCCGGCCGGTGCGCCACGATCAGGCGATGACCCTGCCAGGCCATCTCGCCGTAGGCTTCGCGATCGGCGTCCTGGCAGTGCTTCTGGTGAAACGCCTTCAACAGGTCATCGAACTCGCCGTAACGGCGGCCCGGCACGGCCAAGATGAATTCCAGGGGACGACCCTCGATACGCACAGCGGACAGGGCTTCCAGGTTGTCCAGGGAGAGCAGGCCACGGTCGGCGACCAGCACCACACGCCGTACCTTGAAGCGCCGGGTGACGGTCTCGATGGTCGGCAGCAGCGTCTTGGTTTCCGCGACGTTGCCATCGAATACTTCGTGGTGGATGGGCAGGCCTTCCGCCGTCTGCACGACGCCCAACATGAACTGTCGGCCGATGCCGCCCTCCTTCGAAGGCCCGTAATGGCGCACATCACCCTCGAGCGATGTCTGGCCTTCTGCTCGGATCGTGGTGAGGTCGTAGAAGACGATCGACAGCTCCTGATCGATCAGCGGTTTGAGCTGCTGTGCCAACACATCGTTGAGCGCTTCGCTGCACTCCGACAGGGTGTCCATGGTGCGCAGCAGATGCTGATGACGGATCGAGGCCGTGTCGACATCGGGCACCAGCACATCCTCCAACCAGCGCAGCACGCCGAGCTTGGATTCGGGATCGCAGAGGCGGTTGAACACCATGACCCGCAGCAGCCGTTCGGCATCGAACTGCCGCTTGGTGCGCAGCACCCGCCGGAAGGCATCGTCCAGGCCAAGCTCTTTCCAGAGCGAGGTCAGCAACCAAGTGTCACCAACGGAGCGCGCCGGCGCGAAGTCGGTCTCGCCGGTGCCTTCGTCGAGCGAGGGCTGGCCGGAGACCCGCAGAAGACCATTGATCAGCGCGCTGGATTCCCCGGCCGTGACGGCCTCGAGGCGGCCCAGCGTGGCGATGACGCGTTGGCGCGACTTACCGGCCTCGTCACGGTAGGACTCGACGAGCTTCACGTAGCGACGCGGGCCGGATTTGGTGACTTTGACAAACATGTCATCACCATAGACCGCCTATTCCAAGGCTGGCAAGGCTCCAATAGAAAAACGTGTCACTACAAAGGATTCGGCCAGCATTGGCTAAGTGACTGAATTCTCAGACCACGGGTACCAATTTCGGGCCAAAATCGGGCTGGAAGTGTCGAACTCGGGGACGCCGGGCTCAGCCACGAGAAGATTGCCCGGGCCTGCGGCCTTTCCAAGGGCGTGGTCAGCAAGTACGTCAGCCTGGCCCAGGTGGCCGGCATCAGTTGGCCTCTGCCTGACGGTACCGATGAAGCCGCGCTGGAGGCGCGGCTGTTCCCGGCCAAGACCCCGCCGCTGCGCTTCACAGCGCCGGATTACTTCCAGGTCCACCAGGCGCTCAAGCGCAAGGGCGTGACCCTGCAGCTGCTATGGGCGGAGTACGTCGAGGTCCACGGCGACAAGGCGTACCGCTACAGTCGGTTCTGCGATCATTACCGCGCCTGGCGGAACCGCCAGCGGCGCAGCATGCGCCAGGTCCACCGGGCCGGCGAGAAGTTGTTCATCGACTACTGCGGCCCGACCGTGCCGATCATCAATCAGGCCACCGGCGAGATACGCCACGCCCAGGTGTTCGTCGCCGTGCTGGGCGCTTCCAGCTACACCTATGCCGAGGCCACCTGGAGCCAGGCGCTGCCCGACTGGATTGCCTCCCACCAGCGAGCCTTCCAGTATCTGGGCGGGGTGCCCGAGCTGCTCGTCCCCGACAACCTGAAAAGCGCGGTGACGCGGGCGTGCCGCTACGAGAGCCAGCTCAACACCACCTATGCTGAGATGGCCCGGCACTACCAGGTCGCCGTGCTGCCGGCGCGGCCCTACAAGCCCAAGGACAAGGCCAAGGCAGAGGCGGCCGTGCTGCTGGTGGAGCGCTGGATCCTGGCCCGCCTGCGCCACCACACCTTCTTCACCCTGGTCATGCTGAACCAGGCCATTCGCGAGCTGCTCGACGACCTCAACCGACGGCCCTTCCAGGGCCGCGAGGAGAGCCGGCGTGACCTTTTCCAGGCCATCGACCGGCCGGTGCTGCGCCCGTTGCCGGAGACGCCCTACGAGTACGCCGAGTGGCGCAAGGCCAAGCCCGGCATCGACTACCACCTCGACATCGACAAGCGCCTCTACAGCGTCCCCCACAGCCTGGTGGGCCAGGTGTTGGAGGTGCGCCTGACCCACGCCATGGTGGAGGTGTTCCACAAGGGGCAGCGAGTGGCGGCGCACCCGCGCCATGCACCGGGGCGTTTCTCGACCCTGGCCGAGCACATGCCCAAGCGCCACCAGGCCCATCGCGACTGGTCGCCGAGCCGCTTCCTGGCGTGGGCCAAGGGCATCGGCGTCGCCACCCTGGAGATGACCCAGCGACAGCTGCAGGACCGTCCCCATCCCGAGCATGGCTACCGTGCCTGCCTGGGCCTGCTGCAGCTCAGCCGGCGCTACGGCAAGGACCGGCTGGAGCAGGCCTGCGCGCATGCCCTGGCGATCCCTACCACGCGCTACAGCAGCATCGCCTCGATCCTCAAGCAGGGGCTGGATCAGCAGCCGATGCTGACGCTCCCTGAGGCGCTCGACGACCTGCCGCCCCACACCAACGTGCGCGGTCCCGAGTACTACCACTGACCTGAGGAGACGACCGATGATGACCCAGCCCCTGCTCGACACCCTGCGCCACCTCAAGCTGACCGGCATGCATGACGCCCTGGCCCATCAGCTCACCCAGCCGGACACCTACGACCTGCCGTTCGAGGATCGCCTGGGCATGCTGCTCGACCGTGAGGTCCTGCATCGCGACAACCGCCGCCTCGACCGGCTGCTGAAGGCGGCCAAGCTGCGGGTGACGGCCTGCATCGAGGACATCGACTACCGCCATCCTCGCGGTCTGGAGCGGGGCCGCATGGCACCGCTGACGAGCGGCGAGTGGATCGGCCAATCCCTCAACCTGTGCATCACGGGGCCCACCGGGTGCGGCAAGACCTGGCTGGCCTGCGCCCTGGGCAACCAGGCCTGCCGGCAAGGCTACTCGGTGCGCTATCTCCGGGTGCCGCGCCTGTTCGAGCAGCTGCGCATCGCCCAGGGCGACGGCTCCTACGCCCGGCTGATGGGCCAGCTGCAGAAGACCGACCTGCTGATCCTCGACGACTGGGGCATGCAGAAGATGACCGCGCCGCAGCGCCAGGACCTGATGGAGGTGATCGAGGACCGGCATGGCCGGGGCTCGACGCTGATCGCCAGCCAGCTGCCGATCGAGCACTGGCACGACTATATCGGCGCCGCGACGGTGGCTGATGCCATCTTGGATCGGCTGCTGCACAGCGCCCACCGCCTGACACTCAGAGGAGAATCGATGCGCAAGAACGCCGCCCCGCAAGCGGCAGCAGTTGACCCATCGTGACCGGTCAGCTTACAAAACCAGAGCCAGCGAGAGAGCGGTGAGCAGATCGGTCACGATCGCCGGAATGACCGGTCACGTTCGCCGGAATACGCAGCTCATGCAGCTCGGCCTGCGACCATCCTCTAGCGGTCTGGATATGCAGTATTACCGGAATCTTGCGGACCATGATCCGAACATTGCTCTGGCGGGTCTGCGGATTGAGATTGACGTTCTCGCGAAGAACCTGGCTAAAGGATTCAATGTTGAGGTGGACGAACGAGCGGCAGGTGCCCGGCTTTTGCGGTTGCTCTATGAAGAGGGGGCGATGACGTCAGATCAGATGCAGTTGGCGATGAAGGTCTTGAACGTCTGTGACGCGGCTGCACACGGCACTCCCATCTCTCGTGCCGAGGCGGAAGATGTCATCAGTTCGGCTGAAGTCTTGGCCGACCAGTACTTGGCATGGCTCAGCTGGGGGTATGATGATGGATGGACGCCAAAGAGTGAGAAGGGCGTCGGCTAACGAATCGATGCAGCGAGCCAAAGCAAGCTGATCTCGGTCGTTAAATACCAGTAACCAGAAAGTCTATAGCAGCTACGATGTCATCTCTGTTTGGCGCTAATGAATCTTCCTCCTTTTTTAAAAGACTCTTTGGAACGCTTGTTAGTTGGTGCGTCAGTAACGCAAATTTTTTGTTCTTGATTTTAATAATTGGGCAAAGATTCTCAGGATAGGGTGTGTTCGATTTGCTAATGGGAGTTAGCGGGATGACCACTCTGCTATTCAGCGAATCGAGTAGGTTGTTCTGAACATCAACAAGATAGGGGTATGTTGTATTGGTGTCTTTGTCAGTGTTCACATAGAGATCGAACTGACCCATCAGAATACCCTGTGCTTGTCGGAGAAGAGACCATGTCGTTCAGCGAGTTCGTTACAGGTTTCAATTGCCTCTCGGTTGTTCTGTAGCCACTGCTTGCGTCGCTCATGACGAACTTTCTCAGTTAGTGCCTGCTCCAGGGTTGCTGAAAGGTTTATGTTCAAGCTGCGGGCCTCATCTAATAAGTCTTTGTTTATACTGAGGTTTGTGGATTTCTTGGGGGCTTTGCTGTCTGTTTGAGGTTGCATCGTGCCGGATCTCAACATTGGGTATGCGTATGGGTCATGCGCACTATTCATGCGCACTATAATAGTTGGGTGCATTTAACAAGTCAAGCAACCGGACGGCTACGCCACCGGTTCTTTCAGCGTTAACCATTAGCTGCAGCGGAGAACACCAATGTGGCAATAGCAACAACATCCAAATGCGGCTGGCTTCTTTCGGCTTGCTACATCGCCATGGCCGGCATCTTGTTCTACCAGGCACTCACTTGCTCAGGCTGGATGTGCGATCTGGTCGCGCTGCCTACAGTTTTCCCCCTCGGCTTCCCCATCGCTTGGCTGATCGACTGGATCGACGCCTGGTGGCATATTCCCGGCCATGTGCCGACCTTCCAGCTGCGTAACGGGTACTTCATTCTCCCGACGGTGATCGCCAACGCCATCTTCTACTACGGGTTGGGGAAACTCCTCGCCATCTTGGCTCACAGGGTGATTTCAAAGAATAAGTCATCCCGCTAATGAAGTAACAGCA
>NZ_CP071922.1:1378593-1380146 GCF_017584085.1 Halomonas sp. BM-2019
ATGCCGCGGGCGATGACGTTGGCGCTGGAGAAAGGGTCGTGGTGGTCGATGGCGTAGAGTTCCTGGGCGTGGCCGGGAAGGTAGAAAACGGCTACTTGTGCGGGGCCTTCCGGGGTTTCCACCCAGGCGGCGACGCCGGAGTAGGGCACCAGGTCGGCGCGGGTGCAGAGGCGTTGCCAGGTCTGGGTCATCGTGTTGGCTGCTGCGGTAGCGGTGGTCATGAAAAAACTCCTGGTTCGGTCGACAAAGGGCGCCTGTCGGCGCCAATCGCCCGGCGGAGCCGGCCTCCCACGGGATTCCCCACCGCGGTGGGAGAAACGCCTTGTGGGAGGGCGCTTTAGCGCGCGAATGCCGGATTGATCGATCAGGCCGGGCGGAGCTGCCCGCGCTCGGTGGTATAGATGATGTCCGGGTCCGGGCGGGCGTCGTTGACGAAGCTGCGGAAGCGCTTGAGTTTCTCGGGGTCGCTGATGGCGCCCGCCCACTCGCACTCGTAGGTGTCGACCACGGCCTGCATCTGACGCTCCAGCTCGTCACCAATGCCAAGGCTGTCCTCGAGGATCACCTCCTTGAGGTAGTCCAGGCCGCCTTCCAGGTTCTCGCGCCACACCGAGGTGCGCTGCAGGCGGTCGGCGGTGCGGATGTAGAACATCAGGAAGCGATCGATGTAGCGGAACAGCTCCTCGTCGCTGAGATCGGTGGCGAACAGCTCGGCATGGCGGGGGCGCATGCCGCCGTTGCCGCAGACGTAGAGGTTCCAGCCGTTCTCGGTGGCGATCACGCCGACGTCCTTGCTCTGGGCCTCGGCGCACTCGCGGGTGCAGCCGGAAACGGCGAACTTGAGCTTGTGGGGGGCGCGCAGGCCCTTGTAGCGGTGCTCGATTTCGATCGCCATGCCCACGCTGTCCTGCACGCCGTAGCGGCACCAGGTGCTGCCCACGCAGGACTTCACGGTACGGGTCGACTTGCCGTAGGCGTGGCCGGTCTCGAAGCCGGCTTCGATCAGCTCGCCCCAGATCGCCGGCAGGTCCTCCAGGCGGGCGCCGAACAGGTCGATGCGCTGGCCGCCGGTGATCTTGGTGTAGAGGTCGTACTTCTGCGCCACCTGGCCCAGCACCACCAGCTTGTCGGGGGTGATCTCCCCGCCGGCGATGCGCGGCACCACCGAGTAGGTGCCGTTCTTCTGCATGTTGGCCATGAAGGTGTCGTTGGTGTCCTGCAGCGGGATATGGGCCGCGTCGGTGATCGGCTCGTTGAAGCAGGAGGCGAGTATCGAGGCCGCCGCCGGCTTGCAGATGTCGCAGCCCAGGCCGTGGGTGTCGGCGTTGCCGTGCTTCTCCATCAGCTCGCTGAAGGTCTTGATGCCCTCCACCCGCACGATGTCGTAGAGCTCCTGGCGAGTATGGGAGAAGTGCTCGCAGATCGACTTGTCGACCTCCACGCCGCGGCTCTCCAGCTCGTGGTCCACCAGGGTCTTGAGCAGGGCGGCGCAGCCGCCGCAGCCGGTGCTGGCCTTGGTGGAGCCCTTCACCGCGCCGAGGTCCTCGGCGCCG
>NZ_CP071922.1:1380252-1387439 GCF_017584085.1 Halomonas sp. BM-2019
CTGTTGTCGCCCACCAGCATGGCGCCCACCAGGCGCTTGCCGTCGCTGGAGACCACCAGCTTGCGATACTGCTGCTTGATGGGGTCGAGGAAGCGGAACTGGCGTGCGCCGGGGGTGCGGTCGCCGTGGGCGTCGCCGATGGAGCCCACGTCCACGCCCATCAGCTTGAGCTTGGTGCTCATGTCGGCGCCGGCGAAGGCCTCGCCGCCCTCCAGCAGGGTGGCGGCGGCGGCCTTGGCCATCTGGTAGCCGGGGGCGACCAGGCCGAAGATGCTGTTGTTCCACAGCGCCACTTCGCCCACGGCGAGGATCGTCGGGTCGCTGGTCAGGCAGTGGTCGTCGATCACCACGCCGCCGCGCTCGCCGATCTCCAGGCCGCAGTCGCGGGCCAGCTCGTCGCGGGGGCGAATGCCCGCGGAGAAGACGATCAGGTCGGTCTCCAGCACCTTGTCGTCCTGGAACACCATGCGGTGATGGCTGGCCTCGCCGTCGACGATCTCCTGGGTGGCGCGGCCGGTCAGCACCTGTACGCCCAGCGCTTCGATCTTCTCGCGCAGCAGCTCGCCGCCTTCGCTGTCCACCTGCATGGGCATCAAGCGGGGGGCGAACTCCACCACGGCGGTGTCGAGGTTCAGCCCGCGCAGGGCGCCCGCCGCCTCCAGGCCGAGCAGGCCGCCGCCCACCACCACGCCGGTGGCGGCGTTTTCGGCGGCGTCACGAATGGCGTCGAGGTCCTCCAGGGTGCGGTAGACCAGGCAGCCTTCGCGGTCGTTGCCGGGAATCGGCGGCACGAAGGGGGTGGAGCCGGTGGCCAGCACCAGGCGGTCGTAGGGGTAGCGGCCCTGGTCGGTGACCACCTCGCCGGCGTCGCGGTCGATGGCGAACACCGCCTCGGAAAGGCGCAGCTCGATGCCGTGCTCGGCATAGTAGTCGGCGGTGGAGAGCGCCAGGGAATCGGCGTCGCGCCCGCTGAAGTACTCGGAGAGGTGCACCCGGTCGTAGGCCAGGTGGCGCTCCTCGCCGAACACGGTGATGGCGTAGCGCTCGGTGGCGCCGCGCTCGACCAGCTGCTCGACCAGGTGGTGGCCGACCATGCCGTTGCCGATGATGATCAGTTGCGGTTTAACAGGCGTGTTCATGCGGCCTCCTTCGCGGGGCGTTGCGGTGATTCGTTCGATGCGTCGTCGAGCAGGGTCTGGGCGTCGGCGGCGCCGAGCAGCAGCGCGGCGCGGCAGGCGGTGAGGTCGCACCCGGCCAGGGCCTGCTCGAAGTACCAGGGGCCGGAGGCGGTGTCGCCGTAGAGCACGACCCCTTCCAGGCGGCCGTCGCGCAGCAGCAGGCGGCGGTAGTCGCCCTGCTGGGGGTCGCGATAGCTGAGCACCTCGTGGTCGGGGTCGGGCTCGGTGGGGCCGAAGGCGTAGAGGGAGACCCCGCTGACCTTGAGCTTGGTGGCGCAGGGGGCGTCGACGTAGCCGTCCACCGTCTCGCCGGAGAGGCGGGCCGCGAGCACCTCGACCTGGCGCCAGATGGGCTCCACCAGGCCGAAGGTCTGGCCTTCGAACTCGCAGCACTCGCCCAGGGCGTGAATGGCCGGGTCGCTGGTGGTGAGCCAGGCGTCGACGACGATGCCGCGGTCGACGGTGAGCCCGGCGACGCGGCCCAGGTCGGCGTTGGGCACGATGCCGATGGCCACCACCACACAGCTGGCGGGCAGTCGGGTGCCGTCGGCCAGCAGGGCGGCGCACACCCGGCCCTGGCCGTCGGCCTCCAGGCGCTCGAGCTCGGCGTCGGTGTAGATGTCGAGCCCGCGGCCACGCAGCTCGTTTTCGAGCAGCCGGGCGGCGGTGAGATCGAGCTGGCGGTTCATCAGGCGGTCGTCGCGCTGCAGCAGGCTCACCCGCAGGCCGCCCTGGTCCTGAGCCCGCTCGCCCTGTCCTCGTTTACGTAAACCCTCGGCGGCCTCGAGGCCCAGCAGGCCGCCGCCAATCACCACGGCGCTGCCGTCGCGCTCGGCGGCCTGGCGCTGAGTGAAGCGAATCAGGGCCTCGGCGTCGCGGAGGTCGCGAAACACCTCCACGCCGGGAAGCTCGAGCCCCGGCACCGGGGGGCGGGCCGGGCGGGAGCCGGTGGCCAGCACCAGCCGGTCGTAGTCGAGGGTGCGGCCGCTATCGGTGGTCAGGCGCCGTGCGGCGCGGTCGATATCGGTGACTCGCTCGCCGAGGATCAGGTCGATCCCCTGGTCCGCGTACCAGTCCCTGTCACGCAGGGTCAGCGCCGGACGCGCCATCTCGCCGGCCAGCAGCGGGGAGAGCAGAATACGGTTGTAGGCCGGGTCCAGTTCGTCGCCGATCACGGTGATGCGCGCCGGCCGCCCCGGCTTGCCGGCCAGTGCTTCCACTAGCCGATGGCCGGCCATGCCGTTGCCGACGATGACCAGGTGCTCGTTCGCTGGATGGGGGGCTTGATGCATGGTCAGGCACCTCCGCTGAGTGAAAATGGGGTGGCGACAACGAAAAGAAGGCGACCCGGCGCAATTCCCCGGGGGGAGAGCGCTGGGACGCCTTCGTCCAATGCGTGTCATCTGTCGTCAGGGGTGATCGCCATTGATCACCGTGCTGCCCCTCACTATTCAAGAAGCCGGCCAAAATGTCGGATGACGATATTTTATTCTTATATTTCAGCAATCTGGGCGATGTTGGTGGGGGCGAGGCCGTGCCGCGGGGCGGACGCCATGCACGTCAATGGTGCATGGCGGCATCGAAATGCACGGGCGCGTAGCACTCATGCAGGGTGCCGATGTCCAGTTGGCGACCGCGGCCTGCGAGGTGGCGGCTCAGCGCCTCGGCCACGCGGCCCATGGCCTCGATATCGGGGCGCAGCACGCCGTCGCCGTACAGGCGCTGGTGGATCGGGGCGCTGTCCAGGGGCAGGTCGTCGAGATGGTTCACCGAGCGGTCGAGATAGGGGGGAAGGGCGAGCCAGCGAAGCGCCTGGCGGCGATGCGCCGGTGCGGCGGCCAGCCAGCGGCTGGCGGCCATCAGTGAGCGAATCAGCGCCGCCAGGGTGGCGGGGTAGCGCCTGGCCCAGGAGCGAGTCACGCCCAGCACCTTCTCGGGAGCCTCGGGCCACAGCTGGGCGCCGGTGGCGACGATGCGCCCCGCGTGGCGAAACTGGGCCAGGCTGCCCCAGGGTTCGCCGGCGCAGAAGCCGTCGATCTCCCCGGCCTCCAGGGCAGCCGCCAGGCGTGGTGGCGGCAGCACCACCAGCTCGACGTCGTGCTCCGGGTCCAGGCCGCCGAGTGTGAGCCAGTCGCGCAGCTGATAGTGCTGGCAGGAGAAGGGGTAGACCATGGCCAGGCGCGGCCGTCGCCGAGCGGGCTGCCCTCCCAGCCCCCGGGCCAGCGCCAGGGCGCTGGCCCGGGGTGCGTCACCGAGCGTCACCTTGCCGGCCTCGGCGAGGGTGCTGGAGAGCACCAGGGCATTGCCGTTGCGCGACAGGGTGATCGGCGCCAGGGTGTCGCAGGGCGCGCGTTCCAGGCCCAGACTCATGGCCAGGGGCATGGGGGCGAGCATCTGGGCGCCGTCGAGCAGGCCGGCGGCGACCTTGTCGCGCAGCGTGGACCAGGCGTTCTCCCGCGAGAGGGTAACGTCTAGCCCCTGCTCGCTGAAGAACCCGTGCTCGCGGGCGATCACCAGCAGGGCGGCATCCAGCAGCGGGACGAAGCCCAGCGTCAGGCGGTCGAGTTCGGGGGTCGGCGGCCTGGCCGCCTGATGGCTATGGCTAGAGGGCGTCGGCGTGGCACTCATGGGGGATCCCTATTCAGGCTCGGACGAAGGGGGCGACAGCTGCTCCAGGACATCGATGACGCTGTCGGCCACCTGGGCGATGCGCTGGCCGCGGTCCATGGCCAGCTTGCGCAGCATGCGGTAGGCCTGCTCCTCGTCGCAGCCCTGGTGCTTCATCAAAAGGCCCTTGGCGCGCTCGATGCGCTTGCGCTCGGCGAGCTGGTTACGGGTCTGGTCGAGCTCCTGGCGCAGGGACTGGAAGGCGTCGAAGCGGGCGATGGCCACTTCGATGATCGCCTTGACCCGGCCGGCCACCAGGCCGTCGACCACATAGGCGCTGACCCCCGACTTGAGGGCCGCCTGCATGGTGTCAGGGTCGTGCTGGTCGGCGAAGAACACCACCGGGCGCGGGTTCTCGCGGTTGAGCAGGGCCATGCTGTCGAGGGTGTCGCGGTCGGGGGACTCCATGTCGATGATCACCACGTCCGGCTGATGGCGCGCGACCATCTCGTTGAGGCTGGCCGGGCTCTGCAGCCGACAGATGACCTCGTGGCCCTCGGCGATCAGGGCCTCCTCGACCATGGCGGCGCGAACGACCTCGTCGTCAACCAGGAGCACCTTGAGAGAAGCGGTCAGGGGGGGCATGGCAGTGTCGTCGTTCGTCAGGGGGATGGCTGGCAGTATCGCCTCTAAAACAATATCCGTTAAAGCAATATCCGTTCCAGGTATCGCCAGGGTCCGGCGAGCCGCGGCCTCGACGCGGGGCGTCGGCGCGGCCCCGGCGTTGATTTGGCACCAGCCTGGTGCAGGAGGCGGTGCCCACGATAGCCGCTGGTGCAAATTGGCTCCGCCTGGCCGGGCCGGAAGTGCCGGCCGGACGGCCCCACGTCACTGGCATAGCAGCGGAAAACACCTTCTGGCA
Organism: Halomonas sp. BM-2019; assembly: GCF_017584085.1. Classification (NCBI taxonomy): domain Bacteria; kingdom Pseudomonadati; phylum Pseudomonadota; class Gammaproteobacteria; order Oceanospirillales; family Halomonadaceae; genus Halomonas; species Halomonas sp. BM-2019. The sequence goes on from NZ_CP071922.1 coordinate 1,384,960, forward strand.
CACGCCTTGCTTGACTTTCCCATATTGGCAACGACGCCCATCAACGCCTGCCTATTACAGGGTAGACGCTGGTGGGCGTCTTCGTTTCCGACTGACCCTGACAGGAGAGCGGCATGCACCAGGCACGAACTACCTGCCCCTATTGTGGCGTCGGCTGCGGCGTGGTGGCAGAAATCGACGGTGAGCGGATCGTCGGCGTCAGCGGCGACACAGAACATCCGGCCAATTTCGGCCGGCTCTGCGTCAAGGGCTCGGCGCTGCACGAGACGCTGGGCGAGCACGGCCGGCTGACCCGGCCGCGCCTCGACGGCGTGGAGGTGGGCTGGGAGACGGCCCTTTCTGCCGTGGCCGACCGCCTGGCGGCGACCCGCCGCGAGCACGGCGACGGGGCGGTGGCGGCCTACCTTTCCGGCCAGCTGCTCACCGAGGACTACTACGTCGCCAACAAGCTGTTCAAGGGGTTCCTCGGCACCCCGCACCTGGACACCAACTCGCGGCTCTGCATGGCCTCGGCAGTGGCCGCCTACAAGCGCAGCCTCGGCGCCGACGCCGTGCCCTGCAGCTACGAGGACCTGGAGGAGGCCGAGCTGGTGGTGCTGGTAGGCTCCAACCTGGCCTGGAACCATCCGGTGCTCTACCAGCGCCTCAAGGTGGCCAAGACCCGCAACCCGCTGATGCGGGTGGTGGTGATCGATCCCCGGGTCACCGACAGCTGCGAGATCGCCGACCTCTACCTGGGTCTCAAGCCCGGCAGCGACGCCCGGCTGTTCACCGGCCTGCTGACCTGGATGGAGGCGCGGGGCAAGCTCGACCGGCTCTACCTGGAGCGCCACACCCAGGGCCTCGAGGAGGCGCTGGCCGCGGCCCGAGAGGAGGACTGCTCGGTGGCCGCGGTGGCCGCCGACTGCGATGTCGACCCGGAGCGCCTGGAGACCTTCTACTACTGGTTCGCCAGCCAGCTGCACGTGGTGACCCTCTATTCCCAGGGGGTCAATCAGTCCAGCAGCGGCACCGACAAGTGCAACGCCATCATCAACTGCCACCTGGCCGGCGGCAAGCTCGGCCTGCCCGGCGCCGGCCCCTTCTCCATCACCGGCCAGCCCAACGCCATGGGCGGGCGCGAGGTGGGGGGGCTGGCCAACCAGCTGGCCGCCCACATGGACTACCACACCCCGGGGGCCCTCGAGCGGGTGGCCCGCTTCTGGTCCACCGAGTCGCTCACTCCGACCCTGCCCGAGGGGCCCGGCCATAAGGCGGTGGAACTGTTCGAGGCGATCGAGCGCGGCGAGGTGCAGGCGGTGTGGATCATGGCCACCAACCCGGCGGTGAGCCTGCCCCGGACCGACCGGGTACGGGCGGCGCTGGCCAAGTGCCCGCTGGTGATCGTCTCCGAGTGCATGGCCGACACCGACCTCTTGCCCTACGCCGATATCGTGCTGCCGGCCTCCTCCTGGTCGGAGAAGGACGGCACCGTGACCAACTCCGAGCGGCGCATCTCCCGCCAGCGAGGGCTGCTGCCGCCGCCGGGGGAGGCGAAGCACGACTGGTGGATCATCACCGAGGTGGCCAGGCGCCTGGGCTACGGCGAGGCCTTCGACTACGCGCACCCGGCGGAGATCTTCGACGAGCACGCCCGGCTCTCCGGCTTCGAGAACCTTCCCGGCACGCCGGGCGAGCGGTTGTTCGATATCTCCGGGCTGGCCGGGCTCGACCGCGCCGCCTATGACGCCCTCGCGCCCATCCAGTGGCCGGTCAATGCCGCGGCTCCCCAGGGCACCGCCCGGCTCTTCGAGGAGGGCCGCTTCGCCACCCCGGACGGCCTGGCCCGGCTGATCCCGGTGCGCCCGCGGGCACCCGAGCAGGCAGGCGCGGCCGCTGCGCCTCAATACCGGGCGCATCCGCGACCAGTGGCACACCATGACCCGCACCGCCCGTGCGCCGCGGCTGATGAACCACCGCGCCGAGCCCTTTATCGAGATCACCCCGGAGGACGCCGACGCCTTCGGCGTGGCCGACCAGCAGCTGGCCAGGCTGACCGGCGAAGGCGGCGACTATCTCGGGCGGGTGCGGCTCGCCAAGGGCCAGCGCCGCGGCGAGCTGTTCGTGCCCATGCACTGGACCGATCGCTTCAGCGGCAGCGCCCGCATGGGCAGCCTGCTGGCGGCCCACCTCGACCCCGTCTCCGGCCAGCCCGAGTCCAAGCACGGCGCCGTGACCCTGGCGCCGCTGCCGGTGGCCTGGGAGGCCACCCTGCTGGTGCCCGATGACCTGGCGGTGAGCCCCGGCTGGTGCGAGGAGAGCGCCTACTGGGCGCGTATCCCCCTGGGCCATGGCCAGCGCTGGCAGCTGGCCGGCGCCCCCGAGAGTGCCGACCGCGACTGGCTGGCCTGGGTGACGCGCCACCTGCCGGCGGCGGCACTGTGGCTGGAGGATCCCGCCGGCGGGCGCCTGCGTGCCGCCGGCATCGAAGACGGTCGCTT
>NZ_CP071922.1:1387511-1393137 GCF_017584085.1 Halomonas sp. BM-2019
GATGGTGGGGCCGCCCACCGAACTGCCGGGGCTGGCCTGGCTCGACGAGCGCTTCGCCGAGGCCGCCCGGGGCGAGCCGCTGTCCGCCGAGCGCCGGCGCCGCCTGCTGGCCGGCTGCGACGACGGCGCCGCCGATAGCGGCCCGGTGGTGTGCAGCTGCCATCAGGTGGGTAGGAAGCCCATCGTGGCGGCGATCCGTGGCGGCGACAGCAGCGTCGAGGCGCTGGGGGCCCGGCTGGCCTGCGGCACCCAGTGCGGCAGCTGTATTCCCGAACTCAAGTCCCTGCTGGAAGAGATCAACGAGGAAGAGCCTGGCCATGCGCGCACTGAACCGCAGCCGAAAGTCGTCGATGCCGCTTGAGTCGGCCAAGGCCCTGGGAGGGGGGCTGGCACGCCTGGTCGAGGGCAGCGGGCACTGGTTGGCCAGCCTGGGAAGGCGTCACGGCTACCGGGCGGCACGGCCCTCGCGCACCATCCGATTCACCTGTTCGGCCAGCACATCGTGCAGGCTGAAGTTGATGCGCGGGTAGCGGGCGTGGAAGTCAGCGCTGTTCGCCCACCACGGCGCCAGCCGCGTGCGCCGCTACCTGATGCCGGGACTGTGCGGCATGAACCTGGTGGTCGATGACGTTCTTCAGGGCGGGGTCAACGGTGCCGTGAACCTGGACGGCCATGGCAAGACGCTCTCCTTCCTGCTGCTGGACATGCAGGTGGTGGCCGAGCGGGAATAAGCCTCCACAAAAAGGGGCCACCCGAAGGTGGCCCCCGGCTGGCGCCGCGGCGATTACGCCTGCACCTGGGTCTTCTTCGCCGCCTTGGCGGTATCGCGCCGCCGGTCCAGGCTCTCCACCTTGCGCTGCTTCTCGTAGAGGAAGCGCAGCACCTCGTGGCGATAGTGGTTGTAACGCGGGTTGTCGGCCAGGGCGATACGGTCGCGGGGCCGTGGCAGGTCGACCTCGAGGATCTCGCCGATGGTGGCCGCCGGGCCGTTGGTCATCATCACGATGCGGTCGGAGAGCAGCACCGCCTCGTCCACGTCGTGGGTGATCATGATCACGGTGTTGCCGAGCTCGGCATGGATCTCCTGCAGGGAGTCCTGCAGGTGGGCCCGGGTCAGGGCATCCAGCGCGCCGAACGGCTCATCCATCAGCAGCACCTGGGGCTCCATGGCCAGCGCCCGGGCGATGCCCACGCGCTGCTTCATGCCGCCGGAGATCTCGTCGGGGCGCTTGTGCATGGCATGGGTCATGTGCACCAGTTCCAGGTTGTGCGTGACCCAGGCGCGGATCTCGGCGCGGCTCTTGCGTCTGCCGAAGACCCGCTTCACCGCCAGCTCGACGTTCTGGTAGGCCGTCATCCAGGGCATCAGCGAGTGGTTCTGGAAGACCACCGCCCGCTCGGGGCCCGGCTCGTCGACCTCCCTGCCGTTGAGGACCACCCCGCCCTGGGTGGCCTGATGCAGGCCCGCCACGATGTTGAGCACGGTGGACTTGCCGCACCCGGAGTGACCGATCAGCGAGACGAACTCGCCCTTGGCGATCTTCAGGTCGACCTGCTTGAGGGCGCAGAAGGGCCCCTTGGGGGTCGGGAAGTCGATCCCGACCTGGCTCAGTTCCAAGTGTGCATTGGCCATGATGGCTCTCCTCTCAGCGGATGGTGGCGCTCTTGTCCCAGCTCTGCCAGCGCTGCAGGACCAGCATGCAGCGATCCAGCAGGAAGCCGATGAAGCCGATCACGATGACGGCCACGCAGATGCGCCCGAGCGAATCGGAGGAGCCGTTCTGGAACTCGTCCCAGACGAACTTGCCGAGCCCCGGGTTCTGGGCCAGCATTTCCGCCGCGATCAGTACCATCCAGGCGATCCCCAGCGACAGGCGCAGGCCGGTGAACATCATCGGGATGGCCGAGGGAATGACCACCTTGCGCACCTTGGTGAACCAGCCCAGGCGCAACACGCGGCTGACGTTGAGCAGGTCGCGGTCGATGCTGGAGACGCCGACCGCGGTGTTGATCAGGGTCGGCCATAGGGAGCAGAGGGTCACGGTGATCATCGAGATCAGGAAGGAGCGCGAGAACATCGGGTCGTCCGAGACATAGACCGCGCTGACTACCAGGGTGACCAGGGGCAGCCAGGCCAGCGGCGAGACCGGCTTGAAGAGCTGAATCACCGGGTTGAAGGCGCGGTAGAGCCCTTGGCTCAGGCCAATCATGATGCCCAAGGGGATGGCGATCAGGGTGGCGAGCAGGAAGCCACTGAGCACCGTGACCAGGCTGGTCTGGATCTGGTCGAAGAAGGTGACCCGGCCGCGGAACTCTCGCCAGCGCACCTCGGCGTTGGGGTCCTCGGCCAGCATGGCCGCATTGCGCTCGGCCTGCCGCTCGTAGAAGACGGCTTCCCTGGCTCGTTCCGCCTGATGTTCGCCCACCAGGTTGGACCATTGGGTGTAGACGTCAGTGGGGCCGGGGAAGGTGCCCAGCGAGGTGTTGATGTGCTGGGAGCCGACCTGCCAGACCGCCAGGAACACCAGCAGGCCGACCAGTGGCAGGGCAAGTTGCTTGGCCAGACTGCCCCACTGGAGATCCCTCCAGCGGGCGGCGGGGACATGCCTGACCCAGGTGATGGCGCGATTCATGGGAAACCTCATTGGGTTGGGAGCAAGAAGAAAGCGTGGCGATACGTTACGGCTGCTCATCGCCCTTCAGGCCGATCTCGAACTGCTCGAGATAGGCCGTGGGTTGCCGGGCATCGAAGGGGATGCCGTCGATGAAGGTGGTCGCCTCGACCGGGCGGATGCCATCCTCGGTATCGAAGTCGGGGAAGTCGCTGGCGTCGAGAGTCCCCTCCGCGATCAGCTCACGCGCCGCCTGCTCGTACACCTCGGGCAGGAAGACCTTGCGGGCGATGTCCATGTACCAGTCGTCCGGCTTGTGCTCGGGGATCTGCCCCCAGCGGCGCATCTGGGTCAGGTACCAGATGGCGTCGGAGTAGAAGGGGTAGGTGGCGTCGTAGCGGAAGAAGACGTTGAAGTCCGGCGCTTCCCGCACGTCGCCCTTCTCGAACTCGAAGATGCCGGTCATGCTGTTGGCGATCACCTCGTAGTCGGCGCCGACGTAGTAGGGCTGGGAGATGATCCGCGCCGCCTCCTCGCGGTTGGCGTTGTCCTCGGCATCGAGCCAGTGACCGGCGCGAATCAGCGCCTTGACCACCCGAACATGGGTGTTGGGGTACTGCTCTGCCCAGTCGTTGCTGACCCCGAAGACCTTCTCGGCGATGTTGTTGCGGATGTCGTAGTCGGTGATTACCGGCACGCCGATGTCGCGAAATACCGCCTGCTGGTTCCAGGGCTCACCGACGCAGTAGCCGTGAATGGTGCCCGACTCCAGGGTGGCGGGCATCTGCGGGGGCGGCGTCACCGAGATCATCACATCGGCGTCGATCTGACCGTTGGTGTCGCCCCGCTGTGGGGCATAGTAGCCAGGGTGAATGCCCGCGGCGGCCAGCCAGTAGCGCAGCTCGTAGTTGTGGGTGGACACCGGGAAGACCATGCCCAGGTTGAAGGACTCGCCGCGCGCACCGAAGTCGTCGATGACCGGCGCCAGCGCCTCGGCGGAGATGGGGTGGACGGGCTTGCCGTCCGCCATCTCCAGATGAGGCTTCATGCCTTCCCACACGTCGTGGCCGACGGTGCAGGCGTTGCCGTTGAGATCCATGGTGAAGGCCGTGACCACATGGGCCTCGGTGCCGAAGCCCACCGTGGCACCGAGCGGCTGACCGGCCAGCATGTGGGCGCCATCCAGGTCGCCGGAGATGACCCGATCGAGCAGCACACGCCAGTTGGCCTGGGCCTCCAGTTCGACGAAAAGCCCCTCATCCTCGAAGTAGCCGCGTTCATAGGCGATGGCCAAGGGGGCCATGTCGGTCAGCTTGATGAAGCCGAACGTGAGGTCCTCCTTTTCCGGCCAGCCTGTCTGGGCAGTGGCCTGGGTGGTGAAGAGGGCGGCGCCGAGGCCGAGGAATACACCGATCTTCTTGTTCATCTTGATCCCCTATCGAAATGAAAAACGCCAGATTCCAACCCCTGCGAGCGATGGGGAGGGAATCTGGCGACGTTGCCTGAAATGGTGATCCTGACCGGCGCTGGTCAGGCGAGACTTCTCTTGCTTTTCAATTAGCAGGTGTCGTGCCAGCTCGGCATAATTTGTTAAATTAATGTTAAATAACAATGGTTTGTATATTTTTTCATGATAGGGATCAAAGGAGGTCCGGGTGGGGGGCGTACGCGAAAGGCGCGGGCTGGGGCCCTGCTGCACCAGCGTGCGGCACCGGGTGCAGCGCCAACGGGAGGGGATGCCAGGCCCTCAAAGGGGGGCCTGGCCGCGGTCCGATGACTTCAGAATGTCGGCCAGGTCGAGGATGGCGCTGGCCAGCTCGGCCATGCTCTTGCCCTGGTCCATGGCGGTCTTGCGCAGAAAGCGATACGCCTGATCCTCGGTCATCCTCTGGTTCTCCATGATCAGCCCCTTGGCGCGCTCGATCAGCTTGCGCTCGCGCAGTGCCTTGCGGGTGTTTGCCAACTCGTGGCTCAGGCCCTGGAGCCGTGAGGCCTGGGCCTGCATCAGTTCGATCAGCGAGCGGTTGAGTCGTGAATCGACGGCATGGGCGGTGAGGGTGGCGAGCCTGTCGGCGGGCTCGTCGTCGAACAGCTCCACCAGCTGCTGGCACATGGCCGGCCGCGTGCCGTCGTCGTTGGCCGCATGCTCTTGTTTCTCGAGCGAGGCGAGCGCCTGGCGAGCGGCGGCAATACGGGCGTGACACAGTGCCGAGAGCTCGTCGGCCAGGGCTGCTTCCACCCGCTGCATGGCGTCGATGCGCAGGGTCGCCAGCTCGTACCAGGTCTCGCCGAGGCTACGGGCGCTGGGGGTCACGCGGAAGTCGCGAGCGGCCATGTCGCGAAGTTGCTGCAGGCCTGCCTGCGTCCGCCGTGGCAGGCCGTCATGCCAGCAACGCTGCGAGGCGTCGGTGGCGAACTCGCAGAAGGTATCGAAGCAGCGCTGCTGGGCCTCGATGAGGCGGTTCAGCAGCCGGCGATGGTCATCGTCGAAGCCGCCGGCGGTGAAACCGATGGCGCCGCAGGCGCGCTCCTGGCCGGCCAGCTCCTTGCCCTGCATGAAGTGGAAGATGGCCACCAGGGCGCGGGTGATCTGCGGGTCGGTGGTGGAGTCGGCGGCTTCGAAGACCACCGACAGCAGCCCGCCGATCAGCGTATTGAAAGCCTGGGTGGCCGCGTCGGCGCTGAGCGCCTGGGCCTCGATATCGCGACGCAGCGTCTCCAGCCCGTCCAGGGCGCACCAGACCCGGGCGATTCGCGTCAGCAGCCGGGCGCTGGAGGCCGGTCGGTCATGGCCGCCGGCCAGGGCATCGAGTCGCTGGCGGCTGAGCTGCTCGGACTGCAGCGATTCGGCCACGCGCTCGCGGCGCTCGGCGGCGAAGCGCTCGCCGCCGGAGGCGAGATAGACGTTGGAGGCCCCGCGCTCCTTCTGCAGGGCGTGGATGAAACGGCTGATATCGCCGACGATGTCGCTGGTGGTGGCCAGCTGTTCGAGGTCATCGATCTCGCAGCGCTTG
>NZ_CP071922.1:1393149-1407958 GCF_017584085.1 Halomonas sp. BM-2019
GGCGGGAGGCTTCCCGGTCCCTCATGTTCAACAAGCCATCTCGGTGCCAGGCCGTTGCCCGCGGGGCCAACGCAAGGCCGCCGCCCGGAAGGGGCGGCGGCCGTTGGCACCGTGGCAGGGCTTGCCCGGGAGGGTCAGCGCAGCGACAGCGCGCCGGCGCCGGTCTCCTCGCCCACGGCGTCCCGGTAGGCCTTGGCCTCCTCGGCTTCGGTCTCGTCGGAGAAGCGCACCAGCAGGGCGCAGGAGGCCAGCACCAGCACGGTCAGCCCCAGGTAGAAGAGCCCTTGCTGGTAGGTGATCGCCTCCGAGCGGAACAGGAAGGCCGCGGCCACCGCGCCCACGTTGCCACCGGCGCCGACGATGCCGGCCACGGCGCCCAGCGCCTTCTTGTTGATGAAGGGCACCACGCCATAGGTCGCCCCTTCCGCCATCTGCACGAAGAGGCTGAAGACCAACATGATGCCGATGGCATAGGAGAGCACGTGCATCTGCGAGAAGGCCACCAGGGCGATGCCCTCGCAGACCAGGGCGATGAACAGCCAGCGCACCCGGCCCTTGAGGCCGCCATTCCTGGCGAACAGGTCGGAGAAGATGCCGCCCATGGTGCGGGCGAAGACGTTCATCAGGCCGAACAGGCCGGCGATCAGGCCCGCGGTGGCCAGCGTCAGGTCGAAGTGGTCGAAGAAGTAGATGGCGGCGATGTTGTTGATGGTCAGCTCGACACCGAAGCAGATGGCATAGACCACGAACAGCGCCCAGACGCGGATGTCCTTGGCGGCGGCCATGAAGCTCTTGCCGGCGCCGTTCTCGCCGGAGGCCTCGGGCAGTTCGCCCCGGGCGCGCAGTTCATCGAAGTTGCCGTTGGGGGCGTCCTGGGTGAACAGCCAGTAGCCGATGCCGGTGAGGAACATCACCACGCCGGGCACCACCATGGCCAGGCGCCAGCCCAGGGTCTCGCTGACGCCGAGCATCAGCAGGCCGGAGAAGATCAGCGGCATCAGGATCTGGGTGGTGCCGCCGCCCAGGTTGCCCCAGCCGGCGCTGGTGGCGTTGGCGGTGCCCACCACGTTGGGGGCGAACATCATGGTGGTGTGGTACTGGGTGATCACGAAGGCCGCGCCGATGGCGCCGATGGCCAGACGGGCCAGCAGGAAGGTCTCGAAGCTGTTGGCGAAGCCGATGCCCATCACCGGGATCGAGCCCAGCAGCAGCAGGCCCGAGTAGGTCTTGCGCGGCCCGATCTTGTCACACAGCACGCCGATCGCCAGGCGCACGATCACGGTGATCAGCACCGAGGCGATGATGGTGTTGCCGATCTGGGTCTGGGTCAGGCTGAGGTCCTCGCGGACCACTGCCATCAGCGGCGCGATGCCGAACCAGCCGAAGAAGCAGATGTGGAAGGCGAACCAGGAGAAGTGGAACGCACGCATCTGGGGAGTGGTGAAGTCCAGCAGGCGGATCCTGTTGGCCTTGTTGAGAATGTCCATGGCGTATCCTCGCGGAGCAGTCAGTCGCGTTAGCAAACGAGTCCTTCGACGTTGAAGGTCAGGTTCGACGCACTCGTGCTCCACGGAGCCTGGTCCACGCCCACCAAGTCTTGATCTGTGATAAGCAAATGGTTTGCCACTTCCAGGTTTTTCTTTTTTTTTCATTGGGTTGATACGAAAGCGAGGGCCGCCTATGCCAGGCGGCCCTCAGCCGAGAAAGTTCATGGGCATTCCGATGGTGCAATGCGGCACGGGGGTGCCCGATCCTGGTGCCTGCCGCCGCGTCGGCGGTAACACCCTCAGCGCATGGCGAGCTGGTAGTCGTCGCGGTCACAGGCCAGGAAGGCGGAACCCGCGAGCCACTCCGGGTCCGGGTAGTAGACGAACAAGTACTGCTCCTCCTTTAGGCTGTCGATCAGCGGATAGGTCACCTCGCGGCTGACCGCCGGGCAGCCGTGGCTGCGGCCGAGGCGCCCGGTCTGCTCGATGAAGCTCTCGCTCACGTAGTCGGCGCCGTGCATCACGATGGCGCGCTGGTAGGCCAGGTCGTTGATGCCGCTCTCCAACCCCTCCAGCCGCAGCGAATAGCCGTTGCGACCGTAGTAGCTGTTCAGGGTGCGGAACAGCCCCAGGCTCGACTGGTAGCTCTCCGGAACATTGGAGAAGGTGGTGGCCATGGCGTCGCCCGAGCCGCGGCCGTGGGAGACCAGCTCCTCGAAGAGCAGCCGGTCGCGGCTCAGGTCGAAGACCCACAGCCGCGACTCGGTGGAGGGCAGCGAGTAGTCGATCACCGCCAGGCGCTCGGCGTCGGGGTCGGCGCAGGCCAGGGCATCGGCGGCCAGCGACAGCACCCGAGGGTCGGCCCCGGGGGCCAGGCGGGTCAGCTGCTGTTCCAGGGCCTGGCCGTGCAGTGCCACGGGGGAGAGCGCCTGGGCGAGGAAGTTACCGGCCTGTACCGGAGCGGCGGCCAGCAGCGCGGCGCCGGCGAGCAGGGGAAGCGGAAGCGGGGAGCGGGGCATGGGAGACGGCACCTTGATGAGTGAAAGGGCCGGGGCTCTCGGCGTTGCTGGCACCGGCCGGCAAAGGCGTGCGGGGCCAGCTTCCCTGCGGCCCCGCGTCAGGGGCTATTATGGTAAGAGGGACAGGGAAAGCCAATTTAGACTTCAACGATCAAAGGGGGGCGAACATGCCGGTAACGCTCGCCATTCTCCTGGCATTGGCGCTGATGCTGTCGGGGCCGGCACGGGCCGAGGAGCCGCGTGCGGCAAAGGCCGAACCGCTGGTCGCGGAGATCGCCCGCCTGGTCGCTGCAGAGGACGCCGCCCTGCGTGACTTCTATGCGGCCCGGGCGTATCGCCCCGCCTGGGCCGAGCGCCAGCAGGTGGCGGCCTTCGCCGAGGCGCTGCAGACCCTCGAGGGCGACGGCCTGGATCCCCGGGACTATCGGCCCGAGCGGCTGGTGGCAGAGCATCGCCGGCTCGACGAGGCCGGCGCCGGGGTGGAGGCCCGGGCGCGCCTCGATGTGGAGGCCTCCGCGCTGCTGCTCACCGCACTCGGCCACCTGCAGCGGGGGCGCCTGGATCCGCGCGTGGTGGACCCCCAGTGGGAGATCCCGGTGATGCCGCCGGATCTCGATCTCGCGTCGATCTCCCGTGCCGTGGATGCCCAGCGCTTCGAGCAGGCCTTCGCCGCGGCGCGCCCGGCCTATGCCCCCTACGAGCGGCTGCGCAGCGGCCTGGCCCGCTATCGCCGCATCGAGCGCCTGGGGGGCTGGTCACCGCTGCCCGACGAGCCCCGGGTGCTGCGCCCGGGGGAAGTGCATGACGCCGTGGGGCTGCTGCGCAGCCGACTGGCCATGGAGGGCGAACTGGAGGTGATGGCCGCCGACCCCCGGGCCTTTCCCGGCGCCGACCTCGAAACACCCGACCCGCGGCGCTACGATGCCACCCTGGAAGCGGCGGTGAGGCGCTTCCAGCGCCGCCACCTGCTGGAGGTGGACGGCATCGTCGGTCCCCAGACCCGGGCGGCGCTGAACGTGCCGGTGGAGACGCGCATCGACCAGATCCGCCTCAACCTGGAGCGGGCCCGCTGGCTGCTGCACGGGCTGCCGGAGGCCTTCGTGCTGGTGGACATCGCCGGCTACCGGCTCAGCTATTTCCGCCCCAATGGCGAGATCTGGCGCTCGCGGATCGTGGTGGGGCGCCCCTACCGGCGCACCCCGTCGCTGCGCTCCGAGATCACCCACATGACCCTCAACCCCACCTGGACCATCCCGCCCACCATCCTGCGCGAGGACGTGCTGCCTCAGGTGCGTCGCGACCTCGGCTACCTGTGGCGCGAGCGGATCCAGGTGCTGAGCCCCTCCGGCCGGCCCCTCGACCCCTGGGAAGTGAACTGGGACAACCCCGGCAACATCATGCTGCGCCAGGCGCCAGGACCCCAGAATGCCCTCGGCCAGATCGCCATCCGCTTCCCCAACGACCACCTGGTCTACCTGCACGACACCCCGGCCCAGGGTCTCTTCGCCCGGGAGCAGCGCGCCTTCAGCTCCGGCTGTATCCGCGTGCAGGGGGTGCTGGAGTTGGCCCAGCTCCTCTACGACGACACCGGCAGCGGTCACGATGTGCGCGCCTTGATCGCCAGCGGCCAGACCCGCAATGTGTCGCTGGCGCGACGCATGCCGGTGATCCTGCACTACTGGACGGTGCACCCCGACGAGGATGGCCAGCTTGCCTTCCGCCCCGATATCTACGCGCGCGACGAGGCGCTGCTGCGCGCCCTGGATCGCCCGCCGGCGTTCTAGGAGCCTGCGTGAAGGGCCAGGAGCATGCTCGACAGCGCCTGGCGGTCCGGCTGCACTGCCGCGTCAAGCGCCTGGCGTTGGAACGGTCGCCTTGTCACGGCCACCGGCAATGGCGGGGGAGTGGCAACGACGGCATCCCGGATGGCAGGATGGCCACTGGTAGATTGAGCGTCTCGAACGCTTCGCACCGAGAGCGGAGGTGGTGATGACACCGGATGCCAGGATTGTCGATCTACGGCGACGCATTCAGCGCTGGCTGCATGAAGCACCGCTTGAGGAAGGGGCAGCCACAGGGACGCTCGCAGGATTGCAGGACGATATTGTGATGCTCGAGGCCGAGCTGCGGACGCTCTTCCAACGCGATGGTTCGACACCAGACAGCTTCGAGGCGCTTCGGGAGCAAGCGGTGCTCCGCACCGTGCTGGAGTCGATGGTCGAGGGCGTCATCGTGGCCGACATGACGGGCCGTTTCCTGATCTTCAACACGGCCGCCCGGAATCTGCTGGGGCAAGGACCGGTGGACGAGGGGCCTGGCTCCTGGAGCGAGGCATACGGCCTCTTCCAGGCGGATGGAAAGACGCCTTACCCATCGGAGGAGTTGCCCCTTAGCCGATCGCTGCGAGGCGAACCGGTGGATCGGGCCGAACTGGTGATCCGGCTCCCCGAACGGGCGGGCGATCGCCATATTTCAGCGAGCGGCAGGCCCCTGTGGGGCGAGGATGACCGGCAGATCGGTGCCGTCGTGGTGTTCCATGACATCACCGAAACCAAGGCGCTGGAGCGGGAATTGCGGCGTGCGCGTGAGAGCGCGGAGGAAACCGCGCGCGTCAAAAGCGATTTCCTTGCCAACATGAGTCACGAGATCCGGACCCCCTTGACCGCCGTGCTGGGCTTCACGGACCTGTTGCTGGCGCCCTCGCTGAGTGAAAGCGATCGGCTCAACTATGTACAGGCCGTCCGTCGCAACGGGGAGCATCTGCTCGCCCTGATCAACGATGTGCTCGATATTTCCAAGATCAATGCCAACCAGCTCAATGTCGAGTCGGTGGATGTCTCGTTGTCCCAGGTGTTGCATGAAGTCGCCTCCGTGATGCGGGTCCGTGCCTACGAGAAGGGCCTGACGTTCGACGTCGCCTACGAGACGCCCATACCGGCGCGAATCGAGAGCGACCCCATGCGGGTGCGGCAGATCCTGCTCAACCTGCTCGGCAATGCGATCAAGTTTACCCAAGCGGGTGGGGTCAAGCTGACGGCGCGCTGCCTTGATGCGGGCACGGAGGCGTCATGCGTGGAGCTGGCGGTCAGCGATACCGGCATCGGCCTGAGCCGCGCCGAGATCGAAGGGCTCTTCCAGCCATTCTCCCAGGCGAATGCCTCTACCACTCGACTCTATGGGGGGACTGGCCTGGGTCTCGCTATCTGTCGGTCGCTGGCCGAGGCGTTGGGAGGCGAGGTCCGGGTGAGCAGTACACCGGCCGAGGGGAGTACCTTTACCCTGAGGCTGCATCAGCCGATCGACGCACGGGCGGAGAGGGTCGCTGAGTATGACGAGTCGAGCAGCACACTCGACGTCGAGACGGGGCCCCCTGGTGACACCCGGCAGCTGTGCGGTCGCATTCTGCTGGCAGAGGACGGTCTCGACAATCAGCTGCTGCTCTCGACGATTCTGCGCCGCCAGGGCCTCGAGGTCGAGATCGCCGACAATGGCCAGTCTGCGGTCACGCAGGCCCTGGCGTCCCACGAGGCCGAGGCGCCCTTCGACGTGATTCTCATGGACATGCAGATGCCCAGGCTGGATGGCTATGGCGCCACCGCCAAGCTCCGGGCCAAGGGGTATGCGGGGCCGGTCATTGCCCTGACCGCACACGCCATGCCGGGTGAGCGCGAGCGCTGTCTCCTGGCTGGCTGCGACGATTACCTCAGCAAGCCGATCGATCGTCCCGTGTTGCTGGCTGCTGTGGAATCCTATCTGAAACGCGACCGGGTCGCTGGCCCGAACCCCATCACGACCGAGAGGCTGCCGGGCAGCGGCGAGTCGGGGGAGAACGCCGACCCGCTCTACAGCAGCTTTGCCGACGACCCGGACATGGAGACACTCGTCGCCGGTTATGTCGGGCGGCTAGCGTTGCAGGTCCAGGAGATTCGCCTGGCCATGGACGACGGTGATCTGGAGCGCATCGGACGCCTCGCGCATCAGATCAAGGGCGCCGCGGGCGGTTATGGCTTCATGCCCGTGAGCCGTGATGCCCAGGCACTGGAAAGCGCCGCACGACACGCGAACCGGGTCAGTGAGGTGTTCGACGCGGTTCAGCGCCTGGCAGCCACCTGCGCTCGTGTTCGTCCTGGCCGGCAGGGAGCGCCCTCCCATGAATGAAGGAGTGCCGCAGTCTGTGCTGGTCGTCGACGATTCGGCTGATATTCACCAGCTCGTCAGTGCCCGGCTCCGCTCGGAAGGCGTCAGGCTGCTGCATGCTCACAACGCCGAAGAAGGCCTCGGGCTTGCCCTGCAGCATCGCCCCGACCTGATACTGCTCGACCTCGAGATGCCGGGAGTCGATGGCATGACACTCTGTCGACAGCTTCTGGAAGACCCGATGCTATCCGATTTACCGGTCATCTTTCTGACCGGCACGATCGATGTGGAAACGAAGGTCCAGGCCTTCGAGCTGGGGGCCGTGGATTATGTGACCAAGCCCTTCGATGCCATCGAGCTCAAGGCTCGGGTCAGATCTGCCCTGCGCACGAAGCGCTACCAGGATCTACTGACCACCAAGGCGCAGATCGACGTCTTGACCGGCCTCTGGAATCGCGGTTATCTCGACAATCGGTTGGCGGCCGAGCTATCGCATATGGCGCGCCAGGGTAGCCCCGTTTCTCTGATCATGCTTGATATCGATCACTTCAAGTCGATCAACGATAGGCATGGACACCCCTTCGGCGACCTGGTGATCCAGCGCATTGCGGAAATTCTCGGTCGGCTATCCCGTGACAGCGATATCGTCTGCCGCTACGGCGGCGAGGAGTTCGCCATCATCCTCCGCAACACCCCTGCCAACGGAGCCCTGGCGATCGCGGAGCGACTGCGTGAAGCGATTGCGGCGACGCCTCTCTCGCAAGGCCGGAGCCGCGTCCGGGCAACCGCAAGCTTCGGAATCGCTGGCAGCGACCAGTTCGATGATCCTTCACAGCTATCGCCCGAAACACTTCTCAAGGCCGCCGACGAGGCGCTCTACGGGGCGAAAGCCGATGGCCGAAACCGGGTCGGTCTGGGTCACACCCAGGGGTGAGGTTCGCGTATCGCTCGTCCACCTGGCGGTCAGGCTCCGCAGGAGCAAGCCGCCGAAGAACTGAGCTGAGTGTCAGGTGTACCCCTTGGCCTGCAGCCGGAAGAGCCTGGCATAGCGGCCGTTGGCGGCCATCAGGCTCGCGTGGTCGCCCTGCTCGAGGATGGTGCCGCCGTCGATGACGAATATCTGGTCGGCGGCGCGCACCGTGGAGAAGCGGTGGGAGATCAGGATGGTCATCTTGTCCCGGCTGTGTTCGCGGAAGTCGGCGAACACCGCCGCCTCGGCGGCGGCGTCCATGGCCGCGGTGGGCTCATCGAGCACCAGGATGTCGGCGCTCTCGCGCATGTAGGCCCGCGACAGGGCGATCTTCTGCCACTGGCCGCCGGAGAGCTCCTGGCCGCCCTTGAACCAGCGCCCCAGCTGGGTGTGGTAGCCGCCGGGCATGGTGGCGATGAAGTCGTCGGCCAGCCCCCGGCGCGCCGCCTCCTGCCAGCGTGCCTCATCCTCGAAGGCCGCCACGTCCCCGGCGCCCAGGTTCTCGCCCACCTTGAGCTGGTAGCGCACGAAGTCCTGGAAGATCACCCCGATGCGCCGGCGCAGGGCCTGCACCTTCCACTCGCGCAGGTCGCTGCCGTCGAGCAGGATGCGCCCCTCATCCGGCTCATAGAGACGGGTGAGCAGCTTGATCAGGGTGGTCTTGCCGGAACCGTTGGCGCCCACCAGCGCCAGGCTTTCGCCGGGGCGCAGGTGCAGCGAGATGCCGGAGAGCGCCGGGGTGTCGGCGCCGGGGTAGGTGAAGCCGACCTTCTCGAAGCGGATGCCGTCGCCGGGGTGGGCGCCCTCGGTCAGGGTGCCGGCCTGGGGCGCCACCGGCTGCTCCAGGTACTCGTAGAGGTTGGAGAGGTAGAGGTTGTCCTCGTACATGCCGCTGATCGCGGTGAGGCTCGCCGAGAGCGCCGCCTGGCCCTGCTTGAAGACCATCAGGTACATGGTCATCTCGCCCAGGGTCAGCTGCCCGCTCACCGTCTCCACCACCACCCAGGCGTAGGCGCCGTAGAAGGCCAGGGTGCCGAGCAGGCCGAGGCCGAAGCCCCAGGTCTCGCGGCGGATGGTCAGCCGGCGATCCTCGCCGTAGAGGGTGTCGAAGATCCGCCGGTAGCGCTCCAGCAGCAGCGGCTCCAGCCCGAACAGCTTGACCTCCTTGATGCTGTCCTCCCGGGCCAGCACCGTCTCCAGGTACATCTGCATGCGGGTCTGGGGCGAGCGCCAGCGGAACAGCCGGAAGGCGTCGCCGGAGAACTTGGCCTCGGAGAGAAACACCGGCAGGGCGCCCGCGGCCAGGATCAACAGCGCCCAGGGGGAGAACTGCACCAGCAGGAAGCCGAAGCTGACCAGCGAGATGCCGTTCTGGGCCAGGCCGAAGGTCTTGTTGACCAGCCCCAGGGGGCGGATCGAGGCCTCGCGGCGGGCCCGGGTCAGCTTGTCGTAGAACTCCGAGTCCTCGAACTGGGCGAGCGACAGGGTGCCGGCCTTCTCGAGGATCATCACGTTGACCTTCTGGCCGAGCAGGGCGCGCAGCAGCGACTGCTGGGCGGAGAGCCCGCGCTGGGCCATGGCGATGGCGGCGATCACCCCGGCCTCGGCCAGCACGAAGCGCAGTACCGGCCAGGCGCTCGCGAGGGTCAGGGCCTCGCCGGTCTCGCGGTGGTGGGCCATGGCCTCGACCACCGAGTCGACGATCAGTTGGCCGATCCAGGCCGCCACCGCCGGCAGCACGCCCGCCACCAGGGTGCAGAGCGCCAGGCCCACCGTGAGCGGTCGCGAGGTCTGCCACACCAGCTCCAGCGCCCGACGGCTGTAGCGAAACACGCTGAAGAAGGCGCCCAGGCGGCTTTCGGGCGGGGGCGCGGGCTGGGCGCGGCGCAGATGGGGCGAGGACACCGGGGCTCTCCGTGGCGAGGGGCGAGGCGAGGGGCGGGGCATCAACCGCCGCGCCCCGCTCGGGGCGGGGCGCAGGCGGGAGCGTCGGGCAGGCCGGGGTCAGCCCTCGTCGTCGCTCTCGTCGCGACGGGACTGGGCCACCACCGGGCCGGTCTCGCCGCTCTCCAGGGCGGCCAGCAGCGGCTCGGCCTGGCGCTGGAAGGCCATCAGCCTCTCGCCGGTGAGGCTCTTGTTCTCCGGAAGGTCCACGGTCATCGGGTTGACCTGGCTGTTGTTGACCAGCACCTCGTAGTGCAGGTGGGGGCCGGTGCTGCGGCCGGTGTTGCCGGAGAGCGCGATGCGCTCGCCCATCTCGACCCGATCGCCGCGGCTGACCAGCGGCCGGGAGAGATGCAGGTAGCGGGTCTGGTAGCCGTTGTCGTGGCGGATGACGACGTAGCGTCCGGCGACCGGGTGATTGGCCACCTTCTCCACGCGGCCGTCGGCCGGGGCGATGATCGGGGTGCCGATGGGCATGGCCCAGTCGGTACCGCGATGGGGGCTGACGCGGCCGGTGACCGGGTGCTTGCGCCGCGGGTTGAAGGCCGAGCTCATCCGGTAGTTGCCCTCGAAGGGGTGGCGCTCGAAGGCCGGGTCGAGGCTCTCGCCATCGGGGGTGTAGAAGTTGTTGTCGGCGCTGTTGCGTACCAGGGTCAGGTCCAGGCGCTCCCCCTCGTACTTCACGGCGAGCACGCGGGGATCGAAGCTGGAGCCGTCGACGACATCGGACTCGACCAGCACCTGGAAACGGTCGCCGCGACGGGTGTCGCGGCGAAAATCGAGTTTCTTGCCCAGCACGCTGGTCAGCTGGGTGACCTCGGCGCTGGATAGGCCGGTGGCCTGGGCCGAGCGGGCGAAGCTGCCGCTGACGGTACCGGCGAACAGCCGCTGGGTGGCCTCGCCGGCGCGCTTGATGCTGGCCACCTCGAAGCCGTCCTCGTCGCGCTCCACCAGGAAGCCGGTGCGGGCGTTGCGCATCATGCGCAGGGCCAGCAGCCTGCCGTCCTCGTCGAGCTTGTATTCGAAGCTGTTGCCGGCCCGCCAGCGGGTCAGGGCGCTCTGGTCGGGCATCTCGTCGAGCAGGCGCAGCACCTCGCGGTAGCCCAGGCCCAGGCGGTTCTGGGCCATCACCGCGAAGGTGTCGCCGCGCTGGACGGTATAGGTCTCCCACTCCGGCACGAAGGGCTCGGTGGCGGCGATCTCCTTCTCCAGGACGATGGGTCCCTCGTCGAAGAGCACCAGCTCCTCGTCGGGAATCTCCTCGTAGGAGGTGGCGTCGGCAACCAGACTGCCGTCATGGTCCAGCATGCCGCTGCCGATGGTGCCGACCACCACCGCCATGTGAATGGCGCCCTGATCGAGGTCCAGTCGCTCGGCGGACGGCGCCGCGGTTTCGCTCTCGGCCGGGCGCGCCAGGGCCAGCGGCACCTGGGCATCGGCCGCGGCGCTGGCGCTGGCGCTCTCGATCAGCTCGAGGTCCAGCACTTCGGAGGCGGTGAGCTTGGCCAGGGGAACGTGGGTCCGGGTGGCGTCGAGGGCCTGGCTGGCCCTCTCGATGGCGTCGCCGACGGGACTGCGCTGGAAGCTGAGCGAGGGGAGGCCGGGATGGGCATCGGCCTCGAGGGGAACGATCACGGTGTCGAGCGTCTGGTGTTCGCGCTGGACATCCTGATAGGTCGTGACAATCTTCTGTGCGCCCAGCACCGTCACCATGGTGGCGACTGGTAACAGTAACAGCTTATGTGTGCGGGGCAGCGAATGGAGGATTCGCAGCATGGGTAAGGGCCAGTGACTTGAGAAAAAAATAAAATGGCTCCGGAACCATACCCCATGATGCCAGTTCTGCCTAGGCTGTATAAACGCACAGCCGGCTTCCCGCGCCGGGAAATCCAGGAGCGGAGAGCCTGATGGATAATTCTGTTACCAAATGTTGTTAAATGTTATTTAAGCTCGGGCGAGGCCGAAAATCAACCCCGTCCGACGGAAAAAGTGGGGGCGCCCTGGATAACGAGGGGTCACCCGGTGAAGGTGCCGTCACGGTAGTCGCGTAGGGCCTGCTCGAGTTCCGCCTGGCTGTTCATCACGAAGGGGCCGTAGTGGGCGATCGGCTCGCGGTGGGGCGTGCCGTAGAGCAGCAGTGCCTGGCCGCCCGTTGTGCTGGCGAGCGCCAGGTGCTCACCGGCGCCGAGCCGGGCCAGGTGGCCCGCCGGCACCGCGCCATCGCCCACCTCGATCTCGCCCTCGAACACATAGGCCAGCAGGGTGGCGGCATCCGCCTGCAGGGTGATGCCGCCACCCGCTTCCAGGCGCAAATGGGCCACGCCGCCGTCGCCGGCCAGGGCATCCAGCGGCCCATTCACGGCCTCACCGTCGTTGCGGGCCCAGCGCCCGCCCAGGGCGATCAGCTCGGCACCGCCGCCGGAGAGCCGCGGCATCTCGCTGCCGCGCACGTCGCGATAGTCCGCGGGGCTCAGCTTCTCGCTGGCCGCCAGGTTGAGCCACAGCTGGAAGCCGTGCAGGCCCTGGCTGTCGGTGAGCGGCATCTCGGAGTGGATGATGCCGCGGCCGGTGTGCATCCACTGGGCGTCGCCGGCGCGGATGGTGCTCGAGTGGCCCAGATGGTCCTCGTGGGTCAGGCCGCCGTGGATCACGTAGGT
This sequence comes from Halomonas sp. BM-2019, assembly GCF_017584085.1. NCBI lineage: Bacteria > Pseudomonadati > Pseudomonadota > Gammaproteobacteria > Oceanospirillales > Halomonadaceae > Halomonas > Halomonas sp. BM-2019. Next base: position 1,405,364 of record NZ_CP071922.1, read on the forward strand.
CAGGGTCTGGATACCGCGATGGGGATGGGGCGGGAAGCCGCCCAGGTAGTCATCCGGGCGGTCGGAGCCCAGCTCGTCGAGCATCAGGAAGGGGTCCAGGCCGCCGCCGAAGTCGTGGATGCGCTGGATCTTGACGCCGTCGCCGTCCTGGCTCGGCTGGCTGCGCTGCAGGCGCTCGACCTGGCGAAGGGTGGGGGCTGTCATGGCACGAACCTCTGGCAGTGGTGGGCAGATGACTGGCATTCTAGGACGGTTTTTTCGAAACTTAAGCGCATAGTTTCGCTTGGTCCATTCGAGGATGTCGAAATGTCACGTGTCACCCTGGCTCAGTGGAAGATGTTGGCCGCGGTGGTCGACCACGGCGGCTTCGCCCGTGCCGCCGAGGCGATCCACAAGAGCCCCTCTACCCTCAATCATGCGGTGCACAAGCTCGAGGAGCTGCTCGGTGTCCAGGTGCTGGAGCCCGTCGGGCGCCAGGTGAGGCTGACCGAGGCCGGCGAGCTGCTGCTGCGTCGCGCCCGCCAGCTGATCGAGAGCGCCGCGGCCCTGGAGGACGTGGCCGGCCGGCTGGCCGAGGGGCTGGAGGCGGAGGTGGTACTCGCCGTGGACCAGGTCTTTCCGCCGGACGCCCTGGCGTGCGCACTGGAGGCCTTCTCCGAGGCCTACCCCCATGTGCGGATCCAGCTTCACGAGACGGTGCTCAATGGCGGCATCGAGATGCTCTATGACGGTAGTGCCGACCTGGTGGTCTCGGGTCTCTCGGCCCAGGGTTTCCTCGGTGAGCCGCTGGTTACCGTACGCTTCATCGCCGTGGCCCATCCTGAGCATGCCCTGCACCGGCTCGAGCGCCCCCTCGACCTGCGCGACCTGGTGCAGCACCGCCAACTGGTGGTGCGCGACTCCGCCCAGCGCCAGTCCATGGACTCCGGCTGGCTAAAGGCGGAGCAGCGCTGGACCCTGAGCCACCTCAACAGTTCCATCGACATGCTGGAGCGCGGCCTGGGCTTCGCCTGGCTGCCGGAGACGCGCATCCAGGGCGCGCTGGCGGCGGGGCGGCTCAAGCCGCTGCCGCTCACCGCCGGCGGCGTTCGCGAGATTCCGGTGCAGCTGATCCATCGTGATCGGGATCGCGCCGGCCCGGCGACCTGTGCCATGGCGGCGGCCCTCAAGCGCGAGGTGTCGGCCTGCCCGCGATCCGAGGATTCGATAACATCGAACGAATGAGCCCAAAACATGCGCTTGAGCGTCGATGGATTCGTATTAGGCTGGGGGCCAGTTCCTTATCATGACGCAGGAGGTGGCCCATGGGCCTGTTGATCGACGGCACCTGGCACGACCAGTGGTACGACACCGACAAGCACGGCGGCGAGTTCGTGCGCGAGTCCGCGAAGCTGCGCGACTGGGTGACCCGCGGCGGCGAACAGGGGCCCGACGGCCAGCCGGGGCTGCCGGCGGAGGCGGGGCGCTACCACCTCTATGTCTCGCTGGCCTGTCCCTGGGCACACCGCACCCTGATCCTGCGCAAGCTCAAGGGGCTCGAGGGCCTGATCGGCCTGTCGCATGTCAGCCCGCTGATGCTCGGCCAGGGCTGGACCTACGAGGAGTCGGAGGGCTCGAGCGGCGACCCGGTCAACGGCGTTGACTTCCACCGCGAGCTCTACACCCTCACCGACCCGCACTACACCGGACGCGTCACCGTGCCGGCGCTGTGGGACAAGCGGGGCGGGCGCATCGTCAACAACGAGTCCGCCGAGCTGCTGCGCATGTTCAACGACGCCTTCGACGAGCTCACCGGCAACCGCCTCGACTTCTACCCGGCGGAGCTGCGCGAGACCATCGACGCCATCAACGCCGACGTCTACGACCACATCAACAACGGGGTCTACAAGTCGGGCTTCGCCACCGAACAGCAGGTGTATGAGAAGCACGTGGTGGCGCTCTTCGAGGCACTCGACCGCATGGAGGCACGTCTCGCCGAGCACCGCTACCTGGCCGGGGAGTGGCTGACCGAGGCCGATATCCGCCTGTTCACCACCCTGATCCGCTTCGACGCCGTCTACCATGGCCACTTCAAGTGCAACCTGCGGCGCATCGAGGACTACCCCAACCTCGCGAACTACCTGCGCGAACTCTACCAGTGGCCGGGCGTTGCCGAGACGGTGGACTTCGACCATATCAAGCGCCACTACTACTACAGCCACGACTCCATCAACCCGACCCGCATCGTGCCCAGGGGGCCGCTGCTGGAGCTCGAGCGGCCCCACGACCGCGAGCGGCTGCCGGGCAAGGGCATTCGCGAGAAGGGCTGAGCACTTCCGAAACGACGACGGCCGCGCCTCCCTATCCTGCTGGAACGGAGTCGCGGCCGCCGTCATGCAGGGTCGTCCAGGCGCCGTCCGACTGGCTGGAGGCGATCGCCCCGGCGATGAAGCGCATGCCGTCGACGCCATCGGCGATGCCGGGCAGCCAGGCGGGGCCTGCACCCTCGGCCAAGCCATCGACCAGGCCGTCGGCGAGCGCCTGGTAGAGGTTGGCGAAGGCCTCGAGATAGCCCTCCGGATGGCCCCCGGGCAGGCGCACGCCGCGCCCGACCTC
>NZ_CP071922.1:1408058-1411923 GCF_017584085.1 Halomonas sp. BM-2019
ATGGCTGGCTCCTTATTCTGGTGAGGGGGATCGGACGTGTCCCAACAGGGCACTCTCACTCGCTCACCGCCCAGCGGTCGAAGTCGTACTGGGCCAGGAAGAGCGCCGCTCCCTTGATGGTCTGCATCGTGAATCTCGTGGGTCTGGTCGTCCGGGCCGGACCTAGTCCCGCCCGCGCATGTCGCCTGTGATGTAATGGATTACATTGCAGCAGAGGGCATCGCGCGGGGTCAAGGGCCACGATCGTCGGCCGATTCCCGGGGCGTTACCTCCATCAGGACAACCGCGATATGCTACGAGCCAAGGTATCCGGCAGGCGAAACTACTCCATGCCCACCATCAAGGACGTCGCCAGGGCCGCGGGCTGCTCCACGGCGACGGTGTCCCGTGCCCTGGCCAGCCCCGAGAAGGTCAGCGAGGCGACCCGCGAGCGCGTGACCCGGGCCATCGCCGAGGTCGGCTACGCCCCCAACGTGGCGGCACGCAACCTGCGGCGTGCCGAGTCGAAGACCATCGTCGCCCTGCTGCCCGACATCTCCAACCCCTTCTTCTCCGAGATCATCAACGGCATGGAGGAGGAGGCCCACAGGGCGGGCTACCTGGTGCTGATCGGCGACTGCGAGCACGACCCGGCGCGGGCGGAGGCCTACTTCGGCCTGCTGTCGACCAACCAGGCCGACGGCATCCTGCTGTTGACCGCCGAGGTGCCCAGGGCCCTGGTCCGGCAGGCCGATGGCCGGACGGACTTCCCGCTGGTGATGGCCTGTGAGTTCTTCGCCGATCTCGACCTGCCCACCATCGCCATCGACAATCACCAGGCCGCCTGTCATGCCATCGACTACCTGGCCTCGCTGGGGCATCGGCGCATCGCCACGCTCAGCGGCCCTGCCGCCAACCCCATCTGCGTCGAACGGGTGCGGGGCTATCGCGACACCCTCACTGTCCATGGCCTGTCCGGCGAGGCGCGCATCCTGGAGGGGGACTTCGGCTTCCGCTCCGGCTACCAGCAGGGCCTGGCCCTGCTCGAGTCGCCCGTGACGCGCCCCACGGCGATCTTCTGCCACAGCGACGAGATGGCCATCGGCGTGCTCAAGGCGGCGCGTCAACTCGGCATCGCGGTGCCCGAGCGGCTCTCGGTGGTGGGCTTCGACAACATCGGCTTGAGCGAGTACTGCGAGCCGGAGCTGACCACCATCAGCCAGCCGCGCAACGAGATCGGACGAGAGGCGATGCGCCTGCTGCTGAGCCTGTTGCGCGGCGAATCGGCGGTGAGGCGCCAGACGCTGAGCACCCAGCTGATCGTGCGCCAGAGTACCGGGCGGCCGGCTGCCGAACACTCGGGTGGTTGAGGCAGGCCTGCCGCCGGAACCGCTGCGATTGCATGCCGCAAGGGAGGGCTCCCTGGGCAGAGTGTCGTCATTCAGCGCTGTTTCGCCAACCAGCGATCCAGCGCATTGGCGAACTCGCGGCGGTCGGCGTCGGCGTAGCCCTTGGGCCCGCCGGTATGCTCGCCGCTGGCGCGCATCGTCTCCATGAAGTCCCTCATCTGCACCCGGGCGCGGATATTGTTCTCATTCAATGCCTCGCCGCGGGTGGTCATCACCTTCGCCCCGCGTTCGATGGCGGCCAGGGCCAGCGGCAGGTCCGAGGTGATCAGGAGATCCCCCGCCTGGAGGCGCTCGACGATCTCGTTGTCCGCGGCATCGAAGCCGTGGCTGACCGCGAGTGCCTTCACCCACTTCGACCGGGGCAGCGGCACCGCATGGTTGGCCACGAACCAGGCCGGGGTGGCGGTGCGTTCGGCGGCGCGCACGATGATCTCGCGCGCCACCTTGGGGCAGGCGTCGGCGTCGACCCAGAGCGTCGGCATGGGGAGTCTCCCGGGGCATAATTGAGGGGCCGGGCCGGCGAAAGGGCTGGCCAGGCGCAGGACGCGATGGTAGCATGCGCCTTCCTCGCATGTGCTGACCCCACCATCATGTACGACGCCATCGCTTCCGGTTACCGGCCGAGCACAGGATGCGCGCCGCAACGCCAGGCACCAGTGACACGACGCTGGGCCCCACGCGTTCGAATTGTGTAGATGGAGCGCCACCGAGATCCCGCCAAATGGGCGAGATCGGCGCAGACGGTCGCCACAGGGATCCTGGTCGCCATCTCAGATGGCAGGGATCCGATGCCAGGTGCGACCGGCGTCCCCGACTCCGATGTCCCGTGCTGCCCCCCCAAGGGCCTAGCGCGCCTGACCGTATTGCACGCGTCAGGGACGCCACTGAATTTCTGCCGGCAAGGCCGGCCTACCAAGGTGTGATTGATGACCCCGACTTCTGTCGCCTCGCCGAGCTTCGGCGACCTCGCTCTGCTGCCCGCCGTTCTGTCTGCCGTCGAGACCCTGGGCTACGAGACTCCCTCTCCGATCCAGATCCAGACCATTCCGGCCCTGCTGGAAGGGCGTGACATGCTGGGCCAGGCCCAGACCGGCACCGGCAAGACCGCCGCCTTCGCCCTGCCGCTGCTCTCCCGTCTCGAGCTGACCCGTCGCGAGCCCCAGGTGCTGGTGCTGGCGCCGACCCGCGAGCTGGCCCAGCAGGTGGCCGTCTCCTTCAGCAAGTACGGCCAGAACCTCCAGGGCCTGGAAGTCGCCACCCTGTGCGGCGGCCAGGAGTATCGCGAGCAGCTGGGCGCCCTGAAGCGCGGCGCCCAGGTGGTGGTGGGCACCCCGGGCCGGGTCATCGATCACCTGGATCGCGGCAGCCTCAAGCTCGACGGGCTCTCAGCCCTGGTGCTGGACGAGGCCGACGAGATGCTGCGCATGGGCTTCATCGATGACGTCAAGCGCGTCGTCGCCGACACCCCCAAGGAGGCCCAGCGGGTGTTCTTCTCGGCCACCCTGCCGAGCGAGATCGAGCGCATCGTCAACCGCTACCTGGTCGACCCGGTGAAGGTGGCCATCGAGTCACGCACCACCACCGGCGAGAACATCGAGCAGCGCCTGGTGCGCGTCGACGGCGGTGCCAAGCTGGAGGCGCTGTCGCGCATTCTCGAGGTCGAGCCGGTGGACGCCGCCATCGTCTTCGTGCGCACCCGGGCCGCCTGCACCACCCTGATGGAGCAGCTCTCCGCCCGCGGTGTCAACGTGGCAAGCCTCTCCGGCGACCTGGACCAGAGCCTGCGCGAGCGCACCATCCAGCGCCTCAAGCGCGGCAAGGTCGACGTGCTGATCGCCACCGACGTGGCCGCCCGCGGCCTCGACGTGCCGCGCATCACCCATGTCTTCAACTACGACCTGCCCCAGGACTCCGAGGCCTACACCCACCGCATCGGCCGCACCGGCCGCGCCGGGCGTACCGGGGTCTCCATCACCTTCGTGGGCTTCCGCGAAGGCCGCAAGGTGGGCTGGATCGAGCAGGCCACCGGCCAGAAGATGAGCGAGATGGAGGTGCCCGATGAAGCCGCCATCCGCGCCCACCGCGACGAGGTCTTCCACCAGAAGGTGATCGCCGCCCTGACCGCCGGCGCCGAGGAGCAGCGCGCCCTGGTGGAGCGCCTGGTCGAGGAGGGCCACGACCCCATCGAGCTGGCCTGCGCCTTCGCCCGCCTGGCCCGTGCCGACGAGGCCCCCATCGGCCGCCTGCAGGCGCCGCGCAAGGAGCGCGCGCCCCGCGACGGCAAGCCGATGCGCCGCGAGGGTGGCCCCCGCGATCGCGGTCCCCGCGAGGGCATGACCCGCTACCGCGTCTCCGTGGGCCACAAGGACGGCGTCAAGCCCGGCCAGCTGGTCGGGGCGCTCGCCAACGAGGGCGGCATCGAAGGCTCGCGCATTGGCCGCATCGATATCCGCCCCTCCTTCTCCGTGGTGGAGCTG
>NZ_CP071922.1:1412023-1430614 GCF_017584085.1 Halomonas sp. BM-2019
TGGTGGTGGGTCGGCGAGGTGCCGGCGGCGCTGGCCTTCGTGGGCGGCGGCCTGATCGTCGCCGCCATGCTGATCAGCAGCCTGCGCGACCTCTACCGGCAGCGCCGCAAGGTCGCCGAAGGCGCGCCGGATACCCGGCGCCTGCGCGATGCCGCCGCGGAACGGAGCATCGAGCGCGGCGAACCCGCGCCGCCGGTGGGCGAGCGGCATTGACCAGAATGCGCGGCCTCACTCGGGGGGGCGCGACCTGGCGTGGTGGATGAAGTTCAGTATCCAGCGCGCCATCAGCTCGTCGTCCGCTGCGGCGGCGAGTGACGCCAGCCCTTCGCGCACCCGCTCCTCGCCGATGGCGGCACGGCGCAGCGCCATCAGGTCGGCGGAATAGGGCCTGGCGAACTCCGGATGGCCCTGCACCCCCAGGAAGTGATCGCCGATCTGCATCAGGTAGGCCGGGCAGAAGGGGCTGCCCGCCAGGACCCTGGCCCCCTCGGGAAGCGTCACCACCTGATCCTGATGGCTGACCACCAGGTCGAGCGCCTCCTGCCAGGGCCTCATCCACTCGGCGCGCTCGCCGACGCGATTGAAGGAGATGCCCACTCCCCACCCCCTGGCGCTCTTCTCCACCGCCCCGCCCAGCGCCCTGGCGATCAGCTGGTGGCCGAAGCAGATCCCCACCAGCGGCTTGCCGTGCCGCCACAGCAGGCGGATAAAGGCGGCCAGCTCATCCACCCAGGGGTGGCCGTCGTTGACGCCGAACTTCGAGCCGGTGGTCATCCAGGCATCCACGGCGTCGGGGTCGGTCGGTATCTCCCCATCCAGGCAGCGCCAGACCCGGAAGCGCACGTCCGGGTCCACCCGCTGGAACAGGCGCTGGAACATCGTCGGATAGTTGCCGTGGCGGCCGATCAGTTCGGGCGCCACGTCGTCACACTGCAGGAGTCCGATCAGCATCGGCCGCCTCCTCTTCTGGTGCCGGCCGGGCCGGCGTCACGGCCTGCCTTCGCAGGCGTTCACGAACAGCTCGCGGTAGTCGGATGCCGACAGGGGGACGGGATTGGTGGCCGAGGAGGGGTCTGCCGCGGCCATGCGCCCCACGCGCGCCGCCTGGGCGGTATCGATGCCCAGCTCCGCCAGGGTATGGGGGATCCGCAGGTCGCGGCGCAGCTGGAGCACCCAGCCCAGGACGCCGTCGAATCCCGGCTCCGGCAGCGCCAGATAGCGGGCCAGCCGCGCCATGGGCTCGCCGATCGCCGGCTGGTTGACGCGCAGCACATAGGGCATCAGGACCGCGTTGAGGGTGCCGTGGTGGGCGTCGTAGAGCGCGCCCAGCGGGTGGGCGAGGGCGTGCATGGCGCCCAGCCCGCGCTGGAAGGCGGTGGCGCCCATCAGCGAGGCCACCAGCATCTGCATCCGCGCCTCGCGATCGCCGCCGTCGGCGTAGGCCCGCGGCAGGTAGTCGCGGATCAGGCGCATGCCCTCGGCGGCGATCCCCTCGGCCATGGGGTGATAGCGGGGCGAGCACCAGGCCTCCAGGCAGTGGGAGAGGGCGTCCATGCCGGTGGCCGCGGTCAGGGGGGCGGGCAGCCCCAGCGTCAGCTCGGGGTCGAGGATCACTCGATCCGGCATCATGCCGGGGTGGAAGATGAGGCGCTTCACCCGGGCCTGCTCGTCGGTGATCACCGCGGCCCGGCCCACCTCCGAGCCGGTGCCCGCGGTGGTGGGGACGGCGATGCAGGGCAGGATGGCGGCGGCATCGGCCTGCTGCCAGTTGTCGCCCACGTCCTCCAGGGCCCACAGCGACAGCCCGTCGCGCTGGCGCGCCATCAGCGCCACCGCCTTGGCGGCATCCAGCCCGGAGCCGCCGCCCAGGGCCACGACCCCGTCGTGGCCGCCGCGACGGAAGGCCTGCACCCCCGCCCGCACGTTATCGCCGGTGGGATTGCCCTTGATGTCGCTGAACACGGCCATCGCCAGGCCCTGGCGCTGCGCCTGATGGACGATCCCCTCGACCATCGGCAGCCTCGCCAGCCCCGGGTCGGTGATCAGCAGCGGCGCTGTCATGCCCAGCTCCCGGCACAGCTCGGGCAGCAGCCGGATGCGACCTGCCCCGGTCAGGATGGGGGCGGGATAGTTCCAGCCCATGGTGAAGCGCTGCATGTCCTGGCTCATGGAAGACCTCGTCTCGGCGGCAGGGGCCTCAGTGCTTGAGGTGGAAGGATTTGGGCCGGGTCAGCGTCTCGTAGCCCAGCCGGGAGAGCGAGCAACCGCGCCCCGAGCGCCCGACCCCGGTCCAGGCCAGCTCCGGGTCCAGGTAGTCGCAGCGATTGGTGAACACCGTGCCGGCCGCCAGGCGACGGGCGATCGCTTCGCCGGCGGCGATGTCGCGGGTGAACACGGCGGCGGTCAGGCCGAGGTCGCTGTCGTTCATCAGGGCGATCGCCTCTTCGTCGGTGTCCACCGGCATGATGCCCACGACCGGGCCGAAGCTCTCCTCGGTCATCACGCGCATGCGGTGGTCCACCTCGGTGAGCAGCTGGGGCGCCAGGTAGGCGCTGCCCGGCCGGGAACGGGGGTAGTCGCGGGGGTCGATCCAGGCCCGGGCACCGGCCGCCACCGCGTCCTCGACCTGGCGACGCACGAAATCGGCGGCGGCCGGCCTGACCAGCGGCCCCAGGGTGGTGGCGGGGTCGGTGGGGTTGCCCAGCCGCAGCTGGCGCACCCAGGCCACGGCGCGCTCGACGAAGGGGGCAAGGATCGCCCGGTGCACGTAGACCCGCTCGATGCCGCAGCAGCTCTGCCCCGAATTGAAGAAGGCGCCATCCATGATGCCCGCCACGGCCTCGTCCAGGTCCACATCGGCCCGGGCATAGGCCGGATCCTTGCCGCCCAGCTCCAGCCCGCTGGCCAGGAAGCGCCCCGCCGCGTTGCGTTCCACCATGCCGCCGCCCGCCACCGACCCGGTGAAGGCGACATGCTGGATGCCCCCCTCGCGGATCAGACGCTCGGTGGCCGCGTGGGAGAGGTGGAGGTGCTGGAAGACCCCCGGCGGCAGCCCCGCCGCCTCGAAGGCCTCCTGGATGCGCTCGGCGCACAGCGGGGTCTGGGCCGAGTGGCGGAGGAGCACCGCGTTACCCGCCATGATCGCCGGCACGATGGCATTCACCGCCGTCAGGAAGGGGTAGTTCCAGGGCGCCACCACGAAGGAGACGCCCAGGGGCTCCCGGGTGATGTAGCGGGTGACGCCGGGCCGGTCGGCCAGGCGGATCGGCGCCAGCGCCTCCCCGGCCAGGGCGATCATGGTGCGCGCCCGTTCCGCGAAGCCGTCGATCTCGCCCCCGGCCACGGCGATGGGGCGGCCCATCTGCCAGGTCAGCTCCTCGGCGAGCGTCTCCCGACGGGCCACGAAGGCATCGACCATCGCCAAGCAGTAGCGCGCGCGCTCCTCGAGGGCAACCTCGCGCCAGGCGCGCTGGGCCTCGGCCGCTGCCTGCAGCGCGGCGGCCACGGTGGCTTCGTCGGCCAGCTCCCGCTCGGCGTAGATGCTGCCATCGATGGGGGAAATCGTCCGTTGTACCGCCATGGGGTGGGTCGCTCCTCTGCTGGTGCCTGCCAGATCCAAGCTAGGAAGCCTTGGCGGCGCTGGCAACCTCCGGCGGCGCGCACTTGCCGATCACTCGGCCGACCTCTCGCCGGCTCGGGGGCAGCGTTGACGCGCGCCCGGGCGCTGTCATCTATGTTGACAGACACCGAACACGGCCACCCGCTCAGCATCCCGCTCAGACCCGGCGGCCCAGGCCAGACGCGAACCCACAGGAGAGCCACATGACCGCCACACCCCGCCAGGGCCGGCTGACACTCGAGCACCTTCGTCATGGCATGCAGAGCGGCGAGCTGCATACCGTGGTGGTGGCCATGGCCGACATGCAGGGGCGCCTGCAGGGCAAGCGCATGGCCATCGCGCATTTCCTGGCTGACGTGGCCCAGGGCGAGGCCGAAGGCTGCCTGTACCAGCTGGCCACCGATATCGACATGAACACCGTGGAGGGCTATCGCCACGGCTCCTGGGCCACCGGCTACGGCGACTTCCTGTTCGTGCCGGACCTGGACACCCTGCGTCGCCTGCCCTGGCACCCGGGGTCCGCCCTGGTGATGTGCGACCTGGCCTGGGCCGACCACGCCCCGGTGGCGGTCTCCCCCCGGCAGATCCTGCGCGGTCAGATCGAGCGCCTCGAGGCGCTCGGCCTGACCGCGCTGGCCGCCGCCGAGCTGGAGTTCATCCTCTTCCGGGAGAGCTTCGCCGAGGCCTGGCACAAGGGGTACCGCGACCTGACCCCGGCCACGCGCTACAACGTCGACTACTCGCTGCTCGATACCGACAACCTGGAGCCCCTGATGTGCCGCCTGCGCAACGAGATGCGGGCCGCCGGCCTGAATCCCCTCGAATCCAAGGGTGAGTGCAACTTCGGCCAGCATGAGATCACCTTTCGCTATGCCGACGCCCTGCAGGCGGCCGACAACCATGCGATCTACAAGCATGGCGCCAAGGAGATCGCCGCCCAGGAGGGCTACTCCGTCACCTACATGGCCAAGTTCAACGAGCGGGAGGGCAGCTCCTGCCATATCCATATGAGCCTGCGCGCCGAGGACGGCAGCCCGGTGATGGCGGAGGGCGATCGCCTGTCGACCCTGGGCGAGCGCTTCGTGGCCGGCCTGCTGGCCAACCTGCGGGAGCTGACGCTGTTCTTCGCCCCCAATATCAACTCCTACAAGCGCTTCGCGAGCAGCAGCTTCGCCCCGACCCGCATCGCCTGGGGGCGCGACAACCGCACCTGCGCCCTGCGCCTGGTGGGCCACCAGGCACCGGCGCTGCGCATCGAGAACCGGGTGCCGGGGGGCGACGTCAACCCCTACCTGGCGCTGGCGGCCATGATCGCCGCCGGGCTGGACGGCATCGAGCGCGAACTGACCCTCGAGGCGCCCTGCCAGGGGAACGCCTACCTGGGCGACGGGCCCCGAGTGCCGAGCCACCTCCTCGAGGCCCGCCAGCTGTTCGCCGACAGCTCGCTGGCCCGGGCGGCCTTCGGCGACGAGGTGGTGGCGCACTACCTCAACATGGCGGATATCGAGATCGACGCCTTCTTCAGCGCCGTGACGGACTGGGAGCGCCGGCGGGGGTTCGAGCGGATGTAGGGGCTAGTCACGGCGCAGCCGCTCGCCCAGCGCGGTCATGAAGCGCGCGGCGGCCTCGAGCTGCTCCTGCTCGATATATTCGTCGGGCTGGTGGGCCTGGCCGATGCTGCCCGGCCCGCAGATCACCGTGGGCAGCCCGCGGCGCTGGAACTGCCCCGCCTCGGTGGCGTAGGCCACTGCGCCGGCGGGGCGCTCGCCGAGCAGCGCATGGCACAGGGCGAGCACCTCGGCATTGTTGTCGTCGGCGAGTGCCGGCACCGTCTCGTTGAGTGCCTCGGTGACGATGGAGGCCTCCGGGGCGCGGCGCTGCATCTCGGCCTCGAGCTCGGCGGCTCGGGCGTTGACCCGGCCCAGCAGCTCCTCGACGCGGTCCGACGGCAGGTGGCGGATCTCCCACTCGAAGGTGCACTCCCGGGCCATGATGTTGATCGCCGTGCCGCCAGCGATCTTGCCCACGTGCAGGCTCGAGTGCACCACGTTGAAGGCCTCGTCCACGCGCCCCTCGGCCCTGAGCTCGGCCATCACCTCCTCGATGTAGGTGACCAGCCGGGCCGCCACGTGGATCGCCGAGACCCCCTGGTTGACCTGGCTGGAGTGGCTGGCGCGCCCGGTCACGGTGGTGCGCAGGTTGGTGGCGCCCTTGTGGGCCACCACCGGGTGCATCAGGGTCGGCTCGCCGACGATCACCGCGGCGGGCAGCGGATGCTCGGCCATCAGCCGCTCGATCATGCGCGGCGCGCCGATGCAGCCGACTTCCTCGTCGTAGGAGAGCGCCAGCCAGATCGGCTTCTGCAGGTCGCGCTCGACCCAGCGGGGCACCTCGGCCAGGGCGCAGGCGATGAAGCCCTTCATGTCGCAGGTGCCGCGGCCGTAGAGGCGACCATCGCCCTTGTCCACCAGTGCGAAGGGGTCGGTGGACCAGGGCTGGCCGTCCACTGGCACCACGTCGGTATGGCCGGAGAGCACCACGCCGCCGGCCACGTCCGGGCCGATGCGCGCCAGCAGGTTGGCCTTCTTGCCATCGTCGCTCTCCACCCGCCAGTGCGGCACGCCGTGCTCGTCGAGGAAGGCCTCCACGAAGGCGATCAAGTCGAGGTTGGAATCCCGGGAGACGGTGGGGAAGCCCACCAGGCGGTCGAGCATCTCGGCGGCGGTCATGGCGCGCTCCTTGGTATCGATGGGGGAAAGCCTATCACGGCCGCCAAGCGGGCCGAAGCCGGCTACACCGACTACCCCTTCCTTGATAACGGCCACGACCGGTTCGGCTGAGTCGGCGTCTGCCCCTGGAAGTAGCAAGCCCGGCCCGCGTGCCGGGCTTTCTGCGTGATGGGGAGGAGGGTCACGTCGACATGTCGTGGCGCGGTAAGCCCCACCGGGGACGCTGGAAGCTAAAATAGTGTGGTCGCTTATTTTAATTTCGGGCCGAAATTAAAATAAGGAGCCAAGAGGCGGGCGGAGTGAATGGCGTTCACCTCCGTGATCGTCCCTCGCAGCGCTATTGGCGCCTTCCGGTGCTGCGGCGTAGCATTGCCCCCACGATTCTCATCGCTAGGACCCGCGAACCCCCATGTTCGAGCAGACCTTCAAGAATATCGACGATGTGCTCTGGAAAGAGGCCGGCTGTGCCACTGAGCTGGACTACACCGAGCAGACCTCCTGGCTGCTGTTCCTCAAGTACCTGGACGACCTGGAGCAGAGCCGCGCCATCAACGCCACCCTGGCCGGCAAGTCCTTCGACTTCATCATCGACACGCCCTACCAGTGGTCCAGCTGGGCGGCGCCCCGTGATCGCGACGGTAACCTGGATCGCGACCGCGCTCTGACCGGTGACGACCTGCTGGACTTCGTCAACCGCGAGCTCTTCCCCTATCTGCAGGGCTTTCGCGAGCGCGCCAGCGGGCCGGATACCATCGAGTACAAGATCGGCGAGATCTTCGGCGAGGTGCGCAACAAGTTCCAGAGCGGCTACAGCCTGCGCGATGCCCTGGAACTGGTGGACAGCCTGCAGTTCCGCTCCCAGGCCGAGAAGCACGAGCTCTCGCATCTCTACGAGGCCAAGATCAAGAACATGGGCAACGCCGGGCGCAACGGCGGCGAGTACTACACCCCGCGCCCGTTGATCCGCGCCATGATCCGGGTGATCGACCCCAGTATCGGTGAGCGCATCTACGACGGCGCGGCGGGGTCGGCGGGCTTCCTCTGCGAGGCCCACGACTACCTGCGCTACGGCATCAATAGCGACGAGCCGCGCCGGCTCACCACCGACCAGCTCGACACCCTGCAGAACCATACCTTCTTCGGCAAGGAGAAGAAGAGCCTGCCTTATGTCATCGGCATCATGAACATGATCCTGCATGGCATCGAGGCGCCCAACCTGGTGCATACCAACACCCTGACCGAGAACCTCGCCGATCTGCAGGAGAAGGACCGCTTCGACGTGATCCTCGCCAACCCGCCCTTCGGCGGCAAGGAGCGCAAGGAGGTTCAGCAGAACTTCCCGATCAAGACCGGCGAGACCGCCTTCCTCTTCCTGCAGCACTTCATCAAGCGGCTCAAGGCCGGCGGCCGTGCTGCGGTGGTAATCAAGAACACTTTCCTGTCTAACGCCGACAACGCCTCGAAGGCGCTGCGCCAGGAGTTGCTGGAGAGCTGCAACCTGTACACCGTGCTCGACTGCCCCGGCGGTACCTTCCTCGGTGCCGGCGTGAAGACGGTGGTGCTGTTCTTCGAGAAGGGCGCCCCCACCCGCGATATCTGGTACTACCAGCTCGATCCCGGCCGCAGCCTGGGCAAGACCAACCCGCTCAACGACGACGACCTGGCCGAGTTTGTCACTCTGCAGGCCAGCTTCGCCGACTCCGACAACTCCTGGAAGGTCAGCGTCGATGACCTGGACCGCGACAGCTTCGACCTTTCGGTTAAGAACCCCAGCAAGGCGGAAGCAGCCCCGCTGCGCGACCCCGAGGTGATCATCAACGAGATCGAGACGCTGGACCGCGAGGCCGAGGAGATCCTGGAAGGGATTCGGGGGATGCTGTGAGATCAAACTGGACTTACAAGCCTTTGGGCGATGTTTGTGATGTTGTCGGCGGCGGTACGCCGTCTAAGCGAAATTCAGCTTTTTACGAAGGCAGTATCCCTTGGGCGACTGTTCGAGATATGCGCGGTGAGGTGTTGTACAGCACAGAGTTTCGGATTTCAGAAGACGCCGTAAAAAGCAGCTCGACGAAAGTCATGCCGAGTGGAAGTGTCGTGATTGCAACGCGGGTTGGTCTTGGGAAGGCCTGTCTTCTTGCTCAAGATACAGCAATAAATCAAGACCTGCGGGCCGTGATTCCGAAATCCGATAAAGTCGATACACGATTCTTGCTTCGCTGGTTTCAAAGTGTTTCCGATAAAATCGTGTCGGAAGGCACCGGCGCTACGGTCAAGGGTGTAAAGCTTCCATTTATAAAGTCATTGCAACTGCCAATGCCCTCCCCTGGCGAGCAGAAGCGTATTGTCGCTATTCTTGACGAGGCCTTTGCGGGGATCGATACGGTTGTTGCCAATACCGAAAAGAATCTCGCCAATGTGCGGGAGATTTTTGAGAGCTACCGAGACGATATCTTCGGAAGCCAAGTGGAAGGATGGCATTCAGTTGATCTGGGTGAGCTCTGTACTATCAAGCATGGCTTCGCTTTCAAGAGTGAGTTCTTTACCACTGAGGGTGACTATATCGTACTGACGCCGGGCTCCTTTTGGGAGCATGGTGGTTTTCGTGACCAAGGAAAGAAGACCAAATATTACGAAGGAGAGATTCCAGACGGCTATATTCTGGAAAAGGAAGACTTTCTCTTTGCCATGACCGAACAGGCGGCGGGTCTGCTGGGAAGCTCTCTTATCGTTCCTGAGCCGAATCGCTACCTGCACAATCAGCGATTGGGGTTAATTCAGGTAAAGGAGAGTGTCGAGTGGCACAATGACTTCTTCTTTCACCAGTTCAACACGCCGACATTCCGCGCAGCGGTTCAGGCGACGGCCTCGGGTGCCAAGGTGCGCCATACCTCCCCCAAGAAGCTCTGTGCGATCTCGGTTGTCTATCCTACCTCCCAAGAAGAGCAGGCCAGTGTGGCTAACAAGTTGAATGCACTCTGGGAAGAGAGGCAGCGACTCGAAGCGATCTACCGGCAGAAACTGACCGCACTCGCCGAGCTCAAGCAGTCCCTGCTGCAGAAGGCCTTCTCCGGCGAGCTGACGGCCAGTGAGGTCGAAGCAGCGGTGGAGGAGGCGACGGCATGAGCGATCTGCGCGATATCGACCTGATCGAAGATCTCCGGGTCCGCCCGGCAGAGCTGTCTTGGCTGGAGTTCAAGAAGGACAACGTCGACCCGGACGTCATCGGCAAGCGGTGCTCGGCACTGGCCAATGCGGCGCGAATCGATGGGCAGGACTGCGGCTATATGCTGTGGGGCATCGATGATGCGACCCATGAAGTGGTCGGCACCCGTTTCGATCCCGATGGCCAGCGAGTCGGCGGACAGGAGCTCCAGCTCTGGCTCGCCCAGCAGTTGCAGCCCAGCGTAGCCTTCACCTTCCGCGTGATTGGCCATCCGGAGGGGCGAGTTGTTATGCTGGAAGTCCCGGCCGCTACCAGTGCTCCTGTCGCTTTCAAGAATATCGCCTATATACGGATCGGTAGCACCACCCCGAAGCTAACCGAGTATCCCGAGCGCTATGCAAAGCTTATCGACTCACTGCGCCCCTACACCTGGGAGCACGGTATTGCGCGCCAGTATGTCACCGGCGACGACGTGCTCGAACTGCTCGATTACGCGCAGTACTTCCGATATACCAAGCAGCCGTTACCCGATAATCGTGCGGGGATCTTCGAGCGACTGCTGGCGGATCGCCTGATCGGGAAAGACGTGGGACAGCGATGGAACATCACGAACCTGGGGGCGCTGCTATTCGCGGCGCGCCTGGAAGATTTCGAGGCATCTCTGTCGCGTAAG
This sequence comes from Halomonas sp. BM-2019, assembly GCF_017584085.1. Classification (NCBI taxonomy): domain Bacteria; kingdom Pseudomonadati; phylum Pseudomonadota; class Gammaproteobacteria; order Oceanospirillales; family Halomonadaceae; genus Halomonas; species Halomonas sp. BM-2019. Next base: position 1,422,208 of record NZ_CP071922.1, read on the forward strand.
GCCGTCCGGCTGGTCGTCTACGATGGCCGTAATCGTGCCGCCACAGTGACCCATCGCCTGGACGGTAAGAAAGGATATGCCTGTGGCTTTGAGGGACTGGTCGACTACATCAATGACCTGGTACCGCACAATGAGCACATTGGCCGCGCGCTGCGTGAGTCTCGGCCACTCTTTCCAGAGCTCGCCGTGCGCGAGCTGGTTGCGAACGCCTTGATTCACCAGGATATGACGGTAACGGGGGCTGGGCCACAGATCGAGATATTCGAAGATCGCATGGAAATTACCAACCCCGGTCGCCCGCTCATCCAGGCTGAGCGGATGATCGATCTTCCGCCTCGATCCCGGAATGAGGCTCTGGCCTCGTTGATGCGCCGCATGGGATTCTGCGAGGAACAGGGCAGCGGGCTGGACAAGGTAGTCGCCGAGGTTGAGCTCTACCAGTTGCCACCGCCGTTGTTCCGGGAAGGTGACGACTCCATGCAGGTGGTGCTCTACGGCCCTCGGACCTTTGCCAACATGACGCCGGACGAGCGAATTCGTGCCTGCTATCAGCATGCCGTGCTGAAGTTCCTCAGCGGTGGGGAGCGGATGAAGAACGCAACCCTGTGCGAACGTTTTGGCATCGACCCCAGGAACGCCTCCCAGGCCTCGGCGGTGATCAAGAAAGCACAGCATGCTGGGTTGATCAAGGTTGCGGACCCAGAGCACCCACGTGCCGGCTATGTGCCCATCTGGGCCTGATTTCTTGATCGGGTTTTGATTCCAGGAGGAGGGCTAGGCATCGTCTCTTAGGCTATGTTAGAAAAAACAATAGGTTAGCCTAGGTTTCCGGGCTCGTGGTTTCTTTATCGAGTTTTCATCGGCAGTTCGCTCTTCGAGCAGATGGGTGGCCAAAGGGCCAGTGTCACCGTGCGTCGGCGAGTCAGGGGGCCGCTGTCGATCGAGCAGCTTGTAAGGATCTCTTACACGTTGCCCATGGTTGGACAAGCCGCCGCCGAATCGAGATAGTGAGCCGAAGGGTACTCAAGGACGCAGGGAACGCACCTCAGGGAAGCCGCTCATGAACGAAGCCGACACTCGCGCCGAGCTGATCGACCCCGCCCTGAAGGCGGCCGGCTGGGGCGTGGTGGCGGGAAGCCGGGTCCGCCGCGAGGTCATCACCCTGGGGCGGCTGCAGGGCGCCGGGAAACGTACGCGCGGCGACATCGCCGACTACGTTCTCTTCTACAAGGGCCAGAAGCTGGCGGTAATCGAGGCCAAGAAGCGTGACCTTCCCGTCACCGAGGGCCTGGCCCAGGCCAAGCGCTACGCCGAACGGCTGCAGGCCCGCTTCGCTTATGCCACCAACGGGGTGGGGCTCTACCGGGTCGATATGCACACCGGGAAGGAAGGACCGGTTGTCGGGTATCCTTCGCCCGAGGCGCTCTGGGCCGAGACCTTCCCCGAGCCCAACCCGTGGCGCGAGCGCTTCGGTGAGGTGCCGTTCCACGACAACGGCGGCCAGTGGCAGGCGCGCTACTACCAGCACAACGCCATCAACCAGGCGCTGGAGGCGATCGCCGTCGGCCGCCAGCGCGTGCTGCTGACGCTGGCGACCGGCACCGGCAAGACCGCCATCGCCTTCCAGCTCGCCTGGAAGTTGTTCCACAGCCGCTGGAACCTGGCCGCCTGGCAGGGCGACAAGGAGACCCGGCGCCGGCCGCGCATCCTCTTCCTGGCCGACCGTAATATCCTCGCCGACCAGGCCTACAACAGCTTCTCTGCCTTCCCAGAGGATGCCCTGGTGCGTATCGCTCCTGACGCGATCCGCAAGCAGGGGCGGGTGCCCAAGAACGGTAACCTCTTCTTCACCATCTTCCAGACCTTCATGAGCGGCCGCGATGCGGAAGGCAACCCGGCACCCAGCTTCGGCGACTACCCGCCGGACTTCTTCGACCTGATCATCATCGACGAATGCCACCGCGGCGGCGCCAACGACGAGAGCAGCTGGCGCGCCATCCTCGAGTACTTCGCGCCGGCGGTGCAGCTTGGCCTGACCGCCACCCCCAAGCGCACCACCAACACCGACACCTACGCCTACTTCGGCGAGCCGGCCTACGTCTACTCGCTGAAGGAGGGCATCAACGACGGCTTCCTGACGCCGTTCAAGGTGCGCCAGATCGCCACCACCCTGGACGACTACGTCTACACCCCGGATGACGAGGTGGTGCAGGGCGAGGTGGAGCAGGGCAGGCGCTATACCGAGGCCGACTTCAACCGCCTCATCAGGATCAAGGCGCGCGAGAAGTACCGGGTGCAGGTGTTCATGGAGATGATCGACCCGCGCGAGAAGACGCTGGTGTTCTGCACCAACCAGGAGCATGCCCTGGCGGTGCGCGACCTGATCAACCAGGCCAAGACGCACCCCGATCCCAACTACTGCGTGCGGGTGACGGCCGACGACGGGGCCGAGGGCGAGCGCTTCCTGCGCCGCTTTCAGGATAACGAGAAGACCATTCCCACCATCCTGACCACCTCCCAGAAGCTCTCCACCGGCGTGGACGCCCGCAACATCCGCAATATCGTGCTGATGCGCTCGGTGAACTCCATGATCGAGTTCAAGCAGATCATCGGCCGCGGCACGCGACTGTTCGACGGCAAGGACCACTTCACCATCCTTGACTTCGTGCGGGCCTACGAGCACTTCAACGACCCCGAGTGGGATGGCGAGCCCATGGCGCCCGAACCCTGTGGCCGCTGCGGCGAGAGCCCCTGCATCTGCACGATCACGCCGCCTGAGCCCTGCGAACATTGTGGCAACCGCCTCTGCACCTGCGAGAAGGAACCGCCGGAGCCCTGCCTGGTGTGCAGTGAGTCGCCCTGCCAGTGCGACGGCGGGGGCGGCAGGCCCGTGGTGGAGATCGAGCTGGCGCCGGGCAAGTACTGCCAGCTGCAGCACATGAGCGCGAGCAGCTTCTGGAGCCCCGACGGCACACCGATCAGCGCCGCCGACTTCATCCGCCGGCTGTACGGCGACCTGCCGGCTCTGTTCCAGGACGAGGCGACCCTGCGCGAGCTGTGGAGCCGCCCGGATACCCGCCAGGGGCTGCTGGATCGCCTGGCTGAGAAGGGCTATGGCAGCGAGCAGCTGCGCGATATTGCACGCATGGTGGATGCCGAGAACAGCGACCTCTTCGACGTACTGGCCTACGTCGCCTTTGCATTGCCGCCGATCAGCCGCGAGGAGCGGGTCGCTACCCACCGCAGCCAGCTGTTCGCGGAGTACGACTACCGCCAGCGCGAGTTCCTGAGCTTTATCCTGGACCACTACGTCGAAAGCGGCGTTGCCGTGCTCGCCCAGGAGCGGCTGCCGAACCTGATCCAGCTGAAATATCAGACACCCACCGACGCCATCGCCGAGCTCGGCAGCGTCGAGAATATCCGTGACGTCTTCATCGGGTTTCAGGCGAGGCTGTACGAGCCCCATGAGGCGTGAGTCAAGACAAGAAGAACGAGACAGGCATCCAGGGAGGTTGAGCCGTGCAGGGAATACAGGTCGATCCGTACAAGTTCGATTTTCTTTTCGGGCTTTTCTCCGACTTCGTGGAGCGAAAGTCCGGCCAGAAGCTCACTGGCTTCCAGTGTAACGAGTACCTCGAGAGGGAGGAGGGCTACAAGAAGAACCTTCATCTCGAAGGGAGAGGGAGGCTGGATGCTGAGTCATGGAAGGAGTCGGATATCGGCAGTGGTCAGATCGTTCGCTCGATCATTTCGGCGATAGAGCTTCCCGGCAATAACACCGTACCCTGGCAGGCGCGCTACGGCGAAGAAGTGCGCCCTCACCATGGTCTCTATCTTGCCCAGGATGACAAGGCGCTTCTGGAAGAGGTGGAGCGCACACTCTACAACCTCTACCAGCAGGAAAGGGATGGCTCATGCTTTGACGAGCTGGTGAGGCTTCTCGGCAGGAAATACTCGCTTCTCGCCTATCTCATGTTCCTCAAGGACTCGAGCCGCTACCTTCCCATCGCAACCCGAAGTTTCGACCAGGCGTTTGAACTGCTGGGCGTGGAGCACAAGACCAGTGCGAAGTGCTCATGGGAGAACTACGTCGGCTTTCTGGATGCGATCAACCAGGTTCGACTGCTGCTGGAAGGGCGATTGAGCAACCCAGTCAGGCTGCTGGATGCACACTCATTCGTCTGGATGTTGGTAGCGCAGATGCGCCAGGAAGGCGACTTTGAAGGGAACGTGAACGATTTCAATCGTCGCAAGGAGACAGAAAGAGAGTCAATCGTCAGGTCCCGAATTGGACAGGGTGACTTCCGTAAGAGCCTGCTGGCGTATTGGGGCAATGCGTGTGCTGTCACAAGCTGTGGAAATACCAGTCTACTGGTGGCCTCTCATATCAAGCCATGGGCGAAGGCATGATCGAGGTTCAGGCACGCCTGCTGCAAGGCCATGGAATCAGCGTCACGCAGCCACCCGTACTGGCGCGATTTCTTGGCTACCGGCAACAGCTTTTTGATGTCGTGCTTGGCGCTCAGCGACTGCCCGTGACGCTTGTAGCGATGCGACATGATGCGAAGGCCGGTGTTGTAGACGAAGCGCACCGCGCCGAACTGGCGGTTTAGAAACTCGGCCGCTCGGTCGTGGGGTAGAGGCGTATCTTGGTGGCCTTCCGCATGGAAAATCATCGGAAAATGGATGTATGTACAGTGTATGCTGACGAGCCCAATGCCGCCAACCCAGCCGTGCTATCGCACTGCCCGCTTACCTCCCCGCCCGAGTGGGCGAGGGTTCACGCGGATTTTGCTGACTATTTTTTGCTCGATGTCTTCGCCGACCGAGCCTTTGCCGGGTCAAGTATCTGGGTGCAGGCCGGTAGCAAAGGGCGAAAGCTGCCGGATCGAGTTGAGCGATGGGTGGAGCGACTGTCTATTCAATAGTGATAGCGCAGCTGAGCGATCAGTACGGCATCCTCGTTGATCTTGTAGACGAGGCGGTGTTCATCGTTGATGCGCCGGGACCAGTAGCCGGCAAGGCCATGCTTCAGGGGTTCCGGCTTGCCGATACCCTCGAAGGGGGTGCGCTGAATTTCCTTGATCAGCTGGTTGATCCGGCGCAGTACCTTCTTGTCTGCCTTTTGCCAGTAGAGGGTCTCCTCCCAGGCGTGCTCCGAGAACGTCAGCTTCATTCCTCAATGAGCTCCCGCTCCAGACCGCCCCCTTCCTCGAGCTGTGCGATGGATTCGAGAAGACGCCGGGCGTTCTTCGGCGAGCGCAGCAGGTAGGCGGTTTCCTGTAGGGCTTCGTAGTCCTCCAGCGACATCATCACCACCGAAGGCGCCTTGCTGCGGGTAATGATCAGCGGTGCATGGTCGTCACAGACCTGCTGCATGGTCTGGGCCAGTTGGCTGCGTGCGGCTGTATAGCTGATGGCTTCCATGGGTATCTCATGTACGATTTTCTGTACCGTACAGAATATCGTACCTGTTTCGGCTTGACTACTCACATCGGCGTTGCCTGACGGTGCCATGACTGCCCATGGCCCGCCCAGCCTCACGCCCCGCGCTGGTGCATCCGACGGCTCAGGCGCGCCAGGATGGAGACCTCTCCGCGCAGCCAGGGGCCGAGCAGGCGCATGGAGAGCGGGATAAACAGGAACACCATCACCGGGGTGAGCGCGAGGGTGCTGACCAGCACCTTGGGGAGCAGCGGCAGCCCCGCGAGCAGGCCGCCGAACAGCGCCTGAAAGAGCAGCGATACCGGGAAGAAGGCGAGCCAGATGGCGATGGCCTGCTTCCAGCGCGGCGGCGTCTGGCCGGTGGCGTCCTGGAACCAGCCGTCCAGGCCGGTGGCGCGGTGCTCCTGGGGGGCGACGAAGAGCCCCTCGCCGCGGGCCAGCCAGGCGCGACGCGAGGCGGAGTGTTCCCAGGCCGCCAGGGTATCGGCATCACGGAAGCGGAAGATGATCTGGTACTCGTCGTCACCAGGCGGCGGGGCCAGCACGCCGGAGCCCAGGTAGCCGCTGAAGTCGGCGGCCAGCGCGCGGCCTTCCTCCAGCCAGGCGGTGAAATCGGTGTAGCGGCCGCGGGAGACGCGTCGGGCCACCATCAGGGTCAGGGGGGCAGGGGACATGGTGTATCTCCTTGATCGGGGCGCCAGGGTAGGGCGCCGAATCACACTCGGGCCGGGTAGGCCCTCGTGAGCTTTCATGCAGCAACTATTCAAAGCAAGAAGTATACCATGCCGCCCTCGCCTGGCGGAGCGATCGGCTTTTCAAGGTTGGGCTTCTGGTCGTTTTTGCTGCCATATGCCGAGATGGCCGGCATGATCTTTCTGGCTGCTCGGGGCTTGGCAACATCGGATTCGAGCAGCGACGTCATGGTGGTGTGCCGATCACTCGTTCCAGCTCACGATTGAAGGCCTCCGGCTTGGCCATGTGCAGGAAGTGATCGGTCTCTTCCATGATCACGGCGTCGAACTCCGGCAACAGCTGCCGGTTGGCGTCAACGTCGGTTGGCCACAGGTCGGCATTGATCGCCACCAACGGTATCGTCAGCTCCTCGAAATGCCTTGTCGCTTCACCATCGGCATGCCGCGACAGCATGTCTTCCATGGCGCTGATAGCCACCTCGGGCGGTGCGGCCGCCATGTCATGCATGATCCACTCGCGCAGCTTGGCATCGGTGCTATCGATGAACATCGACGCCACGAACTGGCGTGCGGCCGAGGCAAAGTCATCCTGAAGCGGTTCCAGCAGCACATCGCGCTGCTCCTGGCTGATCTCCGCGGCCATGTCGTGGAAGGTGTCTACGCCGATGATGCCGATGACGCGTTCCGGCACCAGGCGTGCCGCTTCCACGCTGACCGGCCCGCCCATGGAGTGTCCGATGAGGAGCGCCTGCTCCACCTGCAGGTCGTCCAACACCGCCTTCACGTCCTCCCCGAAGGCTGGCAGGGTGTAGGCGTCACGCCCCATGCCGGAGTGGCCGTGCCCCGCAAGATCGATCGTCACCACTCGATGAGTCTGCGAAAAGTACGGCAGTTGCCCGCGCCAGTAACGCCCGTCGGTGCTCCAGCCATGGATGAAGACGAGCGTCGGCTCGCCGCTGCCCTGCACCTCGTAGGCAATCGGCACGCCGTCCGCCGAGTCGGCCATTCGTGGCCAGTTGACCTCGGTGGCCAGCGCCGGGCTGGCAAGTGCCAACAGCAGCAGGCCCAGGTAATGCACACCCCGCAACGCACATCCCTTCATGATGCTCTCCGTCAAGTCTGACGTGACTGATGCAGCATAGACGAGACTGGCGTTTCGTTTCACCGAGTCCGGGCCCGGCCCAGAGAGACAGGGAAGCTCTCGCTGCTGGATGGGCTTTGCGGACATTCACCGTCTGCTGGTGGCGCTCTCGCCGGCGAATGGTCATGTCCCTGGCGCGCTCCAGCTAGTGAGCGTGCGGCGCGGCCGGAAGACTAAGCTGAAAGGGATGTCACACGGCGGAGTCCCCCCATGCTGGAGCTCTTTCTGCTGCGCCACGCCAAGGCGAAACGCGGTGGCGGCAAGCTGCCTGACGCCGAGCGGGCCCTGAGCCAGCGGGGCCTGCGCCAGGCGGTGGCCATGGCGCCGGTGCTGGCGCGCTGGCAGGCCCTCGAGGGCGAGGTGTTCTCGAGCCCCGCCCGGCGCACCCGGGAGACCCTTGAGTCGATGGTCGAGGCACTGCCCGAGGGCACCCTGGGCTCGGTGGCCCACTTCGACGAGGCGCTCTACACCTTCGACGGTGAGGCACTGTTGGCCTGGCTGCGGCGGCTACCCGACGGCATCCGGCGGCTACTGGTGGTGGGCCATAATCCGGCGCTGCTGGAGCTGGCCCGCTGGCTCAGCTCCGAGGCACCGGAGGACCTGCCCACCGGTGGGGTGCTGCACCTCAGCCTGCCGGGGGAGTCCTGGCAGGCGCTGGAGCAGCACGGCGCCGAGCGGCTGGCGTGCCTGATCCCGGAGCAGGTCAGCCATGCGCTCTTCCTGCGCCGGGCGCCGGCGCCGCCGGACCTGCGCAAGGCCGACCTGGCCGGCCGCCTCCATGGGCAGCTCGGCCATCTCTATCGTCTGGTTCGGGCCCTGGAGCCCGGCGTGATGGCCGGCATCGATCCCGAGTTTCTGCATCAGTACCGCGTCAATCTGCGCCGCAGCCGGGCCATCGGCGAGGCCGTGCTGGCCACCGTCCGGCAATCCGGGAGCGGGAAGGCACCCGGGCTGAAGAAGCGGCTGAAGGCGCTCAAGCAGCGCGCCCAGGCCACCAGTGACCTGCGCGATCTCGATGTCTTCCTGGAGAGCCTGGAGCAGGCGCCGCCGCCGCTGGGGGCGAGCACTCGACGGGCGCTTCACGACTGGCTGAACGAGCGGGCCCGGGAACAGCGCGAGCGCCTCTGCC
>NZ_CP071922.1:1430714-1440314 GCF_017584085.1 Halomonas sp. BM-2019
GGCGCTGCGCGCGCAGATCATGGCGCTGTCGCCGCTCTCCGAGTCGGGGCCTGACGCCCGCTGAGTCACGACCTGGCGGCACCCGTGCGGCGCGGCTCCTCCGGCTACTCCCGCTCGTCCCGGGTCGAGCGCAGCAGCACCCGGTCCATGCCCCGGGTGCTCAGCACCCGCTTCAGGGCGGCGAACAGATGGGTGGGCAGGGTGACCGCGTAGCGGGGCCTGGGTCGCGGGTGCTCCAGGGCGTGGATCAGCTTGGCCACCACCGCCTCCGGGCCCAGGGTGAAGGCGGCCTTGCCCTCGGTGCTGGCCAGCCGCGCCTCCACCTTGCGGTAGGTCTCGGCATGGGCGCTGGCCGCGGCGTCGATATGGGCCCGGAAGGCGCGGTGGGCGTTCTCGCGAAAGCGGCTGGTGATGGGGCCGGGCTGGATCAGGCTGACGTGGATGCCGCTGCCCGCAAGCTCCTGGCGCAGGGTATCGGTGAGCCCCTCCAGGGCGAACTTGGAGCAGATATAGGCGCCGCGGTAGGGCAGGGCGGCGAACCCCAGCACCGAGCTGTTCTGCACGATGCGCCCGTGCCCCTGGGCGCGCATCATCGGCAGCACCCGGGTGGTGAGCTCGTGGGTGCCGAGCAGGTTGGTCTCGAGCTGCTGCCTCAGCACTTCCCGGGAGAGGTCCTCTACCGCGCCGGGCTGGCCGTAGGCGCCGTTGTTGAAGAGCGCCGTCAGCTGCCTGCCGGTGCGCCTGGCCACCTCGGCCACCGCCGCCTCGATGGAGGCGCTGCTGTCCAGGTCCAGCGCCAGCGCTTCCAGGCCCTCTTCCTTCAGCCGGGCCACGTCCGCCTCGCGCCGGGCGGTGGCGAAGACCCGCCAGCCGCGTGCCGCCATGGCGTGGGCCGCGGCGTGGCCAATCCCGCTGGAGCAGCCGGTGATCAGCAGGCTGCGCGCCGCTCCGACCTCGTGATCCGTCATTCGTCTCTCCTGGTGGTCTTGGCAACTGGTCGTGTCCTGGTGCTCGCATCGTGGTCTCGGTGCTTGATAGCCGGCCTCACGGGCCGCCCTGCAGCATCTCCCGGGTCGCCTCCATCACCCGGCCATCCACGGTTCGCTGGACCTTGTCCTCGATCTCGCCGAGCAGGGCCTCCACCCTGGGGCCCTCGTTGGCCACCGCCACGAAGGTCCATTCGCTCGCCTCCAGCCGGTCGTGTTCGCCGCTCTCGCAGACCGCCACCGCCGGGTTGCGCCCGAAGCGCTCGTGCAGGCCGCCCATGCGCTGGCGCTTCTCCTTCAGCGACCGGCAGCCGGGCAGCGAGATATGCAGCGTGAGGATTCCCATATGCATCCTGATCCCTCCTTCGCTCTCGTGGCTTCGCCCTGGCGGCTACGCCCAGGGTCGTTCACCCATTCCCTGACCTGGATCATTTCCTTGCCGTCCCTGGGTGTCTACCCTTCATCGGGCACAACATATGGTGTCATCTTGTAGGAAAAGCACCATATATAGAAAATCGGCCAGTGAGGGAACACCCATGCAACGCCAGCCGACCGGCGCCGTCAACGTCGCTTCGACGGTCAACGAGTACCTGCAGCGCGCCGACTGGCGCGTCAGCGCCAACGCCAACCAGGGCTACTCCCTGGGCGGGCTGATCCTCAACGCCTCGGGCAAGCTGATCGCCAACTACTGGCTGGATGAAGTCTATCCCGCCGCGGTCGGCGAGGCCCACCGGGAGGGCGACCTGCATATCCACGACCTGGACATGCTCAGCGGCTACTGCGCCGGCTGGTCGCTGCGCCAGCTGCTGATCGAGGGCTTCAACGGCGTGCCGGGCCGGGCGGAGAGCGCGCCGCCCCGGCACCTCACCAGCGCCCTGGGGCAGATGGTCAACTTCCTCGGCACCCTGCAGAACGAGTGGGCCGGCGCCCAGGCGTTCAGCTCCTTCGATACCTATCTGGCGCCCTTCGTGCGCAAGGACGGACTGAGCTACGCCCAGGTCAAGCAGGGCATCCAGGAGTTTATCTACAACCTCAACGTGCCGTCGCGCTGGGGCAGCCAGACGCCCTTCACCAACCTCACCTTCGACTGGACCTGCCCGGCGGACCTGCGCGACCAGGTGCCGATCATCGGCGGCGAGGAGCAGCCCTTCACCTACGGCGAGCTGCAGCCCGAGATGGATCGGCTCAACCGCGCCTACCTGGAGGTGATGGAGGAGGGCGACTGCCAGGGGCGGGTGTTCACCTTCCCGATCCCCACCTACAACATCACCCCGGACTTCCCCTGGGAGAGCGACAACGCCGAGCGGCTCTTCGCGCTCACCGCCAAGTACGGGCTGCCCTACTTCCAGAACTTCCTCAACTCGGACCTGGAGCCGCACATGGTGCGCTCCATGTGCTGCCGGCTGCAGCTCGATCTCACCGAGCTGCTCAAGCGCGGCAACGGCCTGTTCGGCAGCGCCGAGCAGACCGGCTCGCTCGGCGTGGTGACCATCAACTGCGCGCGCCTGGGGTATCGCTTCGCCGGCGATCGGGCGGGGCTCTTCCAGGAGCTGGACCGGCTGCTCGCGCTCGGCCGCGACAGCCTGGAGATCAAGCGCGGCTGCATCCAGGGCTGGATGGACGACGGCCTCTACCCCTACAGCCGCCGCTATCTGGGCACCCTGCGCAACCACTTCTCCACCCTGGGGGTGAACGGCCTCAACGAGATGGTGCGCAACTTCTTCGAGGACCGCTTCGACATCGCCAACCCCGAGGGGCAGCAGCTGGCCATCGAGCTGCTGGAGCAGGTGCGCGAACGGATGCGCGAGTTCCAGGCGGCCACCGGCCACCTCTACAACCTGGAGGCGACCCCGGCGGAGGGCACCACCTACCGCTTCGCCAAGGAGGACCAGAAGCGCTACCCCGACATCCTCCAGGCGGGCACGCCGGACTCCCCCTACTACACCAACTCCAGCCAGCTGCCGGTGGGCTACACCGACGACCCCTTCGAGGCGCTGCTGCACCAGGACCCGCTGCAGACCCGCTACACCGGCGGCACCGTGCTGCACCTCTATATGGGGGAGCGGCTCTCGTCGCCGGCGGCTTGCCGCAAGCTGGTGCAGGCCGCGCTCTCCCGCTTCCGCCTGCCCTACCTCACCGTGACGCCGACCTTCTCGATCTGCCCGGTGCACGGCTACCTGGCCGGCGAACACGAATTCTGCCCGAAGTGCGATGACGCCCTTCTGGCAAAGCGCGCCCAGGCCGAAGCCACCACGGCCTGAGGCTTTTTCCCGCAACACCACCAACCTGATAAGGAGCACCCCATGCGCCATAGCGTCGAGAGTCTGCCCACCGAAGAGCGCCAGCGCTGCGAGGTCTGGACCCGGGTGATGGGCTATCACCGCCCGGTCAGCCAGTTCAACCGTGGCAAGCGGTCCGAGCACCGCGAGCGCCGCCACTTCCGCGAGCAGGCCGCCACCCCCTGACCCACCGCCACGCCGAGCGCCCCGTGCCCTGCATGCCAGGCCGACAGGGGGCGCTCGGCCGGATGATCGCCATGCCCCATTCCGACCCTTGCCTGCCGCGGCTGCCCGTGGCCGGCCTCACCCCCATGACCACCCTGGACTACCCGGACCACCTGGCTTGCGTGGTGTTTCTGCAGGGCTGCCCGCTGCGCTGCGGCTACTGCCACAACCCCGGGATGCTTGCGCCCCGCCGCGCCGAGCCCGGCGAATGGGCCGAGGTGGAGGCCTTCCTGGGCAAGCGCCGGGGGCTGCTCGATGGCATCGTCTTCAGCGGCGGCGAGCCAACCCTGCACGCCGACCTGCCCGCCGCCGCCGCCCGGGCCCGCGCGCTGGGCTTCAAGACCGGACTGCATACCGCCGGGGTCTACCCGCGGCGCCTGGCCGAGGCCCTGCCGCACCTGGACTGGGTGGGGCTGGATGTGAAGAGCCCGGCGGCGCGCTTCGACGCCATCGTCGGCCGCCGCCCCGGCCTGGCCGCCGCCCATGCCAAGAGCCTCAAACTGCTGCTGAGAAGCGGCGTCGCCTTCGAGTGCCGCACCACCGTTCACTGGCGCGATCTCGACCTGGGGAGCCTGCGGCGCCTGGCCCTCGACCTCGCCGAACGGGGTGTCAGGCGCTACGCCCTGCAGGTGGCCCGAACCGGCCGCTGCCTCGACCCCGCCTACGCCCGGCCGGTGCCCGGCGCCCCGACCCTCGGTGAGCTCGAGGCGCTGGTCGAACGCCTGACGCCGGCCTTCGAACGCCTTGAACTCAGGGTGTAGGCGAAAGAGGACAGCGCCTTGTAAGCCTTTGCCCACTGGTGATCTGGGAGCTTTGGTGCCAGGCTGTTGAGTTACAGAATGTTGTCGGTACGCGACTATCAAGAAAACAGCCGGCCAGAGCAGCGAGTGACAGACGCAGGGAGCCACCGATGATCCTCAAGGAAAAGGAAGCCTATAGCGGCACGGATGAGCGCGGCTTCTACGGCCACAAGCAGGAACAGGATGTGGCCTTCCACCTGCGCAGGGCGTTCGGCGACAGTGAGCAGATCCGCATCATCCACAACCTGATGATCGAGCACGGTGGCGAGCGCGCCCAGATCGATCACCTGGTGATCCACCCCTACGGCTTCATCATCATCGAGTCCAAGAGCATCGTCGGCGAGGTGCAGGTCAACGTCGAAGGGGAGTGGTCCCGCAGCTACAAGGGCAACTGGTCCGGCATGCCCTCGCCGATTCGCCAGGCGGAGCTGCAGCAGGACGTGCTCAAGGCGCTGCTGCGCGACCATGTGAAGCAGCTGCTTGGCAAGCTGCTGGGCATCCAGATGCAGATAGGCGGTCGTGAGTGGCGCACGCTCTGTGCCGTTTCGAGCACCGCCATCCTGCATCGCAAGAAGATGCCGAAGGACGTGGCCGACAAGGTGGTCAAGACCGAATTCGTCGCCAAGAAAGCGAAGGAGCTCATCGGTAGCCTCAAGGGTGGCTTTCTCAAGGGGCGGCCCAGCTTCTCGCAGCGTGAGCTGGAGAATATCGGCACCTTTCTTCTGGAACATACCGCAGCACTACAGGCGGAATCGGAGCAGCCGGCGCAGGTCACGCCGCCTCGGGAGCCGAGTCCCATTGCCGCTCCCGTCAGCGAACCCGCGCCGCTGAGCTATGTGGTGACTGACGCCGAGCGTCTTGCCGCAGAGTCACCTGTAGACATAGCAGCCCCCATCGAAAAGCTGCTGACCTGCAAGCAGTGCGACGAGGCCGACAACCTGATCGGCATGTACGGCCAGTACGGCTACTACGTGAAGTGCGGTACTTGCAGCACCAATACCTCGATGAAGCAGCCGTGCCGCGCCTGTGGCTGGAAGAGCGTCAGGGTCGCGAAGGTTGGCCCGAGCTATTCGGCCACTTGCCGAAAATGCGACCACCAGTATCCGGTCTATCGGCAGGGAGAGGGGAGGGCGTAATGGCAGATAACGACCAAGGCTTCTCGCTCATCTCCATGCTTCCTGTAGGAGCCCGATTTATCGGGCGAATATCCGCTAACGACCCAAAAGCCGACATTTCGGAAATGGCTGCATGTGTGTTCGTACTCGCTATGCGGCACGCGCGATGATGTTGAGCGTTCTAAGAGAGATGCGAGTAAGCCTATGAGAAAGGAAATCCCGGCCCCAGTCATAGCCGTGCTGTCAGAGAACATGCCTGCCATCGAAACACATGCCAGCTTGAACAATCTTTTTTCGTATGCTGAAGCCCCAGGCGAGCCACCAGATGGCTCAAAGCCCGTCAAAGTTCAGGCATGGCTTCGGCAAGTCAATAAAGAGTCTAAGCATCCCTTGGTTGTTTTGGGGCGGATTATTGAGGGTTACATGGAGTTGCCCGATTTGGAGGATGATACACTTTCATGGCTTGGTGCTCCTGCTGTGGATGTAAAGAAAGAGATCAAAGCCAAGCTAGAAGCAATTCTTTCTCGGTGCAACCTTACGTATCTTTCGGGTGGAATAATTTCCGATGGTAGTTCTGCACCCAGTCGATCACTGGCCGAACTGATTAAAGGGCGCGAAATTCCCGCAATTGATGCAGAGTTTAATAGAGCTCTTGCCAACGTAAACTCTGAGCCTAGAGAGGCGGTATCAGCCGCATGCAATATTCTTGAATCCATTTTCAAGACATATATAGCAGATGAAAAGTTGGAAATTCCTCAAAAGCAAGATCTTCAAAATGTGTGGAAGATTGTGCGTTCTGATCTAGGCTTTGACCCAGGAGTGCTGGAAGATCACGATTTGAAAAAGATTCTTTCTGGAGTGCTGTCTGTAGTTGACGGTATTGGGGCATTCCGAACACATGCAAGCTCAGCTCATGGGCAGGGTCGTAAGATATACAACTTAAAGCCAAGGCATGCTCGGCTGGCTATTCATTCTGCTCATACCATAGCTTTATTCGTATTGGAAACTTGGGATGAGAGAAAGGAGCGAAAGTAATGCTAACAATCGTAGGCTCGATGATGGCTTTTTTCCGGATTCGCCTCCACCAAAAAAACGCGCATGCTGCGGGCGTTAGGGCATAGAAAGGGATGAGAAATTGAAGAATAATTACGTCCTGATCGATTACGAGAATGTTCAGCCAAAGAGCTTGGCGGTTCTCAATGGCCACGAATTCAAGGTCATCGTCTTCGTTGGTGCAAATCAGGCAAAGATCCCGTTCGAACTTGCTTCGGCTCTTCAAGCCCTTGGAAGCAACGCAGAGTATGTGAAAATTGGAGGCAATGGGCCGAATGCGCTCGATTTCCATATCGCTTTTTACGTCGGTCAACTGGCGGAGAAAGACCCGAATGCGTACTTTCACATTATTTCGAAAGATACGGGATTCGATCCCCTGATTAAGCATCTCAAGGAGAGAAAAATATTCGCTCAGCGCGAGAAGGAACTCGCCGAGATACCGTTGTTAAGAATGTCTAATGCAACGTCAATAGGCGAAAAACTCGAGGCAATTGTAATAAGCCTAGCTGCGCGGGGGCATTCAAGGCCTCGCAAAGTCAAGACACTTGCGAATACCATCAATGCGCTATTCTTGAAGAGGCTCGAAAAGAGTGAGCTTGTGGAAATAATCGAGCAGATGAAGAAGCAGAAAATGATTGTCGTTGAGAATGAAAGTATCAGTTACAAGCCGCCTATTAGCCAGCATTAACAAGGACATTCATCCCTCGCTAGTATCTCACACGGCTGATTGTTGGCCTAAAATCAGAACCATCTAAAAGACCGCTCCTGGCCGAACGAGGAATGTTAGTCTATGCCGATGGATGGTTTTCGACCCATAGCCGCTATCCAGCGTTCGATGCAGCGGGTGGCAGGTATCGGAGTCGAAGCCGCCCACGATTCTCGGTGGGATCCTGGTTGCCACTCGGCAGCTAGAATGAGATTTGAGCCCAACGCAGCAGGCTTGCAGGATCGTGGCTGTACCCTGGGTCGGTGCCCGACAATCCTCCTGGGTCGCACTTCAGCCAATCCAGTTCGGATGACTGCGGAAAGATTGGGAAGCGAGAGGAGGAAGTGGCAATGGCTCAGGTCTGCATTTTCCTGTCCACCGTGAGCGCCGAGTTCCGCAGCTACCGCGACACCTTGCGCCATTACCTCGAACGGCCGAACGTCACGGTGAAGGTGCAGGAGGACTTCATCGTGACCGGCACGGAAACGCTGGACATGCTCGACGAGTACATCCGGCGCTGCGACGTGGTCATCCATCTGGTCGGCGACATGACCGGTGCGATGGCGCAAGCGCCGTCGGTGGCGGCGATCCGAGAGCGCTACCCGGACCTGGGTCACCGCTTGCCGCCCGTGGCGGACTGTCTCGGAGCCGGTGGGCCACCCCTCTCCTACACGCAATGGGAAGCCTGGCTGGCCTTGTATCACGGCAGGCGGTTGATCATCGCGGTGCCGGGCAGGGGTACTGAACGCAATTCCGCCTACCTGCTCGACCCGCAGCAGAGCGCGGCGCAGCAGGCGCATCTGGCGCGCCTGGAGCAGGTCGAGCGCCATCCTGGCATCCACTTCAGCTCGTCCGATCAGTTCGCGGCCGAGGTCTGGCGCTCGGGTCTGCTAGACATCCTGATCGAAGCCGGGCTGATCCGGAAGATCGTGCATCTTCCCTACAAGAGCTTGGAGACCTTGTTCAAGGGCCGGGATGCCCTGCTCGCGGATCTGGCGCGGCGCTTCGGACCCGTCCTGCAGCGCAACGACCAGCCTGCCGTCGTGAAGGCCCTCACCGGGATGGGCGGGATCGGCAAGACCCGCCTGGCGCTCGAGTACGCCTGGCGGCACGCAGGTGACTACCCGGTGCTGCTGCTCGTCGGCGCCGATAGCCCGCAAGCGCTGGACCGCAACCTGGCCGCGCTGTGTGCAAAGACGATTCTGGATCTTCCCGAGCAAAGCGAGACGGACGAGGGCAAACAGCGCGATGCGGTGCTGGCCTGGTTCAACCAGCACGCCGGCTGGCTGCTGATCCTCGACAACATCGACACGGAAGCCGCCGCTGTCGCGGCCGAGGCGCTGGCGCCGAAACTGACGGGGGGCCATATGCTGCTCACCAGTCGGCTGACGAACTGGAGTGCTGGCATCGAAGCGATGCCAGTGGGCCTGCTGCGACCCGAGGCCGCTGCCGATTTCCTGCTGTCGCGCACCGACGGCGGGCGCCGCCCGCAGGCGGATGATCCGGGTGTCGCAGCCACACTGGCCGGTGAACTGGGCTGCCTCGCGCTCGCCCTCGAGCAAGCCGGTGCCTACATCGCCCAGCGGCGCACCACCTTCAGCCAGTATCTGACGCAGTGGGAGAGCCGCCGCGATGAGGTGCTGCAGTGGTTCAATCCCCGGCTGATGCAATATCCCAAGAGCGTTGCGATCACCTGGCAGACCTCGTTCACTCAACTCAAGGCGCCGGCGCGCATGCTGTTACAGCGCCTGGCCTGGTTCGCCCCGGAACCGATTCCCGAGACGCTGCTCGATGTGCCCGTGCCCGGGCAGGAGGATGCGGAGGATCATGACGGCGCGCTCGCCGAACTCGATGCCTACTCCCTGGTGATGCGCGCCACCGATGCGCCGTTTTTCGACGTTCACCGTCTGGTGCAGGACGTCACCCGGCGCACTCAGCGGGACGCCGCCCCCGCGGGGGCGCTGGTCGAGGCCTTGAACTGGGTGAACGAGGCCTTCGTGGGGGATCCGACGGATGTGCGCAGCTGGCCGGTGCTCGATCCCCTGGCTCCCCACGTGCGGGCGGTTGCGGGTCATGCCGACCAAGCCGGGATCATCGATCCCTCTGCTCGACTGTTCAATGAGAATGGCGTACTGCTTCTTGGAAAAGCCTTGTATGCCGAGGCCGAACCGCTGATGCGCCGCGCGCTGGCGATCGACGAGGCGAGCCTCGGTGCGGACCACCCCACGGTCGCCATCCGCCTCAACAACCTGGCCTCGTTGCTGCAGGCCACGAACCGGCTGGCCGAGGCCGAGCCGCTGATGCGCCGGGCGCTGGCGATCGACGAGGCGAGCCTCGGTGCGGACCACCCCACGGTCGCCATCGACCTCAACAACCTGGCGCAGTTGCTGCA
The DNA here is from genome assembly GCF_017584085.1 of Halomonas sp. BM-2019. Classification (NCBI taxonomy): domain Bacteria; kingdom Pseudomonadati; phylum Pseudomonadota; class Gammaproteobacteria; order Oceanospirillales; family Halomonadaceae; genus Halomonas; species Halomonas sp. BM-2019. The sequence goes on from NZ_CP071922.1 coordinate 1,440,271, forward strand.
GGCCACGAACCGGCTGGCCGAGGCCGAACCGCTGATGCGCCGGG
>NZ_CP071922.1:1440414-1445348 GCF_017584085.1 Halomonas sp. BM-2019
ACGGTCGCCACCGACCTCAACAACCTGGCGCAGTTGCTCAAGGCCACGAACCGGCTGGCCGAGGCCGAGCCGCTGATGCGCCGGGCGCTGGCGATCGACGAGGCGAGCCTCGGTGCGGACCACCCCGACGTCGCCCGCGACCTCAACAACCTCGCGCAGTTGCTGCAGGCCACGAACCGGCTGGTCGAGGCCGAGCCGCTGATGCGCCGGGCGCTGGCGATTTTTATTGAGAGTCTGGGACTGGACCACCCGTCCTCGCAGGTCGTACGCGGGAACTACATTGCACTGTTGCAGGCAATGGGCAGGACAGACGATGAAATCAGCGCCAAGCTTGCATCGCTGCACGGGTGAGATTGGTCGTTGCATTTACCCCGCCAATGTCGGCGAATGGAATCTGACCTGACATTCGAGTGACCGACTCGACGAACGGGCGGATGGCAGCAGTTGGCCGAGTGAGGAACCTTAGCCTATGCTGATGGATGGTTGAGGTAGTTAACGATCCGAAGCGGCCATGCCGACGAAGGTAAGACGGCGGGTTCAAGTGAAATGTCGAGCACGCGGCCTAATACCTGTAGGGTTTAACCCACCTTATTCATTTGGAGAAAGAAGAATGAATATATGCTCTATGAAAATCAGGTGGTTACACCTGTTCGCTAGGCAGAGGTTCGTTTCACCAAATTGGTGAAGCCGCTTCGATCAAGCGCGTACATCATGACCTGATGAATTTCATGATTTTTTTATTCTCTCGAAATAGGCTGTGATGAATAGGGTGGATTTAAGGGTCAGCCCTTTAAAGGTGGCCAGTTGACATATCAACGTAACCGTCTGATTCTCGATTATCTGACTTGGTCAAGTCTCAGGTCTGTCCGTGAAGCAGATTGCCAAGGTCAAGTTTAAGTCTATGATTTTCAATGTTTATTCACACATTTAAAGGGCTGAATTTAAGGGTTCAGGACCCTGCTTTGGGAGGATAAATATATGAAGAAACGTATATTCATCGGTTCTTCTACTGAGGCGATTCACTATGCCGAACAAATAAAGGACATTCTTGGTGCTCAAGGCGAAATAATCCCTTTGATTTGGACAGATGTTTTTGATCCTGGAACTTTGACATTCGAAGCAATAGAAAGAATGGCAAAAACTATTTCAGGAGCAGTTTTACTCGCCACTCCCGACGACGAGTCTATCATCAGGAGAACCACCGTTCGGGTTCCTCGATCAAACGTCTTAATCGAATTTGGATACTTGGCAGCAATTCTGGGAAGAACCAATATCGCACTCTGTAGATACAATGGCGTTGAACTTGCGACAGACTTAAATGCATTTACTTGTATTCCTATGGGCGATTACCAAGGTGTTGCCGGAGCTCAAGTTGTAGATGCTCAAGCAGCTAAAAAGCTAATAAAATGGTCACAAAAACTAACAGCTGTTTCTCCCGGTGTGCCAAACTACGCGATAGTTCATGGTTACAGTGGGCGGTGGTCCGTGAAATTGAAATTCGATATTTGGCGCAATATGCAAATTGAGAGTCCGGCCTACGTACATCTTGAAGGCGTTATAGATCTCTTCCTGCCGAGAAAAGGAAAAAATGGTCACGGTTCAGTCATTGGGGACTTATACGTAAACCTGAAAGATCATTACATACATATTAATATGTCGGCGCTTGTTGAAAATGTTTTAGCGGATGACGATGGTACGCTTTCTGCGACAAGTAGAGTACATTCAAGACAACTGCTTTCGAAGGAAGGTGAGAGCGAAGAAGACGAAACTGTTTTAGATTCTTTCAGAGGTCCGCGTGATGGCAAATGGTTTTTATATCCCAATGAAGCAGTAGACGGACAGCTTAATGGCACGTTTACTGTTTCTGCAGGCGATCTAGTTAGCGATCGTGCCAATGCACTATTAACAAAGCTCTAAATCAATCCTAACTATTGCATTCACGCTGACCGCAAAAACGCTGGTCGTTCCTCGCTGTGCTTTTTACGTCAGGTGATGCAAGCCGGTTGTATGAGCCTTCGCTTAATGGTACTGGGCGCGCCAGAAGGCCTCGAGTTCGGCGAGCTGGATAGGCTGGTCGAGACCCTGACGCCGGCCTTCGAGCGCCGAGGGGGGGTGAGGTCCGCTGGGTGTCACACTCAACGTTCGTCTTGACGTACGTGCGTATAGGCGTACGCTTGGTTGAAAATGGAACGAGCAAGAGGTGCGTCATGACCGGCATCACCGCAACCGAGGCGCGCAGCAACCTTTATCGGTTGATTGACGAGACCGCCGAGTCCCACCAGCCAATCATCATCATGGGCAAGCGAAACAGGGCGGTTCTGGTCTCCGAGGAAGATTGGACGGCCATCCAGGAAACGCTTTACCTGCTCTCCGTGCCCGGCATGCGCGAGTCGATTCGCGAGGGGATGGATACCCCTGTGGATTCATGCGATGAGGAGCTTGACTGGTGACATGGAAGCTGGTTTACACCAGGCAAGCCCATAAGGATGCAAGCAAGCTCGCCTCCAGCGGCCTCAAGCCCAAGGCTCAGGAGCTGCTGGCACTGATTGCAGAAGATCCGTACCGCAAGCCGCCACCGTTTGAAAAACTGGTCGGCGACCTCGCGGGGGCCTATTCACGTCGCATCAATATCCAGCATCGTCTGGTGTACCAGGTACTTGACGACGAGAAAGTCATGAAGGTTCTCCGGCTCTGGAGCCACTACGAATAGCGCGAAGCTCGGCTCGTGACAGCGTCTCCTCCAGCAGCATGGCGAGCCGCCTGTGGTGCAGGTTGTCGGCGGCGGCGTCATAGGAGGGGGCGTCCTTGGTGGTGAAGCCGTGGGCGGCCCCCCGGTAGAGCTCGGTGATGAAGTGCACGCCGGCTGCGGCCAGCGCCTCGTCCATGCGGGCGATCTGCTCGGGGGGCAGCAGCTCGTCCTGGTCGGCGTGGCCGAGATAGACGCGCCCCTCGATGGTGCCGACCACGTGGACCGGGCTCGCCGGGTCACCGGCCTCCGCCAGCCGCGCCGAGTGGAAGCCCGCCGCGGCGGCGACGCGGTCAGGGTATTCGGCCGCCATGCGCAGCGCGAAGGCGCCGGTCAGGCAGTAGCCCACCACGCCGATCTTGCCGTCGGCGAACTCGGCCTCGCGATCGAGGCAGCCGAACAGGGCGGCGAAGTCGCGGGACTGCGCCTCGAGTGTCAGGTGGCCGGCATAGTCGAACAGCGTCGGGCGCACGTCCGGGTCGCGGAAGGATTTGCCCTCCGGCACCACGGGGCCCCGGGCGTCGCGGTAGTAGAGGTTGGGCATCAGCACCGCATAGCCGCTGTCGGCGATCCGCTGGGCCTTCTCGTGGTAGCAGGGGCGCAGGCCGCCGATATCGGTGAACAGCACCACGCTTGGCAGCGGCCCTTCGGCGTTCCCAGGCGTGAAGAGATGGGCGTCGATGGTGCCGTCGGCGGCGGGAATGTCGATAGCGCGAGACATGAGCGGGCTCCAGTGTGGCGGGTGGGGGGGCGTCAGGGGTGCGGGCGCGGCCGCCAGCCGCCCTGCCGGATGGCCTCGCAGCCGGTCACCTCGGGGTTGTAGAGATAGAGCCAGGCGGGCCCGAAGGCGGTAGGGTGGACGGCGCGGTCGTAGAGGCCGAGCCGGGGCTGGCGCGGGCGGTAGTCTTCCAGCCGGTCGAGGCCGGCCAGCAGGCGGCTGTTCACCTGGAAGACCTCGACCTCCACCCCGCGGGAGGGCGTGAGCTTGGCGCCGGGGTAGGGCCCCAGGTCGTAGAGGGTCACGCCGGTCAGGCGGTCGCTGCCCAGGAACTCGGCACCGTCGAGCCAGTGGTGATTGCGCAGGCCGCGCTTGAGGGTGCCGTAGACGGCGACTAGCGGCGTGCGGGTGATGGCGATGGCGGGCGCGGTCATGGTGGCGGATCTCCACGGGGCAGAGCTGGGGTCCATGGTAGCCGTTCTCCGCGTGCGTATCACCGCCGGGGCCGAGTAGGCGGTGGCGCCGGCGGCCAGGCTCTGCCCTGTGCAGCCCGGCGCGTCCTCACCTATGGTGGAGAAGTCCGGCAGCGTGATGGGGGAGTCTTCCCCCAACCTTCTCTTTCAAGAGGTGAATGGAATGACCAAGGTACTGGTGCTCTACTACTCCATGTATGGCCATATCGAGACCATGGCCAACAGCGTCGCCGAAGGCGCCCGCCAGGTGGAAGGGGTCGAGGTCACGGTGAAGCGCGTGCCGGAGACCATGAGCGCGGAGGCGTTCAAGGCCGCGGGCGGCAAGTCGGACCAGGCCGCCCCCGAGGCCTCGCCCAAGGAGCTGGCCGACTATGACGCCATCATCTTCGGCACCCCCACCCGCTTCGGCAACATGGCCGGCCAGATGCGCACCTTCCTCGACCAGACCGGCGGCCTCTGGGTCAGCGGCGGCCTGGTGGGCAAGGTGGCCAGCGTCTTCTCCTCCACCGGCACCGGCGGTGGCCAGGAGATGACCATCACCTCGACCTGGACCACCCTGGCGCACCACGGCATGATCATCGTGCCGATCGGCTACGCCACTCCGGAGGTGGCCGATATCTCCCAGGTGGGCGGCGGTACGCCCTACGGCGCCACCACCATCGCCGACAGCGACGGCTCCCGCCAGCCCGACGCGCGCGAGCTGGCCATCGCCCGCTACCAGGGGGAGACGGTGGCCCGGGTGGCGGCCCGCCTCAAGGCCGGGTCTTGAGCGTCGAGGTCTCGAGGGGGGCGCGCGTCACAGGCGATCCCAGTAGGGTGGGTCGCCGAAGTACCCCTCCAGGAAGTCCACGAAGTGGCGCACCTTGCTCGCCAGCAGCTGGCGGTGGGCGTACACCGCATAGAGCCCGAGCGGCTCGGGCTCATGCTCGGCGAGCACCACCCTGAGCCGTCCCTGGCGGAGGGTATCGCCGGAGAGGACGGTCGGCTGCAGCGCGAG
>NZ_CP071922.1:1445358-1448181 GCF_017584085.1 Halomonas sp. BM-2019
CGATGCCGGCCCCGCCCATGGCGGCCTCCACCAGCACATCCCCGTTGTTGCTGATCAGCTCGCCTCCCTCTCTTCCACCGCTGCCGCTGCGCGATAGCCACTTCAGCAGCGGCTCCTGGCTCTCCTCCATGTAGCGGTAGCGCAGAAAGCGGTGCCCGGCGAGCTCCTGTGGGTGTTCGGGCGTGCCGTGGGCCTCCAGGTAGTCGGGTGAGGCGCACAGCACCAGGCGCACCGGGGCGATGCGCCGGGCGATCAGCGAGGAACTCTTCAGGCGCCCGATGCGCAGGGCGATATCGAAGCCCTCCTCGACGATGTCCACCTTGCGGTCGTTGAGCTGCAGGTCGATGCCCACGGCGGGGTGGGCCCGCTGGAAGTCGTTGAGTAGCGGCGCCAGATGGCGGATGGCAAAGGAGACCGGGGCACTGATACGCAGCCGCCCGCGGCGCCCAGAAGCTCTTCGGCTGGTTCGGCGGCCACGGCCTGGCGGGCACCGCCCAGTGGATGGAGAGCATCGGGCTGGCGCCCGGCCTGCTGATGGCGCTGCTGGCCGGCGGCGCCGAGTTCTTCGGCGGCCTGGCGCTGATGCTCGGCCTGCTGACGCGCCCCGCGGCGCTGGTCTCCGCCTTCACCATGCTGGTGGCCATCTTCAGCGTGCATATCGGCCACGGCCTGTTCATCGCCAACGGCGGCTACGAGTTTGCGCTTGCCCTGCTGGCCGCCACCGTGGCCCTGACCCTTCTGGGCGCCGGCCGGCTCTCGCTGGACGGCCTGGTGGCAAGGCGGCTCTGATATGCCGGCCCCGCGCCCTTCACTGCCCGGCGCCGATGGTCAGGCGCAGGGCCTGCAGGCCATCCAGCTCCAGGCGCACCTCGTCGGAGAAGACCGGATGACCGATGACGCGGATATCCAGGGTGGCCTCGGCGCCGCGGTAGTTGACCTGTGCCGAGACGCGGCTGTCCGTGCTGGCGGGGGCCAGCAGGCCGTAGTCGACGCGCTCCACCTGCAGCGCGCCGAGGCCGCGGGCCTCCAGCTGCTGCTCGATGGCCTGCTTGGCGGCGATCCCGTAGTAGACGTAGAGCCCGCCGTAGGCCAGGCCGGCGATGACGATCAGTGAGAAAAGACGGCCCATGGCATCCTCCTTGGTAATTCGCCGTTTGTGTCCTGAGGGTCGGAGGGTTATACCACAGGAGAGGCCCACCCGGAGGAACCCCCCATGAGCAACCTGATCAAGGACGCCTCGGCGTCGTCGTCGCTGGACTGCCCGGTGGTGGATGGCCGGCGCCAAGTGCAGCATGTCCCCGCCCGCGAGGCCGAGGTGGGCGGCATCCCCATCCACCGGGTGCTGCCCTCGCGGCAGCGGCGCCTGGTGGGGGCCTGGTGCTTTCTGGACCACGCCGGGCCTGCAGTGTTCAAGGGCGACAGCCGCGGCATGCAGGTGGGCCCCCACCCGCATATCGGCCTGCAGACCTTCACCTGGATGATCGCCGGCGAGGTGCTGCACCGTGACAGCCTGGGCAGCGAGCAGGTGATCCGCCCGGGGCAGGTCAACCTGATGACCGCCGGGCGCGGCATCAGCCACACCGAGCAGTCGCTGCCGGACGACCCGCAGCTGCATGCCGCCCAGCTGTGGATCGCCCTGCCGCACGCCCATCGCGATACCGCGCCGCGCTTCGATCACTACCCGGACCTGCCGAGCTGGCAGGAGGCGGGCGCCACCCTGACGCTGCTGGTCGGCGAGTTCGCCGGGCGCCAGGCGCCTACCCTGAGCTTCTCGCCGCTGGTGGGGGTGGATCTCGCCGCCGAGCGCGACGCCGCCCTGACCCTGCCGCTCGTGCCCGCATTCGAATACGCCCTGCTGCCCCTGGAGGGGGAGCCGACCCTGGAAGGGGAGGCGCTCGCCGTGGACGAGCTGGCCTACCTGGGCCGCGGGCGCGACGCGATGGAGCTGGCCCTGCCGGCAGGCGCCCGCGTGCTGCTGATCGGCGGCGAGCCGCTGGGCGAGGAGGTGCTGATCTGGTGGAACTTCGTCGGCCACAGCAAGGCGGAGATCGCCGAGGCCCAGCGCGAGTGGGAGGCCGGCGGCGAGCGCTTCGGCCGCGTGGCCAGCTTCAGCTTTGAGGAGCGGCTGATGCCGCCGCCCCTGCCCTGGAAGGGGTAGGCCCCCGGGCGACCATCGAGCCCCCGGGCGAGCCCCTCAAGCGCTGACGATGCTCGCCCGGCTGGTGCCATTACCCAGCGGCTCCACCCGGATCTGCACCGGGATGCGCTCGTGCATCTCCTGCACGTGGGAGATCACCCCCACCCGGCGCCCCAGCGCCTGCAGGCCGTCCAGGGCCTCCATGGCCAGCGCCAGGGACTGGGGGTCGAGGCTGCCGAAGCCCTCGTCGATAAACAGCGACTCGATCACCAGCTCGCCGGAGGCCATCGACGCCAGCCCCAGGGCCAGCGCCAGGGAGACCAGGAAGGTCTCGCCGCCGGAGAGGGAGTGCACCGAGCGCCGCTCGTCGGCCATGTCCTGATCCACCACCAGCAGGCCCAGCGGCGAGCCGCCCCGCACCAGGCGATAGCGGCGGCTGAGCCCGGCCAGGTGGGCGTTGGCGTGCTCCAGCAGCTGCTCCAGGTTGTAGGCCTGGGCGATGCGCCGGAACACCTTGCCGTCGGCGGAGCCGATCAGCTCGCTGATCTGGCCCCAGCGGCGGTACTCGGCGCGGGCGGACTCCAGCGCCGCCTGACCGGCCTGCTGGCGCTCGCGCCGGCGGTCGTCGTCGGCCAGCGCGAAGGCCGCGGCGTCGCGCTCGCCCAGGGGGGCCGCCCGCCCCGGGG
>NZ_CP071922.1:1448258-1448896 GCF_017584085.1 Halomonas sp. BM-2019
GCTTGCACCTCGCCCCGGCGCCGCGCGATCGCCTCGGCGGTGTGCTCGCCCAGCAGCGCCTCGTCGCCGCCGTCCTCGTGGTCTAGTCCCTGGTCGCGGCGGTGGTCGAGCAGCGCCCGGCGCCGTTCGGCCAGGGCGGCGGCGGCCCGCTGGCGCTCCGCCTCGGCCGCCTCGATTTCACGCTCCTCCTCGCGGGCCTCCTCCTCGCCCTGGGCCAGCAGCCGCGCCAGGGTGGCGTCGTCCAGCTCGGGGTGCCGCGCCCGCCAGGCGTCGAGCTCGCGGGTGAGCCCTCCTGCTGCAGGGAGGCGAGCTGCTGCTCTTGATGGGCGAGTCGCTGGGCCAGGCGTTGCTGCGCCTGTTCGGCGGCGTGGCGGCGGGTGAGGGCGTCCTCCCGGGCCCGGCGGTCCTCGGCCTCGGCGGCGTCGAGCCGCTGCTGCCACGCCGCCGGCGAGGCGTGCTCGCCGAGCAGGGCGCGAAGGGCCCGCTGGGTGTCGTCATGCTGGCGCTGCAGGTCGGGGAGGCGCTGCTCCCGCTCGGCCAGCTGTGTCTCGGCGGCGGCCTTCTCGGCCGCCAGGCGAGTCAGCGCCAGCTCACCCTGGTGCAGGGCCGCCTCCAGGGGGGCGAGCTCGGCCTCGGCC
>NZ_CP071922.1:1448996-1450693 GCF_017584085.1 Halomonas sp. BM-2019
TGTCGCTCGGCCTCGGCGGCGGCGAGGGCCTCGCGGGTCTCGCCCCGTGCCGCCGCCAGGGCGGCGATCTCCTCGGGCAGCGCGGCCCGGCGGGCGTGAGCCTGGCGGCGGGGGGCGATCAGCCGTCGCCAGTCGCGGTCGCGGCGGGCCTCGGCGAGGCTCTGCCAGGCCGCCTGTGCGGTCTCAAGCGCCGATGCGCCCTCGGCGTGGGCGGCGTGCAGCCGGTCGTCTTCCTCGTGCCAGCGTTGCCGGGCCCGGAGCGATTCCGCCTGCCGCTGCAGCTCGGTGAGCGCCTGCCGGGTGGCCTCGGCGGCGCGCGCAAGCGTGGCGCGGGCCTCGGGCTCGGCGGGCAGGTCCTCGGCGAGCCTCGCCTCCAGGGCCTCCACGGCGTGCTTCGCCTCGCTGGCGCGGCGGTAGGCGGCCATGGAGATCGCGGAGTATTCGGCGGTGCCGGTGAGGCGCTCGAGCAGGTCGCTTCGGGCGTTGTCGTCGGCCTGGAGGAAGGCGGCGAACTCGCTCTGGGCGAGCAGTACGGCGCGGGTGAACTGCTCGAAGGTGAGCCCCAGGCGCTCCGGCAGCAGGCGCTCGAACTCGCGCTTCTGGGCGGTGAGCAGGCGGTCGTCGTCGAGGTCGGTGAGCGACTGCTCCACCGCCTGCAGGCGCCCGGTGGCCTTCTCCCGGGCGCGGCGTACCGCCCAGCGGGCGCGGTAGCGGCGGCCGTCGCGGCCCAGGAAGTCCACCTCGGCGTAGCCGCTGGCGGTGCCCCGGCGCAGCAGGGTGCGGGCGTCGCTGGTGGTGAGCCGGGAGTCCGGGGTGTCGTCGATCTGGCTGTCGCGGGTCGGGGCCTGGCGTAGCCGCGGGGTGTTGCCGTAGAGCGCCAGGCAGAGGGCGTCGAGCAGGGTGCTCTTGCCGGCGCCGGTGGGGCCGGTGATGGCGAACAGGCCGGCGTCAAGGAGCGGCGGGGCGGTGAAGTCCAGGGCGAGCGGCCCCGGCAGGGAGGCCAGGTTCTCCAGGCGCAGGGCGAGGATCCTCATGGGCGGTCCTCCCGGGCGTTGGCGTCGTCGTCATCGGCGTCCAGCACCGCCTGGCGCAGGCGATCGAAGTCGGCCAGCACCTCCTCGCCGGGCGGCTCGCCCCAGCGCGACTCCCAGGTGAGGGCGAAGAGCCGGCGCGGCCCCAGGCTCTCCAGATCGACCCGGGCCGGGGTGCCCTCCTCCTCGACCCGGGGCAGGCGGCGCTCCAGGCGCAGCAGGCGCAGCGCGCGGCCCTCGAGGGCCGCCTCCACCCGGGCGCGCAGGTCGGGGATGGGCGCCTCGAGTTCGACCCGCACCTCCAGCCAGGGCCACTGCTCCCTGGGTAGCGCCGGGTCGTCCTCCAGGGCCTCCAGCTCGGCGAGCACCTCGGCCAGCGGGGCGGGGCCGACGCGGTGCATGGCCACCGGGCGCGGCACGGGAATCGGCCGCGCCTCGCCCAGCGCCTCGCCCGCCAGGGTCACCTCCACCACCTGGTGGGGATAGGCCACCTCGCTGAAGTCCAGGGGCAGGGGGCTGCCGCTGTAGCGAATACGCGCTTCGCCGACCTGCTGGGCGCGGTGCAGGTGGCCCAGCGCCACGTAGGCGATCGTCGGCGGGAAGAGGGCCGCGGAGATCGACTCCTCGCCGCCGATCACGATGGGCCGCTCGCTCGCCTCGGAGACC
>NZ_CP071922.1:1450808-1457036 GCF_017584085.1 Halomonas sp. BM-2019
GCGCCGCCGCGGCGCCGGTGACCTCGGCGGGGCGCAGGAAGGGCAGGGCCAGGCACCAGGCGCGGGTCTCGCCCGCGGCGTCGGTGAGCGGCACCAGCAGGCGCTCGGCGTCCAGGGTGCCGTCGTCCAGCCAGCTCACCCGGCCCAGGGCGTGGGTGCGCAGGCGGCGCATCAGCGGGGCGGGCAGCTCGATGCGGTTGCCGCTGTCGTGGTTGCCGGCGATCAGCACGATATCGAGGCGGGGCAGCCGGGCGTGGGCCTCGACGATGAAGTCGTAGAGCAGCTCCTGGGCGCGCAGCGAGGGGTTGACCACGTCGAAGATGTCGCCGGCCACCAGCAGGGCGTCGGACCGGTGCGCCGCCAGGGTATCGAGCAGCCAGGCCAGGAAGGCGCGGTGCTCGGCGTGGCGCTCCTGGCCGTGGAACGTCTGGCCGAGGTGCCAGTCGGCGGTATGAATCAGCGTCAGCATGATCGGCGGGGCTCCCTTCCCTGGTTGGCGTCGAAAGGCGATAGTCTACGCCACTCGACAGCGGCTTTTCAGGACCCCCCATGCCACTCGCTTCGCTTCACGACTGGAACCTCTCGCCCAGCGCGGCCATCGCCCTGCAGACGCGTCGTGCCGGCCGCGTCGAGCGCGAGGACCGGCTCGGCCCGGTGCGCCGTATCGCCGGGGTGGATATCGGCTTCGAGGAGGAGGGCGAGATCACCCGGGCGGCGGTGGTGGTGCTGGCCTGGCCGCCGGGGGACACCGGCGAGTTCAGGGTGGTGGAGCAGGCGGTGCAGCGCGAGCCGACGCGGATGCCCTATATCCCGGGGCTGCTCTCCTTTCGCGAGGTGCCGGCGGCGCTGGCGGCCTTCGAGGGGCTGAGCGTTCGCCCCGACCTGGTGATGGTGGATGGCCAGGGCATCGCCCATCCGCGCCGGCTCGGGGTGGCCTCGCACCTGGGGCTGTGGCTCGACCTGCCGACGATCGGCGTGGCCAAGTCGCGGCTCTGCGGTCGCCACGGCGAGCCGGGGCCCGCGCGGGGGGACTGGACGCCGCTGATCGAGGGCCCCGACGACGAGGTGATCGGCGCGGTGCTGCGCTCGCGGGTCGGAGTCAAGCCGATCTTCGTCTCGCCGGGGCATCGCCTCTCCCTGGCCACGGCGCTCGACTGGGTGATCCGCTGCCTGGGGCGCACCAAGCTGCCGGAGCCGACGCGGCTGGCTGACCGGCTGGCGTCCCGACGAGGCGCGTAACCCTTACACGATATCCAGCGGTGTCTTGCGTGCCGGAGCGGGGAAGGCCGCGTCGAGGCGGGCGAGCGCCTCGTCGGTCAGCGGGACGGTGAGCGCCGCGGCGTTCTGCGTCACGTGCTCGAACCGGGTGGCCTTGGGGATGGCGATCACATCGCGATGTGCTCCCTCTCCGCGGGGCCGGATCGCCCAGACCAGCAGCAGCTGGGTGGGGGTGATGCCCAGGCCCGAGGCGATCTCCAGCACCTCGGGATGGGTCAGCAGCTCCCGGCGCAGCTCGCCGCCCTGGGCCAGCGGGCAGTAGGCCATGGTGGGCATGCCGTGTGCACGTTGCCAGGGGAGCAGGGAATGCTCGATCCCCCGGGAGCCCAGGTGGTAGAGCACCTGATTCACCGTGCACGCCTCGCCACCGGGTAGGGCGTGGAGCTCGGCCAGCTCGTCGACGTCGAAGTTGGAGACCCCGAAGCGGTGGATCTTGCCGGCCTGGCGCAGCCGCTCGAAGGCCTCCAGGGTCTCCTCCAGCGGTACGCTGCCCGGCCAGTGCAGCAGGTAGAGGTCGAGGTGATCGGTGCCCAGGCGTTTCAGGCTCGCCTCGCAGGCGGCGATGGCCGAGTCGCACCCGGCGTTCCAGGGATAGACCTTGGAGACCAGGAAGGCCTCGTCGCGCCGCCCCAGCAGCGCCTCGCCCACCACCTCTTCGGCGCCGCCCTCGGCATACATCTCGGCGGTATCGATCAGGGTGAGGCCCCGTTCCAGGCCGAGCTGCAGGGCGCGCACCTCATCGCGGCGCGGGGCGAGCCCCTCGCCCATGTGCCAGGTGCCCTGGCCGATGGCGGGCAGGGTCACGGCGGGCGCGTGGGCGGTGGCGGGCAGGGTGACGCTGGGTAGCGTATCCGGGTGCGACGAGGCGGGCATGGGGGCTCCTGGCGGGTTTCCGGGGGTGGGGGCGGGCGTGCGCCACCGTTTCTGCCACAATAGCAGACCCCTTTCCCCAGACCGTCTTCCCCGCTGCCACGAGAGTCGCCATGTCCGCACCCACCGAATCCCCCCAGGATCAGGCCCTGGCCGCCACCCGCGCCTGGGTGGAGACCTTCGTGGTCGCCCGCAACGTCTGCCCCTTCGCCGGCCGCGAGGTGGCTCGCGACAGCATCCGCTACGTGGCGGTGGATGCCCGGGAGTGGGAGGGCGCCCTGCTGGCGCTGGTGGCCGAGTGCGAGCGACTCGACGCGACCCCTGCCATCGAGACCACCCTGCTGGTGCTGACCCCGGGGCTCGAGGCCTTCGACGACTACCTCGATTTCCTCGCCGTGGCCGAGGCGCTGCTGGCCGACCAGGGCCTTGAAGGCACCTACCAGCTGGCGAGCTTCCATCCCGACTACTGCTTCGAGGGGGCCGAGGAGGAGGACGCCGCCAACTTCACCAACCGCTCGCCCTTCCCGATGCTGCACCTGCTGCGCGAGGCGGGCCTCGAGCGGGCGCTGGCGCACTACCCGGACCCGGCGGCGATCCCCGAGCGCAACGTGGCGGCGATGCGCGCGCTGGGCCAGGAGGCGCTGGCCAGGGCCCTGGCCGCGCTGCGTGACGGCAAGCGTTGAGGCCGGGGTTGGCCGCGCGGGCGCCGGGTCGCTAGGCTCGAGTCTTCCCCTGATGTTCGAGGAGTGTGCCATGAGACAGGTGACCCGCGGCGGTGAGCCGGTGGACGTGGCCGGTGACTTCCCCGAGGTGGGCCAGGCCGCGCCGCCGCTGACCCTCACCAATACCGAGATGGTCGACGTGACCCTGGCCGACTATGCCGGCAAGCGCAAGGTGCTCAATATCATCCCGAGCATCGACACGCCCACCTGTGCCCTGTCGACCCGGACATTCAACCAGCTGGCCTCGCGGATGGCCGACACGGTGGTGCTGGTGGTCTCCGCGGACCTGCCCTTCGCCGCCACGCGCTTCTGCGGGGCCGAGGGGCTCGATTCCGTCGAGACCCTCTCCACCTTCCGCCACCGCGAGTTTCATCGCGACTGGGGCGTGGACCTGTGCAGCGGGAGCCGGGCCGGCCTGTGCGCCCGGGCGGTGGTGGTGCTGGACGAGAACGACTGCGTGATCCACGCCGAGCTGGTACCCGAGATCAAGCAGGAGCCGGAATACGAGGCGGCACTGCGGGCTCTGGATGGCTACACTCCCACAGGCAAGACATCTGTCGAATCCGTCGACTAGTTCAAGGAGGGAATGACCCCATGACGATCAAGCGTACCGGTTCCGCCGAGTGGCAGGGCAGCCTGCAGGAGGGCCAGGGCAAGGTCTCCACCGCCAGCGGGGTACTCAGCGATACCCCCTACAACTTCGGGCAGCGCTTCGAGAACGCCCCGGGCACCAATCCCGAGGAGCTGATCGGCGCCGCCCACGCCAGCTGTTTTTCCATGGCGCTGTCGCTGATCATGGGCGAGGCGGGCCTGACGCCCGAGCGCATCGCCACCCAGGCCGAGGTCTCCCTGGAGAAGGGTGACGAGGGCTTCAGCATCACCGCCATCCACCTGACCACCCGGGTGACCAGCCCAGGCGCCGATCCGGCCGCCTTCGAGGAGTGCGCCGAGAAGGCCAAGGGGGGCTGCCCGGTATCGCAGGTGCTCAACGCCAAGATCACCCTGGACGCGGCCCTGGAAGACTGAGACGCATCTCCACACCCCCTGAACCACCACAGCGTCAGTGCGGCCACCCTCGGGTGGCCGCTGTCGTGTGTGGTGGCGCCTCAGGCCTCCCGGTGGCGCCGAGCGGCGTTGACCAGGGCGCGGATCAGCCGCTGCTGGGGGCGGTTGAAGATCAGCCACTCCGGATGCCATTGCACGCCGATCAGGAACTCGTGGTCGCGGGACTCGATGCCCTGCACCAGCCCCTCGCGGTCGCGGGCGACGATCTCGATGCCCTCGCCGGTCTCTCGCACCGCCTGATGGTGCAGGCTGTTGATGCGACACCAGCTGACGCCCAGCAGGCGATGCAGCCGGCTGGCCCCGACGATGTCCACCGTCTTGCGCGGCAGCACCGTGCGGCGCCGCTTGAGCCCCTCGTGGGTGGTGTAGATGTCCGGGTCCAGGGTGCCGCCGCGGTAGACGTTGATCAGCTGGGCGCCGCGGCAGATGCCGAGCACCGGGGTGCCCTCGGGGATGAAGCGCTCGAGCAGCTCCAGCTCCAGCTCGTCGCGCTGGGGGTCGACGCGCACGTCGAGCTGCACCTCGCCACCGTAGAGGTGGGCCTGGATGTCGTCGCCACCGCCGATGATCAGGCCGTCCAGGCGCTCGGGCAGGGGGCGCGAGGGCGACAGGCGCCACGGGCGGCCGCCGTGGCGCCACACCGCGAACCAGTCGAAGAGCCAGGCGATCTGGCTCTTGTAGTCGGAGGTGGTGATGCCGATCAGGGGCCGGGTCTCACTCACGGGGTGCCCACCCAGCCGCGCAGGCGCAGCCACAGGCGGGCCAGGGGCGAGCGGGTGTGCCTGGCTACGTAGCCGGCGCTGCGCTTGCGCAGCAGCTCCTTGTCGGCGGCCAGCTTCTCCACCTCCAGCCAGCGGTTCCACTCCACCACCGCGCCCCAGCCGGGGTCAGAGAGGCGGGCGTCGGGCAGGCGGTAGTGGAAGGTGGGGCGCGGCTTGACCAGCCGGTTGTGGAAGAGCTCGTGGGGGTAGTGCGGTCGCAGATGGGCGAACAGCGGGGTCATGTCCAGCTCGCGGTTGCGGGTCGGGTTGTCCGCCAGGTAGTCGGCGATCAGGGTGTCCAGGTCGGGGGCGTAGCTCGGGGCCAGCACCTTCAGCGCATAGGGCTTGGGGAAGGGGTTGGCGTGGGGCAGCACCTCGCGGGTGATGTCCACGTCGATCTGTTCGCGCAGCCACTCGGCGGTGAGCAGGTAGGCGCGCAGCTGGTCGAGCAGGCTGTCGACCTCGAGGCTCGCCGCTTCGAGATTGAGGTGCAGGCCGAAGCCGTAGAGCAGGCTGGCGTCGGTGCCCTTGGCGCCGTGCTGGCGCAGCGCATCGAAGAGGGCGTCGAGCTCGTCGAGCTCGTCCCAGGGCACCGGCGGGCAGACGATCTCGGTGGGCACCAGGCCCGTGACCACATCGCCGATCAGCTCCCGGGTGCGGGCGTGGAAGTCGACCCGCATCTGATGGCGCTGGCGCTCCCACTCGGTATCATCCCGGGGTCGGGAGTCGATCACCTCGGCGTCCGGATGGGCATACTGGGTGTCGAGCTCGATCACGAACTCGCCCCAGCGGGTCTCCTTGACCCTCAGGCGGTGGGGGCTCACGGTCACCAGCTCGCCGCCGAACAGCCCGCGCACCAACTCCGCGGTATCGCGCGGCGGGAGACCGGCAAACTCGATCTCGACCCCGACGCGACGGAGCGCCCCGTCGGGGTTGTGTGTCTCGGGTGGCGGGAGAGGCGTCATGTCGGCATCCTGTGCGTGACCGCTGGGCTCATCAGGAGCCTACCATACCGCCAATCCCCGTCACTCAGCGACCCGGAGTACCGATGACCCGACCACTGTACCGCTGCCTGTTCGCCAGCCTCGCCTGGCTGCTGCTGGCCCTGGCGCTGCCCGCCCAGGCCCAGCAGCTCGGCCTGCCGGGGCTGGCGGGCGGGGGCGAGGAGGCGCGCGCCGAGCACGATCCCCAGACGTTCCAGGCCTCTCTGGTGGCGGTCATCGCCACCCTGGAGGACGCCGAGCGGCGCGGTGCCCTGCTGGAGAGCCTGCGCGAGCTGCAGGCGGTGCACGGCGAGGCGACCGTTGAGGCCACGCAGCCGCATCGCCAGGGACTGCTCGGCGCCCTCGCCGAGACCCTGAGCGACCTGGGCGATCAGGCCGAGGCGGGATACTCCCCCATCGACCAGTGGCAGGACCAGCTGGAGCAGGGCTGGGAGGACCTCAGCGGCCTGGTGTCCGACACCGACAACGCCGACCTGATGCGCTTCCTCGTGGAGGGAGCGGTGCTGCAGGGGATCTGGGCGGGTCTGC
>NZ_CP071922.1:1457136-1458219 GCF_017584085.1 Halomonas sp. BM-2019
TCCTGGTGCTGGGGATGGCGCAGCTGCTCCCCGAGAGCTCCGGTCGCACCATGGCCCTGGTGGTGGCCTACGTCGCCCTGTGCGGGCGGACCCTCTCGGTGGTGGTGGAGACCTTCGTCTCGGTGTTCACCCGGGGCCACCGCTTCCTGGCGGTGCAGATCCTCCAGCGGCGGGCGCTGCGCCCGCTGTTTGCGATCGGGGCGCTGATCGCCCTGGGCGATGCCTTCAACTCCGGCCGGATGACCGAGCTGATCGGCTACGAGCTGGCCGGGCTGCTCTCGGTCCAGCACATCATCCGCAACCGCCCCTGGCGCGAGCGCCGCGAGCACACGGGCAGCGCCAGCGTGGTGGGGGTGATCGGCAACCTCTGGCACGTGCCGGCGCTGCTGCTGGTGGGGGGGTCGCTGGTGGCGATCTTCGTCTCCGGCGGCGACGTGGGCACGGCCCTGGCCCGTTCGATCATCTCCGCCGCCCTGCTGGTGCTGGCCCTGGTGGTGACCGGCCTGCTGCGCCGCCACGGCGAGCGGCGCGGTCGGCGCAACCAGCGGCGGCGCCTCAGCCAGTACCGCAAGCGCCTGGAGCGCTTCGGCTATGCGCTCTCCCACGTGGCCACCTGGCTGGTGTTCGCCGAGCTGTCGCTGCAGGTGTGGGGCGGCTCGCTGGTGGGGATCGGTCAGGCCGGGGTGGCCAGCGTGCGCATCGGCCAGGCGCTGCTGGCCATCGGCTTCACGGTGCTGTTGGCCTGGCTGGCGTGGATCTTCGCCGACACCGCCATCCAGCGCGCCCTGACCAGCCCCGCCCGGGCCCGCGGGCGGCGGGTCAACCAGGCCCGCGCCCAGACCATCACGCCGATGATCCGTAACGTGATCTTCACCACCATCGTGATCATCGCCGCCATCGTCGGGCTCGCCAACCTGGGGGTCAACGTCACCCCGCTGCTGGCCGGTGCCGGGGTGATCGGCCTGGCCATCGGCTTCGGCGCCCAGACCCTGGTCCAGGACCTGATCACCGGCATCTTCATCCTCATCGAGGACTCCCTGGCGGTGGACGACTTCGTCCATATCAACGGCCACATGGGCACGG
>NZ_CP071922.1:1458366-1463588 GCF_017584085.1 Halomonas sp. BM-2019
CGCCCTGATGCGCCTCCGCATTCCCCACGACATGAAGATCGATGACGCCATCACGCTGATGCAGGAGACCGCCCAGGCGCTGCGCCAGGACCCGATGATGCGCCACTACATCTGGTCGCCCCTGGAGATGCAGGGCATCCAGGCCTTCGAGGAGGGCTGCCCGGTGCTGCGCATGCGCTTTCGGACCGCCCCGGAGATGCAGTGGGATGTGTCCCGCGCCTTCAATCTGCTGTTGCGTCAGCGCATGGAGGAGCAGGGGCTCGACCTGGCCATGCCGAGGCTCAGCGTCAGCATGGAGGGCCGCGGCGGCGGGCGCCTGAGAGCATCGAGATGCCGCGGGGCGTGAGCCCGGCCGGGCCGGGGTGGCGGACCCCGGGGGCGATACCAGTGCCCGCGGCGCCTCGCCGGATCCGGGGCAATGATCAATGTCGAGCGCCAGGACAGCTTCCACCTGCGTATCTCCCGGATGCTTCAGGAGGAGACCTCCCACCGGTTCGATCTCTTGCTGTTCGTGCCAGGGGAGCTGGGGCTGAGCGCCAACGTGATCGCGGAGGAGGAGTTCTACCACGCCGCCATCCACGTCAAGCGCACCTACTTCAGCGACCGCTATCGGCTGCCGCTGGTGCTCAGCCGCCTGGCCGAGCGCGGCAGGCTCGACCCGGAGCAGTATCGCCTGAGCCTGAGCCTCTACGCCTATCAGTATGTGGTGGCCCTGGAGCATTCCACCCAGCCGCTGCTGGAGGCCGCCCGCCGGGCGCGCAAGGCCGAGAAGTCCGCCGCCACGGGAAAGAAGGCAGCGTCCGAGGGGCGGGCGGAGGAGGGGGACTCCCTGGTGGCCCAGCTGGAGGAGCATGCGGGCCTGGCCGCCAGTATCCTCAAGCGGCTGCGCCGCCAGAAGCCCACCGAGGAGAGCCTGCACCGCTACTACGTGACCATCGACAACTACCTTTCCTGGTTCACCGAGCAGCGCCTGCTGGCGCTACTCGCCAACCTGCCCCGCGGGGGGCACTTCCGGCGGGTCCGCGAGCGGCTGCTGGCGATCTGCCGCGATGAGGCCGCCTATCGCGAGACCCAGGAATACAACTCGCTGCGGGTCACCCGGGACCCCACCCGGATGTCCAACAAGATGCGCCTGCTGCGCCGTCTGATCGAGTACCCGGTGACCCTCAAGCAGCGCACCCAGGAGCTCGGCGGCGGGGAGCAGAAGGCGGTCAAGGGGCTGGCCACCGCGGTGGTGATGGTGTTCGTCTCCCTGGGGCTGCTGCAGGTCCGCGATACGCTCTCCGACATCACCGCGCTCTTCGTGCTGGCCATGGCGGTGCTCTACGCCCTGCGCGAGGTGTTCAAGGACGACCTGCGCAATACCCTGTGGCGTCTGCTGCGCAAGGGGCGGCCCAAGTGGCGGCGCCAGTACCTGGACCCCACCCGCAACGTGCTGGTGGGTCGCCAGCTGGAGTGGTTCGACTACACGCGCTTTCCCAGGCTGGACCCGGAGATCCAGCGGGTGCGCAAGCGCAACGTGGCCCAGCGCGAGGAGATGGTGGTGCACTACCGCTCCAGCTCGCGCATGTCGCCGACCCGCTTCCTCAGCGGCTACGACCACACCCGCGAGATCCTCACCCTGGACCTCTCGTTGATCGCCCGGCTGATGGACAAGGGCAGCCACCGGGTCTACCGGCTGGAGGAGGGGCAGGTGGTGCGCGAGGAGGTGGAGAAGCGCCACCTGATCAACCTGGTGATCCGCGAGACCCAGGGCGACCGGCCATCGACCCTGCAGCGCTGGAAGGTGGTGATGAGCCGCTCGCGGATCGTCGACCTGGAGCAGGTCCACGCCGAGGGGGCCGGCCACGACGAGGCGTAGCCGGGCCCGGCGCTCAGGCGAGGGCGAGGAAGAACCCGGCCAGGGTCGCCGACATCAGGTTGGAGAGGGTGCCGGCGAGCACCGCCAGCAGGCCGAAGCGGGCGATGTCGTGGCGGCGGTTGGGGGCGATGCTGCCGAGGCCGCCGAGCAGGATGGCCACCGAGGCCAGGTTGGCGAAGCCGCACAGGGCGAACGACAGGATCGCCATGGTGTGGGGCGTCATCACCTGGCCGGTAGCCGGCACCAGCTGGCTGCCGTCGAGGTAGGGGGCCAGGTTGATGTAGGCGACGAACTCGTTGACCACCACCTTCTGGCCAAGGAAGGAGCCGGCGAGCGTCGCCTCCTCCCAGGGCACGCCGAGCAGGAAGGCCAGCGGCGCGAACAGCCAGCCGAGGATCAGCTCGAGGCTCAGCGCCTCCATGCCGACCCAGCCGCCCACGCCGCCGAGGATGCCGTTGAGCAGGGCGATCAGGCCGATGAAGGCGATCAGCATGGCGCCGACGTTGGCGGCGAGCATCAGGCCGGAGGAGGCACCGGCGGCGGCGGCGTCGAGCACGTTGCTGGGGTGGTCCTCCTCCTCGTCGAGGCGCGCCTCGGCGGCGGAGATGCTGTCCTCGGGGGTCTGGGTCTCGGGCATGATCAGCTTGGCGAACAACAGCCCGCCGGGGGCGGCCATGAAGGAGGCGGCGACCAGGTACTCCATGGGGATGCCCAGCGCCGCATAGCCGGCCAGCACCGAGCCGGCCACCGAGGCGAGCCCGCCGCACATCACCGCGAAGAGCTGGGAGGGGGTCATGCGGGCGATGAAGGGACGCACCACCAGGGGCGCCTCGGTCTGACCGACGAAGATGTTGGCGGTGGCCGAGAGCGACTCGGTACGCGAGGTGCCGAGCGCCTTCTGCAGGGCGCCGCCGAGGATGCGGATCACCCACTGCATGATGCCCAGGTAGTAGAGCACGGCGGTCAGCGAGGAGAAGAAGACGATCACCGGCAGCACCCTGACGGCGAAGACGAAGCCGATGTTGTCCACGTCGGCCAGGCCGCCGAAGAGGAAGCCGATGCCGTCGTTGGCGTAGGCCACCACCTGGCTGACGGCGTCGGAGACGGTGGCGAGCACCGCCTGGCCGGCGGGCACGTAGAGCACGAAGGCGCCGATGCCGGCCTGGAGGGCGAAGGCGCCGCCCACGGTACGCAGGCGGATGGCGCGACGATCGGTGGAGAAGAGCAGGGCGATGGCGATCAGGGACGCCATGCCGACGAGGCTCATGGTGATGGTCATGGGAATGCCTCCAGGATTCGGGCTGCGAGGACGCCGGGCCTTACAGGAAGTTGAACTTGAGGGTGTAGATCATGGCGTTCTGGTAGGCGTCGGGGGTGCCCAGCTTGTTGTTGGCATAGCGGTACTGCACCCCGGTGGTGAGCCGCTCGTGAGGGTGCCACCAGAGACTCACTGCGCCATTGGTGCCGACGGGCCCGGCCTTGTCGCCGACGAAGTTCTGCTCGAGATAGGCGTCGGCGCGATCGAAGGTCTGCTCGTGCCAGTTGGTGACGCTGAAGGCCTGGTCGAAGGCCTGGAAGTCGTAGCCGGCCACCCAGCCGGCCATGTAGCCGTTCATGCCGGTGTGGCCGCTGCTCTGCACCCGGGCCGCGCCCAGGAAGGGCTTGACCCACAGGCCATTGGCGAAGGTGTGGCGAAAGCCCAGGCCGAGCACCTGATCCTGCTCGCGGGCATTGAAGCCCGGGTCGCGGAAGTCGTAGACATGGGCATAGAGGGAGAAGGGCGAGTCGCCCAGGTAGAAGTGCGAGGTCAGCTTGGCGGCGGTACGACGATTGTCCCGGCCGTCGCTGTCCGCGTCGAAGCGGCTGTTGCCCGGGTTCTCGAGATCGGCGAAGCCGTAGAACTCGCCCCACTCGAAGCCCACGCCCCCCTCCAGCTCCAGGTAGAAGAAGTCGCTCTTGGCGGCGTTGTCGGCGGTTCGCCGCTCGGTGCCGCTGGACCAGTCCAGGTAGTTGAGCGAGGCATTGGCGAAGGACCAGACGGGGGTCAGGGTGTCGGCCTGGGCCAGGGGGATGCCCAGCACCACCAAGGGCGTGCCGAGGGTGGTGGCGAGGGTGGTGGCGAGGGCGGAACGGATGCGTGGTGTCATGGGAAGCCTCTGTTGTCGTTGTATGGGGCCCGGCAGTACCCCGAAGCGGGGCACGCCGGGGGAGCGGGGGGCTCAGTCCCGGCTTCGCTCAGCGTCGATAAAGGTGTCCAGGAACAGCGCCAGCAGGCGCTCGGCGTCCACGTCCACGCAGACCCGCTGGGAGGGGTGGCCGTCCCAGTCGCCGGGCGGGAAGTCCCGATCGTCGGGGCGCTGGAGGGTCTGGCCCATGGCGAGGCCGTCGCACACCGCCCGCACCGGGCCCGAACGCAGCGTGAAGAGACTCGGGTCGATGACATAGGCCACGGCGCTGGAGTCGTGGACATAGCAGCCGTCGATGGCCTCGCGCTGGGAGTAGAAGTCCACGTAGTGGCGCGAGATCGCCCACATGAACTCGCCATCCTCGCCGCCCTGGTCGCGCAGGCGGGCGAAGTCGGCGTTGCGCATCAGTACCCGGTGGGTCACGTCCAGGCCCACCGCGGTGACCGGCCAGGGGGCGGTGAAGACCAGGTCGGCGGCCAGGGGGTCGCCGTGGATATTGGCCTCCGCCGCGGGGGTGACGTTGCCGCCCTGGCCGTCGACACCGAAGGCGCCGCCCATGATCACCACCGCCTTGACAAGCTCGGCGATCGCCGGGTCCTCCTTGAGGGCCAGGCCCAGGTTGGTCAGCGGGCCCACCGCGACCAGGGTCACCTCGCCGGGATGGGCGCGTACCGTGTCGATGATCCAGCGATAGGCGGGGCGGGGATCCGGTTCGCGGCTCGGCGTGAAGCTCTGGCCGACGTTACCCAGGCCATCGTCGCCGTGCACCATGGCCGGCGGCGCCGACTTGGGCAGCGCCAGGGGCTCCCGGGCACCCTGGGCGATGGGCACCTCGATGGCGAAGCGCTCGGCCAGGTAGCAGGCGTTGCGGGTGGTGGTGTCGATGCTGGCATTGCCGTGCACGGTGGTGATGCCGAGCAGCTCGATGGCCGGGTGGCGGTGCAGGAAGAGCAGCGCCATGGCGTCGTCGACGCCCGGGTCAGTATCGAAGATCACCTTGGCGGGCAGGGTGGTGGTCATTGTTGTTCTCCTCTGGCTACGGAATCAGTGGGGGTCGAGTTCGTGGCGGTGGGGGATCGAGGCCTGGGCCCCGGGGCGGGTGACGGCGATGGCGGCGGCCGCCTGGCCCTGGCGGATCGCCGTCTCTACCTCGGCGCCCTGGACCAGGGCGGCGG
>NZ_CP071922.1:1463688-1494502 GCF_017584085.1 Halomonas sp. BM-2019
GGCGATCAGGGTTGCCATGCCCACCAGGCTCATCAGCAGTGTCATGTCGGGCACCTGTGGTTGGCGTTGTGGGGGCGGCGCGTTAACGTGAAATCTATAACAAGTCTCGGCCGAGGTCGTCGCGGCCGGCGAGGGCGGGCCGCGGGTGGTGCTGGCCTGAAGCGTGGAAGTCGGGGCTGACACGCATCAAGGCGTCGGTGCCGCGGGGTTGCTATCTTCTGGAGAGTATTCCAACCAATCCTTGGAGAGCGCCATCATGCAAGCTGCAGATGTCATGACCCAGAACGTCATCACCGTGTCGCCCGGCAGCGAGGTGCGCGAGATCGCCACTCTGCTGCTGGAGCACGGCATCAGCGCGGTGCCCGTCGTGGATGATGGTGGCCAAGTGCTTGGCATCGTCAGCGAGGGTGACCTGATGCGTCGGATCGAGAACGACACCGCGCGCCGCAAGTCCTGGTGGCTGAAGCTGTTCGCCGGCCAGGATGCCGCCGACTACGTGAAGTCCCACGGCCGGCGTGCCCACGAGATCATGACGCCGAATCCGATCACCATCGCGGAGGACATGCCCCTTCACGAGATCTCCCGGCTGCTCGAGAAGCACCATATCAAGCGGGTGCCGGTGGTGAAGAACGACCAGCTGGTGGGGATCGTCAGCCGCTCCAACCTGCTGCGCGGCTTCTCCGTCTCGGCCCTGGAGGCCAGCGTGACCGCCGACGATCGCGAGATCCGCGAGGCGATCCTCAAGGAGGTGGACGAGAACACCGGGGTGATGGTCGACCGGGTCAATGTCATGGTCTCCGATGGCAAGGTGCAGCTGTGGGGCCTGGTCGAGAACCAGCAGGAGAAAATGGCCGTCCAGGTGGCGGCCGAGAACACCCCGGGGGTCAAGTCGGTCGAGAATAACCTGGGCTTCGTGCCGCGGGGGATGGGCAGCACCTGATCGGTCGGGAGCGATCGCCTGCGCCAAGGGGGGCGGCCGGTTGGCCGCCCCCCTGGCGTTCGGCTGAGTGAACGGATCAGGCCTCGCCGGGCGGCACCGGCTCGGCCCGGGTGATCGCCTGCAGGGGCCTTCGCAGGTTGGCCAGGGTGCGCTCGCGGTCGTGGAGCTTCTCCAGGCCGAACAGACCGATGCGGAAGGTCTGGAAGCCCTCGCCCTCGTCGCACATCAGCGGCACGCCCCCGGCCACTTGAAGGCCCGCCTGGGCGAACTTGCCGACCAGGCCGGCATCATCGGTGTAGCTGACCACCACGCCGGGGGCCTCGAAGCCCGGCGCGGCCACGCTTCGGTAGCCGAACTCGGCCAGCAGCTCACGCACGCCGTCCCCCAGTGCCTGCTGCTCCTCGCGCACCTTCTCCAGGCCGTAGGCCTCGATCTCCTCCATCACGTCGCGCAGCTTGACCAGCCCGTCGGTGGGGAGGGTGGCGTGGTAGGCGTGGCCACCGCCCTCGTAAGTCTCCATGATCGACAGCCACTTCCTGAGGTCGCAGGAGAAGCTCGAGCTGGTGGTCTCGTCGATGGCCTCGCGGGCCTGTCGGGAGAGCATCACCATGGCGCAGCAGGGCGAGGCGCTCCAGCCCTTCTGGGGGGCGCTGACCAGCACGTCGACGCCGAGCGCCTGCATGTCGACCCAGATGGTGCCTGAGGCGATGCAGTCGAGCACCAGCAGGCCACCCTGCTGATGGATGGCATCGGCCACCCGGCGGATGTAATGGTCGGGCAGCATGATCCCGGCGGCGGTCTCCACGTGGGGCATGAAGACGATATCCGGCTGCTGGTCGCGGATCGCCTCGACCACCTCCTCGATGGGGGCCGGGGCGAAGGGCGAGCTGGAGTCATCCTCGTCGAGGCGGCGTGCCTTGAGCACGTTGACGTCGGCGGGGATGCGGCCCATCTCGAGGATCTGGCTCCAGCGATAGCTGAACCAGCCGTTGCGGATCACCAGGCAGCGCCGCTCCGCGGCAAACTGCCGGGCCACTGCCTCCATGCCGAAGGTGCCGCTGCCGGGCACGATCACCGCACTGTGGGCGTGGTAGACCCGCTTGAGGTGGCCGGCGATGTCGCGCATCACCGTCTGGAAACGGGCGGACATGTGGTTCAGGGCGCGGTCGGTGTAGACCACCGAATACTCCAGCAGCCCATCGGGATCCACATCGGGTAGCAAGCCAGCCATGGTTGTCTCCGAATTGATTCCAGGCCTTCGCTAGCGAAGGAACATGCGTGATCCGAGCATATGCCGGTTCGCTAACGGAGGCCAGCGGTGGCGAACCGCCGGCCGGGCATCGAGCGCGCCCGACCCGGCGCCGGGGCCGATGCTGCCCGCCTCAGGGGCGGCAGTAGTAGAGCCTCGCCGGGAGAATATTGAAGGGCTCGAAGTCGCACTCCACCCGGGAGAAGACGCGCCGCAGGTCGGACAGTACCCGGGACGAGAATTGGTAGATCAGCATGGACCCCTGGGGAGAGAGCGCATCCAGGCTGCCCTTCAGGATGGACTCGCGGCTGTCAGCCGGCATGGTGCTGAAGGGGATGCCGGCCAGCACGTAGTCGGCGGCGGGCAGCCCCAGGCGGGACAGCTCGTCCTGGATCGTCTCGGCGGAGCCCTTGATGACCTGCAGGCGAGGGTCCGGTAACGAGCGCTCGAGGAAATCGACGAAGTCCTGATTGGTCTCCAGCACCACCAGGGTCGAATCCGGGGGCATGCGGCGCAGGAGTTCCCGGGTGATGGTCCCGACCCCGGGCCCGTATTCGACCACGACCCGAACGTTCTCCCAGTCGATCTGCTCGAGCAGGCGTCGAACCAGGAAGGGGGAGCTGGGGATGATCGAACCCAGCATGCGGGGGTGCTTGAAGAAGTTGCGGGCGAAGAGCGACAGCTGGGCGCGTCTTCCGTTTCCTGCCAAGGCCGTGGGGCGGTCTTGCGCCGTCATGGGCGTAACTCCTGATGCGAAATGAACGGGGTATCCTCCACTCTAGGCCGACAGAGGCGAGCGGGAAAGGGGGACACGGCCGCTCCGGCCGGAAGTGGCCCTCAATCTCCCTGGGCTGCGCGACGAGGCAGCCTTGTGCGACTTCGCCGCGGAGCTGCACGACTCCCGCCAGGGCGGCGGGCTCGGGCCCATCCGCCGGCCATCGCGGCCATGGCCACCATCCTGATTCTGCTTCCGACCCTGCGGCGGTTGAGCCGGGCGCTGCCGCGCGGGCGCAGCGAGCGGCTCCTGGAAGGCAACTTCAAGCCTCAGAAACCGGCCAACTGGCATTATCCGGAGGTCACGACTGGCTCTATTTCTACGGGTGGCTGGCACGTAGCGTCAAGGTTAGTCAGCGGATGAAGGTTCTGTATGGTTTGGCCTTCGCAACGGTGACGACAGTTACAACAATGCCAACAGCGTCAGGTGAAAGAAATGAAGCTCTCCAACAAGTCTCTCTCCCTTTCCATTGCATCAGTCATGGCAATGACCTCCTTCAGTGCATTGGCCGACTACCCGGATGGACCGATTACCGTGGTGGCTCCCTATGGGCCCGGCGGATCCTCGGACCTCGCCGCACGTACCATGGCGTCGTCTATTCCCGACTATATCGGGGGCAACGTGCTGGTGGTCAACCGAACCGGTGCTGCAGGCGTAGTCGGATCGAACTTCGTGCGCAATGCGGCTCCTGACGGCGAGACGCTGCTGTTGGCCCGCTATGGTTCCCATGCCACGGGTCCCGCCTTGAATCCTGACTCGCCCTATGATTGGGATGACTTCACCTATCTTGGCATGCTCTCTCTGGATGCCTTCGTCTGTATCGTCCCCGCAAACTCTCCCTACGATAACCTCGATGAGTGGCGCGAAGGGGTAGCGGCCAGCCCCGGCAAGTACAGCTACTCCACCTCGGGTTTCGGTACCGGCAACCACCTGGTTGTTTCTCTCTTGCTCGATAGTCAGGGGATCGATCCGGACACCGCCAACCATGTTCCCTATGAAGGCGATGGCGAAGTGGTTTCATCTGTGGTGGGCGGTCATGTGGATTTCTCCTGCGTCAACCTTTCCCCGGCGCTGGGCCAGATCAATTCGGGAACGGTCAAGCCACTCGGCGTGACGACCCCGGAACGTGTCGATGACCTGTCGGATGTGCCGTCCTTCTCCGAACTGGGCTATGAGACCATGGAAGCCGGGGTCGGCTGGAGTGCGCTGGTCGGACCGCCCGGCCTGAATGGCGAGATTGTCGATGCTTGGGCCGCAGCCTTGACGCAGTTGGAGGACTCCGAGAGCTGGAATGCATCGGTCGTTCGCCTGGGGGCCATTCCCAGCATCATGTCGCCTGAGGAGACCAGGGAATTCGTTGGCAGCCAGGTCACCGTCATACGCGATATCGTCGAGCGGCTCGATCTCGCCAACTGAGCATGCCGGATCGGTGTCTCGAGGGGGCTCGCCAGGCGGCCCCCGTTTGAATCATCGAGATCAGTGGCCCAGCTGTTCAAGATGACTACCAAGGGCGGGGTTTACCATGACCATAAGACTTAAGGAAATCAGTATTGGCCTTTTCGTCTTGGCTCTCTCTTTTCTGCTTATTGTTTTTCTTATACCGGAAGGTGTGCCGCAGCCTAGCCGCTTACGAGAAGGTCAAATCTCACCACGCTTCTGGCCGCTGATTGCCACCTCCATTCTTCTTATATCGGGTCTGGTGCTCACCGCCATGGCCTGGTTCGAGAAAGAGAAGGGGATGGCGAGCGACGCCGAGGACGGTGACGAACCTCTCCCCCCCATGCAAGCCGTTACCGGCCTGGTGGTCGGGTGTGTCCTGCTGGCGGGATATCTCTGGGCAATGACCCGGGTGGGAATGGTGGTCGCCTCTGCGCTTGGGATCCTGCTGCTGGGCTATGCCTACGGTGAGCGCCGTTGGAGGATTCTGGTTCCCGTAGCACTGCTGCTGCCGGTGGCGCTCTATCTCTTCTTCGTCTATGTGGCGGGGATTCCCATTCCGGACCCCTTGGCGAGGATGGTCTTCCGCGCCATTTTCTGATTCGCCTGACCTGCTTCATCACCCTGCGAACGCTGCTGTGTATCAAGCGAGCAGAAGGAAATTCTCATGATAATCGACAACTTCGCTCAAGGCTTCGAGCTGTTCCTGAGCTGGGGCAACGTCCTGGCGATACTGATTGGCGTGCTGGTGGGTATCGTGTTCGGTGCCATCCCCGGTCTGACCGGCACCATGGCCGTCGCCCTCGTTTTGCCCTTCACCTTTTCTCTGGCGCCAGTCACCGGCATTCTGCTGCTGGTCGGGGTCTACAAGGGGGCGGTCTATGGTGGCTCGATTCCGGCCATCCTGATCAAGACACCGGGAACACCCGGTGGCGCCTGTACCGTGATGGATGGCTATCCCCTTGCGCGCCAGGGCAAGGCGGGCAAGGCGCTCAACATGGCCCTCTACTCATCGGCCTGTGCCGACTTCATCTCCAACCTGGCGCTGATCTTCCTGGCAGGGTTTATCGCGGCCTTCGCGCTGCGCTTCGGCCCGCCGGAGTTCTTTGCCCTGATGTGCTTCTCTCTGACCATCATCGCCGGGGTATCGGGAAGCTCCCTGATGAAGGGCTTGGCCTCCGCGGCGCTGGGCCTGCTGCTGGCGAGTGTCGGTCTCGATATCATCTTCGGTACGCCGCGATTCGCCTTCGGCGAGGTGGAGCTGACCGCCGGGATCAATTTCATTCCGATCCTGATTGGCCTGTTCGCCATGCCGGAGATCATCAACCAGTTCACCAAGCGCTACCGGGTCTCTACCCGGATTGCCGAGGCCGCCAATGCGCGGGTCAGCTGGCAGGAGTTCAAGGGCTCTCTCCGCAGTATCCTGCGTGGCAGCTTCATCGGGGTTATCCTGGGCGCAATTCCGGGTATCGGGGGGGCGCCGGCGGCTTTTGTCTCCTACGGGGCGGCGCAGCGGGCTTCCAGGAACGGCGAAAACTTCGGCAAGGGTGAGCTGGAGGGGGTCGCCGCTTCTGAAGCCGGCAACAACGGTGTCTGCGGCTCCACCATGATTCCGCTGCTGTCGCTGGGGGTGCCGGGTGACGTGATCACGGCGGTGATCCTGGGCGCCTTCATGATCCATGGCCTGACGCCGGGTCCGCTGCTGTTCCAGGACAATATCGATATCGTCTACGCCATCTTCTGCGGGATCCTGCTCAGCTCGGTGTTCATGGTGATGTGGGGCAAGCTGGGCATCCGGCTATTCGCTCGCATCGCCGATATTCCCAATACCATTCTCTTCCCCGCGGTGCTGGTGCTCTGCGTCTTCGGGGCCTATGCGGTCAACAGCAACCCCTTCGATGTACTGGTGATGTTCTTGGTCGGCATTCTGGGCTTTGGCATGCTCAAGGCGAATATCCCTCCGGCACCCTTCTTGATCGCCTTTGTGCTGGGGCCGATGCTGGAAAACAACCTGAGGCGCGCCCTGCAGGTGTCGAACGGCGACTATTCGATCCTGCTGCGCAATGAGATCACGATATTTTTCCTGGCGCTGACCGTCCTGTCGCTGATCCTGATCACCGTTCGCAACCTCAAGCGCTGGCGCCAGAGGACGGCCGCGCGTCGTGAAGATGCTTCCTTGGCGGGTTGAGTCCGCGCTGACCCACCGCTGGCTGGTCCTCCGGGGCCGGCCAGCCTGCCGGTTCGGTGGGGCGGGTCTCGCGCTGCGCGGGTATTGACCGCCCGGCTGAGGTTCAGGCTTCCGAGCCGGCCAGGCTGTCGCCCTGTGGCATGGCCTGCTGGTCGATGGCGGCAATGGCCTTGGCGGCGCGCTGCAGGGCCGGAAGGCATTCCAGGGCTTTCTCCCTGGTCATGCGCATGATCGGCGCCTGGAGGGCGATACCCAGGTTGGACTTGCCTTTTGGGCTGGGGGCCAGCACGGCGATGCAGAGCAGGCCGGGAAGAAACTCCTCGTCATCGAAGGCGTAGCCACACTGGCGAACCGCCTCGATTTCGGCCTCGAGGGCCTCGAGGTCGGTCAAGGTATTGCGGGTGAATGGCTTGAGGGGGATCTCACCCAGCAGCCGCTGGCGCTGGGCGGGGCTCATCTGGGCCAGGAACAGCTTGCCGCTCGCTGAGCAGTGCACGGGGACCCTCGAGCCGGGGTGCAGGTAGAAGCGCAGTGCCTCAGAGGTCTCGACGCGGTCGAGGTAGAGCACCTCGCCACCCGACAGGGCGGTGATATTGCAGCTTTCGCCGATATCGTCGACCAGCTGGCTGAGCACCGCATGGCGGGCGCCGTGAACGGTGTCGTTGAGCAGCAGGTTCTCGGCCAACCGGCGTAGTCGACTGCCCTTGCTGTAGTGGCGGCTATCGGCCTCGCGCTGCAGCATACCGGAGCCTTCCAGCTGCTGCAGCATGCGGTGGAGGGTGGGCTTGGGCAGGCCGGTCTCCTCGACCAGGCTCTGCAGGGTAAAGAACTGATCCTTCTCGGCAATCACCTCCAGCAGCGCCAGCAATCGCTGGGCCGGGGTATCGCCGTCTAGCTTGGTGATCTCGGATTTTTGGCGGGTCATGGCGTGGTCTCCCTTTGGCGCCAAGGTAAGCGGTTCTTTAAAAGAAATCAATTTGTCCCGTTTTTTGAAATTTGTCGTTGACGCCTGGTGGCGGACAGGCTAGATTCTCATCAAGTTCCATTATTCGGAACTATTTGTACCATAAAAATATTATGCGCTTGTGAGGAAGACCCGATGAGCACCCCCGAGATCCAAGACACCCGCCCGGTTGTGCAGGGCAAGCAGACCATGACCCCCTCCGAGGCCTTCGTCGAAACCCTGGTGGCCAACGGGGTGACCGAGATGTTCGGCATCATGGGCTCGGCGTTCATGGACGCCATGGACATCTTCGCCCCGGCCGGCATCCGCCTGGTCCCGGTGGTGCACGAGCAGGGCGCCGCGCACATGGCCGACGGCTATGCGCGGGTCTCCGGTCGCCACGGGGTGGTGATCGGCCAGAACGGCCCGGGCATCTCCAACTGTGTGACCGGGATCGCCGCGGCTTACTGGGCACACAGCCCGGTGGTGATCGTGACGCCCGAGGCGGGCACCAACGGCATCGGGCTGGGCGGCTTCCAGGAGTGCCACCAGCTGCCGATGTTCCAGGAGTTCACCAAGTACCAGGGGCACGTCACCCACCCGGCGCGCATGGCCGAGTACACCGGGCGCTGCTTCGATCGCGCCATGTCCGAGATGGGCCCGACCCAGCTGAACATCCCGCGCGACTACTTCTACGGCGAGATCGAGTGCGAGATTCCCCAGCCGTCACGCCTGGACCGCGGCCCCGGTGGCACCAAGACCCTCGACGAGGCCGCCGAACTGCTGGCGGGCGCCCAGTTCCCGGTGATCGTCTCCGGCGGCGGGGTGGTGATGGCCGACGGGGTGGACGCCTGCAAGGCGCTGGCCGAGCGGCTGGGCGCGCCGGTGGTCAACAGCTATCAGCACAACGACTCCTTCCCGGCCAGCCATCCGCTGTGGTGCGGCCCGCTGGGCTATCAGGGCTCCAAGGCCGGCATGAAGCTGATCTCGCAAGCCGACGTGGTGGTGGCGCTGGGCACGCGCCTGGGGCCCTTCGGCACCCTGCCGCAGCACGGCCTGGACTACTGGCCGAAGGAGGCCAAGATCATCCAGATCGACGCCGACCACAAGATGCTGGGGCTGGTGAAGAAGATCGCCGTGGGCATCTGCGGCGACGCCAGGGCCACTGCCGAGGCGCTGACCGAGCGCCTGGCAGGGCGCGAGCTGGCCTGTGACGCCACCAAAGCGCAGCGCCTCGATACGATTCAGTCGGAGAAGGCGGCCTGGGAACAAGAGCTCGACGCGTGGACCCACGAGAAGGACCCGTTCAGCCTGGATGCCATCGAGGAAGCCAAGGGCGAGACGCCGTTCTCCGGCGGCGAGTACCTGCACCCGCGGCAGGTGCTGCGCGAGCTCGAGAAGGCGATGCCCGAGGAGGTGATGGTCTCCACCGACATCGGCAACATCAACGCCGTGGCGCACAGCTACCTGCGCTTCGAGAAGCCGCGCAGCTTCTTTGCGCCGATGAGCTTCGGCAACTGCGGCTATGCGCTGCCGACCATCATCGGCGCCAAGGCGGCGGCGCCGCATCGTCCGGCGATCGCCTACGCCGGCGATGGCGCCTGGGGCATGAGCCTGATGGAGACCATGACGGCGGTGCGCGAGAACATCCCGGTGACCGCGGTGGTGTTCCACAACCGCCAGTGGGGGGCGGAGAAGAAGAACCAGGTGGAGTTCTACAACCGGCGCTTCGTGGCCGGCGAGCTGGACAACCAGAGCTTCGCCGAGATCGGCCGGGCGATGGGTGCCGAGGGCATCACCGTGGACCGCCTGGAAGACGTGGGCCCGGCGCTGAAGAAGGCGGTGGACCTGCAGATGAACGAGGGCAAGACCTGCATCATCGAGGTGATGTGCACGCGAGAGCTGGGCGACCCCTTCCGCCGGGATGCGCTGAAGAAGCCGGTGCGCCTGCTGGAGAAGTATCAGGACTACGTGTAAGCGGAACAGCCCGAACGTACTGAGCTAAAAACTCGGCACAGGTTGCCCCGATCGTCAGGCGAATGTTCGTCGGGTCGGGGCATTTTATTGCAGGGGGAGAACAATGAGCGACGTTTTGATCATCGGTGGGGGCGTTATCGGCATGCTGACGGCTTGGCAGCTGGCCGAGGCCGGGCAGACCGTCACTCTGCTGGAGCGTGGTCGCTGTGGCCGGGAGGCATCCTGGGCCGGGGGCGGGATCGTCTCACCGCTCTATCCATGGCGCTACAGCGACCCGGTCTCCAACTTGGCGCGTTTCGCTGAGGATGAGTACCCGCGCCTGGCCGCCCGGCTGCTCGAGGAGACCGGTATCGATCCAGAATATCGCCAGAGGGGGCTGCTCTACCTGCGAGTCGACGATGGCGACAGGGCCTTCGACTGGGCGCGCCGATTCGACAAGCCACTTGAGGCGGTCGGCGCCGATGTCATCTATGCCAAGGAGCCCTGGCTGGCCGAGGGAATCGAAGCCGGGCTGTGGATGCCCACGCTGGGCAGCGTTCGTAATCCACGCCTTTGCCAGGCGCTTCGTGCTCGGTTGATGGCGCTGCCGGGCGTGACCTTGGAAGAGGGGCTGGCGGTTGAAGGGCTGTGCGTCGAGGACGGACGGATGACCGGGGTCGAGACTTCACGCGGGCCTCGGTTGGCCGGCCAGGTGGCACTGTGTGCCGGGGCCTGGAGCGGCGTGCTCCTCGGCCGTCTCGGCTTGGCGCTGGCTGTTCGCCCGGTAAAGGGGCAGATGATGCTGTTTCGCACCCCGCGGATGGCCAAGGGCAGGCAGCTCCTCGAACGGGTGGTGTTGGCCGACGGCCGCTATCTAATCCCGCGCGGGGACGGGCGTGTGTTGATCGGCTCGACCCTGGAGGACGCCGACTTCGACAAGACGCCCACGGCGGATGCCCGTGCGTCGCTGCGACAGAGCGCCTTGGCCATGATGCCGGCCCTCGCAGACTGTCCCATTGAGCATCACTGGGCAGGGCTGCGGCCCGCCGCACCCGATGGGATCCCTTTTATCGGTGAGGTGCCCGAAATCCGTGGGTTGTTCGTCAATGCTGGTCACTACCGAAATGGACTGGTGCTGGCGCCTGCCTCATCCCGGCTGATGGTCGACATGCTGCTCAGGCGCCCGCCGCTGATCGATCCTGCCCCCTATGCACCCGGTGTAATGCCCAAGGTCACCTGGAATATCGGTAACCAACTGAATGCATAATATTTTTTGCCTGGACCAACGGATCGCAGTTAACTGGAGCTAAGCGGGTTCAGGTTGCCAAAGTAGTCTCGATAGCAGGCTCCAGCTGGACCTGAACAGCGGTTGGGCCTTACTCACCTTCGAACTTAAAAGACATATGGACGGGAGAAAAAATGAGCCAGCCAAGCGTAGCGTTTCTCGAAGCCTTCAGTGATGCCCTCAACCGTCATGATATCGACGCCGTCATGTCCATGATGACCGACGACTGCGTCTTTCACGCCGTGGCCGGCCCGGACCTGCAGGGCAACAGCTTCGTTGGTCAGGCCGAGGTGCGGCAAGGGCTGGAGAACGCCTGGAAAACTGCTCCTGATGCTTGCTGGGTCGATGGTGAACACTTCGTTGTCGGTGATCGCGGGTTTTCCGAAACCACCTACAAGGGCACGACCACCGACGGTGTGCGATCCGAAGCGCGCATGATCGACGCCTTTACCTTCCGTGATGGCAAGATCGCCGTGAAGAATGCCTTCCGCAAGAACCGTCCGCCGGTTGCGGGCGGCAACCGCTAAGGACATCGCATCGTCACGGCCCACCAACGACAACAAGGAGTCGACCATGGAGACAGTTGCCAGCAGGGCAGGAGATGAACAAGGCCGCGCAACGGCCCCCTCCCAGCCTTATGATCCGGCTTACGATCCGCTCAAGAGCGCGACGCCGGGGCAGGGCCGTGACTATGCGCCGACCTACTGGATCGGTACCGCGGGCGAGCCGCCTGCTGACGATGGGCCAGTAACCGCGGACATGGATGTGGACGTCGTGATAATAGGTGCCGGCTTTACCGGCTTGACCGCGGCCATCTTCCTGGCTCAGGAATACGGCATCAAGGCAACGGTGCTCGAGGCCAACCGCACCAGTTGGGGTTGCAGTACGCGTAACGGCGGTCAGGCACAGTGCGCCTCGGGCCGCCTCAAGCGCTCTCAGTGGATCGAGCGATACGGTCTGGACACCGCCCTCAAGCTGCATCGCGAGTGTCTGGATGGCATGGAGACCTTCAAGTCGCTGATCCAGGATATCGACTGCGAGCCGCAGCACGGTGGGCACCTCTATGTGGCCCATCGTGATAAGGTCATGCCGGTTCTCGAGAAGGAAGCCAAGCTGCTGCGTGACACCTTCGACTACGATGCCCAGATCCTCGATGCTGAGGCGGTCAAGCGTGATTGGGTGGGGGATCAGGACGCCGCCGGTGCCATGCATGAACCAGAAGGCATCGGCATTCATGCCGGTAAATTGGCATTTGGCTATCTAAGAAAAGCTAGGGCGCTGGGTGCCAAGGTGCATCCTTCAAGTCCGGTGCTCGGCTGGGAGACGCGTGATGGTATTCATTACCTCAAGACTCCGGGTGGTGTAGTCAAGGCACGCTCTGTGGGTATCGCCACCGGTGGCTACACGTCTCAAAGCCTGCATCCCCAGCTCAAGAACCGTCTGCTGCCGATCCTCTCAAACTCCATCGTTACCCGGCCGCTCACTCCCAGTGAGATCGACGCCTGCAGTTTGCATACCCGCCAGGTCATCACCGATACGCGTGTGCTGCGCCATTATTATCGCTTGCTGCCGGATAACCGGCTGCAGATCGGTAGTCGCAGTGCGATCACGGGACGCGATGCACCGCAGAAAAAGTATGAAAATCTACTCATTAACAATATGCACCGTAAATTTCCAGCGCTGAAGGGAATACAGGTGGACTATTCCTGGTGGGGGTGGGTAGACGTCAGTCACGACATGATGCCGCGCATTCATCAACCCGATCCCAAGGAGAGTATCTACTATGCCTTAGGCTATGGTGGTAATGGTGTCATGTACTCCGCCCAGGCTGGGCGCCGACTGGCCCAGTGGATCGCGGGTGACGGCAAGCAGCTCGATCTGCCCATCTTCACCTCCAAGCTGCCGTTTCCGAATATCCGCGAAATGGTCGAATCCCAGGCATTCGCGCCCTTCCGGCGCTTCGGGCAGCGGTTTCTCTACCGCTGGTACTATCTTAAAGATGAAGTGCTCTAAGAACCGATGGGTTCAGTGTCTACTCGCTCCGTGGCGTTGCCAGTGGCATAAGTCGAGCCAGGCGTTCAAGGCCTGGTTCGATACGTTCCTCGGGTATGGCCGAAAAGCCAAGGCGCAGGTACTCCTTGGCAGGGCGATCGAAGTAGTGCAGGTCGCCGCGCTCCAGCAGGATACCTTCCTCCCGAGCCAGCGCCTGAAGTCGCTGGCAGTCTAGCCCCTCGGGCCCCCTGATCCAGAAACAGGAGCCACCGTAAGTGGAAGGGGTATAGCAGTCGGGCATATGACGCTCGAGGGCATCGCTCATGCGCTGCCAACGTGCTTGGAATGTCTGATGAATATGCCGGATCAGTGCATCGTGATACCCGCGCTCGAGAAACAGTGCCAGCGCGCGCTGGTTGTTGGTTGGCGGGTGGCGCAGCATCAGGCGTCGCAGCGCACGGGCTTCGCGAATCAGCGTTGGGTGGGCGACCATATAACCGAGCCGAAGCCCCGGTGCCAGGGTCTTGGAGAGGCTGCCGACATAGATGACCCGGCTGTGCCGATCGAGGCTCTTGAGCGCCGGTGTGGGGTTGCTGAGGTAGTTGGTCTCGCTGTCGTAGTCGTCCTCGATGATCAGGAAGTTGTCGATTTCGGCCATATCCAGCAGCTGTCGGCGGCGCTCCATCGGCATGGTCACCGTGGTGGGGCTCTGGTGGCTAGGGGTGGTGTAGACCAGCTGACATTGAGTCAGCTCCTTGATGGGGCGCATCCCCTGCTCGTCAACCGGCAGCAGGCGAATGTCGTCGGTGAAGATCCGCGCGATGTTGTACATGTCCACATAGCCGGGGTTCTCCATGCCGAACTGCCGGCCCGGCTTGAGCAGCAGCATGGCGGCGATCCATAGCGCCTGCTGAGTGCCGACCGTGACCAGAATCTCCTCGGGCTTGGCCCAGACACCCCGTCGCGGCAGCAGCCGCTGATGAATCTGCTCGATCAGCAGCGGGTCGTCGTCGCTAAGATGATCGACCGACCAACTGCGGATCGCCGGCACGCTCATGGAGTCGCGACTGCACTCCCGCCAGTGCTGGGTGGGAAAGAGTGTGGGATCGATCTGACCATAGAGGAACGGATAGTCATAGCGATGCCAGTCGCTGGGCTTGCTGATGGTCTCCTGCTGGGAAGGGCGTACCGTCAGCAACTCCTCCCAGGGCATCCGCTCGGCATCGATGTCGTTGAGCCGAACCGGTTTCTCAGCGCGGCCTTCGAGGATCTCCGGGTTGACGAAATAGCCGCTGCGACTCTTGGCGATCAAGTAGCCGTCGTCGAGTAACTGCTCATAGGCGAGCATCACCGTGTTGCGCGCCACCTGAAGCTCTCGG
Organism: Halomonas sp. BM-2019; assembly: GCF_017584085.1. NCBI lineage: Bacteria > Pseudomonadati > Pseudomonadota > Gammaproteobacteria > Oceanospirillales > Halomonadaceae > Halomonas > Halomonas sp. BM-2019. Next base: position 1,477,833 of record NZ_CP071922.1, read on the forward strand.
GCCAGCTTGCGGCTCGAAGGCAGCGCCTCATCGAGCGGAATATGCCCATCCAGGATGGCGTGGACGATCTGCTCACGCAGCTGCTGCTGTAGGCTGGTCGGAAGGCTGGAATCGAGATGAAAGAGTAGCTGGCTCATGATCGGCTCAACAGGCAAGCCACCTTAGGGATGATGGCGCGTCCTCGGCAGGGCTGCACAGGGGATCGGGTTTATGGGGTCAGGCTGCCCCAAGGCCACTGACAATGCCAGGAAAATCCCAGCGTGTCCAATATGCCTGCAGAGAAATCAATAGGTTGAAAAGATGCGTGCCAGATCCCGTTGTGTATGATGCCGATAATCCGACAGAGGCAAGTGTGATGGCGCCACGCCCGGCCGAGAGGGGCCATTCATGATCCAAGCTACCTGTGCTATCCAGAGGCTTTCAATGGAAATATTTTCTGTTTGTCAATCGGGCGAAACAAGAACAAGTGAAATCAAGAGACTTCCACGAGGTGCCATACAAGCCTGACAGTTGGCTGCCGACCGCATGGCATCGCGGGAACGATGGAGAGATGGAATGGAACAATCCAATCAGCTCAAGAAGTGCCTAAAGCCACACTGGGTATGGGCAATTGCCTTCGGTTCCGCCATCGGCTGGGGAAGCTTCGTCCTGCCGGCGGACTGGATCGCCATGGCGGGACCGCTGGGAGCCATCATCGGCCTGGCTATCGGTGCACTGCTGATGATCGTGATCGGCGTCAGCTACGGTTTTCTGATCAAGATATTCCCGATTACCGGAGGAGGCTTCTCCTACGCCTACCTGGGATTCGGGCGTCGGCATGCCTTCTTCTGCGGGTGGTTCTTGACCCTGGGCTATATCTCTATCGTGGCATTGAACGCCTCGGCGCTGGCGCTGCTTGCGAAGTTTCTGGTGCCCGAGGTCGCGACCATTGGTGAGATGTACACCATCTCGGGCTGGGAGGTGTATTTCGGTGAAGTGGCTATCGCCAGCCTGGCGCTAATGCTGTTTGCCTGGATCAACATTCGAGGTGGTAGCCTGTCCGGAAAGAGCCAGTTTGTCTTCTGCATACTGCTGGTAACCGGCGTGCTGCTGGTGGTGATCGGCATGGTGGTATCGCCCTCGACCTCCTTCGACAACATGGTGCCGCTGTTCCAGCCGGAGAAGGCCACCTGGTCGGCAATCTTTGCCATCGTGGCGATAGCGCCTTGGGCCTACGTGGGCTTCGACAGCGTGCCACAGGCGGCAGAAGAGTTCGATTTCTCGCCGGCCAAGGCCTTCATGCTGATCGTGCTGGCCTTGCTGATGGCGGCTGTGCATTATTCGGTGCTGATCGTTGCCACCTCGATCGCCATGCCGTGGACTGAGCTCGTGGCCGGCTCCCCGGTGTGGGGCACTGGTGAGGTGGTCCAGGGGGTGCTGGGCAATCTTGGGCTGGCGGTGCTGGCAATGGCGCTGTTGATGGGCATTGCCACCGGTCTCAATGGCTTCTATATCGCCACCAGTCGGCTGCTATTTGCCCAGGGGCGTGCCAGCTTCCTTCCCGAGGTGTTCGCTCGCCTGCATCCGGCCCATAGTACACCGTTGGCTGGCATCCTGTTCACCTGTGCTGTCTGTCTGCTGGCGCCATGGTTCGGTCGCGAGGTGCTGTTGTGGATCGTCGACATGGCGGCCACCGGCGTGGCGATCGCTTACTTCTATTGCTGTGCGGCGGCCTACATATGCTTCAAGTGGTCGGCTGCCAGCCCGGGCCAGCACTACGAGGGCTGCGTCTCGCCGTTCAAGAAGGTGCTATCGCTGCTGGGCGCACTGAGCAGCCTGGGCTTCCTGGCGCTGCTGCTGATTCCCGGCTCGCCGGGGGGCCTGAGCCTGCCATCCTGGATCGCCCTGATGGGTTGGGGATCGCTGGGGGCCGCGTTCTATGTCGCGCGTCGCCGGCACATCCACCAGATGTCCAAACACCAACTCGACCGCCTGATCCTCGCGGCCGATAAGGGCTCTGATGTCGCCCCGTCGGCGTACCGGTCTGACGATCGGAATTCAGGGCACTGACAGCGGCCGCGGGAGTAATGGGTAGGCCCTGGGGCCAGCCCTGGGGTTGTTGTGTAGAGTATTGAATTATAAAAGATTTACACGCACTTATTTCGTACCCGGTGTGATATCCGGGTTAGAGTCTTCTGCCTGGCACAAGCGATGGTTCAACCAGCAAGGCTGGACCAATCGGCCACGGCTGTCTGGCCCTAGCGGCCTGAAGCAGTAGGGGTAAAGTGATTGCCATGAAGTAACCCATTCGAATCATTACAAATGGTGTGCCTTCTTCAAGGTGAATGTGACTAATAACAACACCCTACTCGGAGAACGACATGAAAAAAATGATGCTTTCTGTTGCCGTGGCGACCGCCAGTGTAGTCATTAGCCAGAATGCCCTTGCCGAAACCTGGCGTATGGCGTTAGGTGATGCCCAAGGCGGCACCCAATATGCCATGGGGCAGAAGTTTGCCGAATTAATTAATGAGAAGACTGATGGTCAAGTGAGGGTGGACCTCTTTCCCAACGGTCAGTTGGGCGATGAGCAGAGCACGGTAAACGATGCCGGCATGGGTCTGCTGGATCTGTCAGTTCTGGCTATCAATAACATTACACCGTTTTCACCTACGGTAGGCGTGCTGACTCTTCCCTATGTCATTACGGGGTCTGAGGATGCCAAAGTTCTCACTCAAGGCGAAATCGGTGAGCAGCTGAAGGAAAACACCATTCGCGATGCCGGTGTCAGGATCCTCTCCTGGGCCTACTCGGGATGCCGGGTGCTGAGCAATTCCAGAAAGCCGGTAGCTAGCCCTGCTGACCTGCGCGGACTGACCATCCGCGTGCCGCGTAATGAGATCATGATTGCTTCTTACCAGGAGTGGGGTGTCAATCCGCTGCCGATGGCCTGGTCAGAGACCTTTACGGCACTGCAGCAGGGCGTCGTGGATGGGCAGGACAATCCCTATATCACCATCAATGCAATGAGGTTCTATGAAGTCCAGGACTACATCACAGATATCTGCTATGTGTTCTCGCTTGAGCCGCTGATCATGAGCGAATCCAAGTTCCAGAGCCTCAGCTCGGATATGCAGGAGATCGTACTGGAGGCGGGACGTGAAGCCACGGCCTACAGCTATGATTATCTCCTGGATTCTGAAGAGTCCATCAAGCAGGCTTTGGTGGAGGAACACGGAATGCAGATTATTCAGCCTGTTGATGATGAGCGAGAGTGGATCGAGCGGGCTTCCAGCATCTGGCCGCGCTTCTACGATAGCATCGGTGGCGAGGAGCGACTGCAAGAGGCGCTCAGCGTACTGGGTCGAGACCTCAACTGACCCATACCTCCTGAATGTGCTGCGCCGACCCAGAGTTGGTGCAGCCATTGGATCTTGTAGATAGAACACCAGTGAGGTATTGGTCAAATGAAACAGGTTATTATTAAGGTTCTGGACAACCTGGAAAACTATCTTTGCCAGTTTCTTCTGGTGTTCTTCGTGGTGCTCCTTTTTGTTCAAATTGTGCTGCGCAATTTGTTCAGTGATTCACTGGCTTGGGGGGATGAGCTTGCTACCTACGCCTTTGTATGGTTTGCCTATGTGGGGGCGGTTTATGCGGCCAAGAAGTCTGCGCACAATCGCGTCACTTTCCAGTTTCGCTTCTTCCCGCGGGTTGTGGAAAAGATCTGCAATATCCTTACTGACTTGATCTGGGTGGGGTTCAATCTTTACTTTGTTTATCTGAGCTACGACTTTGTATTCAATCGAATGAATGTGTTCTGGAAGTCCCAGACCATGGGAATTCCGATGAAATACTTCTACATGATTCTTCCGCTGGCTTTCTTGATCATGTCACTGCGAATCTTGCAGAACATGTATGTGAGACATGTGATGAATAAGCAGCTGATGGATCCGGAAGATGCGCAGATCGCAGAGATGAAGCGCACGCAGCAAACTACTGACAACAAGCGCTGAGCCAAGCGGAGATAACGTCATGGACCCCACCATCATCTACGTGCTGTTCGGGACTTTCTTTCTTCTGCTGCTACTTGGTGCTCCCATCACCGCGTCGCTGGGTGTGTCGGCACTGGCAGCATTTCTCTACATCGGACAGAACCCGGCCTCTTTCGTGCAGATTGCCTTTACCTCGGTGGGTTCCTTCCCGCTGATGGCGCTGCCGGCCTTCATTCTTGCGGGTGCCCTGATGGAAGCATCGGGGATTTCGCGTCGGCTGGTGGATATTGCCGAGGCGTTCGCAGGGCCGGCAACGGGCGGGCTGGCGGCGGCGACGGTCTTTGCCTGCATGTTCTTCGGTGCCATCTCGGGGTCTGGGCCGGCGACTACGGCTGCGGTGGGCATGCTGATGATTCCCGCCATGGTACAGCGTCAATATGACAAGGGTTATGCCTCGGCGATCACCGCATCCTCCGGGGGGCTGGGCGTGGTAATCCCACCCTCGATCCCCATGGTGATCTTCGGTATCACCGGCATGGGCATGATGCCGCCGCCTGAAGCTATTGCAGAGCATGGTACTTTCCAGACACTGTCGATTCCCAAGCTGTTCATTGCGGGTATCTTCCCGGGCATGGTGATCGCCGGCTGCCTGCTGACGATGAACTATGCCCTGTCGAAAAAACATGGCTATCGCGGACTGACAGATCATTGGTCGACGTCGTCGATCAAGACGGCTCTGCGTCGCGGTATCTGGTCCATCCTGGCGCCGATCATCATTCTTGGCGGCATCTACTCAGGGCTCTTCACACCCACGGAATCGGCCATCGTGGCGATCTTCTATACTCTGGTAGTGGGGATCTTCATCCATAAGGAACTCAAGTTCCGCCCGGCCATGAAAACCCTGGAAACTACCACCTGGATCAGCGGTCGGGTGCTGCTGATTCTGTTTACCGCCACGGTATTCGGTCGCCTGCTGGTCGAGCAGCGTGTACCCGCCTATATCGCCTCGGCGATGCTGGACTTTACCCAGAATATGTACCTGATCTGGGCCATGATCATCATGTTCCTGCTGTTCGTCGGGATGTTTATGGAGACCCTGGCGGCCATCATGATCCTGACCCCGGTGCTGCTGCCCATCATGTACATGCTGGGTGCCGACCCGGTGCACGTGGGCATCGTGATGGTCTGCGCCCTGGCGATCGGCTTCCAGACACCGCCTCTGGGCGAGAACCTGTTCGTCGCCTCGGGGATCGGCGGGGCTTCCATCGAGGAAATTTCATACCGTGCACTGCCGTTTGCCGCCGCCTCGATCATTGCCCTTTTCATCATCGCCTATGTCCCGGAGATCGCGCTTTGGTTACCCAGGGTGATGGGTTACTGATCTTCGAGCCAGGGCATCCTAGGTTACACGGGAGGGTATATGGAAAAGTCGATAGAAAACATCCTGTGCTGTGTCGGGCTTCGCAACGATAGCCACCCGGTGCTGGAGCAGGCGATCAGGCTGGCATCGGCCACAGGAGCGAGTCTGCATGTCCTGCACGCCGTCAAGTCGCTGGACGATGACGTGATGAATACCTTGCGCGTCAATATTCGTGACAATCAGACTCTTCAGGGTCTGATTCGCAAGCGCCTGGACGATGCTCAACAGCAGCTAGATACCAAGCTGGAGAATTTCTTCAGTGCCTTGGGTACGGATAGCGCCACCTTGGCATCCTGCATTGCCAGTCGAGGCGTGGTCGAAGGGTATCCCGCAAAGGTCATCGTTCAACGCGCATCGAAGCTCAACTGTGACCTGATCGTGATGGCCTCCAACAAGCAGGGGTTTACTGCCTCCTACGCCGGCAAAGTGACGCGCGGAGTTCTCAAGCGCAGTCACGTGCCGGTTGTGGTGGTGCCGTCTCCCGCCTGAGTGGATTTCATATGTTAGTCAGCATCGAGTAGAAGTGGTGGTTCTTGTACCTTCTCTTTCCATGGTGACTGGACTGTTTCGTGTGGCTGGCGCCCTCCTATGGCCATAACTGCGTGTAACAAGGTGATGACATGACTCGCAAGAACTTGGACAGACCGTTCGGCAAGGCGGGGGTCGCCATGCTCCAGGATGGGTTTCCTCCCATAGTGGAGCGGCTTCGACAGCTACTGCCGGGGGTGCTGATCTGCATCACCATTGCCCTGGCAACGACCTTCATTGCCGATCATTACGGCGGACCCACGCTGCTCTATGCCTTGCTGTTCGGCATGGCACTGCATTTCCTCTCGGAGGAGGGGCGTTGCGTGGCGGGTATCGAATTCGCCGCCCGCACCATCTTGCGCTTTGGGGTCGCTCTGCTGGGGGTCCGAATCACCGTGGAGCAGGTCACGTCGCTTGGCATCGGACCTATCGTCACGGTGGTGGCCGGCGTGGTCTTGACCATTCTGGCGGGTGTGGTGCTGGCCAGGTTGATGGGGCTGCATCGTGACATGGGGCTGCTGACCGGTGGCGCGGTGGCTATCTGTGGGGCCTCGGCTGCCCTGGCGCTCTCGGCGGTGATGCCGCGCGGGGCCAACAGTGAGCGCAATACCATCCTCACGGTGGTGGGAGTCACCACCCTGTCGACGGCGGCAATGGTGCTCTATCCGCTGATTGCCGGCGTCTTGAGCCTCACCGACCAGCAGGCAGGGGTCTTTCTCGGGGGTACCATCCATGACGTGGCCCAGGTCGTTGGCGCGGGCTACATGATCTCGGAGGAGACAGGGGATGTCGCGACCTTCGTCAAACTGATGCGTGTCGCCATGCTGGTGCCGGTGGTGATGTGCTTCATCCTGCTGTATCGCCATGCAGAAGGCAGCCAGAACAGTGGCAAGATACCCCGTCTCCCCGGCTTTCTGGTGGCGTTTGTGGTGCTCGTGATCATCAATAGCCTGGGCGCGATTCCGACCAGCGTTGCCGACGGTATGACCGATCTGTCGCGCTGGTGCCTGGTGACGGCCATCGCTGCCCTGGGGGTCAAGACTTCCTTCCAGAAGCTCGCCGTGGTGGGGTGGAAGCCCGTCATCCTGATGGTCTCCGAGACCCTGTTCCTGCTCGGGCTGGTGTTGGCCTTCATCCTGTTTGGTTTGGTGAGCCTGTGATGCAAGTGTGGATTAATGGCGACAGCCATCTGCTGAGCCCGGAAACGACCATTGGTCAGCTGCTGGTTGAAAACCGACTCGAGGACCGCCGCGTAGCGGTGGAATTGAACGAGGAAATCGTCCCCCGCAGCCTGCATGACAGCTGCAAGATCCGCCATGGGGATCGGATCGAAATCGTTCATGCCATCGGTGGCGGCTGAACCCGAATTACGAGGAGATCGCAATGCGTGACCAGTACCGTGAAGAAGCCCCGTTGGTGGTGGCAGGCAGACGCTTGCGTTCTCGCCTGATGGTGGGGACCGGCAAGTACCGTGACTTCGACGAGACCGCTAGGGCGCTGGAAGCAAGCGGTACCGAGGTGGTGACCTTCGCCGTGCGGCGCACCAACCTGGGTCAGAGTGCCGATGAGCCCAATCTGCTGGATGCGGTATCGCCGGATCGCTTTACGCTGCTGCCCAACACCGCAGGCTGCTACGACGCCCGCGCGGCCGTGCGCACGTGCAAGCTGGCCCGCGAGCTGCTCGACGGGCACAGCCTGGTCAAACTCGAAGTGCTGGGGGATGACACTACCCTGTATCCCAACGTGGTGGAGACCCTCAAGGCGGCCGAGGAGCTGGTAAGGGATGGCTTTGATGTCATGGCCTATACCAGCGACGACCCCATCGTTGCCCTGGAGCTCGAGCGGATTGGCTGCTGTGCGGTCATGCCGCTGGGGTCGCTGATCGGCTCTGGCTGTGGCATCCAGAATCCCCACAACATCCGCTTGATCATCGAGCGTGCCAGCGTGCCAGTGCTCATCGACGCCGGCATCGGTACGCCGTCAGAGGCGGCGCTGGCCATGGAACTGGGCTGCGATGCGGTGCTGATGAACTCGGCCATCGCCCATTCTCCGAACCCGATTCGTATGGCCAGGGCCATGAAGCTCGCGGTCGAAGCGGGGAGAGAGGCCTTCCTGGCCGGACGCATGCCGCGCCGCGACCGTGCGGAAGCCTCGTCACCGCCGGCCGGGCGCATCGCAGCCGCCTGAGCGCGACGTCATTCAATCCCCCCGGTCGCCTCGATGGCGGCGACCACCTCGTCGTCGATCCGTGCGGCCCGGGTGAAGCGCTCGCCGCCGTGGACGATGCGATGCCCCATGGCGCCGGGCCGGCGCCCCTCCAGGCCCTCGAGGATTGCCTCGGGGGCCTGGGCGTGGTCGGCGCTGCCCAGCTCGCGACCGAAGGCCTCGCCGCGGCTGTCGATTCCCCGCAGGCGGGCGTCACTGCTGCCCAGGCGTTCGGCCAGCACCAGCGCATACTTGATGGATTGGCTTGGACTTTAGGCTAACATGGCCCGGGTATTAGTAGCCTGTTAACGGCTTGACCGCCATCATGCCACGAGACGCCAGCGCGTTTCTTTCCCGCCACACTCTGCACGGAAGCCGTGACATGTCGAGTCCCTCTGCCGCCCTGTCGGCGCCGGTTCCCTTCCCCCGGCCACTGGCCCTGGCCCTGATGTGCGCCCTGGCTACCCTGTTCGCCGCCAACCATGTGGCGGCCCGGGTCGCCTTCGATTCAGGGGCGGGGCTGCTGCTGGCGATCGTGCTGCGTTCCGGGGTGGCCGCCCTGGCGCTGGCGATGCTGGTGGTGGCGCAGCGCAAGGCGCTGCGGCTGCCCGCCGGCACCGGCGGCTGGCAGCTTGCGGTGGGCCTGCTGGTGGCGGTGCAGAGCCTCAGCCTCTACTCGGCGGTGGCGCGCATCCCGGTGGTGGTGGCACTGCTGCTGATGAACACCCTGCCGATCCAGCTGGCGCTGCTCTCCTGGGCCCTGGGCGGCCCGCGGCCTACCGCTCGCGCGGCCCTGGTCATGGGCATCATCCTGGTGGGCCTGGTGGTGGTGCTGGACGTGCCGGCCTGGATCGGCGACCCCGGGGCCATGGGACCCGGCTGGCTGGCCGGGGTGGCCTTCGGCCTGGCCGCCGCCAGTGCCTTCGCTGGCGCGCTGTGGATCACCGAGCATCGCCTGGCCGCGATGGGCAGCACCCTGCGCAGCCTGCTGACCATGCTCACGGTGCTGGTGGCCATGGTCATCGCCGGGGTGTTCGGGCTGGTGCCGGGCGGCATGGCGCTGCCCCAGTCGCTGCCCGGCTGGACGGGCCTTGGGTTCCTGGCGCTCTGCTATGCATTGGCCTTCTCGGTGCTCTTCATCTGCGTGCCCAGGCTCGACATGGCGCGCAACGCCCCGGCCATGAACATGGAGCCGGTGGCGGCCCTGGTGCTGGGCTACCTGGTACTGGGCCAGGCGCTCTCGCCCGTGCAGCTGGCGGGGGGCGGCATCGTGCTGGCGGGGATCCTGTTCCTGGGACTGTCTCGGCGGGCGTGAGGGGCGCCACCAGCAGGCACTGAAGACCTTGCGTCAGGCCACGCCCAGCGCTGGGCCATCTTCAGCCGCTGCCTGCCCTATCAATTCCACTAATACAGGCCTTCGGGAGCCTCTCGCAGGCCTGGCCACCGCTCGATCGAAAATTCGGATCATCGCAAATTAGCGTGAAGCTGCCCTGTGGGAGCTTGGGTTCCCCCGAGCGAATGGCGCCGCAGGCGCCTTGGCGGGGTTGCTGGCGTTTGCGGCTGCCGCCGGGAGTCCTTCGGCCTCCATTCGTCGAAGCGTCGAACCGCCGGGAAACCCGGCCTCCCACCATGAAACCGGCCAAATAGGCTCACTGAAGGAAACCGCCAGCCGCGTGATGAGGTGCGGGATGGCAAGAGTGTTCGTGATGGTGGACCCCGAGAAGCGCCCCGAGGCGATCCTCGGGTTCTACTCGATCAACGCACACAGCGCGCATTGCGCAGACTTGCTCAAGCGTTATCAGCGCTTTGCCCTGGCCGATGGCAGTATTCCGGCAGCGTTCATCGGCATGATTGGCGTCGACAGGTCCCGCCAGGGAGAGAGCATCGGCAGTCGGCTTCTGATCGATGCCCTGCAAGGGGCCTACCTGGCCTCGCAGCGGCTCGGCACTGCCGTGGTTCTGCTCGACATCCTGGATTGCGGCAACCCAGCGGCCGTATCTCGACGGCAGCGGTTATACGCCGGCTTCGGCTTTCAACCGCTGCCTTCCAACCCGTTGAGGATGTTCATTCCCATGGGCACGGTCGCCCAACTCAAGGCAGGCGGATAGGCGTAGCGCTCACAGCCCATACTCGCTCAACATGTCCAGCCACTCTGGCCAGGCTGCTCGCCGGTGCAACTGGTGGGGGGGGGCATCGTGCTGGCGGGGATCCTGTTCCTGGGCTGTCCCGGCGGGCGTGAGCCGGTGAAACGTCGCCGCCCGGCGACGCGCCTTGGCCGGCTTTTGCACAATCGGGCCTTGCAGCCTTGCCGGGCTGGGAGCACACTGAATGGTGTTATCAAACGGTGTTCATTAACAGGGAGGACGCCATGAAACGCCTTACTCTCGCCGCGACCGCCGCGGCCCTGGTCGCCGCCGGCGCGGCCACCACCGCCCAGGCCCAGCAGGCCTTCTACCCCAAGGCCTATATCGGCGGCGACGCCATGTTCTGGAAGCTCGACCGCGACCGTGCCCCCGATCGCGACAGCGTCGGCCTGCGCCTGCGCGGCGGCGCCGAGATCAACGAGTACTTCGCCGTGGAGGGCCACCTGGGCGGCGGCGGCTCCGACGGCGGGGCGGAGCTGGACTACCTGATCGGTGCCTACGCCAAGGGCATCCTGCCGGTGGCCCCGGAGTTCCGCCTCTACGGCCTGGCCGGCTTCACCGAGGTGGACTTCAACATCGACCGTGAGAGCGGCTTCTCCTACGGGGCCGGCGCCGAACTCGACGTGGCCCCCAACCTCGCCGTGGGCGCGGACTACATGCGCTACCTGGACAAGTCCCGCTACAACTTCGATGCGGCCAGCGTGGGCGTGCGTTACCGCTTCTGATCAATCCCAACGACCCGCTGTCCCCGGCGCCCCGAGGCTTCACGCTTCGGGGCGTCTGCCTTTTCATGGTGCGCTGATTTGCACTGTAATGGTGCATGGTGAGGGTTCCTGGCGCTGTAGGCCGCCATGGGAGGGGGTTGGCACGCCCTGTGCAAGGTCTGGGCAATGACCTGATGCCATGCCCGGGAGCTGCCATGACCGATTCACGCCCCACGCCGGATACCGGCCTCGATGCCGCCTTCACCCCGCGGCTGCTGTTCACCGACCTGGACGGCTCGCTGCTCGACCACCACAGCTACGACTGGGGCCCCGCCGGTCCCTGGCTGGCCCGGCTCAAGCAGCTGGGCGTGCCGGTGATCCCGGTGACCAGCAAGACCCGCAGCGAGATCGTGCCGCTGCGCCAGGCCCTGGGCCTGACCGATACCCCCTTCATCGCCGAGAACGGCGCCCTGGTCGGCCTGCCGCCGGCCTGGTGCCACGCCCGCATCGACCGCCCCGGCCCCGACGGCCTGGGCATCCGCACCCTGGGCGTGGACATCGGCTTCGTGCGCAAGCGTCTGGCGGTATGGCGCGAGCGGCTCGGCGTGCGTTTCACCACCATGAGCGAGATGGCTCTGGATGAGCTCGTGGCCTTCACCGGGCTTCCCGAGCCCGAGGCGCGTCTGGCCCGGCTGCGTGAGGGCAGCGAGCCGCTGGTGTGGGAGGACGACGATGCGCGCCTCGAGGAGCTGCGCGAAGGCCTCGTCGGGGACGGCCTGCAGCTGGTGCGCGGCGGGCGCTTCTGGCACGCCACCGGCACCGCCCACAAGGGCAGCGCTGTCGCCTGGCTGATCTCGCGCTTCGAGGCGCTGCGCGGCCGCCGGCCCCTGACCCTGGCCCTGGGCGACGGTCCCAACGACATCCCCATGCTCGAGGCGGTGGACCAGGCGGTGGTGATCCGCGGCTGCCACGGCCTGGACGTGTCGCCGACTCAGCCGGCGCTCTACCGCAGCGAGGCGACAGGGCCCGCCGGCTGGGCCGAGGGGGTGGCCTACTGGTGGGGGCGAGCCGACCGCCGGGTGATTCCGGCGGCGCTGCGTGACGCGGTCGAGGCCCGGCCTGAAGCCAACCCTGAGGCGAAGCGCGAGGCGGCCGAGGAGGCGCCGGCATGAGCGACTTCCATCAGAACGGCATCATCACCGACTTTCACAACCTCACCCGGCGCCCGGTGGCGGCGCTGGAGGCGGAGCTCGTCGAGTTCGGTCGGCGCCGGCCCATGAGCCTGATCCTGCCCTCGCTCTACTCGGAGCTGGAGGGGCCGGCGCTGGCATCCATCGTCGAGACGCTGGCCGAGGTGCCCTATCTGGCCGAGGTGGTGATCGGGCTCGATCGCGCCGACCGCGAGCAGTTCCTGCACGCCCGCAAGTTCTTCGCCCGCCTGCCCCAGCGCCACCGCATCCTGTGGAACGACGGGCCGCGGCTACGCGCCCTGGATGCGGAGCTGGCCGAGCAGGGGCTCTCCCCCCAGGAGCCCGGCAAGGGGCGCAACGTCTGGTTCTGCGCCGGCTACGTGCAGGCCTCGGGGCGCGGCGCGGTGGTGGGGCTCCACGACTGCGATATCCTCACCTACGACCGGGGCCTGCTGGCGCGGCTCTTCTACCCGGTGGCCCACCCTCACTTCAACTACGAGTTCTGCAAGGGCTACTATCCGCGCATCGCCGAAGGGCGCCTCAACGGCCGGGTGTCGCGGCTGATGGTGACGCCGCTGCTGCGCGCGCTCAAGCAGATGCACGGGCCGCTGCCCTACCTCGAGTATCTGGACAGCTACCGCTATCCGCTCTCCGGCGAGTTCGCCATGCGCGCCGAGGTGCTCGATGGCATCCGTATCCCGGCGGACTGGGGGCTCGAGATCGGCGTGCTCTCCGAGGTGCACCGCAACCACTCCACCAAGCGTCTCTGCCAGGTAGACCTGGCCGACGCCTACGACCACAAGCACCAGCCGGTCTCCGAGGCGGACCCCTCGGCCGGGCTCAACCGCATGAGCCTGGACATCGCCAAGGCGCTCTACCGCAAGCTGGCCACCCAGGGGGTGACCTTCAGCGCCGAGGGCTTCCGCACCCTCAAGGCCACCTATTACCGCCTCGCCCTGGACCTGATCGAGGCCTACCACCACGATGCGGTGATGAACGGTCTTTCGCTGGACCGCCACGCCGAGGAGCACGCCGTGGAGCTCTTCGCCGCCAACCTGCTGGAGGCGGGCAGTGTCTTCCTTGACAACCCCGGCGAGCGCCCCTTCATCCCCAGCTGGAACCGGGTGCGCTCGGCGATCCCCGACCTGCTGGGCCGCCTGAACGAGGCCGTGGAGGCCGACAACGCCGGGGAAGTATAACCAGGTTGGATCAGGGCGTTGTGCGATAGTGCGAGGCGCCGGAATGGCCTCGAACGATGTTCCTGTCGTTCAGGGCTGCTGGACCAGCCAGAGGGTGCGGTAGGGCGCGAGGCTCTCCACCGGCGCCCAGGGGGCATTCTCCAGCAGGTCGAACCACTCGCCTTCCTTGAGAATCGCCAGCGCCAGCTCCTGGCGCTGGTCGCTGACGTTATGGATTGCCAGCAGCCGGCGGCCGTCGTCCAGGGGGCCGCGCTCCACCACCAGCAGCGCCGGCGGGGCGGGGAGCACCCGCTGGGGCGCATCGGGGTGGAAACAGGGCTCCGCGCGGCGGATGGCCAGGCGCCGCTTGAGCGCCAGGAACACCTCCCGGGTGGGGGTGTTGCGGCTGTCGAGCAGCTCGTCGAGCTCGCTCATATGCCAGCGGCGGCGATTGATGGAGCGCAGCCGCCCGCTGCGCTCCACCCCCTCCAGGTCGTTGAGGGTACCGGTCAGGCAGTGCAGGTAGAGCGCCGGGATGCCCTGCAGGGCCAGCATCAGGTGCTGGCTGCACAGGAAGCGCTCGATCTGCCAGGGGTCCCGGCCGCGCCGGGTGCCCTGCATGGCGTCGAACCAGGTGATGTTGATCTCGTAGGGTGCGTCCTCGCCGTCGGGGCGCTTGCGCATGCTGACGAAGCCGCCGAAGCGGTGCATCAGCTCCAGCAGCGCCTCGATCTCGTGGGGGGGCAGCCAGCCCTCCAGGGGGCGCACGCCGATGCCGTCGTGGCTGGCGGTGAAGTTGAGGTAGCTGCAGCCCGGGGGCAGCTCGGGCAGGCTCTCGAGCCAGCTGGCCAGCAGGGTGGCGTCGCCGCCGGTGAGGGTGTGCAGCAGCAGCGGCGGCAGCGAGAACTGGTAGACCAGATGCGCCTCGTCGGGCTCCCCGCCATCTGAAAGTCGTTCGAGGCCAAAGTAGCTGAGGTTCTCGTGGTGGGGCACGTTGGTCTCGGTGAGCAGCAGGGTGCCCGGCGCCACATGATCCACCACGGCGCGCAGCAGGCGCACCACCTCGTGGGTCTCGGGCAGGTGGATGCAGGGGGTGCCTACCCGCTTCCACAGGTAGGCGATCGCGTCGAGGCGGACGATGCGCGCGCCCTGGCTGAGGTAGAAGAGCAGGATGCCGATAAACTCCAGCAGCACGTCCGGGTTGGCGAAGTTCAGGTCGATCTGGTCCTCGGAGAAGGTCGCCCAGAGGTGGCGGGTGCCGCGGCGGGTGGGCACCGGCACCAGCAGCGGCGAGCTGCGCGGGCGCACCACGGCGGAGAGGTCGGTCTCCGGGTCCATCTCGATGAAGTAGTCGCGCCCCGGCTGGCTGCCGGTCAGATAGTCGACGAACCACAGCGACTCCCGGGAGACATGGTTGAGCACCAGGTCCACCGCCAGGTCGCGCCGTTCGGCCAGCTCGCGCAGGTGGGCCCAGTCGCCCAGTTCGGGATTCACCTCCCGGTAGTGGATCACCGAGAAGCCGTCGTCGCTGCTCCAGGGGAAGAAGGGCAGCAGGTGCACGCCGCTGAAGGTGTCGGGCAGGCGCGTCTCGAGGAACTCGCCCAGCACCGCCAGGGGCGGGCTGTCGCCGTCGAGCAGGCTGTCGCCGTAGCTGATCAGCCACTGGTCGCGTTCGCTCCACAGCGCCACGGCCGCGTCATGCGGAACGGGGGGCGGGGCCTGGTGGGCCAGCAGGGTGAGCAGGCGGCGCAGCACTTCCTCGGCGCGTTCGCCATACAGCATCGACAGGTGCTCGAGGGCGCGGCGGCTGAAGGCCGCGGCGTCCAGCGGCGTGGCAACGGAGGGGACAAAGGCGGGGCGGTCGGGCATGGTCAAGCTCCCTGGTGGGTCGGGGGTCACCCGTTCCATGCAGGGGGCGTGCCAGCCCTCGCGGCCCGGATCAGAACAGGCTCATGCGCTTCATCACGTTGTCGCGACGGATCAGCCAGTGATAGAGGGCGCCGGTGATATGCAGGGTCACCAGGCCCAGGATCCCCCAGCCCAGCCGGCCATGCCATTCGAACAGCCGCTCCGACAGCGCCTCGTTCACGGGAACCACTCCCGGGAGATGCCAGTGCAGGAACTGCACCGGAAAGTCGCCGCTGGCGGTGGCGGCCCAGCCCAGCATCGGATGGGCCAGCAGCGCCACGCCCAGGGACTTGTGGCCGGTGTAGAGAACGTCGGTGCCGCTGCGGCCGAAGCGCTCCACGGCCCCCTCGAAGCCGAGAAAGCCCAGGGTCAGGCCGCTGGCCAGCGACAGCAGCAGCACGGCGGCCACCAGCCAGTGCAGCACGCGGTGGGGGTCGGCGTAGCGATCCGTCTCTGACATCGGGGGCTCTCGGACATCGGCCTTGCGGATGGCTTCAACCTAGCCAAGATCGTCGCCCCCTGTGCTCTGATCATGATGCGCGACATGCCCTGTACTGTCAGTGCGGGGAAGTGATGGGGCCGCGCACGCCTACCCGCAGATGCGTGCCAGGTCGCTGGGGCTCCGCGAAGGGCCGGTCCCGGCATCTGGCCTATAGTGGTTGCAGGCAACGAGAAACCTGCCGTCAGGACCATGCCAGGGAGTGGCGTCACAGTGCCCTGGGGCGTGGAGGTGGGGGATGCGGTTTGTGGCGAACCTGCGTGACCGCACGATCGACGCCTTCGGGCGGCATGGCATCCAGCCGGATGCCTATCTGCTGTCGACCCACCGATTGTCACCGGCCGCCATCGAGCATGCCCAGGCGCTGCGTGACGTGGGCATTCCGGTCGTGGCCGACAACGGTTCCAAGGCGCTGATCGATGAGGTGATCGCCCATTTCCGCGACCCCGCGGCCGTGGTGCGCCAGCGGGTCCGCGAGCTGCGCCACTCGCTTGGCCATACCCCGCGGGGGCGGGAGGTCCCCGCGGCCCTGCGGGAGCAGGCGTCCGACCTGGCGCGCCAGGTGGTGGCGATGGCCACCGAGCTGTCGGCGCAGGTGGATGCCGTCGAGCTGTTGGCGGCGCAGTTGAGCATGCGGCCCAGCCATCTGGTCGCCCAGGAGGACTTCGCCACCACCTGCCTGATGGCACTGAACCTGGAGAGGGAGACCACCGGCTGGCCCGTCGCGGCCTTCCTGGCCCGCAACCGCCGTACGCTCGCGCTCTGGCGGGTCGTCGCCGATGATCCCCGGGTGGGGGATCTCACCGTCTATGCCGTGCTCTCCGCGGTGGATTACAACACCGCCCGCGCGGCGGGCCGACTGGCGGCCGAGGCGGGGGCCGGCGACCTGGCCCTGGGCTGCGCGGGCCTGATGCTGGACG
>NZ_CP071922.1:1494512-1502380 GCF_017584085.1 Halomonas sp. BM-2019
CTCTACCCTCGGCACCGCCACCCATCACCTGGAACGGCCCTCGGCGCGGCGCTATGTCCGCCTGACGCAGGTGATCGCCGGGCTGCGCGATGGGTTCGCCGAGGCCAAGCGGCCGTTGCGCTCCCTGCATGCGCTCGGGCTGGGCGCCGCGGTGCTCTTCCCGCTCTATGCGGCGGCGGCCCCCGCGCAGGCCGAACTGGCCACCGATGCGACCAGCCCGATCCACGACGCCGTGCGGGATCGCGTGCTCTATGATCTCCACCATCACGGCGCACGACGCTCCCTCATCCGGATCGCCGAACACCTGCTGAACGGCGATGACTGGCGATGTCCCTGTCCTTTCTGTAGCGCCTTCAAGTCGACCCACGGTCACGCCCCGGAAGAGGCCCGGGCGGCCTGGCAGCAGGCCGGGCGGCCCGCCGTGGACCGCGCCTTGCTCGACGACATGGCGGGTTTGGCCACCGCGATCCCCCTGTTGGCGGGCCGGGATCCCGAGCGCCATGCCAGCCGCACCCATATCGCCCACAACCATTGGGTGCTGGGGGCTCTCGCGCGGGAGACCCCGCAGGGGGCCGGGCGCGGCGAATGGGCCCTGGCGCGCATGCAGGCGCTGCGCAGCGGCGCCTCCCTGACCGTCGACCGTGGCCTGGAGGCGGGGCTGGCCATGCTCGCACGGCTCGCCCAGGCACGGCCGCCACCCACCCCCGAGCAGCCCGGCCACGAGGTCGTCATGACAACCCTCACCCTGACGGATCTGACCCACACCCTCGCTACGGCCGCTCGCGACGGCGCGCTGCGGGTCAAGTTGATCGCCCACACCGAGAGCGCCTTGCGCCGGCAGGAGGCGAGCCTGCGGGAGCGCCATGCCGCGATCGCCAGCGCCTGGGCGGAGGGCCCGGGCGCGCTGCGCGACGCCTTCGCCGCCCTGTTCCGGGCAGGCGAGCGGCTCCCCATGCTCCATGACCTGATCGGCACCACCCTGGCGGTGCAGCGGCGCACCGAGGCGGCACGGGATGAGGTCGTGCAGGCCCTCCACGAGCTGGCCGCGATCGGCCGGGTCGAGGGTATGGCGTCGGTCGTCACGCCGGAGATGGCCGAGCGCCTGGCCCGACAGCCGGCCCAGGCCAGGCTCTCCCTGCATGCCGCCGTGCTCTTGGGGCTCCCGCGTCGTCCGCCCGGCCGGGACAGCCTCGAACGACGGTTGGCGGACTGGGCGAGGCAGCGCCTGTGGGCCCTGCATGGCCTGGTGCTGCTGGCCATCGTCGAGGCGCCCCCCCAATCCCGCCCCGATGCCACGGCCAGGCTGGCGGCAGACCGGGGGGCGGTCGAAGGGCGGGTGCGTGAGCTGCGCGATGCGCTGCGAGCGCTGGCCTCGGAGTGCCAGGCGTCGGGCGTCGTCAGGCCCCGCGACGCCCTGGCCCTGTGGGTCCGGGTGCAGGAGACGGAGCACTGGACCCGCGACACCGGCAGTGCGCTGGCGGCGCAGGCGGGGGCCGTGGCCACTGCCGCCGTGGTGGCCGCGGAGCGCGATGCCCTGCGCCTCGCCCGCGACGCCGCCCTGATCTACGACGGCATCCGTTACCTGCTGGGCCTGCTCGCCGGCGCCCACGCGGTCATCCGGGCCTATACCCTCGCCGACGAGGTCGCCTTGGCGGCGTTCGGGGCCATCGCGGCCCTGCCGCTCGCCCCCGCGACCCTCGACCTGCCGCGCACCTCGGTGGCCCAGGCCCTGAAGGGGCAGGCCGGTGAGGTGATCGAGACGGCCGCGCTGGTCCTGGCGGTGAGCGTCACGGCCGGCGGCCCGGCACCGCGCACGGTCCTGATCATCGGCACGCCGAGCGGCGCCCAGTTGACGGTGCTCCTGCCGTTCATCGCGGCGGACTCCTTCGGTGTCACCTCGGGCATCTGGGTGCAGGTGCGCGGCACGCTGTTCCCCAAGGGCAAGGGTGCTCTGAAGGGGGCCGTGCTTGAGGTGAGGCGCATTCGGCGCGAGGCCGCCTCCGCGGCCAGCGCCTTCGATGCGCTGATCTGGCTCGGCCGGCGCGAGTTCACCCTGCGCCCCGGCCAACTGGACATCGTCGCCGGGCGATGCGCGGGGCGGCCGAGCGCGGCCCTGGAACTGGCGCTCAGGCGCCAGGGAGGCTGACATGGAGATCAATCCGCAGTGCGAAGCCGAATGGGAAGGCTACGAGGCGAGCCGCCAGGCCTATCAGGAGGCCTGGGATGAGGTAGGCAAGGCCTGGGAGAAGTACGACGAGAAGCTGTCCGACGTGGAGGAGTATCTGCACAAGGCCGAAGAGACCCTGGAGAAGCTGACCGAGTGCTTCCAGACCCAGCAGGAGTCGCTGGCGGAGCCCGATGACGACAGCGACGATGAGGAGATCCACCCCCACTTCTGCTCGCTGGAACAGATCGCCAACTTCTTCAACTACATGGAGGAGGTGCACGCCAAGGAGGATGAGCTGGTCGAGGTGCTGGACGAGCTGGATGCGGCCCACCAGGCGCTGCAGCAGGCCGACAGCGACTGGTGGGGAGCCACCACGCTCGCCGAATACTGTGAGCAGCACTGGGCCGGGAAGTCCTGGGTGGAGGCGTAGGCGGGGAGGACCTCCCGTCCACTGGCCTCCCGGGAGGAGGCCATCGAGTGGGTCAAGCGCTGCCCCAACCCGATGCCGGGCACCGAGGCCGAGATCGAGATCCGCCAGGTCTTCGAGGCCGAGGACTTCGGCGAGGCGTTCACCCCGGAGCTGCGCGAGCAGGAGGAGCGGCTGCGCAGCCAGCTACAGGAGAAGGGGTGAGCCGCCAGTCGGCACTACGGCGATCACAAGGCCATACTCGACCGAATCGGTAATCGCGGTAGTCCTCCTTATACCTCCTGATAGAGCGCGCCGCCCTTGTGGCGGAACTTCTCCGCCTGCTCCTCCATGCCCTTCATCACCGCCTCGGCGTCGCCGTCCAGGCCGTGCTCGGCGGCATAGTCGCGTACCTCCTGGGTGATCTTCATGGAGCAGAACTTGGGTCCGCACATGGAGCAGAAGTGGGCCACCTTGGCGGAGTCCTTGGGCAGGGTCTCGTCGTGGTACTCCCGGGCGGTGTCCGGGTCCAGGCCGAGGTTGAACTGGTCCTCCCAGCGGAACTCGAAGCGCGCCTTGGAGAGCGCGTTGTCGCGGCGCTGGGCGGCCGGGTGGCCTTTCGCGAGATCCGCCGCGTGGGCGGCGATCTTGTAGGTGATGATGCCGGTCTTGACGTCGTCCTTGTTGGGCAGGCCGAGGTGCTCCTTGGGGGTCACGTAGCAGAGCATGGCGCAGCCGAACCAGCCGATCATCGCCGCCCCGATGCCGGAGGTGATGTGGTCGTAGCCCGGGGCGATATCGGTGACCAGCGGGCCCAGGGTGTAGAAGGGCGCCTCGTCGCAGTACTCCAGCTGCTTATCCATGTTCTCCTTGACGAGGTGCATGGGCACATGGCCGGGGCCCTCGATCATCACCTGGACGTCGTGCTTCCAGGCGATCCTGGTCAGCTCGCCCAGGGTCTTGAGCTCCGCCATCTGCGCCTCGTCGTTGGCGTCGGCCACCGAGCCGGGGCGCAGGCCGTCGCCCAGTGAAAACGCCACGTCGTAGCGCTTGCAGATCTCGCAGATCTCCTCGAAGTGCTCGTAGAGGAAGCTCTCCCGGTGATGGTAGAGGCACCACTTGGCCATGATCGAGCCGCCCCGGGAGACGATGCCGGTGACCCGCTTGGCGGTGAGCGGCACATAGCGCAGCAGGACGCCGGCGTGGATGGTGAAGTAGTCCACCCCCTGCTCGGCCTGCTCGATCAGGGTATCGCGGAACACCTCCCAGGTCAGGTCCTCGGCCACGCCGTTGACCTTCTCCAGGGCCTGGTAGATGGGCACGGTGCCGATGGGCACCGGCGAGTTGCGCAGGATCCACTCGCGGGTCTCGTGGATGTTCTGCCCGGTGGAGAGGTCCATGATGGTATCCGCGCCCCAGCGGATGCCCCAGGTCATCTTGTCGACCTCCTCCTCGTGGTTGATGTTGCAGGGAATGATCGCCCGGCCCGCCGCCACCTCGGCGCGCACGAACTCCGGTGTGATCTCATCAACCAGGCGGGCGCCGAAGCCCTGGCCCGGGTGCTGGTGGCCCAGGATGCGCTCGACCTCTGCCGTGCCCAGGGCCTGGCGGCGCTGGTTTTCCCGGATAGCGATAAATTCCATCTCCGGGGTGATGATCCCCTGGCGGGCATAGTGCAGCTGGGTGACGTTCTTGCCTGCCTTGGCGCGCCGCGGCGTGCGGGTCAGGTCGAAGCGCAGTTGGGCGAGCGTCGGGTCGTTGGCTCTACGCTGGCCGTACTCGCTGGTGGGACCGTCGAGGAACTCGGTGTCGCCGCGCGCCTCGATCCAGGCGCGGCGCAGCTCGGGCAGGCCGCGGCGCAGGTCGATCTCGGCCGCCGGGTCGGTGTAGGGGCCGGAGGTGTCGTAGACCAGCAGGGGCGGGTTCTCCTCGTCGGCACCGGAGGTCTTGGTGGGCGACAGGCTGATCTCGCGGAAGGGCACGCGGATATCGGGGCGCGAGCCCTCGACAAAGACCTTGCGCGAGCCGGGCAGGGGCCGGATGGCGGCCTCGTCGACCTTGGCGGTCTCGGCCAGGAAGTGGGCGGTCTTGCTCATCTGATGTTCTCCCCAGGGGATATCGTGTCGATGTTTCAGGGAGGACAGCTTGGGGAGGACAGGGGCAGGGGAGGCATCCCGCTGCGTGTCGCTTGATCCCTACGCTGGTCCTAGCCAGTTCAGGTTCAACGGGATCCAGGCTTTCTCTATGGCGAGAGGCATGATCTCAGCCGTCGTCAACGGCACCCCGTCAAGCGCGTGGTCGGATGATCGGTCGATCATCAGTCTGACGCCGCCCGCCGGCCTGACCAGAACCAGCGGACGGATGGCGATGGAGCCAGCGCTACAGGGCGCGATCCAGCCCCATCTGCCAGAAATCGATTTCGAGGCGGATGGCGTCGCGGAACACCTCGGTCAGCTCGGCGAAGCGTGCCGCGCTCACCTCGGCGAGGCGTGCATCGAGCCAGGCGATCTCGGCATGCATGGCGGCCTGGAACTCGTCGCTTTCGTACATGGCGATCCAGGCGTCATAGGGGTTGGCGTCGCCACGCACCGTTTCCACCCGCTCGCCCAGCCAGTTGGCGATCACGCCGTAGCCCACCAGGCAGGGGGCCAGCGCCACGTGCAGGTCGAGCAGATCGCCGCGGTGGCCGGTGTCCAGCACGTAGCGGGTATAGGCCAGGGTGGCACGGGCCTCGGGCAGGGCGGCGAGCTCGGCCTCGGTGATGCCCCACTCGCGGCAGTAGCTCACGTGGAGGTCGAGCTCCACGTCGAGGATCGCCTTGAGGCCCTCATGGGCGTGGCGCAGGTCGCTGAGGCTGCGGCTCTTGTAGGCGGCCAGGGCGTAGGCCCGGGCGAAGTGGATCAGGAAGAGGTAGTCCTGCTGCAGGTAGTGGCGGAAGGCCTCGCCGTCGAGGGTGCCGTCGCCGAGGGCGCACACGAACTCATGCTCGATATAGGCGTGCCAGTCGTCCGCGCAACTGGCGGTCAGGTCACTGAAGCGATACCCCATCATGCCTCCGGTCTGTGGTCGATCCGGGGCGGGCAGGGGAAGGGTGGCCGGGAGGGGCGCTTGGAGGCGCCAGGACACCGCTTGATTCCTACGCCGGTACGAGCCGGATCAGGTTCCACGGGATCGGTGCTCGGGCCTTTGCCCCTGCGCCATCTCAGCCGGATTCACCGGCACCCCGTCAAGCGTGAGGCCCAGTCTAGCAGGTTGTGGGCGGGTTGCCAGGGGCGGCAAGGAAAATGGTTGGAAATAATTTCCATTTTTGCGTAATGGCGCCTCAGTAGAGCCGGAACTCCTGATGGCGGGGGTGCCCCTCCTGCTGCTGGATCACCTTGCGGTAGCGCTTGTACTCCCACTGGTACTGGGCCGGGTCCAGGGCGATGGCGGCCTCCACGCAGGCGTTGACGCCGGTGGCCGAGGTCGGCTCGTCAGCCGCGTAGACGCGCGCGTCGGCGGGGAGGAAGTGGATCTCGAAGCCGCGGCCGGGAAGGCGCCGGGCGACCCCGGTGACCACCCGGGCCTCGGTGCGCGCCACCAGCTTGGGCAGCAGGGTGGCGGTGTAGGCGAGCCGGCCGTAGAAGGGCGCGAAGACGCCGCTGCCCCAGTCCGGCTCCTGGTCGGGCAGGATGCCGATCGCCTCGCAGCGCTTGAGCGCCTTGAGCAGGGCGGCCACGCCGCGGGGGTTGGTGGGCACCAGGCTCGCGCCCATGCGTTCGCGCCCGGCGCGGGTCACGGCGTCGAGCTCGGCGATCTTGGGCGGCTCGTACATGGCGGTGAAGGGGAAATGGCTGGAGAGCCAGAAGTTGAGCACCTCCCAGTTGCCGAAGTGGGGCGCCAGCACGATCACGCCGCGCCCCTCGGCGCGGGCCTCGTCGAGCAGCTCGCGGCCGTGCACGGCGAGGATCGCGGCCTCGACGCGCTCGGGGTCGCCCATCCAGGCGAAGCCCAGCTCCAGCATGGTGGCGGTGGAGTGGGTCAGGCTCGCCCGGGCCAGGCGGCGGCGCTCGGCGCGGGTCCGCTCCGGGTAGACCTCGCCGAGGTTGATCTCGGTGACCTCGCGCTCGCGGCGGCTGAAGCGGTGCACCAGGGGGCCGGCAATCCGCGACAGGCGCCACAGGGTGGCGAGCCGGAGGCCGGCCAGCGTCCGCCAGAGGGTGGCGATCGCGCGGGCCTGACGGGGGCTGGACTGGGAGCGGGTCTCGGCCATCTCGAACGAATCCGTGCCTAGAAGAGCCAGGTGTCCACGTTGTCGGGGGCGCGCTTCTCCTGCAGGCCGCGAAAGCCCTTCACGCAGCGCACGATCAGCCACACGGCCACGGCGATCAGCAGCGGGATGCCGATGGCGACCAGCACCAGGACGGTGGCAACGGTGGCGTAGAGCAGGCCGATCCAGAAGGTGCGGATCTGGTAGCGATAGTGCTCGTCGAGCCACTCGGGCCCCTTGCCGCGGTAGACATAGGCGATTACCACCCCGATCACCGAGGTGAAGCCCACCACAAAGCTAGCCAGGTAGAGGGCGTAGACCACCATGGGCATGGTGGTGTCGGAGGGGCGGCTCGAATCGATGACGCGGTCGTCGCGCGAGTTGTCGCTCATGGTCATCCCTGAATGGGTGAATGTCTGGGGCCCATGATACCGGCCGGGCGCGGCCTTGCCATCATCGCGCCGGGCGACTGATCTCCAGCAGGTTGCCGTCCGGGTCGCGCAGGTAGAGCGACTCCAGCTTGCCGGTGGCGCCCTGGCGCTCCACGGGGCCGAGCTCCACCTCGACGTCCAGCGCCTCCAGGTGGCGGGCCACCTCGTCCAGGGGCAGCAGGCTGCGCAGGCAGATGTCGATGCTGCCGGGAGTGGGTGTCGCCGCCCGGGGTTCGATGTCCGTGGCGGTCCAGTGCAGGCGCAGGGCCAGGTCGCCGAGGATCAGGTCGACGCGCTCGCGGTCGCGGTAGCGCACCTCCAGCCCCAGCACCCGGGAGTAGAAGTCCACGGCGCGGGAAATGTCGGTCACGGTGATGACCAGATGATCCAGACCTGACAGCATTCGGTTCTCCTTGGAGGATTGCTCTGCCACAGAGGATACGATGATGCCGACCTGCCCGCTATGCGCATCGGCCGATACGGCCTTCTACCATCGCGATGCGCGGCGCGACTATCGCCGCTGCCGGCGCTGCGACCTGGTGTTCGTGCCGCCGGCCTTCAGGCTGTCGCCGGCGGAGGAGCGGGCGGTCTACGACCGGCACGAGAACTTCCCGG
>NZ_CP071922.1:1502480-1504502 GCF_017584085.1 Halomonas sp. BM-2019
CCGGGGCCGGATGTGGCCCTGCTGCGGCGTCGCACCGATTGAGTCCGGGTCGGGTCGGTCATACGATTCCCGGGTCAAGGAGAACGCGGCGAACTGTTTCGGCGTGATTTCGATAACCTGTTGTTATGCAGGGCGTTCATCGGCACCTTGGCGTTGACTTATGGCGGGCTGGGCGTATGATTTCGGCCGCAAGTTTTGCGCTCCCGGCCCCTTTTTCCGGTTTCTCCCTCTCCCTGAGTGACTCCTTTTCCAAGCGAGGCGTGACATGTCGCGGCAACTGTTGACCATGGCCCTGGCGCCGCTGCTCGGGCTCTTCATCCTCGGCATCGGCAACGGCTTCCTGGCCACGGTGATCACCCTGCGCCTGGACGCCGCCGGCCAGTCGCCGGTGGTGATCGGCTGGGTCTCCTCGGCCTACTTCATCGGCCTGGCCCTGGGCGCCATGCTCAACGACCGGCTGCTGCTGCGCATCGGCCATATCCGCGCCTACGGCAGCTTCGCCTCGCTGGTGGCGGTGACCGTGCTGCTGCAGGGGCTGGTGGATCACCCCTGGGCCTGGTTCGCGCTGCGCCTGATCGGCGGCTGGGCCACGGTGGGGGTCTTCCTGGTGATCGAGAGCTGGCTGCTCACCGCCGGCGAGCAGAAGGTGCGCGGGCGCCTGCTGGCCCTCTACATGATCTCGATCTATGCCGCCGGGGTGCTCGGCCAGCTGCTGCTGGGGGTCACCGAGGCCATGGGGGGCGCGGCCTCCTTCATGGTGATCGCCATGCTGGCCTCGCTCTCGGTGCTGCCCATGGCGATGATCCCGCGGGTCTCGCCGCTGATCGAGAAGGCCGAGCCGCTGCCGCCCCACCGCCTGATCACCCTGACCCCCACCGGCGTGATGGGCAGCTTCGGCTCCGGCATCGCGGTGGCGGCGGTCTATTCCCTGCTGCCGCTCTATCTGCAGCGCAGCGGGTTCTCGGTGGATCGCGTCGGCCAGATGATGGCGGTGGTGGTGCTCGGCGCCATGCTGCTGCAGTACCCGGTGGGGCGCTGGTCCGATCGCCACGACCGCCAGATGGTGTTGATTGGCATCGGCGCCTTCTGCGCCCTGATCTCCGCGGCCATCCTGTGGCTGCCGATGACCCCCTGGCTGCTGGCGGGGCTGCTCTTCCTGCTTGGCGGCGGTGTCTTCTCGCTCTATCCGGTGGCGGTGGGGCACGCCGCCGACCGGGCGCCGGCCGGTGCCCTGGTGCGCATGAGCCAGGGCCTGTTGCTGATCAACGCCATCGGCTCGGCGCTCAGCCCGCCGCTGGTCTCGCCGGTGATGGCGGCGCTGGGCGATGCCGGCCTGTTCTGGAGCTTCGGCGCCCTGGGGCTCTTCCTGGTGGCCTTCTTTGGCTGGCGGCGCAGCGTGCGTCCGGCGCCGGTGCCGGTGGCGCCCTTCCAGCCCACCGCGCCAATGTCCGCCGCCGGTGCCGAGCTGGTGGTGACCGAGGAGCTGGTGCAGGGGGCGATCGAGCACGAGCACGTGGAGGATCTCTCCGAGGCGGTGCCCGAGGTGGACGTGGCTGAGCCGCTGGTGGGCCCGCCGCCGCCCGACGAGCCGCATATCGTCTACTTCGACGAGCCGGCGGATGCCGAGGCGGCCGAGCCGGTGCAGGCGTCGCTGCCGGGCCTGGAGCCCCAGGCCCTGAAGGGATAGCCGACTACGACCTTGGGGGAATGGTCGGCGAAAAGTAGGGAATCTACTATCACCGTTATCATTTTCCCCGAGGTGCTTCGATGATCCCCTTTGCCGCCCCCGTCCGCGACCTCCGCTTCGTGCTGGAAGAACTGCTCGACCACGGTTCGCTCTCGCTGCCCGGCTTCGAGGAGGCCAGCCCCGACCTGGTCGAGGCCGTGCTGGAGGAGGCCGCCAGGCTGGCCGGCGAGGTGTGGGCGCCGCTCAACGCCAGCGGCGACCGCCAGGGCTGTAGCCGCCGCGACGACGGCGGCGTGACCCTGCCGGACGGTTTCATCGAGGCCTACCAGGCCTAC
>NZ_CP071922.1:1504554-1515136 GCF_017584085.1 Halomonas sp. BM-2019
GTATCGGCGTGCCCGAGGCGCTGGGCGGCCAGGGCCTCCCCGAGGTGGTGGCCAGCGCCGTGCAGGAGATGCTCCACGGCGCCAACATGGCGCTGGGGCTCTGCCCGATGCTCACCGCCGGGGCCATCGAGGCGCTGGCCCACCACGGTAGCGAGGCGCAGAAGGCCACCTATCTGCCGAAGCTCGTCGAAGGCACCTGGACCGGCACCATGAACCTTACCGAGCCCCAGGCCGGCTCGGATCTGTCGAAAGTCCGTACCCGTGCCGTGCCCCAGGAGGACGGCAGCTACCGGCTGTTCGGCCAGAAGATCTTCATCACCTGGGGCGAGCACGACGCCGCCGAGAACATCATCCACCTGGTGCTGGCCCGCACCCCCGATGCCTCCGAGGGCAACAAGGGCATCTCGCTGTTCCTGGTGCCGAAGTACTTGGTGAATGAGCCCCTGGTCAATGAGGATGGCTCGCTCGGCGAGCGCAACGACGTCACCTGCGCCTCCATCGAGCACAAGCTGGGTATTCACGGCTCGCCCACCTGCACCCTGAGCTTCGGCGAGAAGGACGGCGCCATCGGCTACCTGGTGGGCGAGGAGGGGCGAGGCCTCAACCACATGTTCACCATGATGAACGAGGCGCGCCACAAGGTGGGGATCCAGGGCATCGGCGTGGCCGAGCGCGCCTGCCAGCACGCCTTCGCCTACGCCCTGGAGCGCACCCAGGGGCGCAGCCCGCGCTCCGGCCGTGACGACTGCACCATCAGCGACCACCTGGACGTGCGCCGCATGCTGCTCGCCATGCGGGCGCGTACCGATGCGCTGCGGGCGCTGGCCCTCTACTGCGCCGCCCAGCTCGACCTGGCCCGCCACGCCGCGAATGACGCCGAGCGCGCCGCCGCCCAGGCTCGGGTCGAGGTGCTGATCCCGGTGGTCAAGGCCTTCTCCACCGACCAGGCCGTGGAGATCGCCTCCCTGGGCATCCAGGTGCACGGCGGCATGGGCTTCATCGAGGAGACCGGCGCCGCCCAGCTGCTGCGCGACGCCCGCATCGCCCCCATCTACGAGGGCACCAATGGCATCCAGGCCCTCGATCTCGCCGGGCGCAAGCTGCAGCGCGACGGCGGCGCGGCCCTCGAGGGCCTGATCGACCAGGTGGCGGCCACCGCCGCGGCGCTCAGGGCCAGCCCCGAGCACGCCGCCCTGGGCGAGAACCTGGCCGGCGGAGCCGCCGACCTGCGCGCCGCCATGGCCGTGGTGCTGGAGGCGGGCGCCGACCCGGAGCAGGGCGCCGATGCCGTCCAGGCCTACGCCACCCCCTTCCTGAATCTGGCCGGCCACGTGCTCTGCGCCTGGCAGATGGGCCAGGCGGCGCTCAAGGCCAGCGCGGCCATCGCCAACGGCCGTGATGAGCCGTTCTATCAGGCCAAGCTGCAGAGCGCCGACTACGCCATTCGCCAGTGGCTGCCGGTGGGCCGCGCCCAGCGCGCGGTGATCGAGGCCGGCATGGCGAGCCTGGCCGTCTTCGACGCCGCCGCCCTCTAGCCCCGCTTTCGTCGCCGCCGGCCCCGCGCCGGCGGCGGCCTTTCGGGTCTCGACACCCTTGCCCAGACAACCCCCCTCCATGGCCAAGCGCCAGATCACGGAGCCAAGCATGAGCCAGGACATCTTCGAACAGGGCCTGCCCAAGACTGCGGCCAACCACGTGGCGCTGTCGCCGCTGACCTTTATCGAGCGTACCGCCTCGGTCTACCCGGACTACCCGGCGGTGGTCTACGGCGAGATCCGCCGCGACTGGGGCACCACCTGGGCGCGCTGCCGACGTCTCGCCTCGGCGCTGGAGCGGCGCGGCATCCGGCCCGGCCAGGCGGTGGCGGCGATGCTGCCCAACGTGCCGGCCATGTTCGAGGCCCACTTCGGCGTGCCCCTGGCGGGCGGCGTGCTCAACACCCTGAACATCCGCCTGGACGCCGAGGCCATCGCCTACATGCTCGAGCACGGCGAGGCCAAGGCGATCCTGGTCGACCCGGAGTTTGCCGACGTCATCGAGGCGGCGGTGGCCAGGCTCGACGAGAAGCCGCTGATCATCGACGTGGCGGACCCCGAGTTCCTGCCCGAGGGGCGCGCCATCGGCGAGCTCGAGTACGAGGCGCTGCTGGCGGAGGGCGATCCCGACTACGCCTACCGGCTGCCCGAGGACGAGTGGCAGGCGATCTCGCTCAACTACACCTCCGGCACCACCGGCAAGCCCAAGGGGGTGGTCTACCACCACCGCGGCGCCTACCTGAACGCCACCAGCAACATCCTGGTGTGGGCGATGCCCCACCACCCGGTCTATCTGTGGACCCTGCCGATGTTCCACTGCAACGGCTGGTGCTTCCCCTGGACCATCGCCGCCGCCGCCGGGACCAGCGTCTGCCTGCGCAAGGTGGAGGCGAAGCGGGTCATGGACCTGATCGCCGACGAGGGGGTCACCCACTTCAGCGGCGCGCCCATCGTGCTCAACGGCCTGGTCAACCTGCCGGACGCCGACAAGCGGGACTTCGATCACGCCGTGAAGGTCACCACCGCCGGCGCCGCGCCGCCCGCCTCGGTGATTGCCGGCGTGGAGCGCCTCGGCATCGACGTGACCCACGTCTACGGCCTCACCGAGGTCTATGGCCCGGTCACCTCCTGCGCCTGGCGCGAGGCCTGGAACGAGCTGCCGGCTGAGGAGCGGGCCAGGCTCAAGTCTCGCCAGGGGGTGCGCTACCACATGCTGGAGGCGCTCTGCGTGGCCGACCCCAATACCCTGGAGCCGGTGCCCAAGGACGGCACGACCATCGGCGAGGTGCTGATGCGCGGCAACAACGTGATGAAGGGCTACCTGAAGAACGCGGCGGCCACCGAGCAGGCCCTCGAGGGCGGCTGGTACCATACCGGCGACCTGGCCGTGTGGCACCCGGACGGCTACATCGAGATCAAGGACCGCTCCAAGGACATCATCATCTCCGGTGGCGAGAACATCTCCACCATCGAGGTGGAGGATGCCCTCTATTCGCACCCGGCGGTGGAGGAGGCCGCGGTGGTGGCCAAGCCCGACGAGAAGTGGGGCGAGACCCCCTGCGCCTTCGTCAAGCTCAAGGTAGGCTACGGCGAGGTGACCGAGGCGGATATCATCGCGCACTGCCGCGAGCGCCTGGCGCACTTCAAGGCGCCGAAGACGGTGATCTTCACCGAGCTGCCCAAGACCTCGACCGGCAAGATCCAGAAGTTCGTGCTGCGCGAAGAGGCGCGCAAGCAGTGATCGACCCGGCCGGAAAAAACCAAGGAGAGAGTGCAATGAGTGAGCAAGCGATCGGCGTGGTAGGCGCCGGCACCATGGGACAGGGCATCGCCCAGGTGCTGGTCCAGAGCGGTTTCGCCGTGCAGCTCTACGACGTGGCCGACGAGCAGCTCCAGCGCGCCCGCGGTGCCATCGACAAGGGCCTGGGCAAGCTGGTGGCCAAGGAGAAGCTCGGCGAGGCCGACAAGGACGCCGCCCTGGCGCGCCTGGCCACCTCCACCGCCCTGGACGCCCTGCGCGACTGCGAGGTGATCATCGAGGCCGCCCCGGAGCAACCGGCGCTCAAGGAGAAGCTGTTCCGCGACCTGAGCCGCCTGACCCACGAGGCGATCCTCGCCTCCAACACCTCCTCGCTGTCGCTGACTCGGCTGGCGGCGGTGTGCGAGCGCCCCGAGCGGGTGGTGGGCATGCACTTCTTCAACCCGGTGCCGGTGCTGAAGCTCGTCGAGGTGATCCGCGCCGAGCAAACCAGTGACGCCACCGTGGCGCGCATCGAGGCGCTCACCGAGGCGCTGGGCAAGACCGCCGTGGCCATCGCCGACTCCCCCGGCTTCGCGGTCAACCGCCTGCTGGTGCCGATGATCAACGAGGCGGCCTTCCTGCTCCAGGAGGGGGTGGCCAGCGCCGAAGACATCGACGAATCCATGAAGCTCGGCGCCGCCCACCCCATGGGGCCGCTGGCGCTGGCCGACCTGATCGGCCTGGACGTCTGCCTCTCCATCATGGAGGTGCTGCAGGAGGGCTTCGGCGACCCCAAGTACCGCCCCTGCCCGCTGCTCAAGCGCATGGTGGCCGCCGGCTACCTGGGTCGCAAGACCGGCCGCGGCTTCCACGTCTACCAGTAGGCCCCGCCCTGCCGTAGGCCCCCCAAGCCCAGCGCCCGGCCATTCCCGCGATGGCCGGGCCCGGGCGTGGCAAGGTACCCGGGCCGGTTTGGCATGCCAGGCGCGTCGATACAGGCGGCGCGCCGACCCTGTCATCGCTACCAGGATCGGCAAGATGCTCTGACCGATCAGGCGTGATCGAGCTCTCGGGCAGCTGCCTCCGGCACGGGTTTGTTATTTTGTAGACGAGTGGTCTATATTATGGGCATGACCCAGTCCAGCGTATCCAGTGTCAAGCGTCGGCGTGGCCGGCCGCCCAAGGTGCCCCGCAATGATCAGGACACCCGTGCCGCCCTGATTCAGAGCGGCACCGAGGTGCTGACCGAACAGGGCTTCCTGGCCGCAGGGATCGACGGCATCCTGCGGCGCGTAGGGGTCCCGAAGGGCTCTTTCTACTACTACTTCGAGAGCAAGGAGGCCTTCGGCCGAGCCGTGATGGCCCACTACGGGGCTTACTTTGCGCACAAGCTGGATCGCCACCTGCTCAACGACGCGCTGTCGCCTCTGGCGCGGGTGGAAGCCTTCGTCGAGGACGCCCAGGCTGGAATGGCCCGCCACGACTTCCGGCGGGGCTGCCTGGTGGGCAACCTGGGTCAGGAGGTCGGCAGCCTGCCGGAGGCCTACCGGCAGTGGCTTCGGGAAACGCTGGAGGATTGGCAGTGGCGGCTCGCGCGCTGTCTGGAAGAGGCCAAGGGAGCAGGGGAACTCGCCGCCAGCGCCGATGGAGATCGGCTTGCCGAGGCCTTCTGGATAGGCTGGGAAGGCGCCGTTATGCGCGCCCGGCTCGAGCGCAGCGTGCGCCCCATGGAGGTCTTTCTTCAGTGCTATCTGGAAGGACTGCCGAGGTAGCCACTGTCTCAGATCATTAAATAGACGACCGGGCTAAAGGGAGAAGCACGATGTTCAAGGCGATAGTGATCGAGAAGTCGGACGACGCCCAGCGCGTCGGGGTCCAGTCCCTGGAGGAGTCCCGGCTCCCGGAGGGCGACGTCACCGTGCGGGTCGAGTGCAGCACCCTCAACTACAAGGATGCCCTGGCCATCACCGGCAAGGGCCCCGTGGTCAGGCAGTTTCCCATGGTGCCGGGGATCGACCTGGCGGGGACGGTCGAGGCCTCGAGCGCCGATGAGTTCAAGCCGGGCGACAGCGTCCTGCTCAACGGCTGGGGCGTGGGGGAAGGCCACTGGGGTGGGCTGGCCGAGAAGGCGCGCCTCAAGAGCGATTGGCTGATTCCTCTTCCCTCGGCCTTCACCGCCAGCCAGGCCATGGCCATCGGCACCGCGGGCTACACGGCGATGCTCGCCGTCATGGCGCTGGAGCGCCAGGGGCTCGAGCCGGACCACGGGGACGTGCTGGTGACCGGCGCCAGCGGCGGCGTGGGCAGCTACGCCATCGCCCTGCTCTCCAGGCTGGGCTATCGGGTCATCGCCGCCACCGGGCGCCCCGAGGAGGAGGCCTACCTCAAGGGGCTGGGGGCCCAGGCGATCATCGACCGCGCCGAGCTCTCCGAGCCGGGCAGGCCGCTGGCCAAGGAGCGCTGGGCCGGCGCCATCGATTCGGTGGGCAGCCACACCCTGGCCAACGTGCTGGCGGGCACCCGCTACGGCGGGGTCGTCGCCGCCTGCGGGCTCGCCCAGGGCATGGACCTACCGGCCACGGTGGCCCCCTTCATCCTGCGCGGCGTGACCCTGGCCGGCATCGATAGCGTCATGCGGCCCAGGGCCGATCGCCTCGAGGCCTGGCGTCGGCTGGGCGAGCTGCTCGACCCCGCCCAGCTGGATGCCATCACCCGGACCATCGGCCTCGACGAGGCCATCGACACGGCCGAGGAGCTGCTCGCCGGCCGCGTGCGGGGACGCGTGGTGGTCAGCCTGGCCTAGGGTCGCCCGACCGCCAGACAAAAGGTTCATCGCACTTTGGCGTGAACCTGTTCTGCAGGAGGCGCACTGTGGGAGCCCGGCTTTGCCGGGCGAATGGAGGCCGTAGGACTCCTAAACGACTGGCTTCAACACAGGTAGCACCGCCGAGGCGCCTTCGCCGCCATTCGCTCGGGGAACCCGAGCTCCCACGGGGTAATTTCACGCCAATCTCCGAACAGCCAGACAAAAGAGGGGATTGCCGACCAACCAAGCGTTCGCTAGGGTTGGGCGTTATCGTCTCGAACATCCACTGAACAACAAGCCAAGGAGTCCCCCATGAGCGAGCAGCTGATCGAGGTGGTCGACAACGCCGGCATCGTGCGCCTGACCATCAACCGCCCCAAGGCGCTCAACGCCCTCAACAGCGACGTGCTGAGCGAGCTCGAACGGGTGCTGGCCGAGCTGGAGGGCCGCGACGACCTGCGCGCGGTGCTGATCACCGGCGCCGGCGAGAAGTCCTTCGTGGCCGGTGCCGACATCGCCGAGATGCGCACCAAGACCCCGGAGGAGGCGCGCGCCTTCGCCCGCCAGGCACTCGCCACCCTGAAGCGCCTGGAGACCCTGCCGGTGCCCACCGTGGCGCTGGTCAACGGCTTCTGCCTGGGTGGGGGCTGCGAGCTGGCCCTGGCCTGCGACTGGGCGGTGGCCAGCGACAACGCCATCTTCGGCCAGCCCGAGGTGCTGCTGGGCGTGATCCCCGGCTTCGGCGGCACCCAGCGCCTGCCGCGCCGGGTCGGCCCGGCCCTGGCCCTTGATCTCTGCACCACCGGGCGCAAGATCGATGCCGCCGAGGCGCTGCGCATCGGCCTGGTCAACCGGGTGATGCCCCAGAGCGAGCTCGAGGCCTACGCCGAGGAGCTCACCAAGCAGCTCGGCGGGAACGGCCCGCAGTCGGTGCGCGCCGCCAAGCAGGCGATCCACGACGGCATGGACCAGGACCTCGACAGCGCCCTGGCGCTGGAGACCGCGCTGTTCGCCTTCTGCTTCGCCGGCGAGGAGCAGACCGAGGGCATGAGTGCCTTCGTCGAGAAGCGCAAGCCGAACTTCTGATTCAGGCGTGTCCCTCTGGTGAGACGACCGCGGCCGTGGCATCCCTGCCACGGCCGCAGTGCGTCTGGCCGGCCTTGCGCCGCTGGTTCTATCTGGCGAACAGCTGGCCCATGTCCTTGAAGGCCTTGAACTCCAGGGCGTTGCCGCAGGGGTCGAGCAGGAACATGGTGGCCTGCTCGCCCACCTGGCCCTGGAAGCGCACGTAGGGCTCGATCACGAACTCGGTGCCGCGGGCCCTGAGCCGCTCGGCCAGGGCCTCCCACTCCGCCCAGCCCAGCACCACCCCGAAGTGCGGCACCGGCACGTCGTGGCCGTCCACCGGGTTGGTGTTGGCCTGCTCCTGATAGGGCATCTTCGGGTGCTCGTGGATCACCAGCTGGTGGCCGAAGAAGTTGAAGTCGACCCACTGCTCGCTGGAGCGGCCCTCCTCGAGGCCGAACACCTCGCCGTAGAAGGCGCGGGCCGCGGGCAGGTCGTGGACGGGAATCGCCAGGTGGAAGGGGGAGAGGGACATGGGGAACTCCGGCTGGATGAGGGGGGACGGCTCGGCCGCTGCGTGACAGCAGCGTAGGCGGTGGGGAGCCAAAAGCAAGTCGCCGCCGTTCAGGGGGGAGCCTTGCCTGCTACCCTTCAAAGGCCGCTACCGCCTGGAGGGGAAGCCGATGAGCGACGATGCAAGAGGCCCCGAGCGAATCCGCAACATCGCCCTGACCGGCCAGGCCGGGGTGGGCAAGACCCGCCTGGCCGAGGCGTTGCTGGCCGCGGCCGGGGTCGAGGAGGCCGCCAACCACCGCAAGGGGGCGCCCCTGGGGGATGCCCAGGCCCAGGAGGCGGCGCTGGAGCACTCCATCACCGCCACTCCCCTGGGGCTGCCCTGGGGGGAGGCCTGGATCAACCTGATCGACACCCCCGGCTACGCCGACTTCCAGGGCGCGGCCCTCTCCATCCTGCCCGCCGTGGAGACGGTGGCGGTGGTGATCGATGCCGAGCGTGGCATCGACGCTGGGGCCCGCCGCATGATGCAGTGGGCCGAGGAGCGCGGCCTGTGCCGGCTGGTCGTGGTCAACCGCATCGATGCCGCCCCCGGGCGCTTGCCGGCCCTGCTGGAGGCCCTGCGCGAGCGCTTCGGCCCCGAGTGCCTGGCGCTCAACCTGCCTGCCGAGGGGGCGAGCCGGGTGGTGGACTGCTTCTTCTCCCCGGACGGCGAGGCGGACTTCGCCTCGGTGGCCGAGGCCCACGAGAGGCTGGTGGACCAGGTGGTGGAGCTGGACGAGGAGCTGATGGCGCTCTACCTGGAGCAGGGCGAGGCGCTGGAGCCGAGCCAGCTCCACGACCCCTTCGAGGCCGCGCTGCGCCAGGGCCACCTGATCCCGGTGTGCTTCGTCTCGGCGGCCAGCGGCGCCGGGGTGGCGGAGCTGCTCACCGTCTTCGAGCGCCTGATGCCCAATCCCCTGGAGGGCAACCCGCCGCCCTTCCTGCGCCTCGAGGAGGAGGGCGAGACGGCGTTCATGGCGCGCCCGGATCCCGAGGCCCATGTGCTGGCCCATGTGGTGCGCATCGAGCACGACCCTTATCTCGGCAAGGTGGCGCTGTTCCGGGTCCACCAGGGCACCGTCAGCCGCGATACCCGGCTCTTCGCGGGGGAGGCGCGCAAGGCCTTCCGGGTTGGCACCCTGTTCCGCTTCGAGGGGCGCCGGACCCGGGAGGTGGAGCGCTGCGGGCCCGGCGAGCTCTGCGCCCTGACCAAGGTGGAGGAGGCGACGCTGGACAGCGTGCTCCACGACTCCCACGACGAGGACCATATCCGCCTGCGGCCGGTGGTGTTGCCGGCCCCGGTGTTCGGGCTGGCGATCGCCGCCACCCGCCGCGGCGACGAGCAGCGCCTCTCCGAGTCCCTGGGCAAGCTGGTGGAGGAGGACCCGGGGCTGGCGGTGGACCAGGACGCCGTCACCCAGGAGACGGTGCTGCGCGGCCTCGGCGAGCTGCACCTGCGCACCGCCCTGGAGCGCCTCGGCCAGCGCTTCAAGGTGGAGGTGGAAACCAGCACGCCCTCCATCGCCTACCGCGAGACCATCGCCGTCCCCGCCGAGGGCCATTGCCGCCACAAGAAGCAGACCGGCGGCGCCGGCCAGTTCGGCGAGGTGTTCCTCAAGGTGGAGCCGCTGCCGCGCGGCGCCGGCTTCGAGTTCACCGACACCATCCGCGGCGGGACCATCCCCTCGTCGCTGCTGCCCGCGGTGGAGAAGGGCGTGCGCCAGGCCCTGGCCAGCGGCGCGGTGGCGGGCTATCCGCTGCAGGACGTGCGGGTCACCGTGCTGGACGGCAAGACCCACCCGGTGGACTCCAAGGAGATCGCCTTCGTGATCGCCGGGCGCAAGGCCTTCCTCGACGCGGTGCGCAAGGCGAGCCCGCTGCTGCTGGAGCCCCTGGCGGAGCTCGGCGTCGACGCCCCGGGCTCGGCCATGGGCGATCTCACCGCCGACCTCTCGGCGAGCCGCGGGCGCATCCTCGACACCCAGACCCTGGGCGACCAGGTCAACCTCCAGGCCCTGGTGCCGCTCGCCGAGGTGCTCGACTACCCCAGCCGGCTCAACGCCATGACCGGCGGTGCCGGCACCTACAGCCTGCGCTTCAGCCACTACGAGCCGGCCCCGGACAACGTGCAGCAGCGGTTGATCAAGGCGTACCGACCCAGGGAGGAAGAGGCCTAATCCAGGATTCATCGCAGATCAGCGTGAAGCTGCCTTGTGGGAGCTCGGGTTCACCGACGGTTCGACGCCTCGACGAATGGCGCCGAAGGTGCCCCAGCGGTGTTGTTTACGCTTGCGCCAGCCGCCTGGGAGTCCTTCGGCCTCCATTCGCCTGGCAAAGCCGAGACGTCGAACCGCGGCCTCCCACTATGAAACCTGCCAAACATGTTCACGCCAAAGTGCGAAGAACCTAATCCAGTGCCCAGTGCAGGCGGCCCTGCTCTCCGCGGGCAAGCGGCGGGCTGGCGTCCGGTGTCGGGCCCGGGCCATGGCGATTGAGGGTCTCGGCCAGCCAGTCGGCCTCGTCGGCCGTGGCATGCTCGAGCCGCAGGCGCCGGCGGCGCAGCGGCGTCAGCCAGAGGGCGAGCCACTCGCGGCGGCCGGGATGCCAGCGGGCGCCCACCAGCACGGTCAGCTCCGGGAAGTATGCCTCGTGGCCGCGGATCCCCTCGTAGTCGTTGATCAGGTCGCCGCAGCCGTAGAGGATCGGCCGGTCCCGGTAGCGCTCGAGCCCCTTGGGGTGGTGGGAGGAGTGGCCGTGGATCAGGTCGGCCCCGGCGTCGATCAGCCGATGGGCCAGGCGCCGGTGGGCCTCGGGCACCCGGTAGCCCCAGTTGCCGCCCCAGTGCACCGAGGCCACCGCCAGGTCGCCGGGGCGCTTCTC
>NZ_CP071922.1:1515236-1525791 GCF_017584085.1 Halomonas sp. BM-2019
AGGGGTAGGCGGGCGCGACGGGGCGGGGGATGGGGCCGCTGACCCGCTCGGCCAGGCGCACATAGTCCCGGGCGTCGCGCACGAAGGGCTCGTGGAGCTGCGGGCCGCCGGGATGGGGCAGCACCTGGTCGATGCCGCGGCCCAGCATCACATCGCCGGCCAGCGCCAGGGTCAGGGTGTCGTCGGGAAGGGTGTCACGGGGCATGGCGGCCTCCTGCCGCCTCCTGGGGGCGGCCTTGTTGCAGCTGCTTCACCAGCTCGCGCATCCGGGCCACGTGGCTGCCGTGCCAGTAGAGCCGCCCGCAGCCGGTGCACTCCAGGAAGCGCTCCACGTAGCGCCGGGTGAGGGGCTCGAGGCGGTGGAGCACCCGGGCCTTGGGCACCGGGGCGAGCAGGCCGTTGCAGTGGCTGCAGCGGGTGAAGGGGGCGAAGGCGTCGAAGAGGTCGAAGACCCGGCACACCTCCTCAAGCTGGCGGCGGGGCGCATCGGCACGCACGAAGTGGGCCAGGCTGAGGCACCGACGCTTGAGCAGCCGGCGGTCCCGGGTCAGCAGCACCCGGCCCTCGGCGACGGCGCAGGCGGCCAGCTCCGCGTCCTCCATATCGTTGCGGTAGCGGCAGTCGAAGCCGAGCAGCCGCAGGTAGCCGGCGAGCCGCCCCAGGTGGACGTCCAGCACCCAGCGCGGCGGCCGGGGCGGCCTGGGGCGCAGGTGGCGCACCCGGTCGAGCGGGGGCGTGTGCGACCAGGGATAGACCGCCACCCGCGGCGCCTCGCCCGCCTCGCCGTCCAGCAGCTGTTCGAAGCCCACCGAGACGCCATCCACGACGATGACGTCCACCTCGGTATGGGGTACGCCGAGGGCCTCGATCACATCCTTGACGGAGGCGCGGCGGGTCACCGCCTGGGGGAAGGGACGGTGGCGGCGCGCCGGCGGCAGGAAGTCGTTCAACTCGCCATGGAATCGAAACTCGGCAACGGCCATGCGCCCCTCCGGCATCGTCCTCTCAAGGGCAGTCTAGGCCACGCCCGGGGCGGCGCAGGCGCAAGAGGCCGGTGGCGATGGCGGTGCCGGCCAGGGTGATGGCCATGCCCACCAGGATCTGCAGGCTCAGCACCTCGCCCAGCAGCAGGTAGCCCCACAGCAGGGCGCTCACCCCCATGCGCACCAGCACCAGGGAGACCGGCCCGAACTCGGGGGCGGCCACCCGCCGGCGCCGAGGCGGCCAACATCAAGATCGGCGACAGCGCGGCGTGGACGCCTCCATCGAGGCGCTGGGGCTGCAGCAGACCTTCGAGCAGTCGCTGCGGGTGATCAAGCCCGGCGGTACCCTGTCGAGCCTCGGGGTCTACGCCGAGAGCCTGACCATCCCGCTGGACGCCTTCTGCGCGGGGCTCGGCGACCACCGCATCATCACTTCGCTCTGCCCCGGCGGCAAGGAGCGCATGCGCCGGCTGATGCAGATCATCGACAGCGGCCGGATAGACCTCGGCCCCATGGTCACCCACCGCTACCCGCTGGAGCAGATCGTCGACGCCTACGATCTCTTCTCCCACCAGCGCGACGGCGTGCTCAAGATCGCGCTCGAGGTGTCGTGAGCGATCCGTGCTAGCCTTCTGGACGATAGGGGAGAGTGCGTGTCGGTACGGGGCCGGGTAACAGCGGGCGGCCTGACCCGACGCGACGCGCGGCTCCCTTCATCCGATGATGAGCGCATCGCCCGCACCGGGCGATGCGCCACTGGGAGGCGAACATGGCGACGAAAACCGAGCATAGCGGCAGCTGTCTCTGCGGTGCCGTCCGCGTCACGGCCAGCACGCAAGGCAACCAGATTGGCGCCTGTCACTGCACCCTGTGTCGAAAGTGGGGTGGCGGGCCGCTTTTCGCGGTGGAGTGTGAGGGTGACGTGGCGTTCGAGGGCGCCGAGTCCATCGCCACCTACCCCTCCTCTGAGTGGGCCGAGCGGGGGTTCTGCAAGCGGTGCGGCACGCATCTCTTCTACCGACTCAAACAGGAACGGCACTACGCGATTCCAGTCGGACTCCTCGACGACGGCGAACAATGGGTCTTCGCCGACCAGATCTTTATCGATGAAAAGCCGGCCTTCTACTCCTTTGCCCAAGAGACGAGAACGCTGACCGGCGAAGAGGTGTTTGCCCAGTATCCGGTGAAGTGACGCAAATAAAACGAGTACCTGGGCCGCACTGGGTTATAATCGTGCCCAGCAACGCGATTCCCCGCAGCAGGAGTAACAGGCCAGGCGCCAAGGCCGCTTCTGCTGCGCCCCTGGCCACGGCCGGGCCTGGCCGCGACGGCCACTTCCCCCGATCATCCGCAACGGGTCGAACGGGTTCCCATTATAACGGCAAGTAGTGACAGCCCCGCGGCCAGCCGGATAGCGCCGCAGGGGATGGCATTGGCGCGGCTTCTGGTACACTTGTCGCACGCTTGACCTCATGGAGATGAGATGGAAACAGAATTGAGTGAATTCGAGCGGCAGATGCGCCGCGAGATCAACGCCTTCATGGATAATGAACAGAAGACCCGTCGCAAGGCGGCGACGTCTCCCCCCGAGTGGCCCAGGGAGGCCGGCGAAAAGGCCAAGGCGCCGCGCAGCAAACCCGGCGGGGCACCGAAGACCGGCCATCTGGTGAAGCTGGCGGTCCGCACCAAGCAGCTGGAGATGGATACCATCTTCGAACATGTCTCCTCCAGCATCTCCAAGATCGAGGCCCAGCTCGAGGCCGAGAAGGCCGCCCGCAAGGCCGGCTATCCCATCATCGGCTATGTGATCGAGACCCGCCGGCTCTAACCGTTCCCGGCTGGCCCAGGAGCCT
This sequence comes from Halomonas sp. BM-2019, assembly GCF_017584085.1. NCBI lineage: Bacteria > Pseudomonadati > Pseudomonadota > Gammaproteobacteria > Oceanospirillales > Halomonadaceae > Halomonas > Halomonas sp. BM-2019. The sequence continues at coordinate 1,518,073 of NZ_CP071922.1, forward strand.
CCCGTGAAGATCACCCAGCTCACCATCTATCCGGTCAAGTCGCTGCAGGGCATTCCCCTGCGCGAGGCGCGGCTCACCGCCCAGGGGCTGGCCGGGGATCGCCGCTGGATGGTGGTCGACGACGTCGGCCGCTTCGTCACCCAGCGCCAGCTGCCGGGCATGGCCCGGATCGGCACCGGCCTGGAAGAAGATGCCCTGGTGCTGACCCACCCCGGCATGACGCCGCTGCGCGTGCCGCTGGCCAGGCCGGCGCGCGAGCGCCTCCCGGTGTATGTCTGGGACGACCGCTGCGCCGCCCTGGACGAGGGGGACGAGGCCCGGCAGTGGCTGGGGGCGGTGCTGGGCGACCTGCGCGGCAGCGGCCTGCGCCTGGTGCGCTTCGACGAGCGCGAGCGCCGCCGCGTCGAGCCCCACTGCCTCCTGCCGGGGGAGCAGGCCCATACCGGCTTCGCCGACGGCTATCCCTTCCTGGTGGCCACCACGGCGTCGCTGGCGGCGCTGAACCGCGCCCTCGAGGCCGGCGGCGGCGAGGCGCTGCCCATGAACCGCTTCCGGCCCAACATCGTGATCGAGGGGGGCGAGCCCTTCGCCGAGGATGGCTGGCGGGAGATCGCCGGCGACGGCTGGCGGCTCGGCCTGCGCAAGCCCTGCCAGCGCTGCAAGATCACCACCGTGGACCAGATCAGCGGCGAGATCCGCCACCCCGGCGAACCCCTGAAGACGCTGATGGCGCTCAAGCCTCGGCTGGCCTTCCAGGGGGCCTTCTTCGGCCAGAACGCCATCCTGCTGGCGGGGGAGGGGCAGCCGCTGCGGGTGGGGGCTGGCATTTCGGCCGGATAGGCCGGCGCTGCCGCGAGCGGCCCTCCCGGTCGCCTGCCGCCGGTTTCCATGGAAAGATTTTTCACGAAATCCAGCCTGGGCTATCATGAGAGGTTCCACTCTCCCATCCCCTTTTCCCCGAGGAGCCTCGAATGAGCTTTCACGTCTATCTCTCCGGCGAGATCCACACCGACTGGCGCGACCAGATCCGGCGCGGCGCCGAGGCGGCCGGCCTCGACGTCGTCTTCACCTCGCCGGTGACCGACCATGACGCCAGCGACGCCGCCGGCGACCACCTGGGCGAGACGCCCAGCCAGTTCTGGCGCGACCACCAGTCCTCCAAGGTCAACGCCATCCGCACCCGCACCCTGATCGAGCAGAGCGACCTGGTGGTGGTGCGCTTCGGCGACCAGTACAAGCAGTGGAACGCCGCCTTCGATGCCGGCTACTGCGCCGCCCTGGACAAGCCCTACGTGACCCTGCACGGCGAGGAGATCGTGCATCCGCTCAAGGAGGTGGACGCCGCCGCCATGGCCTGGTGCACCACCCCCGATCAGGTGGTCGAGATCCTGCGCTACGTCACCCGCGCCTGATCCCCCGCGGAGCCCGGCCGTGCGCGAGCGCCTCGAACGCTACCAGGTCGTCGCCTATCTCGTTGCGGTGCTGGCCGGCCTGCTGGTGGGCACTCGCTCACCGGCGCTGGCCGAGTCCCTGGCGGTCGGGCTCTGGCCGCTGCTCGGGGCGCTGCTCTACGCCACCTTCACCCAGGTGCCGCTGCTCGCCCTGCGTCGCGCGCTGGTGAACGCTCGCTTCCTCTCGGCGGCGGTGCTGGGGCACTTCGTGGCGATCCCGCTGCTGGTCTGGCTGCTGGTGCAGGGGCTGCCGGCGGAGCCGGCGCTGCGCCTCGGCGTGCTGCTGGTGCTGCTGGTGCCCTGCACCGACTGGTTCCTCTCCTTCACCCACCTGGGCGGCGGCGACACCCCCACCGCCATCGCCTTCACCCCCCTCAGCCTGCTGCTGCAGCTGGCGCTGCTGCCGCTCTACCTCTGGCTGTTCCTGGGCCAGGCCGAGCTCGCCGGGCTGCTCCAGCGCGAGCTGCTGCTGGCCTTCGGCGGGCTGATCCTGCTGCCCCTGGCGGCGGCCTGGCTCACCGAGCGCTGGGCGGCGGGGCGCCCGCGCCGGGAGCGCGGCGTCGCCGCCCTGGGCTGGCTGCCGGTGCCGCTGCTGGCGCTGGTGCTCTTCGTGGTGGCGGCGGGGCAGGTGGGCCAGGTGCGCGAGTTCCTGGGGCTGCTGCTGTGGCTGGTGCCGCTCTTCGTGGCCTTCCTGGGGGCGGCGCTGCTGCTCGCCCGATGGCTGGCGCGGGCCTTCCGGCTACCCGCCCGCCAGGGGCGGGTGCTGGCCTTCGGCTTCGGCTCGCGCAACTCCTTCGTGGTGCTGCCCCTGGCGCTGGCCCTGCCGGCCGGCCTGGAGATGGCGGTGGCCGTGGTGGTGATCCAGTCCCTGGTGGAGCTGGTCGGCATGCTGGCCTTCCTGCACCTGGTGCCGCGACTGTTCCCCGACGCCGCCCAGGCCGCCGGCACCCGGTAAGCCCCTCCCCAGCCCGACCCTCGTCACCCCGGCCCGCCACCGGAGCCCGCAACCGCCTGGCCTGGGGGCTTTCCACCGTCGTCCCCCTGGCACCCCTGACTGAACCCCGCCTGCCGACGCGAAGTAGCACGTCAAGCCCACAGGCACGAGAAAACTCAAGATTCGAGTGGGCAAGCCGAAGCCACCTTTACTAAGCTGAGTGTTACTGAAAGGGTCATTCTGGGTGTTGTCGATGCCACTTGAAGACCTTGGCGGCCCCATAGGTATAGTTAGGATGGCGGTACTAAGCGGTACTGCCTAACGATAGTGTCTCCGCAGATCGAAGAATGTCGTCTGGAGCTCGTAAGAGATAATTAACGACCGTGGGTGTGTGGGTGTGTGGGTGTGTGGGTGTGTGGGTGTGTGGGTGTGTGGGTGTGTGGGTGTGTGGGTGTGTGGGTGTGTGGGTGTGTGGGTGTGTGGGTGTTGTGTGGGACTTGCATTCGGTCGATTTCGACCCATTGCGGTCAGGGAGAAAAAGATAGTTTGCGCTGTAATTCATATCATGCAGCAATCGAGGTGATTAGTGTTATTTTCCGTGGTAATCATAATATTAAAGTTTCTCAGGGGGTTGCGGGGTTATCGAGAGGATGATGTTGTTGAGTGCGTAAGCAAATTAATCATTATTAAGTCATGCATTCTAATGCTGTGAGTCGCCTAGTTAGATCGACAGAAGCCTGCAGCTTCGAGGAGAAGGGAGATGAGGTGGATCAATTGGTTCGAAAGGAAAGTTGAAGCCCTCGAAGGAACACATGCTGTGCTGCTTGTCATAGGAGCGGTCGGCATCTTTTTACATTTGGCGCATCTGGCGGGCTTTCATATAATTAAAGCTACTACGCAAAATCTTGCCTTTTTACTTAGTCTTCTTTGTATTGGTATAGGGCTTGGTCAACTAAAGATCGCCAAGTTGAACCACCAACTCACCCACGATGTTCGGTGTATGGCACATGGATTCACAGTCCCAAAAGACGCTATCGTGCCTACACTTTCACTTCTAGTAGGCGATGCAAAGGAGAGAATTCGTGCAACGCATTTCACCACAATTGAAACACCTGAAGGATACCTAGATGTGCTTAGCCGTTCGCTTCGAAATGGCGTTGGTTACCAAGTGATAGTCGGGTATGATTCGGAGAATATTTCTGAAGCCCGCAAGCACGCAGAGGCACGTCGCAGTCGCCTTGAGGAAGAAGGGTGCAATCCGAATACCTGTAATTTCAAGTTTATGGGTGTAGTTTGGGGGCTTGATTTGTTAATAGTGGATCAGCGTCATTTGTTTATTGGTTTTCCAAAAATTATGGGGGAGCAGGGTCTCCAGTCAGGTGTGGTTTATTGGAACGATCCAGCTCTAGTAGCAAGTATCATTGATTGGTATGATACTCATCTTTGGGAAAATGCCGAGCGGTGAATTCCTCGATAACATCCTAACTGTCAGGATGTGCCGGGTATGTCATTGAATTATCAAATGGCTCTTCGGTGAAAGTCGTTACTCCACATGATTCTAGTGCGGTGTCTCGAAAATTAGCTGTTTAGATATGGTCTTTCCTGATACCTGAATGTCCAGAATCCAGAATCCTTAGGGCGTCCACTATAAAAAAAGTAACTATTTCAGGAGAGTTTTGCTGAGATTATCAGTCATCTTGATCGAGACGGAGTACTTCGGAAATGAGTGCCAACCGGGTATTGCAACCTAACTGCTGCTATCGTGAAGGCTGGGCCTAATTGTTAAGGAAAAGCATGAGAGGGGAAAATGAGCGAGCCGTTAGATAAAAACGATCCCGAGCATCCGCCTGAATTGGCAGAGATCGCAAAATGGGTTCTCGGTATTTCAGGCATAGCAATCTTTATAGTCGCGTTCTTGTCCCTTTGGGGTGCTTATCGAACCACCGAGGAAAATTTTTTCCAGACAAGCCAGTTAGTTTTTAATTCCCTCCTGCCGCTTCTGGGCACGTGGGTTGGCACGGTACTTGCTTATTATTTCTCGAGAAAGAATTTTGAAAGTGCGAGTTATAGCGTTGAGCGAATGGTCACTCTGACGACTGATCAGAGACTTCAGCAATTGACTGTTGCGCAGGAGATGTTGCGGATTTCCGAGATTACGTTGTTCCGGATCCCGGCCGGGAAGTCGGCTGAGAATATCCTACTGAAGGACCTTGTTGCTAAACTTGGGGGGAAGATTACGCGCATCCCAATCGTTAATGACAAGGATGTTGTCTTGTATATTCTACATCAAAGTTCATTGTATAGGTTTTATGGAGAGAAAACTCTTGCGGGAAAAAGTGCTGTGGAATTAGAAGGATTTACATTGCAGGATCTTGTGAATGATGCGGAATTGAAAAGCTGGGTGACCAACATCGTGTTCGTGTCCGAGAAGGTAACAGTGGCTGATGCTAAAAAACAAATGGAGCATCAGACGGGCTGCCAGGACTTGGTCGTGACCAAATCAGGAAGTAAGAATGAACCGATGCTTGGCTGGATGACGAATGTCGATATTGGGCGTCTCTCCAAGGCATGAAAGTAATTTGGAATGGACTTGCAATGACTGCATAGCCTCGGAATTGTTGTCATAAAGTCCCCTCGCCACTAATTTTCTTTACTCACTCCATAGATCGTATGGCCATAGAAAATAAGCGACATCCTAGTGGAAATGGGCGCTGGCCAAGCATACGGTGGGGGAGTGAGGGACCTGATCTAGAAGAAGGGAGGATGAGCGCCAATTTGGCAATTTAGAGGGCTAGGGCGCGGAAAGTTATCCGCGTAACATGAGGCGTCAATTTAGTATTTTTATAGATTGAGATCAGTCTATGGATCAAGAAATTCTGAAGCAGGGGCGGAGTTGTTGTCAATTCTGGTGGATGGCTGTCAGCGTTCATTCCTGCCTAACTGATTGGTTACATGCTTCCGCACCAGAAGCTACCATGGCTAAGCGTATGTTCAATAAGTTGTTGAGAGCGCGTGTGAAGTGATAAGCAAGCACGCGGTCTAGTCACAGTTGAATGTGTTTTTAACTGACGGTGCTGTAATGGATCTAACAATCTTAATGGAGGCTGTTCATGAAAAAGACATACTACTCGACGACTACATTTCTCATACTTTCAATAAATCGTCATGTATATGATGGTGAGCATCGTGTGTACGTCGCCGAGGGGTTCTATCCCTATGGAAAGAAAAATCCGAAATCGTCAAATCCGTTGCTAATCTACATGGATCTCTATCAGCCATGGCAGGACCGAGATAAACACGACAAGTTTGTTCTTCAACATCGGCTGGCGGTTAGGAAAGGTATTATGGAAAAGGAAAAAGACAATACAGTCTCGCCCCTGAACGCCCGAGATCTACGAATGGTTGCAGATCTCATAAGAATTGATTTTTTCTACCCAGTAGTCTATCAAGTGAAGTTCGACGTGAGTGCATCTGGGAGGAGTGGAGTAACTGTGGCTGGTTCTGGACTAGCAGGCTCAAGTGAATTCTTGATATCAGATCTTAATGATAGCGAGTTCGAGCTGATTTTCAATGATTGTTACGCTAACTGCTTCGATAAGCTACGAGAGCCGCGTGGATTTTTTAACAGCAAAACTCAAGCTGTGAAAGAGCTACTAAGGTGGAGTCCCTAACTATGAAATTTATCTCTCTTCCCTTGCATTATTTCTCAAAGCTGAAGAGCCCCAATGACTTTCACAACTACGTTGACGGACTGGCGATAATCGACGACCTGCTTTGTAAATTCGATACAGAGCCACGGTCGCCAATGTATCATCCGAAAGACAATCAAGGGCGACCGGCCGGAGATCCAGTGCTGCTCAAAGCACGAATGTCAGAATGCCTGGATGAGTTAGAGTCACCTTATATTAAAGATAACCTTGCTCAAAATTTCGAACGTGCTATGAATCTCTACTCGGAATCAATGAGTTCATCAGACCAGATACAACTTTTTCTTTCCGATCTGCTCTACCACTACGCTGACATCATTAATCCGGAAGTATATCCAGGAAATCAGGGTTTAATATTTTAATAAAGTAAAGTGGGTATGCGTCGCTCATCGCCGTTCATCAGGGGTTGCTAAATTTTAGTACTCGTTTGAATTGGTCACGATGCTCCTGAATAGTCTCTCACGATAGATCTGAACGGGCGGTAACCCCCAGTGCCAGGATTGTACGGATTATTCGACTGCCGAGTCACAGAGCTGGAAGCGTGCGATCAGCCGCTATAACCAGACCGTGATGGACTGCGTGAGCTACACGAAACGCCTGGGACGAGGTTCCCGAGGTGGAATGGCGTCCAGACTTCGTGTCGCCTATATTGGCATATAAATACGCCAACCTAGGTGGCAGCCATGAGTGCCGAGCTACAGGGTATCGTCGATCAGGAAGGCTTGCTTGCCGCCGATGCGCTGGTGGCTGAGCTGCGCATCACCAAGCGTGAGCTTGCCCAGGCACTTGGCCTGAGTCATGCCGCCCTGATCCGCAAGGACCGGCTGCGCTCGGTGACGACCCAGCAGCGGCTGCGGCAGACGGTGGAGATCCTCAAGCGCATCGAGACATGGGCGGGATCTCTCAGCGCCGCCTGGTCCTGGTATCGCGCCTACCCGATCGCCGCGCTGGGTGACCTGACCGCCGAGGAGCTGGTCGCCCAGGGGCGGGCCGATGATGTGCGAGCCTACCTCGCCCACATCGCAGAGGGAGGCTATGCGTGAGCCTGCGGGAACTCGGCGAGACGTACCGGGGAATGGTCTATCGAGGCCACAACCCCCTCTGGGATGACGATCCTGAATCCGGCGCGGGGGCGGCAAGAAAGGGCGGGCGCTGGAATTGGGTCGGGCTTCCAGCGCTCTACACCAGCGAGCGGTTTGAAACCGCTTGGCTGGAAGCCCAGCAAGGGTTGGCGATGAAGACCCAGCCGCTGACACTGTGCACCTACGAGGTCGACTGCGGCCCCATCCTGGATCTGTGTGATCCGGACATCCGGAACAGGGTGCATCCCGACCCTGAGGCGTGGCGACACGAGGCCTGGCTGAGCAAGTCTCGGCTCGGGATGCCCGTGATAGGCTGGGAGATCGCCCAGAAGCTGATGGACGAAGGGATTGTCGGTATCCGTACCCCTTCCCAGGCAAGGGGGGCCACCGCGCGGGACGTCAATGTGGTGTTCTGGCGCTGGTCCAGGACGCCGCCCACGATGGTCCGGGTGATCGACGACGAGGGATGCCTCAAGCGACGCAAGGCCAAGCACCCGCCGTGATGCGGCGGCGGGCGATGGGTGGGAAGAGGCCGGGGACTTTCC
>NZ_CP071922.1:1525891-1552604 GCF_017584085.1 Halomonas sp. BM-2019
CCGCCCGGGCGGCGCTGGCGGCCCTGCTGGAAGAGGCCCGCCAGCGCCTCGGCCCGCTGCGCGGCGTGATCCACGCCGCCACGGTGATCGACGACGGCCTGATCCGCAACCTGGATGAGGCGCGCATCGCCCGGGTGCTGGCGCCCAAGATCGACGGGGCCCGCCACCTCGACGCGCTGACCCGCGATGACGCCCTGGAGTTCTTCGTGCTCTACTCCTCGGCGACCACCCTGTTCGGCAACCCCGGCCAGGCCAGCTATGTGGCCGCCAACCACTGGCTCGAGGCCCTGGCCGCGGCGCGCCGCGCCCGGGGGCTACCGGCCAGCTGCCTGCGCTGGGGCGCCATCGACGACGTCGGCTTCCTGGCCCGCAATACCCGCACCCGGGAGGCCCTGCAGGAGCGCCTGGGCGGCTCGGCGCTGCACTCCGACGACGCCCTGCGCGTGCTGGAGCAGCTGCTGGTGCACCACGGTGATCGCCTCGGCGGCCCGAGCCTCGGCGTGCTGGAGCTGGAGTGGGGCGCCCTGGCCCGCTTCCTGCCCACCGCCGAGGCCCCGCGCTTCAACGAGATCGCCCGCCAGGCCGAGGATGACGGCCGGACCCACGACGACGGCGAGGATATCGCCGCCCTGCTGGCCGGGCTCTCCCCCGAGGAGCAGCGCAGCACCGTCACCGAGCTGCTGCGCGCGGAGCTCGCTGCCATCCTGCTCATCGACGAAGCGAAGATCGACGTGCATCGTTCGGTCTACGAGATGGGCTTCGACTCGCTGATGGGCGTGGAGCTGATGACCGCCATCGAGGCGCGGCTCGGCGTCCAGGTGCCGGTGATGGTGCTCGGCGAGGCCTCCACCCTGGACAAGCTGGCCGGCGTGCTGATCGGCAAGCTCGGCCAGGGCGACGGCGACGGCGAGGCCGAGGATGACAGCGCCGAGCTGGCATCCCTGGCCGCTCGCCACGGCGCCGCGGACCTCGAGGACGCGGGCGAGACACCCGCCAGCCGGGAGACCCTGTCGTGAGTCGTCGTGACGAGCTCAAGGCCCAGCTGCTGGCCAAGGCGCGCCAGCGACCCCGCCAGGCGCCGCCCGGTCCGGCGGAGCCCGCCCGGGCCATCGGTCCCTCCCGGGTGGCGGAGCGCTTGACCCGCTTCGATGCCCACCCCGGCTTCCAGCAGATCGCCATGATGCGCGAAGGGGCCCGCCGGCTCGGCCTGACGGACCCCTTCTTCAAGGTACACGAGGGCATCGCCGGCGCCACCTCGCGGATCGACGGCCGCGAGTGCCTCAATTTCGCCAGCTACAACTACCTGGGGCTCTCCGGCGATCCGCGCGTCAGCCAGGCCGCCTGCGACGCCGTCGCGCGCTACGGCACCTCCGTGTCGGCCAGCCGGGTGGTCTCCGGCGAACGGCCCATCCACGGCGAGCTGGAGCGGGCCATCGCCGAGGCCTATGCGGTCGAGGACGCCGTGGCCTTCGTCAGCGGCCACGCCACCAACGTCTCCACCCTGGGCTACCTGATGGGGCCGAAGGATCTCATCCTTCACGATGAGTACATCCACAACAGCTCGCTGGTCGGCGCCCAGCTCTCCGGGGCCAAGCGCATTCCCTTCGCCCACAACGACACCGATGCCCTGGACGCCCTGCTGACCCGCCACCGCGGCCAGTTCGAGCGGGTGCTGGTGGTGATCGAAGGGCTCTACAGCATGGATGGCGACGTACCCGACCTGCCCCGGTTCATCGACATCAAGCGCCGCCACCAGGCCTGGCTGATGGTCGACGAGGCCCACTCCTTCGGCGTGCTGGGCGAGCGCGGCCTGGGCCTGCGCGAGCATTTCGCGGTGCCGCCCGACGATGTCGACATCTGGATGGGCACCCTGAGCAAGAGCCTGGCCGGCTGCGGTGGGTACATCGCCGGCAGCCGCGAACTGGTCGAGACGCTGCGCTACCTCGCCCCCGGCTTCCTCTACAGCGTCGGCCTGCCCGCCCAGGTGGCGGCGCCCTCCCTGGCCGCCCTGGCGCTGATGCAGCAGGAGCCCGAGCGGGTCCAGCGCCTGCACGCCATCTCGCGCTACTTCCTGGAGCAGGCCCGTGCGCGCGGCTTCGATACCGGCCACAGCATCGGTGCCGCCGTGGTCCCGGTGATCGTCGGCAGCTCGCCGCTGGCCGCCCGCCTCTCCCACGAGCTCTTCGAGCAGGGCATCAACGTCCAGCCGATCCTCCACCCCGCCGTACCGGAGAAGAGCGCCCGCCTGCGCTTCTTCCTCTCCTGCGAGCACACCCGAGAGCAGATCGACCGGACCCTCGACGCCCTGGCCACCGCCATGGCCACGGCCATCCCGTAGGAGCCCGATTTATCGGTGATCCGACACATCGGCGATTCCATCGCGCAGCGATGGCCGGATTGGCGGTCTCCGCCATCGCCGAATATATTCGGCTCCTACAGCAGAATATGGTGACCACCCACCCCGTAGACATGATGGATTGACCTGCCCCACCTCAACGTCGTGGGTTATGTTGAGGTTGGGACCAGAACACAGAGCCAATATTGAGGGAGGCAGGTCATGAAACAGTCTAACGCAACTCAGCAGCCTGTAGGGAAGAGGGTCGTCGCCGAGCGCGTCAGCGCCGCCAGCGATATCCACGCCGCTTATATCGGGCTGGATGTCCACAAGGCCAGCATCGCCGTGTCTGTCGCCGAGGCGGGGCGGCATAGCCCCGAGTTTCGTGGGGAGATCCCCAATGAGCCCAAGGCTATCGACAAGCTGATTCGCCAGTTGAGCGAGCGTTTCGACGGGCAGCCCCTGCTGTTCAGCTACGAGGCTGGGCCCTGTGGCTACGGGGTTTACCATCAGATCCAGGCCAGCGGGCATGACTGCGAGGTGGTGGCCCCGACCCTGATCCCGCGCCGCGCCGGCGATCGCGTCAAGACTGACCGCCGCGATGCGCAGATGCTGGCGCGCCTGTCGCGTTCTGGGGAGCTCACGCCTGTGTGGGTGCCCACACCGGAGCAGGAGGCGATACGCGACCTGACGCGGGCTCGGGAGGACATGAAGGCCATCGAGCTCAAGGCGCGGCAACGCCTGAATGCTTTCCTGCTGCGTCACGGCAAGGTCTATGCCGGCAAGAGCAAGTGGATCCCGGCACACTTTCGCTGGTTGGAAACGGTGCGCTTCGACACCCCGGTTCAGCAGATCGTGTTGCAGGAGTACATCGAGGCGGTGCGCGAAGCGCAGCGCCGCGTGGCCGGCCTGGAGAGGCAGATGGAGGCAGCGCTGCCGGACTGGTCACTGGCTCCGGTGGTCGAGGCCATCCAGGCGATGCGCGGTATCAGCCTGATCACCGCCATGACGGTGCTGGCCGAGCTCGGTGACATCAGTCGCTTCGATTCGCCGCGGCAACTGATGGCCTATCTGGGGCTCGTGCCCAGCGAGCACTCGAGCGGTGGCAGCCGACGCCAGGGCGGCATCACCAAGACCGGCAACGGCCATGTGCGACGCGTCTTGGTAGAGTCCGCCTGGAGCTACCGCTTTCCGGCGCGCAAGACGCGCATCATCGAGCAGCGCGCAGAGAAGACCTCGCCGACGGTGCAAGCGATTGCCTGGGAGGCGCAGAAACGGCTCTGTGGGCGCTACCGTCGGCTGGCGGCCACGGGCAAGGTCAAGCAACAGGTGGTGACGGCTGTGGCCCGGGAGCTGGCCGGTTTCCTGTGGGCGATTGCCTGCGAGACCATGGGCAAACCCCACGACAGTCGAGCCACGGCATGAGCTTCCCGTCCCAGTGTCTTCGGGTCAGGGAGCGTCGGGCCGGTGGGAGAACCCCTGACGCTCCTATGAGGCCCCCGCCCTCCGGGGCAGGGTGACCCTCGCTTGTAGACCAGGGCAGCTCCGCGACGAAGTGATGACAGGTCGGTACCCAACCCACGAATACCAGAGAGATCCACCGTCGCTGATAGCCCCTCGCTTCCTGATCCGAAGGCATTGAGGATGACCACATACGACAGAGACAACCGAACCCTTGACGGGTCAATCCATACCAGAAGCGTAATCCGCTGATTATCCCAGAAACGCGTGTTCAAGGTTGGCACTACAAACGGGACGCAGTCGGTGCCGGCACGCCGAAAGCCGCGCTCGAGGTCGGCCAGGGAGCGGTAGCGCTCATCGACTCCACGCTGCCGATCAGCGTCTCGCGTACCGGTGACAGGCCGACGAAGCCGAGGATATTGCGCTCCAGCGACTTGACGCTGTGAGCCCGGAAGAGGTGGCGGTAGATTAGCGCCGGCATGCCCATGGTCACCACCACCCGGGCCGAACGCCCGGTCAGCCCCTTCTTGCCCAGCGGGTTTCCCTCCACGTATTCGAAGGCGAAGCCGGGACGCAGCACCTGCTCCAGGAACGCCTTGACGAGAGCCGGCATGTCGCCGAGCCAGAGCGGGAAGACCAGCACCAGGTGCTGGCACCAGCCGATGGCCTCCTGGGCCGCCGTCAGCGAGGAGGGGAGGGCGGCGGCTTTCCACTCCTTCTGGCTGCGCAGCAGCGGGATCTCCAGGGTCGCGAGGTCGATCAGGCGCACCTCATGGCCCTGGGCCTGGGCGCCCTCGCGGTAGTGATCGGCCAGGGCATGACACAGGTGGGCCTCGCTGGCATCGGGGTGTCCCTGCAGGATCAGGATTCGCTCGCTCCGGCGCTGCCACGGGGCCCCTAGATCACCGCGGCGCCGATGATCCGCCACTCCCAGAGCTGCAGGCTCACCAGCAGCAGGGCCAGGGCAAACAGGCTGAAGTGCAGCCGCCGCCACAGGCCCCAGCCGGAGCCGCGCCAGGCGGGCCACAGCGCCGCCAGCATGAGCAGGGCAGCCCCCGCCACCAGCCAGCCGGCATAGTGGAGCAGGAACATCCCGGTGTCCGGGTAGTGATCGGTCATGCGGCTCAGGTCGAAGTCCGCGAGCCCCATGGTCAGCCTGACCAGGGCGGCGATCAACAGGCCCTGCGCGCCAACGGCGGCGATGGCGAGGCTGCCGGCAACCCGTGCCGGTAGCGGGCCGCCACCGTCGCGACCGCGGCGCCGCCAGGCCCCGAGCAGGGTGGTCAGGCCGAGCAGGGTGGCGAGTGCCAGCAGCGTCAGCAGGGTGGTGGGATGCTCCCAGAGGCCGACCCGCTCCAGCGTATGCACCCCCATGGCGTCGGCCAGCGCGACCACCTCGCCATCGGCGTTGCGCAGCACGGCGACACGCCCGCCCCGGGCATTCTCGAAGACATCGGTGGCGCCGTCGAGGCGGCGGTAGTAGTCGCTGCCCTCCATGGGGTGGCTGAGCGTGAAGCCGTCGCGGGAGACGGGGGTCAGCCGGGTGACGTTCAACGCCCCCAGCGCGGCGGCAAAGGTGGAGAAAACCCGGCGGTTGTTGCGGTAGCTGCCGGCCAGCTCGGCCAGTGCCTCCGGCTCCTCGTCGTGGATCAGCAGCGGCACCGGGTCGAAGCCCGCCACCCGGTCGATCAGCAGGGTCGGGAGCTGAGTGATCGGTACCATGGTGTGGGCGCTGTTCTGCGACACGAACACGCCCAGGTCCAGTTCCGGCACCAGCACCAGGTTGGTCAGGAAGGCGGCGGTGCCGCCTCCATGGCCCAGGGTGCGAAGGCCACGATAGGGCACGTCCTGCCAGCCGTGGGCCACATCGGCGGCGTCGGGGCGGTCATCATGGGCGCGCTGCCACATCTGCGCATGGGTCTCCGGGGCCAGCAGCCGGAGGCCGTCGAGCTCGCCGCCATTGAGGTGAAAGCGCATCCAGCGCACCATGTCCGTGGCGGTGGAGGCCATGCCGCCCACCGGCCAGTAGGCGCCGAGCTGCAGGTAGTCCTGCTGGACGAGACCACCGTGGCGGGGGCGATAGCCGGTGGCGAGCCGCTCCCGCCTTGGCGCCTCCATGTGACGCGGCGCCTGCCAGGTGGTGTCCTGCATGCCCAGGGGGGTGAGCAGCGCCTGCTGGAGGAAGTCCCCGTAGGGCTGGCCGACGACGTCCTCGACCACCTGCGCGGCAAGCCCTGTTCCCCAGTTCGAGTAGGCGGTCCGCGCCCCGGGCGGGTAGACCCGCTTCGGCTGATGGGCGGTGAGCAGCTCCGCCAGGCGGCGTGGGTCGTCGTCGGCCACGGTGAACAGCTGCAGCGTGTCCTCGAAGCCGGCACGGTGCGCCATCAGGTGGCGCAGGGTGATCGGCTCCCCGAAGGCGTCGTCGACCTCGACCTCGCGCAGGTAGGCGTTGACGTCGGTGTCCAGGTCCAGCTCGCCGCGTTCGACGAGCAGCATCACGGCGGTCCAGAGGAAGGTCTTGGATACGGAGCCGATCCGGAACAGGGTGGTGTCGGGGTCGACCGGTCGGGTCGTCGCCAGATCCGCCTGCCCATAGCCCCCGGCGACCTGCAGGGCGTCATCGAGCACCACGGCCAGCGTGACCCCGGCCAGGTCATGGGTGGCCAGGGTTGAATTGGCCGCCGGGGCCGGGTCGGAGGCACCCTCGCCGGTCGTCGGTGCCTCGGGGCCGGCGTCAGCCGCCGCCAGCGGTGTGGGCCCTGACGCCGGCCCTGCGCCTTCCGCCCAGGCCAGGGAGGCGAGTCCCCACAACATCAAGACGAGCAGCAGGCGTCGGCACTCCATCGCATCGCTCCCAGGGCGGACCGTTCAGGCTGAGCTTACAACACGCCCAGCGTCCCGGCGTCGCATGATTCGCCATATCGGGTGAGTCGAGTCAGCCCGAGAACCAGGCTCGGGCGCCTGGGGAGACGCCATCACCGATCACGCCCACTATGATGAAGCGGTGGTGCACGGAATTGCGTTGTTGAGCCTGTCGGTCACTCCTTGACGGCCGGCGCGCGCAGTCGGCTATCGATGTCACCCGAGGGCCAATCACATCATGAGAGTCATCCTGTTGGGAAACGCCGGGGCAGGCAAGAGCACCCTGGCCAGGAAACTGATAGCCAAGCAACCTGCCGCCCGGCTATCGCTGGATCAGGTGGCGTTTCAAGGCGGCATCGAGAGGCGTGCCCTGCAAGAAAGCTTCGAAGAGGTGAAACGCTGGATCGCCGACAACGAGAACTGGGTAATCGAAGGCTGCTACGCGGATATTATCGAGCCGGTGCTGCCTTTCTGTGAGGAGCTCATCTTCCTCAATCCCGGGGTGGAGACCTGTATCGCCCACTGCCTCTCGAGGCCCTGGGAACCGGAAAAGTTCAGCTCCCGCCAGGCGCAGGACGAGAATCTGGATAACCTGATTCGGTGGGTCGGTGCCTACGAGACGCGTGCGGACGAATACGGGCTGCGCCGCCATCGGGCGCTCTACGCATCGTTCCGTGGGAAGAAGCGTGAACTCACGCATCCCGGCGACTATGCGTCGGTTTGAAACGATCAAGGGCCGTGGGCGCTACACGACGCAGGGCCACCCCCTCGCCGTAATGCGCCTGGGCCGCTCCTGCCGCCGGTCGGCTGAGAATCCTGGACTACGCTGATCAGGGAAACCATGTGGGGGCCGGGCAGCGGACCGCGACGCCTGGCCCTTCGACGGGAGGTTTCCAGGGCAGTGCGGCCGACCAGGGACTCCCGCGGCGAGTCGCCCGCCGATTCCACCCCACGGAGGAGCGCCAGGATGTCCCAGGAGCGGTACCACCCCATCATCTACGTGCGCGGCTACGCCATGCTCGACTGCGAGATCGAGGCCACCGTCAATAC
The DNA here is from genome assembly GCF_017584085.1 of Halomonas sp. BM-2019. NCBI lineage: Bacteria > Pseudomonadati > Pseudomonadota > Gammaproteobacteria > Oceanospirillales > Halomonadaceae > Halomonas > Halomonas sp. BM-2019. Next base: position 1,533,600 of record NZ_CP071922.1, read on the forward strand.
CCCCTACATGGGCTTCAACCTGGGCGCGACCCGGGTCCGCCAGGGGCCCAGCGGCAGCTTCGAGACCTTCATCTTCGAATCCCCGGTGATCCGCCTGATGAAGGACCACGGCTATCGGGACGTCTACGCGGAGGGGGCGGTGCGGGAGGACCGGCTGCCCCGCCGCACCCTGCTGATCCACCGCTTCTACGAGGACGAGGCGGGGGAGGCGCAGCGCCCCTCCATCCCCGAGGCGGCCCAGACCCTCGGCGAGCGTATCCTGTGGCTGCGCGAGCGCGTCTGCGGCGATGACGACGAGGCACGAGAGGCCTTCAGGGTCTACCTGGTGGCCCACTCCATGGGCGGGCTGGTGTGCCGCTGCCTGCTGCAGAATCCTGAGGTGGCCAGCGCCGAGGCCCGCGACTGCGTGGACAAGGTCTTCACCTACGGCACCCCCCATGACGGCATCGAGGTGGCCGGCATCAACGTGCCGAGCTTCGTGGACCTGTGGGACATCAGCAACTTCAACCGGCAGAGCATTGCCGAGTATCTCAAGCTCACCCCACGCAACGGGCGGGTCAACCACCTGGGCGGCCACTTCCCGCCGGAGCGCTTCTTCTGCCTGGTGGGCACCAACCACCGCGACTACGAGGCGACCCGCCACCTGGTGGGCGCCCGCAGCGACGGCCTGGTCAAGATCGACTGCGCCTGGGTCGAGGAGGCGCCGCGGGTGCATCTCTACCTGGCCCACAGCGGCCCCTTCGGCATGGTCAACTCCGAGGGGGGCTACCAGAACCTGACTCGCTTCCTGTTCGGCGATGCCCGGATGCAGGGGCGGCTGGTGGTCGACCACCTGCCCCTGCCGCCCTCCGTGCAGCAGGCCCGCGACGAGGGCCGCGACATCGAGGGGAGCTACCACTTCGAGTGCACCGTGCTGCCGCGGCTCTACCCGCCGGTGGCCCTCTCGGACCGCCGGGTGGAGCACGACTCGGCAATCTTCCGGCGCTTCGACGAGATGTACCACCCCGAGCGCGCCGGCGTCGATCACGCCCGCCATCCGGTGCTCTTCTCGGTCTACCTGGACAGCACCAAGATCACCGTCAGCCAGGGACGCACCATGATGCTGGTGGCCGACATCGCCGTGCGCAGCACCGAGTTCAAGGTGAGCGGACGCTGGTTCGTCGGCCGGCGGGTCCCCGACGAGAACCTCTTCCGTGAAAAGGTGGTGATCCTGGCCACCGCCGCCGAGGAGGGCTGGCGGCTGCGCTATATCCTCGGCGACGAGGACTGGGGCGAGGGGCGCGGCCGGCCGGTCAAGGAGGACGCCGAGGGGCGCTATGTGCCGCTCTCCAGCCGCAAGGGCTTCAAGGGCCGGCTCTACCTGCGCATCGATCCCTGGGCCTGATACCGCGCGCGGTGCGGCGGCGCCCGGCGCCTCAATAGCGGCAGAAGCGACCCTCCGGGACCTCGGCCTGGCCCAGCAGGGCCTGGAAGCAGGGCGACTCCTCCAGCAAGCGGGCGCCGATGCGGCGCAGCGCATCCACCTCCTCGGCGGGCAGGCGGAAGCGGGTGGGAATGCCCTGGAAGCGCTCCCGTTCGGCGGGGTCCGTGAGCCGGTCGAAGCCGACGTAGATGTAGTAGAGGTCGACCTGGTGCAGCCCGTTGCCGGTCTCCCGGGAGAGCCGCTGGGCGTCCTCGCGGTCGCGCAGGGTCTCGCGGATCAGCTCGACCGTATCGAAGGAGTAGTTGACCAGCGGCGTCGAGGCGATGGTGTTGATCACCTGCTTGGGACCGGGGGCGCGGGGGGAGGTATCGAAGTCGGCCGCCGGGCTCGCCGGCTTGGCGTCCACGTGGGCGGGGCGCAGGCCGATATTGTCGGAGACGCCGCCGTCGAGCAGGTGCACATAGTCGCGGTCGGGCTCCTGGTAGCGCTGCCAGTTGCGCGCCCGGTAATAGCGACGGGGATTGGTCTCCAGGCCCTCAAGCGCGTTGGCTACCCAGGGTGGCTCCTGGTAGCCGCAGCGCCCGGGATAGCTGTTGAGCGCCAGCGGCGTGAAGGCGACGGGAAAGTTCGAGGAGGCCGCCACGGCGCGGGAGAGCGAGACGCTGTCCAGGTCGACGCACATCGGGTCGAGCTGCGACTGCACGAAGGTGAACTGGGCCCCCTTGTCCATGTCGGTGGCGTTGATCAGCAGGAAGGGCTTCTGGCCCCGCTCCGCCAGGTCGGCGAAGCTGGCCTCGTCGAAGAGCAGCGCCTGGTAGACCTCCTCGGCGAGCTCGATGCGCCCGAAGGTGGGCGAGGCCAGCCGCACCCAGTTGTAGGGGTTGAACAGCCGGCGCCTCAGGTCCGCCTCGACGTCCCGGTAGAGGAAGTCGCGCTCAAACCGGCCCCCCTCCTCGAAGATGGCGTCGCCGTGCAGCCCGTAGTAGGCCGCGGTGAAGCTGCCGCCGGACACCGATGAGATCACGTCCACCTCGTCCAGCAGGTTGCGCGACTCCCCGTTCATCTCGACCCAGCTGTCGCGCAGCCGCTCCAGCACGCCGTAGGCCAGGGCGGCGGCCCGGGTGCCCCCGCCGGAGAAGCTGAGGATCACGAACAGCTCCTCGCTGTCCGGCGCGCCCTCGAGGTTGGCGTAGCGGTAGCCGCTGGCGGGGTCGACGCGCTCCAGGGGCCGGGCCTCGGGGAAGGAGGCGCAGCCGGCCAGCGCCGTGAGCAGCAGCAGGGTGATCGACAGCCTGGCGACAGGGGTCACGGGTCCGCCTCCTTGAGGGTGAATTCGACGATCAGCGGCGCCGAGGGCAGGGTGCCGATGACCTCCACCCGCTGGCACTCGGGCGCGAAGTCCGCCGGCGGGGCCAGGGTCACGGTGTACCAGCCGGCATCGACCTGGCAGACCGTCTGGGTCCAGGCGGCGGGCTCGCCGTCGATCCACACCTCGCGTCGCTGGGGGAAGACGACCTTCAGGTACTCGGCCATGGCATGGCTCCTGGAATGGTTCCTACAGCGTCTTGAGGTATTCGATCAGCGCCGCTTTTTCCTGCTCGTCGAGCTCGGTGCCGAACGTGGCGCCCTCATGCCCCTGGTTGCTGTTGCCCGGCTCGGCGGTGTCGTAGTGAAAGCCCTCGCGCTCGGCGGCCTCGCCCTCATGGATGAAGCCCATCCGTTCGGGGTGGTAGACGTCGTAGCCGCGGTAGAAGCGCTCGGGACGCTCGTCGGCGGGCCGCAGCAGGTCCTCCAGGGTGGGGACCGAGCCGTTGTGCAGGTAGGGGGCGCGCAGCCAGATGCCGGTCAGCGGCTTGGCCACGTAGCCGTCGGTCTTGACGAAGGCATTGAAGTCCCAGGGGTAGTCCTCGGCGTAGGCGTTGTAGCGCTCGGCGGCCTCGGCGGTCCACATCGCCAGGCGGTGGGGGTCGGTGCCGACCTCCGGCTGGGGGATCACCGTGCCGGTACGCGCGCCCTCCAGGCCATGGCAGCCGGCGCAGGTGCGCTGGAACACCGCCTCGCCCTCGGCGGCCAGGTCGGCATCGAGGGCGTAGAGGAAGGGGTAGGGCGGGGGGCGCTTGGTCAGCAGGTAGGCCTCCAGCTCGGCGAGGGCGTCCACGGGCAGGGTGGCGGGGCGCGCGCCGTCGCCGATGGCGCCGCTCAGCACCACCTCGGTCAGGGAGTCGTTGAGGCCGTCCCAGTGGAGGGCGAAGCCCTCCTGTTCGTCCATCGCCCACAGCGGCATGATGTCGGAGTTGCCGATGGTGTCGTCCTCGGCGGGGTCGAGGGCCAGCAGGTCGGGGTGGAACTTGACCGGGTTGAAGGGGTCGATCCGCCCCGGTCCCCAGCGCGGGCGCTCCTCGGTCCAGGCGAAGCGCGCGGCTTGCTCCTGGAGCCCATCCCGGGTCCGCGGAATGATCAGGAAGCGGTAGAGCAGGCGGTCGAGCCAGGAGAGCTCGGTCTGCTCCTCGATGGCCGCCAGCAGGTTGGCGGCGGTGAAGTCCGGGTCATCGGCGGCATCCCCCAGGAAGCGCAGGTAGGCCTGGGGGTCGAAGGTCTGCTGGGGGCCGGTGGGTACGATCTGGCGTTCGGCGTCCTCGGCGGTGCGATAGCTGGCGGTGTGGCAGGCCGCGCAGTTGATGGCGATCCGCGGGAAGCCGATGGTCTTCTTCGAGAAGCCGACCGGGGTCGCCTCGCCCTCCTCCCAGAGCATGCCCAGGGCGGCGTAGCCGCCTTCCCCGGGCAGATGCTGGGGAAAGACCTCGGGCAGCACCCGCCAGATCCAGTAGGGGATGCCCTCCTCCTGCTCGGCGCCGATGGAGCCGTAGAGGTAGTAGGCCTCGACGCTGTCGAAATGCTGCGGCTCCTCGCGAAACAGCTGGTACCAGCCAAGGGCCGCGATGCCTCCCCCGGCCACCAGCAGCAGGAACAGCCACGCCAGCCAGCGCCGTTTTGTCCCGGAAGTGTCTCCATGCCTGGATGCCATGAGCGTCTCTCCTTGAGTGCGTTATGCCGTCTTCTCGGCGCGTCGAAGCAGCAGCAGCAGGACGCCCTGGGTCACGCCGAAGAACAGGTCGATCAGGGCGAACAGCGGAAATTGCGGATACAGCAGGGTGAAGAAGACCACCCCGGCGAAGCGCGCCAGGACGGTCAGCAGGGCGATGGACCGGTAGTGGAAGGGATCGAAGGCCGCCGGGAGGTAGAACAGGCTGAGCAGGATCAGCAGCCAGGCGGCGAAGGCGGGCCACACCGGCTCGGCCACCGGAGCGCCGCCCACCAGGGTGATCACCGCGTTGGGGGCAAAGACCGCGGGGAGGGCGAAGAGGAGGTTGGCCACCACCCCCAGCAGTACCATGGCACGAAATCCCGCCGCGTATCCGCCCATCACCCGATCTCCTCCTTGCCCCGTGGGACCGAGGCGCCAGACTGGTGGGGGGTGAAACCCTGTGCTACAGATTAGTTGTCATGTTCGGTAGGGTCACGTTCAACCTGCGAGTTTGAGGTCTCTGGACCCCCCTGGGGGCTGAGATTACCGGTCGAAAGTCGTCCGTTCCGTTGGCAGCGACGGCACTGTTCAGGGAGGAGTCACATGTTCGGTCAACGCGGTGGTGGCCTGCTCGGCCGGGTGTTTCGGCGCATCAATCGGCGCCGCCAGTGGCATCAATTTCCCTTCCTCATCGCCGTGCTCAATCTTGTCGCCCTGCGCCGCAACCTGCGCTGGCGAAACCTCTACTCTACCGAGCGCGAGCGTCCCCAGGACCCCGAGAAGGGCGACTTCGATGTGCGGGGTTTCCGCACCGCCGACGGCAGCTACAACGACCTGGCGGCACCGGCCATGGGCAAGGCTTACACGCGCTTCGGCCGCAACGTCCCCCTGGCCGAGACCTTCGGCGAGACCGGCGAGCGGTTGATGACGCCCAGTCCCCGGGTGATCAGCCGGCGCTTGATGACCCGCGACACCTTCGTGCCGGCGGCCACCCTCAACGTGCTGGTCCCCGCCTGGCTGCAGTTCATGGTGCATGACTGGTTCAGCCACGGCTCCAACGACACCGAGGCCGAGCGCTACGAGGTACCCCTGGACGAGGACGACGACTGGCCCTGGGAGCGTATGACGGTGCTGCGCAGCCGCCGCGACAGCACCCGCTCGGCCGCCGACGAGGGCCATCCCGCGACCTTCCTCAATACCGAGACCCAGTGGTGGGACGCCTCCCAGATCTACGGCAGCAGCCTGCGTCGTCAGCGCCTGGTGCGCACCGACCCCGAGAGCGGCGAGCTGCTGCCCGACGGCAAGCTGTACCTCAAGCCCGATGGCCACCTGCCGCTGGACGAGCACGGCATCGAGCTGGCGGGCAGCAACGGCAACTGGTGGGTAGGGCTGTCGCTGATGCACACCCTGTTCGCCCTGGAGCACAACGCCATCGTCGACCGGCTGCGCATCGAGCATCCCGACCGCGACGGCGAGTGGCTGTTCCAGAAGGCCCGCCTGGTGAATGCCGCCCTGATCGCCAAGATCCATACCGTCGAGTGGACCCCGGCGCTGCTCGATACCCCGGAGCTTCGGCTCGGCATGCGCGCCAACTGGTGGGGGGTGCTCGACGAGCACGTCTACCGCAGCCGGGGGCGCGTCAGCGACAGCGAGCTGTTGAGCGGCATCGTCGGCTCGCCGGTGGATCACCATGCCGCGCCCTACGCCATCACCGAGGAGTTCAGCGCCGTCTATCGCATGCATCCGCTGATTCCCGACGACTTCAGCTTCCGGCGCCAGGCCGACGACAGCCTGATCAAGGAGTGCGGCCTGACCGAGGTGGCCGGCTCACTGACTCATGCCCTCTATTCGGAGGTGTCGTTTGAGGATGCGCTCTACTCGCTGGGCACCAGCCCTCCCGGCGCCCTGGTGCTGCACAACTTTCCCCGCCACCTGCAGCAGCACGAGAAGCAGGCGCCCCATCATCGGGTGATCGACCTGGCCACGGTGGACATCCTGCGCGACCGCGAGCGCGGGGTGCCGCGCTACTGCCGCTTCCGCCGTCTGATCGACATGCCGGCCCCGCGAAGCTTCGCCGAGCTGACCGACAATCCCCAGTGGCAGCGTGAGCTGGAGGCGATCTACGGCGACGTGGAGGAGGTCGACCTGCTGATCGGCTGCCTGGCCGAGACCCCGCCGCCCGGCTTCGCCTTCAGCGATACCGCCTTCCGGATCTTCATCCTGATGGCCTCGCGACGCCTCAAGAGCGACCGCTTCTTCACCGATGACTACACCCCTGAGGTCTACACCCGGGCGGGCATGGAGTGGATCGACAACAACGACATGGCATCGGTCATCGGCCGTCACTTCCCCGCCCTGGCGCCGCGGCTGGCGGGCGTACGCAACGCCTTCTTCCCATGGAACCGCGGCGAGCGCGGCTAGCTAAGGGCGGCAAGCACGGGGCCTATGGTAAGGGCCAAGCACGGGGCCTATGGATAGCGAGAGGAAGGAGGCGGCGTGGCCAGACGAGTGCACATTCCCGGCCTGATCAATCTGCTGGAGGTCACCGACCCCGGGGAGATTCGCCTGCTCGATGCGGATTCGCGTCTCGACCGCTCCCTGGCCGCCGGCGGCGGCCTGATCAACCGGCTGCGCCTGGCCCGCCTGCGCCAGGCCCTGGTGTTCGACGGCGAGCCGCTGCCCGCGCTGCTGGGGCGGGACGCGGAGGGTCGCGAGGCGCGCCACGCCGAGCTGGGTCGGCGCCTCGATGAGTGCGCCGACATCGCCTCCTGGCGCCGGGACCCGGCCTTCGAGAGCCTGGTGGCCGCGGTGGCCGGCCAGGGGGAGGGCGAGGCGCTGGGGCCCGCTGCCCAGGGGGTGCTGGGGCGGTTGTTCCACGACGATTACCGCGCCGACGCGGCGAGCTACGCGGCCGCCCGGCGGCTCAACGACTACCCGCGGATCGGTGCGCTCAAGGCGCTGTTCCAACGCCTCAGTGGTCGACTTCGCCGGGATCGACGACTGCTGCATGAGCGGGCCCGGGGGGATGCCATGACCCTGCATGCCACGGGCGTGGCGGTGCACAACCTGATGGAGTCGCTGGAGTCGATGCGCGCCCTGGCCGCGACGCCGGGGGCCGCGTCGCTCTCCTCGGCGGCGGTGCTGGGGCGCTGCCTCGGCGTGCCGGAGACGCTGCTGCGCCAGATGCTGGCGCCGCTGGCGACCTGGTGCTGCTGCGCCTCGCCGAGGCCGTTCGGACCAGCGGCGACCCGGGGCTGGCCTTCATGGGCGACAGCTGGGCGCGCTGTCCGGCCCAGCGCTTCATCCTGGCGCTGCTGGCCGATACCTGGGGCCGGGCCATGACGGCTCGGCGAGGGGAGGGCGAATGATGAGCGAGGATGTCATCTTCACACCGCTCAAGTGGCGCAACCTGGCGGTCAAGAATCGCCTGTTCCGCTCGAACATCTCCGGGCGCTTCGACAACGAGGACGGCAGCCTGACCCAGACGCGCCTCAACTGGGAGTGCCTCTTCGCCCGGGGCGGGGTGGGGGCCATCATCTCCTCCTTCGTGCCGGTGCAGATGGAGGGGCGCATCGTGGCGGGCTACGCCACCATCCACCGCGACGACTTCATTCCACTGTGGCAGCGGCTCGGCGAGGCCGTGCACCGCTTCGACTGCAAGTACATCCTGCAGCTCAGCCACTCCGGCCGGCAGATGGACCTGCCGGGGGTCCACAACCAGCATCGCCGGGCGCTCAGTGCCACCGACCACAAGGAGTCCCTGCACGGCTTCCTGTGCCGGGCCATGAGCGGGCACGAGATCGAGCGCACCGTCGAGGCCTTCGCCCGCGGCGCCTGGCGGGCCCGGGAGGCCGGGCTCGACGGGGTGGAGCTGCACGCCGCCAACGGCTACCTGTTCACCCAGTTCCTGAGCTCGGCCATCAACGACCGGCGCGACCGCTACGGTGGGTCCCTGGCCAACCGGGCGCGCTTCCTGCTGGAGGTGATCGAGGCCATCCGCGGGCGGGTGGGGCCGGATTTCCACCTGCAGGTCAAGATCAGCGCCGTGGACCACAACGACATCCTGCCCTGGGAGGGCAAGGGCAATACCCTGGCGGAGACCCTGCAGGTGTGCCGCTGGGCCGAGACGGCGGGGGCCGATGCGCTGCACGTCTCCATCGGCAGCCTCTTTCCCCACCCCCTCAACCCGCCGGGCGACTTCTCCTTCGAGACCATCGCCAGCACCTATGACGCCATGCTCTCCGCCGGGGTCGACACCTTCCGCAACTACCTGCTGTTCCGCTACGCCTCGCTGCGCTGGATCTTCCGCTGGCTGTGGTTCCGTCACCAGCGCGGCCATGCCGTGGAGGGGGTGAGCCTGGACGAGGCGCGCGCCATTCGCCAGGCGGTGGGGATCCCGGTGATCAGTACCGGCGGCTATCAACGCGCCTCCCTGGTGCGCGAGGCCATCGAGAGCGGGGCCTGCGATGCGGTCTCCAGCGCCCGGGCGCTGATCGCCAATCCCGACCTGCCGAAGCAATGGCGGGCCGGGCAGGACGCCCCGGCGCGCCCTTGCACCTTCTGCAACAAGTGCCTGCTCAATGCGCCGAAGAATCCCCTGGGCTGCTACGAGCTCTCCCGCTTCGACGGCGACCACGAGCGCATGATCGCGGCCCTGATGGCCATCTACGACACCCGCCCCGAGCTGCGCCTGCCCCCGGTGCCGCCGGCGCAGAACCCGTGAGGCCGCCATGAGACGCCAGGAGCCACCCGTCACCGCCGTGCAACAGGAGGCCCGCCGCCGGCGCTGGCGGCGCCTGCCGCTGACCCTGCTCGCCCTGGCCGTGGGGGTGGCCGGCCTGCTGGTGCTGGTGATCGGCCTGCCCACCCTGTGGCGCTACAGCGGCGAGTCGGTGCATCACTACGCCGACCCGGAGACCCACTTCCGCCACGGCTCCATCGGCAGCGAGGTGAGCGGGCTGCCGGTGCGGCTGTGGCGGGTGCTGCCGAGCCTCTTCCCGGAGGTCTTCGACGATGGGCACTTTGAGGTGTTCGGCTTCCTCTACGCGCCGGGGGACGAAGCGAGCGGCGGGGATCTGCCCATCGGCGTCGGCACCCGGCAGGTGCGCGGCGTGGAGATCGCCTGGTTCAACTGTGCGCTCTGCCACGTGGGGACGGTCCGCGAGTCGCCTGACGCGCCGGTGCGGCAGATCGCCGGCATGCCCTCCAACAACCTGGACCTCTACGGCTTCATCGACTTCCTGCTGGAGATTGCCGACGACCCGCGGCTGGCGCCGGACAGCGTGCTCGCCGCCATGGACGAGCAGGGCCAGTCGCTGGGCTGGATCGAACGGCGGGTGTGGCGGCACGCGGTCCTGCCCCGGGTGCGCGAGGGGCTGCTGGAGAATCGGGCGCTGCTCGGGCCGCTACTGGCCGTGCAGCCGGCCTGGGGGCCGGGGCGGGTGGATACCTTCAACCCCTACAAGCTGATCCAGTTCGGCATGGAGGTGGCGGAGCTGGAGGAGGCGGAGCGCATCGGTACCAGCGACTTCCCGGCGGTCTTCCTGCAGCGCCCTCGCCAGGGCATGGAGCTGCACTGGGACGGCAACAACGCCTCGCTGCAGGAGCGCAACCTGAGCGCCGCCATCGGGGCCGGGGTGACCGAGGAGAGCGTCGATCACCGGGCCATCGAACGGGTGGCCGACTGGCTGCTGGACCTCGAGCCGCCGCCCAGCCCCTATCGCCCCGATCCCGAGGGGGTGGCCGCCGGCCAGTCGCTCTACATGCGCCACTGCGCCGACTGCCACGGCTACCAGGACGGCGACCGCTACGTCTTCGAGGGGGCGCGCCTCGGTCGGGTCGAGCCCAATGCGCGGCTCGGCGTCGACCCGGCCCGGCTCGACAGCTACACTGAGACCCTGCGCCGCTACCAGCTGACCCTGTTCGACGACGACGAGCGCTACCGCTTCCGGCACTTCCGCAAGACCGACGGCTACGCCAACCTGCCCCTCGACGGCCTCTGGCTGCGCGCGCCCTACCTGCACAACGGGGCCGTGCCGACCCTCTACGACCTGCTGCTGCCCCCGGAGGAGCGCCCGGAGGCCTTCGTGCGCGGGCTGGACGTGCTGGATGCGGAGAAGGGCGGCTTCGTGGCGCCGGCGTGTACGCCCGGCGAGCCCCTGGAGGCCGGCTTCTGCTTCGACACCAGCCAGCCCGGCAACGGCCGCCTGGGGCATGACTACGGCACCGAGCTGACACCCGAGGAGCGCTCGGCGCTGCTCGACTACCTGCTGACGTTCTAGGCACTGGCCCAGGAGCACTGCTATGCCAACCTCACACGATGTGTTCGCGACCTATCGGCGGGTGATGCAGGTGGGGATCGCCCTCAATGTGCTGCTGGGCCTGTGGCTCTGGCTCTGGCCCGCCAGCCTGCTGGGGATCATGGGGGCCGATCTGCCCTATCCGCTGACCTGGGTGCGCTATGCGGGCCTGGCGATGATCGTGGTGGGGCTGCTCTATCTGCCGGCCGCCCTGGCGCCGCTGCACAATCGCCTGGTGGCGCTGCTGTCGATCCTGTTCCGGGGGCTCTTCGCGCTGTTCTTCCTGTTCGCCTCGGGCTTCCTGTGGCTGCCGGCGCTGTTCGAGGCGGTGTTCGCCGTGCTGCAGGGCGTGACCTTCTGGCGGGCCTGGCGTACGGACCTGATGGCCAAGCCCTGAGGCCAGGGCGAGAGGCCACCCCGTCAGCCGGTTGCCGGGCGACATCGGGCCGCGCCCCCGCCTGCACGGGGGCCGCGGCATGAATCAGTCGGCTGCGGCCGCCGTGCGGAAGTGCTCCCAGGCGTGATGGTAGAGCACGCCGGCATAGCCGTTGCGCTGCATGATCTTGAGGATCTTGGCGGGATCGCCGTCGCCGAGCGCCTTGTGCAGCTTCGCCCGCTGCTCGTCGTCGAGGTCTTCGTACCAGTGGTAGGGCTCGCCCCGGGCGTCGCCCTCCTCGGCCTTGCGGACCAGGTCGATCTCGATGCGCCCGCCATGCTGGTAGAGGATGTCGTAGCCCTCCTGCAGCTGGGCCGTCGGCACATCGCATGGCTTCTCGAGGCCTTCCAGGACGTTGTAGTAGTAATAGCTCAGCGGTTGCATGTGGCTCCTCCAGCGGTAGGCCTTGGCTCGTCCGTCGCTTGCAGCGGTTCCTGCTTCATCCTGACCGAGATGGGGCGCCAAGCTCAATGGGAAAATGTTCAACACGCCCCAGGCGATGCCCTCAAGCGGGGGGTGTGGCGTCGCCATCGCCGCGCAGCGCCTGGTCCAGGTCGTCGATCAGGTCGTCGATCGCCTCGATGCCCACCGAGAGGCGGATCAGCCCGCCTTCGATGCCGAGCCGCTCGCGGGTCTCGGCGGGCACGGAGGCGTGGGTCATGATACCGGGGTGCTCGATCAGGCTCTCCACCCCGCCCAGGCTCTCGGCCAGGGCGAACAGCCGGCAGCGCTCCAGCACGCGGCGGGCGGCCGGTTCGCCGCCGCGCACCACCAGGGAGAGCATGCCGCCGAAGTCGCTCATCTGGCGCCGGGCCAGGGCGTGCTGGGGGTGGCTCGCCAGCCCCGGGTAGAGGACCCGCTCCACGGCGGGATGGGCCTCCAGCCAGGCGGCCAGCGCCCCGGCGTTCGCGCAGTGCTGGCGCATGCGCAGCACCAGGGTCTTCAGCCCGCGCAGGGCGAGGAAGCTGTCGAAGGGTCCGGCGATGCCGCCCACGGCGTTGTGGAGGAAGGCCAGGCGCTCGGCCAACGCCTCGTCGGCCACCACGGCGACGCCGCCGACGATATCGGAGTGGCCGCCCAGGTACTTGGTGGTGGAGTGCACCACGATGTCGAAGCCGAGCTCCAGGGGGCGCTGCAGCACCGGACTGGCGAAGGTGTTGTCCATCACGCTGATCAGGCCGTGGTCGCGGGCGAAGGCGGCGACTCGCTCCAGGTCGACCAGCTTGAGCAGCGGGTTGGTGGGCGACTCCACCCAGAGCATGCGGCTGGTGTCGTGCAGGCTGATCTCCAGCGCGCCCTCGAGGCTCAGGTCGACGAAGCTGAAGTCGAGTCCGGCGGAGCGCCGGCGGACGTTCTGGAACAGCCGATAGGAGCCGCCGTAGAGGTCGTCCATGGCGATCACATGGCTGCCGTGGTCGAGGAGCTCCAGCACGCAGGCCGTGGCCGCCATGCCCGAGGCGAAGGCGAAGCCCGCCGTACCGCCTTCGAGATCCGCCATGCAGCGCTCCAGGGCCAGGCGGGTGGGATTGCCGCTGCGCGAGTACTCGAAGCCCTGGTGCTGGCCGGGGCTCGCCTGCACATAGGTGGAGGTGGCGTAGATCGGCGTCATGATGGCGCCGGTGCTGGGGTCCGGTGCCTGGCCGGCGTGGATGGCCCGGGTCGCGAGACCCGGGCGCCCGTCGCGCTTGTCGTCGTTCATCGCAGCCTCCCTTCGCTTCAGTCGATGCGTCGGCGCAGGTAATTGAGCAGGTCGATCCGCGTGATCAGGCCGTGGAAGCGCTCGCCCTCGGTGACGATGGCCACATGGTGCTGCTGAAACACGCCCACCAGGTCGTCCAGGCTGGCGCCGGGACTGAGCTCCTGCAGCTCGGTGATCATCGCCTCGGCCACCGGCGAGGTGAAGTGGTCCTCGTGGCCGTACACCGCCATCAGCACATCGGTCTCGTTGATGATGCCGACCACCCGGTCGCCCTCCATCACCGGCAGCTGGGAGACATCGTAGAGCTTCATGCGCGCGTAGGCGGTGGTCAGCGGCTCGTCGGGGGCCACCACCACGGTGTCGTGCTCGGCATAGGGGTGGCGGATCAGGTCGCGCAGGTCGCCGTAGTGGTAACGCTCGATGAAGCCCTGATCCTCCATCCAGTGCTCGTTGAACATCTTGGAGAGGTACTTGTTGCCGGTGTCGCAGACGAAGGTCACCACCCGCTTCGGGTGGGGCTGGGCGCGGCAGTAGCGCAGCGCCGCGGCCAGGCAGGTGCCGGTGGAGGTGCCGCCCAGGATGCCCTCGCGGTGCAGCAGCTCGCGGCCGCACAGCAGGCTCTCCTTGTCGCTCACGGTGATCGCCTGGCGCACCCGGGAGAGGTCGGCGACGGGCGGAATGAAGTCCTCGCCGATGCCCTCGACCAGCCAGCTGCCGCTCTCGGTGCTGAGCCGGCCGGTGCGCACGTACTCGGCCAGCACCGAGCCCTCGGGGTCGGCGAGCACCAGCTCCACCTGGGGGGCGGCCTCGGCGAAGCAGCGCGACAGGCCGGTCATGGTGCCGGCGGAGCCCACGCCGCACACCACGGCGTCGAGGCGATGCTCCATCTGGCGCAGGATCTCCGGGCCGGTGCCGCGCTCGTGGGCCAGGGGGTTGGCGGGGTTGCCGAACTGGTTGACGAAGACCGCGCCGGGGGTCTCCCGGGCGATGGCCGCCGCCTTGTCCTGGTAGTACTCCGGGTGGCCCTTGGCCACGTCGGAGCGCGTCAGTACCACCTCGGCGCCCATGGCCTTGAGGTTGAAGATCTTCTCGCGGCTCATCTTGTCGGGGATCACCAGCACCACGCGGTAGCCCTTCTGCTGGGCCACCAGCGCCAGGGCCAGGCCGGTGTTGCCGGCGGTACCCTCGACCAGGGTGCCGCCCGGCCGGAGCTCCCCCGCGGCCTCGGCGGCCTCGATCATCGACAGCCCGATGCGGTCCTTGATGGAGCCGGTGGGGTTCAGGTTCTCGAGCTTCAGGTAGAGCTCGCAGGGGCCGGTGTCCAGGTGGGCGACGCGTACCATCGGCGTGTTGCCGATCAGGTCCATGACATTGGCTGGGGGTTGCATGGGGGCCTCCGGAATCTGGTGCCTTCCCTTACTCAGGGTAGGGTCCGGGGTAGCGCTGGTGCCGTGAGGGAGCCCGGCCGGCGGCTATGCTTCCTCGCGCACCAGCTGGATCAGGCTGCCGCTGCGGATCATGTCGACCTGTCGCTTCGACAGGTCGTGGTACATGGGGTACTGCTCCGCCTTGGTTCGGTTGTACAGCGTGACCTCGTCACCCTTGTCCAGGGCGCCGAGCGGGTCGTCCAGGAGCAGTTCGTCCTCCTGGTCGATGCGCGCCAGGTCATCGGCGTTGGCGAAGGTCAGCGGCACGACGCCGAAGTTGGCCAGGTTCTGCCAATGGATACGCCCGTAGGAGAGGGCGCAGACCGCGCGTAGCCCGAGGTAGCGGGGGGCAATGGCAGCATGTTCGCGACTCGAGCCCTGGCCGTAGTTGCGGCCGGCGACGAGGAAGAAGCCATCGCCGTCGAGCGCCCTGGCGCGCTGGCTGAAGCCCGGGTCGACGGCGTGGAACACGTATTCGGCGATGGCCGGGATATTGCTGCGCAGGGGCAGCACCTCGGCCCCGGCGGGCATGATCTCGTCGGTGGAGACATCGTCACCCAGCTTCAGCAGCACCGGGCCGGCGAAGCGGGTGGGAATCGGCTCGAATTCCGGCAGCGATTTGATGTTGGGCCCCTTGATCAGCGCCACCAGACCGCTGTCCTCGGCGGGAGCGACGAGCATCTCGCGGTTGATCGCCAGCGGCTCGGGTTCCGCGAACCGGGGATACGCCATGTCCAGGTCACGCGGGTCGGTGATCCGACCGGTCAGGGCGGAGGCGGTAGCGGTTTCCGGGCTGCACAGGAAGACCCGATCCTCGGGGGTACCGGAGCGACCCGGGAAGTTGCGCGGGACGGTGCGCAGGCTGTTGCGACCGGTGGCGGGCGCCTGGCCCATGCCGATGCAGCCGTTGCAGCCGGCCTGGTGCAGGCGGGCACCGGCGCGGATCAGGTGTGACAGGTAGCCGTGACTGGCTAGGTTCTCGAGGATCTGGCGCGACGTGGGGTTGACGTCGAAGGAGACGCCTGGCGCCACCCGGCGGCCCTCGACCATCATAGCCGGCACGGCGAAGTCGCGAAAGCCCGGATTGGCCGAGGAGCCCACGTAGGCCTGGTAGATCTCCTCGCCGGCCACCTCACGCACCGGCCTGACGTTGCCGGGGCTGCTGGGCAGGGCGATCAGCGGCTCGAGGGTCGAGAGGTCCAGCGAGACAGGCTCGTCATAGTCGGCGCCGTCATCGGCGAGCAGCTCCTGCCAGGCATCGCCGCGCTCCTGGCGCTCCAGGAAGCGCTTCACCTCGCCGTCGGCGGGAAACACCGAGGTCGTCGCCCCCATCTCGGTGCCCATGTTGGCGATCACGTGGCGATCCATGGCGGAGAGGGCAGCGAGACCGGGGCCGTAGTACTCGAAGACCTTGCCGACGCCCCCCTTGACGCCGAAGCGGCGCAGCAGCTCCAGCACCACGTCCTTGGCGCTGACCCAGTCGGGCAGCTCGCCGGTCAACTCCACCCCCACCACTTTGGGCATGTGAAGATAGAGCGGCTTGCCGGCCATGGCCAGGGCCACCTCCAGGCCGCCGGCACCGGTGGCGAACATGCCGAGTGCCCCGGCGGCCGGGGTGTGGCTGTCCGAGCCGACCAGGGTCTTGCCGGGCACGCCGAAGCGCTCCTGGTGGACGGGGTGACTGACGCCGTTGCCGGCCGGGCTGAACCAGACGCCGAACTTGCGGCAGGCGCTCTGCAGGAAGAGGTGATCGTCGGGGTTCTTGAAGTCCTCCTGCAGCAGGTTGTGGTCGACGTACTGGGCCGAGAGTTCGGTGCAGACGCGGCCGACCTGCATGGCCTCGAACTCCAACATTACCAGGGTGCCGGTAGCGTCCTGAGTCAGGGTCTGGTCGATGGCAAGCCCGATCTCCTCCCCTGGCTCCATCCTGCCTGACACCAGATGGGACTCGATCAGCTTGCGTGTCACGTTGAGTCGTGCCATGCCGATCTCCCTCGCTGTCTCGACTTCAGTCTAGCAGTCTGGCGGTGCCGGCATGCTGCGGGGGCAGGCGCCCAGGCCAGGGCGTTCCAGCCGGGCGGCCGGGTTATCGCGCGACATCGAAGGGGAGTACGCCGGCGACCTCGGCAAAGGTGATGCGCATCTCCCAGGCACCCGGCATCGGCAGCTCCGAGGCGGCGGCGAAGCTGTCGGGGCCGACCTGCCGTGCCGTGGCGCTCTGCTCCATGCCGTGGGCGGGCATGCTGAACGTGATGGGGACCTGCATGGCCTGCCGGGGGGGGCTGCCGTCCGGGCCGCGCAGCCGGAAGGAGAGCCGCGCTTGCCGTTCGGCGTCGACCGCCAGGCTGCCCGACACGCTCCACTGGTGCACGGTGCCGGAAAAGTGCACGCCACCCTGTTCCGTGCCGGGCTCGGCCGGCACTCGGCCGTCGACCTGAAGCGTCGTTTCATTGCCGGCCATGAAGGGCATGGCAATCAGGATGGCCAGCACCAGCACGACGGGAATGCCCACCGCCAGCGCAATTCGGCGGGCCGAGCGGGTCGCGGGATCGGGCGAGGGACGGGTAGCGGTCATCGGTGGGGGCTCCGAGGTGAGGGATGACGGGCATCGGGAAGCGGGATGGCACCATCATGCCACGCCGCCGCCGCCGGCCGGCGTCAGGCACCGGCGGTAGGCTGTCCCCTGCGGGGACGGTGACAAAACCGAACAGGGTTCCTGCGCATGATCGGGGATCCCCCCGGTACACTAGGGGCACGATGAACATGCCGGGGCCAGGTGAGCCGGGCAGCTTGACAGAGGCGAAACGATGGCAATAGCGAGAGGCACGTCTGGCGTGTCGGGGCGAGCCCCGACGTGGCTGGCACTGACCCTGGGTGGCGCGCTCGCCGGTGCGCTGGCGTTCTCCGGCGCGGCGCTGGCCGAGGAGGAGGCGGAGTGGCCCCGCGGCCACTATCCGCTGCCCGAGGAGGGCAACGTGATCGGCGAGACCTACACCGTCACGGTGGAGGACCACGAGGACACCCTGATGGATATCGCCCGGGAGCATAACGTTGGCTACGAGGAGATCATCCGTGCCAATCCCGAGGTAAGCATCTGGATCCCGGGCGAGGGCACCGAGGTGACGATTCCCGGGCGCTTCATCCTGCCCGACGCCGAGCCTACCGGGGTCGTGATCAATATCGCCGAGCTGCGCCTCTACTACTTCCCGAAGGTGCGCGAGGGCGAGACCCCGCGGGTCGAGACCTATCCGATCGGCATCGGCCGCGAGGGCTTTGACACCCAGACCACCATGCGCCTGGAGGATCCGGCCTGGTACCCGCCCCGCTCGATGCGCGAGGAGGCCGCCGAGCGCGGCGAGCCGGCGCCGGCGGTGGTACCGCCCGGCCCGGACAACCCCCTGGGGCGCCATGCCGTGCTGCTCGATATTCCCGGCTACCTGATCCACGGCACCAACGAGCCCGACGGCATCGGCATGCGCGCCAGCCGTGGCTGCATCCGCATGTTCCCGGAGGACATCGAGTCGGTGTTCCACAACGTGCCGGTGGGTACCCGGGTCAATATGATCGACCAGCCGATCAAGGTCGGCTGGCAGGACGGCCAGCCGCTGGTGCAGGTCTTCAAGCCCCTGGAGGAGCAGGAGCACGGCATGTCGGCGCTGATCGAGACCATCGCCCAGCTCAACGCGGGCAGCGCCAACAATGGCGTGGCCTTCGACTACGAGCAGCTGCGCGGCCTGCTTGAAGCACCCAGCGGCCAGCTGGTGGCCCTCGAGCCCCCGCCCGAACGGGAACCCGAGCCGGCACCCGCCCTCAACACGATCTTCGAGGAGCTGGTGCTCCACGAGGAGTCGTGATAACCCCACGGGCGCCTTCGGGCGCCCGTTCTCGTCAGTGGGCATGGCCGTCGGCCTCGTGACCCTCATCGCCCGCGGCCAGGATGTGGCGAACATAGAGCACCACGGCCCAGATCGCGTCCTCCCCCAGCTTGCCGTCGAAGCGTGGCATGGCGCTCTGGGGGTTACCCTCCTTGACCAGCCAGGCATATTCCCCCGCCCCGTGGGCGGCGCCGTGCTGGGCGAGATCCGTCGGGACCGGTACGAAGCCGGCCACGCCGGCGGCGACGCCGTCTCCGCGTCCCGTCTCGCCATGACAGACGGCACAGTAGCGCGCATAGGTCTCCTGGCCGAACGCCAGGTTGTCGGCGCTCGGCGGCAGCGGATTGTCCCGCTCGAGCCACTCCGGCGGCGCCTGGCGCGCGTGGTCGCCGTGGTCATGGGCGTGGTCGCCGTGGTCATGGGCATGGTCGCCGTGGTCATGGGCGTGGTCGCCGTGGTCATGGGCGTGGTCGCCGTGGTCATGGGCGTGGGCATGATCGCCATGGCCGTGATCGTGGGTGTGATCACCGTCGTCATGGGCCGGCAGGGGACCCGAGAGGGCCAGGGCAGCCAGCAGGGCGAGGGGCAGGTAGCGCGTGGCGCGCGCCCGGGGCTTGGGCGAGACGGAGGCTGACATGGAAGAACTCCTGATATCCGTGATTGACGAGCCGGCATGGGGGCTCGGGTAAGCGACGGGATCAGGCGGCTCTGGGAGGGCGTTCCAGGCGGTGGCGGGGGGAGAGCACCTGCCGCAGCCTGGGCGGCGGCGGGCGAGAGGCCACGGCGGGGGCGCCCGCCAGGGCATAGCGTCCGGCGGGGCC
>NZ_CP071922.1:1552704-1553077 GCF_017584085.1 Halomonas sp. BM-2019
CATGCAATCGATTGCAGAATTGGCGGGCGTTGGCAAAGGAACTCTGTATCGCCATTTTCCCAATAAAGAAGAATTATTTAAATCAGCCCTCACCCATCAATTGGATATTTTGCGTGAGCGCATGATGCAAGCGCGCGACAGTTATAGCAACCCGTTGTGCCGTCTGTACGCCATGATGCACGCTTATCTCAACTACTTTGACACTCACCCGGATACGGTCGAATTATTCATTCAAGAGCGTGCTGAGTTTGGCCGGGATATCACCCCGCTCTATTTTCAGCGGATGCATGACAACAAATCTGACTGGCTTTTTGTCTTTGAAGATATCAAAAACGCCTATCCGGTGCGCGAGTTTTTAAGTACCGAAGAAATG
>NZ_CP071922.1:1553087-1553971 GCF_017584085.1 Halomonas sp. BM-2019
TATTTGAGTATGGCGAGCGTACCAAAGCGCACGTCGATCGAACGTCTCGAACACGTTTTTTCATTTTACTTGCACGGCATTATGCACGTGCAAAACCCACTCAACTTTGTCGAACAGTTTGAAGGCTGTTCGCAGCATTCTATTTCTCAGCAGACCAAAGAATTGGAGAATAATTAATGAACGCATCGTTTCGCGCTCAATCTCAGCCGTATCGCACAGTTTGGGCGACCTCAACAAAATTAGTCCTCAGCATGAGTGCATTGGCTGTACTAACCGCTTGTAGTGGCGATTCTGGTAATGGACAACAAGGCATGCCGCCATCGCCAGTTACGATTGCTGAAGTTATGACTGAATCTGCTGTCTATACCGCCCAATACCCTGCTCGTGTGCGCGGCGCTCGTGAAGTTGAAGTCCGAGCACAAGTAAGCGGCATTTTACAACAGCGCAATTTCCAAGAAGGCCATGCCGTTGAGCAAGGTGAAACGCTGTTTCAAATTGACCCAGAGCCGTATCAACTTGCGGTAAATTCTGCTCAAGCCGAGCTTGCCGATGCCACCGCCATGCACCAACAGGCTGAGCGTGAATGGCAACGCGTGTCGGGTTTATACGAAAGCAATGCCGCCAGTGAACGCGAATTTGACCAAGCGCGTTCTGCCATCGAAGCGGCAAAGGCTCGCTTAGCTCGGGCAGAGTCAGGTCTTGCTGATGCTCGTCGTAACCTACGTTACACGCGTGTTGAAGCACCCATCAATGGTCTCGCTGGCGTTGAGTCAGTTACTGAAGGAAATCTTATCAGTGCCGGCGCGTATTTAACCCATATTGTCCAAACCGATAGATTACATTTGCACTTTGCGATTCCAGAAAACGACGCGCAACTCTATCGG
>NZ_CP071922.1:1553981-1556275 GCF_017584085.1 Halomonas sp. BM-2019
AGCGCCAAGTATCGATGCGCAGACTGGCCGTATTGTCATGCGTGCAGAAGTGGATAATCGCGATAATGTTTTGCTACCCGGTCAATTTGTCCGTGTTGAACTCGCTTTGCAAACTTTCGATGACGTCGTTCTGATTAACCCAACAACTGTGAGCCAAGGCCCAGACGGCCCGCAAGTGTATGTCGTTAACGGCACCGAGCAAGCACAGGCGCGGCCTGTGACCTTAGGTCCAAAGATAAATGGCAAACAGGTTATTCTTGACGGCTTATCAGCGGGCGACAAATTAATCGTCAATGGTCATGTTGCGGTTCGTGATGGTGCGCCTGTCATGATTACCAACGGTCAATAAACGAGTAAAGGAAAGTTTATGTTACGTTTTTTCATTGACCGTCCCCTATTCGCGTCGGTCATCTCGATTATTATTGTCATTGCTGGGATTGTTTCAATTCGCGCCCTGCCGGTTGAACAGTACCCGAATGTTGTGCCGCCGCAAGTGGTCATTAGCACCATTTATCCCGGTGCTAGCGCCGACGTACTCGCTAGTTCAGTAGCAGCGCCACTAGAGCAAGAGATTAATGGCGTCGACGACATGTTGTACATGGAAACGACTACCACTGACTCCGGTATGTTGCAGATTACCATTTCGTTTGCCATGGGCTCAGACCCGGATCAAAACACCATCAACGTGAATAACCGCGTACAAGCAGCCTCGGCGCGATTGCCACAAACGGTTCGGGATCTTGGCGTCCGAGTTGAGTCACGTTCAACCAATATCCTTATGGTCGCGACGCTCTTCTCCGATGACGGCAGCATGAGCACACTGGATATCAGTAACTACACGCTACTCAATATCCTCGACGAATTAGTTCGTGTCGAAGGCGTGGGTGACGCCTCGTTGTTTGGCGCCCAAGACTACTCCATGCGAATTTGGACCGACCCGGCTAAACTAGCCGAATATGGTTTAATTCCTGCGGATGTCAGCAACGCGATTCGCGATCAAAGTGCACAATATGCAGCCGGCCGCTTCGGCGCAGATCCCGCGCCGAAAGGGAACGCTTTTACTTTTGCTGCAACCACTAATACGCAACTGAGTACCCCAGAAGAGTTTGCCAATGTCATTATTCGGTCCGACGACAGTGGCAACAGTATTCGCGTTGGCGATGTCGCCCGAATCGAGCTAGGCGCGCAAACCTACGGCTTCTCTGCTATTTACAATAACCAAGACGCTGTGCCATTTGGTGTATTCCTACAGCCCGGCGCCAACGCGTTGCAAACTGCTGAGAACGTGCATGCAAAGCTACAAGAACTTGCTGAACAATTCCCTGCAGGATTGTCCTATTATGTGCCCTACGACACGACCGAGTTTATCCAGATTTCGGTGAATGAAGTCATCGTTACGCTACTCATCGCGGTCGTGTTGGTGGTACTTGTCACGTTCTTATTCTTGCAACACTTGCGTGCTACTTTAATTCCTGTCGCGGCAATCCCCGTATCTCTGATTGGTACCTTTGCGGGTATGCAAGCATTTGGTTTTTCAATCAACATGCTAACGCTATTCGGCTTGGTGCTGGCTATCGGTATTGTCGTCGACAACGCCATCATCGTTATGGAAAACGTTGAACGCCTCATCTCGGAGAAAGGCATGAAGGCGAAAGAAGCGTCGATTGAGACAATGAAGCAGGTTTCCGGTGCCGTTGTTTCATCGACTTTGGTTTTGGTTGCTGTTTTCGCGCCTGTCGCCTTTTTAGGCGGGTTAAGTGGCGAACTCTATCAGCAATTCGCCGTCACCATTGCTGTTTCCGTGGTCGTTTCCGGTGTTGTTGCCTTAACCCTGACACCGGCTATGTGTGCTCTCCTGCTGGACAAACAAAGTCACCATGTATCGAAACCTTTTGCGCTGTTTAATGCCGGTTTCGACAAGCTCACCAATGGCTTTGTCAATGCGGTCGCTTTCTTTATCCGTCGCTCTGTCTTTGGTGTGATTCTCTTCCTAGCGTTTGTGGTCGGTACCGGTGTCCTGATGAGCCGTATGCCAACCAGCTTGGTTCCCGGTGAAGACCAAGGTGTCGCTTTGGCAGTCGCTCAGTTGCCAGCAACTGCATCACTCGAACGTGCGGAAGAATTCCGCAATGAGCTATCGCGGCAAATTCGTGAACTCGACACGGTGCAAGATTTCACCACCTTTGCCGGTTTCGATATTATTGCCAGTGCCTTGCGCACCAACGCATTAGCTGGTTTTATCAACTTAACCGACTGGAGTGAACGAACCGCTCCGGGTACCAGCGCGCAAGAAA
>NZ_CP071922.1:1556285-1558482 GCF_017584085.1 Halomonas sp. BM-2019
GGGCCACCTCCAATTCAAGGCTTGTCGTTAACTGGAGGTGTCGAAGGTTATTTGCAGTTACGCGGTGACTCAGACCCAATTCGCTTGAACAACATCGCTCAGCGCGCCGTCGCAGCAGCCAACGAGCGCCCGGAACTGATGGGTGTGCGGAGTACGTTAGAAACCAATATTCCGCGTTACCTGATTCACGTTGATCGTGAGAAAGCGCAAGCGATGGGTGTGCCTTTAAGTAGTCTGTTCAGCACGATGCAAGCAACGTTCGGCTCAACCTATGTGAATGACTTCACCTATCAAGGTCGCTTATGGCAAGTGAACTTGCAAGCCGAAGGTGAATACCGCATGTCACCAGAGAATTTGCGTGATGTATTTGTACGCGCCAACTCGGGCGCCATGATTCCAGTCAGCAGTTTAGTCACCGCTGAACGAGTCGCTGGTGCGGATATTCTTAACCGCTTCAACCTTTATGCTTCAGCAAAGATCATGGCAGACCCAGCACCGGGATATACCACAGGCCAAGCAAAGGACGCTCTTGATGCAGTGATTAACGACCTCCGGTCGGAAGAAAACATTCAAATGGGCTGGGTTGGCGAAGCCTATCAGCTCGATGCAGCTTCCGGTGCCGCTGCATCAGCATTCGGACTTGGTTTGCTGATGGTTATCCTAATTCTGATCGCGCAATATGAGCGACTAACGTTGCCGTTTGCGGTTGCTACGGCAGTTCCGTTTGCCGTTTTCGGTGCTGCGTTATCGTCAATGTTACGGGGCTTCCCCAACGACGTGTACTTCCAGGTCGGTTTGTTGGTATTAATCGGTTTAGCCGCTAAGAACGCGATTCTGATTGTTGAATTCGCCGCCCAAAACCGGAAAGAAGGCATGAGTTCAACCGACGCAGCAATCACTGCTGCACGGCAACGTTTCCGCGCCATTATCATGACTGCGGCAACCTTTGTTGTCGGCAGCTTCCCGCTGGTAATCGCCTCGGGTGCTGGTGCAGTTAGCCGCCAAGAAATTGGTACGGTTGTGGTTGGTGGTATGTTGGCTGCAAGTAGTTTAGCGCTGATTTTCGTGCCACTCGCGTACAAGCTGTTGGACGATTTGAGCACGTGGCGCAAAGCACGAAAGCAGTCGTCCGAGCAAGATGTCGCTGTCAATAAAAGCTAACCAAAGGACCGTAACATGAATAAGCATTTTTCAAAATTAGCACTCGTGTCCTTCGGTGTCGCAACTACTCTGTTTTTGAGTGGTTGCACCATGGGCCCAAACTATGAGTCACGTGATACGGAGTTGCCACAGGAATGGTTTGCGGATATGCCATCAACAGCTGAGTTGCGTAACGACTGGCAAAATTGGTGGCAGCAGTACCAAGATCCTCACCTAAATACGCTGGTTGAGCGTGCGCTTAACGATAACCTCGATTTGCAAGCGCAACTAGCCCGCATTGAGCAAGCACGAGCAGAGCTTGGTTTTGCTCAAGCCAATCGTTGGCCGCTTTTAAGCGCACAAGCATCGGCCGCGCGAGAGCAGCAGCCGGAAACTTTGATGCCAGCGGCGCTCGGTGGTGGCAGCCCACGCAATCAGTTGAGTGTTGCCGGGGTGTTGTCCTATGAAGTCGATTTATGGGGACGTTTGTCACGCCAACGCGAAGCCGCCGGTGCGCTGCTTGCGCAGTCGACCTATGGCGCGGAGGCCGTCAAACTGAACTTAATTAGCGAGGTGGTCACCGGCTACTTTAATTTACTCGCAATTGAACAGCAATATGCAGCGCTCACGTCCAACATCGATTCGCTTGAGCAAACGCTTGCACTTGAACAATTGCGCTATGACAGCGGCTCGAGCAACGTCTTAAACTTACGTCGCGCAGAAGCTGCAGTTGCTGCTGCGAAAGCCAGCCTACCCGATTTGCGTGAAGCGCAGCAGCTCACCCGCAGCGCTTTAGCGATTTTAGTCGGGGCTAGCCCAGATGATCTCGCTCGAGGTATTGTGTTCGAGCTCAGTAAACTCACGGATTTGCGTACACCGCAACAACTACCGGCTTATACCCCGTCGGAGTTGTTGCAACGTCGACCCGATGTGCGCGCCGCCGAGGCTAGTTTAATTGCAGCTAATGCGCAGATTGGTGTCGCACAATCAGCTCGTTTCCCTAGCCTAAACCTGAGTGCGTTGGGCGGCAGCGCTGCAACCGATACAAGTGACTTAT
>NZ_CP071922.1:1558582-1559660 GCF_017584085.1 Halomonas sp. BM-2019
GGCTGGTCGGGGGCGGCGTCGAGCTTGAGCAGGGCGCCGCTGGCGTAGTTGGCGATGGCGCCCAGCGGCTGGTTGAGCTCATGGGCGATGTTGGAGGCGAGCTCGCCGGTGGTGGCCAGGCGGTTGGCGTGGGCGATCTGCTCCTGATGGCGGCGCGCCTGGGCCTCGGCGGCCTTGCGCAGGCTGATATCGCGGTTGAGCAGCGACACATGGCCCGGCTCGCTGCCCGGACCGCGGTGGGCCATCACCACGCTGAGCACCGGCACGGGCCCCTCGGGGCCGCGCATCGCCAGCTCGCCGCTCCAGGAGCCGTAGCGGGCCACGGCGGGCAGCACCAGGTCGCGCAGCTCGCCCAGGGAGCCCTCGGTGTAGGCGTCGGCCAGGGTCGCTGCGGTGCCCTCCCGGGGCAGGCGCAGCAGGCGCCGGGCGGCCTCGTTGGCGTAGAAGAGCCGCTCCTGCTCATCCATGAAGAGCACGTGGTCGGTGGTGGATTCCACCACCCGGGCCAGGCGCTCGCGGTTGGCCTCGGCCTGGAGGCGCCGGCCCACGTCCCGGGAGACGCAGAGGATATCGATCAGCTCGCCGGTGGCCGGGTCGCGGCGGGTGCGGCTGGTGGTCTCGAACCAGACGTAGTGGCCATCCTTGGCGCGGAAGCGATAGGTCTGCTGGTAGAAGCCGGCGTGGTAGTAGACCCGTGGCGACTTGTTGAGCAGGTCGGCCAGGTCCGCCGGGTGGAAGAGCTCATAGGCGGAGACGCCGATCAGCCACCGGTAGTGGTCCCGCTCCTCCTCGAGGCGCGCGGCGCGTGCCTCGAGCCGCCGCTTCTCTGCCTCCAGCTTGGCGCAGCGCGCCGCCGGCCCCTCGGGCCTGTCGCCTTGCCCCGTCATCAGCGCGCCGGGTCCACCCGGCCGCCGAGGGAGGCGTTGCGCCGGAACCAGCCGGCGATGCTGGCCCGCGGCAGGCGGGTGGGCAGCACCTCGTGGGGGATGGTCTCGGCGAGGAAGCAGGCGAAGGTGCCGGCGCCGGGACGCACCCGGGCCACCTCGCGCTCGGGGTCATCGGGGGCGTAGAGCACCAT
>NZ_CP071922.1:1559696-1575822 GCF_017584085.1 Halomonas sp. BM-2019
GTGGAGACCACCCGGTTGGCGCGGCCGCGGAAGCTGTCCAGGTGGCGGCGGTAGAAGGCGCCGGGCGGGTAGTGGGCGAAGTGCGCCTCGTACTCGAACAGCCCCAGGAAGAGCGCCCGGTTCAACGCCTGCTGCACCTCGCCCATGGCCTCGAGGTAGCGGCGCTGGGCGAGGCTCTCGCGGTCGAGCCAGTGTATGGCGTCGCCGCGGATATCGCGGCGCAGGGTGTGTGCCTGGCCGCGGCCGATGCCGGCGGCCTCCAGGGCGTCGTGCGCGGCGAGCGCCATCAGCTCGGTGTGCAGCTCGGCGCACAGGCCGGCGTCCAGCACGCCTTCGCCCAGGTACCAGCCCTGTTCCACCAGGGCGTCGATCAGCTGGGGCAGGGCCTCGGGGGCCAGGACGGGGGGCTGGGCAAGGAGTGGGGAGCGGCTCAGCGTCGTCGTCTCCAGGGTGGCGTCAAGGGTCAGCGGCTGGCCTGCTGCTGGATGCGCAGCAGCCGCTCGGGAAAGTAGCAGAGCCGGCCGGGCGGCTCGCGGTCCAGGCTGACCGGGCGGCCGAACCCCTCCGCCAGCAGCTCCACCAGCATCATCGCCGAGAGCCCCCAGATCACCTGGCCGTCTACGTGGTAGTTGGGCACATAGAGGGGCCGGCCGTCCATGGGAATGACGTCGGTGTGGTGGCGGCGATCCTCCAGGAAGTGGGCGAGGGGCACCTCGAAGATGGCGTCGAGCTCGGTGGGGTCGGGGGTGAGCGGCAGGTCCGGCGGGATCAGGCCCACGTAGGGCGTGACGCGCAGCCCGTGCAGCGAGACCACCTCCGACAGCCGACCGAGCAGCTCCACCCGGTAGGGCGGCAGGGCGATCTCCTCCTCGGATTCGCGCAGCGCCGTGAACAGCAGGTCCGGGTCGTCGGCCTCGCGCTTGCCGCCGGGGAAGGCCACCTGGCCGCCGTGGGTGTTGAGATGATCGGCGCGGCGCGTGAACAGCAGGGTCGGCTCCGGCCGGTCGACGATGGGCATCAGCACCGCCGCCTCGGGCAGCTTGAGGACGCTGCGGCTTGGGCGGTGCGCTTGCAGGCGTTCGCGAAGTTTCTCTAACATGGGGTTTCCGTCGGGTTTGATTCCTTCTACCCGGCCCTCGAGAGCGGCGTCAAGCCCGCCAGCCTGCCAGGGAGCCCCATGAACTTCTGCAGCCACTGCGGCCACACCGTGCGCTTCGCGATCCCTGAGGGCGATGACCGCCCCCGCTACCTCTGCGACGAGTGCGGCACCATCCACTACCAGAACCCGCGCATCGTCGCCGGGACCTTGCCGGTGAGCGGCACCCGGGTGCTGCTCTGCCGGCGCGCCATCGCGCCGCGCAAGGGCTACTGGACCCTGCCCGCCGGCTTCATGGAGAACGCCGAGACCACCCTCGAGGCCGCCGCCCGGGAGACCCGCGAGGAGGCCTGCGCCGAGGTCGAGATCCACGGGCTCTACACCCTGATCAACCTGCCGCATATCAACCAGGTCTACATGATCTTCCGTGCCGACCTCACCGGCGGCTTCGAGCCCGGGCCGGAGAGCCTGGAGGTGGCGCTCTTCGAGGAGCACGAGATCCCCTGGGAGGCGCTCGCCTTTCCCACCATCGAGCGCACCCTGCGCCACTTCTACGCCGACCGTCGCGACCAGCAGTTCCCGCTGCATATCAGCGACATCACCCTCGAGGACCGCGAGCGCTACTTCGGCTCTGCCTGAGGGGGGCGGGCGAAGCCCGGCCCGAGGGCCTTGGGCCCATCAGACGCGCCCGGCGCCCGCTCCCAAGGCCTCGAGCTTCCAGACGTCGAAGGCCGGCTCCTCGTAGGGGTGGGCGGCCTTGAGCGCCGCCACCGCCTTGCGGATCAGGTGATCCGCGCAGACCAGCTCCACCTTGAGCTCCTCGACCCGCTCCAGGTCGCCCACGCTACCGATATGGGGGTTGGCCCCGGCCAGGGGTCGGAACTGTCCGGTGCCAAGGGTCTGGAAGCAGCACGCCTCGTAGTCGCCGATGCGCCCGGCGCCGGTGGCGAAGACCGCCTCCTTGACCGCCTCGGCATCCGCCACGGGAACATAGAAGGCCAGCTTGTACATCGCGGTTCTCCTCTGCTGGGGGATGAGGGCTGGTGTCTCCCCTTGTGCCATGCCCGGGGGGACGCCGTCATCCCGGGGGCGAAAAAAATCGCGGCACGGTGAACTTGTTGTCCAGATCATGTACAAATAGATTGCCGTGTACAGGAATCCCTCTCGGGCTCCTTTCCGGCAACGGTCGCAATAGACGGTCATGAATGACCGAGGCCGATGACGGCCCACTGGGCAATCTCTCGAGGAGTGAGACCATGATAGCGTTCAAGGCAGCAACCCGTTGGATGGGCGCCGGCGTGGCCGGCCTGATGTTGGCCGGTGCCGTGCAGGCCGGAAGTCACGATGAGGCCCACGACCATCCCGACATCGTCGACACCGCCGTGGCGGCCGGCCAGTTCGAGACCCTGGTGGCGGCGGTCGAGGCGGCGGGCCTGGTCGACACCCTGAAGGGCGAGGGGCCCTTCACCGTCTTCGCCCCCACCGACGAGGCCTTCGCCGCCCTGCCCGAGGGGACCCTGAACGAGCTGCTGATGCCCGAGAACCAGGAGACCCTGCAGGCGATCCTGACCTACCACGTGGTGGCCGGCAAGGTCATGGCCGAGGATGCCATGGGCCTCGATAGCGCGGAGACCGTCCAGGGCCAGGAGATCACCATCACCACCCAGGATGGCAGCGTGATGATCAACGAGGCCACCGTGATCCAGGCCGACATCGAGGCCAGCAATGGCGTCATCCATGTGATCGACGCGGTGCTGCTGCCGGAGTGATCCCGGCTCCGATCTGTTACCTCCAGTCCCTTGCTCTTGCCGCCCTTCGGGGCGGCCTTTTTGTT
The DNA here is from genome assembly GCF_017584085.1 of Halomonas sp. BM-2019. Lineage (NCBI taxonomy): Bacteria > Pseudomonadati > Pseudomonadota > Gammaproteobacteria > Oceanospirillales > Halomonadaceae > Halomonas > Halomonas sp. BM-2019. Next base: position 1,562,627 of record NZ_CP071922.1, read on the forward strand.
CAGGGCCCGCGCCGGTCGGGGTCGCCGCTCTCGGCCAGGATGAAGGCGCGGGCGGCGTCGCGCAGCCTGACCGCCTCGGCCCAGTCGTCGGTGGTCGGCCGCAGCGCCTCGCCGAGGCACACCCGCACCCGGCCGGGGCGGGGCAGCCACTCCTTGCCGCGCAGCACCGCCCGGGTGCCGGCGAGGGCCACCGGGACCACCGGCACCCCGGCGTGAGCGGCGATGACGAAGGCACCCATATGGAAGTCACCGATGCCGGCCTCCGCGTGGAAGGTGCCCTCGGGAAAGAAGGCCAGGGAGTCGCCGCCCTCCAGGGCGGCCAGGACCCGCTGGGAGTCCCGGGTGGCCTGGCGGGGATCGAAGCGCTCCACGAACAGCACGCCCAGGCGCGTCAGCGCCAGCCGGGGCAGCAGGCGCTGCTGGAGCTCGGCCTTGGCCAGGTAGCGAAATCCCCGGGGCAGCACGGCGGTGAGGGCCAGGGCATCCAGGTAGCTGGCGTGATTGGCCACCAGCACGCAGGGCCCCCGACCGGGCAGGTGCTCGAGGCCGTGTCGCACGAGGCGCACGCCGGCGAGCCCCGCGGCCAGGCGGGCGAGGCGATGGGCGACCGCCCAGCGCCAGCTGAGCCGTGGCAGGGGCAGTGCCAGCAGGCAGAGCAGGGCGCCGCCGAGGCCGAAGACCCCCCAGGCGTAGCCGGCGTAGAGGCGCTCGCCGAGCCACTTGAGCCGATGCCGCGCGCGCTGCACGCCACTCTTCGCGGCCAGGCCGAGCGCGTGACGCCAGACGGGGGCGTCCTCCTGGCCGAGGTGGCCGCTGCGGAAGCGTTCGGCGGTGGCCGCCCGGCGGATCTTGCCGCTGGAGGTCTTCAGCACGCTGTGGGGGGGAACCAGCCGGATCGCATCGGCCGGGACATTGGCGATGTCGACCGTGACCTCGCGGATCGCCTGGATCAGGGCCTCGCGGCGTGCCGGGTCCTCGAGACGGGTCTCCGCCGCCACCACCAGCTCTTCGACACCGCTCTCGGGATCGAGATGGCCGAACACCGCCACGCAGCCCTTCCTGACCCCCTCGAGGCGGCCGATGGCTTCCTCGAGGTCATAGGGGTAGAGGTTGCGCCCGCCGCGCACCAGCACATCCTTGACCCGGCCGCTGATGTAGAGGTCGCCGTCGACCAGGTAGCCGCGGTCGCCGGTGCGCAGCCAGGCGTCATGGAAAAGCTCGCCAGTGGCGGTGGGATTGTCGAAATAGCCCGCCGTGGCGGAGGGGCCGCGAAACTCGATGTCGCCCTCGTGTCGCTCCGGCAGCTCGCTGCCGTCACGGGCGAGGATGCGGATCGCGTAGCCCGGCAGCGGCGGGCCGCAGTTGACGAAGGTCAGGGCCGGCTCCCCGCCCTGACCTGCATGAACCGCGACCGGTCGCGCCTCCTGCTGCGTCATGAAGGCCTCGCGCTCGACCCGGTCGAGCACCAGGCCGCGGCCCGGTGACGCGAGGCAAAGGCCCACCGCGGCCTCGGCGAGGCCGTACACCGGCATCAGGGCGCCCGGCTGCAGTCCGCAGTCGACCAGGTTCTCGGCGAAGCGCTGCATGGTACGCGGGCTGACCGGCTCGGCGCCATTGAAGGCGACCCGCCAGCTGCTCAGGTCGAGCCCCGCCACGCCCTGGGGGTCCAGGGTGCGCAGGCAGAGCTCATAGCCGAAGTTGGGGGCGCCGGAGATGGTGGCCCGGTGGTGGTGGATCAGCTCGAGCCAGCGCTGGGGGCGGGCGAGGAAGGCGAGAGGCGACATCACCACCAGCGGAACGGCGTGGTAGAGGCTGCCCAGCCAGGCGCCGATCAGGCCCATGTCGTGGTAGAGCGGCAGCCAGCTGACGAAGACGTCCCGGGAGGTCACCTCCAGCCGTGTGCCCATGGCGCGGATGTTGGCCAGCAGCTGGCCATGGGTCAGTCTGACTCCCTTGGGATCCCCGGTGCTGCCAGAAGTGTACTGCAGCATTGCCAGGCACGCGGCGCCGGGGGGCTCGGCGTCTCCGCTGCCGTCCTCCCGATCGGCGCCGATGTCGTCGTCGAGCTCCGCTACCGTGACGATGCTGGTCAGCCGCGGCGCCTCGGCGCGCAGCAGGCTCGCCACCCGGCGGGCCTCGGGCAGGGTGATCAGCACCCTGGCGCCGGCGTTGCTCAGGATGCCGCCGTGGCGCCGCAGATGTTCCGCCAGCTGGGCCGGCCGCGCCGGCGGATAGATGGGGACCGGCACCGCGGCGGCGCGCAGGATGCCGATGAAGGCGGTGAAGTAGTCCGGTTCGGTGGGCAGCATCAGGGCGACCCGGTCGCCGGGGGAGACCCCGCGCCGGAGAAGCGCCGTGGCGATGACCCGGGCACCGTCCTCGAGGTCGGCATAGCTCAGCGTCTGCGCGCTGTCGTCGCCGGTATAGATGTGCAGGTGGGGGCGCTCGGGATGGCGGGCCAGGTGCCAGTCCAGCGCCGCATTGAGGCTGTCGGCGCGCTCCGGCGTGCCCGCCACCGCGGCGAGATCCGCTGCGGGCCCGGGTGCGGGCGTGGGCGACGCCGAGGGTGTCGGCGGCGCGCTGCCTCGGGCGGCCATCAGCAGCGCCAGCAGCTCGGCCGGGGTGTCGGCCATCAGCCCGCTCTCGGGAAGCCGGACGGCGAAGGCGTCCTCGAGGCGCAGCAGCAGCTCGGAGCGTGCCATGCTGTCGAGGCCGAGGTCGCGATCCAGGCGGGAGGTGAGCGTCGGCCGGCGGCGGACGCGCCGCCGGGGCTGCGTCTCCTGCACCAGGGTGTCGATCACCGCCAGCAGGCGCTGCGTGATCGCGTCGGCGTCCCCGTTGCGGGTCTCGTCGGAACGAGCCATCGGTTACCTCGCGGCTGGCCAGCCTCATCCCCCGGCGCCTGCCGGGCCTGTGGTGACGACTCCGGCCGCTGGCCGGAGTTCAGCGAGGTTCCCCAACCGACGGCCGGCGCCGGGCCTTCACAGCGTAGCTTGATTGTGGCCACGGCAGCGGCGAACCTGTAGCCGTCGGGGCAAGGAGGACACGCATGCAAGCCGAACTGCTGGCTCTGCTGGAGCGCGGCGGGCTCCGCCCCCGCGGGGCACTGGTCGCGCTGGGCGGTGGCGATATCGCCGCGGTTTATCGCCTGGCCACCGATCGGGGCGAGGTGGTGGTGAAGTCGGACGATGCCTGGCGCCTGGCCGGCGAGGCCGATGGCCTGGCGGCGCTGGCGGCGGCGGACAGCGGCCTGGTGGTCCCCACGGTGCTGGGGCGGCAGGGCGGCTGGCTGGTGATGGAGGCGCTGGAGGTGGCGCCGCGACGAGATCGTGACCAGGCGGCCCTGGGGGAGGGGCTGCGCCGGCTGCATGGGATGACCGGCGAGGCCCACGGCTGGCCCCGGGACAACGCCTGCGGGCGCACGCCCCAGCCCAACGCGCCGCTCGTCGACGGCCGCGCCTTCCAGCGCGAGCGGCGCCTGCTGCCGCTGATCGCGGCTTGTCACGCCCGAGGGCTGCTCGACGCCCGGCTGCGCACGCGGCTCGAGGCCATCGCCCACGGGCTGGAGGCCTGGCTGCCGGACGCCCCGGCGAGCCTGGTGCATGGCGATCTCTGGTCCGGCAACGTGCTGTTCACGCCCCGCGGCCCGGCGCTGATCGACCCGGCCGTCTACCGGCACTTCCCCGAGGTGGATCTGGCCATGCTGACCCTGTTCGGCGCCCCAGGCGAGGCCTTCTTCGAAGCCTACTGGGACGGCGCGGCGCCGGTCGACTGGCCGCGGCGCGAGACGCTCTTCCAGCTCTATCCGCTACTCAACCACCTGCTGCTGTTCGGCGGTGGCTATCGCCAGGCGGTCGAGCGGGCCCTGGCGCGCCTCGAGGCGCATCGGGACGGCTAGGGCAGGCCCCGGCGAGGGGCTACTTCCTGAACCGACCGAGCAGGCGTCGCCACCAGTCGCGGGCGGGCGGTTCCGGCGTTGCCGGCATCAGGGTCTCTCTCGGCCGGTCGAGAAAATCGGCGATGGGCGCCACCTGGCTGTCGCGGTCGAGCAGGGGGGCGTGGCCGCAGCCGGGCACCTCCAGGCTCACCAGCCCGGGTTGGGCCTCGGCCATCTTCGCCACGCTGTACGGGCGCAGGAGCGGTGAGTCGGCGCCGCGTATCACCATCAGCGGGCAGTGGATCGCCGCCCAGTCGGACCAGGTATCGCGCGGCGTGTCGTGGAAGAATTGCTCGCCGATGCGCGGGTCGTAGTGGTAGGTCCAGCCGCCGTCGGGTAGCCGGCGGGCGCTGCCCAGTGCCAGGCGTCGCCAGCCATCGTCGCTGTCGATGCCGAAGCCGACGTAGTGGCGTCGCAGCTCCGCTTCCAGGGCGCCAAAGCGGCCGAAGCGGTGGGGGACACCGAAGTAGGTGGCCAGCTGCGCCAGGCCGGCCGGATCCAGCTCAGGGCCCACGTCGTTGAGCACCAGGCGCTCGATGCGCGGGGCCGTATCAGGCTCCGCCGCTAGCAGCATGCCGATCAGCCCGCCCATGGAGGTGCCGACCCAGGGCACGCTGTCGAGCTCGAAGTGGTCGAGCAGCCCGACGGCCAGTGTCATGTAGCGGGAGTAGAGGTAGTCATGGGACGGGTCGAGCGACCAGCTCGACAGCCCTCTACCCGGTGTATCCGGGGCCAGGACGCGCCAGTCTGGCCCCAGACACCTCGCGAAGTCCTCGAAGTCGCCGCCGTGGCGAGCCAGGCCGTGCCAGGCCACCACGGTCCTCGACGCGCCGGGATGCCATATTCTGACCGCCACCTCGAGGTGGCCAGTCTTCACCAGTTCCAACGCATCCATCCCTCGTCTCCCTTGTCGCTGCCCTCGGCAGCTTAGCCGCGCGGCCGGGCCTGCGTCGAGGCGCTCACTGTGCTATACATAACTTTCACAGAAATATGTCTGGGTCTAAGTTTGTCGATGAGGATCCCCCAGCCCTGCCTCGAAATGACCTGTTCTTCGTTCCGGGCTTTGTCTCTACCAGCCCTGCTCTGCCGCCCTCGCCGGGCGGTTTTTTAGTTCAGCGCCACGTGCCGTGAAGGGGTGGCGGAGAGATGCCGCTAGTATACATACATGAATGTAGCTATAATCCGCCGGCGATTCATCGACTTTTGCAGCCGGTGCCCAAGACGATGGGAGTCCTCTTGGCTCCCCCGAGGCCCTTTGGGGTCAGATGCAACAATGTGGGCTAAATATCCCCCCCCGGTGGTCGTGGTTCCTGTGGAGCCGCGCAGTGTGGAGGTGATCGAGGAGTATGCGGCCCGTGTGCGGGGCTCCCGCGAGGTGGAGGTGCGTGCCCGGGTCGACGGCATCCTCGAGGAGCGCCTCTACACCGAGGGCCAGGTGGTCAGCGAGGGTGACGCCCTGTTCCGCATCGATCGCGAGCCCTACGAGATCGCTCTCAAGCGGGCCGAGGCGGAGCGCGCCAATGCCCGCGCCGAGCTGAACCAGGCCAACCGTGAGTGGCAGCGGATCTCCACCCTGTTCAACCAGAATGCCGTCAGCGAGCGTGAGCGCGACAGCGCCCTCTCCGCCCGGGAGCTGGCCGAGGCGCGCCTGGCCCTCAACGAGGCCGGCGTGGCCAACGCCGAACTCAATCTCAGCTACACCGAGGTGCGTGCGCCCCTGGCCGGCCTTACCGGCCTGGAAAGCTTCCCCGAGGGCAGCCTGATCGAGCGCGGCACCCTGCTGACCAGCGTGACCCAGCAGGACCCGGTCCACGTGCGCTTCTCGCTGCCGGAGCGGGATGCGGCCCTGCAACGTGCCGCGCGTCGTGCCATGAGCGATGCCCAGGCGGAGGCCCCTCGCGAGGCCCGGCTGACCCTGCCCGACGGCAGCGAGTATGAAGAGACAGGCCGGCTCGATTTCACCGACAGCACCATCGACCCGCGCACCGGCAGCGTCTCGGCCCGCGCCGTCTTCCCCAACCCCGAGGGCCTGGTGGTACCGGGCCAGTTCGTGCGCGTACGGGTGCTGGTACAGGAGCTCGACGACGTCTTCCTCGTGCCCCAGGAGGCGGTGGGCCAGGGCCCCCGGGGCCCACGCATCTTCGTGGTCGAGGAGGAGCAGGCCCACGCCCGTGACGTGGAGCTCGGCCCCATCGTCGACAACCGCCAGGTGGTGCTGTCGGGCCTCGAGGCCGGGGATCGTATCGTGGTCAGCGGCCTGGTGACCCTGCAGGACGGCATGCCGGTGCAGCCGAGCGAGGCGGACTCCGCCGAGGAGGCCATCGAAGACGAGACGGCCGCCGAGGTCTCGCTGGACGACGCCGCTGACGAGGAGGCGTGATGCTCAGGTTCTTCATCGATCGACCGATCTTCTCGTCGGTCATCTCCATTGTCATCGTGCTGGCCGGCCTCGCCGCGCTGCGCATGCTGCCGGTGGAGCAGTACCCCGACGTGGTGCCGCCCCAGGTGGTGGTGCAGGCCGCGTATCCCGGCGCGAGCGCCGAGGTGATCGCCGAGGCGGTGGCCGCGCCCCTGGAGCAGGAGATCAACGGCGTCGACAACATGCTCTACATGGAGTCGGCCTCCACGGATGCCGGCAGCCTGCAGATTACCGTCTCCTTCGAGATGGGCACCGACCCCGACCAGGCCGCCATCAACGTCAACAACCGCGTGCAGGCCGCCACCGCGCGCCTGCCCCAGCAGGTGCGCGACCAGGGGGTGCGCGTCGAGGCGCGCTCCACCAATATCCTGATGGTGCCGGTGCTCTTCTCGCCGGAGGGCAGCCGCGACGTGCTGTTCATGTCCAACTATGCGCTGCTCAACGTGCTCGACGAGCTGGTGCGTATCCCCGGCGTGGGCGATGCGTCGCTGTTCGGCGCCCAGGACTACTCCATGCGCATCTGGCTCAGCCCCGACAAGCTGGCCCAGTATGACCTGACCCCCAACGACGTGGCCTCGGCGATCCGCGAGCAGAACGCCCAGTTCGCCGCCGGCAGCCTCGGCGCCGAGCCCTCGCCTGAGGGCCAGGCCTATACCTTTACCGTGACCACCCGCGGCCAGCTCTCGGATCCCGAGGAGTTCGAATCGATCATCCTGCGCGCCGAGCAGGATGGCAGCACCCTGCGCCTGGGCGACGTGGCCCGCGCCGAGCTGGGTTCCCAGAACTACGCCTTCTCGGCCACCTACAACGGCCAGAACGCCGTGCCCATGGGGGTCTACCTGCAGCCGGGCGCCAATGCCCTGGAGACCGCCGAGGCGGTGCACGAGGCGCTGGAGGCGATGGCCAGCCGCTTCCCCGAGGGGCTCAGCTACACGGTGCCCTACGACACCACCGAGTTCGTCGAGATCTCCATCCGCGAGGTGTTCATCACCCTGCTGGTGGCCGTGGCGCTGGTGGTCGGTGTGACCTTCCTCTTCCTGCAGCACCTGCGCGCTACCCTGATCCCGGTGGTGGCCATCCCGGTGTCGCTGATCGGCACCTTCGCCGGCATGCTGGCCTTCGGCTTCTCGGTCAACCTGCTGACCCTGTTCGGCCTGGTGCTGGCCATCGGTATCGTGGTGGACAATGCCATCATCGTGCTGGAGAACGTCGACCGGCTGATCAACGAGAAGGGCATGAAGGCCCGCGAGGCGGCCATCGAGACCATGAAGCAGGTGGCCGGCGCCGTGGTCGCCTCCACCCTGGTGCTGGTGGCGGTGTTCGCTCCGGTGACCTTCCTGGGCGGCCTGACCGGCGAGCTCTACCGCCAGTTCGCGGTGACCATCGCGGTTTCTGTGGTGGTCTCCGGCGTGGTGGCCCTGACCCTGACCCCGGCCATGTGCGCCATGCTCCTTGACAAGCAGTCGCATAGCGTTGCCAAGCCCTTCCAGTGGTTCAACGCTGGCTTCGACAGACTGACCCGCGGCTTCAGCTGGCTGGTGGGCAAGCTGCTGCGCCATGCGCTGATCGGCGTGGTGCTCTTCGTCGGGGTGATCGCCGCCACCCTGTTCGCCATGTCGCGTCTACCCCCGGGGCTGGTGCCCCAGGAGGACCAGGGGGTGGCGCTGGTGGTCTATCAGCTGCCCGCGGTGTCGGCGCTGCCCCGCACCGAGGCGGTGCGCGATCAGGTCTCCGAGATGCTGCTGGGCATGGACGAGGTCGACGAGTTCACCTCCTTCGCGGGCTTCGACATCATTGCCGGCGCCCTGCGCACCAATACCGGGGTGGGCTTCGCCAACCTCTCCGACTGGAGCGAGCGGACAGGCCCCGGCCAGGACGCCCAGTCGCTGGCCGGGCAGATCATGGGCATGGGCGGCGGCATCCCCGAGGCGCTGGTGATCTCCTTCACCCCGCCGCCGATCATGGGGCTGTCGCTGACCGGCGGCGTGGAGGGCTACCTGCAGGTGCGAGGCGATGCCACCACCCAGGAGATCGCCGAGCACGCCGGTGAGCTCGCCGCCGCGGCCAACGAGCGTCCGGAGCTGACCAACGCCCGCACTACCCTGGACACCTCCATCCCGCGCTATCGTGCCGAGCTGGACCGCGAGAAGGCTCGCGCCATGGGGGTGCCGATCAACGAGGTGTTCGCCGCCATGCAGAGCACCTTCGGCTCCATGTACGTGAACGACTTCACCCTCTCGGGGCGCAACTGGCAGGTGAACCTGCAGTCCGAGGGCGAGTTCCGCAGCCGGCCCGAAGACCTCAACAAGGTCCCAGAGCGGCGAGATGATCCCGCTCTCCTCGGTGGTGACCCTGACCCGTGAGGCCGGGGCGGACATCTTCAACCGCTACAACGTCTATTCGGCCGCCAAGTTCCTGGCCGATGCCGCGCCGGGCTTCACCACCGGCCAGGCCAAGGCGGCCATGGACCAGGTCGCGGCCGAGGTGCTTCAGGGCGGCAATGTACAGCTGGGCTGGACCGGCGAGGCCTACCAGCTGGATGCCGCGGCCGGCGCCGGTGTCCTGGCCTTCGGACTCGGCCTGTTGATGGTGTTCCTGATCCTGGCCGCCCAGTATGAGCGCTGGTCGCTGCCGCTGGCGGTGGCCACGGCGGTGCCTTTCGGGGTGCTGGGGGCGGCGCTTGCCGCCATGCTGCGCGGCTTCCCCAACGACATCTACTTCCAGGTGGGCCTGCTGGTGCTGATCGGCCTGGCGGCCAAGAACGCCATCCTGATCGTGGAGTTCGCCGCCCAGAACCGCCGCGCCGGGATGAGCTCCACCGAGGCGGCCCTGGCCGCGGCGGGGCAGCGCTTCCGCGCCATCCTGATGACGGCGCTGACCTTCATCATCGGCACCCTGCCGCTGGTCTTCGCGACCGGTGCCGGGGCCAACAGCCGCCAGGAGATCGGCACCGTGGTGGTGGGGGGCATGCTGATGGCGAGCTCGCTGGCGCTGATCTTCGTGCCGCTGGCCTACAAGCTGCTGGAGGACCTGGTGACCTGGCGTCGCGAGCGCAAGCTGGCCCGGCAACAGCAGGAGGCGCCCCATGCGTAAGGCACTGCCCGTCCTGCTGCTCTCCACCGCCCTGCTGGCCGGCTGCGCCGTGGGACCCGACTACCGGGCCCCCGCGCTGGACCTGCCCGACCAGTGGCCCGAGCACGTGCTGCTCAGCGATGAGGCCCGCGCCGACTGGCAGCAGTGGTGGCGCCAGTTCGAGGACCCCCACCTGGACGCCCTGGTGGCGCGGGCGGTAGACGACAACCTCGAACTGCGCCTGCAGCTGGCGCGGATCCAGGAGGCCCGGGCACGGCTCGGCCTGGCCCGCGCCGAGCAGCTGCCCTCGGTGAGCGCCCAGGCCGAGGCGGCTCGGGAGCGCACGCCCGGGACCCTGTCGCCCTTCGGCGAGAGCACCGATACCACCTTCTCCCTGGCCGGCGTGCTGGACTACGAGCTGGATCTCTGGGGCCGCCTGGCCCGGGAGCGGGAGGCTTCGGAGGCGCTGCTCGAGCAGAGCCTCTTCGCCCACGACGCGGTGCGTCTCAATGTGATCGCCGATGTGGTGGCTACCTACTTCGACCTGCGCAGCGCCCAGCGCCAGCTGCGCATCACCGAGGCCACCGTGGCCTCCCGGGAGGAGACCTACCGCCTCGAGCAGCTGCGCTTCGACGTGGGCGAGAGCGACGAGCTGGCGCTGCGCCAGGCCCAGTCGGAGCTGGAGTCAACCCTGGCCCAGCTGCCCGCCCAGCGGGAACGGGTACGGGTGCTGGAGGGCGCTCTGGCACTGCTGGTGGGCATGAGCCCCGCCGAGCTGATGAGCGAGCTGGACTACGGTGACACCGAGCTCGAGGCGATCGCCCTGCCCGAGGGCGTGCCGTCGGTGCTGCCCTCGGAGTTGCTGGCCCGTCGGCCTGATATTCGTTCCGCCGAGGCGGGGCTGGTCGCCGCCAGCGCCGGCATCGGCGTGGCGGAGGCGAGCCGCCTGCCGCGCCTCAACCTGGGCGGGCTGCTGGGCACCGCGGCCGGAGACGCCGGGATCTGTTCACCTCGGCGGCTGGCACCTGGGGGCTCTCCGCCACGGTGATGGGGCCGCTGTTCGACTTCGGTCGCAGCGCCTCGCGCCTCGAAACTGCCGAGGCCCTGGCCGAGCAGGCCGAGGTGCAGTATCGCGCCACCGTGGCCCAGGCCTTCAACGAGGTGCGCAACGCCCTGGTCATCTATGAGACCAGCGGCGAGCGGGTCGCGGCGATCCGCCGCCAGGTGGCCGCCTTCGAACGCACCCTGGAACTGGCCGAGGTGCGCTACCGCGAGGGCTTCGTGGGCTTCATCGAGCTGCTCGATGCCCAGCGCGCGCTGCTCGCCGCGGAGCTGGCGCTCTCCGAGGCGATGCGCGACCGCCTGACCGCCACCGCTACCTTGTTCAAGGCGCTGGGCGGCGGCTGGCAGCTCGACGGCTGAGGCACCGCAAGGCTCAGGGAAACGGGGCGAGCCTGGAGTCAGGCCCGCCCGGACCATCACAAGGGAGACAACGACATGGCGACCCGTATCACCACTGCTCGCCGAGACAACGGCATCATGCTGCTGCAGATCAGCTGCCCGGAGCGCCGCAATATCCTCGACGAGGCGAGCTACGCGCAGCTGATCGAAGGCCTCGCGGCGGCCGAGGCGGACGATGGCGTCAGGGTGCTGATCCTCACCGGCACCGAGAATTGCTTCACGGCGGGCAACGACCTGGCCAACTACCGGGCCCTGGCCGAGGCCAACAGCGTCGCAGCGATCAGCTTCCTGCGCCGCCTGCACGCCTTCCCCAAGCCGGCTATCGCCGCGGCGGAGGGCATTGCCCTGGGGCTCGGTATCTCGATCCTGCTGCACTGCGACTTCGCCTATGTGGGCCACTCGACTCGGCTCTACCTGCCCTTCACGCACTTCGCCCTGAGCCCGCTGGGCGGAACCACCTGGCTGCTGCCGCGGCTGGCGGGTCACAAGGCCGCGGCGCAGATGCTGCTGCTGGGGCAGCCCGTTTCCGCGTCGGACGCCCGTGACATGGGCATGGTCACCGATACCACGCCCGACGGCCGGGCACTGGAGCAGGCCTTCGACTGCGCCGCCCGGCTGCTGGCCAAGCCCTATGAGGCGCTGTTGGCCACCAAGGCGCTGATGCGGGAAGGGCAGGCCGACGCCATCACCGCGGCGCTGGACCGCGAGGAACAGGCGCTGCTGGCGCGCTGTCGCTCCGCGGAGGCGCAGCACGCCATCGATGCTTTCTTCGCCCGCCGGCAGGGGCGGTAGGGGAGGCGGACGCGTCCGGGAGGCGTGTCCGTCAGCGGGTCACGGCGGGGGGGCGAAGAGGCGAAGCTGGGTCTCCACCAGCAGCATCCCCTGCTCCACGATGGAGAACTGCTCGTGGTTGCGCAGCCAGTCATGGAAGAGCCCGCCGAGCATCGACTGCAGCAGCTTGGCGGCCAGCCCCGGGGGGAGATCCTCACGCAGCTGGCCCAGGCGGGCGGCGCTCTCCAGGTAGTCGCGCAGGGCGCCGCAGGACTCCTCGGCCATCTCGTTCTGCATGGCCAGCGGGTCGATGTCGCCAAACACCTCGCAGTGGTGGATCAGGATGGCGTGGACGCGGCGGTAGCGGGGGCGCTCCAGGCGCTCGAAGCCGCTGCGGCATGCCAGGCGGATCGCCTCCAGCGGCGCCTCGGCGAGTCCCGGATCGCCGATCTCCTCGACCAGCTCCTGGAAGGGCATGCGCACCCGGTTGAGCATGGACTGGAAGAGGTCGGCCTTGTTCTTGAAGTGCCAGTAGACGGCGCCGCGAGTCATGCCGGCATGGCGGGCGATCTGCTCCAGGGAAGTGCGGGCCACGCCCTTCTCGAGGAATACCTCCTCGGCGGCGTCGAGCAGGGCCTCGCGGGTCGCGGCGGCCTCGGCCTTGGTCTTTCGCGCCATGGGCGGCGGACTCCATCCAGCGGTGATGACGCCATTCTACCCGATCGCCGGGTATTTTACATACGTGAATGTATGGTTGGTGGGGCAGGGCCTCGCCAGGCCCCGGTGAGCGGAGTATAAAGGAAGCCTGCCCCGTCAACAGGATGACAGCCGCCATGGCCCCCGCCCCCTTCGAGCTCGCCGGCACTCGCATCGCCCCCGGCGGCCGTGCCCAGGTCGACGTGCCGGTGGCCCGGCTCTACACCCATGCACCGCTCTATATCCCCGTGGAGGTGGTCCACGGCCGTCAGGCGGGGCCGGTGCTGCTGGTGTGCGGCGGGATCCACGGGGACGAGATCAACAGCGTCGAGATCGTGCGTCGCCTGTTGCGCTCGAAGCAGCTGCAGGGCGTGCGTGGCACCCTGGTGGCGGCGCCCATCGTCAATGTCTTCGGTTTCGTGCAGCACAGCCGCTACCTGCCGGACCGGCGCGACCTCAACCGCTGCTTCCCGGGCAGCGAGTCGGGCTCCCTGGGTGGGCGGGTGGCGGCACTGTTCCGCGAGCAGATCGTCGATCACGCCACCCATATCATCGACCTGCACACCGGGGCGATCCACCGCACCAACCTCCCCCAGATCCGCGCCCAGCTGGAGACGGGCAGCGAGACCGCGCGCATGGCCAACGCCTTCGGCGCGCCGGTGATCCTCAACGCCGAGCTGCGCGAGGGCAGTCTGCGCCACTATGCCCAGAACCGCGGCATTCCGGTGCTCACCTACGAGGCCGGCGAGGCACTGCGCTTCGACGAGTGGGCGATCACCCCCGGGGTACGCGGCGTGCTGCGGGTGATGCGCCGGCTCGGCATGCTGACCGGCGAGCACC
>NZ_CP071922.1:1575832-1599810 GCF_017584085.1 Halomonas sp. BM-2019
GCCAACGGCTCGAGCTGGGCCCGGGCGCCCATCGACGGCATCCTGCGTCCCAAGGTGCGCCTGGGGGCCCGGGTCGCCAAGGGCGAGCTGCTGGGTCGGGTCGCCGACCCCTTCGGCAATGCCGAAGGGGAAGTGAGGTCCATGGCCGACGGCATCGTCATCGGCATGAGCCGGCTGCCGCTGGCCAACGAGGGTGAGGCGCTCTTCCATATCGCCCGCTTCGACGCCATCGAGGAGGCCGAGAGCGCCATCGAGGACTTCCACTCGAGCCTCTCCCCGCCGCCCGACCCCCTCTACTGAGGCAGCGTGCCGGGCGTGCGGGTGGGGTCTCGTCGCGGGAAGGCGCCTCGTCAGGCCGCATCGGCGGGTTCGCACTCCGGCACCAGGCCCAGGGCGTCGTCGAAGACCGCCAGGCCCGCCCCGTCGCGGTGGGCGTTCTCGGAGAGATGGCGGCGGAACTTGCGCCCGCCGGGCTGGCCCTGGAAGAGACCCAGCAGGTGGCGGGTGAGATGGTTGAGGCGCGCCCCCTCCGCCAGGCGGCGGGCGATATAGGGGCGGAAGGCCCGTGCCGCGGCGTGACGGCTGGCCGCCGGTCCCGGTTCGCCATAGAAGGTCTCGTCCACGCCGGCCAGCAGCCAGGGGTTCTGGTAGGCCTCGCGGCCCAGCATCACGCTGTCCACGTGCTCGAGCTGCTCCCGGCCCGCCGCAAGGCTCTTCAGGCCGCCGTTGATACCGATGTGCAGCTCGGGCCGCGTGGCCTTGAGGCGATGCACCCGGGGGTAGTTGAGCGGCGGGATATCGCGGTTCTCCTTGGGGGAGAGCCCCTGCAGCCACGCCTTGCGGGCGTGCACGATGAAGGTGTCGCAGCCGGCATCGGCCACCGTGGCGATGAAGTGCGAAAGGTCCGCATCCTCGTCTTGGTCGTCGATGCCGATGCGGCACTTCACCGTGACCGGGATCGCCACCGCCTCGCGCATGGCGCGCACCGCCGCGGCCACCTTCTCGGGGTGGCCCATCAGGCAGGCGCCGATCAGGTTGTTCTGTACCCTATCGCTGGGGCAGCCCACGTTCAGGTTGACCTCGTCATAGCCCCAGGCCTCGGCGATGGCCGCGCACTCGGCGAGCTCGCCAGGATCGCTGCCGCCCAGCTGAAGGGCCAGCGGGTGCTCAACCGCATCGAAGCCCAGGAAGCGCTCCCGGGGGGTGCCGTGCAGGATGGCGCCGGTGGTGACCATCTCGGTGTAGAGCAGGGCGCGGCGGGTCAGGGTGCGGGCGAAGGCGCGGTAGTCGCGGGTCGTCCACTCCATCATCGGGGCCACAGAAAACCGCCGGGCCGCGTCTGCTGGGGTTTTTCCTACCATATCAGGCGTCTAGCCTCCCACCTCGTGGGGGTTGTTATCACGATTCGGCCCTCTGCGTCACGTTAGGCCGCTCTCGGCGGCGAGGCCGGCAGTCCTCCAGGTAGTGATCGATAGCCACGTGGAAGGCGTCGGTCAGCTCATCGACGCTCTCGCCGTGGAAGCTGATCCGGTCGGCGATCCCCAGCACATGGCCGACGAACACCTCGTCCTCGGCGTCGAACTCGATGCGAGCAGCGTAGCCCTTGCACTCGAGTACGGGGATCACACGGAGAACCCGTGGTGGGTGCCGTCCGGCAGCTCGATGTCGAGACGCACCTTGCCGCCGATGGCCTCGACGTAGCGCTTGAGGGAACTCAAGCGGAGATCCTGGCCGCTCTTCTCCATGCCGGCGATGGTCGGCTGTTTGACGCCCAGGGCCTCGGCCATTTCTGCCTGGGTCATTTCGACCAGGCGACGAATTTCCGAGAGGCGAAGCTCCAACAGCATTGCGTCGGCCTTCGCCTTGGCGCGGTTGACGACCTCGGGGCTCTCGTTAGCAATCAGCTGGTCTAGGGTGCGGGCCATGGCTATCACCTCACTTCAGGGATTCCAGGTGGGCGGCGTATTCCCGGTCGGCCACTGGGATCAAGTCATCATAGAAACGCTTGTTGCCGGTCTTGTCCCCGGCGCACAGCACGATGCCGGTTCGCCGCGGGTCGAAGGCGAAGAAGGCCCGGAGCGGCCGGCCCTGGCTCTGGATTCGCAGCTCTTTCATGTTGCGATACTGCGAGCCGTTCACCGTGTCGGCATGTGGGCGGGGCAACATCGGCCCTCTCTCCCTCAGCATCATGAGCGCTGCCAGCACGTTCTCCCGGTCGGCATCGTCGAGCGATAAGTACCACTCTTCAAACGTCCTGGTCTGCTCTATCTGCCACATGGGGTCATCCTTCGACTATAGGGAGAATCCTATATAGGCAGTGCCCTATTGTCAAGGTGGGCCAGCAGCATCCCAGAAGCAAGGGGCGGGCCCGGCCATGCTCTGATACGCCATGCCAGTGGGGGGCATTTTCTGCTTCGCGTTGCTGCAAATTTGCTACTGACCCGCTGGAATGCCCGTCATTGCTGGCATGACTTCCACTCCATCATCGGGGCCACGGAGAAGGTGCGGTCGAGCTGGGGCATCGGGTATCACGGGGTTGTTCGGGAAGGGCAGCAATTCTACCAGTCCCCGTCGCGAGTTGCCCGTCTCGGTGCTGTCGCGGCCGCTTCGCCCCTAGCTGGCCCTGGCGAAGGCGATCGGGTCGAGCTCGTGGAGCCCGATGGTGACGGCGGCCTGGCAGTACAGGCAGCGCAGGGTGCCGGTATCGCGGGAGAGCCCCTCGACCCGGAAGCGTACGAGGTCGAGGTCGCGCGACTCTTCGGTGTTGCCGCACTGGCGGCAGATGAGGGTCAGGCCATGTACCTTATGAGTGAGGGTGATGGTGTCCACGCTGATCTCCAGTTCGGGGTGAAGGGGGATGACAGGCAAAGGGAGAGGGCGGTTAGGCGTTTCCAGTCGCCCGCAGGAGAAATCTAAGCCATGAGCCGGCGAAGCGCCTGTGAAAATGCTTCAAGCGCGATCGGTTATACGCTTGGAGCTGTTTTCCACGAGTGGGATGTTCGCCACGAGAGCGTCTTTCGTCACGAGAAGGCCTTTCGCCACGAGAGGGCCTTTCGTCATGAGAGGGCCTTTCGCCACGCGCCGACGGCAGGGCCTCGCGGTCAGGCCGGCCAGCGGCGGCGGCCGGCGCCGGGACCTCAGGCGGTGAATACCGTATAGACCATCTGCAGGGCAAGGGCCATCAGCATACAGGCGAATACCCGCCGGAGGAGGGCTACCGGCAGGCGGTGGGCGAGCCTGGCCCCGACGGGGGCGGTGGCGATGCTGAAGGGCGCCATCAGCAGCAGCGCGGGCAGGTAGACATAGCCCCAGGCGGCAGCGGGAAGCCCGGCGGTGCCCCAGCCGTTGATCACATAGCCCAGCGCCCCGGCCAGGGCGATGGGCAGCCCCACCGCGGCGGAGGTGCCGATGGCCTGGGGCAGCCGGACGTTGCACCAGGTCAGGAAGGGGACCGTGAGCGAGCCGCCGCCGATGGCGACCAGCGCCGAGATCCCGCCGATGCCGAGCCCTGCTCTTGTCAAACCGATGGGTCCCGGCAGGGTGCGGGTCGGCCTGGGCTTGAGGTTGGCGAACATCTGCAGCGACATCAGCACCATGAAGCAGGCAAAGAACACCGCCAGCCCACGGGTGGGCAGCCTGGCGGCGATGAAGGTGGCCAGGAATGTCCCGATCAGGATGCCCGGTGTGATGAAGCGCACGATGGACCAGCGCACCGCCCCGTGGCGGTGATGGGACCACAGGCTGGCCAGGGCGGAGGGCACGATGGCCGCCATGGCGGTGCCCAGGGCCAGATGGGCGAGGTGCTCATGGGGCACGCCCTGGAGCACGAACAGGGCGGTCAGAATCGGCACCATGATGCCGCCGCCCCCGATGCCAAGCAGCCCGGCCATCAGGCCGACAACGCTTCCCAGGGCCACATAGGCCAGCCACCAAAGGGGATCCACGGGCGTCTCCTCGATAGTCGTGGGGATCATGAAGAGGGCATTCTAGTGGAAAACGCACGCTGACGGGGGCGAGGCTCGGGGCGCCCGGGATGTGCTATGAAGAAGGGCAGGGCCGTGCCACTTCGGCACCGTCCGACACGCCGCCGCGACGGGAGGCAGGATCATGACCGCACGCAAGCTGAGACTCGAGTCACTCCGTGACGAGCTGATCGAGCGAATCGAGCGCTACCGGGCCCACAAGGAGCAGCACGCCGGCCCGCTGGACAAGGACATGGAGGAGCAGGCCATAGAGCTCCAGAACGATGAGGTGGTCGATGCCCTGGAGCGGGAGGCCGAGGAGGAACTGCGTCAGGTGATGCATGCCTTGGACCGGATCGCCCTCGGCCAGGGCGCCACCTGTGAGGTGTGCGAGGAGCCCATCCCGCCGGCTCGCCTCGAGGCGCTGCCCTTCACCACCCTGTGCCGGGAGTGCGCCGAGCCACGTTGAGGGGGCGGACAGGACGCTGACCCCGTCCCGGTGGTAGCCTGATGGCAGGATCATCGGGTTGGAGGTCATCCATGAAGGCGTGGTATCGGTGGTGCGGCCTGGGCTTGCTGCTGGTTCTGCTGGCAGGCTGCGGTGGTAACGGTAACGAAGCGGTCAATGATGAAGCGACGGACGAGACCGAGGTGGCCGCCGATGAGACCGAACCGGAACCGGAACCCACCGTTGAGCCCTTTACCGAGCCCGTCTCGATCGAATTTTCGGCGACCCTGCGTAGCGATCGCCGTCTCATGGTGGAGGGCGAGAGCAACCTGCCGGAATCCACCCGCTTCCAGATCGTGGTGGAGCGGGAGTTGAGCGGCGTGCGCTGGCAGCAGCGTACCACCCTCCAGGACGGTCGCTTCGGCGCCGGCCCCTTTGGCCCGGGGAGCGGCCTGCCGGATGGCGGCTACACCATTACGGTCAACCTGCCCGAGGCCAGCGTGCAGCCACTGGAGGTGCGTCAGCGCATCGGCGAGCAGGGGGAACACCTGAGTGGTCCGCTGGTCGGTGCCTCTCGCCATGGGCTGGGGCAGGTGGCCAGCACCTCGCGGCGCTTCCTGGTGGGTAGTGAGCCGCGGCGGACGACCGATCGGGTCGAGGTGTTGACCGTCGACTAGTCGACTAGATGGGGGCGGCCTGCCAGCGGGCGACCAGCTTGCCCAGCAGGCGGGTGTCGGGGGTGTAGCCGCTTGGGGTGGAGTCGTCCTGGCCGGCAAACTGCAGCTCCCCGGAGTCGCCTTGGGTTACCTTGCAGATGCAGTGGCGTCCTTCTCGCTCCGTCAGGTAGAGGCCGGGCTGGCGAAAGATCTCCGTCGGCGCCACCGCCACCAGATCTCCCTCGGCCAGGAAGTCGAAGGTCTCGCCCGGGGCCGGGGTCACCAGGAAGCACTCACCCTCCCAGCTTAGTTGGGGCACCAGCTCGAAGGGCAGTTCGATGCGGCCGGCGGCGGGGTCCTGCCAGGGCGCCGGCGGCAGCCGGCGCAGGTAGAGTGGCGCGGCCCGGCTGCCGCCATCACCCTCGAGCAGCCGCGACAGCGGGCAGCCCAGGGCCTGGGCCAGGGCCACCAGACGCTCATGGCCAATCTGTCGGATGGCGCCCGACTCCCAGTAGGAGATCGTAACATCGGAGACGCCGACTCGCCGGGCCAGGGCCGCCTTGTTGAGGTTGGCCTCAAGCCGGAGTTCCTTGATGCGCGGGCCTAGTGAATCCATCTATGCATCCTGTCGGTGAGTGGTCGAATTGTTATGTCGATATTCGGGCGAGCCGAGCGGCATCATCCGTGATCGGCCATGGCGGTGCAATATCGAACATAAACGTTGTATCACCGGTGCTGGTCGGGCTACCAGGGCACCGGTTGGCCGGCCCAGTCGAAGAAGCCGCCGCTCTCCTCCGGGTGACGCTCGCTGGCCAGCAGGTCCTCCACCCGCGCGACCGATTCCGCCGCCGGCGCCGGTGACCGGCGCGGTGAATCTATCGGGCAGTCTTGGCAGCATCCAGGCCTCTCCGGCGTCAAGGGGTCAGAGATTGACCGCGCTCGGGGCGGATGATTCCCTGCCGCGGCTGCCTCGGCCGGGCCAGGTGCGTATAATGCCGGCGACCACTTTCGTTACCTGGACCCGGGACACAGCACGCCATGACCGTTCGCACGCGCATCGCGCCGTCACCGACCGGCGATCCCCACGTCGGCACCGCCTACATCGCCCTGTTCAACCTCTGCTTTGTCCGCCAGCACGGCGGCCAGTTCATCCTGCGCATCGAGGACACCGACCGGGTGCGCTCGACCCCCGAGTCCGAGCAGATGATCCTCGACTCATTGCGCTGGCTGGGCCTGGACTGGGACGAGGGCCCCGACGTGGGCGGCCCCCATGGCCCCTATCGTCAGAGCGAGCGCGGCGACCTCTACGCCGAGTACGCCCGCCAGCTGATCGAGGCGGGGCACGCCTTCAAGTGCTACCGCACCAGCGAGGAGCTCGACGCGCTGCGCGAGGCGCGCAAGGCCGCCGGCATGCACCTGGCGCTCAAGCCGTCCGACCTGGCCCTGCCCGCCGGCGAGCAGGCGCGTCGCGAGCAGGAGGGCTGGCCCTATGTGGTGCGCATGCAGGTCCCCGGTAGCGGCACCTGCGTGATCCAGGACATGCTGCGCGGCACCATCGAGGTGGACTGGGCCCAGGTGGATGCCCAGGTGCTGCTCAAGTCCGACGGCATGCCCACCTACCACCTGGCCAACGTGGTGGACGACCACTTGATGGGCATCACCCATGTGCTGCGCGGCGAGGAGTGGATCAACTCGGCGCCCAAGCACCAGCTGCTCTACGAGTACTTCGGCTGGGAGATGCCCGAGCTCTGCCATATGCCGCTGCTGCGCAACCCCGACAAGTCGAAGCTCTCCAAGCGCAAGAATCCGACCTCCATCAACTACTACCGGCGCATGGGCTTCCTGCCCCAGGCGGTGATCAACTACCTGGGCCGCATGGGCTGGTCGATGCCCGACGAGCGCGAGAAGTTCAGCCTCGACGAGATGATGGCCCACTTCGATATCCAGCGGGTCTCGCTCGGGGGGCCGGTCTTCGACCTGGAGAAGCTCACCTGGCTCAACGGCCTCTATATCCGCGAGGAGCTCGACGACGACGCCTTCCTCAGGGCCCTGATGGCGTGGGCCTTCAACGAGCGCTACGTGAAGGAGATCCTGCCCCAGGTGCGCCCGCGGGTGGAGACCCTCTCCGAGGTGGTGCCCCTGGCTGGCCACTTCTTCTCGGGGCTGCCGCGCATCGGCGAGGAGAGCTTCGACGCCGTCAAGCTGGGCCGCGAAGACCTGCTCAAGCTGCTGCAGTTCCTGGTATGGCGCTTCGAGGTCGTGCCGGCCTGGCACAAGGAGACCCTGCTGGCCGAGGTCAAGGCCCTGGCCGGCCACTTCGACCTGAAGATGAAGGAGTTCCTGGCTCCGGTGTTCATCGCCATTACCGGCTCCACAGCCAGCACCTCGGTGATGGATGCCATGGCCATCCTCGGCTCCGACATGACCCGGGCGCGGCTGCGCCACGCCATCGAGGTGCTGGGCGGCGTCTCCAAGAAGCAGGCCAAGCGCTTCGAGAAAGAGTACCGCGAGCTGCAATAAATGATGTTTTCCCTGTTGACGAAGGCGAGGTGAATCAGTACTATACGACTCGTCTTCAGGGCGCGGGGCCTTAGCTCAGCTGGGAGAGCGCGACACTGGCAGTGTCGAGGTCAGCGGTTCGATCCCGCTAGGCTCCACCATACCTGCACTGATCGACACTCTGCGTCCCATTCGTCTAGTGGCCTAGGACACCGCCCTTTCACGGCGGGAACAGGGGTTCGAACCCCCTATGGGACGCCACTCTTCCGGTCTCGTCGCCGAGGCGACGACCGCACTCCAGAGGCGCCTGTTTGCGGGCGCCTTTGTCGTCTCCGGGCACTCCCTTGCCCGCCTGGTCTCGAGTGCTGCAGCAGGCTGCTTCTTATCCCCTTTTCGGCTTGACATCCCCTTGACTTGTCCACTCTCGGCGCGTTGGCGACGCGAGCTGTGCACAGCCGTCACGCAACTCACCGCAATCGCGGGGATTTTGATTAAACCCATTAAAATCAATGTCTTAAAAGAGGTCAAAAATTGACCAATCTAAGCCGGGCCCCCTGTTTATGGCGATTGGGTGGCCTTTTCGAACGGTTGTGAACAGCTTTATCCACAGAATGTGTGGACAACGGATCGGGGCGGGCAGTGGGCTCGAGTCTGGGGTTTGTCAAGACGAAACAGACCCTGGGGAGGGGGTGGGATGGGGGCGGCGCCCCGGCGCCGCCCGAGGCCGTTCAGCGGCCGACGGCGCGCAGGCGACGCAACAGCGAGGAAGTATCCCAGCGGCCGCCGCCCATCGCCTGGACATCGCCATAGAACTGGTCGACCAGGGCGGTCACCGGCAGGCGGGCCTGCAGGCGCCGCGCCTGCTCCAGGCAGATGCCCAGGTCCTTGCGCATCCAGTCCACGGCGAAGCCGTGCTCGTACTCGTCCTCGATCATGGTGGCGTGACGGTTCTCCATCTGCCAGGAGCCGGCGGCGCCCTGGGAGATGACGTCGATCACGCGTTGCTGGTCCAGGCCGGCCTGTTCGGCAAAGTGCAGCCCCTCGGCCAGTCCCTGGACGAGACCGGCGATGCAGATCTGGTTGACCATCTTGGTCAGCTGGCCGCTGCCCGCCGGGCCCATCAGGGTCACGGCACGGCCGTAGTGGGTGAGCACGGGTTCCGCGCGAGTGAAGTCGGCATCATTGCCGCCGCACATGATGGTAAGTGCCCCGTTCTCGGCGCCCTGCTGGCCGCCGGAGACCGGGGCGTCGAGGAACCCGATGCCGCGTTCACGGCAGGCGGCGTCCAACTCCTCGGCGAGCTCCGCCGACGCCGTGGTGTGGTCCACCAGCAGGCCGCCCTCGGCCATGCCTGCAAGGACGCCGTCGGTGCCGGTGGTGACCTGGCGCACGTCATTGTCATTGCCCACACAGACCAGTACCAGGTCGGCGCCGGCGGCGGCCTCCCGCGGGGTGGGGTGGTGGCTGCCGCCGTATTCGGCGGACCAGGCCTCGGCGCGGGCCTCGGTGCGGTTGAAGACGCGAACGGTCAGGCCGGCGCGGGCCAGGTGGCGGGCCATGGGGTGGCCCATCACGCCCAGTCCGATAAAGGCGACCGTCGAAATAGTCTTGCTCATCCTGACTGCTCCCTGTTTTGGAGGATTTGAGTTGTGGGGGATATCGGAGTCACGGGGGCGGAGTTGCGGGTACCTGCTGGCCATGACGCAGAGAGCCGCCCGAAGGCGGCTCTCTGGTGTCGGGCGCGGAAGGCCCGCTGCCTGCCGGCTGCTTACTTGGCAGGATAGTCGCGCTGGGTATGCCCGGTATAGAGCTGACGCGGACGGCCGATCTTGTAGCTGTCGCTGAGCATCTCGTGCCAGTGGGAGATCCAGCCGATGGTGCGGGACACCGCGAAGATCACGGTGAACATGTTGGTCGGGATGCCCATGGCCTTGAGGATGATGCCGGAGTAGAAGTCGACGTTGGGGTAGAGCTTGCGCTCGACGAAGTAGTCGTCCTCCAGGGCGATCTGCTCGAGGCGCTTGGCGATCTTGAGCTGCGGGTCGTCGGCCAGGCCCAGCTCGGCCAGCACCTCGTCGCAGGTCTCCTTCATCACCTTGGCGCGGGGATCGAAGTTGCGATAGACGCGGTGGCCGAAGCCCATCAGCTTGAAGGGGTCGTCCTTGTCCTTGGCCTTGTCGATGAAGCGCTGGATGTTCTCTTCGGAGTCGTCGCCGATCTCGTCGAGCATCTTGAGCACCGCCTCGTTGGCGCCACCGTGGGCCGGGCCCCAGAGAGCCGCGATGCCGGCACTGATGCAGGCGAAGGGGTTGGCGCCAGTAGAGCCCGCCAGTCGCACCGTGGAGGTGGAGGCGTTCTGCTCGTGGTCGGCGTGCAGCATGAAGATGCGGTCCATGGCCTTGGCGTAGACCGGGTTGATCTTGTACTCCTCGCACGGGGTGCTGAACATCATGTAGAGGAAGTTCTCGGAGTAGCTCAGGTCGTTGCGGGGGTAGTTGAATGGCTGTCCCACATTGTACTTGTAGGACATGGCCGCGATGGTCGGCATCTTGGCGATCAGGCGGATCGCGCTGATGATGCGGTCCTCCTCCACGGTGATGTCCATATGGTCATGGTAGAAGGCCGCCAGGCCGCCAACCACGCCGCACATGATCGACATGGGGTGGGCGTCACGACGGAAGCCCTTGAAGAAGTTGATGATCTGGTCGTGAACCATGGTGTGGTTGCGGACCCGCGACTCGAAGTCGGCGTACTGCTCATCGGTCGGAAGCTCGCCGAACAGCAGCAGGTAGCACGTCTCGACGAAGTTGGACTCCTTGGCCAGCTGGCCGATCGGGTAGCCGCGATGCAACAGCACGCCCTTGCCGCCATCGATATAGGTGATGGCAGACTGGCAGGAGGAGGTGGCCATGAAGCCGGGGTCGTAGGTGAACAGGCCCTCGGCACCCAGCCCGCGCACGTCGATCACATCCGGGCCCAGGGTGCCCGAATAGACAGGCAGTTCGATCGTCTTCTCCAGACCGTCTACCGTAAGCGTCGCTTTCCTGTCAGCCATGGAGGCCTCCTCTCGAGTTCGTGATGGGGCGTTAAGTCATTATTTCACTGGCGAGTTTGCAGCGATTGCCGGCGAAAAAGGTCAGCCCACTATAGAAGCGTTCCAGCGATTGTCAATTAGCCCATGGCGACTGCATACCTTTGCAAGGTGGATATTTCTGTAATGGTTTCGTATAAGTAATGGTGCTGTGCACCATGCCAGTGCGCGCGGGGCGGCAGGGTGCGCCGTGGCCAGGGTGACTGGCTGTCGACCGCCTTTGCACCATGGTCTAGTTGGCCGCCGGTTCGTTTGTCATGGGCTGGCCATGTCCCTATAATCCACCCCGCGCGACTGGCAGGAACAGGCGGTCTTGCCGTCACCGGCAACGACCGCGTCCTTCCCGAAACCACCGCCCGCTCGGGCCATGCCCGACCTGTCATAGAGCGGGCCATAGAGAGTGTGTAGAGAGCCGTGAATAGCAAACGACCCGTAAATCTGGATCTGTCCACGATACAGTTTCCACTTCCCGCCCTGACCTCCATCACCCACCGGATTACCGGCATCATCCTGTTTGTCGGCCTGATCTTCGCCTTCTGGGCGCTGAGCAAGTCGCTCTCCTCTCCGGCCGGCTTCGCGGCGGTGAGTGATGCCCTGGCCAACAACGTCCTGGCCAAGCTGATTGCCTGGGGGCTGCTGTCGGCACTCGCCTTCCACTTCGTGGCGGGCATCAAACACCTGCTGATGGACCTGGATATCGGCGTGACCCTCGAGGGTGGCCTCAAGAAGGCGCAGATCACCGTGGTGGTGAGTGCGGTCCTGATCATTCTGGCAGGAGTCTGGGTATGGTAACCAATATCACGAATTTCGGACGCAGCGGTCTGTCCGACTGGCTGATCCAGCGCGTCTCGGCCGTCATTCTGGCTCTCTACACTCTCTTCATCGTTCTCTACCTGTTGTTCAATCCGGGTCTCGACTATGTCACCTGGAGTGGCCTGTTCGCCCAGACCTGGATGCGCATCTTCTCGCTGCTGGCCTTCGTGTCCCTGGCGGCCCATGCCTGGGTGGGCCTGTGGACCGTGACCACCGACTACCTCAAGCCGACCGGTATTCGCCTCGGCGTCCAGACCATCATCATCCTGGCCATCTTCGTGTTCCTGGTCTGGGGCATTCAGATTCTGTGGGGAGCCTGATTCATGTCCAACCTGCGTAGCCTGTCTTTCGACGCCATCATCATCGGCGGTGGCGGTGCTGGCCTGCGTGCCGCCCTCGAGCTGGCCAAGTCCGGCAAGAAGACCGCCGTGCTCTCCAAGGTCTTCCCGACCCGCTCACACACCGTTTCGGCCCAGGGTGGCATCACCTGTGCCATCGCCTCCGCCGACCCCAACGATGACTGGCGCTGGCACATGTACGATACCGTCAAGGGCGGGGACTACATTGCCGACCAGGACGCGGCGGAGTACATGTGCTCCGAGGGCCCCAAGGCGGTCTTCGAACTCGAGCACATGGGCCTGCCGTTCTCCCGCTTCGACAACGGCCGCATCTACCAGCGCCCGTTTGGCGGTCAGTCCAAGGAGTTCGGTGCCGGCGGCCAGGCGGCCAGGACCTGCGCCGCGGCCGACCGCACCGGTCACGCCCTGCTTCACACCCTCTATCAGAATAACCTGAAGAACAAGACCACCTTCCTCAACGAGTGGTATGCGGTGGATCTGGTCAAGAATGCCAACGGTGACGTGGTGGGCTGTATTGCCATGGACATCGAGACCGGCGAGGTCGTTCACGTCAAGTCCAAGGCCACCGTGCTGGCCACCGGCGGGGCCGGGCGTATCTATGCCTCCACCACCAACGCCCTGATCAATACCGGCGACGGCATCGGCATGGCGCTGCGCGCCGGCTTCCCGATGCAGGACATGGAGATGTGGCAGTTCCACCCGACCGGCATCTACGGTGCGGGCACCCTGGTGACCGAGGGCTGCCGCGGCGAGGGTGGCTACCTGGTGAACAAGGATGGCGAGCGCTTCATGGAGCGTTATGCCCCTAACGCCAAGGACCTGGCCGGCCGCGACGTGGTCGCGCGCTCCATGGTCATGGAGATTCTGGAAGGCCGCGGCTGCGGCGAGCACGGCGACCACGTCTTCCTCAAGCTGGATCATCTGGGCGAGGAGGTCCTCGGCAAGCGTCTGCCCGGTATCGTCGAGCTTTCCAAGACCTTCGCCCACGTGGATCCGGCCAAGGAGCCGATCCCGGTGGTGCCGACCTGCCACTACATGATGGGCGGGATTCCGACCAACGTGCACGGTCAGGCGATCATGCAGGATGCCGACGGCAATGACCGCATCATCAACGGGCTGTTCGCCTGCGGCGAGGCGGCCTGCGTCTCGGTTCACGGGGCCAACCGCCTGGGCGGTAACTCGCTGCTCGACCTGGTGGTCTTCGGTCGTGCGGCCGGCATGTTCATCGAGGGCGCGCTCAACGAGGGCATCCACTACCTCGACGCCTCCGAGTCCGATATCGAATCGGCCATGAAGCGCATGACGCGCTGGAACGAGTCCAGCGGCGGCGAGACCGTGCCGGAACTCAAGCGTGAGCTGCAGAGCATCATGCAGAACTCCTTCGGTGTGTTCCGTGAGGAGAAGAACATGGTCGAGGGCGTCAAGAAGCTGGCCGAGCTGCGTGAGCGGATCGCCAACGCTCACCTGCCTGACAAGTCCAACGCCTTCAACACCGCTCGTGTCGAGGCCCTCGAGCTGGACAACCTGATGGAAGTGGCCGAGGCGACCGCCATCGCGGCGCTGGAGCGCAAGGAGAGCCGTGGCGCCCATTCCCGCTACGACTACCCGGACCGTGATGACGTCAACTGGCTGAAGCACTCGCTCTACTTCCCGGCTGATAAGAAGGTCGGCAAGCGCGACGTCAACTTCGCTCCCAAGACCGTCGACACCTTCGAGCCGAAAGTCCGCACCTACTAACTCAGCAACTACGAGGGTGAGTCACGATGCTTCAGGTATCCATCTACCGCTACAACCCGGAAACCGACTCCGCGCCCTACATGCAGGAGTTCCAGGTCGACACCCAGGGCCGCGATGTCATGGTGCTGGACGTCCTGCACATGACGAAGGAGCAGGACAACGGCCTGGCCTATCGTCGCAGCTGTCGGGAGGGCGTGTGCGGCTCCGACGGCATGAACATGAACGGCAAGAACGGCCTGGCCTGCATCACCCCGCTCTCCGAGGTGGTCAAGGACAACAAGCTGGTGCTGCGTCCGCTGCCCGGTCTGCCGGTCATTCGTGACCTGGTGGTCGACATGGGGCTGTTCTACAAGCAGTACGAGCGCATTCAGCCCTACCTGCAGAACGACACTCCGGCGCCGGCCATCGAGCGCCTGCAGTCGCCGGAGGATCGCGACAAGCTGGATGGGCTCTATGAGTGCATCCTGTGCGCCTGCTGCTCGACCTCCTGTCCGTCGTTCTGGTGGAACCCGGACAAGTTCGTCGGGCCGGCCGGCCTGCTGCAGTCCTACCGCTTCCTGGCAGACTCCCGCGACACCGCTACCCGCGAGCGCCTGGCCGAGCTCGAGGACCCGTTCAGCGTCTTTCGCTGCCGCGGCATCATGAACTGCGTGGCGGTCTGTCCGAAGGGGCTGAACCCGACTCGCGCGATCGGCAAGATCCGCGAGATGTTGCTGGCCAACGCCACTTAAATCGTGGCCGCGGGCTTGCTATCATGGCCCCCGGCAACCGGCTGCGACGCGCCGTCGCAGCCGGTTGCCAGCGGCACAGCAGTGTCAGGAGCCGGTGCCTTGGGTACCGGCTCCTAAGCATCGAATTCAAGGCTTTCGGCCACTCGCCGGAGGCGCCGGATGATGCAGATGCCCCTTGCCGGCGGGGCACCACCGATGTCGCCGTGGCCGCGTCGCGGTGACGCCGATACCACCCCATCAGTGCAGGGTGACCGAGAGATGCAACAAGGCATAATGGAGTTGATGTGGCGCTCGTCACACGTCAGTGGCAGTAACGCTCACTATGTGGAAGCGCTCTACGAGCAGTACCTCGAAGATCCCGCAGCTGTCCCCGACGAGTGGCGCAACTACTTCGATCAGTTGCCGCGCCCCGAAGGCAGCGCCTCCCACGACGTTCCCCTCGCCCCGATTCGTGATCAGTTCTACCAGCTTGGACGAGCGCGCCGCACCGCCCTGGCACCGGCCGCGCCCGACAGCGAAGAGAGCAGGAAGCAGGTCAGGGTCCTGCAGCTGATCAACGCCTACCGCTTCCGCGGCCACCAGAAGGCCAATATCGATCCGCTCGGCCTGCGCGCCCAGCAGCCGGTTCCCGACCTCGACCTCTCCTTTCATCAGCTCTCCAAGAGCGACATGGATACCGAGTTCCAGACCGGTTCCTTCTTCCTGGGCCTGGATCGTGCCCCGCTCAGGGATATCGTCGAGGCGCTGGAGCAGACCTACTGCCGCTCCATCGGCTGCGAGATCATGCACATCGTCGACACCGAGGAGAAGCGCTGGCTGCAGCAGCGCTTCGAGTCGGTGCGTAGCGCCCCCAAGTACAGCGATGAGGTGCGCAAGCATGTTCTCGAGCGGTTGACTGCGGCCGAGGGCCTGGAGAACTACCTGGCTTCCAAGTACCCGGGCACCAAGCGCTTCGGCCTGGAGGGCGGCGAGTCCTTCATTCCCATGATGGACGAGCTGATCCAGCGCGGCGGCGGCTACGGCGTCAAGGAAGTGGTCATCGGCATGGCCCACCGCGGCCGCCTCAACCTGCTGGTCAATATCCTCGGCAAGAACCCCTCCGAGCTGATCGACGAGTTCGATGGCAAGAAGCTGATCGAGCGCGGCTCCGGCGACGTCAAGTACCACCAGGGCTTCAGCTCCAACGTCATGACCCCGGGCGGGGAAGTGCATCTGGCGCTGGCCTTCAACCCCTCCCACCTGGAGATCGTCTCGCCGGTGGTCGAGGGCTCGGTGCGCGCCCGCCAGGATCGCCGCGACGACAGCGATGGCACCAAGGTGTTGCCGATCAACGTCCATGGCGATGCCGCCTTCGCCGGCCAAGGCGTGGTCATGGAGACCTTCCAGATGTCCCAGACCCGCGCCTACAAGACCGGTGGCACGATCCATATCGTGATCAACAACCAGGTCGGCTTCACCACCTCCAACCCGCTGGATACGCGCTCCACCGAGTACTGTACCGACATCGCCAAGATGGTTCAGGCGCCGATCTTCCACGTCAACGGCGACGACCCCGACGCGGTGCTGCACGCCACCCAGGTGGCGCTGGACTACCGCCAGCAGTTCAAGAAGGACGTGGTGATCGACCTGGTCTGCTACCGGCGCCGTGGCCACAACGAGGCCGACGAACCGAGCGGTACCCAGCCGCTGATGTACCGGAAGATCAAGGACCACCCCTCCTCGCGCGCCATCTATGCCGACCGCCTGGTCGCCCAGGGCGTGCTGAGCGAGGAGGCGGCCAAGGGGATGATCGAGACCTACCGCGAGGACCTGCTGGCGGGCAACCATGTGGCCAACGCCCTGGTCAAGCAGCCCAACACCTCGCTCTACGTCGACTGGAAGCCCTATCTCGGCCACGAGTGGACCGGCTATGCCGACACTTCGGTGGAGATGAAGCGCCTGCAGCGCCTGGCCGGCAAGATGTGCGAGGTTCCCGACGGGGTCGAGGTCCAGCGCCAGGTCGCCAAGATCTACGAGGATCGCCGCAAGATGCAGGCCGGCGGCATGCCCCTGAACTGGGGCTTCGCCGAGACCCTGGCCTATGCCACCCTGCTCGACGAGGGGCACCCGGTGCGCATCACCGGCCAGGACGTCGGCCGTGGCACCTTCTCCCATCGTCATGCGGTGGTGCACAACCAGAAGGACGGCACCAGCTACGTGCCCCTGCAGCACATGAGCGACGGCCAGCCGACCTTCACCATCCACGACTCCTTCCTTTCCGAGGAGGCGGTGCTGGCCTTCGAATACGGCTATGCAACCACCGCGCCCAACGACCTGGTGATCTGGGAAGCTCAGTTCGGGGACTTCTTCAACGGCGCCCAGGTGGTGGTCGACCAGTTCATCTCCTCCGGAGAGACCAAGTGGGGACGGCTGTGCGGCCTCACCATGCTGCTGCCTCACGGCTACGAGGGCCAGGGCCCCGAGCACTCCTCGGCCCGCCTGGAACGCTTCCTGCAGCTGTGCGCCGAGCACAACATGCAGGTCTGCGTGCCGACCACCCCGGCGCAGATCTTCCACCTGCTGCGTCGCCAGGTGATCCGCAAGCTGCGCAAGCCGCTGGTGGTGATGTCACCCAAGAGCCTGCTGCGCCACAAGGAGGCGATCTCCAGCCTCGACCAGCTGGCCAGCGGGCACTTCCAAATGGTGCTGCCGGACCAGGGCGAGCGTGACCCGAACAGCGTCGAGCGCATCATCCTGTGTGCCGGCAAGGTCTACTACGACCTGGCCGCCTGGCGTGAGGAGAACAACCGCCAGGATGTCGCCATCCTGCGCATCGAACAGCTCTACCCCTTCCCCAAGGAGGAGCTCTTCGAGGCGCTCAAGGCCTATGTCAATGTCCAGGACGTGGTGTGGTGCCAGGAGGAGCCGCTCAACCAGGGGGCCTGGTACCCGAGCCAGCATCATATGCGGGCCGTGGCCGACATGATCAAGAACAACCTGGGGGGGGGGCTCAAGTTCACCGGCCGTCCGGCCTCTGCCGCACCCGCCGCGGGCTACATGTCCGTGCACATCGAACAGCAGCGCCAGCTGGTGGAAGACGCCTTCAATCTGTAAGGCGCGCCATCGGGACGAGAGAGAACATACAAGGGAAACGACATGGCTACCGAGATCAAGGCACCCACCTTTCCGGAATCCGTTGCCGAGGGCAGCGTGGCCGCCTGGCACAAGCAGGCCGGTGACAGCGTCGCGCGCGATGAGCTGATCGTCGAGATCGAGACTGACAAGGTCGTGCTGGAGGTGCTGGCACCGGAAGCCGGCACCCTCTCCGAGGTGCTCGCCGAGGAGGGCGACACCGTCGAGTCCGAACAGGTGCTGGGCCGAATCGGCGAGGGCAAGGCCGCTGGCGGCGCCAAGAAGAGCGACGCCAAGGCCGACCAGAAGAGCGACGCCAAGGCCGAGAAGAAGGCCGCCGGCGGCGGTAAGCGGCACGAGGTGAAGGCGCCGACCTTCCCCGAATCCATCCAGGAGGGCACCGTGGCCACCTGGCACAAGAAGGTGGGCGAGGCGGTCAAGCGCGACGAGGTGCTGGCCGACATCGAGACCGACAAGGTGGTCCTCGAGGTGGTCGCCCCCGCCGACGGTGCCCTGGCCGAGATCAAGGCCGAGGAGGGCAGCCAGGTCGCGTCCGAGGCGGTGCTGGCGATCTTCAGCGAGGGCGCCGGCGGTGCAGCCGACACCTCCGCCGACGAGACGCCGGCCGCCTCCGCCGACGACGGCGCCAGTGACGAGCAGGTGGGGGACAAGATCCTTGCCCCGGCGGCGCGCAAGCTGGTCGCCGAGCACGATCTCGACGTCAGCGCCATCGAGGGCACCGGCAAGGGTGGGCGCATCCTCAAGGAGGACGTGCAGAAGGCGATCAAGGCGGGCAGCGCGAAGAAGGCGGCCAAGCCGGCGTCCGGCAGCGCCGCCAAGGCCGCTGCCGCCGCGCCGGCCGTCGAGGGCGAGCGCCCCGAGAAGCGCGTGCCGATGAGCCGCCTGCGCCAGACCATCGCCAAGCGCCTGGTCCAGGCCCAGCAGACCGCCGCCATGCTGACCACCTACAACGAGGTGGACATGGGCGCGGTGATGGACCTGCGTGCCCAGTACAAGGACAGCTTCGTCAAGGCCCACGACGTCAAGCTCGGCTTCATGGGCTTCTTCGTCAAGGCGGCCTCCGAGGCGCTCAAGCGCTTCCCGGACGTCAACGCCTCCATCGACGGCACCGACATCGTCTACCACGGCTACCAGGACATCGGCGTGGCGGTCTCCACCGACCGTGGCCTGGTCGTCCCGGTGCTGCGCGACACCGACAGCATGAAGATCGCCGATGTCGAGAAGGGCATCGTCGACTTCGGCAAGCGGGCGCGTGACGGCAAGCTCGGCATCGATGAGATGCAGGGCGGCACCTTCACCATCACCAACGGCGGCATCTTTGGCTCGCTGATGTCTACGCCGATCCTCAACCCGCCGCAGACCGCCATCCTGGGCATGCACAAGATCCAGGAGCGTCCCATGGCGGTGAACGGCAAGGTCGAGATTCGCCCGATGATGTACCTGGCGCTCTCCTACGACCACCGCATGATCGACGGCAAGGACGCAGTACAGTTCCTGGTGACCATCAAGGAACTGCTCGAGGATCCGGCGCGACTGCTGCTGGACATCTAACGGACGACCCGCCGGAAGATCCCGGCGGAGCCTGAACTTAAGACACGCTACGGGAGCCAATATGGCTGACAAGTTTGATGTGATCGTGATCGGCGCGGGCCCCGGCGGCTACGTGGCCGCCATCCGCGCCGCCCAGCTGGGCCTGAAGACCGCCTGCGTCGAGAAGTGGATCGGCAAGGAAGGCAAGGTCGTCTTCGGTGGCACCTGCCTCAACGTCGGCTGCATCCCTTCCAAGGCGCTGCTCGAGGCCTCCCATAAGTTCGTCGAGGCCAAGCACGACTTCGCCGACATGGGCATCCAGGCCGGCGACGTCCAGATGGACGTCAAGAAGATGATCGCCCGCAAGGACAAGATCGTGAAGAACCTCACCGGTGGCATCGCCGGCCTGTTCAAGGCCAACGGCGTGACCGGTATCGAGGGCACCGGCAAGGTGACCGGCGCCAAGCAGGTCGAGGTCACCGATCAGGACGGCAAGGCCACCACCTATGAGGCGGACAGCATCATCATCGCCGCCGGCTCCGTGCCGGTGGAGATCCCGCCCACCCCGCTGACCGAGGACATCATCGTCGATTCCACCGGCGCCCTGGAGTTCACCGAGACTCCGAAGCGCCTCGGCGTGATCGGTGCCGGCGTCATCGGCCTGGAGCTGGGCAGCGTGTGGAGCCGCCTGGGTAGCGAGGTCACCGTGCTCGAGGCCATGGACAGCTTCCTGCCGATGGTCGATGCCGCCATCGCCAAGGAGACCCAGAAGCTGCTCAAGAAGCAGGGCCTGGCCATCAAGCTGGGCGCCCGCGTCACCGGCTCCGAGGTCAAGGGCCAGGAAGTGGTCGTCCTGTACACCGATGGTGACGGCGACCAGGAGATGACCTTCGACAAACTGATCGTCTGCGTCGGCCGCAAGCCCTATACCCAGGGTGTGGTGGCAGACGGCCTGGGCATCGACCTGGACGAGCGCGGCTTTATCCACGTCGACGATCAGTGCCGCACCAGCGTGCCGGGCGTCTATGCCATCGGCGACTGCGTGCGCGGCCCCATGCTGGCCCACAAGGCCTCCGAAGAGGGCATCATGGTCGCCGACATCATCGCCGGCCACAAGGCGGAGATGAACTACGACGCCATCCCCAACGTCATCTATACCTTCCCCGAGGTGGCCTGGGTCGGCCTGACCGAGCAGGAGGCCAAGGCCAAGGGCATCGAGGTCAAGACCGGCGCCTTCCCCTTCGCCGCCAGCGGCCGCGCCATGGCCAACAACGCCACAGAGGGCCAGGCCAAGATCATCGCCGATGCCGAGACCGACCGCGTGCTGGGCCTGCATATCGTCGGCCAGCATGCCGGCGAGATGATCGCCCAGGGCGTGATCGCCCTGGAGTTCGGCTCCAGCGCCGAGGATCTGGCGCTGACCTGCTATGCGCACCCGACCATGTCGGAGGCGGTGCACGAAGCGGCGCTCGCCGTGGAAGGCCATGCCATCCATATGGCCAACCGCAAGAAGCGCAAGTAAGTCGCACAACGAGCGCCGCCCCTCTCGGGCGGCGCGCCCCTTCCGGCGATGCATCGGAAGGGACGGTGGTGGTCCCGGACGTCCGCCCGCAGGCGAGACCGGATCACCGTTCGAGTCACATGCAACCAATGGCATGAATCGATGAACCTTCACGAGTATCAGGGCAAACAGCTGTTTGCCGACTACGGTCTGCCGGTGTCCAAGGGCTTCGCCGTCGACACCCCCGAAGAAGCTGCCGAAGCCTGCCGCAAGATCGGCGGCGAGATGTGGGTCGTCAAGGCCCAGGTCCACGCCGGTGGCCGCGGCAAGGCCGGCGGCGTCAAGCTGATCAAGAGCCCGGAAGAGGCCCAGGCCTTCGCCGAGCAGTGGCTGGGCAAGAACCTGGTGACCTACCAGACGGATGCCAACGGCCAGCCGGTCGCCAAGATCCTGGTCGAGAACTGCACCGATATCGCCGAGGAGCTCTACCTGGGCGCCGTGGTCGACCGTGCCACCCGTCGCGTGGTGTTCATGGCCTCCACCGAGGGCGGCGTCGAGATCGAGAAGGTCGCCGAGGAGACCCCCGAGAAGATCCTCAAGGCGGAGATCGATCCACTGGTGGGCGCCCAGCCCTACCAGGCCCGCGAGCTGGCCTTCGCGCTGGGCCTCAAGGGCGACCAGGTGAAGCAGTTCACCAAGGTCTTCCTGGGTCTCTCCAAGCTGTTCCACGACAAGGATCTGGCGCTGCTCGAGATCAACCCCCTGGTGATCACCAACGAGGGCAACCTGCACTGCCTCGACGCCAAGATCAACCTGGACAGCAACGCCCTCTATCGTCACCCGGACCTGCAGGCGATGCGCGACCCCTCCCAGGAGGACGAGCGTGAAGCCGAGGCGGCCGAGTGGGAGCTCAACTATGTGGCGCTGGACGGCAACATCGGCTGCATGGTCAACGGCGCCGGTCTGGCCATGGGCACCATGGACATCGTCAACCTGCACGGCGGATCCCCGGCCAACTTCCTGGACGTGGGCGGCGGCGCCACCAAGGAGCGCGTGGCCGAAGCGTTCAAGCTGATCCTCTCCGACGATAACGTGAAGGCCGTGCTGGTCAACATTTTCGGCGGCATCGTGCGCTGCGACATGATCGCCGAGGGCATCATCGGTGCCGTCGAGCAGGTCGGCGTCAACGTGCCGGTCGTGGTGCGCCTGGAAGGCACCAACGCCGAGCTGGGCGCCGAGAAGCTGGCCTCCAGTGGTCTGAACATCATCGCTGCGACCAGCCTGACCGATGCGGCTCAGCAGGTTGTCAAGGCAGCGGAGGGCAAGTAATGAGTATCCTGATCGACAAGAACACCAAGGTCATCTGCCAGGGCTTCACCGGCGGCCAGGGGACCTTCCACTCCGAACAGGCGATCGCCTACGGCACCCAGATGGTCGGCGGCGTGACCCCGGGCAAGGGCGGCCAGGAGCACCTGGGCCTGCCGGTGTTCAACACCGTCAAGGAAGCCGTGGAGCAGACCGGCGCCGAGGCCAGCGTGATCTACGTGCCGGCCCCATTCTGCAAGGACTCCATCCTGGAGGCCGCCAATGCCGGCATCAAGCTGATCGTCTGCATCACCGAGGGCATCCCGACGCTGGACATGCTCGATGTCAAGGTGAAGTGCGACGAGCTGGGCGTGCGTTTGATCGGCCCGAACTGCCCGGGCGTGATCACCCCTGGCGAGAGCAAGATCGGCATCATGCCGGGCCATATCCACAAGCCGGGCAAGGTCGGTATCGTGTCGCGCTCCGGCACCCTGACCTATGAGGCGGTCAAGCAGACCACCGACCATGGCTTCGGCCAGTCCACCTGCGTGGGCATCGGCGGTGACCCGATCCCGGGCTCCAACTTCATCGACATCCTCGAGATGTTCGAGAAGGACCCGGCCACCGAGGCGATCGTGATGATCGGCGAGATCGGCGGCACTGCCGAGGAAGAGGCGGCCGCCTACATCAAGGCCAACGTCTCCAAGCCGGTGGTCTCCTACATCGCCGGTGTGACCGCCCCTCCGGGCAAGCGCATGGGCCACGCCGGTGCGATCATCTCCGGTGGCAAGGGCACCGCGGACGAGAAGTTCGCCGCCCTCGAGGACGCCGGGGTGAAGACCGTGCGCTCCCTGGCCGAGATCGGCGATGCCCTGAAGGCCGTGACCGGCTGGTAAGCCGCGATCTCGCCATCGGCGCATGACGTGAAACGGGCACCCTCGGTGCCCGTTTCGCGTTACGGGCCCCGAGGGCCGACGCCGCCGGAGCGGTCGGTTAGCGTACGGCGTCGGCCAGGCTGCGGTCCCGGCCGTCGCGCTTGGCCCGCAGCAGGGCCTGGTCGGCGCGCCGCAGGGTCTCGGTGTGGCTCTCCCCCTCGCGGTGCTCGCTGAGGCCGGCGCTGAGCGTGACCGACAGCCTGACCCCGCCGTGGCACACGCTGACGGCAGTGGCCGACTCGCGCAGGCGTTCGACGATGCGCCAGCTTTCATCCAGGCGCGCCCCGGCGAAGATCAGCAGAAACTCCTCACCCCCCCAGCGTCCGCACAGGTCTGACTCGCGCAGCGACTGACGCAGGGTGTCGGCGATGGCCACCAGCAGACGGTCGCCCACATCGTGACCGTGGCGGTCGTTGATGGTCTTGAAGTGATCGATGTCCAGCAGGGCCAGGGTGTAGGAGCGCCCCGAGGCCTGGAGCTGGCGCAGCCGCTCGTCGATCAGTCGGCGGTTGGCCAGCTGGGTGAGGGGGTCGTGGGTGGAGGCCTGGTGCAGTGCCCGATTGCGCTCGCGCATCATCGCCTGGTAGCCGTCGGAGATCCGCGAGAGCTTCTGCTGGCGGCGCAGGGCGCGCTCATAGCGCTTCTGGGTCACCTGGCGCGCCTCCAGGGCTAGCAGCTGGTAGCGGTCGGAGATGCTGATCAGCCGCTCCAGCTGTTCCCGCTGGCGGCGATACCGGGCAAGGAGGGCGGCCAGGGCCTCATGGAGCGGGTGGTCCCCTTGGTCCGGCGCCGCCAGCAGCGCCTCGACCCGCTCGAGGAGCGCCTGCTCGTCCCGGTCTGTCATGCCGGTGTCTCCGCCGGGGTGATGGTAAACGGATAGCTGCAGTCCTCCCGGAACTCGTCGGCCAGCTCGGCGATGCGCTCGTTGCACGGGTCGTAGCGCCACGCCACCGAGACCTCGCGGCCCCGAGTGTGGGCCTCCTCCAGCAGGTCGAAGATGTCCATCATGGCCTTCACCGAGCTGGTGTTGAGATAGACCAGGGCGAGGTCCAGGTGCAGGGTGCGCGCCTCCTCGTCCAGGAAACGGCGCACCCAGGCGATCACCTGGTCGAAGAGTTCGTAGGAGTTTTCCGGGTAGGAGTCGCCCTGCATCGCCAGCCGACCGGCCTGCCAGCTGCTCTGGATGGCGGGCGTCGACTGGCTACCGGGGATATCGAGGTCTGCGGTCATGGCGGTCAGGATCCCCATTAGATGATAGCGGTCAGGCTAAAGAAACTTT
>NZ_CP071922.1:1599868-1607993 GCF_017584085.1 Halomonas sp. BM-2019
GCGGGGCGAGGGCCTCCACGGTGGCGACCAGGCACTCGCCGTCGGCGGACTCGACCAGGTTGCCCGCCGACACCAGGTAGCGGCCCTCGGCATCCTGGGCCACCGCCACCGTGGCCGAGGCCTGGGTCTCGTCATAGCCTTGGCGGCGGGCGTAGTGGCGGATGTTCTGGGTCATCTCGATATAGACGGCGAAGACATCCATGGCCGCCGAAGGCGTCGCCTGCTGGGTGTCCAGGTAGTTGCGCAGCGCCTTGCCGATCTCCTCGATCAGGCTGCGCGAGATGGGGCCGTTGAAGCACAGCATGATGCGCTCTCGCTGGTAGCTTTCCCGCATGCTCAACAGGTCCATGGGCTCTCCTCAGCGGGTGTCTCCCGCCTCTCGGGGCGGGTGTGGGTCGGGGGCCAGCGGCTCGATGCGGAAGGCCAGCAGGGTGATGTCGTCGCGCTGGGGGAGATCCCCCTGATGGGCGCGCAGGGCCGCCTCATAGGCCGCCATCTGCTCCTCCAGCGGTCGTTGGGCCTGGGTCGGCAGCAGCGCCTCGAAGCGCGGGTTGCCGAAACCGAAGCCGTGGCGGCCACCGGCCTGGTCGAGGAAACCGTCGCTGCACAGGGTATAGCTCCAGCCGGGGCGTAGCGTCAGCCGCTGGTTCTCGTAGTGGCCCGGGCGGCGGTGGCCGATGGCGCGCTTGTTGGCCGGCAGGCGGGTGAGCGTCTCGCCGTTGCTGGCATACAGATCGATCTTGGCCCCGGCGTAGATGAGCGTCTCGGCCTCGGGGTCGACCCACACCAGCCCCAGGTCCATGTTGGTGGCGATGGAGGAGGGCAGGCGCTCGGCGGGCAGCAGCTCGCGGCCCCGGCGGTCGATCTCCCTGAGCAGGGCGGCGGGATCCTCGGCGCCCTGCTGGGCGATGGCCTGGTCGATCAGCGCACGGGCCAGCATGGTCATCATGGCGCCCGGGACGCCGTGGCCGGCGCAGTCCACCACGCCCAGCAGGTAGCCGCGCTCGGTGGCATGGAACACATAGAAGTCGCCCCCCACGGTATCCCGGGGCTTCCACAGCACCCCGTAGCGGTGACCGAGCCGTTGGGCCAGCTGGTGGTCGGGCAGGATGGCGCGCTGGATGATGCTGGCGTACTGGATGGAGTCGCCCAGCTGCTGATGGGCGGCGGCCACCTGGGCATGGGCCGCCTCCAGGTCCCGGGTGCGCTCGCGCACCTGCCCCTCCAGGTCGCGGGTGTAGCGCTCCACCTGGTTGGCCATGCGCGAGAAGGCCTGGGAGAGGGCGCCGATCTCGTCGTCGCGGCCGGTGGGCAGCTGGGAGCGGTAGTCCCCGCCGGCGATCGCCTGGGCCGAGGCCTTGAGGCGATTGAGGGGGGCCAGGATCAGGCGCTCGGTGGCATAGGCGAAGGCCAGCAGCAGGGTGCCGAGGATCAGCGTCAGGGCGACGACCAGCGTCCACAGCCAGCGGCTCTCGAGGATCTGGGCCGTACCGGTGTCCAGGGCGCTGACCAGCACCCACTGCAGCTCGGGAATGTAGCCCAGGGTCAGCAGCTTGGGTCGCCCCTCGAAATCGACTGCCAGATGGTGAATGCTGCCGGGGCGGCGGATGGCCTCGCGGAGGCTACGGGTCATCTCGGCACGCTGGGCCTCGCCCACCAGGTGCTGAAGGTGCCGGCCTTCCTCGGTGCCGGAGGCGGTATTGAAGGAGCTCCAGGCGATCTGGGCGGTGTCGGGATGGACCTGGATGGCCCCGCGGTGATCGACGATCATCGGCAGCAGCCCCGCCGGCGCATCGCGCATGAAGCGGTCGAGGAACTGGCTGAGGTCGATGCTGCCCCCCGCCAGACCCAGCGGCTCGCCGTTCTCCTGCACCTTGATGTTGATCCAGATCATCGCCTGCTGCAGGGTCCGGTCGACGTTGACGTTGATGTTGTGACTGGCGCTGCTGGCCATCAGGTCGAAGTACCAGGCGTCGTCGGGCTCCTCCGGGCTCAGGTGATAGGTCGGCAGGGCCTGGTTGTCGGTCGGGTCACCATCATTGAAGTAGTAGGCGCCGCTGGCATGGTCGACGATGAAGTAGGCGCGACTGGTGAATTGCCGGCGAAATCCCTCGGCCTCCTCGAGAAAGCGCGCCTGACGCTCGTCGTCGTCGGTCTGGCTCAGCCACTCCCGGGTGACCACCGAATCGGCGAGGCGCCGCGACAGGGCCAGCTCCTGGGCGACGGGGGCGACGATCCGCTGCATCTGC
Source organism: Halomonas sp. BM-2019 (assembly GCF_017584085.1). Taxonomy (NCBI): domain Bacteria; kingdom Pseudomonadati; phylum Pseudomonadota; class Gammaproteobacteria; order Oceanospirillales; family Halomonadaceae; genus Halomonas; species Halomonas sp. BM-2019. The sequence continues at coordinate 1,602,118 of NZ_CP071922.1, forward strand.
AGCAGGGTGTAGTTTTCCGCATAGGCCTGGGCGAAGTGGCGGTGAATGTCGGCCATCGCCTTCCAGCCGATCAGGCCGGCGGGGATCAGGGCCAGTAGGCAGGCCAGCAGTAGCGTCACCACGGATTTTCCGCGCAGGCCTAGAAGCGCTGCCATGTGTGTGGGGTCTCTTTGCTCGAGCGGGCATCTCGCGGGCCCGGGTTATCGTTCTTGAGTCACCAACTTTGCCATAAAGCGCTGGGGCGGGCGAATCACACGGGGCGGGCCGGGCTCAACGCAAAAGGCCCCGGTGAGCACTCCGGGGCCTTGGCGCGTTGACGTGCAGGGCGGCTATTCGCTGGGACGACCCACCAGTGAGCGGGTCTCCTCGCGGGCCTCGACCAGCGCGACGCGGATATGGTCGCCCAGCTTGAAGCGCTCCTCGCTCTCCACCTGGATGCGCCCCTCCTTGTCGTCGATGGCGACCTTGTCGCGATCGCTGTGAATCATGGGGGCCGGGATGAAGGCGGTGGCGCCGTTGGCGGTGAGGCGCACGCGCATGCCGCCGCGGTTGATGGCGATGATCTCGGCGTCGAAGCTCTCCTGGGCCTCGGCGGCCGGGCCCAGGTAGCGCACGTAGAGCCAGTCCTTGACGTCGCGCTCGGCCATGCGGTTGAGCCGGCGGCGCTCGGTGAGCTGCTCGGTGAGGGCGGCGCTGGCCTCGGCCGGCGCCTGCTCGCCCTTGAGCACCCGCTTGATCAGGCGATGGTTGACCATGTCGCCGTACTTGCGGATCGGCGAGGTCCAGGTGGCGTAGGCGGGCAGGCCCAGGCCGAAGTGCGGGCCGGGCTTGGCCGACATGCTGGTGAAGCCCTGGAAGCGGCGCAGGCGGGCGTCGAGCCAGGCGTCGTCGCGGCCCTCGAGCTCGCGCTTGAGCTCCTTGTAGCGCGGCAGCTCGGTGAGGGCTTCCAGGGCCACCTCGATCTCCTGGCTGGCCAGGAAGTCGCGGGCCGCCTCGGCCTTGTCATTCTCGAAGGCGCGGTGCACGTTGAAGATGCCGTGGCCCACGTGCTCCGCCAGCAGGTGGGCGCAGCAGGCGTTGGCGGCGATCATCGACTCCTCGATCATGCGGTTGGCAATGCGCCGCTCCTCGGTACGGATATCCAGCACGTTGCCGGCCTCGTCCAGGTCGAAAACGTAGTCGGGGCGGTCCTTGAACACCAGGGCATGCTCGTGGCGCCAGGCGCTGCGGACCTCGGTCAGTTCGGCCAGCCAGCGCAGCTGCTCGGCGATCGCCGCCTCGGGCGCCCAGTCGCCCTGGCCCTCCAGCCAGTCGGAGACACGATCATAGGCCAGCTTGGCGTGGGACCGGGCGGTGGCGGCGAAGAAGCGGTAGTCGCCCAGGCTGCCGTCGGCCTCCACCACCAGGGTGCAGGCCAGCACCGGCCGCTCCTGGCCCTCCCACAGGGAGCAGAGGTCGTCGGCCAGCTGCTCGGGGAGCATGGTGACGTTCTGGCCCGGGAGATAGACGGTGAAGGCGCGGGTGCGGGCCTCGAGGTCCGCGGCGTGGCCCTCCTCCACATAGGCGGTGGGGTCGGCGATGGCCACGGTCAGCTCCCAGCCGCCGCCCTCGCGGGGCACGATGCGCAGGGCATCGTCCATGTCGCGGGTCTTCTCGCTGTCGATGGTGAAGAAGGGCTCGGCGGTGAGGTCCTCGCGCACCAGGCCCTCGTCGCGCAGCGGCCAGTCGTCGCCAGCGTCCGGGCACTCCTGCTCCAGGGCGTGGCGCGCCAGGGTCACTCGCCAGGGCACCGCCGGGTCGTCGGCCTTGGCCACCAGCTCGTCGATCTGGGTGAAGAAGCCGCGATCGTCGGCCTTGAGCGGATGGCGCACCAGGCGAGCGACCACCCAGTCGGCGTCGCCGATGGTGGCCTCGTCCAGGCTGCGCTTGATGCGTGACTTCAGGGCGTTCTTGATCGAGGGGTGATCGGGCACCACGGCCAGGCGCCCCTCGCGTTTCTGCACCCGGGCGATGAAGCGCTCCAGCCCCTGTTCGATCAGGGTGTCGGGCTCGACGCTCTTCTTCTCGCCCTCCTCGTGGAGGACCGCCTCGACCCGGTCGCCATGCAGCACCTGCTTCATGGCGGGGGGCGGCACGAAGTAGGAGTCACCTTCGTCGGTCTCCAGGAAGCCGAAGCCCTTGTCGGTGGCCTTGATCACGCCGCTGACACGGGGCGTGTTGGAACGGATCTGTTGCTTGAGCTGAGCAAGCAGGGCGTTGTTCTGCAGCATGGTCACGGATGGTGGCGGGGTAAGGGGGTCACTATACGGATTCCCGGCGGTGACGCCAATCGCGCAGGGTCGAAGATTGCTTTACCCCTTGTCGCTCAAGGCGCTGTGTTCGCCCATGCCCTGCTGGATATGCCGATCACGACCAAGGTTGTAGATAATTGGTATTTCATTGGTCTCAATGTGGTTCTATAGTGGTCCTATAGAAGAGCCGAGCAGCGGAGAGACCCATGGACGCGCGTTTTCACCAGATCCGCCTGGATCCCCGGGGGGCCACCCCCCTCTATCAGCAGTTGGCCCGCCAGCTGGAGCAGGCCATCGAGGAGGGCGCCTGGCAGGCCGGCGAGGCCCTGCCCTCGGAGCGCAACCTGGCCGAGAGCCTGGCGGTATCGCGGATCACCGCCCGCAAGGCGCTCGATCGCCTCGCCGAGCTGGGGCTGATCCGGCGCAGCCAGGGCTCCGGCACCTTCATCGCCCCGCGCCTCAACCAGTCGCTGACCCGCCTGGTGAGCTTCACCGAGATGCTCACCCAGCGCGGCTTCACGCCCCGTTCCCACTGGCTTCAGCGCCAGGTGGCGACCCCCGGGGCCGAGGAGGGCATGCGCCTGGGCCTGGGCGCCGACGCCAGGGTCGCGCGCCTCAAGCGCCTGCGCCTGGCCGACGAGGTGGTGATGGCGGTGGAGGAGAGCTGCCTGCCGCTCGCGGTGCTACCCGATCCCCAGGCGGTGGAGAGCTCCCTCTATGCGGTGCTGGAGGCCAGCGGCAAGCCGGTGGTGCGCGCCCTGCAGCACGTCACCGCCATCAACGCCGACGCCGAGCTGGCGGCGCTGGCCGAGGTGCCGCAAGGACAGGCGCTGCTCAAGGTGACCCGCCTGGGCTATCTGGCCGACGGCACGGCGGCGGAACTCACCGTCACTTACTGCCGCACCGACTACTACGACTTCATGGTCGAGCTCACGCGCTGAGCCGAGGGAGAGCCCCATGCTGTATGGCAATATCCTGACCCCCCACGGCTGGCGCCTGGGCGAGCTGCACTGGGCGGCGGGACGCATCACCCGCGTCGCCGGCGAGGCCGTGGATCCCGAAGCCAACGACCATCCGCGGATCCTGCCCGGCTTCATCGACCTCCACGTGCACGGCGGCGGCGGTGCCGACGTCATGGAGGGGCGCGAGGCGCTGGTCACCCTGGCCCGCACCCATGTGCGCTTCGGAACCACCCGGCTGCTGGCCACCACCATGACCGCGCCGGACGCCGAGATCCGCCGCACCCTGGGCGAGATCGACGCCTATCTGCGCGATCCCGCCGCGGAGGCCGCCGGGGTGCTGGGCGTCCACCTGGAGGGCCCCTACATCAATCCCGGCAAGCTGGGCGCCCAGCCGGCCCATGCCCGGGCCGGCGTGATCGAGGAGCTGGACGCCCTCTGCGCCCTGGCGCCGATCCGGGTGGTGACCCTGGCCCCGGAACTCTCGGGCCACCCGGCGCTGATCCGCCACCTCAGCGCGCGGGGCATCCGGGTGCAGCTGGGGCACAGCCTGGGCAGCTACGAGGAGGGGGTCGAGGCCCTGTCCCACGGCGCCTGCGGCTTCACCCACCTGTTCAACGCCATGACCGGGCTGCACCACCGCAAGCCGGGCATGGTGGGGGCGGCCCTGGCCCATGCCGACTATGCCGAGCTGATCCCCGACCTGCTGCACGTCCACCCGGGGGCGATCCGTACGGCCCTGCGCTGCATTCCCCGGCTCTATGCGGTCACCGATTCCACCGCCGCGGCCGGCATGCCCGACGGCGACTACCGGCTCGGCGAGCAGACCGTCACCAAGTGCCTGGGCGGCGTGCGCCTGGCCGACGGCACCCTGGCCGGCAGCACCCTGACCATGGACCAGGCGCTGCGCAACCTGGTGACCCTGGGGCTCTCCCTGGCGGAGGCCTCCGACCGCCTCTCCCGTTTCCCGGCCGAGTTTCTCGGCCTCCCCGAGCTGGGGCGCCTCGCCGAAGGGGCCCTGGCCGATCTGGTCGTGCTCGATTCCCGACTCCACCTCCAGGCGGTCTTCGTCGAGGGCCGCCCCACCCTAGGAGACCGCTGATGTCCCTGATGCTCGATGAAGCCCGCAACGCCCCGGAACGCCTTCGCGGCCAGCTGCAGCGCAACGCGGCGATCCTCGCCGAACTGGGCGAGCGGCTGCGCCTGGCCCCACCGCCCGCCGCGGTGACCGTGGCCCGCGGCAGCTCCGACCATGCCGCCAGCTACTTCGCCTACCTCTGCATGAAGAGCCAGGGCATTCCGGTGGCCTCGCTGCCCCCCTCCCTGACCACCCTGGCCCGGGCCCCCTGGCGGCTCGATGGCCAGCTGGCCCTGGCGGTCTCCCAGTCGGGGCAGAGCCCCGACCTGGTGGCCACCCAGCGCGCCCTGGCGTCGGCCGGCGCCCGCACCCTGGCCCTGGTCAACACCCCCGAGTCGCCGCTGGGGGCGGCCAGCCATCAGGAGATCCCCCTTTACGCCGGCGAGGAGCGGAGCGTGGCCGCCACCAAGAGCTACCTGGCGACCCTCTCGGCCATGGCCCAGCTGCTCGGCCACTGGCGGGAGGATCGCCGGCTGCTCGCGGCCCTGGCCGAGCTGCCCGATCGCCTGAGCGCCGCCCTGGCCCAGGAGTGGTCCGCGGCCATCGAGGGCCTGGCGGAGGTCGACCGGCTGATGGTGATCGGTCGCGGCGCCGGCCTCGCCGTGGCCCAGGAGGCGGCGCTCAAGTTCAAGGAGACTTGTGCCATCCAGGCCGAGCCCTTCAGCGGCGCCGAGGTGCGCCACGGCCCCATGGCGCTGATCGGCCCCGGCTACCCGGTGCTGGTGTTCGCCCCGCCGGGGCCTGAACAGGCCGGGCTGCTGGAGCTGGCCGAGTGGCTCGAGGGCGTCGGTGCCCGGGTGCTGCTGGCCGCCGATGCAAGCGTGGCGCGGCGTCACCTCACCCTGGTGGATGCCGGCCACGAGGCGCTGCAGCCGCTTACGGTGATCCAGAGCTTCTACGTGATGGTGGCCGGCCTGGCCGCGGCCCGGGGCAGCGACCCGGATCGCCCCCGCCACCTCAACAAGGTGACCTGCACCCTCTAGTCCCCACAGCGAGTCCCCACGACGAGTCCCCACGACGAGTCCCCACGACGAGTCCCCACAACAACAACCGCGAGACCTTCCCATGCCTCACATCCATCGACCCCTGATCCTGCAGGCCCCCGTGGACGGGGTGGTGCTGCCTCTCGCCGAGGTGCCCGACCCGGTCTTCGCCGGCCTGACCCTGGGCGAGGGCATCGCCCTCGACCCCCTGGGGGAGTGCCTTCATGCCCCCTGCGACGGCGAGGTGGTGCAGTGCGCCCGTACCCACCACGCCTTGACCCTGCGCACCGCCGCCGGAGTGGAGCTCTTGCTCCACCTGGGCCTGGACACCGTCGAGCTGAACGGCGCCGGTATCGAGCCGCTGGTCGCCGTAGGCGACCGGGTACGCGCCGGCGATCCCCTGTGTCGCTTCGATGCCGACGCCCTGGCTCGGGGCGCCAGCGCCCTGATCACCCCCCTGGTGATCACCGAGGCCGCCGGCTGGCGGCTGCAGCCGCTGCGCTAC
>NZ_CP071922.1:1608093-1612839 GCF_017584085.1 Halomonas sp. BM-2019
GTAGCGCGCAGGTTACTGTCATTGACGATATGAAAGAGTGCTTTTTGTTGATAAGCCTGAATCATGTTGCCAGTTTTGACAAAACGATGAGCAATATGACCACTAATTGGCGCACGAATGACACTTTCGCTGAAGTCGAGTTGAGCGATTTGCAGTTGGGCGTCAAGCGCATCATGACGTGACTGTAAACGCTCGAGTTGCTCCGTACTCACCATTTGCTGCTGTGCAAGCTGCTTCATACGGGTTAACTCTTGTTCGACACCGCGCAGTTCCGCTGCAATTTGATCACGAACTAGAGGCGATAACGTGCCGACTCAATACGAGCAAGCGGTTGACCTTGTTCGACATAATCACCTTCTTCAACCAAAACTTCTTCGACGATACCGCTGACACGAGCAATAACGTCGGTTTCTTCTTCAGCTTCAAGAATCGCACTTGCTTGCAGGCTAGCGCGCACCGCACCGCGGCTGACCAGCATGGCTTCAACCGGAACGCCTCGTTCAGCAGCCGGTTGCTGATTTGACATGTGAGCGCCGCCAGCGTTACCGCAGGCAGTTAATGAGAGCACCAGAGCACTGGCGAGTCCGAAAATAGCTGTACGAGCGAAGATAGTGTTCATTTTTATAGTCCGTCATTCAAAAGTTACTTTCCGTTAATTATGCGAGAATCGTGCCAACCTAATAAAATATTATTAAGTTATTGATTATTAATGACATAGCGTTCCATTAAAAGTCGCTAATGGATGTTTTTGTTGGCTAATCTCGCTAACAGGTAGCTAATTTCACAATCGTGAAGTCGTATTTTGCCAGATGTACGACAAATGGAACGATATTTTGGCTCGGAGCCGGAATAAAAATGAATTCGGGGTCGGAGCCGAAACGCGTATTGCGGCTCCGAGCCGGAAATAAATCAATTCGGGGTCGGAGCCGTAATAAAAATAGTAGACATTTAGATGGCTAAATGGCTAGAATGCCAAAAAATGCAATCAGGAGTTTACAACATGCGGTTAGAGACATTAGCGTTACATCATGGTTATTCGGCGGAAGCGACGACACGCGCGGCAGCGGTGCCGATTTATCAAACCACCTCATTCACCTTTCGTGATACGCAACATGGTGCGGATCTTTTTGACTTGAAAGAAGAGGGGAATATTTATTCGCGGATTATGAATCCGACTAATGCGGTGCTTGAGCAGCGCTTAGCCGCGATTGAAGGAGGTGTCGGTGCGTTAGCTGTGGCATCCGGTATGGCGGCGATTAACTACACGATTCAAACCATCACTGCAGCCGGCGACAATATTGTCAGTATCAGTCAGCTCTATGGCGGTACATATAACTTCTTCGCCCATTCACTGCCCCAACAAGGCATCGATGTGCGCTTTGCGGACGCGGATGACTACGCGGGCATCGCCGCCTTAATTGACGATAAAACAAAACTGCTATTTTGTGAGTCTATCGGCAACCCAGCAGGTAATGTCGTCGATATTCAGCGATTAGCTGAGATTGCACACGCGCACGGCATTCCTTTAGTGGTGGACAATACCGTGCCCACACCTGTGCTGTGTAAACCGATTGAATTTGGTGCGGATATCGTCGTGCATGCACTGACCAAGTACATTGGTGGCCATGGCACGACGATTGGCGGCATTATTGTCGATAGTGGCAAGTTTCCGTGGGCTGATTACCCGGAAAAATTTCCGCAACTCAATCAACCGGATCCATCCTACCATGGCGTGGTCTACACCGAAGCATTGGGGCCAGCTGCGTTTATCGGACGTGCTCGCGTCGTACCGCTGCGGAATACCGGCTCGGCGCTTTCCGCGCAAAGTGCATTTAACTTTTTGCAAGGCTTGGAAACCTTAGCCTTGCGGATGGAGCGTCACTGTGAGAATACCCAACGCGTTGCTGAGTATTTGCAGCAGCATCCCGCGGTGGAGTGGGTGAATTATGCTGGCCTTGCGACCGATAAACACCATGCCTTGGCAAAGAAAATCACGCAAGGGAAAGGCTCGGGTATTCTTAGCTTTGCGGTCAAAGGTGGGCATCAAGCGGCAGTGAGTTTCATCGACGCACTGCAATTATTCTTGCGCTTGGTCAATATTGGCGATGCCAAATCGTTGGCCTGTCATCCAGCATCGACAACGCATCGGCAATTGTCGCCGCAGGAGTTGGCTAAAGCGGGCGTGAGCGAGAACCTCGTGCGCCTATCGGTTGGTATCGAGCATATCGACGATATTATTACGGACTTGGAACAGGCACTGCAGGCTTCGCAACGAGCAAGCCTAAAAAGTGCCTGAGATTAGCGCGGGAAAAGGTCGATCCGGCTAATGTGCCGTATCGACCTTGTTCTGCTCTTATTTTCTAATCCAGTTGCGTAACCAGTTTTGTAACAAGCGCACACCTTTTTCTTGCCAAAAAGGTTCAGGCAGCTCACTGGCTTCTTCATCGACGAAATAATATTCCGGTGGTGTTGGTAACAAGCCTTTGTCGAAGTCGCGACGAAATTCATTGTATAGCGTGTCGCTTTCGTACTCTGGGTGGCCAAGTAAGAAGGCTCGCCGACGCAATTCATCCACTGCTAGAAATGCACCGGCGTTTGGAGCATGTAAGAGAACCTGTAACTCATTATGCGCAAATAGTTGATGCTGGCGCGCTTCAGCGTGGCGAGAGTGAGGAAACTGTACACCGTTGGGTATGCCTTCGATTAGCGGGTGAGGACGCACGATTCGATGACCATAGACACCACTAATTTTGCGTGCTTTTTGCTTGCGAGGAATGTTGTAGTCGTGAAAAAACGCAGCATTGGCAGCCCAACACAAATACAAGGTGGTCTGGGCGATGTCATCTGCATAGTCGAAGACTTCACAAAGTTCGTCCCAATAGCCGACTTCTTCATACTCTTTGGTACCGAGCGGCGCTCCGGAAATTACCAAAGCATCAAGCTTCAACAAGTCACTGACGGGTGAATAGTAGCGCCGAATGTGCTCAATTGGCGTTGTTTTTGGGATCCAGCGATTCAAAAATAAAAAATGGAACTCGATCGTCGCATCGACTTGGGCAAATAGTCGCAGCCATTGTCGTTCCGTCGTTATTTTATCCGGCATCAGGTTCAAAAAGCCAATGCGAATGTCGCCGCGTTCCTTCGGCGCATAACGTAGATCAAGTCCCTCTGCTTGTAACGTTTCAATTGCAGGCAATGGCCGGTGTAACAGAACGGGCATAGGATTGTGTAACTCGCGTCAACAAATAAAAAAACATAATCGCACGTGTGCTATGCGAGAGCAACTTATCAGCGGGTAAAAAAATACCCCCAAAACCGACCGGTGATGGGGGTATTTTTATCGAACTAACAGCAGCTTATTTGTTGAGCGGCTTAAACTCACGTTGCGCTTCACCAGTGTAAAGCTGACGAGGGCGACCGATCTTCTGATTCGGTTCGCTGAGCATCTCATGCCAATGTGAAATCCAGCCGACGGTACGTGACAGGGCAAAAATCACGGTGAACATGTTGGTTGGAATACCGATAGCTTTGAGGATAATGCCTGAGTAGAAATCGACGTTCGGATACAGTTTCTTCTCGACGAAGTACTGATCTTCAAGTGCGATGCGCTCAAGTTCCATGGCAACGTCCAACAACGGATCGTTGATGTTCAACTCGCTAAGCACTTCATGACAGGTTTCACGCATGACTTTCGCGCGCGGGTCAAAGTTCTTATATACCCGGTGACCGAAGCCCATTAAGCGGAACGGATCGTTCTTGTCTTTGGCTTTCGCGATGAACTCAGGAATACGATCGACGGAACCGATTTCCGCTAGCATTTTCAAACAAGCTTCATTTGCACCACCGTGCGCAGGTCCCCAAAGTGACGCAACACCTGCAGCGATACAGGCATATGGGTTTGCGCCTGATGAACCGGCTAAACGAACGGTTGAGGTCGATGCGTTTTGCTCATGATCAGCGTGCAAGGTGAAGATCCGGTCCATTGCTTTGGCAATGATTGGGCTGATTTTGTAGTCTTCAGCTGGAACCGAGAACATCATGTTCAAGAAGTTTTCAGAGTAGCTTAACTCGTTGCTTGGATAAACGAACGGCTGACCAATGTTGTGCTTGTAGCACATGGCTGCAATCGTTGGGATCTTAGCAATCAGGCGATAAGCGCTGCGAACACGTTGTTCTGAATCAGCGATATTCAGGTCGTCATGATAGAACGACGACAGCGCACCGGTAACGGCGCAAAGCATAGCCATTGGGTGAGCATCGCGACGGAATCCACCGAAAAATTCATGAATTCCTTGATGCACCATGGTGTGCTTGGTAATCGTTTTCTTAAAGGTTGCGTACTGCTCAGCAGACGGCGCTTCACCGTGAATTAACATATAGCAAACTTCAAGGTAGTCAGCTTCGGTTGCTAACTGCTCGATGGGGTAGCCGCGGTGCAATAAAACACCGTTGTCACCATCGATATAGGTGATTTTTGATTCACAAGAGCCGGTTGCGAGGAAGCCAGGGTCAAACGTGAAGTAGCCGTGCTTGCCAAGGGTCCGTACATCAATTACATCGTGCCCGGCGGTGCCTGAAAGCACCGGCAGCTCGATACTGTTGCCATCGATTTGAATAGTGGCGTTACGCTCAGCCATGGAAATCTCCTTGTATTCTGTGCGTCGGGGTAAAAAAGTGCGCTAGTTTTACTTGATCTTGGGGGTATCTGTCAATTTAACGTAAACGGTAGTCGTTTGGATGACTACT
>NZ_CP071922.1:1612849-1614125 GCF_017584085.1 Halomonas sp. BM-2019
CTAATTTCAGGCTACAACTTTAGTCTAATTGTTAGAGTTTGTTGAGTAACCAAAAGCACATTTTTACTAGGAAATTTCTGATTGTCGTGAACCAGAATTAGCCTCGCTAGGTAATTGTAATTGTACAGCGCGCCCGATATACTTTAGCGCACTGATTTCAACAGCGTTTTCAGAAAAGGCAAACACTAGTGAAAAAACAAAGACCTGTTAACCTCGACTTGAGTACCATCAAGTTACCTCCGGCGGCACTATCGTCGATTCTCCACCGGGTTTCTGGCGTGATTATGTTAGTTTTAGTCGGACTTTTAGTCTGGCTGCTGGCTAAATCACTCAGCTCGCCACAAGGCTTCGCTGAAGCACAAAGCGTATTTGAACATCCAGTTGTGCGTTTTGTAGTTTGGGGCTTCCTTGCCGCAATCGGCTATCACTTACTCGCCGGTATCCGCCATATCTTTATGGACTTGGGTTTCGGTGAAGAGAAAGAGTCCGGTAAAACTACAGCACTGATCGCCATCGCAGGTGGCGTAATTCTGGCGATTCTGGCGGGAGTTTGGTTATGGTAAAAATTGCATCGACCTTTGGCCGTAGCGGCACGCATGACTTTATTTTGCTGCGCGCTTCAGCGGTAATCATGGCCGCATACCTGATTTTTATGGTTTGCTGGTTCTTGTCAACGCCAGTCGTGACTTATGAAGTGTGGGTTGGTTTGTACAGCAACCTCGCCATGAAAGTCTTCACTTTACTCACGCTCACCGGCTTGTTAATTCACGGCTGGATCGGTATCTGGCAAGTCTTAACAGACTACGTGAAATGTTCTCGTTTACGCGGCGTCATTCAATATATTTTTGTTGTTGCTCTCGTTGTGTATTGGTTCACCGGCTTATTCGTATTGTGGGGTGTGTAAGTGAGCAAGTTAAAAGAACTCCAATTTGATGCAGTGGTGATTGGCGCCGGTGGTGCTGGTATGCGTGCTGCGCTACAAATTTCTGAAAATGGCATGAGCTGTGCGCTAATGTCGAAAGTATTTCCAACCCGTTCACACACAGTGTCGGCACAGGGTGGTATTACCGTTGCACTCGGTAACGCTCATGAAGACAACTGGGAATGGCACATGTTTGATACCGTCAAAGGGTCTGACTATATCGGTGACCAAGACGCCATCGAATACATGTGTAAAACGGGTCCAGAAGCCATTTTAGAACTGGAGAATATGGGTTTACCTTTCTCACGTTTTGAAGATGGCCGGATTTATCAACGTCCGTTTGGTGGCCAGTCG
>NZ_CP071922.1:1614225-1616670 GCF_017584085.1 Halomonas sp. BM-2019
CGTTTACCACAACTACTTTGATGTCAGCATTGCGGTATCTACGCCACGTGGCTTAGTCACTCCAGTTCTGCGTGACTGCGACAAGTTAAGCTTGGCTGAAATCGAAAATGGTATTAAAGAGTTAGCCATTAAAGGTCGCGACGGCAAATTGACCATGGACGAAATGCAAGGTGGTAATTTCACTATTACCAACGGTGGCGTCTTTGGTTCGTTGTTATCAACGCCAATTCTGAACCCACCACAAAGCGCAATCTTGGGAATGCACAAAATCCAAGACCGGCCAATGGCGGTGGACGGCAAGGTTGAAATCCTGCCAATGATGTATTTAGCGTTGTCATACGACCATCGCATCATTGACGGCAAAGAGTCGGTGGGCTTCTTAGTCACCGTGAAGAACCTGCTTGAAGATCCTCAGCGTCTCCTGCTGGATATCTAATAGCACTCGGGCGGCAGTCTAATTTTCGACTGCCGCTGTTATTTTGGGCGGGAAAAACGTATAATCCCGCGCGAAAATCGGGTAAGCAGCCTCGGCTGCTTTCGTTTTGAATGAACAAACGGAATAAGCATCATGAATTTGCATGAGTATCAAGCAAAACAGCTATTCAGAGAGTTTGGACTGCCAGTCTCTGAAGGCTTCGCAGTCGACACGCCTGAAGAAGCGGTCGAAGCAGCCAAGAAAATTGGTGGCGACAAGTGGGTTGTAAAATGTCAGGTTCACGCTGGCGGCCGCGGTAAAGCGGGCGGTGTGAAATTGGTCAGCAGCCTTGATGAAGTACGTGCATTTGCTGAGAACTGGGTTGGTAAAAACTTAGTCACTTATCAAACTGACGCCAATGGCCAGCCAGTTGCAAAAATTCTGGTTGAAAGCTGCACAGACATCGACAAAGAGCTTTATCTCGGTGCAGTTGTTGACCGTGCTACCCGTAAAATCGTTTTCATGGCATCGACTGAAGGTGGTGTTGAAATCGAGAAAGTTGCGGAAGAAACTCCGGAGAAAATTCTGAAAGCAATCATCGACCCAACGGTTGGCCCACAGCCATTCCAAGGTCGTGACCTAGCTTTCCAACTGGGCTTAAACCCAGAGCAAGTGAAGCAATTCACAAAAATCTTCTTAGGTTTGGCGAAGATGTTCGAGCAGTACGATTTCGCACTGTTAGAAATCAACCCATTGGTTATCACTGACGAAGGCAACTTGCATTGCCTCGACGGTAAAATCAACATCGACAGTAATGCGATGTATCGTCAGCCAAAAATCAAAGAAATGCACGATCCTTCACAAGAAGACGCGCGTGAAGCTCACGCAGCGACATTCGAGCTGAACTATGTTGCGCTTGACGGTAACATCGGTTGTATGGTTAACGGCGCAGGCCTTGCCATGGGTACCATGGACATCGTTAAGTTAAGCGGCGGCGAGCCAGCTAACTTCCTTGACGTTGGTGGCGGAGCAACGAAAGAGCGCGTTTCTGAAGCGTTCAAAATCATTTTGTCTGACGACAATGTGAAAGCCGTATTCGTTAACATCTTCGGTGGTATCGTACGTTGTGACATGATCGCAGAAGGGATTATCGGTGCAGTTGAAGAAGTTGGCGTTAAAGTGCCAGTGGTTGTTCGCCTTGAAGGTAACAACGCTGAACTGGGTACGCAAAAACTCGCCGAAAGTGGCTTGAACATTGAAGCCGCTACCAGTCTGACAGATGCAGCTCAGAAAGTTGTTGCTGCAGCAGCCGGAGGTCAATAATGTCTATCTTGATCGATAAAAACACCAAAGTTATCTGCCAAGGTTTTACCGGTGGTCAGGGTACTTTCCACTCTGAGCAAGCCATTGCTTACGGTACGCAAATGGTTGGAGGTGTGACCCCAGGTAAAGGCGGTCAAACGCACTTAGATTTACCTGTATTCAACACAGTTAAAGAAGCGGTTGCAGCGACCGGCGCAACAGCGTCAGTTATTTATGTTCCTGCACCTTTCTGTAAAGACTCCATTATTGAAGCTGCGGATGCGGGCATCGAGTTGATCATTTGTATCACCGAAGGTATTCCAACGTTAGACATGCTCTACGTGAAAGAATACTTAACGCACAAAGGCGTGCGCATGATCGGTCCAAACTGCCCGGGTGTTATCACGCCAGGTGAATGTAAAATCGGTATCATGCCAGGTCACATCCACAAGCCAGGTAAAGTCGGTATCGTTTCTCGCTCAGGTACGTTGACGTACGAAGCGGTGAAACAAACCACCGACGAAGGCTTCGGCCAGTCAACCTGTGTTGGTATCGGTGGTGACCCGATTCCAGGTTCTAACTTTATCGACATCCTAGAGATGTTCGAGAAAGATCCGAAAACTGAAGCGATCGTCATGATCGGTGAAATCGGTGGAACCGCAGAAGAAGAAGCGGCTGAGTACATTAAAAACAATGTGACTAAGCCAGTTGTTTCTTACATCGCGGGT
>NZ_CP071922.1:1616770-1619552 GCF_017584085.1 Halomonas sp. BM-2019
GGCGGCATAGAGGGTGCCGCCGGCCTCCAGGGCGCCGAGCCCCAGGGTGCCGGGGACCAGGGCGAGCAGGCCCCAGCGGCGCCGGCGGGGCCGGGCCAGGCTGGCCTCCAGGGCGCGCTCGGCCGGCCCCGGGGGGGCGTCGGCCAGGGGGCGGCTGGCCAGGTCGCTGGCGAAGGGCTCGGCGGGGCGCGGGTCCCGGGGGGGCGGCGACTCGGCCTCGCCGGCCTCCGGGGCAAAGCGCTGGCCCGGGCGCGGGTCGCGGGGTGCGTTCATGACGGCTCGCTCATGACAGCTTGTCTCCGATCAGCCAGTCGAGGGCAGCATCCATGCGGATGTGGGGCAGGGCGCCGCCCTCGAGGGGCAACGGGCGAAAGGCCGGGAAGGAAAAGCCCTGGCGGACCCAGAAGGCGTCGTCGGGCAGGCGTTCGGGCACCTCGCCCGGGAACAGCAGCAGCGGCTCGCCGTCGAGCCCGGTGCCGCGCAGCGCCGGTATGCGCTGGCCGCGGTGCTCCACCTCGCGGGCCACGCTGGCGCGGATCGCCGCCAGGGAGAGGGCGCGCACCGGCACGCTGGCGAAGCGCAGGTCCTTGAGTGGCTCGGCGAGCAGCGCCTCGAGCAGCGCCACCAGGCGGGGGTGCTGCTCGGGGGTGACGTGATCGGCCTTGGTGGCGGCGATGGCCAGGCGGTCGATGCGCGGCGCGAAGAGCCGTGACAGCAGGCTGCGCTTGCCGTAGTCGAAGCTCTGCATCAGGTTGGAAAGCGCCCGGGCCAGGTCCTGGAAGCGCTCGGGCCCGGCGTTCAGGGCGCCGAGCAGGTCCACCAGCACGATCTGGCGGTCGAAGCGGCGGAAGTGGTCGCGGTAGAAGGGCCGCACGATGTGCTGCTGGTAGTACCGGAAGCGCCGCGCCAGGGTGGCGTAGTTGCTCTCGGCGGGCAGGGCGGCCAGGGCGGCGGGGTCGGCCTCGGCCACGCCCGGCAGCGGGAAGAACTGCAGCACGGGGGCGCCGGTGAGATCGCCGGGGAGCAGGAAGCGCCCCGGCTGCAGGTCGGCGAAGCCGGCCTCCCGGGCGGCGCGCAGCCCCTCGGCGTAGCGTTCGGCGATCTCGGCAAGTTGGGCCTCGTCGGCCTCCCCGGCGGGGTCGAGCCCCGCCACGGCGCCGTGCCAGGCGGCGAAGTGGCCGCGGCGCTGCGCGCCGGCCAGGGCCTGCTGGCTCCGGCACCAGCTCGGGTAGTCATGGGCCAGCAGCGGCAGGTCGAGCAGCCACTCCCCCGGGTAGTCGAAGAGGTCCAGGGTGAGCTGGCGGGTGTCGCCGGCCAGCCAGCCGCGCCGGGCCGGCCGGTAGCGCAGGGTCAGGCGCAGCTCGCTGATGCCGCGGGTGGGCTCCGGCCAGCGGGGCGGGGTCTCGGTGAGGGCCGCCATGGCCTGGTCGTAGGGAAAGCGCGGTACGCCCAGGTCCTGCTGGTTGACCCGTCGGGCCCCCAGCAGGCGGCCCTCGCGGGCCGCGGGGAGCAGGTCGAGCCTGGCCTCCAGGCCGGCATGGCGCAGCTGGTTGACCAGCGAGGTGAGGAAGGCGGTCTTGCCCGAGCGGGAGAGCCCGGTCACCGCCAGCCTGAGCTGGCGGTCGCGGCCGCGCTCGAGCAGGTCGTGGAGTTCGCGAGCCAGGGGCTGGCGCATGGGCGTGGCCTCCTGGGCGAGCTCAGCGGGGGGCGGCGAGCATGGCGTACAGGAGCGGGCTCGCCGCGATCAGAAAGCCGCTGCCGGCCAGCAGGTAGCCGGGCAGCCGGTGTCTCGTGCGGTGGACCAGGGTGAGGCCGCCGATGCAGACCACCAGGCCCACCAGGTTGAGGGTGAAGGAGGCCATCTCCATGAAGTGCTGGGGCGACATGCACGCTCCTCGGGTTGTCGTGGACTGCGGGGAATGGTATCAGGAGTCGGGGTGTCCCCGAAGGGGCGACGAGGGAGGAGTGCCATGAGCAGGCTGCCCGACGCCGAGGCGGTGATCCGTTTCTGGTTCGAGGAGCTCGAGCCGCGCCAGTGGTTCCGCCAGGACCCGGCGCTGGACGCCGAGATCGCGGCGCACTTTGCCGAGCTGCTGGCGGCCGCCGGACGCGGTGAGCTGTGGGCGTGGCGCCTCACCGCCCGGGGCCGCCTGGCGGAGGTGATCGTGCTCGACCAGTTCTCGCGCAATATCCATCGGGACACCCCGCTGGCCTTCGCCCGTGATCCGATGGCGCTGGTGCTGGCCCAGGAGGCGGTGGCCCATCGCAGCGATTGCCACCTGGACATTGCCTGGCGCGCCTTCCTCTACATGCCCTGGATGCACAGCGAGTCCCTGGCGATCCATGACGAGGCGCTGCGCCTCTTCGACCAGCCGGGGCTGGAGGAGAACCTGCGTTTCGAGCACCGCCACCGCGATATCATCCTGCGCTTCGGGCGCTATCCCCATCGCAATGCGATACTCGGTCGGCTCTCCACCCCGGAGGAGCTGGCCTTCCTCGAACAGCCGGGCTCGTCGTTCTGAGCCGTTGGCCCGGCGCCCTACCACTGCCAAGGAGAGCTTCATGGGACTGATTGCCTGGTTGATCATCGGCGGCCTGGCGGGCTGGATCGCCGGCCATATCATGCGCGGGGGCGGCTTCGGCATCCTCGGCAATATCGGCGTCGGCGTGGTGGGCGCGGTGATCGGCGGCTTCCTGTTCAGCCTGCTGGGGCTGCAGGCCGGTGGCTTCATCGGTTCGCTGGTCACCGCCATCGTCGGCGCCGTGGTGCTGCTGTGGGTGA
>NZ_CP071922.1:1619652-1625055 GCF_017584085.1 Halomonas sp. BM-2019
GACTGGCAGGAGCCCGGCCCGCGCCCCAGCCTTTCGCAGTTTACCGCCCTGGCGCTGGTGGGGCCGCTCAACAGCCCCCCCTGGAGCCTGCCGCACCCCGAGAGCGCGCGTGAGCAGGGGGCGATCCGCGAGTGGATCGACGGTCACTATGGCCTGAACGGCGCCGAGGAGCTGGGCGAGTTCCTGGACTACCTGCTGGAGGTCGGCGACCGCCAGGAGTACCAGGTTAACTACGCGCCCTACACCCTCAACCCCGCCCGGCTGGGCTCGGAGATCGCCACCCTGGAGTCCGGGGCCTGCAGCGACGAGGAGCGAACCCACCTGCTGCGGCTGCAGCGGGTGCGTGACAACGAGGACGGCTGCAACGACACCGATATGGCTGCCTGGGACGTGGCCCAGGCGGTGGACCTGGCCATCGCCGCCCGCCAGCTGGGCTGGCTGGAGGAGCGCGCCTTCCTGGCGGTGCTGGAGCGCGCCCACGCCCTGGCCGCGACCCACTACTCGGGCTGGGAGGCCTACGCCCGCGGCCTGCATGCCGGCTTCTCCTTCTTCATGGGCGAAACCCCGGAGCGGGAGAACTTCCTCGCCGGCTTCCGCCAGGCCCTGGTGGCCTGGCTGGCCGCGGCGCCGCCCCTGGCAGGGCCCTGGGCGAGCCTGGAGTTTCCCGGTGCCCGACCGCGGCACTGGGCGCCACTGCACATCGATACCCTGCCGGGCGATTCGCGGACCCTGCACTGAGGGTGGTCGGGGCTCGCCAGCGGCCCGGGGCTGGTTTATAGTCGACGGGTTAACTATCGCGGCTCCACCTGTCGGGAGCCCAATGCTACAGCGAGCCGCCGACAGGCCGCTGTGGCAGTGATACCGGCCGCTTACCGGCACCACTGCCACAGCGATCACTCCCCCCGCCACCGGGCGCCTCGATGCGACGGGCGGGGCGCGGCTCAGGGATCGAGGTCGCTGCAGGATGGTCGTCACGTCGTCGTGTCGTGCCCTGGCAACAATGGTGTCGCTGGCCCTGCTGGCCGGCTGTGTCGCCACACCCCGGGATACCGCCTCCCGGGATGCCGATACGCCCTACTTCGCGCGCCAGCTGCCGGGGCTTCCCGGCGGCTGGGATCCCATGATGTCCCCGGTGGACAACCCTATCCTCGAGGCGCGTAGCCTGGCCAACCCGCCGCCGGCGCTGGTCCAGCAGGCGCTGCTCGCCCAGCACGAGCGCTGGGCGGGGACGCCCTACCGGCTGGGCGGCACCGGCTTCCAGGGGATCGACTGCTCGGCGCTGGTGCAGACTGTCTTCGAGGAGACCTTTCGGGTCTCGCTGCCGCGCTCCACCGGCGAGCAGGTCCACCAGGGCACCACGGTCGAGCGCGACGAGCTTGTGCCCGGGGATCTGGTCTTCTTCCGCCCGCCCGGCCGCTACGACCATGTGGGGATCTACCTCGGCGAGGGGCGCTTCCTGCACGCCTCCACCTCCCGGGGGGTGAAGATCTCCGAGCTCGACAACCGCTACTGGCGGCGCCACTACTGGCAGGCCCGGCGTACCCTGGAGCCCACCACCCTGGCCCAGCGGGTACTGGCGAGCGGCGAGGGGTAGGCCGGGCGCGGCTCGCCATCGCCTCGCCTAAAGCGACTCGCGGTGGGCCAGCACATAGTCCACGAAGGCCTGCTCGGCCCGTGACAGGTAGGCGCCGCACGCCCAGGCCAGCGAGAGGTCGAGCCAGGCCGGCGGGTCGAAGGAGACCGCCGCCAGCTCCGGCTCATCCACCACCCGCCGCAGGAAGGTCGTGATGCCGAACCCCTGGCGGACGATCGCCTTGGTCAGCGGGATCAGGTTCGACTCGAAGGCCACGTCGGCGGTGAGCCCGGTGCCCCGGGAGAGGATCTCGACGAACTCGCGGTGGAAGTAGCCGTCCTGGAAGAGCACCAGCGGCTCGGCAAAGAAGGCCTCGGGCGTCACCGCCGGGCAGGACGCGAAGGGGTGCTCCCGGGGCACACAGACCACCATCTCCTCCCGGACCAGCGGCCGTCGCTCCAGGCGTTCGCCGGTGCCCTCGTCGACCACCACCCCCAGGTCCAGTTCGCCGTCGGTGATCATGCGCTGCAGCCGTCGCGCCCCGGCCTCCACCACCGTCAGGCGGATGCCCGGATGGGCAGCGGGGGAAAGTAGTAGGAGCCGAGCATCGAGGGAATGCCGATGCGTACCTCGCCCTTGACCAGGCCGTGCAGCTCGCGCATCGCCAGGTGAGCCGCCTCGGCGCGCTCCATCAGCTCCCGAGCGTGGTGCTGCAGGGTCTGACCCTCGGGGGTCAGCGAGATGCGGCGTTCGTGTCGATGGAAGAGCGTCAGCTCCAGGCGCTTCTCGAGGGTGGCGATGGTCTGGCTGACCGCCGACTGGGCCACGTTCAGCGTCCGTGCCGCGGCGCTGAAGCCGCCGT
Source organism: Halomonas sp. BM-2019 (assembly GCF_017584085.1). Taxonomy (NCBI): domain Bacteria; kingdom Pseudomonadati; phylum Pseudomonadota; class Gammaproteobacteria; order Oceanospirillales; family Halomonadaceae; genus Halomonas; species Halomonas sp. BM-2019. The sequence continues at coordinate 1,622,088 of NZ_CP071922.1, forward strand.
GCTCGGCGACGGCCAGGAAGACCCCGAGGGCGCGCAGGTCGAAGGGCAGTGGCATGACTCACCTATCGGATTAAGTGATTGTTGGCATCATTTTATTCTGTTTGGCTTATTGTGTCGCCGGCGCCATCATGGTCTTCCCATCCTTCCTGAACTCAGGGTTGTCATGATCCAGACCCGAACGCGCGCCTGGTGGCGCGCCACCCTGGCCCTCAGCCTGGGGTCGCTGCTGGTCTTCCTGAACCTCTATGCGCCTCAGCCGCTGCTCCCCGACCTGCGCGAGACCTACGGCGTCTCCACCCTGGTGGCCGGCCTGGTGATGTCGGTCGCCACCCTGGCCCTGGCGCTGTCGCTGCTGGTCTACGGGCCGCTCTCGGACGCCATCGGCCGGGACCGCATCATGCGCCTGACGCTGCTGGCGGCCGGCGCGCTCTCGCTGGCCCTGGCCCTGGCGCCCACCTTCGAGTCGCTGCTGGTGCTGCGCGCGCTGCAGGGCTTCGTGCTCGGGGGGCTGCCGGCGGTGGCCATTGCCTGGATGGGGGATGAGTTCGAACCCCAGGCCATGCTCGCCGCGGTGGGGCTCTATATCGGGGCCAACACCCTGGGCGGCATCAGCGGTCGCGTGGTGGGCGGGGCGGTGGGCGAGGCCGCCGGGAGCTCGGCCAGTTTCCTGGTGGTGGGCCTGATCACCCTGGTCGGGGTCGCGGTATTCTGGAAGCTGCTGCCGAAGGCGCAGGCCTTCACCCCGCGCCGCTTCGAGCTGCGCGGCGCCCTGGCCGACCTCGCCGCCCATCTGCGCAACCCGACGCTGCTGGCGGCCTACCTGCTGGGCGGCCTCAACTTCCTGATCTTCATCAACCAGTACAGCTATATCACCTTCCGCCTGGCGGAGGCCCCCTTCGGGCTGGGGGCTCAGCTGCTGGGGCTGATCTTCCTGACCTATCTGGGCGGCACCCTGGGCTCCTCGCTCTCCGGGCGCCTGGTGCGCTACCTCTCGCAGCCCGCCTGCATGATGATGGGCATCGGGATCCTGGCTGTCGGCACCCTGGTGACGCTGGTCGACAGCCTGCCGGTGATCCTGCTCGGTCTGACCGTCAACGCCTTCGGTTTCTTCTTGGCCCATGCCATGGCGTCCAGCTGGGTAGGCCGTCACGCCGGCCGGGCGCGGGGCAGCGCCTCGGCGCTCTATCTGGTGTTCTACTACGGGGGGGCCAGCCTGGGGGGCTTCTGGCTGGAGCCCTTCTGGCAGCTGGCCGCCTGGCCCGGGGTGGCGTTCGGCTCCTGGCTGGTGCTGGGGGTCACCCTGGGCCTTGCCGCCTGGCTGTGGCGCCGCGAGGGCTCAGCGCGCTGCGGCCGGGTGGCCGCCTAGGCCGCCGGCCTCCTCGCCCCACACCTCCTCGAGGCGCTCCACTCGGCGGCAGGCCGCCTTGTAGAAGTTGTAGCGAACCGGGTTCCTGCGATAGTAGTTCTGGTGGTACTCCTCGGCGAGATAGAAGGTCTCGAAATCGAGGATCTCGGTGGCGATCTCGCGGCCGAAGCGCTCGGCGAGGGCCGCCTGGCTGGCCTCGGCGAGGCGGCGCTCCTCGTCGTTCATGGGAAAGAGGGCGCTGCGATAGGCCTCGCCGACGTCGCAGAACTGGCGGTTCACGGCGAAGGGATCGATGTTGCGCCAGAACACGTGGAGCAACGCCGCGTAGTCCACCACGGCTGGGTCATATTCCACCTTCACCACCTCGGCATGGCCGGTGCCGCCGGCGACCACCTGGTTGTAGCTGGGGTTCTCCACGTGGCCGCCGCTGAAGCCGGAGGTGGTCGAGAGCACCCCCGGAACCGGGTCGAAGGCCTCTTCCATGCACCAGAAGCAGCCGCCGGCGAAGACGGCGCTGGCCGGCTCTTCCGCGGAGAGGGCCTGGGCGGCCAGGCCAAGCGCCAGGGGCAGGGCGAGCAGGGCGGGCCAGCGGGCGGCAGGCAGGACGGGCGAGGGCATCGGGGTGGCTCCGTCGTTCAGGGATGCTAGATTGGAGGCTGTTGCAGGGGCAGGGTTCCGTATAACGCCTGTTGATGCTGCGTGGCCGGTAAGGCTTGGTGCCGGGGCGCGACAGAGTGGCGACGCCTATCCCGATCACCTTCAGGAGCCTTCCCTTGACGCGACCTCGTCTGATCCTCGCGGCGCTGATCGCCCTGGCCGTGGCGGCCTGGTTCCTCAGCGGCGCCCACGATGCCCTCACCCTGGAGACCCTGCAGGCCGAGCAGGCCCGCTTCCGGGCCTGGTTGGCCGCGGAACCAGCACCCTGGGGGCGACCCTGGCGGCGCTGATCGCCCGCACCCTGGCCCGCGGGCCCCTGGAGCGGCGCTTCGCCCCCCAGCTGGCGCGCGTCAATGCCGGCATCGCACGGGAGGGGGCCTTCTATCTCTTCACGCTGCGGCTGATCCCGCTCTTTCCCTTCTTCGTGATCAACCTGGTGCTGGGGCTGACCCGCATGCGGCTGTGGACCTTCTACTGGGTCAGCCAGCTGGGCATGCTGCCCGGCACGGCGGTGTTCGTGAACGCGGGGCGCGAGCTCGGCAGCCTGGAGTCGCTCTCGGGGATTCTCTCGCCGGGCCTGATCGCCTCCTTCGCCTGGAGCGGGCTCTTCCCCTGGCTGGCCCGCGGCGCTTCCACCGGCCAACCCGCTTCGATCAGGACATCGTGGTGATCGGCGGGGGCTCCGCGGGCCTGGTGGCCAGCTACATCGCCGCGGCGGTGAAGGCGAAGGTGGCGCTGGTGGAGCGCGACCGGCTGGGCGGCGACTGCCTCAACACCGGCTGCGTGCCCTCCAAGGCGCTGATCCGCGCGGCACGGCTCGCCCGGGAGGTGCGCGGGGCCCCACGCTTCGGCGTGCAGGCCGGCGAGCCGGCGATCGACTTCCCGGCGGTGATGGCCCATGTCCAGCGCGCGATCCGTGAGGTCGAACCCCATGACAGCCGGGAG
>NZ_CP071922.1:1625155-1628206 GCF_017584085.1 Halomonas sp. BM-2019
GGCCTTCTTTAAATTGCCTTGTCGTTACTTTGCTTTGCCGCCGTGGCCGGCCGGCCTGGGGTCAGTAGGGGGCCACCGTGATGTTGGCGCCGCTGCCGATCAGGCGTACCCGCTGGCCGGTCTGGAAGCGCTGGTCGGCCCGCTGGACGATGACCACGCGCTGGCCGTCATCGCGGCGGATCTCCATCTCCAAGGCGGTGACCCGGTTGGTGGCCTCCTCGATGCGCGTACCGGCCACGGCGCCGCCGATCACGCCGGCGGCGGTGGCCAGGTCACGGCCGGAACCGCCGCCGACCTGGCGACCCAGCAGGCCGCCCATGACCGCGCCCCCCCCGGTGCCGACGATGCCGCCGGCGCGGCTATCGGCCTGGATCTGCACCTGGCGAACGGCTTCGACGGTGCCGAAGGTGACGGTCTGGGCGGTACCGGCCTGGCTGCCACGATAGACATTGCCGCCCATGGTGGAGGTGTTGGCGCAGCCGGCCAGCGTCAGGGCGCCGATGGCCAGGATGGGAAGAAGACGTTTCATGCAGACCTCCAGAGGGACGTGCATCCGTGACGCTGCCCAGGGACATCCTGTCGCGGATGGTTAGAGAACGCTGTTCGCAAAAGTCTACCCAGCGCTTGCCGATTTGACCAGCGGCCGAGCAGAAGAGTGCCCCAGTGTAGCTGCGGAATCGGTCAAGGAGTGTGGAAATGGTGGTCGGCCCGACACAGAAAAGGGGAGGCGCAGGCCTCCCCCGAAGGTTCCAGTCGTGCTACCGCATCGCCCTGGTCAGAACTGGTTCATGGTGTTGTCCTTGCCTCCGGCCTTGAGCGCCGCGTCGCCGTGGAAGAACTCCTTGTGGTCGTCCCCGATGTTGGAGCCGGCCATGTCCTGGTGCCTGACGGTGGCGATACCCTGACGGATCTCGCGGCGCTGCACGCCCTCCACGTAGGCCAGCATGCCTTCGTCGCCGAAGTAGCCCTTGGCCAGGTTGTCGGTGGAGAGGGCCGCCGTGTGGTAGGTCGGCAGGGTGATCAGGTGGTGGAAGATGCCCGCCTCGCGAGAGGAGTCGCGCTGGAAGTTCCGCGTCCACTCGTCGGCCAGCTTGGCCAGCTCGGTGGCGTCGTAGTCCGGGCTCATCAGCCTGGCGCGGTCGTAGGCGGAGACATCCTTGCCTTCCTTCTCCCAGGCGTCGAACACCTGCTGACGGAAGTTGAGGGTCCAGTTGAAGGAGGGCGAGTTGTTGTAGACCAGCTTGGCGTCCGGCACCGCTTCGCGGATGCGGTTGACCATGCCGGCGATCTGGCCGACGTGGGGCTTCTCGGTCTCGATCCAGATCAGGTCGGCGCCATTCTGCAGGCTGGTGATGCAGTCCAGCACCACGCGGTCCTCACCGGTGCCCGGCTTGAACTGGAAGAGGCCGGAGGGCAGGCGCTTGAGCTTCTTGAGCTTGCCTTCGGACTTGATGACCACGTCGCCGTTGTCGATCTGGTCGGCGCTGTCGATGTAGTCGCCGTCCAGGAAGCTGTTGTACTGATCGCCCAGGTCGCCCGGCTCGTTGGTCACGGCGATCTTCTGGGTCAGGCCGGCACCGAGGGAGTCGGTACGGGCGACGATGACGCCATCGTCGACGCCCAGCTCCAGGAAGGCATAGCGCACGGCGTTGATCTTGGCCAGGAAGTCCTCGTGGGGCACGGTGACCTTGCCGTCCTGGTGGCCGCACTGCTTCTCGTCGGAGACCTGGTTCTCGATCTGGATACAGCAGGCGCCCGCCTCGATCATCTGCTTGGCCAGCAGGTAGGTGGCCTCGGCGTTGCCGAAGCCGGCGTCGATATCGGCAACGATCGGCACCACGTGGGTCTCGTGGTTGTCGATCAGCTGCTCGAGCTCGGCCATCTTGGCGCTGTCGCCGGCCTGCTTGGCCTCTTCCAGGGCGCGGAACAGGTGGTTGAGTTCCCAGGCGTCGGCCTGGCGCAGGAAGGTGTAGAGCTCTTCGATCAGGCCGGAGACGGCGGTCTTCTCGTGCATGGACTGGTCGGGCAGCGGACCGAACTCGGAGCGCAGGGCGGCGACCATCCAGCCGGAGAGGTAGAGGTAGCGGCGCTTGGTGGTGCCGAAGTGCTTCTTGATGGCGATCAGCTTCTGCTGGCCGATGAAGCCGTGCCAGCAGCCCAGGGACTGGGTGTACTGGGCAGTATCGGCGTCGTAGGCGGCCATGTCCTCGCGCATGATCTTGGCGGTGTACTTGGCGATGTCCAGGCCGGTCTTGAAGCGGTTCTGGGCACGCATGCGGGCGGCATTCTCGGGGCTGATGTCGGCCCATTTCCCCTGCATGGCTTCACGCAGTTGAGCCAGTGCCTTGATATCGTCTTTGTATGACATGGAACCATCCTTCCGATCAGAGGTGTCGTCGTCAGCCTTGGGCCGCCGCGCTGCGGCGCACTGCTGGCCTGCCGGTCGCCTGCGGCATCGACGGGCGTTGTCGCCGGTCATGCTGCGCCTGCGAAGTGATGCCAGATTCCACCGGGGCGTTCAATAAGTCTTTACGGCCTTGGTCGAATCAGTGTCGAGATCAAAACGCTTGCGGCGGATTGCTGATAATCGATAGCTGAACAATCGTTCTAATCCCGTCGTGTCTCCACTATGCCGCAGGGCCAAGGGGGACAGCAATTGACACTTGGGGGGAAGGAGGGTTGTAGCTCGACTACAGGAGTGGCGCGGCAGGGCGTGATCCTGTAGTCGACTTTCGCGGGCAGGCGAGGCGAAAGGGGGCTCAGTATGTCAGCGGAAGGCGCATATTGCGGTGCGGTATGCCGGCGTCGAGGAAGACCTCACCGTAGGCCGAGAAACCGAGGTTTTCGTAGAAGGCCAGGGCGTGGGTCTGGGCGGCGAGCTCCACGGCGTCGTGACCTTGGCGTCGTGCCGCCTCGATGGCGGCGCGCATCAGCGCCACCCCGATGCCCAGGCCGCGGGCCTCGGGCAGCACCGCGACGCGTCCGATATGGGCGTCGGGCAGCAGGCGAGCGGTGCCGATGGGGACGCCCTCCCGCAGCGCCAGGAAGTGC
>NZ_CP071922.1:1628306-1630921 GCF_017584085.1 Halomonas sp. BM-2019
GCCCCTGATTCTACTCATCGGCCCAGCTCAGGCTGCCGGCGTCCAGCAGGGCGGCCAGCAACTCGGCGGCACCGGGCAGGGCCAGAGCCTCGGCGTCCAGCGCCGCGTCGGAGGCCAGTGCCCGGGCCAGAGGCAGGGCGCAGGTGACCCCATCGCCATCGGCAAACAGGGTGGCGCGCTCGCCGTCCAGGGCGCGCCAGGCGAAGCGGGAGCCGCGGCAGCGCACCAGCTCGCCGCCGGCCTGTAGTTCGGCGACAAGCTCGGCGGGGGCGGTGGGCTGCTCGCGGGGCACCAACTGGTCCACGTACTTGGGCTGGGTCATCGCCCGGCCGAACCACTGGGCCAGCCGGGCGGGGTCGTCCAGGGTCTCGAGGATCAGTCGGCGCATGCGTGCCACGGCCGCGTCATCGAGTTCACTCGGGTCGTCGGGGGGCGCCATGCCGGCATCGGCGTAGCGCAGCGACGCGGGCAGCTGCTCGCCCAGGTAGTCGGCGAAGGAGGTGATGGCTTCGTCGGCAGAGGGGGCGCGGAAGCCCACCGAGAGGGTCAGGCAGTCGTCGGACTGGCTAACGCCGTGGTGGGCCCAGCCCGGCGGCAGGTAGAGCATATCGCCGGGTTCGAGCACCCAGTCGTCGCCGGGAGTCACCTCGAAGCGCTCGAGGATGCGCAGGTCGATGCCGGGGATGATCGGCGCCTCGTCGGCGACCTTGCCGCCCAGCTGCCAGCGGCGGCGGCCCATGCCCTGGAGCAGAAAGACGTCGTACTGGTCCATGTGGGGGCCGACGCTGCCGCCCGGGGGGGCGTAGCTGATCATGATGTCGTCGAGCCGCCAGCGGGGCAGGAAGGTGAAGGCCTCGAGCAGCTCGGCCACCTCGGGCACGTAGTGGTCCACGGCCTGCACCAGCAGGGTCCAGTCCCGCTCGGGCAGCTCGCCGAACACCGCCTCGTCGAAGGGGCCGTGGCGTACCTGCCAGGGCCCGTCCTCGCCGTGCTCCTCCACCAGGCGCGCCTCTACGCCATCTTCGCAGGCGAGCCCCGCCAGCTCGTCGGGGTCCAGCGGACACTCGAAGTCGGGGAAGGCGCCGCGGATCAGCAGCGGTCGCTGTTGCCAGATGTCGCGCAGAAACTCGGTGGCACTCAGGCCGCCGAGCAGTTGTAGCGGGGTATCGGAGGACATGGGGACCACCCTTTATGAAGCTGAAGCCTTGGTGGCTTCGAGTCGCGGCTGTTCCGGCGACAGGCCTGTGCGAGGGCGCTGTAAATACCTCCCTGTACGCTACCGATTCCCTGCGGCGCGCTCGCATCCTGCTCCGCTTGCAGGGCCGGTGCTGGCCATCCATGGCCAGCCCGTTCGGAGCAGTGCTCCTCACCCCTGGAATCGGACCCTCTTCAGGCCTGTCCCCGGCGCCGCTTACCATACTGGCTAGGCGCTAGGCGCTAGGCGCTAGGCGCTAGGCGCTAGGCGCTTACAGCCGGCGCGCCTGCTCGACGGCGTTGCCGATATAGGTGGCGGGGCTCAGCGCCTTGAGCTCGACCTTGACCGCTTCGGGCAGCTCGAGCGTATCGATGAAGGCGGCGAAGCCGGCCTGGTCGATGCGCTTGCCGCGGGTCAGCTCCTTGAGCTTCTCGTAGGGCTTCTCGATGCCGTAGCGGCGCATCACCGTCTGGATCGGCTCGGCGAGCACCTCCCAGCTGGCGTCGAGGTCCTCGGCCAGGCGCGCCGGGTTGGCCTCGAGCTTGCCGATGCCCTTGAGGGAGGCCTGATAGGCGATCAGGCCGTAGGCCAGGCCCACGCCCAGGTTGCGCAGCACCGTGGAGTCGGTGAGGTCGCGCTGCCAGCGGGAGATCGGCAGCTTCTGGGCCAGGTGGCCGAGCACCGCGTTGGCCAGGCCCAGGTTGCCCTCGGAGTTCTCGAAGTCGATGGGGTTGACCTTGTGGGGCATGGTGGAGGAGCCGATTTCGCCGGCCACGGTCTTCTGCTTGAAGTAGCCCAGCGAGATGTAGCCCCAGACATCGCGGTCGAAGTCGAGCAGGATGGTGTTGAAGCGGCAGATCGCATCGAACAGCTCGGCGATATAGTCGTGGGGCTCGATCTGGGTGGTGTAGGGGTTGAAGGTCAGTCCCAGGCCCTCGACGAAGGTGCGGGCGTTGGCCTCCCAGTCCACCTCCGGGTAGGTGGCGAGATGGGCGTTGTAGTTGCCCACCGCGCCGTTGATCTTGCCGAGGATCTCCACGCCCTCGATCTGCGCGAGCTGGCGGCGCAGCCGGTAGGCGACGTTGGCCATCTCCTTGCCCAGGGTGGTGGGGCTCGCCGTCTGGCCGTGGGTGCGCGAGAGCATCGGCAGCTCGGCGTGCTCCTGGGCCAGGCGGGCGATCTCGTCGGCTACCTGGCGCATGCAGGGCAGCAGCACCTTGAGGCCGTCGTTGAGCATCACGCCGTGGGAGAGGTTGTTGATGTCCTCGCTGGTGCAGGCGAAGTGCACGAACTCGGTGATGGCGTGGAGCTCCGGTTGGCCCTCGATCTTCTCCTTGAGGAAGTACTCCACCGCCTTGACGTCGTGATTGGTGGTGCGCTCGATATCCTTGATGCGCTGGGCGTCCTCCAGGCAGAAGTC
>NZ_CP071922.1:1630931-1631721 GCF_017584085.1 Halomonas sp. BM-2019
GCGGATCAGCGCCTCCAGGAAGGCGGTGGCCTCGGCGGAGAGCGGCGGCACCTCGGTGACGCCGGCCAGCCCGGCCAGGCGCTGCAGCCAGCGGATCTCGACGATGACCCGGGCACGGATCAGGCCGAACTCGCTGAAGTGCTCGCGCAGGGCGGCGGCCTTGTCGCCGTAGCGGCCATCAACGGGAGAGAGAGCGGTCAGGGCGGACAGGGGAAGCGAAGAGTGCGACAGGGCTTGCATGGTCGGGTTCCGGGTCGGTGACAGCAGTGGACGAAAGGGAGTCGAGGCAGCGGGGTCAAGCCGGTGCGGGATCAGCTGAGCTGATCCAGGGCCTTCTTCAGGGCGCCGCGCTGGAAGATCAGCTTCCAGCGTCGCCCGCCCTGCTGGTGCCAGAGCAGGGCGAAGCGGATGCCGCCGAGCAGGCAGGCGCGCACCCGCTCGGGCATCGCCCGGCTCTGCAGCAGCGAGGGGTCACCCTGCACCACGATGCGGGTCTTGAGGGTTGAGAGGGTCTCCTGGTAGGCCTCGCCGAGGCTGGCGATGACGTTCTCGTGGGTCTCGCCGAAGTGCTCGGCCTGGCCCTGGATGCGGACCAGTCGGCTGCCCAGCTCGCTCATCATGGCGTCATTGGTGCGCAGCTTGTTCATCAGCAGCAGCAGCGAGAAACCATAGCGCAGTACCACCGGGTTGGCCTGGCGGCGGCCCACCACCGCCTCGAGCACCTCGAGGCCGCGGCGCAGGTTGTTGGGGTGGCCACCGTAGATCGCCTCGAAGCTCTCGGGACTGGTAT
>NZ_CP071922.1:1631821-1651226 GCF_017584085.1 Halomonas sp. BM-2019
CAGGCAGATGTCGCCATCATAGAGTACCAGTGATTGGCCGGGGGTGACGGCGCGCTGGGGCTCATCGAACACCACTTCCACGCCGCCGTCGGCGCGGGTGCTCATGCGGCAGGGCACGTCGCTCTGGCGGTAGCGGGTCTTGGCGGTGAAGCGCCCCTCGCGGGCCGGCGGCTCGCCGGCGACCCAGGCCATGGCCTCGGTGACCAGCGAGTCGGTGTAGAGCAGCGGGTGGTGCTTGCCCTGCACGGCGATCAGCACGTTGCGCTCGAGGTCCTTGGCGGCCACGTACCAGGGCGCCTCCGGGTGGTTGGCCAGCCCGCCGATGCCGAGCCCCTGGCGCTGGCCCAGGGTGTAGTACATGAGGCCCATGTGCTCGCCGATCACTTCGCCCTCGGGTGTCTCGATCACGCCCGGCTTTGCCGGCAGGTACTGCTGCAGGAAATCGCGGAAGCGGCGCTCACCGATGAAGCAGATGCCGGTGGAATCCTTCTTGCGCGCGGTCACCAGGTCGTGACGCTCGGCGATGGCGCGAACCTCGGGCTTCTCCAGCTCGCCTACCGGGAAAAGGGTGCGGGCGATGGCGGCCTCGGGCACGGCGTGCAGGAAGTAGCTCTGATCCTTGTTGGCATCGAGCCCCTTGAGAAGCCGCGGTCTCAGGAGGCCGTCGGTAGGGCCGCGGACCTGCCCTTGACGAACATAGTGCCCGGTGGCGATCTTCTCGGCGCCGAGCAGCTCGGCGTACTCCAGGAACACCTTGAACTTGATCTCGCGGTTACAGAGGATGTCCGGGTTGGGCGTGCGCCCGGCCTTGTACTCGGCCAGGAAGTGCTCGAAGACGTTGTCCCAGTACTCGGCGGCGAAGTTGGCGGTGTGCAGCTTGATGCCGAGCCTGTCGCACACGGCCTCGGCGTCGGCCAGGTCGGCCTTGGCGGTGCAGTACTCGGTGCCGTCGTCCTCGTCCCAGTTCTTCATGAACAGGCCCTCCACCTCGTACCCCTGCTCCAGCAGCAGCAGGGCGGAGACGGAGGAGTCGACGCCGCCGGACATGCCGACGATCACCTTGCCTGGGGTGGCGGTCATGGGCGCCCTCGGAAGTGGTGGATCACAAATGGCGAAGAATTATACCCGAAAGCGAGGCGTGGCTCGAAACTTCGCCCGGAGCCATCGTCGCGGCCGCTAATTGACCGGCCGGCCAGTTAGCGCTATCTTCAGTCACCATGACGACACCGACGACGACCCGAGACCCCGAACTGACCCGCGCCCGCATCCTCGACGCGGCGGAGGCGCTGTTCGTGGCGCAGGGTTTCTCCAGCGTGACCATGAGCCAGCTGGCCAAGGCGGCAGAGGTGACCAAGAGCTTGATCCATCACCACTTCGGCAGCAAGGAGCAACTGTGGGGGGTGGTCAAGGATCGAGCCTTCGAGCGCTACTTCGCGGCCCAGATGGCGTTGTTCGAGGAGGCCGGCGAGCCGGATGCGCTGCTGTTGCGACGCTCTGTGGAAGCCTATTTCCACTTCCTGCGGGACAACCCCGGTGTGGTGCGGCTATTCGCCTGGACCCATCTGGAGGGGGACAATCACTGCAGCGAGCTCGATAACCAGCTCGTCGGGGCGGGCGCCGAGTGGATTCGCCAGACCCAGTTGCGTGGTTTGTTGCGCGACGATCTCAATCCCACTCATATCATCGGGGTCTTCGTGATGAGCTGCACTCAGTGGTTCGAGGCCAAGTGTCATCACCAGCACTGGCCAGGCATGGGCTCCGACGAGGCGTTCCTTGAGGACTTTCTCAAGATCTTCATGGAAGGCGTAACGCCGCGAGGGTGAGCGTTTTTTTACTCGACTAACTGACCGGTCGGCCAGTTCATGGGGTGGCTGGCGGGAGGGAAGCGATGAGAAGGGTGAAGGGTGCAAGCCTCGCGGTGTCCCTGATGCTGTCGGCGGCCCTGCTGGGGGGGTGCGGTGACACCCCGGCGTCGATCGAGCGTGCCGAGGTGCCGCTGCCCAGCGTGCGCAGCGAAACGGTGCGGCTGGAGCCGGACGAGATGAGCCAGCGCTTTCCCGGCACGGTGCGAGCCAGCGAGCGCGCGGCGCCCGCCTTCCTGCATGGGGGCGTCCTGCGTGAGCGCCAGGTGGTGCGGGGCCAGCGGGTCGAGCGGGGGGAGCCGCTGGCCACCCTGCACAACCCGGCCATGGCGCCGACGCTTGCCGCGGCCGAGGCGCGGGTGCGTGAACTGGACGCCGGCCTGAGTCGGTTGGGGCGCGACGTGGAGCGTGCCCGCACCCTGCGCGAGCGCAACCTGAGTGCCGAAGAGGAGCTGGATCGGTTGCGCGCGGAGCGTGAGGCCCTGGCCCAGGCGCGTGAGCAGGCCCTGGCACGGCGCGACGAGGCCCGGGCCCAGCTCGAGGAGCTGACGCTGCGGGCGCCTTTCGCCGCCGAGGTGACCGACCTGGACGTCGAGCCCGGCGACTTCGTCGCCGCCGGTCAGCCGATCCTGCAGTTGGCTGGGGTGGCCGGGCGTGAGGTGGAAATCCGGGTGCCGGCGCACCTTGCCGCACGGCTCGAACCCGGGCAGACGGCAAGCGTCGCGCCGACGTTCGACGCCCAGCGCATCGTCGGGGAGGTCGTCCATATCGGACGGGCGGGAGAGACCCTGGCGCCGATCATCGTCAGCATTCCCACCGAGTCCGCCCCGGCGCTGGGCGAGCCGGTGCGGGTCCGGCTCGAGATCGCCGCGCCGCCGGTCATGCGGGTGCCGCTGGCGGCGGTGGTCGACCCCGCCGGCAGCGCGCCCTATGTGCTGGCGCTGAACGACGACGACACGATTCGGCGTGCGCCCGTGACGCCGGGGCGCCTGGCCGGCGGCTGGGTGTCGGTGAACGGCGAGGGGCTGGCGCCGGGCGACCGGGTGGTGACGGCAGGGCAGGGGCGCCTGGAAGCGGGCATGCGGGTGAGGGTGTTGCCATGAGCTGGCTGCTCGCCTCGCTGCGCTACCAACGCTTGATCCTGACCGTCACGCTGCTGCTGGCCCTACTGGGCCTGACGGCCTGGGTGGCGATGGACCGACAGGAGGACCCGTTCTTCCCCTACCGCTTCGGCCAAGTGCTGGTGCCCTATCCCGGCGCAGAGCCGGAGCAGGTCGAGCGGCTGGTGCTCAACCCCCTCGAAGAGGAGCTGGCCCAGGTCGAGGAGATCAACGACATCATCGGTACCGCGCGCCTCGGCGTGGCCCACGTCACCCTCGAGATGCACGAGCACGTCTACGATACCGATGCCGCCTGGGAGCAGGTGCGTATCGCCGTGAACCGGGCCGCTCGCCAGTTCCCCGACGGCGTGGGAGAGGCGGAGATCAGCGATCGCGACTCCGATACCCACGCCGTCGTGCTGGCGGTGACCGGCTCGGACGATCTGCTCGAGCTGCGCGAGGCGGCCAAGCGCCTGCGCCGCGATCTGTTCCGGCTCAAGGAGATCGCCCGCATCGACCTGCTCGCCGACCCGGGCCAGCAGGTGGTGGTCGGCTGGGACGATACGCTGGCCGAGATGACCGGCTTGGACGCCCGGGCGCTCGGCGATCAGCTCGCCGCGCGCAACCTGACCTCCCCCGGCGGCACCCTGGCGGTGGCGGGGCGCTCCCTGGTGCTCGACCCGCTCACCGAGTTCGGTTCGCTGGAGGAGCTCGCCGCCACCCCGATCCGCACCCGGCAGGGCGAGCTGGTGCCGCTTGGCGAGCTTGCCGACGTCAGCCTGGCGCCGCAGGAGCCCGCCACCGCGCGCATGTGGCACGACGGCCGCCCGGCGGTGGCGCTGGGGGTGGTGCTCTCCAACGACCGGGTCAACGCCGTTCGCTTCGGCGAGCGGCTGCGCGCGCTGGTGGAGGAGCGCCGTCCCGCCTACGCCCCGCTCGCCATCGAGGAGACCTTCTACCAGCCGCACTGGGTCGAGCAGCGGTTGGCGGAGCTCGGCTTCTCGCTGCTGCTGGGGGTCGCCATTCTGGGCGTGCTGCTGTTCCTGGTCATGGGCTTGCGGCTGGGGCTCGCGGTGATGGTGATCGTGCCGCTGGTGACCTTTTCCTCGCTGGCCCTGTACGCCATGGGCGGCGGCGTGCTGCACCAGATCGCCGTGGCCGGCATGGTGATCGCGCTGGGCATGCTGGTGGACAACGCCATCGTGATGGTCGAGAACATCCAGTACCACCGCGACCAGGGGCGTTCGGCCATGCAGGCCGTGACTCGCTCGGTGCGGGAGCTGGCCACCCCCCTGCTGGCGGCCACCGGCACCACGCTGGCCGCCTTCGTGCCGCTGCTGCTCTCCAGTGGCAACACCGCCGACTTCACCCGCGCCATTCCCATCATGGTGATGCTGACCCTGGCGGTGAGCTACCTCTATGCCGTGTTCGTCACCCCGGTGTTCGCCGCCGGCATCCTCGAGCCCCGGCTGGCGGTACGCCGCGAGCGGCTGCAGGCCGTCGGCCGGCGTGTCGGTTGGGTCGCCGTGCGCTGGCCGCTGGCGGTGCTGGCGGGGGCGGGCGTTCTGCTGGTAGCGGCCATCGCCATGCTGCCGCTGCTCGATCACGACTTCTTCCCCGACACCGATCGCAACCAGCTCGTGGTCGACCTCAACTTCCCCGAGGGCACTCATCTCGACTACACCGCCCATCGGGCCGAGGGGCTGGCCGCCGAGCTGGCCGCGCGACCGACGGTGCAGGCGGTGCACCGCTTCGTCGGCTTCAGCGGGCCGCGCTTCTACTACAACCTGGTCGAGCAGCCGCGCCAGTCGCATCTGGCGCGGCTAGTGGTGGAGGCCGACGGCGCCGACGACCTGCCCGCGCTGATGGCCTGGGTGAGGGCCGTGGCGCCGGAGTGGCTGCCCGAGGCCGAGGTGGTGGCGCGCCGGCTGGGGCAGGGGCCGCCGCTGGAGGCACCGGTGGAGATCCGCGTGTTCGGAGAGGAGCGCGTTGCCCTGGCCGATGCCGCGGGAGCGATTCTCGGCGTGGTGCGGGAGGCCGAGGGCGCCCGGGATGCGCGGCATCGCCTGGGGGAAGGGCTGGCGACCCTGAGGGTCGAGACCGACGATGCCCGCGCCGCCGAATACGGCCTCTCGCGACACAACGTGGCCGGCGCCCTGGCCGGTGCCAGTCGCGGGATCGAGGTCAGTGCCTGGCGGGCCGGCCGCGATCCCGCGCCGCTGCTGGTGCGTGCGCCGGAGGGCGAGCGTTTCTCCCTCGAGGGGCTCGAAGGGCTGCGCCTGACCGCGGCCGACGGGCGTTCGCTACCGCTCGGCGAGATCGCCACCCTGGCGCCCGCCTGGCGGCCGGCGGTGATCCAGCATCGCGGCCTGCAGCGCATGACCGCGGTACTGGCCGAGGTGGCGGATGGCTGGACCTACGACGGCGTGCTGGACGAGATCCTGCCGCGTCTGGCGGCCCTCGAGCTGCCGCCCGGGGTCCGCTACAGCGTCGGTGGTGCGGCGGAATCCGCCGGGGATGCCAATACCGCCCTGTTCCGGACGCTGCCCTTCGGCGGGCTGCTGCTGGTGGTCTTCCTGCTCGCCCAGTTCAACTCCTTCCGCCAGCTCTTCATCGTGCTGGCCACGCTGCCGCTGGCGATCGTCGGCGTGGTGCCGGGGCTGTGGCTCACCGGCCAGCCCTTCGGCTTCACCGCCATGCTCGGCGTGGTGGCGCTGGTCGGCATCGTGGTCAACAACGCCATCGTGCTGATCGACTTGATGAACGCCAACCGGCGCCAGGGCGAGTCGGTGAGCGAGGCCGTGGTCTCGGCGGTGGCCCGGCGCACGCGGCCGGTACTGCTCACCACGGCGACCACCGTGGCCGGCCTGGTGCCGCTGACCCTGACCCAGTCGACGCTATGGCCGCCCATGGCCTGGGCGATCATCTCAGGCCTGCTCGCCTCGACCCTGCTGACCCTGGTGGTGATCCCGGCCCTCTACCGGCTGCTGATGGGTGTGCGCCCTCAGCGCTCGTGAAGGGCGTCCAGCGGATAGAACCGCCCGGCGAGGACGTCGCGAATGCGGCGCAGCACCAGCGGGCTGCGCAGCCGGCCCTCGCGCTCCAGCCCCTCGAGCTGCTCCAGGGTGAGCCAGTGCACGGCCTGGATCGCCGGGTCCAGTTCGCTGCCCAGATGGGCGAGCGCCATGCCGGAAAACCCGTGGCTATGGAAGGTGAGACCCTCCGCCGTGGTATAGACGTAGAGCCCCAGGTAGTCGGGCAGGGCGACCTGCCAGGCGGTCTCCTCGCGTACCTCGCGCAGGGCGGCGTCGCGGATCCGCTCGCCGGGCTCCAGATGGCCGGCGGGCTGGTTGAAGAGCGTCTCGGGGCCGCCGCGGTCCTCCTCCACCATCAGGAAGGCGCCGGCACGCTCCACCACGCTGGCCACGGTGACATAGGGGGTCCAGCGACTCATCGGCGGCCTCCGGGTTTCTTCTTGTCAGGGCGTCCGTCCGGGCGCGGCTGGCGCCGGGCGGCCGGCGGCGGTGGCGGTGGCGTCGGGGCATGCAGCGTCTCGCAGCGCCACTCGCCCGGGGCCAGGCCGTCGAGCCGCCAGGGGCCGATGGCCACGCGCACCAGGCGCAGGGTGGGGTGGCCGACGTGGGCGGTCATCCGCCTGACCTGGCGGTTGCGCCCCTCGCTGATCGTCAGCTCCAGCCAGGTGGTGACCGGGTGGCGCCGGGGGTCCAGCGGCGGCTCGCGCTCGGTCAGGCCGCTCGCCGCGAGGCGGCGCACCTTGGCCGGGCGGGTCAGGCCGTCCTTCAGTTGCACTCCGCGACGCAGCGCCTCCAGGGCTGTTTCATCGGGATTGCCCTCCACCTGCACACGATAGGTCTTGGGCTGCTTGTGGCGGGGATGGCTGATGCGGTGGATCAGCTCGCCGTCGTCGCAGAGCAGCAGCAGGCCCTCGGAGTCATGGTCGAGGCGGCCGGCGGGGTAGATGCCCGGCACGTCGAGGACGTCGGCCAGGGTGGCGCGACGCTCGCCGCCGGCGCCCGTCCGGTCGGTGAACTGGGACAGCATGCGGTAGGGCTTGTGCAGCAGGTAGAGGGTGCTCATGGGGACAAGCTTACCGGCAAGCCGGGCGGGATGGCAGGGGGTGGGCGCGCGTCAGCCTTATTGCGCATACGCCGAGGCGAGGGGGCTGGTATAATGCGCACGCTCGCCGGAAGCGCCCTCGTCGTTCCGGGGCCTGTCGAGACTCCGCCGCCGGGTCGATGCCAAGCGCCTTCGCGCCGGATCGCCACCCGGGTGGCGCACGCAGGGCCCCCGTTCCAGACATCCTGAGCGCGCGCAACCGATCCCGTTTCTTGCTATCGCAGCGACCAGAGAGATCAACGCCGACATGTCAAACACGCCGAAGATTATCTACACGTTCACCGACGAAGCGCCTGCGCTGGCGACCCATTCGCTGCTGCCGATCATCGACGCCTTCACGGACGCCGCCGGCATCGACGTGGAGACCCGGGACATCTCCCTGGCGGCTCGGATCCTCTCCCAGTTCCCCGATTACCTGAGCGACGAGCAGCGCGTCGAGGACCACCTGGCCGAACTGGGCGCCCTGGCCAAGACGCCGGAAGCCAACATCATCAAGCTGCCCAATATCAGCGCCTCCATGCCGCAGCTTCGCGCGGCGATCAAGGAGCTGCAGGGGCAGGGCTACCCGCTGCCGGACTACCCGGACGAGCCGAGCAGCGACGAAGAGAAGGAGATCCAGGCGCGCTACGACAGGGTCAAGGGGAGTGCCGTCAACCCGGTGCTGCGCGAGGGTAACTCCGACCGCCGCGCCCCCAGGGCCGTCAAGGAGTACGCGCGCAAGTATCCGCACCACATGGGAGAGTGGAGCCAGGCCTCCCGCACCCACGTCTCGCACATGCACGGCGGTGACTTCTACCACGGCGAGAAGTCGATGACCCTGGATCGCGCCCGCAACGTGAAGATGGAGCTGATCACCGCCAGCGGCGAGACCCGGGTGCTCAAGCCACGGGTCGAACTGCAGGACGGTGAGATCATCGACAGCATGTTCATGAGCAGGAAGGCGCTGCTCGCCTTCTACGAGCGGGAGATCGAGGATGCCCGCGAGACCGGCGTGATGTTCTCCCTGCACGTCAAGGCGACGATGATGAAGGTCTCGCACCCGATCGTCTTCGGCCACTGCGTACGGATCTTCTACAAGGAGGCCTTCGAGAAGCACGGCAAGCTGTTCGAGGAGCTGGGGGTCGACGTCAACAACGGCATGGCCAATCTCTACGAGAAGATCGACACCCTGCCCGAGACCCAGCGCGAGGAGATCATTCGCGACCTGCACGCCTGCCATGACCAGCGCCCGGAGCTGGCCATGGTGGATTCGGCCCGCGGCATCACCAACTTCCACTCGCCCAGCGACGTGATCGTCGACGCCTCGATGCCGGCCATGATTCGCGCCGGCGGCAAGATGTACGGCGCCGACGGCCGCCTTAAGGACGTCAAGGCGGTGATGCCGGAGTCCACCTTCGCGCGCATCTACCAGGAGATGATCAACTTCTGCAAGTGGTACGGCGCCTTCGACCCCGCCACCATGGGCACCGTGCCCAACGTCGGCCTGATGGCGCAGAAGGCGGAGGAGTACGGCTCCCACGACAAGACCTTCGAGGTGCCGGAGGGCGGCGTGGCCAACATCACCGACCTGGACAGCGGCGAGGTGCTGCTCTCCCAGAACGTAGAGCGGGGCGATATCTGGCGGATGTGTCAGGTCAAGGACGCGCCGATCCGCGACTGGGTCAAGCTCGCCGTGGAGCGCTGCCGCGATTCCGGCAGGCCGGCGGTGTTCTGGCTCGACCCCTACCGCCCCCACGAGAACGAGCTGATCAAGAAGGTCCGGACCTACCTCCAGGATCATGACACCAGCGGCCTGGACATCCAGATCATGTCCCAGGTGCGCGCCATGCGCTACACCCTGGAGCGGGTAATCCGCGGCCTCGACACCATCTCGGTGACCGGCAACATCCTGCGCGACTACCTCACCGACCTCTTCCCGATCCTGGAGCTGGGCACCAGCGCCAAGATGCTCTCCATCGTGCCCCTGATGGAGGGTGGCGGCCTGTTCGAGACCGGCGCCGGCGGCTCCGCGCCCAAGCACGTGCAACAGCTCCTCGAGGAGAACCACCTGCGCTGGGACAGCCTCGGCGAGTTCCTGGCCATGACCGCCTCCCTGGAGCACCTCGCCAAGCGCTATGACAATGCCCGCGCCACGCTGCTGGCGGACGCCCTGGACAAGGCCATCGGCCAGTTCCTCGAGTCCAACAAGTCGCCCTCGCGCAAGGTCGGCGAGCTGGACAACCGGGGCAGCCACTTCTATCTGGCCCTCTACTGGGCCCAGGCGCTGGCCACCCAGGATGACGACGCCGACCTCAAGGCGCTGTTCGGCCGCCTGGCCGAGACCCTGGCGGCCAAGGAGGCGACCATCCTCGAGGAGATGAATGGCGTGCAGGGGCAGCCGGTGGACCTCAAGGGGTACTACCATGCCGACCCCGAGCTGGCCCGCTCGGTCATGCGTCCCAGCAAGACCCTGAACGAGGCCCTGGAGATGGTCGCCCGGGGGTGATCGCCCGGGTGGTCTCTCCGGCCCCGTCCGCCGCTCGGCGGGCGGGGCCTTTCGGTTGAGGGGCTGTTATGGGCCGGGTGGGTGGACGATGCTATAATTCGCGCTCCACTGAACAGTTCAGACAGGGGAGTTCTCAATGGGTTTCCAGAAGATTGTGGTCCCTGAAGGCGGCCAGAAGATCACCGTCAACGCCGACAACACCCTGAACGTGCCCAACAACCCGATCATCCCCTTCATCGAGGGTGACGGCATCGGCGTCGACGTGACGCCGGCGATGAAGATCGCCATCGATGCGGCCGTGCAGAAGGCCTACAACGGCGAGCGCAAGATTCACTGGATGGAGATCTATGCCGGCGAGAAGGCCACCCAGGTCTATGACGCCGACACCTGGCTGCCGGACGAGACCCTGGAGGCCGTCAAGGAATACGTGGTCTCCATCAAGGGCCCGCTGACCACGCCGGTGGGCGGCGGCATCCGCTCCCTGAACGTGGCGCTGCGCCAGAAGCTCGACCTCTACACTTGCCTGCGCCCGGTGCGCTGGTTCCAGGGCGTGCCGAGCCCGGTCAAGAACCCGGCCGACGTGGACATGGTGATCTTCCGCGAGAACTCCGAGGACATCTACGCCGGCATCGAGTGGAAGGCCGGCACCCCGGAAGCCGACAAGCTGATCAGGTTCCTCCGCGAGGAGATGGGCGTCAACAATATCCGCTTCCCGGAGAACTGTGGCATCGGCGTCAAGCCGGTCTCCGTGGAGGGCACCAAGCGGCTGGTGCGCCAGGCCCTGCAGTACGCCGTGGACAACGACCGTGCGTCGGTGACCCTGGTGCACAAGGGCAATATCATGAAGTTCACCGAGGGCGCCTTCAAGGATTGGGGCTACGAGCTGGCCCGCGAGGAGTTCGGTGCCGAGCCGCTCGACGGCGGCCCCTGGATGACCTTCAAGAACCCCAGGAGCGGCAGGGACATCGTGGTCAAGGACGTCATCGCCGACGCCATGCTGCAGCAGATCCTGCTGCGTCCGGCCGAGTATGACGTCATCGCGACCCTGAACCTCAACGGTGACTACCTTTCCGACGCCCTGGCGGCGGAGGTGGGCGGGATCGGTATCGCGCCGGGCGCCAACCTGTCCGACGCCGTGGGCATGTTCGAGGCCACCCACGGCACCGCGCCGAAGTACGCCGGCCAGGACAAGGTCAACCCCGGCTCGCTGATTCTTTCCGCCGAGATGATGCTGCGCCACATGGGCTGGACCGAGGCCGCCGACCTGGTGCTCAAGGGCATGGAAAAGGCCATCTCCAAGGGCGAGGTCACCTATGACTTCGAGCGCCTGATGGACAACGCCACGCTCCTGAAGTGCTCCGAGTTCGGCCAGGCCGTCGCCGATAACATGTAAGGCGCCCCTCGACGGCCGGCCCCCGTCCGCCGCAGGCGGGCGGGGGCCTTTGCGTCAAGGATGCCCGATGAACCCTGCCGGCGCCCTGGCGTCCAAACACGGTTGATAACCTCGATGGTGCCGGCTTGTCGAGACGGATGATGGCTCTTATGTTCGAGAAAGCGATAAGGTGCGGCATGACCCGCCCCCCGGGAACCGAAGAGGAGGGCGACCTGGCGGTGCAGAGCGCCGACCCGGAGGTGGCGCGCCCGCCGATGTACAAGGTGGTGTTGCACAACGACGACTTCACCCCCATGGAGTTCGTGGTGGAGGTCCTGCTGACCTTCTTCCACATGGACAGCGAGACCGCGGTGCAGGTGATGCTGACGGTGCATACCCAGGGCAAGGCCACCTGTGGCATCTTCACTCGCGACATTGCGGAAACCAAAAGCCATCAGGTCAATCAATACGCTAGAGAGTGTCAACATCCGCTGCTCTCGGATATCGAGGCCACGGATTGATTCCCCGGACATGGTCGCGACGGGCGGTTGCCGCTAGCCGTTGGCAACGAGGCTTGCAACGGCGGCGTTTGTGCCCGATGTTGATGATGCCGGACCATGAAAGATCCGACGCAAAGCCCTGAGCGGCAAGAAGGGGACTGCCATGCTGAGCAAAGAACTTGAACTCACCCTGAACACGGCCTTCACCGTGGCGCGCTCCAAGCGGCACGAGTTCATGACCGTGGAGCACCTGCTGCTGGCTCTGCTGGACAACGCCTCCGCGGCGGACGTGCTGCGTGCCTGCGGGGCCAACCTCGACAAGCTGCGGTCTGATCTGCAGGATTTCATCAATTCGACCACGCCGCTGATTCCCGAGGATCAGGGCGATCGCGAGACCCAGCCGACCCTGGGCTTCCAGCGCGTGCTGCAGCGGGCGGTCTTTCACGTGCAGTCCTCCGGCAAGAGTGAGGTCACGGGAGCCAATGTGCTGGTGGCGATCTTCTCCGAGCAGGAGAGCCAGGCGGTCTACTTCCTCAAGCAGCAGAACGTCGCTCGGGTCGATGCCGTCAACTACATTGCCCACGGCATCTCCAAGGTCGCCGGGCACGGCCAACACCCCTCGTCCTCCCCGTCGGAGTCCGAGGAGAGCGAGGAGGGGGGCAGCGAAAACGGCGCCAACCCGCTCACCGGCTATGCCACCAACCTCAACGAGCAGGCCCGCATGGGCAAGATCGATCCGCTGATCGGCCGTGAGCACGAGCTGGAGCGGGTGGTGCAGATCCTCGCTCGGCGGCGCAAGAACAACCCGCTGCTGGTCGGCGAGGCCGGGGTGGGCAAGACCGCCATCGCCGAGGGCCTGGCCAAGCGCATCGTCGAGGAGGATGTCCCCGAGGTGATCGGCGATGCCGTGGTCTACTCCCTGGACATGGGGGCGCTGCTGGCCGGCACCAAGTATCGGGGCGACTTCGAGAAACGCCTCAAGAGCCTGCTCGCCGAGCTGCGCAAGCAGCCCCACGCCATCCTGTTCATCGACGAGATCCACACCGTGATCGGCGCCGGTGCCGCCTCGGGCGGCGTCATGGACGCTTCCAACCTGCTCAAGCCGCTGCTCTCCTCCGGTGAGCTGCGCTGCATCGGCTCCACCACCTTCCACGAGTACCGCGGCATCTTCGAGAAGGACCGCGCCCTGGCCCGACGCTTCCAGAAGGTCGACGTGCCGGCCCCCTCGGTGGATGACACCATCCGCATCCTCAAGGGGCTGCGCTCGCGCTTCGAGGAGCACCACCAGCTCAAGTACACCGATGCGGCGCTGGAGAGCGCGGCGCGCCTGGCGGACCGCTACATCAACGATCGCCACCTGCCCGACAAGGCCATCGATGTGATCGACGAGGCCGGCGCCCACCAGCGCCTGCTGCCGCCGGAGATGCGGGTCGACACCATCGACACCGACCAGGTCGAGGCGGTGGTGGCCTCCATCGCGCGGATTCCGCCGAAGAGCGTCTCCAGCTCCGACCGCAAGCTGCTCGCGAACCTCGACCGCGACCTCAAGATGCTGGTGTTCGGCCAGGACGAGGCGATCGACGGCCTGTCGGCGGCCATCAAGCTGTCGCGTGCCGGCCTCAAGGCGCCGGACAAGCCGGTGGGCAGCTTCCTGTTCGCCGGCCCCACCGGGGTCGGCAAGACCGAGGTGGCCCGCCAGCTGTCGCGGATCATGGGCATCGAGCTGGTGCGCTTCGACATGTCGGAGTACATGGAGCGGCACACGGTGTCGCGCCTGATCGGGGCGCCGCCGGGCTACGTGGGCTACGACCAGGGTGGGCTGCTGACCGAGGCGATCACCAAGCACCCCCACTGCGTGCTGCTGCTCGACGAGATCGAGAAGGCCCACCCGGAAGTCTTCAACCTGCTGCTGCAGGTGATGGACCACGGCCGCCTGACCGACAACAACGGCCGCGAGGCGGACTTCCGCCACGTGATCCTGATCATGACCTCCAACGCCGGGGTCGAGCAGGCGACCCGACGCTCCATCGGCTTCCAGCATCAGGATCACTCCACCGACGCCATGGAGGTGATCCGCAAGACCTTCTCCCCGGAGTTCCGCAACCGGCTGGACGGGATCATCCAGTTCCACTCACTGCCCACCTCGGTGGTGCGCAGCGTGGTGGACAAGTTCCTGGTGGAGCTCCAGGCGCAGCTCGACGAGAAGCGCGTGCAGCTGGACGTCGACCTGGCCGCCCGGGACTGGCTGGCCGAGAAGGGCTACGACCCCGATATGGGGGCCCGCCCCATGGCGCGCCTGATTCAGGAGAAGCTCAAGAAGCCGCTGGCCGAGATGATCCTGTTCGGCGAGCTCTCGGAGCATGGCGGCGTGGTGCATGTCAGCGTCGAGGAGGGCGAGCTGCACCTCTCCACGGAGGCGGAGCTGGCCGACGCGCCCTGACGGGCATCGTCGTGACACCCTGGCATAGCGCCCTGTCTTCGGACGGGGCGTTGTCGTTCGGGAGGTGGCAGGTGTGACGGCCCCGGGCAGGCAGCCAGGCTACCGAAGGGGCGTGTCGTGGGGCTCGACCGCCGGGGTCAGCGGGAGCGGTAGACGATGCGACCCTTGGTCAGGTCGTAGGGCGTCAGCTCGACCTTGACCTTGTCGCCGGTGAGGATGCGGATGTAGTTCTTGCGCATCTTGCCGGAGATATGGGCGGTCACCACGTGGCCGTTCTCGAGTTCGACGCGGAAGGTGGTGTTGGGAAGGGTATCGACGACGACGCCTTCCATTTCGATATGGTCTTCGCGTGCCATATAGGCGGTTCCTCGCTGATGGACATGACGCTCGGCAGGGCGCTGCCGCCCTGAAAGAATAGCGCGATATTGTGCCGCATGCCGGCCGACATGGCAAAGCATAGCCGCCAACGGCGGCGCTCAGGCGGGAATCAGCCGCCGCCAGTGGCGACCGTCGAGCAGCTCCAGCGGCTGGAAGGCCTCCTTGTAGGCCATCTTGCGGCATTCGCGGATCCAGTAGCCCAGGTAGACGTGGGGCAGGCCCCGGCGACGGGCCTGCTCGACCAGGGTGAGGACAGCGAAGGTGCCCAGGGAGCGGCGCTCCAGGGCGGGGTCGGAGTCGAAGAAGGTATAGATGGCGGAGAGGCCGTGTTCGAGCTGGTCATAGGCGGCGACCGCCACCAGTCGGTCGCCGAGCCGGAACTCCAGCAGCCTTGCATACTCCTGGTCGAGGGTCAGGAAGGTGCGGTACTGCTCGTGGCTCGGTGGGTACATGTCGCCATCGGCATGCCGGGTGCGGATGTAGTGGGCGTAGAGGCGGTAGTGCTCCGGGTCGAAGATGGCCGGGCGCAGGTGCAGGGTCAGGTCGGCGTTGCGCCTGGCCAGGCGGCGCTGGCTGCGGTTGGGGGCGAACTCCCCCACCGGGATACGGACCGACAGGCAGGCGTTGCACCCCTCGCAGTGGGGGCGATAGAGGTGGCGCCCGCTGCGCCGAAAGCCGAGCAGGGCCAGGGCATCGTAGACCCCCTGCCCCGGAGACTCCTGGGGATCCAGGAACAGGGTCGTGGCCTCGCGCCCGGCCAGGTAGCTGCAGGCGTGGGGAACGGTGAGGAAGAAGCGCAGATCCCGGACGGGGTGGCGTGGGGCGTTGCTGCTCACGACGGCTCTCTCCGGCTCCTGGTGACGGTCACTGGTTCTTGCCCCGAAGCTCGCTCACGGCAGCGAAGGACCAGCAGGCGGGCGAGAAGCCGGCGCCGGGAGGCTCCACCTCCGGGGACTTCCCCAGCCACTTCTCAAGATAGCCGATGAACTCGGCGCGGGCGATGTCCCGGGCCCCGAGGCTGGCCAGGTGGGCGGTGTGCATCTGGCAGTCGATCAGCCGTCCGCCCTCCGCCTCCATGGCCCGGGCCAGCTGCACCAGGGCCACCTTGGAGGCGTCCGCCACGCGCGAGAACATCGACTCGCCGAAGAACACCGGCCCCAGGGCCACGCCGTAGAGGCCGCCCACCAGCCGCTCATCCTGCCACACCTCGACGGAGTGGGCGGCACCCAGGGCATGCAGGCGAGCGTAGGCGGCCTGCATCTCGTCGGTGATCCAGGTGCCGGACCGGGTGGGGCGGGGCGCGGCGCAGGCCGCCACCACGGCCGCGAAGGCGCGGTCGGCGGTGACCCCAAAGCCGCCGTTGCGCAGCCGCTTGGCCAGGCTGCGGCGGAGGCGGATCTCGCCCGGGAAGAGTACCATGCGAGGGTCCGGGCTCCACCACAGCAGCGGCTGGTCGTCGCTGTACCAAGGGAAGATGCCGCGGCGGTAGGCGGCCAGCAGCCAGTCTGGGCTCAGGTCGCCCCCGGCGGCCAGCAGGCCGTCGGGATCGCGAAAAGCCTGCTCCACGGGCGGGAACTCGACGGGGTGGGGCGGCAGCCAGGGCAGCATCGGTGGGCATCCAGATATTCGGGAAGGCCAGTGTGACGCCCACGGCGGTGCGGCTCAAGACGTGAGTCCCCACTGTGATGGGCGAGCCTGGCTCGGTATGATTGGCGCCACGAAATCGGAAGACGCCAGCGGTGGCGCAAGGGGGATGACCACTTGAGTGTCAACAAGAAGTCCTCGCCGCGTCGAGTGAGCGCGGCCCAGGCCAGGGAGTCGGCAAGGCGTTTCGGACTGAAGCTTCAGGGCTCCGCGCGGGAGGGCGTGGCCATCCTGCTGCTGGCCGGCTGCGTGTTCCTGCTGCTGGCCCTGTTCAGCTTCCAGCCCGATGATCCGGGCTGGTCTCGCAGCGGTCCCGAGACCAGCGTGGCCAACTGGATGGGTCCGGTCGGCGCCTGGCTTGCCGACGTGCTCTATTCCCTGTTCGGCGCCAGTGCGCTGTGGTGGCCGGGTATGCTGGGCTTCGCCGCCTGGCGGCTGCTGCGGGCCCGGCAGGACGTTCACCTTGAGTGGGATGCCACGGCGCTGGCGGTGCGCGGCGGCGGTCTCGTCCTGCTGCTGCTGGGCACCACCACCCTGGGAGCACTGCACTTCTATCGTCCCCCCGCGGAGACCGTGCTGCCCTACTCCTCGGGGGGCATCCTGGGTGAGGGGCTGGTGGGTGCCCTGGTGCCCATGGTGGGCTCGGGGGGCGCCGGCCTGCTGGCGCTGGCCGCCCTGCTGTGCGGCCTGCCGCTGTTGACGGGCATGTCCTGGCTTTCGGTGATTGACGAACTCGGTTACCGCGCCATGCGACTGTGGGGCTGGCTGGCCAACCGCTTCGCCTTCACCCGCGAGCCGCGCGTCGACGGGGCCGATCCGGCGGTGGCCGAGGAGGCCGCCGAAGCGCCGGCAGCGCGCGAATCGGGCGAGGGCAAGCCCCCCCGGCAGCGCTGGTGGCAGCGCCTGTGGCCCGGCCGCGCGCGTGAGCCAGAGGCCGCCGCCGAGCTGGCGACACGCCGGGAGCCCGGCTTCGGTGACGACGGCGAGACCACGATCCCCTGGGAGGTGCCCGAGCAGACGCCCTCGGCGAAGCAGGCGGGTGCCGCCTATACCGATCGTCAATCCGCGGAGGCGCCGTCGTCGCCCGCTGCCCGCCGTGAGCCGTCGCCGGGTGCTGGCACCGCTGGAGCGACCGTTGCCCACGCCACGACCGGGCCGGCGGCCCGCGTCGCGGTCGAGACGGCCGTTGCCGAAGGTGCCGGTGCTGCCAGCCGTCACGCCCCGGCCCCCTCGTCTCCGCGGCCCGCCAGCCCCGAGGCCCCTGCGCCTGCCTCGAGGCCTGAGGCCTCGCCCCGGCGGGTGCCGGAGACGGTGCCCGAGCCTCTGCTGCCCGAGGACGACGAACCGGCCCCCGCCTGGAGCGGTCCTTCGCTGCGCGCCAGCCGACATGAGGCACCGGAGGCCGCCGAGCCATCCGCGAGGCTGCCCGATGATGGCGCCGCGTCCACGACACCCTCGCCCGAGGCCGCCGCGCCCGCACGGGCCACGCCACCGGCCGAGCCCGAGACGCCCCCTGCTCGCGCCTCATCCGGGGCCTCGCCGCACCCGCTGCGCGAGAGCGGTCGTCGCGAGCCTGGCCTGGTGGCGTGGCAGGAGGTCGACTGGGATGAGGTGGATGAAGACGAGCCGAGGCTCTCCTGGGACGAGCCCGGCGAGCCCCAGGAGACCCCGGCGTCGGCACAGCTCGGGGAGATGGCCCGGTCCGGAGACCCGGTTCCCTCCGTGCGACAGGGTCTGTCGCCGGCGACGCCACCGCCGGACGCAGGCAAGTCCGCCCTGCTGCAGCCCCCGGAGCCCGAGGAGGCCCCGGGGGAGGAGGCGCCCGAGGCACCGCGCCTGGCCACCGCCGAGCAGGCCCGGGAGGCCGCCGACGAGGCAGGCATGCGGCTGTGGACGGTCGAGCATCTGCAGAACCAGCGCCCGGTGCTGGACGACATGCCGGAGCCGGAGGGCGAGCTGCCCAGCCTGCGGCTGCTTACCCCGCCGGCCCCCCAGCAGCAGAACTACACTGCCGAGCAGCTGGCCGAGATGGCCGAGCTGCTCGAGGTGCGGCTGCGCGAGTACGGGGTCAAGGCCGAGGTGGTGGACACCTGGCCGGGGCCGGTGATCACGCGCTTCGAGATCAAGCCCGCGGCCGGGGTGAAGGTCTCCAAGATCAGCAACCTGGCCAAGGACCTGGCGCGTTCGCTGATGGTCAAGAGCGTGCGCGTGGTGGAGGTGATTCCGGGCCGCCCCACGGTGGGCATCGAGATCCCGAACCCGCATCGGGCGATGATCCGCCTGCGCGAGGTGATCGACTCCGATCGCTACCAGCAGGCCGAGTCGGCTCTGACCCTGGCGCTGGGCCAGGATATCGGCGGCGGCCCGGTGGTGGCCAACCTGGGCAAGATGCCCCACCTGCTGGTGGCTGGTACCACCGGTTCGGGCAAGTCGGTGGGGGTCAATGCCATGCTGATTTCCATGCTGCTCAAGGCCACGCCCCAGGAGCTGCGCCTGATCATGGTCGACCCCAAGATGCTGGAGCTCTCCGTCTATGACGGCATCCCGCACCTGCTGGCGCCGGTGGTCACCGACATGAAGGAGGCCGCCAACGCCCTGCGCTGGTGCGTGGCCGAGATGGAGCGGCGTTACAAGCTGATGGCCGCCATGGGCGTGCGCAACATCGCCGGCTTCAATGCCAAGCTCGACGAGGCGGACCAGGCCGGTGCCCAGGTCGCCGACCCGCTGTGGGAGCCCCAGCCCTGGGAGATGCACCAGACCCCGCCGGTGCTCGAGAAGCTGCCCTATATCGTGGTGGTGATCGACGAGTTTGCCGACATGTTCATGATCGTCGGCAAGAAGGTCGAGGAGCTGATCGCGCGCCTGGCCCAGAAGGCCCGGGCGGCCGGTATCCACCTGATACTCGCCACCCAGCGCCCCTCGGTGGACGTGGTGACCGGCCTGATCAAGGCCAACGTACCGACCCGCATGGCCTTCCAGGTCTCCTCCCGGGTCGATTCGCGCACCATCCTCGACCAGGGGGGCGCCGAGAACCTGCTGGGCCACGGCGACATGCTCTACCTGCCGGCGGGCTCGGGGATGCCGACCCGGGTCCACGGTGCCTTCGTCGACGACGACGAGGTGCACCGGGTGGTAGAGGACTGGAAGCGCCGCGGCGAGCCGGAGTACATCGACGAGATCCTCTCCGGCGGGGACTCCGCCGACGCCTTGACCGGCCTCGAGGCCGAGGGGGGCGGCGATGGCGACGACGCCGAACAGGATGCCCTCTACGACGAGGCGGTGCAGTTCGTGACCGACTCGCGTCGCGCCTCCATCTCGGCGGTACAGCGCCGCTTCAAGATCGGCTACAACCGCGCCGCCCGGCTGGTCGAGGCCATGGAGATGGCCGGCGTGGTCTCCACCATGGGCGCCAACGGGTCCCGCGAGGTGCTGGCGCCGCCCTCGGTGGGCGACTAGCGACAGCGACCACGCGTCTGCCACCGACACG
>NZ_CP071922.1:1651376-1652793 GCF_017584085.1 Halomonas sp. BM-2019
GAGTGACAGGATTCCACACGGAACCATCCAGGGAGAGAGATACCATGACAGTGAAGAAGACCCTTGCCGCCATCGCCTTGTTCGTCGTCGCGCCCTTCGCCATGCCGCTCGCGGCCCTGGCCAGCGAGGGGGCCGAGCGCCTTACCGGCCTGCTCGAGCCGCTTCAGACCTACGAGGCCCGCTTCGAGCAGCAGATCCTCGACGGCAGCGGCGAGCGCCTGCAGGAGGCCCGCGGCCAGATGTGGCTGTCGCGTCCCGGCAAGTTCCGCTGGGAGGTCGAGGCGCCCTACCTCCAGGAGGTGATCTCCGACGGCGAGGAGGTGGTGCTCCACGACCCGGACCTCGAGCAGGCCACCATCCAGGCCCTGGATCATCGCGTGACCCAGACCTTCACCCTGCTGCCCAAGGATCCCGATACCCTGTTCGAGGAGCTCAGGATGACCTTCCGCGGCGGCGCCCTGACCGCCCTGCACATGATCGACAGCACCGGCCAGCGCACCGCCATCGAGTTCCGCGATGTGCGGACGAACCACGCCATCGACGACAGCCGCTTCGCCTTCGAGATCCCCGAAGGCACCGACGTGATTCGGGATACGCACTAAGGCCTTCGGCCAGCAGCAAGGTTCAAGGAGCAAGGAGCAAGGAGCAAGGAGCAAGGAGCAAGGAGCAAGGAGCAAGGAGCAAGGAGCGAGCAACCCCTGGGCATTCGGCCAGGAGCAAGGTTAAAGGAGCAGGTTACAAGGCATCCTGTGGGAGCTCGGGTTCCCCGAGCGAATGGCGCCGCAGGCGCCCCGGCGGTGTTGCCGGTGGTTGTGCCTGGCGCCAGGGAGTCCTTCGGCCTCCATTCGCCCGGGGGACCCGGCCTCCCACACAACCCCAGGCCCTGGTCAATCGCGCAGTATCTGCGCTCCTACGGCAGCTTTGGGTTTCCTCGCCCCTCGCCCCTCGCCCCTCGGCGCTAGGCGCCGGTGCCGCCGTCCGCCTCGGCGTCGAGCTCGGCCCGCCAGGCCATCAGCTGGGCGTAGCGCTTCTCCTGGCCGTGGTCGCTGGGCCGGTAGAAGGCCTCCCGGGGCAGGTCGTCCGGCCAGCAGTCGTGGTCGCTGCCGGCGGGGTAGCCATGGGGCTCGTGATGGGCGTAGCGGTAGCCCTGGCCATGGCCCAGGCTCTCCATCAGCCGGGTCGGGGCGTTGCGCAGGTAGCTGGGCACCTCGAGCCGCGGCTGGCTCGTCGCGAAGGCCTGGGCCCGCTTCCAGGCTTGGTCGATGGCGTTGCTCTTGGGCGCCACCGCCAGGTGGATGGCGGCGTGGGCGATGGCGCGCTGCCCCTCGTGGTCGCCCAGGCGCCGGTAGGCGTCCCAGGCGGCCATCACCAGCGGCAGGGCGCGGGGGTCGGCGTTGCCCACGTCCTCGGAGGCGAT
>NZ_CP071922.1:1652893-1655902 GCF_017584085.1 Halomonas sp. BM-2019
AAGTCCCGTTGTTGGCGGGTGAGGTGATAGATGCCTCGGTGATGAGCTGCAAAGCCTTGCGCGACTTTTTCGCGAAGCAAATGCAGGTTGCCGGCAATGGCAACATTTTGCTTTCTCTGCACATGAAGGCGACGATGATGAAGATTTCCGATCCCATCATCTTTGGTCATGCCGTAGAAGTTTACTTTGCCAGTGCTTTTAAAAAGCATGCCGAGACCTTCAAGCGTCTCGGGGTGGATGTGCGCAATGGTCTGGGTGATGTTTATGCAAAAATCCGCAGTTTGCCCGAGGCTGAGCGTCAAGTTATCGAATCGGACCTGCAAGCCTGCTACAAAGAGCGTCCATTGCTGGCGATGGTCGATTCTGATCGTGGCATTACCAATTTACATGTTCCCAGCGATATCATTATATCGATGCGTCGATGCCTGCTGCCATCCGCGCAGGAGGTAAGATGTGGGGTCCCGGAGGCGATCTGCAGGATACACTGGCGTTGATCCCTGACCGCTCCTATGCGGGCGTTTATGAGGAAACCATCCGTTTTTGCAAAAAGCATGGTGCCTTTGATCCGGCAACCATGGGCAGTGTGCCAAATATTGGACTGATGGCGCAAAAAGCCGAGGAATACGGATCGCACGATAAGACCTTTGAACTGCACGGCAGTGGAATCGTGCGGGTGGTGGATAACAAAAGCGGGCAAGTGTTATTGGAGCAAGCGGTAGAGGCGGGAGATATTTTCCGCATGTGCCAGACCAAGGATGCACCGATTCGCGATTGGGTTGGATTGGCCGTGCGTCGCGCCCGCGCCAGCGATACACCCGCTGTTTTTTGGTTGGATAAAAAACGTGCCCACGATGCGCAGTTGATTGCAAAGGTGGAACGCTATTTGAAGGAATTGGACACCAAAGGCTTGGATATTCGCATCCTTTCTCCGGTTGAAGCGACCAAGTTCACCCTCAAGCGACTGCGCGACGGCAAGGATACCATTTCCGTAACGGGTAACGTATTGCGCGATTATCTTACCGACTTGTTCCCCATTCTCGAATTGGGAACGAGTGCCAAGATGCTTTCCATTGTGCCGCTGATGAATGGCGGTGGCTTGTTTGAGACCGGCGCGGGCGGTTCGGCACCCAAGCACGTGCAGCAGTTCGTGGCCGAGAACCACTTGCGCTGGGATTCGCTTGGTGAGTTCCTTGCGCTTGGTGTCTCGTTGGAGCATCTCGCGGAAGTCTTTGGCAATAACCGGGCAGCCGTGTTGGCTAAAACGCTCGATAAAGCCAATGCCCGCTTCCTCGAGGAAAATAAGTCGCCATCTCGCAAGGTGCGTGAACTCGACAATCGCGGTAGTCATTTCTATCTGGCGCTCTACTGGGCCGAGGAATTGGCAGGACAACACGAGGATGTGGCCCTCAGGGAGCACTTCACTCCGCTTGCCAAAACACTACGCGAACGGGAGTCGGCTATCTTGCAGGAGTTGATTGATTGCCAAGGGCAAGCGGTCGATATCGGTGGCTACTACCACCCGGATCCGTCCAAAGCCGAGCGCGCGATGCGCCCAAGCGCGATTCTCAATCAAGCCTTGGAAGCAGCTGCACTGGCGCAGCCATAGGCATCGAGATAATCCAAGGTTGATTGCTCCAGGCTGGCATGGGCTACATTGCACGCCTGACCTTCCGCACAGCAGGCAATGTATTGCAGCAATGCCTCATCGCTAATGGTCAGACCACGGGTCTCCAACCAAGCACGCATCGCCTTGGCTGCCGCCTGCCAGTCTGTTAGTGAAAAGGCACTTTCCTCGGCATAGGCCTCAAGCTGTTGGTCAAAGTTCTTCATAAGTTTATCAAACCAAACTCGAAAGAACCATTTGGCAACGGTGAAAGAGTAACTTGCTCAGGAGAAGTTTCAAATCATAAGGAAAATCAGTTAAAGAACTAATTGACAAGCAACCTGCGCTTACCCCAATATAAATCTTTTTCCGTGCTCAGGTGGTGGAATTGGCAGACACGCTGTCTTCAGGCGGCAGTGCCGTAAGGTGTGAGGGTTCGAATCCCTCCCTGAGCACCAATAAAAATATCAAACCGAACGTTACGGTCGATCAGCACAAAGGTATCAGTTTCATAAATTGAGCGCAGATACCGTTTTTCCGTCAACCCATGTGCCACCGATAAGGGTCGCTCTGAGAAATGGCGGTATGCCGTATTCGCCGTTGTGTATCATACTCACAAGCATATCGATGGCGGCCTCGCCAACTTGTTCATTGTGCTGGTGCATGCCCGCCGCTGACATCCCTTAACATAAGCGGGAATGGTGGGATGCTGCTCAAATGCCTGCGGATCCTCATTGCCATTCAGCAAAGCCAAGGTCGCCCGAACGGGTGCTTCACCGCGGGCGCGCAGTTGCGCCATCTTGAACGCCGACCAGCCCATACCAGAGATACCTGGCATCTGCGGCATCGTGCACGGTTCTATTCTACCTGACTTTTACGGTGTCGAAGCCGGGCAAAGTGCCGTGGGCGATTTATTCAAGTGGTGGGTCGAGGGCATTTGTGGTGGCGATGCTGCTTTGCACCGCGAGTTGACCCGGCAGATTGCCGATTGCCAGCCCGGCCAAAGCGGCTTGCTGGCGCTTGATTGGAATAATGGCAATCGCACCATTCTGGTCGACCCGCGCTTGAGCGGACTGCTGCTCGGACAGACACTGCGAACCACCCCGGCGGAAATTTACCGTGCGCTCTTGGAGGCCACCGTCTTTGGGGCGCGCTGTATTCTGGAGCGCATGGAGGCCTATGGGATCGAGGTGGAGCGGATCGTGTGCGCGGGTGGAATCGCCGGTAAGAATCCGGTGCTCATGCAAATTTACGCCGATGTCACCGGTCGTGAATTATGTCTGAGCGGATCCGACCAAACCTGCGCCCTTGGGGCGGCTATCGGGGCGGCCGTGGTTGCCGGGGTGCATCCTGACTTTGCCAAAGCCCAGCAGTGCATGGTGCATCTTCCCGAAACCCGCTACCAG
>NZ_CP071922.1:1656002-1657577 GCF_017584085.1 Halomonas sp. BM-2019
ATCCAGCGGGTCACCGCCGCCCTGGATGAAGCGGGCGATGTAGAGCAAGGCAGCGTCGGGGCGCGAGGAGCGCACCGACTTGTGGATCGCCGAGAGCAGGTCGTAGTAGTAGTCGCCCTGCTTGTCGAAGGCGCTGGCCTGGTGGCCCAGCGCGTCCGTGAGCGCCTCGTGGCGCAGCACCTCGCCACCCGGGCCGTCGGGCTCGGCGAAGTCGCAGACGGTCTCCAGCAGGCCCAGGGCCCGGCGGGCATCGCCGGCGGCGGCGCGGGCGAGCAGGGCGAGGATCGCATCTCCATCAGCTCACCCTCGTCCAGGGACTTGAGCACGTGGACCCGGGCCCGGGAGAGCAGTGCCGAATTGACTTCGAAGGAGGGGTTCTCGGTGGTGGCGCCGATCAGGGTCAGCAGCCCCGACTCCACGTGGGGCAGCAGGGCGTCCTGCTGGCTCTTGTTGAGGCGGTGGATCTCGTCGAGGAACAGCAGGGTGGCCTGGCCGCGGGCCTGGCGCGCCCGGGCCCGCTCCACCGCAGCGCGGATCTCCTTGACGCCGGCCATCACCGCCGAGAGGTGCTCCAGCTCGGCGCCGGACTCGGCGGCCAGGATCTCTGCCAGGGTGGTCTTGCCGGTGCCGGGCGGCCCCCACAGGATCATCGAGCGCACTACGCCGGCCTCGACCATGCGGACCAGCGGCTTGCCGGGGCCGACCAGTGCCTGCTGGCCCACGTAGTCGGCCAGGCTCCGAGGCCGCATCCGCCAGGCAAGGGGAGCCTCCGTATCGGTGTCGCGAGCGAAGAGATCCATGGCGAGACTCCTTACGTTGACCCGAAGCCGCGGCAGGCTCCGGCCCAGGCTGCTAGAGTGTGTGGACATCGTCGGTGGCAGCGCGTCTGCCGATGAACCCTGCCCCGGATGGTGCATCCAATAGAGACTGTGCCTACTCCCCATGTCACATATCAGGAGGGCCCGACATGCCCATGCTGACCCAACTGCGTCTGGATCATGCCAATATGGCGCGCATGTTGCACGTTCTGCAGCTGAAGCATAAGACGCTGGCCGCAGGTGAGCGTCCCAACTTCCAGCTGGTACGCGAAGTGGTGGATTACATCCTGGATTACATGGAGGGCTTTACCCTGCCCCTGGAGCGGCTCTTCAGCGAATGCCTGCAGGAGGTCGCGCCGGAGAGCGTCGAAGTGACCGAGCGTCTCTCATCCGACTACAAGGCGCTCAAGGCGCGACTGATGCGACTGTCGAACGATATCGACATGATACTGATGGATGCGGTGATTCCCATGGATCGTTTCGCCGCCGACCTCAAGGCGTACCTGGATGCCCACCGCGGCTATCTGCGGGACGAGCGTGAGCTGCTCTTTCCGCTGATTCGCGAGCACTTCAACGACGATGATCTGGACCGCCTCGCCAAGGCGCTGCCCGAGGGGGCCACGGCGGAGCTGGAGCGTCTCCAGGAGGCCTACCCCGAGCTCTATGCCGAGCTGCGCGAGGCGCCGGAACTCGCCTGATCCCCGGGCTGCGAGGTATCACCCGGCTGGGGTAGAATGCCGCTCATTCCCAGCCGATG
>NZ_CP071922.1:1657603-1662537 GCF_017584085.1 Halomonas sp. BM-2019
CACCGTGCCGAGAGGCCCGCCCAGCCCGCTGCTCACCCGGCGAGGAGAGGCGGGCATGAGTGGCGGGCCGATCCTGGTCTTCGATTCCGGCGTGGGGGGGCTATCCGTAGTGGCCGCGCTGCGCGAACGGCTCCCCCGCGCGGCCCTTGCCTACGCCTGCGACAATGCCATGCTCCCCTACGGGCTGCGCGAGGATGCCTGGCTGGTCGCGAGGATCCTGCGCGTCTGCGAAGCCGCCGTGGCGGTCAGTCGCTGCGTAACCCTGGTGGTGGCCTGCAACACCGCGAGCACCCTGGCCCTCGACGCGCTGCGTGAACGCCTGTCGGTGCCCGTGGTGGGGACCGTGCCGGCCATCAAGCCGGCGGCAGCCCTCTCCCGCAGCGGCCATATCGGCCTGCTGGCCACCCGCGCCACGGTGTCTCGCGCCTATACCCTGGGTCTGATCGAGGCCTTCGCCGCCGACTGCCGGGTGACCCGGGTGGCCGCCGATGCCCTGGTGGGCGAGGCCGAACGCTGGCTGGTCGGGGACGCCTCCGACCCCGAGGTGATCCGCCGGTCCCTGGTGCCGCTGTGGGAGGATCCGCTGCTGGATACCGTGGTGCTGGGCTGCACCCACTTTCCGCTGCTGCGTGACGTCCTGGCCGCCGCCGCCCCGCGGGAGATCCACTGGGTCGACTCCAGCGAGGCCATCGCCCGGCGCACGGCCCAGGTGGCCACCGGCGTGGCGCCGCGGCACGGGCCGGGGGAGAGCTTCGTCACCGCCGCCGACTCTCGGCTGACCGCAGGCCTCGCCCGCTTCGGCTTCGCCGAGCCGCAGCTGCTGGCACTCGACTGAACCCCACGGCCGCCGCAGGCCGCTTCACTTCCTAATTTCCCCAGGAGGCTCCTTGGCCATTCCCGTCGTCGACCCCGCCCGCTATGACCAGCAGCTCGAGGCCAAGCGCCGGCGCATCACCGAGCAGTTCGCTCGCTTCTCGCCGCCACCCCTGGCGGTCTACCCTTCGCCGCCCAGCCACTACCGGCAGCGTTGCGAGTTCCGGATCTGGCATGTGGGCGACGACCTCTTCTACGCCATGTTTAAAATACAAGAGTCCGAGATGGACCCCGAGGACCCGAAGAAAAAGCATAAGACGGTGGTGCGCCTGGACGGCTACCCGGTGGCCAGCCGGCGCATCAACGAACTGATGCCGGCGCTGCTCGACGCCATCCGCGACGTGCCGTTGTTGCGCCACAAGCTGTTCCAGGTGGAGTTTCTGACCACCCTCTCCGGCGAGGCGCTGGTCACCCTGATCTACCATCGCCCACTGGACGAGGCCTGGGAGGCCGAGGCACGCCGCCTGCAGGAGAGGCTCGATGTCATGATCATCGGCCGCTCGCGCAAGCAGCGCCTGGTACTCGCGCGCGACCACGTCTGGGAGCGGCTCGAGGTGGAGGGGCGCACCTTCGTCTACCAGCAGGTGGAGAACAGCTTCACCCAGCCCAACGCCGAGATCTGCCGTGCGATGCTGACCTGGGCCCGGGAGGTCACCCGCGATAGCCGCGACGGCGATCTGGTGGAGCTCTACTGCGGCAACGGCAACTTCACCGTGGCCCTGGCCGAGAACTTCCGCCGCGTGCTGGCCACCGAGATCTCGCGCACCTCGGTGGCCAGCGCCCGCGAGAACCTGGCCGCCAACGGCATCGACAACGTCACCGTGGGGCGCATGTCCGCCGAGGAGTTTGCCGCCGCGCTCAAGGGCGAGAAGGGCGGCCGCCGGGTGGCCGAGTGGGCGCTTCACGAGTACGACTTCACCACCGTGCTGGTGGACCCGCCCCGCGCCGGGCTCGACGAGGCCAGCTGCCGCCAGCTCCGTGACTACCCGCGTATCGTCTATATTTCATGCAATCCGGATACGCTGGTGGACAACCTGGCCCTGCTGAGCGAGACCCACGCGATCACGCGTTTCGCCTTGTTCGACCAGTTTCCCTGGACCCACCACTGCGAGTGCGGCGTGCTGCTGGAACGGCGTGACTGAGCTCGACCCTGGACGCGCCTGTCAAGCGGCGATGCCCAAGCGACATGCTCCATGAGCAAGTTGGCAGACCGGTGGGGGCCGCCCGGAGAGTGGCGTAAGCTAGCGACACGGCGCCCGCGGCGGGCGCCTGTCGAACTCTTCCGGTCGCCGTGGCGGCCCAAGGCACGAGGTGAGGGATGCAGCACGTTGCGCATGACGACGCCAGACAGGACATTCTCAAGCAGCTTGCCGAGCGGTTGAGCGCCCGGCTGGACGAGAGCAAGGCGGCCGAGGTGGAGGCCTTTGCCCGCTACTTCTATGCCTCCGTGCCGATCGACGACCTCGAGGAGCGGCGCCTCGACGACCTCTACGGCGCCACCCTGTCGGTCTGGCACTTCCTCCAGCAGTTCGACGCCGCCGACCCCAAGGTACGCGTCTTCAACCCGGACTACGAGGAGCACGGCTGGCAATCGCCCCACACCTTCGTGGCGGTCCTCCATGAGGACATGCCCTTCCTGGTGGACTCGGTGCGCATCGAGCTCAATCGTCGCGGCATCACGGTACATGCCATCCACAATGCGGTGCTGGCCACCGAGCGCGGCGAGGAGGCGCGCCTGCTGCGGGTTGCCTCACCCGGTGAGGGCGATGCGCCGAGCGAGCGGGAGTCGCTGATCGTCATCGAGATCGACCGCCACTCCGACCCGGGGATGCTCGAGGACCTGCAGGCCAGCCTGCACGAGGTGCTGGTGGACGTGCGCACGGCCGTCACCGACTTCGAGCCGATGCGCGACCAGGTCAAGGTCGCCCTGGAGGAGCTGCGTTGCGGCTGTCCGGCCCAGACCG
Source organism: Halomonas sp. BM-2019 (assembly GCF_017584085.1). Taxonomy (NCBI): domain Bacteria; kingdom Pseudomonadati; phylum Pseudomonadota; class Gammaproteobacteria; order Oceanospirillales; family Halomonadaceae; genus Halomonas; species Halomonas sp. BM-2019. The sequence goes on from NZ_CP071922.1 coordinate 1,660,441, forward strand.
ACCCGGAGGACCACCGGGATGCCATCGCCTTCCTCGAGTGGCTGCTGCACGACAACTTCACCTTCCTGGGCTATGACGCCTACGAGGTGACCGAGCAGGGCGGCAGGCAGCAGCTTGTCAAGGTCGAGGGCAGCGAGCAGGGCGTCTTCCGCCTCGACCAGCCGCGCTATCGCGAGCGCATCCGCACCGAGCTGGGCGTCGAGAATGGCCAGTTCGTGCTGGTGCCGGAGCTGCTCTCCTTCGCCAAGAGCGCCCACCATGCGCGGGTGCACCGCCCGACCTACCCCGACTACATCTCCATCGATCGCTACGACGACCAGGGCAACCTGATCGGCGAACACCGCTTCCTGGGCCTGTTCACCGCAACGGTCTACAACGAGTCGCCGCGCAACGTGCCGATCCTGCGCCGCAAGCTCAAGGCGGTGATGGAGATCGCCGGCTTCAACCCCAAGGGGCACAACGGCAAGCAGCTGATGCAGATTCTCGAGGTCTACCCCCGCGACGACCTCTTCCAGATCGAGATCCAGGAGCTGGCTCGGACGGCGCTGGGTATCCTCAGCATCCGCGAGCGTCGCCGGGTGCGGCTCTTCATCCGCGAGGACCGTCCCGGGCGCTTCTACTCCTGCCTGGCCTTCATCCCGCGGGACGTCTTCTCCACCGAGCTGCGCCTGCGCATCCAGAACCTGCTCTGCGAGGAGCTCGACGCCACCTTCGGCGACTTCAACACCTACCTGTCGGAGTCGGTGCTGGCGCGCATCCAGTTCATCCTGCGCTTCCGGGGCGACCGGCCGGGGGCATACGACCTCAAGCGGCTCGAGGCCAAGGTCGCCCGGCTGGCCCGCAACTGGCGTGACGACCTGCAGGCCGCCTGCATCGAGGGCTTCGGCGAGGAGCAGGCCAACCGGCTGATGGACCGCTTCCGCGACGCCTTCCCCGCCAGCTACCGCGACGACTTCAGCGCCCGCACCGCGGTCTATGACCTGCAGCATATCGGCGAACTGGACGAGGGCGCGCCCCTGTCCCTCTCGCTCTACCGGCTGGTGGAGGAGGAGGGCAGCGGCGTCAATCTCAAGCTGTTCCATCGCGAGGTGCCGATCCCGCTCTCCGACGTGCTGCCGATGATGGAGAACCTCGGGTTGCGAGTGATCGGCGAGCGTCCCTACGAGATCGAGGCCAGTGACGCCCTCTACTGGATCCACGACTTCGACCTGGAGCACCACACCAGCGTCGAGGTCAACCTCCAGGAGATGCGCGAGCCCTTCATCGAGGCCTTCCAGCGCATCTGGGCCGGGGAGGCGGACAACGACGCCTTCAACCGCCTGATTATCGGCGCCAACCTCACCTGGCGCGAGGTGGCCATGCTGCGCGGCTACGCCCGCTACCTGAAGCAGATCCGTTTCGGTGTCTCCCAGGAGTACATGGCCGCCACCCTGGCCAGCCACCCCGAGATCACCCGGGAGCTGGTGTCGCTGTTCGAGCTGCGCTTCGACCCCGAGGAGCGGCCCGCCGAGGGCGAGGTGGAGGCCTGCATCGAGCGCATCCATCGCCTGCTCGACGACGTGGCGAGCCTCAACGACGACCAGCTGCTGCGTCGCTACATGGAGCTGATCCAGGCGACCCTGCGCACCAACTACTACCAGAGCCGGGGGGATGGCGGCCCCAAGGACTATATCGCCTTCAAGCTGGAGCCCGGCAGGGTGACCGGGATGCCCAAGCCGCGGCCGGTTTATGAGATCTTCGTCTGCTCGCCGCGCCTCGAGGGGGTGCACCTGCGCGGCGGCAAGGTGGCCAGGGGCGGACTGCGCTGGTCCGATCGCCTCGAGGACTTCCGCACCGAGGTGCTCGGCCTGGTCAAGGCCCAGCAGGTCAAGAACTCGGTGATCGTGCCGGTGGGGGCCAAGGGGGGCTTCGTCTGCAAGCGCCTGCCCGAAGGCGACCGCGAGGCCCTCCTGCGCGAGGGGGTCGAGTGCTACAAGACCTTTATCCGCGCCCTGCTCGATGTCACCGACAACCTCAAGGGGGGCGAGCTGGTCCCGCCGAGGGCGGTGGTGCGTCACGACGACGACGACCCCTACCTGGTGGTGGCGGCGGACAAGG
>NZ_CP071922.1:1662637-1670829 GCF_017584085.1 Halomonas sp. BM-2019
GTTGCACTGGTGCCTTGACGTCGCCATGCGGGAAGATATCTGCCGAATCCACCGTGGTCGAGCCGCAGAAAACCTTGGCAGAGTGCGGCATATTGCGCTGAATTACCTGAAAGGGGAGACGCGATTCAAAGGCGGTGTGCGGCGAAAACAGAAGAAAGCGGCGCTAGATGAGACCTACCTGGCGGACGTTCTCGCGGTCTGATGGCTTTCGTGCGTTTTCCCTGAAAGCCGCGCTGGATGAGACCTATCTTGCGGACGTTCTCGCGGTCTGATGGCTTCCGTGCGTTTTCCCTGAGCTTTCCCCAGACCTCAGAGAATAAATAATAAAGAATAGCGTGATGATTGTGAAAATAGGGTGTTTCTCTACCTGACATAATTTAACTTTTGACTTGGTGCGTGGAATGAAAATGATTGAATCAGAACTCATTAAAAACTCTGAGTATATGGATGGAGATTGGTATGTAAAGGAATACAAAGATGTGGCCATGGTTGATATGTCGCCTGAGGTTCATTATTTAAAATATGGAGCCGCACTGGGAAGAAACCCCAGTCTTAAGTTTAATACTTCGTATTATTGTGAAGCAAACAGTGATGTTGAGAAATCTGGAGTTAACCCACTTGTTCACTATATAAGGTTCGGCAGATTGGAAGGTCGACGCGCCCGACCCAAAGGTCTAGGACCTCTTTTTTACCCGTTGAAAAAAAGTGATTTCCCCAAAAATCCAAGTTCGGTTAGTCATTTAAAAAAGAGGCTGCTAAATTTAGGCTTTGTTGAGAAATCGCTATCGGACTTGGCAGAGTTGGCGAGACACGGACAAACATTGTTAGAGAAGCGGATGTCCGCATGGGAATTGGCAGTTTATAATTCCAATAAGAATGACTCTCATGCCGCAATCGAGAGCCTGATGTGGCTGGATGTTTTCTGCAACACTGGTGAGCTGAATGAAATAGAAAAAAATAGGGCTGCCATTCTTAAAGCAGAAAACAATTTGCTTTTGGGTAAGAGAGATGATGCTCGCCATATAATAGAGGAAAGGCTGAAAATTTCTCAAGATCCTGATTTATACTTGGCTCTGAGTAATACGCTAACCGGCAATGAAAAAATCAAAGTGGTCAACCGTGTCTACGAAACTTACGATGCGGAAGGAGTGAGATTTGGAAGCGAAGAGGACTTGACCTACGATAATTTGAGTTGCACAAAGCCACCTTTAGAACCTAAAAATACCGGCCCTGAAAAAGTTACAATTATTATTCCGGCATACAACTCTGAACAGACTATTACTACAACGCTTTTGTCTTTGGCTTCCCAGACATGGCAAAATATTGAAGTAATCGTTGTCGATGACTGCAGCACAGATGGTACCGTAGATGTAGTCAAAGAATTTGCCATGAAAGATGACCGGTTCAAGATAATTTCTTTAGATAAGAATGGTGGCCCTTACGTCGCAAGGAATACGGCTCTCAAAGTTGCCACGGGTGACTATATAACGATCAATGACGCCGATGATTGGTCTCACCCCCAAAAGATTGAAATACAAGCTCGCCATCTCAATCAAAACGTAAATGTAATAGCTAACATGTCCCCTCAGGCAAGAGTTACAGAAGATTTTGTATTCTATCGCAGGGGTAATCCAGGATTTTATATTCAACCTAACATGTCTTCTCTGATGTTCAGGCGGGAAGTTGTAGTAAGCAAAGTTGGATATTGGGACTCTGTTAGGTTTGCTGCCGACTCCGAATTCACTCAGCGAATAAAGCTTCATTTTGGCAAAGAAGCAATTGTGAACTTGGACACTGCTCCGATGTCATTTCAACGCCAGACAGAAGGATCGTTAACGGGTTCCTCAACTTTTGGTTACCACGGATTTAAAATGGGTGCCAGAAGGGCATATGAGCAAAACCATAAGCGATATCATAAGAGAAATAAAAAAGCTTACATTGGTTTCCCCCAAGGCGAGCGAGAGTTTATTGCCCCCGCCCCTATGTTGCCGTCTTTTAATAACCAAGATGTAATTCACTATGACGTCATATTAGCGTCGGATTTTCGCTTTCCAGGTGGAACTACCATGTCCAACTTGGAGGAAATAAAGGCTCAGTCAAGTATGGGTTTAAAGACAGGGCTTGTTCAAATAGGTTGCTATATAATGAATCCCGATAGGGAGGTTAATAATAAGATAACTGAGGCCGTTGAAAGCAAGCAAGCGGACTGGGTGGTGTTTGGTGAGGAGGTTTCGTGCGATGTGTTAGTGGTTCGTCAGCCATGGGTTCTGGAGGAAAAACAACAATACATGCCAAAAATTAAATTCAAGAAGCTGGAAGTTATTGTGAACCAACCTCCGAAGCGAGATTACGGTGTCGATAGTGAGTCAATATATCATATTTCCAATTGTGTGGAAAATTTAATAAGCTATTTTGGTGAGGTTGGTACCTGGTATCCCATTGGCCCTTTAGTGAGAGAGGCACTAAAAAAACACCACGAACAAGACTTGTCCCTAATTAACCTCAGCGATCAAGATTGGCCGAATATAATTAATGTTGATGAATGGGTGAGAGACAAGCTTCCTCCAGAAAGTAATACAATACGAATTTGCCGTCACTCTAGAGACCAGTATGTAAAATGGCCAGACTCAAAAGATGACATTTTGGCTGCTTATCCCAGCGATAAAAGATACAAGGTCCGGGTGCTAGGTGGGGCTGAGACACCCCAATCCGTGTTGGGTTACTTGCCTAAAAACTGGGAGGTTTATGAGTTTGGTGCAATGTCCCCAAAACGCTTTTTATCAAAAAATGATGTTTTTGTATATTATACTCATGATGAGTGGGTCGAGTCATTTGGAAGAGTGATATTTGAAGCTATGGCTGTAGGGTTGCCTGTCATACTCCCTCATCATTATAAACCGCTATTTAAAGATGCGGCAATTTATGCCGAGATTCACGAAGTTAGAAAAGCAATTGATGAGTTGATGAGTAGCAATGAAAAATACCAGTCTCAGGTTGAAAAGTCTCTCGATTTTGTGAGGTTGAATTTTGGTTACCAAGTGCATCATCAACGTTTAATGTCTCAATGATTATGGATCCGTAGGGGGGGGGTATGTTAGATCCGTTAGTTGTATATGCAATACCGTTGAGGCCGAATGACGGCTCAGTTGATTGGAAAATGGTTGAGGAAAATCTTAAGCATTCCATTGCAAGCTTGAAATGCCAAAGTGATACGAACTATCGTGTCATGATATGTGGGCATGACGAGCCTAATATTCAGTACGATGATAAGGTCGCCTGGATAAAAGCGGATTTCGAAAGACCTAAAACTCACGGTGAAGGAAGCCTGGACAAGACTAGAAAAAGGAAAGCTATACTTCAGAATGCAAAGGAGCAGTACCCTGCAGGCTTTTATTTTTTTATTCTTGATGCTGATGATCTTCTGCATAGGGATGTGAACGCCTATGTTAGGAGCCATGACAATAGAGTGGGTTACTATTTGCCTAGCGGCTACGTTTATAATGTCTCTGATAATGCCATAGCAGAGATGGCAGGTAGCAGCGGACGTTATTTTTATAAATCTTGCGGTAGCTGCGCTGTCTTTTGGTTTGATCATAATGATTTATATCTCGAAGACGTTGGAATGAGCCCTAAGTTTAAGATATTAACCAAGCATAGCCAGATTCCTTTGTTGGCAGAGCAGCAGGGCTTGGCTATAGAAGGCATTCCATTTTTTGCAGGTTTGTATAAAGTAAATCATGGGGGCAATTTATCCAAGCAGCAAGGCAAATCTAAAGTTCAGGAGATGCATGCTAATAACAATGCGATTGTTAACGAAGAGGAAGTAAGTAAGATATTTTCGTTGTTTGGAGGGGTATTTTGAAAAGAAATAAATCCAAGATTGCCTTTATTTGCGCGCATGCAGAAGCTCACAATACTGGCATGTTGAGTGTTGATATGGCAGCTTATTCCTTGGTTGAACAGCTCAGGGATTGTGTCGAAGCAGATTTTTTTAACGTTGAGGTTGACCACTCTCTGTTTTCCCGAGGAGAAGCTGTATTTAAGTATAAGAAGTTAACTTCGCTCAACCAATTGCTTCCATATGATAGCGTGGTGTTGTGGGGGGATTTTTTAAGCTGTGGTTATTACCATAGGAAAGATTTAAAAAATCGAGCAAAGAAAAGAGGAGACAAAGATGTTGGTTGCGTAAAAGAAAATGATTTTTTGCCTTCTGCAGAACTTCTTCGAGTTTCTAATGCATCTTGCTCATTTCTTTCCAAATTCATATGCTTCGGTGGCAGTCTGTTTGGGAATGATAGCTTTGATGAGATAGATGGAGAGTATAAGGCTGATCTTTCTGTCCTCTACAAGAATGCGAAGTTGGTAATGGTCAGAGACCCGATCTCTGCAATGTATGTGGCTCGCTATACTGATTGGAAAGTTACTGATTCCTTAGGTATCGATGCTGCTTGGCTGTTAAAGCCCTCAAGTGTTTTGAGCTGGAGCGAGAGAAGTGAGAAAGGAGGCGAGGTGGTTGTTGGGTACTCCTTTGGTCGTGCTATTGCTAAATCTGAAGAGCTTTTAAAATGCTCTACAGATTTTGTGAGAAAGTTTGGGGATGCAATATCAGGCTCTCAGAGTGTTAAAGTTATAGACTTGAAGTGGCTTTCTTCGAAGAAAGAGGACCCGCTTGGAGGGCTTTCAAATAAGCTGGGAGTGATAAACTCTTGTGACTATGTTGTGACCGATACATATCATTGTGCTATAAACTCATGGAGAGAGGGTGTGCCGACTGTTTGTATTGGCATGGGAGGGGATGAGAAGAGTGGGACCCTCACAGAGAAGAAAAAAGAGTATTTGTATAGTGCATTTAATATTCGCGATTTTTATGTGTATTCGGAGTGGCTTGCGAGTGGGAGGCAGGACCAAGTAATAAAAAAACTTGTCAATAAGTTGAGTGATAAAAAAAGAATAGATTGTGCTGTCTTGGATATGGGGGTGGCGAGAGATTCGGCTATGATGAGGCTCAAGTCTGCACTGTCGGGAGAGTGTTAGTGGGAGAGGCCTTCTGAATCAAAAGAATTGGCATTTTTGATTGATGAATGAGCTTGTGCTTGGGGTGGGGGTTTCTTTAAGTCGGCAGGCTCTAAAATCCTACAATACTTGGGCGTATCTGTTCGATACTGTTTTCAGTGTGGATGGTGTAAGTGTCTATGCAAAAGTAATCGCATATGCCTTGCAGCCGTAGTTTGACAGGATCCGTTCCACCTCGCTGGTCAAGGTGGCAAAGCTTTCGTAGGACGCCAGCGGCAACCAGGCATACTTGACTTGGCGCCAGAGGATCTCGATCAGGTTCAACTCCTGTGAGTAGGCAGGGAAAATGCACGACAAACCGCTCTACGACGGGGCTTGTAGAGCATTCGAGATCCGCCTACCGTGAAACACTAATGCATTTTTTCACGGATGGCCCTCATGCTGACGCCTTCATTGATGCACCATTTATCGGTCATTCCTGACTTCCGTCAGGCCTGGAAAATCCGCCATCAGCTGTCAGATATCCTGTTCCTGACGGTCTGTGCGGTGATTTGTGGTGCAGAAGGCTGGGAGGAGATCGAGGATTTTGGGCACGCGAAGCTCGACTTTCTGCGCTAGTACGGCGATTTTTCAGAGGGCGTGCCGAGCCATGACACCCTGGCTCGCGTCATGGCGCTGATCAATGCCAAGCAGCTACAGAAGGCCTTTGCTGACTGGATGAAGGCCTGTCATGAGGTGACCGACGGGGCAGTGGTGGCGATTGATGGCAAAACGCTGCGCGGCTCGTATTGCCGAGGCAAAGATAAGGCCGCCATACACATGGTCAGTGCCTTCAGCACCGCCAACAATGGTGTGGTGCTGGGCCAGATCAAGACGGACGATAAAAGCAACGAAAGTGTGCCGTGGGCACTGAAGCTGGCTTGTTAGGATGACAGTCAGTGAATGAGCATAAGCTCATGAAGAGATGGAGGAAGGCCCTCCAGAGTCTGCTGTCGGAAGCCGGCTCTAAACCACCTTCAAGCGGCTGTCATTAAGAGTGATGGTCGGAAGCGTTGAAGGAAAATCAGAAGATAATTCTGGCGAGGTGGGGTGTAAGGAGATGAGTAAACCCGAACCTATGTGGACGCGTCGTAAATTTTCAAAGCAACATCAAAACCGGGGTCGTTTCGTTATCTCGGGACAAGCACACTGGCGATTCCGAATGTTGAGTGTGCGGTGTTCGGCGTAAAGTAGGCATGACCTTACACCAGGCTCTTTATGGGAACCACGGGAACCAGTCATCATGATGTTAAGGGAGAAAGGCAAATCACTGAAATGATAAGCCTGAGAGTACCGAAGCATGATACTGGGGCGGAGCAACTCGTAGTAGTGAGGAAGCACTTGTAATGAGTGTGGAGCGAAGGGGTTGCGTCAAGCAGCCTGAACAGGTGTCTCAACTGTCATATAGTGATAGGAGGAAGATGCATGCGCAGGCAAAACCATTTGCAATTTCAAAATGGGATGTGCACGCCGCCTTCGAAAAAGTGAAAGCGAATCGAGGCGGTGCGGGTATTGATGATGTAACTCTTGAGGATTTCGAGAAAGATCTCAAGAATAACCTGTACAAGATATGGAATAGACTGTCATCGGGTACTTATTTCCCTCCACCAGTGAAGGCGGTAAACATACCGAAGAAATCAGGTGGCGTGAGAACACTGGGTATACCTACCGTCGGTGACCGGGTCGCACAAATGGTGGTCAAAGAACGGCTTGAGCAAATGATAGAGCCATATTTCCTTGAAGATTCCTATGGCTACAGACCGACTAAGTCTGCGATCCAAGCCATCGGTGTGACGCGAGAGCGTTGCTGGAAATATGACTGGGTTCTAGAGTTTGACATCAAGGGGCTGTTTGACAACATACGACATGACCTGCTGATGAAAGCCGTTGAGAAGCACGTCTCCATTGGTGAGCGTACTCATGGGCAAAGTTTCAGCTGGATCACCTTCTATATCAAGCGGTGGTTAATTGCACCATTGCAGCAGGATGATGGCAGCATCATCAAGCGTAGTCAGGGAACACCACAGGGCGGCGTTGTTAGCCCACTGTTGGCAAATTTGTTCTTGCACTATGTATTTGATAAGTGGATGCAAAAGCAGTTTCCTGACAACCCGTGGTGTCGATATGCGGATGATGGTCTGGTACATGCCAACACCAAGGGTGGAGCTGAAGTGCTGCACAGAGAAATAAAGCAGAGGTTTGAAGATTGTGGTCTTGAGCTTCACCCAGAAAAGACAAAGCTGGTGTATTGCAAAGATGGTAAACGAAAGGAAGTACATCCTTGCATAAGCTTTGACTTTCTAGGGTACACCTTCAGGCAAAGGAGGTGTAAAAGTCGTTCAGACAACAGTTTATTCATCAGCTTTACTCCAGCAGTGAGCTTGCCAGCGATGAAGGCGATGAAACGGACAATCAAAGAGCTGAAAGTAAGGCAGAAAAGTCACTATAGCCTAGAAGAGTTGGCGCGATGGTTGAACCCTATTGTGCAAGGTTGGATAGGTTATTATGGACAATATCGCCGATCAGCACTTGATCCGGTGTTCCGACACCTGAATAAAGCTCTGGTGCGTTGGGCAAGAAGGAAATTCAAGACGCTCAAGAGGCACAAACGTCGAACAATAGAGTTATTTGATAAACTCTCAGTGAGATGTCCCTGGTTATTCGCCCATTGGCGATTTGGATCTGCAAGAGCGTTTGCTTGATGGAAGCGGAATGAATCGAGAGGTTCACGTTCCGTTTTGCGAGAGGCTGAGGGGGAGGCTCCCTCGGTCTACTCACCTTACGGCCATACCCGAGCTGCTGAAGCTACTGGATCTTTATGGCTGTCTGGTCACCATTGATGCGATGGGATGTCAGAAGAAAATTGCCCATACGATCCGTGAGAATGGCGCCGACTACCAGCTGGCGGTGAAGGAAAACCAGCCCAAGCTGGCGGCCGCCTTTGAAGAAGCCTTTCTGATGAATGTGATCGCCAACTACCTCGGTGATTCCTATGTCACGGTAGAGAAGAACCGGGGAAGGGAAGAGTCAAGGTATCACGTGGTAAGCGATGTAACCTCAGAGTTTCAAGAGCTTAGCTACGAGTGGTCTGATCTGAAAACCGTCGGCGTCGTGCTCTCCTTTCGTCACGAAGGGGAGGG
>NZ_CP071922.1:1670929-1689421 GCF_017584085.1 Halomonas sp. BM-2019
CGGCCACTGGCTGGGCGACGCCTTCGCCTCCGGGGGCGCCAACGGCTACGACCACAAGAAGATGGGCATCACCGCCAAGGGGGCCTGGGAGTCGGTCAAGCGCCACTTCCGCAACCTCGGCGTCAACACCCAGCAGGACGAGTTCACCGTGGTGGGCGTCGGCGACATGGGCGGCGACGTCTTCGGCAACGGCATGCTGCTCTCCGACCGGATCCGCCTGGTGGGCGCCTTCAACCACCTGCATATCTTCGTCGACCCCGACCCCGACGCCGCGGCGACCTTCGCCGAACGCCAGCGCCTGTTCGACCTGCCGCGCTCCAGCTGGGAGGACTTCGATGCGAGCCTGATCTCCGAAGGCGGCGGGGTGTTCAAGCGCAGCGCCAAGTCGATCGCCATCTCGGCGCCGATGAAGAAACGCTTCGGCATCCGCGAGGATCGCCTCTCGCCCAATGACCTGATCCGCGCGATGCTCAAGTCCGAGTTCGACCTGTTCTGGAACGGCGGCATCGGCACCTATGTCAAGGGCAGCGAGGAGAGCGATGCCCAGGTCGGCGACAAGGCCAACGATGCCCTGCGCATCGACGGCCGCGAGCTCAACTGCCGGGTGGTGGGCGAGGGCGGCAACCTGGGCTTCACGCAGCATGGCCGCATGGAGGCCGCGGCGCGGGGCGTGCGGATCAATACCGACTTCATCGACAACGCCGGTGGCGTCAACTGCTCCGACCATGAGGTCAACATCAAGATCCTCATCGATGAGGTGGTCAAGCGCGGCGACATGACCGAGAAGCAGCGCAACCAGCTGCTCGCCGACATGACCGGCGAGGTCTCCGAGCTGGTGCTACGCGGCAACTACCGCCAGACCCAGGCGCTGGACCTGGCCGAGATCCTCTCTCGCGAGGGCATCGGCCCCTTCCGCCGCTTCATCAGCGAGCTGGAGGCTGTCGGCCAGATCGATCGCGAACTCGAGTTCCTGCCCGATGACGCGGTGCTCGAGGAGCGCGCCGCCAACCAGCAGGGCATGCTGCTGCCGGAGCTCTCGGTGCTGATCTCCTACGCCAAGAGCGTGCTCAAGGGCGACCTGATCACCTCCGACACGCCCGACGACCCGGTGGTGGTCCGTCACGTGGAGCGGATCTTTCCGGGGGTGCTGGTGGAGCGCTATCGCGACGAAATCTACGAGCATCGCCTCAAGCGCGAGATCGTCGCCACCCAGGTCGCCAACGACCTGATCGATCACATGGGGATCGTCTTCGTGCGGCGGCTGATCGATGCCACCGGAGCCGGCCGCGCCGAGATCACCCGGGCCTACGTCATCGCCCGGGAGATCTTTCGGCTCGGGGAGCTCTGGGAGCAGATCGAGGCGCTGGATAACCGGGTGGCGAGCCAGGTGCAGTACACCATGATGCTCGACCTGATGCGCCTGATCCGCCGGGCCACCCGCTGGTTCCTGCGCGTCCGCGTGGGCCTGGATACTCGCGACACCATCGACTACTTCGCCCCCCGGCTGGCCCAGCTCCAGGACAGCATCGGCAAGCGCCTGCGCGGTGAGGAGCATGAGGCCTGGGAGGCGCGTCGCGATGAGCTGGTGGCGGCCGGCGTGCCCGAGGCCCTGGCCAGGGTGGTGGCCGCGGCGGGCAGCCTCTACGCGGGGCTCGGCATCATCCAGGCCGCCCGTCAGGCCAACGAGAAGCCCCAGAAGGTGGCCGAGGTGTTCTACGAGGTCGGCGACCGCCTCGAACTGCCGTGGCTGGTCGGCCAGATCACCGCCCTCAAGGTGCGTGACAGCTGGCAGGCCCAGGCCCGCGACACCTTCCGCGACGACGTGGACCGCCAGCAGCTGGCGCTGACCGTCAGCGTGATGCAGATGGAGGGCGGGGCCCGCGAGGCCTGTGAGCGCGTGGACCAGTGGCTGGAGCTCAATGCCGGCATGCACCGTCGCTGGCGCAAGCTGCTGGAGCAGGTGGGCGGCGGCAGCCAGGGCGGCTTCCCGCTGTTTGCCGTGGCCGTCCGGGAGCTGGTGGACCTGGCCGAGAGCAGTCAGGAGGCCTGATTCTGCCGGGTCTCCCGAAACGACGCACCCCGCCGATCGGCGGGGTGCGTCGTCAGAGGGGGCGCCTCGCAGGCGTCGTCTTGGCTCGAGGGCGCTGCTATACTCCTGCCCCGCGGATTCCCGCGCCCGCTCTCGCCGCCCACCCAGGAGACGCCATGTATTCACTTGCCCGCTCGATCCTGTTCCGCCTCGATGCCGAGACCGCCCACGGGGTCGCGCTCAAGGGGCTCGACCTGGCGGGGCGCCTGGGGCTGGCGGGTCGGCTGGGTGGCGAACGCGTGGACGACCCGGTGGAGCTGATGGGGCTGCGTTTCACCAACCGGGTGGGCCTGGCCGCGGGGCTTGACAAGAACGCCGACCACCTCGATGCCCTGGGGGCGCTGGGCTTCGGCTTCGTGGAAGTGGGCACCGTGACTCCCCAACCCCAGTCGGGCAACCCCCGACCGCGGCTGTTCCGGTTGCCCGAGGCCGGCGCCATCATCAATCGCATGGGGTTCAACAACGCGGGGGTTGACCACCTGGTGGCCCGGGTCAAGGCGAGCCGCTATGACGGGGTGATCGGTATCAACATTGGCAAGAACCTCGCCACACCGGTGGAGCGGGCGGTGGATGACTACCTCGCCTGCCTGCGTAAGGTGCACGCCCACGCCCACTCCATCACCGTGAACATCTCATCGCCCAATACCCCGGGCCTGCGCAACCTGCAGTTCGGCGAGCAGCTCGACGGCCTGCTCTCGGCGCTGCGCGAGGAGGGGAGCCGGCTGGATCGCGACGGCGGCCGTCGCGTGCCGCTGGCGGTGAAGATCGCCCCGGACATGGAGGCCGACGAGGTCGGCCTGGTGGCGGCCTGCCTGGCCCGCAACGGCATCGACGCGGTGATCGGCACCAACACCACCATCGCCCGGGAGGCGGTGGCGGGGCTTCCCCATGCCGAGGAGGCCGGCGGGCTCTCCGGCCGTCCTGTGTTCGAGGCCTCGAACCGGGTGATCCGCGAGCTTCGCCGTCGGCTGCCGGCGATGCCGATCATCGGGGTGGGCGGCATCGACAGCGGTGAGGCGGCGCTTGCCAAGCGGAAGGCCGGCGCCGACCTGGTACAGCTCTACTCGGGCTTCATCTTTCGGGGGCCTTCGCTGGTGGGGGAGTGTGCCCGGGCCCTGAAAGCGCAGGCGGCGGGGCAGTGAGCCGCACCATGCAAAAAGCCCGTGGCGCTTGCCACGGGCTCCATTCCATAGAGAGGGGTGAGAACCCGGTAGGTACAGGGTGGAGGGTTCACATCACCATGGGGTTCTTGTGGATGCCGGAGACACCCGTCATGCCGGACCATTGATCCCCACGACCTTCACGCCAACCGCTCATCCAGTATTCGCGAAGATTGATGTCCTGACTGGGACAATCATCGCGGGAGCGACCTGAGACACCTGCCTTGTAGCCATGAATGTAGGCACGCTGGAAGCGATCACGTTTCTGTCGTTTCATTGGACTACCTCTTGATAAGGTATCGATCTGGCAGGCCCTAGCCTTGGGCTCAGGCCCTACCCTAACGTGCCACGGGCCGATCCTTGGAAAGGCAAACCCGTTGACAGGAAACGCATGCGTTTTTCAGTAGCTACTGGGGTATTGATAGCCCACTTCGATCGCGATTGTCGACCCTCGATTTGTAACATCCCGTACACCCGCCTGACACGACGGTGACTCATGAATCTGCTTGCGGTGCCGACTCAATGACATCCCCACGATCCGACGTTTCCCTGGACCTCCTCGCCACCTGCCCCCAGGGGCTGGAGCTGCTGCTTGCCGAGGAGCTCGCCGCCCTGGGCGCCGAACCCGGCAAGACCACGGTGGGTGGGGTCAACCTGAGAGCCGACCTGGCCGGTGCCTATCGCGCCTGCCTCTGGTCGCGGCTGGCCAACCGGGTGGTGCTCCGCCTGGTGTGGCAGGAGGGCGTCGAGACACCCGAGCAGCTGCGCGCCGCCGTGGCGGCTGTCGACTGGTCGCAACACCTGGCCGCGGCGGGCACCCTGGCGGTGGATTTCCACGGCCAGTCTGCGGCCATTCGCCACACACGCTTCGGTGCCCAGACCGTCAAGGACGGGGTCGTCGACCGTCTCCAGGCGGCGGGCCTGTCGCGCCCTTCGGTGGACCTCAAGCGTCCTGACCTGCGCCTCTATGCTCACCTGCACCGCGGGCGATTGATCATCGGCGTCGACCTCTCCGGGGAGAGCCTGCATCGCCGCGGCTATCGCCGTGACGTGGGCCACGCGCCGCTCAAGGAGAACCTGGCGGCGGCCCTGCTGGTGCGTGCCGGCTGGCCGGCGATGGCCCGGGAAGGGGCCCCCCTGGTGGACCCCCTGTGCGGCGCCGGGACCCTGCTGATCGAGGCGGCCATGATGGCCGCCGACATGGCCCCCAACCTGTCGCGGGAGCGCTTCGGCTTCCACGGTTGGGCGGGTCACGACGCGGCGATCTGGCGCGAATTGAAACGCGAGGCCGAGGCTCGGGCGAACATCGGGCGCAAGCGCTGCCGATCGCGCTTCTACGGCTTCGACCAGAGTCCCGCCGCGCTCGCCGCGGCCAGGGCCAACGCCATGCGCGCCGGCCTTCCGGCGCTGATCACCCTCACCGGCGCCGGCCTGGGCGGACTGAGGCGCCCCGAGGGACTGACCGAAGCGCCGGCGGGCCTGGTGATCACCAACCCGCCCTACGGTGAACGGCTCGGCGAGCTGCCCGAGCTGGTCGGCCTCTATGCGCAGCTGGGCGAGCGGGTGCGGGCGGCCTTCCCCGGCTGGCAGCTGGCGGTGTTCACCGCCAATCCGGACCTCGGCCACCGCATCGGCCTGCGCGCCCACAAGCAGTATGCCCTGCGCAACGGCCCGCTCTCGGCCAAGCTGCTGCTGATGGTGGTGCCCGAGGGCGAGGCCGGCCAGGAGGGCGCCGCGGCGCCGCGGCGCTCCGAGGGGGCGCAGATGTTCGCCAACCGGCTGGAGAAGAACCGCAAGCGGCTGAAGAAGTGGCTACGGCAGAGCGGCGAGTGCTGCTATCGCCTCTACGATGCCGACATGCCCGAGTACGCCCTGGCGGTGGACGTCTACGGTGACCGGGTCCATGTCCAGGAGTACGCGGCCCCCCGTTCCGTCGATGCCGGCCAGGCCCAGAAGCGTCTCTTCGAGGCCCTGGCGGTGATCCCCGAGATGCTCGAGATCGACCCGGCGCGTGTGGTGGTCAAGCGCCGCGAGCGCCAGAGCGGCCGCGCCCAGTACCAGAAGCAGGCGGCCAGCGGCGAGCGCTTCGAGGTGCGAGAGGGCAGCGCCCGGCTATGGGTCAACCTGCGCGATTACCTGGACACCGGCCTTTTCCTGGACCACCGCCCGGTGCGGCGGATGCTGGGCGAGATGGCCCCCGGCAAGCGCTTCCTCAACCTCTTCTGCTACACCGCGACCGCCACCGTGCAGGCGGCGCTGGGGCCGCGTGGCGCCGAAGGGGCGGCCGGGGCCAGCGACAGCGTCAGCGTGGATCTCTCCAACACCTACCTGGAGTGGGCGCGGGACAACTTCGCCCTCAATGGTCTCGACCCGGGCCGCCACCGGGTGGTGCGCGACGACTGCCTGCGCTGGCTGGAGACCGCCGGGGCCGAGTTCGACCTGATCTTCATGGACCCGCCCACCTTCTCCAATTCCAAGAAGATGGCGGGGACCCTGGACGTGCAGCGCGACCACGGCCGCTTAGTGCGCCTGGCCATGGCACGCCTGGCCGCGGGCGGCACCCTGGTGTTCTCCAACAACCAGCGACGCTTCCGGCTGGACGCCGACCTGGCCGAGCACTACGTCGTGGAGGATATCTCGGCGAAGACCTTCGACCCGGATTTCACTCGTAATCCGGACCTGCACCACGTCTTCCTGATTCGCCACCGTGGGGAAGCGGCATGAGACCTTCGACCCGCTCTTTATCTTGCAAGCGTAACCCTGACCTGCACCACGTCTTCCTGATTCGCCACCGTGGGGAAGCGGCATGAGACCTTCGACCCGCTCTTTATCTTGCACGCGTAATCCGGACCTGCACCACGTCTTCCTGATTCGCCACCGGGAGAGCCGAGGAGACCTGGCATGATCCGGCTGACGCTCTACACCACCCTGGGCTGCCATCTGTGCCACCAGCTCGAGGCCCTGCTGGCCAGGCTCTGCGCCGGCGAGCATCGCCTGGAGCGCATCGAGATCAGCGAGGACGATGCCCTGATGGAACGCTACGGCATCCGTATCCCGGTGCTGGCGGACGCCGAGGGGCAGGAGCTGGACCGCGGCTTCGAGGCCTCGCGCCTGGCCGCCTGGCTGGCCGAGCGGGGCTGGCTGGATGAGACGGCCTGGGAGGCCCTGCAGCGGGAGCTGGCGGGGGAGGACGAGCCCCGCGAGGCGCCGGGTGCCGTGATGCGTGGGGGAAGGCGCTATCTTGGATAAGCGCCTGGCGCCCAGCCGTTCAGCGACGGGCGGCTGGTGCCGAGTCGAGACACTGACGGCCGTATGGCTGGCGGCATCATCTTGCGGCGCTCGGCGCTCGGCGCTCGGCGCTTAAAGGGTGTCCAGCAGCGACAGTTGGCTGACCGCCTCGCGCCCTTCGGGACTGTGGTCCTCCACCTCCAGCACCTTGCGGAAGCCCCGGGAGGCCTGGATGGTCGCCTCGTCGGCCAGCCACATTAGCGCCTGGGCGTGGTCGTCGGCCAGCTGGTGCTTGAGGCCGCCGAGCTGGGTGCCGATCTGTCCCCAGGCGCGGCTGAAGATCCAGTCGCCGAACATGTCCCGGTGGATGTGCACCAGCACATAGTCATGGTCGGTTTCCCAGCGGACGATCATCACGGCTCCTGACAGGCAAGGGCTCCCCGGGAGGGCGGGGCGGTGGTAGGTTGGGGCTATTGTAATCTCCTGGGAAGTGGGAACAAGAGACCATGCGAATCCTTGTCGATACCGAGGTTCCCGCCGCCGAGGCCTGCTTCGCTGCCCTGGGCGACGTGATCCGCCGGCCCGGACGCGAGATCACGGCCAGTGACCTGCGCGACGTGGATGCCCTGGTGGTGCGTTCCCTCACCCGGGTCGACGAGGCACTGCTCGCCGAGGCCAACCGGCTGCGCTTCGTCGGCACCTGCACCATCGGTACCGACCATATCGCGACCGGGATACTGGCCGAGCGTGGGGTCGCCTTCGCCAGCGCCCCGGGCTGCAACGCCGAGGCGGTGGTGGACCAGGTGCTGGGCAGCCTCTCGACCCTGGCCGAGCGCCAGGGCTGGCGGCTTCTCGAGCGCCGGGTGGGGGTCGTGGGCGCTGGCAACGTGGGCGGTCGACTGCTGCGCCGCCTCGCCGCCATGGGCGTCGACTGCCTGGCCTGCGATCCGCCCCGGGCCGAGAAGGAGAGGACCGACTTCGTCGACCTCGAGACGCTGATCGATGGGTGCGATGTGCTCTGCCTGCACACTCCCCTGGTGCGCGAGGGGCCCCATCCCACCTATCACCTGCTGGGCGCCCAGGCGATCGCCGAGCTGGTCCCCGGCACGGTGCTGCTCAACGCCGGGCGAGGCGACTGCCTGGACGGCGGTGCCCTGCGCCAGCGGCTGGCGGGGCAGGGCGACATCAGCGCGGTGCTCGACGTCTGGGAGCATGAGCCGGGCATCGACCCTGCCCTGCGCGACCTGGCCGAGATCGCCACGCCTCACATCGCCGGCCACAGCCTGGATGGCAAGCGGCGCGGCACCCAGATGATCTACCGGGCGCTGTGCCGCGAGCTCGGCCTGCCCGCCCGGGTGTCACTCGCCGACTTGCTCCCCCCGCCGCCGCTGCGCCGCCTGGAGCTCGGCCCGGGCCTCGCCCCGGAAGAGGCCTTGCGGCTCTGCATTCGCGCCGTCCACGACGTGCGCCGTGACCACGACAGCCTGCTGCGCGAGAGCCGCCGCCAGGGCATGGCCAGGGGCTTCGACGCCTGCCGCGCCAACTACCCCCTGCGCCGCGAGTTCGCCACCCTGGAGGTCGCCCTGGCCGAGCCTGATACCGGGCTGGCCGCGCTGCTGGCGGGGGCCGGCTTCTCGGTGGTGTCGAGCTGAGTGCCGTCGGCGACCAACGACAGAGGGCCCGCCAATGGCGGGCCCTCTGCTTGGTGGCTGTCGGAAGGCTTACTGGCGGTAGGCGGCTTCCTTCAGCGCGCGGATCGCCGTTACTGACGGTAGGCGGCCTCCTTCAGCGCGCGAATGCGATCATCCAGGGGCGGGTGGCTGGCGAACAGCCGCTCCATCAGCGACTGGGTCTGGCCCTTGGTGATGGCCATGGCGCGCAGGGTGTCCGGCATCTGATCGGGCATCTCGGTCTCCGCCTTGAGGCGCGCCAGGGCGTTGATCATGGCGCCGGAGCCGGCGAGCTGGGCGCCGGCGGCATCGGCGCGGTACTCGCGGAAGCGTGAGAACCAGGCGACGATGGCCGAGGCGATGATGCCGAACACGATCTCGGCGACGATCACCACCGCGAAGTAGCCCATGAAGCCGAGCCCCGCGCCGTCGCTGCGGCTCTTGAGGAACTGGTCCACCAGGTGCGCCACCACCCGGGCGAAGAACATCACGAAGGTGTTCACCACCCCCTGGATCAGCGCCAGGGTCACCATGTCGCCGTTGGCCACGTGGCCGATCTCGTGGGCCAGCACCGCGCGCACCTCCTCGGGGCGCATGCGGTTGAGCAGGCCGGCGGAGACCGCCACCAGGGCGTCGTTCCTGTTCCAGCCGGTGGCGAAGGCGTTGGACTGCTGGGCCGGGAAGATGCCCACCTCCGGCGTCTTGATGCCGGCCTCGCGGGAGAGCTCCTCGACGGTGTCGAGCAGCCACTTCTCGGTGGCGTTGCTCGGCGTCTCGATGATCACGGTGCCGGTGCTGCGCTTGGCCATCCACTTGGAGATGAACAGCGAGATCATCGAGCCGGCCATGCCGACGATGAAGCAGAAGATCAGCAGGGCGTTGAAGTTGATGCCCTGGCCGCGCAGATAGCCTTCCACCCCCAGCAGCCGCAGGGTGATGCTGGCGACGATGATGACGCCCAGGTTGGTGCCCAGAAAGAGCAGGATTCTCATCATGTTGCGGGGTCTCCAGTGGTTATCGAGGGAAAGGGGGTTCAGGGTGATGTGCCGTGCCGGGGCACGGCGTTCAGAAGCTGTTGCTTAGATACGGCCAGGGCCGGCGGGTTTCAAGCGTTGCGGTTGCACACCCGGCAACGCGCTACTGACGATAGCGCGACAGGAAGCGGGCGAAGCGGTCCAGGGCGTCGCCGAGCTGGTCGGCCCAGGGCAGGGTGACGATGCGCACGTGGTCCGGCTCCGGCCAGTTGAAGGCGCTGCCCTGGACCAGCAGGATCTTCTCCTGCAGCAGCAGGTCGAGCACCAGCTGCTGGTCATCCTGGATGTTGAACACCTTGGGGTCTAGCCGGGGGAAGGCGTAGAGCGCCCCCTTGGGCTTGACGCAGCTCACCCCGGGAATGGCGTTGAGCCGCTCGAAGGTGATATCGCGCTGGGCCAGCAGGCGCCCGCCCGGCAGGATCAGGTCGTTGATCGACTGATAGCCGCCCAGTGCGGTCTGGATGGCGTGCTGGGCGGGCACGTTGGCGCACAGACGCATCGAGGCGAGCATGTTGATACCCTGGATGAAGTCCGCCGCGCGCTGCTTGGCGATACTCCCCGAGAGAATCATCCAGCCGGAGCGAAAGCCGGCGCAGCGGTAGCTCTTGGAGAGCCCGTTCATGGTCACCACCAGCTGGTCCTCTTCGGCCAGGGCCCCGGTGGAGACGTGCTCGACCTCCTCGTAGAGGATCTTGTCGTAGATCTCGTCGGAGAATACCACCAGGTCGTGCTGGCGGGCGATCTCGAGCAGCTCGCGCAACACCGCCGGCGGATAGACGGCGCCGGTGGGGTTGTTGGGGTTGATGATCACGATGGCTCGGGTATGGCTGGTCACCTTGGCGCGGATATCGTCGAGATCCGGCGCCCAGTCGGCCTGCTCGTCGCACAGGTAGTGCACGGCGTGTCCGCCGGAGAGGTTGGCAGCGGCGGTCCACAGGGGGTAGTCCGGCGCGGGGATCAGCACCTCGTCGCCGTCGTTGAGCAGCGCCTGCATGGCCATCACGATCAGCTCGGAGACCCCGTTGCCGATGTAGATGTCCTCGATGCCGACCCCCGGGATCTCCCTGCGCTGGCACTCCTGCATGATCGCCTTGCGCGCCGAGTAGAGCCCCTTGGAGTCGCAGTAGCCCTGGGCGGTGGGCAGGTTGCGCATCACGTCCTGGAGGATCTCCTCCGGCGCCTCGAAGCCGAAGGGGGCGGGGTTGCCGATGTTCAGCTTGAGGATGCGCTGACCCTCCTCCTCCAGGCGCTTGGCGTGGTCGAGCACCGGGCCGCGGATGTCGTAGCAGACGTTGTGCAGCTTGTGCGATTTGCGGATCGGGGTGGTGTCCATATCGTTGGGTGTCCAGTATCCAGGGTGGTGTACCCGAGGCGGGGCTGATCCGGCGACAGGACTTTCCTCATCCTCTATGACCTGTCCCCGGCGCCCCGCATCATCAGTGATCTGCGCCAGGTGGATTATGCGGTGTCATCGGCGCCGGCGTCATCCTCGCGGCCGTCGGGTTCGGCGCAGGGCGCCGGTGGGATGTCCGCGGGGGTCTCCAGGGTCAGGCGGCCGAGCTTGCCGTCGCGCAGCTCGTGGAGCAGCACCTCGGCGCCGCGGTGCAGGTCCACCTCGCCGCCGGGGCGCAGGCCGCCGCGCCGGATGGCGATCTCGGCGAGGATCGCGTGGCCGTCGAAGCCGGCGAGTGCCAGCAGGTCCACGCGCACCGGGCCGTCGGCGTCCACCCCCTCGGCGGCGGGGTTGGCCGCATAGGCGGGCAGCGCCTTGAGCTTGTAGCGCGCCTTCAGCGCCTCGGGGTAGCGGCGGGCCAGCTCGGCGGCGGTGACCACCGCCACGTCCACGTAGTCGATGGCGGTATCGCGGATGGCGCCGCTGGCGGCCAGGCGGTAGGCGCTGGCCTGGTCCTCGATCTTGGGCCACAGCACCCCGGGGGTGTCGATCAGCGCGACGCGACCGCCGATACGCACCTTCTGCTGGCGCTTGGTCACCGCCGGCTCGTTGCCGGTCCTGGCGATCGCCTTGCCGGCCAGGCCGTTGATCAGGGTCGACTTGCCGACGTTGGGGATGCCCATCACCATCACCCGCACGTCGCGGTCGGCGCGCACCTGGCCCGCCAGTTCGTGACAGAGCTTGGGGATGCGCTTGAGCTCCCGGGCCTGGGTGGTGGTCACGGCCAGGGCGCGCATGTCGGGCTGGGCATCGAAGTGGGCGACCCACTCGCGGGTGCGCTCGGGATCGGCCAGGTCGGCCCGCGACAGGATCTTGAGCACCGGCTTATGGCGGGTCAGCTCGGCGAGCATGGGGTTGGCGCTGGAGTAGGGCAGGCGGGCGTCGAGCACCTCGATCACCACGTCGATCTCCGGCAGCGCCTCGGTAATCTGGCGGCGCGCCTTGTGCATGTGTCCCGGGTACCAGCCGAGCATGGGGGCCTCACTTGGGTCAGCCAGAAGAACGGCCGCCCATCTTACCAGATGGACGGCCGCGGCAGGATGAGGCGGAGGCGACTCGCCGGTGGCTATTCCCCGGAGTGAAACTCGATGGCCACCGAGTTGATGCAGTAGCGCAGCCCGGTGGTCTCGGGTGGACCGTCGGGAAACACATGGCCCAGGTGGGCATCACAGCGGGCGCAGGTCACCTCGGTGCGCTGCATGCCGTGGGAGCCGTCCGGCTGCTCCTCGACGCTGTGCCGGCCCAGCGGGCGATCGAAGCTCGGCCAGCCGCAGCCGGCGTCGAACTTGTGTTCGTTCTCGAACAGCGGGGCGTTACAGCAGACGCAGTGGTAGATGCCGTGCTCGTCGCTGATCCGGTAGCGGCCGCTGAAGGGGGGTTCGGTGCCCTTCTCGCGGGTGACCCGGTACTGCTCGGGGGTGAGCTGGGCACGCCACTCGGCCTCGCTCTTCACGATCTTGTTGCGCATGGCGTCTCTCCTCGTCGTCGGGGCCTGTGAGGTCTCCTCATTGTGGCACCGCGCGGCAGGAATGTGGCCGGGGGAATCCCCCCGGGGTATCACGGCGACTCAACGCAGAGCGCTCGCCAGGGCGAGCGCTCGGGAGGGGGGCGGGGCTTAGACGTTGAAGCGGAAGTGGATGACGTCGCCGTCCTGGACGATGTACTCCTTGCCCTCCAGGCGCCACTTGCCGGCGTCCTTGGCGCCCTGCTCGCCGCCCAGGCTCACGAAGTCGTCATAGGCGATCACCTCGGCGCGGATGAACCCTTTCTGGAAGTCGGTGTGGATCACCCCGGCCGCCTCGGGGGCGGTGGCGCCCACCTTCACCGTCCAGGCGCGCACCTCCTTCACTCCGGCGGTGAAGTAGGTCTGCAGGCCGAGCAGGGCGTAGCCGGCGCGGATCACCCGGTCCAGCCCCGGCTCCTCCATGCCCATCTCGTCGAGGAACATGGCGCGCTCATCAGCGTCGAGTTCGGCGATCTCCGCCTCGAGCTGGTTGCACACCGGCACCACCACGGCCCCCTCCGCCTCGGCGATCTCGCGCACCACGTCCAGGTAGGGGTTGCCCGCGAAGCCGTCCTCGTTGACGTTGGCGATGTACATGGTGGGCTTCAGGGTCAACAAGCCGAAGCCCTTGAGCTGCTTCTTGTCGTCCTCGTCGAGGCCGAAGCTTCTCAACGGCAGGCCCTCGGCCAGGTGGGGCTGGATGCGCTCGAGGATCGCCTTGGTGGCGATGGCCTCCTTGTCGCCGCCCTTGGCGACCCGTACCAGGCGCTGGATACCGCGCTCCACGGTGTCCAGGTCGGCCAGCGCCAGCTCCATGTTGATGATCTCGATGTCGGCCCGCGGGTCCACCTGATTGGCGACATGAATGACGTTGTCGTTGTCGAAACAGCGCACCACGTGGGCGATGGCCTGGGTCTCGCGGATATTGGCCAGGAACTGATTGCCGAGCCCCTCGCCCTTGGAGGCCCCCGCCACCAGCCCGGCGATATCGACGAACTCCATGGTGGTGGGGATCACCTTCTGCGGCTTCACGATCTCGGCCAGCTTGTCGAGGCGCGGATCGGGCATCGGCACGATGCCGACGTTGGGCTCGATGGTGCAGAAGGGGAAGTTCTCGGCGTCGATGCCGGACTTGGTGAGGGCGTTGAAGAGGGTCGACTTGCCGACGTTGGGCAGGCCGACGATACCGCAGTTGAAACCCATGGGATCGTCCTGGAAAGCGTGTTCGGATAAGGGGGAATTCTACAGGCGCTCGGCGCTCGGCGCTGCAAAGCTGTGCAGCCGGTTCATCGCCTTGACCCAGTCGCCGGAGAGCGCCAGGGGCAGGGTGGCCAGGCACTCGTCGATGGTGGCCTCGATGGCGTCATGCTCGGCCTTGCTGGGCCGGCCCAGCACATAGCGGGTCACCTGGCGCGAGTCGCCGGGGTGGCCGATGCCGAGGCGCAGGCGGTGGAAGTCGCGCGCGTTGCCCAGGGCGCTGATGATGTCGCGCAGCCCGTTGTGGCCGCCGTGGCCGCCGCCGGTCTTGTAGCGGGCGGTGCCGGGGGGGATGTCGAGCTCGTCGTGGGCCACCAGCAGCTCCTGCGGGGCGATCCTGTAGAACTGGCAGAGCGCCGCCACGGCGCCGCCGCTGCGGTTCATGAAGGTGGTCGGATTGAGCAGGTGGAGGTCGTGGCCCTCGAACTGGACCCGCGCGTGGAGACCGAGAAACTTGCGGTCGGGACGCAGCGCTGCGCCCTCGCGACGCGCCACCGCCTCCACCAGCCAGGCGCCGGCATTGTGACGGGTGGCCTCGTAGTCGGCGCCGGGGTTGCCCAGCCCGATGATCGCTCTGA
Organism: Halomonas sp. BM-2019; assembly: GCF_017584085.1. Lineage (NCBI taxonomy): Bacteria > Pseudomonadati > Pseudomonadota > Gammaproteobacteria > Oceanospirillales > Halomonadaceae > Halomonas > Halomonas sp. BM-2019. The sequence continues at coordinate 1,684,903 of NZ_CP071922.1, forward strand.
CCTGACTCATGGCGGTTGCCTCCAAAAAAAATCAAGCGCCGGGGCGCTTGATCGTAACCGGAAGGGGCCGCGCCGCGCACGGCCCCCGTCGGGTGAAACGGACGCGGTGAGGATTATGCCTCGCCCTGCTCGCCTTCTTCGCCCTCGGCGGCTTCGCCGTCTTCTTCGCCACCGCGCACCTTGGGCTTGGTGATGCTCAGGATCGCCTGGTCATGGTCCTCACCGTGGGTCAGCTCGACCAGGGTTACGCCGGCCGGCAGCGTGAGGTCGGAGAGGTGCAGAATGGTACCCAGCTCGACGTTGCTGATGTCGACTTCCAGGAAGTCGGGCAGGTCCTTCGGCAGGCAGCTGATCTGGACTTCGTTGGAGAGCACGTGCAGCTCGCCGCCCTGGTCCTTGATGCCCTTGGACTTCTCTTCGCCCACCACGTGCAGCGGCACGTTGATGGTGATCGCGTGGGTAGCATCCACGCGCAGGAAGTCGGCGTGGGTGACCAGCGGCTTGAAGGGGTGACGCTGCAGGTCGCGCACCACCACCTGCTCGCTCTTGCCGTCGATCACCAGGTTGATCACGGAGGAGAAGAAGGACTCGCTCTCGATCGCCTTGTAGAAGGCGGACTTCTCCACGGAGATCGGCTGGGGCGCCTGCTCACCGCCGTAGATGATGGCCGGCACCTGGAGGTTCGCACGACGCAGGCGGCGGCTCGCACCTTTCCCCAGGTCGTTACGAACGCTGGCATTAAGGGTAAAATCAGACATGGAATTGCCTCTTCAGTGAAGTAAGGAAGTCGCCGCGGCCCGCGACCTGACCGCGACGCTTCCGATAGCCCCGCAGGGACGGATGATCCCGCAGGGCGCTTTCCGGCGCCGGTTCCCCAGACGAGCCCCGGTGGGCTCGTCTCAGTGGAACTCGTTCAATGGAACATGGCGCTGACGGATTCCTCGTTGCTGACCCGACGGATCGCCTCGGCGATCAGGCCGGCCACGCTCAGCTGGCGGATACGCCCGCAGCGACGGGCGGTGTCGGAGAGCGGAATGGTGTCGGTGACCACGACCTCGTCGAGCACCGACCCGGTGATGTTGTCCACCGCCGGCCCGGAGAGGATCGGGTGGGTGGCATAGGCCACCACGCGGCGGGCGCCGTGCTCCTTGAGCGCCTCGCCGGCCTTGCTCAGGGTGCCGGCGGTGTCGATCATGTCGTCCACCACCACGCAGTTGCGATCCTGGATGTCGCCGATGATGTGCATCACCTGGGCCTGGTTGGCCTGGGGGCGCCGCTTGTCGATGATGGCGAGGTCGGCGTTGAGCTGCTTGGCGATGGCCCGGGCGCGGACCACGCCGCCCACGTCGGGGGAGACCACCACCAGGTTCTCGTAGTTCTGGCGCTCGATGTCGTCGAGCAGGATCGGCGAGCCGTAGACGTTGTCCACCGGCACGTCGAAGAAGCCCTGGATCTGGTCGGCGTGCAGGTCCATGGTCATTACCCGGTCGACGCCGCCCTTGACCATCATGTCGGCGACGATCTTGGCGGAGATGGGCACCCGGGCCGAGCGCACCCGGCGGTCCTGACGGGCGTAGCCGTAGTAGGGCACCACGGCGGTGATCCTGGCGGCCGAGGCCCGACGCAGGGCGTCGATCATCAGGATCAGTTCCATCAGGTTGTCATTGGTCGGTGCACAGGTGGACTGCAGGACGAACACATCCTTGCCGCGCACGTTCTCGTTGATCTCGACCGCGATTTCGCCGTCGCTGAACTGACCGACCGTGGCGTTGCCCATGCGGGTGTCCAGACTCTCGGCGATCTTCCGAGCGAGTTCGGGATTGGCGTTCCCGGCGAAAACCATCAATTTTGACACGCGCAGCCACCTATGCAGTGTTTGGGTCATCTGGGTTCGGGTCGGGGCGCTCGGCCGGAGGCGTTCGGAGTGAAATGGCTGGGGTACCAGGATTCGAACCTGGGAATGCCGATACCAAAAACCGGTGCCTTACCACTTGGCGATACCCCAGCAACCGTCACCGTGCCGGATCGAGACATCGTCGCCCGGCCCTGGGCCAGTCGACGATGGGCCGCTCATCGACCCAGAACATCATGGAGAGGAGAACGATTCAGGCCGCGTGCCTTGAAGGCCGGCCACCGGTCGGCGATCTCGGCGAGCAGCCGGTCGGCGTCGGATTCCCGTGCCAGCCGGGCAAAGACACAGGCGCCGGTGCCGGTCAGCAGGCTCGGGGCCCGCGCCGACAGCCAGTCGATCGCCTCCGCCACGGGCGGGTAGAGTGACCTGACCGTAGCCTCGCAGTCGTTGCGCCAGCTCGACGCTCCCCCCTGCAGTGCGCGCGCCATGGTAATCGGGGGGGTGTCGCGTGTCAATTCGGGGGCGCCGAACACCGCCGGGGTGGCCACGGCCACGCCGGGGTGGACCACCACGAACCAGGGGGTGTCGAGGGACACCGGGGTGAGGCGCTCGCCGATGCCTTCCGCCCAGGCGGCCTGGCCGCGCACGAACACCGGCACGTCGGCGCCCAGGGCGAGTCCCAGCTCGGCCAGGCGCTCGAGAGAGAGCTCAAGGCCCCACAGGGCGTCGAGGCCGAGCAGCGCGGTGGCGGCATCCGAGCTGCCGCCACCCAGGCCGCCGCCGAGGGGCAGGCGCTTCTCCAGGTGGATCTCGGCCCCCAGGCGGCAGCCGGTCTCGGCCTGGAGCAGGCGGGCGGCGCGCACGACCAGGTTCGCCTCGGCGGGGACGCCGGGCAGCTCGGGGATCAGGTGGATCTCGCCGTCATCGCGAAGGCGCAGCGTGAGGGTGTCGCCGTGGTCGAGGAACTGAAAGAGGGTCTGCAGCTCGTGGTAGCCGTCCGGGCGTTGCCCGATGATATGCAGCAGCCGGTTGAGCTTGGCCGGGGCCGGCAGGGTCAGGCGCGCCTCGGTCATCGGATCAGTCGTCCAGCACGGGTCGCCAGTCGGTGACCACCAGGGTCACGCGCAGGTCGGCGTAGGTCAGGATCATCCGGCGCGGCAGCCAGAGATCGGTGGCGAGGGTCCAGTCCCGGTACTCGATCTCCCAGCCGTCCTGCTCGAGCCGCCGCGGGAAGCCCAGGTCGTCCTCCGCGAGGCGGTAGTCGGTCGCCTCGCCGGGCAGGCCGCGCACCCAGTCCTGCAGGGCGCCCATGGGCAGCGACCAGCCAAGCTGCTCCTCCATCAGGGCCTCGGGGGTCACGGCCTCGAAGCGGCCCTCGGAGGTGGTCAGCGAGAAGCGCCCCTCGCGGCCCTCCAGGGTGCTGCGGCCGCTGCCGAAGGGGCCGCTGAGCAGCATCCGGTAGTAGTGGGGGTGCTGGCTCCAGTCCAGGTTGGCGCTGGTGGCGTCCTGGGAGGTGCGCAGGCCGACGCGGGCGGCCAGCACCCAGGTGTCCAGGGCCTCGGTGCGCTCGGCCTGGGCCTGCCACTGGCCGGCGGCGCGTTCGCCATCGGGGAGCGGGGCGCGGCCGGCACAGCCGGCCAGCAGCGCCAGGGCCAGCAGGGTCAATAGTAGTCTCGGGAAGGGGCGGCAGCTCATGGGGTCTCTCTGGGGATTCACGGAAATGGCGGTGAGGCGTTGAACGAGGGCCCCGGGTCAGGGGGCCAGGTCGGGCAGGCGCTGCAGCAGCTCGTCGATCAGCGGGCGCTCGTCGAACCGCTCCAGCGCCTCGGCCAGCCGCTCGCGGGCCTCCGCCTCGCGCTCCAGCACCCACAGCACCTCGATCAGGTGGGCGGCGATCTCCTGGTCGGGCATCGCCGCATAGGCGCGTTCGAGCCAGGGCAGGGCGCGCTCAGGGTCACCCTGGCGATAGTAGACCCAGCCGAGGCTGTCCATGATGGCGGGGTTGTCGGGTTCGAGCTCGTGGGCGCGTTCGATCATCGCCTGCGCTTCGACGAGGCGCTCGGTGACGTTCATGTCCGCCAGGGTATAGCCCAGGGCATTGAGGGCCAGGGCGCTGTCAGGGTCGTGTTCGATGATGCGGCCCAGGTCGCGCTCCATGGCCACCACGTCGCCGGCCTCCCAGGCGCGCATGGCCCGCAGGTAGAGCAGCTGCTCGTCGTTGGGCGTGCGGTCCAGCTCGCGGTCGAGCAGGGCGTCGGCCTCGGCGGCGAGGCCCTGGCGTTGGAGCAGCTCCACCTCGAGGGTGACCAGGTCGCCGAAGTAGGCGTCGTGGCGCAGCCGCTCGATGCGCAGGAAGGCGCGGGCGTCGCCCAGCCGGTCGTCCTCGATCAGCATCTCGGCGGCGCGCAGCCGGGCGGGCAGGAACTCGCCGCCGCTGGGCACCTGACGGTAGTAGAGGAGGGCGTTGTCCACCTCGCCCTCCGCCTCGGCGGTGGCGCCGAGCAGGTAGAAGGCCAGGGCCGGGGTGTCGGGCTCATCCACCAGCGGCAGCAGCAGGCGCCGCGCGGGCTCGGGGTGCCCCTCCTCCAGGTAGAGGCCGGCCAGCGCCTGGCGCAGCTCCTGGTTGCCGGCGTGGCTGTCGAGCAGGGCGTCGGTGCGGGCCTCGGC
>NZ_CP071922.1:1689521-1698063 GCF_017584085.1 Halomonas sp. BM-2019
GGCCAGCGCCGGGGCGGCATAGCGGTCGCTGGCCTCCAGGTAACCCAGGGCCGCGCGGCGGTAGTCGCCGCGCTGGCCGGCCAACTCGGCGGTGAGCAGGTCCGCCAGCCCCTCGGCGTCCAGGCCGCGCTCGATGGGCGGGGCGCCGGCCAGGGGGTCGTCGCTCGCCTCTCCCGGCCCGCCGACGCCCGGCAGCGCCTGGCAGCCGGCGATCAGCGGCATCAGGGCCAGCGGCACCAGGGCGGCGCGGAGCGAGCGGGGGAGCAGGCGATGGGCGGAAGGCATGGGCGTCTCGTTGGCAGGGCCGAGGGGCCAGCATAACGGCTTGGCCGACGCGGGCAAAGGTCGCCGGGGGAGGGCGCCCAAGCGAGTCGCGCTGTGATAGAATCTCGGCGCATTGTCGACGATGCCGCCAAGGCCGGCCACCACTAGCTAAGATGCCCGACGCATGACGCTGCTTGCCCTAGGAATCAATCACCGAACCGCCACCGTCGAGGTGCGCGAGCAGGTGGCCTTTACCCCTGCCCAGCTGGAAACGGCGCTGGGCGAGCTGCGCGGCTTGCCCCAGGTCAAGGAAGCGGCGGTTCTCTCCACCTGCAACCGCACCGAGCTCTACTGCGTCACCGAGCCCCAGGGGGAGAGGGCGATCCTCGACTGGCTGGGCCGCTTCCACGGCCTGCCGGTGGAGGATCTTTCCCGTTGCGCCTACCACTACCTGGACAACGAGGCCGCCCGCCACCTGATGCGGGTGGCGGTGGGGCTGGACTCCATGGTGCTGGGGGAGCCGCAGATCCTGGGCCAGCTCAAGGATGCCTACCAGGCCAGCCGCCACGCCCTGGGGCTGGGCAAGGAGCTCGAGTGCCTGTTCCAGCACACCTTCGCGGTGGCCAAGCAGGTGCGCACCGAGACCGGCATCGGCCGCAACCCGGTCTCCGTGGCCTATGCGGCGGTGAGCCTGGCCAGCCGAATCTTCGACGACTTCGGTCGCGCCCGGGCGCTGCTGATCGGCGCCGGCGAGACCATCGAGCTGGTGGCCCGCCACCTGCACGAGGCCGGCGTGCGCCAGCTCACCGTGGCCAATCGCACCCGCGAGCGCGCCGAGCTGCTGGCCGGCAGCCTGGGCGCCCGGGCCATCGCCCTGGATGCGATTCCCGACGCCCTGGCCGAGGCGGACATCGTGATCTCCTCCACCGCCGCACCGCTACCGATCATCGGCAAGGGCATGGTGGAGCGGGCGCTGAAGAAGCGCCGCCATCGGCCGATCTTCATGGTCGATATCGCCGTGCCACGGGACATCGAGCCCGAGGTGGGCCGGCTCGCCGATATCTTCCTCTACTCCGTCGATGACCTCCAGGAGGTGATCGAGGAGAACCGCCGCCACCGCCAGGTGGCCGCCGACCAGGCCGAGTCGCTGATCGAGCACGGCGTGGGCGCCTGGCTGCACGAGCGGCGCATCCGCGGCGGCGGCGAGCTGATTCGCGACTTCCGCACCCTGGGCGAGGCCCAGCGCGACCTCTCCCTTGAGCAGGCGCTGGCCCGGCTGGGCCACGGCGAGGATCCCGAGTCGGTGGTGCGCCGCCTGGCCCACCAGCTCACCAATCGACTGCTGCACCGCCCCACCGTGGCGCTGCGCGAGGCCGCCTCCGCCGAGCGTCACGACCTGCTCGAGGCCGCCGGCGCGCTGCTGCTCGACACCGCCCCCGACAAGACCCGATAGGACGATTCATGAAAGCATCCCTGCGTCAGCGCCTCGACGCCTTCGGCGAGCGCTTCGAGGAGCTCGCCGCCCTGCTGGCGGAGCCCGAGGTCATCGGCGACCAGCGCCGCTTCCGTGACTACTCTCGCGAGTACGCCGAGCTCGAGCCCCTGGTGGAGGCCTGGCGCGACTACCGTGCCGTGGAGGGCGACATCGAGGCCGCCGAGCCGCTCGCCTCCGACAGCGACCCGGAGATGCGCGAGCTGGCCGAGCTGGAGCTGACCGAGGGGCGCGACCGGCTCGCGGCCATGGAGGTGACCCTCAAGCAGCTGCTGGTGCCGCGGGACCCCGACGATGGCCGCAGCGTCTTCCTCGAGGTGCGCGCCGGCACCGGCGGCGACGAGGCGGCGCTGTTCGCCGGCGACCTGTTTCGCATGTACGCCCGCTACGCCGAGCAGCACGGCTGGAAGGTCGAGGTGGTCAGCGCCAGCCACGGTGAGCAGGGGGGCTACAAGGAGATCATCTCGCGCATCAAGGGCGAGGGCGCCTACGCTCGGCTCAAGTTCGAATCCGGCGCCCACCGGGTGCAGCGGGTGCCCGCCACCGAGTCCCAGGGGCGCATCCACACCTCCGCCTGTACCGTGGCGGTGATGCCGGAGGCCGACGAGGTGGGCGAGATCGACATCAATCCCGCCGAGCTGCGGGTGGACACCTTCCGGTCCAGCGGCGCCGGCGGCCAGCACGTCAACACCACCGACTCCGCCATCCGCCTCACCCACCTGCCCACCGGCGTGGTGGTGGAGTGCCAGGAGGAACGCAGCCAGCACAAGAACCGCGCCAAGGCGATGTCGCTGCTCGCCGCCCGGCTCAAGCAGAGCGCCGTGGAGACGCGCCGCCAGGCCCAGGCCCAGGAGCGCAAGAGCCTGGTGGGCTCCGGCGATCGCAGCGAGCGCATCCGCACCTACAACTTCCCCCAAGGGCGGGTCACCGATCACCGCATCAACCTGACCCTCTACAAGCTCGCCGAGGTGGTCAGCGGCGAGCAGCTCGACGAGGTGATCGAGCCGCTGATCCACGAGTACCAGGCAGAGCAGCTCGCCGCCCTGCAGCAGGACGCCTGACGTGCAGGAAAAGTACGTGTGCCTCGATGCCCTGCTGGTGGCAGCCGCGGCGCGCCTGACGGCGGCCGGCTCGCCCAGCGCCCGGCTCGACGCCGAGGTGCTGCTCTGCCACGTGCTGGGCGTCGATCGCACCTGGCTCTACACCTGGGGCGACCGCGCGGCCGAGCCGGCGGTGATCGAGCGCTTCGAGACCCTGCTGGCGCGCCGCGAGGCCGGCGAACCGGTGGCCTACCTGACTGGCGAGCGGGAGTTCTGGGGGCTGCGCCTGGCCACCGAGCCCAGCACCCTGATTCCGCGCCCCGACACCGAGACCCTGGTGGCGGCCGCCCTGGAACAGGCGACCGCGGCCACCGGGCGGCTGCTCGACCTGGGCACCGGCACCGGCGCCATCGCCCTGGCCTTTGCCAGCGAGCGTCCCGAGTGGACGGTGCTGGGGGTGGATCTGCGTCCCGAGGCGGTGGCGCTCGCCCGCCGCAACGCCGCGCGGCTCGGTATCACCAACGCCGCGTTCTGCCAGAGCGACTGGTTCTCTGTCTTGGCCACCGCCGAGCGCTTCGCGCTGATCGTCTCCAACCCCCCCTATCTCGCCGACGACGACCCGCACCTGGCCCGCGGCGACGTGCGCTTCGAGCCGGTGACCGCCCTGGTGGCCGGTGATGATGGCCTGGCCGACCTCAACTATCTGGTGCGCACGGCACGAGGGCACCTGGCGGCGAGCGGCTGGCTGCTGCTTGAGCATGGCGCCGAGCAGGGGGCAGCTGTGCGCCAGGCACTGGCGGAAGCCGGTTACCAGGAGGTGGCTAGTCGCCGCGACCTGGCCGGCCACGAGCGGGTGACCCTGGGGGCCTGGCCGGGGCGTTGAGGGTTCAACTGGCAGTGGCAGGCGGCGGTGTGGTACATCTGAAATCAGAAAATAATACGGGTAAGCACCGTGATCGCGTGACTGAACACCAGAATGCCGCCTGCGTCCCGATGGTTTTCAGGCCAATCCGCTGTCGCGACGGCTCCTTTCGCCACTCCTGAGACCTGCCAGCCTTACGCCGATGAAAGCCAAGACTCGCTCCCTCGATCGTATCGATCTCAAGATCCTGCGCTGCCTGCAGGAGAACGCCCGCATCTCCTACGTTGACCTTGCCGCCCAGGTCGGCCTCTCCACCACGCCCTGTCTCGAACGGGTCAAGCGTCTTGAGCGCGCCGGGGTGATCCGCGGCTACAAGGCGGTGCTCGACCCCCGGGCGCTGAAGGCCAATCTGCTGGTGTTCGTGGAGATCAGCCTGGAGACCCAGTCGCCGGCGGTGTTCGACGAGTTCCGCCGCGCCGTGGCCAAGCTGCCGCAGATCCAGGAGTGTCACCTGGTCTCCGGCCAGTTCGACTACATCCTGAAGTGCCGCATCCCCGAGATGGCCGCCTACCGCCAGCTGCTCGGCGACGTGGTGCTGACCCTGCCGGGAGTGAAGGAGTCCAAGAGCTACGTGGTGATGGAGGAGGTCAAGGAGGAGTTCTCCCTCCACGTGCCCGATATCGAGGAGTTCGAAGGCAAGTGACCATGACCGACGCCGACCTGCTGCGCTACAGCCGCCAGATCATGCTGGCCCAGATCGACATCGAGGGGCAGGAGCGACTGCTGGCCGGCCACGCCCTGGTGGTGGGTGCCGGCGGGCTCGGCTCGCCGGTGGCCCTCTACCTGGCCGCGGCCGGGGTGGGGCAGCTGACCCTGGCCGACGCCGACGCGGTGGAGCTCTCCAACCTGCAGCGCCAGATCGCCCACGGGGAGGGGGACCTGGGCCGCAACAAGGCCGAATCCGCTCGGGAATCGGCGCTGGCGCTGAACCCCGGCTGCCGGATCGAGACGCTGACCGCCCACCTCGCCGGCGAGGCCATGGCCGCGGCGGTGGCGGCGGCCGATGTGGTGCTCGACTGCACCGACCGCTTCTCCAGCCGCTATGCGATCAACGCCGCCTGTCGCGCCGCCGGGGTGCCGCTGGTTTCCGGGGCGGCGATCCGCTTCTCCGGTCAGCTGGCGGTATTCGACCCCCGCGATCCCGAGAGCCCCTGCTACGCCTGCCTCTACCCGCCGGACGGCAGCGGCGACGAGGCACTCTCCTGTGCGGAGAGCGGCGTGGTTGCGCCGCTGGTGGGGCTGATCGGTAGCTTCCAGGCGCTGGAGGCGATCAAGCTGCTCAGCGGCGCAGGCACGCCACACCGGGGCCTCTCCACCTTCGATGGCCTCACCGGCCAGTGGCGCCACTTCAAGGTGCCCCGGGACCCGGCCTGTCCGACCTGCCGCGACCGAGGGTAAGGGCCTGACGCCCCGTCTGGCGTCACCCCGGCCGAGGGGTCGATACTGTCAGCGGGATATCCCCTGCTCCATCGACGACAACAACGAGCGCCACGCGCATGACTGCCCAGGCCCCCGAGATGCCGACCCGTCCGCAGCGCCCTGCCTCCTGGTACCGCGACTCCATCGCCGTCGACCTCGGCCCCTGCTCCCCGCTGGCGGGGGAGGTGCGTGCCGATGTCTGCGTGATCGGCGGCGGGATCACCGGCTGCTCGGCGGCGCTGCACCTGGCCGAGCGGGGCTATGCGGTGGTGCTGCTGGAGGCCAGCGAGATCGGCTTTGGCGCCTCGGGGCGCAGCGGCGGCCAGATCCTGCCGGGGCTCGGTACCGACATCGCCACCGTGGAGCAGGCCCTGGGCCTTGGCGCCGCCCGTGATATCTGGGCCATGAGCCGCGAGGCGGTGGCACTCACCGCCGAGCTCATCGAGCGCCACGCCATCCCCTGCGATCTCGCCTGGGGCTACTTGCATGCCGCGGTGAAGCCGCGCCATGTGCACGAGCTCAAGGCCCTCCGCGACCGCCTGGCGCGAGACTACGGCTATGAGGCCCTGACCTGGCTCGAGGGGGACGCCCTGCGCGAGCATGTGGTCACCGACGCCTATCCCGGCGCGCTTTACGAGAGCGAGGCGGGGCACCTGCACCCGCTCAACTACACCCTGGGCCTGGCCCGCACCGCCCGCGAGGCCGGGGCCGTTATCCACGAGGCCAGCCCGGCGCTGGCGATTCGCCGCGGCTCGCCCCATCGGGTGGTCACCCCCGGCGGCAGCGTCAGCGCCGACTTCGTGGTACTGGGCACCAACGCCTTCCCGCAGGGGCTGGTACCCGAGCTCGCGGGCCGGGTGATGCGTGCCGCCAACTACCTCATCGCTACCGAGCGGCTCTCCGCCGAGCGTGCTGCCCGGGTGTTGCCGCGGGGGGATGCCCTGTCGGACGCCAACTTCGTGCTGGACTACTATCGTCTCTCCGCCGATCGGCGGCTGATCTACGGCGGCGAGGTGAGCTACACCGGCCGCGAGCCCAGGGGCCTTGCCGCGCGCATGGATGCCAAGATCGCGCGCCTCTTCCCGGTATTGCGTGGGGTTTCCATCGACTACCGCTGGGGGGGCGAGGTGGCCATCACCCTCAACCGTGCTCCAGACTTCGGCCGCATCGGTGACAGTCTCTACTACGCCCAGGGCTACTCCGGCCACGGCATGGCCCTGGCGGGGCTGGCCGGCAAGCTGATGGCAGAGGCCATCGCCGGCCAGAGCGAGCGCTTCGACGCCTTTGCCGCCATGCCCCACCGGCGCTTCCCGGGGGGCGAGCGGCTGCGCACGCCGCTGCTGGTGCTGGCCACCAGCTTCTACAAGCTGCGCGATCGACTATAGACAGGGCATCCGCCCCGCGGGCCCAGACGAGGATCCCATGAAAGACCTGGAAAGCTGGCTGAAGGAGCGACGCATCACCGAGGTGGAGTGCCTGGTCAGCGACATCACGGGCATCGCCCGCGGCAAGATCGCCCCGGTCTCCAAGTTCGTGGCCGAGAAGGGGATGCGTCTGCCGGAGAGCGTGCTGCTGCAGTCGGTGACCGGTGATTACGTCGAGGACGATCTCTACTACTCGCTGCTCGATCCGGCGGACATCGACATGCTCTGCAAGCCGGATCCCAGCGCGGCCTATCCGGTGCCCTGGGCGCTGGAGCCCACCGCCCAGGTGATCCATGACTGCTTCGACAAGCAGGGCAACCCCATCGAGCTTTCGGCGCGCAACCAGCTCAAGAAGGTGCTGGCGCTCTACGCCGAACAGGGCTGGCGGCCGGTGGTGGCGCCGGAGATGGAGTTCTACCTCACCAAGCGCTGCGAGGACCCCGACCTGCCGCTGCAGCCCCCCATCGGCCGTAGCGGCCGCCAGGAGACCGGCCGCCAGTCCTTCTCCATCGACGCCGCCAACGAGTTCGATCCGCTCTTCGAGGACATGTACGACTGGTGCGAGGCCCAGAGCATCGACATCGATACCCTGATCCATGAGGAGGGCACCGCCCAGATGGAGATCAACTTCCGTCACGGCGACCCGTTGACCCTGGCGGACCAGGTCTTCCTGTTCAAGCGCACCATGCGCGAGGCGGCCCTCAAGCACGACGTGGCCGCCACCTTCATGGCCAAGCCGGTCACCAACGAGCCGGGCAGCGCCATGCATATCCACCAGAGCGTGCTGGAGGCGAAGAGCGGTCGGAGCGTCTTCTCCAACCCCGACGGCACCATGAGCCCACTCTTTCTCCACCATATCGGTGGCCTGCAGAAGTTCATTCCCGAGGCCCTGCCGCTGATGGCCCCCAACGTCAACTCCTTTCGCCGCTTCCTGCCCGACACCTCGGCGCCGGTCAACGTGGAGTGGGGCGAGGAGAATCGCACCTGTGGGCTGCGCGTACCGGACTCCACGGCCCAGAATCGCCGAGTGGAGAACCGCCTGCCGGGCGCCGATGCCAACGCCTACCTGGCCATCGCGGCGTCCCTGCTGTGCGGCTACCTGGGGATGATACAGAAGCTCAACCCCTCGGCGCCGGTGCAGGGCCGCGCCTTCGAGCGACGCAACCTGCGCCTGCCCTTCACCCTGGAGCAGGCGCTGGAGCGCATGGAGCACTGTGCCGAGCTGGAGACCTACATGGGCAGCAAGTTCGTCACCGGGTTCGTGGCGGTGAAGCGGGTGGAGAACGAGAACTTCAAGCGCGTGATCAGCTCCTGGGAGCGGGAGTTCCTGCTGCTCAGCGTCTAGGCTTTGTCTGAAAAGTCGGCGAGCGCAGCCAGTTTTCGGACATAGCCTAGTCATCCTACCGAGTCCGGAGTCCTGCCATGCCTGACCATCCCGCCGGCGACCACGTCGCCTCCTGGTACGCCGCCACCGCCAACCCCGCCCCCCAGCGCCCGGCGCTTGCGGGCGAGGTCGCCTGTGACGTCTGCGTGGTGGGGGCCGGCTTCACCGGCATCTCCGCGGCGCTGCACCTGGTCGAGCGGGGCCTTTCGGTGGTGGTGCTGGAGGCCGCCCGGGTGGGCTTCGGCGCCTCCGGGCGCAACGGCGGCCAGATCGTCAACAGCTACAGCCGCGACATGGACGTGATCGAAGCCAAGTACGGTGCCGAGACCGCCCGTGCCCTGGGCGATATGGCCTTTGAAGGTAACCAGATCATTCGTCGTCGCATCGAGCAGTACGTCATCGACTGCGATCTGCGCGACGGCAATCTCTTCGCCGCCTGCAATCGCAGGCAGCTCAAGGGCCTGCGCGAGCACCAGGCGCTCTGGGAGCGCTACGGCTATCGGGAGCTGGAGCTGCTGGAGGGGGAAGGGGTGAAGCGCGAGGTCAATACCGACCGCTACGTGGGCGCCCTGGTGGACCACGGCGGCGGTCACCTGC
>NZ_CP071922.1:1698163-1712703 GCF_017584085.1 Halomonas sp. BM-2019
TGGTGGACCACGGCGGCGGTCACCTGCACCCCCTCAACCTGGTGCTGGGCCAGGCCGCCGCGGTGGAGTCCCAGGGCGGGCGCATCTTCGAGCGGTCGGCGGTCGTGGCGGTGATCCACGGCGACCCGGTCACGCTGCAAACCGCCCGCGGCCGGGTGCGCGCCGAGCGGGTGGTGATGGCCGGCAACGCCTACCTGCGCGGTGTGCTGCCGGAGATCGAGGGCAGGTCGATGCCCTGCGGCACCCAGATCATCGCCACCGAGCCGCTGGGGGAGGCGCGGGCCCGCGCCCTGATCCCCGGCGACAAGGCGGTGGAGGACTGCAACTACCTGCTCGACTACTACCGGCTGACCCGGGACCACCGCCTGCTCTACGGCGGCGGGGTCAACTACGGCGGCGAGGACCCGGTGGACATCACCGCGCTGATCCGCCCCAAGCTGCTGGCCACCTTCCCGGGGCTTGCCGACGTCAAGGTGGACCACGCCTGGAGCGGCACCTTCCTGATGACCCTCAACCGCCTGCCGCAGTTCGGGGTGATCAACGGCAACCTCTACTACGCCCAGGGCTACTCCGGCCACGGCGTCACCTGCAGCCACCTGGCCGGCCGGCTGATCGCGGAGGTGATGCACGGCCAGGGCGAGCGCTTCGACGCCTTCGCCGGCATTCCCCACCTGCCGTTTCCCGGCGGGCGCCTGCTGCGGGTGCCCCTCTCGGCGCTGGGCGCCTGGTACTACGCCACCCGCGACAGGCTCGGCATCTAGGGTCAACGCTGAGGCATCGCTGCACTCGATATCCTGACCCCCGTCGAGCTATCGCCAGTAGCGATGCCACTCGGGGCTGATCCGTCGACAGGTCTACGAGGGGGCGCTGTGAACCCCTCCCTGGGCGCTACCGATGCCATCCCTGGCATAGGACCCCCTCTACGACCTGTCCCCGGCGCCCCTCGTTATGTGGCAACGGCGGAAGCGATGCGTCGAACCGTCAAATACCTCATTGACTGCTGTGCGAGGTCAGTAGAGCCCCACGGTATTGCCGTCCTCGTCGATATCGAGCCGGGTGGCGGCCGGCGAGGCGCCGAAGCCGGGCAGGGTGAGGATGTCCCCGGCCAGGGCATAGACGAAGCCGGCCCCGGCGGAGAGGCGCACCTCGCGCACCGGCAGGCGCCAGCCGGTGGGCGCGCCGAGCCGGCCGGCGTCATGGGAGAGCGAGAGGTGGGTCTTGGCGATGCACACCGGCAGCCGCCCATGGCCCTGGCGCTGCCAGGCCTCCAGCTGCTGCCGGGCCGCGGGGGCGAAGTCGACCCCCTCGGCGCCGTAGAGGCGGGTGGCGATGCGCTCGATCTTGGCCACCAGCGGCAGCTCGTCGGGGTAGAGGAAGCGGAAGCCTTCCCCGGCCTGGTCGGCCTCCTCGATCGCCTCGATCAGGGCCTCGGCCAGCGCCTGGGCGCCCTTGCCGCCATCGCGCACATGGGTGGCGAGGACCGCCCTGACGCCCACCGCGGCGCACAGCTCCATGATGGCCGCGTGCTCGCTGTCGTGGTCGCCGGGGAAGGCGTTGATCGCCACCACCGGGGTGATGCCGTGAGCACGGATATTGTCGATCTGCTTGAGCAGGTTGGCGCCGCCCTCGTGCACCTCCTCCGGGTGCTCGGCCAGCAGGGAGGCGGGCAGCGGCCGGCCGGGCGCCACCCGGTGGCGGCCGCTGTGGTACTTCAGGGCCCGCACCGAGGCCACCAGCACGGCGGCGTCCGGCGTGAGCCCCGAGGCGCGACACTTGATGTTGAAGAAGCGCTCGGCGCCCATGTCGGCACCGAAGCCCGCCTCGGTGACCAGGAAGTCGCCGGCGTGCAGGCCGATGCGGTCGGCGACGATGGAGGAGTTGCCGTGGGCGATGTTGCCGAAGGGGCCGGCATGGATCAGCGCCGGGGCGTGCTCCAGGGTCTGCAGCAGGTTGGGCTTGAGCGCCTCCCTGAGCAGCACCGTCATGGCGCCGGCGGCGCCGATCTGCTCGGCGGTCACCGGCTCGCCCGCGCGGTCCTGGCCCACGATCAGCTGCCCCAGGCGGCGGCGCAGGTCGGTGAGCGAATCGGCCAGGGCCAGCACCGCCATCACCTCCGAGGCGGCGGTGATCTCGAAGCCGCTCTGACGGGGCACGCCGTCGCCGCGACCGCCGAGGCCCACCACCAGATGGCGCAGGGCGCGGTCGTTAAGGTCGATGACCCGCGGCCAGCAGATCGTCCGGGGGTCCAGCTCGGGCTCGAGACGGTGATGCAGGTGATTGTCGACGAGGGCCGCCAGCAGGTTGTGGGCCGCCCCCACCGCATGGATGTCGCCGGTGAGGTGCAGGTTGATGCGCTCCATGGGCAGCACCTGGCTGTAACCGCTGCCGGTGGCGCCGCCCTTGAGGCCCAGGGTCGGTCCCATGGAGGGCTGGCGCAGGGCCACGCAGGCGACATGACCGAGGCGCTGCAGCCCCTGTACCAGGCCGATGGCGGTGGTGGTCTTGCCCTCGCCCGGTGGGGTGGGGGTGATGGCCGAGACCACCACGTAGCGTCCCCGGGGGCGCTCGGCCAGTCCCGCCAGCGCGCCCAGGTCGAGCTTGGCGATGCCGCGCCCGTAGGGTTCCACCGCCTCGCCGGGCAGCCCCAGGCGATGGGCGATCTCCTCGATGGGCCAGAGCCGGGCGGCACGGGCGATGCTCAGGTTGTCGTGCGGTGTCGGACGGGTCCGGTCGGTGGCGGGGGAGTGGGGGGCCATCAGCGTTCTCCCAGGTGGTCTTGCCGGCGATTAGGCTCAGTATCGCGGCGTTCGCCGACCGCGTTTGCTCGCCGACGTCGGCGGCCTTGGCCGTAGCGACATGCATCCCATCCCGATCATGACACGATTCGCCCCGCCCTGCTGTCGATAGGGAAACGGCGACGTCGCCACCCGGTCTCGTCTACCTTGCCAATAATCCCGCCCGGGAAGGAGCCACGATGGCGTTCCACGACATGCCGGTCAACGGACACTTCGATATCGGCTTCCTGCTGATGCCGGGCTTCTCCCATCTCGCCTTCTCCTCGGCGCTGGAGCCGCTGCGCATGGCCAACCACCTGGCCGACCGGCGGCTCTATACCTGGCACCTGGTGAGCCGCGACGGCACCCCGGTGACGGCCAGCAACGGCCTGGCCACCGCGGTGGACCAGGCGCTGGAGCCGGTGCCCGCCCTGGACCTGCTGCTGGTCTGCGCCGGGGTGGAGGTCCAGCGCCACTGCGACCGGGCGACCCTGGCCTGGCTGCGCCGCCTGGCCGAGCGGCGCATCCCGCTGGGGGCGGTGTGCACCGGCGGCTATGTGCTGGCCCAGGCCGGCCTGCTCGACGGCTATCGCTGCACCCTGCACTGGGAGCATATCGGCAGCCTCCACGAGGCGCGGCGCTTCCCCGCGGTGACCTTCACTTCCCAGCTGTTCGTCATGGACCGCGACCGCTACACCAGCTCCGGCGGCATCGCGCCCCTGGACATGCTGCTCAACCTGATCGGCCGCCAGCAGGGCCTGGCCCTGGCCGAGGCGATCGCCGAGGAGTTCATCCACGAGCGGATCCGCGATGTGAGCGATCGCCAGCGCAACCCGCTGCGGGTGCGCCTGGGGCATAGCCATCCCAAGCTGGAGGAGGTGGCCACCCTGATGGAGGCCAACCTGCAGGAGCCCCTGGCCCTTGACGAGCTGGCCAGCTACGCCGGCCTGTCGCGGCGCCAGCTGGAGCGACTCTTCCAGCGCTACGTGGGCAAGCCGCCACTCAAGTACTACCTGGAGCTGCGCCTGGCCCGGGCCCGGCTGCTGCTGCAGCAGACCCATATGCCGGTCACCGAGGTGGCGCTGGCTTGCGGCTTCGTCTCGCCGCCCCACTTCACCAAGTGCTATCACGACCACTTCGGCCACTCGCCGAGCGGGGAGCGCAAGGGGCGCCGCGAGCGCCAGGCGGCGATCGCCGGCGTGCCGGCCGAGGCTCCACAGAACGAGGCCCAGGGCGGCGAGGCGCCCTGAGCCGGTTCGTGGGTCAGGCGTGGATCAGCTGCGCGGGCGCCGATTCTCCGGATCAAGGAGCGCCCGATAGCCCACCGCCGCCACGCGCATCGGGTAGTGCTCGCCGAAGTACTCCATGAGCAGGGTGCGTCCCTGTTCGGCGTAGGCCGCGGGCAGGTAGGCCAGGGCGATGTTGCGTTCCAGGCTGGGCCCGTAGGCGATGCTGGTGGTGTAGGAGCGCCGGCCGAGTTCATCCACCGGCACCTCGCCGCTCTCCGGGTCGAGCAGCGGCGACTGGCCGACCGGGAAGCGCGGGGTGCCCGCGGCGTCGCGGTTATCCTCCATCACCAGGGTGCAGAGGCTGGCCGGCTGCCGTTCGCGGCTGCGCTGTTCCAGGTAGGCGGCCTTGCCGTGGAAGTCGGGCTCCTTGACCCTGGTGCGAGCGAGGCCCGCCTCGTAGAGGTTGTAGTCGATGAGCAGGTCGACGTTCTGCAGCCGCAGGCTCTTCTCCAGGCGGCGGCTGTTGGCGTAGGTCTCGATGCCCACCGGGATCGCCCCGGCCTCGAAGAGCCGGTCCCAGAGCGCCAGGCCGTAGCTGAAGGGCACATAGAGCTCCCAGCCCTGCTCGCCCACGTAGGAGATGCGGAAGGCCCACACCGGCAGGCCTTGGATGCGCAGCTCCCGGGCGGTGGCGAAGGGGAAGCGGGCCTCGTCGAGCTGTGCCGGATCGTCGGCCAGGGTCTGGAGCAGGCGCCGGGCGTTGGGGCCCCAGAGGCCCAGGGTGGCCAGGCCATCGGTGCGATCCTCCAGGTGCCACTGGGTCAGGCCGAAGGCCTCGGCGCGGCGGGTGATCCACACCAGGTCGCGGTGGCCGGTGTCGCCGCCGCAGATCACCCGGAAGGCGTCCGCGGCCAGGCGCACGATGGTCAGGTCCGAGTGGACGCCGCCGACGGCGTCGAGGAAGTGGGTGTAGACCCCCTTGCCGGGCGGGGTGTCGCCGCCCACCCTGGCCACCGAGAGCCGCTCCAGCAGGGCCTCGGCGTCGCGGCCCGCGATGTCGTAGATGGCGAAGTGGGAGAGGTTGATCATGCCCACGTCGTCGGAGAGCGCCAGCTGCTCGGCATTGGCGACTCGCCAGAAGTGGCGGACATCCCACTCCGCGGCTCGCTCGGGGACCCGCTCCAGGTAGCGGGCCAGCCGCGTCTCGTTGGCGGCGTAGCCGTGGGCGCGCTCCCAGCCCGCCACCTCCATGAAGTAGCCGCCGAGCTCCCGCTCACGGGGCCAGAAGGGACCGCGACGCAGGTCGCGGCCGCTCGCGAAGGGCTCCCGGGGGTGCACCGGCGGGTCGTAGATCTTGCGGGCGATCTCCCGGCAGCGGCCCAGCACATGGTGCGGGGTCTTCTGCACCGGGTAGAAGCGGGCGATATCGATGCCGCAGGGGTCGAGCTCAGGGCGGCCCCGGGTCAGCCAGTCGGCCAGCACCTTGCCCATGCCGGGCCCATCCTTGACCCACACCGCCTCGCACAGCCACAGCCCGCGGGTCTCCGGGGCCTCGCCCACCAGGGAGCCGCCGTCGGAGGTGACGGAAAGCAGGCCGTTGAAGGAGGCCTTCTCGTCCCAGCCCAGCTCGCCGAGCAGGGGAGTGAGCTCGATGGCGCGCTCGAAGGCCTCGGCCACCTGGTCGGCCTCCAGGTCGCGCATGGAGGGGGAGAGGCGGGCCTGCTCCCGGGAGAGGATGTCGCGGGGCTGGACCAGGCGCGGCGCGCGGGTCTCGTAGTAGCCCCACTCCAGCTTTCCCCCCTCGGTGGAGCGGGGATCGCCGGTGTCGCGCATATAGGCGGAGTTGCCCTGGTCGCGCAGCAGGGGGTAGCCGATCTCCTTGCCGGTGCCGGCGAAGGCGTCGAAGGGGCCGAAGAACATCAGCGGGTGCTCCACCGGCATCAGCGGCAGCGCCACCCCGGCCATGGCCGCCGGCAGCGGGCCCCAGATGCCGCAGGTGAGGATCACCAGGGGGCTGGCGATGTAGCCCCTGGGCGTCTCCACCCCGCACACCCGGCCGGCCTGGACGTCGATGGCCAGCGCCGGGGTGTCGGCGAAGGTGCGCAGGTGACCGCTCGCCACGGCGCGTTCGATCAGCACCCCGGCCACCCGTTGGGAGCGCGGCACCACCAGGCCGGCGTCGGGGTCCCACATCCCGCCCAGGATCAGCTCCCGGCGCAGCAGCGGGAAGCGTTCCACCACCTCGTCGGCGTCGATCATCCGCACGTTGGTGCCGAAGGCCTTGCCCGAGGCGACCTTGCGCTGCAGCTCCGCCAGCCGCGCCTCGTCGCCGACCCGGGCGATCTCCAGGCCGCCGACCCGATGGTAGTGGCCGAGGGATTCGTAGAAGCGGCGGCTGTAGGTGGTGGTGTAGCACGACATGCGGTCGTGGGAGGTCATGTAGCAGAAGTCGGAGGCGTGGGCGGTGGAGCCCACGTCCGTGGGGATGGCGGCGGCATCGAGGCCCACCAGGTTGGTCCAGCCCTGCTCGATCAGGTGATGGGCCACCGAGGCGCCGACGATGCCGCCCTGGCCGATGATCACCGCGTCCGCCTGCTGGGGTAGGGTCGCCATGCTCCGCCTCCTGGGGTCTCGGATTGGGGCCGTCGCGTTCAGCATAGGCAGCGGGCCGGTGGCTCGCTGTCCGGGGGCGACGCCCCCTTTGGCCAGGGCGACAGCGCCAGGGGCGGGCATGTCGCCTAGACCAAAGGCGGCGCCGCCCACAGCGAGACGGCGGGTCGGCGGCGGCACTAGCTTCCAGGCAAGGATGGCGTTCGGCGTCGTCCTCCCGTCCCCACCGAGCCGAGGAGGCAGGCCATGTCCCAGGTACTAGAGAGCATCGAGCACACTCAGGCGGCGCCGGAGATCCTGCTCTATCCGCGCATCCGCAAGTCGCCCTTCTTCTACGCCTCGCGGCGACACGGGGTGCGCAAGTACAGCGTCTACAACCACCACTACCATCCACGGCTCTACACCGATCCGGTGGACGAGTACTGGGCCCTGGTGCAGGGCGTCACCCTGTGGGACGTGGGGGTGGAGCGCCAGATCGAGATCAGCGGGCCCGACGCCTTCGCCTTCACCCAGCGGCTGGTGCCCCGTGACATGCGCCACTGCCAGGTGGGTCAGTGCAAGTACGTCTTCGTCACCGCCCCGGACGGCGGCATCCTCAACGACCCGGTGCTGCTGCGCATCGAGGAGAACCGCTTCTGGCTGTCGCTGGCCGACAGCGACATCCTGCTGTGGTGTCGCGGCCTGGCGGTCAACGCCGGCCTGGACGTGACCATCCAGGAGGTGGACGTGGCGCCGGTGCAGGTCCAGGGGCCCAGGGCCAAGGCGGTGATGGTGGACCTGTTCGGCGACGCCGTGCTGGGGATGCCCTACTACCACCTGATGGAGGCCGAGCTCGACGGCATGTCGGTGGTGATCTCGCGCACCGGCTACTCCGGCGAGATCGGCTACGAGATCTACCTGCGCGAGGCGAGCCGCTTCGGGGAGGCGCTCTGGCAGCGGGTCTTCGAGGCCGGCCGGCCCCACGGCCTGCAGGTGATCGGGCCCTGCCACATCCGCCGCATCGAGGGTGGCATCCTCGCCTTCGGCTGCGACATCTGGTACGACACCAACCCCTTCGAGGTGGGCATGGGCTACGACTGGATGGTCGACCTGCGCGGCGACGACGACTTCATCGGCCGCGCCGCCCTGGAGCGGATCAAGGCCGAGGGGGTATCGCGCAAGCTGGTGGGGGTGGAGATCGACGGGCCAAGCGTCGGGTACTTCACCGACGGCGCGATGATCGACGTCTTCCCGGTGTACGCCCCGGGCGGCGAGCGCATCGGCCAGGTGACCTCGGCCACCCGTTCGCCGCGCCAGGAGCGCAACATCGGCTACGCCATGGTGCCCGTCGCCTACGCCGATCTCGGTACGCCGCTCCACATCGAGGCCAATACCGGGATGCAGGACGCCGTGGTGGTGGAGAAGCCCTTCCACGACCCGGCCAAGGCGATTCCGAAGGGATGAGGCAACCATGAGCCGTCGCCGATAGCGACACCGCTCGGGGCTGATCCGGGGGCAAGCCTGCGAGGAGGCGCTGTGAACCCTTCCCTGGGCGCTACCGACGCCATCCCTGGCGTAGGACCTCCTCTTCGGCTTGCCCCCGGCGCCCCTTCGCTAACTTGGCAACCGAGATTGCCTCGTGAGTGCCTGGAGGGCGCCATGAACGACGCCAATCGGGCCGCCCTGGCGGCCCTTGCCCGCCCGCCCTGGCTGGCGACCCGCTTTGAACTGCTGCCGATCCGCGGCATGCAGGAGGCCGCCGCGGCGCTGCCGGCAGGCGCCGTGGTCACCGTGACCTGCTCGCCGCGCCACGGCCTCGAACGCACCCTGGCGGCCAGCGAATGGCTGGTGGGGGCCGGCTTCCGGGTGGTGCCGCACCTCGCCGCCCGCCTGGTGCGCGACCGCGCCCACCTGGAGCGGCTGCTGGCGCGCCTGGCGGCGCTGGGCATCGAGGATGCCTTCGTGGTGGGCGGGGACGCCGAGCGCCCGGCGGGTGAATTTCCCCACGGCCTGGCGCTGCTCGAGGCCATGGCCGAGCTGGCGACGCGGCCCGAGCGCCTCGGGGTGCCCGCCTATCCGGAGGGCCATCACCATATCGAGGCGGCGGTGCTGCAGCGCGATCTCGAGGCCAAGGCGGCGCTCGCCGACTATGCCGTCACCCAGCTCTGCTTCGAGGCCGGACCCCTGCTGGCCTGGCACGAACGGCAGTGGCGCCTCGGCCTGCGCCTGCCGGTCCATGCCGGTATCCCCGGAGTGATGGAGCGCAAGCGGCTGCTCGGCATCGCCCTGCGGCTCGGCCTCGGCCCCTCGGTGCGCGCTCTGCGGCGCCAGGGCAGCTGGATCACGCGCCTGCTCGGCCCCGCCGTCTACCGGCCCGATCGACTCATCCAGGGCCTCTGGCCGGCGCTGGAGGAGGAGGGCGCGGGCTTCGTCGGCCTGCACGTCTATACGTTCAACCAGGTCGGCACCACCCGTGCCTGGCTGGCGACCCGGCCGGAGGCGGTGACCGGCCGGCCGGCGGACACGGCGTCGCCGGGCCAGACGGCCACGGCCGGTGATTCCCTCGGCTGAGACCGGGCTCGTCGCCCATCGGCGACAGCCGCGGGAGGGATTGTGAAAGCCGGTGCCAGGCTCTTCAGGGGCGGGGCCGGCGACCTATACTGGAGCCCATCGAGCGGTGCAGGAGGCGCCGCCGACCTCATCGTTTCCCCAGCCTGATGTCACCTCGCCTGGAGCCCGAAGTGTTTCAGCAGTGGGCGTCCGTGCGCCCGCGAGGAGAAGAATCATGAGCAAGTCGATCATTGTGGGATCCACCCTGGCGGTGCTGGGCCTGGGCGGCCTGGCCTTCGGTGCCTGGCAGGTCCAGCAGCAGGGGCCAGAGCAGGGGCCGGCCTACGCCGAGATCGTCGGCGTCGAGGCCCTGACCCGCAGCGTGGAGACTCCCCGCGAGGTGTGCGAGGAGGTGGTGGTGCAGGCCGCGCCCCAGGCGCCGGCGCAGGGCCAGGCCGGCAGTCGCGACCCGCACCGGGTGGTGGGCACCGCGGCGGGCGCCATCGTCGGCGGCCTGCTGGGCAACCAGGTGGGCGGCGGCAGCGGCAAGAAGCTGGCCACCGTGGCCGGCGCCGGGTGCAGAACCGCGTCGAGGCCCACCAGCACGCCCAGGCGGCCCAGTCCCAGGCCCAGGCGCCCCAGACCACCACTCGCCAGGAGTGCCACACCGTAGTGGAGACCCACCAGGAGCGCGACGGCTATGAGGTGACCTGGCGCTACGGCGAGGTGCAGCAGACCACCCGCCTGGACCGCCGCCCCGAGGGCGACCGCGTGGTGCTGGAAGAGGGGCGGCCCAACTGGGATCTGGTGGTGGCCGCAGAGGGGTAGGCGTCCCAGGCCAGGGCTCAGGGAGAGGGTGCCCGGGCATTGGCCATGCTCGTGACTCGCCCCTGAGCGGCCGGGTCCTTAGCGCAGCCGCTCCTGCAACTGGTAGTACCACATGCCGGCGGCCAGCAGGGCACTGCCCAGGCGGTCGCCGAAGGGCACCCGCCAGTGGCGGATATCGGCGAAGGCGTCGAACTCCCGCATGGTGCCGTCCACCGCCTTGGCAAGAATCTCCCCCATGATGTGGGAGGTCGCGATGCCGTGGCCGGAGTAGCCCTGGGCGTAGTAGACGTTCGGGGAGAGCCGGCCCACCATCGGCACCCGGTTGATGACGATGCCCGCCAGGCCCTGCCACTGGAAGTCGAAGGGTACCCCCTGGAGCTGTGGGAAGGTGCCCTCCAGGCGCGGGCGAAGCTCGGCGGCCAGGTCTGCCGACGCCTTTCCGGAGTAGTTGGCCCCGCCGCCGAACAGCAGCCGACGGTCCGCGCTGAGGCGATAGTAGTCGAGCACGAAGCGGGTGTCGTAGACGGCCAGGTCCTCGGGGTTGATCGCCCGGGCGGTGGCCTCGTCCAGCGGCGCGGTGGCGACGATGCCCAGCGAAGCGGGGAAGAGCCGGCCCCCCAGCCGGCGCTGCTCCAGGCGGTGATAGGCGTTGCCGGCCAGGATCACGTTGTCGGCGCGCACGCGACCGTGCTCGCCCACCACCCCAGGTGTCGAGCCGTGCTCGATCGCCACCACCCGTGACCCCTCGAAGACCTTCGCCCCGAGCCCTGCGGCCGCCCGGGCCTCGCCCAGGCAGAGGTTCAACGGATGCAGGTGCAGGTTATAGTCGTTGCGCAGGGCGCCGTGGTAGCGGGTCGTGCCCAGCAGCTCGCCCACCTGAGCCCGCTCCAGCCAGCTCACGTAGTCGCCGAGTCCATGGGCCTGGCAGGCCTCGAAGTCCGCGCGCAGCACCGCCAGGTGGCTCGGCTGCCAGGCGGCCTGCAGGTGGCCGGGCTTCAGGTCGCAGCGGATGGCGTACCTGGCCACCCGCTCGCGAATGATCCGGTGGCCGCGCCAGCGCAGCTGCCAGACGAAGTCGGCGGCCTCCTCGCCCAGGGTGCGGCGCATCTGGCGGCGCATGGCGGCTTCCCCGGAGAGGCTGCCGGTCACCTGGCCGCCGTTGCGCCCGCTGGCGCCGAAGCCCACCCTGTGGGCCTCGACCACCGCCACCCGGTAGCCGCGCTCGGCCAGCTCCACGGCACTGGCCACCCCGGTGAAGCCGCCGCCGACGATGGCGACGTCCACCCGGTGCTCACCCTCGAGGCGGGGATAGTCCGACGCCTCCCGGATCGAGGCGCTGTAGTAGGAAGGACAGTAGGAATGACAGTAGGAAGGACAGTAGCCGGAGGGGTTGGGGTGCGGCTCAGACATGCCGCAGGTACCAGTCGAGCTCCAGGCGGCTGACGTGCCGCAGCGCCTGGTCGCGCTCGGCGCGGCGGTTGGCCAGGAACACCGCCACAAAGTCGCGACCCAGGGCGTCGCCGACCGGCTCGCTGGCCTCCAGCAGCTCGAGGGCCCGGCACCAGCTGTTGGTCAGGGTCGGCGGGCACTGTTCGTAGGCGTTGCCGGTGATGGGGGCGGGCGGGACGCGTTCCCCGGCCAGGCCGTGCTCGATGCCGGCCAGCAGCGCGGCCAGCAACAGGTAGGGGTTGGCGTCGGCCCCGGCCACCCGGTGCTCCAGGCGGCGCGCCGCGTTGGGCCCGGAGGGAATGCGCACCGCCACCGAGCGGTTGTCGAAGCCCCAACTGGGGGCCAGGGGCACATAGAGCCCCGGCTGCAGGCGGCGGTAGGAGTTGAGGTTGGGGGCGAAGAGCGCCATGCAGGCGGGCATCAGCTCGAGCAGCCCGGCCACCGCCTGGTGCAGCAGCGGGGTGCCGAGCGGTGCGCCGTCGGCGGCGGCGAAGACGTTGCGCTCCTCGGCGTCGACCAGGCTCAGGTGCACGTGGGTGCCGTTGCCTGCCTCCTGGCCATAGGGCTTGGCCATGAAGGTGGCCTCCAGGCCGTGGCGCCAGGCCACGCCCTTGATCAGCCGCTTGAGCAGCACGGCGTGGTCGCAGGCGGCCAGGGCATCGGCGCCGTGGGTCAGGGTGATCTCGAACTGGCCCGGCGCGCACTCCGTGAGCAGGGTGTCCAGGGGCAGCCCCTGCACCTCGGCGGCGGCCTGGATCGCCTCGAGTAGCTCGGCGTATTCGTCGAGCTCCTGGATCGAGTAGAGCCGGCTCAGGCTGGCCCGCTCGCCGCTGGCCGGCGAGCGGGGCGGCTGGAGCTCGCCCGAGGCGCTGCGCTCGCGGTCCACCAGGTGAAACTCCAGCTCTACCGCCACCACCGGGGTGAGGCCCCTGGCTGCGAGGCGCTTGAGCTGGCGCGCCAGCACCTGGCGCGGGTCGGCGAAGAAGGGGCTGCCGTCGGCCTCCTCCATGGTCATCAGCAGCTGGGCCTGGTGGCTCCGCGGGGCCCAGGGGACGGCCACCAGGCTGCCCGGCAGCGGGCGACACACCCGGTCGGCATCACCGGTGGAGAAGCCGAGGCCGGTGGCCTCGATGGTGTTGCCGAGGATGTCCAGGGCAAACACCGAGGCGGGCAGCGCCATGCCGCGCTCGAAGACCTTGTCGAGGCTGCGTCGAGGAATGCGCTTGCCGCGCATCACGCCGTTCAGGTCACTGATCAACAGGTCGATGCTCTCGATGCGCGGATGGGCAGCGAGGAAGGCCCGGACATCGTCGGGAACCGGCATGGGCGCACCTTGAAGCGTTATGATCGGGATGGCCCTATCCTTGTGGCGGCCCCCGGCCGTTGTCAAAGACTTTCCGCAATGGCGGGGGCGCCTCACGAGAGGCGGTCTGGAGACCGGTTCGGTGAGCACCGCATAATGGAAATCCGCTGACGAGGAGCGCCCCCATGAGCCATCCCCCCCACAAGGCCCCCAGGACCCATGCCGACTGGCAGGCCCTGGCCGCCGCTCTGACCTTCGAGAGCCGCGCCTTGATCGGCGACGCCTTCGTCGAGGCGGCCAGCGGCGAGACCTTCACCACGATCAACCCGGCCAGCGGCGAGACCCTGGCCGAGGTGGCCAGTTGCGACGCCGCCGACGCCGAGCTTGCCGTGGGTCACGCCCGCGCCGCCTTCGAGGCCGGCGAGTGGTCGCGCCTGGCGCCGGGCAAGCGCAAGCGGGTGCTGCTGCTCCTGGCCGACCTGCTGGAGGCCAACAAGCACGAGCTCGCCCTGCTCGATACCCTGGACATGGGCAAGCCGGTGTCGAGTTCGCTTGGCGACATGGCCGGCGCCATCGCCTGTTTCCGCTACCAGGCGGAGTGCATCGACAAGCTCTACGGCGAGGTGGCGCCCACCGGCGAGGAGGCCCTGGCGCTGGTGCTGCGCGAGCCCCTGGGGGTGGTGGCCTCCATCGTGCCCTGGAACTTCCCGCTGATGATGACCGCCTGGAAGATCGCCCCGGCGCTGGCCGCCGGCAACAGCGTGATCCTCAAGCCTTCGGAGAAGTCGCCGCTCTCGGCGCTGCGCCTGGCCCAGTTGGCCCGGGAGGCGGGCATTCCCCGCGGCGTCTTCCAGGTGCTGCCGGGCTTCGGCCACACCGTGGGCCGTGCGCTTGCGCTCTCCATGGGGGTGGACTGCCTCGCCTTCACCGGCTCCACCGCCACGGGCAAACAGCTGATGCAGTACGCGGGCCAGTCCAACCTCAAGCGGGTTTACCTGGAGTGCGGCGGCAAGTCGCCCAATATCGTCTTCGCCGACTGCAAGGACCTGGGTCGCGTGGCGAAACACGCCGCCGCGGCGATCTTCCACAACCAGGGCGAGGTGTGCATCGCCGGCTCCCGGCTCCTGGTGGAGAACTCGGTCCGTGAGGCCTTCCTCGACCGGCTGCTCGAGGCGGCGAAGGGCATGCAGCCCGGCGACCCCCTGGACCCGGCGAGCTTTATGGGCGCCATCGTGGATGAGTCCCAGTATCGGCGCGTGCTGGGCTATATCGAGAAGGGGCGCGAGGAGGGCGCGCGACTGCGTGTCGGGGGGGAGCCCCTCGAGGGGCCGGGGCTGTTCATTCCGCCCACGGTGTTCGACGGTGTGACCCCCGAGATGGCCATCGGCCGCGAGGAGATCTTCGGCCCGGTACTCGCGGTGTTCGGCTTCGACAGCGAGGAGGAGGCCGTGGCTCTGGCCAACGACAGCGTCTACGGCCTGGCCGCAGGGCTCTGGAGCCAGGACATCGACCGCATCATGCGCGTCACCCGGCGGCTGCAGTCGGGGCAGGTGTTCGTCAATAACTGGGCCGGCGGCGACCAGACCATGCCCTTCGGCGGGGTGAAACAGTCCGGCAACGGCCGCGACAAGTCCCACCACAGCCTGGAGGAGTACTCCGAGCTCAAGAGCGTGTGGATGGCCCTGGCACGCTGAGCAGCGTGCCCTGGGCGGTCTGCCGAGGCCGGGCGCCGGCCCCTACGCCCGACCGGCCTCCTGCGTTCCCCTCTCCGCCAGTCGCTCGGCCAGCCGCTGGGCGGCGCGCCGGGCCAGCGGCTCC
>NZ_CP071922.1:1712803-1717818 GCF_017584085.1 Halomonas sp. BM-2019
AGGCGGCGCCGTGGGTCGCGCCGGTGGTGGCCTGCAGGGCCTGGTGCTCGGCCAGCTGCACCAGGGCGCGCTGGATGGCGGCGTCGTCGAGGGCCGGTGCGATGACCCGGGGGATCGGGCGAATCGCCTGTTCCAGGGCCTCGGTGCCGCACAGGCCGCAGCCGGTGCGCCCGGCCAGGCTGCGGCGCCGGGCCTTGAGGGCCGCCAGCCGCTGGCTGCTGATGGTCAGCCGCACCGCCAGGCCATGGGCCTCCTCGCCAACCTCCAGGTCGTAGCACTCGTGGGGATGCGCCAGGATCCCCTCGGAGAGGCTGAAGCCCAGGGCGAACTCCTCCAGGTCGGCGGGCGTGGCCATCATCACCGCGTGGGAGATGCCGTTGTAGACCAGGGCCACCGGGACCTCCAGGGCCAGGGCGTCCTGCTGGGCGTCGGCGTACCAGCCGGTGGTGCCGCGGCGCACCTCCACCGGCTGGCGCGCCACTGCGGTCGCGGCGCCCGTCGAGCGGGTATCGCCGGCGCTCATGGCGTGGCCTCCCGCTGTGCCGCCTCGTCCAGATGGCCGCGCTGGGCCCGATCGAAGGCCGCGAAGCGCTGCTGCCAGGCGGAGGGCTGGCTGACCTTCTCCACCTGCACCGCCGTGACCTTGTACTCCGGGCAGTTGGTGGCCCAGTCGGAGTTGTCGGTGGTGATGACGTTGGCGCCGCTGCCCGGGTGGTGGAAGGTGGTGTAGACCACCCCCGGCTGCAGGCGCTCGCTGAGCCGGGCGCGCAGCACCGTCTGGCCGGCACGGCTGGTGATGCCCAGCCAGTCGCCGTCGCGGATGCCGCGCAGCTCGGCGTCGGCGGGGTGCAATTCCAGCACGTCCTCGTCGTGCCACACCTGGTTGTCGGTGCGCCGGGTCTGGGCGCCGACGTTGTACTGGGAGAGGATGCGCCCGGTGGTCAGCAGCAGCGGGAAGCGACGGCTGCTGCGCTCCTCGGTGGCCACGTACTCGGTGATGGCGAAGCGGCCGCGGCCGATGGGGAAGTCGTCCGCGTGCAGGGTCGGGGTGCCGGCGGGGTAGTCGTCGTTGCAGGGCCACTGCAGGCTGCCGTGGGCCTCGAGCCGCGCATAGCTGACCCCGGCGAAGCTCGGCGTGAGCCGGGCGATCTCGTCCATGATCTCCGACGGATGGGCATAGTCCATGGGGTAACCCAGCGCCCGGGCCAGTTCCTGGGTCACCTCCCAGTCGGCCTTGCCGGCCAGCGGCGGCATCACCCGGCGCACCCGGGTGATGCGCCGCTCGGCATTGGTGAAGGTGCCGATCCTTCTCCAGGAAGCTCGCGCCTGGCAGCAGCACATGGGCGTACTTGGCGGTCTCGTTGAGGAAGATGTCCTGGACGATCAGGCACTCCAGGGCGGAGAGCGCCGCCTCCACGTGCTGGGTGTTGGGATCGGACTGGGCGATGTCCTCGCCCTGCACGTAGAGCGCCTTGAAGCTGCCCTCGATGGCGGCGTCGAACATGTTGGGGATGCGCAGCCCCGGCTCGTCGTCCAGGGTCACGCCCCAGGCGGCCTCGAAGCGCCCGCGGGCCACGGGGTCGGCCACGTGCTGGTAGCCCGGCAGCTCGTGGGGGAAGGAGCCCATGTCGCAGGCGCCCTGGACGTTGTTCTGGCCGCGCAGCGGGTTCACCCCCACGCCCTCGCGGCCGAGGTTGCCGGTGGCCATGGCCAGGTTGGCGATGCCCATCACCATGGTGGAGCCCTGGCTGTGCTCGGTGACCCCCAGGCCGTAGTAGATGGCGCCGTTGCCGGCGGTGGCGTAGGTGCGCGCGGCCCGGCGCACCGCCTCGGCGGGCACCCCGGAGATCGCCTCGCTGGCCTCGGGGGAGTGGCGTTCCTCAGAGATGAAGTCGCGCCAGGCCCGGTAGGCCGCGGTGTCGCAGCGGGCCGCGATAAAGTCCTGATCCTCCAGGCCTTCGGTGACGATGACGTGCCCCAGGGCATTGATCAGCGCCACATTGGTGCCCGGGCGCAGCGGCAGGTGCTGGGCGTCCGCCAGGTGGGGCGTCTTGAGCAGGTCGATGCGCCGCGGGTCGGCGACGATCAGGCTGGCGCCCTGGCGCAGCCGCTTGCGCATCAGCGAGCCGAACACCGGGTGGGCGTCGGTGGGGTTGGCGCCGATCACCAGGATGGCGTCGGCCTGCATCACCGAGTCGAAGGTCTGGGTGCCGGCGGACTCGCCCAGGGTGGTCTTGAGGCCGTAGCCGGTGGGGGAGTGGCAGACCCGGGCGCAGGTATCGGTGTTGTTGTTGCCGAAGGCGGCCCGCACCAGCTTCTGCACCAGGTAGGTCTCCTCGTTGGTGCAGCGCGAGGAGGTGATGCCGCCGATGCTCTCGCGGCCATGCTCGGCCTGGATCGCCTCGAGTCGCACCGCGGCGAAGGCGATCGCCTCCTCCCAGCTCACCTCGCGCCAGGGCTGGTCGATGGAGTCGCGGATCCTCGGCGTGGTGATACGGTCCGGATGGGTGGCGTAGCCGAAGGCGAAGCGCCCCTTGACGCAGGAGTGGCCGTGGTTGGCGTCGCCGCCCTTGAAGGGCACCATGCGCACCAGCTGGTCGCCCTTCATCTGGGCCTCGAAGGTGCAGCCCACGCCGCAGTAGGCGCAGGTGGTGATCACGCTGCGCTCCGGCTGGCCGGCGTCGATGACGCTCTTCTCCATCAGGGTGGCGGTGGGGCAGGCCTGGACGCAGGCGCCGCAGGAGACGCAGTCGGAGTCCATAAAGGCCTCGCCCTGGCCCGCCGTGACCTTGGAGTCGAAGCCGCGGCCGTCGAGGGTCAGGGCGAAGGTGCCCTGCACCTCCTCGCAGGCCCGCACGCAGCGCGAGCAGACGATGCACTTGCTGGGGTCGAAGGTGAAGTAGGGGTTGGATTCGTCCTTGGCCGCCTGCAGGTGGTTCTCGCCCTCGAAGCCGTAGCGTACCTGGCGCAGCCCCACGGCGCCGGCCATGTCCTGCAGCTCGCAGTCGCCGTTGGCCGGGCAGGTGAGGCAGTCCAGGGGATGGTCGGAGATGTAGAGCTCCATGACGTTACGGCGCAGCCGGGCCAGGCGCTCGTTCTGGGTGGTGACCTGCATGCCCTCGGCCACCGGGGTGGTGCAGGCGGCGGGGGTGCCGCGCCGGCCCTCCACCTGGACGGCACACAGCCGGCAGGAGCCGAAGGCCTCCAGGCTATCGGTGGCGCACAGCTTGGGAATGGTGATGCCGGCCAGGGCCGCGGCGCGCAGCACCGAGGTGCCCTCCGGCACGCGGATCGCCACGCCGTCGATGGTCAGGCTGACCGGGTCGGCACCCGCCGCGGGGGCAGCGCCTGCGGCTCGGGTTGGACAAGGAGTGCCGAGGTCCTGGGCATGCTGTCGGGGGTCGAAATGCTCGATCATGGTCAGGCTCCCTCCACCGGTCGCCGGAAGTCATCGGGGAAATGGGTCAGGGCGCTGCGCACCGGGAAGGGGGTCATGCCGCCCATGGCGCACAGGGAGCCGTCCTCCAGGGTGTCGCAGAGGTCCCGGAGCAGTTCGAGGTTGGCCTCGCGGTCGCGGTCGGCGTGGATGCGACCGGCGAGGATTCGATCGATCACCTCCACGCCGCGGGTCGAGCCGATGCGGCAGGGGGTGCACTTGCCGCAGGACTCCACCTTGCAGAACTCCATGGAGAAGCGGGCCTGCTCCGCCATGTCGACGCTGTCGTCGAACATCACCACCCCGCCGTGGCCGAGCACCGCGCCCTCGGCGGCGAAGGCCTCGTAGTCCAGCGGCAGGTCCCACTGGGCCTCGGGCAGGTAGGCGCCCAGGGGGCCGCCCACCTGGACGGCGCGCAGCGGCCGGCCGCTGGCGGTACCGCCGCCGAAGCCCTCCATCAGCTCGCGCAGGCTGGCGCCGAAGGCCAGCTCCACCAGGCCGCCGCGCCGGACGTTGCCGGCCAGCTGCAGCGCCAGGGTGCCCCGGGAGCGGCCCATGCCGACCTCGGCGTAGGCCGCGGCGCCCTCGGCGAGGATGAAGGGCACGGCGGCCAGGGAGAGGACGTTGTTGACCACGGTGGGGCGACCGAAGAGGCCCACGATGGCCGGCAGCGGGGGCTTGGCGCGCACCAGGCCGCGCTTGCCCTCCAGGCTCTCCAGCAGCGAGGTCTCCTCGCCACAGATATAGGCGCCGGCGCCCAGGCGAACCTCCAGATGGAAGGCGCGGCCGCTGCCGCGGATGTCCTCGCCCAGGTAGCCGGCGGCCTCGGCGCGGGCGATGGCCGCGTCGAGGATCGTCTTGGCCAGCGGGTACTCGGAGCGCAGGTAGATATAGCCCTGGGTGGCACCCACGGCGAGGCCGGCGATGGCCATGCCCTCGATCAGCAGATAGGGGTCGCACTCCATCACCAGGCGATCGGCGAAGGTGCCGGAGTCGCCCTCGTCGGCGTTGCAGACGATGTACTTCTGGTCCGCCGCGGTGTCGAGCACCGTCTGCCACTTGATGCCGGTGGGGAAGGCGGCGCCGCCGCGGCCGCGCAGCCCCGAGGCCTTGACCTCCTCGACGATATCCTGGGGCGTGCGGGTCAGGGCGAGCTCCAGGCCGCGGAAGCCGTCGTGGGCCAGGTAGTCGGCCAGCGAGAGTGGGTCGGTCACGCCGATGCGGGCGAAGGTGAAACGCTGCTGGCGGGCGAACCAGGGCAGCGCCTCGGTGGGGCCCAGGGCCAGGGGATGGGCGGTATCGCCGGCGCGAAGGTCCCCATCGAGCAGGCCGGCGTCGAGCAGACCGGGGATATCCTCGGCGGCCACCGGCCCGAAGGCCAGGCGACCCTGCGGGGTCTCCACCTCCACCAAGGGCTCCAGCCAGGCGGCGCCGCGGGAGCCGTTGCGTACCAGGGTGAGGGCCAGGCCGCGGGCGCGGGCCTCCCGCTCCAGGCGGGCGGCCACCGCGTCGGCGCCCAGGGAGAGGGCGGTGGTATCACGGGGCACGATGACGCGCACGCTCATGCGATCACCTCCAG
>NZ_CP071922.1:1717953-1719654 GCF_017584085.1 Halomonas sp. BM-2019
CACATGCCGCCCGGGGGGCGTGGTGCGGAAGTGGTGGTAGAAGCCGATCACCCCGTGCACCTCGGCGCGGGTCTGGTTCAGGGCCTCGGCGATGATCGGCACCGCCGCCTCGGGAATGAAGCCGAGGCGGTCCTGAATGGCGTGGAGGATGGGCAGCAGGGCCCCCGGCTTGTGCTTGAGGGCGTCGATCTCCGCCTGGATCGACTGCGGCGTCCACTCTCGAGACTCGCTCATCGCGCTCCCCCCGATGCTGGTGGTGTCGGTTTATATATGCACGCCACTTCATATCTAAGAAAGAGCGTGCGTCACGGTGACGGCAACGCTAGCATTGGATCCCTCATCGTAAAATATGAAAGTTTGTTCCTATGAAGCGGATCACCATCACCCCCGCCTGGTACTTCAGCGACGAGGCGGGCAACCAGCTCGACCCGACCCTGTTCCGGCTGCTCGAGGCGGTGCATCGCCACGGCAAGCTGACCCGGGCCGCCGAGGCGGTGGGCATCTCCTACCGGCACGCCTGGAACCTGCTCCACAAGTGGGGGGAGTTCTTCGGCATCCCCCTGGTGGATCTGGCCCGGGGGCGGGGGGCGCGACTCTCGCCGCTGGGCGAGAAGCTGCTGTGGGCCGAGCAGCGGGTGATCGCCCGCCTGGGTCCGCAACTGGAGAGCCTCGGCTCGGAGCTCAACCTGGCCATCCAGCAGCAGCTGGAGGGGGTGCAGCCGGTGCTGCGCCTGCATGCCAGTCACGGCTTCGCCGTGGAGCTGCTGCCGCAGCACCTGCGCGAACCGCGCCTCGACCTGCAGTATTGCAGCCCCCGGGAGGCGCTGGCGGCGCTCAACCGCGGCGCCTGCGACCTGGCCGGCTTCCACCTGCCCCGGGGCGCGGTGGGCGAGGCGGTGAGCCGGGGGTACCGCGATCTGCTCAAGCCGCGCCGCCACCGGGTGATCGGCTTCATCGCCCGTCGCCAGGGGCTGATGGTGGCGCCGGGCAATCCCAAGGGCATCGACGGGTTAGGGTCGCTGGCGGATGAGGCGGTGCGCTTTATCAATCGCCAGGCGGCCTCCGGGACCCGGGCGCTGCTCGACGGCCTGCTGGCCGAGGCGGGGCTGTCGCCCTCGGGGATTCGTGGCTACGAGGTGGAGGAGTACACCCACTCGGCGGTGGCCGCCTATGTGGCCGCCGGCATGGCCGATGTGGGCTTCGGGGTGGAAGCGGCGGCGCGGCGCTTCGGCCTCGACTTCCTGCCCCTGGCCACCGAGGAGTACCTGCTGGTCTGCCATCGGCGCAGCCTGAAGGAGCCGCGCTTCGCCGCCCTGCTCGAGCTGCTCGAGAGCGAGGCCTTCCAGGCCGCGGTGAGGGCGCTGCCGGGCTATGCCCCGCATTGCTGCGGGGAGGTGAGAAGCATCGAGGCGTTGTTCGTGGAATCGGGGTAGCCAGCTACCAGGCTATCGGTCGCCGTCGTCACCGCCGTCGCCGTCGGCATTGCCGGCACCTGCCGAGGCGGCACCGCCCATGGCGCCCTCTCCGGAGTCGCTGGTTTGGCCCTCGCGACTCTGGCCCTCGCTGGCCGCGCCGCCCTCCGCCTGGTCGTCGCCGAGTCCCTCATCGTTCTGCGCGTCACCAGCCGTCTCCACACCGAACAGCACTGCCTCGGGGTTACTCTCGATGGCGGCGTCGAGGCTGTCCCGCGCCGGCGAGCTC
>NZ_CP071922.1:1719675-1723033 GCF_017584085.1 Halomonas sp. BM-2019
CAGGCGGCCCGCGGCGCCATGGTTTCCCTCCGGACACCTGCGTATGGCCGCTTGTGAGTGCGGCCTGGCGACAGGATGGGGCAGGGGAGGCGTGCAGGCAAGTGGCTACCCGGAGGTGGAGTCACTCTATCTACACGATTGTCAACTCGTATAGTATTTGTACAGGAATGGGCGTAGGCTGAATCGACAATCTACCCGACAGGAGCCAGGCCATGTTCGGACTCTTCAAGACCGACCCGACCAGGAAGCTGCAGAAGGAATACGAGCGCAAGCTGGAGCAGGCGATGCACGCTGCCCGCAACGGCGACATGCGCGCCAACGCCTCGCTCACCGAGGAGGCGGAGGCGATCCGTGCGGAGATCGAGGCGTTGAAGAAGGGCTAGGGGGTCGCCGAGGGCCCGGTTGCTGGCGGCGTCGCAGTAGCCGTCGCCCGGCTTCCCGCCGCTCCAGGGCGAAGAAGCCCCCGATGCTGAGGAATCGCATCGAGGAGCGTCTTCAGTGAGCTCACCGGGGGCTTGGCCTGCGCTTGCCGTTGCCTGCCCCGTCGGTTACGCCGTCGGCGTCGGTCAGCCGGGGCTCAGCAGAGGGCGTCGAGCTTCGCTTTCAGCAGCGCATTGACCTGCTGGGGGTTGGCGGTGCCGCGGGAGGCCTTCATCACCTGGCCGACGAAGTAGCCGATCATCTTGCCGCGCTTGTCCGGTTCGGCGTCGCGGTACTGGGCCACCTGGGCCGGGCTCTCCGCGATCACCTGGTCGATCATCGCCTCGATGGCGCCGCTGTCGGTGACCTGCTTGAGCCCCTTGGTCTCGATCACCTCGTCGGCACTCTGCCCCTGGCCGTTCCACAGCGCCTGGAAGACCTGCTTGGCGGCCTTGCCGTTGATGGTGTCGTCCAGCACCCGCGCGATCAGCTCGCCGAGTTGGCGGGCCGAGACCGGGCTGTCGCCGATGGCCAGCCCCTCGCGGTTCAGCGCCCCGGCGAGCTCCCCCATCACCCAGTTGGCGGCAGGCTTGGCGTCGCCGCAGATGTTCTTCACCTCCTCGAAGTACTCGGCCATCTCGCGGGTGGCCGAGAGCACCCCGGCGTCGTAGGCGGAGAGACCCAGTTCGCGCTGGAAGCGGGCGCGTTTCTCGTCGGGCAGCTCCGGCAGGGACTCGCGCAGGTGATCGAGGTAGGCCTGATCGAGCACCACCGGGAGCAGGTCGGGGCAGGGGAAGTAGCGGTAGTCGTTGGCCTCCTCCTTGGTGCGCATGCTGCGGGTCTCGTCGCGCTCGGGGTCGAAGAGGCGGGTCTCCTGGATCACCTCGCCGCCGTCCTCGAGCAGCTCGATCTGGCGCTCCACCTCGAACTCGATGGCGCGCTCCACGAAGCGGAAGGAGTTGACGTTCTTGATCTCGGCGCGGGTGCCGTACTCGGCCTGGCCGGCGGGGCGCACCGAGACGTTGACGTCGCAGCGCATGGAGCCCTCGGCCATATTGCCGTCGCTGATACCCAGGTAGGTGACGATGGCGTGGATGCCGCGCAGGTAGGCGGCCGCCTCCCTGGCGCTGCGCATGTCCGGCTCGGAGACGATTTCCAGCAGCGGGGTGCCGGCCCGGTTCAGGTCGATGCCGGTCATGGCGTGGCCCAATCCGTTGGAGAACGATTCATGAAGTGACTTGCCGGCGTCCTCCTCCAGGTGGGCGTGGTGCACCCGGATGCGCTTGGTGCTGCCGTCGTCCAGGGTGATCTCCACCTCCCCGGCGCCGACGATGGGGTGGTACATCTGGCTGGTCTGGTAGCCCTTGGGCAGGTCCGGGTAGAAGTAGTTCTTGCGGTCGAACACCGAGACCTCGGGGATCTCGGCGTGGATCGCCAGGCCGAACTGCACCGCCATGGCCACCGCCTGCTCGTTGAGCACCGGCAGCACCCCGGGCAGCCCCAGGTCCACGGCGCAGGCCTGGGTGTTGGGCTCGGCGCCGAAGGCGGTGGAGGCGCCGGAGAAGATCTTGGAGCGGGTGGCGAGCTGGACGTGAACCTCCAGCCCGATCACGGTTTCCCATTGCATCAGAGGCTCTCCTCGGCAAGCGCAGGACGACGCAGGTGCCAGTCGGTGGCCTGCTGGAACCGGTGGGCGACGTTGAGCAGGCGGGATTCGGCGAAGTGGGTGCCGAGTATCTGCAGGCCCACGGGACGGCCCTTGACGAAGCCCGCCGGCACGCTGATGCCGGGGAGGCCGGCCAGGTTCACCGCGATGGTGTAGATGTCCTGCAGGTACATGGCGACCGGGTCCTTCTTGGCGCCCAGGTCGAAGGCGGGCGTGGGGGAGGCCGGCCCCATCAGCACGTCCACCTCCTCGAAGGCGTCCAGGAAGTCCTGGCGGATCAGTCGGCGCACCTGCTGGGCCTTCTTGTAGTAGGCGTCGAAGAAGCCCTCGGAGAGGGTGTGGGTGCCGATCAGGATGCGCCGCTTGACCTCCTCGCCGAAGCCCTCGGCGCGGGAGCGCTTGTAGAGGTCGATCAGGTCGCTGGGATTCTGGCAGCGGTGGCCGAAGCGCACGCCGTCGTAGCGCGACAGGTTCGAGGAGGCCTCGGCCGGGGCGATGACGTAGTAGGCCGGGATGGCATAGTGGGTGTGGGGCAGGCTCACCTCGCGCACCGTGGCGCCCAGCGACTCATAGGCCTTGACCGCCTCGCGCACCGCGGCCTCCACCTCGGGGTCGAGGCCGTCGCCGAAGTACTCCTTCGGCAGGCCAATCTTGAGGCCGGTCAGCGGGGCTTTGAGCTCTTCGGTGTAGTCGGGCACGCCCCGGGCCACGCAGGTGGAGTCCCGGGGGTCGTGGCCGGCGATGGCGTTCATCAGCAGGGCACAGTCCTCGGCGGTGCGCGCCATGGGGCCCGCCTGGTCGAGGCTCGAGGCGTAGGCGATGATGCCCCATCGCGAGACGCGGCCGTAGGTGGGCTTCAGGCCGGTGATGCCGCAGAAGGCCGCCGGCTGGCGGATCGAGCCGCCGGTGTCGGTGCCCAGGGCGGCGGGGGCCAGGCCCGCGGCCACGGCGGCGGCGCTGCCCCCGGAGGAGCCGCCGGGCACGGCGCCGAGGTCCCAGGGGTTCTTCACCGCGCCGAAGGCGCTGTTCTCGTTGGAGGAGCCCATGGCGAACTCATCCAGGTTGGCCTTGCCGAGGCTCACGGTGCCGGCGGCCTTGAGCTTCTCCACCACGGTGGCGTCGTAGGGGGCGACGAAGTTGGCCAGCATCCTCGAGCCGGCGGTGGTCAGCACCCCCTCGGTGCAGAAGAGATCCTTGATGGCCAGCGGCAGGCCGGTAAGCGGGCCCGCCTCGCCGCGGGCGCGGGCGGCGTCGGCGGCCTCGGCCGCGGCC
>NZ_CP071922.1:1723043-1729321 GCF_017584085.1 Halomonas sp. BM-2019
GATAAAACTATTGAGCTCGCCGTCGAGGCGCTCGAGGCGCGCGAGCTGGTGCTCGGTCAGCTCGCGGCTGGTGAACTCGCCGGCCGTGAGGTCGGCGGCCAGTTCGCTCAGTGTCTTGTCATGCATGGGCCGGGGGCTCCGTTAAGTTTCTCTCACTCGACGACGCGGGGGACCAGGTAGAGGCCCTGCTCCACCGCTGGGGCGCAGCGCTGGAAGCGCTCGCGCTGGTCGCTCTCGGTCACCTCGTCGGCGCGCAGCCGCTGGGTGGCGTCCAGCGGGTGGGCCAGGGGTGCGACCCCCTCGGTGTCGAGGGCCTGGAGCCGGTCCACCATCTCCAGGATGCGGCCCAGGTCGTCGAGGTAGTGGGCGGCGTCTTCGTCGCTCAGGCCGAGCCGGGCGAGGTGCGCGGCCCTGAGCACGTCAGCGTGTTCAAGCGCCATGATTTGGATGTCCTCGAAGGGAAAACAGGCCGCAAAAGGTACCACATACCGCGACCCGCGGGCAGGCCCGCGACGCGCCGGGCGCGCGGGGCCCGCGCTTGCTGCTGGGGGGCCGCGGTGATACCGTTTGCATCCGCACAGGGTTCCCGGACTGCACTAGGTAACGACTTCCATGTTCAAACGCTTGAGGGGGCTGTTCTCCAGCGATCTGTCGATCGACCTGGGGACCGCCAATACGCTGATTTACGTGCGCGGCCGCGGCATCGTGCTCGACGAGCCATCGGTCGTGGCCATCCGCCAGTCCGGCAACATGCGCAGCGTGGCTGCGGTGGGCTCCGATGCCAAGCGCATGCTGGGCCGCACCCCGGGTAACATCACCGCCATCCGGCCGATGAAGGATGGGGTCATCGCCGACTTCACCGTCACCGAGCAGATGCTCCAGCACTTCATCCGCAAGGTCCACCAGAGCACCTTCCTGACGCCGAGCCCGCGGGTGCTGGTCTGCGTGCCCTGCATGTCGACCCAGGTGGAACGACGCGCCATCAAGGAGTCCGCCGAGGGCGCCGGCGCCCGCGAGGTGTTCCTGATCGAGGAGCCCATGGCGGCCGCCATCGGCGCCGGCCTGCCGGTGGAGGAGGCCCAGGGCTCCATGGTGGTGGATATCGGCGGTGGCACCAGCGAGATCGCCATCATCTCCCTCAACGGCATCGTCTACTCCGAGTCGATCCGCGTCGGCGGCGACCGCTTCGACGAGGCGATCATCGGCTACGTGCGCCGCCACTATGGCAGCCTGATCGGCGAAGCCACCGCCGAGCGGATCAAGGAGGAGATTGGCTGCGCCTACCCCGGCGGCGAGCTGCGCGAGATCGACGTGCGCGGCCGTAACCTGGCCGAGGGCATCCCGCGCAGCTTCACGCTGAACTCCCACGAGATCCTCGATGCCCTCCAGGAGACCCTGGCCTCCATCGTGACCGCGGTGAAGAACGCCCTGGAGCAGTCGCCCCCCGAGCTCGCCTCGGACATCGCCGAGCGCGGCCTGGTGCTGACCGGCGGCGGCGCCCTGCTGCGCGACCTGGACAAGCTGATCGCCGAGGAGACCGGCCTGCCGGTGATCGTCGCCGAGGATCCGCTGACCTGCGTGGCGCGCGGCGGGGGCAAGGCCCTGGAGATGATCGACCAGCACACCTTCGAGCTGCTCTCCAGCGACTGATCCGGGGGGCCGCCCTATCAAGCCGCTGTTCTCCCACGGATCGCTGCCCGGCTATCGCCTCTTCCTGTGCGTGCTGGCTGCTTCGGCGCTGATGTTTGCCGACACGCGCTTCACGCGCATGGAGGAGGTGCGCGCCCAGCTCTCCACCCTGGTGGCACCCATCCAGTGGGCGGTGAGCCTGCCCAGCGATATCCTCACCTGGGGGTCGCTGGCGCTCTCCGACCAGCGTGCCCTGCTGGAGGAGAACCGGCGGCTGCGCGAACAGATCCTGACGCTCTCCCACCGCGTGCAGCGCATGGCCAGCCTGACCGCCGAGAATGTGCGCCTGCGCGAGCTGCTTTCGGCGGCGGAGCAGAACGAGGTCCCCTTCATCACCGCAGAGCTGCTCTCCCTGGACCCGGATCCCTTCACCCACCAGATGGTCATCGATCGGGGGCGGCGCAACGGCGTCTACGTGGGCCAGCCGGTGATGGATGCCTCCGGCCTGGTGGGGCAGGTCACCGCGGTGTCGGCCTATTCCAGCCGGGTGCTGCTGGTGGCCGACGCCAGCCACGCGCTGCCGGTACAGGTCAATCGCAACGGGTTGCGCTTCATCGTCCAGGGCAGTGGACGCTACGATGCGCTCAAGGTG
This sequence comes from Halomonas sp. BM-2019, assembly GCF_017584085.1. Classification (NCBI taxonomy): domain Bacteria; kingdom Pseudomonadati; phylum Pseudomonadota; class Gammaproteobacteria; order Oceanospirillales; family Halomonadaceae; genus Halomonas; species Halomonas sp. BM-2019. The sequence goes on from NZ_CP071922.1 coordinate 1,725,325, forward strand.
CTGCACGTGCCCGACACCGCCGATATCCGCGAGGGCGACCTGCTGGTCACCTCGGGCCTGGCGGGGCGCTTCCCGCCCGGCTTCCCGGTAGCCCGGGTGGCCGAGGTGGTCCATGATCCTGGCCAGCCCTTCGCCCGGGTCACCGCCACCTCGGTGGCCCAGCTGCAGCGCTCGCGCCACTTCCTGCTGCTCTTTCCGCCGCCCGCGCCGGGCGCCGATGACGAGGCCTGGGAGCAAGAACTCTCCGCGGAAGCCCTGGAGGCCGCCCGGGCGGTGATCGGCCTCGATGCCGACGAGGAGGCTCGCTGATGGCCGCGCCGTCCCCCGCCAACCTCGCTCTGCCGTGGATCTGGCTGACCCTGCTGCTGGCGCTCTGTCTGCAGGTGATGCCGCTGGCCGACGGTTGGCAGATCTGGCGCCCCGACTGGCTGGGGCTGCTGCTGATCTACTGGTGCATGAAGGCGCCGCACAAGGTCGGGGTCTTCCACGGCTTCGTCCTGGGGATCCTGGTCGACCTGATCGAGGGGGCCACCCTGGGCCAGAATGCCTTGATCCTGTCGCTGCTGGCCTTCCTCTGCGCGCTGGTCTACCCCCGCTTCCGGGCCTACTCCCTGGTCCAGCAGGCGCTGCTGATCCTCGTGCTGCTGGGCACCGTCCAGCTGGCCGAGCAGTGGCTGCGTACCCTGCTGGGCCCCTTCTCCATCCATCTCTCCTTCCTCTTGCCGTCGCTGATCGGCGCGCTGCTCTGGCCCTGGCTTGCCACGCTGTTCGAGGCCCTGGGGCGGCGCCTGGCCCGCGACTGAACCGGAGCCCCCATGATCCCTGAAGCCCCCCTGCCGGTGCTCTGCCTCGCCAGCGCCTCGCCGCGTCGCCGCGACCTGCTGGCTTCCATCGGGGTCGCCGTGGAGGTCCGGCCGGTGGATATCGACGAGACGCCGCAGCCCGGCGAAGGGGCGACAGCCTACGTGTCCCGCCTGGCCCGGGAGAAGGCGCTGGCCGGTGCACGCCGCTCGACGCTGCCGACCCTGGGCTCCGACACCGCGGTGGTGTGCGACGGCGAGATCCTCGGCAAGCCGGCAGGGGCCGAGCATGCCGCGGCCATGCTGCGTCGCCTCGCCGGGCGCACCCACGAGGTGCTCACCGCGGTGGCGGTGAGCGGCCCCGCCGGAGTGCTGGAGGCCTGCGTGGTCACCCGGGTTACGCTGCGCGCCATCAGCGACGCGGAGATCGCCGCCTACTGGGCCACCGGCGAGCCCGCCGACAAGGCGGGCGGCTATGCCATCCAGGGGCTGGCCGCGGTGTTCGTCGAGCGCCTCGAGGGCAGCCACTCGGCGGTGGTGGGGCTGCCGCTCTTCGAGACCGCCGCGCTGCTGCGCCGCCAGGGCGTGCCGCTATGGAATGGTGCGCTGGGACGGGAGGCGAGCTCTTAAACGCCGTGGGTCAAGGCCACTATGTCATAATGACCGCAAAGCATTCTGGACAAGGATTTCCGCATGAGCGGTGAAGTACTGATCAACCTGACGCCCATGGAGACCCGCGTCGCCGTGGTAGAGAACGGCGTGCTGCAGGAGGCCTTCATCGAGCGCTCGCGCCGCCGCGGCATCGTCGGCAACATCTACAAGGGTCAGGTGGTGCGGGTACTGCCTGGCATGCAGGCCGCCTTCGTCGACATTGGGCTCGATCGGGCCGCCTTCATCCACGCCCACGAAGTGATGCCGCCTGGAACCCCTGCCGAGGAGCAGCTCTCCATCGGCCATCTGCTCCATGAGGGGCAGGCGCTGGTGGTGCAGGTCTCCAAGGATCCCATCGGCTCCAAGGGGGCGCGCCTCACCACCCACCTCTCGGTGCCGTCCCGCTATCTGGTCTACATGCCCGACGCGCCCCACCACGGCGTCTCCCAGCGCATCGAGGACGACCGCGAGCGCGAGCGGCTGCGCGGGCTGATCGAGGAGGCCCAGGGCCAGCAGAGCCTGGAGGTGACCGGGGGCTTCATCGTGCGCACCGCCGCCGAGGGGGTGGGGCTCGAGGAGCTCTCGGCCGACATGCACTTCCTGCTGCGGCTGTGGCGCAAGGTGAGCGAGCGCAAGGTGACCGCCGGCGCACCCAGCGTGATCTATGACGATCTGCCGCTGTTCATGCGCATCCTGCGCGACGTGATGCGCGACGAGATCGAGAAGGTGCGGATCGACTCCCGAGAGAACTTCGTCAAGCTGATCGAGTTCGCCGAGGAGTTCATGCCGGGGGCGGCGGAGCGCATCGAGCATTACGCCGGCGAGCGCCCGATCTTCGACCTGTTCAGCGTCGAAGACGAGATCCAGAAGGCACTGGGACGCAAGGTTCAGCTCAAGTCCGGCGGTTACCTGGTGATCGACCCCACCGAGGCGATGACCACCATCGATGTCAATACCGGCGGCTACGTGGGACACCGCAATCTCGAGGAGACCATCTTCAAGACCAACCTCGAGGCCGCCACCGCCATCGCCCGCCAGCTCCGGCTGCGCAACCTGGGCGGCATCATCATCATCGACTTCATCGATATGGAGGACCCCGAGCATCAGCGTCAGGTGCTGCGCATGCTCGAGAAGTCCCTGGAGCGAGACCACGCCAAGACAAAGTGCACCGGGGTCACCGAGCTCGGCCTGGTGCAGCTGACCCGCAAGCGCACCCGGGAGAGCCTGGAACAGACCCTCTGTGAGGCCTGTCCTACCTGTGGGGGGCGCGGCACCCTGAAGACGCCGGAGACGATCTGCTACGAGATCTTTCGCGAGATCCTGCGCGAGGAGCGGGCCTACAGTGCCGAGACCTACATGGTGCTGGCGGCCCAGGCGGTGGTGGATCGCCTGCTCGACGAGGAGTCGGCGGCGGTGGCTGATCTGGAGGAGTTTATCGGCAAGCCGATCCGCTTCCAGGTGGAGGCCCACTACTCTCAGGAGCAGTACGATATCGTACTGATGTAAGCCCATGTCCCCGATTCGCCTGGTGACGCGCTGGAGCCTGACCCTGGTGGCGCTGGTAGCGGCGTCGGTGGCCCTGCTGCTGCTGGTGCTGCGCCTGGCGCTGGCGCTGGCCGATGGCCTCACCCCCCAGCTGGAGGCGCTGCTCTCGGCGCGCTTCGGCGCCGAGGTGCGCATCGCCGAGCTGGACACCCGCCTCGCCGGCCTCGACCCGGCGCTCTCCCTCGAGTCCCTGACCATCGAGGCCCAGGCTGAGGCCCGCCGGCTGCCGCTGCTCGAGGTGGAGAGCGGGCGGTTGCGCCTGGACAGCCTCGCCAGCCTGCGTGCCGGGGTGCCGGTGGTGGAGGATGCCCGGCTCACGGGGGTCACGCTGCACCTCTACCAGACCCCCGAGGGGACCTGGCACTGGCCCGATCCCGCCGAGCTGCCCCCCGAACTCCAGCCACGCGGCGAGTTCGACCTGGAGCGGCTCGACTTCTGGGTCGGGGTGCTGTTGCGCCAGCGCGCCTGGGCCGATGACGTTCGCGTGGTGCTGCACGGGCGGGAGCGGCGCGTGGTGCTGGAGGCGCCGCGGCTGCTGATGACCGGCGATGATCGCCACGCCCACCTGGAGGGGGAGGTGCGCCTCGAGGGGGATCCCGACGCGGCGATGCAGGCGGTCCTGGAGGTGTTTCCCGGCCCCGCCGGCTTTCGCGACTTCAGCGCCGCCCTGCAGGCCAACATGCGGCTCGACAGCCTGATCGGCCTGACGGAGCTGCTGGGGCGCGGCGAGCCGATGCGCCTCGAGGAGTCCAGCGGTCACGCCCGGCTGTGGGGCCGCTGGCACCGTGGCGAACTGGCCGATGCGCGCCTCGACCTGGCGATTGCGCGGCTGGCGGTGAGCCACCGGGACGGCAACGGCGAGCGCCACGCCATCGAGCTGACCGATGTCGAGGGGCGCGGCCGCTGGCTGCGCCGCGACGACGGCTGGGAGGCCTGGTTCGAGGGCGACGCCTCGAGCCCGGAGGCGACCGAGCCCGAGGCGATCGAGGCGCCCTGGGGCC
>NZ_CP071922.1:1729577-1730015 GCF_017584085.1 Halomonas sp. BM-2019
CCCGGCGCTGCCGCACCGCTGGCAGCTTGCCGGGGATGTCGACGGCTGGTGGCTGGACACCAGCGGCTTCGACCTGGGGTCGCTGGCCGCCTGGCGCCATCGGGTGCCGCTACCGGAGGCCCTGGCCCGGGTGGTGGACACCCTGGACCCGCGCGGCCGGGTGGGCGGCTTTCGCCTGGGGCATCGCCAGGGCGAGTGGCTCGCCCGGGCGGCGCTCCACGAGGTGGAGGTGTCGCCCTGGGAGCAGGCGCCGGGCGGTGGGCCCCTGGACATGTGGGTCGAGGCCCGGGACTTCACCGGGCGGGTGAGTTTCGTCGGGGCCCAGGGGGCGACGCTGCATTTCCCCGAGCTGTTCGGCGCGCCCATGGCGTTGGATCACGCCGGCGGCGAGGTGCTCTGGGCCTATGACGGGCCGCGCACCCTGGTCCGCGGGCGCGA
>NZ_CP071922.1:1730025-1730717 GCF_017584085.1 Halomonas sp. BM-2019
GGCTGACGCTGGGCTTCACCGAGGTGGACGCCGTGGAGACGCTGCTGGTGGAGTGGCTGCCGGTGGGCATCCTCGGCGACGAGCTGCGCGAGTGGCTCGATGGGGTGGCCGGGCGCGTGCCGGAGGGCTCGCTGCGCCTGCATCTGCCGCTGGCCGGCGGCGAGGCGCGGATCGCGCCCTCCTTCGGGCTCGACCTGTCGATTCGCGACGGCCGGCTGCCCTTCGATCCGGCGTGGCCCGCTCTGGAGGCGGTCGAGGGCCATCTCTCGCTTCGGGACACCCGCCTGGAGGCGCGGGTCGAGCGCGCCGAGAGCCTCGGCGTGACGGCCCGCGACGGGCGCGTGCGCCTGGCCGACGAGCGCCTCGAGGTGGAGGGCGAGCTGGCCGCCTCCGCCCAGGCGCTGCGCGATTATCTGCAGGCCCTGCCGGTGGAGGGGATCGAGGCGGTGGCGGACTGGCAGGGCGAGGGCCGGGCCGAGGGGCAACTCGCCCTGAGCCTGCCGCTGGGCGACCCCGAGGCCCTGGCCCTGGATATCGACACCCAGGTCGACCTGGCGCGGCTCGAGTATCGCCCCCTCGAACTGGTGTTCCGCGACCTCTCGGGCCCCCTGGCGTGGCGCCAGCGGGGCGAGGAGGGCGGTCTCGAGGGGCGCATCGAGGGCCGGGTGCTGGGCGGCCCGGTGCGTGCCGAC
>NZ_CP071922.1:1730835-1731205 GCF_017584085.1 Halomonas sp. BM-2019
TGGCCGGCCTGGGTGAGCGGGTGAGCGGGGGCTTTCCCTGGCAGGGCCGGCTGGCCATCGGCGAGGCACGCACGACGCTGCGCCTCGACAGCACCCTGGAGGGGCTCGCCATCGACCTGCCGGCGCCGCTGGGCAAGACGGCGGCACAGGCGCGGCCGCTGGGGCTCGACATGGATCTCACCGAGGGACGCCTCGACGGGCGCCTGGGCGATCTGCTCTCGCTGCGCTGGCGGGCGCTGCCCGGCGAGGGACCGGGTCAGGGCCAGGTCTGGCTGGGGCGGGCGCCGACCGACCCCTGGCCCGCCGGTGCGGGGTGGTGGGTCGATGCCTACCAGCCGCGGCTCGATGTGGCCGAGTGGGGCGGGGCGCT
>NZ_CP071922.1:1731221-1734931 GCF_017584085.1 Halomonas sp. BM-2019
CGTCCTGCGCGAGCTGCGGTTGACGACCGACTGCCTGGTACACGACGGGCGCTGCATCGGCTCGCTCTCCGTCGAGGGGCGGCCCCAGGTGGGCGGCGGCTGGCGGCTGGCCCTGGACGGCAGCCTGCTGGCGGGCCAGCTCGACTACCGCCCCGGGCTGGCCCAGCCCCTGGACATCGGCCTGATGCGCCTCGCCCTGGACGGGCTGACCCCGCCGCCGGCGGCCATGGGCTCGCTGCTCGATGAGATCGCTACCCCGCCCGACCCGACGCCGCTGCCCGACTGGGTGGCTGAGCTGCCTGACGGGCGCCTGCGCATCGCCGACATCGAACGAGGCGGCCAGCGCCTGGGCCCGCTCACCGCGCTCTGGCAGGCGACGCCCGAACGCCTGACCATCGCCCCCCTGGGCCTGACCCTGGGCCAGGTCAGCGCCCGCGGCGAGCTGGTCTGGGAGGCCGCCGGGCCCGCCGACAGCCTGACCCGGGCGCGGCTCGACCTGAACGGCCGCGATCTGGGGAGCGCCATGGAGCGGTTCGGTCAGACGGCCACCATTCGCAGCGGCGAGACCCGGGTGACCAGCCAGCTCGCCTGGCCGGGGGCCCCCTGGCAGTTCGCCCTGGAGCGCTCTCGAGGCAGCGTCGAGGCGGAACTGCGCAACGGGCGCTTCGTCAACGTGGACTCCCCCTCGGCGCGGCTGGTGGGCCTGATCAACGTCGACAACCTGGTGCGCCGCCTGCGCCTGGATTTCTCCGACGTGACCGGCCAGGGCACGGCCTTCGATCGTGTCAGCGGGGCGGCGACCCTGTATGGTGGCATACTGGAGACCCGGGGGCCGGTGGTGGTCGATGGCCCGGCCACCCGCTTCACGCTGGAGGGGCGCGTCGACCTGGCGCGCCGGGAGCTGGACCAGCGGCTGGGGGTCACGGTACCCATCAGCCGCAACCTGCCCCTGGCGGCGGTGCTGGCCGGGGCCCCGGTGGTGGGCGGCGTGCTCTTCATCGCCGACCGCATCTTCGGCGATGCCATCGACAACGTGACCCGAATTCATTATCGCGTGCGGGGTCCCTGGACCTCGCCGCAGATCTCAGTGGAAAGTGCCGAATGACTGCATCCCGACGTTCCCTGCTTGACGAAGCCGCCACGATCCTGCTCACCCCGGGGGGGCTCACCCTCGACGACCTGGACCTGGGGCTCGGTCATGCTCTGGGCCCCGGCATCGACTATGCCGACCTCTACTTTCAGCGCAGCTGGCACGAGGGCTGGGTGCTCGAGGACGGCGAGGTGAAGGAGGCGAGCTACAACATCGACGGCGGAGTGGGCGTGCGATCACTGGCCGGCGAGAAGACCGGTTTCGCCTATTCCAACCAGATCACCGCCGATGCCCTGGCCGAGACCGGCCGCACCGCCGCCGGCATCGTGCGCAGCGGCGCGCGCCTGGCGCTGGCCCCGCGGGTGGTGGTGCAGGGAGACGCCCGCTACGGCGGGGTGGATCCGCTAACCGGGCTCTCCGCGGAGGAGAAGGTCGCCCTGCTCAAGGAGGCGGACCGGGTGGCCCGCGCCGTCGACCCGGCGGTGAGCCAGGTCAGCGCCTCGCTCTCCGGCGTACACGAGGTGGTGCTGGTGCGCGCCAGCGACGGCACCCTGGCGGCGGACATCCGCCCCCTGGTGCGCTTCAACGTCAGCGTGATCGCGGTGAGGAACGGACGTCGCGAGCGCGGCAGTGCCGGTGGCGGCGGCCGCTACCCCATGGCGCGGTTGCGCGACGAGGGAGCGGCCGAGCGCTTCGCCAGGGAGGCGGTGCGCCAGGCTCTGGTCAACCTGGAGGCGATCGACGCCCCGGCCGGCCAGCTGCCGGTGGTGCTGGGGCCGGGCTGGCCTGGCATCCTGCTGCACGAGGCGGTGGGACACGGCCTCGAGGGGGACTTCAACCGCAAGGGCAGCTCCGCCTTCGCCGGACGCATGGGCCAGCGAGTGGCGGCGCCAGGGGTGACCGTGGTGGACGACGCCACCCTGGCCGACCGCCGCGGCTCCATGAGCGTCGATGACGAGGGCACCCCGGGGCAGTGCACGACGCTGATCGAGGATGGCATCCTCACGGGCTACATGCAGGACAAGCTCAACGCCCGGCTGATGGGCATGGCGCCCACCGGCAACGCCCGGCGCGAGTCTTTCGCCCACCTGCCCATGCCGCGCATGACCAACACCTACATGCTGGCCGGCCAGGACGACCCCGCCGATATCCTCAGGAGCGTCAAGCGCGGCCTCTATGCGGTGAGCTTCGGCGGCGGCCAGGTGGACATCACCTCGGGCAAGTTCGTCTTCTCGGCAAGCGAAGCCTACCTGGTGGAAGACGGGGTGATCACCGCGCCGGTGAAGGGGGCGACCCTGATCGGCAACGGCCCCGAGGCCATGGGGCGGGTGTCGATGATCGGCCATGACATGTCGCTCGATACCGGCATCGGTGTGTGCGGCAAGGAGGGGCAGGGCGTGCCGGTGGGGGTTGGCCAGCCGACCCTCAAGCTCGACGAGCTGACGGTGGGGGGCACCCAGTCATGAGTGAACGTGCCAGCGTGCCGTGTGGGAGCTTGGCTTTGCCGAGCGAATGGCGCCGCCAGGCGCCCAGCGGCGTTGGTGCTTGCGGCCAGGAGCCCTTCGGTCTCCATTCGCCAGGGAAACCCTGCCTCCCACTCGCGCGCTCACGCTCGGGGGGCTGGGAGGTGGCTCCTATAGCCCCGCGGTATCGCGGATCAGCTTGAACAGCTTGCGGGCGCTGCGGATCAGCTGGCGCAGCGCCTGGCGGTCGGCGTCGGGATAGTCGGCCACGAAGGCCTCGACGGCGGGGTCGCCCTCGTCGATGAGGCGGTCCCGCCAGGCCTCCAGGCGATGGAAGGCGTGGTCGCGGCGCAGCTTCTCCTGCTCGAGCTCGTCGTAGACCGCCTTGATCGCCTCGAGGTTCTCACGGCGCATCACCTTGCCCACGTACTGCATGTGGCGCCGGCGCCCCTCGTGGGAGCGCACACGGGCGGTCTCCTCCACGGCGGCCAGCATGTCGTCGGAGAGCGGGAAGCGGGCGCGCTCGGCGGGGGTCATGGCGATGATCGCTTCGCCCAGCGCCTGCAGGGCGTGCATCTCGCGCTTGAGCTGGGACTTGCTGACGGGGTCATCTCCGTCAGTCTGGGCAATGAGCTGGCCGAGCAGCTCGCGGGGGGAGTCCTGAGACATGCCACATCCATGATTGAAGATGAAGATTTCGCACAGTATACCAGCCCGCGGCGGCGGGCTTGAGCGCAACATCACGACGATTCGGCCCGGCGGGCCGGCTGACGAGGAGAGACCCATGACACAGGCATTCGATGCCGCCGCCCAGCAGACTCTGCTGGAGACCCGCGCCCAGATGGCCCTGGAGCTGGCCCGTCGGCTCGGCGCCGACGCCTGCGAGGTGGGCGCCAGCGTGGATCAGGGTGTCGGCGTGAGCGTGCGCGAGGGTGAGGTGGAGACGGTCGAACTCTCCCGGGACCAGGGGATCGCAGTGACCGTCTACCAGGGCGCCCGCAAGGGCAGCGCCTCCTCCACCGATGCCGGCGAGGCGTCGATCCGTGCGGTGGTGGAGAAGGCCATCGCCATCGCTCGGCACACCGGCGAGGACCCCGCCGCGGGGCTGGCCGATGCCGAGCTGATGGCGCGCGAGCTGCCCGACCTCGATGTCCACC
>NZ_CP071922.1:1734941-1740892 GCF_017584085.1 Halomonas sp. BM-2019
GGCCGGGCCGGTATCAAGAGCTCCGACGGGGCCTCCCTCTCCAGCGGCGAGGGGGTGCGCGTCTACGCCAACAGCCACGGCTTTCTGGGCAGCCAGCGGGGCAGCCGCCATTCGCTCTCCTGCATGCTGATCGCCGAGGACGAGCTCGGCATGCAGCGCGATTACGACTACACCAGCGCGCGCAATCCCCGCGACCTGTTGGCTCCGGAACGGGTCGGCGAGAGCGCTGCCGAACGCACCCTGCGTCGCCTGGGGGCCCTCCGCCCGGCCACCGGCCGCCTGCCGGCGCTGTTCGACCCGACCCTTGCCGCGGGCCTGGTCGGCTCGCTGATGGGTGCCATTGCCGGCGGGGCGCTGTTCCGCCAGGCCTCCTTCCTGTGCGACCGCCTGGGGGAGCCCCTCTTTCCCGAGTGGTTCAGCCTCCAGGAGCAGCCCATGGAGGTGGGCGCCATGGCGAGCTCCCCCTTCGACAATGACGGCGTCCAGACCCGCGACAATGTCTTCATCGAGAGAGGTCGCCTGGCCAGCTACATGCTCTCCGCCTACAGCGCGCGGCGCCTGGGGATGCAGACCACCGGCAACGCCGGGGGCGCCCGCAACCTGCGCATCGAGGCGCCGCTGGTCTCGCGCGATGAGCTGCTTGCCCGCATGGGACGCGGGGTGCTGGTCACCGAGCTGATGGGGCAGGGGGTCAACGCGGTGACCGGCGACTACTCCCGTGGCGCGGCGGGCTTCTGGGTCGAGGACGGCGAGATCCGGCATCCGGTGGAGGAGTTCACCATCGCCGGCAACCTGGAGGCGATGTTCCAGGGGCTGGCCGGCATCGGCAGCGACACCGACACCCGCGGCAGCATCCATACCGGCAGCTGGCTGATCGATGAGATGACCGTGGCGGGTGGCTGACGTCCCCGGGTTAACCCGGGAGTCCCAGTCTGCGACGGAGAGGGATGAGCGAGCGAAGGTCAGGCAAGGCGAAGCCCGACGAGCAAGCGGAGTTTAGGGAACCTAAATGAGCATTGTGAGGAGGGCTTCAACGCCGCTTGGCCGAGCGCAGCCATTCCGTTACTCATCTTCGTCGAAGCGGGCCTCGAACAGCGCCTCCACGGCCTCCAGCGCCGCCTCGGCCTCCTCCCCCTCGGCGGTCACGGTGAGCTCTGTGCCGCAGGGGGCGGCCAGCATCAGCAGTGACATGATATTGGCGGCGTCGCCCTCCAGGGAGCCGTTGGCCACGCTGACGCGGGCGGCGAAGGGCTGGCAGCACTGTACCAGCTTGGTGGCGGCGCGGGCGTGCAGGCCGCGTCGGTTGGTCAGGGTCAGCTTGCGTTGCGGCACGCTCAACTTCCTTGATCGGGAGTGTCGGGGCGTGCGGGGGCATGCGTCGTGGTCAGGACGTCGTGGATGCCCAGCTCGCGATGACGCAGACGGACGTCGGCCTGCTGGCTCGCCAGCTGTTCCGCCAGCTGCTCGGCCAGGTAGACGGAGCGGTGCTGGCCGCCGGTGCAGCCGATGGCCACCGTCAGGTAGCTGCGGTGGCTGGCGAGATAGCGGGGCAGCCAGCGTTCCACCCAGCCCTGGATATCGCGGCGCATCTCGTCGACGGCCGGGTAGCTGGCCAGGAACTCCATCACCGGGGCATCACGCCCGGTGGCGCTGCGCAGGCGCGGATCCCAGTAGGGGTTGGGCAGGCAGCGGGCGTCGAACACCAGATCGGCGTCCAGGGGGACGCCGCGCTTGAAGCCGAAGGACTCGATGGTGAGGGTCAGCCGCCCCGGACGGTGGCGTGCCACCTGGTCACTGATGCGGCGGCGCAGCTCGTGCACCGACAGCCGGGTGGTGTCGATCACCAGCTCCGCCAGGTCGCGGATCTCGGAGAGCGCCTGCTCCTCGGAGTCGATCGCCTCGGCCAGGGTCATCTCGCTGTCGCGGGTGAGGGGGTGGCGGCGCCGTGTCTCCGAGTAGCGCTCGAGCAGGACCCGCGGCTCGGCGGTGAGGTAGATCACCTGGCAGGCGATGCCGCGGTCGCGAAGGGCCTGCAGCAGGTGGGGAAAGCGCTTGAGGGCCTGGGGGAGGTTGCGCGCGTCGATGCTCACGGCGATGGAGGAGTGCGGCGACTCGGCGCCCTTGAGCTCGTCCACCAGCGGGCCCAGCAGCATCGCCGGGAGGTTGTCGATGGCGTAGTGGCCGAGGTCCTCCAGGGCCTGCAGCGCGATCGACTTGCCCGAGCCGGAACGGCCGCTGATGATCACGAGCTGCATGGGGGTCTCCTGGTCGGGGGGCTGGCCGGGCGGCCCGTCGGGCCGTCAGCCCTGTCGTCGGATCGCCTCGATGAGTCTTTCGTGCAGTTCGCGCTGGCTCTCGCTTCGGCGCAGCACGGTGCGTGTCTCGCCGTCGTTCATCACGCCCGCCACCTGCGCCAGCAGGGCCAGGTGGGCATCGTCGGCCTCTTCGGGAACCAGCAGCACGAACACCAGGTCGACGGGTTCGCCGTCGATGGCGTCGAAGTCCACCGGCTCGGCCAGCTTGAGGAAGCCGGCAATGGGGGCCTTGCAGTGGGGACTCCGGGCATGGGGAATGGCCACCCCGTTGCCGATCCCGGTGCTGCCCAGGCGCTCACGCCCGATCAGCCTGCTGAACACCTCCTGGCTGTCGAGGCTGGGGGTGTTCTGGGCGATAAAGGTGCTGAAGAACTCCAGCACCCGCTTCTTGCTTCCCCCGGGCACACCGAAGAGGGTGCGCTCGGGGGGCAGGATGGTTTCCAGTGTCATGACGGGATCAGCGGGCCCCGGCGCCCTGGGCGCGGGCCTGGGTCTTTTCCTTGTGCTTGACCAGTTGGCGGTCCAGCTTGTCGGCCAGGGCATCGATGGCGGCGTACATGTCGCCATCCTGAGCCTCGGCGTGCAGGTCGGCACCGGCGGCATGCAGGGTGCAGGCGGCGAGTTGACGTTCCTTCTCCACGGACAGGATCACCTGGACGTTGGTGATGTTGTCGTAATGGCGCTCCACGCGAGCCAGTTTCTCGTCCACATAGCCACGCAGGGCGTCGGTCAATTCCACATGATGGCCGGTGATGTTGACTTGCATGACAAGCTCCTTGCTCATTGGTGATGGCTCGATTGTAACCCTTTTTCCCGCCTTGCATACCCCCTCACCGCCGCTGCTGCGGCAGGCCTGATGCGGGTTATCGGAGCCTGTGCAGGTGGCGGCCGGCAGATGACGTGACTGCCGCCTCGGGGCATGCTGGGAGATGGGCTCAGCGCAGCCGCTTGCGCTCGCTGGAGGAGGGGATGCCCATGGCTTCTCGATACTTCGCTACCGTACGACGGGCCACCTGGATGCCGGCCTCCTCGAGCAGGGCCACCAGCTTGCTGTCGGAGAGCGGCTTGCGTGGCGGCTCCTCCTGGATCAGCTTGCGGATGCGCGCGCGGATCGCCGTGCTGGAGTGGGCATCGCCCTCGCCGTTGCCCCCCACCTGGCTGGAGAAGAAGTATTTCAGCTCGAAGACGCCGCGGGGCGTATAGATGAACTTCTGGGTGGTGACTCGCGAGATGGTCGACTCGTGCATCTCCACGGCCTGGGCGATATCGGCCAGGATCAGCGGCTTCATCGCCTCCTCGCCCTGTTCCAGGAAGTCAAGCTGGCGGGCCATGATCTCGCGCCCTACCCGCAGCAGGGTGTCGTTGCGGCTGGAGAGGCTCTTCATCAGCCAGCGGGCCTCCTGCAGGTGGTCCTTGAGGAACTGGTTGTCCTGGCTCTTGTCGGTGCGACGGATCAGGGCGGCATAGTCGGGCTGGATGCGCAGCCGCGGCAGCGCCTCGGGGTTCAGCTCCACCTGCCAGCCGGCGCTGTCGTGGCGAGCCACCAGGTCGGGAATCACGTAGTCGCGTTCGATGCCGGCGTAGGCGCTGCCTGGGCGGGGGTCCAGCGAGCGCACCAGGGTGATCACCGCCTCCAGGGCGTCGTCGTCGAGCCCCAGCCGGCGCTTGAGCAGGCGACGATCGTCGCCGGCCAGGGCCTCGAGAAACTGGCGCACCAGCCGACGCGCCTGGGGCAGCAGGGGGGTGTCGTCGGGCAGGGCGGCCAGCTGCAGCATCAGGCACTCGCGCAGGTCGCGGGCGAAGACACCGGTGGGCTCGAACTGCTGAAGCCGCAGCAGCACCTGCTCCACTTCGCGGCTGCGCAAGCCGTCGAGCCCCTGGGCGCGGAGGCCTTCGCGGATCTCGTCGACGGGCTGGGCCAGGTAGCCGGCCGGGTCCACCGCATCGATCAGGCTCTCGGCGACCTGGCGCTCGCGAGGGTCCAGGTCCGTCATCGCCAGCTGCCAGACCAGATGGCCCTGGAGGCTCTGTACGCTCGCCTCCCGTTCGAAGTCCGGGCCTTCGCCGCCGGCGGGGGCGCCCAGGTCCTGGTAGGTGTCCGACCAGTCGCTGTCGGTGGTGAGCTCGTCGGGGATCTCGCTGGCCCAGTCATCCTCGGGGGTCTCGCTGACCGCCTGTTCGCCGAAGCCCTCCTCGAGCTCCAGCATGGGGTTGGACTCCAGCGCCTGCTGGATCTCCTGGCGCAGGTCGAGGGTGGAGAGCTGCAGCAGGGCGATGGCCTGCTGGAGCTGGGGCGTCATCGTCAGCTGGGTGCCGACGCGCAGCTGCAGGGAGGCTTTCATGGCCATGGTGACGGAGTCCCTCTCTGACGGGAAAGCCTCACCCTAGCGCGGGTGCGTCGGGCTTGCAAGCGGAGACGAAGCAACATCCATGCCAGGCGCAAGACGCATGCCGCCATCGAATAACGACATGCATATCAGGGGGCTGCGGCCGGAAGGCGGGTCAGAGGCGGAAGTCCTGGCCCAGGTAGACCTCGCGCACGCGCTGGTTGGCGAGGATCGACTCGGCGTTGCCCTCGGCGATGATCTGGCCGTCGCCGACGATGTAGGCGGTGTCGCAGATATCCAGGGTCTCGCGGACGTTGTGGTCGGTGATCAGTACGCCGATGTCGCGGGCCTTGAGCTGCCGGATGATACCCTTGATCTCCCCCACCGAGATGGGGTCGACGCCGGCGAAGGGCTCGTCGAGCAGGATAAAGGCGGGCTCCGTGGCCAGGGCCCGGGCGATCTCCACCCGGCGCCGTTCGCCACCGGAGAGGCTCATGCCGAGGTTGTCGCGGATATGGGTTACGTGGAAGTCCTCGAGTAGCTGCTCGAGGCGCGCCCGGCGCCCCTCCCGGTCGAGGTCCCGGCGGGTCTCGAGGATCGCCATGATGTTGTCGGCCACCGACAGCTTGCGGAAGATCGACGCTTCCTGGGGCAGGTAGCCGATGCCGGACCGGGCGCGCTCGTGCATGGCGGCCCGCGACAGGTCCAGGTCGTCGATGGCCACCTCGCCGGCGTCGGCGCGCACCAGCCCCACGATCATGTAGAAGGAGGTGGTCTTGCCGGCGCCGTTGGGGCCCAGCAGGCCGACGATGCTGCCCTGGCGGATGGCCAGGCTGATGTCCTGCACCACACGGCGGCGCTTGTAGCTCTTGGCCAGGTGGCGGGCATGAAGAGTCTGCATGGGCGGCCTTACTGCTCGGGCTGTAGGGTCATGCGGATGCGCTGGCGTCCCTCGACGCCCTCGGCCTCGCTGCGGGCCTGCACCACGCGGCGATCGAGGAAGTACTCCAGGTAGCCGCCGTCGAAGGTGTCGCCGCCCTGGTGCAGCTCGGCGCGGTCGATCAGCTCGATGCGGCGCTCGGCCACGTGGTAGATGATGGTGCGGCCCCAGCCGCGTACCTTGGGCTCGTCGGGGTCGGGCTGCTGCTCGAGGTAGGCGCGCTCGCCGGTGGCGATGGCTCGGGAGAGCTGGCCCTGGGGGTTGCGCTGGATCTCGACCCGATCGCCGGTCAAGCGCATGCTGCCCTGACGGATATCCACGTCGCCGGTGTAGACGGCGGTGCCAGCGCGATCGTCCAGGTCGAGGCGG
>NZ_CP071922.1:1740902-1751643 GCF_017584085.1 Halomonas sp. BM-2019
CAGCGCCAGGCAGAGCAGCAGGGCAGGCGGTCGCGTCATGGCGGGGAGTCCTCTCGAGTCTCGGGCTGGTGATGGCCGCGCACATTGTCGGTCAGGCGAGCGCGATTGTCATGGAGCCAGGCGTCGAAGCGCTCGCCGCGCATGTGCTGGGGAGGCTGCTGCAGCAGGGCAGGGGTGTCGGTCCAGGCGTGGCCGGTGTCGGCGTCGTAGTGCAGCACCTCGGTGTCGAGCCGCCAGCGCTCCTCGGGGGCGCGCAGCCGGGCGTTGCCTGAGAGGGTCAGCGGGTTGCCGCCGGGCCCCAGCATGCCGCTGTCGGCCTCGGCAAACCACACCCGGCCGGCGTTGTCGTAGATCCGCGCGTCCGGGGTCTCGAGGCGGGTGACCTCGTCGTGGGGCGTGTGCACCAGGCGCGGCGTCTCGACGCGCTGGTGGGCGCGCCCCTCGGCGTCGAAGCGGGTCAGGCGCGCGCCCTCGAGGAAGAAGTCGGGCTCGCCGGCCTCGTCGCGGGGCACCGCGCCCGGCTCGCGGGCGCTGCGCGAATCGAGCAGCACCAGCACACCGCCCAGCGCCACCAGCAGCAGGAAAAGCCAGATGCGGAACGAGGGCCGCGGCAGGGACATGGGCTCAGCCGGCCCCGTGCAGGTAGGTGTCGATTACCGCGTCCCAGTGGCCCTGGGCTCTGAGCAGGGTGTCACTGATCTCGCGGGCCGCGCCCTGGCCGCCCCCCTTTAGCGTCACCCAGTCGGCGTGTTTCTGGATGTACTCCGGGGCGTTGGGCACGCTGATGCCCACGCCGGCGCGGCGGATGGCGCCCACGTCGGGCATGTCGTCGCCGCAGTAGGCGACCTGGTCGAACTCCAGTCCGAGACGGGTGCAGAGGTCTCGCAGCACCGGCAGCTTCTTCTCCACGCCCTGGAAGACGTGCTGAATGCCCAGCGCGGCGGCGCGCCGGCTTACCGTGGGGGAGTCGCGGCCGGTGATCAGGGCCACCTCGAGGCCGGCGCGCTTGAGCAGCTTGAGGCCGTGGCCATCCTGGACGTTGAAGGCCTTGATCTCGATGCCGTCGGCCTGGAAATAGAGCTGGCCGTCGGTGAGCACGCCGTCAACGTCCAGGGCCAGTAGGCGAATACGACGCAGGCGATCCACCAGTCGGGGGTCTTGCAGGGGCAGGTTGTGGGGCATGGGAGCTCCGGGGGTTGGGGGGAAGGTCAGATCACGCCGCTGGCCAGCAGGTCGTGCATGTGCAGGGCGCCTACTGGACGCCCTTCGTCGTCGACCACGGCCAGGGCCGAGATGCGGTGGTCCTCCATCAGCTTCACCGCCTCGGCGGCCAGCATCTCGGGTGCGGCCCGCTTGCCGGGAACGGTCATCACCGCGTCGACGGTGAGGCCGGAGAGGTCATGATGCTGGTCCAGGGTGCGGCGCAGATCGCCGTCGGTGTAGACCCCGGCCAGCCGGCCCTGTTCGTCCACCACGCAGGTGAAGCCGAGTCCCTGGCGAGTGATCTCCAGCAGGGCGTCACGCAGCGGGCTGCCCAGGGGGACGCGGGGCAGCCGGTCGCCCCGGTGCAGCAGGTCGCCGACCCGCAGCAGCAGGCGCTTGCCGAGGCTACCACCGGGGTGGGAGAGGGCGAACTCTTCGGCGGTGAAGCCGCGGAACTCCAGCAGCGCAACCGCCAGGGCATCGCCCAGGGCCAGGGCGGCGGTGGTGGAGGCGGTAGGGGCCAGGTCCAGCGGACAGGCCTCGCGCTCGACCCCGGCGTCCAGGTGCGCCTCGGCGTGGCGCGCCAGCGTCGAGGCGGGGCGGCCGGTCAGACTGATCAGCGGCACGCCCATGCGCTTGAGCAGCGGCAGCAGGGCGGTTACCTCGGCGGTCTCGCCGGAGTTGGAGAGCGCCAGCACCACGTCGCCGGGGGTGATCATGCCGAGGTCGCCGTGGCTGGCCTCGCCCGGGTGCACGAAGAAGGCCGGGGTGCCGGTGCTGGCCAGGGTGGCGGCGATCTTGCCGGCGATATGGCCGGACTTGCCCATGCCGGTCACCACCACCCGGCCGCGGCAGGCGAGGATCAGCTGGCAGGCACGGTCGAAGTCGCCGTCGAGGCGGTCACTGAGCGCGCCGATCGCCTGCTGCTCCAGGGCCAGGGTGCGGCGGGCGCTGTCGCGCAGCGGGGAGGCGTCGGCAGTGGGGGAGGTGTCTGCAGTCATGGCGGTGATTGTTGCCTGTAGCGCGGGTTCACTCAAGTGGCAGCTCGCGACGCATGATGATCGGCGGAACCAACATGGGAGGCCCTGGGCCGGAGATCAGGAGGGGCGCATTAAACGCCTTGGGCCCGGTCAGTGCAAGCGCTGCGCTCTGCCAGGCTGGCGCCGTCCCGGGGAGTTAGGATACGATGTTCGATAATTTTTCCGGAGTTGCCGAGCGAGTTGACGAATCGATGAGTGACACTCCCTTCGTGGTGGTGGAGGGGCTGCATTTCTCGCGGGGCGAGAAGGAGATCTTCCGCGGCGTCGATCTCGCCATCCCGCGGGGCAGGATCACTGCCATCATGGGCCCCAGCGGGACCGGCAAGACCACGCTGCTCAAGCTGATCGGCGGGCAGCTGGTTCCTGACGCCGGCCGCGTGCTGATCGACGGCGAGGATGTGCATCGCCAGTCGCGCAAGGCGCTGTTCGCCATGCGCAGGCGCATGGGCATGCTGTTCCAGAGCGGGGCCTTGTTCTCGGACCTCAGCGTGTTCGAGAACGTCGCCTTCCCGCTGCGGGTGCACACCGACCTGCCCCAGGCGATGATCCGCGACCTGGTGCTGATGAAGCTCGAGGCGGTGGGGCTGCGCGGGGCCCGCGAGCTGATGCCCTCGGAGCTCTCCGGCGGCATGGCCCGGCGGGTCGCCCTGGCCAGGGCGATGGCCCTGGACCCGGAGCTGATCCTCTACGACGAGCCCTTCGTCGGCCAGGATCCGATCTCCATGGGAGTGCTGGTGCAGCTGATCAAGCGCCTCAATGAGGCGCTGGGGCTCACCTCGGTGATCGTCTCCCACGACATCAAGGAGACCCTGTCCATCGCCGACTACGTCTACGTGATCGCCGATGGCCTGGTGATGGCCCAGGGCACGCCCCAGGGCCTGGACGTGGACCAGGACCCGCGGGTCAGCCAGTTCGTCCACGGCGAGCCCGACGGCCCGGTGCCCTTCCACTATCCGGCGGTGGACTTCTTCACCGATATCCTCGATGCGGGAGGGCGGCGATGATCGAGCGGATCACCGGCCTGGGGCGCCGCGGCTGCGAGCTGCTCGAGGCGCTGGGGCGTGCCGGCGTCTTCGTGGCCCAGTCGGCGGTGGGGGTGCCGAGTCGCGAGGGCTGGCACCTGTGGCTGCGCCAGATGCACTTCGTCGGCGTGCTGTCGCTGGCCATCGTGCTGGTCTCGGGGCTCTTCATCGGCATGGTGCTGGCGCTGCAGGGCTACACCATCCTGGTGGACTTCGGCGCCGAGCAGGCCCTGGGCCAGATGGTGGCGCTGTCGCTGCTGCGCGAGCTGTCGCCGGTGGTGGCGGCGCTGCTGTTCGCCGGCCGCGCCGGCTCGGCGCTGACCGCCGAGATCGGCCTGATGAAGGCCACCGAACAGCTCACCAGCATGGAGATGATCGGCGTCGATCCGCTGCGGCGGGTGGTGGCGCCGCGCCTCTGGGCGGGCTTCGTGGCCCTGCCGCTCTTGACCATCGGCTTCAGCGTGGTGGGCATCTACGGCGGCTACCTGGTGGGGGTGGAGTGGCTCGGCGTCTTCGAGGGCTCCTACTGGGGCAACATGCAGGCCAGCGTCGACTTCATCGGCGATGTGGGCAACGGCATGGTCAAGAGTCTGGTGTTCGCGGTGGTGGTGACCTGGATCGCGGTGTTCCAGGGCTATGACCTGGTGCCCACCTCGGAGGGGATCTCCCGGGCCACCACCCGCACCGTGGTCTACTCCTCCCTGGCGGTCCTCGGCCTCGATTTCGTGCTGACCGCGGTGATGTTCGGTGGCCTCTCGTGAAGTGCGGGAGGCACGCCTCGATGTTCGGAGAGAAGCGATGAAGCGCAGCAAGACGATGGAGCTGGGGGTGGGGCTGTTCATGCTCGCCGGGATCCTCGGCCTGGTGTTCCTGGGCCTGCGGGTCAGCGGGCTGACCTTCCAGGCGCCCGGCGACACCTTCCGCCTGGAGGCCAACTTCGCCAACGTCGGCGGCCTCAAGCCGCGGGCGCGGGTCACCATGGCCGGCGTCACCGTGGGCCGGGTGTCGGCCATCGAGCTTGACACCGACTGGTACGACGCCCGGGTGATCCTGGAGCTCGACGGCAGCCTGGAGGGCCGGCTCTCCCGGGACACCACCGCGGCGATCTTCACCGCGGGGCTGCTCGGCGAGCAGTATATCGGGCTCTCCGTGGGCGGCGACCCGGAGACCCTGGCCGACGGGGATACCCTCCGCGATACCCAGTCGGCCATCGTGCTGGAAGAACTCATCCAGCAGTTCGTGTCCAATATGATCAGCGACTGACGCCGCACGGCACCGCTTTCTGCCCCTTGCAAGGAGAGTTACTGCATGAGCCGCCTTTTCCCATCGCTGCGAGTCCTGCTGGCCGGCCTGGTACTGGCCCTGTTTGCCCTGCCGGCCAGCGCGGCGCCCGAGCGTACCCCTGAGCAGCTGATCCGCGAAAGCGTCGAGAGGCTGACCGCCGAGATCGAGGGACGCCGCGACTACTTCGCCGACAACCTCGACGAGCTCAAGGCGCTGGTCGACGACAGCCTCGATGACATCGCCGACTTTCGCTACATCGGGGCCAGCGTGATGGGCCGCTACTTCCAGAATGCCACGCCCCAGCAGCGCTCGCGCTTCGCCGACACCTTCCGCCAGACCTTGATCGACACCTATACCAAGGGCCTGGTCACCTTCGACTACCGCGAGCTGCGGGTGCTGGAGCACCAGCGGCCTCAGCGCCACGAGGACCAGGCCAGCGTCGACATGGAGGTGGTGGCCACCAGCGGTCAGGTCTACCCGGTCAGCTATTCGCTGCGCCTCTCAGGCGGCGAGTGGCGCGTGGTCAACGTGATCGTCAACGGCATCAACCTGGGGCTGACCTTCCGCAACCAGTTCGACCAGGCCATGCGCGACCATGGGCGCGACTACGATGCGGTGATCGCCAGCTGGGCGCCGGAGATTGCCGTCGAGGAGCTGGAGGAGGGCGGCGGCGCATGATCGCCCTGCTCGAGCGCGCTGGTGTCTGCCTCGAGGCCGAGGCGACCACCCTGCGGGTCGCGGGGCCGGTGGGCTTCGAGGTGGCCGCGAGCCTGGCCGAGGCGGGCCGTGCCTGGCTCGCCGGGCAGCCTGCCGGTACCCGGGTCAGCTTCGACCTCGCCGGCGTGGCCGATGTCAGCAGCGCGGCGCTCAGCGTGCTGCTGGAGTGGACCCGCGGTGCCCGCGCCGCCGGCCTCAAGCTGCAGCCGGTGCGCCTCTCGCCGGCCCTGCGGCGGCTCACCGACCTGGCCGGCCTGGAACGCCTGCTCCCTCTCGAGGCCGCAGCGGCCTGAGTCGGTGGCCTGCCGAGATCGCCAAGCGCCACGCTTTTCTTTACCATGGGCCATCCCCGTTTCGTGCCATCGGCCGCGTTGCGCCCGGTGGCCTTCCCGTTTCAGACACAGGAGTGCCGCATCATGCACCCCAGCGACGTCAAGGCGCTGCTCGAGTCCCGCATCGACGGCTGCGAGTTTCATATCCAGGGCGAAGGCTGCAACTTCCAGGTGGTGGCCGTGGGCGAGGTCTTCTCGGGCCTCTCGCCGGTCAAGCGCCAGCAGCTGATCTACGGCGCGCTGGCCGACGAGATCGCCTCCGGCGCCCTGCATGCGGTGAGCATCAAGACCTACACCCCGGCGCAGTGGGAGAGCGCGCCGGAGAACGCCGGCGCCTGATATCGAGCCCCCATGGACAAGTTGATCATCACCGGCAACGGGCCGGTCGACGGCGAGGTATGGGCCAGCGGCGCCAAGAACGCCGCCCTGCCGATCCTCTGCGCCACCCTGCTGGCCGAGGAGCCGGTGACCATCGGCAACCTGCCACACCTGCAGGACATCACCACCACCCTGGAGCTGCTCGGCCACCTCGGCGTCGAGCCGGTGATGGGCGAGAAGATGACTATCCAGCTCGACGGCGCCCAGGTGAAGCACTGCGACGCCCCCTACGAGCTGGTCAAGAAGATGCGCGCCTCCATCCTGGTGCTGGGGCCGCTGCTGGCCCACTTCGGCCATGCCGATGTCTCGTTGCCCGGCGGCTGCGCCATCGGCTCGCGGCCGGTGGACCTGCACCTGCGCGGGCTGGAGGCCATGGGCGCCGAGATCCGCGTCGAGGGCGGCTATATCCGCGCCCGGGTCGACGGCCGCCTCAAGGGGGCCACCATCTTCTTCGACACCGTGACCGTGACCGGCACCGAGAACCTGCTGATGGCGGCGGCCCTTGCCGACGGCACCACGGTGCTGGAGAACGCCGCCCGGGAGCCCGAGGTGGTCGACCTGGCCGAGTGCCTGATCAAGATGGGGGCGAAGATTCGCGGCCACGGCAGCGACACCATCGTCATCGAGGGCGTCGAGCGGCTGCACGGCGCTTACCATGATGTCATGCCCGACCGCATCGAGACCGGTACCTTCCTGGTGGCCGCCGCGCTCTCCCGGGGTCGCGTCAAGGTGCGCCGCACCCGCGCCGATATCCTCGAGGCGGTGCTGGCCAAGCTGGAGGAGGCCGGCGCCGAGATCACCAGCGGCGACGACTGGATCGCGCTGGATATGCACGGCAAGCGGCCCCGAGCGGTGAACATCCGCACCGCCCCCTATCCCGCCTTTCCCACCGACATGCAGGCGCAGTTCGTGGCGATGAATGCGGTGGCCGAAGGCACCTCCCGGGTGGTGGAGACCATCTTCGAGAACCGCTTCATGCACGTCCAGGAGCTCAACCGCATGGGGGCGAAGATCGCCCTGGAGGGCAACACCGCGGTGATCGAGGGGGTCGAGTGGCTCTCCGGGGCGCCGGTGATGGCCACCGACCTGCGCGCCTCGGCGTCGCTGGTGATCGCGGCGATGATGGCCGAGGGCGAGACCCTGGTGGATCGCATCTACCACATCGACCGCGGCTACGAGTGCATCGAGGAGAAGCTGCAGCTGCTGGGGGCGCGCATCCGGCGCGTGCCGGGCTGATTCCGGCCGCTTCCCGACATTAGGCGAGAGCATGAGCAAACAACTTATTCTGGCCCTCTCCAAGGGCCGCATTCTGGACGAGACCCTGCCGCTGTTGGCCGATGCCGGCATCGAGCCCGCGGAGGACCTGGGCAAGAGCCGCAAGCTGCTGTTCGACACCAACCTGCCCGACGTCAAGCTGGTGGTGATCCGTGCCACCGACGTGCCCACCTACGTGCAGCTGGGGGCGGCGGATCTCGGCGTGGCGGGCAAGGACGTGCTGCTCGAGCACGGCGTCGAGGGGCTCTACGAGCCGCTGGATCTGGAGATTGCCCGCTGCAAGCTGATGACCGCCGGCATCACCGGCGCCGAGCCGGCCCGGGCGAGGCGGCGGGTGGCCACCAAGTTCGTCAATGTCGCCCGGCGCTGGTACGCCGAGCAGGGCATCCAGGCCGAGGTGATCAAGCTCTATGGCGCCATGGAGCTGGCCCCGCTGATGAACCTGGCCGACGAGATCGTCGACATCGTCGACACCGGCAACACCCTGCGCGCCAACGGCATGGAACCCCGCGAGCTGATCGCGAAGGTCTCCACCCGCCTGGTGGTCAACAAGGCGTCCATGACCATGAAGCACGCCCGCATCAAGCCGCTGCTCGAGCGCCTCGGCCAGGCGGTGGCCGCCCGTCGCGAGGCCGCCTCGGCCTGAGCCCTCGCCGCGGGCCGAGCCGCCGATAGGCGCGGCGTCGCGGCCCCATAGCCGCCGCCCTCTTGCCCGGCGCCCTCCGGCGCCGAACAATAGAGACCTCCCGATTGATGATGGAAGCTGCCATGACCGAGACAACCGCTCCCTCCGGCATCGCCCGGCTCGCCACCCGAGAGGCCGACTTCGAGGCGCGCCTCTCGACCCTGCTGGCCTGGGAGGGCGTCTCCGACGCCGAGGTCCAGGCGCGGGTCGAGGAGCTTATCACCGCGGTGCGCACCCGGGGCGACGCTGCCCTGGTGGAGGCCAGCAATCGCTTCGACCGCCTCTCGGCGACCCGCATGGCGGACCTGACCCTCTCGGCGCCTCGGTTGCGCCAGGCCTATGAAGGCTTGCCTGCCGAGCAGCGCGAGGCGCTGGCCCAGGCCGCCGAGCGCATCCGGGCCTACCACGAGCGCCAGAAGCCGGAGTCCTGGCACTACACCGAGGCCGACGGCACGGTGCTGGGCCAGCAGGTCACTGCCCTGGACCGCGCCGGCATCTACGTGCCCGGCGGCAAGGCGGCCTATCCTTCCTCGGTGCTGATGAACGCCATCCCCGCCCATGTGGCCGGGGTGCGCGAGATCATCATGGTGGTGCCGACCCCGGATGGCGTGCTCAACGAGTTGGTGCTGGCGGCGGCGCACCTGGCCGGGGTGGGCCGGGTCTTCACAGTGGGCGGCGCCCAGGCGGTGGCGGCGCTGGCCTACGGCACCGAGACGGTGCCGCGGGTCGACAAGATCGTCGGCCCCGGCAACATCTACGTGGCGACGGCCAAGCGGGCGGTGTTTGGCCAGGTGGGGATCGACATGATCGCCGGCCCCTCGGAGATCCTGGTGGTCTCCGACGGCGGCACCGACGCCGACTGGCTGGCCATGGATCTCTTCTCCCAGGCGGAGCACGACGAGGACGCCCAGGCGATCCTCGTGAGCTGGGATGCCGAGCACCTCGATGCCGTCGAGGCCGCCATCGATCGCCTGTTGCCGAGCCTGGAGCGCGAGGGCATCGTGCGCGACTCCCTGGCGCGGCGCGGTGCCCTGATCGAGTGCGCCGGCCGCGAAGAGGCGGTAGCGCTGATCAACCGCATTGCCCCCGAGCACCTGGAGCTCTCGGTGGCCAACCCGGAGGGGTGGCTGCCCGAGGTGCGCCACGCCGGCGCCATCTTCATGGGCCGCTATACCGCCGAGGCCTTGGGGGACTACTGCGCCGGCCCCAACCACGTGCTGCCGACGTCGGGCACCGCGCGCTTCTCCTCGCCGCTGGGGGTCTACGACTTCCAGAAGCGCTCCACTGCTCGCCCGAGGGGGCCTCCGAGCTCGGCAGGGTGGCCTCCGTGCTGGCCCGCGGCGAGTCGCTGACCGCCCACGCGCGCAGTGCCGAGTATCGTATTCAGGAGTAGCCGCGCCGGACGGATGCCGGCCCGAGCCGCTACTCCGGCCGGCGCAGCTCCGGCGCCGGCCGTTCGCCTACCTCCAAAATGACCTCGAGGGTCTCGCCACCGCGCACCACGGTAAGCGGCAGCGTCTCGCCGGGCGCCACGGCGGCGATGTCGGCCATGGTGACCCGCGCATCGAGGATCGGCCGGTTGTCGATGGCCAGCAGGACGTCGCCAGGCTGTAGTCCGGCCTGGTCGGCCGGACCGCCCGGCACCACGCCGGCGATCACCACCCCGCGGGGCGCCTGAAGGCCGAAGGAGGCGGCCAGCTCCGGGTTGAGCTCCTGGGCCTCGACACCCAGCCAGCCGCGGATCACCCGGCCCTGGGTGACCAGCTCCTCGAGGATATTGGCGGCCAGGTTGGCGGGGATGGCGAAGCCGATGCCCTGGGAGCCGCCGGAGCGCGAGAAGATGGCGGTGTTGATGCCCACCAGGGAGCCCTCGGCGTTGATCAGGGCGCCGCCGGAGTTGCCGGGGTTGATGGCCGCGTCGGTCTGGATGAAGTCCTCGTAGGCGTTGAGGCCCAGGTGACTGCGGCCGGTGGCGCTGATGATGCCCATGGTCACCGTCTGGCCCACGCCGAAGGGGTTGCCGATGGCCAGGGAGACGTCGCCGATGGCCACCTCGGTGGAGTCGGCCAGCTCGATCACCGGCAGGGTGTCGAGGTCGATGCGCAGCACGGCAAGGTCGCTCTCCGGGTCGGTGCCGATCACCTCGGCCAGCGTCTCGCGACCGTCACGCAGCGCTACCTGGATCTGGTCGGCGCCGCCGATCACGTGGTGGTTGGTCAGCACGTAGCCGTCCTCGCTGACGATCACGCCGGAGCCCAGGCTCGAGAGCATGCGCTGGCGAGCCGGCACGTCGTCGCCGAAGAACTGGCGGAAGAAGGGGTCGGACATCAGCGGGTGCTGGTCGCGTTCCACCACCCGGGAGGAGTAGATGTTGACCACCGCCGGCGCGGCCTTCTCCACGGCGGTTGTATAGCTCACCGGCCCCTGTTCACGGCTTAGCGGAGCCGCCTGGCGCAGTTCCGGGGCCGGGCGCGGCTGCGCCGCCTCCGGGGCTTCGACCCGGGGCGAGACGCTGAGCGGCGCCTGGGCGCCGGGGGCCTGGACCGAGGGCTGGGGCGGCGTGGGATCCGCCTGGCGTCCCGTCAGCTGCGGGAAGGCATTGAGCAGCACCACGGCCAGCAGCACCCCGATGGTGATCGGCAGGAGGTAGGGCGTGAGTGAGCGCAGAGGGGGTCGCATGCGAGTCGGCGTCCTTTGAGGCAGAGCGGTCGCGGGGCCCGAGGCCCCGGCGGTACAATGGACTAATGGTAACATTCTCGCCCTTTGGACGTCGGGAGCTCCCCCATGATCAATCGCGATGCGCTG
>NZ_CP071922.1:1751743-1765968 GCF_017584085.1 Halomonas sp. BM-2019
TGCTCGCCTATCACCTGCCGCTGGATGCCCATGCCTGCCTGGGCAACAACGCCGAGCTGGGCCGTCGGCTCGACTTCCGGGTCGAGGGCTGCGCCGACGGGGAGCTCGGCGAGGGACTGCTGTGGCTGGGGGCGCCGCCCGGGGGGCTGGCGGCCCGGGACCTGGCCGCCCATCTGGGGCGGCGCCTCGCGCGCGAGCCGCTGCTGGTGGAGGCGCCGAGCAAGGGCGAGATCCGTCGAGTGGCCTGGTGCACCGGCGGCGCCCAGGACATGATCGCCGCGGCCTGGGAGGCCGGGGCCGACGCCTTTATCTCCGGGGAGATCTCGGAGCGTACCACCCATCTGGCGCGGGAGCTCGGCATCCACTACCTGGCGGCGGGCCACCATGCCACCGAGCGCTATGGGGTCCAGGCGCTGGGGGAGTGGCTGGCGGTGGAGTGCGGCATCGAGCACCGCTTCGTGGATATCGACAACCCCGCCTGAGGCGGGGCAGGGCTATGGCCGATGGCGGCATCGCTCAAGGCTGTTCCGGCGAAAGGCCTGCGAGGGGGCGCCATTAACCCCTCCCTGGGGGCTACCTAGACCATCCCTGGTCCACGGACCCCCTCTCCGGCCTATCCCCGGCGCCTTTCGCTGACAAGACATCGGTGACTGCGATAGCCCTGGAGGCCGGGACGGTGAGGGGAGGAGATCAGTAGCGGGGCGGCTGCGGTGCCCTGGTGTTCTCGTCGCTCTTGAGGCCGAAATCCTCGGAGAGGGTGCCGCCCGTACCATCGGCATAGTCGCGCGGGGTGGGCAGCGCCTCGTCCGCCTCCGGGGCTGTCACTGGCGCGGCGGCGGGCTCCAGGCCGGCGCGGGGCGCGCCCTTGCCGCCCAGGCGGCGCGCATCCTGCGCCAGGTGGCTGGCCAGGGCCTCGCCGTCGCGCTGCAGGGCGGCCACCAGCCGGGAGACCTCGTCCAGGTGCTCGTCCACGCCCTCCCGCAGGGCCGCCAGCTCGCGGTCGCGCTCGGCGAGCCGCTTGCGCAGCTTCTGCAGGCTGGCGGCGCTCGAGTTGAGCAGGTGGTAGCCCAAGGCGCCCAGCCCGATGCCGGCGAACAGGCAGGCGATGGCCAGAATCCAGTTGATCTTGCTTGCTTCCACGTCAATCTCCCTGCGGCGATGGGGCGGCCCGCGGCGGGGCGGACCTGTCGTGGGGCTCGGCCCCGGCGCCCATTATAGGGCCGGGCCGCGGCGATGGGTCAACGCGGCCGCCGCCGGGGTCCGCCTGGCCGGTGCGTGCCGGCCCCTGGATGCGTATAATGTCCCTCTTATCCAAGCCGAGACGGTTCGTTACCCGCATGAGTGCCACGCCGACCCCACCCGAGTCCCGAGACGCTCGCCTGTCACCCACGGCCCGCTACCGCGCCGACCTGGAACGGGACGACTTCCAGTACGATCCTGCCCAGGAACAAGCGGTGACGCACCTGCAGCGCCTCTACGACGACCTGATGGTCGCACCGCGGAGTCGTCCGCGGGCCGTGCCGCCCCAGGGCAAGCTTGCTTCGCGCATGGCTGGCCTGTTCGGCAAGCGTGGCCGCCAGGCACCGGCAGCCGAGCCCGTGCTGCCCGAGGTCACGGGTCTCTATTTCTGGGGCGGGGTAGGGCGAGGCAAGACCTATCTGGTGGATGCCTTCTACGAGTCTCTGCCCTTCCCGGAGAAGATGCGGACCCATTTCCACCGCTTCATGCAGCGGGTGCACAATGAGCTGACCCACTACAAGGGGGAGAAGAACCCGCTGAAGCTGGTCGCCGCCAAGTTCGCCGACGAGGCGCGGGTGATCTGCTTCGATGAGTTCTTTGTCAAGGACATCACTGACGCCATGATCCTGGCCAATCTTCTCGAGGCATTGTTCGAGCATGGCGTGGTGTTGGTGGCGACCTCCAATATCGTCCCCGACGACCTCTACAAGGATGGTCTGCAGCGGGCGCGTTTCCTTCCCGCCATCGAGCTGCTCAAGCGCCACTGCGAGGTGGTCAATGTCGATTCGGGCATCGACTACCGGCTGCGCGCCCTGGAGCGCGCCGAGATCTTCCACGCCCCTCTGGATGAGGCCGCCGAGGTGGAGCTGGCGCGCAGCTTCCGCGAGATTGCCGGCCATGAGGGCGAGGCGAACGCGCCCGTCGAGATCAATCATCGGGTGCTGCACGCCCGGCGCCTGCACGACGACGTAGTGTGGTTCGAATTCGAGGAGCTCTGCGATGGACCGCGCAGCCAGAACGACTACATCGAGCTGGCCCGGGAGTTTCACAGCGTGCTGGTCTCCAACGTCACGCGCATGAACGCCGCGACCGACGATCAGGCGAGGCGCTTCATCAACATGGTCGATGAGTTCTACGACCGCGGCGTCAAGCTGCTGATGTCTGCCGAGGCGCCGGCCGAGCAGCTCTACGCCGACGGTCGGCTGGAGTTCGAGTTCCAGCGCACCCTGTCGCGGCTTCAGGAGATGCAGTCCCGCGAGTACCTGGCGCTGCCCCACAAGCCCTGAGCAGCATTGCAAGTCGGGCGGCGCCTCGTGTAGAATTCGCGCGCTCTACTCGTTGCTCTCGCCATTCGGTGAGCGGCAACCAAGAAGAATAGGGATGGTTCGAGCCCGACCGGCAGCGAACCCAATACATTTTAACTGGTGATAGCTTCATGAAGACGTTCACTGCTAAGCCGCAGTCCGTCCAGCGCGACTGGTTCGTCGTCGACGCCACGGACAAGACGCTCGGCCGCCTGGCCACCGAAATCGCTCGTCGCCTGCGCGGCAAGCACAAGCCGGAGTTCACCCCGCACGTCGATACCGGCGACTACATCGTCGTGATCAACGCCGAGAAGGTGAAGGTCACCGGCAACAAGGCCAAGGCCAAGACCTACTACCGTCACACCGGCTATCCCGGTGGCCTGCGCTCCATGACCTTCGACAAGCTGATCGAGCATGCGCCCGAGCGCATCATCGAAGGCGCCGTCAAGGGCATGCTGCCCAAGGGTCCCCTGGGTCGCGCCATGTATTCCAAGCTCAAGGTCTATGCCGGTGCCGAGCATCCGCACGTCGCCCAGCAGCCGCAAGAACTGAACATCTGAGGGAGTCTTCGCCATGACACAGCAGTATTACGGTACCGGGCGCCGCAAGACCTCGACCGCCCGCGTCTTCCTGAAGCCGGGCAGCGGCAAGATCACCGTCAACAGCCGCGACCTGAATGAATACTTCGGCCGCGTCACCGGCCGCATGGTGGTCCGTCAGCCCCTCGAGCTGACCGACACCCTGAACCAGTTCGACGTCTTCGTTACCGTCAAGGGCGGCGGCGGGTCGGCCCAGGCCGGCGCCATCCGCCACGGCATCACCCGTGCCCTGATGGAGTACAACGAGGAGTTCCGCAGCCAGCTGCGTGAAGCCGGCTACGTGACCCGCGACGCCCGTCAGGTCGAGCGCAAGAAGGTCGGCCTGCGCAAGGCGCGTCGTCGCCCGCAGTTCTCCAAGCGTTAAGCGCCGGCTATTGCGCGCCAACGCTCACGCCCGAGTCATCGACTCGGGCGTTTTTATTTGTAGATCAGTAGGTTGCTGCGCGGGTTACACCTTGGTCAAGGGTCGTTGTCCTTGTGTGACGCAGCGTATTTTCTTACTATAGAGCGCATTTGGTATCCGTGTTCGCGGGATGCTGTCCACCCGTGATGGATCAACGGGTAAGCTGATGGGAGAAACCTTGAAATGGCAGATAACGGCGTAAACAAGGGTCGGCGCCGTTTCCTCGTAGGTGCCACCACCGTCGTGGGTGCGGTGGGTGCCGTCGGGGTAGCGGTCCCCTTTGTGGCTTCCTGGCAGCCCAGTGCCAGGGCGAGAGCAGCGGGTGCGCCCGTTCAGGCGGATATCTCCAAGCTCGAGCCGGGTCAGCGCATGACCGTCGAGTGGCGGGGGCGCCCGGTATGGATCATCAACCGCACGCCCGAGATGATCGAGCGAACCGAAGGCTTCGATGGCTCGCGGCTGGTGGATCCGGACTCCAGCGTGCCGCAGCAGCCGAGCTACGTCACCGGCCCGCTGCGCTCGATCCGACCCGAAATCGGCGTACTGATCGGCATCTGTACCCACCTGGGCTGCTCGCCGCTCTTCCGTCCCGAGCCGGATGCGGTTGACATGAGTGGCTGGCCGGGTGGCTTCTTCTGCCCCTGCCACGGCTCCTACTTCGACCTGGCGGGTCGCGTGTTCCGCAACGTGCCGGCACCTTCCAACCTGGAGGTGCCGCCGTACCGCTTCGAGACCGATGACATCATCATCGTCGGTGAAGACGAGGAGGCTGCCTGATGGGTAACCCGAACAAGGTGAAGGCGGAAAAGGGCCTGATGCGCTGGGTGGATGATCGCTTTCCCGCCACTCAGATGGTCCAGGACCACCTGACCAAGTACTACGCCCCCCGGAACTTCGACTTCTGGTACTTCTTCGGCTCGCTGGCCCTGCTGCTGCTGGTCAATCAGATCCTCACCGGTGTCTGGCTGACCATGAGCTACAACCCCTCCGGCGAGGGCGCCTTCGCCTCCGTCGAGTACATCATGCGCGACGTGGAGTGGGGCTGGCTGATTCGCTACATGCACTCCACCGGGGCCTCGGCCTTCTTCGTGGTGATCTACCTGCACATGTTCCGCGGGCTGCTCTACGGCTCCTACAAGGCGCCCCGCGAGCTGGTGTGGATCTTCGGCATGGCCATCTACCTGCTGCTGATGGCCGAGGCCTTCATGGGCTACCTGCTGCCCTGGGGCCAGATGTCCTACTGGGGCGCCCAGGTGATCATCTCGCTGTTTGCCACCATTCCCTTTATCGGTCCTGACCTGGCCCAGTGGATCCGCGGCGACTACCTGATCTCCGGTATCACCCTGAACCGCTTCTTCGCCCTGCACGTGGTGGCGCTGCCCATCGTGATCCTGGCGCTGGTGGTGCTGCACCTGATTGCCCTGCATGAGGTCGGCTCCAACAACCCGGACGGCATCGACATCAAGGAGAAGAAGGACGAGACCGGCAAGCCGCTGGACGGCATTCCCTTCCACCCCTACTACACGGTGAAAGACATCTTCGGCGTGGCGGTGTTCCTGTTCGTCTTCGCGGTGGTGATCTTCTACTTCCCCGAGGGCGGCGGCTACTTCCTCGAGCGGCCCAACTTCGAGCCGGCCAACCCCATGGTGACCCCGGACCATATCGCGCCGGTATGGTACTTCACGCCCTTCTACGCGATCCTGCGGGCGATCACCTTCGATATTGGCCCCCTGCCGGCCGAGTTCCTGGGCGTGGTCTTCATGGGCGGTGCCATCGCCGTGCTCTTCGTGCTGCCCTGGCTCGACCGTAGCCCGGTGCGCTCCATGCGCTACAAGGGCTGGATGTCCAAGTCGATGCTGATCCTGTTCGCCATCAGCTTCGTGGTCCTGGGGGTCCTGGGGGCCATTCCGGCCACGCCGATCCGTACGGCGGTGGCACAGCTGTGCACCGTGCTCTACTTCCTCTTCTTCCTGCTGATGCCGCTGTACACCAAGCTGGAGAAGACCAAACCCGTTCCGGAGAGGGTGACTGGCTAATGAAAAAGCAACTCTTCGCACTGTTCTTCGCGCTGTTGCCCTTGGCGGGCATGGCGGCGCCGCTGCCGCCACAGCCCTTCTCGATGACGCCGGACATCAACGATCAGGCGTCCCTGCAGCGGGGCATGCAGCTCTATGTGAACTACTGCATGGGCTGTCACGCCCTGGAGCACCAGCGCTTCGCCCGGGCAGCGAGCGATCTGGGTATTCCCCAGGACCTGATGGAGGAGAACCTGATCTTCTCCTCGGAGCTGGCCTTCAACGACCAGATGCATATCGCCATGCAGCCGGGCGACTCCGAGAGCTGGTTCGGGGTGACGCCGCCGGACCTCACGCTGTTCAACCGGATCAGGGGGTCGGACTACATCTACTCCTACCTGCTGGGGTTCTACCGTGACCCGAGCCAACCGCTCGGCGTCAACAACATCGTGCTCGAGGCGCCGGCCATGCCCAACGTGCTCGAGCCCCTGCAGGGCGTGCAGGAGATGGTGTGCAGCGAGAGCGACCGCCCCATTCCGGGCGCCGAGCTCGACCCGCTGACCGGCAAGTACCAGTCCTGTGAGGTGCTGCAGGTGACCCGCTCGGGCAGCATGGAGCCGGACGAGTTCGAGGAGGCCATGTACGACCTGACCAACTTCCTGGTCTACGTGGGTGAGCCCTCCAAGCTGCAGGCCCAGGCCCTGGCGCCCAAGGTACTGATCTTCATCTTTATCTTCGGTGTCATCGCCTATCTGCTCAAGCGCGAGTACTGGCGCGACATCCACTGATCCATTGCGGTGGAGACGTCTGGGGGCGTATGGCCGAGGGCCATGCGCCCCCTGTGGTTTGTGGGGAGGCGCGTGGCCCGGCCACGCGGGGACCTGCCCGTCGTGTTATCATTGCCGTTCGAACTGATGCGAGGATTGTTTCATGGGTGTAGTGGCCAAACGGTCGTCGATGACCTTCTACTCGGGTGGTGCTGATCACCTGAGCCATCGCGTGCGTATCGTGCTCGCCGAGAAGGGCGTGGCGGTGGATATCGTCGAGGTCACCGACGAGCAGCACCCCGAGGAGCTCGCCGACCTCAACCCCTACAACAGCGTGCCCACCCTGCTGGACCGGGAGCTGGTGCTCTACGAGTCCAAGGTGATGATGGAATACCTGGACGAGCGCTTCCCGCATCCGCCGCTGCTGCCGGTCTACCCGGTGGCGCGGGCCCAGAGTCGCCTGTGGATGCACCGCATCGAGCGCGAGTGGTGTCCGCTGGTGGAGCAGATCGAGCGGGGCCCCAAGAAGGAGGCCGAAAAGGCGCGCAAGGAACTGCGCGAGAGCCTGATCGGCATCTCGCCGATCTTCGAGGACATGGCGTTCTTCATGAGTGATGAGTTCACCCTGGTGGACTGCTGCCTGGCCCCGCTCCTCTGGCGCCTGCCGGCGCTGGGCATCGAGCTGCCCGAGAAGCAGGTCAAGCCGCTGCTCGGCTACATGGAGCGGGTCTTCGAGCGCGACGGCTTCAAGTCCTCGCTCAGCGAGCAAGAGCGCGAGATGCGCAGTTGAACCCACCGCTGCCCCGCCGGGGCTGCCGACATCAGGAGGGCCGCCGATGCCATCCCGTCGCCCCAATTCAAGTCGCCCCTACCTGGCCAGGGCCCTTTACCAGTGGCTGCTGGACAATGACCTGACGCCCTATATCGTCGTCGACGCCGAGCAGCCGGGCGTGGAGGTGCCGCGCCAGTTCGTGCAGAACGGCCAGATCGTGCTGAACCTCTCGCCCAGCGCGGTGCGCGACCTCTACATGGAGAACGAGGCGCTGGGCTTCTCGGCCCGCTTCGGCGGCCAACCCATGCAGGTGATGGTGCCGAGCGCCGCCCTGGTCGCCATCTATGCCCGCGAGAACGGCGTGGGCATGGTGTTCGGCCACGAGCCGGTGATGCCCCTGGAGGCGGTCCAGGACGAGGAGGGCGGCCCGGCCCTCTCCAGCGTGGAGTCCGACTCCCAGGAACCGGGCGCCGACGAGGCGGGCGAGAAGCCGCGCAAGGGCAAGCCCTCGCTGCGGGTGATCAAGTAGCCCGATCTCGTCCTCGACTAACGCAGAACGGCAGGCCAGTGGGTACCGTGGGGGCCAGGCGGCTCAGTCCAGGTAATCGAAGACCTTGACGATACGCTGCATGCCGCCGGCGTTGGCGACGGCCTCGACGATGCGGTCGGCCTCGCCGCGGTTGACGATCCCCATCAGGTAGACGGTGTTGTTCTCGGTGATCACCCGGATGCGCCCGGAGTCGATGCGGTCGTTGGCGGCCAGGTTGGTACGGAGGCGGGTGTTGAGCCAGGTGTCGGAGATCCGCTGGCTGGCCGGCAGGTTGGCGGCGACGCTGAGCTCGTTGTGCACCTCGCGTACGTTGCGGACCTCCCGGGCGACCTCGCTGGCCTTCTCCTTGAGCTCCTGGCTCGGCACCTGCCCGGTGAGCAGCACCACCCCGTTGTAGGCATCCACGTTGATGCGGGCATCGCCCAGGCGGGCGTCGCTGCGGCGCAGGTTGTGGCCGATCTTGGTCTCGATGTTCTGGTCCTCGACCTGGGTGCCGACGGTGCGCTTGCCGTAGTTCTCGTCGATGGTGCCCTGGTGGGTGACGCCGGTGACGGTGGCGCAGCCGGCGAGGCCCAAGGCGGCGGCCAGCAGCAGGGGGGTGAGCAGGGGCTTGCGGATCATGGGCTTCACTCGCTTGTACCGAAGAGTTGTTCGTCGATCAGGTCGCAGAGGCAGTGGATCACCAGCAGGTGGACCTCCTGGATGCGAGCCGTGGAGGTGGCGGGCACGCGGATCTCGCAGTCGTCCTGGCCGAGCAGCGAGGCCATGTTGCCGCCGTCGCGGCCGGTGAGCGCCACCACCGTCATGTCGCGGTCGTGGGCGGCCTGGATCGCCTGGATGACGTTGGCCGAATTGCCGCTGGTAGAGATCGCCAGCAGGATGTCGCCGGGCTGGCCCAGGGCGCGCACCTGCTTGGAGAAGACCTCGTTGTAGCTGTAGTCGTTGGCGATGGAGGTCAGCGTCGAGGTGTCGGTGGTCAAGGCCAGCGCCGGCAGGCTGGGGCGCTCGCGCTCGAAGCGGTTGAGCAGCTCGGAGGAGAAGTGCTGGCTGTCCCCGGCGCTGCCGCCGTTGCCGCAGGCCAGGATCTTGCCCTCGCTGACCAGGCACTGGACCATCATCTGGCTGGCCACCTCGATGAACGGGGGCAGTACCTCGCTGGCGTAGGTCTTGGTGTCGATGCTGGCGTTGAAGTGGCCGAGAATGCGCTGCTGGAAATCCATGTGGGGGTCCGGGTCCTTTGGCAGTGGGGCTTGACCGGTCAGTGGGCCTCGAAGGCGTTGGCCACCCAGTCGAACTCGAGGTGGGGCCACTGACCGGTGACGGCGAGCACATCGAAGCGGCACGCACATGATAGCCGGTTGCGCTGGAGATAAAAACGCGCGGCCCTGACCAGGCGGCGCTGCTTGGCGGGGGTGACGGTCTCCAGCGGGTGGCCGTGGCGCGCGTCGGCCCGGTGGCGCACCTCGACGAACACCAGGGTCTCACCGTCGCGCATCACCAGGTCCAGCTCGCCCCCCTTGGCGTGCTGGTTGGCGGCCACCAGGTCCAGCCCGCGCTCGGCGAGCCAGGCCGCGGCGAGGCGCTCGATGGCCTCGCCGCGGGCGCGGGCGTCACGGGGCGTCGCCATCGCCGAACAGGCCGGGGATCAGGATCGGCTGGGGGATGCCGTTGACGAAGCGGGCCCAGGGCAGTTGGCGAGCGATGCGGCCGTCCCGGGCCGGGCTCAGGGTGCCGGTGGCGCCGTACAGCTCGCTGCCGGGCACGGCCTGCAGCTGGGGCAGGCGGCGGGCCAGCTCGAAGGCGTCGACGCCCATGGCATGCAGGCGGAAGAGCGTCGGGTCCGACTCCTCGCGCAGCTCCCGGTAGCTGCCGAGGAAGGGCAGCACCTCGACGCCGCCCACCGCGGCATCGGGAATCTGCCAGGGGATATCCAGGAACTGCACGTCGTTCAGGTCGTGGTCGAGCTGCGGGTTGAGCCGGCCCTCGAAGAGGTGGGAGGTGGCGTAGACCGGCAGGCGGCTGGCGTAGTAGTAGTCCAGGGTCGGGGGGACCTGGCGGGCGTAATCGGGCAGGGCCAGCAGGAACAGCATGTCCGGCCGCGGATTGGCGATGGCGCGGCGGGTGCTCTCGGTGGCCGGGGCGCCCGGGTTGTAGCGCACGGCGTTGGTCACCTCGCCGCCCAGGGCCTGCCATTCGTCCCAGAAGGCCTCGCCGACGCGGCGGCCCCAGTCGTTGTCGGGCACCAGCAGGGCGGCGCGGCGACGGCCGTCGCGCCAGGCGCGCCGGGCGGTCTGCCGCGCCTCGTCCTCGGCGGAGAGGCCGTACTGGAAGAGCCCCTCGGCGCGGTTGCGCTCGCCGTAGCCATAGTTCAGCGCCAGGGTGGGCAGCGGCACCCGGTCGAGCGCCTCCAGGCGGGTCACCTCGTCCTTGTCCAGGGGGCCGACCACGACCTGGGCGCCGCGGCTCTCGGCTTCCCGGTAGAGGGCCTCGAAATCGCTGTTGCTGGCGTCGATAAAGCTCAGCCGCACGTCGCTGCCTCCGGCATTGGTTGCCTGTCGCTGCTGGATGCGCATGCCCTCGGCGATGGCCGAGGCGGCGCTGGCCAGGGGGCCGGACTGCGGCAGCAGCACCGCGATATGGCGAACCTCGAGGCCGCGCAGCTCACGCAGGGCGAGCAGGTCGGCGGGCAGCTGGCGAGCCGCCGGGTGGCGGGCGTTGCGTTCGCGCCAGTCATCCAGGCGGGCGAAGAGCCGCTCGAGGTCGCCGCCGCTGGCGCGGTAGAGCTCGGCGAGGGCCACCCAGCCGCGGCCCAGGTCGGTGTCGACCTCGCGGGAGAGCGCGCTCAGGGCCTGGCCATCCAGCTCGCTCAGCGCCGACCAGATCGGGTCGTTGAGCGCCGCGGCCTCGGTTCTCGCCTGGACCCACAGCAGCGCCTCGGCCGCCGCCGCGGGTTCGTCCACCTCGAGCAGCGCCAGACCCTGTCGCTGGCGCAGGCTCAGCGCCTGGTCGCGGTCCAGGGCCAGGGCGTCCAGCTCCTGGGTGGCCTGGATCACCGCCCAGGGTTCGCCCAGCGCCTCGCCGAGGTCGGCCAGCAGCAGGGCCCAGCGGGTGCGCGGCTCGCGCTCGAGCAGGCTGTCATCGATGTCCGCGGCGACCTCCAGCGCCTGGGTGCGCTCCCCCTGGCGTGCTAGGATGTCGGCCGCCTCCAGCCGGGTCCTGGCCGCCTGGGCCGGCTCCTGCTGGGCGGCCTGTTCGAGCAGGCGGCCCGGGTCGTCGTCGGTCACGCGATCGATGATGCCGGGCGGGGCGGCGCATCCCACCAGCAGCATCGCGGTGAGCGCGGCGGCCAACAGGCCGCGTGTGGGTATCCGCATGAATCCATCCTTCGTCCGTTGTGTCGGGAGCTTGCCGAGGAGCCGCCATGCCAGACGCGAACTCTGCTTCATTGTACGTGGTCGCCACGCCGATTGGGAATCTGGAGGACCTGAGCCCCCGCGCCGCCAGGCTGCTGGGGGAGGTGTCGCTG
The DNA here is from genome assembly GCF_017584085.1 of Halomonas sp. BM-2019. Taxonomy (NCBI): domain Bacteria; kingdom Pseudomonadati; phylum Pseudomonadota; class Gammaproteobacteria; order Oceanospirillales; family Halomonadaceae; genus Halomonas; species Halomonas sp. BM-2019. The sequence continues at coordinate 1,762,919 of NZ_CP071922.1, forward strand.
ATCGCCGCCGAGGATACCCGCCATACCGGCCGCCTGCTGCGCCACCTGGGCCTCTCGGTGCCGATGCTCTCGCTGCACGAGCACAACGAGGCGGCTCGGGTCGAGCGGCTCGATAGGCGCCTGGCCGCCGGCGAGTCGATCGCCCTGGTCTCGGATGCCGGCACGCCCCTGATCAGCGACCCGGGCTTCGTGCTGGTGCGTGAACTGCGCGCCCGGGGACGCCACATCGTCCCGGTGCCGGGGCCCTGTGCCCTGGTGGCGGCCCTCTCCGCGGCGGGACTGCCCACCGACCGCTTCACCTTCCAGGGCTTCCTGCCGGCCAAGGGGGGCGGGCGCCGTGCCCGCCTGGCGGCCCTGGCGGCACGGGAGGAGACCCTGGTCTTCTACGAGTCCCCGCACCGTATTCGCGACACCCTGGCCGACCTGGCCGCCGTGCTCGGCGAGCGGCGCCTGGTGCTGGCCCGGGAGCTGACCAAGACCTTCGAGACCTTCCTCGAGGGTTCGGCCGAGGCGCTGCTCGGGCGCCTGGAGGCCGACCCGGACCAGGCCCGCGGCGAGTTCGTGGTGATGGTGGCCGGTGCCGCGCCCCGGGACGAGGAGGAGGCCTCCGTGGTGGAGGGCGAGGCGCTGCTCGCCGCGCTACTGGCCGAGGGCGTCGGCGTCAAGCAGGCGGCCGCGGTGGCGGCGCGGGTGCTGGGCGGCGCCCGGAAGGTCTGGTATGCCCGCGCCCAGGCGTTGAAGGACGCTGCTTGTTGAGGGGGTGTCGGGGCGCTGGTATGCTTGCCGCGGGAGTCGGCCAGACAGTCGCCGCCGGAGTGATCCGGGGGAGGAAAGTCCGGGCTCCACAGGGCAGAGTGCCAGGTAACGCCTGGGCGGCGTGAGCCGACGGAAAGTGCAGCAGAGAGCAGACCGCCTACGTCTCCTTCGGGAGGCCGGCAAGGGTGAAAGGGTGCGGTAAGAGCGCACCGCGCGCCTGGTAACAGTGCGTGGCACGGTAAACCCCACTCGGAGCAAGACCAAATAGGAACCCCATGGCGTGGCCCGCGTCGGGTTCGGGTAGGTTGCTTGAGGGTCGCGGTGACGCGGCCCCTAGAGGAATGACTGTCCACGACAGAACCCGGCTTATCGGCCGGCTCCCCCCAGATTTCCTGCATGCCGGGTACGCGCCCGGCATCCCTTGCCGCCGACCGAGAAGCGCATGTCGTCATCCGCCCCTGACACTCCCCCGCGCGGTTTCCGCCATGCCAGCGTACTGCTCGATGGGGCCGTGGAGGCCCTGGTGCATGACGCCGATGGGGTCTACCTGGATGGCACCTTCGGCCGCGGTGGCCACTCGCGCGCCATTCTCGAGCGCCTGTCGCCGGCCGGGCGGCTGATCGCCATCGACCGCGACCCCCAGGCCATCGCGGAAGCCGCGACCCTTGATGATGCCCGCTTCACCATCGAGCGCGCCGAGTTCGCCCGCCTGGGCGAGATCGCCCGCCGCTGCGGCGTGCACGGCCGGCTCGCCGGCATCCTGCTCGACGTGGGCGTCTCGTCGCCCCAGCTCGACGACCCGGAGCGCGGCTTCAGCTTCCTGCGCGATGGCCCCCTGGACATGCGCATGGACCCGACTCAGGGCGAGAGTGCCGCGGCCTTCATCTCCCGCGCCAGCGAGGGCGAGCTGGTCCGGGTGTTCAAGGAGTTCGGCGAGGAGCGCTACGCCCGGCGGCTGGCCAAGGCCATCGTGGCCCGGCGCGGCGAGCGTCCCTTCGCGCGCACCGCGGATCTCGCCGAGGTGGTCAAGGTCGCCCACCCCGCCTGGGAGAAGCACAAGCATCCCGCGACGCGGGTCTTCCAGGCGCTGCGGATCCAGGTCAACGCCGAGCTGGAGCAGCTCGATGCGGCCCTGGCCGCCGCCCTGGAGGCCCTGGCTCCCGGCGGCCACCTGGTGGTGATCAGCTTTCATTCCCTGGAGGATCGCCGCGTCAAGCGCTTCATCCGCCACCATGTGCGCGGTGACACCCATCTGCCACGGGGCATCCCCGTGCCGGATGCCGAGCTCGAGCGTCGGCTGGAGGCGCTGGGCAAGGCTCGGCGACCCGGTCCCGAAGAGGTGGACCAGAACCCGCGGGCGCGCAGCGCGGTGATGCGGGTGGCGCGCAAGCGGTACTGAAGGAGACGACATGGCACAGGGACGAACGTCGACATCCGGATTCGGTTGGCCGCTGGCCATCCGTCCCAGTCTGCCGCTGCTGGTGGTGTTGGCGTTGGTGGCGGCCTGCCTGGGCAGCGCCCTGGCGGTGATCACTGCCAGCCACCTGACCCGTGACCAGTACGGGCGGCTGCAGCAACTCGAGCGCGAGCAGCAGCAGCTGCAGACCGAGTGGGGGCAGCTGCTGCTCGAGGAGAGTGCCTGGTCGTCGCCGGCCCGCATCGAGCGGCTGGCCATGGAGCGGCTGGAGATGCGCCTGCCCGATGTCGACGAGGTCGAGGTGATCCGGCCATGAGCACCGAGGTCCGCAGCGGCGTCACGCCGCGACGCCCGCCGCCCATGGCGCCCATGGGCGGGTTGCGCTACGGGATCATGCTGGCCATCGTGCTGCTGGGCCTGGGGCTGCTGGTGGGGCGCATCGTGATCCTCCACGTGGTCGACCGTCCCTTCCTGCAGGGGCAGGGCGACGCCCGCACCCTGCGCACCGACCCGATTCCCGCCCACCGCGGCATGATCGCCGACCGTAACGGCGAGCCCCTGGCCATCTCCACCCCGGTGGTGACCCTGTGGGCCAACCCCCAGGACGTGCCGGACGACCCCATCCAGCGCCTGCAGCTGGCCAGGGCCCTGGGCATGGAGCTTGACGATCTCGACGCGCGCCTGGCGCGCTTCGCCTCCCGGGAGTTCATGTACCTGCGCCGCCAGCTGACGCCGGAGGCGGCGCAGCGGGTGCTGGACCTGCGCATTCCCGGGGTCTATCGCCAGGACGAGTACAAGCGCTACTACCCGGCGGGGGAGGTGACCGCCCAGCTGCTCGGCGTGACCAACGTCGACGACGTGGGCCAGGAGGGCCTCG
>NZ_CP071922.1:1765978-1768216 GCF_017584085.1 Halomonas sp. BM-2019
CGCCGTGGGCGCCTGGTGCGCGACCTGGAGGTGCTGCGCGAGGCGCGCCCTGGCGGCGAGCTGACGCTGGCCATCGACCAGCGCCTGCAGTACATGGCCTATCGCGAGCTCAAGGCGGCGGTGGCCGAGCACGATGCCGATGGCGGCGTGGTGGTGATGATGGACGCCCGCACCGGCGAGGTGCTGGCCATGGCCAACCAGCCCTCCTACAACCCCAACAACCGCGCCGGTCTCGACCCACGCGGCCTGCGCAATCAGGCCGTCGTCGATGTCTTCGAGCCCGGTTCGGTGATGAAACCCCTGGCCATGGCGGCGATCATGGCCAGCGGCCAGTTCCCCCGCGACGTGGTGGTGGATACCTCGCCGGGCTGGATGCGCATCGACCGCTTCACCATCCGCGACATTCGCAACTACGGCGAGCTGGACCTGGCGGGGATACTGGAGAAGTCCTCCAACATCGGCATGTCCAAGCTGGTGCTGGAGCTCGATGACCCCCTGGTGCCGGACCTCTACCGCCGGCTCGGCTTTGGCCAGAGCCCCGAGACCGGCTTTCCCGGCGAGTCCACCGGCACCCTGCCGGCGCCGGTGCGCTGGTCGCGCAGCCAGTGGGCGGCGCTCTCCTACGGCTATGGACTGTCGACCTCCGCGCTGCAGCTGGCCAGCGCCTACACCGCCATCGGCAATCACGGCGAACGCCTGCCGCCGTCGCTGCTCAAGCTGCCCGAGGTGCCGCGGGGCGAACCGGTCATCGACCGGGCCGTGGCCCACGACCTGCTGCGCATCATGGAGGAGTCGGTGCAGCCGACCACCGGGGCCCGGCGCGCCATGGTGCCCGGCTACCGGGTGGCCGGGAAGTCCGGCACGGTGCGCAAGACCGGCGCCGGCGGCTATGTGCGCGATGCCTACCGCAGCCTGTTTGCCGGTATCGCCCCGGTCTCCGACCCGCGCATCGTCACCGTGGTGATGATCGACCATCCCCGCGGCGACAGCTACTTCGGCGGCGCCGTGGCCGCCCCCGTCTTCTCCCGCGTCGTCGGCAGCGCCCTGCGTCTGCTCGACGTGCCCCCCGACCAGCGCAGCCGCTGAGGCCCAGCATGCCCACGACCTTCCCCGTTTCCCGAGACACGCGAGGCCCCGCATGCGGGTGAGCCTTCATCACCTGGCCGAGACCCTCGCGCGCCTGTGGCCCGGGGCCGGGCCGCTGCCGGCCATGACCGGCCAGGCGGTGACACTTTGCACCGACAGCCGTGAGGCCAGCCCTGGGGCGGTGTTCGTGGCGGTGCCGGGGGTGGCCGCCGACGGCCGCGACCACATCGCGGCGGCGCTGGCGGCCGGCGCCACCGCGGTGCTCTGCCACTCGGGCGATGGCCGCGATTGCCCCGAGGAGCCGCGGGTGGTGGCGCTGCCTGGCCTGCGCGAGCGCCTGGGCGAGCTTGGGCGGGCGCTCTTCGCGGTGCCCGAGTCGCTGGAGTTGATCGGCGTCACCGGCACCAACGGCAAGAGCTCGGTGACGCACTACCTCGCCGAGCTGAGCGAGGCGCTGGGGGTCCAGGCGGGACTGGTGGGCACCCTGGGCCATGGCCGTCCCGGGGCACTGCGTGACGCTGGCCTGACCACGCCCGGGCCGCTGGCCCTGCAGGCGGCGCTGGGCGAGCTGGCCGCCGATGGCGTGGGGCGGGTGGCCATGGAGGTCTCCTCCCACGCCCTGGAGCAGGGGCGCCTGGACGGCTGTCGGCTGCGGGCGGCGGTCTACACCAACCTGACCCGGGACCACCTCGACTACCATGGCAGCATGGCGGCCTATGCCGCCGCCAAGGCCAGGCTGTTCCGCCGTGAGGAGCTGCGGCTCGCCGTGGTCAACGCCGATGACTCCCTGGCACGGCTGATGCTGGCCGGCGTGGGCGAGGGGGTGCGGGTGCTGGCCATCGGCGAAGACGAGGCGGTGACCTTCCGGGTGATCGACTGGCACCCCCACGCCGCGGGGCAGCGCGCGCTGGTGGCCACCCCCGAGGGGGAGCGGGTGCTGGAGACGGTGCTGCTCGGCCGCTTCAACCTGGACAACCTGCTGCTGGCCATCGCCACCCTCTACGGCCTGGGGCACGGTATCGGCGAGCTGTTCGAGGCCGCCGCCGGGCTCGCCCCGGTGCCCGGGCGCATGGAGGCGCTGCTGCGCCCCGGCGCCCCCACCGTGGTCATCGACTATGCCCACACCCCGGATGCCCTGGACAACGCCCTGGC
>NZ_CP071922.1:1768316-1771142 GCF_017584085.1 Halomonas sp. BM-2019
GGCCGAGGCGGAGCGGGCGCTGGCGCGCAGGAGCCCGGACGGTGCCCCAGGGGAGGGCGCATGAGCCGCTGCGGGCTGACCACCCTGGCCGAGGTGGCCGAGGCCCTGGGGCTGCCTGTCCCGGCCGTGGACCTGCCGGTGGGGGAGATCGTCACCGATACCCGGCGTCTTTCGCCGGGCAGCCTCTTCGTCGCCCTGCGCGGCGAACGCTTCGACGCCCACGACTTCCTCGACCAGGCCCGGGCGGCCGGCGCCGCGGCGGCCGTGGTCGAGGCCGGCGCCAATGGCCGAGAGGGGCGACGTGGAGGGTATGGCGCTGCTCGAGGTGGCCGATACCCGCCTGGCCCTTGGGCTGCTCGGCCGCGCCCGGCGCCGCGCCTGGGGCGGTCCCCTGGTGGCGGTGACCGGCAACAGCGGCAAGACCACGGTCAAGGAGCTGCTGGCCGGGCTGCTGTCGCGTCGTGGGGCGACGCTGGCCACCCGGGGCAACCTCAACAACGATTTCGGGGCGCCGCTGACCCTGCTCGAACTCACCGCTGAACACCGCCAGGCGGTGGTCGAGCTCGGTGCCAATCACCTGGGGGAGATCGCCTGGACCAGCGTGCTGGCCGAGCCCCGAGTGGCGGTGATCACCAACGTCACCGGCGCCCACGTGGGGGAGTTCGGTGGCATGGGTCGCATCGCCCAGGCCAAGGGGGAGATCCTCGCCGGCCTGCCGGCCGACGGGGTGGCGGTGCTCAACCGCGACGACGCCTACTTCGCCACCTGGGCGAGCCTGGCCGCCCCGCGGGAGGTGCGTGACTTCGGCCTCGACCCCCGCGCGCGGGTCACCGCCCGGGCGCTGGCCTGCGATGCCCTGGGGCGCTATGCTTTCACGCTTGTCGCCGACGGGGTCGAGCTGGGGCGGGTGCAGCTCGGCCTGCTCGGCCGCCACAACCTGGCCAATGCCCTGGCCGCGGCGGCCGCTGCCCTGGCCATGGGTCTGGCCCCGGAGGAGGTGGTGGCGGGTCTGGCCGAGGTGGCGCCGATGCCGGGGCGGCTCTCGGTCGTGGCGGGCATCAACGCCTCGCGACTGCTGGATGATACCTATAATGCCAACCCCGGCGCGGTGAAAGCGGCGCTCGAACTGCTGGTCACACTGCCCGGTCCCCACTGGTGCCTGCTGGGTGCCATGGGCGAGCTGGGGGAAGCGTCCGAGCGGCTGCATGCCGAGATCGGGCGCCACGCACGAGAACTGGGGATCGACGTCCTCGGCACCTGCGGCGAGGCGGCGCGTGCCGCCTCCCGTGCCTTCGGTGAAGGCGGGTGCCACTTCGACGAGCACGAGGCGCTGGTGCGTCACGTCCTCGACCATCTTCCGCCCGGAGCCAGCGTGCTGGTCAAGGGGTCGCGCAGTGCCGCCATGGAGCGCGTGGTGGCGGCACTGGGCATGGAATCACCAAGGTGAACGCGATACATGCTGCTCTTTCTGGCTGAGTTTCTGGCGCAGTACTTCAGCGCCTTCAATGTCTTCATCTACCTGACCCTGCGCATGATCCTGGGCACCCTTACCGCTCTGGTGCTCTGTCTGTGGCTGGGGCCTGTAATGATCCGTCGGCTGGTCGAACGCCAGATCGGTCAGGCCGTGCGCGACGACGGCCCCCAGTCCCACCTCTCCAAGGCCGGAACACCCACCATGGGTGGCGCCATGATCCTGATGGCCATCGCCGTGAGCACCCTGCTTTGGGGCGACCTGGGCAACCACTATGTGTGGACCGTGCTGGCGGTAACCCTGGGCTTCGGCGCCATCGGCTGGGTGGATGACTACCGCAAGGTAGTGGAGAAGAACCCCCGCGGGTTGCCGGCGCGCTGGAAATACTTCTGGCAATCGGTGATCGGCCTGGCCGCCGCGGTGCTGCTCTACGCCACCGCGGCGTCGCCGGTGGAGACCAGCCTGATCGTGCCGCTGTTCAAGGACGTGGTACTTTCGCTGGGCCTCTTCTACATCGTGCTGACCTACTTCGTGATCGTCGGCAGCTCCAACGCGGTCAACCTCACCGACGGCCTGGACGGCCTGGCGATCATGCCCACGGTGCTGGTGGCCATCGGCCTGGCGGTGTTCGCCTACGCCAGCGGCAACGTGGTGTTCGCCAACTACCTGCAGATTCCCAATATTCCCGGGGCCGGCGAGCTCGCCGTGTTCTGCGCGACCATCGCCGGGGCAGGGCTGGGCTTCCTGTGGTTCAACACCTACCCGGCCCAGGTGTTCATGGGTGACGTGGGGGCGCTGGCGCTGGGCGCGGCACTGGGCGTGGTGGCGGTGATCGTGCGCCAGGAGATCGTGCTGTTCATCATGGGCGGGATCTTCGTCATGGAGACCGTCTCGGTGATCCTTCAGGTAGGCTCCTACAAGCTCACCGGTCGGCGCATCTTCCGCATGGCGCCGCTGCATCACCACTACGAGCTCAAGGGCTGGCCGGAGCCGCGGGTCATCGTGCGCTTCTGGATCATCACCGTGGTGCTGGTGCTGGTTGGCCTGGCCACCCTCAAGGTGCGCTGAGCAAGGACTCCACAGGGGCAAGGAGCAGGACATGGTCAAGGTGCCGACAGGGGTCACGCTGGTGGTCGGACTCGGATTATCCGGGCGGGCCATCTGCCGCCACCTCGAACGGCGCGGTGTCCCCTACATGGTCGCCGACACTCGCGCCGTGCCGCCGGGCATGGATGACTTCCACGCCGCCCACCCGGGGGTGGCGATCCACTGCGGGCCCTTGACCAGCCTCGACCTCAGCGAGGGGGAAGAGGTAGTGGTGAGTCCGGGCATCGACCCGCGCACCCCGGGGCTCG
>NZ_CP071922.1:1771242-1772568 GCF_017584085.1 Halomonas sp. BM-2019
TGCGTGCTGCTCTCGCCGGCCTGCGCCAGCCTCGACCAGTTCGCCAACTACCAGGAACGCGGCGAGGTATTCCGGCGCTGGGTACATCGCCACCTGGCGGAGGAGGGGGCATGAGACCGCCGTCACGACTGGGTCGACTGCGCGAGCGGCTCTCCACCCGAGACCAGCCCTTCGACGGCTGGCTGCTGACGGCGGCCCTGGCGCTGATGCTGATCGGTTGGGTGATGGTCACCTCGGCGTCGTCGGAGGTGGCGGCGGGCCTGACCGGCAATCCCTGGTACTTCAGTATCCGCCATGGGCTCTTCCTGGTGATGGCGCTGAGTGCCGCGGCCTTCGTGCTGCGCATGCCGCTGGCCTGGTGGAGGGTCAATGGGCCGCTGCTGCTGCTGGTGGGCATCGCCCTGCTGGTGCTGGTGCTGCTGGTGGGGCGCGAGATCAACGGCAGCAAGCGCTGGCTCTCGATTCCCGGGGTGCCCTTCAACCTCCAGGCCTCCGAGGTGGCCAAGCTCTGCCTGATCGCCTACATGGCCGGCTACCTGGAGCGTTTCCTGCCCCAGGTGCGCCGGCAGTGGGGTGCCTTCCTGCGTCCGCTGGTGGTGGTGGGGGTGATCGCCCTGCTGCTGATCCTGGCCCCCGACTATGGTGCCGCGGTGGTGATGACGGCCTGCGTGATGGGCATGCTGCTGATGGCCGGGGCCCCCTGGGGGCGCTTCGTGCTGCTCCTCGGCGCTGTCGGGCTGCTGGGCTTCTACGTGGCGATTGCCGAGCCCTATCGCCTGGCGCGCCTGACCAGCTTCGCCGACCCCTGGGCGGATCAGTTCGCCAGCGGCTACCAGCTGACCCAGGCGCTGATCGCCTTCGGCCGGGGCAGCTGGCTGGGCATGGGTCTCGGCAACAGCGTGCAGAAGCTCTTCTACCTGCCCGAGGCCCATACCGACTTCGTCTTCGCGGTGCTCGCCGAGGAGCTCGGCCTGTTTGGCGCCGTCGGGGTGGTGGGGCTCTTCGCCCTGCTGATCTGGCGGGCCATGGCCGTCGGGCGCCGTGCCGAGCTGGCCCGGCAGCCCTTCGCCGCCTACCTGAGCTATGGCATCGCCCTGGTAGTCGGCGCCCAGGCCTTCATCAATATCGCCGTGAGCAGCGGCATGCTGCCCACCAAGGGATTGACCCTGCCGCTGCTCAGCTACGGCGGCTCGAGCCTGCTGGTCAGCGCCGTGATGGTGGCGCTGCTGCTGCGCGCCGATATCGAGACGCGCCAGGCCCAGCGCCGGGCGAATCCGGCGGCGCCCCGGGCCGGCAAGCGCCGCGAGCCCTCTCCGGCCGCCTCGC
>NZ_CP071922.1:1772578-1772959 GCF_017584085.1 Halomonas sp. BM-2019
ATGGCCGGGGGGACCGGCGGCCACGTCATCCCCGCCCTCTCCCTGGCGCGCGGGCTGGCCGCCCAGGGGGTGGAAGTGGCCTGGCTGGGCAGTCCCCGCGGCCTCGAGAACCGCCTGGTGCCGGAGGCCGGCATCCCCCTGCACCGCATCGCGGTGGCCGGCCTGCGCGGCAACGGGGCCGCCGGCTGGCTGCTGGCGCCCTTCAACCTGACCCGGGCCGTGTGGCAGGCGTGGCGGGTGATCCGCACCTTCGACCCCCAGCTGGTGGTGGGGCTCGGCGGCTTCGCCAGCGGCCCCGGCGGCCTGGCCGCCTGGCTGGGGCGCCGCCCGCTGGTGATCCACGAGCAGAACGCCGTGGCGGGGCTCACCAACCGGGCGCTG
>NZ_CP071922.1:1773059-1776703 GCF_017584085.1 Halomonas sp. BM-2019
ACCAGCGCCGGCACCAACGCCCGGCTGGGGGAGGGCGACTACCTGGTGGCCGAGGCCGACGAGTCGGACGCCTCCTTCCTCCACCTGCAGCCCATGGTCGCCATCGTCACCAATATCGACGCCGACCACATGGCCACCTACGGCGGCGACTTCGAGAAGCTCAAGACCACCTTCCTGGAGTTCCTGCACAACCTGCCCTTCTACGGGCTGGCGATCCTCTGCATCGATGACGCCAACGTGCGCGGCCTGCTTGACCGGATCCATCGCCAGTTCCTTACCTATGGCTTCAGCGAGGACGCCGACTATCGCATCGCCGACTTCGCCCAGGAGGCCGGGGAGATCCGCTTCACCGCCCATCGCCCCGGCGGCCTGGCGCCGCTTGCCGTGCGCCTGGCCATGCCCGGGCGCCACAACGCCCTGAACGCCATGGCGGCCATCGCCGTGGCCAGCGACGCCGGCGTCGCGGATGCCGCCATCCTGCGCGGCCTGGCCGGCTTCCAGGGGGTCGGACGCCGCTTCCAGGTCCAGGGCCACTTCCCGGCGCCGGGCGGCGACGGCGAGGTGATGCTGGTGGACGACTATGGCCACCACCCCCGGGAGGTGGAGATGGTGATAAGGGCGGTGCGCGCCGGCTGGCCCGAGCGGCGGCTGGTGATGCTCTACCAGCCCCATCGCTATTCGCGCACCCGCGACCTCTTTGAAGACTTCGTGCGGGTGCTGGCCGGGGTCGACGCGCTGCTGCTGCTCGACGTCTACAGCGCCGGCGAGGCGTCGATTCCCGGCGCCGAGGGGCGCACCCTGGCCGGCTCCATCCGCCAGCGCGGCGAGGTGGATCCGATCTTCGTCCAGGAGAAGGGCGAATTGCCCAAGCTGCTGGCCCGGGTGCTGCGCCCCGATGACATCCTGATCACCCAGGGCGCCGGCGACGTGGGGGGCATCTCCCTGGCCCTCGCCGAGGCGGCTCTCAACCTCGACGAGGTGACCCTATGAGCCTGATGAGCGACCTGGGCCGCGTGGCGGTGATCTACGGCGGCAGCTCTGCCGAGCGCGAGGTCTCCCTGAAGAGCGGCGCGGCGGTTCTCGCCGCCCTCCAGCGTGCCGGGGTTGATGCGGTGGGCTATGACCCGGCGGAGGGCGGCCTGGTTGGCCTGGAAGCGCTGGCGCCGGACCGCGTCTTTATCGCTCTGCACGGCCGCGGCGGCGAGGACGGCACCCTGCAGGGGGCACTGGAGCTGCTCGGCATTCCCTATACCGGCAGCGGCGTGCTCGCCTCGGCCCTGGGCATGGACAAGCAGCGCACCAAGCTGATGTGGCAGGCGCTGGGTCTGCCGACGCCGGAGTCGGTGATGCTCGACGAGGACGCCGACTGGTCGTCGGTGGTGGCGCGCCTGGGTCTGCCGCTGATCGTCAAGCCGGTCCATGAGGGCTCGACCCTGGGCATCAGCATTGTCGAGAGCGCCGAGGCCCTGGCCACGGCCTACTGGGAAGCGGCGTGCTTCGACGCCCGGGTGATGGCCGAGCGCTTCGTCAAGGGCGAGGAGTACACGGTGTCGCTGCTGGGCGACGACGTGCTGCCGGCGATTCGCGTCGAGGTGCCCGGGGGCTTCTACGACTACGAGGCGAAATACCTCTCCGACGAGACCCGCTATCACCTGCCCTGCGGTCTCAGCGGGGCCGAGGAGGCCGAGCTCGGCGAGCTCTGCCGCCGCGCCTTCGAGGCGGTGGGCGCCGAGGGCTGGGGTCGGGTCGACGTGATGCGCGATGCCGAAGGACGCTTCTGGCTGATCGAGATCAACACCTCGCCGGGGATGACCGACCATAGCCTGGTGCCCCAGGCGGCTGCCCACGCCGGCATCGACTTCGAGGCCTTGGTGCTGCGCATCCTGGCGGCCACCCTGGAAGCTTCTCGGGCATGACGCGGCGCGGTGGTCTGCTCGGCGTGCTGCTGCTGCTGGTGCTGTTCGGGGCCGGCGGCCGGGCCCTGTGGCTGTGGCTCGACCGCCCCATCGAGCGGGTCTCCATCGGCGGCGAGTTCACCCATGTCAGCGCCGACTACCTGCGCGACCAGCTGGCACCGCTGATCCAGGGCCGGACCTGGCTGTCGGTGAACGTGGCCGAGTTGCGCGAGGAGGCGCTGGTCATCGACTGGCTGGCCGAGGTGCGCGTCACCCGGGAGTGGCCCAACGCCCTGACCTTCGATCTGGTCGAGCAGGTCCCCGTGGCCCGCTGGAACGATGAGTACCTCCTCAATCCCGAGGGCGAGCCCTTCGCCTTCGGTCCGGTGTCGCCGCCCGGCGATCTGCCTGACCTCGCCGGCCCTCCGGGGAGCGGTGCCGAAGTGCTGTCCTACCACGAGCGCCTGGCGACCCGCTTCGGTGCCATGGGGCTCGAGCTCTCCCAGCTGCGCCTGGAGCCTCGCGGCGCCTGGCGCTTCCAGCTCGACGATGGCGTCTGGGTGATGCTCGGTCGCAACGACCGGGAGGCGAGGCTGGCTCGGCTCTCCGCGGCCTGGCAGCGCCAGCTCGGCTCTCAGGCGTCGCACATCCGCTACATCGATTTACGATATCCCAACGGGGTCGCGGTGGCCTGGCATGGAGAAACCGATCCGGCCGAGGATGATGAGAGCTAGGAAGGCGGCCGGCATTTTCTGGTGCAGGGCGCATGCCGATGGGCATACGCCGGTTTCTTTTGCGCGAAAATCACCGTATCGTGAGCGGTGATTCTGGCGGCGGGCTGGAGGAACAACTCGACTTGTTCCTATAATTTGGCCCCAGGTTGATTTTTCGTGATGCAGGCCCCGACGCGGGCCAGGTTCGAGGAGAGTTCCCGACTCATGGCAGGTCCATCCAATGCGTCCAGTATGGTAGTCGGGCTGGATATCGGAACGTCCAAGGTCGTAGCGATCGTGGGGCAGCCCACCGACGATGGCAGCATCGAGATCGCCGGTATCGGCTCGCATCCCTCCCGCGGGATGAAGAAGGGTGTGGTGATCAACATCGAATCCACGGTGCAGTCGATCCAGCGTGCCGTGGAAGAGGCCGAGCTGATGGCGGGCTGTGACATCCATTCGGTCTATGTGGGTGTCGCCGGCAGCCATATCAGCTCCATGAATTCCGACGGCGTGGTGGCGATCAAGGAGCGGGAGGTCACCCCCTCCGATATCGACCGCGTCATCGACTCGGCCCGGGCTCGCGCCATCTCCGAAGGGCAGCGGGTGCTCCATGTGCTGCCCCAGGAGTTCGCCATCGATACCCAGGGCGGCATTCGCGAGCCGCTGGGCATGTCCGGGGTGCGCCTGGAGGCCCGAGTGCACCTGGTCACCGCGGCGCTGAACGCGGTCCAGAACATCGAGAAGTGCGTCCGCCGCTGCGGGCTCGAGGTGGATGCCATCATCCTCGAGCAGCTCGCCTCGAGCATGTCGGTATTGACCGAGGACGAGCGCGAGCTGGGCGTTTGCATGGTGGACATCGGTGGTGGCACCACCGATATCGCCGTTTTCACCGAAGGGGCCATCCGCCATACGGCGGTGATTCCCATTGCCGGAGACCAGGTCACCAACGACATCGCCATGGCCCTGCGCACCCCGACCCAGCATGCGGAGGAGATCAAGGTCAAGTACGCCTGTGCCCTGACCCAGCTTGCCG
>NZ_CP071922.1:1776744-1779374 GCF_017584085.1 Halomonas sp. BM-2019
AGTCGCTGGCCGAGGTGGTGGAGCCCCGCTACGAGGAGCTCTTCACCCTGGTGCGCGACGAGCTGCGCCGCAGCGGTTACGAGGATCTGGTCGCCGCCGGCGTGGTCTTGACCGGCGGGACCTCGCGCATGGAGGGCGTGGTGGAGCTCGCCGAGGAGATCTTCCACATGCCGGTGCGCATCGCCTGCCCCCAGAACGTTCGCGGGCTTGCCGATGTGGTGCGCAACCCGATTTATTCGACCGGTGTCGGTTTGCTACATTACGCTCTTCAGGAGGCCCGGCAGGGGCACGGTCGACATGCACAGGGCAGCATGATGCCGGCCCAGGTGAGGCGCGAAGACGCCAGCCGGCGCGGCTTAAGGGAAAACTTACCGGCGCTGGCAAGGCTCAAGGGCTGGTTGAAAGGAAATTTCTGACAGGATCGCCGCGGCGATCCAGGAGACGGGGCAAATGTTCGAACTGATTGATAGCGCACCCTCTAGCAGCGCGGTCATCAAGGTGATCGGTGTCGGCGGCGGCGGCGGCAATGCCGTCAACCACATGGTCGAGAGCAGCATCGAGGGTGTGGAGTTCATCTGCGCCAACACCGATGCCCAGGCGCTCAAGCGCGTCTCGGCCAAGACCGTCCTCCAGCTCGGCAGCGAGATCACCAAGGGGCTTGGCGCTGGCGCCAACCCCGAGGTGGGCCGCCAGGCCGCCATGGAGGACCGCGAACGCATCGCCGAGCTGCTCGGCGGCGCCGACATGGTCTTCATCACCGCCGGCATGGGCGGCGGGACCGGCACCGGCGGTGCCCCGGTGGTGGCCCAGGTGGCCAAGGAACTGGGCATTCTCACCGTGGCGGTGGTGACCCGTCCCTTCCCCTTCGAGGGCCCCAAGCGCATGCGGGCCGCCGAGGAGGGCATGAAGGAGCTCTCCGAGCATGTCGACTCCCTGATTACCATCCCCAACGAGAAGCTGCTCTCGGTGCTGGGCAAGAGCGCGAGCCTGCTGACGGCCTTCAGCGCCGCCAATGATGTGCTGCTGGGTGCCGTTCAGGGGATCGCCGAGCTGATCACCAGCCCCGGCATCATCAACGTCGACTTCGCCGACGTGCGCACCGTGATGTCCGAGATGGGCATGGCGATGATGGGCACCGGCGGTGCCACCGGCGAGAACCGTGCCCGCGAGGCCGCAGAGAAGGCGATCCGCAGCCCGCTGCTCGAGGACATCGACCTCCACGGCGCCCGCGGCATCCTGGTCAACATCACCGCCGGCCCCGACCTCTCCATCGGCGAATTCAACGACGTGGGGGCCACCGTCCAGGAGTTCGCCTCCCAGGACGCCACCATCGTGGTGGGGACCTCCATCGACATGGAGATGACCGACGAGCTGCGCGTCACCGTGGTGGCGGCCGGCCTCGACGGCCGTCAGCAGGCCAAGGCCGCGAGCCGCGAGCCGGTCAAGCGGGCCGAGGGCGGCAGCGACTATCGTCAGCGCCAGCGCCAGCGCCAGGCGCAGCCGGCGATGCGTCAGCAGCAGGCGGCGACCGCGCGCAGCGCCGAGCCGGAGGAAACCGCCAAGCCGCGGCCCGAGAAGCGGCGTGGCCAGGACCTCGACGACTACCTCGATATCCCGGCCTTCCTGCGCCGCCAGGCCGATTGAGTCGCGCTATCGAAGGCATAGGGCATACCGGACGAGCTTTCTTTGTTGAAACGTTCGTTCGGTGTTATAGTGAACACTGTTTGATAATCCCACAACAGCCTGGCCACTGCCCATGATCAGACAACGCACCCTGAAGAACGTCATCCGCGCCACCGGCGTCGGCCTGCACTCCGGCAAGAAGGTCTACATGACCCTGCGTCCGGCGCCCGTGGATACCGGCATCGTCTTCGTGCGCACCGATCTGGACCCCGAGGTGCAGGTGCCGGCCCGAGCGGAGTACGTCACCGATACTACCCTGTGCACGGCACTTAGCCATGGCGGTGCCAAGGTCGCCACGGTCGAGCACCTGATGTCGGCCTTTGCCGGGCTGGGCATCGACAATGCCTACGTGGACCTGAGTGCCCCCGAGGTGCCGATCATGGACGGCAGCGCTGGGCCCTTCGTGTTCCTGATTCAGTCGGCCGGCATCAGCGAGCAGAATGCCGCCAAGAAGTTCATCCGCATCAGGCGTGAGGTCACGGTGCGCGATGGCGACAAGGAGGCCACCTTTCGCCCCCACCAGGGCTTCAAGGTCGCCTTCTCCATCGACTTCGACCACCCGGTGTTCGAGGAGCAGACCCAGGCGGCGGTGGTGGATTTCTCCACCACCTCCTTCGTCAAGGAGGTATCCCGGGCGCGCACCTTCGGCTTCATGCGTGACCTGGAGTACTTGCGCTCCAACAACCTGGCGCTGGGTGGCAGCCTCGACAACGCCATCGTGGTGGATGATTACCGCATCGTGAACGAGGGCGGCCTGCGCTACGACGACGAGTTCGTCAAGCACAAGGTGCTGGACGCCATCGGCGACCTCTACCAGCTGGGCTACAGCCTGATCGGCGAGTTTCGCGGGGTGAAGTCCGGCCATGCCTTGAATAACCAGCTGTGCCGGGCGCTGATGGCCCAGCCCGACGCCTACGAGATCGTCACCTTCGAGGAGGAGGCCGCGG
>NZ_CP071922.1:1779526-1779820 GCF_017584085.1 Halomonas sp. BM-2019
CGAGCTCGTCGGCGGCCCGGGCCGGCAGGTGGCGCACCTGGCGGAGGGGCGCCTTGACGGGCCGCACCGGCCGGACCTTGAGGGTGAAGCCGCGCACGCCTTCGAAGCCCGGCAGCTCATGGAGCAGCGCCAGCAGCCGGGGCTGCTCGTAGCGCAGCCGGGTCAGCCAGACGGCGCGGTCGGTGATCAGCGTCAGCCGTCCGTCCCGAAAGCCGCCCACGTGGAGGTGGGGCGCCAGTTCCTCGGGGAGGTGGTCGCGCAGATGCTGCTGGGCGCGCTCGATCAGCCGCGCCA
>NZ_CP071922.1:1779920-1793178 GCF_017584085.1 Halomonas sp. BM-2019
GGCTGAAGGCGAGCCGCCTGGCGCGTCGCGCCTGGCCGCTTTGCCTCCCGGGGCCCGTGGCGGCCCGGGCGCGGCCTGCCCGGCCGTCATCGCCGCTTCGCCGCCGCCTCACCGCGGCCCTTGATGTCCTGACCCGTCGGGGTCCCCCCGCTGCGTGGGCACGCTGAACCCGAACGCCTGGCCGTCCGCCCCCCGCGGTCGGCACGTTGTCACACGCACAGACTGGACCCTTTCATGATCAATTCCCTGTTACGCAAGGTCGTCGGTTCCAAGAACGACCGTGAAGTCAAGCGCATGGGCCGCCTCGTCGAGCGCATCACCGCCCTGGAGCCGGAGCTCGAGGCGCTGGACGATGCCGCGCTCAAGGCCGGCGAGAGCCTCGACGGCCTGCTGACCGAGGCCTTCGCCACCGTGCGCGAGGCCGGCAAGCGGGTGATGAGCATGCGCCACTTCGACGTCCAGATGATCGGCGGCATGACCCTCAACAGCGGCCGCATCGCCGAGATGAAGACCGGCGAGGGCAAGACCCTGGTGGCGACCCTGTCCGTCTACCTCAATGCCCTGCCCGGCAAGGGCGTCCACGTGGTCACGGTCAACGACTACCTGGCGCGCCGTGACGCCGAGTGGATGCGCCCGCTCTACGAGTTCCTTGGTCTCTCCGTCGGCACCATCCATGCCGGCCAGACCCCCGAGCAGAAGCGCGAGGCCTACGCCTGCGACATCACCTACGGGACCAACAACGAGTTCGGCTTCGACTACCTGCGCGACAACATGGCCTTCTCCCTGGAAGACAAGGTCCAGCGCGGGCTCCACTATGCCATCGTCGACGAGGTGGACTCGATCCTGATCGACGAGGCGCGCACCCCCCTGATCATCTCCGGCGCCGTGGACGAGAACACCGAGCTCTACAAGGTGGTCGACCGCCTGGCGACCCATCTGACCAAGGGCGAGGTCTCGGAGGATCCCGAGGTGCCGGTCAGCGGCGACTTCCTGCTCGACGAGAAGCACAAGCAGGTGGAGATCACCGAATCCGGCCACAACAAGGTCGAGGAGCTGATGCGCGAGGAGGGGCTGCTGGGCGAGGAGGATTCCCTCTACGCGGCCCAGAACCTCAACCTGCTGCAACACATGCACTCGGCGCTGCGCGCCCGTCATCTCTACCACCGCGACGTGGACTATATCGTCGCCGACGGCCAGGTGGTGATCGTCGACGAGCACACCGGGCGCACCATGCCGGGACGCCGCTGGTCCGAGGGCCTGCACCAGGCGGTGGAGGCCAAGGAGGGGGTGGCCGTGCAGCGCGAGAGCCAGACGCTGGCCTCCACCACCTTCCAGAACTACTTCCGCCTCTACGACAAGCTGGCCGGCATGACCGGCACCGCCGATACCGAGGCCTTCGAGTTCCGCCAGATCTACGGCCTGGACGTGGTGGTGATCCCCACCAACAAGCCGCTGATCCGCCGCGACCTCAACGACCTGGTCTATCTCACCGCCGAGGAGAAGTTCGAGGCGATCATCAAGGATGTCCAGGCCGAGACCGAGGCCGGGCGCCCGGTGCTGGTGGGCACCGCCTCCATCGAGACCTCCGAGTACCTGGCCAATCTGATGAAGCAGGCCGGGCTCGCCTTCAACGTCCTCAACGCCAAGCAGCACCAGAGCGAGGCGGAGATCATCGCCCAGGCCGGCCGGGCCGGTGCCGTCACCATCGCCACCAACATGGCCGGTCGCGGTACCGACATCATGCTGGGCGGCAACTGGGAGGCCGAGGCGGCCAAGCTGGAGGATCCCTCTCCCGAGCAGATCCAGGCCCTCAAGGCCGCCTGGCAGGAGCGCCACGATGCGGTGCTCGCCGCCGGCGGCCTGCACGTGATCGGCTCCGAGCGCCACGAGTCGCGGCGCATCGACAACCAGCTGCGCGGCCGCGCCGGCCGCCAGGGGGACCCGGGCTCGACCCGCTTCTTCCTGTCGCTGGAGGACAGCCTGATGCGGCTGTTCGGCTCCGATCGGGTGCAGCGCATGATGAAGGCGCTGGGCCTCGAGCGCGGCGAGGCGATCGAGCACAAGATGGTCTCCAACGCCGTGGAGCGTGCCCAGAAGAAGGTCGAGAGCCGCAACTTCGATATCCGCAAGCAGCTGCTCGAGTATGACGACGTGGCCAACGACCAGCGTCGGGTGATCTACGAGCAGCGCAACGAGATCCTGGCCGCCGAACAGGTCGCCGAGACCGTCGCGGGCATCCGCGAGGAGGTGCTGGACCTGGCCATCAGCGACTATGTGCCGCCCCAGAGCCTTCCCGAACAGTGGGACCTGGCGGGGCTCGAGGAGCACCTCAAGTCCGAGTTCAATATGGAGGCCCCGGTGGTGCGGTGGTCCGAGGAGGACGAGCGCTTCCACGAGGAGCAGCTGCGCGAGCGCCTGCAGACCATGCACCGCGAGGCTTACGAGGCCAAGGTGGCCGAGGCCGGCGAGGCGCTGATGCGCCGCTTCGAGAAGCAGGTGATGCTGCAGGTGCTGGACACCCGCTGGAAGGAGCACCTGCAGTCCATGGACCACCTGCGTCGGGGTATCCACCTGCGCGGCTATGCCCAGAAGAACCCCAAGCAGGAGTACAAGCGCGAGTCCTTCGAGCTCTTCCAGTCCCTGCTGACTAATATCAAGAGCGACGTGACCCGGATCCTCAGCCATGTCCAGGTACGCCGTCCCGAAGAGGTCGAGGAGCTGGAGCGGCAGCGCCGCGAGGCGCTGGAGCGCGACAGGGCCGCGGCGGCGAATCGCCGGGACGAGCCGGGCGCCGGCGATGACGGCGCGGCCCAGGCGGCGCCGCGGCCGGGCGCCGACGGCCGTCCGCTGCGTCGCGAGGGGCCCAAGGTCGGGCGCAACGACCCCTGCCCCTGCGGCTCTGGCAAGAAGTACAAGCAGTGCTGTGGCAAGCTCAACTGAGCCAGGCCGCCGGCCAACCCGACAGGAGACGAGACGATGGCAGTGGGTGACGCGAGCTTTCCGCCGATGCCGGCGATCCCCGGCGTGCGCCTGGGCACCGCCATGGCAGGCATCAAGAAACCGAACCGCCGCGACCTGGTGGTGATCGAAGCGCCCGCGGGGGCCCGCGTGGCGGGGACCTTTACCCGCAACGCCTTCTGTGCGGCCCCGGTGACGGTGGCCCAGGAACACCTGGCGGCCTACGGTGCGGGGGCGCGCTACCTGGTGATCAACACCGGCAACGCCAACGCCGGGACCGGCGAGGTGGGCCTGCGCGATGCGCGAGCCACCTGCGCCGAGCTCGCGAGGCTGGCCGGCGTGCCCCCCGAGGCCGTGCTGCCCTTCTCCACCGGGGTGATCGGCGAGCCGCTGCCCATGGAGCGGCTGCTGGCGGGCCTGCCGGCGGCGCTGAAGCACCTGGATGACGGCGCCGAGGCCTGGCGCCTTGCCGGCGAAGGGATCCTGACCACCGACACCCGGCCCAAGGGCGCCAGCGTGACCCTCGATCTGGGTGAGGAGACGCTGACCATCAACGGCATCGCCAAGGGCTCGGGCATGATCCAGCCCAACATGGCGACCATGCTGGCCTTCGTGGCCACGGATGCGACCCTCGACCAGGCGCTGCTCGACGAGCTGCTGCGCGAGACGGTGGACCGCTCCTTCAACTGCATCACCGTGGATGGCGATACCTCTACCAACGACGCCTGCGTGCTGATCAGCACCTGCCGTGGGCCGGAGGTGGCCGGCGAGGAGGCCATTGCGGTGTTCCGCAACGGCCTGCAGCGGGTGATGACCGAGCTGGCCCAGGCCATCGTGCGCGACGGCGAGGGGGCCACCAAGTTCGTCACCCTGCAGGTCAACGGCGCCGAGAGCCGCCGGGAGGCGCTGGACGTGGCCTTTACCGTGGCCAACTCGCCGCTGGTCAAGACCGCGCTCTACGCCTCGGATGCCAACTGGGGGCGGATCCTGGCCGCCGTGGGTCGCGCGCCGGTGGCTGACTTCGACGTTTCCCGGGTGGCCATTGATCTGGGCGAGGTGCGCCTGGTGGAGGCGGGCGGCCGGGCGCCCGGTTACACCGAGGAGGCCGGCAGCGCGGTGATGGCGCGAGAGGAGATTCCCATCCGCATCGCCCTCGGCCGCGGCCAGGAGAGCGCCACGGTATGGACCACCGACCTCTCCCATGAGTATGTGAGCATCAACGCCGACTACCGCAGCTGATCGGCGACGTCAGACAGTTCCCGCGCGGCTGGCCGCGCGGTCAAGTGGAAAGGTCAATGAACGCAATGGTGAAGAGAAGGGTGCATGTGGCGGCCGCCGCCATCATCAGCGCCGACGGCGGGCAAGTGCTGATCGCCCGCCGGCCGAGCAACGTCGACCACGGCGGTCTCTGGGAGTTTCCGGGCGGCAAGCTGGCCCCCTACGAGACGGGCCTCGGCGGCCTCAAGCGCGAGCTCCACGAGGAGCTCGGCGTGGAGATCCAGCGGGCCCAGCCGCTGATCCGCATCCACCACGAGTATTCCGACAAGCATATCCTGCTCGATGTCTGGCAGGTGCACGAGTTCTTGGGCGAGCCTTTCGGCCGCGAGGGGCAGGCCGTGCGCTGGGTGCCCATGGCCGAGCTGGTCAACTACCCCTTCCCGGCCGCCAACCTGCCGATCCTGCGCGCCGTGATGCTGCCCACCGAGTACCTGATCACCGCCGAGGAGGAGGAAGAGGGCCGCTTCCTGCAGCGCCTGGAGCGCGCCCTGGTGGAGGACAGCGTGCGCCTGGTCCAGCTGCGCGCCAAGGCGCTCGACGAGGCCGCCTACCTGGCGCGTGCCGAGGCCGCCCTGGCCCTCTGCCGCCGGCACGGCGCGCGCCTGCTGCTCAACGCCGAGCCCGAGCTGCTGGGGCGGGTCGATGCCGACGGCATCCACCTCACCAGCGAGCGGCTGATGCAGCTGGAGCGTCGCCCCATCGCCGAGGGCAAGTGGCTCTCCGCCTCCACCCATGATCGGGCTCAGCTGGTCCAGGCCGGCACGCTGGGCTGTGACTTCGTGACCCTCTCGCCGCTGCGCACCACGCCCTCCCACCCGGAGGTCGCCCCCATGGGCTGGCACGATTTCCAGCAGCTGGTGGAGCGGGCGGCCATGCCGGTGTTCGCGCTGGGGGGCATGACCCGCCATGATGCCAACCACGCCCGCGCCGTGGGGGCCCAGGGGATCGCCTCGATCCGCGACTTCTGGAAGTAGCCGACAGCCACGCCCGAGACGCTACGCGCCCCGCCAACCGGCGGGGCGCGCTGCGTCTGGGCCCTGTCGGCGGTGGTCGCTGTCGCCGGGTGGATACAAGCCAGACGTCGGTGGAGAGGGACAGAGCGGCCGCTGCGACGAATTGCGTCGCCAGTCGACGACGGTTTGGCGGAGGACGGCCGGCGTCCGATCCCGCTCCATCCGTGGTCGATGACCTCAGTTGCATGTTTTTTATTGAATAATTATTTTCTGGCGTGGTTCTCGCTTGAGATGGGCAGGAACCCGGCCCGAGGGGTCGAACGACTCAGGGATGAGTCACCCCTGAAGATGGATACCCGCCCTCGGCGGGGCACAAGGAGTCGTATCATGAAACTCAAGACACTGGCCGCCAGCATGACACTGATCTTCTCCGGCATGGCCGTGCAGGCCCACGCGATGGGGCTGGAGGACGAGATGCCGACCGGTGGTGTCGCCTCATCGACGATGATGAGCCAGTCCAGTGACGCCATCCTGCTGGCGGCCGTCGAGGGCGGCGTCGATACCGGTGCGGGAGTCGAGGGTGAAGCCGGGCTCAAGGCCGAGTCCGAGTTGGATGCCGAAGGTGAGACCGGCACCGAAGGCGAGGCCGGCACCGAAGGGGAGGCCGAGTCCGAGCTGGGCGTCGAGAGCGAGGCCGACGCCGGTACCCAGGCCGATACTGGTGTCGAGACAGCGGTAGAGGCCGAGGCCCGGGCCCCGGGGCTGGACCCTGCCGAAGAACGAGCGGCGGAGCCCGCCAAGGGGCGCCTCGAGTCCGTTCGGGATCGCCTACGCGGCATGGTCGGCGGGGGCGACGACCCCGACGGGGCCAACTGAGGGCGAGCGCGGGGGCGTGCATCAGGCCGACGAAGGAGAAGCCCGCGGCCACCCCGGCGAAGGCGGCGGCGCGACGGAACTGGTGGTCGATCACCGACACCGTCATGGCGCCGATCAGGATCGCCATGAACATGGCGCCCTGGCCCAGGGGCACGATGCCACTCGAGATATCGGCGACCGTCTCCTCGGCGGCCCGCCCGAAGCGGGTCATCACGTAGTTGGCGAAGTAGGGCAGCATGGCCAGCGCCACCGCCGGGTAGTAGCGGGTGTCGTTGCTCTGGAAGGCGGTGGCGATCATCGACATCCCGACGAAGACCAGGATCGGCGCCACCACCGAGACCGGGATGATGGCGGCCAGGGCGGCGATCAGTCCGAACATGGTGGCCAGGGCGTAGACGGCGCCGTTGAGCAGGCTGTAGCCGCGCCCCGCGCCCATCCACTTGGCGCCCACGGTGGCGATATAGACGGTGGTGGGGAAGACGCCGCCGAACAGCGCCCCGATCATGGTGCCGGTGCCGTCCACCGCCTGGCACTCTCGCACGTCATACTTGTCCCCGGCGGCCTCCATGGCCTCCACGTTGTTCATGGTCTCGATGGCGTTGTAGAGGGTGATCGGCAGCACCACGGTGAGCACCGCCATCATCCCGGTGAACAGCATCCCCAGGCCCTCGAACCAGGCCAGGTTGGGCAGCAGCGGGTAGAAGCCCAGGTGAGTGAAGGCGTCGCTGAAGCGTTCGCCGCCGGCATCGCCGATCAGGTAGGCCATGGCGGTGCCGACGACGATGGCAAACAGCGAGGTGGGCAGTCGCAAGGGCATGGCCACCCGGGCCACCAGCCCGACGATGATGATCGCCAGCACCAGCAGGCCGATCACCGGCATCTCCAGGGTCTTGAAGAGCATCTCGCCGGCGATGAAGGTCAGCGCCACGCCGGCGACCGCCCCCAGCATGGCGGCCCGCGGCAGGTGACGTTGTACCCAGCGGCCGATCAGGCTGATGGCCGCCTCGATGGCGCCGCTGATGAAGCAGGCGGCCACCGCCACCTTCCAGGCCAGCTCGGCGTCGCCGGTGAGCTGCTTGGCCGGCAGCAATACCCCGAACAGGAAGACGAACATCACCGGGGTGGAGATGCCGTAGGAGAGCGCGGTGACGTCGGCCCGGTTCTCCTTCCGTGCCAGGCGCGCCGCGCTCCAGGCGTAGTAGAAGTTGCCCACCATCACCGCCACGGCGGCGCCGGGCAGCACCTGGCCGAAGACGATCGACGCCGGGAAGCCCATGCCGAGCATGGTGATGGCGATGATGACGAAGTTGGCGATGTTGTTCTGGAACAGCGCGAAGAAGGCGTCGGTGTCCTCCTTTCGGTACCAGGGGTAGTGCACGGGTGAGCCGACAGGGGATGCCGCCATGGGAAGCCTCTCGCGGTTGGGGTTGTTGTCTACCGGGCAATGGGCAGTCTGGACAGGATTTGACTTATTGGTCAAGTTGCGCCTTGCCGGGTGCGCCTCGATGCGCCCGGTGTCGCCGCACAAGCCGGGTGGGATTCTACCCGAAACGACAGCGCCCGGGCGGGTGCCCGGGCGCGACTGGCGTGACGCTGGCGGCGATCAGTTGACAGGTAGGGCAGTTTCTCGTGGGAGAAGCCGGCCACGTTGGCGCGCCCGGAGCGCACCATGTAGATGCCGAACTCGTCGCGCAGGCGATCGACCTGCTCGGGCGTCAGGCCGGTGTAGGAGAACATGCCGCGCTGCTCGGCCACGCAGGCGTACTTCTGATCCAGGCCGTAGGGCTTCAAGGCCTCGACGAAGTCGCGACGCAGGGTGTTGATGCGGTCGCGCATCTCGGTGAGCTCCTCGCGCCACAGGGCGGCGAGCTCGGCGGAGCGCAGGATCTCGCTGACGATGGCGCCGCCGTGGGCCGGCGGGTTGGAGTAGTTCTCGCGGGCCACGATGGCGATCTGCGAGCGGACGTTCTCCATCTGCTCGGTGTCCTTGGCTACCATGATCAGGCAGCCGGTGCGCTCGCAGTAGATGCCGAAGTTCTTGGAGCAGGAGCTGGTGATGATCACCTCGTCGAGGCTCTCGGCCAGCAGGCGCACCCCGTAGGCGTCCTCGTCGAGTCCCTCGCCGAAGCCCTGGTAGGCGAAGTCCACCAGCGGCAGCAGGCGGCGCTCGCGGACCACCTCCAGCACGGTCTGCCACTGCTCGCGGGAGAGGTCGAAGCCGGTGGGGTTGTGGCAGCAGGCGTGGAGCACCACCACGTCGCCCTCGGGGATCTGCTTCAGGGCCGCCAGCATGCCGTCGAAGTCGAGGCGGTTTTCGGCGTCCACATAGGGGTACTTGTGCAGGTCGATGCCGGCCGCGGTGAAGATGCCGTGGTGGTTGGGCCAGGTCGGGTCGCTGACCCAGATGCCCTTGCCGGGCAGCTGCTTGGCGATGAAGTCGGCCGCCAGACGCAGGGCGCCGGTGCCACCGGGGGACTGGGTGGCGCTGGCCCGCTTGGCCGCCAGCACCGGGGAGCCCTCGCCCAGCACCATGGGCAGGATCACCTCGCCGTACTCCGGTGCCCCATGGGAGCCGATGTAGGTCTTGGTGGTCTCGTTCTTGAGCAGCAGGGCCTCGGCCTCCTTGACGGCGCGCATGACCGGGGTGTTGCCCTGGGCGTCCTTATAGACGCCTACGCCGAGATCGACCTTCTGGGGGTTGGTGTCCTTCTTGAAGGCCTCGATCAGGCCGAGGATCGCATCCCCGGGGACCCGCTCAATGTGTTCGAACATTTAATTCGCTACCTCGTCGGTTCTGGCGGCAAGAATGAAGTCGTTCCTGTGCAGGCCCCTGATCTTGTGTGACCACCAGGTCACGGTGACCTTGCCCCATTCGGTCAGCAGGGCCGGGTGGTGGCCCGCCGCCTCGGCGAGCTCGCCGACGCGATGGGTGAAGGCCAGCGCCTGCTTGAAGTCGGGGAAGGTGAAGGCCCGCTCCAGCTGCATGATGCCATCGCGCTCGACGATCTTCCACTCGGGGACCTCGGGCTTGAACAGCGCGATCTCGGCGTCGCTGACGGTGGGAGCGCCTTTCTCGCACGCCTCGCACCGCTGTTGGGACAGTTGGCTCATGACTCATCCTCCTGGCTGGGGTAGGGAACGTAAAGCAGGTCGAACGCGGACCGGGGCGTCAGCTCGCCCGGCTGCGCTCCGGCGCCGGTTCGAAGCGCGGCGCATGGAGCCCGAGCGCCATGGCCCGGTAGACCATGCCCATGATGTCCTGACGGGAAAGGTCGTGCAGGGTGCGCAGGTCGTCAAGCACATAGTAGAGGGGCTGGAGGATGTCGATGCGGTAGGGGGTGCGCATCGCCTCGACGGGATCGAAGGGCAGGTGCTCGGGTTCCTCGGTGAGGGCGTAGCGGGTCTCCTTGGGCGAGGAGATGATGCCGCCGCCGTAGATGCGCCGCCCCTGCGGGGTGTCGACCAGGCCGAACTCCACGGTCAGCCAGTAGAGCCGGGCCAGGTAGACCCGCTCCCTGGAGGTGGCGGCCTTGCCCAGACGGCCATAGGTGGCGGTGAACTCGGCGAAGGAGGGGTCGGTGAGCATCGGGCAGTGGCCGAAGATCTCGTGAAAGATATCCGGCTCCTTCAGGTAGTCCAGCTCCTCGGGGGTGCGGATGAAGGTGGCGACCGGGAAGCGGCGGTTGGCCAGCAGGTCGAAGAAGGTGTCGAAGGGAATCAGCGCCGGCACCTGGACGGTGCGCCAGCCGGTGGCGGCCTCCAGGACCCGGTCGATCTCGGGCAACTGGGGAATGCGATCCTCCGGCAGCTCCAGGCACGCCAGGCCGTCCAGATACTGCTGGCAGACGCGGCCCTCGATGATCGGGAGCTGGCGTCGCATCAGGGTCTGCCAGGTGGCGTGCTCGGTGTCGCTGTAGGCGATATGGCCCCGGGCGTCGGGCAGCCGGGCACGGTAGCCGGTCTTGCTGACCTGGTCACTCAGGGGTGAGGTCGTGGCCGTCATCTCGGTGTCTCCCCGGCGTCAGCCGGTGGGTGAGGGGGAATACCCGCAGTCTAGAAGCTCGACGCGGCGCC
Source organism: Halomonas sp. BM-2019 (assembly GCF_017584085.1). Taxonomy (NCBI): domain Bacteria; kingdom Pseudomonadati; phylum Pseudomonadota; class Gammaproteobacteria; order Oceanospirillales; family Halomonadaceae; genus Halomonas; species Halomonas sp. BM-2019. Next base: position 1,790,060 of record NZ_CP071922.1, read on the forward strand.
GGAGTCGTCTCGGCACGGGGGTGGCGGCGTGCCGGCGCGACAGCCGTCGGGCTGCCGTAAAGAAATCGTGACACTCAGGGGCCGTGCGGGGGCGAACGGTGCGCGGTGCCCGGTGGCGGGCATTGTTGAATCGGCGCTGTAACGTTATCTTGACGGCAGAGTCACGACGACGTGACGTCTTTTTTCGCCAGCGGAGCCGCCGCCGATGCGCTTGCGATTTCATTGCCAGAACCGGGTGGGCATCCTGCGCGATATCGTCGCCCCCTTCGCCGACTACGGCCTCAACGTGGCCCGTGGCGAGGTGGGCGGCGAACACGGCAACGCCATCTACCTGCACGTGCCCCATCTGCTCAACGCCCAGCTGGCCACCCTGAAGCCGCAGCTGGAGGCGGTGCCCGGGGTGTTCGGCGTGCGCCGGGTCAGCCTGATGCCCAGCGAGCGCCGCCACCTGGAGCTCGATGCGCTGCTCTCGTCGCTCAGCGACCCGGTGATGTCCATCGACATGGAGGGGCATGTGGTGGCGGCCAATCGCGCCGCCGGCCAGCTGCTCGGCGTGCGCATCGAGGAGGTGCCCGGCCTGTCGCTGGCCCGCTATCTGCCCGACCTGGACCTGCCGGCACTGATCCGGCGCAACAATGCCCGGGTCAACGGCCTGCGGCTGCGGCTGGGCGAGACCACCTTCCTGGCGGATATCGCGCCGCTGCATCGGGAGCATCATGACGATGTGGCGTCGCTGGCCGGGGCCGTGGTCACCCTGCATCGCGCCGAGCGCCTCGGCGAGCGCATCTATCAGGTGCAGCGGCAGGCGCTGCGCGGCTTCGAGTCGATCTTCCAGGCCAGCCCCGCGCTCGAGGCGCTGACCCGGGAGGCGAGGCGCATGGCCCCCCTGGATGCCCCGCTGCTGATCCAGGGTGAGACCGGCACCGGCAAGGAGCTGCTGGCGCGGGCCTGCCACCTGGCGAGCCCCCGGGGTCAGGCCCCCTTCATGGCGCTCAACTGTGCCGGCCTGCCGGAGTCCATGGCCGAGACCGAGCTGTTCGGCTACGCGCCGGGGGCCTTCGAGGGGGCCCGCCCCGAGGGCAAGCTCGGGCTGCTGGAGCTCACCGCCGGCGGCACCATCTTCCTCGACGAGGTGGGCGAGATGAGCCCGCGCCTGCAGGTCAAGCTGCTGCGCTTCCTGCAGGACGGCGGCTTTCGGCGGGTGGGCAGCGACGAGGAGACCTGGCTCGACGTGCGCGTGATCTGCGCCACCCAGCAGGACCTGCCGCGCCTCTGCGCCGAGGGGCGCTTCCGCCAGGATCTCTTCCATCGCCTCAACGTGCTGAGCCTGACGGTACCGCCGCTGCGCGACTGTCGCGACGGCATTCAGGGGCTGGCCGCGCACTTCATCGACCGGGCGGCCCGCCAGATCGGCTGCCCGCTGCCCTCGTTGTCGGCCGCGGCCCTGGGCCGTCTGGCGGCCTACCCCTGGCCCGGCAATGTCCGCCAGCTGGAGAACGTGCTGTTCCAGGCGGTCTCGCTGTGCGAGGACGGGGTGATCGAGCCCGTGCACCTGCGCCTGCCCGATGTCGGCGAGACCGTCGGCCCGGCGGGCATCGCCCTGGAGGGCTCGCTGGCCGAGATCATGGGGGCGCTGGAGCAGCGGGTGCTGGCGGCGCTCTATCCCCGTTTCCCCTCCAGCCGACAGCTGGCCAGGCGGCTCGGGGTCTCGCACACCACCATCGCCAACAAGCTCAAGCGCCACGGGATCGGCGGGGAGGAAGCATGAGTCGCCCGATCGGGGGGGAGCCGCCAGTCGCGGTCTTGCCGCTCTGGCTGAAGCTCGCCTTTACCGCCTGGATCGTCGCCTGGGCGCCCACTTACTGGGTGCTGCTGGGCCCCCAGAACTACTTCTGGCTGTGCAACCTGGCCAGCTTCCTGATCCTGGTGGGCCTGTGGCGCGAGCATCGCCTGCTGCTCTCCATGCAGTGGCTGTCGGTGGCCCTGGTGGGCAGCCTCTGGGCGGTGGACGTGGGCACCGCCTGGCTCACCGGGGTGCACCCCATCGGCGGCACCGAGTACATGTTCGATGACGAGCAGCCGCTGCTGACCCGGCTGATGTCGCTCTATCACCTGGTGCTGCCGGTGGTGGTGGGGCTGGCCCTGTGGCGGCTCGGCTATGCGCCGTGGGCGCTGGCCTGGCAGACCGCCCTGACCTGGCTGGCGGTGCCGGCGAGCTACCTGCTCACCGACCCCGAGCGCAACATCAACTGGGTGCATGGCCCCTTCGGGGAGCACCAGGAGTGGCTGCCGCCGCTGCTCTACCTGGCGGGGCTGATGGCGCTCTGGCCGCTCGTCCTCTATGTGCCGGTGCATCTGCTGACGCGCTGGCTGCAGCGGCGGGGCCTTATTCCCGGCGCCGGGTGAGCGGCCGCCGCTTAGGCCGCTGCCAGGGCCGCGGCGCTCTCGCGCACCTCGGCGTAGGGGTAGGCCGCCAGCGCCCCGAAGCCCGGCAGCCGCCTGGCCTTGAGGCGGGTGAGGCGGGGCGTGGCGATGCCGCACAGGAAGCGGGCCAGCAGGTCCGCCGTGGCGGGGCCGCCGTCGCTGTCCTCGGCGAGCCGCGGGCCCAGGGCCGCCAGGCGCGCCGCGATATCCTGGCTCTCCAGCGGGGCCAGGGACGTCGGGGCCGGCAACCGGGCGGGCTCGCCGCGGCAGGCGGAGCAGTGGCCGCAGTGCGCCGGGGCCCGGGTATCGCCGAACCACTCGGCGAGCCGCCGGGTGAGGCAGTCGTCGGCCTCGAACAGCGCCAGCATGGCATGCAGCCGGGCGACCTCGGCCTGCTCCTTGTCGCGAAAGTAGGCGTGGAGGGCGTCGGCCAGGGCGGCGGGGTCGCGGGGCGCCTCGAGCACCCGGTAGACCTCGGTGAGCTGCTTGCTTTCCAGGGTCATCCACCCCTTGTCGACGAAGTACTCCAGGGCTGTCAGCACCCGGGTGCGGCGGACGTCCAGCCCCCGCTCGGCGCCCAGCCGCGCCAGGGTCGCGAAGTCCAGGGCGTGCCAGGTGCGCGCCCGGGGGGCGGCATCGAGAAGGGCCTGGACGAAGGCGCCGCGCTCGCCCGCGAAGCGCCCGACCAGGGCCTC
>NZ_CP071922.1:1793278-1797960 GCF_017584085.1 Halomonas sp. BM-2019
CGGCCATGAAATCGCGCTGGATCGCCTCGCGCCGCTCGGCGTCGAGCCCGGCATGGTAGGCCACCGCCGGCAGCCCCGCCTTGCCCAGGTAGGCGGCCAGGCGCTCGGCGGTCTGCTGCAGGGTCACGTAGACGATGGTGGCCTGGGGGGCCGCGCTCGAGAGCCGCGGGCGCAGCCAGGCCACCAGGGCGCGGGGCCGAGCCTCGGCGGGCACCGGCGCCACCTGCAGGTCCAGGTTGGGCCGGTAGAAGCCGGTGGCGGTGACGTCGGCGGCCGCGATGGCGAAGCGCCGGCCCATGTCGTCGATCACCCGGGGCGTGGCGGTGGCGGTGAGCAGCAGCACCTGGGGGATCTCGAGCTCGCGGCGGATGTCCGGCAGCTTGAGGTAGTCGGGGCGGAAGTTGTGGCCCCACTCGGAGATGCAGTGGGCCTCGTCCACCACCAGCAGGGAGATCGGCACCCGGCGGATGAAGGCGCGGAAGCGCTCGTTCTTGAGGCGCTCCACCGAGACCATCAGGATGCGGATCTCGCCGCGCTCGACGCCGGCCATGACGGCCCCGGCCTGCTCGCGGCTCTGGCCGGAATCGAGGCTCGCGGCGGCGATCCCGTGGCGCGCCAGGAAGGCGAGCTGGTCCTGCATCAGCGCCAGCAGCGGCGAGATCACCAGGGTCAGGTGGGGCAGGTGCAGGGCGGGCAGCTGGTAGCAGAGCGACTTGCCGGAGCCGGTGGGGAAGATCGCCGCCGCCGAGCGGCCGGCCACCAGGGCCTCGATCACCGGTCGCTGGCCGGGGCGGAAGTCGGCATGGCCGAAGACCTGCCGGAGTGTCTGCTGGATCATGGCGGGCTCCCGGGGTCGGATACTGGTTGGCTGTCCAGTATAGCCGCCGCTTGGCCCGGCGTCGCCTCCGCGGGACGCGCTCGCCTACACTGCAGAGGAGCCAAGCCGTCGGGAGGCATGCCATGTCGATCGTCCAGCAGGCGGTGGTGCTGCCCACCGCCGGGGTCACCCTGGAGGGAGACCTGCTGCTGCCGGCCTCCGGCGCGGGCATCGTGGTCTTCGCTCACGGCAGCGGCAGCAGCCGCTTCAGCGTGCGCAATCGCCAAGTGGCGCGCTACCTGGCCGGCCAGGGGCTGGCGACCCTGCTGTTCGACCTGCTGACCCCGGAGGAGAGCCTCATCGACGAGCGTACCCGGGCGCTGCGCTTCGACATCCCGCTGATCGGCGCTCGCTTGACCGGGGCCGTGGACTGGGTGGCCGAGGCGACGCAAACCGCCGGGCGTCCGATCGGCCTGTTCGGCGCCAGCACCGGGGCGGCGGCGGCCTTGATCGCCGCCGCCGAGCGCCCCGGGCGGGTGCGGGCCGTGGTCTCCCGCGGCGGTCGGCCCGATCTGGCCGGCGAGGCGTTGCCGCGGGTCAGGGCCCCGACCCTGCTGCTGGTGGGAGGGCGTGACGGGCAGGTGATCGCCTTGAACGAGCAGGCCATGGCGCGCCTGGGCGCTCCCTGCGAGCTGGCGGTGGTGCCGGGCGCCAGCCACCTCTTCGAGGAGCCGGGCACTCTCGAGCGGGTCCAGGCGAAGGCCGCGCGCTGGTTCCTCGAGCACCTGGCTCGCGAGGGGGACGGCTAGCGGCGTGAGCCCTCTCGGGTGGTGCCCGGCCTGGCGCCGTCGGGGCCGGTGCTCCGCCCTCAGGCCCCGCCCGAGGGCCCTCAGCGCGGGGCGTCGTAGCGGCCGTGGCGCTGGCGGGAGAAGACCACCTGCCACAGCTGCAGGTCTCGGGAGCGGAAGGCGCCGGCGCAGACCGAGAGGTAGTACCGGAACATGCGCCGGGTGCGCTCGTTGTAGCGGTGGGCGATCTCGTGCCAGCGGGCGTCGACGTTCGCCAGCCAGGCCATCAGCGTGGGGTCGTAGTCCGGCCCGAAGTTCTGCCAATCCTCGAACAGCAGATGGGGTTCGCTGGCCCGGGCGATGTGCATCGCCGAGGGCAGCACGCCATTGGGGAAGATGTACTTGTTGATCCAGGGGTCGGCGGTGATCTCCGAGTTGTTGGAGCCGATGGTGTGCAGCAGGAACAGGCCCCGGGGGGCCAGGTGGTCTGCCACGGCCTGGAAGTAGGTCGGGTAGTTGCGATGGCCGACGTGCTCGAACATGCCGATGGAGACGATCCGGTCGTAACGCTCCGCCAGGTCCCGGTAGTCCTTCAGCTCGATGGTCACCGGCAGGCCCCGGCAGCGCTCCCGGGCCAGCACGGCCTGTTCGCGGGAGATGGTGATGCCGGTGACCTCGACGCCGTGGTAGCGGGCGGCATGTTCGGCGAAGCTGCCCCAGCCGCAGCCGATGTCCAGCACGTGCAGGCCGGGTTCGAGTTCCAGCTTGCGACAGGCCAGCTCCAGCTTGGCCAGCTGGGCCTCGTGCAGGGTGCGCGCCCTCTTCCAGTAGCCGCAGGAGTAGCACATCGTCGGGTCGAGCATGCGCTGGAAGAGGTCGTTGCCCAGATCATAGTGGGCCTTGCCGACGATATAGGCTCGTGCCCGGCTCTGCAGGTTGAAGAAGCCGGTCTGGAGGCGGTACATCAAGCGCTCCGAGGGTGGGCGGGCGCGCTCGCCGAGGCCGTGGCGCAGCAGCCGGCAGGCCATCTCGTCGATGCGCTCGCAGTCCCACCAGCCGTCCATGTAGGCCTCGCCGAGGCCCAGGGTGCCCTGGTGCAGCACCCGCGAGAAGAAGTCCGGATGATGGATACGCAGGTCCTGGGGGGCGGGGCCGTTGAGGACAACGCCGGAGCCCTCCAGCAGCTGCTCGATGACTCGCCGGGCGCGCGTGTCGGGGAGGGCAATCGGGCCGATGCCCGGATCACTGGTCATGGCGTCCTCCTGGTCCGGCAGGGGCGACAGGCATGCGGTGGCGGGCGGCGGTGTCCGGAGATGTCGTGTCGGCTCGCTCCGGTTAGCATTGAGCATAGCCCAGGCGACCTGAGCCGGTGACAACTCGGCCGTCAACTTTTCGTGACACTCCGTCATGGATTCTCGCCGCGTCGGGGGCGGAATCCCTTGCCCGGGGGCGGGTGTCAGAAATTCGTTACGACCAAGGACGAGACGGGCGGGCGATGGCCCCGACGAGTCGGTCGCCGGGCGTTCCGGCACCGGCCCCGGGGCTCTAGGCTGTGGGCAGATCGCGCCAGGCGATGCCACGTCCACGATGCCACGTCCACAACAAGATCCCGGGAGACCCGCCATGAACGCACCCGCCCACCAGCCCCGCCGCGAACGCGCGCCGGCCAACCCCATCGGCACCGATGGCTTCGAGTTCGTCGAGTACACCGCGCCGACCGCCGAGGGCATCGAGGCCCTGCGCCGACTCTTCAACCGGATGGGCTTTACCGAGACCCGCCGGCACCGCTCCAAGGAGGTCTTCCTGTTCCAGCAGGAGGGCATCAACTTCGTGCTCAACGCCGAGCCCGGCAGCCATGCCGCCGAATTCGGCCGGATCCATGGGGCCAGCGCCTGTGCCATGGCCTGGAAGGTCGCCGACGCCCGCCAGGCGTTCGAGCATGCCGTCGCCAACGGGGCCGAGGCGGTGGAGAACCCGGTGGGGCCCGGTGAGGTAGGCATCCCGGCGGTCAAGGGCATCGGCGGCTCGCTGCTCTATTTCGTCGACGACAAGGTCGATGACGCCGGGCGCACCATCTACGACATCGATTTCGAGCCGATCCCGGGGCGCAGCGCCACCGACCACAGCGTGGGGCTCAGGGTGCTCGACCACCTGACCCACAACGTCGACCGGGGCCAGATGGACGTCTGGGCCGACTTCTATACCCGCATCGCCAACTTCCGCGAGATCCGCTATTTCGATATCGAGGGCAAGATGACCGGGCTGCACTCCCGGGCCATGACCGCTCCCTGCGGCAAGATGCATATCCCGATCAACGAGTCCGCGGATGACAGCTCCCAGATCGCCGAATTCCTGCGCGAGTACAACGGCGAGGGGATCCAGCACCTGGCCATGGCCACCGACGACATCTATGCCACGGTGCGCGCGCTGCGAGCCAACGGGGTGACCTTCCTCACTACGCCGGACACCTACTACGAGAAGGTCGACGCCCGCGTCCCCAACCACGAGGAAAACGTCGCGGAGCTGCGCGAGTTGAGCCTGCTGGTGGACGGCGGCCCTGACGAGGGGGTGCTGCTGCAGATCTTCACCGAAACGGTGATCGGGCCGATCTTCTTCGAGATCATCCAGCGCAAGGGCAACGAGGGCTTCGGCGAGGGCAATTTCAAGGCCCTGTTCGAATCCATCGAGGAGGACCAGATCCGCCGCGGCGTGCTCAAGGCGGAGTGAGGCGGGGGCGATGGCGTTCGGGCAGCGGGGCGAAGGGTTATAAGCTCGGAGCGGATGGAGAGTGGCAGGCGCAGGGTAAAATCATTACCTTTCGGAATATGGTGCGGGATTATTTTGGAGGTAATGGAATATGTCGGAGGGACCCTCTCCCCACAACCCCCCAGGCTCCGCGATGGCGCCGGGCAGCGTCAGCCTGGTGGGGGCCGGCCCTGGGGATCCGGAACTGCTGACCCTGAAGGCGCTGCGTCGCCTCCAGCAGGCCGAGGTGATACTCCACGATCGGCTGGTCAGCGCCGAGGTTCTCGCCCTGGCCAATCCGCGGGCCGAGCGGCACTACGTGGGCAAGGCCC
>NZ_CP071922.1:1798196-1814992 GCF_017584085.1 Halomonas sp. BM-2019
ATCGCGACCATGCCCAGTCGGTACGCTTCATCACCGGCCATCTCAAGGACGGCAGCGCCGAGCTGGACTGGCCGGCCCTGGCCAGCTCGGGCCAGACGCTGGTCTTCTACATGGGGCTGCATGGCCTGCCAGAGATCTGCCGCCAGCTGGTGGCCCACGGCCTGGCGCCGACGACCCCGGTGGCGCTGGTCGAGCAGGGCACCACGGCCCGCCAGCGGGTGCACCGCGGGTCCCTGGCCGACCTGCCGGCGCGGCTGGCCGGGGCGACCCTGCATCCACCCACCCTGATCATCGTCGGCGGGGTGGTGGCCCTGCACGATGCCCTGGCCTGGTTCCAGGCCGAACGGGCGGTGGCCAGCGGCTGGGAGACCGGCAGCCGCGGCTGAAGTGGGTCCCTCGAGTGCCCGCAGGGGCTCCCCCGTGCGACAATAACGGCGTCACGGTCGTCGGGAGCCCGTCATGACGGCTCATTCCAAGGATGCCCTCGCCGAGGTGAGGCGCCTGCGCCACCAGCGCCCGCGGCGCCACTGGCTGATGCGCAGTTTCCGCCTGCAGGTGATGCTGCTGGTGGGGGTGCTGCTGGCCGCCATGCTGCTGGCTCAGGGCGCCTACCTGAACCACCGCAAGGCCGAGATCATCAGCGACCAGATGGGCCAGCGTGCCCTGGCGGTGGCCCAGAGCGTGGCGGCCGTTCCCGAGCTGGTCGCGGCCTTCGACGATCCCGACCCCAGCGCCACCATCCAGCCCATCGCCGAGCGCATCCGCCGAGACACCGGCGCCCGCTACGTGGTGGTGGGCAACGCCGACAGCATCCGCTACTCCCATCCGCTGCCCCAGCGCATCGGCCTGCCCATGGTGGGCGGCGACAATGACCGCGCGCTGATCGACGGGGAGTCCTACGTCTCCGAGGCCGAGGGCTCGCTGGGCGAGGCCATGCGCGGCAAGACCCCGGTGTTCGATGCCGAGGGCAACATCATCGGCATCGTCTCGGTGGGCTTCATGCTCGATCGCGTGGCCCTGGACGTGGGCCGCCACACCAGCCTCGGCTGGTGGCTGGTGGCGGCCATGGTGGTGCTCGGCTTCGCCGGCGCCTATGGCCTCTCCCATCATCTCAAGCGGGTGATCCTGGGGCTCGAGCCTCACGAGATCGCGCGGCTGGCCATGGAGAAAGAGGCGATCCTGCAGTCGATCCACGAGGGCATCCTGGCGGTGAACCGCGAGGGCGAGATCACCCTGGTCAACCAGCAGGCGCGGCGCTTCCTCGACCTGCCCGAGGCGGGGGAGGTGCTGGGGCGGCCGATCCAGGAGGTGGTGCCCAACTCGCGGCTGCGCGAGGTGCTGGCGAGCGGCGAGCAGCAGTTCGACCAGCAGATGTGGCTCGGCGACCATCCTGTGGTGGTCAACCGTGTGCCGGTGCGCCATGTCGGTGAGATCGAGGGGGCGGTAGCCACCTTCCGTAGCCGGCGCGAGATCGTCGAGCTCTCCGATGCTCTCTCCGCCGCCAGCCGCGACGTGGACATGCTGCGCGCCCAGGCCCATGAGTTCTCCAATAAGCTCTACACCATCTCGGGACTGCTGCAGCTCGATCGCGTGGCCGATGCCCTGGCGCTGATCCACCAGGAGACCGAGCGTGCCCAGGCCCAGATGAGCTTCCTGATGGGCCATGTGGCCGATCCGGTGATCAGCGGTACCCTGCTCGGCAAGCTGACCCGCGCCCGGGAGTTGGGCGTGGTGCTTGAGATCGACGACCAGAGCTCGCTCTCGTTGCCGTTGACCGCCGCCGGCCAGGAGGTGCTGATGACGGTACTCGGCAATCTCATCGACAATGCCTGCCATGCCGCTCGCCAGGGAGAAGGGCGCGACGGCAAGGGGCCGTGGGTACGGTTGTTCTTCACCGATTTGGGTGAGCAGCTGCTGATCGAGGTGGAGGACAATGGCCCCGGGGTGCCCCCCGAGCATGTGGAGCGGATCTTCGAGGAGGGCTATTCCACCAAGCCCGGCCGGCATCGCGGCATCGGCCTGGCGCTGGTGGCGCGGTTGTGTGCCGAGCACGGCGGTGCCATCACCCTGGAGGAGAGTGAGCTGGGCGGGGCCTGCTTCGCGGTGGTTCTCGACCGGGCGCTGTGCCGCGCGCCGGCGACGGTTGCCGAGTGATCCCTGACGACAAGCCCCGGCTTTCAAGAATAAAACCGTGTACGCCAGTGGAGGAAAGATGCCAGGTCCCGACATGCCGACCCCGGGGGATGTCCCCCGCCGCGCCGACCACCAGGGCGCCACTCGTCAGGACTATGGAATCCTGATCATCGAAGACGACTTCCGCATCGCCGAGATCCATCGCGCCTTCATCGAGCAGAGCGCCGGGTTCCGGGTGGTGGGCATGGCGCGCTCCGGCACCGAGGCGCGGGAGCTGCTGGCCCGGCATGCCGAGGAGATCGCCCTGGTGTTGCTGGATGCCTACCTGCCCGACGTGGAGGGGCTGGAGCTGCTGTGGCTCCTGCGTCGCGACTATCTGCACATGGACGTGGTGATGGTCACCGCGGCCCGGGAGGTGGACACCATCAGCGAAGCCCTGCGTGGTGGCGTCTTCGACTACCTGATCAAGCCCGCCGAGGCGACGCGCATGGCGCAGATGCTGACACGCTTCCGCCGCGAGCGGGCGGCCCTGGCGGCCCGCGGCGAGATGAGCCAGGAGGAGCTCGACCGGGTATTGGCCCGGGTGCAGCCCCAGGGGACGGCAGGGGGGGCCGCGGCACCCGGGAAGCGCCGCCAGCTGCCCAAGGGCATCGACCGGCTGACCCTGCGGGTCGTGGTGGCGGCTCTGGAGGCGGCGCCGGAGCCCCTGGCGGCCATGCAGGTGGCTAAGGCCATGGGCGCCAGCCGCTCCACGGCACGGCGCTACCTGGAGTTTCTGGTCTCGGTGCAGGTGGTGGAGGCCGAGCTGGGCTATGGTGATGTGGGCAGGCCGGAGCGCCGCTATCGCCTGGTGGGGGAGGCGAGCCTCTGGTACGAGGAGGGGTAGGGGACACTGCCGCCGTGAGCAGAATGGACTAAATGCCCAGAACGCTCTTTTTCTTCATTATGTTCACAAGGTTGTGATCCATGGCGCCGCTCCTCTAACGTCTGCTCTGCACGCTCTCGGAGCCGCTTCCCATAACAACGATTCCCTCTCGAGGAGAACACCATGACTGCCAGATTCACTACCAAAGGCCTTACCGCCATCGTCCTGCCGCTGGTCGCCCTGACCGGCCTGGCCACGGCGGCCCAGGCCGACGACTGGACCCCGGCCCGCAACATCGAGTTCATCGCCCCGGCCAATCCCGGCGGTGGCTGGGACACCCTGGCACGCACCACCGCCCGGGTCATCCAGGAGGAAGGCCTGGCCGAGCGCAGCTTCGGCGTCATCAACACGCCCGGTGGCGGCGGTGCCGTGGCCTGGGCGCAGATCGCCCGCGATTCGGGCAATCCGCACAAGCTGTTCGCCACCAGCCCGCCCATCATCCTGGTGCCCCTGGCCGGCGCCTCGCGCTATGACCATACCGCCTTCACCCCCATCGCCCGGCTGATCACCGACTACTCCATCGTTCGCGGCCCTCGCCGAGAACCCGAGGCTGAGCATCGGCGGTGGCAGCGCGCCGGGCTCCATGGACCATATCTCCATGGCCGGCCTGGCCGCCGCGGCCGGCCTGGGGGCCGCCGACGTCAACTACATCGCCTTCTCCGGCGGCGGCGAGGTCCTGACCAATGTGATGGGCGGCCATGTGGCGGCCGGGATCACCGGCGCCGGCGAAGCCTCCGGTCAACTGGGCGAGGGCAGCCAGCTGCGGGCACTCGGCGTCTCGTCCCCCGAGCGGCTGAGCGGGGTACTGGCCGATGTTCCCACCTACCAGGAGCAGGGCATCGAATACACCTTCGACATCTGGCGTGGTGTCTTGGGTGCGCCGGACATGCCCGCCGAGGCGGTGGCCTACTACGAGGATCTCTTCGCTCGCATGCAGGAGACCGAGGCCTGGGCCCAGGCCCGCGACCAGCTGGGCTGGCTCGATGCCTACCAGGCCAGCGAAGAGTTCGGCGCCTTCCTGGACGAACAGAAGGAACAGTTCAGCACCATCCTGGGTGACCTCGGCCTGCTGAGCCAGTGATCCCGCGTCCTCACACCCCCTGATCCCTCCCGGGAGCTCTCGCTCCCGGGTGACCCCGTACCCATGCACCGGCACCTCCGTGCCCCGGGCAGGTTCCCATGACACGACTCAACTCCAACCAGATCATCGCGCTGCTGCTGGCGCTGCTGTCGGTAGGCTATCTGGCCATGGCCTGGCAGATTCCGACCTTCCCGCTGCCGCGGCCCATCGACTCCGACCTCTTCCCCAAGGTGCTTGGCTTCACTCTGCTGGGCCTCTCCGTGCTGCTCTTCCTCGAGGCGCCCGCCACCGGCGAGCCCCAGCCCGACGACGAGGCGGCGGCCGAGGCCAAGGCGCCGCTGCTGCTGCGTCCCTGGTCGCGGGTGGTGATCACCGCCCTGGCCATCGCCGCCTTCGCGCTGCTGCTGGTGCCGGCGGGTTTCGTGCTGGCCTCCACGACGCTGGTCTTCGGCCTCGGCTGGTACTTCGGCTATGCCCGTCACGGCATCAACCTGGCGGTGTCGCTGGGCGTGGTGCTGTTCCTCTACCTGACCCTGACCCGGCTCATGGGCGTCTACCTGCCCACCGGCGTGCTGCCGATCTGACCGGACGGAGACTGATCCCATGGAAGCTTTCAGCAATCTGATGTACGGCTTCAGCATCGCGCTGGAGCCGATCAATATCCTCTACGTCTTCGCCGGGGTCTTCGCCGGTACCATCATCGGCATGCTGCCGGGGCTCGGCCCGATCAGCGCCTTGGCGCTGATGATCCCGCTGACCTTCGGCATGGATCCCTCCTCGGGGCTGATCCTGATGGCCGGGGTCTACTACGGTGCCATCTTCGGCGGCTCCTCTTCCTCGATCCTGCTCAATGCGCCCGGAGTGGCGGGGACCGTGGCCACCTCCTTCGACGGTTACCCGATGGCCAAGCAGGGCCAGGCCGGCAAGGCCCTGGCCATCGCCGCCTACGCCTCCTTCATCGGTGGCACCGTCTCCATCATCTTCCTGATGCTGGTGGCGCCGCTGCTCGGCCGGGTGGCGGTGAGTTTCGGGCCCGCCGAGTACTTCTCGCTGATGGTGCTGGGCCTCACGGCGGTGGTGTCGCTCTCCGACAAGTCGCTGGTCAAGGGGCTGATCGCCGCCGTGGTGGGGGTGATGATCTCGATCATGGGCATCGACCTGCAGACCGGCACCGAGCGCTACACCTTCGGTGCCGTTCACCTGCTCGACGGTATCGACTTCCTGGTGGTGGCGCTGGGCATCTTCGCCCTGGCCGAGGTGTTCTACATGCTGCTTAGGGGCGGTGGTGGCAAGGAGCAGCCGCGCACGGCCATCGGCTCGCTCAAGCTCACCAGGCAGGAAGCCGGGCAGATCGCCGCGCCCGTGGCGCGCAGCTCGGTGCTCGGCTTCTTCACCGGGGTGCTGCCGGGCGCCGGTGCCACCATCGGCTCCTTCCTCGGCTACAGCATGGAGAAGCGCCTGGCCAAGGACGGTGACACCTTCGGCAAGGGCAATATCAAGGGGGTGGCGGCACCCGAGGCGGCCAACAACGCCGCTTGCACCGGCTCCTTCGTGCCGCTGCTGACCCTCGGCGTGCCTGGCTCCGGCTCCACCGCCGTGCTGCTCGGCGCCCTGCTGGTGATGGGGGTCTCGCCGGGGCCGACGATGCTGGTGGACCGTCCCGATGTCTTCTGGGGGGTGGTGGCCAGCATGTACCTGGGCAACATCTTCCTGCTGGTGCTCAACCTGCCGCTGATCCCGCTGATCGCCAAGGTGCTCGATCTGCCCAGGCCGCTGCTGCTGGCGCTGATCCTGATCTTCTGCATGGTGGGGGTCTACGGCATGAGCTTCAGCGTCTTCGACCTGCTGCTGCTGCTCGGCTTCGGCCTGCTGGGCCTGGGCATGCGCCTGTTCGGTTTCCCGGCGGCGCCGCTGATCCTGGCGCTGATCCTCGGCAGCATCATGGAGGAGTCCATGCGCCGGGCCCTGCAGATCTCCGGCGGCGATTGGATGACCTTCATCGACAAGCCGATCTCGCTGGCGTTGCTGGCGGTGGCACTGCTCTCCCTGGGCCTGCCGCTGCTGCGCAAGGCCAGGACCAGGTCACGCGCCACCAGATAAGCCATTAAAGTGACTTGTCGATGCCGACAGGCATACAGAACTCAGCCAATCATTTGGGGTATCAACTCTTTCGATACCCCTTTTTTACGCCAGCCATGGTTCGCCGTGCCCTGTTGACGACCTTGTCATTGGCCGTAGATCGAAGAGGAGGGCGCCAGGATGGCAAGGGGCAATAGAGACTCTTGCTTTTCTGCCGCTTGCTGGATTTTTTACCTGAAAGCAGTGGTCTATTGGAGAAAATAATATGCAGCTTACCGGAATGCTACAAGGGGCAAGACTTCTCAATCATGTCGGGTTTCCGACCTCGGAAGTGCTTGGGCCCGATGCGACTGAAGACCAGATTCAGGATTTGATCGCTCGCCACGGGTTGATCTTCATAAAGCCGCTGTTCCGCGGTGGCGTCGGCAAGAAGGGCAAGGCGGGGCTTATCGGCAAGGCGAGCGATCTGCGCACCGCCATGGCGGAAAAGGAGCGACTCTATTTCGCCGAGCATCGCCACGGCAATGCCTACGCCAAGGCGAACGGGGTGACATTCGAGGCCGGCGTGCCGGCCGAGCACGAGGTCTATTTTTCCATCTCCGACGAGAGCCGCTTCCGGGCGCCGACCATAACCCTGACCCACCGCGGCGGCGTCGATATCGAGGAGCTGGACAAATCCGAGATCGCCACCGTGCCTTTCGAGGCGCTGACGGGTCTCAAGGCCTTCGTGGTGGCCAATGCACTGAGCGACATCGGTGCGCCGAAGGAGATCATCTCGCCGTTGGTGCAGCACCTGCCCAAGCTCTGGGAGCTGGTGCATCACTATGGTATGACCACGCTGGAACTGAACCCCATCCGCATGCGCCCCGGCCGCGACGGCCGGCTGATACCGGTTGCTTGCGACTTCAAATGTGGCTTTGACCGCGATGATCCCCGGGTGGGGCGGCTGGGCCTGCCCGAACAGATCTTCGCCGCCGACGTCTCGGCCTTCGAGCAGGAAGTGAACCGGCTTCGTACCCACCAGGGCCAGTCGGATGTCTTTGTGATCAACGACAAGGGCACCATCCTGGCGCCAACCTTCGGCGGTGGTGCCAATAGCCTGGTGACCGAGGTGCTGGGGGACGCCGCGATCATCTCCTCGGATTTCGGTGGCAACCCTCCCTATGAAAAGATGAAGTCGGTGGCCGCGATCTGCTATCGGCATTTCCTTGCCCAGACCAATGTGCTGTTCATCATCGGGGGGAAGTCGAACAACACGGATATCCTCGAGACCTTCCGGGGCATGGGCGATGCGCTGCGCGAGCATTTCGCGGAGTACGGGCCGACACCGCTCTATGTCGTCGTCGGGCGCGGTGGGCCAAACCTGGTACGTGGCATGGGCAACCTTGGCGACACGCTGGACAGCCTTGGCGTGCCCTACCGCTTCTTTGGCTTCGACAGTGCCATCTCGGAAGTGGTGAGCTACGCGAAGAATCTCGATCTGTGGATGCGTGACGGAGGCCGTGCCGAGATCGCCCGGCATCTCGGCATCAAGACACCGGCTTAAGGGGGAGAAGCATCATGTATCTTCAAGGCATTGCGGATTTTCCATACTATCTCGGCATTCACTCGCTGGCCGATGTGGCGAGGCGAGAGGATCGCGTCTGTGTTCTCAACATCATGGGTGGCGAGTCACGCACGGTGACACCGGTGAGTCATGCCTACTCGGGGGGCAACGTGGTCTTCGGTACCTCGCCGGGGCGTACCGGGCAGAAGCTCAAGACTCCCGCTGGCGATATTCCGGTGTTCAATAATGTGCGTGAGGGCCTGGATGCGGGGCACACCTTCAATGTAGGCGTCGTCTACCTCCCGCCCCCCAGCGTGCGCGATGGGGTGGCGGAGCTCATTCGTGTCAACAACGCTCTGGAAAAGATTGTCATCATTACCGAAAAGATTGCCGTGCACGATGCGCGCGAGATCCGCGCGATAGGGCAGGCCAATGGCGTCGACATCATCGGTGGCAATTGCCTCGGTGTGGCCGACAGCTGGAACCAGGTGCGTATTGGCGGAGCACTCGGTGGCGACAGTCCCGAGGAGTCTCTGCGCAAGGGCTCGGTCGCGATCTTCTCGAACTCGGGAGGCTTCACCACCACCATCGCGCAGTATCTCGCGACCGAAGGCTGGGGTACCACAACGCTTATCTCGAGTGGGAAGGACGTCTATATCCATTACAACGCGCGTGACTTCTCCCATGCGCTGGTGAACGACGACCGCTCGAAAGCCGCGGTGCTCTATGTCGAACCGGGTGGCTATCACGAGTATGGTGTCGATTTCGGCAAGCCGACGGTTGCCTGTGTCGTCGGCCGCTGGAAGTCGAAGCTCACCCGTGCCGTCGGCCATGCCGGTGCGATGGCCGGCTCGGGCGACCGGGCGGAAGACAAGGAGGGCTGGTTGATGGAAGCCTTCGGGGTTGACGGCCTCTACACGCCCGACAACCCGGTGGTCTCGGCCAAGGGCGCGGTGGTGACCAATATCGCCGACATCCCCATGGCACTGACCGCGGTGATGGAGCTGAACGGCGTTTCGCCCGATTTCGCCTCGACGGGCAGCCTCGCGCTCAAGCCCTGGATCGCCAAC
Source organism: Halomonas sp. BM-2019 (assembly GCF_017584085.1). NCBI lineage: Bacteria > Pseudomonadati > Pseudomonadota > Gammaproteobacteria > Oceanospirillales > Halomonadaceae > Halomonas > Halomonas sp. BM-2019. The sequence continues at coordinate 1,807,031 of NZ_CP071922.1, forward strand.
GACCAGGGTCTGGCGCTGCCCCCCGAACTCGTCATGCCCCCGGTGACGCCGAGTGAGCCCTATGCGACCCAGATCGCCGTGCTCAAGCGCCAGGTTGGTGCGGTGATCGCCCGCCAGACCATGAAGGACAAATCCGGTGCTTCGGTGATGGACCCCACCACCCAGGTGACCAGCGTACACGGCTATTCAGTGCTCGACCTTGCGCTCGATCCGCTGGAGGCCAACTTTGCATTGCCACTGGTCCACGAGATCGCCGGCGAGAACGATCGTGCCATGCTCGATGTGGCGGTGGCGGCGGAGGTGAACCTGGTCGGTGACCCGATCCTCGTGGCTGCCGACGCCGCGCGGGACGCGGGCAATGCGCCCAACGCCATCATGGCGGCGGCCGCCGCGATCGTCGGACCGAAGCGGATCGAGCGCGCGTTGGCCTGCACCAGCGCGCTGATCGACCTCTTTGCGCATTCCGGCCTGCGGGACGGCCATAGCGAGGAGTTCGACACCTCGGCGATCACCATGGACGCCGCCACCCGCGCGCTCTTTCTCGCCTCCGAGGCCGAGGCTGACGACCCCCGCCCCGAGGCGATGCTCGCCGCCGTCAAGGCGCGCGGTGGCAAGTCGGTCTTCCTCAAATACCTTGCAACCCTGAACGGTCGCCTCTCCCGGGATGCCATCCTCGCCGCGATCAGTCTGACCATCGCCTGGGGTCCCCTCATGCGCAAACGCATCTCGCGCCTGACCGCGGAGACGTTGCCCTGGTATTTACGCCTCTACGGCGTGATGGTCGGCGCGACGATCCCGGGTTCCCACCACCAGCCCGGTTCGCTGTGTGGCATTCCGCGCGACGAGCGCTTTGGCCAATGGACCATGGCGGATCTCTGCTTCCTCGCCATGACCGGCAAGAAGCCGACCCGCGACGAGGCGTTGCCGCTCCAGGTCCTCGTCGGTCTGCTGATCTCCAACGGCCCAGGCTCGATCTCGGCACAAGGCGCCAAGGGGGCGGTCTCGGCTGACGGACCTCAGACCCCTGAGCGCGTGCAGATCAACAAGGCCATGGTGGGATTTCTCACTCACACCGGCTACAGCCACGGCGGCAACGGCTTCGAGGGGATGGCCTTCCTGCTCGACCAGTTCAAGGGCAAGGGGCTCATCGACCCTACCGACCCGAGCCACGGCATCGACCTCAAGGCCATGGCCAACGACTTCGCCCGCGCCTACAAGCGTGAGAAGGCCGAGGCCAAGGAGATCGGGACCGAGGTCCGCGCCTTGCCCGGCGTCCACCACCCGATCTTCAAGGGCAAGCCGGTCAACTACGATCCGCGCGAGCGCTTCATCGCGGAGTTCATGGCGAAGCGCGGCGACTACAATATCTTCCATGCCTTCTACCGTGAGCTCGTGCAAGCGCTGTATGACGTGGGTGCCAGCCGCTACGTCTTCTGCGTCAACGTCGACGCGGTGATCGCGGCGCTGCTGCTCGCGATTCTGTGGAAGGATTACACGTCTGGCGAGCTGACCGAGCGAGACCTCGAGACGGCAGCCTTCAGCGTCTTCCTCTACGGTCGCATGATCGGCTCCGCGGCCGAGATCGATGATCACCTGAATCGGGGGCGCAACATGGACACGCGCACTCCCGCTTCGGCGTGCGTCCATGTCGTCTGATCGATCTTTGCCGATGCGGGGAGGGCCTGGTGCGGGTACCACACCTTTAGTTGCTGGTAGTCACCAGGAGCGAACGAGATAGGCCACAAAGGGGCGCCGGTCAGACCGGCGCCCCGCGTCGTTGTGCCCGTGGTTCCGCACCGTCGCACCGCTGCGCCGCACCGACATGGTGCAGGAGGGTGGGCGCGAGGCGATGCGTGGTGCATGGCCGGCGCCCCGCCAGACGCTGTTTGCACCTGTTCGGTGCGGGCGGGATTCTGTAGCGCCGTATCGATCATTCCTAACCTTTTGTCATTGAAGGGTTACTTTGAGAATGGCTCACTATGGCGCACCCCTTGCTTTATCTTCTTGCCGATTCGGCATCGCCGTACCACAACGACCCCCGCGCGGGGATCAAGGAGACTCTCGTGACCCTATCCCGACCCAAGACCCTGCGGATGCGCCCCCTCGCCACGGCGCTGCTCACCGCCTCCCTGCTGGGCGCAGGCGGCCAGGCCCTGGCCGACGACGACCCCATCAAGGTGGGCATCCTGCACTCCCTCTCCGGCACCATGGCGATCAGCGAAACAGTGCTCAAGGACACCGTGGAGATGCTGATCGAGAAGCAGAACGAGCAGGGGGGGCTGCTGGGCCGCCAGCTCGAGGCGGTGGTCGTGGACCCGGCCTCCAACTGGCCGCTGTTCGCCGAGCGCGCCCGGGAGCTGCTCGCCCAGCACGAGGTGGACGTGGTGTTCGGCAACTGGACCTCGGTGTCGCGCAAGGCGGTATTGCCGGTCTTCGAGGAGCTCAACGGCCTGCTCTTCTATCCGGTGCAGTACGAGGGGGAGGAGTCCTCCGAGAACGTCTTCTACACCGGCGCGGCACCCAACCAGCAGGCGATCCCCGCCGTGGAGTACCTGATCAACGAGATGGGCATCGAGCGCTTCGCGCTGCTCGGCACCGACTACGTCTATCCGCGCACCACCAACCGTATCCTCGAAGCCTTCCTCAAGGAAGAGCACGGCATCGCCGACGAGGACATCCTGGTCAACTACACACCCTTCGGACACTCCGACTGGCAGAACATCGTCGCCGAGGTGCGCCGCTTCGGCAGCGAGGGCAAGCCCACCGCGGTGGTCTCCACCATCAACGGCGATGCCAACGTGCCCTTCTACCGGGAGCTGGGCAACCAGGGGGTGGATGCCGGCGACATCCCGGTCATCGCCTTCTCGGTGGGCGAGCAGGAGCTGACCGGCATCGACACCGCCCCGCTGGTGGGCCACCTGGCCGCCTGGAACTACTTCATGAGCGTCGACACCGACGCCAACTACGACTTCATCGACGCCTGGATCGAGTGGACCGGCGACGAGGAGGCGGTCACCAACGATCCTATGGAGGCCCACTACATTGGCTTCAACATGTGGGCCGAGGCGGTGCGCAAGGCCGGTACCACCGACCCCGACGCCATCAAGGACGCCATCATCGGCGTGGTGGTGCCCAACCTCTCCGGCAGCTATGCGGCCATGATGCCCAACCACCACATCACCAAGCCGGTGCTGATCGGCGAGGTCCAGGACAACGGCCAGTTCGATATCGTCTGGCAGACCCCGTCCACCGTGGCCGGCGATGCCTGGTCCGACTTCCTGCCCGGCTCGCGCGACCTGATGGCCGACTGGCAGGCGCCCATGCGCTGCGGCAACTTCAACGTGGCCACCGGCCGCTGCGGCGGCAGCACCGCCGCCGAGGAGGCCGAGGCCGCCCTCGCCGAGTAACGCCCGCTCCCGGCGTCGCATCAAGCGCAAGGCGCCGGGGACAGGTCGAAGAGGGGTCCTATGCTAGGGATGGCATCGGCAGCGCCCAGGGATGGGTTTACAGTGCCCCCTCGCAGGCCTGTCGCCGGAACAGCCTGCCAGCTGCGATGGCCCTGGGCGGAGCGCACGCCCGCTTTACCCACTTCGTGACTCCCTAATGCAAAGGATGAACCCATGAGGCGTCTCCTTTTACTCTGGCTGCTGGTGCTGCTGGCCGTGCCGCTGGGCGCCCAGGCCCAGCCCTCGGCCGACGACTCGGCGGCCATCGAGCTGCTTGAAGCGCTCGACGTCGACAGCTTCCCCGCCAAGGGTCGCGCCATCGAGGCCATCGTGGCCAGCGATGACGAGCGCGCCCGGGACTGGCTCCAGGCCCTGCTCGACGGCCGCCTGCAGCGCGCCGATGACGGCCGCTTCGTGGTGGTGCTGGACAACCGCGGCCGCAACTGGCCGGTGCAGGACGCCCTGACCGGCGAGGCGCTGGGCGAGATGTCGCGCCGCGATCTCGACCGTATCGGCATCAACAACGCCCTGCGCAACCAGCTGCGCAGCGCCATCGCCGTGGTGGACCTCTACTCGGCGGACCTGAGACTGCGCCGCGCCTCCGCCGAGCGGCTGCTCGGCGAGGTGGACGCCGACCTGGCAACGCCCCTGGCCGAGGTGATCGAGGGCGAGGAGGACGCCCGGGTGCGCCGCCGCCTGACCCAGGCACTGGCCATCCACCGCCTGGAGCAGGGCGAGGTGGCCGCCGTGGCCGACCTCGAGGGCAGCCTGCACCCCCGAGTCAGGGTGGCCCTTGCACGCGCGGCTTCGGGCGCGACAGAGAGCCAGGCGGCGAACGGTGACGACCCGGTGCTGGCCGATGCCGCCCGCAACGCCTTGAACGGCATCGAGCAGATGCTCAAGGTCAACCGTGCCGCCGAGACCCTCTACTTCGGGCTCTCACTGGGCTCTGTGCTGGTGCTGGCGGCCATCGGCCTGGCCATCACCTTCGGGGTGATGGGGGTGATCAACATGGCCCACGGCGAGCTGATCATGCTCGGCGCCTACACCACCTGGGTGATGCAGCAGCTGCTGCCCGGCCAGCCGGGCCTCGCGCTGATCCTGTCGATTCCCGCCGGCTTCATGGTGGCGGCGCTGGCCGGCATCGCCATCGAGCGCGGGGTGATCCAGTTCCTCAAGGGGCGGCCCCTGGAGACCCTGCTGGCCACCTTCGGCATCAGCCTGATCCTGCAGCAGCTGGTGCGCACCCTGATCTCGCCCCAGAACCGCACCGTGGTCTCCCCGGAGTGGATGAGCGGCTCCATCGCCATCAATGACGCCCTCTCGCTGACGCTGAACCGCATGGTGGTGATCGCCTTCGCCCTGGCGGTGTTCGCCGCACTGGTGCTGATCATGCGCCGCACCCGGCTCGGGCTGGAGGTGCGGGCGGTGACCCAGAATCGCGCCATGGCGCGCTCCATGGGCATTCGCGCCACCCGGGTCGATATCCTCACCTTCGCCCTGGGCTCCGGGGTGGCGGGGCTCGCCGGGGTGGCGCTCTCCCAGCTCACCAACGTGGGGCCCAACCTGGGTCAGAGCTACATCATCGACTCCTTCATGGTGGTGGTGTTCGGCGGCGTCGGGAACCTCTGGGGCACCCTGGTGGCGGGCCTGTCGCTGGGCGTGATCAACCAGGTGCTGGAGCCCTGGGCGGGCGCCGTGCTGGCCAAGATCATCGTGCTCGTCTTCATCATCCTGTTCATTCAGAAGCGCCCCCGCGGACTCTTCCCGCAGAAGGGCCGGGCGGCGGAGGGCTAAACGATGCATTCCACACACTTCTGGCTGACGCGCCCCTTCGGCGAGCGCTCGACGCAGCTGTTCCTCGGCGTGCTGCTGGCGGCCATGACCCTGGTGACGCTGCTGCATGTGGCGGTGCCCCAGGGCCATCCGCTCCACGTCAACGCCTATACCGTCAACCTCTTCGGCAAGTACCTCAGCTACGCACTGCTCGCGGTGGCGGTAGACCTGGTGTGGGGCTATCTGGGCATCCTGAGCCTGGGCCACGGCGCCTTCTTCGCGCTGGGCGGCTACGCCATGGGCATGTACCTGATGCGCCAGATCGGCGACCGCGGGGTGTATGGCGATCCCGTGCTGCCGGACTTCATGGTGTTTCTGAGCTGGGAGAGCCTGCCCTGGTACTGGCTCGGCTTCGACATGGCCTGGTTCGCCTTCCTGATGGTGCTGCTGGTGCCGGGGGCGCTGGCGCTGGTGTTCGGCTTCCTGGCCTTCCGCTCCCGGGTCACCGGTGTCTATCTCTCCATCATCACCCAGGCGCTCACCTTCGCCCTGATGCTGGCCTTCTTCCGCAACGAGATGGGCTTCGGCGGCAGCGACGGACTGACCGACTTCCGCGAGATCCTGGGCTTCAACCTGCGCAGCAACGAGACGCGGCTGGGGCTCTTTCTGGCCAGCGGCGTGGCGCTGGCGCTGGGCTACGTCGTGTGCCGGGCCATCGTGACGAGCAAGCTCGGCCGGGTCTGCGTGGCCACCCGTGATGCCGAGGCGCGCACGCGCTTTCTCGGCTACCGGGTGGAGCGCTTCCAGCTCTTCGTCTTCGTGGTCTCGGCGATGCTGGCGGGGCTCGCCGGCGCCCTCTATGTGCCCCAGGTGGGGATCATCAACCCCAGCGAGTTCTCGCCGCTCTTCTCCATCGAGATCGTGCTCTGGGTGGCGCTGGGCGGCCGGGGGACCCTCTACGGGGCGGTAATCGGGGCGATACTGGTCAACTACGCCAAGACCTATTTCACCGGCGCCATGCCCGACGCCTGGCTCTTCGCCCTCGGTGGGCTCTTCGTGCTGGTCACGGTCTTCCTGCCCAAGGGCGTGGCGGGGTTGCTCGCCTATCGCCTCAAGCGGCGCCGACGGGACGATGACAGCGGCGCGACCGGCAATCAAAACGGCGCCACCGGCGGGGAGGTGACCCCATGAGCCTGCTGAGATCCCTTGCCGACCGCGACCGGGTCTTCGACTTCCTGGTGCCCGCCGCTTCGCCGGTGGACGTGCGCCACGGCCCGATCCTCTACCTGGAGGACGTCACGGTGAGCTTCGACGGCTTCAAGGCCATCGACAACCTCAACCTGACCATCGACGACGGCGAGCTGCGTTGCATCATCGGTCCCAACGGTGCCGGCAAGACCACCATGATGGACATCATCACCGGCAAGACCCGCCCCGACACCGGCTCGGTGTGGTTCGGCAGCCGCCACGACCTGCTGACCCTGAACGAGCCGGAGATCGCCAGTCTCGGCATCGGCCGCAAGTTCCAGAAGCCCACGGTCTTCGAGGCGCTCAGCGTGTTCGAGAACCTGGAGCTGGCCATGGCCGCCGACAAGCGCATCCTGCCGACCCTCACCGCACGGATGAATGGCGAGGTGCGCGATCGCATCGAGGAGGGGCTCGACACCATCGGTCTCACCGCGCTGCGCGACCGGCCGGCGGGCATCCTCTCCCACGGCCAGAAGCAGTGGCTGGAGATCGGCATGCTGCTGATGCAGCGGCCGCGCCTGCTGCTGGTGGACGAGCCGGTGGCCGGCATGACCGAGCAGGAGATGGAGCGCACCGCGGAGCTTCTGACCGGGCTTGCCGGCAAGCAGTCTGTCGTTGTCGTCGAGCACGATATGGGCTTCGTGCGCTCCATCGCTCGCCAGGTGACGGTGCTCCATCAGGGCAGCGTGCTGGCCGAGGGCAGCATGGATCAGGTGGCCAGCGACCCCAGGGTGATCGAGGTCTATCTGGGGGCCGAGGCCGACGAGGAGGTGGCGTGATGCTGAGTATCGACAAGCTCAACCAGTACTACGGCGAGAGCCACACCCTCTGGGATCTCGACCTGGAGGTGCCGGCGGGGGAGTGCACCTGCGTGATGGGCCGCAACGGGGTGGGCAAGACCACCCTGATGAAGGCGATCATGGGCGAGGTGAGGGTGTCCTCCGGCAGCATCCGCTACGCCGACGACGTGGAGCTGACCAAGCGGCGCGTGGAGGCGCGCTCGCGGCTCGGCATCGGCTACGTGCCCCAGGGCCGCCAGATCTTTCCGCTGCTCACCGTGGAGGAGAACCTGCGCACGGGGCTGGCCGCCCGGGGCGACGGCCGGCGCACCATTCCGGAGCGCATCTACGATCTCTGCCCTGTGCTTCAGGAGATGAAGCACCGCCGCGGCGGCGATCTCTCCGGGGGGCAGCAGCAGCAGCTGGCCATCGGCCGGGCGCTGGTGCTCGAGCCGCGGCTGCTGATCCTCGACGAGCCGGGGGAGGGCATCCAGCCCAATATCGTCACCCTGATCGGCGAGGTGATCCGCAAGCTGATCGCGGAAGACGGCCTCACCGTGCTGCTGGTGGAGCAGAAGCTGCCCTTCGCCCGCAAGTACGCCGACCGCTTCGTGATCATGGATCGCGGCCGGCCGGTGGCCAAGGGCGCCATCGGCGAGCTCACCGATGAGTTGATCAAGGCGCACCTGACCGTCTAGGAAGCACCGCAGGGC
>NZ_CP071922.1:1815092-1828215 GCF_017584085.1 Halomonas sp. BM-2019
AGCAGGAGTGGAGCGCCCGCTCGCCGCCCTACGAAGGAGGGTCAGTCGCCGTAGGGCAGCGAGGAGTGATGCAGGATGATGCGCAGCTCACCCTCATCGTCCAGGTGGTAGCCCCAGCTCTTGTCGACGGTGGTGGTATGGCCATCGGCATCGAGAATCGACACGGTGCCCATGGTCAGGGCGACGTCGCCGCTGATCAGGATGGCGGCATTCTCGATCTCGACCTCCTGCCAGCCCTGCAGGGCAAAGCCGCTGTCGCCGGGGAACTCGTCGTCATGGCCCACAAAGTAGGCCAGCGCACCTTCCGGGGTCGTACGGAATGTCTGGGGGGGCGCGGCCAGGGTGGGTTTGAACAGCACCGGGCCCATGGCATAGCCATAGGCGCTGTCGATGATCTCCAGGGCGAGCTCGCGGGCGGCGTCGATGCCCTCGTCCTCGTACGCATTCGAGATGGCGACCAGGGCCTCCCCCCAGGCCTGCTGGGCGGCGAGCACCTGCTCTTCTGTGATGTCTCCTCCCAGATGGGTGACCGGCGCGGCGTTGGCCAGAGCGCCGACGCCCAGGCCAAGTCCCAGAGCGGTACCCGCCAATATCGTCTTCAGCATCATGGAATCTCTCCCTTTCCTGTGTGGTGATACCTTGCGATCGAAATCGCGCTGTTACTTTACCTGAGCGCTCCCGGGATGCCAGCCGCCATCTGCCTCTTCCTCGTTCAGCACGCTGAGTGGCTCGGAGGCGTGCTTCGCTCCGCCGCCCGTGCAACGCGGTACCGATGGCGGTCGAGCGCCCGTCGGTGGCCACGATGCACCGTCGTGGCTCGCCTGACCGATCGATAGCACCAATACAGTGCGTATGCCCATTGCCAGGCGCACCGCAATAAGGCAAGCGACACCCGGCGGCGGCTCCTTTTAAATTTCAAGCAATTGAATATAAGAAGAAAGTTGGTGATCTCACCACTTTGGTACGCCCCTTGCTCAACCTGGTCATGATCACGCCGCCACGGGCCACCCATGACCGCGCATGAACCCCTCTCCGCCAAGCCGCCGACGGTCCCTTCTTCACCGACCACCCCGCCGCCGGCATCTGGCCACCGCTTCGATGCCGGGCGCCACTGGGAGGCGACGCTTTCGCTGCGCTTCGCCGCCCGGGAGGGGGCGACGCGGCTGACCCGGGCGCGCCACCGGGGGCCGCTGCGGGTCCAGCGTCCCTTCTACCCGGAGGGCCGCCTGGGCGCCTGCCATCTCTATCTGCTGCATCCGCCGGGTGGGCTGGTCAGCGGCGATGCCCTGACGATCTCGGCGCGGGTCGAGGCCGGCGCCCATGCCCTGCTCACCACGCCCGCCGCGGGCAAGCTCTACCGCGCCGACAGCCATGGGGTGGCCTGGCGCCAGTCCACGCATCTCCAGGTCGCCGATGGCGGCACCCTGGAGTGGCTGCCCCAGGAGACGCTGGCCTTCGACGGTTCCCGCGGTGAGCAGTCGACGACCATCGAACTCGAAGGCCAGGCCCGCTGCCTGGGCTGGGAGCAGCTGGCCCTGGGCCGGCCGGCAAGCCAACTGCCCTACCGCTCGGGGCGCCTCGAGCAGCGCTTTCGCCTGACCCGGGACGGGAAGCCGCTGTGGCTGGAGCGCCAGCCGCTCGACCCGGCCCACCCGCGCTTTCGCGGCCGCTGGGGGCAGGGCGGCGCCAGCGTCCAGGCGACCCTCTGGGCGGTGGGGCTGGGCGACGAGGGGGCGGCCATCGAGGCGCTGCGCGAACGCCTGCCCGCCTCGCCCCGCTGGGCGGTGACCGTGCGCCACGGCGTGCTGCTGCTACGCTACCTGGGGGATGAGCGGCGCGAGGCCTGGGCGCTCTGCGAGGCCGCCTGGCGGGTGCTGCGCCCGCGGCTGCTGGGCCTGGAGGCCGAGATCCCGCGCATCTGGCTGACCTGATTCCCTTCACAGACGAGACGACGCCATGGAACTGACCCCCCGCGACAAGGACAAGCTGATGCTCTTCCTGGCCGCTCAGCTGGCCGAGCGCCGCCGCGCCCGCGGCCTGAAGCTCAACTACCCCGAGGCGGTGGCGCTGATCAGCTTCGAGATCATGGAGGGCGCCCGCGATGGCCGCAGCGTGGCCGAGCTGATGAGCGCCGGCCGCGAGATCCTCGGCCGCGACGACGTCATGGAGGGGGTGGCCGAGATGGTCCACGAGGTGCAGGTGGAAGCCACCTTTCCGGATGGCACGAAGCTGGTCACCGTTCATAGTCCGATTGTCTAAAACTGGCTGCACTCGGCCATGCTGTGTTGGCTTCGCGACAAAAATTGCTCATTTACTAAAGTAAACTCCGCTTTTTTGCCGCTCGCCGCCTTGCCTGGCCTTCGTTCGCTCAGTTTTAGCTGTTCAGCAGCATTAAACCAGAGGGAAGAACCCCATGATTCCCGGTGAGTATCAGTTGCAGGACGGCGAGATCGCGCTCTGCGAGGGGCGCGAACGGATCACCGTCGAGGTGGCCAATACCGGTGACCGGCCGATCCAGGTCGGCTCCCACTACCACTTCGCCGAGACCAACCCGGCGCTGGTCTTCGACCGCGACAAGACCCGCGGCTATCGCCTCGACGTGGCCGCCGGCACGGCGGTCCGCTTCGAGCCGGGCCAGACCCGTGAGGTGACGCTGATCCCCTTCGCGGGCAAGCGGGAGATCTACGGCTTCCGCGGCGAGGTGATGGGCAAGCTGGAGGGAGACGCATCATGAAGCCGGTCAACACGATCAGCCGTCAGGCCTATGCCGATATGTATGGCCCCACGGTGGGCGACCGGGTACGCCTCGGCGACACCGAGCTGTGGATCGAGGTGGAGCGCGACGCCACCCACTACGGCGAGGAGGTAAAGTTCGGCGGCGGTAAGGTGATTCGCGACGGCATGGGCCAGAGTCAGTGCGCCGACGACGGCGTGATGGACACCGTGATCACCAATGCCCTGATCCTCGACTGGTGGGGCATCGTCAAGGCCGACGTCGGGATCCAGGCCGGACGGATCAGCGCCATCGGCAAGGCGGGCAACCCCGATACCCAGCCCGACGTGGAGATCGTCATCGGCCCCGGCACCGAGATCATCGCCGGCGAAGGCATGATCCTCACCGCCGGCGGCATCGACGCCCATATCCACTTCATCTGCCCCCAGCAGGTGGAGGAGGCGCTGGCCAGTGGCATCACCACCATGCTGGGCGGCGGCACCGGGCCCGCCACCGGCTCCAAGGCCACCACCTGCACCCCGGGCGAGTGGCATCTCGGCCGCATGCTCCAGGCGGTGGACGGGCTGCCCATGAACATCGGCCTGCTGGGCAAGGGCAATGCCAGCCTGCCCGAGGGGCTGGAAGCGCAGCTGGAGGCCGGCGCCATGGGCCTCAAGCTCCACGAGGACTGGGGCACCACCCCAGCCTCCATCGACAATTGCCTCTCGGTGGCCGAGCGCTACGATGTGCAGATCGCCATCCACACCGATACCCTCAACGAGTCGGGCTTCGTGGAGGATACCCTGGCCGCCTTCAAGGAGCGCGGCATCCACACCTACCACACCGAGGGGGCCGGGGGCGGCCATGCGCCGGACATCCTCACCGCCTGCTCGAAGCCCTATGTGCTGCCGTCCTCCACCAACCCAACCCGGCCCTACACGGTCAACACCATCGACGAGCATCTCGACATGCTGATGGTGTGCCACCACCTGGACCCCAACATCCCCGAGGACGTGGCCTTCGCCGATTCGCGCATCCGCCGCGAGACCATCGCCGCCGAGGATATCCTCCAGGATCTCGGCGTGATCTCGATGATTTCCTCCGACTCCCAGGCCATGGGCCGGGTGGGGGAGGTGGTGTGCCGCACCTGGCAGACCGCCCACAAGATGAAGGTGCAGCGGGGCCTGTTGCCCGAGGACGAGGCGCTGGGCGCCGACAACTTCCGCGCCCGGCGCTACATCGCCAAGTACACCATCAACCCGGCCATCACCCACGGCATCGGCCACGAGGTGGGCTCCATCGAGGTAGGCAAGCTGGCCGACCTGGTGCTCTGGAGCCCGGCCTTCTTCGGCGTCAAGCCGGCTCTGATCCTCAAGGGGGGCATGATCGCCATGGCCCCCATGGGCGATCCCAACGCCTCGATCCCCACGCCCCAGCCGGTGCACTACCGGCCGATGTTCGGCGCCCTGGGGCGGGCGGCCAGCGAGACCCGGGTCAGCTTCGTCAGCCAGGCGGCTCTGGACGCGGGGATCCAGGAGCGGCTGGGCCTCGCCAGTCGGCTGGTGGCGTGCAAGAACGTGCGCGGCGTCAGGAAAGGGGACATGAAGCTCAACGACGCCTGCCCCGAGCTCAGCGTCGACCCCCAGACCTACGAGGTGCGCTGCGATGGCGAACTGCTGACCTGCGAGCCGGCCACCGAGCTGCCGCTGGCCCAGCGCTATCACTTGTTCTGAGCGCCTAGCGCCGAGCGCCGAGCGGTAGACACCAAGGTGAGCGGCGCCGGGGACAGGTCGCAGCGGGGGTCCGATTCCAGGGAAGGAATCGGTAGCGTACAGGGACGTATTTACAGCGCCCCCGCCTAGACCTGTCGCCGGGTTAGCCGCGGCTAATAGGCTCCGAGCCAGAATTTAACGAGACGATGCCAGGGCTGGCTCGTCTCGAGACACCAGAGGAGCGGTTGTTCAATGCTGAAACTCACCGAACGCCTGGGCCCCATCGCGGCGGACCAGGCCAGCGATACCCTGACGCTGCCCTATGAGCTGCGTATTCGCGGCCGCCTCAAGGCGACGAGCGACGCCGGCCGCGACCTCGGCCTTTTTCTGGACCGCGGCCCGGTGCTGCGCGACGGCGAGGGCCTGTGCGCCGAGGGCGGCGAGGTGGTGCGCATCCGCGCCGCCGACGAGCCGGTGGTCACCGCGCGCATCGCCCCCGGCCTGCCCCTGGCGCGGCTCGCCTACCACCTGGGCAACCGCCATGTGCAGCTGGCGCTGGGCGAGGACGAGAAGGGGGGATACGTGCGCTTTCCGCCGGACCATGTGCTGGAGGAGCTGGCGGCACTGCTCGGCGCGCGGCTCGAGCACCACCAGGCCCCCTTCGACCCGGAGCCCGGCGCCTACCAGCAGCTGGGCGGGCACGGCCACGGGCACGGGCACTCCCACGGCCATTCACACGGGCACACCCACGACCATGAGCACGAGCATGGCCACCCCCATGCCCACTGAGCCAGAGGCGCCGATGGAGAGGGCGCCGGGCGACGACCTGGCGCTGCTCGGACTGCTGCAGCTGGTCAGTCCGGCGCTGCCCATCGGCGCCTTCGCCTTCTCCCAGGGGCTCGAGAGCGCCTTCGAGCTGGGCTGGGTGAGCGACGAGGCGAGCCTCGGCGACTGGCTCGAAGGGGTGCTCGAGGATGGCCTGACCCGCTGCGAGCTGCCGGCGCTTTCGCGCCTGCACGCCGCCTGGTCGGAAGGCGACGGCGAGGCGGTGGCCGCGTGGGACGCTTGGCTTGCCGCCAATCGTGAGACCGCGGAGCTCGCCGCCGAGGATGCACGCCTGGGGGTCTCGCTCAAGCGCTTGCTGGGCAGCCTCGAGCTGCTGCCGGCGGCGCCCGAGCTACCGGCAGGGGCGGGCTATGTGACGCTGTTTGCCTGGGCGGCCCGGGTGCGCGGCATTCCGGTGCGCCAGGCGCTGCTCGGCTTCGCCTGGGCCTGGCTGGAGAACCAGTTGGCGGTGGCCTGCAAGGCGCTGCCCCTGGGGCACACCGCCGCCCAGCGAATCGTCGAACGGCTGCGCTCGGCCCTGATCGCCGCGGTGGACGAGGCACTGGCGCTGCCCGACGACGCCCTCGGCCCGGCGCTGCCAGGCCTGGCGCTAGCCAGCGCCCTGCACGAGACCCAGTATTCGCGACTGTTTCGGAGCTAGGGTTGAGCGCCTAGCGCCTAGCGCCTAGCAAGGCCGGGTCCCTATGGGGTCAGACCCCGGCGGCGTCGAGTCCGCGCGTAAGGTGCACCATGATGGGCTTTGTGACTCGGCTGGGGTCTGACCCCATAGGGGGCACGGCTGGGGTCTGACCCCATAGGGGGCAGCCTCGGCGCAGCATGCAGCCGACCGCCATGGCTGCGACAGAATGAAAGTGATAGATAGGAGGAGAGACGACCATGACCCATTGTTTACGCGTTGGCGTCGGCGGCCCGGTGGGCTCCGGCAAGACGGCGCTACTCAAGCAGCTCTGCCTGGCCCTGCGCGACCACTACGATATCGCCGTGGTCACCAACGACATCTACACCCGGGAGGATGCCGACTTCCTGCTGCGCCACGAGGCGCTCGCCGCCGATCGCATCCTCGGCGTGGAGACCGGCGGCTGCCCCCACACCGCCATCCGCGAGGACGCCTCCATGAACCTCGCCGCCATCGACGAGCTCCAGGGGCGCCACCCCAGCCTCGAGCTGGTGCTGGTGGAGTCCGGCGGCGACAACCTCTCGGCCACCTTCAGCCCCGAGCTCTCCGACCTCACCCTCTATGTGATCGACGTCTCTGCCGGCGACAAGATCCCCCGCAAGGGTGGCCCGGGCATCACCAAGTCGGACCTCTTGATCATCAACAAGATCGATATCGCCGAGCAGGTGCATGCCTCCCTCGAGGTGATGGAGCGCGACTCCCGGAAGATGCGCGGCGAACGCCCCTTCGTCTTCACCAACCTCTACGACGGCGTGGGGCTCGAGACGATCATCCGCTTCATCCTCGACCGCGGCATGCTGCCGGAGCGCCGGCCCCAGGCGGATGCCGGCGCCGGCGCTACCGCCTGATGCCCATTACCCACCGATAGCGACTCGATACCTACCCGATACCTACTCGATACCTACCCGATACCCCGGCAAGGAGATCGCCGCCATGGCCTCACTCTCAACGTCTTTCACCCAGCGCGCTGCCCTGGCGGCTCTCGCCGCCGCCCCGGTCCTGCTGCTGCTGGCCGGTACGGCCCTGGCCCATCCGGGCCATCACCACCACCATGAGGGCGGCTTTGCCGCCGGTCTCGCCCACCCGCTGCTGGGGCTCGACCACCTGCTGGCGATGTTCGCCGTGGGCCTCTGGAGCCTGCGCCAGTCCCGGGTCCTGAGCCTGGGCGCCCCGCTTTTGGCCGCGGCCGGCATGCTGCTCGGCGCCGGGCTCGCCTGGGGCGGTGTGGCCCTGCCCGGCGTCGAGTTCGGCATCGCCATGAGCGTGCTGCTGGCCGGCGTGCTGATCGCCGCCCTGGTCAGCGTGCCCACCGCCGTCGGTGCCGGGGTGATCGTGCTCTTTATGCTCTTCCACGGCCACGCCCATGGCAGCGAGATGCCCCACGGCGCCTCCCAGCTCGCCTACCTGGCCGGCTTCACCCTGGCCACCCTGGCCATCACCTTCGCCGGGCGCCTGGGAGGCGCCTGGCTGATGGCCCGCCAGAGCCGCCTGCTGCGGGGCCTGGGGGTCGCCATCGCCGCCGCCGGGGCCTTCTTCGCGCTGGGCTAGCCGCCACCCCCCAGCGCCTGCGCCCGGCCTTGGCCGGGCGCTCTGGGTTGGGCTCCGCTTGACAAGCCTCGGGAGGCTGACCAGCTTGAGAGGGCCGACTGGACAGGGAGAGGAAGATGGACAAGCTGTGGCTGGGCGTGAAGATTGCCATCACGCTGCTGGTGGTGATCCTTCTGGTGCAGAACTTCGCCACCGTCGAGGTGCGCTTCCTGGTCTGGGGTCTGTCGCTGCCCCTGGCGCTGCTGCTGATGGCGGTCTACCTGCTCGGCATGGTCAGCGGCAAGAGCCTGCTGGGGGCGATCCGTCGGCTGCGTCGTAACGGCCAGGGCCAGGCGAGGCGCGACTAGTCCACATGGGTGACCGCCTGGCGCCGCGGATCAATGTGCCAGGGCAACCCCTGTCGCGCGTTGTGCTCCAGCTCGGCAATCACCTGGGCGCCGAGCAGCAGGATGATGGCGCCCACCTCCAGGCTCAGCAACAGCACGATCAGGGTGGCCAGCGAGCCATAGACGGCGTTGACGAAGGAGATGTTGGCGAAGTAGTAGACCAGCAGCAGGCGTACCCCCTCCCACAGCAGGGCGGCGACAAGCCCGCCGATCACCGCCCGGCGCAGCGCCACCCGCACCACCGGCAGCACCTTGTAGATGGCGCTGAACAGGGCGAAGACTCCCAGGAAGCTGGCCAGGTTGAGCACCGGCCCCGAGAGCCCGGCCATCGGCAGCTCGCGGCCGAACAGCGCCAGCCACAGGGCGTTGAGGGCACTGGCCAGGCTGACCAGCAGGGTCAGGGCGAGCAGGCCTGCGCCGAGCACCACCATGAAGGCGTAGGGCAACAGGACCGAGACCCAGGCGCTGCGGCCGTGATGGTGGGTATCCGGGGCGTGGAAGATGATCGCCAGGGCGTCCTCCAGCATGCGGAAGACGAAGGAGCTGAACAGCAGCAGCACCGGAAAGCCCAGGATGCCGATCACATCGCGGGTGTCGAGCAGGGCGCGCACCGCCTCCAGCAGCACCTCGGCATGGGCTGGGGCCAGGTGCTGTGCCTGCACCCTGAGCACCTCGAGCAGGTGGGTCTCGTCCACCACCCGAGCCAGTAACACCACCAGCAGGGCGAACAGCGGGACGATGGAGAGCAGGATGTTGTAGCCCACCCCACCCGCCAGCAGGATGCCGCGGTTGCGCAGGAAGGCGGTAAGTACCCGCCACATGAATCGCATCACTCGTGGCAGCAGGATGAAGAGGCGGTGGCGTGAGCGGCGCGCCGGGGGAGGAGAGGTCATGAGCCTGGTCATCCATGGGCGTTCCTGCATCATAGGCCCGGCGTGCTGGTCGGCGCCAATGCTCGGGTCGCGACTAGCCCCGCAGCGCCGGGTCAGCCGGGACCCGATGCGGTAGCGACACCCGTCCCGAGGGCTGTGTCCCGGCTCAACGATTCCGCCCGCTCAGTCCACAACCAGCATGCCCTCGACGAGGGCATGCAGTTCCTGCTGGAACTGCCCGCCGGGAGAGGGTGGATGGGGGTCCGAGGTGACCGCGATGGTCAGTGCCCGGTCGGGGATGACGTAGAGCGCCTGGCCGCCGAAGCCTCGCCCATAGTAGGCGCGCTCGCCGGCGAGCTCGGTGATGAACCAGCCGTACCCGTAGCCGTCGCCGGTCCAGGGCGAGGTGCCGCGGGGTGTCCAGGAGGCCTCGACCCAGCCCTCGGGCAGCACCCGCGTGCCGTCGATGACGCCGTCCTGGCGGTAGAGCTCGCCGATTCGCACCAGTGCCCGCGGCGAGAGCTGCATGTCGTTGCCGCCGAAGTAGATCCCTTGGGGATCCCGCGGCCATTCGGGGATGGCGATCTCCAGCGGCTCGCCCAGCAGCCGCCGCGCCAGGGCCAGGGTGCTCTCGCCGCCGGCGCGAGTCAGCGCCGCCGAGAGCAGGTGGCTCGAGCCCGTGGAGTAGAGCATGCGCCCGCCCGGCTCGTCGACGAAGGGACGCGAGAGGGCGTCGCGCACCCAGTCGGAGCTGGCCACCCAGGCCGCGTAGTTGCCGCCGGAGGTGCGCTCGAGGCCGGCCTGCAGCGACAGCAGGTGGCCCACGGTGATCTCCCGCACCCGCGGGTCGGCCTCGGCCGGCACCCGATCGCCGAGCAGATCGGCCGCCGGGCGGTCGGGGGAATCGATCACGCCCGCCTCGATGGCGGCGCCGACCAGGGCTGCCAGCACCGTCTTGGAGAGCGACTTGATGTTGGCCGGCCGGTCGACCCCGGGTCCACCGTAGGCGCGCTCGAAGCGGATCTCGCCCCGCTCGGCCACCACCACGGCGTGCAGGCGCTCGAGTCGGGCCGCTTCGTCGTCGAGGCGCTCCAGGGCGGCCGGCGCCAGCCGGGGCGGGCCCGAGGTCGCCTCGGCCTGCGCATGGCATGCCGCGGCCACAGCCAGCATAATGATTCCCCCCAGCAGGGGGCGCAGGGGGCTCAGGTTCGGCATCGAGGGCTCCTTGTCGGCCTTGGCGTGGGCCTGACATTCGAGGCGCCAGCGGCCGCTGGGTTCCGCCACCCATCTACCATTGCCGGTGAGACACCATGGCCAAGTTCGAACTGATCGGCACCGCCAGTATCCCTGGCAAGGGCACCGAGCTGCGCCTGCTGCAGCGCAACGACGAATTCTCCATCCGCATCGCCGGGTCCCCCGGCGAGCTGATGAACACCCGCCTGCACGGCTCCGAGGATGCCCTCGCGGAGCTCGCCTGTCAGCGCGTCGCCGACCGCCCCGGTGCCCGGGTGCTGGTGGGCGGCCTGGGCATGGGCTTCACTCTGGCCGCGGCGCTGGCCGCCCTGGGCGATGACGCCGAGGTGGTGGTGGCCGAGCTGGTGCCGGGTGTGGTGGAGTGGAACCGGGGCCCGCTCGGCGCCGCCGCCGGCTACCCCCTGAACGACCCGCGCACCCGGGTCAGCCTGGGGGACGTGGGCGAGCTGCTGCGCCGCGAGCCCGGCGGCTTCGATGCCATCATGCTGGACGTGGACAACGGCCCCGAGGGGCTGACGCGGCGCGAGAACGACTGGCTCTACTCCCCCAGGGGGCTGGCCGCCGCCCAGCAGGCGCTGCGCCCCGACGGGGTGCTGGCGGTGTGGTCGGCGGGCCAGGACGCCGCCTTCACCGAGCGCCTGCGCCGGGTCGGCCTGCTGGTGGAGACGGTCACGGTGCGCGCCCACCGGCCCGGCAAGGGGGCCAGGCACTGCATCTGGCTGGCCAGCTGAGATGGCGATTCTTGGGTTGTTGACCAGGGCGCTGTCGATCAGAGTGCTGCTGAGCCAAGGGCTGCTGCTGCTGGGCCTGTTGGCGCTGGCCGGCTGTGCCGGTCGGCTGACCCCACCCGAGGCGCCCGTCGCCCCGGTGCCGGTCTACCTGCTCGACCATGGCCACCACGCCAGCCTGGTGCTGCCCCGCCGCGAGGGCGGGGTGGTGCGCTACAGCTACGGCGAATGGCGCTGGTACGTGGAGGGCGAGCGGCATGCGCTTGCCGGCATCTCGGCGCTGCTGTGGCCCACCGCCAGCGGCCTGGGTCGCGGCGAGCACGCAGCGCTAAGCGTCGAGGCGGACCTGCGGCGTCTGGCGCCCGAGGGCGTCGAGGTGGTCTACCCGCTGGTCGCCGAGGAGGCGCGGGTGGTGGCGCTCAAGCGCCGCCTGGACGCCTATTTCGAGGTCCCGGGAGTGACGCCGGTCTACAGCGAGGAGTTCGATCTCAGCTTCGTGCCCTATCCCCGAGCCTACTGGCTGACGCACCAGTCCAACCTGGTCACCGCCCGCTGGCTGCGCAGCCTGGGGGTGGAGGTGCGGGGCATCCCCTGGCTCTCCAACTGGCGCCTCGAGGCGCCACCCCACCACGGGATCTACCAGAATGGAATGAGAGATCAGCGATGAGTGACACCCAGGACGGAGAGCGGCTCTCCAAGCGGCTGGCTCGACTGTTGCCCTGTTCGCGCCGCGAGGCCGAACTCTACATCGCCGGCGGCTGGGTAAGGGTCGATGGCCGGGTCGTCGAGGAGCCCCAGTTCAGGGTCCTCGATCAGCGTCTCGAGCTCGCCCCCGGCGCCACGCCTCGGGAGATCCCGCCGGCCACGCTGCTGCTCAACGCGCCTGCCGACATCGATATCGCCGACGCTGGCGAAGGCGAGGATCTGGCCAGACGGCTGATCCGCAAGAGCAGTCACTGGGCGGAGGACCCCGCCGGCCAGGCGCCCCTCAAGGCGCACTTCCGCGGTCTGGTGACGCTGCTGCCCCTGGGCCCCGGCGAGGCGGGGCTACTGGTGTTCACCCAGGACCGCGGGGTGGCGCGACGCCTCGAGGAGGGGCGTGCGCGGGTGGAGGAGGAGTGGCAGGTGGAGGTGATCGGCGGCCTCGACGAGCGTCAGCTCGAGTCGCTGCGGGAAGGCACGGCGGTCCCGGGGCGGCGGCTGGCGCCCGCCAGGGTGAGCTGGCAGAGCGAGACCCGCCTGCGCTTCGCGCTGAAGGGCCGGGTGCCTGGTCAGCTGGAGCTGATGTGCGGCGCCGTGGGGCTGAGCGTGGTGGCTACCCGGCGGCTGCGGATCGGCGGGGTGTCGCTGGGCCGGGTGCCGGTCGGCGAGTGGCGCTACCTGAGGGGCGGGGAGCGGTTCTGAGCGTTGAGCCGACCGGGGGGCAGCGTCCCTTTCCCCTGGGTGACCCCCTCTGTATGCTGGCATCGAGGTACCCATACCGCTCGGCAGTGCCGACCGGTGCCGTTCACGACGCCGAATCAGAGAGGATGCATCCATGTCGGAAACCGCCCAGACGTCGCCGTTCAAGGATAACCGTGTCAGGGGGCTGGCGGGTGTGGCCGCCGTCGCCGTCATCTGGGCCATCGTCGCCCAGTCCAACGCCGGGTCCCATCGCGAGGCCCGCGAGTCACTGGAGTCCGAACTTGCCGCCCTGGAGTCGCGCAATCAGGAGCTGGTCGGCCAGCTCGACGAACGCGACGAGGCCGGCGAGGAGATCGAGGTCCTGCAGGCGCGCCTGGCCGAGCTGCAGGACGAACGCGACGCCGCCGAGGCCGCCATCGCCGAGGAGCAGGCCGAGGCCCGCGGTGAGCTCGAGCGCCTGAACGCGGAGATCGAGGAGGCCGAGTCGCGCCTTGCCGCGCTGACCGAGCAGCGCGAGGCCCTCGAGGAGGAGCTCGAGGGCCTGGCGGCGCAGAAGGCGGAGCTGGAGGAGGCCCTGGCGGCGCTGAACGAGGAGCAGGAGGCCGTCAAGCAGGCTCGCGACGACGCCGAGGCCGCTCGACAGGATGCCGAAGAGGCACGTCAGGAGGCCGAGGGTGCCCGCCAGGCGGCCGAGGAGGAGCGTCGGGAGGCGGCTGCGGCTCGCGAGGAGGCCGAGGCGGCCCGTGACGAGGCCGAGGCCGAGCTCGAGGCGCTGCGCGAGCGGGTCGCGGAGACCGAATCGCAGCTGGCCGGGGTCGAGGCCGAGCTCGAGGAGCGCGAGGCCCAGTTCGCGGCCCTGGAGGAGGAGATCGAAGCGCTGGAGATCTGGCGCGATGAGGTCGCCGAGGAGGTCGGCGAGGCCCGCGAGGAGCGCGATGCAGCGCTGGCCGAGGTCCAGGAGGCCCGTGCCGAGCGCGATGACCT
>NZ_CP071922.1:1828315-1831155 GCF_017584085.1 Halomonas sp. BM-2019
TCAAGGGTCTCTAACTCGGCACCAGCCGCCCGTCACTGAACGGCTGGGCGCTAGGCGCTTGTGGCTGGGCGCTGCCCGAAGGGCCGCTGGGCGCTAGGCGCTTGTGGCTGGGCGCTGCCCGAAGGGCCGCTGGGCGCTAGGCGCTTGTGGCTGGGCGCTGCCCGAAGGGCTGCTGGGCGCTAGGCGCTTGTAGCTGGGCGCTGGCCGAAGGGCGGCTGGGCGCTGCCCGAAGGGCCTAGGGCAGCAGGATGGTGGAGCCGGTGGTCCGACGACCCTGGAGGGCGTCCTGGGCCGTGCCGGCGTCGGCCAGGGGGTAGCGGTGGGCGATATCGACCTTGAGCTTGCCGCTTTCCAGCATGGCGAAGAGCTCGGCGGCCATGGCCTGCAGCCGCTCGGGGGTGTCGGCGTAGCCGTTGAGGCTCGGGCGGGTGACGAACAGCGAGCCCTTCTGGTTGAGGATGCCGATATTGACCCCCTCCACCGCCCCGGAGGCGTTGCCGAAGCTGACCATCAGCGAGCGCGGCTTGAGGCAGTCCAGGGAGGTCTCCCAGGTGTCCTTGCCCACCGAGTCGTAGACCACGTCGCACATGGCGCCGTCGGTCAGCTCGCGCACCCGCTCGACCACGTCCTCCTTCGTATAGTCGATGGTGGCCCAGGCGCCGTTCTGCTCGGCCAGGGCCGCCTTCTCCGGCGAGCTCACCGTGCCGATCAGCTTCACGCCCAGCTCCCTCGCCCACTGGCAGGCGATGGAGCCGACGCCGCCGGCGGCGGCATGCCACAGGATGGTCTCGCCGCCCTTGAGCTCGAAGGTCTGGCGCATCAGGTACTGCGCGGTGAGCCCCTTGAGCAGGCTGGCCGCGGCGGTCTCGAAGTCGATGGCGTCGGGCAGCTTGACCACCTTGGCCGCGGGCAGGGTATGCAACTCGGCATAGGCCCCCAGCGGCCCCTGGGCGTAGGCGACGCGATCGCCGACCGCGAGGTGGCTGACGCCCTCGCCCACGGCCTCCACCTCCCCGGCCGCCTCGGTGCCCAGGCCCGAGGGCAGCGACGGCACCGGATAGAGGCCGGTGCGGAAGTAGATGTCGATGAAGTTCAGGCCGACGGCGCGGTTGGCGACCCGCACCTCGCCCGGGCCGGGGTCGACGGGGGAGACATCGACGAACTCGAGCACCTCGGAGCCGCCGGTGCGGGCGAACTGGATACGCTTGGCCATGTCGGGAAGTCCTTGTTTTGCTGAATGCTGTACGGGATGGATGGCTGTCGGGGTACGCAGGAGTATCCAACCGCCGATCGCCCGTGCGGTCAAGTCGGCCCCGGGGTCAGGCGTCGCCGTCGAGTCCCGCGACGAAGGCGCGCTTCTCGGTCTCGAAGAAGGCCCGCTCCTGCTTGAAGCGGCGCAGTACGGCCCGGTCGTCGAAGGCCAGCGGAGGCGACAACTGCCCCGAGAGCAGCGCGGGATGCGCCAGGGTGAGCCCGACTCGCCGCCCCTGATCGTCCGCGACCCAGCGCGAGATCCCGCAGGCGCGCAGGAAAACCTCGTCGAGGGCCTCGCCCGGGGTCACCCGCAGGGGAGCATTGAGGGCCAGGTCGCGGATCAGGCGTCGCAGCGGTTCGCGGCTCTCCTCGAGGGAGGCGGCGAGCGTCAGGGCCATGCCCTCGCCGCTCTCGTCCATCACCAGCAGGGCCAGCGCCCGGGGACGGTCTTGCTCATCGACCAGCGCCCAGAGGCGCGCCGCCTCGTCCGGGAACAGCAGGTGGCGCGTGCCGCTGAAGGCCACCAGCGGGGCCAGCCCCGCCTCGGTGCCATGGACCGCCGCACACAGCCGCGCCAGCCAGGCATCGCGCCGGGCGCCGGGCTCGAGACTTACCACCTTCATGCTTGCACTCCACTCGTCACGGGATGGCGCGAAGCCTAGCACACTCCGGCGAATCCTCGCCCCCGGCAGGCCTGTGCCCGCCGGCCCCGGCCCGTTATGCTGGGGTTCACGGCCGGTCACCCAGGGCGCCGCCCTGCGGCGACCGACACCCTCAAGGATTCGAGAGGTCTCCATGATGCATCCCGACATCGCCCTGCCCCGCCTGATCGCCCACCGCGGCCTCTCGGCCCGGGCCCCGGAGAACACCCTATCCGCCGTGCGCGCCGCCCACCAGGCGGGCTGCACCTGGGTGGAGCTCGATGTCCAGCTGCTCGGCGACGGCACCCCGGTGATCTGGCACGACGCCACGGTCAAGCGCTGCTCCGACGGTCGCGAGCGGCTGGTCGACCTGAGTCTGCCCCAGGCTCGCCGCCTGGACGCGGGAAGCTGGTTCAGCGACGCCTTCCGCGGCGAGCGCCTCGCCACCCTCGGCGAGATGCTCGCCCTGGTCGACGCCCTCGACCTCGGCCTCAACCTGGAACTCAAGGTCAATCGCGGACGTAGCCCCGCGGCCCTGGTCGAGGAGGTGGTGCCCGCGGCGCTGGACGCCCTACCGCCGGACCGGGTGATCGTCTCCTCCTTCCACCCCGATGCCCTGGCCTGCGCCCGGGACCTGGCGAGCGCCTCCCGCCTGGCCCTGGGGGTACTCTTCGAAGGCCTGCCGGGGGACTGGCGGGCCCAGTGCGAGGCGGTGGAGGCGTTCAGCGTGCACGTCGACTGGCGCTGGCTCGGCAAGAGTGGCGCCCAGGCCGTGCGGGAGGCCGGCTACCCGCTGCTCTGCTACACCCCCAACGACCCCACGGCCTTCGCCCACCAGTGGGAGTGGGGCGTGACCAGCGTCATCAGCGACGACCCGCCGCGCTTCGCGGGCCACCTGCCCCCTGAGCCGGCCCGGGCATAACGGCAGCGGGCCGCCCCCCGGGG
>NZ_CP071922.1:1831196-1839023 GCF_017584085.1 Halomonas sp. BM-2019
CGGCCCGCTGTCTGTCGGACGGCACGTGAGGGGTCAGCGCGTGGCGGGTTCCGCCTCGCGGCCGTCGTCCTGCTCCACCACCATGTCGTCCTCGACGTGGATCGGCTCCTCCTCCTCGGCATCACGCACGCTGCGCGCGCGGTGCTCGATCAGGAAGTAGAGGATCAGGCCGATGCCCAGGCCCCAGGCGGCGCCGTGGGTGGCCAGCACCACGCCCATGATGCCCGCCACGCCCATGGCGGTGGCGTTCTTGATCTGCTCCACCGCCACCGCGATGCACAGGTAGCCGGTGATCAGCAGGGTGATGGAGAGCGCGATCGGCAGCACCGGACGGAAGAAGGTCACCAGCGGCAGCAGGAAGAGCGCGAAGAAGCCGACGATCCAGAACACCCCGGTCCCCGAATAGATGGTCTCCATGGCCTTGCGGCCGTAGCGATAGCGCTCGGTCACGGTCGCCATGCCGCCGGTGAAGAGCGGGCCGGCCAGGCCCGGGTACGGCGCCAGCAGGGCGTGCATCAGGTTGCGCAGGCCGGTGATCAGGTGCACCCGGTCGACGTCGACCTCGATCTTCTCGTCGGGCCGCAGGTGGTCGACGCGCTTGATCAGCGTCTGGCCGACGATGATGTCGCCGAAGGCGATGATGTAGGCGATGATCGCGGTGGGGATCGCCGCCACCATCAGGTGGATACCGGGCGCCCCGATGGAGAAGGGCAGGTAGGCCCAGATGCCGGCAAAGTCCGGCATGGCAATGCCCCACTCCACCTTGGGCATCGGATATTCGCCCACGCCCCAGCCGATGGCCATGGTGATCAGCATGCCCGGCACCATGCCGTAGGCGACGATGTTGCGCGCCCAGCGATACTTCTCGGCGAGGTCCCGGAAGGAGAGCGAGAACAGCACGTAGAGGGTGATCAGGCCGCCGATGCCCAGCGAGATCGGGGTGTTGTAGAGCCGGCCGCCCTCGACGATCTCGCCGCTGATGGCGGCGATGCCGGCGCCCAGCAGGATGCCCGCCTTGATCGACGCCGGCACGTTGTTGACCAGCTTGGTGCCGAGCCGCGTGACGGCCATGAACAGGAAGATCGCCGTGACCATCAGCTGCAGCGCGATCATCGCCCTGAGGGCATCGGGGCCCGGCTCATACTGACCGATGAACAGCAGCACCACCGGGATGGCGGGGGTGATCCAGCCGGCGATGAAGGGGATACCGAGCAGCGGCGGCAGGATGAAGCCGATGCCGCAGACCACCACGAAGGCCAGGCCCACCTCGTAGGGCACGCCGAGGTACTGCTCCAGCAGCGGAATCATCCCCAGCGAGATGACGAACATCACCATGGCCTGGATGGTTTCGGGAATGGCCCAGGGGAAATGGATGAAGGGCAGGCGAACCTTGAAGGGTCCCAGCGGCCAGTAGGGTTGTTCCTGGCCATACTCTCGTTTCAGCAACACGGCGATACCTCAGCGGTTCTGGTTGTTCACGGGCGATCCTCTCGTCTGTTGTTGTTGTTGGCTGAAGCGTTTTTACTCGGGCCGCGCCGAGCGGAACATTCGACCTTGTGACGAGTGGCCCTGACCGCGAAGGGCTCGGAGTGTCGACAATCCAGGCGCAGATTCCAGAAAACCAACCAAACTCCCGCGATCTGGGCGGGAATTGTCGCAAAGGTTGTCGACACTGAGGGCGCGAAAATCGGACGTTTACGTGAACGTAAACTTTGGTCCAATAGGCCGCCCCGCCCTGCCGGCCGATGGGCCTAGCGGGCCAGCAGCCGCTCGATGGCGGCGAGGTCGAGGTGCCGCTCCAGGGCGTCCGCCAAACGATCCAGCTCGGCCTCTCGATGGGCGGCCAGGTCCACCGCCGCGGCGGTCTCGGCCAGGCCGCAGCGGGCCAGCAGCGCCGCGCAGGCCTCGGCGGTATCGAAGAGCCCATGCAGGTAGGTGCCCATCACCTGGCCGTCTTCGCTGACCGCCCCGTCGGCGCGCCCCTCCGGCTCGCAGAAGGGGTGCGCCAGTGCCGCTCCTTCGCTCACCCCGTGATGGATCTCGTAGCCGGCCATCGGCACCTCTTCCGGTAGCAAGCGCCCACTCACATTGCGCAGCTGCTTGACCGCCCCCATGCGGGTCTCGAACTCCAGCAGCCCCAGGCCCGGCGTCGAGCCGGCCGGTCCCTCGTGGCCCTCGGGGTCGTGGATCCAGTCCCCCAACATCTGGAAGCCGCCGCAGATGCCGAGCACCTGGCCGCCGTAGCGCAGATGGCGCCGGATGGCGGCCTCCCAGCCCTGGTCGCGCAGCCAGGCGAGATCGGCCCGGGTGCTCTTGCTGCCGGGCAGGATGATCAGGTCGGCGGGCGGGATGGGGCGGTTCGGGCCCACGAAGGTGAGCTCGACCCGCGGATGCAGCCGCAGGGGGTCGAAGTCGTTGTGGTTGCTGATCCGTGGCAGCGCCGGCACCGCCACCCGAAGCGCCGGCTCGCCCGACCGGCGGCCGGTGAGGCCCAGGCTGTCCTCGGCGTCCAGCAGCAGGCCCTGCAGGTAAGGCAGGGTGCCCAGCACCGGCTTGCCGGTGTGGCCCTCCAGCCAGTCGAGCCCCGGCTGCAACAGCGCCATGTCGCCGCGGAAGCGATTGATGATGAAACCCCGGGTGCGTGAGCGTTCGCTCTCGCTGAGCAGCGCGAGCGTCCCCACCAGTTGGGCGAAGACCCCGCCGCGATCGATGTCCCCCACCAGCAGCACCGGGCAGTCCACCGCCTCGGCGAAGCCCATGTTGGCGATGTCGTTGGCGCGCAGATTGATCTCGGCGGGACTGCCCGCCCCCTCGGCGATGATCACGTCATAACGACTCGACAGCGCCTCCCAGGCCGCCAGCATCGAGGCCTTCGCCTCGCGCTTGTAGGCGTGATAGTCCAGGGCGTCCATATGGCCATGCACCCGGCCGCGCAGGATCACCTGGGCACCGCGGTCGCTCTCCGGCTTGAGCAGCACCGGGTTCATATCGCTGTGCGCGTCCACGCCGGCCGCCAGCGCCTGCAAGGCCGTGGAGCGGCCGATCTCGCCGCCGTCCACCGTCACCGCGCTGTTGAGCGCCATGTTCTGGGGCTTGAAGGGCGCCACCGAGAGCCCGCGCCGCGCCAGCACCCGGCACAGCCCCGCCACCACCGTGCTCTTGCCCGCATCCGAGGTGGTGCCCTGGATCATCAGTGTCGCCATGCTAGTCGCCGTCCCTCCCCCAGTATCAGGATGATTGTCGTGCCACGAAAGGGCACTACGGTACCACTTGCCACTCCCCCAACGGAGGCCCCGATGAAGATCGGCCTGGTAACTTATCTCACGAGGAAATAGGAGTACGTCCCCGATTACTTCCGATTACTTTCCCCAATTACTCTGTTCGAGACGCCCAGGGCGTCATGCCTTGGGTCGTTTTTTCGTCGGCACCCATTCTGGCATCTCGCGTTTCTTGACTGCTCCCCTCCCTGAAGGGAAGGGATTCCCAATTCACCGAGAACTGGACAGGGAGACGTGCCCCATGCCGCTTACATTCTCTCCAAGGGCTAACACCGCCAGCCCGGCGGCTTTAATGTTGATCGCGGCGTTGACGTCGCGATCGTGCTCGACTGCGCACTCGGGGCACGTCCAGGCGCGAACCTGCAGCGGCAGCGCGTCCACGACGTGGCCACAGCCGGAACAGCGCTTGCTGGAGGGATACCACTGGTCAATCGCCGACAGTTGTCGGCCTGCCCAGGCAGCTTTGTACTCCAGCTGGCGGACGAACGCGCCCCAGCCGGCATCGCTGATCGACTTGGCTAGCGAGGGGTTGCGCAGCATGTTCTTCACCTTGAGGGACTCGACGCAGATCACTTGGTTCTCGTTGACGATCTGGCGGGACAGCTTGTGCAAGCGGTCCATCCGGCAATCGGAGATCTTGGCGTGAACGCGGGCCACTTTCTGTCGGGCCTTGGCGCGATTCTTGGAGCCGAGCGTTTTCTTGCTCAACGCCCGCTGCGCCTTGGCCAGTTTGGCTGCGTAGTTAGCCGTATGGCGGGGATTGCCGATTCGATGCCCGTCGCTGGTGACGAACAGGTCTTTCAGGCCGAGATCGATGCCCACCATTTTCGGGGTAACGGGCAGCGTCTCGGGCTCGAACTCGCAAAGACAGCTGACGAAGTAGCGGCCTGCCGAGTCCTTGGAAACGGTGACGGTTGTCGGTTCGCTGGGCAGCTCCCGACTCCAGCGGATCGCCAGCGGTTCTTTGCACTTGGCCAGGAACAACTGACCGTCGCGGTACTTGAAGGCCGAGCGGGTGAACTCCGCCGACTGGCGGTGCCGCTTGCTCTTGAATGCCGGGTACTTGGTCCGGCCCTCGAAGAAGTTCTTGAACGCGGTCTGCTGGTGGCGAAGACACTGCTGAAGCGGGACCGAACTGACCTCGTTGAGGAAGACCACTTCCGGAGTCTTCTTCAGCGCCGTCAGGTAGGCGTTCGCCGCCACGTAGCCGACCTTTTCCTTGCGCTCGTAGAAGGCATCGGTGCGGTACCGCAGCACCGAGTTGTAGACGAAGCGCACACAGCCGAACGTCCGAGCCAGGAGCTGTTCCTGTTCGGGCGTCGGATAGAAGCGATATTTGTAGGCGCGTTTCGTCATGCCTCACAGAATATCACCAATACTGTAAGGGTAGCAACCACTGAAACGGAGGAGCGGGAACAGGCAGCCTAGCGGCTGCGCGCTATCCCTCCCCGCACTAGAAGTACGGGGTATCCCGCGCAAAATCTGATGATAGCCAAGCCCCTCGGCCATCTCCCCGATTCGGTTCAGCAGGACGGTTTTGCCGACGCCACGGAGGCCCAAGAGCATTTGGCTCTTCTCCGGCCGTCCGGCCAGGACCCGATGAAGGGCGATTTCGGCAGCACGCACTATCCCGTCGCGGCCGGCAAGGGCCGGCGGCGGTGCACCTGCGCCAGGCGCAAACGGGTTATTCAGCGGGTCCAAGGTGCCCTCTCCTGCCTTGGTTTGAAACAGCTTAGGCGATCTTACCAATCTATTGGAGAGCCTTCAGGTGAACATGTAGCCAGCTTACCCCAACTTATCAAACTATCGCCGCCTCCGAGTGATCGGCCCCTCACAGTCGGAGGATCGCGCAAGGCAGGGGGGGGGGAACGGCCGATCTCGCCGCCATCCCCCGTCACCGCGCTGTTCAGCGCCCTGTTCTGCGGCGTGAACGGCGCCACCGACACCCCGCGCCGCGCCAACACCCGGCACAGCCCCGCCACCACCGTGCTCTTGCCCGCATCCGAGGTGGTGCCCTGGATCATCAGTGTCGCCATGCTTGTCGCCGTCCCTCGCTGTGGGTGGATTGCCTGTGCCGCGAAAGGGCACTACGGTACCACTTGCCACTCCCCCAACGGAGGCCCCGATGAAAATCGAACCAGCAGCCTATCTCGCGCGCCAGGCCGCCAGGGTCCGGGCATTGCGGGAAGGCCTGTCCCGAGGCGAGCGGGCCGCCCTGGAGGGACGGACCTGCCGCCAGTCCGAGGCGAAAGAGAGACTGGGCAAGTGGACCAAAATGAGAGAGGGACGGTGCACAAGGAGGTGAGCGCATGAAATTCGGCAGGACGACACCGATACTGAGGATCTTCGACGAGACCAAGGCGAAGGAATTCTATGTTGATTTCCTGGGGTTCGAGATCGACTGGGAGCACCGCTTCGAGCCCGATCTTCCCCTCTATCTCCAGGTGTCCAGAGCGGGGTGCCTCCTCCATCTGTCCGAGCATCATGGGGACTGCAGCCCTGGCGCGGCGGTGCGGATCGAAGCCAGCGACCTCGAAGCCTTCCACGCCGAGCTGACATCGAAGCACTACCGATACGCGCGACCGGGCATCGACGACACCCCGTGGGGCACCAGGGATATGTCGGTGACAGATCCGTTCGGTAACAGGCTGACGTTTACCACCGCCATCAGCACTTAACAAGGAGAGCCTGTGGACATGGAGCAGCTGAGGAACGCACTGTATCAAACTTACATGGACTATTACGTCCAAGGCTTCAAGAACAATGACGTCACACTGATAGACAAGATCGTCAGGTACCCACTGGCATACATCAAGGACGGCAGCGTTACCTTTGTGATGAATATCCTATAGACCCAAAGAAGCTGAAAGAAGAAAAGCAATGGGACCATTCTACGGACTGGAAATTCGAGATCACCGCGGTTAGCGAGCATGATGCACACGCCGTTGCCTCGGCCATCCCTCGACGGAAGGATGGCTCAATCATTGAAAAGGTACATGGCTTTTATGCCTTCACGCTTACCAGCGATGGCTGGAAGATGTACGCATTGGCAGACACCACGTTCTGAATGCGGGATATGAAAGGAAGCTGCCTCTGTGGTGCCGTGACGTATGAGGTCGATCGGCTCGATATGCCGATCGGACACTGCCGCACCTGCACCTGCCGCATGACAGCTTCGCCTCCAGGGTTTCGAGCCCTGAGCGGACGCGACTCGGAAATAGGGGGACGTCCCCGCTTACCGGCTCCTTGCTGGCCGGGGGGAGGGACGCGGCGAGTCTAGGGGCAGGCCGCCAGTCAGGACCGAGGCCGATGGTGTCAGCGTCGGCGGTATCGCCCCGGCGACAGTCTCAGGGCGCCCTTGCGAAGTCTACGCCACGCACCACCAAACAGCCTGGCAAACAGATCGGCCCGCAATCGGGCATTGCGCTGCTCCAGTGCCCGAATTTTAGGATTCGGATTGTGGAAGGCCATCGTCTCCTCCGCTGTCGCGAGCACACCGGAAGCGTAGCATAATAGGGGCACCGCGCATGCTTTTCATGGTTGCCCGAAATCAGAAATCGGCCAGAAGCAGCCATTCAGAATATCCTCATATACCACTAATGGTAACCGACGCCAGAGCGTAGCAGAGGGAACCAAAAGCGCCACGCTTTTGGCGTCCGGTTGACCGCCTGGTTATTTGGCCTTCTTATGGGAAAATTTATAGCGTGTTACGAAAACTAGGAACAAACCAACGATGAATAGTATCGCCCCGGGGGCCGCGTCGGTGATCGTAGATTCTGCACCAACGATTCTCGCAGTCCAACTTGTGGAGCCTGCAATCCCATTTAGAAATAAGGCTAGCCCGCCCAAAATACAAACCAACCCCAACACTTGCCCGATTATGGCGTATATCAGCTCATATTTCGCAAGAGTCAGCTGAGTACTACTGTCAGTATCTGGATCAACGTGGGTCTGGTTAACCACAAAGCTTCGCCGTCCTTTTTTCTCATCCTCGCGCATGTAATCACCTTACCAATTAGCTGTCGGGTCCCGTGTGATTAACCACCAAGTGCACGAGCCGGCGCACGTCGTCATGCACTTCTCGCTGCGCCAGGTGTGAATGTAAGCGTTGGTACTCCGAATGAATACTTGCCATGCAGCCCCCTCTTCACAGAAAGACGCTTCCGGCACGTCCATGACGGTGTTGATTGGCCTCCCGCTCGGGTTTTACTTCCATTCGCCTTTATGGCTTATGGAAGTTCTCGGCGAAATAGTCGATTGT
The DNA here is from genome assembly GCF_017584085.1 of Halomonas sp. BM-2019. NCBI lineage: Bacteria > Pseudomonadati > Pseudomonadota > Gammaproteobacteria > Oceanospirillales > Halomonadaceae > Halomonas > Halomonas sp. BM-2019. The sequence continues at coordinate 1,838,736 of NZ_CP071922.1, forward strand.
CTGCTCCGCCTGGGTTCCCTGGCGGAAGCGCTTCTGTTCCTCGAAATCGATCGAAGGCAGCATGTGGATCAACTGATCGTCTGCATAGAGGGCCATGACCTGCTGCGCATCCAGCGTCCCGGCGCGTTGTCCAGTGGGAGTGTTCGCCGCCTCGATGGCCGCGCCGATCATTACGTCCGCCAGTTGCACCGCGGGACTGGCCTTGGAGTCAACCTGTGTTAAGTACCTATGCAAAAGTAATCGCATATTCCTTGCCGCCGTAGCTTGACAGGATCCGTTCCACCTCGC
>NZ_CP071922.1:1839123-1840260 GCF_017584085.1 Halomonas sp. BM-2019
GGAGAGCGAGACCGAGGAGGAGAGCGAGACCGAGGAGGAGGCCGAGGAGTAGGCCAGCCACGAGGCCGGGCTATCGGCCCGGGAGAGGCGCCGCCCGCCCCGGGCGGCCATCCGAACGGCGGGCCGCGGCCCGCCGTTCGGCGTTGGGGGCCGGGACGACCCGCTGGCGCGCGGGTATACTGCCCCGACAGGCGATTACCGATAGGTTGGGGCGGCACCACCCGCCCCGACCCAGGACGAGCAGAGGAGCAGGTCGTGATCGAAGGGGTCAAGCACATCGTTGCCGTGGCGTCCGGCAAGGGCGGCGTGGGCAAGTCCACCGTCACCGTCAACCTGGCGCTGGCCATGGCCGCCGAGGGCTATCGGGTCGGCGTCCTGGATGCCGATATCCACGGCCCCAGCCAGGCCCAGATGCTGGGGGTGGGCGAGGGGGTGCGGCCCCGGGCGGCCGGCGAGAACCGCATGCATCCGCTCGAGGCTCACGGTCTCCAGGCGATGTCCATGGCCTTCATGGTCGATATTCGCGAGCCCATGGTGTGGCGGGGCCCCATGGTGGCCGGTGCCTTCCAGCAGCTGCTGTCCCAGACGCTGTGGGACGACCTCGACTTCCTGTTCATCGACATGCCTCCGGGCACCGGCGACATCCAGCTGACCCTGGCCCAGAAGGTACCGGTCGATGGCGCGGTGATCGTCACCACCCCCCAGGACATCGCCCTGCTCGATGCCCGCAAGGGGATCGAGATGTTCCGCAAGGTCAAGGTGCCGGTGCTGGGGGTGGTGGAGAACATGAGCCTGCACGTCTGTTCGAACTGTGGCCACGCCGAGCCGATCTTCGGCGAGGGTGGCGGCGAGCGCATCGCGGCGGAATACCAGGCCCGCCTGCTGGGGCGCCTGCCCCTGGCGCTCTCCATCCGTGAGCAGGTCGACGGCGGTCGCCCCACGGTGGTGGCCGAGCCGGACGGCGAGGTGACGGCCACCTTCCGCGACATGGCCCGCCAGGTGGCCGAGCAGGTGCGGGGCCAGCAGGCCGCCGAGGGGCCCAGCATCTCCTTCAGCGACGATTGACGGGTGGATGACGCTCACCCCCGGGGCCGCTATCATGGCGGCCCCGGTTCTCTCATGCCCCTTCCTTTTCAA
>NZ_CP071922.1:1840270-1874389 GCF_017584085.1 Halomonas sp. BM-2019
TCCGACAAGTGGATTCGCCGCATGGCCGAGCAGGAGGGCATGATCGACCCCTTCGAGCACGACCAGGTTCGCTACGTGAACGATCGTCGGGTGATCTCCTACGGGACCTCCAGCTACGGCTACGACGTGCGCTGCGCCGACGAGTTCAAGGTGTTCACCAACATCCACTCCGCGGTGGTGGACCCCAAGGCCTTCGACGAGAAGAGCTTCGTCGACATCAAGGGGGACGTCTGCGTGATCCCCCCCAACTCCTTCGCCCTGGCGCGTACCGTGGAGTACTTCCGCATCCCGCGCAGCGTGCTGACCATCTGCCTGGGCAAGTCCACCTACGCGCGTTGCGGCATCATCGTCAACGTGACGCCCCTGGAGCCCGAGTGGGAGGGGCACGTGACCCTGGAATTCTCCAACACCACCAACCTGCCGGCCAAGATCTACGCCAACGAGGGCGTGGCCCAGATGCTGTTCCTGGAGTCCGACGAGGTGTGCGAGATCTCCTACAGGGACCGCGGCGGCAAGTATATGGGGCAGCGGGGGGTGACCCTGCCCCGGACCTGAGCCCGGGCTGCGCCCGGGAGCGCCCAGCTACAAGCGCCTAGCGCCCAGCTACAAGCGCCTAGCGCCCAGCTGCATGGCAGTTGTGGGAGGCCGGGTCCCCCGGGCGAAGGGCGCCGATAGGCGCCCCGTCGGTGTTGCTAGCGTTACTGTCTTCCGCGGAGGAGGCCTTCGGCCTCCATTCGTCGATGCGTCGAACCGTCGGTAAAGCCGACCTCCCACAATACTCTGCGGCGCTTGGCGCTTGGCGCTTGGCGCTTGGCGCTCGGCGCTAGTTCTCGTCCAGCTCCTCCGCTGCATCGGCGTGGGAGAGCCGCACGCCCCGGGGCGGTAGCGGGGTGCTGTCCAGGGTGGCGCCTTCGGCCGAGAACCGCAGGCGCCCCTCCAGGAACCACTTCACCGCGATGGGGTAGATCAGGTGCTCGCGGGCGTGCACCTTCTCCTTGAGGCTCGCCTCGGTCTCGCCCTCGGCCACGTCCACCGCCGCCTGGATCACCACCGGGCCGCCGTCGAGCTCCTCGGTCACGAAGTGCACGCTGCAGCCGTGCATGGCCACGCCGTCGGCCAGGGCCCGGGCGTGGGTGTTGAGCCCCTGGTAGGCGGGCAGCAGCGAGGGGTGAATGTTGAGCATGCGCCCCAGGAAGCGCTGCACGAAGCGCGGGGTGAGGATACGCATGAAGCCGGCCAGCACGATCAGGTCCGGCTCATGGCGCTCGATCACCTTGATCAGGGCGCCGTCGTAGGCCTCGCGGCTGTCGTATTCGCGGTGGGGCAGCGCCACGGCATCGATGCCGGCCTCCCGGGCGCGGGTGAGGCCGTAGGCGTCTGGCTCGTTGGAGATCACCGCGACGATCTCGCCGCCCAGGCGGTCGTGGGTCTGCTCGTCGATCAGCGCCTGCAGGTTGCTGCCGCTGCCGGAGATCAGCACCACCACCCGGCGGGCCGCCACCGGCTCCGAGGCGAAGTCGTTGAGGGTGTCGCTGGAGGGAGTGGCGTCGCTCATGCCTTGAGGTTCTCCAGGCGGACCTGCGGCGCGTCGCCGTCCCGGAAGACGATCTCGCCGATGCGCTGCACCGTCTCGCCCTGGGCCTGCAGGTGGGCGCGGGCCTGGTCGGCCTTCTCGGCCGGCACCACCACCACCATGCCGATGCCGCAGTTGAGCACCCGGTGCATCTCCTCCTCGGCGACGTTGCCCTGCTGCTGCAGCCAGTCGAACACCGCCGGGCGCTGCCAGGCGTTGACGTCGACCCGGGCGGCGAGGCCCTCGGGCAGCACCCGGGGCAGGTTCTCGGTGAGGCCGCCGCCGGTGATGTGGGAGAGCGCATGGACCGGCACGCCGCTCTCGCGGATCAGCGACAGCAGCGGCTTGACGTAGATGCGGGTGGGGGCCATCAGGGCATCGCCCAGAGCTACGCCGCCGATGTCGGCGTCGAGGCTTGCGCCCGACACCTCGAGGATCTTGCGGATCAGCGAGTAGCCGTTGGAGTGGGGGCCCGAGGAGGCGATGCCCAGCAGCACGTCGCCCTCGGCGACGCGCTTGCCGTCGAGGATCTCCGACTTCTCCACCACGCCGACGCAGAAGCCGGCCAGGTCGTAGTCGCTGCCCTCGTACATGCCGGGCATCTCGGCGGTCTCGCCGCCCACCAGGGCGCAGCCGGCCTGTTCGCACCCCGCCCCGATGCCGGTCACCACGTCGGCGGCGATGTCCACGTCGAGCCTGCCCGTGGCATAGTAGTCGAGGAAGAACAGCGGCTCGGCGCCGGCCACCACCAGGTCGTTGACGCACATGGCCACCAGGTCGATGCCGATGGTGTCGTGACGACCCAGGTCCATGGCCAGGCGCAGCTTGGTGCCCACGCCGTCGGTGCCGGAGACCAGCACCGGTTCCCGGTAGCCGCTCGGCAGCTGGCACAGCGCGCCGAAGCCGCCCAGGCCACCCATCACCTCGGGGCGGCTGGTACGCTTGGCGACGCCCTTGATGCGGTCGACCAGGGCATTGCCGGCATCGATGTCGACGCCGGCATCCTTGTAGCTGAGCGAGGGGCGGGGAGAGGAAGAGTCGGTCATCTCGGGTCCTGTGATGGGTCGTCGGCGTGGGCCGGTCGTGCCGCCGGCCAGGGTGTGGCCAGGCGGCAGGACAAGATCGGGTGCTGGATGAATAACGGATGCGAGATTGTAGCATCAAGACGCCGCGCAGGCAGCCGTGACGGCACGCTGCTGCGGTCTCGACAGGGAGAGGACGATGCGCAGAGAGTGGTGGATCCTGGCAGGCGTGGTGGGCCTGGCGTGGCTGCTGCTGCAGCTCGAGGCCATGCTGATGCCCTTCATTGCCGGCGTGATCCTGGCCTACCTGGCCGACCCGCTGGCCAACCGGATGCAGCGCTGGGGGCTGTCGCGCCCCCTGGCGGTCTGTGGGGTCTTCCTGGTGCTGCTGGTGGTGCTGGCGGTGGGGCTGCTGGTGCTGATCCCGCTGCTGGTCCAGCAGCTGCGCCAGCTGGGAGAGGCGACCCCCGGGGTCTTCGAGTGGCTGGAGACGGTGCTGGCACCGCAGATCCAGGCCTGGACCGGCTTCGACGTGGCCGGCGAGCTCGACAACGTCCAGGAGACCCTGGCCGAGCACTGGCAGGATGCCGGTGGCTACCTGGCCCAGTTCCTCGGGCAGGTGGGTCGCTCGGGCATGGCCTTCATCACCTGGGTGACCTATGTGTCGCTGATCCCGGTGGTGACCTTCTACCTGCTGCTCGACTGGAAGCGGCTGATGGCCAGCCTGCGCGACCTGCTGCCGCGGGGCTGGGAGGATGATGTGGTCCGCCTGGTGGGGCGCTGTGACGAGGTGCTCTCGGCCTTCCTGCGCGGTCAGCTGCTGGTGATGCTGAGCCTGGGGGTGATCTACGGCCTGGGCCTGACCCTGATCGGGGTGCGCTTCGGGTTGCTGATCGGGCTGATCTCGGGGCTGGCCAGCATCGTGCCCTTCCTCGGCTTCATCGTCGGCATCGGCATCGCGCTGATCGTGGCCTTCTTTCAGTTCGGCACCTGGTTGGCGCTGCTCGGCGTGGTGGCGGTGTTCAGCGTCGGCCAGGCGATCGAGAGCACGGTGCTGCAGCCGAAGCTGCTGGGGGATCGTATCGGCCTGCATCCGGTGGCGGTGATCTTCGCCGTGCTGGCCGGCGGTAACCTGTTCGGCTTCACCGGGGTGCTGCTGGCGCTGCCGGCGGCGGCGGTGATCATGGTACTCTTGCGCGAACTCCACGACCGCTACAAGAACAGCACCTTGTACGACTCCACGCTCGAGAACCAGCAGGCAGAGCACCACCACGACGAGGAGGCGCCATGAGCCGTGCCCCGGCACAGCTGTCGCTGGGCGTCGGTCTGCGCGACGATGCCACCTTCGTCAACTTCTACCCCGGGCCCCATGCCGGCCTGGTCGACCGCTTGACCCATCAGCTAGATGCCGGGGGGGAGCCCTTCCTCTACCTGTGGGGCGGCGAGGGGGTCGGGCGCAGCCACCTGCTGCAGGCCGCCTGCCACGCCGCCTCCGACCGCGAGCTGCGTGCCCTCTACCTGCCCCTGGCCGAGCTCGGCCACTTCCCGCCCTTGATGCTCGAGGAGATCGAGCGCCTTGACCTGGTGGCCATCGATGACCTGGAGCGGGTGCTGGGGCGCAAGCGCTGGGAGGAGGCGCTGTTCCACGCCTTCAACCGCCTGCGCGATGCGGGCAAGCGCCTGGTGATCGCCGCCGATGCCCCGCCGCGTCAGCTGCCGGTCCAACTGCCCGACCTCGCCTCGCGGCTCACCTGGGGCGTCACCTTCCATGTCAAGGGACTCGACGACGCCGGCCGCCTGGCCGCGCTGCAGCTGCGTGCCCGGGTGCGCGGGATGGCGCTGCCCGACGAGGTGGCCCGCTTCATCCTGCACCGCGGCCCCCGCCGGCTGGGGGAGCTCTTCGAGGTGCTGGCGACCCTGGATCGGGCCTCGCTGTCGGCCCAGCGCAAGCTGACGATCCCCTTCGTGAAGCAGGCGCTGGGCTGGTAGCCTCACCGGCGACAGAGCTGCTCGGTGCGATACTTGAAGGAGTTGAGCACGTCCTCCTGGCTGAAGCCGTTGTCCACCAGGATCTGCTCCCAGGCGCGGGTCGGCTTGAAGGCGAGCAGGGCCTCGTTGATGGCATCGCGCAGCTCTTCGGCCTCGGGGCCAAAGGCGAAACCGCCCCAGCTGCGCACCTCCTCGCCGTCGAGCAGCGGGTCGATGAAGTCCATGGCAGCCTCCACCTCCTGGCTCACTTCGTCGAGGGCGGTGACGGTCAGGCCGGTGGCGGCATAGGCATCGGCCTCGCCGCTGACGAGGGTCTCGATGGCCTCCTCGTTGCGGGTGATGGTGACCAGCTTCTCTTCGGGCACGCCGAGTGCCATCAGGATCTCGCGCTGGTCGGCGCCGGCCATGACCGCGACCCGATAGTCATTGCGTCCCGCAAAGTCATCGTAGGCCTGCAGTTCGAGCGGATTGCCGGCCCGCACCAGCAGCCCCTCGCCGTAGGTGGTGTTGGGCTCGGAGTAGAGGATTTGCTCGCAGCGCTCGGGCAGGATGGCCATCTCGGCGGCGGCCATGTCGAACTCCCCTGCCCGCAGGCCCGGTATCAGCTCGCCGAAGTCGCGCTCCACCCACTCGATCTCACCGAGCTCGAGGGTCTCGATCAGCTGCCGGGCCACCTCGGGACCGGCTCCACGGGCTTCGCCCTCGGCGTCCAGGTAACCATAGGGGACCTCATTGGCCACGGCGATGCGGATGCTGCCACGCTCGCGAATCTCGTCGAGGGGAGTGGCGGCGCTGGTCGACGCCAGCGCGAGAAGCAGCGGGGCAAGGGCCAGGCGCACTGGCCAGACGGGTGAACTGTCAGGGCGCATGGGCAAGGCTCCACCGTGGCAAGGACGACGGCACGCCCTGCGGGGAAGCGTGCCGTTGGCATCAACATAGGTGACGCCCAGCGACCCTGCCAGTGAGCGGCTCAACGGCTGAGGTTGGTCTCCAGCTGCTGGCCGTTGCGAAGCTGAACCTGGCGAATCACCACCCGTGGCTCGCCGCTGACCGGGTCCGGGCCTGCGCCGGAGAGGTAGAAGTGGCCGGCGGGCAGGCCGTTGAGCCGGAAGCGACCGTTGCCGTCGGTACGGGTGCTGTGGGTGTACTCGCGGGCGCGGGGATCGGCGGGTTCCACGGCGACGCCGGCCAGGGCCTGCTCGGCGGCCTCCGCAGAGTAGGTGGTCACCGGGGCCGCCGAGACGCCAGCGTTCGGTACGGGGCGCCCGCCGATCGTCAGCTGCCCGCTGATCACGGCGCTGCCCTGCTTCTCCAGGGCGGCATACTCCGCCGCGGGGAAGGCCACCTGTCGGGCCACGCGGCCTGGCGCCACCTCACGGCGCTCCTCGACCCGGTCCGGCGCCTCCACGGGCTCGATCCCGCGGTCGATCACCTCGATGCGCTCGGTGGGGGAAGGGGTCGTCGGCATGATCTCGCAGCCGGCCAGCAGCAGCCCCGTCATGACCATCGGTATCCAGCGTTTCATGGGTTCACTCCCTGAAGAGAATCATCGGCGCCCTGTGCCAAGAGGGGAGGATAGCGCACGCCGGCCTCCAGGCAATGCCTCGGAGGTGACTGGCCACCAAAAAAGCCGCCGCCCGGGAGGGCGGCGGCTTTTCGAAGGGCGGCGGTTGCCGGCCGTGGCCGGCAGCGGCGGCTTACTTCTGAGCGGTGGCCTTGGTGGCGGTCGCCTGGGCCTGCTTGACGTTCTCTTCGGTCAGCTTCTGGCTCTGCTGGACGAAGTCCTGCTGCAGGGAGACGACCTTCTCGGCGTCGCCCTTCAGGCGCTCGGCCAGGTCCTTGGCGACCTTCTGCTGGCCTTCCAGGTAGGCGCGGAGGCCTTCGGCATCCTTGACGTTCAGCAGGGTGCGCAGCTGAGCCAGGCCGGTGTCGGTGTAGGCCTTGGTGGCGTCCAGCTGGGCGTGGGCCAGCTTCTCGGAGTAGTCCACGGCCAGGTTGGCGTAGGCGCGGGCCGGGCCGAAGAAGAGAGCGTCGAACTGCTGGGTGTCGAACTGCTTGGCGTCGAAGTTGAAGGCGTTCATCATGGTGGAACCTCCGGGTTCATCGGGTGTGGGGGAGCAGGGTGACTGCCCTGTTGCAATGCACAATAGCAGAGCGGTTTGTGCGCTGCAACATTTGTCAGGAAGAAAAATGCCTCCTGGCGACGTGAACCGCGTCGGACTGTGATCCACTCGCCCCGGCGCCAGTCGGAGCCAGGTTGCCAACACCGCCTGCAAGGAGCCAGCCATGAGCGAGACACGCCGCGAACGCGACAGCATGGGCGAGCTGGAGGTGCCGGCCGGGGCCCTCTACGGCGCCCAGACCCAGCGCGCCATCAACAACTTTCCGGTGTCGGGGCAGGCGATGCCGCCGGCCTTCATCCATGCCGTGGCGCGAATCAAGCTGGCCGCGGCCCGGGTCAACCGGGCGCTTGGCCTGCTCGACGTCCCGCGGGCCGAGGCGATCGCCGCCGCCGCCGAGGCTGTGATCCGCGGCGAGCACGACGATCAGTTCCCGGTGGATCTCTTCCAGACCGGTTCCGGCACCTCCAGCAACATGAACGTCAACGAGGTGATCGCCCACCTGGCGAGCCGCGAGGGCGTCGAGGTGGGGCCCAACGACCACGTCAACATGGGGCAGTCCAGCAACGACGTGATCCCCACCGCGATCCACGTCTCCGCGGCGCTGGAGGTGACCGGGCGGCTGCGCCCGGCGCTGGTTCACCTGCGCGAGACCATCGAGGCCCGCGCGGTGGAACTCGACGGGGTGGTGAAGACCGGCCGCACCCACCTGATGGATGCCATGCCGCTGCGCATGAGCCAGGAGCTGGGCGCCTGGTCGAGCCAGGTGGGGCAGGCGATCGAGCGCCTCGACGGCGCCCTGGTGCGGCTCTGCCGCCTGGCCCAGGGGGGCACGGCGGTGGGCACCGGCATCAACGCCCATCCCGAGTTTGCCGCGCGCATGGCGGCGGAGCTGTCGCAGCAGACCGGGCTCGCCTTCACGCCCAACGACAGCCTCTTCGCGAGCCTGGCCTCCCAGGACGCCGCCGTGGAGCTCTCCGGCCAGCTGCGCGGGCTGGCCTGTGTGATCATGAAGATCGCCAACGACTTGCGCTGGATGAACTCCGGCCCCCTGGCCGGCCTCGGCGAGATCGAGCTGGAGGCGCTGCAGCCGGGCAGCTCCATCATGCCGGGCAAGGTCAATCCGGTGATTCCGGAATCGGCGGCCCAGGCCGCCGCCCAGGTGATCGGCCTGGACAGCGCCGTGACCATCGCCGGGCAGAGCGGCAACTTCCAGCTCAACGTGATGCTGCCGCTGGTGGCCCACAACCTGCTCACCTCCATCACCCTGATGAGCAACACCGCCTGGCTGCTCGGCAACCGGGCCATCGCCACCTTCAAGGTGCGTGAGGAGAACCTGCGGGCCCCGCTCTCGCGCAACCCCATCCTGGTGACGGCGCTCAATGCGGTGATCGGTTACAACGCCGCCGCGGCGATCGCCAAGCAGGCCTATCAGGCGGGGCGGCCGATCCTCGACGTCGCCGAGGAGCAGACCGACCTCTCCCGGGAGGAGCTCGAGCGGCTGCTCGATCCGGCGGCGCTGACGCGGGGCGGGCTGCCGGGGTAGGCCGAGGGCCGCCGGGCCCGAAGATCGCCACGAACAGCAGCGCCCAGATGATGGTGTTCACCGAACGGCTCGACACCAGGATATGGCGTGCCTCTCGTTTGTTGTTGTCGAGCCGGCATGGGGTGTTCGGAAATCGACATGCCGAGGAGCAGCTTGATTGCTTCCGAAAGATCGCCTTACCAGCTTGGTTTTGCGGCGGGCGATGTCAAACACTTCACCCGCTCGGTCAGGTGGCGCCCACGGGAGGGGGCGTCAGTCGCGTCGTCAGATAGTCCGCGAGCGGCCGACGGGCTGATTCGTCCAGGTGTATGCCCAACTTGGTGCGCCGCCAGAGGATGTCGTCGAGGCAGCCGGCCCACTCCCGATCGATCAGGTAATCGACCTCGCGGGCGCTCAGGCCGGCGCCGAACGCCTCGCCGAGATCGGACTCGCCCCGGGCGCCCTCCAGGAACTCCAGGCAGAGCGAGCCGTAGGCCCGGGTGAAGCGACGCGCCCGCGCCTCGCCCAGCCAGGGGTAGGTCGCGAGCAGGTGCGCGGTGAAGCCGGCCGGGCTGCCGATGTCGCCGCCGGGCAGGGGCGTCGTCTCGGTCCACGCCGGGGCCATGGGTGGCAGGTGCGGCGCCAGCCGCGCCAGGGCTGCTTCCGCCAGCCGCCGGTAGGTGGTGATCTTGCCGCCGAACACCGACAGCAGCGGGGCGCCGGCGGTGTTCAGGTCCAGGGTGTAGTCGCGGGTCATGGCGGAGGGGGCGAGCGACTCGCTGTCGCACAGGGGCCTGACGCCGGAAAAGGACCACAGCACGTCCGGGCGGGCGAGCTGGCGCCGGAAGTGGGCATTGACGACGGCCAGCAGGTAGTCCACCTCCTCGTCGCTGGCGGTGACCCGCGCCGGGTCCCCCGCGTAGCGGCGCTCGGTGGTGCCCACCAGGCTGAAGTGCGCTTCCCAGGGCAGCACGAAGACGATCCGGCCGTCCTGGTTCTGCAGGATATAGGCCCGCTCGTCGGCATTGAGGCGCGGCACCACCAGGTGGCTGCCCTGGATCAGGCGTATCCGGTGACGGGCCGCCCGCCCGAGCCGCTGGCGCAGTACCTGCTCCACCCAGGGGCCGGCGGCATTGACCAGCGCCCGGGCGTGTCGCCGCAGGCGCGCCCCGCCGCGGAGATCCTCCAGCTCGAGCTCCCAGAGCCCCTGCACCTCGCGGGCGCCCACGCAGCGTGTCCGGACCAGCACCTCGGCGCCGTGCTCCCTGGCCTGCAGGGCGTTGAGCACCACCAGGCGGGCGTCGTCCACCCAGCAGTCGGAGTATTCGAACCCCCGGGTGATGTCCGGTCTGAGGCCCAGCGAGGCGTCGATCCGGACGCCTCGCGAACCCGGGAGCCGCTTCCGTCGGCCCAGGTGGTCATAGAGGAAGAGGCCGGTACGGATCATCCAGGCCGGCCGCAGGTGGGTACGGTAGGGCAGGAGGAAGCGCAACGGCCAGATGATATGGGGCGCCTTGGCCAGCAGCACCTCGCGTTCGCGCAGGGCCTGTCGAACCAGCCGGAACTCGCGGTGCTCCAGGTAGCGCAGGCCGCCGTGGATCAGCTTGCTGCTGGCCGAGGAGGTGGCGCCGGCCAGGTCGCCCTGTTCGCAGAGGCCGACCCGCAGCCCGCGACCGGCGGCGTCGTTGGCGATGCCGATGCCGTTGATGCCGCCGCCGATCACGAAGAGATCCAGGGGGGCCTCCGGGCTCTGGGTCATGGCGCGCCCTCCGGGCCGGGATGCGTTTCATCGGGTGTTTGAAATCGAAAATAGAAGAAAGCAAACCGAACATCAAGGCGCGGAGCGAGGGCGAAGGTAGGGCACGGCGGGTCGGCGGCGAGCCTCAGGGAAGGTGCAGGGCGACCCCGTGCTGCTCCAGCAGCTGCCGGATGGCGTCGGGCGGGCGGCGGTCGGTGAACAGGGCATCGATCTGGGCGATATTGCCCTGGCGCACCGAGGGGTTGCGATGGAACTTGGAGTGGTCGGCGGCGAGATAGACCTGGCGGGAGTTGCGGATGATCGCCTGGGCGACCCGCACCTCCTGGTAGTCGAACTCCAGCAGCGAGCCGTCCTCGTCGATGCCGCTGATACCGATGATGCCCACGTCCACCTTGAACTGGTTGATGAAGTCGATGGTGGCCTCGCCGATGATGCCTCCATCGCGGGAGCGCACCTGGCCACCGGCGATGATCACGTTGAAGTCCTCCTTGTGCTGGAGGATGGCGGCCACGTTGAGGTTGTTGGTGATCACCTCCAGGCCGCTGTGGCCGAGCAGGGCCTCGGCCACCATCTCGGTGGTGGTGCCGATGTTGATGAACAGCGAGGCATTGTCGGGAATGTGCTGGGCGAGGAGGGTGGCGATGCGTTGCTTCGCCTCCTGGTTCAAGGTCTTGCGGGTGGAGTAGCTGGCATTGACCGTGCTCGACTCCAGGCCGGCGCCGCCATGCACGCGACGGAGGCTGCCCTCGTCGGCCAGGGCATTGAGGTCGCGGCGAATAGTCTGCGGCGTGACCGCGAAGTGATCGGTCAGCTGTTCGATGCTGGCATAGCCCTGGCGGCGCACCAGCTCGACGATGGCTTCCTGGCGCTGTTGTTGGTTCATCAAGTCGCTTCTCTTTGGCTGGCGGTCGTGTTGGGGGTCTAGGATGATTATAAACGAACATTATCAGGCAACAGGGCGGCGGCGCTGCCGCGGCGGGCAGCAGGCGATGGCCCGGGCCGGGAGTGATCGCCGAGGGCTTGCAAAATCCCTGGGAATCGGTAGTATATGCATCCGTTGCCGAGGCGAGCGCGCTTTGGCAATCTGCTGCTGAAACAGGACCATAGCTCAGTTGGTTAGAGCGCTACCTTGACATGGTAGAGGTCGGCGGTTCGAATCCGCCTGGTCCTACCAGCCCGCAGCAGGTATCACCACAGGACCATAGCTCAGTTGGTTAGAGCGCTACCTTGACATGGTAGAGGTCGGCGGTTCGAATCCGCCTGGTCCTACCAGCTTCCGAATCGCCCCCGCAGCCCGGCTGCGGGGGCGATTTGCTATGGGCGTCGGCTCGGTCGTGCCATTGGGCCGCTTTCGCCAGACGCAACAGGGCCGGCGCGATGGCCGGCCCTGCTGGGTCCTGCGTTATCGGCGGGAATGCCTCACTCCCAGCCGGGCACCGCCGCCGGCCCGAACAGCTCGGCCGCCTTGGCCTTCACTTCTTCGGTCTGGTAGGCGCTGACCAGCTGCTGGATCGCCTCGCGCTCCTCGTCGCCGCCGCGCACCACGATCAGGTTGACGTAGGGCGATTCCGGGCCCTCCTTGATCAGGGCGTCGTCCAGGCTCAGGCCGGCGGGCTGGGCGAAGGTGTTGTTGATGAAGGCCAGGTCCACGTCGGGCAGCACCCGGGGCAGCTGGGCGGCCTCGATCTCGCGGAAGCGGAAGCGCTGCGGGTTCTCCACCACGTTGAGCGGCGTGGCCTCGAGGTTTTCCGGGTCGTCGAGCTGGATCAGCCCTTCGTTGTGCATCAGGATCAGCGCGCGGCCCTCGTTGGAGGGGTCGTTCGGCAGGGCGATCTGGGCCCGCTCGGGCAGCTCGTCGATGCGGGTGTAGCGCTCGGAGTAGGCGCCGATGGGGTAGACGAAGGTGCGCCCGGCGACGGCGAAGTCGTAGCCGCGGTCGTTGACCATGGCCTGCATGTAGGGCTCGTGCTGGTAGGCGTTGGCGTCCAGGCTCGATGATCTCCACGGTCAGTCCGTACTCGCGCTGGGCGATCTCGGCGGCCACCTGCATCACGTCGGTCTCGGGGCCGGCCACGGTGCCCACCTTGATGCTATGGCTATCGGCCATGGCGCTACCGGCGCCGAGGGCCAGGCTGGAGGCGAGCAGGGTGCCGATCAGTGTCTTGCGCATGGAAAGGGTCTCCTCGGAAGATGGGTCGATATTAACGGAATAAAAAATAAATTTTTAATAATTTTTAGCTATTATCCTACTTGTGATCGCTCTTGCGGACCAGGTAATCCCCCAGGCTCTGGAAGCCCTGCACCATCACCACGAGGATCGCCACGGTGATCAGCATGACGGTGGGGTTGAAGCGGTTGTAGCCGTAGCGGATGCCCAGGTCGCCAAGGCCCCCGCCGCCCACGGCGCCGGCCATGGCGGAGTAGCTGACCAGGGTCACCACGGTGACGGTGAGTGCCGTGAAGATGCCGCCGCGGGCCTCGGGCAGCAGCACCTTGTGGATGATCTGCCAGGGGGTGGCGCCCATGGACTGGGCGGCTTCCACCAGGCCCGGGTTGATCTCGTTGAGGGCCCCCTCCACCAGGCGGGCGATAAAGGGAATCGCGGCGATGGTAAGCGGCACCGCGGCGGCGTTGGTGCCGATGGAGGTGCCCACCAGCATGCGGGTGAAGGGGATGATCGCCACCATCAGGATGATGAAGGGGATCGAGCGGCCGATATTGGTGACCACGCCGAGCACGCCGTTCACCGCCGGCTGGGCCAGCACCTGGCCGGGGCGGGTCACATAGAGCAGCACCCCCAGGGGAATGCCCACCAGGGCAGAGAGCACCCCGGAGACGGCCACCATATAGAGGGTGTCCAGGGTGGCCCTGAGGATCAGGTCAAGCATCGCGCTGGACATGGCCGAGTACCTCCACGTGCAGATCATGGGATTCGAGATAGTCGATGGCCTCGCGCGTCTTCGCCGGCGGGCCCATCAGTTCGGCGATCATGAGCCCCAGGGTGCGCTCCTGGATCGATTCCACCTTGGCCTGAAGGATACTGACGTCGACGCCGCACTCCCGGGCCAGACGCGAGATCAGCGGGGTGGAGACGGCATCCCCCGAGAAGGCCAGGCGCACCACCGGGTGGGTCTGCTCGCCGGGTGCTGGCTCGAGGCGCTCGAACAGCGCCCGGGGCGGCTCCAGCTTGAGGAAGTCGTTGAGGAACTCGCGCCCCAGTTGGGTGCGGGGGGCGGTGAAGAAGTCGCCCACTTCCGCCTCCTCGACCAGCTCGCCGTCGGAGATCAGGCTGACCCGATGGCAGATCGCCTTCACCACCTCCATCTCGTGGGTGATCAGCAGGATGGTAAGGCCGAGCTTCTGGTTGATGTCGCGCAAGAGCGCCAGGATCGAGGCGGTGGTCTGGGGGTCCAGCGCCGAAGTCGCCTCGTCGCAGAGCAGCACCTTGGGGCGGCTGGCCAGCGCCCGGGCGATGGCCACGCGCTGCTTCTGGCCGCCGGAGAGCTGGGCCGGGTACTGGCTGGCCTTGTCGGAGAGACCGACCAGCTCCAGCAGCGGCGTGACCCGCTCGCGGATCTCGGCGCGGCTCATGCCCATCAGCTCCAGCGGCAGTGCCACGTTGGCGAAGACCGTGCGGTTGGTGAGCAGGTTGAAGTGCTGGAAGATCATGCCGATCCCGTGGCGCGCCTGATTGAGCGCCCGGCGCGACAATCCGGTGAGCTCCTGGCCGTCCACGCTGACGGTGCCGGTGGTGGGCCGCTCGAGCAGGTTGACGCAGCGGATCAGTGTCGACTTGCCGGCGCCGGAGAGGCCGATCACGCCGTGGATCTGGCCGGCGGGTACCTGGAAGTCGATACTCTTCAGTGCCTGCACGGTGCGCGCTGGGCTGCCGCGCCGGCCCTTGAGGGTGTAGGTCTTGGAGACGTTGTGGAGTCGGATCATGGAAGCACCGCGAGCGGGGGCGCCGGGGGCGGGCGGTACAGCGCAGGACGAAAAAAAGGCCACCCTGGCGGGTGGCCATCAACGCTGGACACACCCGTTTAGCTGCACTTCACGGGATTGCCGCTCCGGGGAGCGTGCCATTCCGCGGGCGCCCGCAAGCTGGGTACAAATCGGCGCCGTTCAATGTAGCCGGCAAGCTTAGGTGCGGCGGAGGTCACTGTCAATCATCCTGGGCGTTGTTGTGGCGTGAAAGCCACCTTGTCAGCAATATTTCCTGTATTATCGCCATTGGCAGAGAAAACTCTCGACGAGCGGGGCCGTGATGGACGTCGTCGGGGAGACTTCTCTACACTCGTGCCCCTTGGGCCCGCTCGGGGCGTGCCCGCAGTCGAGGAGACGTCATGTTCACTGGTATCGTGCAGGGCGCCGCCGAGGTGGTCGCCATCGAAGAGGCCGAGCAGTTCCGCACCCATGTCATCGCCCTGCCCGAGGAGCTGCGCCAGGGGCTCGAGATCGGCGCCTCGGTGGCCCACAACGGTGTCTGTCTGACGGTCGCCGCCATCGAGGGCGAGCGGGTCAGCTTCGATCTGATGCGCGAGACGCTGCGCGTGACCAACCTGGGTGCACTGAAGGTGGGGGATCGCGTCAATATCGAGCGCGCCGCGCGCTTCGGCGACGAGATCGGCGGGCACGCCATGTCCGGCCATGTGATGGCCGTGGCCGAGCTGGTGGAGCTCGACGAGGCGCCCAACAACCGCCGCCTGTGGTTCGAGCTGCCCCACGCCCTGGGCCGCTTCCTCTTCGACAAGGGCTATATCGGCGTCGACGGCGCCAGCCTGACCATCGGCGAGGTGCGCCCGGCCGGCGCCGCTCAGGGGCCGCGCTTCTGCGTCAACCTGATCCCCGAGACCCTGGCCCGTACCACCCTGGTGGACCGGGTGCCGGGCGATCGCGTCAACATCGAGATCGATCCCCAGACCCAGGCCATCGTCGAGACCGTGGAGCGCGTGCTGGCGTCTCGCGGCCTGTAAACCGCGCCGGGCCTGACCGTTCCGTCAGGGGGGCGTTGGCGGCCCGGCTGGCGAATGGCCCGCCGATTGCTTATACAGGGTGAACCGGCTGCCCGTGTGCGTCTCGCAACCCGTCGGGGATCTGAATACCATCGGCGGCTTTTTCGCGAGGCCCCTCCAGGGACCCACGCCACGTCGTCCAAGCGCGCAGGAACGAGCCCATGAAGAGCCTGATCGACAAGCATTTCAAGCTGGCCGAGCACAACACCTCCGTCAAGACCGAGGTCATCGCCGGGATCACCACCTTCCTGACCATGGCCTACATCATCTTCGTCAACCCCAGCATTCTCTCCGAGGCGGGCATGGACTACGGCGCGGTGTTCGTTGCCACCTGCCTGGCGGCGGCCATCGGCTGTCTGATCATGGGGCTCTGGGCCAACTATCCGATCGCCCAGGCGCCGGGCATGGGCCTCAACGCCTTCTTCACCTACGGGGTGGTGCTGGGCATGGGCTACTCCTGGGAGGCGGCGCTCGGCGCGGTGTTCTTCTCCGGCTTCTGCTTCTTCCTGCTCAGCGTCTTCAAGGTGCGCGAGTGGATCATCCATTCGATTCCGCTCTCCCTGCGCCTGGGAATTGCCGCGGGCATCGGCCTCTTCCTGGCCATGATCGCCATGAAGAATGCCGGTATCGTGGTCTCCAACCCGGCCACCTACGTGGCACTCGGCGATCTCTCCCAGCCGCCCGCCATCTATGCGCTGCTCGGCTTCTTCGTGATCACCGCCCTGGCCTACCTGAAGGTCACCGGGGCGGTGATGATCGGTATCCTCGGCATCACCGTGGTGGCCATGGTACTGGGCCACAACGAGTACGGCGGGATCCTCTCCATGCCGCCCTCCATCGCGCCGACCTTCATGGCGCTGGACCTGTGGGGTGCGCTGGACATCGCCATGCTCAGCGTGATCTTCGCCTTCCTGTTCGTCGACCTCTTCGACACCTCCGGCACCCTGGTGGGCGTGGCCCACCGCGGCAAGCTGCTCGACAAGGATGGCAGGCTGCCGCGCCTGGGGCGCGCCATGATGGCCGACAGCGGCGCCTCCATGGCCGGTTCGCTGCTGGGCACCTCCACCACCACCAGCTATATCGAGTCCACCGCCGGCATCGCCTCGGGCGGACGCACCGGCCTCACCGCCGTGGTGGTGGCCGTGCTCTTCCTGATCAGCCTGTTCTTCGCTCCGCTCGCCGGCTCGATCCCCGCCTACGCCACGGCGGGGGCGCTGCTCTACGTGGCGGTGCTGATGGCCGGCAGCCTGGCCCACGCCAACTGGGAGGATCCCACCGACGCCGCGCCGGTGCTGATCGCCGCACTGGCCATGCCGCTGACCTTCTCCATTGCCGAGGGGATCGCCCTGGGCTTCATCAGCTACGCAGCGATCAAGGCGCTCTCCGGGCGCTTCCAGGACCTCAACCCGGCGGTGATCGTGCTGGCGATCCTCTTCGCGCTGAAGTTCCTGTTCCTCGACTGATCCACCACCGACGCACCCCTCACCGAGACCCGCATCGATGAGCATCTACGGCGACTACATCAAGTCCGTGATCCGCACCGTCCCCGACTGGCCGCAGCCGGGGGTCAACTTCCGTGACATCACGCCGCTGCTGCAGAACAGCGCGGCCTTCCGCAAGCTGATCGACAGCTTCGTGCACCGCTATCAGGAGATGGAGGTCGACGCCGTCGCCGCCATCGACGCCCGCGGCTTCATCGTCGGTGCGCCGCTGGCCTACGAGCTCGGCTGCAGCTTCGTGCCGGTGCGCAAGAAGGGCAAGCTGCCGTTTCGCACCATCAGCGAGACCTACACCCTGGAGTACGGCGAGGCGGAAGTGGAGCTCCACTCCGACGCCTTCAAGCAGGGCGATCGCATCCTGATCGTCGACGACCTGATCGCCACCGGCGGCACCATGCTGGCCGCCGCCAAGCTGATCAGCCGCAGCGGCGGCCAAGTGATGGAGACCGCCACCATCGTCGACCTGCCGGACCTGGGCGGCTCCCGGCGCATCCGCGAGGCGGGCTACAACGTCTTCGCCGTCTGCTCCTTCACCGAGGACGAATGATCCCATGAGCAGCGATCGCTATCACCAGCACTTCACCGTCTCCTGGGACCAGCTGCACCGCGACGTGCGCGAGCTCTGCCACCGGCTGGTGGAGCGCGACTTCAAGGGCATCGTGGCCATCACCCGCGGCGGGCTGATCCCGGCGGCGCTGATCGCCCGCGAGCTCAACGTGCGCCTGATCGATACCGTCTGCATCAGCAGCTACGACCATATGGAGCAGGGCGGTCTCGACGTCATGAAGGGGGTCGACCATGACGGCGACGGCTGGCTGCTGGTCGACGACCTGGTGGACACCGGCAAGACCGCACGCAAGGTGCGCGAGCTGCTGCCCCGTG
Organism: Halomonas sp. BM-2019; assembly: GCF_017584085.1. Lineage (NCBI taxonomy): Bacteria > Pseudomonadati > Pseudomonadota > Gammaproteobacteria > Oceanospirillales > Halomonadaceae > Halomonas > Halomonas sp. BM-2019. The sequence continues at coordinate 1,857,652 of NZ_CP071922.1, forward strand.
CCCACTTCGTCACCGTCTATGCCAAGCCGGAGGGTCGCCCGCTGGTGGACCAGTACCTCACCGAGGTGGCCCAGGACTGCTGGATCCAGTTCCCCTGGGACATGGGCGTGGCCTACGTCGAGCCGCTGGTCGACCGGGTCAAGCGCTGAGAGGCGAGGAGGGCAGGCATGGCGACACCGCTTCCCGAGAGCTGGCAGCAGTGGCTCGGCCCGGAGTTCCAGGCGCCCTACATGCAGGCGCTGCGCGACTTCCTGGCCGCCGAGAAGGGGGCCAGGAAGGTGATCTATCCCCACTCGTCCGACTGGTTCCGCGCCTTCGAGCTCACCCCGCTGGATCGGGTCAAGGTGGTGATCCTCGGCCAGGACCCCTACCACGGGCCGGGCCAGGCCCATGGCCTGTGCTTCTCGGTGCGGCCCGGGGTGCGCGTGCCGCCCTCGCTGGTCAATATCTACAAGGAGCTGGCCACCGATGTCGGCTTCCGGCCGGTGGAGCACGGCCACCTGGAACCCTGGGCGCGCCAGGGGGTGCTGCTGCTCAATACCTCGCTGACGGTGGAGCAGGGCAATGCCGGCTCCCACCGCGGGCGCGGCTGGGAGACCTTCACCGACCGGGCCATCGCCACGGTGAGTGCCCACGGCGAGCCCTCGGTGTTCCTGCTCTGGGGCAGCCACGCCCGCCAGAAGAAGGCGCTGATCGACACCTCCCGCCACCTGGTGCTGGAGTCGCCGCACCCCTCGCCGCTCTCCGCCCATCGCGGCTTCTTCGGCAACCGCCACTTCTCCCGGGCCAACGCTTTCCTGGTGGAGCACGGCCGCACGCCCATCGACTGGCAGCTCCCGGAGGTGCCCTGAGTCGCCTACAACTCGCGGCGGGATGCGCGTAGAATGCTTCGCAATTTCCCGACCGGGTCCATGCGACCTAGGTCGGTATCGTCTCCTGCCGCCCCTTTCACCGTTGCCACCCTGAAGAGGTCCCGACCATGAGCGTCCACGCCATCCAGCATCCCCTGGTCCAGCACAAGCTGGGCCTGATGCGCGAAGCCGGCATCAGCACCAAGAGTTTCCGTGAGCTGGCCGGTGAGCTGGCCAAGCTGCTGACCTACGAGGCGACCCAGGACCTGGAGCTGGCGACCCAGGAGATCGACGGCTGGAGCGGCAACAAGATCCCGGTGCAGCTGCTCAAGGGCAAGAAGGTCACCATCGTGCCGATCCTGCGCGCCGGCCTCGGCATGCTCGACGGCGTCACCGACCTGATCCCCAGCGCCAGGATCAGCGTGGTGGGGCTCTACCGCGACGAGGAGACCCTGGAGCCGGTGCCCTACTTCGCCAAGTTCGCCAATGACCTCGAGGAGCGCCTGGCCATCGTCATCGATCCCATGCTGGCCACCGGCGGCACCATGGTGGCGACCCTGGACATGCTGCGCGAGCGCGGCTGCCAGCAGATGAAGGTGATCGTGCTGGTGGCGGCCCCCGAGGGCCTCCAGCGCGTCCAGGAGGCCTATCCGGACATCGAGATCTACACCGCCGCGGTGGACGAGCGCTTGGACGAGCACGGCTATATCGTGCCGGGGCTGGGCGATGCCGGGGACAAGATCTTCGGCACTCGATAAGCCCTTCGCCCCGACAACACGCCCCTGAGCCTCCCCTCCAGGGGCGTTTTTCTGGAGACCCCCTCATGACTGATCAGACGTCGGCCCTGTCGGGCGCGGACGAGACGCCCCTCAAGGTCCTGCTCACCGGGGCCCAGATGCTCTTCGTGGCTTTCGGCGCCCTGGTGCTGGTGCCGCTGCTCACCGGGCTGGACCCCAGCGTGGCGCTCTTCACCGCCGGGGTCGGCACCCTGGTGTTCCACGGCGTGACCCGGGTCACGGTGCCGGTGTTCCTGGCCTCTTCCTTTGCCTTCATCGCGCCCATCCAGGGATCGGTGGCCAGCTTCGGGGTCTCCGCCACCCTGGGCGGCCTGCTGGCGGCGGGCCTCGTCTACGTGGCGATCTCCCAGGCGGTACGTCTCAAGGGCACTGCCTGGCTGCATCGCCTGCTGCCGGCAGTGGTGGTGGGGCCGGTGATCATGGTGATCGGACTGGCGCTGGCGCCGGTGGCGGTGAGCATGGCCACCGGCGAGACCAGCGACCACATCGGCTACGGTCCGGCGATCTTCCTTTCCATGGCGAGCCTGCTGGTGACTTTGACCCTGGCGGTGTTCGGTCGCGGCCTGATCCGCCTGATCCCGATCATGGGCGGCATCGTCACCGGCTATGGGCTGGCGCTGCTCATGGGGCTGGTGGACTTCTCGCCGGTGCGCGAGGCGGCCTGGCTGGCGATCCCCGCGTTCACCGCGCCGAGCTTCCACTGGGCGGCGATCCTGTTCATGATCCCGGTGGCCATCGCGCCGGCGGTGGAGCATATCGGCGACATGGTGGCCATCGGCTCGGTGACCCGCAGGAACTACCTGGAGAAGCCCGGCCTGCACCGCACCCTGCTCGGCGACGGCCTGGCCACCTCCACCGCGGCGCTGTTCGGTGGCCCGCCCAACACCACCTACTCGGAGGTGACCGGGGCGGTGACCCTGACCCGCGCCTTCAACCCGCGCTACATGGTGGTGGCGGCTTGTTTCGCCATCGGCCTGGCCTTCGTGGCCAAGCTCGGCGCCCTGCTGCAGACCATCCCCGGGCCGGTGATGGGGGGCATCATGACCCTGCTGTTCGGCTCCATCGCCGTGGTGGGCATGAACACCCTGGTGCGTGCCGGCCACTCGCTGACCGCGCCGCGCAACCTGGTGGTGATCTCGCTGATCCTGGTCTTCGGCATCGGCGGCATGCAGTTCGGCGGCGGCCAGTTCACCCTGCAGGGGGTCAGCCTGGCCGCGCTGGTGGGCATCGTCCTCAACTGGGTGCTGCCCCGCGCCGAGGAGGACGAGTAGGCCAATCCGCGGCAGGGGCGCGATCAAGCCGGGTATGGCGCCGCCGCTAAGCGACCGTCACGAGTGTGACGTAGGAGCGCGATTTATCGCGCGATAAATCGCGCTCCTACAGGCAGTTGGCGGTCTTCAGTCCCGATAGCGGCGGGTCAGATCCCCGTAGGCGTCGATGCGGCGGTCGCGGAGATACGGCCAGATCCGCCGCACGTCCTCGCCGCGGGCCATGTCCAGGGTCACCAGCAGGCGCTCGGCCTGTACCCCGGCGTGGGCCAGCAGCTCCCCCTGGGGGCCGGCGATGAAGCTGCCGCCCCAGAAGTCGATGCCGCGGCCGACCTCCGAGTGGTCGGGCTCGTGGCCGACCCGGTTGGCGACGATCACCGTGACCCCGTTGGCCACCGCGTGGCTGCGCTGGATCAGCGTCCAGGCATCCTTCTGGCGGGCCTTCTCGGCGTCGTCGTCGGCGGGGTCCCAGCCGATGGCGGTGGGGTAGAGCAAGAGCTCTGCGCCGGCCAGCGCCATCAGGCGCGCCGCTTCCGGGTACCACTGGTCCCAGCACACCAGCACCCCGAGCCGGCCCAGCGAGGTGTCGATGGGCACGAAGCCCTGGCCGCGGGCCTCGTCGACATCGCCCGGGGTGAAGTAGAACTTCTCGTAGAAGCCCGGATCGTCGGGGATATGCATCTTGCGGTAGTGGCCCACGGCGCCAAGCTGGCGGTCGTAGACCACCGCGGTGTTGTGGTAGAGCCCCGGCGCGCGGCGCTCGAAGAGCGAGCCCACCAGCACGATATCGAGCTCGGCGGCCAGCGCCGCCAGGCGGGTGCCGGTGGGGCCGTCCAGGGGCTCGGCCAGGTCGAAGAGCTCGGTATCCTCGTACTGGCAGAAGTAGTGGGTGGCGTGCAGCTCCTGTAGCATCACCAGCTCGGCGCCGGCGGCGGCCAGCTCGCGGATGCCGGCCTCGCTCTCGGCGAGGCTCCTGGCCTTGTCGGGCCAGGCGGGCTGCTGAACCAGGCCGACCTTCAGTTGGCGGGGCATGATCGACTCTCCTCTTTATTCGTTTCTCGGGGCTTGTCTGGCGACAAGCCTGCGAGGAGGCGCTGTGAATACTTCCCTGTACGCTACCGACGCCCTGCGGCGCTCTCGCATCCTGCGCCGCTTGCAGGGCCGGTGCGTGCCATCCATGGCCCGCCCGTTCGGAGCAATGCTCCTCACCCCTGGCGTAGGACCTCCTCTTCGGCTTGTCCCCAGCGCCCCTAATCTCGTGGTTCCAATTTCCTTCAGGCCCGGTTGGCCAGGCTGCCCTGGGGCAGCTGCATGGTCAGGCAGTGCAGGCTGCCGTGCTGGCGGATCACGCTCAGGCAGTCGATGGGGATGATGTCGCGCCCCGGGAAGGCGCCGGCCAGGGCGGTCAGCGCCCGGGTGTCGGCGGCGTCGCCGTAGGTGGGCACCAGCACCGCACCGTTGATGATCAGGAAGTTGGCGTAGGTGGCCGGCAGGCGGCTGCCGTCCACCGGGTCGAAGCAGGGGCGCGGCCAGGGCAGCGGTATCAGCCGGTAGGGCTCGCCGTCACGACGGCGCAGCGCCTTGAGCTCCGCCTCCAGGGCGGCCAGCGCCGGGTAGTGGGGGTCGCGCGCGTCGTCGCAGCGCACATAGGCGATGGTGGCGGCGTCGCAGAAGCGCACCAGGGTGTCCACGTGGCTGTCGGTGTCATCGCCCTCCAGGTGGCCGTGGGCCAGCCACAGCACCCGGGTCACCCCGAAGTCCTCGTGGAGCCAGGCCTCCACCGCCGCTCGGTCGAGCCCGGGGTTGCGGTTGGGGTTGAGCAGGCAAGCCTCGGTGGTCAGCAGGGTGCCGGCGCCGTCGCTCTCGATGGCCCCGCCCTCCAGCACCAGGCCGCGCTCGCTGACCGGGCAGGCGTAGACGCCGGCCTGTGCCAGGCGGCGGGTCAGGGTGTTGTCCCGGGCCGCAGGGAACTTGCCGCCCCAGCCGGTGAAGACATAGTCGTGCAGGCGCAGCTCGCCGTCCACCTCCACGGCCAGCGGGCCGTGGTCCCGGGCCCAGGTGTCGTCGGCTGGCGCCACCATCAGCCTGAGCCGTTCGGTCGGCACGCCCAGCCGGGCGAAGCGGCCGGCCAGGTGGGTGCGGGTGGCGGTGTCGGGCACGCTGACCAGCACGCGCTGGTAGCGGGCGATGGCCACCACCATGGCCTCCAGGGTGGCCTCGATGCGTTCGAGCATCGGCGCCCAGTCGCTGTCGGAGCCGGGCCAGGTGAGCTGGATGGCATCCTGAGGGTGCCATTCGGGAAGCAGGCGCTTGGCCATGATCATTAGCCCCATGTGGAGTCGGGTCGATACGGCGCGAATGTAGGCATCAATGGCGCGGGATGCAATAGGCTCGCCGTTCTCTCCCGACGATCGCGGCGCCGTCGCGCGTCAGGGTGCAAATCCTCGGCAAGGGGAGGGCTGCCCGATGCAGCGACGCAGAAAAAGCCTTACCATGGGCGCCCGCTGACAAGGAAACTTTCCATGCTCGACCGCCTGCCTTTCCTGATCGGGTTGCGCTACGTGCGCGCCAAGCGCCGCAACCACTTCATCTCCTTCATCTCCCTGACCTCCATGCTGGGCCTGATGCTGGGCGTGGCGGTGCTGATCCTGGTGCTCTCGGTGATGAACGGCTTCGACCACGAGCTGCGTACCCGGATCCTCGGCATGGTGCCCCATACCAAGATCGAGTCGCGCACCGGAATGGTGGAGTGGGAGGCCCTGGCCGCGCAGCTGATGGAGCGTGAGCGGGTGATCGGCGCCGCCCCCTTCGTGGAACAGCAGGGCATGTTCTCGGTGGGCGGGCGCAACGAGGGGGCCATGGTCAACGGCATCCATCCCGAATGGGAAGATCGCGTCTCGATCATCGGCCGACACATGCAGCAGGGCGGGCTGGAGGATCTCCAGCCCGGCGAATGGAACGTCGTGCTGGGCTCGATCCTGGCCCGACGCCTGGGTGTCGGGGTGGGCGATACCGTGACCCTGCTGGTGCCCGAGGCCTCGATCACCCCGGCCGGCGTCTTCCCGCGCCTGAAGCGCTTCACGGTGAGCGGGGTGTTCAGCGTCGGCGCCGACCTGGACGCCGCCCTGGCCTATGCCAATATCGAGGACATGCAGACCCTCGCCCGCCTGGGCGATGCCGTGGGCGGCCTGCGCCTGGAGCTCGACGACCTCTTCCAGGCCGCCGCCGAGACGCGCAGCATCGTCAACGAGCTGGGGCCGGGCTACCGCGGCACCGACTGGACCTTCACCCACGGCAACCTTTTCCAGGCGATCCAGATGGAGAAGCGCATGATCGGGCTGCTGCTCACGGTGATCATCGCCGTGGCGGCCTTCAACATCGTCTCGACCCTGGTGATGGTGGTCACCGACAAGCATGCCGATATCGCCATCCTGCGCACCATCGGCGCCACGCCGCGCTCGATCATGGGTATCTTCATCGTCCAGGGGCTGGCCATCGGGGTGATCGGCATCCTGGTCGGCGTGGCGCTCGGGGTGCTGCTGGCGCTGACCATCTCCGACATCATCGACGGCGTCGAGAGCCTGTTCGGCATCCAGTTCCTCGATGCCGGGGTCTACTTCATCAGCAACCTGCCCTCGCGGCTCGACTGGACGGACGTGCGCAACATCATCGCCGCGGCCCTGGGCCTGACCTTCCTTTCCACCCTCTACCCGGCCTGGCGGGCGGCCCGGGTCCAGCCCGCGGAGGTGCTGCGCTATGAGTGAGACGACCCTGCACGCCATAGTCGAGTCGGGCGCCCGCCTGGCACAGGGGGCGCCGATGCTGGAGTGCCGCGACCTGACCCGCATCTACCACCCTGCTCAACCTGCTGGGGGGTCTTGACCAGCCCACCCGGGGCGAGGTCCGGGTGGCGGGCGAATCGCTGCTGGCGCTGGGCGAGGCAGCCCTGGGGCGTTTCCGCAACCGTCATATCGGCTTCGTCTATCAGTTCCATCACCTGCTGGCCGAGTTCACCGCCCTGGAGAACGCCGCGCTGCCGCTGATCGTGCGTGGCCAGCGCAAGAAGCAGGCCGAGATACGTGCACGTGAGCTGCTGGAGAAGGTAGGCATCGCCCAGCGCGCCGACCACAAGCCCGGGGAGCTCTCCGGGGGCGAGCGCCAGCGGGTGGCCATCGCCCGGGCGCTGGTTACCGACCCCAGCCTGGTGCTGATGGACGAGCCCACCGGCAACCTGGATCAGCACACCGCGGCGAGTATCCTGGCGCTGATGGACGACCTGGCCCGCACCTCTGCCTGCGCCTTCGTGGTGGTGACCCATGACCCGGCGCTGGCGGCCCACCAGGACCGGGTGATGCGACTCGACGAGGGGCGCCTGACCGAGCAGCCTCCCACGCCGGCGGGCTGACCCCCGCAGCGTCCGCCAACCGCGAACGGCCGGCCCCCTGGGGCCGGCCGTTCGCGTCTGAGCAGCAGCGTGGTGGGGCGACAAACAGCAGGGCGCTTGAGCCGCGCCTTACAGCAGGTCCTCATCGCAGGGTGGCCGGCGACGGCGGCGTCGGGCCTTCCAGCTGCGCGAGATCTGCCAGCGCCAGATCAGCCGGATCACCAGGTTGCCGACCAGCGCCAGCACGATGGCGCTGACCACCGAACCCACCGCCAGGGCGGGCAGGATGTCGGCCATCTGTTCGGCGATCCAGCGGGTGGAGAGCCGCTCCGGGGCCTCCCGGGCGGGGGTGTTCATCAGCCAGGCGCCGAGCCGGTAGTTGCCGTAGAAGATGATCGGCATGGTCAGCGGGTTGGTAATCCAGACCAGTCCCACCGAGAGGGGCAGATTGGCGCGGGCCAGCCAGGCACCGAAGGCAGCCACCACCATCTGGAAGGGGATCGGCAGCATGGCGCTGAACAGGCCTACCGAGAAGGCGTTGGCCACGCTGCGGCGGCTCAGCACCCACAGGGCAGGGTTGCCGATCAGGTGACTCATGAAACGCAGCGAGCGCTGGCGCCTGAGTGTCTCGGGGTGGGGCATGTAGCGCTGGAGAAAACGGCGCGGCATGTCGTCGGGCTCGCGGCTTCGTGACGGGGGCTATTATCCATACAAGGGCCTGCTTCCGCCATGGTGGTGCTTCCACGCAGGGCGACCTTACAGAAGCAGCGATGCACCCAACCGGAGCAAGGGAATGCGACCTGGACTGGCCATCCCCCTGGCCCTGGCCGTCGGTATCGGCCTGTGGCTGGGCACGCGATTGCCGCCGGGGCTGATCGAGGGGCTCGGGCTCCTCGGCCTGGTGGCGCTGGTCAGGTGTCGGCCGTTGTGCTGGCTGCCGCTGGCGGCGCTCGCCTGGGTGGTGGCGAGTCTGCTGCTGGCTCGAGGTGCCGCCCTGCCGGAGGGGCTCATCCGCGAGGACCTCGCCCTGGAGGGGCAGCTGGTCAGTGTGACGCAGGAGGAGCGCCTGACCCGCCTCACTCTGGCGGTTTCCCACTGCCGCCCCCTGGTCGAGGGACGGCCCGCCTGCGATCGCCTGCGCCGCGTGCGACTGAACGCCTTCGCTGCCCCCGAGATGCACCCCGGCGAGCGCTGGTCGCTGACCGTTCGTCTGCGGCCGCCGGCGGGCTTTGCCAACCCCCATACCTTCGACTACGAGGCCTGGCTGTGGCGCGAGGGCATCCAGGCCACCGGCTACGTGCGCCGCGAGCCGCCGCCCCGCCGGCTGGTCGAGGCCACTCCCGGCCTGCGCGAGCGGGCCCTGGCCCACCTGGAGCGCCAGGCGTTGGCCCCGCGTGCCGAGCGCTGGCTGGCGGCCCTGACCCTGGGGGCCGGCGAGCGGCTGACCGCCGAGGACTGGGCCCTGCTCAACGCCAGCGGCACCACCCACCTGATGGTGATCTCCGGGCTCCATGTGGGGCTGGTGGCGGGGTTTGCCCTGCTGCTGGGGCGGGGCGCGGCCCGGCTGGTGGCCCCGGGTCGCTGGCGCCTGGCGGTAGGGCCCTGGTGGCTGGCCGGCGCCGCGGCGGCGGCCTATGCGACCCTCGCGGGGCTGGAACCGCCGGCGCTGCGCGCCCTGGTGATGGCGCTGGTGGGGCTCTGGGTGGCCAGCGGGCGGCACGCCCCGGGCCCCTGGCAGGGGTGGTGGCTGGCTCTGGCGGTGGTGCTTGTGCTCGACCCCCTGAGCGCCTGGCGCCCCGGGCTGTGGCTCTCCTTCCTGGCGGTGGCCCTGCTGATCCTGGCCTGGCAGGGGCGTCCTCGTCCACGGGGGCTGCGCGGCTGGCTATGGGCGCTGGTCAGGACCCAGCTACTGCTGTCGCCGCTGATGGCGGCGGCGGTGCTGGTCGCCTTCGCCCGCCTGGCGCCGGCGGCGCCGCTGGTCAACCTGGTGGCGGTGCCCCTGGTCAGCAGCCTGCTGGTGCCGCTGGGACTGCTCGGCTGGCTGCTGGCACCCCTGCCGCCCCTCTCGGCGCTCTGCTGGTGGCTGTTTGCCCGCCTGGCGGAGGCCCTGGCCTGGTGGCTGGAGCAGGCGGTGGCCTGGCTGCCGCTGTGGCTTCCCGAACCAGCCCTGGTGACGCCCCTGGCGCTCTGCCTGGGACTGATGGCGCTGCTCTGGGTACTGCCGGGGCTGGCGTGGGTGCTGCGCGGGTCGGGGAGCCTGGCGCTGGTGGCGGTGGTCCTTGGCCTCTCGCCATCGGGCATTCCGCCGGGCCAGCTGGAGGTGCGGGTGCAGGACGTGGGCCAGGGCCAGCTGGTGGAGCTGCGGACCGCGGGCTACCGGGCCCTCTACGACGCCGGCCCGCGCTTCCCCTCGGGCTTCGCGCCGGTCGGCACCCTGTGGCCACCCGGCCAGCGCTTCGACGAGGTAATCGTCAGCCACGATGACCTCGACCATGCCGGCGGGGTGCCAATACTGGCCGAGCGGCATCGGGTCGGGCGCTTCCTGGCTCCGCCCGGCGAATCGATCGGCGTGCCCTTCGCGCCCTGCCGGCGGGGGCAGGCCTGGGAGCGCGACGGGGTACAGTTCCGCTTCCTGTGGCCCCCGGGGGACACGGCCGAGCTTTCCAGCAATGACCGCTCTTGCGTGCTGCAGGCCAGCGTCGGCGAGCAGCGACTCTTGATCACCGGCGACGTGGGCCGCCAGGTGGAGCGCGCCGTCCTGCTCGAGGCCGAGGCACCGGTGACCCTGCTGGTGGCCGGCCACCACGGCAGCCGGACCAGCTCCGGACCCCAGCTGGTGCAGTGGCTCACGCCGCGCCACGTGGTCTACAGCGCCGGGCGGCGCAACGCCTTCGGCCATCCCCACGACGAGGTGGTGCAGCGCTTCCGCCTGGCGGGAAGTTGCCAGTGGAGCACCGCCCTGGACGGGGCGCTGCGCTTCCGGCTGGGGGGCGACGAGCAGACCCGCGTGGACAGCGCGCGCCGGCTGCTCTGGCGGCGCGGCGGTGTCGGAGCCGCCTGCCTTGCGGTAGAATCGCCCGATAACTGAACGTCGGGACGCGGGGCATCTTCAGGGGAGTACGCATGGACATGATGGAGGCCCTGATCGCCGGGGGCTGGCTGATGCTGCCGCTGCTGGGTTGTTCGTTGCTGGCCACGGTGATCATCATCGAGCGCCTGTGGACCCTGCGCGCCGGGCGTATCGCCCCCCGCGGGCTGGGTCAGGAGGTGTGCACCCTGGTGGCACGCGGGCAGGTCAACCTCTACTGGCTCGAGAGCCACTCGCCCCTGGGGGGGGTGCTGGCCGCGGGGCTGCGCAACGCCCGGCTCGGTCACGAGCAGGTGCGCGCGCGGCTGCAGGAGGCGGGCACCGCAGTGATCCACGACATGGAGCGCTTCCTGAGCCCGCTCGGCACCATCGCCGCCATCGCGCCGCTGATCGGCCTGCTGGGCACGGTGGTGGGGATGATCGAGGTCTTCTCGGTGATCGTCGCCGGCGACGGGGCGGGCCGCACCGGGGATCTCGCCGGCGGCATCTCCCGGGCCCTGGTGACCACCGCCGCCGGTCTCACCGTGGCGATCCCGGCGCTGATGTTCCACCGCTACTTCCTGCGCCGGGTGGAGGACATCACCGTGCGCATGGAGGAGCAGTCGGGCCAGGTGGTGGAGTTCCTCGCCCACTACGGCGGCGAGCTGACCCTGGCCGAGCGCCACGAGGCCGGCGGCGAGGACGAGCGCCTGGAGGCCGACGGGCGCCTGGCCCCGCGGGTGAAGCGCCCGTGAGGTTCGCACGGACACGCCGCGAGCCGGTGGAGGTCAACCTCACGCCGCTGATCGACGTGGTGTTTCTGCTGCTGATCTTCTTCATGGTCTCCACCACCTTCGAGACGCGCCAGGCGCTGGAGCTCGAACTGCCCGAGACCGTCAGCGGTGCCGCCGCCGAGGTCTCTCCGGTCACGGTGGTGATCACCGCGGCTGGGGCCTACCGGCTCGGCGAGCGCGAGCTGACGCCGGCCGAGCTGCCCGCGGCCCTGGCCGCCGAGGCCGACCAGGCCCGCGAGCACGGCCTGGTAGTGGAGGCCGACGGCCGCGCCAGCCACGCCGACGTGGTGCGCGTGCTGGACCAGGCCGGGTTGCAGGGAATCCAGCGGGTGCGCATCGCCACCACCGAAGGCATCGCTGGCGACAACGTCCCCGGCGAGACCATTTCCCCACAAGCGGAGACGCCGTGAACCAGAACGGGACCCTTCAACACTCGGGCTGGGTACTCTACAAGCGCCTGCTGGGCTACGTGCGCCCCCACTGGCGCTCCTTCTCCCTGGCGATCCTCGGCTATGCCATCTACGCCGCCTCCAGCACGGCCCTGGCCGAGATGATGAAGCGCCTGATCGACGGCATCCAGGACCCCGGCGCCAGCTTCCGGCTCTTCCTGCCGCTCTTCGTGGTGGGCATGTTTGCCGCCCGTGGGGTCGGCACCTTCCTCGGCACCTATTTCATGAGCAACGTGGCGCGCAACGTGGTCCACGCGCTGCGCTGCAACGTCTTCGACCACATGCTTCACCTGCCGGGGCGCTTCTTCGACAGCCACTCCAGCGGCCACCTGATCTCGCGGGTCACCTACCACGTGGAGCAGGTCACGGGGGCGGCCACCAAGGCGCTGACCATCCTGCTGCGCGAGGGGCTCTTCGTCATCGGCCTGATCAGCTACCTGCTGTGGACCAACTGGATGCTGACGCTGCTCTTCCTGACGGTGACCCCGCTGATCGGCGGCGTGGTCAGCTATGCCAGCAAGCGGTTCCGGCGCATCTCGCAGCGCATTCAGGCCTCCATGGGTGACGTCACCCATGTGGCCTCGGAGGCCCTCTCCGGCTACCGGGTGGTGCGCACCCACGGCGCCGAGAGCTACGAGAAGGCGCGCTTCGCCGCGGCCAGCGAGTACAACCGCCGGCAGAGCATGAAGGAGGCCCTGGCCAAGGCGATCAGCACCCCGGTGATCCAGCTGCTGGTGGCACTCTCTCTGGCGGTATTGGTGTGGCTGGCCATGTCGCCGGCGCTGATGGCCGACATGACCGCCGGCGAGTTCGTGGCCTTCATCACCGCCGCCTCGCTGATGGCCAAGCCGGTGCGCCAGCTCACCGAGATCAACAGCGAGATCCAGAAGGGGCTGGCCGCCGCCGGTGAGCTGTTCGGCCTGCTGGAGGTGCCCGCCGAGCGCGACGAGGGTCGCCACGAGCCAAGGCGGCTCGAGGGGCGGGTGCGCTTCGAGGGCGTGCGCTTCCGCTACGCCGAGGGGCAGCCGGAGGTGCTCAAGGGCATCGACCTCGAGGTGGCACCGGGGGAGATGATCGCCATCGTCGGTCGCTCGGGCAGCGGCAAGTCGACCCTGGTGGGGCTCCTGCCGCGCTTCTACCGGCCCACCGAGGGGCGGGTGCTGATCGACGGGGTGCCCCTGGACGACTACCGCCTGGCGCCGCTGCGCCGCCAGATCGCCCTGGTCTCCCAGCAGGTGACGCTGTTCAACGCCAGCATCGCCGACAACATCGCCTACGGCGTCCCCGGCGCCGACCCGGCGGCCATCGAGGCCGCCGCCCGGGCCGCCCACGCCCACGAGTTCATCGAGCGCCTGCCCGGCGGCTACGCCACCGTGGTGGGCGACAACGGCGTGATGCTCTCCGGGGGCCAGCGCCAGCGCCTGGCCATCGCCCGGGCGATCTTCAAGGATGCGCCGCTGCTGATCCTCGACGAGGCCACCTCGGCGCTGGACACCGAGTCCGAGCGTTACATCCAGGCGGCCCTGGAGCAGGTGTGCAAGGGGCGCACCACCCTGGTGATCGCCCACCGCCTCTCCACCATCGAGCGCGCCGACCGCATCCTGGTGATGGAGCAGGGCGAGATCATCGAGCAGGGCAGCCACGCCGAACTGCTGGCCCGCGACGGGGCCTACGCGGCGCTGCATCGCCTGCAGTTCCAGGAGTCCAACCCGGCATGAGCCGCCTGGGGGAGCGCTGGCTGGCGGCGGCCTATGCCGGATCACCCTGGCTCGTCGCGCTGTGGCCCCTGGAGGCGCTCTACCGCGTCGCGGTGGCGCGCCGCCGCGCCGCCTTCGCCGCGGGCCGGCGATCGGCCTGGCGCGCCCCGGTACCGGTGATCGTGGTGGGCAACCTGACCCTGGGCGGCACTGGCAAGTCGCCGCTGGTGGCCTGGCTGGTGCGCCACCTCGCCGCGCAGGGCTGGCGCCCCGGGATCCTCTCGCGGGGCTATGGCGGCAGGAGCCAGGCGTACCCGCTGCGGGTCGACGACCACACGCCCGCCGCGCAGTGCGGCGATGAGCCGCGCATGCTGGCCGACCAGACCGGGGTACCGGTGGTGGCGGACCCGGACCGGCCCCGTGGCGCCCGGCGGCTGCTGGCGGAAGGATGCGATATCCTGATCAGCGACGATGGCCTGCAGCACCTGGCGCTCGCCCGCGACCTGGAGCTGGTGGTGGTGGACGGCGCCAGGGGCTTCGGCAACGGCCGCTGCCTGCCGGCCGGCCCCCTGCGCGAGCCCCTGTCGCGGCTGGCCAGCGTCGATGCGGTCGTGATCAATGGCGCGGCGGTCAACGGCGTGGCGCGCGTCGCGCCGCCGCCGGGCGCCTTCGCCATGGAGCTGGCCCCCCAGGCCTGGCGGCGGCTGGACAGCGCCGAGCGGCAGCCGCTGGCGCCGCTGCCCTTCGCGGGGGCGGTGCATGCCGTGGCCGGCATCGGCCGTCCGGCGCGCTTCTTCGAGACCCTGGCGGGGCTGGGCGTCGAGGCGATTCCCCACCCCTTCGGTGACCACCATGCGTTTCGCGCCGAGGAGCTCGCCTTCGGCGACGGCCGCCCGCTGGTGATGACCGCCAAGGACGCCGTGAAGTGCCGGGGGCTGGCCCCTGCCGAGGGCTGGGTGCTGGAGGTGGCGGCCGCTCCCGAGCCCGGCTTCGTGGCCTGGCTCGACGAGCGGCTGGCGGCGCTGCAGGGCGTCGGCCCCGACGACACCAATTCGCGAGCCGGCCCGCTGCCGGCTCATCACCAAGAGTGAGGTGACACGATGGACAAGGAGCTGCTGGCCATGCTGGTCTGCCCGCTGTGCAAGGGCAAGCTCAAGTACCGCCGCGAGGCCGCAGAACTGCACTGCCTGTTCGATGGCCTGGCCTATCCGGTGCGCGACGGCATTCCGGTGATGCTGCCCGAGGAGGCCCGGCGGCTGACGCCGGAGGAGACCCTCCACGAGTCGCCCGGACGCACGGGAGAGGCGTGATGGCCGAACGGGAGTTCATCGCCGTCATCCCGGCGCGCTTCGCCTCCTCGCGGCTGCCCGGCAAGCCCCTGGCCGAGATCGCCGGCCGTCCCATGGTGGCCCACGTCTGGCAGCGCGCCAGCGAGAGTCGTGCCGGGCGGGTGGTGGTGGCCACCGACGATGCCCGCATCGAGCAGGCCATGGAGGCCGAGGGGGCCGAGGTGCTGATGACCCGTGCCGACCACCCCTCCGGCACCGACCGCCTGGCCGAGGTGGCCGAGCGGCTGGGCCTGGCCGATGACGCCGTGCTGGTCAACGTCCAGGGCGATGAGCCGCTGATCCCGCCGCGGCTGATCGACCAGGTGGCCGAGCGCCTCTTCGCCGATCCCGAGGCCTCCATCGCCACCCTGGCCGAGCCGATCACCACGGTGGAGAGCCTCTTCAACCCCAATGTGGTCAAGGTGGTGCGGGCGCTCTCCGGCCGCGCCCTCTACTTCTCCCGGGCCCCTGTGCCCTGGGATAGAGAGGCCTGGGATCGTGACGCCTTCGCGGCCCGGCCCGACCTGCTCGAGACCGATGCCTGGCTGCGCCATATCGGCCTCTACGCCTACCGCGCGGGGTTCCTGGCCGAGTATCGTGGCTGGGTGCCGTCGCCCCTGGAGCGGCTCGAACACCTCGAGCAGCTGCGCGCCCTGCACCATGGCCATGCCATCCAGGTGGCCCTGGCCGGCGAGCCGCATCCCGCCGGGGTCGATACCGCCGAGGACCTGGCCCGGGTGCGGGCGCTGTTCGAAACCACCAGCGACACGGGAGGTCGGTGATGCGCGTGCTCTTCGTCTGCCTGGGCAATATCTGCCGCTCGCCCACCGCCGAGGGGGTGTTCCGCCGCCTGCTCGAGGAGCGCGGCCTGGCCCATCGGGTGGAGGTGGACTCCTGTGGCATCGGGGACTGGCACGTCGGCAAGGCGCCCGACCCCCGGACCCGCGAGGCTGCCGCCCGCCGCGGTATCGACCTCTCCGGGCTGCGTGCCCGCCAGCTGGCCGATGCCGACTTCGCGCACTTCGACTACCTGCTGGCCATGGACCATGACAACCTGGCGGCCATGCGGGCCCGGGCACCCGTCGAGGTCGACGCCCACCTGGGGCTCTTCCTCGAGTTCGCCGGGCTGCCCGATCGCGCCGTGCCGGATCCCTACTTCGGCGGCGAGCAGGGTTTCGAGGAGGTGCTCGACCTGGTCGAGCAGGGCGCCCGTGGCCTGCTCGCCGAGCTCGTGCGCCGCCTGGAGGCGCGCCCTTGAGTCCGGTGCTGCACGCCGAGTACGACCTGACCGCGGCGAATACCCTGGGCCTGCCCTGCGTGGCCGAGCGCTTCTGCGCACCGTCAAGCCTGGCCGAGCTGCAGGCCGTGCTGGCCGAGGCCCGCGCCCGGGATTGGCCGCTGACCCTGCTGGGCGGCGGCAGCAACCTGATCCTGCCCGAACGCCTCCCCGGCCTGGTGCTCCAGCCGGCCCTGCGCGACTGGTGGATAGAGGAGGGCGAGGGGGGGGCGGTGCGAGTCCACGCCGAGGCCGCCGTGAACTGGCACGCGCTGGTGATGGCGCTGGCCGCGCGCGGCCTCTGGGGCACCGAGAACCTGGCGCTGATCCCCGGCCACTGCGGGGCGGCGCCGATCCAGAATATCGGCGCCTACGGCGTCGAGCTCTGTGAGGTGCTGGAGGCGGTGCAGGTGGTGGAACTGGCCGGCGGCAGCGAGCGCTGGATGTCCTCGCAGGAGTGCGCCTTCGCCTATCGCGACAGCCTCTTCAAGGGGGCGCTGGACGGCCGAATGGTGATCACCCGGCTTATCCTGCGGCTCTCGCGTACCCCGCGGCCGCGCCTTGCCTATGGCGACCTGGCCAGCCGTGTAGGGGAGGCACCCACGCCGCTGGCGGTGGCCGAGGCGGTGTGCGCCATCCGCCGCGAGAAGCTGCCCGACCCGGCGCTGCTGGGCAACGCCGGCAGCTTCTTCAAGAATCCCGTGGTGGCAGGACTCCAGGCGGAGCGGCTGCTGGCCGAGTACCCGGCGATGCCCCACTTCCCCCAGCCCGATGGCCGGGTCAAGCTGGCCGCCGGCTGGCTGATCGACCAGTGCGGCCTCAAGGGC
>NZ_CP071922.1:1874489-1878769 GCF_017584085.1 Halomonas sp. BM-2019
TGGCTTCCGGCTTCGACTCCGTCTTGGGCGCCTCGGCCTGGGGCTCGGGGGCCTCGGCCCTGGCTTCCGGCTTCGACTCCGTCTTGGGTGCCTGGGCCTGGGCCTGGGGCTCGGGCTCGGGCTTCGGTTCCGTCTTGGGTGCCTGGGGCTCGGGCTTCGACTCCGCTTTGGGCGCCTGGGCCTGGGCCTGGGCCTCGGGCTTGGGCTCGGGCTTCGGTTCCGTCTTGGGTGCCTGGGTCTGGGGCTCGGGCTTCGACTCCGCTTTGGGCGCCTGGGCCTGGGCCTTAGGCTCGGGCTTGGGCGCTTCGGCCTGGGGGGCTGCGGCCTTGGCTTCCGGCTTCGGCTTGGCCTGGTCCGACGGGCGGGTGTCCTCCACGGTCTCGGCCTTGGCGGCCTCCGCCTGCAGGCGCTGCTGCTCCTCTACCGCCTTCGGATGGATGGCATGCTGGCGGCTGCGGTTGCGCGGGTTGTTGCGGGTGCGCTTGGGCTTGCCGTCGTCCACCGGCGTCTCGGCTTTGGGCGCGTCGGCCTTCGCCTCCAGCGGCCTGTCGGTGGGACGCTCGTCGCGCTTGTCCCCGCCTCGAGGGCGGCGCGAGTCGTCGCGAGACTTCTCGTCACGCGGTTTGTCATCGCGCTTGGGCGTCTCCTGCTGCCGTGGCTGGCGTGCGTCGTCCTGGCGACCGCGGCCACGACCGCCGCGGCCACCGCGGTTGTCGGTACCGTCGCCGCGCTCGCTGTCCTGGCGCGGTGCGCCGCGACGCTCCTCGTTGCGCGGGCGACGCTGACGACCGTTACGCCCGCTGCGCTCGTCGTCGCGCCGGGCGGGCTTGGGGGCGGCTCTTTCGACGGGTGACGCCTCGGTACGGGTGGGCGGCTGCTGTCCGCCCTCGGCAGGGGCTTCGTCGCTGCCCAGCAGCTTGGCGAGGCCCTTGACCAGTCGGCCCAGCACGCCGGCCTGGGGCTCGGCGACGGGTTGTGTCACGGCGGGGGGACGGGCGGCGGGCCTGGCGGCCGGAGTCGGGGTAGCCTGGGGCTCTTCCCGCTGCAGGGAGGCGGGCGCCGGCTCGTGATGGATGACGGTCTTCACCGCCGCCTCGGCACGCTGCACCGGCTTGCCGAAGCCGGGCTCGGGCTCCTTGCCCACCTCGGTCTCGGTGGAGAGTTCGAAGCTGGACTTCTGGGGGCCCTCCTCGTCCACGTGGTCATCGCGCAGGCGCTGGACGTCATAGTGGGGGGTGTCCATCTCGGGGCTCGGCAGCAGCACGACCTTGACGCTCTGGCGCCGCTCGATGTCGGCCAGCACAGCGCGCTTCTCGTTGAGCAGGTAGGTGGCCACCGGCACCGGGAGGATGGCGCGGATCTGGGCGCTGCGCTCCTTCATGGCCTCCTCCTCGATCAGGCGCATGATCGAGAGCGAGATGGAGCGCACGTCGCGAATGGTGCCCTGGCCGTCGCAACGCGGGCAGACCACGCCGCTGGTCTCGCCGAGCGAGGGGCGCAGACGCTGGCGGGACATCTCCATCAGGCCGAAGCGAGAGATGCGGCCGATCTGCACCCGAGCGCGGTCCAGCTTGAGGGCATCGCGCATGCGGTTCTCGACCTCGCGCTGGTTGCGCGCCGGGCTCATGTCGATGAAGTCGATCACCACCAGGCCGCCGATATCGCGCAGCCGCAGCTGGCGGGCGATCTCGTCGGCCGCCTCCAGGTTGGTCTGCAGGGCGGTTTCCTCGATATCGCTGCCGCGCGTGGCGCGTGCCGAGTTGATGTCGATGGAGACCAACGCCTCGGTGTGGTCGATGACGATGGAACCGCCGGAGGGCAGCTTCACCTCGCGCTCGTAGGCGGTCTCGATCTGGGACTCGATCTGGAAGCGCGAGAAAAGCGGCACCTCATCGACGTAGAGCTTGATCTTCTGCTGGTAGGAGGGCATCACCTGGCGGATGAAGGCCAGCGCCTCCTGGTGCACCGCCTCACTGTCGATCAGCACCTCGCCGATGTCCTGACGCAGGTAGTCGCGCATGGCGCGGATGATGACGTTGGACTCGCGGTAGATCAGGAAGGGGGCGGGGCGCTTGCCGGCCTCGGCGGTGATCGACTCCCACACCTGCACCAGGTAGTCCAGGTCCCACTGCAGCTCCTCGGGCGACCGGCCGATGCCGGCGGTGCGCACGATCAGGCCCATCTTGTCGGGCACGGTGAGTTGCCCCATGGCGTCCTTGAGCTGGCTGCGCTCCTCGCCCTCGATGCGCCGCGAGATGCCGCCGGCCTTGGGGTTGTTGGGCATCAGCACCAGGAAGCGCCCGGCCAGGCTGATGAAGGTGGTCAGCGCCGCACCCTTGTTGCCGCGCTCTTCCTTGTCCACCTGGACGATGACCTCCTGTCCTTCCTTCAGCACCTCCTTGATGCTGGGGCGGCCGGAGGCGGGCTCCTTGACGAAGTACTCGCGGGAGATCTCCTTCAGCGGCAGGAAGCCGTGACGGTCGGCGCCGAAGTCCACGAAGGCGGCTTCCAGGGAGGGTTCGATGCGGGTGATCTTGCCGCGGTAGATATTGGCTTTCTTCTGTTCCCGGGCACCGGATTCGATGTCCAGGTCGTAGAGGCGTTGTCCATCGACCAGCGCGACGCGCAGCTCTTCTGGCTGGGTCGCATTGATGAGCATCCGTTTCATGTTGTCTCGCACTATAGGGCGCCGGCGAGCTCGGCGTGGCGAACCGCTGTGTGCTGCGTGCCTGTGCTCAGCGCATGTCACGATGCGCAATAGCGTCCGGCCGGGGGCTCCCGGTCGGGCAGCACCGCGGCATGAGCATGTTGAGTACGGGGCGGAGGCAGGACATGTCTCGGTGGGGGTCACCCATCCGGCCCTGCGGTCACCGCCAACACCTGGCATTCATCGATTCGCCACCGCCGGTCTCCGGCACGCTGATTGACGTGTCCCGTGGCCTGCCGACGCTCCATGACGGGGGAAGCGACGGGGGATCCGGGCGTGGCGCTATCTGGTTGTGTTACCTGTCCTGCATCGGTACTGCATGGGGCGGCGGGACGCAGCGGCGTCGTCGCGGCCTGATTCTTGTCGCTCCGGCCTGCGTGTCTGTCGGGCAGGCGCTCGGTGGGCATTTCGGCCCAGTGGGGCGAGCTGGCAATATAACAGCAAAGGGGTGCCCCAGCAATTGGCGCACCCGGGCGCCCACTGCGATAGAATGCGGCTTTTCGCAGGATCTGCAGTGGAGTCTCGGCATGGCCGAAGGGCGCGACGTACAGTGGGTCGAGGTGACGGAAGGGCAGGACGGCCAGCGGGTCGACAACTTCCTGATGACGCGCATCAAGGGGGCGCCGCGGGCGCTGATCTATCGCATCGTGCGCAAGGGCGAGGTGCGGGTCAACAAGAAGCGCGTCAGGCCGGATACCCGGCTGGCGCTCGGTGACCTGGTGCGCATCCCGCCGCTCAGGCTCTCGCCTCGCGAGGCGGTGCGCGAGGTAAGCGATAACCTGCGCAACCTGCTGGCCGGCAGCGTGCTGGTGGAGGGGCGCGACTGGCTGGTGATCAACAAGCCCGCCGGGCTCGCCGTGCACGGCGGCAGCGGGGTCAAGATCGGCCTGATCGAGGCGCTGCGCCAGGTGCGCGAGGACCTCGACTTCCTCGAGCTGGTCCATCGCCTGGATCGCGATACCTCGGGCTGCCTGCTGCTGGCCAAGTCGCGCCCGGCGCTGCTGGCGTTGAACGAGGCACTCAAGCGGCAGCAGATGGAGAAGCGCTACCTGGCCCTGGTGGCCGGGTGCTGGCCGGCGCGGCGGGACTATGTGGCGGCGCGACTCGACCGCTATACCCTGGCCAACGGCGAGCGCCGGGTGCGGGTCGCTCCCGACGGCAAGGTGGCCCGCACCCGCTTCGCGGTGCGTGAGGCCTTCCCCGGGGTGACTCTGCTGGAGGCCGAGCCGGTGACCGGGCGCACCCACCAGATTCGCGTGCATGCCGCCCACGCCGGCCACCCCCTGCTGGGGGACGACAAGTACGCCAGTCGCGACAGCCAGCGGCTCGGCGACGCCCTCGGCGTCTCGCGATTGTTCCTGCACGCCGAGTCGCTGAGCTTTCCCGAGCCCACCAGCGGCCGTCCGGTGCGGATCCGGGCGCCGCTGCCTGCGGAGCTCGAGGCGGTGCTGGCCCGCGCCCGCCGCGACGCCTGAGACCAGCAACGACTGTACGGATCGACCAAGGGGAGAGGACAATGCGCTATCGACTGGTGATCTTCGACTGGGATGGCACCCTGATGGATTCGGCGGCC
>NZ_CP071922.1:1878899-1885620 GCF_017584085.1 Halomonas sp. BM-2019
GCGAGCTGGAAGACGCCAGCATTCGCAATATCATCGGCCTGGGGCTGCCCGAGGCGATCGCCGCCCTCTGTCCGGGCATCGACCCGGATCGCGCCGAGCTGCTGCGCAGCCGCTACTCCTGGCATTTCGTGGAGGGTAACGACACGCCCATGCGCTTCTTCTCCGGCGTGGAGACGGGTATGACCGGCCTGCGCGGGCGGGTCGGCCAGCGTCTGGCGGTCGCCACCGGCAAGAGCCGTCGTGGCCTCGATCGGGTGTTTCGCGAAAGCGACAGCGGCCGCTGGTTTCACGCCAGCCGCACCGCCGACGAGAGTACGATCTCGAGATGGCCCGGGCCATCGGCATGGACCGGGTGGCGGTGACCTGGGGCGTGCACGCCCCCGAACGGCTTTCCGCCAGCCGCCCGACCTTCACCGCCGAGGCGGTGCCCGAGCTCTTCGACTGGCTGCAGGGACGATAAACCATGAGCGACGACGATCCGAAACGCACGGGAGCCGAGGACCCCTGGACCCAGGGAGAGGAGCGCTCCCCCGAGCAGGCGCGTGCCGAGCGCGAGGCGCGTCAGACGCCGCCGGCGCAGGCGGTAGGGGCGGCGGAGGACGCCGAGACCCTGCGCGAGCGCCAGCGCCTGCAGCAGATGGAGATGATGGGGCGCTGGATCGACGGCGTGCTGGTGGAGCAGCGCCGCGCGCGACG
Organism: Halomonas sp. BM-2019; assembly: GCF_017584085.1. Taxonomy (NCBI): domain Bacteria; kingdom Pseudomonadati; phylum Pseudomonadota; class Gammaproteobacteria; order Oceanospirillales; family Halomonadaceae; genus Halomonas; species Halomonas sp. BM-2019. The sequence goes on from NZ_CP071922.1 coordinate 1,879,596, forward strand.
CTGGAAGCTGTTCTTCCGCTTCCTGTTTGCCGCGCTGATCCTGGCCTCACTGTCGGCAACCTTCTACAGCCTGATGATCGGCCCCGGCGTCAGCACGCCGACGGGCCCGCACCTGGGTCTGGTCAAGGTGAAGGGGGTGATCGATGCGGACTCCCCGGCCAGTGCGGAGCGCATCATTACCGGGCTCAATCGCGCCTGGGAGGCCGAGGAGAGCGAGGCCGTGGTGCTGCAGATCGACAGCCCCGGGGGCAGCCCGGTGCAGTCCCAGAGGATATTCGACGAGATCATGAGGCTGCGCGGCGAGGGCGACAAGCCGATCATCGCGGTGATCGAGGACGTCGGCGCCAGCGGCGCCTACTATGTCGCCGCGGCGGCGGACGAGATCGTGGTCGCCCCGGCCAGCCTGGTGGGCTCCATCGGGGTGATCTTCGCCAGCTTCGGCTTCGAGGAGGCCATCGATCGCCTGGGCGTCGAGCGCCGGGTCTATGCCGCCGGCGACAACAAGGCCTTCCTCGATCCCTTTTCGGCGGTGGCGCCTGAGCAGCGCGAGTTCTGGCAGTCGGTGCTGGAGACCACTCACGGGCAGTTCATCGATGCGGTGCGCAAGGGGCGCGGCGATCGCCTCTCCAGCGACGAGCGGCTGTTCACCGGGCTGGTGTGGAGCGGCGAGCAGGCCGTGGAGCTCGGTCTGGTGGACGGTATCGGCAGCCTGGGCGGCCTGGCCCGGGAGCGGCTGCCGGAGCCGAAGGTGCGCGACTACACGCCGCGCCTGGATCCCTTCGAGCGCCTGACGCGCCAGTTCGGCCGGGTGGCCCTGGAGTGGCTGGGGCTGCCCCGGGCCGACTCGCCGCTGCGTTATCAGCTGCCTTGACAGCGCCCAGCCGCCCTTCGGGCAGCGCCTAGCTGCAAGCGCCTAGCGCCCAGCCGCTCAGTGACGGGCGGCAGATGTCGAGGTCGGTGGGAAACCGCTTGACGCCTGAGAGGCAGCAGACATCATCCTGAGGCGCTAGGCGCTAGGCGCTAGGCGCTAGGCGCTAGGCGCTAGGCGCTAGGCGCTAGGCGCTAGGCGCTAGGCGCTAGGCGCTAGGCGCTAGGGGGTCCAGCCCCGCCTCGCGCAGCAAGGCGCAGAGGCGGATCAGCGGCAGGCCGATCAGGGTGTTGGGGTCGTCTCCCTCGAGCCGCTCGAACAGGGCGATACCCAGCCCCTCCATGCGGAAGCTGCCGGCGCACTCCAGCGGCCGCTCCTTTGCCACATACCGGGCGATCTCCGCCTCGCCGAGCCGGCGAAACACCACCTCATAGGTTTCGTGGGTCACCCAGTGGCGCCCCTTGCCCGTGTCCAGCAGGGCGAGGCCGGTAAGGAAGCGCACGCGGCGGCCGGAGAAGCGGGCCAGCTGGCCCCGCGCGGCGGCCTCATCACGCGGCTTGCCGAGGATCTCCCCGTCGAAGAGTGCCACCTGGTCCGAGCCGATGATCAGGTGATCGGGCCAGGCCTCGGCGAGGCGTTGCGCCTTGGTCAGGGCCAGGCGATGCACCAGCGTGGTGGGGGCCTCGCCAGGGTGCGGGGCCTCGTCGATATCAGGGCTCTGCCAGGCGTAGGGAAGCTGCAGGCGGTCGAGCAGCTGGCGTCTCCATCGGGAACCGGAGGCAAGAACGAGGCGAGGCATGGGCAGGCTTCCTGGTCGGGGTTGGCGCCGGAGGGTGGCGCGAAGCGGGCATCCTGCGGTGGCGTTAGCAGGGGCTTTCAACAGGGCTTTTGACAGCGGCAGGGGGAGTGCCTATTATTGCGCGCCTATGTTGACCACGCGACTTCCCCACAGGGTCGAGCCCTACAGGCTCGCCGCCCGCGCCGAACGCCTCGAGGGCCTGATGGCCCTTGACCTCTTCGCGCGTCTGGCCGAAGAGGTCGGCGCCCAGAGCGGCGACGTGCGCGTCACCCTCGATTTTGCCATCGATGCGCAGGGGCGTCGCGAGATCCGCGGCCACCTGGAGGCGGAGCTGCAGCTGCCGTGTCGGCGCTGTCTCTCGCCTTTGGCGCAGCCCGTGGAGAGCGAGTTCCTGCTGGGCATGGTCACCAGCGATGCCCTGGCAGCCGAGCTGCCCAGCACCCATGAGCCGGTGCTGGTGGAAGACGAACAGCTGAACCTGCTGACGGTGGTCGAGGATGAATTGATCCTCAGCCTGCCTCAGGTGGTTTACCACGACGAGGTCGACTGCAAGGTCTCTCGCGACCAGCTGACCAGCGGGGAGGATGCCGAGGCGTCCCGAGAGCCCGCAGCGAGTCCCTTCGATGTGCTCCGGCACCTCAAGGGCAAACCCTGATTCATCATCGTTTCACTCTGGAGTGACATCCCATGGCAGTTCAACAGAACCGCAAGACCCGTTCCAAGCGCGGCATGCGTCGTAGCCACGACGCCCTCAGCGCCCCGGCCCTGTCCCAGGACAAGGAGACCGGCACCACCCACCTGCGCCATCACGTCGCTCCGGACGGCTTCTACCGTGGCCGCAAGGTCGTCGACGCCTGAGGCGACGACGCACCGTCGGTAACTCCTGACCGCTGACCCCTCGTGCGAATCGCCATCGATGCGATGGGCGGTGACCTCGGTCCCCGTGCCACCGTGAGGGGGGCGGCCAGCGCTGCCCTCCAGGATCCTCGTCTTCTCCTACAGCTGTATGGCCCTCGCCGCCAGCTGGAGGAGGAGGTCTCCTGCCTGCCGCGGCGGCTTGCCGCGGCAGGCTCGCGTCTGGTAGTCGTGGACGCCCCCGAGGTGATTGCCCCTGGGCAGCGCCCGTCCGAGGCCCTGCGGCGGGGCCAGGCGTCCAGCATGGCGCGGATGCTGGCCGCCCTGGCAGCCGGCGAGGCATCGGCCGGCGTCAGCGCCGGCAATACCGGTGCGCTGATGGCGCTGGGGCGCCAGGTGCTGGGGACCGTGGCGGGCATTCCGCGTCCCGCCATCAGCACCGCCATCCCCACTCGCCGTCAGGGGCGCTGCTACCTGCTCGACCTGGGCGCCAACGTCGAGGCGTCCGCCGAACGCCTGGTGGATTTCGCCTTGATGGGAGAGATGATGGCGCGGCAGGTGGATGGGCTCGCGTCACCCAGGGTGGCGCTGCTCAACGTGGGGGTCGAGGGTACCAAGGGCACGACCAGCGTGCGCGAGGCGGATGCTCGGCTGCGCGGACTGCCGGGGATCGACTATCGCGGCTACGTTGAGGGTGACGGCATCTTCTCCGGCGACCTGGACGTGGTGGTCTGTGATGGTTTCGTCGGCAACGCCGTGCTCAAGGCCAGCGAAGGCCTGGCGCGGATGCTGGTGACTCGGGTCCAGGCCACCTTCGAGGCCCACTGGAGCAGCCGCCTGGTCGGTCTTCTGGCCCGGCCGGCGCTGCGCCGTCTGAAGGGCGAGCTTGACCCGGTACGCTACAATGGCGCCAGCCTGCTGGGTCTGGCCGGTATCGTGGTGAAGAGCCATGGCAGCGCCGATGCGGTCGGTTTCCACTATGCGGTACTGAGGGCTGTCCAGGAGGTGCGGCACGACTTGCCGCGTCGTCTGGAGGCGGGACTTGCCCCGAGGCGGGGCGCTGGCGAGTCGATCGGCGAATCCGGTCGAGTCGCCAGCGATCTCGACATCCTCGTGCCGGGACGTCCTGGTAACGATGACAGCCAACAAGAGCAAAGGTGACTCAATGACTCAATCCCTCGCCCTCGTGTTCCCCGGGCAGGGTTCCCAGCAGGTCGGCATGCTGCTGGAGCTGGCGGAACGTTACAGCGTGGTGCGCACCACCTTCGAGGAGGCCTCGGACGCGCTCGACTATGATCTCTGGCAGGTGGTTCAGGAGGGGCCCGAGGAGTCCCTCAACGCCACCGCCTGTACCCAGCCTGCGTTGCTCAGCTCAAGTGTCGCCATCTGGCGGGTCTGGCAGGAACTCGAAGGCCCGCGCCCCGGCGCTATGGCCGGCCACAGCCTCGGTGAGTACAGTGCCATGGTCTGCGCCGGCGTCATGTCCTTCGCCGAGGGCGTCAAGCTGGTGCGGCTGCGCGGCGAGGCGATGCAGGCCGCCGTGCCGGTGGGTGAGGGTGGCATGGCGGCGATCCTCGGCCTCGATGATGTCGCCGTGGAGCAGGCCTGCGCCGAGGCGGCCCAGGGCGAAGTGGTCTCGGCGGTCAACTACAATGCCCCCGGGCAAGTGGTGATCGCCGGCGCCAAGGCCGCCGTGGAGCGCGCCATCGCCGCCTGCCAGGCGGTCGGCGCCAAGCGCGCCATGCCGCTGCCGGTCTCGGTGCCGTCCCACTGTGCGCTGATGGAGCCGGCCGCAGAGCGGCTGGCCGCCGCCATGGCCGGTCTTGACCTTCGCGCCCCGCGCTACACCGTGATCCAGAACGTCGACGCCCAGGCCCATGCCGATGTCGAGACGTTGCGCACCCGGCTGATCGAGCAGCTCTATCGGCCGGTACGCTGGACCTCCTGCGTCGAGGCCATGGTCGAGGGTGGCGCCGAAGTGTTCATCGAGTGCGGGCCGGGCAAGGTGCTCACCGGCCTCGGCAAGCGTATCGCCCGGGGCAGCAAGGGGCTGGCGGTCAACGATCCCGACAGCCTGGAAGCGGCCCTGGAGCTGGCCCGCGGCGTAGCCAACGGCTGACCCATTCCTCAGGATGAAGGTGAAATCACCATGACAACCGAAACGAGAGTTGCCCTGATTACCGGCGCCAGTCGCGGTATCGGCCGCGCCATCGCCCATGAGCTGGGTCGTCAGGGGCGCATCGTGATCGGCACCGCCACCAGCGAGGCCGGCGCCGAGCGAATCGACGCCGACCTCAAGGCGCAGGGCATCCAGGGCGCCGGACGCCGGCTCGATGTCACCGACCAGGCCAGCGTCGATGCCCTGGTCAAGGCCGTCGGCGAGGAGTTCGGCGCACCCACCATCCTCGTCAACAATGCCGGTATCACCCGCGACAACCTGCTGATGCGCATGAAGGAGGAGGAGTGGGATGCGGTGGTGGACACCAACCTCAAGTCCGTCTATCGCGTCAGCAAGGCGTGCCTGCGCGGCATGACCAAGGCGCGCTTCGGGCGCATCGTCAGCATCAGCTCGGTGGTGGCCACCATGGGCAACCTGGGGCAGACCAACTATGCTGCCGCCAAGGCGGGCATGGAGGGCTTTACCCGGGCCCTGGCGCGCGAGGTGGCCTCGCGCGCCATCACCGTCAACGCGGTGGCCCCGGGCTTTATCGCCACCGACATGACCGAGGCGCTCCCCGAGGAGCAGCACAGGATGCTGCTGGGCCAGATTCCGCTGGCCCGACTCGGCCAGCCCGAGGAGATCGCCGCCGCCGTGGGCTTCCTCACCGGCGACACGGCGAGCTACATCACCGGCGAGACGCTGCACGTCAACGGCGGGATGAACATGCGTTGAGACCCCGCGGGGCAGGCGGTTGCGCCGGCCCCGGGGCGTCTATACACTACTCCGCAGCTTCTAACCTGCGGATCTGGAACCCTAGCGGCTGGTTATCTGAACGGCCAATGTGAACGACTGGAGTACGTCATAATGAGCACCATCGAAGAGCGCGTGAAGAAGGTTGTGGCCGAGCGCCTGAACGTCAAGGAAGAAGACATCCAGAACAGTTCCTCCTTCACCGAGGACCTGGGTGCCGACTCTCTGGATACCGTCGAGCTGGTCATGGCGCTCGAAGAGGAGTTCGACACCGAGATTCCCGACGAAGAAGCCGAGAAGATCACCACCGTCCAGGAAGCCATCGACTACGTCAACGCCCACCAGTGAGCCTGGTGGCGGTCGATGCCGCCTGTCGAGTTCGGGGGGGGTCGCCCCCTCAGGAAGCCGCCCAAGGGGCGGCTTTTTCGTGGCGCTCGTTATCCGCGGGCTTGTCAGGGCGGCACAGGGCGGGGAGACTCGGTATAATGCGCTCAAAGGACGGCTCCCCGAGCGGGAGCCCCGTCGTACTGGATGTCTGGAGGAACACTGATGGCACGTAGAAGGGTAGTGGTGACCGGTCTGGGGCTGGTCA
>NZ_CP071922.1:1885720-1887731 GCF_017584085.1 Halomonas sp. BM-2019
CGGTTTGCTCAACGTCATTCGTTTGCTCTTTATTTGCTGCTGGCTTACGACGACGGTTGCGGCGACGGCCTTCCTGTGGCTTGTCTGACTTCGACGCCGGCTTGTTGCTAACGTCTTGAGTCGTAGTTGCCTCAGTAGCAGCTTTCTCGTCATTGGTGTTTTCTGACTTATCGCGACCTTTACCTTGGTTACGGTTACGTCCTTGATTATTGCGACGACGGTTATTATTTCGTCCGCGATTATCATTTTGACGTGACGAGCGTTGCTGTGGTGCTTTTTGCTCGGATTTCTTGTCCTCAGTAGCATCTTCAGTTGCGAAAATTTCTTTGATCTCTGATGCTTGCAATAATTTATAGCTCTGTACATCAGTGACTTCGTCACTGCGGATACGCGCGACATCAAAATGAGGTGTTTCTAAATACTGATTTGGGATAACCAACAGCTGTACTTTGTTGCGCTCTTCGATAACGCGCAGGGCTGAACGTTTCTCATTTAATAAATAAGTAGCGACAGTGACCGGCACTTGTGCGTTAACTTGTGCGGTATTGTCTTTCAGTGCTTCTTCTTCAATGAGTCGCAGAACTGACAGTGCGAGTGATTCATCACCACGGATGGTGCCTTGTCCGTCACAGCGTGGACAGACTTGATTCGACGATTCACCAAGTGAAGGACGCAAGCGCTGGCGACTCATTTCCAACAAGCCAAAACGTGAAATTCGAGCCGTTTGCACCCGTGCGCGGTCGTGTTTTAATGCATCACGTAAACGGTTCTCGACTTCACGTTGATGTTTTGGCGGAGTCATATCGATAAAGTCGATAACGATCAAACCACCGACATCACGCAGACGCAATTGGCGCGCTATTTCATCGGCTGCTTCTAAATTCGTTTGCAGCGCGGTTTCTTCAATATCGCCGCCTTTGGTCGCTTTCGCCGAGTTAATATCAATCGAGGTGAGCGCTTCAGTCGGATCGATGACAATCGAACCCCCTGAAGGCAGTCGAACTTCACGCTGGAACGCTGACTCAATTTGGCTTTCAATTTGATAATGACTAAATAGTGGCACTTCACCTTGATAACGTTTCACCCGTTGCACGAAGTCAGGACGAACGATTTTGATGTGTTCGCGAGCTTGTTCAAAAATGGTTTCGTTATCAATCAGAATTTCACCAATATCGCGGCGCAAGTAGTCGCGAATCGCACGGAAAATCACGTTAGATTCTTGATGAACGAGGAACGGAGCAGGGCGTGTCGAGGACGCTTGTTCGATTGCTTGCCAATGATGGAGTAGAACATTTAAGTCCCAAGCCAGCTCTTCAGCTGACTTACCAACACCGGCGGTGCGGACAATCAAACCCATGCCATCAGGCACTTCCAGTGTCGATAATGCATCTTTTAGTTGCGTTCGCTCGTCACCTTCGATGCGGCGCGAGATACCACCCGCACGTGGGTTGTTAGGCATGAGAACCAAATAACTGCCTGCCAGAGAAATAAAGGTCGTTAGTGCAGCACCTTTCTGTCCGCGTTCTTCTTTATCGACTTGGACAATGACTTCACGGCCTTCAGAGATAACGTCTTTAATGTTCGGACGTCCTTTAAAGCTATAGCCATCGGGGAAATAGGTGCGAGCAATTTCTTTCAGAGGTAGGAAACCGTGGCGATCAGCGCCGTAATCGACGAAGGCGGCTTCTAAGCTAGGTTCTACACGGGTAATTTTACCCTTATAGATGTTTGATTTTTTCTGTTCGTGACCAGGACTTTCGATATCTAAATCATAGAGGCGTTGACCGTCGACCAACGCTACACGCAATTCTTCTTGTTGCGTGGCATTAATTAGCATTCTTTTCATATTGTGTGACTCATACTTTTTATGGGTACGAAATCACAACACTGTACCGTCAGAGACGGTTCTGTTCCGTTGCTAAAGGACTTGCCGGCACCGTATATAGTTTGCTGGTGCGCGCTTTTTGGGCAAGTGATCTCTATGCTATTTGTATGACTTCTGTTTATCTTT
>NZ_CP071922.1:1887831-1890412 GCF_017584085.1 Halomonas sp. BM-2019
CACCACCCCCCTGGGCCTCGGCGGCTTCTCCGCGGCGCGGGCGCTCTCCACCCGCAACGATGACCCGGCGGCAGCCAGCCGCCCCTGGGATCGCGACCGCGACGGCTTCGTGCTCTCCGACGGCGCCGGGGTGCTGGTACTGGAGGAGTACGAGCACGCCAAGGCCCGCGGCGCGACCCTCTACGCCGAGCTGACCGGCTTCGGCATGAGCGACGACGCCTACCACATGACCGCCCCGCCCGTGGACGGCAGCGGCGCGGCGCTCTCCATGGCCAACGCCATCCGCGACGCCCGGCTCGATCCCGCGGCCATCGACTACATCAACGCCCATGGCACCTCCACGCCGGCCGGCGACCTGGCCGAGAGCCGCGCGGTGGAGCAGGTGATGGGCGAGGCGGCGAAGTCCGTGGCGGTCAGCTCCACCAAGTCGATGATCGGCCACCTGCTGGGGGCCGCCGGCGCCGTGGAGGCGGTGTTCTCCATTCTGGCGATCCGCGACCAGGTGGCGCCGCCCACCATCAACCTGGACAATCCCCAGGAGGGCTGCCGCCTCGACTATGTGCCGCACACCGCCCGCGAGATGACGATCGACGTGGCGCTGTCGAACTCCTTCGGCTTCGGCGGCACTAACGGCACCCTGGTCTTCTCCCGGGTCTAGCCCGCCAGGCGACCGTGAGCGGCGGCGAGGTGGGCATGGCTGACGGGCAGGCGGGCTGGCCCCTGGCGGATCGCGGGGTCGCCTATGGCGACGGCCTCTTCGAGACCGTGCTGCTGCGTGACGGCCGCCCACTGCTGTGGGACGAGCACCTGGCGCGCCTGGCCCGCGGCTGTCACGCCCTGGGCATCGCGCTGCCTCGCGAGCATGAGCTGGCCGCCCCCCTGGCCGAGGCCGGGCCGGGGCTCGCGGTGCTCAAGCTGACCCTGACCCGCGGCAGCGGCGGGCGCGGCTATCGCCCGCCGGCGGACCCCGCGCCGCGGCTGCGCTGGCAGCTCACCGCCTTCGCTCCCGCCGAGGCGCGCTGGCGGGAGGGCGTCCGGGTGCGGCACTGCCGGCTGCGGCTCGGCATCCAGCCGGCGCTGGCCGGGCTCAAGCACCTCAATCGCCTGGAGAACGTGCTGGCCCGGGCCGAGTGGGACGACGAGGCCATCGCCGAGGGGCTGCTCTGCGACAGCCACGGCCGGCTGGTGGAGGCCACCGCCATGAACCTCTTCTGGCGGCGCGATGGGCGGCTCGAGACCCCGCGGCTCGACCGCTGCGGCGTGGCCGGCACCCTGCGCGAGGCGCTGATGGCGCGCCTGCCCATCGCCGAGGTCGAGGCCGGGCCCGAGGCGCTGATGCAGGCCGAGGCGGTGTGGCTCGGCAATTCGGTCCAGGGGGCCTGGCCGCTGGCGCGCCTCGACGACGCCGTTGGCCAGCCGCTCATGCGCTGGCCCCTGGGCGCCGTGCACCGGGCCTTCCAGGCCGAGGCCCATCGCCTGCTGGGCTACCCGGCTCCCTGAGCCGCTCTTGATGACAGATGACACGACGAGGACGCCGATGCTGCGTGTGGTGAAGATCCTGCTGGTGCTGACCATCCTGGTCGGCGCCGCCCTGTTCGGCGGCTACCGCTACTGGGAGTCGCGCCTCGCGGCGCCCATTGCCGTGAGCGAGCCGACCCTCTACGAGGTGCCCCGCGGCGCCGGCTACAACCGCGTGGTGCTCGACCTGGCCCGCCAGGGCCTGATCGAGGACGACTGGGCCTTTCGCCTGCTGACCCGCCTGGAGCCCGAGAGCGTGCCGCGCCTTCGCGCCGGGGAGTACATGCTCGAGCCCGGCATGAGCGGTCGCGAGCTGATCGTGCTGCTGGGTAGCGACCGGGTGGTCACCTACCCGCTGACCATCCCCGAGGGCTGGACCTTCCGCCAGATGCGCGAGCTGCTCGACCACGCGCCCAAGCTGGAGAACCGCACCGCGGGGCTCCCCGACGAGGAGGTGATGGCGCTGCTCGACCGTGAGGGGCGCCACCCCGAGGGCTGGTTCTTCCCCGACACCTACCGCTACCACAAGGGGGTGAGCGACCTGGAGATCCTGCGCCAGGCGCTCACCCGCATGGAGGCGATCCTCGAGGAGGTGTGGGAGGGGCGCGCCGACGACCTGACCATCGACACCCCCTTTGAAGCGCTGATCATGGCCTCGCTGATCGAACGCGAGACCGGGGCGCCGGAGGAGCGCCGCGAGATCGCCGGCGTCTTCAAGCGGCGCATGGAGACCGGGATGCGCCTGCAGACCGACCCCACGGTGATCTACGGCATGGGTGAGCGCTACGACGGCCGCATCACCCGCGACGACCTGCGCGAGGCGACCCCCTACAACACCTATGTGATCGACGGCCTGCCGCCGACGCCCATCGCCATGCCGGGACGTGCGTCCCTGGAAGCCGCCGTGGACCCGCTGCCCGGCGAGACCCTCTACTTCGTCTCCCGGGGCGACGGCACCCACCACTTCTCGCGCACCCTGCGCGAGCACAACAATGCGGTCAATCGCTATATCCGCAATCGCCAGTAAGGAGACACGGATGGCCGAGCGCGGACGCTTTATCAC
>NZ_CP071922.1:1890512-1893682 GCF_017584085.1 Halomonas sp. BM-2019
AGCACCTGGCCCGGGTGATCCGCCCGGCGCTGGCGCGCGGCGCCTGGGTGGTGTGCGACCGCTTCACCGACGCCACCTATGCCTACCAGGGCGGCGGGCGGGGCCTCGACCCCGCGCGGATCGCCGAGTTGGAGCGCTTCGTCCAGCAAGGCCTCGCCCCCGACCTGACGCTGCTGCTGGACATGTCCGTGGCGGCGGCCCGGGTCCGTCTGGCCGGTCGCGGCGGGGCGCCGGACCGCTTCGAGCGCGAGCAGGGCGACTTCTTCCGCGCGGTGCGCGACGCCTACCTGGCCCGCGCCGCCGCCGAGCCCGAGCGCTTCGCGGTGGTGGATGCCGCACGCCCTCTGGCGGAGGTGGGCGAGCGGATCGAGGCGCTGCTGGCCGAACGGGTGGCGGCATGGCAGAGCTGAGCCCCCCGGCTCCCCTCGACCCGGCGCCGCTGCCCTGGCTGGCCCCTCGCCTCGCCGAACTGTCGCGCCTGGCCGATGGCGGCCGGCTGCCCCATGCGCTGCTGCTCTCCGGCCCCCGCGGGGTGGGCAAGCGCTCCCTGGCCGATGCCCTGATCGCCCGCACCCTCTGTGCCAGCCCGGGGGAGACCGCCTGCGGCGCCTGCCACGGCTGTCGCATGCTGGCGGCCGGCTATCACCCGGACCTGCTGCGGGTGGAGCTCGAGGAGGGCAAGCGGCAGATCCGCATCGACGCCATCCGTGAGGTCAACGCCTTCGTCGCCCAGACCCCCCAGCAGGGGGGCTACCGGGTGATTCTCATCGCCCCGGCGGAGGCCATGAACCAGTCCGCCGCCAACGCCCTGCTCAAGAGCCTGGAGGAGCCGGGTGGGCGCACCCTCTTCGTGCTGCTGGCCGACATCCCCTCGCGCCTGCTGCCCACCATCCGCTCGCGCTGCCAGCACTGGAGCCTGGCGGTGCCACCCGAGGCGGCCTGCCTGCCCTGGCTGGCCGAGCGGCTGGGCGACGAGGCCGAGGCGCGCTTCTGGCTGGGGCTCGCCGGCGGCCTGCCCCTGGCCGCCCAGGCGCTGGCCGAGCCGGCCTCCCGGGCGCTGCGCCAGCAGCTGCTCGAGACCTTCGAGGCGCTGGTGCGCGGCGCCGAACCGGTCGCCGAGGTGGCCCGCCTGGAACGTCAGTCGGTGGAGGCGATCCTGTGGTACGGTATCGCCTGGCTGGAGGACCTGATCCGGCTGGGGCTCTCGGGGGAGACCGCCGGCCTGCGCAATCCCGACCTGCTGCCGCTCTACCGCCAGGCGGTGAAGAATGCCCGGGTGCGCGACTGGTTCCGGCTGCTCGACTACGCCCGGGAGCAGCGCCGCCTGCTGGCGGCGGGGGGCAACCCCAATCCCCAGCTGGTGCTGGAAGCCTGGCTGGTCCGCTGGTCCGCGCTGCTGCGCTCGTGAACAAGGAGATCCCATGGCTGCCCAGAAGGCGCTGTCGCTGAACATCCAGGACGTCCAGACCCTGCTCTCGGCCTATATGCCGATGCTGGAGCGGGGTGGCATCTTCGTGCCCACCCGGGAGCGCTACGAGCTGGGCCAGGAGATCTACCTGCTGCTTACCCTGCCCGGCGAGAGCGACCGCGTCCCGGTCACCGGCCAGGTGGTATGGGTCTCCCCCGAAGGGGTCAGCGGCCGGCGCCTGCCCGGCGTTGGCATCCACTTCAGCGCCGGTGACCAGGCGGTGCGCGATCGCATCGAGAACCTGCTGGCCGGCCAGCTCGACAAGGGCGCGCCGACCTATACGCTTTGAGAGCGCCGAGCGCCGAGCGCCGAGCGCCGAGCGCCGTTTTCCACTCCTTGACCTTGGTTTTCTTCTGAATGTTTGTCGATTCTCACTGCCATCTCGATCGCCTCGACCCCGCGACCCACGGCGGCGATCTCGCCGCGACGCTTCACGCCGCGCGTGCCCGCGGCGTGAAACAGTTCCTGGCCATCGGCGTGACCCTGGAGGCGCTGCCCGGCCTCGCCGCCATCGCCCGCGAGCATGACGACGTGGTGCTCTCCGCCGGCGTGCACCCGCTGCACCGCCTGGCCGAGGAGCCGAGCCTCGAGGCGATCAAGGCGGCCGCCGAGCGCTACGGCGTCGTAGCCATCGGCGAGTGCGGCCTGGACTATCATTATCTGGACAAGTCCCCGGAAACGGTGCCCTCCCGGGAGGTACAGCGCGAGCGCTTCCGCCGCCAGCTGATCGCCGCCACCGAACTCGAGCTGCCCGTGATCATCCACACCCGGGAGGCGCGCGAGGAGACCCTGGCGCTGATCCGCGAGCACACCGACCCGGCCATCGGCGGCGTGCTGCACTGCTTTACCGAGGACCTCGACATGGCCCGGGAGGCGGTGCGCCACGGCTTCTACATCTCGTTCTCCGGCATCGTCACCTTCCGCAACGCCGAGGCGCTGCGCGAGGTGGCCCGCCGGGTGCCGCTGGACCGGCTGCTGATCGAGACCGACAGCCCCTACCTGGCGCCGGTGCCGCACCGCGGCCGGCCCAACGAACCGGCCTGGGTGGTGGAGGTCGCCGAATGCATCGCCGCCGAGCGCGGCATCAGCGTGGAGGAGGTCGCCATGCAGACCACCGCCAACTTCTACCGCCTGTTCCGCGCCGCGGCCCCCGAGGCCTCTCCGGAGATGCGAGAGATCCTGCGCGGGGCCGGCCTGCTGGGCTGAGCGCCGCGCCCGGGGAGGGAGTCGCCATGAACCTCGATCCGCTGCTGGCCCACGTCGCCCCGGAGGGCGAGATCCCTCCCGTGGACCGCTGGCATCCCGAGCAGGCCGGCGAGATGGACCTGGTGATCGCCGCCGATGGCCGCTGGATCCATGAGGGGGCCGCCATCGCCCGGCCCCGCCTGGTGCGGTTGCTCTCCACCATCCTGCGCCGCGAACCCGATGGCCGCCATGCGCTGGTCACCCCGGCCGAGAAGCAGTTCATTCGGGTGGAGGATCGTGCCTTCCTGATCGTGGATGCCGAACCCGACGCCGAGGGGCGCTGGTGGCTGACCACCAACCTGGGCGATCGCCTGATGCTGGACGAGACGCGCCGGCTGACCCTCAGCGAGACCCCGAGTGGCGAGACGGTGCCCGAGGTGCCGGTGCGCTTCGGCCTGGCCGCGCGCCTCGGCCGCAACGTCTACTATCGCCTGGTGGAGGTCGCCGAGCACCGCGC
>NZ_CP071922.1:1893781-1896461 GCF_017584085.1 Halomonas sp. BM-2019
TGGGCCTGGACAGCGACGGCGTCTGGCAGCCCCTGGGGCGGCTGGATGACGGCGGGGCGGCGTGAGGCTCACCGCCGAACAGCGGGCCGTGGTCGAGCACGCCGATGGCCACGCCCGGGTCGCCGCGGTGGCCGGCTCCGGCAAGACCACCACCATGGTCGCCCGGGTCCTGCACCTGCTGGCCCGGGGCGTGGCGCCGGAGCGGATCCTGGTGCTGATGTTCAACCGCTCGGCCCGGGAGGACTTCCAGGCGCGGCTCGCCGCCATGGCCCCGGCCGGCCGGCGGCTTCCCGACGTGCGCACCTTCCACTCCCTGGGGCATCGCCTCACCGCCAGCCTGACCCGCTGGGGGGCGCTGTCGCCCCGTCAGCTGCTCACCGCCGACTGGCAGGTGGAGCGGCTGCTGCGCCAGGCCACCCAGCGCGCCCTGGAGGCGGCCCCCGGGGCGGGGGAGGCGGCCCTGGACGCCGAGCGCCTCGAGGCCCTGGCCCACTTCTGTGCCCTGGTGAAGGCCGAGATGGTGTCACCGGCGGCGCTCTATGACCGGCTCGATTTCGGCGAGGCCACGGAGCACTTCGTGGCGGCCTTCGGCCACGCCGAGGCACTGCTCGAAGGCCACGGCCTGATGGGCTATGCGGACCTGCTCTACCGCCCGCTGCGCGCCCTGGAGGCCGATGCCGCCCTGCGCGGCCGGGTCCAGGGCTTCCTCGACCATGTGATCATCGACGAGTACCAGGACATCAATGTCGCCCAGCAGCGCCTGCTGGCGGTGCTGGCCGGTGGCCAAGCCGAGGTCATGGCGGTGGGCGATGCCAACCAGTGCATCTACGAGTGGCGCGGCGCCCACCCGGCGACCATGCTGGAGCGCTTCACCGCGACCTTCGGCGCGGCCGTCGACTACCCCCTCTCCACCACCTTTCGCCACGGCCACGCCCTGGCGCTGGCCGCCAATCACGCCATCGAGGCCAACCGCCGGCGCCCCGACCAGCTCTGCCTGGCGGCCGCCGGCAATCCGTCCACGCGTCTGGCGCAGGCCCTGGGCAGCCGTGACCTGCTGGAGGCGCTGGTGGCCTGGCAGGCCGAGGGCAGGGCGCTCAACGAGGCCTGCGTGCTGGTGCGCAGCTGGTCGCTCTCGGTGCCGCTGCAGCTGGCGCTCTTGCGCGAGGGGATCCCTTTCCGGCTGGCTCGCGAGGATCGCTTCGTGTTTCGCCTGCCGCTGGTCCAGGCACTGGCCGGCTACCTGCGCCTGGCCCGCACGCCGGCGCTGCTGGCCAACCCCGGGCATCTGGCGCTGCTGCTGGGGCAGCCGACCCCCTTCGTGGCCCGTGAGCGGCTGGAGCGGCTCGCCGCCCGCCTGGCCGAGACTCAGCGCTGGCCGGAGCGCCACGACCCGCTGTTCGAGGGGCTGCGCGCCCACCAGAAGCGCACCCTCAAGAAACGCTGGGCACTGCTCTGCGAGCTGCCGCGTCTCTCGGCCTGGCCGCCGGCGCGGCTGCTCGAGCACGTGGTCGAGGTGGTGGAGGCCGAGAAGGTGCTCAAGCGTGCCGCCGCCCGTCGCGACAAGGGCGAGGAGGACGTGAGGCTGCTCGACGTGCTGCTCGAGCAGGCCGCCGAGCTCGGCAATGATCCGGACGCCTTCATCGAGCTGCTGCAGCGGCCGGTGGAGAGCGACACCAACGGGGTGCTGATCACCACGGTGCACGGCTCCAAGGGGCTGGAGTGGCCCCTGGTGGCCGTCGCCGGGGTCAACGAGCAGGACTTCCCCCACTACAGTCGCGACAACCCGCTCACCGCCCAGCGGCTCGAGGAGGAGCGACGGCTCTTCTACGTGGCCATCACCCGGGCCCGGGAGCGGCTGCTGCTGCTTCACGACGGCGGCGACCATCGGCCGAGCCGATTCCTGGCCGAGAGTGCCTGGGTGGAGTGCCAGCGGGTGGCCAAACGCCTAGAGCAGGCGGGAGAGCAGGCGGGAGAGCAGGGCGGCGCGGAGCCGGTGCCGCTCGCGGTGTCGCGGCCGGCGCTGGTCGAGCGCTACCTGGCGCGCCTGGGCGTGACGCTGCCCCTGCAGCCGGCGGCCGAATCTGGGGTGGCCGAGGGCAGCGGCGACTATCCTACCTTCGACGTGGGGCAGAGGCTGCGCCATGCTGTCTTCGGCGAGGGCGAGATCGACCTGGTGGAAGGCGACCCGGAGAACCCGGTGATCGAGGTGCGCTTCCGTCACGCCGGCCGGCGGCGGCTGATTGCACGCCGGGCGCCTATCGAACTGATTTCAGGAGAGCGTGCATGAGCGACCCGCTGATCAGCGCCGCCGAACTGGCCGAGTCCCTCGAGGGCGAGCGGCCGCCGCGGCTTCTCGACTGCCGTGCCCGGCTGGGCGAGCCGGACGCCGGATATACCCTGTGGTGGGAGGCCCACCTGCCCGGCAGCCTCCACCTGGATCTGGACCGCGACCTGGCGGGACCGGCGGGGCGGGGCGGGCGCCATCCGCTGCCGACCCGCGAGGCCTTCACCGCCACCCTGCAGCGCCTGGGCATTACTCCCGAACTGCCGGTGGTGGTCTACGACGACATGGGGGGGCAGCTCGCTGCCGCCAGGGCCTGGTGGATGATCGCCTGCTGGGCGGGCCACCCGGAGGTGCGCCTGCTGGACGGCGGCATCAAGGCGTGGCTGGGGGGAGGGG
>NZ_CP071922.1:1896684-1900701 GCF_017584085.1 Halomonas sp. BM-2019
AGAATCTCACGCCCTGGGGGCGCTTCAAGCCGGCCGCCCAGCTGGCCGCCGAACTGCCCGAGGCCGAAGCGGTGGTCGCCTACTGCGGCTCCGGCGTCACCGCCTGCCACACCATCCTCGCCTATGCCGTGGCCGGCCGCCCCTTGCCGCGGCTCTATCCGGGCTCCTGGAGCGAGTGGATCCGCGACCCCGCCCGGCCGGTGGCGCAGGGTGACTAGGCAGCCGCCGGGGGTGCCGTTAACCTTATGCTTTTTTTCAACAGGTCAGGGAAGCCATCACAATGAACTTTGCGCTGATCGGCGCGGCCGGCTATATCGCCCCGCGCCATATGCAGGCCATCAAGGAGACCGGCCATGAGCTGGTCGCGGCCTACGACATCAACGACTCGGTGGGCATCATCGACTCCATCTCGACCAACTGCGCCTTCTTTACCGAGTTCGAATATTTCCTCGAGCACGCCTGGCGGCTGCGGCGTAAGGGGGAGGGGGCGCTGGACTACATGGTGGTCTGCTCGCCCAACCACCTGCACAGCGCCCACATCGTCGCCGGCCTGCAGCTGGGCTGCAACGTGATCTGCGAAAAGCCGCTGGTCCCCACCCCCGAGCAGCTCGACGAGCTGCGACTGGTCGAGCAGGAGACCGGGCGCAGCGTCTACAGCATCATGCAGTTGCGCCATCACCCGGCGATCCACGAGCTGCGCGACAAGGTGCTCGCCGAGCGGCGTGACACCAAGTATGAAGTCGAGCTCACCTATATTACCGCCCGCGGCCCCTGGTACCTGGCCAGCTGGAAGGGGGATCCGCGCAAGTCGTTCGGGGTGGTGGCGGAGATCGGCATTCACTTCTTCGACATGCTGCACCAGATCTTCGGCGAGCTGGAGCAGCAGGTGCTGCACTACAGCGACGACCACAAGGCCGCCGGTTACCTGGAGTACGAGAAGGCCCGGGTGCGCTGGTTCCTCTCCATCGACGAGGAGGACCTGCCGGATGCCGTGCGGGGTCGCCAGTCGACCTATCGCAGCATCACCTGCGATAACGAGCTCTTCGAATTCTCCTCCGGCTTTACCGATCTGCACACCGTCAGCTATCGCGAGATCCTGGCCGGTCGCGGCTTCGATATCGAGACTGTGCGCCACTGCCTGGACACCGTGACGGCGATTCGCCAGGCGACCCCCGCGTCGCCGCGCCAGGACGAGGGTCACCCCCGGGTGCTGGAACTCGGCCTGGCCAGGCCGCAATAGCAGAGGGAGGCAGACGGATGCACTTCATCGATCTGGCCGCCCAGCAGGCGCGTATCAAGCCTCAGCTCGATGCGGCCATCGCCCGCGTGCTGGCTCATGGCCGCTACGTCCTGGGACCCGAGGTGGAGGCGCTCGAGCAGCGCCTGGCCGACTACGTCGGCGTGGCCCACTGCATCGGCTGTGCCAACGGCACCGACGCCCTGCAGATCGCCCTGATGGCGCTGGAGATCGGACCGGGCGACGAGGTGATCGTGCCCGGCTTCACCTTCGTCGCCTCGGCGGAGAGCGTGGTGCTGGCGGGCGCGAGGCCCGTCTATGTGGATATCGATCCGCACACCTATCTGCTCGACCCGGCCCTCCTGGAGGCGGCGATCACGCCGCGCACCCGCGCCATCATGCCGGTGTCGATGTTCGGCCAGTGCGCCGACATGGCGACGATTGGCGAGGTGGCCAGCCGCCATGGGCTGGTGGTGGTCGAGGATGCCGCCCAGAGCTTCGGGGCGACCCAGCACGGCCGGCGCTCGGGCAGCCTGAGTCGCATCGCGACCACCAGCTTCTTTCCCAGCAAGCCCCTGGGGGCCTATGGCGACGGCGGCGCGCTGTTCACCGACGACCCGGCGCTGGCCGAGGCGGCTCGACTGGTGGCACGCCACGGCGAGGCGCAGCGCTACCACCATGTTCGCCTGGGCATGAACAGCCGGCTCGATACGCTGCAGGCCGCGGTGCTGCTGGCCAAGCTGGATATCTTCGACGAGGAGGTGGCGCAGCGCCAGGCGGCGGCCGAACGCTATGACCGCCTGCTCCGGGAGGCGGGCATCGCGACGGCGCCGGTACTCGCCCCGGGCAACACCAGCGTCTATGCCCAGTACAGTATCCGGGTGGCGAACCGGGAGGCGGTGCAGCGCCGGCTCGCCGATGCCGGCGTCCCCACCGCCGTGCACTACCCGCAGCCGCTCAACCGCCAGCCGGCGGTGGCGGACCCGGCCTGTCGGCTGGCGGTGACCGAGGCGGTCTGCGAGACGATCCTCAGCCTGCCCATGCACCCCTATCTGGAAGACGCGCAGCAGCAGCGGGTCGTGGAGGCCCTGGTGAAGGCCCTGACCTGACCCTCGGCGACGTCCCTATGCAAGAAGGGCATGCCGCGAGGCATGCCCTTTCGCCGATAGTGCCCAGGTTACATATTGGGGTAGTTGGGCCCGCCGCCGCCCTCCGGCGCCACCCAGGTGATGTTCTGGGCCGGGTCCTTGATGTCGCAGGTCTTGCAGTGCACGCAGTTCTGGAAGTTGATCTGGAACTGCGGCTTGCCCTCGTCCCCCTCGATCACCTCGTAGACCCCCGCCGGGCAGTAGCGCTGGGCGGGTTCGGCGTACTCCGGCAGGTTGTCGCGAATCGGCAGCTCCGGGTCGGCCAGCTTCAGGTGGCAGGGCTGGTCCTCCTCGTGGTTGGTGTTCGAGAGGAACACCGAGGAGAGCTTGTCGAAGGAGAGCTTGCCGTCGGGCTTGGGGTAGTCGATCTTCTCGAACTCGCCGGCCGGTTTGAGCGTGGCGTGGTCCGCGGTGGTGTCGTGGACGTTGGGCAGCCTGCCCCCGAGCAGCTGGTTGACGAAGTTGTAGGCGCCGCCGCCCACGGTGCCGTACTTGTGGATCGCCGGGCCGAAGCTCGCGCTCTCCTTGAGCTCGGCATAGGCCCAGCTCGCCTCCCACTTCTCGGTAAAGGCGGTCAGCTCCTGGCCCCCTTCATCCCCTGCGGCTTTTGCTTCACGAGCGTTCAGCGCCTCGAACACCGCCTCGGCGGCCACCAGGCCCGACTTCATGGCGGTGTGCAGCCCCTTGATCTTGGAGAAGTTGAGGGTGCCGGCGTCGCAGCCGATGAGCAGGCCCCCGGGGAAGGTCATCTTCGGCAGGCAGTTGAGGCCGCCCTTGGTGATGGCCCGGGCGCCGTAGGCGACCCGCTTGCCGCCGGTGAGGTGCTTGGCCAGCACCGGGTGGTGCTTCATGCGCTGGAACTCGTCGAAGGGGGAGAGCCAGGGGTTCTGGTAGGAGAGGTCCATGATCAGGCCCACCACCACCTGCTGGTTCTCGGCGTGGTAGAGGAACCAGCCGCCGTGGGTGGACTTGTCCAGGGGCCAGCCGGAGCCGTGCAGCACCAGGCCCGGCTCGTGCTGCTCGGCCGGAATGTCCCACAGCTCCTTCAGGCCGATGCCATAGTGCTGGGGATCGCGGCCTTCGGCCAGGTTGTATTCCTGGATCAGGCGCTTGCCGATATGACCCCGGGCGCCCTCGGCAAACAGGGTGTACTTCGCACGCAGCTCCATGCCCGGCATGTAGCTGTCCTTGGGCTCGCCGTCGGCGCCCACGCCCATGTCGCCGATCAGAATGCCCTTGACCACACCCTCCTCGACGATCGCCTCCTGGGCGGCGAAACCGGGGAAGATCTCCACCCCTAGCCCCTCGGCCTGCTCGGCCAGCCAGCGGCAGAGGTTGCCGGCGCTGATCACGTAGCGGGTGAGCTCGCCGCCGGTGTTGTGCATGGACTTCGGCACGAGTGCGTTGGGCAGCTTCTGGGCCTTCTCGGCATCCTTGAGCAGGTAAACCTCGTCGCGGGTGGCCGGGGTGGTCAGCGGGGCGCCGCGCGTCTCCCAGTCGGGGAAGAGCTCGGCCAGGGCGCGGGGCTCGAAGACGGCGCCGGAGAGGATATGGGCGCCCACCTCGGAGCCCTTCTCCACCACGCATACCGTCAGCTCCTGCTCGGCCTCATTGGCCTGCTGCATCAGCCGA
>NZ_CP071922.1:1900801-1901080 GCF_017584085.1 Halomonas sp. BM-2019
GGCTCGTCCGATAACAACCACCGGGAGAGAACCGCCATGTGCCCCCCCGTCACCCTGGTCCGCAATGGCAACTGCGGCCTGATCACGCTCTTCAGCCCGCCGGTGAATGCCCTGAGCCAGACCGTGCGCTCTGGCCTGGTGGAGGCCCTGGACGCCGCCCTTGAGGATGCCCGGGCGGAGTGGGTCCTGCTGCAGTCCGGCGGGCGCTGCTTCTCCGCCGGCGCCGACATCAAGGAGTTCGGCAAGCCGCCTCAGGCGCCGGTGCTGCCCGAGGTGATC
>NZ_CP071922.1:1901190-1901580 GCF_017584085.1 Halomonas sp. BM-2019
GAGCTTGCCATGGCCTGTCACTATCGGCTCGCCGCGCGCGATGCGCGCTTCGGGCTGCCGGAGGTCAAGCTGGGGCTGATCCCCGGCGCCGGCGGCACCCAGCGGCTGCCGCGGCTCGTCGGGCTCGAGGCCGCCCTGGAGATGATCCTCTCCGGCGAGCCCATCGGCGCCGACAAGGCCCTCGAGCTGGGGCTGGTGGATGGCGTGGCCGACCAGGGGCATACCCCCGAGGAGACGCGCATCGCCATGGCGGCAGAGCTGGCCCGGCAGGGCGTGCGCCCCACGCGGGAGCGGGCGCTCGCCGCCGCCAGCGAGGCGCCGCTCGAGTGGCTGGCCGCCCAGCGCGAGTCGCTGGCGCTGCCCGCCTCGGGCGACCTGTCGCCCCT
Organism: Halomonas sp. BM-2019; assembly: GCF_017584085.1. Taxonomy (NCBI): domain Bacteria; kingdom Pseudomonadati; phylum Pseudomonadota; class Gammaproteobacteria; order Oceanospirillales; family Halomonadaceae; genus Halomonas; species Halomonas sp. BM-2019. The sequence continues at coordinate 1,901,577 of NZ_CP071922.1, forward strand.
CAAG
>NZ_CP071922.1:1901666-1909568 GCF_017584085.1 Halomonas sp. BM-2019
CCCTTCACCACGGCGCTCGCCCGCGAGCGGGAGCTCTTCCTGGAGTGCCTGGCCTCGCCCCAGCGCCAGGCCAAGGTCGAGGCCTTCCTGGCTCGCGGCCGCCGTTCGCTCAACGCCGGCGGAGACAACACAAGAGGGACCACCGCATGAATATCCATTTCAGTGACCAGGAGCTGGCCTTCCGCGACGAGGTGCGGGCCTTCCTGGCGGCCGAGCTGCCCGCCGACATCGCCGCCAAGGTGCGGCTCGGCAAGAAGCTCGCGAAGGAGGACCACCAGCGCTGGCAGGCGATCCTCAATCGCCGCGGCTGGTACGCCGCCAACTGGCCGGTGGAACATGGGGGGACCGGCTGGAGCGTGGTGGAGAAGCATATCTTCGAGGAGGAGTGCGCGGCGGCGGGTGCACCGCGGCTGATCTCCTTCGGCGTCAACATGGTGGCGCCGGTGATCATCAGGTTCGGCACCCCCGAGCAGAAGGCCCACTACCTGCCGCGAATCCTCGACGGGACGGACTGGTGGTGCCAGGGCTACTCCGAGCCGGGGGCCGGCTCCGACCTGGCCGCGGTGAAGACCCGGGCGGTGCGCGACGGCGATCATTACATCGTCAACGGCCAGAAGACCTGGACCACCCTGGGCCAGCACGCCAACTGGATCTTCTGCCTGGTGCGCACCGACCCGCAGGCCAAGCCCCAGGCCGGCATCTCCTTCTTGCTGATCGACATGGACACCCCCGGGATCTCGGTGCAGCCGATCATCACCCTGGACGGGGCCCACGAGGTCAACGAGGTGTTCTTCGACAACGTCCGGGTGCCGGTGGCGAACCGGGTGAGCGAGGAGAACGACGGCTGGACCTGCGCCAAGTACCTGCTGACCCACGAGCGCACCGGCCAGGCCGGCATCGGCATCTCCAAGGCGGCCCTGGCCCACCTCAAGGCGATCGCCGCCCGCGAGGTGATCGAGGGCCGCCCGGCCCTCGAGGATCCGCTGCTGCGCCAGCGTATCGCCGAGGTGGAGATGCGGCTGATGGCGGTGGAAATGAGCACCCTGCGCATCCTCGCCCGGGCCCAGGCCGGCGGGGTGCCGGGGGCGGAGAGCTCGATCCTCAAGATCACCGGTTCCGAGATCCGCCAGGCGATCAGCGACCTCGCCCGCCGGGTGCTGGGCCCCCACGCCCTGCCGTTCCTGGCCGAAGAGCTGCAGCTCGAGCACGACGGCGAGCCGCTGCACGCCGACTACAGCGTAGCGCCGGCCGCCCAGTACCTGAACCTGCGCAAGCTGTCGATCTACGGCGGCTCCAACGAGATCCAGAAGAACATCCTGGCGAAGGCCCAGCTGGGTTTATAGGAGGCCACCATGGACTTTTCCTTCAGTGACGAGCAGCAGATGCTGCAGGACATGCTGGCCCGGCTGGTCAGGGAGCACTACGGCTTCGAACAGCGCGATCCGGTGCAGCGCAGCGCGCCGGGCTTCAGCGAGGCCTTCCAGGCCCAGCTGGCCGAGCTGGGCGTGCTGGCGGTGCCCATCGACGAGGCCCATGGCGGCATGGGCGGCAGCGGCGTCGAGAACCTGGTGGTAATGCAGGAGCTCGGCCGTGGCCTCTGCCTGGAGCCCTACCTGGAGTCGCAGATCCTGGGTGGTGGCCTGGTGCAGGCCCTGGGCAGCGAGGCCCAGCGCGAGGCGCTGCTCCCGGCCCTGGCCGCGGGCGAGCTCTTGCTCGCGGTGGCCAGCGAGGAGCCGCGCACCCACTATCGGCCCGAGTGGACCGAGACCCGCGCCGAGCGCACCGCCGACGGCTGGCGGCTCTCGGGCCGCAAGTCGGTGGTGATCGGCGGTCAGGCCGCCCACCGGATCCTGGTGGTGGCGCGCACGGCGGGGGAGCCCGGCGAGTGCGACGGCCTCTCGCTGTTCCTGGTCGACTCCATGGCGGAAGGCGTGCGGCGCCGCGCCTATCCCACCATGGCAGGCCCCTGGGCCTGCGACCTCACCCTCGACGGCGTGAGCCTGGCCGATGACGCCCTGCTGGGCGAGGCCGGTGCGGCCTTCGCGGCCCTGAGCTACCAGCTGGGGCGCGCCATGGCGGCCCAGTGCGCCGAGGCGGTGGGCAGCATGCAGCAGGCCTGCGAGTTGACGCTTGAGTACCTCAAGACCCGCCAGCAGTTCGGCAAGCCCATCGGCCGCTTCCAGGTACTCCAGCACCGCATGGTGGACATGACCACCGAGCTGGAGCTGGCCACCTCCATGGCCATCCTCGCCGCCTGCGTGGCCGACGAGCCGGCAAGCCAGGAGCGCGGCCGCCAGCTGATCGCCGCCCAGCACGTGGTCAAGCGCGCGGCCCGCTTCATCGCCGAAGAGGCGATCCAGCTCCATGGCGGTATCGGCATGACCTGGGAGTACAGCCTCGCCCACCATGCCCGCCACCTGGTGATGCTCGGCCACCGCTTCGGCGACGACGACCGCCACCTCAAGGCCTTTGCCGACCTTCTCGAGGCCAGCTGACCTTTGTCAGCGCTCCCACAACAAGCACAGGAACCTTCGACATGTCCCAGAACCCCGCCTTCCACTGGCAAGACCCGCTGCTCCTCGACCAGCAGCTCACCGACGAAGAGCGCATGGTGCAGCAGAGCGCCGCCCAGTTCGCCGCCGACAAGCTCGCGCCCCGCGTGCTGGAGGCCTTCCGCCACGAGCAGACCGACCCGGCCATCTTCCGCGAGATGGGCGAAACCGGCCTGCTGGGCGCCACCATCCCCGAGGAGTACGGCGGCAGCGGCCTCAACTACGTCTGCTACGGCCTGATCGCCCGGGAGGTCGAGCGCGTCGACTCCGGCTACCGCTCGATGATGAGCGTGCAGTCCTCCCTGGTGATGGTGCCGATCAACGCGTTCGGCAACGAGGCCACCAGGCAGAAGTACCTGCCCAGGCTCGCCAGCGGCGAGTGGATCGGCTGCTTCGGCCTCACCGAGCCCAACCACGGCTCCGACCCCGGCTCCATGGTCACCCGTGCCCGCAAGGTCGACGGCGGCTATCGCCTCACCGGCAGCAAGATGTGGATCACCAACAGCCCCATCGCCGACGTCTTCGTGGTCTGGGCCAAGGACGACGAAGGCGATATCCGCGGCTTCGTGCTGGAGAAGGGCTGGGAAGGGCTCTCGGCGCCGGTGATCCACGGCAAGGTGGGCCTGCGCGCCTCCATCACCGGCGAGATCGTCATGGACAACGTCTTCGTGCCCGAGGAGAACCGCTTCCCCGAGGTGCGTGGCCTCAAGGGCCCCTTCACCTGCCTCAACTCGGCGCGCTACGGCATCAGTTGGGGGGCGCTGGGCGCCGCCGAGGACTGCTGGCACACCGCGCGCCAATACACCCTGGATCGCCAGCAGTTCGGCCGGCCGCTGGCCGCCAACCAGCTGATCCAGAAGAAGCTGGCCGACATGCAGACCGATATCTGCCTGGCCCTGCAGGGCTGCCTGCGCCTGGGGCGCATGAAGGACGAGGGCAGCGCCGCGGTGGAGATCACCTCGATCATGAAGCGCAACAGCTGCGGCAAGGCGCTGGATATCGCCCGCCTGGCCCGCGACATGCTGGGCGGCAACGGCATCAGCGACGAGTTCGGGGTGGCCCGACACCTGGTCAACCTCGAGGTGGTGAACACCTACGAGGGCACCCATGACGTCCATGCACTGATCCTGGGGCGGGCCCAGACCGGCATCCAGGCCTTCTGCTAGGCACTGTGAAAAGTGCCTGCGCTCGGTCATGCGGCGTTAAAAATCGGCTCAAAGTACTCATTTACAGCCCGTAAACTCCGTCTTTTCGCCGATTTTTGCCTTGCCTGACCATCGCTCGTCGACTTTTCACCCAGCGCCTAAGTCGCTCTGGTAGTTACAACAACAGTTCACGGGAGATACGCCATGAAAGTACTCGTCGCGGTCAAACGCGTCATCGACTACAACGTCAAGATCCGCGTCAAGCCGGATCACTCCGATGTCGACCTCACCAACGTCAAGATGGCCATGAATCCCTTCTGCGAGATCGCCGTGGAAGAGGCGGTGCGCCTGAAGGAGCGCGGGGTCGCCACCGAGGTGGTCGCCGTCACCGTGGGCCCCAAGGCCGCCCAGGAGCAGCTGCGCACCGCGCTGGCCCTGGGCGCCGACCGCGCCATTCATATCGATACATCAGCCGAGACCGATGAGCGCGTCGAGTCGCTGGGCGCCGCCAAGGCGCTGGCCAAGGTGGTCGAGGAGGAGCAGCCGGGCCTGGTAATCCTCGGCAAGCAGGCCATCGACACCGACAACAACCAGACCGGCCAGATGCTGGCGGCCCTCACCGGCCTGCCCCAGGGCACCTTCGCCTCCGCAATTAGTGTCGAGGGCGAAGGTGATGACAAGCGGCTCCAGGTGACCCGCGAGGTCGATGGCGGCCTGCAGACCGTTGAGCTGACCCTGCCGGCGATCGTCACCACCGACCTGCGCCTCAACGAGCCGCGCTACGCCAAGCTGCCCGACATCATGAAGGCCAAGAAGAAGCCGATGGACGTCAAGAGCCCGGCGGATCTCGGTATCGAGGTGGCCTCGAAGGTCAAGCTGCTCAAGGTCGAGCCGCCGGCCGAGCGCCAGGGCGGCGTCAAGGTGGGCTCGGTGGACGAGCTGGTCGACAAACTGAAGAACGAAGCCAAAGTGATCTCATGAGCATCCTGGTACTCGCCGAACATCACGACGGCGCCCTGGCCGGCGCCACCGCCCATGTGGTCGCGGCCGCCCAGCAGATTGCCCAGCACGACGGCGGCGAGATCCACGTGCTGGTGGCAGGCGAGAACGTCTCCGCCATCGCCGAGGCCGCCGCCAAGCTGGACGGCGTGAGCAAGGTCCGCGTGGCCGACCACGCCGCCTACGCCCACCTGCTGGCCGAGCCCACCGCGGCGCTGATCGCGGAACTCGCCGGCGACTACGGCCACCTGCTGGCCGCGGCCTCTACCACCGGCAAGAACGTGCTGCCCCGGGTCGCCGCCCTCAAGGACGTCGCCCAGATCTCCGAGATCATCGCGGTGGAGAGCGCCGACACCTTCAAGCGCCCGATCTACGCCGGCAACGCCATCGCCACGGTGCAGAGCGAGGACGCCCTCAAGGTGATCACCGTACGTACCACCGGCTTCGATGCCTGCCCGGATAGAGGGACCGAGGGCGGTTCCGCCAGCGTGGAAGCCGTGGACTTCGTCGCCGACAACGCCCAGTCCACCTTCGTCAAGGAGGCGCTGGCCCAGTCCGACCGCCCCGAGCTGGGCGCGGCCAAGGTGGTGATCTCCGGCGGTCGCGGCATGGGCAGCGGCGAGAGCTTCAAGCTGCTCGAGGGCATCGCCGACAAGCTGGGCGCCGCCATCGGCGCATCACGAGCCGCGGTGGACGCCGGCTTCGTGCCCAACGACATGCAGGTGGGCCAGACCGGCAAGATCGTCGCCCCCGAGCTCTATATCGCCGTGGGCATCTCCGGTGCCATCCAGCACCTGGCCGGCATGAAGGACTCCAAGGTGATCGTCGCCATCAACAAGGACGAGGAGGCGCCGATCTTCCAGGTGGCCGATTACGGTCTCGTGGGCGATCTGTTCGAGGTGCTGCCCGAGCTGGAAAGCAAGCTGTAGGCGCAATCGAAGCGTCGAACCTGCCGTTGCCGGCCCTCGAACGAGGGCCGGTTTTTTATCGCCTGGGGCTTGGATAGAATGGATAATCATTATCAATGACGTTCGGCTTGATGCAGGCCATGGCGGCTTCGGCCAGCGTGGGGGATCATCGCCGCTGTTTCAGGAACCGGGAGAGTGCGGGTGAGTAATCGCAGACGGAGTGCCTCGCTGCAGGGGGTCATGGCGGCCCTCTGCCTCAGCCTGATGGCCCTGGCCATGCCGGCCTGGGGCGATGAGGAGAGGGGGGCGCCCGAGCGCGCCGAGCTCCTCCCGGAGGCGCTGGGTCTCGCCCTGCCGCTGGCGGCGGAGCTCTCCCGCAGCCTGGCGGCGCTGGAGGCCCTGGTCGAGGCCGACCTGCCGTTTCTGGTCGACCAGCGCCGCGCCCGGCTCGGTGAGCTGCGCGAGGCGCTGAGCGCCCGGCCGCTGGAGGCCGCCGACCAGGCCGAGCGGCTGGTGGCCGCCTGGCGCCAGGAGCTTGCCTACGGCCGCGAGATCGACAGCTGGCGGGCGCTGCTGGTGGGCGACGAGCGCCGCGAGGTGGACTACCTGCGTCTGGGCCGGGTGGGCCTCTACTTCCTGACCCCGGACGGCCGCGAGGGCGGGGTCTGGTCCCGGGAGGAGGCGCGCTGGCAGGCCCTGGAGGGCCCAGCGCTGGCGGAGCTGCGCAAGGGGATGGCCATTGCCCGGGAGCGTCGCGCCCCCGAGCTGCTGGCGCTGCCCCTCTCCATTCGCCCGGAGGCGCCCTGGAGGGCGCCGGCTCAGCCCCTGCCGAGTTGGCCCGAGGCGCCGGAGGCCGTCGAGGCGGCGGCACTGCGCGCCTTCGCCGCACAACAGGCGGGGGAGCTGCGGGAGGCGCTGAGCGATAGCCGGCTTAGGCTGGGCAGTGAGCTGGTGCTGCCGGCGCGTCCTGAGGCGGGCGTCACCGGCACCGCCGCCATCACCGAGCTGCTGCGCCACCTCGAGACCTGGACGCATGAGAGCGGCCGCTGGCGCCGCTTCGAGGCGCCGGTGGCCGGCGTCGATGGTCAGATTGCCCCCCGCGACGTGGCCCGGGTCGGTGACCTGCTGCTGTTTGGCGGCGGTGACCTGCTGCGCCCCAGCGGTGACGACTCGGCCCCGCGGCTCGCCGTGGTCGAGGGCCTGGACCGCGAGCAGCGCGCTGGGCTCACGGCGGCCTGGGCGGGCGACGCGGCCCTGCTCCTCGACCCCACCGGCGGCCGGCTGCTCGACGCCCTGGCGCGTCAACCGAGCCTGGTGGAGCGCTTCCACCAGGGGGGCGTCGTCGGCTATGTGGTCGTCGCCCTGGGGGGGCTGGGCCTGCTGGTGGCGCTGCTGCAGTTCCTCTACCTGGGGGTGGTGCGGTGGCGCCTGCGCCGCCAGCTGCGCGACCTGGGCCAGCTGCGCGACGACAATCCGCTGGGCCGGGTGCTGGGTCGCTTCCGCACCCTGCCCCAGGGAGTGCCCCCGGAGGCCCTGGAGGCGCGGCTGGATGAGGCGCTGCTGGCAGAGCTGCCGCGCCTGGAGCGCGGGCAGGGGCTGGTCAAGCTGCTGGCCGCCGTGGCGCCGCTGCTGGGGCTGCTGGGCACCGTGACCGGCATGATCGTCACCTTCCAGGCCATCACGGTCTTCGGTACCGGCGACCCGCAGCTGATGGCCGGCGGCATCAGCCAGGCACTGGTCACCACCGTGCTGGGGCTGGTCACCGCGGTACCGCTGCTCTTCGCCCACACGGCGCTGACCAGCCGCAGCCGCGGCCTGGTGGGGCTGCTGGAGGGCAAGGCCAGCGCGGCGCTGGCCGAGCACCTCGAGGCGCCGCCCACGGCCTCCAGCGCCGTGGCGCCTGGCCGTGGGGAGGCGCGCCTTGTCCATGCCTGAGCTGCCGGTCGCCCTGGTGGAGCCGCTCCAGCGGCTGGTGGAGGCGGGCGGCGCCGTGCTGGTGCTGATCATGGTGGTGGCCGCCGTGCTCTTCACCCTGACCCTGGAGCGCTGGTGGTACTTCCGCGTGACCTGGCGGGCCGAGCGGCGCGCCCTGGTGGGGCGCTGGGTGGCGCGCCCCGATCACGGCAGCTGGAGTGCCCGCACCCTGCGCGAGGTGTGGAGTCGGGCGCTGATCGCCCGGCTGCGTCGGCCGCTGCCCTGGATGAAGCTGTTGGTGGCCCTCTGTCCGCTGCTGGGGCTGCTGGGCACCGTGACCGGCATGATCGTGGTCTTCGACGGCCTGGCGCTGAGCGAGACCCA
>NZ_CP071922.1:1909712-1910052 GCF_017584085.1 Halomonas sp. BM-2019
CTGCACGACCGCCTGGCCCGCGCCGCGGAGCAGCAGGGAGAAACGAGGCATGCGTAGACGTCGCCTGAGCGCCGAGGGCGAGCCCAGCGAGGTGAACCTCACGCCGATGCTGGACGTGGTGTTCATCATGCTGATCTTCTTTATCGTCACCACCAGCTTCATCAAGGAGAGCGGTATCGAGATCGAGCGCCCCGAGTCCAGCGCGGCCACGCCGCGGCCCGATGCCCAGGTGATGGTGGCGCTGACCGGCGAGGGCGCCGTGTGGGTGGACGGCCAGCCGGTGGACCTGCATCGGGTGGGGGCGGAGGTGGCCGCGCTGATCACCGCCAGCGGCAGCGTG
>NZ_CP071922.1:1910221-1927846 GCF_017584085.1 Halomonas sp. BM-2019
CCGCCCTGGCCGCGGCGCTGTTCTGGCTGCTGGCGCTGCTGGTGACCCCGCCCGAGCCGGCGGTCGAGCCGCCGGAGCCGGCCATGTCGTTGCGGCTGGCGTCGCTGCCCCCGGAACCCCCGGTCGACCCCGTGGAGGCCCCGTCGGAGCCTCCGGAAGCGCCGGAGCCCTTGCCCGAGAGCCGCGATGGCATCAGCCTGCCGGAGCCGGAGCCGGAGCCGGAGCCGGAGCCGGAGCCGGAACCACAGCCGGAACCGGAGCCACAGCCACAGCCGGAACCCGCGTCCCGGGCCGAGGTGCCACCGGCGCCCGCCGAGCCGGCCGAGCCCGCACCGGCGGCACAGAGCGGTGAGCAGGAGGCGGCCGCCGATAGCGGGCCGGTGGAGGTGGGGGAGGCCGAGCCGCTCAGCCGGGTGCCGCCGAGCTACCCCCGGCGCGCCCAGCGTCGCGGGCTGGAGGGGTATGTGGAGCTGGAGTTCCTGATTCGTCCCGATGGCAGCGTCGACCGCTCCAGCATCCGGGTGCTGGAGGCCCGGCCGCGCCAGGTCTTCGAGGAGGCCGCGGAGCAGGCGGTGGGGGAGTGGCGCTTCGAGGCCGATGGCCGCCTGCGTCGCGCCCGCCAGCGGCTGGAGTTCCAGCTGCGGTGATCCCTCAGAGGTCGAGTTCGGTCCACACCGGGGCGTGGTCGGAGGGCTTCTCCATACCGCGCAGGGCGTAGTCGATGCCGGCCTCCACCACCCGCTCCGCCAGCGGGGCGGTGACCAGGATGTGGTCGATGCGCAGCCCGCGCTTCGGGTCCCGCTCGAAACCCCGGGAACGGTAGTCGAACCAGCTGTAGCGGTCGTCCGCCTCCGGGTAGCGGACCCGGTAGCTGTCGGTGAGGCCCCAGGCCTTGATGCCTTCGAGCCATTCGCGCTCCACCGGCTGGAAGCTGGTCTTGCCGTCGCGCAGCCAGCGCTTGCGGTTGGCCTCGCCGATGCCGATATCGATCTCCTCGGGGGAGATGTTGAAGTCACCCATCACCGCCAGGCGCTCGTCGGGGCGATGGTGCGTCTCCAGCAGCCGCTTGAGCTGGGCGTAGAAGTCGCGCTTGTGGGGAAACTTCACCGGGTGCGCGACATTCTCGCCCTGGGGGAAGTAGCCGTTCCACACCCACAGCGGCTCGCCGCCCGCCGGGCGCAGGCGCACCCCGATCAGGCGGCGCTGGGCCGCCTCGTCGTCGTCGGGGAAGCCGTAGTGGACCGTTTCGGGTTCGCCGCACTGGGCGACGTCGACCATCATGGCCACGCCGTAGTGGCCCTTCTGGCCGTGAAAGACCACCCGATAGCCCAGGGCCTCCACGGCCTCGCGGGGGAACTCCGCGTCCTGTACCTTGGTTTCCTGCAGGCCGATCACCGCCGGGCGGTGGGCGTCCACCAGGGCCTCGAGCTGGTGCGGCCGGGCGCGAATGCCGTTGATATTGAACGAGACCAGGCGCATCAGCTCTCCGCGCCTCCCTGGTCGGTGTCCGGGGGCTTGCGCTCGGGGTGGATGGCGATCGGCTGGCCGGCCTCCTGGCGGGCCAGCTTGCGGGCGGCCTGGATCTTGCGCTGCTGGCGCTTCTTCTGGGTGTAGCGGGTCGACGAGGTCACCTGGTCGGGATTCTCGTGGCGCCACTTCTTGTAGTCCTTGCGCCGGCCGGTGCGGATCTGCACCTTGTCGGCCAGCGAGCGGGTCTTCTTGCGACGGGTCATGGGGAAAACTCCTCTGGTCTGGCGCGTATTCTACCAGCCCCCCGTGGGCGGTGCCGACCACAGCGCTTCGCTCAGGAGGCGCGCCCTTCGTCCTGGAGGCTGCTACAATGCGCGCTTGTGTTATGCACCCAACCATCGAAACGGACAGACAGCAGCCTATGAGCGAGTCGGATCAGATCAACGCACCGGCCCAGAATCACAAGCCCAAGCGCCGTCGTAGCAAGCCGAGGCGCCGCAGCGCCTCCGGCTGGGACCTGCGCCAGTTCCAGGTGCTTGCCGTGGCGGGCAAGTGGCGCTTCCATGACTTCGATCTGCCGCTGCCGCTGATGCGGGCCATCCACGCCCTGGGCTTCGAGTACTGTACCCCGATCCAGGCCGAGGCGCTGACCCACACCCTGCTGGGCGGCGACGTGGTCGGCAAGGCCCAGACCGGCACCGGCAAGACCGCCGCCTTCCTGATCTCGATCCTCGCCTACTTCCTCGAGGAGGAGGCCCCCAACGCCCAGAAGCCCGGTGCCCCGCGGGCCCTGATCGTCGCGCCGACCCGTGAGCTGGCGCTGCAGATCGAGAAGGATGCCAAGGCCCTGGCCCGCTTCACCGATCTCAAGGTCGCCAGCGTGGTCGGCGGCATGGACTACCAGAAGCAGCGCGAGGCGCTGGGCGACCGCCTGGACATCCTGGTGGCGACGCCGGGCCGGCTGCTCGACTTCCACCAGAAGCGTGACGTCGACCTGACCCAGGTCGAGGTGCTGGTGCTCGACGAGGCCGACCGCATGCTCTCCATGGGCTTCATTCCGGACGTCAAGCGCATCATCCGCCACACCCCGAAGAAGGAGGAGCGCCAGACCTTCCTCTTCTCGGCCACCTTCACCGAGGACATCCTCAACCTGGCCAGCCAGTGGACCCATGAGCCGACCCATGTCGAGATCGCGGTCACGGTGGAGAATGCCGCCGATATCGATCAGCGGGTCTACCTGGTCAGCGATGCCGACAAGCAGCGCCTGCTGATAAAGCTGCTCCAGCAGGAGAGCTTCGACCGGGTGATGGTCTTCGGCAACCGCCGCGACCTGGTGCGCAAGCTCGACGAGCTGCTGCGCAAGGCGGGCATCAATGCCGCCATGCTCTCCGGCGACGTGCCCCAGAACCAGCGTATCCGGACCCTGGAGCAGTTCCGGGAGGGCGAGATCCAGGTGCTGGTGGCCACCGATGTGGCCGGTCGCGGCATCCATATCGAGGATGTCAGCCATGTGATCAACTACACCCTGCCGGAGGACCCGGAGGACTACGTGCACCGCATCGGTCGCACCGGCCGCGCCGGCGCCAAGGGCGTCTCGATCAGCTTCGTGGGCGAGGAGGACGCCTTCTCCCTGCCCGAGATCGAACGCTTCATCGGCGACAGGCTGCCCTGCGAGCACCCTCCGGAAGGCCTGCTCTGAGCCCATGCTCGACGAGGCCCTGAAGGGCGAGATCCAGGCCGCCTACCGTCGCGTGCTCGAGGGCCTCGACCTGACGCCCCGCTATGGCCAGCGGCTGATGATCGCCGAGATCGCCCGTACCCTGGCGGGCATCGAGGCCGACGAGGCCGGCAAGCGCTTGAGCGACGAGCACGTCTGCGTGCTCGAGGCGGGCACCGGCACCGGCAAGACCCTGGCCTACCTGCTGGCCGCGCTGCCGGTGGCCCGCGCCCGCGGCAAGCGCCTGGTGGTGGCCACCGCCACCGTGGCGCTCCAGGAGCAGGTGCTCCACCAGGACCTGCCTGCCCTCAAGGCCCACAGCGGTATCGACTTCGGCTACGCCCTGGCCAAGGGGCGCGGTCGCTACGTCTGCGTGGCGCGCCTCGACCAGGCCCTGGAGGGCGCCGAGGAGAACCCCACCCTGTCGCTCTTCGAGCGGGAGCTCGCCAGCGGCGGCGATGAGTTCCAGGCCCTGGCCGGCTCCCTGGGCGAGGCCTACGGCAACGGCCGCTGGGCCGGCGATCGCGACAGCTGGCCCGAGGCCATCGAGGATGCCCACTGGCGCCGGCTCACCGTGGACCATCGCCAGTGCACCAACCGCCGCTGCGGCCACTTCGGCGCCTGCGCCTTCTTCCGCGCCCGGCGCGATCTCGAGCAGGCCGATATCATCGTCGCCAACCACGACCTGGTTCTGGCCGACCTCTCCCTGGGCGGCGGCGTGGTGCTGCCCGCCCCCGGCGACTGCATCCATGTCTTCGACGAGGCGCACCACCTGCCCGACAAGGCGCTCAACCACTTCACCCACCGCTTCGCCGTGGGCGGCGCGCTGGGCTGGCTGCGCACCCTGAAGAAGTCGCTCACCGAGCTCAACCAGGCCCTGGCGGTGCAGCCCACCCTGCGGCGGCTTTTGGCCACGTTGCCCCAGGCCCTCGAGGCCCTGGAGCCCAAGCTGGGTGAGGCCTTCGCCCTGGGCCACCGGCTCGCCGGCCGCCCCGAGGGGCTCGCCGAGGGCGAGGAGGCGCGCCAGCATCGCTTCGAGATGGGGCGTGCCCCCGAACCCCTGCGCGACCTGGCCGGCGCCCTGCTGGTGATCTTCGCCGAGCTCTCCCGCACCCTGGAGAGCATGGCCGACATCCTGCGCGAGAGCCTTGACCCCGAGAAGCACACCGGGCTCCCCCGGGAGCAGGCCGAGGCCTGGCTGCCGCTGATCGCCCTGCTCCACGGCCGCGCCCTGGAGGCCCATGCGCTGTGGCAGGCCTTCGCCGAGAGCGACCCCGAGGGCGAGCCGCCCCGGGCCCGCTGGCTGACCCTCGAGCGCTTCGGGGGCGACCCGGAGCTGACCTTCTCGGCGAGCCCGGTCTCGGCGGCCCACACCCTGGCCAAGAGCCTGTGGGGGGCCACCTTCGGCGCCGTGGTCACCTCGGCCACGCTGACGGCACTCGGGCGCTTCGAGCGCCTGCAGGAGCGGGCGGGCCTGGCCAACCGCTACCGCTACCAGCGTCTGCCGAGCCCCTTCGACTACTCCCGGGCGGTGCTCAGCGTGCCCCGGGAGGCCGTCGATCCCGCCGATCGCGAAGGCCACGAGCGGGCCATCGTCGACTTCGTCCAGGCCCTGGGGGAGAAGGAGGCGGTGCTCGCGCTGTTTTCGTCCCGGGCCCAGCTGCGCGCCGTGGAGAAGGCGCTGCCCAAGGCCCTGGCGGGGCGGGTACTGGCCCAGGACCGGCTGCCCAAGCGCGAGCTGATCAGCCGCCACCGGGCGCGGGTGGATGCGGGGGAGGGCAGCATCATCTTCGGCCTGGCGAGCTTCGCCGAGGGGATCGACCTGCCCGGCGACTACCTCACCCACGTGGTGATCACCCGGCTGCCCTTCGCGGTGCCCGACGACCCGGTGGGGGCGACGCTCGCCGAGTGGATCGAGCGCCAGGGCGGCAACCCCTTCATGCGCATCAGCGTCCCGGACGCCTCCATCAAGCTGGTCCAGGCCTGCGGCCGGCTGATCCGCAAGGAGGCCGACCGCGGTCGCATCACCCTGCTCGACCGCCGGGTGCTGACCCGGCGCTACGGTCGCGCCCTGCTCGACGCCCTGCCGCCCTTCGTGCGCGAGATCGACGGCGTCCGCCAGTAAGCCGGATGGCAAACGAGCGCGGGCCCGCGGGTGTGGTCGGTGTGATGGGGGTCAGGCGGCCTGGCGCCGCTTGGCCAGCACCGGGGCCAGCTTGGCGTTCATCTCCTTGAAGGCCCGGTCGGTGGTGTCCCAGTCGATGCAGGCATCGGTGATGGAGACGCCGTACTGCAGCTGGCTCAGGTCCTCGGGCACCTTCTGGCTACCCCAGCCGAGGTTGGACTCGACCATCAGGCCGATGATCGAGCGGTTGCCCTCGAGGATCTGGTTGGTGACGTTCTCGAGCACCAGCGGCTGCAGGGCCGGGTCCTTGTTGGAGTTGGCATGGGAGCAGTCGATCATGATGTTGGGCTTGATGCCCGCCTTCTTCAGCTCCTGCTCGGCCAGCGCCACGCTGACGCTGTCGTAGTTCGGCTTGCCGTTGCCGCCGCGCAGCACCACGTGGCCGTAGGGGTTGCCGCGGGTGCGAATGATCGCCACCCGGCCGGCGTAGTCGATGCCCAGGAAGTTGTGCGGATGGGCGACCGACTGCAGGGCATTGACCGCGACGTCCAGGCTGCCGTCGGTGCCGTTCTTGAAGCCGACCGGGCAGGAGAGGCCGGAGGACATCTCGCGGTGGGTCTGGGACTCGGTGGTGCGGGCGCCGATGGCCGACCAGCTGATGCAGTCCTGGATGTATTGCGGGGAGATCGGGTCGAGGGCCTCGGTGGCCAGGGGCAGGCCCATCTCGGCCAGCTCCACCAGCAGCCGGCGGGCGATATGCAGCCCCTCCTCGATCTCGAAGGAGCCGTTGAGGTGAGGGTCGTTGATCAGCCCCTTCCAGCCCACGGTGGTGCGCGGCTTCTCGAAGTAGACGCGCATCACGATGTAGAGGCTATCCTTCACCTCATCGGCCAGGCGCCGCAGGTGGCGGGCATAGTCGAGGGCGGCGTCCACGTCGTGGATGGAGCAGGGGCCCACCACCACCAGCAGGCGAGGGTCCTCGCCGTCGAGGATGCGCTGAATGGTCTGGCGGCCCTCGATGACGGTCCGCTCGGCGGCCTCGGTGAGCGGGATCTCCTGCTTGAGGGCTTCGGGGGTAATAAGCACGTCCTGGGCGAGGACGTTGAGGTTGCTGACCTGCTGATCTGTCATTCGGCTACCTGTGTCGTGGCTGCGCTGATGGCCCCTAGGGCGCGTGATCCGGATGCCTCTACTATACACCCGTCGGGCCCTCGGTGATCAATCGGGGGAACCCTGTCGCGCTGCGGTGGTCCCTCTACGCGCCGCCCCATTGGGGAGGTCGGGTTGATGAATGCTCGAGAAACGGGAACACTTGTGCGACTTTGGGCTACGGCCCCGGACACTTCGCTGCCCTCAGGGCTCCAGGTTGACACCATGCATGCATTCTCCAACATGACCGCTGCTCCCCGGGCGCCTTCCCCGCGCCTTCTTCATCGTCTGTCAGGGAGGGGGTGAATGGGCGCCAGGGAGACCGACCAGCAGCTCGTCGAGCGCGCCCAGCGGGGCGATAGCCGCGCCTTCGACCTGCTGGTGAGGAAGTACCAGCACAAGATCATCGGCCTGATCGGCCGCTATGTGCACGATCATGCCGAGGTGCAGGACGTGGCCCAGGAGGCCTTCATCAAGGCCTATCGGGCGCTGGGCAAGTTCCGCGCCGAGAGCGCCTTCTACACCTGGATGTACCGCATCGCCATCAACACCGCCAAGAACCACCTGGTGTCACGGGGGCGCCGCCCGCCGGGCAGCGACCTGGATATCGTCGACGCCGAGATCGTCGACCACAGCGGGCGCCTGGCGGATACCGAGACCCCCGAGGCGGCCATGGCCCGCGACCAGCTCGAGGCGGCGGTGTTCGAGGCGATCGATAACCTGCCCGACGACCTGCGCACGGCGATCACCCTGCGCGAGCTCGAGGGGCTCTCCTACGAGGATATCGCCAACATCATGCAGTGCCCGGTGGGCACGGTGCGCTCGCGGATCTTTCGCGCGCGGGAAGCGGTGGATCAGCATATCCAGCCGCTGGTCACCACCGCCCGAAACCGCGAGCCTGTGGAGGAGTGAGGCCGTCGCCGCGGTCGCCTGCACACTTTTTGTCGATTGGCTGAACTGTCCGTCGCCTTTGGCGTCAGAAGCAGTGTTCGATCCGCCCCGAGGCGGAGATTGCATCGACATTCCCGGCCCAGCGCTAATGTCGATACCAGGCTGATAACGAGCGCGCAAGGCGGAGCGCCTTGCCACTTTGAGGGTGTTGAAATGAGTCAGAATGCACGGGAGTCGCTTTCTGCCCTAATGGATAACGAGGGGGACGAACTTGAGCTGCGCCGGCTGCTCAGGACGCTGGATGATTCCCCCGATGCCGCCGACGCCTGGCGTCGTTACCACCTGATGCGCAGCCTGATGCGTCGAGAGCCCGATATCGACGTCACCACCGACCTCTCCGCCGGCATCATGGCGCGGCTCAAGGACGAGGAGGCGCCGGTGCTCGAACCCGGCGTCGACGCCTCGGCCCCGCGTCGCTCGCTCCCCCTGGCACGCAGCGCCGGCATCGCCGCCGCGGTGTCGCTGATGGTGATCACCGGCGTGCAGTTCTACGGCGGCGGCGACTCGCCGTCGGCGGAGCCCGGCATGGCCGGCGGCTCCTCTGCCCAGCCGGCCCCGGCCGGCCTCTCCGGTGCCGAGGGTGGGGTCTCGCGGCCCTCTCTGGTCGACCTCCCGCTCTTCCAGCTGCCCCAGGGCGGCGGCCAGGGCCTGATGACCGTGGGGGCCGGTGGCGAGGCTCCTCCCATGTTCATGGCGCCGGGGCAGCGCCAGTCGCTGCTGGCTGACGAGGAGCAGGCTCGCCTGCTGCAGTCCTACCTCGACCGGCACGCCGAGGGCGCCGCCTACCGCAGCGGCGATGCGTGGATGCCGCTGCTGCGCGCCAGCGGTGCCGACAGCCTCGGTCAGCGCTGAACGCGGGGGGTGCCGGTGACTGCATCCCGTCTGTCTGGTCGCCTGGCGATCGCCCTCGGCCTCCTGCTCCTGGTCGGCAGCTTCCCGGTGGCCCATGCCGAGGTCGAGGAAGAGCGCTTCGACTGCCGAACCCTCGAGGATCAGCCGCGGCCGGAGTCCGCGCTCGGCTGGTTCGAACGCAGCCTGTGGGCCGGCCACTGTTACCTCTACGAGGCCCATGCGGTGCGCATCGGCTACGACGGGGTGCGCACCCTGGCGATCAGCCATGAGGTGCGCGATGGCATCGAGCGGGGTGTGGCGACCTTCCTCGACGGCCCGCCCATGGTGTTCGAGCGTCGCGGCCGTATCGGGCGCCTGGGCTGGGCGGGAGAGGCCGGCGAGGCTCCCCCGTCGCCGGCCGGCATCGTCGAACGCGTGGATGGCCTCTATCGCCTGCAGCTGGGTGGCGAGGAGCGCATCGCCAATCGCCGAGCGCGTCGCCTCGACATCGCGCCCCTCGACAGCTTCCGTTTCGGCCACCGCCTGTGGCTCGACCAGGCCACGGGGCTGACCCTCAAGCAGACCCTGCTCGACGAGACCGGTCGCCCCCTGGAAACCTTTCAGCTCACCGCGCTGGAGCGCCCGCGCCTGCACCAGGGAGAGGTGGTGCTCGACCGTCAGCGCGAGGCACCGGCAGACCCCTGGCGGCTGGGCTGGTTGCCCGAGGGCTTCACCTCGCAGCCGGTGGATACCCGCAGCGCCCGCCACGGCGAGGAGATCATTCACCGCCTCTACAGCGATGGGCTCTCCACCCTGAGCGTGTTCGTGGCCCCCCTCGACCAGGCGGAACTGCTGGCGCCGGGGCTGCATCGGCTGGGGGTCTCCAACGCCGCGGTGCGCCACCGCGACCTGGGGGGCGAGCCGCGCCAGCTGGTGGTCATGGGCGAGATGCCGCCGCGGGTGCTGCTCAGGGTGGCCGACGGCCTGGAGTGGCAGGAGGCGCCGTCTCCCTGATCCGGCGCCAGGCCCTTGAATCCGCAACCCGAGAACTCAACCTTCGTCGTCACGACCCATCGCAGGAGCCTCATGATGCGCATGATCCGCCCCCTCTCCCTGTGGATGCTGCTGGCCGCGATCCTGTTGGCCTGGCAGTCGGCCACCGCCCGGGAGCTGCCCGACTTCACCGTGCTGGTGGAGGAGGCCGCCCCCGGCGTCGTCAACATCTCCACCAGTCGCACGGTGCCGAGCCGCGACAATCCCTTCCAGGGCTTCGGCGGCCAGGAGCTGCCGGAGATCTTCCGCCACTTCTTCGGTGATCGCTTCCCGGCGCCGCCCGGGGGGCAGGCGCCCGGCCGGCCCCAGGAGCGCCAGTCGCTGGGCTCCGGCTTCATCATCAGCGAGGAGGGCTACATCCTCACCAACGCCCATGTGGTGGAGGGGGCCGACGAGATCCTGGTGCGGCTCAACGACCGCCGCGAACTCCAGGCCGAGCTGGTCGGCGCCGATGATCGCACCGACGTGGCGCTGCTCAAGGTGGATGCCGAGGGGCTGCCGCCGCTCAAGCTGGGGGATTCCGACACCCTCCGGGTGGGCGAGTGGGTCGCCGCCATCGGCTCGCCCTTCGGTTTCGACTACTCGGTGACCGCCGGCATCATCAGCGCCATCGACCGGACCCTGCCGCGGGACGCCTATGTGCCCTTCATCCAAACCGACGTGGCCATCAACCCGGGCAACTCCGGCGGGCCGCTGTTCAACCTGGACGGCGAGGTGATCGGCATCAACTCCCAGATCTTCACCCGCAGCGGCGGCTTCATGGGGCTGTCGTTTGCCATCCCCATCAACGTCGCCATGGACGTGGCCGACCAGCTGCGCGACGACGGCCAGGTGCGCCGTGGCTGGCTCGGGGTGATGATCCAGCCGGTCTCCCGCGACCTGGCGGAGTCCTTCGGCATGGACGGCCCCAGCGGGGCGCTGATCGCCGACCTGGATCCCGAGGGCCCGGCAGTCCGCGACGGGTTGCGTGCCGGCGATGTCATCCTCGAGGTGGACGGCAACCGCGTGCATGACTCCAGCACCCTGCCGCGGCTGATCGGCCGTAACGCGCCGGGCAGCGAGGTGGAGCTCGAGCTGATGCGTGATGGCGAGCGCCGCCA
Source organism: Halomonas sp. BM-2019 (assembly GCF_017584085.1). NCBI lineage: Bacteria > Pseudomonadati > Pseudomonadota > Gammaproteobacteria > Oceanospirillales > Halomonadaceae > Halomonas > Halomonas sp. BM-2019. The sequence goes on from NZ_CP071922.1 coordinate 1,920,618, forward strand.
GCTCAGCGTCACCGTGGAGGACTGGCCCGACGCCGAGCGGGCCACCGCCAGCCGCCCCCAGGAGAGCCGCCAGGCCCGCCTCGGCGTCTCGGTGGGCGAACTGGAGCGCGCCGAGCGTGAGGAGCTCGGCATCGAGGGCGGCGTGCGGGTCCGCGAGGTCGACCCGAATGGCGCCGCCGCCGCGGCCGGCATCCGCCCCGGGGATGTGCTGGTGAGCATCGATCATCAGGCTGTCGGCGACGGCTCCCAGCTGGTCGAGCTGGTCAACGACCTGCCCACCGACCGCGCCGTGCCGGTGCGCCTCTACCGCGACGGCCGCTCGCTGTTCGTGGCCCTGCGGCTGGCCGGCGACTGAGTCACCCTCCGGCGCACTCTGACCCGGCGGCCCTGGCCGCCGGGTTCGCTGTATCTGGGCGCTGACCAACACCGAGTGAGTAGAGAGGCAGAGCGGGCTGGTGACGTTTTTTTCTTTACTCGGCAGGGAGATAGTGTGGGGAAGCGCAGCTTGCGGTAGCACTTGACAAGTGGCCATGTGGTAGCATGGTGACATTACGGCAGGAGGGCGCATGGCCAGCAACCATCACGATACTGGGTACAAGGAGCTGTTCAGCTACCCTGAGTTCGTTCAGCAGCTGATCGAGGGTTTTGCACCCAGTGAGATCGCCGATCTGATGGACTTCTCCACGCTCAAGAACCACAGTGGCAACTACATCACGCCGCTGTTCGAGGAGAAGTTCGAGGACGTGGTCTGGTCGGTGGAGGTGACCTGGGAAGGCATGACTCAGCGTGTCTTCCTCTACATTCTGCTGGAATTCCAGTCCGCGGTGGACCGCACCATGCCGATCCGGCTGATGCATTACGTCGCCTGCTTCTATAGCCACCTGATCAAGACCAAGGTCACGACCGTTGGTCAGGGAATGCCACCGATCCTGCCCATTGTGCTCTACAACGGGGCCAAACGCTGGACGGCGAAGCAGGATATCTACGACATGGTGCAGCCGGAACCGCCGAGCTTCCTGCAGGTCAACCAGCCGCACCTGCGTTACTACCTGATCGATGAAGGGCGCTACACTGATGAGGAACTGGGGCTACGCCAGACGCCGCTTAGCGGGGTGTTCAGCATCGAGAAGGCGTCGACGGACAGGAAGGGGCTGCAGAAGGCCGTGGATCGGATCGTGTCGATCATTCAGACCGACCCCCACAAAGACCGTATCGACAAGATCATCACCCGCTGGCTCAAGCGTCATCTTCAGCGGCTCGGAGCTGAAGTCAACCTGGATCAGCTCAACAGTTTGGTGGAGGATAAAGACATGTTGGCAGAAAATCTTGAAAACTGGGCTCAGAAAGAGCAAATGGAAGGTGAGCAGCGTGGTCGCCTTGATGAAGCCCGCGATAATCTTCGCGCTCAGCTTAGCTTCAAATTTGGTGACGTTCCGAGCTGGGTAGAGGATCGAATTGATCGGGCAGACCATGCTCAGCTGAAAAGCTGGTTGCGCGATATCCTGTTCGCCAACAGCGTGGATGAGATGTTCAATCAGTAGCCTTTTCGTCGCTGTGCCGTCACCTGCAGCGTGTAGCCTCCAAGGCCAGGCTCGACCTGGAGCAGCTAAACAGTCTGGTGGAGGATAGAGATATGCTGGCAGAGAACTTGGAGAGTTTGGTAAGGAAAGAGCGTGCGGAGGGCCGCGCTGAAACGCAGCGTGAGACGGCTATTAACCTCATTGCACGAACAGAGATGGATGATCGGATGATCTCAGAGATTACGGGGTTGTCCATCCGGGAAGTTGCTCAGCTACGCCGAGAGTCACAGCATTGATGAAACCCGTTTGTTGGGTAATTTTGACCGTGTCAGTTGACGATTATCACCGCAGTAAGGGTGAGTCATGATGGTCTCTTTCAAACGAAAACGGCTGTATCGCGTCGGCTCGCGTCCTCTGGATGGGGCGGTCGATGACGTGAAGGCATTGGCTGAAGCCGTCTGGTTCCGCGGTTATCGTCCGATGCGGGTGGAACTGGAGCAGCTGCGTGGCGTGATGTCACGAGAGGAGTTCCAGAGGGCGCTTTGTGTGCTGGAACTGCTCAGCCAGTATCCGGTGTGCCGCCGCGAGACTGCACGATATCTGCAGCAGCTCGCCCGGCACTTCCATCCGGAGCTACTTGGAAACGACGACACGCCGGTACAGGGGCGCTACTCCCCCAGCAAGTGCCCTACCTGGGCCTGAAGACCGCCCAGACCCTGAACATGTTTGCCAACCTCCGCCTTGAGGGCGGTGTTTCCAATCATCTTGTATTTCGTCAGCCGCCGGGGCCGTTCGGATATCTTGAAGACCTCGCCGACGTCCGGCGTGCCGACCCGGAGCTTGAGCTGGCGTTCTTTATCCATCGTGATGACAGCCAGATCGTCTACTATGACCTGCTGAACCGTATGGAGCGCCATCCCCAGGCAAACGTCAGCTTCCGGCGTGCCGGTGTCGATTACGATGGCGTGACCTTCGCCGACGTGAGGGAGGACGCGGAGAAGCTCCTTCACTCGCGAGCCTTCAGGAAATATTTTCATTTCCGGTGGGTGAGGGACTCCGAGAAGATCAGTTGTGACATGTCACCCCCCTGGCAGCCCCCTGCTATCTGACGCACGTGCCAGCAAGACCTTGCCATGCCACCGGTCTGACCGGGGGGGCGCCGGCCCAGCCCGCCTCTGACGACAACCCGCCCTTACTCGCTGTACAATATGCCCAACCTTGATTCTCGCGCTCGCTCGGGTACCTGCCCAGCCTCGTACATGGGTGCGTACATGAACCGGATTCTGATGCATGTCTAATAGCGAAAACCGTAGCAAGATCAGTCACATACGGAACTTCTCGATCATCGCCCATATCGATCACGGCAAGTCGACCCTGGCCGACCGCCTGATCCAGAGCTGCGGTGGCCTGACCGAGCGCGAGCTGAAGGAGCAGGTGCTCGACTCCATGGACCTCGAGCGGGAGCGCGGCATCACCATCAAGGCCCAGTCGGTGACCCTGGACTACCACGCCCCGGACGGCAATACCTACCAGCTCAACTTCATCGACACCCCCGGCCACGTGGACTTCTCCTATGAGGTCTCGCGCTCGCTCTACGCCTGCGAGGGCGCGCTGCTGGTGGTGGATGCCGCCCAGGGCGTCGAGGCGCAGTCGGTGGCCAACTGCTACACCGCCATCGAGCAGGGCCTCGAGGTGCTGCCGGTGCTCAACAAGATGGACCTGCCCCAGGCCGACCCGGACAAGGTCGCCCACGAGATCGAGGAGATCATCGGCCTGGACGCCACCGACGCCTGCCAGGTCTCGGCCAAGAGCGGCCTGGGCATTGACGCCCTGCTCGAACGCCTGGTGCGTGATATCCCGCCGCCCAAGGGCGACCCCGACGCGCCGCTGCAGGCGCTGATCATCGACTCCTGGTTCGACAACTACCTGGGCGTGGTCTCGCTGGTGCGGATCTTCGACGGCACCCTGAAGAAGGGCGAGAAGATCCGCATCAAGTCCACCGGCCGCGACTGGCAGGCCAACGAGGTGGGCATCTTCACGCCGCTTCGCAAGGAGACCGACGTGCTGCGCGCCGGCGAGGTAGGCTTCGTGGTGGCCGGTATCAAGGAGATCCAGGGCGCCCCGGTGGGGGACACCATCACCCACGCCAAGACCCCGGAGGTCGAGCGCCTGCCCGGCTTCCAGAAGGTCAAGCCCCAGGTCTACGCCGGGATGTTCCCGGTCAGCGCCGACGACTACGAGGACTTCCGCGACGCCCTGGAGAAGCTGGCGCTCAACGATGCCTCGCTGGAGTACGAGCCGGAGAACTCCGACGCCCTGGGCTTCGGCTTCCGGGTCGGCTTCCTCGGCACCCTGCACATGGAGATCATCCAGGAGCGGCTCGAGCGGGAGTACAACCTCGACCTGCTGACCACCGCACCCACCGTGGTCTACGAGCTGGCCATGAAGAACGGCGATCTGCTGTATGTCTCCAACCCCTCCAAGCTCCCCGACATGGCCGACGTGGAGGAGATGCGCGAGCCCATCGTGCGGGCCAGCATCCTGGTGCCCCAGGAGTTCGTCGGCAACGTCATCGCCGAATGCGAGAATCGCCGCGGCACCCAGAAGGACATGCAGTTCCTCGGCAGCCAGATCCAGCTCACCTACGAGCTGCCGATGTCCGAGGTGGTGATGGACTTCTTCGACCGCCTGAAGTCGATCTCCAAGGGCTATGCGTCGCTGGACTACGGCTTCGAGCGCTTCCAGGCGGCCAAGCTGGTGCGCCTGGACGTGCTGATCAATGGCGACAAGGTCGACGCCCTGGCGGTGATCATCCACCGCGACCACGCCCACGGCCGTGGCCGGCTGCTGGTCGAGAAGATGAAGGAGCTGATTCCCCGCCAGATGTTCGACGTGGCCATCCAGGCCGCCATCGGTGGCCAGGTGGTGGCCCGCTCCACCGTCAAGGCGCTGCGCAAGAACGTCACCGCCAAGTGCTACGGTGGCGACGTCAGCCGCAAGAAGAAGCTGCTCGAGAAGCAGAAGGCGGGCAAGAAACGTATGAAGCAGGTCGGCCGGGTGGAGATCCCCCAGGACGCCTTCCTCGCCGTGCTCAAGGTCAATGACTGATTTGACAACCTAGGAACGCCAAACCCCATGGACTTCTCTCTGCTGCTGGTGGTGGCCGTGGCCATCACCGGCCTGATCTGGCTGCTGGACCTCGTCTGGTGGCGCCCCGCCCGCCGCCGCGCCGTCGCCACCGCCGAGGCCGGTACCACCGAGGGCCTCGATCCCGCCACCCGCGACAAGGTGCTCAAGGAGCCCTGGCCGGTGGACTACGCGCGCTCCTTCTTCCCGGTGCTCCTGGTGGTGCTGGTGCTGCGCAGCTTCGTGGTGGAGCCCTTCCAGATCCCCTCGGGCTCCATGCGGCCGACCCTGGAGGTGGGCGACTTCATCCTGGTCAACAAGTTCACCTATGGCCTGCGCCTGCCGGTGGTGCATACCCGCCTCGTTGAACTCAACGAGCCGGAGCGCGGCGACGTCATGGTGTTCCGCTTTCCCAACGAGCCCTCGGTGAACTTCATCAAGCGCGTCGTCGGCCTGCCCGGCGACAGCGTGCGCTACGAGGGCAAGCAGCTCTACGTCAACGGCGAGCCGGTGCCCAAGCGCCTCCTGGAGGAGAGCCCGTCCGGGGCCCCCGGTGAGCTGCTGCTGGCCGAGCAGCTGGGCGAGGCGGAGCACCACATCTACAATAATCCCCGTGACCCGGGCCCGCAGATGCGCGAACTGGTGGTGCCGGAAGGCCACTACTTCACCCTGGGCGACAACCGCGATCACTCCAACGACAGCCGCTACTGGGGCTTCGTGCCGGAGGAGAACATCGTCGGTCGCGCCTTCGCCGTCTGGATGCACTGGGATGGCGGCCTGCCGAGCTTCTCCAGTGTCCGGCGCATCCAGTGAGCCAGTGGAGGCCCGCGACTCGTTACGGGCTCCGGCGCGCAGGAGTCCGCCGTCCGCCAGGGCCCTGCCGCCCCAAGTCATCAAGCTAACAGGACATTCGTGAGCCACTCCCTCAACGCCTTCAGTCGACGCCTGGGCCATACCTTCGGGGATATCGCCCTGCTGGAACTGGCCATGACACACCGCAGCGTCGGCGGCCAGAACAACGAACGCCTCGAGTTCCTCGGCGACTCCATCGTCAACTTCGTCATTGCCGAGGCGCTGTTCCGGCGCTTTCCCGATGCCCGGGAGGGGCAGCTGTCGCGCCTGCGAGCCCGCCTGGTCAAGGGGCAGACCCTGGCCGAGCTGGCCCGCGAGATGGGCTTCGGTGAGCACCTGCGGCTGGGTTCCGGGGAGATGAAGAGCGGCGGCCATCGCCGTGAGTCGATCCTGGCCGATGCCGTCGAGGCGGTGATCGGCGCCATCTACCTGGATGCCGGCATGGAGGCCGTGCGCGGTCGGGTCCTGGCCTGGTATGCCGCGCGGCTGGAAAACACCAGCCTGCAGGACACCCAGAAGGACCCCAAGACCCGGCTCCAGGAGTTCCTGCAGTCGCGCCAGGTCCCCCTGCCTCGCTACGAGGTGGTCAGCGTGGAGGGTGAGGCGCATGCCCAGACCTTCACCGTGGAGTGCCATGTGGAGATGCTCGATCGTCACACCACCGGGGTCGGCGCCAGCCGGCGCCACGCCGAGCAGCAGGCCGCCGAACAGGCCCTGACCCAGCTCGAGCCCGCCAAGGCCAACCCCCAGGGAGCCCGCTCATGACCCAGACCTGTGGTTTCGTGGCCATCGTCGGTCGCCCCAACGTCGGCAAGTCGACGCTGATGAACCGCATCCTCGGCCAGAAGATCTCCATCACCTCGCGCCGGCCCCAGACCACCCGCCACCAGGTGATGGGCATCAAGACCGAGGGCGAAGCGCAGTTCATCTATGTGGACACGCCGGGCATCCATATCATGGCCAAGGATCGCAACAAGGCCATCAACCGCTTCATGAACCAGGCCGCCACCCAGGCCCTGCGTGACGTCGACTGCGTGGTCTTCATCATCGATCGCACCCGCTGGAGCGACGAGGACCAGATCGTGCTGAAGCGCCTGGCGAACATCGAGGCGCCGGTGATCCTGGCGGTCAACAAGGTCGATCGCCTGCAGGACAAGGCGAGCCTGCTGCCCTGGCTCGAGGAGATCGGCGCCAAGCGCGAGTTCGCCGCCATCGTGCCGATCTCCGCCAAGCACGGCACCAACGTGCCGGAGCTGGAGGCCGAGGTGGCCCGGCACCTGCCCGAGAGCGTGCACTTCTTCCCCGAGGACCAGGTCACCGACAAGAGCCAACGTTTCCTGGCCGCCGAGCTGGTGCGCGAAAAGGTCATGCGCCAGCTCGGCGACGAGCTGCCCTACCAGATGACCGTGGAGATCGAGGAGTTCCGCGACGAGGGGCGGGTGGTGCATATCAGCGCCCTGATCCTGGTGGAGCGTGCCGGGCAGAAGAAGATCCTGATCGGCGAGAACGGCGAGCGGATCAAGAGCATCGGCCGCGAGGCGCGCCTCGACATGGAGCGCGCCTTCGGCGCCAAGGTGATGCTCAATCTCTGGGTCAAGGTGAAGCGCGGCTGGTCCGACGACGAGCGGGCCCTCAAGAGCCTGGGCTACAACCTCGACTGAGGCGCCATGACGCCTGAACCGGCCTTCCTGCTGCACAAGCGCCCCTATCGCGAGACCAGCGCGCTGGTGG
>NZ_CP071922.1:1927946-1930034 GCF_017584085.1 Halomonas sp. BM-2019
CGCACCCTGCGGCTACTGGCCGCCGGCGACTGGGGGGCGCCCGGCCTGGCCGGCCCCGCCAAGGCGGTGACCCGCGCGGCGCTGGCGCCGCTGCTGGGCGCCCGTCCGCTGCGCTCCCGGGAGCTGATGCGCCAGCTGGCCGCACGGCGGCATCGCCGCGAGGGGTAGGAGCGCCCGTCTCGCGGGCGCCAGGTCGCAGCCGTGAAGCCGCCGCCGATCCCCGGCGCGGCCTTCCCGCTGCCCGCCATTCGCTTTACCCTAGTCACTTGCTCCTTGCTCCTTGCTCCTTGCTCCTTGTCCCTTGTCCCTTGTCCCTTGTCCCTTGTCCCTTGTCCCTTGTCCCTTGTCCCTTGTCCCTTGTCCCTTGATTCCTGGAGACTCCATGCATCCCCCCCGTATCCTGCTCGGCGTCAACATCGACCATATCGCCACCCTGCGCCAGGCCCGCGGGACCCGCTATCCGGATCCGGTTCAGGCAGCGCTGCTGACCGAGGAGGCGGGGGCCGACGGCATTACCGTGCACCTGCGCGAGGATCGCCGGCATATCCAGGAGCGCGACGTGCGTCTGCTGGCCGAAGTGCTCAACACCCGCATGAACCTGGAGATGGCCGTCACCGAGGCGATGCTGCACCTGGCCGAGGAGGTGCGCCCGGCCCACGTCTGCCTGGTGCCCGAGCGGCGCGAGGAGCTCACCACCGAGGGGGGGCTGGACGTGGTCGGGGGCTTCGAGGCGATCCGCGCCGCCTGCAAGCGCCTCGCTGCCGCTGGCTGTGAGGTGTCGCTGTTCATTGACCCCGAGCCCGCTCAGATCGAGGCCGCCGCCCGGGCCGGAGCGCCGGTGATCGAGCTGCATACCGGGGCCTACGCCGAGGCCACGGGCCAGGCCGCTGCCCATGAGCACGCGCGGCTCGCGGCGGCCACCGAGATGGCGCTGGAGCTCGGGCTCACCGTCAACGCCGGTCACGGGCTGAACTATCATAACGTCGAGGCCATTGCCGCCATTCCGGGCCTCCATGAGCTCAACATCGGTCATGCCATTATCGCCAGGGCGCTCTTCGTGGGGCTCAAGGAGGCGGTCGCCGAGATGAAGCGCCTGGCGATTGCCGGCCAGGAAGCCGGCTTCGTCGCCTCTCTGGAGGAGCACGACCATGATCACTGAGCCATGATCCTCGGCATCGGCACCGATATCGCCCGGGTGGATCGCTTCGAACGGGCCCTGGCCCGCCACGGCGAGCGACTGGCGCTGCGGCTGCTGGGCGAGCTCGAGCGGGAGCGGCTGCGGGACCATCCGGCGCCGGCGGCCTTTCTCGCCAAGCGCTTCGCCGCCAAGGAGGCCTTCGTCAAGGCGCTGGGCACCGGCCTGCGGCTGGGCATGCGCTGGACCGAGGTTCAGGTGGACAACGATGCCCTGGGGCGACCCTCCCTGGTGCTCTCCGGCAAGGCCCACGAGCTGGCGATGGTCGCCGGCGTGCGGGCGACTCACCTGTCGATCAGCGACGAGGAGTCCCTGGCCGTGGCGTTCGTGGTGTTGGAAGGTTGAGTGCTGGAAGGCTGAGAGCTGGAGGGCTGAGAGCTGGAGGGCTGAGAGCTGGAGGGCTGAGCGCCGGGGGGACGAGCCTCCCCCTCGGCCCAGGCAATCAGCTCTGCCATGGCCGCGAAGAGGTCATCCATCAGGGCGGTCACGGCGTCGCGCCCGCGGGTCCGTAGCCGGGTCTCCAGCGACTCGGCGATCAGCCCCAACCGCGGCGCGCCGCAATAGCGACAGGCGCCGTTGAGGGCGTGAATGGCGTCCAGCAGGGCCTCGTCGTCGCCGTCGTCCAGTGCCGCGCGGATGGCCGCCTCGCTCTCCGGTAGCCCGGCCGCCAGGCGCTCCAGCAGCTCCCTGGCCAGCGCCGCCCGGCCGCCTGCCAGCCGAGTCCCCAGCTCCAGATCCACCGTGGGCAGCTCCCCGTCATCGGCTGCCGTTGCCGTGGGGGCGGCGACATCGGCCGGGAGCCCGCTCTCCGCCGGGGTCTCGGGCAGCACGACGCCCAGGTGGCGGCGCAGGGCCTGCCGGAGATGCTGGCCGTCGACGGGCTTCACCAGCAC
>NZ_CP071922.1:1930044-1955991 GCF_017584085.1 Halomonas sp. BM-2019
GGTCACGGCCACGATCGGGGTGCCGCGCCAGGCGCCGCCCAGGCGGCGCAGCGCCCGGGTGGTCTCGACCCCGTCCATGCCGGGCATGCGGATGTCCATCAGCACCAGGTCGTAGGGCTGGCGCTGCGCCAGGGCCAGGGCCTCCTCGCCGCTGGCCGCCGGCGTCACCACGATCCCGGGCCCCTGCAGCAGTTCGCGCAGCAGCAGCCGATTCGATTCGGTGTCATCCACCGCCAGCAGGCGCAGGGGGGCGCTGAGCTCGCCGCGAGGCGGGGCAGGGGCGACAGTGGCCCTGTCAGCTCTGCCCCCCAGCAGGCGACCGACTGCCGCCGCCAGGGTGGCCCGGGCCACCGGCTTGCCGAGCAGCTCGCCGCCATGGGGCAATGGCGGGCCGGGCTGCTCCAGGAGGCAGGCATTGACCAGCAGCAGGGCCGGGCACTCCAGGGACGCCAGGCGCTGCTGCCACTCGGCCGATTCACCGGGCGACTGGCTGTCGCACAGGCTGGCCACCAGCAGGGCCGGGGCACCTCCCTTCGGCAGCTCGTCGGCGCCCGACGCGGGCCGGGCTCCCCAGCGCGAGAAGAGGTGACGCAGCGCGCGTCGGGTGGCGGGGTGGGGCTCCTCGATCAGCACCGTCTGGCCGTCGAGCCTGAGCTCCGGAAGGCGCTCGGCGCCCTCGTGGCCCTCCAGTGGGAGCAGGAAGGAGAAGGTGGTGCCCACACCGGGCTGGCTCTCCACGCCGATCTCGCCACCCATCTGCTCGACCAGCTGGCGGCAGATGGTCAAGCCGAGCCCGCTGCCGCCGAACTGCCGAGAGTGGCTCGCCTCGGCCTGGTGGAAGGCCTGGAAGAGCCGGCGTTGATGCTCCGGAGCGAGTCCGATCCCGGTGTCGCTGACGCTGATGCGCAGGGTCACCCGCCCGGGGTTGGCCTGCTCCATCATCACCCTCACCACCACCTCGCCATGATCGGTGAACTTCACGGCATTGTGCACCAGGTTGGTGAGCACCTGCTGGAGGCGCATCGGGTCGCCGGTGAGCGGCGAGGGGACGTCGTCATACACCAGGCCCAGCAGTTGCAGCCCCTTCTGGTGGGCCAGCGGGGCCTGCAGGCCGAGAACCTCATCGACCAGGGTGACCATGTCCAGCGGGAGGCGCTCCAGCTCCAGGCGTCCGGCCTCCAGCTTGGAGAAGTCGAGGACGTCGTTGACCAGCACCAGCAGGTTGTTGCAGGCCCGCTGCACGTGCTCGAGCCATTCACGCTGGCGTGGTTCCAGGCGCGAGCGGCCGAGCAGGCGGCAGAAGCCGACGATGCCGTTGAGGGGCGTGCGGATCTCGTGGCTCATGTTGGCCAGGAACTCCGACTTGACGCGGTTGGCTTCCACGGCGCGGCGATGGGCGATATCCAGCTCGATGTTCTGGACCTCGATGGTCTCCATGGACTCCTGAAGCTCGGCGGTGGCCTGCTCCATCTGTCGCTGCAGCTCGACGCGGGCCTCTGCCAGGTGTTCGCTCAGGGCGTTGACCCGCTCGCTCAGGCCGGCAAGCTCCTTAGGCGAGGCCGGCAGCGGCGGCGGGCTCTCGCCACGCGCCAGGCAGGACAGGGCGTCATCCACCCCCCTCAGCGGTGCTTGGAGGCGCCGGTGGGTCGCGCCGGCCAAACCCCCCAGCAGCAGCGCGGCGAGAGCCAGCAGCAGGCCGGTGATCCCCAGCTGGCGGTAGTGCTCCAGCACCAGCGGGCCGGCGTCCACGTCGAGCACCAGCCAGACGGGGGGCTCCCCGGGCAGCGGGGCCTGCAGCCGCCACTCGCCCTGATGCCGCTCCAGGTGCCGCTCGCCATCCCGGGGCGCCTCGGGGAGGCCCCTCAGCCTGCCCAACTGCAGGGGCAGCTCATCGTCCTGGGACATGATGCCCAGGGCACGCACCTCCTCGAGCTGCAGCAGGCGTGCGGCCGCGGCCTCCAGACGAACCGGGTCGCCGTCCGCGGCTGCCTCGCCGAGGCTTGGGGCCAGCAGGTCCACGGCATGCGTCAGGCGCTCCTGCAGCAGCGCTTCCTGCTGCGTACGATGCAGCGTCAGGGTCACGGCGGCAAACAGCACCATCAGCAGCCAGGGCAGTACCAGGATCGACAGCAGCAGGCGGAACTTCAAGGACATCGGGGGCTCTCTGAAGTGGGCTGCCTCCAGTATGACACAGGCCGGGGGCATGCCTGTCCACCCCGGGGCGGCGCGGATATAATGGGGAAAACACGTTTCCACAAGGAAGGTTGCATGCATTTTCCCACCATCGAGGAGGTCGTCGGCAACACGCCGCTGGTCCGCCTCAAGCGTATCACCGCCGGCCGCAACAACGTGCTGCTGGCCAAGCTCGAGGGCAACAACCCGGCGGGTTCGGTGAAGGATCGCCCGGCGCTCTCCATGCTCGAGCAGGCCGAGGCGCGGGGCGAGATCCGCCCCGGTGATACCCTGGTGGAAGCGACCTCCGGCAACACCGGCATCGCGCTGGCCATGGCGGCGGCCATCAAGGGCTACCGCATGGTGCTGATCATGCCAGAGAGCGCCTCCGAGGAGCGCAAGCAGGCCATGGCCGCCTTTGGCGCAGAGCTGATCACCGTCAGCAAGGCTGGCGGCATGGAGGAGGCTCGCGACGTGGCCGAGGCCATGTTGGCCCGCGGCGAAGGCAAGCGCCTGGACCAGTTCGCCAATCCGGACAACCCTCTGGCCCACTATCGCGGCACCGGCCCCGAGATCTGGGCGCAGACCGGCGGCCAGGTGACCCACTTCGTCAGCTCCATGGGCACCACCGGCACCATCATGGGCGTTTCGAAGGCGCTCAAGGAGCGCAATCCCGAGGTGCAGATCATCGGCCTGCAGCCCGAGGACGGCGCCAGCATCGCCGGTATCCGGCGCTGGCCGCCGGAGTATCTGCCGCGCATCTTCGATGCCAGCCGGGTCGATCGGGTGCTGGACATTGGTCAGCACGAGGCCGAGGCGCACATGCGCCGGCTAGCCCGGGAGGAGGGCATCCTGGCGGGCGTCTCCTCCGGTGGGGCCCTGGCCGGTGCCCTGCGCGTCGCCGAGGAGGTGGAGAATGCGGTGATCGTGTTCATCGTCTGCGACCGCGGCGACCGCTATCTCTCCACCGGCTTGTTCGACCCGGAGGCCTGAGATGGCGATGCTGGGCAAGCGGAGGCCGCGTCGGGAGCGCTCCGGCGTCTCAGGCCTCCAGGGCCGCCAGGCCCCCCGGGGCGCCAGCGTCGGCGGTCGCCGCGACGACGAGCTGTCGGGCGTCACCGTCGAGCGGCTGGCCCACGACGGCCGCGGGCTGGCCCATGACGCCGCCGGCAAGGCACTGTTCGTCGAGGGCGCCCTGGCCGGGGAACGGGTCGCGGTGGCGTTACATCGTACCCGAAAGCGCTTCGACGAGGGCCATGTGCGCGAGATTTTTGCGCCCTCGCCAGAGCGAGTCACGCCGCCCTGCGCCCACTTCGGCCGCTGCGGCGGCTGCGACCTCCAGCACATGGCCGTGCCCGCCCAGCGCCGCCACAAGCAAACCGTGCTGGTCGACCTGCTGGCCCGCCAAGGCATCGAGGTTGCGGCCGAGCCCGAACTGCTGGCCGGGGCGCCTGTCGGCTACCGGCGCCGCGCCCGGCTGGGAGTCAAGGTAGACGCCGAGGGCCGGGTTCATCTGGGCTTCCGTGCCCGCCACAGCCATCGCCTGGTGGATATCGAGGACTGCCCCATCCTGGTGCCTTCCCTGGCGGCGCTGCTGGCCCCGCTGCACCGCTGTGTGGCGACGCTGGCGGCGCCTCGTCTGGTGGGGCACCTGGAGCTGCTCGACAGTGACCCGGGGCCAGTGCTGGTGGTGCGCCAGCTCAAGGAGCACGCCGCGGACCGCGCGCGCTGGCAGGCCTTCGCCGCAGACCATGAGCTGCACCTGGCCTGGCTGGGCGGGCGCGAGAGCCCAGCCCTGGAATGGTTGACGCCGGCCCCGGCGCTAAGCTGCCGGGTGCCGGCCGCGCGGCCCGCCGCCGATGAGCTGACGCTCGGCTTCGCCCCGGGGGACTTCCTGCAGGCCAACGGCGAGGTCAACCGCCTGATGGTCAGCACCGCGCTGGCGTGGCTGGGGGATCTCGAGGGCGCGTCGCTGCTGGACCTGTTCGCCGGCGTCGGCAATTTCAGCCTGCCGCTGGCCTCGGCGGGGGCACGGGTCACCGCGGTGGAGGGCAGCCCGGCCATGGTCGAACGGCTGGCCGACAACGCTCACGCCAATCGCCTGCCGGTCGTGGCGCGCCAGGCCGACCTGAGTCGGGAGGCCGCGGTCACGGACCTGCTCCAGGAAAAGGGAGCCGAGGTCGTGGTGCTCGACCCGCCCCGCGCCGGGGCCGAGTCGGCCTGCCGGGCCCTGGTCGCCACGCCGGTGGCCAGGGTGCTCTATGTCGCCTGCGACGCGGCAACCTTGGCCCGGGATGCGGCACACCTTGTGCATGGTGGTTACCGGCCCGTGCGGCTCGCCGTGGCCGACATGTTCGTGCATACATCACACCTGGAATCGATGCTGCTGTTCGAGCACTCGCGGATCGGGCAGCAGCGGCAAGGAGCGTCACCCGATGGTTAAAGTCCGTGAGGAGCAGCCCCTGACCGACACGGGGCGGGTCGATATCGATCGCTGGATCGAGCGGCTGCAGGAGGATGTCAAGCTGCGCGCCCCCGACAGGCTGCGCGAGGCGTGCCGGCTGGCCGAGCGCCTGGATCACGAGTCCGACCGGCCCTATCGCCGCTGGCTGGTCGATGGCTCGAGCTTTCGCATGGGTCTGGAGATGGCCGACATCCTCGGCGAGCTCAAGCTCGACCAGGCGGCGCTGGAGTCCGCCGTGCTCTACCGCGCGGTGCGCGAGGGACTGATCGGTCTCCAGGCGATCGACAAGCAGTTCGGCCGGGAGGTCGCCGCGCTGATCGAGGGCGTGCTGCAGATGGCGGCGATCGGCGCCTCCCAGCAGCCCAGCCATGACATGAGCCAGCATGACCAGCAGGACAACCTGCGCAAGATGCTGGTGACCATGATCGACGACGTACGCGTGGCGCTGATCAAGATCGCCGAACGCACCTGCGCCCTGCGCCAGGTCAAGGACGCCCCTCGCGAGAAGCAGCTGCGGGTGGCTCGGGAGGTATTCGATATCTATGCCCCCCTGGCCCACCGGCTCGGCATCGGCCATCTCAAGTGGGAGCTGGAGGATCTCTCCTTCCGCTACCTCCACGAGGACGACTACAAGGCGATTGCCCGCCAGCTGGCCGAGAAGCGCCTGGATCGCGACCTCTATATAGCCGAGGTGGTGGATACGCTGAAGGAGATGCTCGAGGCCCAGGGCATCACCCGCTACGACGTCGACGGCCGCGCCAAGCACATCTACTCGATCTGGCGAAAGATGAAGCGCAAGCGCATCGATTTCTCCCAGGTGCATGATATCCGCGCGGTGCGCATCCTGGTGCCCGAGGTGGCCGATTGCTACACCGCACTCGGGCTCGTTCACTCGCGCTGGCACCACGTGCCCAACGAGTTCGATGACTATATCGCCAACCCGAAGAAGAATGGCTACCAGTCGCTGCATACCGCGGTGCTCGGTCCCGAGAACAAGGTGCTGGAAATCCAGATCCGTACCTTCGCCATGCACGAGGAGGCCGAACTCGGGGTCTGTGCCCACTGGCGCTACAAGGGCCACGACACCAAGGCCAAGAGCACCAGCTACGAGGAGAAGATCGCCTGGCTGCGTCAGGTGCTCGAGTGGCAGGAGGAGGTCGGCGACTTCGGCGACCTGCGCGAGGGGCTCAACAGCGACGTGGCACCGGACCGCATCTACGTCTTCACGCCCGATGGCCACGTCATCGACCTGCCGCGTGTGGCCACGCCCATCGACTTTGCCTACCGGGTGCACACCGAGGTGGGCCATCGCTGCCGGGGGGCCAAGGTCAACGGTCGCATCGTGCCGCTGACCTACAAGCTCAAGACCGGTCAGCAGGTGGAGATCCTCACCGCCAGCAAGGGCGGGCCGAGCCGCGATTGGCTCAACCCCAACCTTGGCTATGTGCGCACCTCCCGAGCCCGGGCCAAGATCCAGGCCTGGTTCAAGCATCAGGCTCGCGACCAGAACCTGGAGGAGGGACGCGTCCTCTTCGAGCGCGAGATGAAGCGCCTCGACCTCGAAGACATGGACCTCGAGACCCTGGCGCGCAAGGTCAACTACCAGACGCCCGACGACATGTATGCAGCCCTGGGCGCTGGTGATCTGCGCATCGGCCAGGTGCTGCACCAGGCCCAGCAGCTGTTCGGCGAGCACGACGATCAGGAGCGGCTCGATCGCCTGCTGGCCAAGCCGAAGCGCTCGCCGAACAAGAGCGGGCAGAGCGATATCACGGTGCTGGGTGTCGGCAATCTCAAGACCAGCATGGCCAACTGCTGCCATCCGGTGCCGGGAGAACCCATCGTCGGCTTCATCACCCAGGGACGTGGGGTCACCGTGCATCGCCAGGAGTGTCCCAATATCCTGCAGCTGCGCCTCGAGGAGCCCCAGCGCATCATCGAGGTCGAATGGGGCGAGCGGGCCCGCACTCAGTACCCGGTCAACATCGAGGTGCAGGCCTGGGACCGCTCCGGCCTGCTGCGCGACGTCACCGGCGTGCTCGGCAACGAGAAGGTCAACGTGCTGGCGGTCAACACTCTGACCAATACCGACGAAGGCATCGCCCGCATGGCGATCACCGTCGAGGTCGATGGGCTGGAGACCCTGGGGCGGCTCTTCTCGCGCATCCAGCAGCTCCCCAACGTCATCGAGGTGCGTCGCCTGCGCAGTGGCGGCGGCCCCGGCAAGGGCAAGGGCCAGAGCAAGGCAAGGGGCAGGGAGAAGGGCGCATGAGCCAGCGTCACGACCTCGACGACCTGCTGACCCTGATGGCGGTGCTGCGCGACCCCGATCAGGGCTGTCCCTGGGATCTCATGCAGGCATGGGATTCCATCGTGCCCCACACTCTCGAGGAGGCCTACGAGGTGGCTGACGCCATCGAACGGCGCGCCTTCGACGAACTGCCCGGCGAGCTCGGCGACCTGCTGTTCCAGGTGGTCTACTACGCGCAGTTCGCCGCCGAGGAGGGTCGCTTCGACTTCCATGACGTGGTCCATGCCCTGACCGCCAAGATGTTGCACCGGCACCCCCATGTGTTCCCCGATGGCACCCTGGCCTCGCGGCGCCCCCCCGGGGTGAGTGCCGAGGCGATCGAGAGCCGCCAGGTGCACTCGCGATGGGAGAGCCTCAAGGCCGAGGAGCGCGCCGCCCGGGCGTCCGACGACGCGCCGCACTCGGTGCTCGACGACGTGCCGCGCACCCTGCCGGCCCTGTCGCGCGCGGCCAAGCTCTCCAAGCGTGCCGCGCGGGTCGGTTTCGACTGGCCCGACGCCGGTGGCGTGATCGCCAAGATCCGCGAGGAGCTCGATGAGGTCGAGGAGGCGCTGATCGACGGCGACAACGACCATGCCGCCGAGGAGGTGGGAGACCTGTTGTTTGCGGTGACCAACCTTGCCCGCGCCCTCAAGGCCGATCCCGAGCGCTGCCTGCGCGCCACCAATGCCAAGTTCGAGCGGCGCTTCCGCTACCTCGAGGCGGCCCTGTCCGACGAGGGCCTGGCCCTGCCCGACGCTGGCCTCGATGCCATGGAGCGCTACTGGCAGGCGGCCAAGGCCGCCGAGTGCGCTACCCCCGATTCCCCATCCATGTCCTCTCCCGCCCCGGGCGGGGAGGCTCCCGGAGAGACACGGCCATGAGCTACGACCTGCACGAATCGCTGCGCGACAACGTCCGTATCCTGGGCGACAGCCTCGGGCGTACCATCGCCGATGACCTGGGCCGCGGCTTCGTCGACAAGATCGAGACCATCCGCGGCTTCGCCAAGCGTGGGCGCCAGGGCGACGAGACCGCCCAGCGCGAGCTGATCGACTTCCTGCGCCGCCTTCCGGACCAGGACCTGCTGCCAGTGACTCGCGCCTTCAACCAGTTTCTCAACCTGGCCAACATCGCCGAGCAACACTACCGGGCGCGCTTCCGCCGCGTGGAAGACTCTCGCCCCGGCAGCCAGCCGGTGCTTGCCGAGCTGCTCGAGCGGGCACGGGCTGCAGGCAACGCGCCGCGACGGCTGGTGGAGACGCTGTCGGCCATGCGCGTCGAACTGGTGCTCACCGCTCACCCCACCGAGGTCATTCGCCGCACCCTGATCCAGAAGTATGACGCCATCGATGAGTGCCTGACGGCCATCGAGTCTTCCAGTGACCATGCGGAGCGCGGTGCCCGGGCCAAGGGGCGTCTGGAGGAGCTGATCAGCCAGGCTTGGCACACCGACGAGATCCGCCACGAGCGCCCGACCCCGGTGGACGAGGCCAAATGGGGCTTCGCAGTGATCGAAAATTCGCTGTGGCAGGCGGTGCCCGACTTTCACCGCGACCTGGACAACCTGCTCCTGGAAAGCGCCGGCGAGCGACTGCCGTTGGACGTTGCCCCGATCCGCTATGCCTCCTGGATGGGTGGCGATCGCGATGGCAACCCCAACGTCACCTCCCGGGTCACCCGTGAGGTGCTGCTGCTGGGCCGCTGGATGGCCGCCGACCTCTATCTGCGCGATCTCGAGCAGCTCAAGGCCGAACTCTCCATGTGGAAGGCCAACAGCGCGCTCCGGGCCGAGGTGGGAGAGGTCGCCGAGCCTTACCGGGAGCTGCTCAAGCGCCTGGTGACCAAGGTGGAGGCGACGCGGGATTGGGCCAAGGCGAGCCTCGATGGCAAGCCCTTCGACGACGGTCCGGTCATCGAGAGCCGCGACCAGCTGTTCGCGCCGCTGCTCACCTGCTATCGCTCGCTGTGCGACGTGGGCCTGGATACCATCGCCAACGGCGCCCTGCTCGATACCCTGCGGCGGGTGGCGGTGTTCGGCGTGACCCTGACCAAGCTCGATATCCGCCAGGAGGCGGGGCGTCACGCCCAGGTGATGGAGGAACTCACCGACGGCCTGGGCATCGGCCACTACCGTGACTGGAGCGAGGAGCAGCGCCAGGCCTTCCTGCTCGAGGAGCTCGCCTCTCGGCGTCCCTTGATTCCGCGGCGCTGGGAATGCTCGACGGAGTCCCGGGAGGTGATCGACACCTTCCGGGTGATCGCCAGCGAGCAGGCCGAGGCCTTGGGCACCTACGTTATCTCCATGGCCGGAGCTCCTTCTGACGTGCTGGCCGTGGCGCTGCTGATGAAGGAGGTGGGTGGCGAGGTCAAGCTGCCCATCGCGCCGCTCTTCGAGACCCTGAACGACCTCAATCGCGCCGGTGAGGTGATCGACCGCCTGCTCGCCCTGCCGGGCTATCGGACGCTGACCGGGGATCGCCAGGAGGTGATGATCGGCTACTCCGACTCGGCCAAGGATGCTGGCCAGCTGGCCGCCGCCTGGGCCCAGTACCGCGCCCAGGAGACCCTGGTGGAGGTATGCGAGCGCCATGGCGTCAATCTCACCCTGTTCCACGGCCGCGGTGGCACCGTGGGCCGCGGCGGCGGCCCGGCCCACGCCGCCATCCTCTCCCAGCCGCCGGGCTCGGTGAACGGTAGCCTGCGGGTAACCGAGCAGGGCGAGATGATCCGCTTCAAGTTCGGCCAGCCGGAGATCGCCCTGCGCTCCATGGAGATCTATGCCTGTGCGGTACTGGAGGCGACCCTGCTGCCGCCCCCGGCGCCCCAGCCCCGCTGGCGGGAGGAGATGGATCGCCTGGCCGAGTTGGCTCATCGCGCCTACGTGGGGGTAGTCCGCGAGGATCCCGATTTCGTGCCCTACTTCCGGGCGGTGACCCCGGAGGGCTCCCTGGGTCGGTTACCGCTGGGCTCGCGACCCACCAAGCGCCGCCAGGACGGCGGGGTGGAGACCCTGCGCGCCATTCCCTGGATCTTCGCCTGGACCCAGATCCGGCTGATGCTGCCGGCCTGGCTGGGCAGCGGCGAGGCCTTCGCCACGCGCCTGGAGGAGGGGGGCGGCCTCGAGGTGATGCAGGAGATGCGCGACCAGTGGCCCTTCTTCGGCACCTACCTGGACATGCTGGAGATGCTGCTGGCCAAGGCCGATGTCGGCATCGCCGCCTACTATGAGCACCGCCTGGTGGACGAACCGGCGCTCAAGGCGCTGGGCCGGCAGCTGCGCGAGCGCTTCGGTCGCCTCCACGAGGTGGTGCTGGGGATCCTCGAACAGCAGGAGCTGCTGGAGAAGACCCCGCTGATCCGCCAGGCCATCGAGGTGCGCAACCCCTACATCGACCCGCTGCATGGCCTGCAGGCCGAGCTGCTGCAGCGCAACCGCGACGCCGACGGGGCGATCAGCGCCGACCTCTCCCGGGCGCTGATGGTGACCATGGCCGGCATCGCCGCGGGGCTGCGTAATACGGGGTAGGCCCGGGCTTCGCCCGGGAGGAACAAGGAGCGAGGGGCAAGATACAAGGAACCCCGCGGGCATTAGCCTGCGGGGCTACGTAATACCGGCTAAGGCCTTCGGCCAGCATCAAGCGACAAGGCACAAGCGACAAGGAAACCCCTTGTGGCTTGTGCCTGTATGGACACCTTGTTCCTTGCTCCTTGCTCCTAGAACGGAAAGTGCAGCGAAGCGCTGAGCAGGTTGTGATGGGCCATGTCCGGGGCGTTGAACTCCTCGAACTCCAGGCGACTGATCACGCGGTCGAGCTGCAGGCGGGCGCCGAGCCCCGTGACCCGGGTGGTGCCCGCCGTGTTCAGGGCGTCCTGGGGGATGACGGCATCGCCCTCCCAGCCGGCGATGCCCGACTTGACATAGAGGCCCAACTGGCCGAGCCGCACGCCGGCCATCAGGCTCCCGCCCAGGCTGACGGAGTTGACCAGCAGGCTCTGATCGCCCAGGCGCGTGGGCACCTCGTCGCTTTCCCGATAGGCGAACTCGGCGCCCAGGTCGAGCCGGGGCAGGCGCAGCGGGGTGAAGCCGGCGATGAGCCGGAAACCGGCGGTGTAGCCGTCGGGCGTGTCGATATCGCGCCCCTCGATCACCAGGCCGTTGTCGAGGCGCATCAGCTCGCTGTCCTGGCCGGTGAAGGCGGGGGAGGCGTCGGCCGCGACCAAGGGGGCTGCGGCGATGGCAAGGCAGGCCAGCAGGGGCGCTAAGGCAGAACCCGTTTTCATGATCCCGGTCCTTGCGCTGCGGCCCGTGGGAGCCGGGTAGAGGGAGGCGGAAGAGCCGCAGGGCGAGTCGTTGGTATCCTCCCAGCCTAGCAAGCGCGCCCGGCCTGCGCCAGGTCGCGGGAGCGCAGCCAGGCCGCCAGCTCGGCCAGGCGCGGGGTCGGCAGGTGGTGGCCGTCGGCGGCGGCCAGCAGCGGCCCGAGGATCGCCTCGTGCTCGGTGGGGCGTCCGGCCAGCACGTCCTGCAGCATGGAGGCGCGGTTGTTGGCCGTGCCGGCCACCACCCGCCAGACCAGGGCGCGCCAGCCCTCGAGCCCTCCGGCACTCTCGCCCCCCTCGACCCCGGGAGGGGCAATGCCCTCGGCGGCGAGGATCGCCGCCACCTCGTCGATGATCGCCTCCACCAAGGGCCGGAAGGGGCGATCGCGCAGCTGGCCGTTGCGGATCCGGAAGCGTGCCACCAGCGGGTTGATGGCGGCATTGACCGCGAGCTTCTGCCACAGCCGCTGGCGGATGTCGCCGACCGCCCGGGTGGGCAGGCCGGCGGCGGTGAGAGTAGCGGCCAGCTCGTCGGCCAGCTCGGCGTGGTGGCCGTCCAGGCTCCCGACCAGCGTCTCGCCGTGGCCGGCGTGCACCACCCGGGCATCGCCCGCGGCCTGCTCCTCGAGATAGGCACCCTCGGTGGTGGTGGCGCACAGCACCGGGCCCTCATGGCGTTGGCTCAGCCGGGGTTGGCAGCCGAAGCCGTTCTGCCACAGCACCAGCGGCGTGCCCGGGGGCAGGTGGGGGGCCAGGGATGCGTAGGCCGCCTCGGCCGCGTAGGCCTTGGTGGTCAGGTGCAGCCGGTCCGGGGCGCCCCCCGGCAGGGCGTCGAGGCTGGCGGTCGTCACCCGCGCGGCCAGCCTCTCGCCCTCCGGGGTGACCAGAACCTGCTCGCGGGACAGACGGCGACGCCCCACCAGGGTCACCGAGACGGCGGGTGCCCGGTGGGTGGCCAGGCGCAGGCCGATCAGCCGGCCCAGGGCGCCGGGACCGACGATCCAGTGGGCCTCCCGCCGGGTCATGCGGGGCCCCGCTTGCGGGGGGCGCGGCGCCGCGGCTGGCTCGGTCCCGAGGCGCTCCGCCGGCGCGGGGCGCTGGTACGGCGCCGGGTCGGGGCGGAAGCCTCCTCGCCCCGGGCGCTGCGCAGCGCCTCGGCCAGCCGGCCGGCGTCGGCGCTGCCCAGCAGGTCGCGCAGGTCGCACACCAGGTCGCCGAGGAAGGGGGCGGGGTCGGCGCCCGCCTCGGCGATCCCCGTCAGGCGCTGCTCCCACAGGGCGGTGCGCTCCGGGCGCCCGGCGGCGTCGGGCAGCGAGGCGATCAGGGCGCTGCCCAGGCGGGTGGCGCGCAGCGCCTTGCCCCGGCGCACCAGATAGCCGCGCTCCACCAGGGTCTCGAGGATGCCGGCACGGGTCGCCTCGGTGCCCAGTCCGTCGTGCTCGCGCAGGGTGCGCTTCACCGCCGGGTCTTCCACATAGCGGGCGATATTCATCATTGCCTTGATCAGGCTGGCATCGGTGAAGGGCTCCGGCGGGCGGGTCTCGCGATCCTCCACGCCCGCCTCGCCGACCCGACACCCCTCGCCTTCGGTGAGCGGCGGTAGCGGCGGCGCCTCGTCGCGGGTGGTGAACAGCGGCTTCCAGCCCGCCTCGAGAATCTCCTGGCCTCGGGCGCGGAAGGCCTCGTCGAGGATCCGGAACTCCGCCTTCACCTCCCGGGTGACCAGCGCCGGATAGAACTGGGCCAGGACGTTGCGGGCGATCAGCCGGAAGACGTTGGCCTCGGTGGCGGAGAGGCGCGCGGGATCCATGGGCCGTCCGGTGGGGGCCAGCGCATGGTGGGCACCGACCTGCTGGTCGTTCCAGGCCCGTGAGCGCTGCGAGAAGTCGGCGTCGGCCAGCCACCCGCGCAGGGTGTCGTCCGCCCGGCAGGCGCCTTCCAGGGTGGCCCGGGCGGCGGCATGGTGCTCCTGGGGCAGGTAGCGGCAGTCGGAGCGCGGGTAGGTGATCAGCCGGTGACGCTCGTAGAGGGCCTGGCAGGTGTCCAGCACCGCCTTGGCGGAGAGGCCATGGCGGCGCGCGGCGTCCACCTGCAGCGCCGAGAGCGAATAGGGCAGCGGGGCGGGCTGGCGCTTCTGCTGGCTCTCCAGGCGTACCAGCCGCCCCTCGGCGCCGGGCAGCCGCTCGGCCAGGGTGGCGGCGGGGGCACGATTCAGCAGCCGACCCTGGTCGTCCAGCGGATGCTCCTCGCCCGGTGCCCACCAGGCGCGCAGCCTGCCCCGGGCGACCGCCAGCTCCACCCAGAGGGCGTAGAAGGGCCGGGGCACGAAGTCGCGGATCTCGGCGTCGCGGCGCACCACCAGGCCCAGCACCGGGGTCTGCACCCGGCCCACCGAGAGCACGCCGTCGTGGCCCGCCTGGCGGCCGATCAGCGTCCAGGCGCGGGTCAGGTTGATGCCGTAGAGCCAGTCGGCCCGGGCCCGGGACTCGGCGGCACGATAGAGGGGCTGGTAGCGGGCGTTGTCCTCCAGGCGTGCGAGGGCGCGCTGCACCGCCGGGCGGTTGAGGTCGCTGACCAGCAGTCGCGAGACGGGCCCCTTCCAGCCCAGGTGTTCGATCACCTCCTGGACCAGCAGCTGGCCCTCGCGGTCGGGGTCGCCGGCATGCACCACCTCCCGGGCGCCCTTGAGCAGCCGGCGGATCACCGCCAGCTGGCCGCGCGCCTTCGGGCGCGGCGTGAGCTTCCAGCGGTCGGGCAGGATCGGCAGGGCGTCGAGGCGCCACTGCTTCAGGGCCGGGTCGTAGGCATCCGGGGGCGCCTGCTCCAGCAGGTGGCCCAGGCACCAGGTCACGGTCGTCTCGCCCACCGTCAGGGCCCCCTCCTGCTGGCGGGACGAGCCGGGCAGGGCCGCGGCGATGGCGCGGGCCAGGCTGGGTTTCTCGGCGATGATCAAGCGCATGGCGGGCTCTTCGGCAGGGTGGGGGATATTCTTTCAGTCGGTGGCCGCGCTGGCCAGGTGTCACTGGTCATATGTGGTGTACAATTCTTGTATCACTGTACCCCGTCAAGCGAGCGGAGCGATGGCATGCGCGAACGAGGCAGGACCCGGCGGCTGCTGGGGCTGGGGGCGCGAACCGGTGGCGCCCTGATCCGTACCCGGCTGGGCGGCCAGGCGGACTGGCGGGCGCTGGGCGAGGCGCTGTTCGAGGGCCTCTCGGAGCTGAAGGGGCCGGCCATGAAGCTGGCCCAGATCATGGCCCAGTGGGATGACCTGCTGCCCCCCGACCTGGCCGCGGAGCTTGCCCGCCTGCAGCGCCAGGCCGAACCCATGCCCTGGCCGAGCATTCGCGCCAGCCTGGTGGAGCAGTATGGCGACCTCGACGCGACCTTTCGCGAGATCGAGCAGCGCCCCTTCGCCAGCGCCTCCATGGGACAGGTGCACCGCGCCGTGACCCACGACGGCGAGACCCTGGTGCTCAAGGTGCAGTACCCGGGGCTGGCCGAGGTGCTGGAGAGCGACCTGGTCCAGGTACGCCGGCTGATGCGCCTGGGGCGCTGGCTCAAGGTCCCCCAGGTGCGCCTCGATGCGCTCTTCGAGGAGCTGGCGGCGAGCCTGCGCGGCGAACTGGACTACCATGCCGAGGCCTGCGCCCTGGCCCGCTACCGGGCGCGCTATGCGCACCTGGCGGGCCTGGTGATCCCCGAGCCGCTGCCCGCGCTCTCCGGCCCCAGGGTGCTGGCCATGCGCTACGTGCCCGGTACCCCGCTGCGCGAACTGGAGCAGGGGGACGACGCGCTGCGCCAGGGCGTGGCCGAGACCCTGGCCGACTGGATCACCGAGGAGCTCTTCACCCACGGCGAACTCCACGCCGACCCCCACGCCGGCAACTTCGCCGTCGATGAGCAGGGCCGGCTGGTGATCTACGACCTGGGCGCGGTGATCCCGGTGCCCGAAGCGCGCCTCAAGGCCATGATGCAGCTGCTCGAGGCCACTCTGGCCGGCGACCCCATGGCCATGGACGCGGCGCTGCTGAAGCTGGGCGGCCGCCAGGGCCAGGGGGCGCCCCTGGCGCTCTACCGGGAGTCCGCCGAGGCGGTGGCGCCGCTCTTCGCCCCCGGGGTTCAGGACTTCTCCGACGTGCGTGTGCACCGCCGGCTGCGCGACCTGACGCCGAAGGTCTGGGCCGCCATGGATCGCCTGCAGCCGCCCGCCGATACTCTTATGCTGTCGCGTACCCTCAACGGCCACTACTGGAACCTGGTGCGGCTGGGCGCCCGCCTCGACATGCAGGCCCGCACCCGGCCGCTGCTGGCCTGGGCGCGAGGATAGCGTTGTTGAAGATGGCGGCGCCCCTCACTCCTGATAGCCACACCCGGCGAGGCGCTGGCCGGCTGCCAAGGGCCCGGGCGGGCTGGTAGACTGTGCCGTTTTCCGGACGGTGGAGAGTGCCATGCTGGCGGTATGGGTCGAACAGCTGCTGGGATTTGCCTCGGGAGCGCTCAAGGTGATTCGCCATGACGAACGCTACCCGACGCTGATGGCCTGGGCCCGCAAGGAGGGGCCGACGCTGCTCGGCGGCAACCTGGCCATGGCCCAGGCGCTGGCGCCGGAGCTGTGGTCCCAGACGCCTCTGGTGCGCCTCGGATTCGCCGCCGAATCCCTGGCGCGCCCGGGCCGCAACGAGCCCTGCTGGTGCGACTCCGGACGCAAGACCAAGCAGTGCTGCGGGGCCGTGCGCCTGCCGGGCCCGGTGCCCGGCCACCTGATGTGGATGCTCTCGCTGCGCGAGTGGAAGGGCGATACCCTCAGGGCTGCCCTCGAGAGCGGCCGCGCCCCGGCCCAGGCGCTGCTGGAGGCGGGGCTGATCGCCGCCGAGACCGGCCAGCGCGGGCGCGCCCAGCAGATCCTCGAGTCCCTGTTCGAGCGCGGCGACTGGTCGCGGCTGCCGGAGCAGGCCGAGCCCGCCTTCGAGATCCTCCTCGACCTCTACCAGGAGCGTGGCTTCCACCGCAAGCGCGAGGCGCTGCTCGACGCGGTCCTCGAGCATGGCCCGCTCTTCCTGCGCGGGGTGGCCCTGGAGCGCCTCTGCCTGATGCACCTGGATGCCGACGACCTGGACAGCGCCCGGGGCGCCTTCGTGCGCGCCCAGCAGGCGCTCCCGGACTCGCCCACCCTGGCCTACATCGAGGCCATGCTGCTGCTCCACGAGGGGCATGAGGCGGAGGCCGCCGAGCGGGCACGCTTCTGGTTCCGCCGCCTGGCCCGCCAGGGGGAGCTCGACCCCGACCAGCTGCAGTTCCTGGCCGACCTGGCCGAGAATCCCGGGGCCACCCTGGCCGACCAGCTGCTCAACGCCGAGGAGGACCTGGCCGAGCCGATGGCCTCGCTGCAGGCCCTGCTCGAGGCGCTGCCCACGGCCCCGCGCATCGCCGTGACCCGCTCCGCCGAGGGCCGCCTGGAGTACCACCAGAGCGAGCGCGAGGCGGCCCTGCTGGCGGCCTGGCGCGACCATTTCCCGGCGGAGGCGGCCGGCGACGCGGCGCTGGGGCTGGAGGGCGATCCCTGGCCGGTGGCGGGGGAGTGGCTGGGCGAGCTCTGTGCCCACCCCGAATGGCTCGACGCCCCGGCGGTGGTGGAGGGGCTGACCCTGGCCCTCACCACCCGCTTCGGCAGCCTGCCGTGGATGGCGCCGAGCCTCTTCGTGCCGCTGGCCGAGCGGCTGGAGCGCTGGCTCGAGCAGGTCGCCGCCGAGGGGCCCGGCACCCTGGCCTGGGACGATGCCGACAACGCCCAGCTGCTACGTGCCGGCCTGGCGCTGGTGGTGGGCATGGAGCGCGGCGCGCGCCAGCGTTCCCGGCAGCTCGCCGAGCGCCTGCTGGCGCTGGACGACCAGGACAGCCTGGGACTGCGCGAACTGGTGCTGGACCAGCTGCTGCGCGACGGCCGTGACCGCGAGGCGCTGGCGGTCAGCCAGCCGCCGGAGGGCGAGGCGCTGGGTGAGGCGGCGCTGGGCCTGCTGCTGGGGCGCACCCTGGCGCTGGTCCGCCTCGAGCGCCTGGGGGAGGCCCTGGAGGCCCTGGAGGAGGCCCGTCGCCACAACGCCCATGCCGTGGCGATGCTGTGTGACGATCAGCCGCGCCCGGTGCCGGCGGCCGGGGGCGACGGGGTCGCCGAGCCGGGCTCCCGGGCCGAGGCCTGGCAGTACCGCACCCTGATGCGCGACCAGTGGCGCGCCACCCCGGGCGCACTGGCCTGGCTGCAGGCGCAGCTGCCGGCTTGAGCCTGCGGCTGGCCCCGGACCGCCCTAGGCCGCCCGGGGGGCGGGCGGCGGCACCAGCTCGCGGTCGCGGCTGATCCAGATCGCCAGCGCGATGGCCGGCAGGCCCAGGGCCGTGGCGATCACGAAGAAGGTGGCGTAGCCCTCGGCGGCCACCACCAGCCCGCCGAAGCCGCTGAGGAACTTGCCGGGCAGGGTCATCAGCGACGAGAAGAGCGCGTACTGGGTCGCGGTATAGGCCCGTGACGTAAGACTGGAGAGAAAGGCGATAAACACCGCGCTGGCCAGGCCGTTGGCCAGGTTGTCGCCGATGATCGCCATCACCAGCATCGGCAGGCTCTGACCGGCCAGCGCCAGGGCGGCGAACAGCAGGTTGGTGAGTGTGGCGGCCGCCGCCCCCAGCACCAGGATCGGCCCGATGCCGTAGCGCGCCACCAGTAGCCCGCCGAGGATGCCCCCGCTCACGCTCATGGCGATGCCGAAGACGTTGGTGACGTTGGCGATGGTGGCCAGCGAGAACCCCAGGTCGATATAGAGCGGGTTGGCCATGGAGGCCATGGCCAGGTCGCTGATCCGGAACACCGCGATGAACACCAGCAGCCACAGCGCCTTGAGGCGATGGCGGCTGAAGAAGTCGGTGAAGGGGCAGACCACCGCGCCGATCATCCAGGCGCCCAGGCGACGCAGCTGGCGCGGCTTGCCGCGGCTGGCGCGCAGGAATGCGCGCACCCGCGGCTCGTGGATCAGCTGGGTATTGAGCGACAGCCGCGCGGGCTCCGGGCGTACCAGCACGGTGATCACGCCGATGCCCACCAGCGCCGCCATGGTCAGGTAGGCCGCCTCCCAGGAGAGCCAGGAGGCCACGTAGAGGGCCCCGGCACCGGCGGCCAGCAGGCCCCCGCGGTAGCCGATGATGTAGGTGGAGGCCATGGCCGCCTGGATGTCGTCCGGCGCCGACTCGATGCGGAAGGCGTCGATGGCGATGTCCTGGGTCGCCGAGCCGAAGGCCACCAGCAGGGCGAAGGCCGCCACCAGTGCCAGGTTCTGCCGCGGGTCGAGGCTCGCCAGGCCGATCAGGCCCGCGGCGATCATCGCCTGGGCGAGCAGCATCCATCCGCGGCGCTGGCCGAAGGTGCGGGTCAGCCAGGGCAGGGCCAGGCGGTCCACCACCGGGGCCCAGAAGAACTTGATCGAATAGAGGATGCCGATCCAGGAGAAGAAGCCGATGGCGGCCACCTCCACGCCGTCGCTGCGTAGCCAGGCCGAGAGCGTGGAGAACACCAGCAGGAAGGGCAGCCCGGCGGAGAAGCCGAGGAACAGCATGGTGATCACCGGCGCGCGCAGGTAGATCGCCAGGGCGTCGCGCCAGCTGCGATGCGCAGCGGGGCTGGGCAGGGGGCTTGGCATCGGAAAAGGCACTCCTTGCATGCCGCCCGGGATGGCGGCGTGCCATCACAGGCGGTCACCATCGATGGTAGAATCCGGGTATCGGGCCGATTGTTGCAGAGCGCCGGCGCCGATACCAGCGTCCAGTCTTCCCCGTCAGGAGTCCCATGAACGACATTGATGCGACCCTTGCCCCCGGCGACGAGGCCCTGCCTCGCTGGTACGTGATCCAGTGCAAGGGCGGGGAGTCCTTCCGTGCCGCCGAGCACCTGGTCAACCAGGCCTACGAGGTGTTCCACCCGGTGCTGGAGGTGCAGAAGAAGCGCCGCGGCAAGCTGGAGTGGGTCAACGAGCCGCTCTTCCCCCACTACCTGTTCATCCGCCTCGACCGGTTGGTGAGCAACTGGCGACCGATCCGCTCGACCCGAGGCGTGCTCAGGCTGGTCGGCTTCGGCGACATGCCGGTGGCGGTGAGCGATGCGCTGATCGCCACCCTGCGCGAGCACGGCCGCGAGCGCGACGACGCCACCGCCAACCTCTACTTCCGCACCGGCGAGCCGGTCACCATCACCGAGGGGCCCTTCAAGGACCTGCAGGCGGTCTTCGCCAGCCACAAGGGCGAGGAGCGCGCCATCGTGCTGCTCGACCTGCTGCACCGCCAGCAGCGCCTGGAAGTGCCGGTGGCCCAGCTGCGGCGCGGCTGAGCCCGTCGGGGCCCTTCCGCCGCCGTGGGCCCTTTGCCACCCGAAACCCTTTTCGTTCCCGAGGAGACTGCCATGACGATCGCCCCGCAGCGGGTCGTGACCCTGCACTATGTGCTGACCGATACCGCCGCCGGCGAGGTACTCGACGACTCCCGCGCCCGCCGGCAGCCGCTGGAGTACCTGCACGGCCACCACAACATCGTCGAGGGCCTCGAGCGCGCCCTGGACGGTCGGTCGGTGGGCGCCGAACTCTCCGTGACCCTGATGCCGGCGGAGGCCTACGGCCTGCGCGACGAGGCCCTGGTGCGCGAGGTGGGCCGCGGTGCCTTCCCGGTGGAGGACCTGGCGCCGGGCATGCGCTTCCAGACCCCGGGCGAAGCGGGTCCCCAGGTCGTCACCGTGCTCGAGGTGCGCAACGACGGCGTGCTGATCGATACCAACCACCCGCTGGCCGGCCGGACCCTGCATTACCGCCTGGAGGTGCTCGAGGTACGCGATGCCACCCGTGCCGAGCTCGCCAAGGGGCATCCGCTGCCCCCGGACACCGATCACACCGCGGTGGAAGACAAGAAGGTGCTGTAAAACTGACCTGTATCAAGTTTCGACCCGCCCCCGACAGGCCTTGGTGTTGAAATTGATGCAGGTCAGGTTTTTTCCGGCGCTGCCGGGCTAAAGTCCTTCCAACAGATCGAGACGGGAGGACACCAACATGTACTGGGATGACGCCGTAATCTTCGGGTTGGTCACCGTCGCGATGATGATCGCCTTCATGGGTGGATGGGTTGGCTTCGTCATTCGCGACCATCGCAAGAAGAAGCACTGAGCCAGCCATCGCAACGAGTCGTCAGGGGAGGGGGGAGTCATCCCCCCGGTAGCCGACCCACCTGGGTCGGCTTTTTTTATTTGATCGCCGGTCAGCGCTGGACGGTGACCCGTTCGCTGCCGCTCGGCGCCCGCCAGTGGCGCTGCCAGGCACGCATCACCCGTTCCGGGTACCAGGTCCGGCCGAGGCTGCCGTTGTAGCGGGCGAGCGCCCGGGTGAAGTCGCCGCGCTCGACCGCCAGGTAGTGGGCCAGGATCGTGCAGCCGTAGCGCAGGTTGCGCCAGGGGTCCTTGAGATCATCGGCGGGCAGGCCCAGCTCGCGAATCCAGAACGGCATGATCTGCATCAGGCCCACCGCCCCGGCCGAGGAGATGGCGTCGGCCCGGAAGGCGCTCTCCACCTGGATCACCGCCAGCACCAGCTCCGGCGGCAGGTTGGCCAGGCGGGCTTCCAGATAGACGCGCTGCAGCAGCTCCTCGCGCAAGGCCGCATCCTTGACGAAGCGCGACAGCGGCGCCTCCATGGCGTTGTACCACTGGCGTGCCGCCCAGATCGCGGCCGGGTCACGGGGGACGCTGAGGGACTCGTCCAGGGTGGTGCGCAGCGAGGCCGGCGGCGGGGGGAGCGGCTGCACCAGCAGCGGGCGAGGGCTGGCCTCCAGCGCGGCGAGGAAGGTGTCGTCGGCGCTCGCCGCCGGGACGGCGGCGAGGCAGAGGGCGGCGAGCAGGGCCGAGGCCCGGCGCGCGGTGCGTCGGTCAGCGGTTGATCCGCTGGAGCAGGAAGTCGAGGATCTCCCCTGCCGGTACCATGGTGGCGTCACTGTCACGGCGTCCCTTGTATTCCAGTTCCCCCTTGTCCAGGCCGCGGTCGCCGACCAC
Organism: Halomonas sp. BM-2019; assembly: GCF_017584085.1. NCBI lineage: Bacteria > Pseudomonadati > Pseudomonadota > Gammaproteobacteria > Oceanospirillales > Halomonadaceae > Halomonas > Halomonas sp. BM-2019. Next base: position 1,951,360 of record NZ_CP071922.1, read on the forward strand.
CAGGCGATGGGGCAGGCCCATCAGCTCGTGATCAGCGAACTTGGCCCCCGGGCGCAGGTCGCGGTCGTCCAGCAGCACCTCGAGGCCGGCATCGGTGAGCGCCCGATAGAGCGCCTCGGACTCCTCCCGTACCCGCTGGGACTTGTGGGCGTTCATCGGCACCAGCGCGACCTGGAAGGGGGCGATGGCGTCGGGCCAGACGATGCCGGCCGCGTCGTGGTTCTGCTCGATGGCGGCGGCCACGACCCGGGTCACCCCGATACCATAGCAGCCCATCCAGGGGTGGATGGCACGACCTTCGTCGCCCAGCACCGTGGCGTTCATCGCCTCGCTGTACTTGCGGCCCAGCTGGAAGACGTGACCCACCTCGATGCCGCGCTTGAGGGCGAGGGTACCGCGTCCGTCCGGGGAGGGGTCGCCCTCCACCACGTTGCGCAGGTCGGCGACCCTGGGCAGTGCGACGTCGCGCTCCCAGTTGATGCCGAAGTAGTGCTTGCCGTCGAGGTTGGCGCCGGCGCCGAAATCGCTCATCAGCGCCACGCTGCGATCCACGATGATCGGCATCGTGAGGCCCACCGGCCCCAGGGAGCCGGGCCCGGCGCCCACCGCGGCGCGGATCTCCTCTTCCGTGGCCATGGTCAGGGGCGTGGCCACCTCGGGGAGGTGCTCGGCCTTGATGGTATTGAGCTCGTGGTCACCGCGCACCAGCAGGGCGATCAGGCCGCCCTCGCGGGCCCGCACCATCAGGGTCTTGAGGGTCTTCTCGATGGGCAGGCCGTGCTGCTCCACCAGGGCGGCGATGGTCTTGGCATGGGGGGTGTCGACCAGGCGCAGCTCCTCGCCGGGGGCGGGGCGCTGCGGCTCGCTGCCCAGCGGCGCCGGCAGCGCCTCGGCCTTCTCGATGTTGGCCGCGTAGTCGGACTCGGTGGAGAAGGCGATGGCGTCCTCGCCGGAGTCGGCCAGCACGTGGAACTCGTGGGAATTGTCGCCGCCGATGGCGCCGGTATCGGCCAGCACCGGGCGGAAGTCCAGGCCCAGGCGGGTGAAGATGCGCGTGTAGGCGTCGTACATCGCCTGGTAGGTCTCCCGCAGGGAGGCCTCGTCGACGTGGAAGGAGTAGGCGTCCTTCATGATGAACTCGCGGGAGCGCATCACCCCGAAGCGCGGGCGGATCTCGTCGCGGAACTTGGTCTGGATCTGGTAGAAGTTGGCCGGCAGCTGCTTGTAGCTGGCGATCTCGCGGCGTACCAGGTCGGTGATCACCTCCTCATGGGTGGGGCCCACGCAGTAGTCGCGATCGTGGCGGTCCTTGAGACGCAGCAGCTCCGGGCCGTACTGCTCCCAGCGGCCGGACTCCTGCCACAACTCGGCCGGTTGCACCGCCGGCATCAGCACCTCCTGGGCGCCGGCACGGTCCATCTCCTCGCGCACGATGCGCTCCACCTTGCGCAGCGTGCGCAGGCCCACCGGCAGCCAGGTGTAGAGCCCCGAGGTGAGGCGACGGATCATGCCCGCGCGCAGCATCAGCTGGTGGCTGACGACCTCGGCGTCGGCGGGGGTTTCCTTGAGGGTGGCGATCAGCAGTTGAGTGGCGCGCATGGGTCCGGGAGTTCCTCGGTCGGCAAAGGGGGCAGGCCGCCGCGGTGACGGCGAATGGGCGCATTGTACGGCCAAGCGTCAGGCGCGGCAAAAGCGTGCTCTTCAACCCAGCGACTTTAGCCAGAACACCATGGGCTTGTCGCTCTCCTCGGCCTCTCCCAGGTCCTTCCAGTGGAAGGTGGTGGCGAGCTCCGGGTGGCGCGCGTAGCCCCGGGAGCGCCAGAAGCCGTGCAGCGGCACGTAGTCCCGGGGCCTGTGCGGGTGATCCTCGGGGCGCTCCACCGCACAGAAGGCCACGGTCTTGAAGCCTTCCCGCTGCGCATGCGCCTCGCGCTCGGCCATGAAGGCCTTGCCGATGCCGTGGCCGCGATAGTCGGGCAGCAGCACCGATTCGCCGTAGTAGAAGACCTCTTCCACGGGAATGCCCTGGGCCTCGAAGGGGGCGCGGAACTCGGCCAGGTCCTCGGCCAGCGGCATGCCGGTGGCGGCACCCACCAGGGCGTCGCCGTCGAAGGCCAGCACGAAGAGGCTCGCCGGGCACTCGGCGTAGCGCCGCAGGTAGTCCGCCTCGTAGGCGAGGTCGCCGTCGTAGAGGTAGGGGAAGTCGCGGAACACCCGGATACGCAGCTCGGCGAGGGCATCCAGGTGGGGGGCGATGGCCTGGCCCTGGCAGGTGGTCAGTCGGATCGCGTCCATGGTGGGCTCTCCTGGTCGTGGCTGATGGCGGCCTTGGGTTCCAAAGGGCTGTGGTAGACTTCCGGCGATTCTGCCCAGCGTCGTCGTCCCCGACAATGCCTGGACGCGACCTTTCCCCACGCCTCCGGAGACCCGCTGTCCCATGCCCATTCCTCTGCGTCACGGCCTCGCGGTCGACGGCGAGGCCTGATCCCCCCTCGGCTCAGCGCCGAGGGGCGGTAGCCTTCCAGCAGGGCCCAGAGCAGGGCGGCCGTCTCGGCATCCGGCCGACCGCGGTAGTCGGCCGGGCGGAAGCGCATCTGGAAGGCGCGCAGTACGGCGCGGGTTTGGGTATCGAGCTCACCGCTGGCGGTCAGCGGATAGCCCCAGGCGGCCAGCGCGGCCTGCAGGGTGGCGAGGGTCGGCGGCGCTGCCTCGAAGCGTGCCCGGTAACGGTCCACGGTGGCCTCCTCGGGCCAGACGCCGATGCCGGCCTCGTGGAGACGGCGCCAGGGAAAGGCCGGGCCCGGGTCGATCTTGCGGGTCGGGGCGATGTCGGAGTGGGCCACCACGTCGGTGGGGTGGATGGCGTGGCGTGCGATGAGATCGCGGGCCAGGGCGATCAGCGCCTCGATCTGGGCGTCGGGGTAAGGTGCCCAGGCGATCTCCAGCGGCGCGTGCGGATCCGCGTCCAGCAGCGCCTCCACCTCGGCAAAGGGGCGGTCCGGTCCCAGATTGACGATCTCGATGCCGATGGAGGTGTCGTTGAGGTGGGTGCGGTTCTTCCAGGCGCTGGCCCCGGCATGCCAGGCGCGGCGCGACTCGTCCACCAGCTGGAAGACCAGGGGCGCCCCGTCGTGCTCCCGGGCCGGCAGCGGCAGGACATAGTGGGCGCTGACATGGGGTCCGGTGAGCACGGCCAGCGACTCGGCCTCGTCCACGTCGGTGTAGTGGATCACCAGGTGGCGCACCCGACTGTTGTGGGACGGTGCCACATGAGAGTGATCCACCACATAGCCGTCGCGGCGCTCCAGGTGGTCCGGCGCCGCACAGGCGGCCAGCAGCAGGGCGCATGCCAGGGCGGTCAGGCAGCGTCGCGGCATCGTCAGCCCTCCAGCAGCATCCGGATCGTCAGGCCCAGCACCAGGGTGGTGGCCACGCTGAGCAGGGTGCCCAGCAGCACGTATTCGGTGAGCTTGCGGTCCTGGGCCTCGCGCAGGTCGCCGAAGCGCAGCACCGACTTGGCGGCGAGCAGGAAACCCACCGCCGTCAACTGGTCGAGCAGCACCAGCGTCAGGACCAGGAAGCGCTCCAGAATGCCGATGCGGGCGCCGGCCTGGGCCAGGGTGCCGGTGCTCTCGAGCTGGTCGCTCCAGCGCTTCAGCACCAGGGCGATGACCAGGGAGAAGGGTCGCGTCACCACCAGGTAGGCCGCCGCCACGCCGAGCACCTCGGGCGTGAGCAGCCAGGCAGCGAGCGACTCGAGCGGCGCCAGGCTGTCGATCCAGGCCAGCCACAGCAGGCACAGCACCGCCAGGTGCAGCGCCTGGTCGAGCAGGAACCAGCGCAGTGACTCGCGCGGCAGCTGCGCCTTGGCCAGATCGATCGCCCAATGGCTGGTCGCCACGACCAGGGTGCCGAGCAGGACCGCCGCCAGGCCCCGGTCGGGGTCCAGCGCGGCGGCGACGCCCAGGACCGAGGCGGCCAGCGCAGCGTGAACCGAGGCATGGGCGAGCAGGGCCCGTGAGCGGTGCTTCAGTCGGTAGCGCTCCTCGACCCAGCGGCGGGGCTGGAGCAGGAAGTCGCCGGTCAGATGGGCCAGCAGCAGGGCGAGCAGCAGGGATTCCGGGGTGGTCATGGGGTGGCGGTCTCTTCCCTGAGAGATGACGAGAAGCGCTGCTCCAGATAGGCCAGGGTCTCCTGCAGCAGCGACCAGCGTGCGGTGCGCAGGCGCTTGTGCACGGCGGGCTGGCTGATGCCGAGGCGTTCGGCCAGGGCCTGCTGGGACCCAGCATGACACAGTCGCGCGGCCACGGCCTCCGCGGCAGCCGGGGTCCAGCCGTCGAGCATCTCGTCGAGATAGCGGATCAGCAGGTGGAGGCAGCCCGCCTCGGCATCGGGCAGGCACAGGGCCAGGTGCTGCTCCGCGCTGAGCCGGTCCAGGGCCTCGCCAGAGGCCACGAAGGGGGGGGCGCTGGCCTCGCCGATCCGCTGTGTCGGTTGCCAGCCGGTGCCGGGACCGATGGCGATGGCCAGCCGTGCATCCCAGCGCTGGCTGCGGGTCGAGCGGCGGATCAACTCGGCGCGCAGCAGCACGGCGGCGGTCACGGCGTAGCGGGGGGCCGGCAAGGCGATCTG
>NZ_CP071922.1:1956159-1968279 GCF_017584085.1 Halomonas sp. BM-2019
TTATTTGCTATTAAAATAACCTTTATTTGTTATATTTAGGCCGATCGCTGGTCGGGCGTCCCTGCCGATTACTCCATCCCTGCCAGGTAGCGCTCCGCGATCCTGGCGATCCGGGTGCCTCGGTCCTGGGCATGTCCGGCATCCACCTGGGCCCTGTCGCCGTTGATGATCTCACGGGCATTGTAGAAATCGGTACGCTCCTCGTTGAGGTGGCGGAGGAGCTTGTGGGGCGGACGGAAGGTGCCGTCGCGCATGCCGTGGACCAGGATGCGGGCGGCGATGCTCGGGTCCTGGTAGGTGAGGTCGGGGTCCGCCACCAGATCGAGGCCGAGGCGGTGGGACCAGAACGCGTAGTTGGCCCGGCCGGAGATCTGCACATAGCCGCGCCCGCGGAACCGGAAACCGTCCCCGGGCTGGGTGTTGCCGAGATCGTGTCGGCCCTCGTACCCCCGCTGGGCGGCGGTCGGCCCCCACAGTTCGCGCATGAAGCGACCGCATTTCGACTCGTGCTCCGAGGTCGCCAGGACATAGGCGATCTGGGCCTTGAGGGTGACCCCGCTGACCAGGCATTCCGCCACGATCAAGGGAATGGAGCCCGCCGCCTCGGTGCGAAGCTCCGGGTCGGCGGCATCGATGCAGCGCTCGATCAGCGCGTCGGTGGCCGAGGGATCCAGCCGGACCAGGTCGTCCGTGGTGGTCGCGTCCTGGGCCGGGTCCGCCGCCTTGCCGGTGGCGTCGGGCTCATCGGGAGGGAGCGATCCGGGCCGAGCCGGAACCAGGACCACGTCACCGGGTGCCAGGCGTCGGGCGGAGGCCTCGTCGAAGGGCGTGCCATCGGCCTGGAGCAGCTCGGGCCAGCGGCTGCCGTTGCCCAGATGGCGGGCGGCGAGGGCGAACAGGGTATCGCCGCGCTTGACGACCAGGCGCCGCGGTTCGGGACTGGACGACGCCCGGGAGCGGCGCCGGGTGGGCTTTTCCCCGATCTCGAGCAGGTTCTTGTCCGCATCGAAGACCAGGGGCGCGTCCAGGGCGGTGGCCAGCTCTTCGGCTCGCACATAGCCGTGTGCCATCACCAGGGCCGCGACCTCGGCCTCCTTGGCCTCGTCCGGGATCGTCGTCTCGCCGTCCAGGAACACGCACTCCAGGAACACCGGCTCCGTGGCGCCGCCGGGCAGCAGGACCAGCCCGTCCTGGGAGGCGTTCAGCAGCTGCCAGCGATCGGCGGCGCGCTCGCCATCCTCGACCAGGCTCTCCACCCGCAGAAAGGCGTCCTCGTCGGCATGCAGGGCGCCCTGGAGCGGCCTGCCGAACAGCTGGGCCGCCAGCTCCGCGCCGAGGGAGTCATCGCTGTCGACCCCCTGGAGCAGGGCGCTGACCAGATTGCGGAAGCGCTCGCCGACCTGGGCGGGGGAGAGCGTGGGCTCCCAGGGCAGGGCTAGCGGGTCCCATTTGCCCAGCTGCTGGACGCCCAGGGTGCCCTGCACCTCACCATGGCCGAGTACCGTCTGGGGCGTGACGGGAATCGTATAGGCGTCGCAGAGGTCGGCGGCGACCTGGGCCATGCTGTGCCATTGCGTCTCGGTCATCGGGAAACGCCCGGCATCGAAGGGGCGCTCCCGGGCCTCAGCCATGCAGCAGACCGAGATGCCGATGGAGCCGGTGTTGAGCCGGCGGGTGTGGGCGGCGTAGTGGTTATCCGCGGTGGAGGCGTTGTCGGCGATGGAGTGAGTCCCCTGCACCAGCTTGCCGTCGCTCTCGATCAGGATGTGGTAGTGCTTGCGATCCAGGGCCGAGGCCCGATAGGCGCCGGCGGTCCAGTGGAAGACGATGCGCTGCATCGCGGCCTTGGGCATCCAGCTTTTGGGTACCACGGACATGGCGGCGGTCTCCTCGGTGGACGTGGCAGGCTTCGGTCGGGTGGAGCCTGATCGGGGAGGGCGAACAGAGGCGCCTTCATCCAGGCGACTGCCTGGATGAAGTGTAGTTGGAAATGGCCTTATCGCTTCGCCGGGCGCGGTGCCAGGCTCCACTACAAGCAAGTCTACGGGCAAGCCCCCCGCAGACGGGCACAGGCTTGAGCGATGAGGTCATCGGGCTGCAGCAGCCAGAGCCGCACGACGCCATCGTCGCTCAAGGTCGCCAGCCAGCGGCCATCGGGACTCAGCACGAGTTCCTTCGTCAGCCCGTCCTCCAACTCTGTTATCCTCGCGATCTCCAGCCAGTTGGCTCGGTCCCAGATGCGAATGCCTTGATCCCGGCCCGCCGTCGCCGCCAGGTTTCCATGCGGCTGGAAGGCCAGGGTCCGCGGAGCGGGATGCGGGATGATGCCCGTCTGAGCCAGCCTTTCCGCATCCCAGAGCGTGAAGCCCTCTCGGCTGGCCGTGGCGATGAATCGGTCATCCGGGCTGAATGCGAGAAATCCTGCATAGGCGTCAGCCACCAGCACCGGGTACGGGATTGCCTCCAGGCGTTCACCGCGGTGCGGATCCCAGATCTCCAAAGTGAGCCTCCAGCCCCCGCGCGTAATGTCGCCTGTAACGACCGCCAAACGGCGCCCACCACGGCTGATCGCCGCGGCCAGAACGAAAGATGGAAACTCAAGGCTTTCAAGCCTCTCTCCCCTCACGTCCAGGATATCGACGCGGCTCTTCTCGCCTGGCGGAACCGGCCATCCGCTTGGGCGTACCTGGTATTGGCCGGGGCCGGGGGCAGCCGCTTCGCTGCTGGACTCCCGGGGAAGCTCGAGGGCTTCATGCTGGGCGGGAAGTTTCCACCAGCGTTCGCCGGTCGCACTGCCCGTGACCACCAGCGTGCTATCGGAGCTGAAGTCCAGGCGAGTGATGGCATCGTCGTGGCTCAGCTCCGCCAACCAACGGCTTCCCTCCAGCGTCCATACGTGAAGCTTGCGATCACCTGCACCTGCACCAACTGTGAGCGTCACGATCGAGCGACTGCCCGCTCGAAACCCCATCGCTTTGATCTCGGCAGGGTGGCTGAGGCGAAAGCGTTCATGACCGGTCTCAGCCATCCTCACCTCTGCCTGTGTGGTGTTGCCCTCCATGCGCTCGGCGATCAAGCGTTCATCCGGACTCAGTACAAATCCGGAACCGTCCCGGGGATAACTGGCCCTTTGCTGACCGGTTGCCGCCTCCCGCGATAGCACGGTCTCGGGCGTGCCGATGAGGATTTTCCGCGAATCCGCCGTCCAGCCCAGCGAGCCAACCCGCGCATCTTCCACCCAGCGATTGCTTTCCTTGCCGGTGTCTACCTCTAAAATGCGGACGATATGATCTCGAGTGCCCTTCTCGCGGATGGCGGTCGCCACATGCCGGCCGTCGGGGCTGAAGGCCAGGTCGTAGTGGACGAATTGGGTGTCCGCAAAAGGTTCAAGCTCCTCGCCGCTGGCGATATGCCATCCCCACCATGGCTCCAAGTGCTTGCTTGCATATACCTGCTGGCCTGTCGGGCTTAGCCGCAGTCTTTCCAGCCGCCCCTGCCGTTGAAAGGCGATACGAGGACGCCCTTCAGGAAGCTGCCAGACCGTCACCGTCGAGACACCAGCGTTCGGGCTCGCATCGTAAGCCAAGGTGGCCAGGTGTGCGCCGTCCATACTGACATCCACCGCCAGCACCGAGGCCGATGCAGGAAGGTCATCAGACCAGGCGGCATGTTGCCGCTCCTGCACCGTATCCCACACCAGGACTCGAGAGCGCTCGTCCGCTACGGCGAGAAACCGTCCCGTCGGGTCGAAGACCGCCGCTTCGGCACTGATCGCCCCGATATCGAGATGGTACTCGCCGGCGGGAATCGGCAGCAGCGCCATCCCCCGGCGAACGGCCTGATCGGCCTCGACGGAAGGCATGTCCAGTTCCTTGAAGTGCACCAGCGCCTGCAGCGCCGTCCGTACCCTCTCTTCCAGGCGCTCGGGCTGATCGCGTAGTGCTTCGGCTTGATAGATCAGCTGCCGGGCAAGGGCAATATTCTCCTGGCGCGCTGTTTCCTGAACCTGGCGTGCGACTTCCTGACCTTGTAAGACGGCGACTCCGATAGCCAATACGATCGCAACGGCAACGGCACCGAGCGAGATACGCTTGCGCCGGGCCTTCCAGATCGAGGCCTCGATGAAATCGACAACCGACGACTCCAACTCCGGGCGGTGTCGGGCCAGCAGCTCCCTGGCCTCGGTCAAGGGCTTGCCTGGCACCAGCAGGAAGGCTTTGTCCTTGTTGTTCTGCAGCCAAAGCGCCGCCGCCGCTTCGACCCTTGCCCGGGTGCGCAGATAGTCCCGATTTTCCTCTATCCATGCCCGCAGCCGCGGCCAGTGTGCCAACAGCGCCTCGTGGGCCACGCGCACCACTACTTTGCCTTTGCCGTCGCTGCCGTCCGTTCGGTCGGCCACCAGGAGCCGGGCCTGGATCAGGGCATCGACCAGGGCTGTGGCTTCGGGGGTGGAGGCGACCGCGTCCAGCGGTACCCGGCGTGCGGCCGCCGGCTTGTCCTGCCGCGGGTCGACCGTCACCAGCGCGGCCAGCACCGCAGGCAAGGCCTTCTGCACCGCCTCCGGCAAGCCCTCGAAGGTCTCCTCGGCGCGTTGCGCCAGCGCGCCTTCCAGTCCGCCAAGGGCCTGGTAGCTATCAAAGCTCAGCACCCGGCGCTGGGCCCGATGCGCCGCCTGATACAACGCCTCCAGCGTGAACTCCAGCAGCGGCAGCGCCCCCGGGTCGCGGACGGCGGCCTCCTCGATGGCCGCATCGAGGCCGATTCCGCTTTTCGGATCGACCTCGAAGGCAAGCCCCGCCGCCTGCGCCGGCTGGCGGATCATCTGGCCGATCTCGGCCGGCCGGGGCGGCAGCAGGTGGTACTGGCCCGCGTCCCCGGCGAGCATGGTCAGGACGGGCAGCTCGGCACAGCGGTGATAGAAGTCGCTGCGCATGGTGGCGATCACCCAGACCGGACCGCTCTGCGCCAGGGCGGACAGCAGCGCGACGAACCGCTCCCGCTCCCTGGCGTCGATCCAGTCGAGGGTGAACAGCTCCTCCAGCTGATCGATGACGACCCCCAGTCGGGGCTCGGGGGGGCGCACCAGCTTCTCTCGCTCGCCTTCCGCCTCGGCGGCGCGGTGCAACCCCATGCGCAGCAGCGGGATGGCCTGTTCCGGGGCCTGGCGAAAGGCCTCGGCCAGCTCCTCGACGCTGGCGCCCGCCTCACTCAGCTCGGGCAGCACCCCCTCGGCGGTCAGCCAACGGGCCAGGCCATCGCACAGCCCGCCTGCGGCATCGCTGGGACGGAACACGCACCAGCGCCACAGCCCGACACCCTCGATCACACCCGGCTGGGTGAGGATCGGCAGCAGGCCGGCGCGCACCAAGGAGGACTTGCCACAGCCGCTCATGCCGAACACCAGCACGAAGGCGCGGCCCCGGGCCGCCTGATGGACCAGCGCCTCCCGCAGTTCCCCGATCGCCCGGGTGCGCCCGAAGAACACCGGCGCGTGCTCGAACTCGAACACCTCGAGGCCCCGGAACGGCGAGCCGCGATGCCAGGTCACGACGCTGCGGTCTTCGCCGGGCTCGATCCCGTCTTTCTTCAGCTTGTCCTTCAGCTTGTCGCCGATCAGGCGGCGCAGGTGTGCTTCGAGCAGCTGCTCGAATTCCTCGACGGTCTCGAACTGGGAGAAACCGGCCCTGAAGGTTCCGTCCGCATTCCAGAACCAGCGCCTGAGATAGGCTTCCAGCGCCGCCCACTGCGCTTGCTGGCGGCGCAGGCGCTCCGGGTCACGCAGCGAGACCAGTGGTTCGGCCGTCTTGTGGTAGACCAGCAGGTCGGGCACGCCGTGCTCATCGAAGGCGCGGCTGGCATCCTCGAATTCGAACGCGGTGCCGGATTCATAGGGCGTGCCGTCCGGCCGTCGTTCGAACCCGTCGGGCAAGCGCGTGCCCAGACGCGACCACAGGATGCAGACGACGATGTCGGTCTCGGCGGGGCGAACGATCTGCTCCTGAAAGGAGCGGGTCGCACGTACCGGCTCGTGTTCCCACAGGAGGGGTTCAAGCCGCGCCGATGCCCCGAACTCACCCCGCAGCCGTGCGATCACCCGCTCGGCGATCGCCCGCTCCTGGCCCACGTCGCCGGGGGAGGAGATGAAAATTCGCAGGGTCTGGACCATCCGGAGCACGCCTCTCGGAAGCCACCGGCTTGCTTTACGATTTTAGCCGCTCGGCGAGCCGAAAGCGCCGTGGCCGTGAACAGCCTCAAGGGCGCTGGGCAGTGGCCTGTTCTGCCGCGGCGCCCTGTCTGTGCGGACTCGATCCGACGGCCATGTCGAGCAGGGTGCCCAGCTGGCGTACCTCGGCGGGGCTCTGGCGTTCCACGCGCAGGATGCGCAGCGGCCCGCTGGCGGGGGAGCGGCCGGCAGGCAGCGACGACCAGATGGCGTCGAGGGTGGCCGTGAGGAAGGCCTCGTCGGTGCTGCCGTCCACCGTCAGGATGATGGACGGCAACGGCACCAGCTCCAGCAGTTGTCGCAGCTCGTACAGGCAACCCCGATTGGCAGGGGAGAAGCCCCGCAGGTCCATCAGCACGCCGTCGCTCTCGGCGGCCAGACGCTTGAGGGCCAGGCGCCAGGTGTCATCGTGGCAGAAGAACTCGTTGATCCGGAAGCGGCCGTCCGGGTCCGGCGCGAGATCCATCTCCCGTAACCGCTGCTCCAGATCCCCGGCATCCTTGATGAAGCCACGCTCCAGGCGCCCGCCCAGGAACTCGAGAAACTCATGGGGTTCCAGGTTCGCGGTGGCCAGATCGGGCCCGGCGATCAGCTGTACGCTGCCCGCATAGCGCCAGCGCAGCCCCAGCTCATCGAGTAGGTGCTCGCTGCGCCGCCGAAAACCGAATACCCGCAGCAGCAGGAGCCTCGCGGGGGAGAGCCGAGCGGCGGCCGCATGCAGCGGCCGCAGGCCAATGCCGAGCACCAGCCGGTAGCCGGCAAAGGCCAGCAGCCCCAGGAGTCCCAGCAGGCCGCCCGGTATGGACAGGAAGATGCACTGCCAGAGGGTGAACAGCAGCCACCAGGCATCCAGCAGCAGCATCTGATCGCTGCTCTGCTTGCGCTGGAAGCGCCGGGCGATCCAGCGCAGAAAGCGCCAGGCCGCCAGGCCGAAGCCCCCCAGCATCGTCAGCCCGATCACGACAGCGACCGGCCACACATCCAGATTCCCGCTGCTGACCAGCAGCCATAAGAGCGTGTTCAAGGCCATCAGCATCCCGCCGACCACCAGAAACACGACGACCAGCAGGATGGGCCCCACCGCGCGCAGCCGCCGGTTGCCCACGGCCAGCAGGAACAGCGTCGGCATGCCCATGTACACCGCCCAGATGATCATGAACTCAACGAAGGGGATGGGGCTCAGCAACCAGGATGCCGCCAGAAAGGCGACCGGACCGAGGAGTTTCAGATAGCGATTGCCGACGGCCACCAGGACCAGGGTCGGGACCACGGGCCAGGCCATCAGAAACCACACCGAGGCGGTGCGCACGGGCAGAAACTCGATGTCGTTGAACAGAAACAGCAGGGTGGTGGCGATCGCGGCATGCAGCGCGCCGGCGACGCCGTACACCAGGGCCGCTCGGCGCCGTGCCCGCCCGCCGCGGCGCATCGGCCCGGTGGCCGGGGCCGGCTCTGGCCGGGATCGATGATCGAAGGTCTGGATGGGAAGCTCGGTGACACCACTCCGTTCCCCGGGCTGATCCTCCAAGGCGAGGCGCATGGCGGTCGTGTCGTCACCGTCCTGCGCCGCGGCCATCATGGAACGCAGCACCGCCTTGCGATAGCGCCGGAGAACGATCAGCGACAGGATGACGGCAAGGGGTACCGAGACCAGCAGGATGGCCAGGAAAACGACGTGGGGCTCTCCGCCCAGCAAGGAGACGTCTTCCATCCTGGCTATCTCACGGCGGTAATCGAGGACAGTCTGCAGAGGGTCGAGCGCGTTTCGAAGGCATGACGGTTCAGGTGCTCCCCTGTGTTCTGCTGATCAGGGCCGTCTCAACTTCCTGCGCCCAGGGCACACCCTCTCCCCGCCGCTGCCGGGCCTCGCCGATCAGCCGCAGGTTGCGGGCGGTGGTCTCCGGCTCCCAGGGCTCGCGAATGGCGGCCAGGGCGTCGGCCAGGGCGGCCATCGCGGCCGCTTCATCCTGGGCCAGCACCGCCAGCTCCAGCAGGGTGGCGTGGTCCCAGTAGTCGGGTTTGCCCGAGGCGATGCGCCGCTCCACGGCGTAGGCCACCACGGGGATCAGCCTCTCCCGGCGGGGATCGGGCGGGTCCCGCAGCTCCATCAGGGTAACGGCATTGACACCGGGATAGGCGTCGCGCCAGTCGGCCTCGAAGCCCTTGAGGTAGGCGTCGATGGCCTTGTTCAACAGCCCCTTGGCGAGCAGGGTGTCGCCGGCCTGGGCGGCCTGCTCCCAGCGGTCCTTGTAGACGCGGCCGAGGATACCGTAGGTCTCGCTGCTGGGGCCGCGCCGGGCGATCAGTTCCAGCAGCACCCGCTCGGCCTGCTCGCCGCGGCCGGCCCGGTTCAGGGCCAGGCCCAGCTGCTCCTGTACCAGCACGGTGGTCGCGAGCGGTGGGGGCATCCTCGGGACCAGGTCGATCATCGCCTGCCAGGCCTTGACCGCCCGGTAGGAAAGGTAAAGATCGATCACCACCCCGGCCTCGGCGTCATCGAGCGTGCCCAGTTCCCCCTCCACCGCGCGCACCGCCTCCACCCCCTGCCGGCGCGCAGCGGCCAGCTTCTGCTTGATGTCGTCGGCGTAGGCCACCCGTTCCCGGAAGACATCGGTCTTGAGACGCTGGATGTCGGGAAAGCCCTCCACCAGTTGGAACACCGGGCTGTCCGGCGCCGCGTGACGGGCCTCGCGCAGCCGCTCGGTCAGGGCGGCGCAACCGGCCGAAGGCTCCCCCGGCGTGCCTTCGGCACCGAGCCGGTAGGCCAGGGCCCTGAGGGGCGCCACGTCGAAGGGCAGCTGGCCGCTCTCCTCGGCGTAAATCAGCACCGTGCTGGCCGCACGTACCGCGTGCCTCAGGCCCAGCTCATAGAACACGTTGGCGTTGGCGGTGGTGAGATCGGCCACCGCGTACTCGCACAGGATCAGCCGCTCGACCATGGGCTTGTGGATGATGCCCCCGGTCATCTCCTCGTCGGCGCGTAGAGGGTCGAGCCCGGCCGCCTCGATGGCGGGGGCGATAAGGTCCCGGTAGACGGCGTCGAAGTCCACCAGGGTCCCGGCCGGGGTGGGCTTCTTGCCGAAGGGCATCAGGACGAAGCAGAGGGGGCGGTGCATGGAGGATTCCTTCGGGATATCGGGTTAGCCGCTCAGTGCGTCCCGCAGCATTTCCCGGATCTCGCGCTGATCGGCCGTGAGGGAGGTGGGATCGCGCTGCAGGAGCCAGAGCAGGTTCTCATCAAGAATAGTATGGGCCGCCGGGTCGTCCTGCATTTCATACAGGGTCATCAAAAGATTCCAGGCGGTTATGGAAGTGTCGGTGTGCTCCTCGCCGAGCACTCGGCGCCGGGCGGCCAGCACCTGCTCCTGCAGGGCACGTGCCGCGGCGAGATCGCCCTGGGCCCGCAGGGTCCCGGCCAGGTTATTCATCGAACTCAATGTGTGGGGGTGTTCCTCGCCGAGCACGCGGCGGCACGCGGCCAGCACCAGCTCGTGCAGGACCCGCGCGGCGGCGAGATCGCCCAGGTCCCGCAGCGTCACGGCCAGGTTGTTCATCGAGGTCAGGGTGTCGGGGTGCGCCTCGCTGAACAGGCGGGTATACCCCTCGGACTGCTGGCGATAGAGCCGTTCCGCGTCCCGGTAATTGGCCCGCTCCAGTTCATAGCGCCCGAGCCAGCCGGTAAGCGCGTATTCCGCGGCGGTGCCCGGCTGTTCGGCCAGCACCCTGGCGTGGGCCAGGGCGTCCTGCAGCGCGTCGTGATGACGGATGTCGGTCACCTGTTCCAAGTCCGATGCGAGCACGTTGAGCGCCGCTTCGCGCAGAGCGCGTTGGCGGTCGGTCTCGGCAGCATCATGCAGGCGCAGGGTGCGGGCGATCAGGGTGTGGACGGTGGCGGCCTGGCGGCCGCGCACCGCTTCGGCCAGCGAAGCCTGGATGGCCTGGTGCATGCCGAGGTCGGCGCGGTCCTCGGCGGTCTCTTCCTCCAGACCCTCGACGATCGCCAGGCAGCGGGCGACCAGGCTGCGCTCCACCGGCGCGGCGGCCAGCTGGGCGCACAGGCGCAAGAAATCCAGGCCTTCGGGCGGCAGCGCCTGGATGCTGCCGAGAAAGGTGACGGCGATGCTCGGGTTGTGGCCGTTGGGCAGTTCCCCGGCCAGCTCTGCGGCCAGCGCCAAGGCGTCGCGGTCCGGCTGTTGCAGCCGCGCCAGGAAGCCCTGGTAACCCTGCCGCTGGCAGGCGGCGCGGGCCACGTCCAGCGCCAGGGCATGGCCTTCCAGGCGGGTGAGAATGTCCTCCACGGCCTTCCGCTCGGCGTCATCCTGCGGGGCGTGGTCGCGGGTGAGCAGGGCGCGGGCATCGGAATGGGGCAGCAGGCCCAGGTCGATGGGCTTGCCCAGGGCGTCGTGGCGGCGCGAGCGGGTGGTGAGCAGGGTCTGGCCGTTGCTGGAGGGCGCCAGCCAGCGCTCCAGCTCGGCCCGGTCGCCGTCGGGCAGGTCGTCGACGATCCACAGATAGGGCCCCAGTTCCTGCAGCCGGTTGGTGAGCAGGGCGCGGATCTGTCGGGTGTCCAGTTCGCGGATGTCCACCCCCTGAGCCAGGGCGAAGTTGCCGAGCTGGTCGCGGTATTCGTCGTCGCGCCGCTGGGCCAGCGCTGCGGCGGACTCCTCCGGCCGGTCGCTGTGGCCGTAGGCGCGTAGCCAGAACACCCCGCCCGGCCAGAAGGCGCCGAAGCGTAGCGCGTATTCCTCGGCCAGCAGCGACTTGCCGATGCCGCCGCTGCCCCGCACCTGGGCGAGTTGGCCGCGGCTGACCGGTGCCGGCTGGCCGCTGACGATGGCGAAGTCGCCGGCGCTCAGGGCGGCGTGGATGTCCCACAGGGCCTGCACCCGGCCGACGAAGCGGTTGGAGCCCAGCGCCGCGTAGCCGTGCCAGGGCGGCCGGGCCAAGGCGCGCGCACCGAAGGTTCCTTGGATGGGCTGCAGCAGTTTCACGATGCGCTCGGCGAGGGTGTCCACACCCGCCGCATCGGATACCCCGGCGGGGGCCGAGAGGTGCTCGATGTCTCGCAGTTCAGGCAGCACCAGGTGATCCGCGTCGATTTCCGGATTGACCACCAGCAGCCGGCGCACCGGCGCGGTCTCGCCGCGGGCGGCGATCAGCGCGGCGGTCAGCTCCCACTGGCAGGGGCGGGAGTGCGGATAGTCCGCCGAATACCAGGCGAGCAGGGCGCGGCTGTTGGCCAGCCCCTGATCGATGCGAGCCTGGATGCTGTCGGCATCGTCGATCTCGCTGCGGTCAAGCCAGACGCCGACCCCGGCGCGTTCCAGCGCCGCCGCCAAGGCGTCCACGATGTCGGCGTCTGTGCGCCGGTAGCTGATGAACAGGTCCCAGGGGGGAGGGGTGGCGGGGTTCATGAGCGTGGGGCTCCTGTTCTTACCCGTCGGACATCCGGTATATCCTTCAACCGCGCCCTTGCGAGAGGAAGGGGTTATCGTGCCCGGGGCTCACTCAGGCACTGCCCACCGGAAGTATAGTTGTCAGAGGGCGGCAGAAGTCGCGCGTCACAAGTGCTCGTAGGCTGGTCCCGCAGCGTCTCGGCCAGGTTGTTCATCAAGGTCAGGGTAGCCGGACGAGTGCCTCGAAGACGGCGTCGAAATCGACCAGCGCCCCAAAGGAGACCAGCTTGTGGCCAAAGAGCATCAGCACGAAACAGAGCGGGGGCATCAGCTGTCTCCGGGTCGGTTCAGGTCGAGCAGCCGCTTGAGCCGCCCGCGTCTGAGAAACAAGGGGTCAAAGATTGTCAGGTGGACGGTGGCGAGCACGAAACCCAGCACGGCGATCAGTGCTTTCCGGAAAGCGCCGCGCATCGCTCTCTGCGGATTCAGCCAGTTCAACCA
>NZ_CP071922.1:1968379-1969575 GCF_017584085.1 Halomonas sp. BM-2019
TATGGCCCACCTCAATACCACGTGCGATCCCAAGGGTTCCGTTACCGTCCGGACTTGGGTCTCCTGCGACGACGTTGCGCAAGTCGGCCACTTCTGGAAGGGCCACATCCCGCTCCCAGTTAATTCCGAAATAGTGGAAGCCGTCTTCGTTCGCACCCGCAGAGAAATCAGCCATACACGCAACACTGCGATCAACAATGCATGGGATACCAAGACCGACTGGGCCGAGTGAACCGGGGCCGGCGCCAATGACTTCACGAATTTTCTCGTCACTGGCAAATTGCAGTGGTGACCCCACCTTCGGGTGTTTTGCTGCTTTAATATCATTGAGGGTGTGGTCGCCACGAATGATCAGAGCCACTAACTTATTGCTTGGTTTTCCCTCGTCATCCGCACCGTGAACAATCAATGTCTTTACGGTTTGCTCAATGGCTACATCAAATTGCTCAACAAGTGCAGCGATGGTTTTTGCGTTTGGTGTAGCTACTTTTTCTAAGTCGCGTGATGCAGTAGGTGCAGTATCCGAAGGCGCAACAGCCTCTGCAAGCTCAACGTTCGCGGCATACTCTGAGCTGTCTGAAAATGTGATATCGTCCTCGCCAGAGCCCGCGAGTACGTGGAACTCATGGGAAACACTTCCACCAATGGAACCGGTATCGGCAATGACCGGGCGGAAATCGAGGCCTAGTCGCGAGAAAATATTGCAGTACGCCTGATACATGGCTTGATATGTATCTTCAAGCGACGCTTGTGTCGTGTGGAATGAGTATGCATCTTTCATGATGAACTCACGTGAACGCATGACACCAAAACGAGGACGAATTTCATCACGGAACTTGGTTTGGATTTGGAACAGGTTCATCGGCAACTGTTTGTAGCTGCTGATTTCTTTACGAACCAGTTCACTGATAACTTCCTCGTGCGTTGGACCTAATACGAAGTCACGTTGATGCCGATCTTTCAAGCGCAGAAGCTCTGGACCATAGTCTTCCCAACGACCGGACTCTTCCCACAAGTCAGCGGGCTGAACCATTGGCATTAAGATTTCGATGGCTCCCGCTTTTTCCATTTCCTCACGAACCACTTGCTCAACCTTACGAAGCACACGTAAGCCCGTCGGTGTCCATGTGTACAGGCCCGAGGCCACCTTGCGGACCATGCCCGCACGGAGCATAAGTTGATGGCTAATGACTTCT
>NZ_CP071922.1:1969585-1970018 GCF_017584085.1 Halomonas sp. BM-2019
GTAGGTACTGACTCGTGCGCATGGCGGGGATTCTCGTCCTGATGTCCTGTTGTAAAGCAGGCATTCTAGCAGGGGAGACACGAGGCAACCAATAGTTTTGTGGCAGAAATAGCCGGCTTATTCGGGTTCGATCGAAAACACGTAATTGATGTCGTTCTCGACACGCCACTTTATGTTGAAATGATATAAATGCATTCCATAGTCTTTGGCAAGGTGCGTGTCTTTTTGATAAGCAGGGCGAGGGTCTTGGGCCAAAACTTCTTCGATAAATGACTTTAAATGCGGATATTGACTCTGCTGTTGCCCAATCTGTTGTAACGCTTCGACGCCAAATTCGGTGCGCAATCCGGTGGTTGGCCGATCATCCGCATAACCCCCGCGTGCATCTGGATGAGCATCTGCATAGGGTAGATAAGGCTTCACATCAATGATG
>NZ_CP071922.1:1970118-1971945 GCF_017584085.1 Halomonas sp. BM-2019
AACGCAACCAAACCTGAACCCGCAGGGAACGAAATACCTAGTGGGAAACGCGTGTGTGAGTCACCACCAGTACCGACCGTGTCTGGCATCAGCATACGGTTCAACCAGCTGTGAATAATTCCGTCACCTGGACGCAACGATACACCGCCACGGTTCATGATGAAGTCGGGTAAGGTGTGCTGAGTTTCGATATCAACTGGCTTCGGATACGCAGCCGTGTGACAGAATGACTGCATGACTAAGTCGGCGTTAAAGCCTAAGCATGCTAAGTCTTTCAGTTCGTCACGCGTCATTGGGCCGGTAGTGTCTTGCGAACCAACCGTGGTCATGCGTGGCTCACAGTAAGTACCTGGGCGAACGCCGTCGATACCACAAGCTTTACCGACCATTTTCTGCGCTAAGGTGAACCCTTTACCGCTGTCGGCTGGCTGCTCTGGCGTACGGAACAAGTCTGAACGACCGAGGCCGAGAGACTCACGCGCTTTGGTGGTCAAGCCACGACCGATGATCAAGTTGATCCGGCCACCGGCGCGGACTTCGTCGATAATCACATCAGACGCGTACTGGTATTCAGCGATTACTTCGCCCGCTGCGTTTTCAATTTTGCCCGCGAGTGGGTAAATGTGAATCACATCACCCATGTTCATTTGGTCAACGTCTGCTTCAAACACCAAGGTTCCTGTGTCTTTCATGGTGTTGAAGAAAATTGGTGCAACTTTGCCACCGATACAAATACCGCCAGAACGCTTGTTCGGGGTACCTGGCATGTCATCACCGATGAACCATAACACTGAGTTCGTTGCTGACTTCCGTGAAGAACCTGTACCCACAACGTCACCAACGAAAGCAACTGGGTTGCCTTTTTCTTTCAGCTCAGCAATTTGCTCAGCTGCGTTGGTGATGCCTTCGCGTGGCATTTTGTACATGGCTTTGGCATGCAATGGGATGTCTGGACGAGACCATGCATCTGGTGCTGGTGATAAATCGTCGGTGTTGGTTTCACCCGTAACTTTAAACACAGTCGCGGTAATTTTTTCTGGCATTTCAGGGCGGCTAGTGAACCATTCTGCATTAGCCCATGACTCAACCACAGCTTTTGCTACAGCGTTACCGGCTTTCATGCGCTCTTCGACGTCGTGGAACGCATCGAACATCAAAATAGTGTGCTTGAGTTCTTCACCCGCAGCTTCCGCGAGTTCAGCGTCATCGAGCAACGACACTAAGGTTTCGATGTTGTAACCGCCGTGCATGTTACCGAGCAATTTAATCGCTAATTTCTTATCGATAATTGGTGAGGTGACTTCACCTTTGGTAATTGCAGCTAAGAAGCCCGCTTTTACGTACGCGGCTTCGTCAACACCCGGAGGAACGCGATCGCTGATTAATTCAAGCAAAAACGCTTCTTCACCGGCTGGTGGGTTTTTCAGTAACTCAACCAAGTCTGCAACTTGCTCTGGGTTCAGAGGCTTTGGTGGAATTCCTTCTGCGGCGCGCTCGGCCACATGTGCGCGATACTGTTCTAACACAAATGATTCCTCTCAAGTAGATACCCGCCGTTCACAGAGAACGGCCAGCAATTTAGAAAACGGGGGGATTATACGCGAAATTGTGGCTGTTTTGAATTTAAGCAGGTCTGACAAGGGCTATTTTAGTCATTCACGGAATTTATAGCTCCCATAACGCAACTCACTAGTTGTACACTTCCCGTACCGCAGCAACAATTGCTTGTTGCGCCGTTTCGCTGGCGAGGCGATGCTCATCAGCAACGGTAATCAGGGGAATACCAAAGCGTTTGCAGAATGATACAACCTTATCATAGGGCACGAC
>NZ_CP071922.1:1972045-2015484 GCF_017584085.1 Halomonas sp. BM-2019
AATTTGACGTTGGGCATGGCACTGTCTGGGTGAATGGCGATATCCACTATATTGCCATGCAGGTCAGTGGGTTAGAAGCACTTAATGGGGTCGGCCTCACGGATTCAGGGCCCAGTATCAGGGGCGCAGCGACCGCGAGCACGATAACCAGAATAAAGGCGCCGACCGTCAAGCTGTAGAGAGGTGTATCCCAATAGGCCCATACGACTCCCATTCCCAGAAGTCCAATGATCGCTGCCGCGATCCAGGCCCCCGTGGTCACGCCGGGTACCAGATGCCGGACCTTGAACAGGCGCCTCGATGCCTCCTTTAATTGCTTTCCGAGGTCCTGACGACGGGGATCGGCGCTATCCGGGGGTTGCCGGACGATGGCCTCCAGGGCGAGAAACGGCCAGTCGCCGCGCGGTGCTTGGATGTCGTAGTCCCCCCAGGTGCCTGGCCGTCCGGACTTTTCATGCTGCCGCTGCAACTGCTTGAACTGGTGCTCGGCCATCAGATAGCCGTCCAGCATCAAGGCGTGGGCCTCGACTTCGGTGAAACTGTCCAGGTCGGTGCGAATGGCGGCGAGCTGTCGCTGGATGTCCCGGTCCACACCGTAGGCCGTGGTGTTGCCGTCGGAGGCAGGCGGTGGAGTCGGGTCCTCGCAGCCTCTCCAGTCCACATGTGGTACGCCAAGCTCTTGCTTGAGATGGATGAAGAACACGCCCTGCAGGGCCTGGCTGTCCAGGCGGTTCAGCAGGTCCTGGTACTGAATCTCCCGCACCCGCTTCATCAGGATATCATTGGCGCGCAGTGGCGGGCCGATCAGGCTGTCCGAGGGGTTGTGCTGGTCCTCCATCTGGCCAGAGGCATCGCTGCACAGCATCAGTGAACAGTCCTCGCAGAGCAGGCCGGAGATGCCTTGGTTGTCGTGGACACCGCCATCCACCAGACGGATGATGCGGTCATCGTACAAGCCATCCACGGTCAGCGGCTCGAACAGACCCGGGACACAGGCCGAGGCCGCCACGGCATGGCCCAGGGGATAGCGCTTGAGTGCCTCGGTGGGAAGATTCTCGTAATACGGCCGGCGCAGACGTTCGTTGGCATCGACTTGCTCACCGATCAGTCCCGGCGGTTCTCCCATCCAGCGGGCGGTGAACTGCCAGCTGTGGCCGGTGTTGAGGGTCGTGGCATTGAGCAACAACACAGGCACCTTGGCGCGTCGACGCCAGTTGGAGAATCTCGGCTTGAAGCGCTCCTTGTCGGGATCCCCCGCGGGCTTGATCAGCAGCCCACCCAGTGGACGTGACTGGTCCTTGGGATGATCGTCCTTCACCCGGGAGAACAGCAGCGCCTCGTACAGCTCGCCCAAGCGGTGACTGCGGGTGTAACTTTTGGTAAAGATCATCCTGAGATTCGCGGGGAGGCTGGAGAGCGCGCGGGTGCGCAGGTTGCGCTGTACGCCGGCGAGAAACTGCCGCTGCTGATCGCGGACGATCTCGAGGTAGGTGTCCCGGGTAATCGTCTCGTCCGCCTTGGTCTCCAGCTCATGCTTCACCATCAGGTAGTAGTGGGCACCGACGATGCTGCCACCGGAGACGGTGGAGAGCACTTCCACGCTGCGCAGCACGTCCATTTCCGCCAGTCGGGCCAACACGCCGAGGTGATAGAAGGAGGCCCGGAAACCGCCGCCGGACAGGGCCAGCCCGACCTTGCCTCGGTAGCAGGAGAGCGCCAGCGGGGTTTTTGCCTCTCCCAGAAAGGCGGCGAGGGCCTGCCAGGCCGGCGCCCAGTCGGATACCGAGGTGCCTTCGGCGGGAGTTGGCTGCCCCTGGAGGCGGGCGATGGAGACCAGCTGGCGAAAGGTGGTCTGTTTCTCCCATTCCCTGGCCTCGAGAGCCTTCGCTCTGGCCAACCACTCAGCGGCTTCCTCGTAGTTGCCGAGGCCGAAGTAGATTTCGGCGAGCGTCACCACGAACCAGTATTGAGAGAGCAGCAATGGATCCTGCTCGGCCGCCTTCGGCAGGTCGGCGACCATCCGTTCGCGCAATCGCTTCGCCTGGTCGGCGAGGTCTTCCGCATACTTTGTGGAGGTGCCGGTTCGGGCGGCGATGCCGCGTCCCCGTGCCGACAGCAGATCGAGGATATAGGCGGCGTTGATCCCGCCGTAGCCCATATCCTGTTGCGGATTGCGTTCATGGGCGGCCCGGTAGAAGGCCAGTGCCTCGTGAAGATGTTCCAGCTGCCCACGGTGTTCCCAAAGGCGCTTGTAGATCGCCCCGCCCAAGGCGAGGGTCTCGGCGTCCCGGATGGCGGGATCGCGTAGACCGATGCTCTCCAGCAGCTCCAGCGCTTCGGTGAATCGGATGGCCGGGGGCAACTCCTCGTCCTTGTAGGTACACAGCGCCAATTGCTGGATGATCCAGTCGTTGTCGCTGCTGGATTCCCTAGCGCTGTTGAGGAGTTTTCTGGCCAGGCCGAATTCCAGTTCACCCTTCAGGTTCCCGATCAAGGTGTCCAGCTCCTTGTTCTCCGGGAACGGTTCTTTACCTTCGAGGATGCGTTCGATTTGTTCTTTGATATCCATATCGATCACTCCATTCCTGACAAATACCGCTCCGCGATTCTGGCAATCCGGGTACCGCGATCCTGCGTATGGCCCCGGTCCACACGGGCCTTGTCGGCGTTGATGACCTCACGGGCATTGTAGAAATCGGTCCGCTCCTCATTGACATGGCGCGCAAGCTTGTGGGGCGCTCGGAAGGTGCCGTCGCGCATGCCCTGGACCAGGATTCGGGCGGCGATGCTCGGGTCCTGGAAGGTGAGGTCGGGATCCGCCACCAGATCGAGGCCGAGGCGATGCGACCAGAACGCGTAGTTGGCCCGGCCGGTGATCTGCACATCGGGTGAGTCCGATCCGGGCCGAGCCGGTATCAGTAGCACGTCACCGGGTGCCAGGCCGCGAGCGGAGGCCTCGTCGAAGGGCGTGCCAGCGGCCTGAAGCAGCTCGGACCAGCGGCTGCCGTTGCCCAGATGGCGGGCGGCGAGAGCGAACAGGGTATCGCCGCGCTTGACGACCAGGCGCCGAGGTTCGGGACGGGGCGACGACCGGGGGCGGCGCCCGGCATCGAAGGGGCGCTCCCGGGCCTCAGCCATGCAGCAGACCGAGATGCCGATGGAGCCGGTGTTGAGCAGGTGGGTATGGGCGGCGTACTGGTGATCCGAGGTGGAGACGTTGTCGGCGATGGAATGAATCCCCTGAACCAGATTGCCGTCGCTCTCGATCAGGATGTGGTAACGCTTGCGATCCAGATCCGAAGCCTTGTAAGTGCCGGCGGTCCAGTGACAGACGATGCGTTTCATCGCGGCCTTGGGCATCCAGCTTTTTGGTACCACGGACATGTCGGCGGTCTCCTCGGTGGACGTGGCAGGCTCCGCTCAGTCGGAGCCCAGCCGGATCTCCTCTCCCGGCGCAAACCAGATCTCGTAGAGACGATCGCGGATGCTGGTGGATGCCCCGTAGCGGGCGCTCAGGTCCTGCAGTACGAGCTGCGGGGCGATCAGCAGCCCGTTGACGAGCTCGAGCAGTTGCTCCCCATCGTCCCGGCATTCCGCCGCCCGGAAGCAACGCAGTTCGCTGCGCCGGGGGGCGGCCTTCACCAGTTCGATGCCGGGGACGATCACGGTGACACCGTCCAGCGAGGTCATCGCGAGTTGGCGTTGGAAGGCTCGGGCGGGCTCCCGTTGATCTTCGTCGGCGATATGCACATAGACGCGGGGGGCGATGGCCGGCGTCGCCGGTGGAGGTGGTGGCTCTTCGGATAGCTCAGCAGGTTGCCGGGCGACAGCAGCCAAGTTGTAGACTTGGGCCGAGAGATCGCCAGTGGCGCCGTGAAGTGTCAGTTCGAGCATCGGATTCAAGTCAGCTTCAGCGATGACACGTTCAAGTTCCGCTACTACCTTACGTAGTGCATCAACGGTTTGCTGGGCTTCCTCCCTCAGTTCTTCGCTGCGCGCACGTGCGGCTGTTGCATTCGCGAACTGGATCCGGGCCTCCTCCAGTTCGGCTTTCGCAATATCGGACTGCTGCCAAGCGTAGATACCCAGGTAGCCGCTTATGGAGGAAAGAACAATCGTGAACACCAAGCCAACAATGGCGGTCCGCAGCCGCGTTTCTCTGCGTTTTGCTGCAGCCTGCTCGGCGCGTTTGCGATCACGTTCCGCGGCGCTGGCGGCGAGGAGTCGCTGCACCCGCTCCCAGCCACCGCCATAGCGCTCGGCCCAGGCCGGGTTGCGGCGGCGCAGCCAGAGCTCGCGCTCGTCGGTGGTCGTGGGGGCCAGGACGTTGGTGGGATCGCGCTCGAAGCTGTCGGCCTGGACCAGCAGCGCGCGCCAGACGAGGCCGTTTCTGAATTCGCGGATCAACCAGCCGTCTTCGGGTTCGGCGATCTTGCGCCAGCAGCGGATCAGGGCCTCGTGGCTGACGTCGATCCGTTCCTGCGCGGCGATCGGTTCGTTTCCATAGGGACGGAGAAAGGAGACACCGTCGGCGCGGAAGGCGTCGATGATGGCTCGCAAGGCGGCTTCCCTGGCCCCGGTGACCGCCACCAGGCGGGCTAGCGTCTGGGGTCGGCGGATCGCCTGGCCCTCGGCGTTGATGTCGGTCAGCGCCCGGAACAGGTCCTCGACGAGGCGGGGTGAGTCCCCGACTTGCCGATGCGCCTGCTGCACCTCGTGCATCACCGCATCGGCATGCTCGGACAACAGGCCGGCGAGTCCGAGGCCGCGGGGGTAGTGTTCCAGGCCGAGGCGCCAGGCGGGTGTCGTGGATTGCTGGCGGTGCAGCAGCATCAGCCCATGCTGGATCAGCGGCAGCTGGTCCTGGCCTCCGCCCGAATCGGCGATCAGCCGTTCGGCGAGTTCGCGGCTGACCGTGCCGTCATAGAGCAGCGCCGGCTCGCGGATGGCGCGCAGCAGATCGGCGTGACCCATGCGGGGCAGCAGGTACTGGGTGGCGTTGACGGTCTCGGCAAACCCCTGGAAGCGGGCGCAGGCGCCGAGAAACTCCGAGCGCATGGTGAGCACGGCGTAGAGTCCCTCGGGTGGTGCGGTGAACAGGCCGACCAGGATGTCGGTCAGCAGGCGCGCCTCGTCCGGTTCGTGTCGCCGGGCATGGTCGAACAGTTCCTCGAACTGGTCGATCAGCAGGCAGACATGGGTGTCGGGGGCATGGCACAGGCGCTCCGCCAGTGCTTCCGGGGCGTGGCGACCGGCGTTGAGGAGTCGGCGGATCTCGATCACCCGTTCCTCGCCGGCAGGACTGCCATCCAGCTCGGCGAGGGCCCGAGCAAGGTTCCACAAGGGGGCTTCCCCCGGCGTCAGGGTACAGGTCCGCCAGCAGCAACCGCCGCGCGCGTTGTCCTGCTCGAGTCGCGGCAATACGCCGGCGAGGATGAGCGAACTCTTGCCGCAGCCGGAATCCCCGTGCACGACGATCAGGCGTTGGCGAATCAGCTGGGCAACGATGGCATCGGTCATGCGCTCGCGCCCGAAGAAGATCGGCCATTCGTGCTTCTCGAACGGTCGAAGCCCGGGGTAGGGACGAGCCGGGAGGTCGACCCGGAAGAGCGACTCGACCTCGTCGGGCGAGTTCATGGCTCTGGCTCCAGCAGGGCGGGCTCCAGCAGGGCGGGCTCCAGCAGGGCGCTCTTCTCGCCGAGCCAGCGTCGCACCTCGGGGGTCCAGGGGTCACGGGTGCCGTCGAGCCAGTCGGCCTGAACGTTCCGTGCGTTGGCTCGACGCACCGGGGTGGCGATCGGCTCGCCCACGGTGTCGAGCAGGCCACAGGGGAGCAGGCGGTTGGAGCGGGCACGGGCGGATTGGCGGTCATGCTTGCCGACGACCACGAGATCGAGGTCCAGGGCGAGGCCGTCCTCGGTGCCGAGCAGGAGCAGGGCGTCACAGGCGCTCATCGTCTCGACACGTCGCTCGCGTGCTTCCTGCAGTCTGTGCGGATCATGCTCGACGGGGTCGGGCTCGCCGGGTAAGACGACAAAGCCGTCATCGGTGAGGGCGATGCCGGCCCGTTCCCACTCCCGCGCGTGATCCGCCCGGCCGTGCAGGTAGATGGACTGGCCACCGGTCTGTACGAGCCTCGCTGCCTCGTCCTCGGCCCGGAGGCGTTCGTCCAGCAAGGTCTTCAGATCGTCGAGCTTGGGATAGAGGCGGCCGACGATGCCCAGCAGGGCCTTGCGGAAGTCGCTGCCGAAGGGGCCCGGCACCTCCACCCAGCCGAACGGTCGGACTGGCATGTCATCGCTGGAGTAGAAGGGGAAGCCCACCAGCGGATGGCCACTCGCATCGGTTAGGGCGGGAGGCCAGGGCGGCTCCGTCGGCCAGATCCGCACCACCGCGAGATGCCCCTCGGCGGGCAGGTTCCGCTGGGCTTGCCGCGTGCACCACCAGTCCCGCTCTTTCGCACACCAGTCGGAGGCCAGGTAATCGGGCGACATCAGCACCATCAGCAGCGCGGAGGCGCCGATTTCGCGCTGGAGTTGGTCGGTGAGCGGCGCCATCGGGTCGACGCCGCGTTGCTGGCGATGATCCTCGTCGAGGAAGACGCTCAGGCCATCGCGGTATTTGCGGTCGGTGCGGAGTTCCTGCTCCAGTTCCTTGACGAAGGCCACCGACCACTCCTTGAGAAACGCATTGCCACCGTCGTCGGCGCCGTGGCTGTAGCTGACGAAGAGATCGTGAGTGAAGGGAAGGCCGACATAGCTCACGGCGGGGCCCGTCCAGTCGGATCGGGCGATGCGACCGGACCGCTCGTCGGGCCGAACAACGGCGACCCCTGCGCGAGCCAACCCCTGAGTCGGTAGGTGCCAACGTTCATATGGCGTTGACCCTCGTCACCCGTTTTACGATGGTCATCCCTGGTCGGCGGCGCCTTCAGCGCCGTCGCCTGGACAAAGTATAGTTGGAAATAACCCGGTCGCCTCTCGGCCAAGGCGTTGCCGAACGTACCGGCGGGGGGCCTATCTCGCCAGCTCGCGCATGGCCTCTTCCAGCCCCGCCAGGGTCATGGGGTACATGCGGTCGTCGATCAGCCGGCGGATCAGCTGGGTGGAGTGGGTGGTGTCCCAGGCGCGGCGGGGCATGGGGTTGAGCCAGGCCAGATGCGGGAACTTGTCGACCAGGCGTTTCAGCCACACGGCCCCGGGCTCGTCGTTGAAGTGCTCGACGCTGCCGCCGGGGTGGGTAATTTCATAGGGTGACATGGCGGCGTCGCCGACGATCACCACCTGGTAGTCGTCGCCGTAGGTATGCAGCACGTCCAGGGTGGGGATGCGCTCGTCGAAGCGCCGGGCATTGTGTCGCCACAGCCCCTCATAGAGGCAGTTGTGGAAGTAGTAGGGCTCCAGGTGCTTGAACTCCGAGCGCGCCGCCGAGAAGAGCTCCTCACAGGTGCGGATGTGGTCGTCCATGGAGCCGCCCACGTCGAGCAGCAGCAGCACCTTCACCGCGTTGTGGCGCTCCGGACGCATCTGCACGTTGAGCAGGCCCGCGTCCCGGGCCGTCTCGCGGATGGTGGCGTCCACGTCGAACTCCTCCGCGGCCCCCTGGCGGGCGAACTTCCTGAGCCTGCGCAGCGCCATCTTGACGTTGCGGGTGCCGAGCTCCAGGGAGTCGTCGTAGTCGCGGAAGCGGCGCTCATCCCACACCTTCACCGCGCGGCGATGGCGCGAGCCCTCCTGGCCGATGCGGATCCCCTCCGGGTTGTAGCCGTGGGCGCCGAAGGGGCTGGTGCCGCCGGTGCCGATCCACTTGTTGCCGCCGGCGTGGCGCTCCTGCTGCTCCTCCAGGCGCTGCTTGAAGGTCTCGATAAGCTTCTCGAGCCCGCCCAGGGACTCGATCTTGGCCTTCTCCTCAGCGGAGAGCTGCTTCTCGAACTCCCGGCGCAGCCAGTCGTCCGGGATCAGCGCCTCGATGGCGGCGTCGAGGCTCTCGAACCCCTCGAACCAGGCGGCGAAGGCGCGATCGAAGCGGTCGAAGTGGCGCTCGTCCTTGACCAGCACGGTGCGTGCCAGCTGGTAGAAGGCCTCCATGTCGGCGAACACCACGCCGCGCTCCACCACCGCGTGGAGGTCGAGCAGCTCGCGCAGCGACACCGGCACCCCGGCGCGCTTCAGGGTCTCGAACAGGCCGATAAACATCGTTTACCTACCTTGACGCCGCAGCATAAAGGCCAGCCGCTCCAGGAGCTGGGTGTCCTGTTCGTTCTTGACCAGCGCCCCCGCCAGCGGCGGGATCGCCTTGACCGGGTCGCGCTGGTAGAGCGCCTCCCGGGCCAGCTCGTCGGCCATCAAGAGCTTCAGCCAGTCCACCAGCTCCGAGGTGGAGGGGCGCTTCTTGAGCCCCGGTGCCTGGCGCAGCTCGAAGAACACCTCCAGCGCCTCGCCGACCAGCTTCGGGGCGATGTCGGGGAAGTGGACGTCGACGATGGCGGCCATGGTCTCGCGGTCGGGAAACTCGATGTAGTGGAAGAAGCAGCGGCGCAGGAAGGCGTCGGGCAGCTCCTTCTCGTTGTTGGAGGTGATGACGATGATCGGGCGATGCGTCGCGCGGATGGTCTCGCCGGTCTCGAAGACATGGAACTCCATGCGATCCAGCTCCTGGAGCAGGTCGTTGGGGAATTCGATGTCCGCCTTGTCGATCTCGTCGATCAGCAGCACCACCCGCTCGTCGGCGGTGAAGGCCTCCCACAGCTTGCCGGGCTTGATGTAGTTGGCGACGTTCTCCACGCCCTCGACCCCCAGCTGGGAGTCGCGCAGGCGGCTCACCGCGTCGTACTCGTAGAGCCCCTGGGCCGCCTTGGTGCTGGACTTGATGTGCCAGGTGATCAGCTTCGTGCCCAATGATGCCGCCAGCTCCTCGGCCAGCAGGGTCTTGCCGGTGCCCGGCTCGCCCTTGACCAGCAGCGGCCGCTGGAGCGTCACGGCGGCATTCACCGCCTGTTTGAGGGCCTCGGTGGCCACATAGGTGGAAGTGGAGTCAAACGCCATCGGCTACGCCTCGCTTGCGGAATCAGGTGATGAAAAGATCAAACGAGTGTACGTAAGGTTGGGGGAGGCGACAAATCGATAGCGGTTAGCGCCATGGGAGGGGGAGTCGAGGGGGCGTGCGGTGGCGCCGAGCCGCTACACTGAGGCGGTTTGGTAAGCGCAAGGGCCGGTGCTGCCAGGAGCGCGGCTATTCTGCCTGCGGCAGCGGGTCGTGCACTGCGCGTCAAGACATGCTGGCTACGGAGCTTCGCCGTGATGTCCCTGCTGCGTGCGGTTCGCCGGTTCGGAATGGCACTCCTGCTGCTCCTGGCTGGCCTCTCCGCCGAGGGGATGGCCGGCGGCCTGCTGACCAAACGCGCGGCAAGCCTCGGCCTGAAGGCCGAGGAAGGATAGCGCGGACGCCGTAGGCGTCCTATTCTATCAAAGCTGTATATTTATCGAGTAAGATGGCCGCCATGCAACACCTCCAAGCCTTCAAATACGAACTGATGCCGACCGGTGAGCAGCAGCGCCAGATGCGGCGCTTCGCTGGGGCGTGCCGCACGGAAACGCCGTGGCCGGTCGTACCACCCTATGGCACGCTGCAAGACGACGGCGCGCAGCTGGCTGGCCAGCGAATGGCGGACCCGAAGCAGGTCACGGGGATCGACCAGATGACCTTCCAGTGCCTCGATCACCCCCCTGCGATCGAGAGCCTCACGGAGCGGCAAAGCACCGCCGTCACTGGTGGTTCATGAATAAGCCGGGCTTATGCTTATTATTCTCGCATACGGACCTTTACCTGCTGAACGGCATCCAGTCGTCGCTGGATTTCCGCAGTAGAAAACGGTGCTCGCGCGGGTTGAGTGATCATATAGGCGTATAATTGTTCCAGATTGGTCAGCACGTCCTCGTTTTCAGGGTCTACGGCCAGAGCGTCCAATAATTCCGTGATAAGTCGGTCTCCATCAGGGCTCGGTGGGCGACTGGATGATAGATAGAAGCTTGCCAGGAACGCCAGGTTACGGAGATCGCCATTGTACGGAACCAGCTGCACAGCCTCGCGCAACAAGAATTCAGCCTCTCGCGCTGCTTCCCTACGCTCTGGCTCTTGGACTGCGGTCACCAGATGCATAAACCCCAAGATGGCTCGCCAGGTAGCCGCTGCCTCGGGAGCGTGGCGTTCCTGTGCCGCCTCTTCGTAGACTTGAAACGCCCGGGAGATACTTTCGATGGTCCTGTCAGGCGACGGGCTCACGCCGTTTGCTTCTTGACTGGCCTGGTAGCGCAGAAACCCGGCAACCCCATCCAGGTAGGCAAGCTCTGGCAGCTTCTGGCGCAGGGGCCAATCGGCCGGGTCCGGTCGGGCCCGCACCCAGCCGCGAACCTCATCGAATTGAGAAGCAATGTGCATCCATTCGCCGCGAACATCAGTGACCCAGTAGGCAGCAGCTTCGCCGTGGATTGGTAAGGGTTCTCCGCTTTGGGAGAGATCGGGGCTGGGGCGGATTACCACCGAGCGTTGGAATTCTGTCTGGATGTGTTCCAGGTCATTGCGGCTCAACCGACGAGGCGCGAATGCAATGTTCTCCAGTGGTAAATGGGCAATGAACTGAAAGCCACTGCCGGCAGCGCCGTCAATAGTTAGCTGCACCTCTTCCCGGGCATCACGGCGCAGGAAGCGGGCATAGCTCTGCACATAGATGTCCGAGCCTTCCTCATAGAGCTTTCCCCATAGAAATACCACCCCCCTGCCAGGCTGGATTTCCCAATCTGCCGAGCGAATTCCAAGAACCTTTTCTGTGACCGTCGTTAGTTCACATCCACCAGGCTCACCCATCAGTTGCGTGGCCCCCACACTTCCGTATTTAAGCATGGAAAACAACACCTCGAGATGTAATAAGCCCGAGAGCTGCTCGCCAGTCTGGCTGAGCGGGTTGAAGCGGTCCGGTCCGGTATAGCGATAGGGAAGAATCACCGCATTGACGGCCGCACCGGGAAAAACCACCGGCTCGCTGCAGGATGCCAGGGCCATAGGCCAGGCTGGACGGGCAAGGGCCAGGGTCATGATACCGGCCAAAAGCAGCCATCGGCGTGGGAGTGGGCGTCTGCTCATGGTTATCCCTCAGAAGGGCATGGACGGGCCGGGTCCAATAAGGCAAGGGGACTTCCTTCCCCGGCCGAATGGATGGCCATTGCCGCGGCGTCCTTAGCGAAGCTCGTGAGTTCATGGAGCTGGCGACGTAACCCCCCTTGAGCCTGCAAGCGGACCTGCTCCAGCAGCAAGCTGCCCTTGCACAGATTTTTCTGGGCCAGCTCAAAATCGCCAAGACGCAGAAACTTGATGCCGAGCCCCATAGCCACGTAACCGTCTATATCGGTTGCCTGCGCAAACAGCTCCAGAAAATCCTGCGCCGGCGTGGTAGGGTCCTCTGGATAACGGACGAAATACATACTTGGCGGTGCGTCTTGGCTGGACAGGAAGGCAAATCGAACCGGTACGAGCAGATAGCCAATACGCGCCTGCCGATCGTGTACCTGGCCGTCGCGAATATGGGCATCCAGTACACCCCAGATTTCCACGATGACACCCTGATTATAAAGCAAGTTCACGAGGCGTTGATCGAAATCTCGTCCATCGATGGAGGGCTTGCGCCCATCACAGAGCTTGAAGCGCACCGGAATATTGCTGCGCTCTTCCCAGAGCCGGTCTCGCTCTTGGTCGAGCAGAAACCACAAGCGGTTCATGAAAGTGACCAGATCGGCATCGGATGCAAAGGCTTCGCTGGCGTAGTAAGGCTCGTCAATGTAGACGGTGAACTGCGTGGCGGCAGTCGAAGGCCGACCGCAATCGACAATCTGGGCGTTTGCCCAGCGCGGCGGTAACAGCACGGCGAAGATGACCATCATCGCGGCAATGGTCCAGTTACAAGGTCCCGGATGCAATCGGTAACCAGATGAATGCCTATGAATGAAGACGCTGCCTGCCATAGGGTGGGGCTTCCTGTGTACTCAAGGCATTGGAGAGGTTTCCAGAACTTCTCGTGAACGTTGCAGGGTTTCGCTGATCTGGGCAATGCTGTCTCGATTCGGTGCCGAATCCCGACGAAGAATGGCGCGATAGCGAGTCAATAATGCCTCGTTGTCCACTCCAACCAACAGCTGCTGATACGCTTGAAGGCTTTCCATGGCACTCTCACAGTGCAGATCCCCCAGGAGGCGAATGGCCCGCAGGTGGGTCTCCCAACCGTAAAGGCGGGTTCGGTTATTGATCATGCGCTCCAGAACCAGGCAAGCCACAGCAGGCTCGCCCAACGCCATGGCCCTGAGGCCTGTCTCCGCCCCCAAGGCCCGCAGCGAGCCTTCATGCTGAAGCTGGTTGACGAGTGGCACGGCGGCATGGTCTCCGAAGGTGGCCAGCATAAGCGCAGCCGACTCGATCTCCGCCAGGCTGGCGCCGGGCTTGCTCATCTGCTCGATGAGAGGCTGCATCTCACTGGCATAAGCCAGCTGTAGCTGCTGTCGCGCCAAGGCCTGGTCCACCGAGTCCTTGATGGCGTACCCGATAATAAGGACGACGAGCCCCGAGATGATGGGCACAGCAACCTGGCTAAGTAGATCAAGCAACAGTTCTCCTGCACTCTTTTTTTGGGGAAGCTCCTTTTCCAGCCGTTCCATGCGCTGCGCCAGAGAGGGTTTCAGCTCCGTGATCTCGTTCTCCAACCAGGCAAGCCGGGTATCCACGCTATCCGACTTTTGAGGGATATCCCCTTCCGGCGAGCCCATGCCCACTCCTCCAAGCTTTCATCACACTGCACCCTTGGAGTAAGATCACTCACTATCATCAATATAGTAGAGTGGTTGACTGGGTGCCGAATTCTCGGGTCAACCTGACCCGTTTCTCTGGCGTGTTTGCGCCGAACAGCCGGTACTTTGGGCAGGTGACGAAGGCCCTGCGGGAAAGGGCGGCCCTCCCAGCCCGAGCGCCATGGGAAAGGCGAGGGGCGTTGCCAAGCCGCTAAACTAGAGTGGATGAGTGAGCGCAGCGGAGTCGGTAGGATGGTGATCGCGGTAAGCTCTGTTGCGGCGGCTGTTCGTCCACTGCGCATCCTGTGGCGCTGGGAGATTCGCCGTGATGTCCCTGCTGCGTGCGGTTCGCCGGTTCGGAATGGCACGCCTGCTGCTCCTGGCTGGCCTCTCCGCCGAGGGGATGGCCGGTGGCCTGCTGACGGTGAAGTCCGACAATGACGCCTATGTGGGGGGCGAGGATGGCCACTACACCAACGGCCTGGAACTGAGCTGGGCCTTCCAGCCGGGCCCGCTGCACTGGTCGCGGCGCCTGGTCGAGGCCCTGCCGGCCTGGGCGGCCGACGACCTCGCAGGCGTGGCCTACCGCGCCAGCCACCAGATCTATACCCCCGCCGATATCCACGATTCCCGGCTGGTCGCCGACGACCGCCCCTACGCCGGAGTGGCCCTGGGGGGTGTCTCGCTCTTTTCCGAGCGGCGCCATGTGGCTTTTCGCCAAGTGCGAAGCCTGAGCCTGGATGTGGGGGTGGTGGGCCCGGCCTCGGGGGCGGAGAGCCTGCAGCGCGAGTTTCATCGCCTGCTCGGTGTCAATGTGCCGAGCGGTTGGGAGCACCAGCTCGATCACGAGCCCGTGCTCAATCTGGCCTACCGCAGCGCCTGGACCCGGGCCTGGCCTCTGGGGCGTCAGCGGCTTGAACTTGGCCCCGTGGCGGGCCTGGCCTTGGGTAACCTCTACACTTACGCTGCCGCCGGAGTGGGCGTGCGCTTCGGCAACAACCTGGCGCGTAGTGCCGGCATTCCGGTGATGGCGCCAACGTCGGGCGGCCGGGTCACCTTCCAGCGTGGGCAGGGCTTCGGCTGGCACCTGTTCCTGAGCCTGGAGGGGCGCTACATGGCCCACAACCTGCTGCTGGACGGCAACACCTTCACGAGCAGCCACTCCGTTGCGCGCAAGCCGTGGGTCGGTGATGTCCTGACGGGGTTCGCCCTGAGCCGGGGCCGCTGGCAGCTCGCCTACAGCCAGGCCTGGCGCAGCGACGAGTTCAAGGGGCAGGAAGGGCATCATCGCTTCGGCACGATCAGCCTGTCGAGGTGGTTTTCGCCCTAGCCCGGATATTGCACCAGGTGCCGTGATGATCGCGTAGCCAATTGGTTTCACAGGCTTTATCCCGATCGAGCGCCGTACTGGGGTGTACGGTCGAGTGAGGGAGAAAAGCCTGTGGGATCAAGGGGCAAGTGAGGACGCGAGCAACTTGGTGCAATATTCGGGCTATGGGTAGCAGGCCGGCCTCTCGTCTCACTCGCCCGGTAGCGCCGGCCCGGGCCGATAGGCCTCCACCAGGATCGCCGGGTCGTGCTCGGCGTGGCCGCGGGCGGCGTGGGCGCGCATCAGCTGGGCGGCGAGCCCGCTCATGGGGGTGGCGCTGCCGGCCCGCTGGCTCTGGGCCACCGCCATGTCGAGATCCTTGAGCAGGGTGCGCAGGTGCCAGGGCGGGTCGGCGAAATCGCTTGCCGCCATGCGCGGGGTGAGGATCTGGAAGGGCTTCGAATCCGCAAAGCCGCCGGCCAGGGCCTCGCTGAGACGGCCGGCCTCCACGCCGCTGGCCTCGGCCAGCGCCACCATCTCGGCGAGTACCGCCGCCTGGCAGCCGACGACCATCTGGTTGCACACCTTGGTGACCTGGCCGGCGCCCACCGGCCCCATATGGGTGACCCGCGCCGCGAGCGGCGCCAGCAGCGGACGGATGGCGTCGAGTTGCGCCGCTTCGCCGCCGGCCATCATCACCAGGCTGCCCGCCTCGGCGCCGGCTACCCCGCCGGAGACCGGGCAGTCGATCCAGGTCATGCCGCACTGCGCCTCGAGCCGGGCGGCAAAGTCGCGGGTGGCCACGGGGTCGCTGCTGGAGAAGTCGATCAGCCGCTGGCCCGGCCGGCCGAACTCGGCGACGCCGCCGTCGCCGAAGACCACCCCTTCCACCACCGCGGTATTGGCCAGGCAGAGCATCACCACTTCCACGCTCTCCACCAGCTCGCCGATGGAACCGGCCACCCGGACGCCGGCCCCGCCGAGCGCCTCGGCCTTGGCCGGGCTGCGGTTCCAGACGGTCACGTCGAAGCCAGCCTCGAGCAGGCGGCGGGTCATGGGGTGGCCCATCAGGCCGATGCCGATGAAGCCGAGGCGGGGGTGGGTCACGATGAACTCTCCAGTGGCAGGTTAGAGCCCCGGCATGCGTGTGCCCCGGCGTGAACGGCCGCATAGGCAGCCAAAAAAATGCATTAGCGTTTCACGGCAGGCGGAGATTGCCCTACAAGCCCCGTCGTAGAGCGGTTTGTCGTGCGTTTTCCCTGGTCAGCTTTCGCATCGTGACCCCTCGCATCAACATCCCGCGGAAACTCCACGCAAACGCAAGGGAGCGCGCGGGTGGCCGTTTGTCGGATGACAAGCATAATCGCCCGCCAGACCACCCGCCTGCCGCAGATGCCGTGAACAGGATTTGTCGGCCGAAGGGATGCAGCCCTTGCGGGTCCTACCTTCCGACCGCGCGCCTGAGAGGCGCATGCCTTGCGGGCGTCGGAGCTTACCTATGAGGCCGCTTTCACGGTTACGTTCCTTGCGATTACGCACGTTTCCGCGCTTTGTCGTTGCGTGTGAACTCCGCTTAGTCCTTCTACAGATGTTCCACTCGACTGTCGGTCACGCTCTGCTTTCGCTCTGGTTTTTCACCGTATCGTACTGCGTCGGTAATGCCTCACTCCTGATCGCCTGTCGGGCAGGGACACCTGATTAGCGTTCCCTTCCGTTCTCGGGCTGCAGGTCGAAACCCGCAGCGGGCGCACCGCAGCAGTGCTCCATTCTCACTCTAGTTCACCGCATGCCGGTAGACAAACGCCGATCTCAGTGTGCGCCCAGCACCGCCTTAGCACGCTCGGCGTATTCCCCTGTCGGGTTGTCGGCCACGCTGCGCAGGATCTCGTCGCCGGAGGCGCAGTCGCCCCGGGCACGCAGCGCTACGGCGCGATGGAACACCGCCTTTTCCGACCGCCGGAGCGCTTCCGGCAGGGCATCGAGTTGCGCCAGTGCGTCGTCCGGGCGATGGCGCGAGAGCAGCACCGCGGCGAGGTCGAGCCGTGTCTGGCCGTCCTCCGGATGACGTTCCAGCAGGTGTTCGAAGCCGGCGATCGCCGCATCCGTCTCGCCCAGCGCGAGGCGCGCCAGCGCCAGATGACGCTCGGCGTTGGCATCGTCAGGGCGCAGCGCGAGGGCACGACCGAGCGCATCGCAGGCACTGCCCAGGTCGTTGTGCAGGAAGCAGGCAATGCCGAGTTGCGCCCAGGCCTCGGCGTGATTCGGGTCGAGCCCGAGTGCGCGACGGAAATGCTCCACCGCCTCGTCCGTGCGCCGCTGCAGCGCGACGCTGGTGCCAAGTCGCACATGCAGCGCGGGATCGTCCTGCTGCAGGCGCACGGCACGCATCGCGGCGTACTCGCCGCCTTGCAGGTCGCCGCCGAGCAGGCGGATGCGGGCGAGGTTGTCCCACACGGTGGGGTTTTCCGGGTCGAGGCGGGTGGCCTGTTCGAGATGGTGCTTGCCGTCGGCCACCTCGCCGGTCGCCACCAGCACCTGGCCGAGGTTGCTGTGGGCCATCGCCATGTCGGGCTTGAGCCGCAGCGCGGCGCGCAGATGCACACGCGCCTCGTCCCATGCCTGCTGCTGTGCCAGCAGAAAGCCGAGATTGTTGTGCGCGCTGGCATTGTCGGCGTCGAGTTCGAGTGCCGCGCGGTAGGCCTGCGCCGCCTCGGCCAGGCGCCCCTGCAGGTGGTATTCGAGCCCGCGGCGCAGCAAGTCCTTTACGTGCGTGTGGTCTGTGCTCATCACTTGATCCTGTTGATCAGCCCTCTCAGCAGTTGGCGCGGATTGATGTCGGGCACGGTGAATTCGACGTCATCGAGCGAAATATCGAACGGTTCGCCCTCATGGTAGTGAATCGGCAGGGCGATGCCGAACCGGTAATCCGAGCCGAAACGGTATTCCGCAAACTGCCAGCGCTTGTCGTATACGCGTCTGCGGAGCGCCCGTACGCTGACATAGCCACCGATGTCGAAGGTGAAGCTCGGCTGCGCATGCACCGAGAGCCGCGTACGCAGGTCGAGTCCCTCGGACGGCGTCCAGTCGACATGGACGTCGGCTTCGGCCGCACCCTCGATGCCCAGCGTGCCACCGACGTCGAGGCCGCCCGTCGCACTTGCGGCAACAATGCTCAGACCGATCCCCGCCCGCACCGACAGCCGCAGACCGGCATCGGCCGGTACCCGCAGGTGGGCTCGTCCGGTCACATGGGTGTCTTCCTCGCGTGCCGGGTTGTACTCGATTCCGAGACTGAGCCGCTCGAGCTTGCCCGGACCGATGCCGGCCTTCGCCGAGAGTCCGCCACCGATCTCGGCCACCACGCCGGTCACGATCGGCACCTGCACCGCGATGTTGAGCAGCGACTTGTCGAACTCGCGGCGGTCGAAGATATCAAGCGCATTCGGGATGCCGATTTCGCCCGATACCGTAACTTCACCGTTCGGCTCGAACCTGATGCCGGCGGTCGCCTGCAGCCACGGTGCGAGCTTGAGGGTGACCGTGCCGCCGCCATATACGGTGAGTTCTTCGCTCACCTCGTCGGTCGGGTTGCCATCCGCGTCGAAGCGGCGATTGGTGACGCCGGCGCGCACCTGGCCATCGAGCATGCCGCGCTGATACGCGGCCTGCGCTTCGGCGGTGATCAGGCCGTCGTGGTAGGAAACCGTCAGCTTCGAACTGAAGCCGGGGATGTCGGGCACGGCTTCGCCGTTGGCATTGAGCGCATAGCCGCTGCCATCCGGGCGTTCCTGCAGTTCGGCTTCGACGTGGCCGCTGCGGATGCCTGGCACATCGCCGGAAAGATTGAAGCGCCCGCCGATCGAAAGACCTTCTTCCTCGCTGTGTCGAACCGCCAGCGTGCCGCTCTCGACCCCCGGGATGCCGAGTTCGGCCTGGCCTTGCGCGCTGAAGCCGCTGTTCTGGGCATATTCCGCCTCGATCGTCGCGCTGTTGATGCCCGGCACCTTGCCGGACGGAATCGTGACCGTGCCGCCGATGACCCAGGCGCCCTGTTCGTAGGCAAAGCGAATCCGGGCATCGGTCCCGCGACCGAAGATCCGCTCGTCGAAATCGAATCGACCGCGCAGATGGGCCCCATTGCGCGAGTGGTAGCCCGCTTCGGCGCTACCCTCGCCGAGTCCATCGATCGCGAACTCGATGCCGCCGTCGAGGGCGAAGCCGCCCGTGCCACCGGACAGGGTGATGCTGCACTGCTCGATCGAGAACGGCGGCGGGACGTTGATCTCGTCGATCAGGAAGGTCTTCGAGAGCGTCAGCTGGTCGCCCAGCAGCTCGAAATCGATAAACGCATTCTCGAAGACCGAGAGGGTCGGCACGATCTTGCCGGTGACGGCCAGGCCGTCGCCGGTCAGATCGAAGCCCTCGACCTGAATCGGGCTCTGGCCGGCGAGTTGCAGGTTCCCGTCCTGCGAGCTTTCCGAATCATCCTCGCGAGCGGCCTGCCGCCGCAGGCCAAGCAGCGCCGCAACCCGCCCGTTCTCGAAATGGCCAAGTTTCGACGAACCGTTCAGCGACTTGATGCGGACCGCTGCGGATTTCTCCATCGGCTTGAGCTTCGCGCGGTTGTTCGGCTGAAGCGAAAAGTACAGCGTCGCCAGATCGGTCTCGTCGGTCGGATGGTCCACCGCGTGGAACTCGGAGTCCTCGTGCAGCCGGAACGGCTTGAGGAAGTCACGTCTGGGCTGGTTCTTGTTCAGATCGACCCGCAGCCCACCCTGTCTGCTGTGGAAGATCCACAGGTGACCGTCCGGTACCTGTTCCTCGAGTTCCGACAAGGAGAGGCAACGCACCTGGTTCGCATTCAGCAAGGCGTCGATATGCGCACCGCTCTCGATCTCGCCCTTGGTCCAGACATCGTTGTCGCCCATCCGCACCATACCCGCCTCGACCGTCACGCTCGCGAACTCCAGGCTGAGACGGTGCTTGAGCGAAGCGGCATTCCACTGGCTGAATGGCTTGTTGCGGTAGTCGTCCTCATTGCCGCGGAGGAACTCGGTCAGTTGGCGCTCGACCGAGTTCTTGACCGCCGTGCCCTTGGCCTGATTTTTCTCGCCCTTGAGCAGGGCGTAATTGGCCATGGAATCCACCGCCGGCTTCATCACATAGCTGCCGCCGCGGGCGGATTGCGCGCCGACCTGCGCCTCGACCAGATGGTCGATTTCATAGGAGGCCCGTCGCCCGTTCAAGGGCGCCGGCCGACCCTGTGGCGTCCAGGTGGGGCGGGCGGCGTCACGCGCGATTTCCTCCAGCGAACCCATCAGGTAACGCACGTTGGACGCATTGCGGCCGCGCTGGGCGATGCGCTGATGCGGCGACGGCACAACGAAGGTCAGCCGGCCGGCCGCCCCCTCGCGGCT
The DNA here is from genome assembly GCF_017584085.1 of Halomonas sp. BM-2019. NCBI lineage: Bacteria > Pseudomonadati > Pseudomonadota > Gammaproteobacteria > Oceanospirillales > Halomonadaceae > Halomonas > Halomonas sp. BM-2019. The sequence continues at coordinate 1,991,602 of NZ_CP071922.1, forward strand.
GTAACCCGGCGCATCCTGCAGCTTGGTTTTCGCGCCCTCGAGACCGATTTCGCCGAACCATTTGGTGTTTTGCTGGGTACTCCGGTTGCCGGAATACCCGCGGTGCCGGATCAGGGGCAGAAAACCGTTGTAGTGGCTGTCGGCGATTTTCGGCACGCTCGGATAAGGCAGGCGCGGCAAATCGACATATCCCTCGCCTCGGTGATAGGTGCCTTTGGATGAACCGGTGCCGCCTCCGCCATTGCGATACAGCCGTTGCACCGTGCCGCTCGACTGCTGCACCACGTGTGTCAGCTCGTGCGCCAGCAACTCCCGCCCGGCCTCGGTTTGTGGCGAGAACTCGCCGGGCGCGAAGAAGATGTCGTTGCCGACCGCAAACGCACGCGCATGCAGCCGGCTGTTAAGCGCCGCGGCCTCCGCTCCGGTATGGATGCCGACCTGGCTGAAGTCCGCTCCGAAGCGCGCTTCCATGTCCTCGCGCACCTCCGCCGGCAGCGGCGCGCCGGTGCCGGCGAGGCGTTCGATGGCCGCTTCGATGTCGGGCGCAACCGTGCGCCCGGTGTCGGATTCGGCCCCGGCTTCCTCCTCGTCGATTTCGGGCATTTCGTCTTCATGCCGCGCGAGCCAGGTCTGCAGCGTTTCCTCGGTCTCATTTTCGTCGACCTGACGCCGCAGCGGTGCGGCGGAGGTGTCTTCGTCCGGCGGCACGGTCTCGCGGGCGATCCACGCGGACAGCGCTTCGTCTTCGTGCTGTTCGGTTTCGACCGAAGGCTTGAGTTTTGCCTGGATCGGCTCCTCTTCCTCCGCTTGGCGATGAATGCGCTGCGCGGCGGGCACCGGCGTGCTGGAGATCATCTCCTCGGTCTCGACCGGGCCTTGGTTGCTCGCGCTGCGCGTGATTGCGCTGGCGACGGCGTCGGCTTCGCGCTCTTCGGCGTCCTGCGGCTGGCTCATCGTGAGCTTGCGGCGCAGATAGGCCGGGCGGGACGGGCGGACGTGGCGCCCGGGCCTGGCGGCGGTCGGCTTGCGTGCGGCCGCGCGCGGGCGGTGGAGGGGTTGCGGGCCGGTCATGTGGTTCTCCCCAGCCGAGACAGCTGCGGCGGCAAGGCGCGGCCGAGCTTGCGGAATTCCCGCTCGATCGCGCGCAGCAGCACGTCGGTTGCCAGCGGGCCATCGGCCTCGGCGCAGGCGGCGGCATTGAGCACCGCGTTGCGGATCTGGCCGCCGCTGAAGTCGCAGTAGCTCGCGAACAGGCGGCATACCGTCTCGTCCGGGCTGCGTTCGCCGAGATGCTTGCGCCACAGTTCGAGACGCTCGTCGAAACCGGGCTGCGGGAAGTCCACGATCAGGTCGAGGCGGCGGGTGAAGGCCGCGTCGATGCGTTCACGGTTGTTGGTGGTCAGGATGACGATGCCGGGGTGCAGTTCGATCGCGGTGAGCAGGAAGTTGGTGAGCATATTGGCGTAGCGCTCGCCGCTCTGCCTGGCATCGGTACGGCGGCCGAACAGCGAATCGGCCTCGTCGAACAGCAGCACCGCGTCGATCGCCGCGGCGCGGTCGAGCAGCGCGGCGAGGTTTTTTTCCGATTCGCCGATGTACTTGTTCATCACCGACGACAGATCGACGCGGTACAGCGGCGCGCCCAGCTCAGTGGCGACATAACTCGCGGCAAGCGTCTTGCCGGTGCCGCTCTCGCCGACGAAGAGCGTGCGCAGGCCGGCGTTGCGGGTGGCCTGCAGGGTCGGGCCGAGGCCGTTCCAGACCGATTCGCGCTTTCTTGCGCGGGCGATCAGGTCGGCGAGGTATTGCCGCACCAGCGGGGCGAACACCACGCTGTCGCCGCCGACCCGGCGCGCGACCGGCTGGGCGAGCAGGCGCAGGCCTTCGGCGCCGAGATCGGCTCGCGCGCGGGCAACATGCTCGGCATCGAGCGCCTCGCCCGCCTGCATCGCGCGCAGCCGCGCGTTGCGCGCGACCTGTACGATCGACGGGCCGCCGAGCAGCGCGGCGGTCGCAAGGTCGTCCGTCAGCGCCGGATCGTCGAGTTCACGCGCCCACAACTCGCGCCGCTCGTGCTCGTCCGGCACGCAGGCTTCGATCTCCAGCATCGCGCGGCCGCTGACCGCACCCTGGGCGCCGGCGATGATGACCAGCGGCGTGCCGTTGGACGCCCCGACCTGCCAGGTCTCTCCCGCCGACACGTCCGCCTCAACCACCGGCAGCCAGCGCGCATGACGGCAGGCGAGCGCGACTGCGCCCCGTTCGCGCCAGATCTCGCGTGGCACCGCAATTGCACGCAGCCCGAGCAGCGCCGCCAGTTCTACCGCGAGCGCTCTGCGCCCGCTGCCGCCGTTGCCGCGCACGACCACGCCTTGCAGTTCGCCACGCGCGAGCAGGGTGGCGAGTTGCGGCAATTGGCGACGCAGCGCGAGCGGCAGCTGGCTGCGCTCAGATTCCGGCACGAAGCGGCAGCCAGGCCACGGCGCATCGCGCCCGCACAGCGCGGACCACAGGGCCGGTTCGACGCGGGCGCCCTGCAGCGGCAAGGGGCCGTCTCCGTCGAGCGCGATGACGCCGGCTTCCACCAGCGGACTACCGGCGAGATCCAGCGTGTCCGGCGTATCGCGCCCGAACAGGTGTTCGAGCAGCGCGACAAGTAGATGCATCGGGGGGCGCGAACTACGCGCCGGGGCCTGCAGCTCGCCCAGCGCGAGCGTGATCAGGTAATCCGACTCGGCCTCGCCGAGCAACGCCAGCAGCCAGGCTACGGGCAGGCTCAACCGGTGCTCGCGGATGAAGTCGCACAACGGGCGCGGCATGCCGCCACGCCCGGGTTCTGGCGGCCAGTCGCGCGCGGCCTGAGCGCACAGTGCGGACCATTCCGCGTCGCTCCCGGCCTGTTCGCGCAGCAGTTCCGCCATGCCCTGATCCGCGCCCATCGCCTGGGCCCAGAACTGCGCCAGCCCGATGCGCAGCAACACCGGCAGCGGCGGTGGGGAGTCGGCAGCGAGAAGCGGGTGCGGTATGGCGTGCATCCTGCGCCCCTAGTCGTAGTGAAAATGGACCACCCGCCCGAGCCACGGCAGCCAGCCGGGGTCGACATCGAGACCGGCGAGCCGCACTTCCAGGCGCACGGCGGCGAGCGGCGCATACAGGTCGATGTGACTCGGGGTCGCCCGCAGGCGGGCGTCGAGCGAGAGTAGTTCGGGCGTCCACAAGCCGCTGCGCCCGTACCAGTTGCGTGCGATGCCGAGCAGGTCGCTGCGCGCCGGCAGCGGTGGCAGGGTGTCGAGGTCTTCGGCACGCTCGAGCCCCAGTTGCGCGGCGATGAATCCGGCGAGCGGATCGGCCCGCCCGAAGCCCAGTTCGCCGCCCAGGCGGTACACCCAGCCCCAGCCGCTCGGCAGGCTTTGCCAGTGCATCTCCATCAGCTCGCGTGCGGCGGGGCGATCGAGCATGTTGAGCAGATAAAGCAGGCCGCCCTGCCGCGTTTGCAGCCATTCGCCGTCTTCGCCGGCGAGGTCGGTCACGGTCACGCCAGGAGGTGTTCTATGGTCGGGCTGTCGCGCGGCTGTGGCGTCCGACGGGTCGCCGGGCGTGTGCAGCGGAGGTCGTGACGGCACTTTCCGGTCGTCTGGATCAGGAACGGACGGCGGGGCTGTGCGGACCGCCCCGGGTGGCGCGGACCTGTCCGGCGGGAATGGGCCTTCGTGAGGCATGTCTTCACGGACTGCATCAGGCGGTCCGGATGCGTCCTGCCGCAAGGTCGGTGCGGCGGCACGCCCCGGGAGCACATCGGCATCGCCCTCACTGCGCACCTGTCCATCCTCAGCACGGAGCTCGGGAGTCGATGGCACGGCGATGTCGGTTTCCTCCGACGGCCCGGCTCGCCTGTCGCTTGCCATGGCATCCGGAGTGGCAAGCGGTTCATCCGTGCCCTCGAACGCCACCGGAAACTGCGCATCGAGTGCCTGCAGCAAGGCTTGGGGCGCGCGCATCAGCGCAAGCGGCGCATGTTCGACGGCGATCAGCTGCAGCGCACAGCGTCGGCGTGGGTCTTCCCGCGGGAGCCGGGCGAGCACGCTCCGCCAACGGTGGTAGAGCGGCCTTGGCAGGGTGGCGAGGATGGTGTCCGGCGACTGCGCCAGGGACTGGCTTTCCGATGGCGTCGCCAGACGGCCTGCCGAGCGTGCCGCGAGACAATCGGACAACGTTCTCATGGCACTGAGTTCCGCCATCAGCCACACCTGCGCCAGGCGGCCGCGCCGGGCGAGCTGCGCGGTGACCGCACCGAGCCGCTCGGCATGCTCGACGAGCAACTGCGCAATCGCACGTCCGCGCGGCAAGGCGAAAAGTGAGGCCCAGCGCCGCCAGTACCAGCACTCGGCCGCGCAGCCGGCACACAGATCGTGGAGCAGTGCGGCGAGCAGGACGTCGAGGTTCGCAAAGCGCACCACGTCCGGATCAGTGGCCGCGCCGCTGCGCGCACGTGCGCCGGAGAGCACTTGTGCGGCCAGTTCGCCGCACGCGCCGCGCACCCGGAGCGTGCGGATGAAGACCCACGCGTTGTCCGCAGTGCCGCAGCCGCTGGCCCGGCCCAGCGCAGCGCGCAGGCGCTCGCCGTCTCCCGGCCCACCGCGCACCCGCAGGCGGCGGATCAACACATCATCCGGGCGCAGCGCGGTGTTCATGGCTTCAGCCTCCGCCTGTCGGTCCTGTCGACGACGACATGCAGTTTTTCGGTGATCCTCGCGCCGGCGTCGACCACTTCGACGATGCGCGCATCGGCGCCATGACTGGCGTAATCCTCGATCGCGAGTACCGCGACGAGCTTCTGTTGCGCGTCGAGCAGTTGCAGCTTCGCGTTTGGCGGTGGCTCGCGATCGAGCGCGATGCGGATGCGTTCGCCGATCGCGTTGCGGCGCGGCGGGATGCTGATGCGGCCGTGCACCAGGCCGGAAGGGTCGCCGAGGGCCGCGTGGATCAGGTTGGTACGGATCATGTTGCGCATCGCGCTGCGGGCGTCGGCCGAGGCCTCACGATCGAGCTGGCGGAACCACCATGCCACCAGTTCGGCCACCGTGCGCGCGGTGTTGAAGTCGTGGCGCTCGGCGCGGTCGAGGCCTGGCCACCATGCCACATCCTCGACCCGCAGACGGTCGTCCTCGGCCAGTTGCGCCCATTCAAAACGGATCGACGGTGGCAACTCGCGCAGATGCTCGTACAGGCAGTATTGGCACTGCTCCAGCCGTTCGCGCAGGGTCTCGGCGCGACGCCGCAGCAATGCCGTGCCGTGGGTCGCGAGATCCTCGAGCGACAGCACCTTCGCCGCCCGCTCACGGGTTTTGCCGTGGCTGACCCGGTCTTGCACCGGCGGCATCACGGCTCCGGCCCAGTGGCCCAGCACGGCCTGGTTCTGCCGCAGCACGGGTGCCAGATGCGTGAGCAGTGCGGCGTTGATGCCCGGCGCCGGTCGACTCGTAGCACGCACATCAAAGCGCGCCTTGCGCAAGGTGTCGATGCTCTGAAGAGTCTGCAGCGGGATACGCGGCTGCAGCGGTTTGAGGGTGGCCCAGTCGGACATCGGAATCTCCGTGACCGCGGCGAAGAACGGATTGAGTTCCTCGGGCAGGTCCACGTCTTCTTCCCAGTCGCAGCCCGGCACGACGTCGCTGCTGCGCCCGGTGCGCAGCGCGAGAGGATCGGCTGGAAGTTCGCTCACCGGCGAGCTGCGCAGGCGCACGTAGTACAGGCCGCGCAGGCCGCTGGTGAGGATGCGGGCGCGCTCCTGGCTGCGTCGATAGATCTGCTCCCGGTTCTCCCCGAGCAGGCGCTGGGCCAGGCCGAAGTCACCCAGCATGTCGAGGCGCTGGCGATCGAGGTTGTCGAGCTCTTCACGGGCACGGCGGATCAGGGCCGCCAGCTTGGCAAGCCGGGTTAGCAGCCTGGAATGTTCGCGCAGCAAGCCTTGCAGCCTGCGTTCGAGGTTGCTGTAGCGGCCCTCGACGATCGCGACCCACTGGGTGAGCGTCTTGCCGGCTTCGAACAGGGCCTTGTAGCGGTAGTGCACCGTGGCCTCGTCGCGTGTCATGCCGTTCGAACCGTCGCCGATGCGGCTTTCCAGATCATCCGGATCTTCCGGCGATCCGGCCCGCAGGAGCTTCCTGCGCAGGCTGCGCGCGTCGGGTGCATCGAACAGATCGCTCAGTGTCCTGAGCAGATCCTGCATTCCCTGGAAGGCCCGGGCGTACTCATTGACTTCCGGGCGGATGTGTTCGAGCACGCCGAAGTGGTGTTCCCTGGCCATGAATGCAGGTGTCGATATCGTGCGCTTAGCAACGCTCGCCAAGGCCGCGATACGTTGCTGGTTGATGCCGAGTTCGAAGGCGGAGAAGGTTTGCGGTTTGGCCGTCAGCGTCGTTGGCGCGACGAACAGCGAGCTTGCGGCCGAAGTCAGTTGGCGCTCTGTCAAGGCCGCAGTGCCGATGGAGAACGCCGGCGAAGAGGTCGTCGTGCTCATCGCCGCGATGGCTGGTGCGCCGAAGCGGGTGGCGGTGCTGCCAGTCGCGAGCTGGCCGAGATTGAGCGTAGTTGCCGGCGCCGTGGAGCGGGTCGGGCTGGCGGAGAACGTCGTTGTTGCGTCGGTGGAAAGGGGCGTCGGCTCTGTGGTGCGCGTTGCCGTCAGGCCGTCACCCGTTGCCGCTTCGCGCAGTTCGCCTGAAGTGCCTCCGCCCGCGCTTCTTTCCGCAAGAGCCGCGCCCAGGCTCGCCCCCTCGGCCAGGGCGCTTTCAAACCGAGCATAAGGCATCCAGCGCGCGACCTGCAGACCGCTACCGTCGCCGGCTACGCCGCCCGCGAGCGCGGCGAGCGAAACCGTTTGGGAGTCGAGCTGCTGGCGCTGCAGCATCAGGAAATCACGCGTCTTCTCGTGGCGTGCGCGCGCCGCGCGGATGCGGTTCTCGGCGGCCTCGATGGCGCGTTCGGTGAGCGCGTAGCGAATCACCAGCCCGTTTTCCCCGGGTACCGTTACCGCTGGCGGCACGGGGTCTCCGCCATCGTCCGGGGTTACCAGCCAGTGTTCGTAGTCGGCCGGAGCGGGTGGGGTTGGCAGGTTGTAGGGATAGGGCAGCGAACCATCCGCTTCCGGCTCGACCGTCTCGGCCGCACGTGCGGCGACATTCTCGAATACGGTGTCCGGCGTCGGTGGCGGCGCGAGCGGCTGCGGCAGATCGAGCGCGCGCAGCGTGGCCTCGTCCAGCGCGTCGCTCTCGTCGAAGTGGTAGAGCACATCGAACTGCTCGTGCCATTTGCGCCAGGCATCGTGACTGCGCCGGTGGAGGCGGTAGATGTCGTTTTCGAGCTGGGCGTCGGTGGGCGGAATGTCGAGCAGGTCGGGGCGGTAGTCCGGTTCGTTGACCGCCAGCAGCAGGCGGATGCGATCGCCGGCCGGCTGGCGCAGGTCGATTACCCGGCGTTCGAGATGGCGGCCGACGAGTTCCGCCACCGCCTCTTCCGGCACCACCACCATGTCCACGCGCAGGTGCGGCGGCAGCCAGCGCAGGCTCGGGCTCGGCGCGGCGGGGGTGCGCAGCCACGCGCGCGGTAGTTCTCCGGTGGCGGGGAGGAAATCGAGGTGCAGTTCGGCAGCGAGAAAGTCCTCGAGCGAGTCGCCCGGATCGAGCTCTCTTTCGGCGCGCTGCATCACGCGGCGCATCGCCCCTGTGGTCTGGTTCAACAATACGCGGTAGCCGCTGCCCGGCACGGCCTCGTAGCGGCCAGCCGCGGGCGAGAGCCAGAGCACGTTGTGCGCGTCGTTCTCGCTGTGGATCGCGAGCAGCGCGAGCGGCACGGCGTGGCCCATCGTGGCGAGAAAACGTCCGTCGATGCGGTCGGCGGTGATCCAGTTCTCGATCCGTTCGCGCGCCATCGTGGTGACCGCTCCGGTGGGGATCGCGAGGCGGTGAAGCACCGGGGTCCCGACCACCACCAGGCGGGAATCGCGCGTCGGGTCGAACTCGGTGCGCTGGCACGGATCGACCGTTGGCGCGTCGATCGCGCGGCTGGCGCGGCGCAGGGCGAGGTAATACACCCCGGTTGCGTCGGTGCCGCCGGTGGTGCGCAGCCAGTGCGCGATCAGCGCGAGCCATTCGGCGCGCAGCGGATGGTACAGGCCGAGCGCGAGCCCGTTGGCCGCCACCGCCAGACCGGGGCTGACGCTGAAGCCGTCGCCGTCGCCCTTGATCTCGAGGCCGCGCACGATGCCGGGTTGGGCGGCGCTGAGCAGCGGCGCGACGCGTGCGTCGGCGTAGTCCTGCTTGCGGTCGAATTCGTCCTCGCCGAGGTGGCGTCCGGCGAACATGTGCACGCGCTGCAGGCGGCGTGTGCTGGGGACCGCTTCGTTGAGCCATATCGTCGTCATCGCTCGCTCCGTTACGCGGTCAGCGCGGCCCATTGGTCGAGCAGCGCGGTGTCCAGCCCGAGGGCAGTGCCCAGTTCGATGACCAGCGCCGCAACGTCGTCCCCGTGGCCGAGGTCGTCGAGCCCGTCGCGGAAGTCGGTGAGGCGGTCGAGTCCGGCCAGCGCGGCGAGTGTCTGCCACACCAGCCCGTCGTAGTCGCGCCCGATCACGAGCAGGATGTCGAGTGCCGCCTGGACGCTGGCCGCATCGTCGCCATGCGCAGCTGCGAAGGCTTCGCGCGCGGCCTCGGCTTCTGTTCCCACGGGTGGGCGCAGCGCGGCGAGGCGGGCGACGCTGATGCGGCGCAGGAACACCGTCTCCTCGTCCTCGACCAGGCCGCCGACGTCGGCCGGGCTGTCGGGCAGTTCGGGCGCGTCCCCATCTTCCGGCGTCGGGGTGCCGAGGGCCAGCACGATGCCGCTGATTGCGGTCTCCGCCGCGCGCGTCGGGCGGCGCACGAAGAACAGGTCGGCGGGGTCGATGCGGTCCCAGATCGTCTGCCACACGCTGGCATCGGTTGCGAGGCGGTGGATCGGCCGGACCGGATGGAGCTTGAGGCGCAGCGGATCGATGCGCGGCAACGCGCGGGGCTCGTCGGCCGGGCTGCGTTCAAGGCGCAGCGCGTAGTGGCTGTAGTCGGCGTTCGACAGCGGCGCGAGCACCATCACGCTGACCGGCTCGTCGAGCGACAGGTCGATCGCGGGCAGATGCATCGATTCGGCGCGGATCAGCTCGACGTCGGCACGCCGGATCGGCGCGATGGTGACGTCGAAGTCTTCGGGGAAATAGCCCTGGCGGCCGCTTATCGGGTCGACCGAACCGAACGGCACGCGGCCGGCCGGTGGCAGCAGGTGGAAGTGGTCGGTGGCGGCGAAATCGTCGCGCACGCGTGCGGCAATGACGTCGCGCAGCAGGCCCTCGTAGTGGCGCGCGATGTCCGCCTGCAGGTCGCCGGACTGCGGCTCGCCGCGCACTGGATGGCGCAGCAGGGCGGTGTCGAGCCACGCCGGGCGGTCGTGGCTGATGGCGAGCACGCCGAGCGCGACCGCGTCCTCCGGTACCAGCCCGAGCGAGCTCGCGCCGCCGAGGAATTCGCGCACCAGGCGTGCGCGGATATCCAGCGGGTCCTGCTCCGCGAGCGGGATCGGCATCGCCACCAGGCCGAGTTGCACGGCCTCATCGATCAGCGCGATCTCGGAGCCGCGTTTGGCGCCGAGATCGCTCGGAAACACCTCGGCGCGGTCGCGCCCGATCTCGGCATAGGACAGTATCACGGCGTAAAGCCCGCGGTTGAAGCGCGACCAGCGGCCGCGGTTGAGGGAGGCAATCTTCGCCCGGTCGCCGAGATCCACGCTGAGCGGACGGCCGAGTTCGAGTACCCGGCCGGCGGCGCTGATCGCGATGCCGGGTTCGAGCGCCAGGTTGCCGTCGACGAGGCGCAGCCCGAGCCCGTGCACGACGCCGCTGCCGAGCGCGCGGCCGACCTCGCGCAGGCGCTGGTCGAGATAGAGCTGGTCGCGCGTCAGATCCTCGGCGGTGAGCAGTCGGCCGTCGAAGTAATGCGTGCGGGTCAGGCGTGGATCGATATCGGCGATGCGCTCGATCCCGGCGCGACTGGACGGCGGGTTGCCGAGCGGCTGAAACAGGATGTCAGACATGGCGAAGCTCCGGGTCAGGGCTGGCGTGCGAGCCAGGCCAGCTGGCTCGCGCTCGTCAGGAACGGGCGTACCAGGTTGTTGATCGAGATGCGCTGCGGATTGACGACGATGTCGTCGATGTCGTCAGCTTCGAGGCTGATGCGCGCGAGCAGCAGGCGTGCTCCGTCCTCGAAGCGGGTGGCCAGTTCGCGCGGCGTCACCCCGCTGTCGTCGAGCGCATGCAGCAGTCGTGCGTGCATCCGGAGCTGCGCGGCGTGGACCTCGTTGCCGACCGCCGCGATCTGCGCATGCTCGGCTGCGGTCAGTTCCGGCGGCGTGTCGTCGATGTCCCCGCTGACCGGTGGATGGCCTCCCCACGGACGGTAACGGTCGTCGGTGTCGGCCGGCGGAAGCTCGGGGATCAGTTCGATCTGCACGCTGTCGGCGATGCGGCTGGGCTGGACCGCGTCGGTGCCGAGGTTGAGCTTGCGCGCGAGCACCGGCTGACGCGCGACCTGGCATTCGCGCTGGCGTACCGTGACCTTGAGCCACAGCCGGCCGCTTCCGGCGTCGTGGCCCTCGGCCAGCCTGGCCTGACTCTGCGCGGCGATCCATTCGCCCAGGTGCACGCAGTAGGGCTCGTGTACCAGCACCTCGCGGCCGAGACCGTCGATGCCGAGGCCGGGGCCGACGATCAGCCGTACGGTAATGTGGTCGTCCGGATTGGGGTGGCTTGCCGGCTCGGCCCGGACCGCCATCCCGGCCAGCGTCCCGAACCCGTGCAGCCAGTATTGGTGGCGGGTCAGCCGGCGGCGGTGATAGTGCTGCTCGTCGCGTACCGCTTCGAGCCCGAGCATCATGCCAGCCTCATAGGCGACACGCCGCAGCGGCTCGTCGAGGCTGGCGTCTTGTTCCAGCGTGGGAGAGTCGTCATTCATGCGGTCCATGGCCTGACTCCGGTTTCAACCTGCGCCGTGCGCGGCATTCAGATCTCGTGGGGAAAACGCGGCGGGGTTCGTCAACACCCCTTCGCGACCGAGCCGGGTATCGTCGATCACCACGCGGCGTGCGGCGGGAGCGTGTTCGACGTAGGTATCCATTGCCAGAAGCGGCGCGGTTCCGAGCACGAACGGGTGTTCGGTCTCGAAGAGGCGCCACTGCAGATGCGCCGGCATGTGCTGGCGCAGGACGGTCTCGACCGCCTCGCGCTGGGCTGTGCCGCGCCCGTGCAGCAGCACGCTGACCTGGTGGGCGTAGCGCTCGAAGAAGCGTTCGACGATCTCGACTTCCTCGCCTGCGGCCAGCTCGGGGGAGAACAGCGCGAGGAATTCTCGCGCATCGGCCTCCGACAGGATCAGGCTCTCTCCGACGATGCTGTTGCCGCTCATGCCGGTGCCGAGCGTGAGCGGGTGGTCGCGGTCGTCCATCGATACGCCGAGCACCGTCGCCAGCGTGCGGCGCAGGCGGAAGTTCTCCAGCACCACCACCTCGCCGCGCTGTATGCCTCCGTCGGTGGCGATGTCGAGCGCCAGATTGACCCCGCCCAGCGTGCCCTTCCATTGCTGGAGCAGGCCGATGTTGCGCAGCTGGCGGCGCTGGCGCGGCAGCGGCCAGTAGCCTGGGATCCGTTCGCCCAGCGTCGCGCCGAGCCAGGCGAGGTTGTCGGGCGGCGCTGCATTCGGATGGAGGAGCTGGTCGGCAGCGGCGACGCGCCCCTCGATCGGGGTGAGGACGCCTTCGAATGCGGCGAGCAGGCGTTCGCGCACGTCCGCGCCGTTGGCCGGGCCGGTGGCGTCGGGGGCAACATCGAATTCCTGGCGGAACAGTTCGGGCAGGTAGGCCTCCTGGTACGAGAAGCGCGGCGCATACACGCGCAGGGCATGGATCGCCGGGGTCTCGCGGCGGTTGCCGGCAAGGCGCAGTTGCAGCTGCAGGTAGCGTCCGGCGATGCGCCGCACCGGGCCATCGTTGCGCTGCAGCAGGATCTCGAACAGGCCGCTCTCGCCCGGCTTGTGCGCGGCGATGCCGGCGGCAAACGGCAGTTCCGACGGCAGCGGATTCCACACCGGGCGCGGTTGCAGGATCAGCGGGGTGCGGGTGCGCCGCGCGGGATCGTCGTAGGCGCGTACGGCGATCTGCAGGTGGCAGCCGGCGGGGATGCAGCCATCGACGTAGATGCGGTGCCAGATCGTATCCGGACGGCCGGAATCGAGCGGGCGCAGCATCAGCCCCGTCGCCGCGGTGTGGAAGGCCGGCCGACGCAATGGCTGGAGCAGGCGCGGGCGCGGTTCGACCGTGGGCAGCTCGTCATCCGCCTCGGCCTGGTAGCGCACCCGGCGGTCGGCGCTGGTGACGAAGCGAGGCACAGCGAGTGAAAGCATCGGGTGGCGTTCGCGGACCAGGCGCGCGAGGCCGCTGTCCTCGCCGGGGCGCTCGACCGGTTCGAGCACCGCGCAGTCGCGCTGCGCGAAATCAGCGTCGCCGGGATCGCGCGGCGCCAGCGCGGCGAGTCGGCGCGGCGCGAGCGCGGCGAGGTCGATCGCGAAGGGCGCGTCCGCATCGACGATGTAGTGCGCGAACGGCAGGTCCGAGCGCAACTGCGCCGGCCGTACGAGCACCGTCTGGGCCCCGCTGCCGGCGTGGCACAAGACGTAGAGCTGCGCCCCGTCGCCGCAGATCGCAAGCGCCGACAGGCCCGGCGGCAAGGCCTGTTGCCACCGCATGGCGAGCGGGTCGGGGTTGGGTTGGAGCGGCTCGAAGCGTTCCGGCTGCGCCTGATACGGCAGCGGAAGGGGTTGGCCACGGCAGCACATCAGGCTGCCGGCGGAGACGCACCACAGCGTGTCGTCGTCGCCGACCCACGCGCGCAGCGGCGCTTCGGGCAGTTCGCACATGCTCTGCCAGCGTCGTACGAGGTGGAAGACGAGCAGGCCGTGGGCATTTGCGTCGTCGCTCCACGGCATTGCGAGACGGCCGTCGCCGCCGAGCGCGAGATCGCGTAGCGTGCCGGTCGGCGCGATGACCGGATCGAATTCGCCGTCGCGCAGCTGTCGGAAGGCGTGGCCGGCGTTATATTCGACCCCGCTGCGGTCTGCGGACAGGCGGGCGAGTTGGCCGAAGGCATCGAGTGCAAGAGGGGTCGCAGCGGTCCACGCGGCGAGCGCGGCGGCCGGCGTCGGCGACGGGAGGCGCAAGGCCTGGTTCGGCGCGAGGGTCAGTGCGTCGCGCGACGGGTTCCACGTCATCCGGAAGGTGGCGTTGGAGAAATCCTCCGGTTCGCGCAGCAGGAAATAGTTCGAGCCGTTGACATCCATTGCCTCGCCTCAACACACGTCCGGAATCACGGGCACCGGCACCGCCGTGCCGCCGTCCCGGTCCGGGCCGTCGCCTTCCATCCGCCCGATGCCGCCCGGCAGGTGCGGCGTGTCGTCCGGGCCACCGCTCTCGACATGCACCCCGAGCACTTCCGGCAGCTGGTAGTTGAGCAAGGTAAGCGGCTCATTGGCGGGCAGCCGGCGCCAGCCCGACTCCGCACGTGTGAACAGCGCGAGTGCATTGACCGCGAGCACGCCGTCGACGCGGGCGGCCCGGGTCGCCAGTTCGTTCGCCCGCACGGCTGCGCCCAGCGGCCAGCCGGCGCCTGCCGCGCCGCCGGGAGCGAGCACCCATAGGTAATCGACCAGCGCCTGACGCACCGCTCGCAGGGTCTGCTGTTCGGTATCGATGTCGCGCACCTCGACGACCACGCCGAGTGCGAGCGGCACGAATTCGGGGCTCAGCACGTACAGTTCGGTGCCCAGCAGGCTGCGCGGTAGGAGATAATCGAAAACGTCCTTGAGCAGGCGCGCGGTGGGCTTGGGCGTCTCGCCCAGCAGCGGCGGCCCCGGTGGCAGCACGAAGACGCTGATCGCACCCGGCATGTCTTCGCGTACCGCGTTCAGGCTAGCCCCCGGGATGAAGCCGGGGAAAACCTCGGCGCGCGCGACCGGGGCGACCGGATTGGCCTCGACGATGCGCACGAAGTCTTCCAGGCTGACGGCACGGTTGCGATGCGTGAGGAAGGCCGGAATGCGTTGCTCTGCCTGCTCCACGGTCTCGGCGGCCATTCCGCCGCGCAGCGGCCATTCGTGGCGCACGCGATGGCGCGGGCTGCCGTCGACGATTTCGGCGATGCCGCCCGGCGGCAGATTGCCTTGCGCACCGCCGCCGAAGCGATAGGACTGGATACGGATGCGCCGTCCCTCGGCCGGCCGACGGCCGGCGACGATGCCGTCGCCGAAAAACACGTGACCGGCCTCGGCGTCGAGGCGATAGACGCGTGCATCGGGCGACTGCCCGGCGAGCAGGTCGACCTGCTGCCAGCGCACCCAGACGCCGTTTTCCTCGACTTCGAGGTAGAGTGAATCGGTGTCGATGTCGCGGTCCGGCAGCGCGAGTGACTGATTCGGCTGGCCGCTGCCGATGCCCACGATGAGGTCTTCGCGCAGCCCCTGGGCGATGACTTCGACGGCATTGATCGCAAGGTGGCCGAGTTCGAGATCGGGCTCTTCCGGGCAGCGCAGACGCAGCCAGAGCGCGACGCGCTGGCCATCCTGGGGGTCGGCCGTTTCGGGTGGGCCGTCGCCTACGCCGCCGAACATCGGGTCGGCGGCGACGAAGCCTTCGAACAGCGCGGGGTTGCGCGGCAGGCGCAGCCGCACGATGCCGGTCTCGCGCCCGCCGAAGGAGGAATCGGAGAGCACTTCCAGCGGCAGGTAGTTGGCGTGGCCGTCGCGGTCGCGGCTGATCAGTTCCCATACCAGGCCCCAGGATTTTTCGCGTTCCTGGCGAGTGATGACGTCCTCGTCGCCGGTGCGCTCATCGAACGGCGCGAGAGCGATGTTGAGGGTGATCCCGGCGAGGCGCGTCCGCACCCCGGTGAGATTGGCCTGCAACTGCGGCGAGGCCAGCAGCGCAAGGTAGTAGGCCTTGTCGAGGCTGTCGGCCAGGCTGAGGCGCTCGGCGCCCGGCTGCAGGGTGCGCGGGCGGAAGGGTTGCGGATTCTCGTCGCTGCGCAGGCCGAACTGTTCGCGCAGGTCGTGCAGGGTGATCCCCATTTCCTCGAGCGCGTGATCGTCGAGCGCGTACTTGATGACGAGTTCGAGCGTGAGGCTGGTGGGCTGCAGTTCGCCGATGACGGTCAGTCGCTGCGCGTCGCCGCCAGAGAGCTGGGCGCCCTCTCGCACCAGCGGCGTCAACGCCAGATGGGTCGGGCCGGCGTCGATGCAGACTACGCCGCGCGCCGGGCGCGCCGGGCGCAGCGGAATCTGCAGCAGGTTGAGGAACACGCGCCGCTGCCGCTCGGGGATCAGGTTGGCACGGTAGAGAATGGTCTCGGTGAGCCAGGCGAACAGATCGATGAAGGCATGCGCCGGATCCCCTGGGCTCAGCCGGGTCAGCTCCGGCAGCTGAGTGGCCAACCGTGCCCGCGCCTCCTCGACCAGGTCATCGAAGCGCCGGTCATCGAGATTGGGTATCGGTAGCGGCATGAGAGCTCCATCCCCTGTTGGTCCGCATCAGCGCCCCGCGCCGATCGACAGCTCGAGTTCGGAGGCGAGCGGGCTGTGGCGCAGGCGGTAGCGGATGCGGACATGCACCTCGGCGACGTTGCCGCGCGCGGGGCTCACCTCGACGTCTTCCACGACCACTCGCGGTTCATGGCGCGCGATCGCCTTGCGCACCACGCCGGCGATCAGGTTGCGCGTGGTCTCGTTATTGGGCTGATGCACGAAACCCGCCAGCCCGGCACCGAAATCCGGCCGCATCAGCCGCTCGCCCGGGCGGGTGAGGAGAATGTTGAGCAGCACCTCGCGTACGCTGCGCTCGTCCTGCGACCAGTCGTAGCGCCCGTCCGAGATGCCGCCGAGCGGCCAGCTGAGGATGCGGGGGAAGGGGGGGTGCATTGTCCCGGCCTTTCACTTGATCTTCGGTAACGGCAGGCAGATCCGCACCCACGGCAGCCAGAAGAACAGCAGGTTCAGCACGATCACCATGATCATCAGCAGGATCATCGCCACCAGCGTGATCACCGGCAGGCTGAACGAGCAGATCCATTGCAGTCCGAGGCCGCCGGAAGGTTTGGTTTCGGGCACGACGTCCTCGCTCGCGCCCTTTTTCAGGCGCAGCGCGTCCATCAGGTTGAAAGTGTCCGGCGGAGTCAGCATCGATGCGCCGCGCGCCAGCCCACTCTTGAGGTCGCGCAGCGACGGCATCTGGATCAGCGACGGGCGCGCGGCCTCCGGATCGAAGGGCGCGGCGACGCGGAACGCTATGCTGTGCGCGGTGTCGTCCGACCACTGGATGCGTTCGCAGCCGCGCTCGTCGGTGGTGCGCACGAAGGGCACGATGCGGTAGCGATCGTCCTCGCCCTGGGTGAACTTGGGCAGCGGAATCTCGCGTACTGTCTTGAGGGTCTGGTCGCGGTAGCGCTGACCCAGCAGTTCGCGCAGTTCCTCGGCGTCCGCGGGTTCGATCGAGAGGCTGCGCGTGATCGACGCGCTGCCGTCGATGGCCGGCAGCCAGCCGAGTGTGTGGCCGGCATCGAAGCGTTCTTCCTGCGTCGCGAGCCAGCCAACCAGCGGGTTGTCGTCGCGCGCGAAGCAGGCCTTGAGATAGCCGCCGAGACTGGAGGCCGATTGTGCTGTGAGCTCGCCTGCCGAGGTGCCGTACCACTTCCCGTCGAGTGGCTGCCAGTTCCAGCGTTCGAGCAGGGTCTGCAGCGGAGCGTTGTCCTCGATGCCGTGTTCCCCGACGTGGAAGCGCGTGACCAGAGTGCGCAGCAACTCGAACATCGCAGGCGTGGGTCGGCCGTCGGATATCGGTCGGCCCGCTTCATCGTTCCAGCCCCGGGCTCCGCCGCGGTAACCGAACGGCCACGGCAGCAGCGCGGCAACGGCCGATTCGGTGTTCGTCTGCGAGTCCGGATCGAACGGAGGTGGTTCGCCCCGGCGCAGGAAATACGAGCCGCCGAGCGGCACGAAGCCGAACAATAAGGTGTGGCTGCGACCTGTCTCGTCACGGGTGAACAGCACGTGCAGCGGATGCGTTTCCTCGCCGGTGTAGGAGGGGTCGTCACCATGCTTTCGCAGCACCCCGCTCGCGCGCAGGCGGCGGTGCAGGTCGGGGTCCCGTCCGGGGGACGTGGCGTGGTGCCAACCGACGGCCTCGCCGTCTTCGAGCATCCACGCCTGTTCGCCGGCCTTGACGAGGCGGCGGATCACGAAGCCGGCCGAGCGGACGCGTTGCGGGTCGAGTGCCGGCTGGCCGGGGCGGTCGCAGCTGACCTCACAGCAGAAGATGTGAAAGCTGCGGTGCACGGTCAGGCGCAGCACCGGTGCGTCGCCACCGCGGCGGTCCTCGTCGATCCAGTCGCCGAACTGTTCTTGGTCGAAGCGGCGGCGCTCGATGTCCTGGCGAAAATGGTTGACGAAATCCGCATCGAGGTAACGATAGAGGCCGGCATGCGCTGTGTCGGCGAACCACGGTGGGCCGAGCCGGATCGGATGGGTTTGGGTGACGGTGTTCATGGCGGCTCCTACCAGATGTTGCCGGCGCCTGGGGTGTAGGACGCGGACACGACGGCGTTGGTGATGACGGTGTCGGCCTGGACCACACCGCTGAATCTAGACATTGCGGCATCGACCTTGACCATCGGGGCGCTGACATTGACCGTGCCGCCGGCCTCGATGGTGAGCGTGCCGCTGCTGTGCACGGTGATGTCGGCGGGCGTGACGACGACGTTCTGGCCGCCGAGCTCCACCTCGACGCTCCCGCCGCCGCCATCGGAGAGTGTGACGCGGCCTCCGCCGGGCATGCGCAGTTCGAGCCGGGGGCCGTTGTCGTCGAACTCGACGACGGTGCCGGCCGGGGTGCGGATGACGTAGTTGCTCTCCTGCGGCTCGGCTTCCTGCGGCACGCTGTCGGCCCCTGACCAGATGCTGCCGATCACCACCGGCATGTCCGGCGAGACGAAGGCCACGACGGCGATCTCGTCGAGGCGTGGCACGAAGCTCGCGCCGTAGCCTGGGCCGGCCGAGGGGGCGACGACGCTTGCCCACAGCTCCATGTCGAGTGCGGACAGACGCAGCTTCACGCGACCGCGGCCGTCCGGGTCGCGGTTGTCGACGACCACGCCGAGCTGGAGGCAGTCGAAGGTGGCGGGGGCATGGCGGTTCATGTGCGCTCCCAGTCGGCGCGCTGTACGCGCAAATGGGTTTCGAAACCGGTGGTGTTGTCGAAGCGGTGCACGCAATGCACGACCTGATAGGTGCCGCGCAGACGCGGTGAGACGCCGTCCAGTTCGATCTCGCGTCCGCTGCGCAGGGTCGGTTCGCCGATGCAGTGGATGTCGCCGGATATGAAGCGCCGTGCCTGGCGACGGAAGTGGCCGGCGGCATAGGCCTCGGCCTCGCCGCTGCTGCGGGCAAAGGGCTGCGGCACGACTTCGTCACCCGGCCAGCCGAGTTCGCGAATCAGTTCGGCGGCGCTCTGGCCCTGCGGGGCGGGCTGCATCGTGTCCGAGCTGCGGTCGATGTCATCGGCCACTGCGGCGTTGTAGCCGCGCACGCGGACCGACGGATGCTGGTGGTTGAGATCCGCGATCAGTCGTACCCTGAGCGCGCTGTCCTGGGTATCGAGTTGCACCGGATGGGGGTCCGGCGCTTCGGCGCGGGCGCGCAGCACGCCGTCCTCCAGGCGCAGTGCGACGTCGAAGCGCGTGAGCAGGCGCAGCGCGAAGGCGAGATCGCTCTCGTTGTATTGGTGCCAGTTGCCGCTCACGCCGGACACATCGATGTCCGCCCGCAGGCCGGCGTCGGCCGCGATCGAGCGCAGCACCTGGTCCGGGCTCATGTCCTCGAAGGCTCGGCTGTGGCGCGAGCGGGCGAGACGGTGGAGGCGATCCTGCAGCAGCAGCACGAGCATCGGCGCGCCCTCTCCGTAGCGTTCCTCGATGGCGGTGACTTCGCCTTCTATCAGTCTCACAGGATCGCCGCCGGCGGCGATCGAGACGTCGATCGCATCGCCTGGCGAAAGCGCCGCGAGGACGAAGTCCGGGGCGCGTCCGCCCTCCGGCACGCCCCAGTTCGACAGCTGCAGTTCGGCATGCGCCGCACCGCTGAGCGGCAGATTGACGAGCATCGCGGCGAGCGCCTCACCGAGGTCGTCGCGGGCTTCGCCGGCAACGCGGATCTGCGGTCTGACGTTGGCGAAGGCGGCTAGAGTCATTTTTGCGAGCTCCGCACCTCAATCCACCCGCAGACGTGCTTCGCGCTCGGCAATCAGCGCGAGCGTGTCGGCCAGATCGAAGGTTTCCGGCGACAGTGGCATCTGCTGCGCGGGCGGGCTTGCGGAGGCATCGTGCGCCGCGGGGGTGTCGACCTCGGCAAGCACTTCATCGATGAATACCGGCATGGTGCTGTCCTCCTGCGCTGTCTAGTCGAAGCCGACGCCGGCGCGCGCCTTGGCCGCAGCCCCGACGCCTGCTGCAGCGCCCATTCCCGCTCCGGCGCCGACACCTGCCACGGCGCCGGCCGAAACGCCGAGCGGGGCGGGCTTGCGCGGATCGCCGAAGGCGCCCTGGATCCCGGTGCCGAGGCTGGCCGAGGCGCCGTAGCGGAAGGCCGGCGGGCTGGCGGAGACCGGAGCCGAGACCGAGGCCGAAGCGGATACGGATGCGGAAATCGAGGCGCCGATGCTTGCGCCGGCCGACACCTTGGGCTTGGCCATGGCCGAGGCGCCCGGCAGGCGCGGCGATTCGATGCCGTTGTAGAGCGCGTCATCGCGCCAGTTGCGCTGCTCCTCGCCGTCGCCGCCCGACGCGGGCAAGCCGTTGCCATCCCCGGCGGGGGCAAAATCCGGGGTGGCGCGATTGACCGCGTCCACCTCGTTGCTGCGGAACTGAAAGCGCGATTCGCTCAGTTTGAGCGCGACGGTCGCGCGCAAGGGCACGCCCTCGGGCGAAAAGAAGTCGAGCGTCTCGTCGAAACTCAGGATCATGCCGAGGAACTCGAACGCACCCCACTGGAACAGGCAGCGGCGCGGTGCGTCCATCTGCTCAGCGTCGCCCTCGACCGTCTTGACGAAGGTCTCGGCGATCCGGCGAGTGAGCTGGCGCACGTCCGAACCGGCGTCGAAGCTCCCGAGATTGGTGCCCCGGCCGTTCCGAGACTGTTCGCCACCGGCATCGGTGGCGGCATAGGTCGTGTCAAAGATCAGCTCGACGGTGAGCGTCGACGAACTCTTGTCGACGAACTGCGCCGCGCGCGAGCTGCCGGACTGTTCGTTTTCCTTGAGCGTGTTCGACAGCGCGACCTTGAGCGAAGCGGGGTTGAACTGGACCTCGAGCGCATCGTCGAGATCCGGCGTGTCGGCAGTGCCGCTTACCGGGATCAGCCTGGCGTGTTCGGGATGGATCATCTCAAGCTCCTCCTTCATCCGGTGCCGGCCGTTTCAGCTCGAGGCCTTCGTGCACCAGGTGCAACTCCTCGATGGCGACCTGGCTGGCGGTCGCCGACAGGTCGGGCCCCTTGAAGCGGGTCGGCAGCACGCCGTGCAGCTCCCAGCGCATCACGGCTTGCTCCTCGATCGACTGCACGCCGTGTTGGCCGGCCGCGACCGTGCTGCCCGGATTGCCGAGAACGAGGATTTCGCCCTCGAGGCGGTAGCCGTAGTTGGCCTGGCGGGTGGTGATGTCGAACCACTGCCACAGGTCGTCGACATGGGTTACGCCACGCTTGAGGATCAGCGGCGCGAAGCGGGTCGGACCACTGCGTTGCAGCTCGCCCCAGTTGCGCCCGCCCTCGGTGATGGCCCTGGGTTCCATCGTCAGTTCGAAGCCGGTCGCCTCGCTGAAGGCGCCGCTGCACAGCAGCTGGCTGCGGTCGCCGTTGTAGAGGCTGATGCGGAAGCGGAAGGGAATGAACTCAGACATGGCTCAGCTCCGCTTTCCAGTTGCCGTTGCGGTTGGCGAAGGTGAGGTGCAGACGGTCGATCGGAAACGCCGGCGCGATCTCGATCTCGAAGCCCGCCACTCCGGCGCCCGGTGCCAGCCGGGTAATGCGGAAGGCGTCTTCGGGCAGCGCGCCGCGCAGCGCGCCCTGGGCATGCAGGCGGCGCAGGAAGGCGTCGATCAGCAGGCGCGGGCGCGGATCGCCGGGATCGACGTCGAAGATCAGGTGCTCGCCGAGGAGCGTGAACTGGCGCCGCAGGAAGCCGATGAAGCGCATGATTTCGCCGGCGCGGAAACCCGCCCGCCGCGCGGGGTCACGTATCGCGTCAGCATCTTCGGCGGGCAGTGCGGGGACCACCAGCCGTTCGTCGTCGAGGCTCACCCGGCCGTTGCGCGAGAGCAGGATCCCGATGCCCGGGTCCTCGCGCAGGCCCGTGGTCTGCGCCAGCGACGGCGCCGGCCATGGCAGGCTGTCGGTGGTCATCGGTCGTGCCGCCATCGAATGCCACGGCCCGAACTGGCGCGCGGTCGCGGCCTGCAGGCCGGCCACCAGGCCGACCGGGCTGCGCAGACTGTAGCGCGGTCCGCGCAGATAGGGGAACAGGAACTGCATGTGGCGCAGCATCGCCACGCCGCGTCCGCTGCTGCGGGCGCGCAGCACCGCGAGGGCCTCCGGGTCGACCGCCGGGCTGCCGCGGTCGGCCTGGTAGGTGAGCGGCAGTGTGAACAAATACTGGATGTCCGGCCGGCGTTTTGCCAGCGGGCCGAGCAGGCGCGGCAGCAGTTGCGCGAAGGGCCAGGGCTCGGGCATGTCCGGGAGTTCGCTGGAATGGCGCCGCTCGCGGTGATCGTCGTCCAGGTTCCGGCTGCACGGGAGGAATTGCGGATCGGGATTCTCCAGCCGCACGCGTGCAATATCCGGCAGCCGCGGCGGTATCTGCAGGCGTTCGAGATCCGGCTGGGCAATCACCGATATCGACGCGATCGTCATCATCAGGTCGAGTCCGCGCAGGCTCTCTGGCGCGTGCAGCCGCGCGTCCGGCGAGGGCAGGAAGGCGTGCCGGGCATCGTCGGCCCCTTCCTCGCCGTGCTCTTCCACGGCCATCATCCACAGGCGCTCACCGCCATTGGCGAAGAAATCGTCCACGGCCTGGGCGAGCCATGCACGATCGCCGGCGAGCTCGCTCCGGTAGCGCGTCCGGGCGCTCGCGGCATCGGGGAAGAGGTCGTGGAACTCGGCGCTCGAGGAGAGCGGGATCGGCACGTCGTGAAGGCTTCCGCGTGCGTCTGCGAGCAGCTCGTCGACGATCCGCCCGAGGCCGGCCGCGCGCATGTCGTCGAGTGCCGCCTCCATCGCACGCAGGCGCTCCATCCGCATGCGACCGGGGCAGTGCCCGAGCATGGCGACCTCCAGCGCGGCTGCGCGCCGTTGGCGCGGACGCGGTGTCAGCACGACGCGGGATCCGAGCAGTGCATCCATCGGGGCCCTCCGGGCGGTTCGTTCAGCTCTGCTCGATATGTTCGACCGACAGCACCAGCTCTTCCATCGCCACGTCGCTGCCGCCCTTGGCGGTCAGCGTTGGCCCGGTCCACTTGGTCGGCATCGCACCGAACAGCTTCCAGGTGACGACCGCGGACTGACTGCTCGGGTCCTCGCTCATCAGCTTGATCTCGACGTTGCGCTTGGCGCTCACGTCGCCGGCGCGGATCTGGTCGAGCCAGTTGTAGAGGTTCTCCGCGCCGATCACACCGCGCTTGAGGGTGACGTCGCCGGTCTTGTGTATGCCGGGGACCTTGGTGACGTAGTTCGCCTTGGCGTTGCCGTTGCGGTATTCGGCCATTTCGATCTCGGCATCGAGGCCCGAGACTTCGGAGAAGCCGCCCTGTACCGCGCCTTCGCTGCCGTCCCCGAGGTTGACCAGGTAGTTGAAAACGCCATAGGGCGTGTCGCGAAATTCAGCCATGATGCGTGCTCCCCTGCTTCACAATGCGGCGTCAGGCATCGGCGGTTTTCTGGCCGATCCGGAAGATCACGAATTCGGCCGGCTTGAGCGCCGCCACGCCGATCTCGGCGACCAGACGGCCGTTGTCGAGATCGTTCTGGGACATCGTGCTGCGGTCGCAGCGCACGAAGAAGGCCTCCTTGCTACTGCCGAGCAGACGGCCGTTGAACCACTCGTTGTAGAGAAAATCCTCGATCGTGGTGCGTACGTTGGCCCACAGGCGCTCGCCGTTGGGCTCGAACACCACCCATTGGGTGGATTTGTCGATCGAGCGCTCGAGGTAGAGGAAGTAGCGGCGCACATTGACGTACTTCCATTCCGGATCGCTCGACAGCGTGCGCCCGCCCCACACGCGGTGGCCGCGGCCCGGGAAGGAGCGCAGGCAGTTGATGCCGCGCGGGTTGAGCAGCTCCTGCTGGAAATGGTTGATTTCCTGCGCGAAGCGCAGCGCGCCGATCACCGGCTCGTTGGCCGGTGCCTTGTGCACGCCGCGGCGCACGTCGGTGCCGGCATACACGCCGGCAATGAAGCCGGATGGCGGGACGTTGAGCGTGTCGCGGTGGCCGGTGGGGTCGGGAATGACGACCCACGGGTAGTACAGGGCGAGGCGCGTGTCGTCGAAGTTGTTGCGCAGGGCGATCACCTCGCTGATCGACATGCCTGCGCGGGCATCGACGATGCCGACCCGGTAGCGCATCCGGCGGCAATGCGCCTGCACGCGCACGACGATGGCCTGATGCTGATCGGCATCGGCGGCAGCGGCCGGCGTCATGACGATGGAGATGTCTTCGACATCCT
>NZ_CP071922.1:2015494-2029661 GCF_017584085.1 Halomonas sp. BM-2019
GAACGCGGCCAGGCCGCTGCTGCCGTTCACCTCGTCGGCGACGCCCTGATAGGCTGTGTTGTCGGGCGGCGCGGTGCCGTCGGTCCCGCCGGTCAGGGCGATCAGGAAGCGCGGTCCGTCGACCGAAGGCTCGGTCGGGTTTTGCGCAGCGTCATCGCACAACGCCAGCAAGGCATCACGTACGGTCACGGCGCTGTCGGCTCCCGCGCCGAACTCGCACGAGACCGGGTTGGTCAGGAAGTCATTGCGCTTGGCGGGCGTGGGCGGCAATTTCTCCGCCAGGCTGTTCTCGCTCGCTGGATCGGTCGAGATTTCGTCATGGATGCGGATCACCGGCCCATCCGGGCCGCCGTTGCGTACCAGCAGGTCGAACTCGGTCTGTTCGGCGTCGCGCCAGACGATCTCGAGCGTGAAGTCGCCCATTGCGCCCAGAAAGCGGGCCCTGAAGGTGAGGACGGGGAGCGGAGTGTCGTCATCGTCGTTGTCGGCGCTGATACTCGCCGCGGCCGGCGCAGCGCCTCCGCCCGCCGCCACCCGCGCGACGAAGAGTTGCTTGCCGCCGTTGTCGAAAAAGGCCCGCGCTGCGATCGCGGTGTAGTTGGGCTGGGGGTCGTCGCCGAAAACCAGTTCCCGTACATCGCCGTAGACCCGCGAAAACTCGCCGAAACTGGTGACCACCTCAGGCATTCCGCGCACGGGGCCGTAACGCGTCGGGCCGACGATGCCGGCCACGCTGGTGCCCACGCCCTCGATCGATTTCGAACGGAAGCTGACTTCCTCGACAAATACGCCTGGTGCAAGATATTCGGCCATGATCGCCTCCTGGATAATCGATCAAGCTGCCAGTACGCTCACATGCGTGCTGCCATGTGACTGGAGTCGACGCACTTCACCGGGCACCACGCGCAGAGGCACCGCGACGGCGAAACCGTCGTCATTGGAAAAATGGCCAATCTGCATCGGAACCAGGTCCGCCGGATCGACCGGTGCGTCAGCATCTGCGCTGGCGGACGCGGACAGTTCGAGTTGCGCCGTGTAGTCCTCGATGCTCTCGGGCAAGGCGGGCAGCCGGTTCAGCGGAATCATGAAATCACCTCGCTTGTCGGCTTGGGCGCGGAACCTCAGGCTCACGTTGAGCGCGGTGGTCACGGTCAGTGTGAGCACGGCCCACGCCACCGGCCGGCCGTCGTCCGCGAAGAGCAAGGTGCCGAACACGCCGCCGCCCCGCCCGAGTCGCGTTCCCGACGGTGACGGATAGAGCACGCAGGCATGGCCCTCTCCGCTGCCTGCGGTGAGGTTCAGCCGGCGCGGGTTGTAACGGCCGCGCGGATCGAAGACGTCGGCAACGAAGGCGAAGGGATCGGGCGCGGGACGCGCGAGTTCCTCCACGCTGGCCTCTCCGGCGACGATCGAGGCGCCCATCCGGCGCCACATTGCGGTACGGCCCGGGGTGTGGCGCAGCTTCAGATCGGACGGAGCGGTGCTTACCTCGAGCTCGATCGCGCCGGGCACGCGCTCCATGTCGC
Organism: Halomonas sp. BM-2019; assembly: GCF_017584085.1. Taxonomy (NCBI): domain Bacteria; kingdom Pseudomonadati; phylum Pseudomonadota; class Gammaproteobacteria; order Oceanospirillales; family Halomonadaceae; genus Halomonas; species Halomonas sp. BM-2019. Next base: position 2,017,021 of record NZ_CP071922.1, read on the forward strand.
TCGCATTCTCCGCAGTGGTGCCGTCGAGCCAGTACAGGACATCGCTGGCATGGAGGATGACGGTTTCGAACACGGTCAGTGTCTTCATGGCTCCCCCACCGGAAAGACGCGGGTCACCACCGGCGGGCCCTCGACGTGCTCGGGCACCAGGCGCAAGCGCACGGTGCGTGCCACGTAGGGCACGGTGAGCGTATAGGGCGTCTCGAAGACGTCCCAGATGCGCATCAGGTCTTCGGTGCTCATCTCGTCGGGCGAGATCGTCACCAGTTCGCGTTCGCCCCAGTCTGCGTCGGTGGCGCCGACGTGGGACACGTCGAGCTGGCTTTCATTGGCAAGTGCGACCATCGCCCAATTGATGAGGTCGGCTTCGATCGTGGCGCTGCGCGCGTTGGCGATCAGCAGGAAATGGAGATTGACCGGAAGCTCGGGCTGGCGCCCGCCGATGTCCGTGCCGCGGCGTGGAAAGCTGCGGCTGCGCCCGTGAGGGTCGATGGTGATGCGGTGCAGATAGATGCCAAGGAGGTTGCCTGTCAGGTGGTCGGCAATATCGCCACTTCCGAGCAATGCCACGCTGGCATTGGTCGGCGGATTGCCGAGCTCTTGTGGCAAACGCCGCCTGAAAAAATCCTCGAGCGCGACAAGAACCCCATTGACTCCCCTGTAGGACGCCATGCTACGTTTTCCCCCATTATCTTGTTCGCTTCGCACGCGTGCGTGCCGAATTCCGGAAACCAGGATCTCAGCGGAGCTGACGCAAGCGGACATGGTCCAGCTGCTGAAGCCTCGCCGGGGGGCGGTGAAGACCATCACCCTGGACAATGGCTCGGAGTTTGCCGGCCACGTAGCCGCAGGCAAGGCGGTGACCGCAGAGACCTATTTTTGCGATCCCTACTGCTCCGGGCAGCGTGGGAGTAACGAGAACACCAATGGCCTGATACGGCAGTACTTCCCCAAGGGAACGGACTTCCGCCAGGTCACCGATGGCGAGTTGCGCAAGGTGGTCAAGAAGCTGAATGACCGCCCTCGAAAGCGACTCGGTTATCGGATACCGGCACAGGTGTTCCTGGGGGAGTACTCAGGAGCCCTGGACACCTCAGGTGCTGCACTTATTGCTTGAATTCAGACAATTAAGAACAACAGCTACCGCACGTTGGCGAAGTTGTCGCCTCGCTAATTGAGAAAACTAAATTTTAGGTAAAAATGTTAAGCGTTGCCTAAATAATCATTATTTCCGACTAGAATAGACCACCAGTATTTTGTGCTTCAGATCTTTTCATAACATTTCGGAAATTAGATTAACGGAACCGATCTAAGTGTATCGGGTGGCTTCCAGGGTGTGCAGCTCATTGTATTGTGGCGGGCGTACGTGGCCTGCAACTGGGCTTTTTCGACTGGTTTTCCCGGGTTCGACACTTCCAGCCCGATTTTGGCCTGAAATCGGTATCTGAGGTCTTGAAATTCAGTAAGTTAACAACTTCCTGTCCTGATCTCTGCAGTGGCCCGATGACCGGATCCCGACGGTCTGCAGCGGCTGCTGATGGATGATTTCGCCCTGCACAAGGGCCACCGCTACGACACCGTGGTCGCCTGCGCCGACACCCAGCAGGTGGTATGGATCGGCGAAGGCTGCTCCCGCGATGCGATCCGGCCGTTCTTCGCGTGGCTGGGCAAGGCGCGAGAGCAGATCGAGGCCGTCGCCATGGACATGAACTCGGCCTTCGATCTCGAGGTGAAGGACCAATGTCCCAACGCCAAGGTGGTCTACGACCGCTTCCACGTAGTGGCCAAGTGCGCCCTATCCCGGCACCCTCGGGCGCATCGAGCCCGGCGCCCTGGCGGACCTGCTGGTGGTCGACGGCGACCCGAGCCGAAACCTCGACTTCCTGCACGACCCGGAGCGCCACCTGCGGCTTATCATGAAGGGCGGTCGCATCTATAAGGAAAGTCTTGCCTCGTCGTAGCGCATTTCGAGGCTCGCCAGCGCCCTCATGGTGCAGTGCGGCAAGCCGGTTATCAGCCTGACCGTTGCCCAAGACAAGCGATATTTTATATGCACTTGTTTTCAATCAAATATTTTTTCTTTGGCCCGGTTTTCGCTTTGTATTGGGCATGGTCGCCGAATCTTCCGGCGACCACCGAGTGAGCTGGCGTGCTCCTCCTGGTCCCCTTCGGGGGACCTTTTTTATGCTTGGCAGAGGGCGGCTGTTGGTCTACATTTACAAAAAATGTAGACATTATTCGTGCCATCCCATCACGGAGCCCGCGCCATGAGCCAGATCACCCCCGTCACCTGGGACGATCCCTTCCGCCTCGTCGACCAGCTCAGCGAAGACGAGCGTATGGTCCACCAGACCGCCCAAGACTACTGCCAGGAGAAGCTGCTGCCGCGGGTGCTGGAGGCCAACCGCCACGAGATATTCCATCGCGAGATCATGAACGAGATGGGCGAGCTGGGCCTGCTGGGCGCGACCATCGACGGCTACGGCTGTGCCGGGCTCAACTACGTCAGCTACGGGCTGATCGCCCGAGAGGTGGAGCGGGTCGACTCCGGCTACCGCAGCGCCATGAGCGTGCAGTCGAGCCTGGTGATGTACCCCATCCACGCCTTCGGCAGCGAGGCCCAGCGGGAGAGGTACCTGCCCAGGCTGGCCAGCGGCGAGTGGGTGGGCGCCTTCGGGCTCACCGAGCCCGACCACGGCTCCGACCCGGGCGGCATGGCGACCCGCGCCACCCGCATCGACGGCGGCTGGCGCCTCAACGGCACCAAGACCTGGATCACCAACTCGCCCATCGCCGATGTCTTCGTGGTGTGGGCCAAGGACAACGAGGGGGTGATCAACGGCTTTATCCTCGAGAAGGGCATGCAGGGGCTCTCCGCGCCCAAGATCGAGGGCAAGTTCAGCCTGCGTGCCTCCATCACCGGCCAGATCGCCATGCAGGACGTGGAGGTCTCCGATGACCAGCGCCTGCCCAATGTGACCGGCCTCAAGGGCCCGTTCTCCTGCCTCAACCGCGCCCGCTACGGCATCGCCTGGGGCGCCATGGGCGCGGCCGAGGCGTGCTGGCATGCGGCACGCGACTACACCCTGGAGCGCAAGCAGTTCGGCCGCCCGCTGGCCGCCAATCAGCTGATCCAGAAGAAGCTCGCCGACATGCAGACCGAGATCGCCCTGGGCCTGCAGGCGGCGCTGCGGGTGGGGCGCATGATCGACGACGGCCAGCTGGTGCCCGAGGCGATCTCGCTGATCAAGCGCAACAACTGCGGCAAGGCGCTGGAGATCGCCCGGGTGGCCCGCGACATGCATGGCGGCAACGGCATCAGCGACGAGTACCACGTGATCCGCCATATGATGAACCTGGAGGCCGTCAACACCTACGAGGGCACCCACGACGTCCATGCGCTGATCATGGGTCGCGCCCAGACCGGCCTGCAGGCGTTTACCGGCTGATCCAGCCCAACAACCCGCTGACGATAACGAGGGGCGCCGGGGGTAGGGCGAAGAGGAGGTCCGAGGACCATGGATGGCCGAGGTAGCGTACAGGGAGGTATTCATAGCGCCTCCTCGACGGCCTGCCGCCGGGTCAGCCCCGAGTGGTGCCACTATTGGCACACGGTAGCAAGGAGCTCAAGATGAGCGGACCGCTGGAAGGCATCACGGTGCTCGACATGTCGCGGGTGCTGGCCGGCCCCTGGGCCGGCCAGCTGTTCGCCGACCTGGGCGCCCGGGTGATCAAGATCGAACATCCCGGCCGCGGCGACGACACCCGCGGCTGGGGGCCGCCCTGGCTGGCAGATCTGGAGAAAGGGCAGGACGACCTGGAGCGCACCGCCGCCTACTACCTCTGTGCCAACCGAGGCAAGCACTCCCTGGCGGTGGACATCGCCACCGAGGAGGGGCAGGCGCTGATCCGTCGGCTGGCCGAGGGCGCCGATATCCTGCTGGAGAACTTCAAGGTCGGGGGGCTGGCGAAATATGGCCTCGACTACGCCAGCCTGCATGAACGCAACCCCAGGCTGATCGGCTGCTCCATCACCGGCTTCGGCCAGGACGGCCCCTACGCCTATCGCGCCGGCTATGACTTCATGATCCAGGCAATGGGCGGGTTGATGAGCCTCTCCGGCGAGCCGGACGGCATGCCGATGAAGACCGGGGTGGCGATCACCGACGTGATGACCGGGCTCTACGCCACCGTGGGCGTGCTGGCGGCGCTGCAGGAGCGGGCCCGCACGGGGGTGGGGCGCCATGTGGACGTGGCGCTGCTCGACGTCCAGGTGGCGACCCTGGCCAACCAGGCCCTCAACGCCCTGGTCAGCGGGGAGTCTCCCCAGCGCCACGGCAACGCCCATCCCAATATCGTGCCCTACCAGGCCTTCGCCTGTGCCGACGGCCACCTGGTGCTCACCGTGGGCAACGATGCCCAGTTCGCCCGCTTCGCCCGGCTGCTCGGCCGCCCCGAGTGGGCCGAGGACCCGGCCTACGCCAGCAATGCGGCCCGGGTGGGCAATCGCGAGGTGCTGGTGCCGATGATCCAGGCGATCCTCATGACCCGTGGCCGGGACGAGTGGCTGGACGAGCTGGAGGCTTGCGGCATCCCGGCCGGCCCCATCAATACCCTGACCGAGGTGTTCGCCGACCCCCAGGTGCAGCATCGCCGGATGCGCCGCACCCTCAGACGCGGCGAGCTCGAGGTGCCCCAGGTGGCGAGCCCCTTGCGCTTCGACGGCGACTCCGCCACCAGCGAGCTGGCGCCGCCGCGGCTCGGCCAGGACAGCGAGGCGATCCTCGCCGAGATGGGCCTGACGCCGGACGATATCGCCCGGCTCAGAAGGGCAGGGGTGGTTCGTTGACAGCGCCCAGCTGCAAGCGGCCTGCTCCCAGCGGCCCTTCGAGCAGCGCCTAGCTGCATGGCAGTTGTGGGAGGCCGGGTCCCCCGGGCGAATGGCGCCGCAGGCGCCCCGTCGGTGATGCTAGCGTTACTGTCTTCCGCCGGGGAGGCCTTCGGCCTCCATTCGCTCGGCAAAGCCGACCTCCCACAATACTCTGCGGCGCTCGGCGCTTACCGTGGCGAAAACCGCCGCGTCAGTCCCATCTCGGCGATCATCCGGGTGGAGATCTCCTCCACCGAGAAGCGGGTGGTGTCGATGAAGGGGATGTGCAGCTGACGGTAGAGCCCCTCGGCCTGGCCCACCTCCTGCATGCACTGGTCCATGGAGCTGTAGCGGCTGTTGGGCCGACGCTCGTGGCGAATGGCCGCCAGCCGGCGCGAGTCGATGGTCAGCCCGAACAGCTTGTGGCGATGATTGGACAGCGCCGCGGGCAGCTTGAGGGTGCCATCCTCGTCGAGGTCGTCCTCGGTGAGGGGGTAGTTGGCGGCGCGAATGCCGAACTGCAGCGCCAGATAGAGCGACGTCGGCGTCTTGCCGCAGCGTGAGACGCCGATCAGGATCACGTCGGCCTTGTCGTACTGGTGGGTACGGGCGCCGTCGTCGTTGTCCAGGGCGAAATGCACCGAGTGAATGCGGTCCATGTAGACCTCGTCCTGGCCGATGGAGTGGGTGCGGCCCACGGTGTAGCTGGACTGGGTCGCCAGCTCCTGCTCCAGCGGCTCCAGGAAGGTCGAGAAGATGTCGATCTTGAAGCCGTCGGCCTGGCGGATCACCGCGCGGATCTCGCCGTCGACGATGGTGTCGATGATGACCGGCTTCTCGCCATCGTGAACCGCCGTGCCGTTGATCACCTCCACCAGCTGCCTGGCCTTCTCGACCGAGTCGATGTAGGGCTTGGTGATCATGCGGATCTCGACGTTCTCGAACTGGGCCAGCAGGCTGCGGCCGAGGCTCTCGGCGGTGATGCCGGTGCCATCGGAGATGAAGAAGGCGGTACGGGTCATGAGGGGCGCCGTGGTGTGGTGGAGAAATCGGGTCATTGTCGGCGCCGCGGTCACCGCGAACAAGGGGCGATCGGTCGGGGATATCGTTAGGCGACTACAGGAATCCGCGAAATCGGCACATTGTTGTAAAAATCCTCCAGTGACTTCGCTGTTAGACCAATGGCGAATATAGCGGCCGAGTTGGTAGAGTGCTCAGCATCTCGTCGTGCCGCCTGGCATGACGACCTGTCATCGAAAGCCAAGGGGGTCTCGTGGACAATTACATTCTGTGGTTCGATGAACTGGGCATGGACGATGTCGAGCGGGTCGGGGGCAAGAACGCCTCCCTCGGCGAGATGATCTCGAACCTGGCGGGCGCCGGCGTGACCGTACCCGGCGGCTTCGCGACCACCGCCCACGCCTACCGCGAATTCCTCTCCCACGAAGGCCTCAACGAGCGCATCAATGCCGCGCTTTCCACCCTGGACGTGGACGACGTCGCGGCGCTGGCCGGGACCGGTGCCGAGATCCGCCAGTGGATCATCGACACACCGCTGCCGCCGACCTTCGAGGGGCACCTGCGCACCGCCTATGAGCAGCTGATCGCCAGGCACCCCAACCTGAAGGTTGCCGTGCGCTCCTCGGCCACCGCCGAGGATCTGCCGGATGCCTCCTTTGCCGGCCAACAGGAGACCTTCCTCAATATCGAGGGCTTCGACAACATCAAGCGTGCGGTCCACGAGGTCTTCGCCTCGCTGTTCAACGACCGCGCCATCTCCTACCGGGTTCACCGTGGCTACGCGCATGAGAACGTGGCGCTCTCCGCCGGCATCCAGAAGATGGTGCGCTCCGAGACCGGCGCTTCCGGTGTGATGTTCACCCTGGACACCGAGTCCGGCTACCGCGATGCGGTCTTCGTCACCGCCTCCTGGGGCCTCGGCGAGACCGTGGTGCAGGGTGCCGTGAACCCCGACGAGTTCTATGTTCACAAGCCGACCCTGGCCGCCGGCCGTCCCGCGGTGCTGCGTCGCAACCTGGGCTCCAAGCTGATCAAGATGGTCTATGGCGAGGAGGCCAGCGCCGGCAAGTCGGTGCAGACCGTCGACGTGCCGCTCAAGGAGCGCGGTCGCTTCTGCATCGGCGATGAGCAGGTGATGGACCTGGCCCGCCAGGCGCTCACCATCGAGCAGCACTATCAGCGTCCCATGGACATCGAGTGGGCCCTGGACGGAGACGACGGCAGGCTCTATGTCGTCCAGGCGCGTCCCGAGACCGTGGTCTCCCAGCAGGAGGGTGGCAAGCTCGAGCGTTTCCAGCTCAAGGAGAAGGGTCGTACCCTGGTGGCCGGTCGCGCCATCGGCCAGCGGATCGGGAGTGGCGCGGTCAGGGTGGTCTTCTCCCCGGACGACATGGAGAAGGTCCAGGCCGGCGATGTCCTGGTGACCGACATGACCGACCCCGACTGGGAGCCGATCATGAAGCGTGCCTCGGCCATCGTCACCAACCGTGGCGGCCGCACCTGCCATGCGGCGATCATCGCCCGCGAGCTCGGCATTCCGGCGGTGGTGGGCTGCGGCGACGCCACCGAGGCGCTGGCCGACGGCCGCGACGTCACCGTCTCCTGTGCCGAGGGGGACACCGGCCACGTCTACGAGGGGCTGCTGGAGTTCGACCGGCGGGTGACCAGCGTCGACGCCATGCCCGAGATTCCCTTCAAGATCATGATGAACGTCGGCAACCCCGACCGTGCCTTCGGGTTCGCCAGCCTGCCCAATGCCGGCGTGGGCCTTGCCCGCCTGGAGTTCATCATCAACCGCATGATCGGCGTGCACCCCAAGGCGCTGCTCGAGTACGACACCCTGCCGGCCGACCTGCAGCAGACCATCGACCTGCGCACCGCCGGCTATGCCGACCCGGTCACCTTCTACGTCGACAAGCTGGTCGAGGGCATCTCCACCCTGGCCGCCGCCTTCTACCCCCAGCGGGTCATCGTGCGGCTCTCCGACTTCAAGTCCAACGAGTACGAGAACCTCATCGGCGGCAAGCTCTACGAGCCCGGCGAGGAGAACCCGATGCTCGGCTTCCGGGGGGCCGCCCGCTATATCTCCGACTCCTTCCGGCCCTGCTTCGAACTGGAGTGCCGGGCGCTCAAGCGGGTCCGCGAGGAGATGGGCTTCACCAACGTGGAGATCATGGTGCCCTTCGTGCGGACCACCGAGGAGGCGCGCCAGGTGGTCGAGCTGCTGGGTGCCAATGGCCTGAAGCGCGGCGAGCATGACCTGAAGGTGATCATGATGTGCGAGCTGCCGGCCAACGCCCTGCTGGCCGAGGAGTTCCTCGAGCACTTCGACGGCTTCTCCATCGGCTCCAACGACCTGACCCAGCTCACCCTGGGGCTGGACCGTGACTCCGGCATCGTCGCCCACCTCTTCGACGAGCGGAATCCGGCGGTCAAGAAGCTGCTCGCCATGGCCATCCAGGCCTGCCGCGCCCAGGGCAAGTACATCGGCATCTGCGGCCAGGGGCCGTCGGACCATCCCGACCTGGCCAAGTGGCTGATGGAGCAGGGCATCGACTCCGTCTCGCTCAATCCCGACGCGGTGCTCGAGACCTGGTTCATGCTGGCCGGCGAAACCCTGGGCTAAGGCGCCAGGGGAAGAAAAGACGCCCGGTCGACCGCCGTCGACCGGGCGTCTTTCGTCTATGCTGACAGTTCCCCTCACGCCCCCCTGCGACAAGGAGCCTGTCCCATGAGCGTCCCCGCCGTTCCCTTCCGCCGCCGCCTGCTGGTGCCGGCCACCGCCGCGCTGATGCTTGGCCTGCCCTTTGTCGCCCAGGCCGAGGTCGCCTTCCAGTATGACCTGCCGGCCATCGCGCCCGAGGTGGCCTCCGAGATCGAGGAGAAGCCCGGCTGGGCCACCGAGCGCTTCGCCGTGGCCGCCGCCAATCCGCTGGCCACCGATGCCGGCTACCAGGTGCTGCGGGCGGGCGGCAGCGCCGTCGACGCGGCCATCGCCGTGCAGATGGTGCTGACCCTGGTGGAGCCCCAATCCAGCGGGATCGGCGGCGGCGCCTTCCTGATGCATTTCGATGGCGAAACAGTCAAGGCCTACGACGGCCGCGAGACCGCCCCCTCGGGCGTGGATGGCAGCCTCTTTCTGGACGAGGAGGGCAGTCCCCTGGAGTTCATGGAGGCGGCGGCCAGCGGCCTCTCGGTGGGGGTGCCCGGCACGGTGCGCATGCTGGAGCTGGTCCACGCCGAATACGGCAGGCTGCCCTGGGCGGAACTCTTCGGCCCGGCCATCCACCTGGCGGAGGAGGGCTTCGTGGTGAGCCCACGCCTGGCCACCAGCCTGGCCAGCGAGCAGCCGCTGCGTGACGATCCCCTGGGGGGCGCCTTCTACTATCCGGACGGCGAGCCCCTCGAGGCGGGGGTGACCCTCAAGAACCCGGCCCTGGCCGCCATCCTGCGCGAGATCGCCGAGCAGGGCAGTGCCGCCCTGCACGAGGGTCCCATCGCCGAGGACCTGGTGGCCCGGGTGCAGGGGCATCATAGCCGCGGTGGCGTCATCACCGCGGAGGACCTGGCCGGCTACGAGGCGAAGCAGCGCGACCCCCTCTGCACCGCCTGGCAGGCCTATGAGGTCTGCGGCTTCCCACCACCCTCCTCGGGCCATCTCACCCTGATGCAGATCCTGGGCATCCTGACGCACCTGCCCGAGGTGGAGACGCCGCTGGAGGAGGGGATACCCGGCGAACCCTGGCTGCACCAGTTCCTGGAGGCCTCGCGCCTGGCCTTCGCCGACCGCGGCAAGTTCATCGCCGACCCGGACTTCGTCGAGGCCCCCGGCGGCGACTGGACGACCCTGCTCGATCCCGACTACCTGGCGATTCGCGCCGAGCTGATCGGTGAGGAGAGCCTGGGCAGCGGCGGTGCCGAGCCGGGCGATCCCGGTGCCCTCGAGACGGCCTGGGCGGTCCAGCCGGCGCAGCCGGAATACGGCACCAGCCATATCAGCATCATCGACGAGCACGGCAACGCCATCGCCATGACCACCACCATCGAGGCCGCCTTCGGTTCGCGTATCCTGGCCGACGGCGGCACCGGGCTGCCCGGCGGCTACCTGCTCAACAACGAGCTCACCGACTTCTCCTTCGAGCCCGAGGACGAGGCGGGCCGCCCCATCGCCAACCGGGTCGAGCCCGGTAAGCGGCCTCGCTCCAGCATGAGCCCGACCCTGGTCTTCAGCCACGACAGCGGCGACCTGGTGGCCAGCCTCGGCTCGCCCGGCGGTGCCGCCATCATCCACTATACCGCCAAGGCGCTGGTGGCGATGCTCGAGTGGGGACTGGACGCCCAGGAGGCACTGAACCTGCCCCATGCCATCACCCTGGGCGGCCCGGCCTTCCTGGAGGAGGGGCGCTTCCCGGCCGCCACCCTGGAGGGCCTCAATGCCCGCGGCCATGACGCCAGCGAACGCGAGCTGGTCAGCGGCCTGCAGGCCCTGCAGATCACCGAGGAGGGCTTCTACGGCGGCGCCGACCCGCGTCGTGAAGGGGTGGTGATGGGCGACTAGCCGGGCCGGCTGTCCGGCACCAGCTCTTCCAGGCGCCTGGCGAGGCCGATCTCGGGATCGGCCAGCAGGGCGCGGCCGACGGCGAGGCCCAGCTCCCGGTAGGCCTCGAACTGCTCCTCGGTGAAGAACTGATCGCGGGTCGGCTCGTTGGGAAAGCTGGAGCTGCGGTCGCGGTAGCCCATCAGGCGCAGCGGCAGGCCGGGTATCAGCGCCGACTTGACCAGCACCAGGGTGCCGCGCTGGGCCGGATGGTCGCCGTTGGCGGGATAGTGGATGCGCCCGACCAGGTGGGCGTGCCGAGCCAGGCGGGCGCCGACCGGGTAGGCCACGGCGTCGCGGGGGATCAGGGGGTCCAGCGGGCCTCCGCCCAGGTCGGCGGGATAGGTGCCGCGCTGGGTCTCGTAGCAGTGATCGAACACGATCTGGACGCCGAGCAGCTCGCGACAGCGCGACAGGGCCAGCTGCAGGGAGGCGAAGCGCGATCCCTGGTCCTGGGAACCGTCCACCGCCACCACCAGCCGGGTACGGCGGCGCAGCAGCTCGAACAGGCCCAGGTTCTCGAAGTGGCCCCCGTCGCTGAGCTCCTGGAATCGCGCCGTTTCGTGGTGGCCGCAGGGCAGGAAGGCGCAGAGCCCGGGCCACAGCTGGCTGGCCGGCAGGGGCCAGCGCCTGGCCCGCCCGGGATCGGGATGGGCCAGCCAGTAGCCCAGGCGCGCATTGAGCAGCGCCATGGCCAGCGCCACGGGACGCGAGCGGGTCTTGCCCACGCCGCCGAACCCCGTATTGGGGTTGGCCGCGGCGCCGGAAATGGCCATCGCCGTGGCCAGGGTCAGCCGGCTCTCCGGATAGCGGTCCGTGGCGCGCCAGCCGGTCACGGTGCTGCCGCAGAACAGCGGGCTGAGGACGAAGTTGTCACCGCCGATATCGCGGCGCCGCGCATTGCCGGCGTTGACCAGCACCAGGTTGGTGTTGATCAGCGGGAAGGGCACGCGCTCCAGCGCCTCGCGACAGGCCGAGAGCGTCAGGGTGTCGGCAGCGTTGGGCGCCGGCCCGCCCACGCCGGCCTCGGTCTGGCGGACCCCGGCCATGTAGGCCTCCATGAGGCGGTCGCGATAGTAGCGGTGCACCGTGAGATGGTTCGGATGACAGAGCAGGCCGAAGAGCAGCAGGCCCGCGAGGGCCAGCATCGGGGCCCAGGGGTATTCCTTCGCCAGCGGCAGCAACAGCAGGGCGAGCTCGTGGGCCAGCAGCAGCACGCCGGCCAGCAGCAGGCCCGCGGCGAGCATCGCGCTGCGCCATGGCTGGCGTTCCGGTTCCGCCTCCTGGAACTGGTGCTGACTGCGGGAGAAGGCAAAGCTGGCCAGGGCCGTGCCTCCGAGCAGGGCCCCGATGCCGCTCGCCGGGGGGCCGGCCAGCAGCAGGCCCAAGGCCCCCGACCACGACAGCAGCGGCAGGCCGCCGATCAGCGCCAGGGCAATGACCAGCACGGCGCCGAAGCCGGCCCAGGTATCCCAGAGGCGGCGCATGTCGTAGCCCATCAGGTGCAGGAGGCGCTGCAGGCGGCCGGCCACCGGATAGCGCTCGATCATCACCAGGCAGCCGCTGAGCAGGCCATAGAGCAGCGCCAGCAGGCCGAAGGCCGTCAGCATCATGCCCGCCAAGCCGAGCAGGGCCACCAGGCCCTGCCAGGGACCCTGACCGGTCGGGCTTGACGCGGCGAGTTCGACGGCGAGCACCGTCATCAGGGCCAGCACGGCGAGGATCGAGACGGGGCGCGGTCGTTCCAGGGCGCGCTCCAGGCCCGAGGGGGGATGATCCGGCCCGTGACGCGTCAGCCACCAGTAGAGCAGGCCCGCGGCACAGAGCCCCAGCGCCAGCACCCCTCCGCGCCACAGGATATCCCACAGGGGCGCCAGCTCTGGCGATGTCTCGGCATCCAGCTCTGGCGATGTCTCGGCATGATCGCCGTGCAGCAGGACGATCAGTCCCAGCAGCAAAAGGGCCAGCAGGGGCAGCCAGAAGGCCAGCTGCAGGAAGGCGCCCCGGACCACGGCACTGAACAGCGACATCAGGGTGATGCCGTGACCGGGGGTCAGGTAGCGGCCGTGGCGTCGCAGGTGGTCGAGCCGCGCGAAGGGGGAGGGCGGCTCGGTTTCGGACGAGGCGCCGGGGGAGGGCGGCTCGGTTCCGGAC
>NZ_CP071922.1:2029745-2047423 GCF_017584085.1 Halomonas sp. BM-2019
GCAGGCCGGCCTCGGGGTGCTGCCAGGGCGCCAGGCCGAAGGTGGTGCCCTTGCCGGGTTCGCCGGCGCTGCCGCTGGCCCACCAGAGCAGCGACGCGCCCAGGTAGCCCCCGCCAGAGACCGTGGAGAGGTAGTCGAAGCGCTTGAGCTGGTCGGCCTCGGCCAGGGCCTGGGCGACGCCCAGGCAGAAGGTGGCCGAGCGGATGCCGCCACCGGACAGGGCCAGGCCGCTGGCCGGCGGGTGCTGCGGGTCGGGCGCTGCGAGGCCATAGGTGTTGCGTCGCCTGGCGATCTCCTCTCGCTCGGCCAGTAGGATCTCGTCGGGGAGGTGACGCGAGTCGGCCGGGGCAGTGCCGGACGAGGCCAGGTAGCCGTCGGAGGGACGCGAGGTAGCCATGGGGATCACCGCAGGGGAACGGGTCGAGTCGCTATCGCATTCAGCGTAGGCGAGATTTCCGTCCCTGCCTTACCGACGCAGCCAGTTGCGCAGCTTGATCAGCAGCAGGGCGCCGTCGCTGAGCTCGCGGCGGTCGTCCAGCAGCTCGGCGAGCAGCGCCGGGCGGTCGGTGATGATGGCATCGACCCCCAGGTCGATCAGCTGCGACATCCGCGCCCGGTCGTTGATGGTCCAGGCGTGGACCTCGTAGCCGTAGTGGCGCGCCAGGCGGATCTCGTTCTCGGTGATGCGGTTGTGGCGTAGCCCCAGGGCGTCGAAGCCGCGCCGGTCCAGGGTGCCGGGCAGGATCAGCTGGGCCAGCAGGGTCACCCTGAGCTCGGGCTCTCGGGCGCGAATCTCCTCCACCAGGGCCGCCGACATGGTGGCCAGGCGCGTCTCGCCGAACACCTCCACGTTGCCGCAGGCCTCGGCCGCCTCGGCGTCCGCGGCCTCGTCGTGGCAGGCCCGGCGCCGGGCCTCGTGGAGGGCGGCGATCACCCCCTCCACCAGGGCCACCTCGCGACCGGGGTCCGGCTTCAGGTCGATCATCAGGACGCTGCGGCCGCGCACCGCGGCCAGGGTCTCGTCGAGCCCGGGGATGCGCTCGCCCTGGAAGGCGTCGCCGAACCAGCTGCCCACGTCGAAGCTTTCGAGCTCCTCCCGGGTCAGCTCGCCGAGGTTGCGTGGATCGCCGGTGAGGCGGGTCAGGCTGCGATCGTGGAACAGTACCACCTCGTCGTCGGCGGTGAGGCGCACGTCGATCTCCACGTAGTCGGCGCCGTCCTGGATCGCCCGCTCCACGGCGGCCAGGGTGTTCTCCGGGGCGGCCATGGAGCTGCCGCGGTGGGCGATATTGGCGACCTCGTCGCGCAGCTCGAAGCTGTTGACGATCAGCCACGCCTGAGAGAGGGCGAAGGCGATCACCCCGAGCTCCAGCGCCCAGGCCAGGCGCCCCGGGTGGGCTCCCTTGGGCGGTGGCGCGGGGCGGGGCTCGCGGTGGGCCAGGCGCAGCAGGAGGCAGGCCGAGAGCAGGGCGTTGGCGGCGATCCCCACGAAGGTGATGGCCAGGGTCAGCAGTACGTAGGCGGTGAGGTAGGCCAGGGTGGCCGGCACCAGCACCGCGTTGCGCTCCGGCAGCCACCACAGCATCGGAGTGAAGAGGCGGTCGAAGAGCAGGGTGGCGAGCAGGGGCAGGGCGATGATCAGCAGCAGCAGGGCGATTACCGCCAGGGCGATGGGGCCCTTGCGGCCCCGGGTCAGGCGGTGGCTGCGCTTGAGGGCCTGCCGGGGCCAGAGCCCCTCCAGGGCCACCAGCGGCAGGGCCAGGATCCAGCGGAAGTAGAGAATCGCGGCAATGACCGCCCACGCCAGTACCAGCGGCAGGCCGATGGCCAGGAACTGCCAGAGCGCCGGGGGGCGCACCCGCTGCACGTAGTAGGGGTCCAGCCCGCCCAGGAAGGTGCCATAGAGCCAGGCGATGGCGAAGGCTGCCGGAATGAGCAGCAGCAGGTGGGCACCCACCTGTACCACCACCAGGGTGGCCAGCTGCGGCAGGCGGTGCAGGGTCCACCACAGCGCCTCGAAGGCCAGGCGCACATGGTTGTCGCGGGGGCGCGCCGCCACCAGGATCATCCCGGCTTGCTGCAGGTAGAGCACCAGGAAGGTCAGGCCCACGGCGGCCAGCAGCCAGAGCGCGCCGCCGGCGCTCATCAGGATATCGATGAGCTCGGCGTTGGTGATCACCGGGCGGCCGAACTGGCCGAGCAGCCGGGTCAGGCTCCAGGCTACCGCCGGCAGCAGCAGCAGCGAGGCCAGCAGGGTGAAGAAGAGGTGGTAGACGATCAGCGGCCGCATGTGCTCGCGCAGGGTGCGCAGCACATCGCGGCTCAGCTGCGAGAGGGCCAGCATGGGGCGCTCGGCGTGGTGGACATGGCCCTAGGGTGACACCCCAGGGCATCGGGCGGCAAGGGGGCCGCACCTCGCCCGAGGGACTAGGACGGGCCTCAGCCCTCCAGCGGCAGGCGTTCCTCGGCGATGACGACGCCGTTGTTGTCGGCATAGAGCCACTCGCCCGGGGAGATCGTCACCCCGGCGAAGGTCACCGGGATATCCCGCTGGCCTTCACCGCGCTTCTCGCTCTTGCGGGGGTGGGCGCCCAGCGCCTGAACGCCCAGCTCGGTCTCGGCCAGCACGTCCACGTCGCGCACGCAGCCGTACAGGATCACCCCGCTCCAGCCGTTGTCGGCGGCCTGCTCGGCCAGCATGTCGCCCAGCATGGCGCAGCGCTGGGAGCCGCCGGCGTCCACCACCAGCACCGCGCCATCCCCCGGCTCGGCCACCGCCTCCTTGACCCGGGAGTTGTCCTCGAAGCACTTCACGGTGCGCACCGGCCCGCAGAAGGCCTCACGGCCGCCGAAGTTGACGAAGATCGGGTCCAGGACCCTGACCTCGGGGTGGGCGTCGCAGATATCCGGGGTGATGATATGGCTCATGGGGTCCTTCCTCGATCGCAGAGAGCGGAGCCTGGATGATGGCACAGTCCCGACTGCGGGGCAGGTCGGCTTTGGTGGCAGAGCTTCCGTGACCCTGAGCAAAGGCGACCTTGTTAGCGGTTTGTTTCCGAGCGCCAAGACAGTAGGCTTGCGGGGCCTGTACCAGTGAACTGATCGATGTATGCCTACTCCGTGATCCCGAGGCCATCTCCATGAGCTTAGCGAACGACGACCTCCCCGAGCCGATTCCTGCTGCCGCAGAGGGGAGCGCTAAACGAGGTGCGGCGCGGGCCCCGGGGACGCTGGCGGAACTCGCCTGGCGCAAGGGCTGGGCGACCGACGAACAGTCGGCAGGTGCGGTGTCGGAATGGCTGCTCGAGCAGCTCAAGAACCGACACCAGATCGATTTTTCCGGCTACAAGCCTGGCACGTTGCTGCGACGCCTGCAGCGCCGGCTGGAGGTCTGCGGCGTCGACGACCTGGACAGGTATCAGGCACTGATCGAGCGTTCGACGGAAGAGCTCGATTCGCTGGCTCGGGATATCCTGGTCTCGGTCACGGCCTTCTTTCGCGATCGGCACGCCTTCGAGGCGCTGCGATCCTATGTGCGGGAGATCTGTCAACGCTGCCGACAGCGGGGACGCGATGCTCGGATCTGGGTGGCCGGCTGTGCCACCGGCGAGGAGGCCTACTCCCTCGCCATACTCTTCGACGAGGCGTGCCGTGACGATCCGCAGCCGCCGGGCATCCAGATATTCGCCACCGATCTCGACGACGAGGCGCTGGCCGTGGCGCGCCGCGGGCACTATCCGGCGTCGGCGCTGGAAGGCCTCGCACCGGAACGCTTGAACCGCTATTTCCGACCGACCCGCGGCGGCTACGACGTCAGCAAGCGCTTGCGCGACATGATCGTGTTCGCACACCACAACCTGGTGAATGACCCGCCATTTCTGCGGCTGGACTTGGTCAGCTGCCGCAACTTGCTGATCTATTTCGATGGCGATCTGCAGGCCAGGGTGCTCAAGCGGTTCCATTTTGCCCTGCACAAGCAGGGGGTGCTCTTTCTCGGTCGCAACGAGAACGTCAGTCAGGCAGAAACACTTTTTCTGCCGCTCGATCGCCGTGAGCGGCTGTTCCGCAAGCAGGGCGATCCGCAGGTAGTGCCCCCGGCCGACGGGGTTTCCCATCCGGTCCTGGCCCCTAGGCGGCGCGAGGATCTGCAGGTGCAGCAGCTTCTCGACGGGGTAGTGGCACAGCAGGGGGTGACCGTGGCGCTATGCGATGCCGACGGTCGCGTGCTGCACACTGCCGGTGATGTCGAGCGCTTTTTCCAGTTTCCTCGCGGGCGTGCCGACGCGGGCATCGCCGAGGTTCTTGACGTGGCGTTCCGCGCCGAACTGCTCTCGATGCTGCACCGGATCCATCGGGAGCCGACGCCCCAGATAGGGCGTCGGCGCGACTTCGATACCGCCGCCTGGCGGCTGGTGGTGTGCCCGCTCCTGGAGAGCGACGACCTTCAGCTGCTGGTGATGATCGAGCCCTGGAACAGTCCGGCAGAAGTGAGTGTTTCGGCGGGGGGGAAGCCTCGTGAGGGGGCCGAAGAGGAGCTGCTGGCCACCCGCGAGCATCTGCAGTCACTGGTCGAGGAGCTCGCCACGGCCAACGAGGAGATGCATGCCCTCAACGAGAAAGCCCAGGCTGCCAACGAGGGGCTCCAGGCCGTTAACGAGGAGCTGGAGGCGGCCAACGAGGAGCTGCAGGTCACCAACGAGGAACTGATGAGCCTCAACGAGGAGCTCAGCCTGAAGTCCATCCAACTGCAACGGCTCAACGAAGAATACACCCACCTATACGATGCCTTGGAGTTCCCTGTTCTGGTGTTTGACGCCGACTCTCACCTGAGGCGCTTCAATGTCTCGGCCAGTCGTCGCTTCAACCTGCGCACCTCGGCCTTGCAGCAGCATGTCGGTCGATTGACGTTTCCTGCCAGCCTGGGCGATCTCGAGGGCCACCTGGCCCGATCCCTGGCCCACGGAGAGCCGCAAGAGTCGCTGATTCGCGGCGAAGGGCGAGTGATGCAGATCGCTGTCACCCCGGGGATGAATGACCAGGGCGAGGTGGAGCTGCTGGTGGTCAGCCTGGTGGATATGACCGAGATCAGCCAGGCGCAGTCGGCCCTCGAGGACTCCCGTGCCCAGCTCGACACCCTGATGGCCAATACCACGCTCCTGCTGGCAATGAAGGATCTCACCGGTCATTATCGCTATGCCAATCCGAGATTTCTCGACGCGTTCGGGTTCACTCAGACCGACATCAGGGGGCGCAGCGATTTCGAGCTCTTTCCCGAGTCCTTTGCCGCGGACAACTGGGCCTGCGATCTCGAGGCATTGCGCCACCCGCAGGTAGTGACCGCCGAGCACTGCCTGCCCGGCGAATCGCCACGGGTCTTTCGCACCCTGCATCAGGTCGTGCGCAACGCCGAGGGTATTCCCCAGGTGATCATCACCGAAGCCGAAGATATCACCCTGAGCAAGCAGGCCGAACGGCAGCTGCGCATTGCCGCCAAGGTCTTCGAGCACGCCGGCGAGGCGATTGTGGTGACCGACCACGCCGCCCGTATTCAGTCGGTGAACGAGGCGTTCACGCGAATCACCGGCTATCCGGCCGAGGAGGCGCTGGGGCGCAATATCGGGAGGTTGTTGAAATCCGGCAAGGCCGATCAGGCCTTCTACGAGGCCATGTGGGATTCCCTGAACGAGCGCGGCTTCTGGCAGGGCGAGATCCTGAACAGGCGCAAGAACGGCGAACTCTATCCCGAGTGGATGACCATCAATCGTATCGAGGGCAGCGAGGAGGAAGAGCTCCACTTCGTAGCGGTGTTCACCGATATTTCCAACCTCAAGGCGTCACAGCGGCAGGCCGAGTATCTCGCTACCCACGATGCGTTGACCGGCCTGCCCAATCGCACCCTCTTCTACGATCATCTGGATCTGGCCATGGCCCAGGCGCGCCGCCATGACAGCATGGTGGCGCTGATGTTTCTGGATCTGGACAACTTCAAGTCGATCAACGACACCCTGGGCCATGACGTGGGCGACGAATTGCTGGTGCAGGTGGCCGCCCGCCTGCGGGATACGCTGCGTCAGCTGGACACCCTGGCGCGACTGGGCGGCGATGAATTCACCTTGATCCTGGCTGATGCCACCTTAGAGGGTGCCGAGTCTATCGCCAGTCGCCTCGTCGAGGAGCTGACGCGGCCCTTTATCGTGCGTGAGCATTCGTTGTTCGTCTCGGCAAGTATCGGCCTGGCCTTTTTCCCCGATGACGGCCATGACGCCTCGGCGCTGACCAAGGCAGCCGATACGGCCATGTACCGAGCCAAGGAGAACGGGCGCAACCGCGTCGAGGTGTTCAAGCCCGAACTGCAGGCGCGGATGGTGAAGCAAGCGAAGCTGGAGCATGCCATGCGTGAGGCTCTGTTGCACGACCGCTTCCGGGTGGTGTTCCAGCCCAAGTTCACTTGCACCGAACGGCCGCTTATCGCGGGGGCCGAGGCGCTGCTGCGCTGGTATGACCCCGAGCTCGGAGAGGTGAGTCCGGGCGAGTTCATTCCCGTCGCCGAGGCGACGGGCCTGATCCAGGAGATCGACCGCCGGGTGGTCCAGTTGGCCACGGCACACCTTGCCGGTTGGCTGGCGGCCGGTATTGCGGTGCCACCGGTGGCGATCAATGTCTCGGCACGCAGTTTCCAGGAAGAGCGCTTCCTGACCCATCTTTTCGAGCGCCTTGAGCGCTTCGGCGTGCCCCACGAGCTGATCCAGGTGGAGATCACCGAGCGGACCCTGGTGGAGCGGACCAGCACGGCCCTGGGGAATATAGAGAAGCTGCGCGAGGCGGGGGTACTGCTCTCCATCGATGATTTCGGTACCGGCTATTCATCGCTGAGCTACCTCAAGCGCTTGCCGCTGGCCGAGCTGAAGATCGACAAGAGCTTCGTCGACGGGCTGGGCGGACGCGAAAGAAACGACGAGGCCATTGCCCAGGCGATTCTCGGCATGGCGGCGGCGCTGGGTATCCGCACCGTGGCCGAGGGCGTCGAGACCGCCGAACAGTGCGCCTGGCTAATCGAACACGGCTGCGATTTCCTGCAGGGCTTTCTGCTGTCACGGCCGCTGGAAGTGAATGATTTCCTTGAGTTGTTGAGCGAGGCGGACGAGCAGAGATGACGAACACTCGCGGATTCATCGAGCAGTGCGAGCGCGAGGCGCTGCACCTGTCCGGGGCGATCCAGCCCCATGGCGCCTTGCTAGTTGTCGGTCCTGATGGCCGGGTGACACACGCTTCGCGCAATCTCGAGGCGCTGCTGGGGTTTTGCCCCGAGGACCTTCTGGGTCAGGCACTGTCCTTGCCCCTGGCCAAGCCCCTGCGCCGGCTCGAGCCGCTGGCCGGGGCTCGCCTGACGGTCGCGCATCTCGACGGCCTGAGGACCGATCTGGCGATGCAAGCGTCGCGCAACGCCTCCGGACAGGTGATCCTCGAACTGCTGCAGCCAGGCGATGTCTCGGAGCCGCCGCTCGACGCCATTCCGCCACCCATGGTCGCGATTCACTCGGATGACGAACTCGACGAGAGGCGTCAGGCCTTGGTGGAGCGCATCGCCGCCCTCAGCGGCTTCGACCGGGTGCTCTTCTATCGCTTTCTGCCCAATGGCGACGGCGAGGTGCTGGTCGAAGCCTTGGGCGAAGGCGCTCGCGGGCGCTACCTGGGCCTGCGCTTTCCTGCCAGCGACGTTCCCCAGGTCGCTCGGGCACTCTATGTGCAGAACCCTTGGCGCAGCATCCCGGATGCTGCTGCCGAGTCAGTGCCGCTGGTGGGGCAGGGCGGTAGCCCGCCGGACCTTTCCCTGGCCGATCTACGCAGCCTGTCACCGGTGCATCGTCTCTATCTGCACAACATGGGGGTAGCCGCGGCAGTCTCCTTTCCGCTGGCCATCGGCGGCGAGCTGACCGCGCTGATCTCTTGCCATGCTGCCAGTCCGCGGCGACTGTCACTGCCCATGCTTGAGCTGCTGTCCCGGGACGTTGTGGCCCATGGGCTGGCCGAGAAGGAGTATCGGGCGCGTACTCGGTTGGCTCTGCTGGCTGGCTTCGAGCGCCGCTTCAGTGGCTTGCGTGTCGGGAAAGCGGCGCCGGGTGGTCTCCGCCGGGCCTGGCCCGAGCTGGGCCGCTGGCTGATGGCGGAGTTCGAGGCCGACGGGGCCATGCTGTGTCGCGACGGCGAGGCACTTGGCGAGGGGCTAAGCCTGGAGCCCGAGGCGCTGTCAGCCGTGGAGCGCTGGTGTGAAGGGGATGGCGTGATCACCCGCATCAGCGATCACCTGGTGGGCGACTGCCCGGATATGCCGCTCTCGGAGGTGTCCGGGTTGCTGGCCATATCGGTGCTCACCCGCGACGGTGAACGGCTGCGTTGCTATCTGTGCCGTGGTGAAGTCGTCCAGGAGGTGGCCTGGGGTGGCAATCCCGACAAGCCGGCCGAGCTTCACTCTGGCCCGATCCCCCTGGCGCCGCGCCGCTCCTTCGAGACGTGGGTCGAGACCCGGCTGGGACACAGCCGCCCCTGGACCGATCGGGACCGGCTCAAGCTGCTCAAGCTTCGGCTGCTGTTGCAGTCGACCGCACTGTGATCCGGGCGGCGCGGCAACACTTGGCGAAGCGGCTGCGTGACGGCACCCGTGGGGCTCATCATGCCCTGGATCACCACCCGCACCTGCAGCGGCTGATTCGTCCGGGGCTGACCCCTGCCGGCTATGGGGCTTCGCTGCTGGCGCTTTACGCCCCCCATGCCGGGCTCGAGCAGGGCGTGGCCGAAGGGGTGGCGCGCCTGGGGCTGGGGGAGCCGTCGCCGTCGCGGCTGGCGCGGCTGCAGGCCGATCTCGAGGCGCTAGGGTTGGCGGCGCCAGTGTTCACGCCGGTCCGTTTGTTGCCGGTGGCCACGACTGCTGCCGAACTGGTCGGTCAGCGCTATGTGCTGGAAGGCTCGCGCCTGGGAAGCCAGGTCATCGTTCGCCTGGTGCGCGGCGCCCTGGGCCCGGCGGCGCCTCTGGGGTTCTTCTCCACGCCGGCGCCGGAGCGGCACTGGCACGACTTTCTCGCCTTCGCCGAGCACAACTGTCCGTCTGACCAGCACGACATGGCCCTGGCCGCCGCCCAGGCGACCTTCGATGCCTTCTTGGCAAGCCTGGACAGAACGCCTTTGAACCTCGGAACAGCCTGATGGGGTTGCTCAGCTAGGCGACCCCAGCGAGGTAAGGAGGATACGGGAATCCCGGTTCGGTTCCGTGGCCCGGCGGGGAGTAGGCGGGTGCGACAACGAAAAAAGCGCCCCCGGAGGGGCGCTTCTGTCATCGGCTCAGGCCGCCGCGGGGGCGGCCATTCGATGGTGCGAGCATCGGAGTCGAAGCTGAGGATATCAGAATAGCGGGAATCAGGCTTCCTGGGCGACCGGAATCACGTTGGAAGCGGCGTTCTGATACTCCTCGATCTCGTGGAAGTTCATGTAACGATAGATCTCGCCGGCCATGGCGTCGAACTCGCTCATGTAGCGGCGGTACTCGTCGACGCTGGGCAGGCGACCTTCCACGGCGGCTACGGCCGCCAGTTCCGCGGAGGCGAGGTAGACGTTGGCACCGTCGCCGAGGCGGTTCGGGAAGTTGCGGGTCGAGGTGGAGACCACGGTGCTCTTGGCAGCGACGCGGGCCTGGTTACCCATGCACAGCGAGCAGCCCGGCATCTCCATGCGCGCGCCGGCGCGGCCGTAGATCCCGTAGTAGCCCTCTTCGGTCAGCTGGTGCTGGTCCATCTTGGTGGGCGGGGCCAGCCACAGGCGGGTCTTCAGGCTGCCGGCCGGCTGCTTCTCGAGCAGCTTGCCTGCGGCGCGGAAGTGGCCGATGTTGGTCATGCAGGAGCCGATGAAGACCTCGTCGATCTTCTCGCCGGCCACGTCAGACAGCAGGCGGGCGTCGTCCGGATCGTTCGGGGCGCACAGCACCGGCTCCTTGAGCGCCTCGAGGTCGATCTCGATCACCTCGGCGTACTCGGCGTCCTTGTCGGCGCGCATCAGGCTCGGGTTGGCCAGCCACTCCTCCATGGCCAGGATGCGACGGCTGATGGTGCGCTCGTCACCGTAGCCGTTGGCGATCATCCACTTGAGCAGGGTGATGTTGGACTTCAGGTACTCGGCGACGCTCTCCTCGGACAGCGTGATGGTGCAGCCCGCGGCGGAGCGCTCGGCGGAGGCGTCGGAGAGCTCGAAGGCCTGCTCCACGGTGAGATCCTCGAGGCCCTCGATCTCCAGCACGCGACCGGAGAAGGCATTCTTCTTGCCGGACTTCTCGACGGTCAGCAGGCCCTGCTGGATGGCGTAGTAGGGGATGGCGTGGACCAGGTCACGCAGGGTGACACCGGGCTGACGCTTGCCCTTGAAGCGCACCAGCACGGACTCCGGCATGTCCAGCGGCATCACGCCGGTAGCAGCGGCGAAGGCCACCAGGCCAGAGCCGGCCGGGAAGGAGATGCCCAGCGGGAAGCGGGTGTGGGAGTCGCCGCCGGTGCCCACGGTGTCGGGCAGCAGCATGCGGTTCAGCCAGCTGTGGATGATGCCGTCGCCCGGACGCAGGGAGACGCCGCCGCGGTTCATGATGAAGTCGGGCAGGGTGTGGTGGGTGTTGACGTCCACCGGCTTCGGGTAGGCGGCGGTGTGGCAGAAGGACTGCATCACCAGGTCGGCCTGGAAGCCGAGGCAGGCGAGGTCCTTGAGCTCGTCACGGGTCATCGGACCGGTGGTGTCCTGGGAGCCCACGGTGGTCATCTTCGGCTCGCAGTACATGCCCGGGCGTACGCCGTCCATGCCGCAGGCCTTGCCGACCATCTTCTGGGCCAGGGTGAAGCCGCGGCCGGTGTCGGCGGGCTGCTCGGGCAGGCGGAAGACGTCGGAGGCGGGCAGGCCCAGGGACTCGCGCGCCTTGGTGGTCAGGCCGCGGCCGATGATCAGCGGGATACGGCCGCCGGCGCGAACCTCATCCAGGATCACCTGGGTCTTGAGCTCGAAGGTGCTGATGACCTCGTCGGTGCCGTGCTGGCACACCTTGCCATCAAAGGGGTAGACGTCGATGATGTCGCCCATCTCGAGCTTGGAGACGTCCATTTCCACGGGCAGGGCGCCGGAATCTTCCATGGTGTTGAAGAAGATCGGGGCGATCTTGCCGCCGAAGCAGAAGCCGCCGGCGCGCTTGTTGGGCACGTTGGGGATGTCGTCGCCGAAGAACCACAGCACGGAGTTGGTGGCGGACTTGCGCGAGGAGCCGGTGCCGACCACGTCGCCCACGTAGGCGACCGGGAAGCCCTTGGCCTTCACTTCCTCGATCTGCTTGAGCGGGCCGGTGGTGCCGGGCACCTCGGGCTTGATACCGTCACGCTCGTTCTTGAGCATGGCGTTGGCGTGCACCGGGATATCCGGGCGCGACCAGGCGTCGGGAGCCGGGGAGAGATCGTCGGTGTTGGTCTCGCCGGGCACCTTGAAGACGGTGAGGGTGATCTTCTCGTCCAGGGCGGGCTTGGCGAGGAACCACTCCGCCTCGGCCCAGGACTGCATGACGTCCTTGGCCACGGCATTGCCGGCCTTGGCGCGCTCCTCCACGTCGTGGAAGGCGTCGAACATCAGCAGGGTGTGCTTGAGCTGCTCACCGGCTTCCTTGGCCAGCTCGCCGTCGTCCAGCAGCGCCACCAGGGTGGCGATGTTGTAGCCGCCCTGCATGGTGCCCAGCAGCTTGACTGCATGGACCTTGTCGATCAGCGGGGACTCGGCCTCGCCCTTGGCGATGGCGGTGAGGAAACCGGCCTTCACGTAGGCGGCCTCGTCAACACCCGGCGGAACGCGGTTGGTGATCAGGTCGAGGATGAACTCCTCTTCACCGGCCGGCGGGTTCTTCAGCAGCTCGACCAGCGCGGCGACCTGCTCGGCAGTCAGGGGCTTCGGCGGGACGCCCTCGGCGGCGCGTTCTTCGACATGTTGGCGATAGGCTTCAAGCACGTTGGGGCCCTCATTGCTGGTGGGGCCAGAGTGACGCGGCGCGGCACAATCCTCGCCGGAACAAGCCTCTGGCGCGAGAGATCAGGGGCGATAAACCCCTGTCCTGAGTGGCCGCGATTCTACGCGAGACTGTCGACAATGTTAAGCAAGCCCCGTCCCGGCGGGCCTAGCACTTTGGTCGGCGGCATGTCGGTCCGGCTACACGCCGGCGAGGAAAACCCAGGATAAAGAAGCCCCGCGAGATGCCTGTTAAGTTGACATCCTCCCCTCCCTCAACGTCTTCTGGACGTTGCCGCGCATGATCGCCCATATCGAGGAGCCGTCGTGATAAGCAACCTGTTCGAGGGAATTCCCGACCGCCTGCCCGAGGAGCGCTTCGATGAGCTCCTGAGCGCCGAGTCGGTGACGGTGGAGCGTATCGTCTCCCGCGGCCATACCTCGCCCGAGACCGGCTGGTACGACCAGCCGCGCCACGAGTGGGTGCTGGTGCTGAAGGGCCGCGGCGTGGTGGCCTTCGAGGACGGCGAGTCGGTCACCCTGGGCCCGGGGGACCACCTGCGGATTCCGGCCCACCGCCGCCACCGGGTCGCCTGGACCGACCCGGACGAGGCGACGGTCTGGCTGGCGGTGCACTACGACTGAGCAGATCGGCGACAGGGAGGCAAGCCCTGGCAGAGGCGCTGACCGGGTGGTGGTCTTCCCCCGGACCGTGCATCACACTGGTCCGAACGGCTCGCTGCAAGGACACCGACGATGCGCCTGAGGATTCTCTCGGACCTGCACCTGGAACACTTCGACACCCCGCGGGAGCTGCCGGAGGTCCGCGCCGATGCGGTGATCCTGGCCGGCGATATTCATGCCGGTACGCGGGGCCTCGGCTGGGCGGCGGAGCGCTTCGCGGGCACGCCGGTGCTCTATGTGCCCGGCAACCACGAGTTCTACGGCACCTGCATGCCCGACCTGCGCCGGGAGCTGGCCGGTGAGGCCGCACGGCTGGGCATCCAGCTGCTGGACAATCGCACCCTGACCCTCGGCGGTGTACGTTTCCACGGCACGACCCTATGGACCGATTTCGACCTCTATGCTGACCAGCCCGATCACGACCCGGCGCTGACCGAGGCCAGGGCGCTGGCCCTGATGCCGGATTTCCGTATCATCGAGCAGCCGGAAGGGGCGGTGTTCACCCCGGCCGAGAGCCGGCGCCTGCATGCCGAGGCGCTCGCCTGGCTTGCGGCGGAGCTGGCGGTGCCCTTCGGCGGCCCCCGGGTGGTGATCAGCCACCATGCGCCCCTGGGCGAGTGCATTCCGCCTCGCTACCGCGGCGACGCCCTGTCGCCGGCCTTCGCCTCCCATCTGCCGCAGCTGATGGGCGGGGTGGATCTCTGGGTCCACGGCCATGTGCACGAGCCGGTGGACCTCGAGGCGGGCGGCACCCGCGTGGTCGCCAACCCCGGCGGCTATCCCGGCGAGTTCGACCCGCCGCTGTTCGCACCTGACCTGATCCTGGAGATCCCGACCCCATGACGCTGCTGATCGCGCTCTATCGGCTGGCGGGCCTCGGGTAGCCCCCTTGTCGAGTCGCCACGGCTTTATCCTGACCCGGCACTGGGAGGAGACCCCCCTGGGCACCGAGGTCTCCCTGTGGCTGGCCACCGACGAGGGGCCCCTTCGGGCGCGCCTGCCGGTGCAGCCCGCGGTGGCCTTCCTGCCCGCCGAGCAGCGGGAGGCGGCCGAGGCGCTGCTGGCCGGCGAGCCCGGCGTGACGCTGCGCGAGCTGGCCCTGCGCGACTTCCACCACCGCCCCGTGCTCGGCCTCTACTGCGGGCAGTACCGCCAGCTGCAGCGGCTCGAGCGGCGCCTGGGGGAGGCCGGGCTCACGCTTTACGAGGCCGATATCCGTCCCCCGGAGCGCTACCTGATGGAGCGCTTCATCACTGCGCCGGTAGCAGTGACCGGAACACCGGACGGGGAGGGCGGCCTGGTGGCGGCCCGCCTGCGCCCGGCCCCGGACTACCGCCCGCGGCTGCGCACGGTGTCGCTGGACATCGAGACCAGCGCCCGGGGCGAGCTCTACTCCATCGCCCTTCAGGGGTGCGGGCAGCGCCGGGTCTATATGCTGGGGCCGCCCAACGGCGGGCAGGGCGGACTCGACTTCACGCTTGTGTACTGCGCCAGCCGCGCCGAGCTGCTCCGGCGGCTCAACGCCTGGTTCGCCGAGCATGATCCCGACGCCATCATCGGCTGGAACCTGGTGCAGTTCGACCTGCGAATATTGCGCGAGCACGCCGAGCGGCTGGGCGTGCCGCTCAGGCTGGGGCGCGGCGGCAGCGAGCTCGAGTGGCGCGCCCACGGCCACCAGCCCAACCACTTCTTCGCCTCGGCTCCCGGGCGGCTGATCCTCGACGGCATCGAGGCGCTGCGCTCGGCCACCTGGCACTTCCCCTCCTTCAGCCTGGAGAGCGTGGCCCGGGAACTGCTGGGCGAGGGCAAGGCGATCGACAACCCCTACCAGCGCCTGGACGAGATCCTGCGCCTGTTCGCCGAGGACAAGCCGGCGCTGGCCCGCTACAACCTCAAGGATTGCGAGCTGGTGACGCGGATCTTTGCCAAGGCCGAGCTGCTGGCCTTCCTGCTCGAGCGGGCCACGGTGACCGGACTGCCCGCGGATCGCAGCGGCGGCTCGGTGGCCGCCTTCACCCACCTCTACCTGCCTCGGCTGCACCGCCTGGGCCTGGTGGCGCCGAGCCTCGGCCAGGGGGAGGACGCCGAGAGCCCCGGCGGCTTCGTCATGGACTCCCGCCCCGGCCTCTACGACTCGGTGCTGGTCCTGGACTTCAAGAGCCTCTACCCCTCGATCATCCGCAGTTTCCTGATCGACCCGGCGGGGCTGGTGGAGGGGCTCGCCGACCCGTCGGACGCCGCCTCGGTGCCAGGCTTTCGCGGCGCGCGCTTCTCGCGCACCCGCCACGCCCTACCGGCCATCGTCGAGGAGGTGTGGGCCGGGCGCGAGGCGGCCAAGCGCGCCGGCAATGCGCCGCTCTCCCAGGCGCTCAAGATCATCATGAACAGTTTCTACGGGGTGCTGGGCTCCAAGGGGTGCCGCTTCTTCGATGCCCGGCTCGCCTCCTCGATCACCATGCGCGGCCACGCCATCATGGCCCGCACCCGTGAGCTGATCGAGGGGGAGGGGGTTACCGTTATCTATGGCGATACCGACTCCACGTTCGTCTGGCTGGGGCGCCCCTGCGAGGAAGCGGAGGCCGCGGTCATCGGCCGGCGGCTGGTGGCCCGGGTCAACGCCTGGTGGCGCGATCACCTGGCCCAGGACTATGGCCTGGAGAGCGCCCTGGAGCTGCAGTTCGAGACCCACTACCGGCGCTTTCTGATGCCCACCATCCGCGGCGCCGAGGCGGGCAGCAAGAAGCGCTACGCGGGGCTGGTACAGGACGCGGATGGCAGCGAGCGGCTGGTGTTCAAGGGGCTCGAGACGGTGCGCACCGACTGGACGGAGCTCGCCAAGCAATTCCAGCAGGAACTCTACCGGCGGGTCTTCACCGGCGAGCCCTGGCGGGACTATGTGCGCGACTACGTGCAGGCCTTCCTCGCGCGCGCCCGCTCCGGGGAATTCGATGAGCGGCTGGTCTATCGCAAGCGGCTGCGCCGGCGCCTGGAGGACTACCGTCGCAACGTGCCGCCCCACGTGCGGGCGGCGAGGCTCGCCGATGCGGAGAACGACCGCCTGGGCCGGCCGCGCCAGTACCAGCAGGGCGGCTGGATCCGCTACGTGATGACCCTGGCCGGCCCCGAGCCCCTGGAGGCCCACCGCTCGCCCATCGACTCCGACCACTACCTGACCCGCCAGCTCCAGCCGGTGGCCGATGCGATCCTGCCCTTCGTGGGCGACGACTTCGCCACCCTGATCGATCGTCAGCTGGGGCTGTTCTGAACGAGACTGCCCAGGGCTGGGCAGGATACCGCGGTGGAATCGTGACTGGCGAGGCGCTCGGCCTTCGCTGCCTTCCTGCCCCGGACGAGGCCCGCTGGCGTCACGCTCCCTCAGGCCGGCGGCAGCCAGGCGATGCGGGCGGCCAGCAGCAGCAGCGAGGCGAGGACCAGCCGGCCCCAGGGAGACGGCGTGAGGGGGCGGTGGGAGAAGCGGTGGTAGCTGATATGCACCAGGGCGCAGGTGGCCAGGCCCAGCAGGGCACCGCCGATCAGGTCGGTGGCCCAGTTCGCGCCCAGCACCAACTGGGAGAGGGCGATGGGGACGCAGAGGGCGATGGCCCCCCAGTAGGCCCGAAAGCGCTGGCGGGGTGGCAGCTCCTGGGCGAGGAAGGCGGAGGCCAGGCCGAAGAGCACCACCGCCGCCGAGGTGTGCGAGCTGGGGTAGGCCAGGGAGTCGATCAGGGGGTCGGCCGTCGCCGGCCGCTCGCGTTCTGCCAGATGCTTGAACAGGGTGTTGGCCGACGCGATGCCGATCAGCGCCGAGGCGAAGTGGGCGAAGGCCGAGACGTGACCTGCCAGCAGCAGCCAGGCGCCCCAGGGCAGCACCAGGGCGATCACTCCGTAGCGGTCGCTCGTCTGGGCCAGGCCCAGGGCGAGGCTATCCAGCAGCGGGAGATCGACCAGTGCGAAGAGCGCCTGGATCTGACGGTCCATGGGCAGGGGGCCCTCGGCCTGGAGCACCAGCAGGGTCCACAGGCTCAGCGCGGCCAGGCTGAGGATCAGCAGGGTCATCGAGCCCAGCGGCACGCCGGCGCGGGGGCGGCTGGCGCGCAGCGACGCCCAGACGCGGTGGCTCCAGTCACGACGCTGGGCGAGCCGGGCCAGGGCCTGGTACCAGCGCCCCTCGTGGGCGAGCTGGTGGCGCAGCCAGGAGAAGCTCAGCCCCAGCAACAGGATGAGGGCGGCCAGGCTGAGCAGCCAGCGCGGCAGGCCGGGGGGCACCGTGAGCAGCTGCTGCCAGGTGTGGCCCAGCAGGTAGCCGGGCAGCACATAGGTTGGGGCCCAGAGCAGCGCCGAGACCAGGCTGGCCCAGGCGAAGCGGGTGGCCGGCATGTGCAGCATGCCGGCGATCATCGGCACGATGGGGCGCACCGGGCCGACGAAGCGGGCGAAGATCACCGACAGGCTGCCGTAGCGCTGGAAGAAGCGCGCGCCGCGCGCCAGCCAGTCTGGATGACGGGTAAAGGGCCACAGCCGGTGAATGCGCTCGCGCTGGGTATAGCCCAGGGCGAAGCTCAGGCCATCGGCGATCAGCGCGCCGACCAGGGCCACCAGCAGCACCAGGGTCACGGCCAGGTCCTGATGGCCGGCCAGCGAGGCGACGGCGGTCATCAGCAGCAGGCCGGGCACCACCAGGCCGATCAGGGCCAGGCACTGCAGCAGCGCGACCGCGGCGATGATCAGCAGCAGCAGGGGAGGGGACGGTGTGAGCTGATACAGCCAGTCGAGATAGTGCATGGTGACGATTCCCTCGGCGCCGGCCCGGGGGCGCGCTACCTGATGCCGACCCTGGCGGGCCTGGGCGAGGTCCTGTCGCTTCCTGGCCCCTCAGGCAAAGGGTACACCGGGCGGCGCGGCACGGTCGGCGGGCTGTCGGGAATGCCGCCCGAACTGCAGCTCGGCCAGGTGGCGGTAGAGTGGGCTCGATTCGAGCAGTT
>NZ_CP071922.1:2047523-2047802 GCF_017584085.1 Halomonas sp. BM-2019
TCGATGCCGTCAAGGCGCAGGGAGCCGCTGTCCGGGTCGTGGAAGCGGAGCAGCAGCGAGAGCAGGGTGCTCTTGCCGGCCCCGGACGGCCCCACCAGGGCGACCCGCTCCCCGGGCCGGATGGTCAGGTCGATGTCTGCCAGCGCCGGGGCCTCCCGGCCCGGGTAGGTGAAGCGCACCGCCTCCAGGCGGATCTCGCCCCGCAGCGGGATGGGCAGCGGCACCGGAAGCGCCGGCGGCGTGATGCTCGGGCGGGCATCCACCAGTTCCAGCAGTCGC
>NZ_CP071922.1:2047850-2058616 GCF_017584085.1 Halomonas sp. BM-2019
GACATCGCCGGCCACCTCGGCCAGGGTGGCCACGGCGCCGGCCGCCAGCACCGCGTAGAAGACGAAGGCCGAGAGTTCGCCGGCCGTCATGGTCCCGGCCAGCACCGCGAGCCCGCCTTGCCACAGCATGATGCCCACCGCCGCGAAGACCGCCAGCATGGCGATGCCGGTGAGCCAGGCGCGCTGGCGGGTGCGCGCCACTGCGCTGACGAAGGCCTCCTCGGCGCGGGACGCATAGTCGCGACGGTCGATGGCCTCGTGGGTGAAGGCTTGGACGGTGCGGATGCCGGTCAGCGCCTCGTCGGCATAGCGGCCGAGTTCCGCTACTCGATCCTGGCTGGCACGCGACAGCCGCCGCACTCGCCGCCCGAACCAGAGGATCGGCAGCACCGTGGCGGGAATTCCCAGCAGCACGATGGCCGACAGCCAGGGCTGGGTCACCAGCATCAGGGTCACGGCGCCGAGCAGCATCAGCAGGTTGCGCAGGGCAAGCGAGACCGAGGAGCCAAACAGGCTCTGCAGGACGCTGGTATCGGCGGTAAGTCGCGAGGTAATCTCCCCGGCGGCCTGGCCGGGCGCCTGGGCGCTTTCGAAGAAGCCGGGCTCCAGGGTCAGCAGGTGGTCGAAGACCCGTCGACGCAGGTCGGCGGCCAGCCGCTCGCCGATCCAGGTCACCAGGTAGTAGCGTAGCGCCGAGGCCATCGCCAGCACCGTCACCACGGCGAGCATCAGCGTGAGGGCCCGGCCCAGCGCGGCGCTGTCGGCGGCCATGAAGCCGCGGTCGATCACCAGGCGCAGCCCCTGGCCAAGCAGCAAGACGCTCCCCGCGGCCGCCAGCAGGGCCAGGGCCGCCACGGCCAGTCGCCATCGATAGGGGGCCAGCAGGCGCAGCAGGCGCAGCAGCACCCGCGGGTCGGGGCGTGAGCTCATCGCGGATCTCGGCAGGCGGGAAAGTAACCGAACATGCGTCGACGATAGCAGCCCGGCAAGGCCCCCGCATGCTCGAATCCCCGACCCTGGGTTGAGCGCCATCGTTCGTGTCGCTCAGTCACGCCTGGACGACGGGCCGCAGGGCGGCAAGGGCAGGCAGCCGCCCCACCCTGATCGTGTTCAGGAATGTCAGGGAGGAGGCTCGCCAGCCGAGGCTGGAGCAAGGCTACCTGCTTCGCTAGGGGCGACGCCTCCATCTGGCGGGTTCATGCACCTGGCCATCATGCTGGAGGCCCAGGCCGGCGGATCGGCCGATGAATGGCCCGGTTGCTGCGGCCGGGAAGCCACCACCACGCAGTTGCGGCCTTGTGCCTTGCCCGCGTAGAGGGCCCGGTCGGCGCGGAGCAGGGCATGATCCAGCCGCGATTCCCCCTCCTCGACTCGGCTGATGCCCACCGTGACGGTCAGCGATGTCTCGTCGCCGAGTACAGGCAGCTTCAGGGCTCTGACCCGGTCGCGCAGCCGCTCGCCGATGGCAGCGGCGGTGGCGAGGTCGGCCAGGGGCAGGGCGATCACGAACTCCTCGCCGCCATAGCGGCCCAGCACGTCGGACTCCCGCAGCACCGACTGACAGCAGCTGGCAACGGAGGAGAGCACCAGGTCGCCCACCGCATGGCCATGACGGTCGTTGAGCTGCTTGAACAGATCCACGTCTACCATGCAGATCGCCAGGGGCGTACCGTCGCGGCGAGCCCGGCGAAGCTCCTGTTCGGCCAGTTCGAAGAAATGGCGACGGTTGGCGATGCCGGTCAGGCCATCGATGCAGGCCATGTGGCGCAGCCGGGTCTCCAGTGCCGCCCGCTCGCGGATCTCGATCTTCAGGCGGCGATTGGCGGAGCGTTCCTCCAGCAGCAGGGCAAACTGCTCGCGCTTGAGTCGCTTGATGCGGGTGATGGTGACGAAGCCCAGCAGGTTGACGAAGAGCAGCAGCAGCAGGCTGGTCAGCATTAGCCCCGGCGGCAGGGGGGCCCAGAGCATCGCCGACATCACGAAGCCCAGAAAGAGGTAGGCGTTGCCGGCCAGCATCCAGGGGAGGCGGCTGGGAATGAACAGGTAGAGGGCCATGCTGGCCACCACGATCGAGGCAACGTGGATGCCGCTGCTCTCGGGGCGCAGCGGAATGACCAGCAGCAGCCCCGAGAGGCCCAGCAGGCAGACCAGGTTGATGGGCAACTGCCATTGGGCCACGGCGGGTCGTTGCCAGACGGCCAGGGCCAGCAGCAGGCAGACCGCCACGATCATCAGGCGCATGGCCAGCAGGGTGAGGAAGGCCTCGCCCGGCCCCAGCAGGTTATAGTCGGCCAGGGAAAAGGCCAGCAGCAGCGCGGCGATCACGCCCAGCGCCAGGCGCAGCTGACAGGCGTGGTAGGAGAGCAGGGTGCGCTGGAACAGAGCCTCCAGTGCCGAGTCGCGAAACTCGGCCTGCCAGTTCAGCTCATGGCCATCCACTGCGCTAGGCGTCATACAGCATTTCCTGGGGGCTCGCGCCACGCCGGGCCTGGCGTGGCGATTTCCCTGCGAGTCATGGGTTTATGCTAGTGCGGCTTGTTCTCTTGCGGCTTTCCCTGATGCCGTCCGGCGAGGCAAGGACAACTTATCGAGCTAGCTTGGCCCCGAATCGCGCGGGATGCCAGCCTGATTTCCGCTCTGTCCCTGTTTGCCTACGGGTCGTGTAAGAAATGACTTACATAACAGGCTTCTCCTTTGCTATCAGCCTGTTAGGATTAAGATTCTCATGCTTTCTGGATCATTTATTTCCTTTTAAGCTGTTCTTTCAACTGCTTGGGCACCTGCTTGATGATTAGCCGGTCCGCGGCCTCGTCGTACTCCACGCTGGAACCGAGTAGATGGGAGTCGAAGCTGATCGAGACCCCGCCGGCGCGGCCGGTAAAACGGCGAAACTGATTGAGGGTCTTGCGGTCCGGCGGGATCTCGGGCGAGAGGCCGTAGTCGGCGTTGCGGATATGCTCATAGAAGGCCTTGGGCCGCTGCTCGTCGAGCACCTCGGAGAGCTCCTCCAGGGTAATCGGCTCGCCGCGGCTGGCCTGGTCGCTGGCGTAGTCGAGCAGCGCGGAGGTCTTCTCCCGGCTCGCCTCCTCGGCCAACTCCTCCTGCTCGACGTAGTCGCTGAAGGCCTTGAGCAGGGTGCGGGTCTCGCCGCCGGCGTCCACTCCCTCCACGGCGCCGAGCAGGCCGGAAAAGCCCTCCGCCAGCGCCTTGCCGCCGCGGTCGCGGGTCCAGGAGAGGTACTGCCGCGACTCGCCGCGCTGCCACTGGCTGAGGTCGACTCGCGCCGCCAGGCTCATCTGGGCCAGGTTGAGCTGTCGGGCCGGCACCACCGTCAGGGCCTCGTCCACCGCGAAGCCCTCGCGGTGATGCAGCAAGGCCAGGGTCAGGAAACGGGCGTCCCCGAAGCGGGTATCCAGCACGACCAGATCGCCGGACACCGACAGATGGGCGTCGAGCAGGCTGGCCAGGCGCCCGGCGAACTCCCGGGTCAGGGCCACGAAGTCTCGACGCTCGGCCAGGTAGTCGCCCAGCTCCGCGGCCAGCGGCGAAGCCGGCTCGCTGCCTGCGCTTTGCGTGGCGTCACGAAAGTGGCCCCACGCCTTGCTCTTGCCGTGGTAGGCCTTGTTGAGCCCCTCCAGCAGGGCGTCCAGGGCATCGGTCGGGGGCAGCGTCGCCTCGGCCGCGACCAGCCTGGCCGGGGCGTCACCGGACGTCTCGATACGATGGACGATGGCATTGAGGATCGGCATGGGGCCTCCCGCGATGGTGGACGAGGGCGGCGATGATACCCGGCCGGCTGGCGTCTCGATACCCGGTCACGGCTTGAGCCGGTAGCCGGTGCGGAAGATCCGCTCCACCACCACCAGGGCAACGGTCAGGAACAGCAGGATCATGCCCAGGCTGACCACCGGGCTGACGTCGCTGATGCCGTAGAAGCTCCAGCGGAAGCCGCTGACCAGGTAGACCACCGGGTTGGCCAGGGTGACCGCCTGCCACAGGGGCGGCAGCATGTCGATGGAATAGAAGGTGCCACCGAGGAAGGTGAGCGGCGTGATCACCAGCAGTGGCACCAGCTGCAGCTTCTCGAAGCCGTCGGCCCAGATGCCGATGATGAAGCCGAGCAGGCTGAAGGTCACCGCGGTGAGCACCAGGAAGAGCACCATCATCAGCGGGTGCTCGATGGAGTAGGGCACGAACAGCCGGGCGGTGAGCAGCACGATCAGCCCCAGCATCACCGACTTGGTGGCTGCCGCGCCCACGTAGCCGAACACGATCTCCCAGTAGGAGATGGGCGCCGAGAGGATCTCGTAGATCGAGCCCGAGAAGCGCGGGAAAAAGATGCCGAAGGAGGCGTTGGAGACGCTCTGGGTCAGGAGCATCAGCATGATCAGCCCGGGCACGATGAAGGCGCCGTAGCTCACGCCGTTCACCTCGCTGATCCGCGTGCCGATGGCGGCGCCGAAGACCACGAAGTAGAGCGAGGTGGAGATCACCGGCGAGACGATGCTCTGCAGCACGGTGCGCAGGCTGCGCGCCATCTCGGCGAGGTAGAGGGTCTTCACGGACTGCAGGTTCATGTGGTCTCCTTGACCAGGCTGACGAAGATCTCCTCCAGGGAGCTCTGGCGGGTGTGCAGGTCCGTGAAGCCGATGCCGGCGGCCTCCAGGTCGGCGAGTAGCTCCGCGATGCCGGCCCGCTCCTCGTCCCGCTCGTTGGCATCGTAGGTGTAGACCAGCGCATGGCCCTCCTCGGCCAGTGCCAGCCGGTGACGGGCGAGGGAGGCCGGCACCGCCATCAGGGGCTCGCGCAGGTGCAGCGTCAGCTCCTTGCTGCCCAGCTTGCGCATCAGGGCGTGCTTCTCCTCCACCAGCACCAGCTCGCCGCGGCGGATCACCCCGATGCGGTCGGCCATCTCCTCGGCCTCCTCGATGTAGTGGGTGGTGAGGATGATGGTCACCCCGCTGCTGCGCAGCTGCCGGACCACCTCCCACATATCCCGGCGGAGCTCCACATCGACCCCGGCGGTGGGCTCGTCGAGGAACAGGATCTCCGGTTCGTGGGCCAAGGCCTTGGCGATCAGCACCCGGCGCTTCATGCCGCCGGAGAGGGTGATCAGGCGATTGCGGCGCTTCTCCCACAGCGACAGCGAGCGCAGCACCCTCTCGATATGGGCGGCATCCTTGCCCTTGCCGAACAGCCCGCGGCTGAAGCTCACGGTGTCCCAGACGGTGACGAAGGCTTCGTTGGTCAACTCCTGGGGCACCAGGCCGATGCGCTCCCGGGCGGCGCGGAAGTCCCGCACGTTGTCGTGGCCGTCCACCAGCACCCGGCCCGAGGTGGCGTTGACCAGGCCGCAGATCACGCTGATCAGGGTGGTCTTCCCCGCCCCGTTGGGCCCCAGCAGGGCGAAGATCTCGCCGCGCCGGATCGCAAGGCTGACCTCCTTGAGCGCCTGGAAGCCGCCGGCATAGGTTTTCGAGAGGCGCTCGACGGTGATCACCGCATCGTGGTTCAAGAAGACCTCCTATCGACAGGCGAATGGCCCTGCCCTGGCGTGGTGGGGCGCTGGGTACAGGGATTGTACAAAAAAGCCGCGCATGACGGCCATGCGCGGCTGGGGGGGGGCGGCCGGCGGATCAGCTGCGGCTGGTGATCTCGAGCAGGTGGTAGCCGAACTGGGTCTTCACCGGACCGTGGACCTTGTTCAGCTCGCCGGAGAACACCACCTCGTCGAACTCGCGGACCATCTGGCCCGGGCCGAAACTGCCCAGGTCGCCGCCCTGGCGGCCGGAGGGGCAGGTGGAGTTCTGGCGGGCCACCTCGGCGAAGTCACGGCCGCCCTCGATCTCGGCCTTGAGGGCCTCACACTTCTCCTTGCTGTCCACCAGAATATGACGCGCGGTTGCCCTGGCCATGAACATCTCCTGAAAGTTGGCTCTCGGGGCCGGCAAGGCTGCCGGCGGTTCACCGGGGAGGATACCATGTCCCCAAGCCGTCGCGGGCCACCCGCCCACCCACCGGGTCTTTCACCAGGAGGGGGCTACCATGAAGATTGCGGTCATCGCGGGAGGTGTCCGATGAGTGCGATAACGCCACTGCCGTCCACCTGGCAGGCCATGCGAGGGAAGCTGATCCTCTACGGGATGATGTCGGTGCTGCTGGGGCTCTTGCTCGCCCTCGAGAACCCCGAGGCGGGCCCTGCGGCGGCGCTGCTGCTGTTCCTGATCACCACCCTGTTCGAGTGGCGCGCGGCCCAGCGGCTCAATCGGGCGCTGGCGGCCTTTGCCCGGGAGATCCCCGAGCCGGGGGAACCCGAGGCGTCGGTGCATGGCCTCCAGGGACTCGTCTGGCCGGCACGCGGCATCTCGGTCCGGGGCCTGACCTGGCGGTTCCGGGTCCAGCCGCTGCTGGTGGCGGTGGGGGAACGCACCTGGCAGGTGGCGCCCGCCGAGGCGGGGGCCGCGGCACGCGAGGCCTGGCTGGAAGCGCTCGAGCACCGGCGCCGTCGGCCGGGTCGGCGCCGCCGCCCGGGGCGCGCGGGGCCGGAGGAGCCAACAGCGGCCGGTGGGGCCGTGGAGAGCGGGGATGACGGCGACCCTGGGCAGCCTGCTGCCCGATGACGCTACCGTCGGGGGCGTCGCCTGACACTCCGGGAGGGGTGTGGCACCCTGGCGGGATCAGGGGCTTGGGCGGCGAGGAGCCAGAGAGATGACGCAGCAGACAGAGCGCGGGGGCATCCCGGTGGGGATCAGCGCCTGCCTGATGGGGGAGCCGGTGCGCTACAACGGCGGCCACAAGCGGTCGCGGTACTGCCAGGACGTGCTCGCCGAGCGCTTCGCCTTCGAGCCCTTCTGCCCGGAGCTGGAGGCGGGACTGGGCGTGCCCCGCGAGCCGATTCGCCTGGTGGGCGCCCCGGATGAGGTGCCCCGGGTCCTGGGCACGGTGGACCCGAGCCTGGATGTGACCGAGCGGCTGGACGAGGTGAGCCGCGCCTTCATCGCACGGCATCGCCACCTGCGCGGCTTCATCCTGATGAAGGGCTCACCCAGCTGCGGCCTGGAGCGGGTCAAGGTCTACCACGCGAACGGCATGCCCAGCCACGCCGACTCGGGTGCCTTCGTGCGGGCGCTGCGCCGTCACTTCCCGGAGCTGCCGCTGGAGGAGGAGGCGCGCCTCAACGACGCCGTGCTGCGCGAGAACTTCATCACCCGGGTCTATGCCGCCGACGACTGGAAGCGCCACGTGGAGGCCCATCCCAGCTATCACAACCTGCTGCAGTTCCACAGCCGACAGAAGTACCTGCTGATGGCCCACCATGTGGAAGCCTACCGCGAGCTGGGCCGCTACCTGGCCGAGGCCCACGACCGGCCGCTGGAGGAGGCCATGGGGCACTACCTGCAGCGCTTCATGGCGGCGCTGGCCAGGCCGGCCACCCGCAAGACTCACACCAACGCCCTGATGCACGTGTTCGGCTACCTCAAGGAGGCCCTGGACGGCGAGACCAAGCAGGACCTGCTCACCGCCATCGAGGACTACCGCCAGGGCCACGTGCACCTGGCGGTGCCGATCCGCCTGCTGGCCCACTACCTGAAGCGCCACGGCTCGGAGTATATCCGTCGCCAGACCTACCTGGACCCGCACCCCTACGAGCTGGGGCTGCGCAACGCCATCTGAGTCGATCCCGTGACCCATGACGAACGCTTTCGGCGCCTGACCGCGCGGCTCTCCGAGTGGCGCCCGCTGTGGGGCTGCCCGCCCTTCCAGCACCCGACGCCCCCCTGGCGCTCGCGCTGTCCCGGCCTGGCCGAGACCCTGCTGGCGCTGCCCGAGGCGGAGGTGGCGCGCCTCCAGGCTGCCCCCTTCTCGGCTTCTCCCCTGGACGCCTGGCTGCCGGTGGCGGAGCTGGCCCGGTTGGTGGAGCTGCCCTCCCTGGCGGGAGCGGCCGAGGCGCTGCCCGAGGCCTGGGGGGAGCAGGTGGGCGGACGCAAGTGGCGCCAGCTCCAGGCCTTCCTGCCCCAGGTGGAGGTCGCCCCGGGGGAGGGCCTGGTGGAGTGGTGCGCCGGCAAGGGGCACCTGGCCCGGGCACTCGCGCGCCTCCACGACACCGAGGTCACGGCGCTGGAATGGGACCCGGCGCTGTGCGCCGACGGCGAGGCCCTGGCCGAACGCCAGGGCGCGCGGGTGACGCTGCGGGTGCAGGACGTGATGGCCGCCGACGCCGCCCGTTGGCTGGATGGGCAGACCCGGGTGGCGGCGCTGCATGCCTGCGGTGACCTGCACCGGCGCCTGCTCGAGCTCGTCGCCGCGACGGGCAGCGCCCTGACCCTGGCCCCCTGCTGCTACCAGCGTACCGCCGACGACCGCTATCGGCCGCTGTCACGCCTGGGCGCCGAGCTGGCCGAGGCCCATGGCCTGGCGCTCTCCCGCGACGACCTGGCCCTGGCGGTGCAGGAAACCGTCACCGCCCCCCGCGGGGTGCAGCGCCACCGCGAGCGGGCCGGCGCCTGGCGGCTCGGCTTCGACCGGCTGCAGCGCGAGGTGCGCGGGGTCGACGCCTACCTGCCGGTGCCGAGCCTCGCCTACGGGCGGATGCCGGCCACCTTCGAGGGCTTCTGCCGCTGGGCGGCGGAGCAGAAGGGCATAGACCTTCCTACCGGCCTCGACTGGGCGGGGCTGGAGGCGGCCGGTCGGCGGCGCCAGCGCGAGGTGGCGCGCTTGGAACTGGTCCGTCATCTGTTCCGTCGCCCGCTGGAGGTGTGGCTGGCGCTGGACCGGCTCTGCTTCCTGGAGGAGGCCGGCCATGCGGTGGAGCTCGGCACCTTCTGTGCGCGCGCGCTCACCCCCCGCAACCTGGTCCTGCGCGCGCGGCGTCGCTGAGGCGGCGGGCGCCTGGCCGCTGCGTCAAACCGGGTCTATTACTTAGGTGTACGAATCAATAGGGAGACCGAGTGTCGATGTCCATGACGCTGGAGCAGCGGCTGGTGCAGGTCTGGCCATTTGTCACCACCAGATCGCCACCACCGCCACGGCCAGCGATGCCCGTGATGGAGAACCGCCATGCGACCCCTGACCGCTTCGCTTCTCACCCTGGCCGGCGGCGCCCTGCTGCTGGCCGCCGCTCCGGGTCTGGCCAACGGGCCGGCGACCCCGCCCGACGACGATCCCGCGCTGCGCATCCTCGAGTCCACGGTGCGCTATCTGCCATGGCTCGATCTGCTGGTCTTCGAGCAGCGCCTCGAGGGCGAGGCCGGCAGCCGCGGGGGGCCATGGATGGTGCGCCGGTTCTGGGCTATGTCTTCCCCACCGACCTGCCACCCACGGCGGTGGGCTTCGGCGAGGTGGCGGGCATCCTGGCCCTGGCCGCCACCTCCCACCCCGACTTCGACGACACCCCGCTGTGGGACGAGA
Organism: Halomonas sp. BM-2019; assembly: GCF_017584085.1. Lineage (NCBI taxonomy): Bacteria > Pseudomonadati > Pseudomonadota > Gammaproteobacteria > Oceanospirillales > Halomonadaceae > Halomonas > Halomonas sp. BM-2019. The sequence goes on from NZ_CP071922.1 coordinate 2,057,259, forward strand.
GCATGGATGGCCGCTACGACAACGACGGCGGCGTCTGGCACACCCACTGGGTGGTGCTCACCGAGGACGACCGGGTGCCCGGCGGTTTCAGTGTGGTGGAGATCGGCGAGGAGGACGCGCCGATCCTGCCACCCACCCACCCGGGTATGCCCCTCTATCTGGACTCCCCGGGACACGCCGTGATCACCCAGGGGGATGCGCTGCGCATCCTGGTGCCGGCCTATCGGGTGAAGGGACAGCGCGACTTCCGCTTCGATGCGCTGACCGCCTATCTGGAGGTCAACACCTCGGATCCGCAGCGTCCCACCCTCGGGGTCTATCGGGTCTATGACGTGGCCTCCGGCGACCTCTCGCTGCCCTACGAGGTGGTGACGCAGGAGTAGGCACCTTCTGCGCGCGCGCGCTTACGCCCCGCAACCTGGTCCTGCGCGCGAGGCGTCGCGGTCACCCGTGAATCTCCACGCCGCCGATCAGCGGTGCCGCCAGGTGGTCGGCCAGGCCCCGGGCGCCCCGGCGCATCAGGGCATGATGGTTCCAGGCGAAGAGCGGACGGGCCAGGGGGGCGAGCCGGTTCATCCAGCCCAGGGTGGTCGTCACCCGCCACAGGTGGGTCACCTCGGTGGTGCCCTCGACCTCGCGCAGTGACCAGCGGCCCAGGCCGGTCAGGTCGCCGCTGGCCCGGGCATCGACCCGGTAGGGGGCGTGGGTGCGGGTCACGCACACCTCGAAGCGCAGGCGATAGCCCAGGGTGCTGCGCCAGGTGAAACGATAGCGTCGACCGTGCCCGGCGGCATCGCCGGGGGCGAGCAGGTCTACCGCCTCGAGCCCCGGCCACCAGGCCGGCCAGTGGGCGGGCTCGCTCAGGGCCTCGTGCACCGCCGGCAGGGCGGCGGCGAGTCGCCAGCGGGTGACGAAACGGTAGGCCGCCATGGTCGCCGCCGCTCAGGGCGAGAAGTGGTCGGCGGGCAGCGGCGGGTCGAGCACCAGCTCGTCCAGCGTCACCCGCTCGAGCTCGCGGCCGTGGCGGTCGAAGCTGACCACCCGTCGCGGCAGCCCATGCTCGGCGTCGAGCCACAGCTCGTAGCGGGCGACCTCGCCCACCGCATGGCCCGGGGCGCCCTGGACGGCGACGTGCTGCACCTGGTGGTCGCCGAGACGCGCCTGGCCCAGCGAGCGCAGCTCACCCCGCCACTGCAGGCGCTGGACGTTGCGCAGCAGGGTGCCCAGGTCCGACTGGTCGACGCGATGCCCGCGGGCGCTGCGCACCAGTCGGTGGGTGGGGCGCAGGCTGAGGCTGGGACCCGGCGCGCCGAAGGGCCAGACCCGCACGCGGCGGGTCTCGGGGCTGTAGACCAGCA
>NZ_CP071922.1:2058683-2059002 GCF_017584085.1 Halomonas sp. BM-2019
CGGGATGGCGATAGCTGTAGCGGATTACCTCCTCGCCGCGGTCGCCCTGGCTGCGCAGGGTCGCCTGGTAGGCGGCGAGGGCCTCGAAGCGGGCCAGGGCCGCGGCGATGGGGTCGGGGCCCTGGGCCAGGGCCATGGCGAAGAGCAGCTCGACCAGCATGACACCTCCGCGACTCAATCGATGACTTCCAGCACTCCCCACATCCCTTGGTCGCGGTGGCTGGGGAGAAATAGCAGCCGTCGATCACAGTAGAAGACCACGCGCCCGGTCACCTGCGGGGTGAAGCGCACCCGCACCGGGTCGCGCTCCAGGTCCACC
>NZ_CP071922.1:2059102-2061041 GCF_017584085.1 Halomonas sp. BM-2019
GGCGCCGGCGCCCAGCGAGATCATGGCGCTCAGCGCCGAGAGGCCGCCGGCCCGGGCCGGCAGGCGGCCGCGCCGGGTCTGGACCGCGGCGATGACGTCGGCCGGGGCATGGGGCCGCCGTTCGGGGATGGCGCGGTGAAGCAGCCCCACCAGCAGGCCGCCGAGGGTCGGCACGGCCAGGGTGGCGGCGACCAGGATGCCGGGGTGGTCGACCATCATGCGGCTGCGCGGCGAGATCAACAGGAGCTCGTTGAGCCACAGCACCGCCGTGACGAAGCCCACCGCGGCCAGCGCGGCGACAGCGCCGATCAGGGCGCCCAGCAGCACCAGGCCCAGGAAGCGGACCATCGCCCGGGGGCCACGGCCGATCAATGCGGGAGCGGGAATCATCTCTCAGGTGTAGGTGCCCTCGGCCCTGCGGTCCACTGTCGCTGGGTGCCGGCCGCCGGTCGCCGACCGGACGAGCCAGCGTTGAAACCCCGCGCCCTGTGCGGCTGTCCTTCTGTGTAGCGCCTCGGTCACAGTAGGGGCACGAGGGCCTGCACGGGAGTCGGGATGCAACCATGAGAGGCGTGGGACTGGCCATCAGTGCGCTGCTGCTGGCCGCGGTGGTGGCGGTGGCGCTGTTGCCATCGGCGACGGGGCCGGTGCGGGAGCCGCCTGGCCGCGAGTCCCCCCGCCTGGACGCCGAACTCGACCCCGCGGCCCTGGCGGGGCGCACCGGCGCCCTGGTCGACGAGCTGGTCTTCACCCGGGAGACCGATATCGGCCGGGTCACCGGGCTGATCGAGGCGGGCAGCCACCAGCTCTTCAGCCAGGGCATCTCCAGCCCCACGGTCTTCAACCGGCTGCGCGACTCCCTGCAGGCGGCCCATGACCTGGCCTACGGCACCTCCAGCGAGCTGACCCTCAACCCGGCGGGGCCGACCCTGGCCGACGGCAGCCTCAATCCCTTCCATCTGCCGGCGATCCGCGAGGCCCTCAACTGGCTGATCGACCGCCGCCTCGTGGCCGAGGAGCTCTACGGCGGCCTGGCCGTGCCGCGGGTGCTGCCGCTCTCCACCGCCTTTCCCGACTACGCCCGGCTGGCCGAAGTGGCCCGGGAGCTGGAGCTGCGCTACGCCCACGACCCCGAGCGCGCCCGGGCGGCCATCGAGGCCGGCATGCAGGAGCTTGGCGCCCGCCGCGAGGGCGGTCGCTGGACCTATCAGGGCGAGCCGGTTCGCCTGCGCCTGCTGATCCGCACCGAGGACGAGCGGCGGCGGGTGGGGGACTACGTGGCCAACCTGCTGCAGGACGAGGGCTTCGCGGTGGAGCGGCGCTACCGTACCGCCGAGGAGGCCTCGCGGCTGTGGATCGCCAGCGACCCCGCCGCCGGCCACTGGCACCTCTACACCGGGGCCTGGATCTCGCTGGTGATCCAGCGCGACCAGGCCGAGAACTTCAGCTTCTACTACACCCCGCGCGGGCGTGCCGAGCCGCTGTGGCAGGCCTATCGCCCCGCGCCCGAGTTCGACGACCTGGCCGAGCGCCTGGCACGACGCGACTACCGCGACTGGAACGAGCGCCAGGCGATGATGGCCGAGGCGCTCGGGCTGGCCCTCGAGGACTCCGCCCGGGTCTGGCTGGTGGACCAGCTCAGCGCCTCGGCCCGGGCCGCCAACGTGGCGGTGGCGGCGGATCTCGCCGGGGGGGTGTCCGGCTCGTCGCTGTGGCCCTACACCCTGCGCTATACGGACCGAATCGGCGGACGCATGGTGATCGGCCTGCCTGGCCTGCTCGGTGAGCCCTGGAACCCGGTGGCCGGCAGCAACTGGGCCTTCGACCGCATGATCACCCGCGGCACCCTGGATCCGGCGGTGCTCCCCGACCCCTATACCGGGCTCTTCCACCCCCAGCGCCTCGCCCGCGCCGAGGTGGCGGTGGAGGAGGGCGTGCC
>NZ_CP071922.1:2061085-2078597 GCF_017584085.1 Halomonas sp. BM-2019
TACGGCGCGCACCCGGGTGCGCCTCCACTACGAGCCCGAGCTCTTCGCTCGGCAGTGGCACGATGGCTCCTCGCTCTCGCCGGCCGACATCGTGCTGCCCTGGATCCTCGACGCCGAGCGCGCCAGCGAGGCGAGCCCGCTCTTCGATCCCGCCCACCTGCCCACCTTCGAGGCCTTCCGGCGCCACTTCCGTGGCTGGCGGATCCTCGCCACCGAGCCGCTGGTGATCGAGGTCTACAGCGACCAGATCTTCCCCGATGCCGAGAGCCTGGTGGCCGCCCGGGCGCCGAGCCCGCTGCCCTGGCACGTGCTGATGCTGGGGATCCTCGGCGAGCGACGCGGCGAGCTGGCCTTCTCCTCCAACAAGGCCGACCGCCACGGCGTCGACTGGCTCAGCCTGGTGGCCGGGCCCAGCCTGCCGGCCCTTGCGCGCCTGCTGGAACAGGCCAGGGAGGCGGCCACGCTGCCCTACGACGAGGCCCTGGCCGGCTGGCTCGCCCCGGGCGAGCGGGCGGCTCGCTTCGCCGCGCTTGGCGCCTGGCACGAACGCCACGGCCACTTCTGGGTCGGCAACGGCCCCTACCGGCTGCACTCGGTGCATCCGGTGGAGGGCAGCGTGGTGCTGCGCCGCTTCGAGGGCTTCCGGGACCCGGCCGATCGCTGGCTCGGCCTGAGCCGCGCGCCCATCCCGGAGCTGGTGCTCGACGGCCCCCTGGTGGTGGCGGCGGGGGAGGCCGAGCGGCGCAATGGCCTCGCCGCCGGCGGCGGCGAGGGCCGCGAGGAGGCCGAGTTCCGCCTGACGGTGACCGTGGAGGGGGAACCCTACCCCGAGGAGGCGATCGGCGAGGTGCGCTACCTGCTGTTCGACGGCCGCGCGGCCCTGGCCCGCCGTGGCCAGGCCCGCCCCCTGGGCGACGGCGTCTGGCAGGTGGTGCTCGATGACGAGACGCTGGCGGGGCTCGGCAGCGGCGCCAACAGCCTGGAGCTGGCGGTGACCAGCCACCGGGTGGCGATGCCCTCCTTCGCCTCCCACGTGTTCGCCACCGTTCCGCCCCCGGGCGAGGAGCCGCCGCCATGACGCCCGACGCCTCGTCCCGCCCCCTGCTGCGTCGCGCCCGGCTGCGCGACCTGCGCCACCTGCTGCTGTATGCCGTGAAGCGGCTCGTCGCGCTGCTGGTCACCGTGCTGGTGGGGGTCTACCTGACCATCGTGGTGGCCAACATGGGCGGCCAGGTGGATGAGCTGCGCCTGGTGCAGATCAGAAGCGAGGTGACCGAGGCGGTGCGCGCCGATCCCGCCTTCTTCGACCTGCCCGGCGAGGAGCGCAACGCCCTGGTCGAGCGCCAGGTGGCCCTGGAGGTGGAGCGGCTGCGCCTCGATCAGCCCTTCGCGATTCGCAGCCTGGACTACCTGCGGCGGGCCATGAGCCTCGACCTGGGGCGCGCCGAGCAGATGCACAGCGACCGCGGCTCCCGCGAGGTGCGCGACATCATCACCGAGCGCCTGCCGGCGACCCTGCTGCTCTTCGGCAGTGCCAACCTGCTGGTCTTCTTCACCGCGGTCCTCGCCGCGCTGCACCTCTCGCGGCGCTACGGCAGCGCCCTGGATCGCACCGTGATCGCCCTGGCGCCGAGCTCGGCGGCGCCGGGCTGGTTCTACGGCATCTTCCTGATCCTGCTGCTGGCCTTCCTCTTCCCGCTGCTGCCCGCCGGGGGCATGGTCACCGCGCCCCCGCCGGAGAGCCGCCTCGAGTACGCGGCCAGCCTGGTGCGCCATATGCTGCTGCCGGTGGCGGCCATGTTCCTGTCGTCGATCTTCGTCTCCATCTACTCCTGGCGGACCTTCTTCCTGATCCACGCCAGCGAGGACTACGTGGAGATGGCCCGCGCCAAGGGGCTCTCCTCGCGGCGCATCGAGCGGCGCTATATCCTGCGCCCCACGCTGTCGCCCATCATCACCAGCTTCCTGCTGATGCTGATCGGCCTGTGGAGCGGGGCCATCATCCTCGAGCAGGTGTTCAACTGGCCCGGGCTCGGCTCGCTGCTCTTCCAGGCCATCGGCCATCGTGACACCCCGGTGATCATCGGCGGCGTGGTGATCTTCGCCTACCTGCTGGCGGCCACCGTCTTTGCGCTCGATATCCTCTATGCGCTGCTCGACCCGCGGGTGCGGGTCAGGGGAGGACGGTCATGATCGGCGGGCGCGGCCGTGATGCCTGGCGGGAGCTGGCCCGCTACCCCTCGGCCCTGCTGGGGGGCCTGATCATCCTGCTGCTGGTCGCCGTGGCCCTCGCCACGCCGCTGATCGTCCCCTACGGCGAGGCCCTGGAGCGCTGGCGGGGCGGCGAGATGTGGCAGCGTTACCCGGTCAATGCCGCCCCGGCCTGGGTGGACCGCCTGCGCGGCGGCCAGGCCGCGCGCACCCAGGTGGTGGTCGCACAGGCCAGCGAGGTGGAGGAGATCCCCTTCCCGGGCGGTCGTCGCCTGCGCATGCCGCTGACCTTCGACTATGCCTACGGCGGCTTCCCCAGCGAGATCAACCTCTTCCTGGGCGCCGAGGGGCATGCCCGCCCGCCCTTCGCGCGGCTCACCTGGGAGACCCCGGACGGCCGCGAGATTGCCCTGGGCGGGCGTCGCATCGGTCGCCAGGACCGGGTCTCGATCTCCCAGGATCGCGCCCTTGAACGGCGCCTGGGCGGCCTGGTGCCGCATATCGGCCTGCTGGCTCGCTCGGTCGAGGGGGAGCAGGGGCGCGCCGAGCCGGAGGTGCTCAATGGTCGCTACCGCCTGGTGCTCGATGCCGTGGTCTTCGATGAGCGGGCGACCCTCGACGCCGAGCTGGTCCTCTACGGGCGGGTCCACGGCATCGCCGGCACCGACCACCAGCGCCGCGACCTCGGCCTGGCGCTGCTCTGGGGCACCCCGGTGGCGCTGGCCTTCGGGCTGATCGCCGCGGTGGGCACCACCCTGACCACCCTGGTGATCGCCGCCGTCGGGGTCTGGTACCGCGGCTGGGTCGACGCGGTGATCCAGCGCCTCACCGAGGTCAACATGATCCTGCCCGTCCTGCCGATCCTGGTGATGGTGGGCACCCTCTACTCCACCAGCATCTGGCTGATGCTCGGGGTGGTGGTGCTGCTCGGCATCTTCAGCGCCGGCATCAAGACCTACCGCGCCATGCTGCTGCCGATCCGCGAGGCGCCCTATATCGAGGCGGCGCTCGCCTATGGCGCCTCCAACGGGCGCATCATCATCCGCTACATGCTGCCGCGCATCCTGCCGGTGCTGATCCCCACCTTCGTCACCCTGATCCCCACCTTCGTGTTCCTGGAGGCGTCCCTGGCGGTGCTCGGCCTCGGCGACCCCGAGCTGCCCACCTGGGGCAAGGTGCTCGGCGAGTCGGGCTGCGGCAAGAGCTCCCTGGCCCGGGCGCTGATGCGGCTGCTGCCGCGCAACCTGGCCCACCACGGCGGTCGGGTGTGGCTCGGCGATACCCTGATCAGCGAGCTGCCCGACGAGCGCTTTCGCCGTGAGGTGCAGTGGTCGCGCCTGGCACTGGTGATGCAGGCCTCCATGAATGCCCTCAACCCCGTCATCAAGGTGGGCGAGCAGGTGGCCGAGCCGCTGCGCGAGCTCAAGCGCTGGCCCAGGCGCCGGGCCCTTGCGCGTGCCGCCGAGGTGTTCCAGCGGGTGGGGCTGCCGCTGGACTTCATGGCCCGCTATCCCTTCGAGCTCTCCGGTGGCATGCGCCAGCGGACGGTGCTGGCCATGGCGCTGGTGGCCGAGCCGGAGCTGGTGATCCTCGACGAGCCCACCTCCGCCCTGGACGTCCTGACCCAGGCGGCGATCATGAACGTGTTGAAGGAGATCAAGCGCGACCAGGGCACCAGCTTCATCCTGATCACCCACGACGTGGCCACCTCCAGCGAGCTGGCCGACCGGGTGGCGCTGATGTATGCCGGCGAGCTGGTGGAGGCGTGCAGCGCGGCGCGCTTCTTCGGCGAGCCGGCCCACCCCTATTCGCGGCTGCTGATGGCCAGCGTGCCCCGGCTCCACGAGCGCAGCCGGCCGCGGCCCATCCCCGGCCAGCCGCCGAGCCTGCTCGACCCGCCCGGGGGCTGCCGTTTCGCCGCGCGCTGCCCCGAGCGCTTCGCCCGCTGCGCCGAGCCGCCGCCGGCCTTCGTGCCCGCCGGCGGCAGCGGCGAGGGGCGCCACCGGGTGCGCTGCTGGCTGCATGAGCCGAAGGGGGGAGGCGAGCATGGCTGAGTCGCCCCTGGTGGAGGCCCGCGGCCTGCACACCTGGTTCGAGCTGCGCCAGTGGGGCTTCCTGCGGGTGGGGGCGGTGCGCGCGGTGGATGACGTCAGCTTCACCCTGGCCCGCGGCGAGGCGGTGGCCTTCGTCGGGGAGTCGGGCTGCGGCAAGAGCTCCCTGGTGCGCACCCTGCTGGGGCTGCATCGCCCGACCCGCGGCGAGGTGCGCGTCGAGGGGGCGTCGCTGGCCGCGCTGAAGGGCGCGGCGCTCAAGGCGTGGCGGGCCCGGGTGGGCTATGTGCAGCAGGATCCCTTCGGCGCCCTGCCGCCCTTCCTGGATGTGCGCCGCCTGCTGGCCGAGCCGCTGATCGTCCATGGCGTGCGCGACCGCGCCGAGCGCGAGCGGCGGATCCACGCGGCCCTGGAGGAGGTGCGCCTGACGCCGGTGGAGGAGTTCCTCGGCAAGTTTCCCCATATGCTCAGCGGCGGCCAGCAGCAGCGGGTGGTGATCGCCCGGGCGCTGATCCTCGAGCCGGCGCTGGTGATCGCCGACGAGCCGGTGTCGATGCTCGACGCCTCGGTGCGGGTGGAGATCCTGGAGCTGTTGCGGCGCATCCAGCGCGAACGGGGGCTGACCCTGGCCTTCGTCACCCACGACCTGGCCACGGTGCGCCACTACGCCGAGCGCATCTTCGTGCTCTACGCCGGCAGGGTGGTGGAGCGCGCCCCCGTGGACGACCTGCTCGACGCCCCCCAGCACCCCTACACCCAGGCGCTGCTGGCCGCGCTCTCCGACCCGGACGCCGCCAACGCCACCCGCCTGCGCGAGGTGCCGGGCGGCGAGCCGCCGAGCCTGATCGACCCGCCCACCGGCTGTCGCTTCCACCCGCGCTGCCCCCATGCCATGGCGGGGCTCTGCGACCGCGACGACCCGCCCGACTTCGAACCCCGGCAGCGCCACTTCTCGGCCTGCTGGCTGCACCGCTGAGGCGATGTCGGGTCGCGCAGGGGAGCGAGGGGCAACCGGGATAGCTCCGGCCCAGCGAGGTTGGGAACGGAACGCCAACCGCGATAGCCCTGGTTACGGGGCGTTGTCCCGGTGAAGGGGGTAGGGCTCCATGATGTAGCACAGGCAGTCCTGGTAGATCACGCTGATGTTGCGGGTCAGCATCGACAGCACGCAGGGGCGCCGGGTCAGGATGAACTCGCCCTGGTAACGCAGGTAGTGGGTGGTGACATTCCTTCCGTCGTTGTCGGTCACGCACAGGCCGCGGGCGTTTGGCGAGCGCCAGCCGATCGCGGTGTCCGCGTCTAGCCGGCGAAAATTCAGCGCCTCCAGGTCATCGGGGAAACACAGGTCGTAGCGCTCCAGCTGATAGCCGAGTCCGATCCGGTCGGCATCGTCTACCCTGACCGTGGCGATCGTATGCAGCAGCTCGAAGTCGGGCTCCGGGGGCGTGGCATCGAGAGCCGGGGCGGCGAGCAGCTCGGTGATCAGGTGCACCACCCGGCTGACACCCTCGGCGGTGCCCGAGAGGCCACACTCCAGGGTCGCCGCGGGACACAGCCGTGACAGCGCCACGCCCAGCACCTCGTGGGGTTGCGTGAAATAGACCATCACGGCGCTGAAGCGCCGGGCGAGGCGAAGGTAGCGTGCCTCCAGCCGGTTGACGCAGCCGTAGAGGGGGTTCCAGCCGCTGTTGTTGTGGACATCCAGTGCCGCAAAGAGGGGCTGACGTCGCAGCTCGTCGAGCAGCTCATCCGCCAGGCGGCATTCGGGGTGCTCACCCCCGGCCCAGATGCGATTGTAGTCGGGCTGTCCCGGCAGTCGGCGAACGCCGTATCGGGCGGCCTCGATGTTGCCCACGAACAGCCACAGGTCACGGGGCAGGGGGCGGCGCCGGTGCTCGAAGTCCTTGAGCAGCTGCTGGACGGCGAGCAGGCCGGACACCTCGTTGCCGTGGAGCAGGACCGAGACAAACAGCGGCGGCCGGCGCTCCCCGCGCAGGCGGATCAGGGTGGGGCCCTCGAACAGGGTGTCCAGCCGGTTGACCGGGCAGTCCAGGAAGCCTCGGGGCAAGGCGTCGAGCCGACACAGGCGTGAGTGGCGGGCCGGGTCTAGAGAGTCCATTGGTGCACGGGTCGCTGACTGGCCTGGTGTTGGTGATAGGCGCGGGTGAGATGGCGGAAGTCTGCGCCGTGCCGCGCGATAAACTGCTTCTGCCAGGCGGCGCCCGTCTGGCCGCTGCGAATCCGTGGCGCCACGATGTCGTGCAGGTAGGTGTCGATATCCTCCGCGGCGATGCCCAGTCGCGCCAACGAGTCCGCCGCGGCCGGGAGCAGCTCGTCGAGCAGCAGCCGACGGAGGTCGTGTTCGTGGCCGTCCAGCCAGAAGACCGTGGCGGCCAGGCCATGCCGGGCGGCCTGATAGAAATTGGCCAGGGTGTGCTCGAAGGGCAGGCGATGCTCCGGGGCGTCCTCGAGCTGGGCGAAGTGATGAACCAGGCCGTAGAACAACAGGATATTACCGACCACGTCGGGCAGTGAGGGCCCCGCCGGGGTGACTCGGTGTTCCAGGCGCAGGGTGGGACGCCCTTGCCCGTCGAAATCGAGCAGCGGCCGGTTCCAGCGCCAGATCGTGCCATTGTGCAGGCGGAGATGCGCCAGCCGCGGGGACTCGCCGGGCATCAATTCGGGCAGCAGCACGGGGAAGGCGTCTCGGTTCTCCCGGAATAGCTCCATGACCGAGTGCTCCAGGTAGTGGGTGCCGAACGTCACCCGCTCGACCAGGTGTCCCTCGCGGTCACAGAAGGCCGGCACGGACACCGATTGCTCGAACAGCGGGATGCGGGTTTCTTCCCAGAGTTCATGGCCGAAGAGATAGGGCGAATTGGCGCAGCTTGCCACCATGGGCGCGGCGAGCACCTGGGCCGCGTTGAAGAACCTCACCGCATGGGCTTCATCGACCTGAACATGGATCTGCAGGGAGGTGGTGGCCGCTTCGGTCATGACATCATGATGGATCACATTCAGTCGGTCGTGGTCGCCGCTGATGTCGATGCGCAGCGGTGAGCCCCGGCGGCTTTCCAGCACCCGCTGATTGAGGGCGTGATAGCGTTGCAGGGGCGACATGTTGGCCACCGTCATGACATCGTCCTTCAACGTGGGGAGGATGCCGATCTGCAGGGGAATCAGCCCCAGGTGTGCGCCGTGTCGCTCACAGCGACCCCAGATCGCGCAGAGCTGGCGGTGAATCTGCTGAAACATCCGGCCGTGCCGCGGTTGCGGCTGGGTGTGGATCTCGAAGTTGAAGCGCGACAACTCCGCCACCACCAGGGGGTCGTTCAGGGCCTGCAGAAAGCTTTCGTTTTCCGGCGCCGGCTGCCAGTTCCGATCCAGCAGCCAGCCCTCCAGTTCCAGCCCGCACACCCCGGTGTCGGGAGCAAAGGTCCCGTCCCGGAACCACTGCTCGAGCAGCCGGGTCTCGTCGTCCAGGTGCTCGCTGAAGGACTGGAACTCTGCTTCGGTAAAGGTGGGGTGGCTGATTTCCTGGCCCATGCGCAGAACTCCGCGGGCGTGTTCACGGGCCGTCGTTACGCAGTACCAGAGCGCTACACAATGCCTGAGAACGACGCAACACCAGAGAACTACGCAATACCTGTGAACTCAGATGCAGTACCAGAGAACCTGGATGCAATACCAGAAGATAACCGCAGTACCTCAGAACATAGGTGCTCAGGTATACACGGGCAAGACCATCAGTCGTTCTGCCCAGTGGGATCCCCCGGGTCTCGTGCAACAGTAACAGGCCGCGATGCGGACAGGCTGCCGGCGCGCTACCATCGCCGAAACCCAGGAGACACCGTGCTCTTTTCCAACCCCTCCCTCGACCCCGAGACCCTGCCGAGGCTGGAGACGGCACCGCTCACGCCGGTGTCGCCCCGCCTGGCGCCCTGCCAGGCCCTGCTGGTGCTGGTGCGCTGGCTGGTGATCACGGCGGTGGTGCTGGTGTTCCCGGTACGCGACGAGGCGCTGGCCCACTGGCAGCCCTGGCTCGCCGCCGCGACGGGCGGGCTGGGCCTGATCGCGGTGACGCTGGGCTGGATCGAGGCGCGCCGCCGGGCCTACGGCCTTCGCGAACATGACCTCATCTATCGCCGTGGCCTGCTGGTGCGACGCACCCAGGTGCTGCCCCTGGTGCGCCTGCAGCATGTCGAGACCCTGAGCAACCCGGTCGAACGCGCCTTCGGGCTGGTACGTCTGGCCTGCTTCACCGCCGGGGGGCGCGGCGCCGACCTGCTGCTGGAGGGCCTGCCGGCGTCACGGGCCGAGGCGGTCAAGCAGTATCTGCTGGCGCGGCTGGCGGAGGGGACTCCGGCGCCTCCCCACGCGGCGGAGGAGCCATGAGCGAGGCCCCCGAACCCGCGGCGGGCGCCGAGCGCGCTCTGGCCCATTGGCAGCGGCTCTCGCCCTGGGCGGTGGGGCTCTTGCTGGTCACCTCCGGTGTCTCCCTGGTGCGCCAGCACCTCCCGCTGCTGCTCGGGGCGGGGGCGGGGCTGGCGCTGGTGGAGCGCGTGGGACTGCGTGAGGTGGGGCTGGGCGCCGCGCTGCTGCTGCTGGTGGCGGCGCTGCTGAGCCTGCTCTACTACCGTCGTTTCCGCTTTCGGCTCGACGGGGAGGTGCTGGTCATCCAGAAGGGGCTCTTCGAACATCGCGAGTTCAAGGTGGCGGCCCGCCATGTCCAGCACATCGCCGTGCACCAGCCGCTCTATCTGCGTCCCTTCGCGGTGGTGCAGTGGCAGGTGGAGACCCTGGCCGGCGAGGCCTCGCGCATCGAGCTGCCGGGCATCCGCCGCGAGCTGGCCGATGCCCTGGGGCGAAGGCTCCAACTGGGCGGCCGGGCGGAGGCGGCGTCTGCGCCGCCGGCCGAGGGGAGCGACGGGGCGAACCGGCCCGGGTCGCGGGTGCGCTATGCCATCACGCCCCGGGCGCTGGTGCTGCATGGCCTGACCAGCCGTTCGATCTATGTGATCGCCGCCATGCTCTCGCCGCTGGTGCGGCCAGTGGAGCGCTGGCTGCAGGAGCACCTGCCGCATCTCGAGCTGCGTGCCTGGCTGCCCGATTCCCCCCTGGCGGCGCTGGGCCTCGGCCTGGTCGCCGTGGTGGCGGTGCTGGCGCTGTTGGCCGTGCTGGCGGCCTGGTGGCGCTTCCACGGCTATGTGCTGCGCGACCACGGCGAGCGGCAGGTCCAGGTGAGCGGCCTCTTCCATCGCCAGGAGCAGGTGCTGTCGCTGGCGCGCCTTCAGGTGGTGGAGTGGGTGCAGACCGGCCTGGGCCGCGCGCTGGGGCGGGGCTACCTGGTCTGCCATCAGTTCGGGGGGCTGGGCGGTGACGCCGCCGAGTCGCGGCGTTTCCTGGTCCCGGGCCTGACCCCGGCCGAGGGCGAGGCCCTGGTCGGGGGGCTCTGGCCGGGGAGCGGCAGGCTGCCGTCGCTGGAGCGGGTGAGTCGCGTCTATCCTCGGGTGCTGTTCCTGCGCACCCTGCTGGGGCTGAGCGCGGGCCTGGCGGTGCTGGTCTGGCTGCTGGGGCCGGAGCGCCTGCCGCCCTGGGCCTGGGCCCTGCTGGCCGTCGGCTCGCTGGGGCTGGCGGCGGGGACGGCGCAGCTGCGCTGGCAGGCGGTGGGCTGGGCGCGGCAGGGGGCCTTCCTGTTCGTGCGCCAGGGCCTGTGGAGCCAGCGCACCAGCGTCTTCCCGCTGCGCCACCTGGTTTCGCTGGGCGTCCAGCAGAGCTGGCTGCAGCGCCGGCGCGGGGTTGCCACCCTGCAGCTCTATCTGGCCAATGGCCGGCTGACCCTGCCGTTCCTGGAGGCGCCGCTGGCCTGGGCGCTGGCCGACCGCCTGCTGGCCAGCGTGGAGGGCGTTACTGGGGGCTCACCTGCGGGCTGGCCTCGCCGAAGCGACGATGCAGCCAGGCATTGATGGCGTCGGACTCGTAGAGCCACTCGGTGGGCCCGTCGTCCCGGGTGATCTTCAGGCAGGGGACCTTGAGGCGCCCGCCGCCCTCGGCCAGGGCCTGGCGGTGCTCGAGGTCGAGCTGGGCGTCGCGCACCTCGATCGGCAGCCCCAGGCGGGCGATCTCCTTGCGTACCTTGACGCAGAAGGGGCAGGTGCGGAACTGGTAGAGGGCCAGGCTTTCGCAGGTGCGCTCGACCTCGGCCTGGGCCTCGGGGCTGCGCTCGATGGCCTTGGGGGTGGAGAGCTTCTCGGCGATCAGCACGACCGGCGCCAGCACCAGGCGCAGGCCGCGGAAGAAGGTGCGGATCAGGATTCGCATCGGTTGGGTTGACCTCGGGGATGGTGAAGTGAACGGTGCCCATGATGCCTGGCCGAGCCGCCACTGGCCATCCCCGCCGGGCCTATCGCTCGAGTTCCACGCGCAGCGGATTGTCGCCCGCCGGCCAGGTGCCGGCGTCGCGGGTCTCGCCCTTCGCGCCCAGCACCAGGTAGCTGCGCTGGCCGTGGTGGCGCAGGCGGGCGGCGAGCATCGCCAGCGCCTCCGGGTCGTCGCCGCTGAGCAGGCCGATGGGCCGCTCGGGATGCATCCAGACGCGCGCTCGGCCGGCCCGTTCGAGCCCTTCGCGAGGCGGCGGCGGGGCGGCGAGGCCCTCACGTTCTCGCCATTCAGCCAGCGCCTCGGTGGTGCCCACCACCAGTAGCGGGGTGTCATCCCTCTCCAGGCGAGGCGCGGCGGCCTCGGCCGGCAGGGCCTCGAGGGGGCGCCCCAGGGCGCGGGCGGCCAGCGCCTCGGCGCCCGGCGACAGGGCCATCAGGCGGGTGTCGGGGTCGACCAGCAGCCGGCGCAGCACGCTGGGCAGCTCGCCGGGGTGGCGCAGCAGCTGGGCCTCGGGGTCCACCGCCAGCGCCCGCGGCTCGTCTGCCAGCGGCAGGGTGAAGGGCTGGCGCTCGGTCTCCATCGGCTGTACCCGGGTCAGGGTATCGGCCTCGGTCTCCACGGCCAGGGGCACCGCCAGGGGCCAGGGGGCCTGCCCGCCGCGCTGCACCAGCTCGCCGCGCAGCCAGAGGGTGTCGCCGTCCTCCTCGAGCTCCACCGCCTCGAGGGCGAGTTCGGGGCGGCCGGGGCGGTCGCGCCAGGCGGCGAAGAAGGGGGCGAGCTCCTCGCCGGCGGCCGCGCTGAAGGCGGCCTCCAGGGCCTGCCAGTTTGCGGTGCGGTGCATCCAGTCGCCGGCCAGCTCCCGCAGGGCGGAGTCGAAGGCAGCATCCCCCAGCCGCTGGCGCAGCATATGGAAGAGCAGGGCGCCGTGCTGGTAGCCGATCAGGCGGCCGGCCGGGTCGGGCCCGCCGCGAAACTCGCGCAGGCTGGGCGTCTGCGCCGCCGGCAGGGCGGCGAGGTCATGCAGCCAGCCGCGGCGCAGCGCGGTGTCCTCGCCGGCAGCCTCGGCCACGGCGTGGTCGGCCAGGTAGGTGGTCAGCGCCTCGGCCCAGTTGCCGTCGGCATAGTCAACCCGGACGCCGGCGCCCCACCAGGCGTGCATGATCTCGTGGGGCAGGGAGGTGTCGGGGATGAAGGGCAGGGGAATCACGCGCTCGCCGAGCAGGGTGAAGCCGGGAAAGGCAACCCCCACCGGTGCCGGCGAGGCGGCGATGCTGAAGCTGGCGAAGGGGAGGGGGCCCAGCCGCGCCTGGAAGGCGCCGAGATGGTGCGCCGCCCGCTCCAGGTAGGTCGCGCCGAAGGCGGTATCCAGGGCCTCGGGGAAGAGCACCCGCAGGGTCACGCCGTCCACCTCGCGCTCGCGCAGCCGCCAGGGCCCCGCGGCGACCTCCAGGTCCCGGGTGCGGGGGTGGTGGAAGCGCGCCCGGATGCCGTCCGCCGCTGCCTGCTCCTCCACCAGCGAGCCGCTGCCCAGCGCGCGTTGCCCCGGCGGCGTGTGAATCTCCAGCGACAGCGGTCCGGCCGCTTCGACCAGGTCGGGGTACCAGCCGCTCCGGGTGGGCAGCAGGGTGCCGGCCTCGCCGATGGCGAGGCGCGCCCCGCGCCCCGTGTCGGGAAGCGTCCCCTGCCAGCGCAGGCTCAGGGTGGCGTCGCAGGCGGGCACGTCCCAGTGGCCGTCGCGGTCCCGCGCCAGCCTAAGCGCCTCCTCGCCGCAGCGAGCCTCCTGCACGTCGAGCCCCTCGAGCAGCGCGAAGCGCCCGCCCTGCGGGAGCGGCTGCAGCAGCTCGCCGGCGAGGCGGCGTTCGGCGGGGTCGAGGTTAAGCCTGAGCTGCCGTTCGGGGCCGGGCGTCTCCCCCCAGGCGGGAGAGGCCAGCAGGACACCGAGCATCCCCGGCAGCAGGAGGGCGCGGCGTGGCGTCGACATCGCCCTCAGCGGCCCTCGTCGCGGAGCGGGAAGCGGGCCAGCAGCTCCTCGGTGGCGCCATTGCGGGCCACGGTGAGGGGCAGCAGGGTGCCCGGGGTCTGGCGCCGCACCAGGTCGGTGAGCTCGCCGGGGCGGCGCATGGGGCGACCGGCGGCCTCGATGATCAGGTCGCCCTCGGCCAGGCCCAGCGCCTCGGCCAGGCTCTCCTCCACCACGCGGACCACCCGCACCCCGCCCTCGGCGGCGGCGATCAGGATGCCCAGGCGCTGGGGCTCGGGGGGCTCGAAGGCGGCTTCGTCACCCAGGGTGAAGAGGGCATCGGCGAGCCCCGCCGGCGGCTCGCAGTCGGCGTCTCGGCGCCACGGCAGCAGGCTGCTGGCGTCGTCGATGCCCAGATCGGTGAGCTGGTGAGGGACGCCGTGGCCGTAGCGGACATGGCCCTGGCCCATCAGTCCCACCACCAGCGTCGTCTCCTCGGCGGCCTCGGCGAGGCCCTGGGCCATGGCCCGGTCCCACACCAGCTGGGCGTCGATGAAGCGCTCGAGGCCCGCCTCGTGGTCGCCAAGGCTGGGATGCTGGGCATAGACCGCGGCCAGCGCCTCCCGGTAGCCCGCCGAGGCTGGCGCCGGCGGAGTGATGGCGTGGCGTTCCGCCGCCGGGACCGCCTCCCAGCCCTCGGTGGTGAGCCGCTGGCGCAGCGCCGGGGTGACGTTGAGGGCCAGCAGGGGAAGGCGATGCATTCGCGCGAAGTGCAGGATCGGCAGGTAGAGCTCGGGGGCGTAGCCCCAGGCGCCGAGCCAGTCGCTCTCGGCCAGGAAGGCCGCCTCGTCGAGTTCGCCGGCCACCCAGGCGTCGAGCGCCGGCTGGGCCTCGCGGGGCAGCATCTCCAGGCCGATGGCCATCTCGGGCTGGCGGGCGTGCAGCCCGGCCAGGGTGTGGAGCTGCCAGCGATGGTGGGCCAGGCGTTCGTGCTCTTCGCCCAGCAGCACCACCCGGTGCTCGGCCAGTTCGGCCATCAGCTCGGCGGTGTCGATGACCTCGCCGTCGCGCTGCCACTGGCCGGGGGCGGGACAGGCGTCGGCCGCGGCGGCGGCGGGCAGGCCGGCGAGGAGCAGGGCGAGGAGGGGGGCGGCGAGGGCATGAGGGTGGCGATTCGGCATGGGGTCTCCTGAGGGGCGACGGCCTCCTGGCCGCTACCATAGCGCACTCGGCGTGCGGTCAGGAAAGGGCCGCGATCAACGTGGATCGCGGCCCGGCAGACAGCAGGCCAGGAGCCTGGCTCAGTAGTGGCGGCTGAAGCGCCCGTGGGGGCTGCCCTGCATCAGGCGGTCGAACTCCCGCCCGCTCATGTGCACCAGGGTCTCGTGGTCGCCGGCATCGAAGTAGATGTCCGGCTGATGCCGCAGCATGTCGTCCACATAGACCTGCAGGCCCCAGGCCTGGCCCACCGGGGTGGTGGCCCCGGGGTCGCAGTCGCGGAAGTGCTCCTGGATCTGCTGCTCGGAGGCGAGCGCGACCTTCTCGTGGATCATCCGGGAGAGCTGCTCGAGATCGGCGTCGCAGCTGCTGGGCACCACGGCGACGCGATAGCCGGAGTCGCTGTGGAGCATCACCGCCTTGGCCATGCGGTCACCGGAGATGTGGGACTTCTCGGCGATGCGGCTGGCTGTCGTTTCGCGGGGGTGGGGGAGCTCCTCGAAGTCGATATCGCAGGATCTGAGGTACTCCCTGAGGGTCATCGGCATGGTCATGGCACTCTCTCCTCCGGCCCTAGGGGCCGGCTCCATCGGTGATTGCCTCCCTTCCTGTCGTTGCGGGCATCCTGTCTTCAGGATAGACGCTCGGCGCCGAGACACGCAGGATCCTGGTCATCGTCCAGGGCGGGAGGGCGCCAACTCGAGCGATTTCCCGATACACTCTGTTCAGGTGAACGATGCGTCGACGGGGCTGAGGAGGCAGCATGATGAACGGGCTGAGAGGCGGCGTCTTCCTGATGGCGGCTGTCCTGGCAGGCTGCGGCGGTGACACCCGAGCCAGCGAGGTGCCCCTGGCGGTACTCGCCGGCAATCCGGAAGCCCACGACGGCAGCCGGGTGGCGACCGAAGGCGTGGTGCGCCACTTCGAGGAGCCGCTGCACTACTGGATCGAGGACGAGGATCTCAACCGGGTCGAGATCTTCCCCCACGACGAGATCGCCCCGCATCTGGGCGAGCGGGTGCGAGTGGAGGGCGAGTTCGCCTTCTCCCGGGGGGAGGGGCGCCGCCTCACCCTGGAGCGTGTCGAGGTGCTCGCACCCGCGGACTAGCCTAGTGGGCTGATATCAAGGAGAGCCAGAGATGCAAGGGAAGGCCATCCAGCGGCGGCTCGCCGAGCGCCCGGTGCTGCCCCGGGCCGAGGGGCGCATCGCGGCGATCGACCTGGCACGGGGCATCGCCATCGCGCTGATGATCGTCAGCCACGCGGTGAGCGGGCTCTATGGCATCCGTCAGTTGCCCGACTGGGGCCTGGTGCCGGTCCACCTGCTCACCAAGTTCTCCTCCTCGCTCTTCATCCTGGTGTTCGGCATCGCCCTGGCCGTGGCCTTCCTGCCCCGGGTGGGCGAGGCGGACTGGCCGGCACGCCGCCTCAAGCTGGTGCTGCGCGGCCTCGAGGTGTTCTTCTGGTACAAGGTGCTCACCGTGGTGGAGATGATGGCCATTTTCCCGCGGGAGGAGATCCTCGACGCCCTGCTCTACCAGCGCTTCCCGATCTGGGTCGAGATCCTCGGCTTCTACGCCATCGCCCTGCTCTGGCTGCCCTGGGTGCTGCCGCTGTGGTGCCGGCTGCCGCTCTGGTCGCGGTTGCTGCTGCCGGTGGCCATCGCCCTGGCGTCGGCCTGGCTGGAGCGCCACGCCACCTTCTGGGGCATCGAGCCCTTGAAGGCGATCCTGGTGGAGGACGCCGACCACTACACCTGGGGCCAGCTCTCGCGGCTGCCGCTGGTGCTGCTGGGCCTGGTGATCGGCGAGGCGCTGCTGCGCGGCTACTGGACGGCCCAGCGTGGCCGGGTGCTGCTCGCCATCGCCGGCGGTGGGGCCTCGATGCTGCTGGCCTTCTTCGCACTGGCCCTGGTCGCACCGGAGGCCACCATCCACGATGCCCTGATGGCGGTGGCGCGCAACGTCGGCAAGCACCCGCCGGAGCTCGCCTTCATGTTGTTCAGCCTGGGCGGCGCCCTGGTGATCCTGGCGCTTTGCCTGCAGGGGGGAGCGGCGGCGGCGCGCTGGCTCAAGCCGCTCACGCTGATCGGCGGCGACGCCCTCAAGGCGTTCATCTTCCATATCGTGGTGATCTTCGGGGTCTTCCGCTACCTGCTGGAGGCCTGGCAGGTCTACACCTACCCCCAGGTGCTGGGCATCGGCGTGGCGCTGGTGCTGGGGGCCGCCGGCTGGATCGCCCTGACCCGCTGGTTTCGGGAGGCGCGCGGATGAGACAGGCGATGGCAGCGCTGCTGGCCGCCATGTGGCTCGCGGGCCTGCTGCTGGCCAGTCCGGCCCTGGCCGGCCCCGCCTGGGGCCCAGCGCTCGCGGCGGAGTTGGCCGCCCTGGAGGCCGAGGGCCACGATGAGATCGGGCTTCACGTGCGGGAGCTGGGCACGGGCGGCGAGCGCTTCGGCTGGCGCGATGACGAGACCTGGTACCTGGCCTCGCTGGTCAAGCTGCCGGTGGCCGTGGAGCTGCTGGCGCGGCGCGAGGCGGGCGCGCTCTCCCTGGACGAGACGCTGGTGCTGCGCGAGTCCGACTACGTGGACGGCGCCGGGCCCACCAACTGGGCGGAGCCCGGCACGACCCTGACCCTGCGCGAGCTCCTCGAACCGATGCTGACCGAGAGCGACAACACGGCCACCGATCTGCTGATCGCCCGGCTTGGCCTTGCCACCGTGAATCGTCGCGCCGAGCGCCTGTCGGGGAGCGGGCTTGGCCCCATCACCACCCTGCTCGAGGTGCGCCGCGAGGCCTACGGGTGGCTCCATCCTGGTGCCCGGGCGCTGACCGGCATGGATTTCATCGCCTTGCGCCGGGTCGAGGAGGACGAGGCGCGCCTCGACGCCCTGGCCGAGCGGCTGGGGGTGCCAAGCAGCGACCTGGCGCTGCCGAGCCTCGATGCCGCCTTCGCGGCCTACTACGCAAGCGGGCTGAACGCCGGGCGCCTGGACGCCTTCGGCGCACTGCTCGCCGCCATCGGCGAAGGGCGGGCGCTGGGCCCGGCGGCCACCGCCGAGCTGCTGACCATCATGACGCGCACCACCAGCGGCGAGGCGCGGCTCAAGGCGGGCCTGGGACACGAGATCCGCTTCGCCCACAAGACCGGCACCCAGCATCGGCGCAGCTGCGACGCGGGCATCGCCGCCCACGGCGAGGGCAGCGCCGAGCGGCGCTGGGTACTGGTGGCCTGCACTCGCGGCGAGCGCGATACCGAGCGCTCCGAGGCGACCCTTCGCGAGCTGGGACGGGCGCTGCGCCAGTCGGGCGTGTTCGGGCCCGAAAGCTAGCCGGGCGTGTTCGGGCCCGAAAGCTAGCCGGGCGTGTTCGGGCCCGAAAGCCAGTCGGGCGTGTTCGGGCCTACAGGCTAACCCCCTGACGGGGCTGGGAGGGGCCGCGGGGCCTGTCCAGGCCCCCTACCAAAGTCTAGCCTGGCAGTGCCTCTTTTGCGTTGACAGCCTTCGTTCCTGGACCTAATCTCACCCTCAGAGTTACCGGTAACAATTACCGGCAACTATCCCGGCCGCCCAGTCGCCAGTTCATAGCCAGCAGAGCAGAGCCAGCCACCCACGCCGCTCTCCCACGCCATCACCGACAGCAGCCATTCACAACCGGCCATCCGCCATCAAGAACAACCACTGGAGATT